>NZ_CP174289.1:0-1825000 GCF_052466765.1 Microbulbifer mixtoriginis (SeqCode)
CACAAATATCGGAAATACGGTAACTCCTTGAACCCCCTCAGGTTTTCAATTTTTTCTTGACGGCTATTTCCGATAACCATGTCTGTCCCTCCTGTGGGAACGCCTGATTGAGATGCTCTGGCCGAACTTGTATCTGGTCTAGCTCGCCGATGATTTCCTGGAGCGCTCCCATGATGCTCTCCGTTTGTTTTAGGTCCCTGGTTTTTAGGTTGACCAGGTCGGTGTTTATGCCGGCAAGGAAGTCGCGGAGCGGCTGAACCTCGTTGGCAAAAATCGTTAGCTGCACTTCAAACATGGCTGGGTTATCAGCTAACACACCAGCACCTGCGCAGTGGCTGCAAACTCTCCATTGTCGGTCGATGGCTATCCCTGCGCATTGACTACAAAGCCTCACGAGCAGCTGTTGTCATCCGGCTAGCTCTTCGCTCGCTGCGGGCGCTCGCTCCGCTCATTCGCTAGCCTCCTGCCATCAGCTGTAGAGGTTGCGGGTACTCAAACGGATCAGTGATGGGCTCTGGTTCGATCTTGCGGCACATCACAACTAGATACTGTTTGTCTGCGACGATTTGAGCCATGCAGCGATTAACAGGCCTAACGGCAAAGCCAAGCTTCTCAAGCTCTCTCGATGTAATCGTGAAAGTGTCTTTGCCGTCTTGAGCTTCAAAAATGTAGTGCTGGCGCTCGCCGTATGTGCCGTGGCCGGTGATGCGTGTCAGTTGGAACTGTGGTTGATTCGCTAAAGAAACGACGATGCCATCCCGAGCAAGAGCAGTCGTACTAGCAGCATGACGGACACCATCACTAACAGAAAGATCAAGATTCTTCGGAACACTACTCGCCACAGAATCTTTAACAGGCGCCCTATCGGCTTTGCGGCCTTCAACAACAGAGACCATAGCCATTCCAAAAGCAAGGAAGCCAAATAGCATAATCGCGAGATAGAAAAGTAGCTTCGGGCTTTTGAAAATCTTGAGGCCAACCAGTGAGTCTCTGTGTTCGCCGGTTTCTGTGGACTTGTAGCATTTCCAGATTCTGGGGTCTGCTTTGTACTCGCGCGCCTGGATGACGTGAGAAAGGGATTTTCCGCTGTTCTCTGGGTCATGCTTGACCTCCTTCCAGCATGGTTTGAACTTCCAGGGAAGCACGCCGGTCATGTTGCGGTGACGGAATGCAAACTCGGTATTAAGACGCAGCTCTTTGTGAACCTTGCCGATATTCGGAGAGACTAAAAACACATCCCAATTGAAGTGTCTGTGCCGCTCGAAGGCTTCCCATAAGGTGCTTGGGCGTTCGATGTGTTGGGTGTTGCCCTCGGAATCTGTCCAGGCAACCGGCTCAACATTGTCATCGGGTTTGATAGTGACCGAGTTTGGATCGAAGCCGCCCCGCCCTTCCCTATAAAGTGTTTGGCACTCATCCAAAACCAGGAGTGCGGCAAAGGGTGCCCAGTGAAACCAGCGCGCTAGATAATCCTTGGCTTCGTCATTGCCTTGGGTATCGATATATAGAAGCTCCGCATCCTGGGGAATGTTTACGCCCAGGGCTTCGCAGATGCGGTCAATGCAGTCGAAGCCTTTGATGTTGGTGATAACCGTGCGCCCTTCCTGCAAAGCAGGAACGGCGAAGCGCTGTACAACGCCAAAGGACTTAAAAGAACCGTTTGGGCCGTGGTGGATTGCAATCGCCATTACCAGCCCACCATGGAAAGAATAAATCGGGTTGTGGCCGCGTTCAGCAGTATGTTGATGCAATCCACCAGCCGGAAATAGTTGATATAACCCATCGTCTGAGAGTCAACGCCGCTAAAGGCTTGGCTCACTAATTGGCTCATCTGGAAGCTGTCGAGAATGGTCGAAGCTACTTCCCAAGCCATTTCGGCGGTCCAGATCTTCATTTCGATATACAGCGCAGCAAACCAAAGCAAGGCTTGCTCAAAGAATGAATCAGATTCTTCCTTGAGGTTGCCGAGCCAATCGGCGATCCATTGCAAAGATTCGAAAACTTCCATGGTTAACGCCTCAGTAAAATTAGAGCTGCGAGGAAGGCGCACGCGGCATAGAAAACGTTGCCAACGTTGCCGAGCTGGGGAGCAAATTTAGAAATAGAAAAATCGACATCCTGGCCCATGATGTTGCGGTGTTCGCTAGGTAAAGAGCCACCGCCCGAGGGCAGATCGAAGTCGAGCTTTGATTCAATCTCGCTTTGAATGGTGTTGACTGTGTCTTGCCAATCTTCCTCGGCTTTGTCGTAGCGATCTTGCGCATCTGAGGAATATTCGCCGGCTTCTGGCTCGGTAAAGTCGCCGGCGCACATGGTGTACCACTGCTGTAAAACTAAAGCGCACTGGGCATCATCGCCCGTACAGGTGGGCGCTAGATCACAAGATTCTGAGGCTGTGGCATCGCCGTCGCCGTCGCAATCGCTTTCATTTTCACTGTCACAATTGCCATCACCGGAACCATTGCCATCGCCGCCGCCATCGCCAGAGCCTGAGCCGTCGCCACTGCCAGAGCCATCCCCGGAGCCATCCCCGGAGCCGGAACCGTCGCCACTGCCAGAGCCATCCCCGGAGCCATCCCCGGAGCCGGAACCGTCGCCACTGCCGGAGCCGTCCCCGGAGCCCGAACCGTCGCCACTGCCAGAGCCATCCCCGGAGCCATCCCCGGAGCCCGAACCGTCGCCACTGCCAGAGCCATCCCCGGAACCATCGCCGGAACCATCGCCGGAACCATCGCCGGAACCATCGCCGGAACCATCGCCGGAACCATTACCTGCCGTGCAGTCTCTGCCGGTTACGAGCCCTTTGCCTGTGCAGTAGTTGCTAAAGCAAACGTTTGAGCCATAGGAAGAGACTTCGCAGCCTTTATTGCAAATGTTTTGAGGGGTGGAGTCGCCGTTATGGGGGAAGCTTGCAGAGCCAATAATTTCGCCGGCTCGGTCCGCACAATCTTCGCGGCAGAGGCCGTTTTCGTCTGGTGTCGTACCTTCTGGGCACTCATCATAATAATATCGATAAGAAACCGCCGAATAATTTTCAAGGTGGGGGTCTGGGGGAAGAGATGAGCAAGAGCCCCCGTATTGATAAGCGCTGACAGACCCGCTGTCTAAATTGGTTAGCTGTACATAGTCATAATAAGGGGTGGACGCTGAATTATGTTGTAAGCAGGGGGATACGCTCCCCGCGGCAGCTGCACAAGCGTCTCGCGCTTGGTTCCAAGCCTCGTAGGTTCCTACAACGGTGTCCGTACAAGAGGACACTTGCGCATTTGATGAAACCGAAAAGAAGAATAAAAAAAGACAGGCGAAAAACCGGGCCGCCTTTGCGGCCCACCTTGAAACGCTATCGATTGGAAAACCCAACATAGAAAGCTCCTATCGATAGCATTACAAGAAAAACGGTCGTGAGCACGGTTAGCCTTTTTTGAGCATGGAGATAACCATGTTCACACCGACAACCAGGGCAACCAGACCAACAACACCGGCAACGGCTGCAGCTACTGCGGTGCCGCCTGCGGTGTAGGCCGCATCGATGTCAGCGGTGTCTACTGCATAGGTTTGCGCAGAGGCAACCAGGGCAGTTGCTGCTGCGGCCATTTGGGTTTTTTTGGTGCGGATGAATTGAGTCAAAATTATCATTGGTAGCTTCCTTGGTTTAAGCGCGTCGCATCGTTGACACGACATAGTTAAGGGCTACCCCACCGATGAAAAAAGTGAGGGAGCCAACTGATAACACCCCGTACAGTTGAAGGTCGAAGGTGAACAGTTCGGTCATAACGGAGGCCAAGTTATTGATGGCCGCCGTTAGGTTTTGTATGTCCTGGGACGTTGGGTCCATCAGGCTGCTTTTTTGCTATCTACGGGCGCACACTTGCCGTCACCCTCGAAGTAGGTTGTGAAGTTGCCGCCGTTCTTCCATGGCTGAATCCAGATGGGGGCTGTAACTTCATTGCCGCGCAGTTTTTCGTAGTACGCGGGCAGACCGGCGTTGAGCTGGTCACGGCTCACTTGAACATCAGTGATTACGGTTTCGCCCTGATAGCCGTTGGCCTTGGGGGATTCGAAACCGACATAGGTAATTAAGTAAGGGTTGCCGTCGCGGTCTTTCTTGGTTACTTGCTTAACGCCGACAATTGTTCCGCGGATCATGTAAGACATAGTTCGAGCTCCTCTCGATCAAATGATTTGGCCCAATTGAGCCTTGCAGGTACGCCCCCGGAAACGCCCAGGGAATTAAAGATTTCGTTAGGAGAGAAACCGCCCTTGTCATGCAGCAGGCCAAGCAACTTGCCGTAGGCGGTGCGGGCGCATTGGACTAGGTGGAGGACGGTTACTTGCGCCTTTTCGCGAACGGTGCGGATCACCTCGCGGGCGGCAGATATCCAGTTAAGTGCGGGATAGGATCCAGCCAGATAGGCTGCGGGTTCCCGCAGTGCGTCGAGCGGAATTTCTCGGTGTTTGCTCTTAAATTCGATTTCCCATCGAACCCAGCGAGACAAGGCGTCGCCAAGTTGTTTGCCTTTTTCGTAGACCCGTAAGAATTTGCCATTAGCACGATTGCCAACGTTTAAGGTGCAACCGTTACCGCTGCCCATGTCATCAATGTAAGTAGAATTCGGGGGTCTGCCGCTGGTAGTGAAGGCGCCATCTACGTAAAGCTGCTTCGCATCATCGACTGTGCGAGAGCCTTCGTGATCGTCGTAGGCAATGTCCAGGCGGGTAATGCGCAGGTTTTCGAAGAGTGCGAGCTTGTCGGCTACCCTGCCCCAGTCTTGAACCTGTGTGCATCCCTCGCCGCTGATGTAAACCTGAAATCTGGCCGGAACTGTACGGATGGTGCCGTCTGGCATGGGTACAGAATCATTGCCACCCCATGCAACAAAGCCATGATTGTCATTGAATGGGCGGCTATGCTGGAAATTATTGCGGCCCTTGTCTGCCTGCTCACCTAGTGAAAAAGGTAAGACTTGGCGAAGGAAGGTCCAAATAGATTCAAGCGGGCTTTGATCATAGCCGGCCCCATTTTTTGGGTAGGTGGTATGAACATCTGCGATAGGAATCGTGAAGGACAGTGTATCGATCAGGATTTCGCCGCTATCGCGGCAAGGGTTTTGTGGTGTACCGGAGTGAAAGGGACTTTCACCCCGTATTACTGACGGGGTGCAACCAGCACCGTTGCGCTGTGATCCTACATTGTCCATAATTTGATCCGTTCATTCCTACTGAACACAAAAAGCCCCGTTGGCGCGGGCATCGGGAGAATTGGCGTTCTCCCATCGAAACCCGAGTAGTTGGCGCTACTCGGGTTTTTTATTGGCTCAAAGTTGATTGGCGTCAACCTTGTCAATCCCAATATATTGTGATTTTTTAATACAAAGAAGTTTGTCTGTCAACCTTGGCGCGGAAATACACAATTATGATTAGCAGGTCACAGGAAATTGGGATTGACCAAATGTCGGCGCTAGGAAACAACGTCAGGCGTATAAGAAAAGAGGTAGGGATTTCGCAACAGCAAGTTGCAGACGCGACGGGAATGTCGAAGAACACAATTTCAAACATTGAAACAGGAAAGACAGCAGCCAACTCAAACTCTGTTCTCAAAATATCAAAGGCGCTGGGCTGTACAGTTGATGAGCTGATGAAGGGCGTTGAAGAGGGATGGACTGGAACGGAGGGCGATCACATCAACAGGCTGTGTGAGGAGCTAAAGCAGCTACCTGACGAAGGGCGCAAACAGATAGTGCACACACTACAAGCATTAATTGTCTACTGGAAATACAGGCAAGAAGACTAACCGCCCTTACCCCGGGAAACCGGGGTAAAGTGTGGGTGTAACTGAGACCCACACTTGCTATCGCCTCGCTTCGCTCGTTGCTGGGCAACGCCGTCAAGCCGAGCAAGCACGGCCCGCCGACGCAGCCCGGGATTTAAGCGGCCGCCAGGCTCTATAAATATTTATATCTACAAAAACACTAATTGCAAAACAGCAGGCGTAAGTACTTGATATCAAAAGGATATAATTTTGCTCTGCCTGGTGTTTTTGATGGGAGCGCCGAAATTTTCATAACTCCTCAATATCCATTTGTGCCTCTTGGTCTACCGCCTTCCTAACTAGCGATGGTCTAGCAATTCTGTGCAGGGCCTGAATTCTTACCATGCGCGTAATTGAATAACTCTTTGGATAGCGTGCGGCCTCTTCTCTAATCCATGTGCGGCACTCTGCCTCTTCTCGGAAATCGCAAAGTAATAGCGCATATAAATCTTCGTCGATACTGACGCTCGTTGAGATTTCGTCCTTGGTTTTTACGGGAATTATCACGGAAGCCATTTGTATCTCCTTATAAATATTTATAGGTGGAGTGTATATAAATATTTATAAGGTGACAATATAAATATTTATATTGGGCGTACTTTCTAACTTGAAGAAATAGGGGTTTTAAATGTGGTGGGGAATTATTTATAGGTGGGTTCTATTGGGTTGACGGGCTTAATCAATTATCACAAATATCGGAAATACGGTAACTCCTTGAACCCCCTCAGGTTTTCAATTTTTTCTTGACGGCTATTTCCGATAACCATGTCTGTCCCTCCTGTGGGAACGCCTGATTGAGATGCTCTGGCCGAACTTGTATCTGGTCTAGCTCGCCGATGATTTCCTGGAGCGCTCCCATGATGCTCTCCGTTTGTTTTAGGTCCCTGGTTTTTAGGTTGACCAGGTCGGTGTTTATGCCGGCAAGGAAGTCGCGGAGCGGCTGAACCTCGTTGGCAAAAATCGTTAGCTGCACTTCAAACATGGCTGGGTTATCAGCTAACACACCAGCACCTGCGCAGTGGCTGCAAACTCTCCATTGTCGGTCGATGGCTATCCCTGCGCATTGACTACAAAGCCTCACGAGCAGCTGTTGTCATCCGGCTAGCTCTTCGCTCGCTGCGGGCGCTCGCTCCGCTCATTCGCTAGCCTCCTGCCATCAGCTGTAGAGGTTGCGGGTACTCAAACGGATCAGTGATGGGCTCTGGTTCGATCTTGCGGCACATCACAACTAGATACTGTTTGTCTGCGACGATTTGAGCCATGCAGCGATTAACAGGCCTAACGGCAAAGCCAAGCTTCTCAAGCTCTCTCGATGTAATCGTGAAAGTGTCTTTGCCGTCTTGAGCTTCAAAAATGTAGTGCTGGCGCTCGCCGTATGTGCCGTGGCCGGTGATGCGTGTCAGTTGGAACTGTGGTTGATTCGCTAAAGAAACGACGATGCCATCCCGAGCAAGAGCAGTCGTACTAGCAGCATGACGGACACCATCACTAACAGAAAGATCAAGATTCTTCGGAACACTACTCGCCACAGAATCTTTAACAGGCGCCCTATCGGCTTTGCGGCCTTCAACAACAGAGACCATAGCCATTCCAAAAGCAAGGAAGCCAAATAGCATAATCGCGAGATAGAAAAGTAGCTTCGGGCTTTTGAAAATCTTGAGGCCAACCAGTGAGTCTCTGTGTTCGCCGGTTTCTGTGGACTTGTAGCATTTCCAGATTCTGGGGTCTGCTTTGTACTCGCGCGCCTGGATGACGTGAGAAAGGGATTTTCCGCTGTTCTCTGGGTCATGCTTGACCTCCTTCCAGCATGGTTTGAACTTCCAGGGAAGCACGCCGGTCATGTTGCGGTGACGGAATGCAAACTCGGTATTAAGACGCAGCTCTTTGTGAACCTTGCCGATATTCGGAGAGACTAAAAACACATCCCAATTGAAGTGTCTGTGCCGCTCGAAGGCTTCCCATAAGGTGCTTGGGCGTTCGATGTGTTGGGTGTTGCCCTCGGAATCTGTCCAGGCAACCGGCTCAACATTGTCATCGGGTTTGATAGTGACCGAGTTTGGATCGAAGCCGCCCCGCCCTTCCCTATAAAGTGTTTGGCACTCATCCAAAACCAGGAGTGCGGCAAAGGGTGCCCAGTGAAACCAGCGCGCTAGATAATCCTTGGCTTCGTCATTGCCTTGGGTATCGATATATAGAAGCTCCGCATCCTGGGGAATGTTTACGCCCAGGGCTTCGCAGATGCGGTCAATGCAGTCGAAGCCTTTGATGTTGGTGATAACCGTGCGCCCTTCCTGCAAAGCAGGAACGGCGAAGCGCTGTACAACGCCAAAGGACTTAAAAGAACCGTTTGGGCCGTGGTGGATTGCAATCGCCATTACCAGCCCACCATGGAAAGAATAAATCGGGTTGTGGCCGCGTTCAGCAGTATGTTGATGCAATCCACCAGCCGGAAATAGTTGATATAACCCATCGTCTGAGAGTCAACGCCGCTAAAGGCTTGGCTCACTAATTGGCTCATCTGGAAGCTGTCGAGAATGGTCGAAGCTACTTCCCAAGCCATTTCGGCGGTCCAGATCTTCATTTCGATATACAGCGCAGCAAACCAAAGCAAGGCTTGCTCAAAGAATGAATCAGATTCTTCCTTGAGGTTGCCGAGCCAATCGGCGATCCATTGCAAAGATTCGAAAACTTCCATGGTTAACGCCTCAGTAAAATTAGAGCTGCGAGGAAGGCGCACGCGGCATAGAAAACGTTGCCAACGTTGCCGAGCTGGGGAGCAAATTTAGAAATAGAAAAATCGACATCCTGGCCCATGATGTTGCGGTGTTCGCTAGGTAAAGAGCCACCGCCCGAGGGCAGATCGAAGTCGAGCTTTGATTCAATCTCGCTTTGAATGGTGTTGACTGTGTCTTGCCAATCTTCCTCGGCTTTGTCGTAGCGATCTTGCGCATCTGAGGAATATTCGCCGGCTTCTGGCTCGGTAAAGTCGCCGGCGCACATGGTGTACCACTGCTGTAAAACTAAAGCGCACTGGGCATCATCGCCCGTACAGGTGGGCGCTAGATCACAAGATTCTGAGGCTGTGGCATCGCCGTCGCCGTCGCAATCGCTTTCATTTTCACTGTCACAATTGCCATCACCGGAACCATTGCCATCGCCGCCGCCATCGCCAGAGCCTGAGCCGTCGCCACTGCCAGAGCCATCCCCGGAGCCATCCCCGGAGCCGGAACCGTCGCCACTGCCAGAGCCATCCCCGGAGCCATCCCCGGAGCCGGAACCGTCGCCACTGCCGGAGCCGTCCCCGGAGCCCGAACCGTCGCCACTGCCAGAGCCATCCCCGGAGCCATCCCCGGAGCCCGAACCGTCGCCACTGCCAGAGCCATCCCCGGAACCATCGCCGGAACCATCGCCGGAACCATCGCCGGAACCATCGCCGGAACCATCGCCGGAACCATTACCTGCCGTGCAGTCTCTGCCGGTTACGAGCCCTTTGCCTGTGCAGTAGTTGCTAAAGCAAACGTTTGAGCCATAGGAAGAGACTTCGCAGCCTTTATTGCAAATGTTTTGAGGGGTGGAGTCGCCGTTATGGGGGAAGCTTGCAGAGCCAATAATTTCGCCGGCTCGGTCCGCACAATCTTCGCGGCAGAGGCCGTTTTCGTCTGGTGTCGTACCTTCTGGGCACTCATCATAATAATATCGATAAGAAACCGCCGAATAATTTTCAAGGTGGGGGTCTGGGGGAAGAGATGAGCAAGAGCCCCCGTATTGATAAGCGCTGACAGACCCGCTGTCTAAATTGGTTAGCTGTACATAGTCATAATAAGGGGTGGACGCTGAATTATGTTGTAAGCAGGGGGATACGCTCCCCGCGGCAGCTGCACAAGCGTCTCGCGCTTGGTTCCAAGCCTCGTAGGTTCCTACAACGGTGTCCGTACAAGAGGACACTTGCGCATTTGATGAAACCGAAAAGAAGAATAAAAAAAGACAGGCGAAAAACCGGGCCGCCTTTGCGGCCCACCTTGAAACGCTATCGATTGGAAAACCCAACATAGAAAGCTCCTATCGATAGCATTACAAGAAAAACGGTCGTGAGCACGGTTAGCCTTTTTTGAGCATGGAGATAACCATGTTCACACCGACAACCAGGGCAACCAGACCAACAACACCGGCAACGGCTGCAGCTACTGCGGTGCCGCCTGCGGTGTAGGCCGCATCGATGTCAGCGGTGTCTACTGCATAGGTTTGCGCAGAGGCAACCAGGGCAGTTGCTGCTGCGGCCATTTGGGTTTTTTTGGTGCGGATGAATTGAGTCAAAATTATCATTGGTAGCTTCCTTGGTTTAAGCGCGTCGCATCGTTGACACGACATAGTTAAGGGCTACCCCACCGATGAAAAAAGTGAGGGAGCCAACTGATAACACCCCGTACAGTTGAAGGTCGAAGGTGAACAGTTCGGTCATAACGGAGGCCAAGTTATTGATGGCCGCCGTTAGGTTTTGTATGTCCTGGGACGTTGGGTCCATCAGGCTGCTTTTTTGCTATCTACGGGCGCACACTTGCCGTCACCCTCGAAGTAGGTTGTGAAGTTGCCGCCGTTCTTCCATGGCTGAATCCAGATGGGGGCTGTAACTTCATTGCCGCGCAGTTTTTCGTAGTACGCGGGCAGACCGGCGTTGAGCTGGTCACGGCTCACTTGAACATCAGTGATTACGGTTTCGCCCTGATAGCCGTTGGCCTTGGGGGATTCGAAACCGACATAGGTAATTAAGTAAGGGTTGCCGTCGCGGTCTTTCTTGGTTACTTGCTTAACGCCGACAATTGTTCCGCGGATCATGTAAGACATAGTTCGAGCTCCTCTCGATCAAATGATTTGGCCCAATTGAGCCTTGCAGGTACGCCCCCGGAAACGCCCAGGGAATTAAAGATTTCGTTAGGAGAGAAACCGCCCTTGTCATGCAGCAGGCCAAGCAACTTGCCGTAGGCGGTGCGGGCGCATTGGACTAGGTGGAGGACGGTTACTTGCGCCTTTTCGCGAACGGTGCGGATCACCTCGCGGGCGGCAGATATCCAGTTAAGTGCGGGATAGGATCCAGCCAGATAGGCTGCGGGTTCCCGCAGTGCGTCGAGCGGAATTTCTCGGTGTTTGCTCTTAAATTCGATTTCCCATCGAACCCAGCGAGACAAGGCGTCGCCAAGTTGTTTGCCTTTTTCGTAGACCCGTAAGAATTTGCCATTAGCACGATTGCCAACGTTTAAGGTGCAACCGTTACCGCTGCCCATGTCATCAATGTAAGTAGAATTCGGGGGTCTGCCGCTGGTAGTGAAGGCGCCATCTACGTAAAGCTGCTTCGCATCATCGACTGTGCGAGAGCCTTCGTGATCGTCGTAGGCAATGTCCAGGCGGGTAATGCGCAGGTTTTCGAAGAGTGCGAGCTTGTCGGCTACCCTGCCCCAGTCTTGAACCTGTGTGCATCCCTCGCCGCTGATGTAAACCTGAAATCTGGCCGGAACTGTACGGATGGTGCCGTCTGGCATGGGTACAGAATCATTGCCACCCCATGCAACAAAGCCATGATTGTCATTGAATGGGCGGCTATGCTGGAAATTATTGCGGCCCTTGTCTGCCTGCTCACCTAGTGAAAAAGGTAAGACTTGGCGAAGGAAGGTCCAAATAGATTCAAGCGGGCTTTGATCATAGCCGGCCCCATTTTTTGGGTAGGTGGTATGAACATCTGCGATAGGAATCGTGAAGGACAGTGTATCGATCAGGATTTCGCCGCTATCGCGGCAAGGGTTTTGTGGTGTACCGGAGTGAAAGGGACTTTCACCCCGTATTACTTTCACCCCGTATTACTGACGGGGTGCAACCAGCACCGTTGCGCTGTGATCCTACATTGTCCATAATTTGATCCGTTCATTCCTACTGAACACAAAAAGCCCCGTTGGCGCGGGCATCGGGAGAATTGGCGTTCTCCCATCGAAACCCGAGTAGTTGGCGCTACTCGGGTTTTTTATTGGCTCAAAGTTGATTGGCGTCAACCTTGTCAATCCCAATATATTGTGATTTTTTAATACAAAGAAGTTTGTCTGTCAACCTTGGCGCGGAAATACACAATTATGATTAGCAGGTCACAGGAAATTGGGATTGACCAAATGTCGGCGCTAGGAAACAACGTCAGGCGTATAAGAAAAGAGGTAGGGATTTCGCAACAGCAAGTTGCAGACGCGACGGGAATGTCGAAGAACACAATTTCAAACATTGAAACAGGAAAGACAGCAGCCAACTCAAACTCTGTTCTCAAAATATCAAAGGCGCTGGGCTGTACAGTTGATGAGCTGATGAAGGGCGTTGAAGAGGGATGGACTGGAACGGAGGGCGATCACATCAACAGGCTGTGTGAGGAGCTAAAGCAGCTACCTGACGAAGGGCGCAAACAGATAGTGCACACACTACAAGCATTAATTGTCTACTGGAAATACAGGCAAGAAGACTAACCGCCCTTACCCCGGGAAACCGGGGTAAAGTGTGGGTGTAACTGAGACCCACACTTGCTATCGCCTCGCTTCGCTCGTTGCTGGGCAACGCCGTCAAGCCGAGCAAGCACGGCCCGCCGACGCAGCCCGGGATTTAAGCGGCCGCCAGGCTCTATAAATATTTATATCTACAAAAACACTAATTGCAAAACAGCAGGCGTAAGTACTTGATATCAAAAGGATATAATTTTGCTCTGCCTGGTGTTTTTGATGGGAGCGCCGAAATTTTCATAACTCCTCAATATCCATTTGTGCCTCTTGGTCTACCGCCTTCCTAACTAGCGATGGTCTAGCAATTCTGTGCAGGGCCTGAATTCTTACCATGCGCGTAATTGAATAACTCTTTGGATAGCGTGCGGCCTCTTCTCTAATCCATGTGCGGCACTCTGCCTCTTCTCGGAAATCGCAAAGTAATAGCGCATATAAATCTTCGTCGATACTGACGCTCGTTGAGATTTCGTCCTTGGTTTTTACGGGAATTATCACGGAAGCCATTTGTATCTCCTTATAAATATTTATAGGTGGAGTGTATATAAATATTTATAAGGTGACAATATAAATATTTATATTGGGCGTACTTTCTAACTTGAAGAAATAGGGGTTTTAAATGTGGTGGGGAATTATTTATAGGTGGGTTCTATTGGGTTGACGGGCTTAATCAATTATCACAAATATCGGAAATATTGGGCTTGTAACAAGCCCTCTAGCTTAGTGACTTTCTTACATCGCCAGCTTAAATCAGCTTTCTGGGCTCTTCTCCTTCTTCATGCTAGAAATCACTATTCCCTAAGCAAGTACCGAATTAGATTGACAGCTCAAGGCTAGATTCCAGATATTACTTCAACGCCACATGATAAAGGTCTTATGACATGGAATATCACCATATTAAATATGAGCAAAATGGCCCTGTAACCATCGTTACTTTTAACCGTCCAGAGGTTAAGAACTGCATTGGGACACGCGCTCACCGCGAGCTGGTGGATGCTTTCGATCGCTTTCGTACTGATAAGGGAGCTAAAGTTGCGGTAATCACCGGCGCTGGCGATTCTGCATTTTGTGCAGGGGGTGATTTGAAAAGCAATCTTGCTGCAACCGAACCCACCAATCACCCCGATCCTGACGAGGCTGTTTTATGTCCTGTAGAACCCGCTGATATTGCCCGGCATAATCGAGGTGAAGCTCCAGGCATTATAGGTCCATCCCGCTGGACCGATATTTATAAGCCTATCATTGCGGCTGTGAACGGAATTGCTTATGCGGGTGGCTTTGAGTGGGCATGTTTTGCTGATATGCGGATTGTAGAAGAACACGCATCCTTTGGTATGACTTGTCGTCGTTGGAATATCGGCTTAGCCGATGGTGGTACTCAGCGTCTGCCGCGTATTGTTGGTATGGGGCGAGCGCTGGAGTTAATCATCACGGGAAAAGTTATTAATGCTGAAGAAGCGTATCGCATTGGGTTAGCCAACGAAGTGGTGCCAAAGGGAGCCGCATTAGATCGTGCCGTTGAGTTAGCACAGTATATCTCCACCCTTCCCCAGCCAGCGATTCACTCTGATAAAGAAGCCGCCATTCGTGGTTATGGAAAGGATCTTGATGAAGGCCTACGAATTGAGGCTGAGTGCTTTAACCGATTATTCAGCGACTCTGAATCCAAAGCAGAGCTGTCCGAAGGCTTGAGGCGCTTTAACGAGCGCGATCATCCTGACCGAGTGCGAGGACAAGCCAAAACACCCGGTATTATTCGTAGCGAAATGGAGTAATTACGATAAACCAAAAGAAGGCTGTATTTGTAGTAGAGGCCCATAGTGGCTATATGGGCCTCATTACTTTGGTGAATCAGTGGGGTTCTTATCGTCACTTTTATGATCTGGACAGGCGCCCTCTTCCCAAGGCCCAGTCTTTATTAGACGCTTGAATCGGATACATGTTTTTTATTTGCTTTTGCGCTCAACCATTCGAATCCATATCCTTACTCCAAGCCATTGGCAAAAACGCATCATCGAGACTGACATTCAGATTGTGGGTAGAGTAATTCGAGAGTACTTTTAGGCTGGTTCCAACTATCACCTCTAGAATCGTCTCTTTCGTATAACCTGCTGCAAGAAACGCCTCAACCTCTTCTTCTGTAGCCCATCCACGTTTCTCATTGATAATGACACTGAATGCTCGGAGCGCTTCGAGTTTAGGGTCATCGAGTGTTTTGCCGCTACGCAGCGCCTTGATTACATTTTCATCTACACCAGCCATTTTGCAAACTGCGGTATGCGCAGCCATGCAGTAGGTGCAACCGTTAAGGCGGCTGTTTGTCATCAGGATTATCTCTCGCTCCGTTTCGCTCAAGCGAGAGTTATCAAATAATCCCATAAGTGTTAGATAGCTCTCTACCATTACAGGTGATTCGGCCATGGTTGCCATTAGATTGGGTACAAATCCCATTTTCTTTTTAGCGGCTTCTAGAGTTTGCTTAGAGGCTTCTGGTGCTGTTTCAATTGTGTAACGTGTAAAATTGACCATGAGTCTTACCATATAAGTTGGGTTTTACGGTGCTCGATATCGATTTATATTGAGTGCTCGCACCTCTTTGGCGCTAGTCAGCGCTAAAGAGGTGGAGTTGTTTACATACTATGCAGTTGTAGACTGACTCAGCTTTTCAAGTACGGGAAATAAGTCGCTGGGTTCGGGGCGACGCGTATAGTCAGGATTCACCTCCGCATATGCGATTGTTCCATCGGTATCTATGACATATCTTGCTGGCATAGGTAAGTTCCACGCGCCGTCACGATGGATGGTCGGGAGTTCGACTTTGAACACCTTGTGGAACTCAATTACATAAGGTTGTAATGTCCAGCGGATACCAAATTTTTCAGCAAGCTTTCCACTTTGATCAGTCAGAATTGGGAAGCTTAACTTGTTATCTCTCTGAGATTTGCGGCTTTCAGCGGGCCCTTGCATGGAAATAGCAGCCAGCGTTGCGCCACGCGCTTTGATCTCTGCAGCAACTTCTTCTAACGCTTGCAGCTCAATATTGCAGTAAGGGCACCACACGCCTCGATAGAACGTTAGAATAACGGGCCCTTTGGTAAGGAGTTCTTCCAGGGCAACGTCGTTACCTTCTGAATCTGGCAATGTAAAGTATGGGACTTTCTCCCCTACTTTAATCGAACGCTCAACTTGGCCACTAGCAGCCAATTCCTTGGATGATCTGGCAAAGGCTTCAAATGCTCCTTCCGGGGCCTGTTGCTTAAATACTTCTTTGAAAGCATCTAGTTTGTCTTGAAGAGACATAACCTATTCCTCTAATGGTTTAAAGTTTGGAAGCGCGAGCTTTGGGTAAGCCTTCGATGGGCCAAGAGGCGACGTGCTTAACTCTCCAATTGGCCTCTATGCAGGTACTTACGCCAAACCACTATTGGGAAGATTAGTTACTTTGATTTGCGCTATAAACATGCTATTTTGAAACTCATTGTATCCATTAGGGACACAATCTGTGTTTCAACAAGCCCATTTGAACGAAATAGTCGTATTTATTGCCGTAGCCGAACACGGAAGCTTTACAAAGGCAGCGGCATCATTGAACTCAACCAAATCAGGCGCTGGTAAGGCAGTTAAGAAGCTTGAGGAGGAATTGGGTCTTAAGCTATTCAACAGAACCACTCGAAGTATCAGGCTGACAGAAGAAGGCAAAATATTTCTGGATGCCGCAAAACATGCGTTAGAAACAATCAATGAGGCCAGGCTTTTGCTGCATGCCAGGAAGGATGAGCCTGCCGGACGATTGCGTATCAATTTGCCAATAGGAATAGGCCGAAATATTGTCAGTGCTTTAAAGGGGTTCACGCAGTTGCACCCCAAGGTTACGGTCGAGGTCTCTCTTTCAGATAGCCTGGAGGACGCTATTAAAGGAGAATGGGATGTCGTTGTTAGAATTGGCGAACTAGAAGATAGTTCTTTTATCGCAAAAACATTATGCGGATCTAGACGTATTTTGTGTGCTTCGCCTGAATACCTTTCCCAGAAAGGTAAACCTAAGAATTTGGAGGAGCTGAGAGAGCATGATGCTCTTGTTTTCAGAGCGCCTACAGGAAAAGTAAGAGCCTGGTCATTTCGAGAAAATGATGACTCAATTACTGAATTCTCCCCTTCCCCGCTGGCAATTTTTAGAGATGGACGAACACTGATAGATGCAGTAGTCGCTGGTATGGGTATTGCTCAGGTATATGATACTGCTCTCGGTTCTTCTATTCAGACTGGCGAAGTTATTGAGTTGTTTCCTGAGAAAGTAGTACCCGGTCCACCGGTTAGTGCACTGATTCCCAGTGGTAGAGCGATGCCTGCGAAAACGAGAGTTTTTATCGATTTTCTACAAAGCGTGCTGGATTAGGATTTAGGGTGTCAGGTGAAATCGCAGAATAATTTCATAAAGAGAACCCCCTCTCTAGTTCTAGAAAGGGGGAGATTGGTTGACGAAAACCTTCTGGTTGTTAAGTTTGGGCCTTTCGCTAAGCAATGCTTTTAAAGGTTGGTTTGTCCTTTTCTAGCTGTGGTGCTGAGTCAGCAAAAACATGCAGGAAAGTCGTAGGATTTGGGCGTCTGCGATAATTGTCGGTCTCATCTCCGAATAGAACCTTGCCACCTTCGTCCAGTGCTATCACCGTAGCCATAACAGTATCCTTAGGGTACCCAGGCATTCCTGCAGGAGAACCGCCAATATCTTCAATGCCTAAGGCTTTAGCACCCATTAGGTTGTCATCTTGAAGAATTTCAAAATGACCAGGCAGGTCAAGCTTGTCGGCTAACTTCCTTGAGTTGTCGTAGCCTTGGTTAGAGATAAACTTTACCTTCACATCATATTGCTTAAGTGTCTCAGCATACTTCTTCACTTCTTTTAACTGGTTCATACAGAATGGGCACCAGTTGGCTCTAAAGAACACTAATAGTGTTTTAGATTCGTCAAAAGAGGTGGAAGACACACTTGATTTATCTAATCGATTAAAGTTCATTTCAGGCAGTTTTTGGCCTTTTGATATGGCTTTGCTCTTTTTACGGTTGTAGACGGAGAATGACCAGATATACCAGTGAAGGGATAGGAAGCCCAGAGCAGCAGCTGCAATAGGAATGTATAGAGACAAGGACATTGGAGCCTGGTTCGAATAAGTTGAATAAGCAACCAATGCAACTCCTATAAAGTTAACGGCTTGAATAATTGGTAATCTTTCTGATGTTCTTGAAATGCTGAACACATTTGTTAAGACCATCAAGAAAAATGGTAAAGGCAGGGTCGCTAAAAGTGCGCCGACCCAAACCGGATCGCCACCAGATATATAGATCATGATGCCGGACCCTACTCCGCCAAGCATGTTTAATAGAATCATTGGTAAAATAAGTTTTGCTTTCATTTCAAGCTCCTGAAGCGTTGGGTTTATGTCCAAAACTTGCGATCTATCCTAGTACATCACATTGACTCAATAATCAGTTCGAATAGAGAAACAATGTTGCGAAAACGGATACAATTGAATTTATTTTATCGATCTATTAGTTGTGGCTGGCATGAGTAACTTACACTCAGTTCTAGCAGGAATTTAGTATTTCTTAACAAATAAAGGAGCTAGTAAGCTGGAAGAAGGTGTAAAGATGTAGACAAGATCAGACCACGATCTGACAGATCGTCTTGAATAAGAAGGGTTTATCGGTTTTGATGAAAGTGCCTAAACCTAAAAGCAAAACCAAAGATAAACCCCATGATCCATACTAATGATCGCATCATCAAACATTAACTGCTAGGTGATTTCGATTGCAATACCACTCCAAACGTAACTATGCCTTCCAGCGTTTTGATGGCGCAACGTTCGCCATCCAATATCAGCCCTCCAAACTGGTTGATCTTCATTCGGGTTATAATATTTGATTGTGGACCCATCCTTGGCAACCAGGATATTATGGAAACCCATTTCATGAGCAGACCCAGGGGAAGGGCCTCGAAACATCATAAAAGCGCAATTGTAAAAGGTGTCGGCACGCAAGTTCCTCGGCATTCCCCCATTACTAGCTGGCTGTATAAGATTTGTAAACAACGCATTATAATCATTTCTATTGGCCGCCTGCGCGAATTGAAGGCACATGTCTTTCTGAGTCGCGTCATATAAAATCCGACCGGTACGCCCAGGGCACTGGGTATTCACATAGTTTCGCACACGCATCGGCGAACTATTGTTGGCCGCCACTAAGGGATGGTCAGCACCGTTTGGCATAGGAGGTAGGTCCGCATTCTGCCATTTGACGGCGTTCCACAGAGTCCCTTCCACAAATGCCTGTGGCCTTGGTGCACGGATGTCGTATCCTGACACTGCGATCTCGGTGCAGTGAGCGGCGCAAGAGTTGCCGACCTGGCTGGGTAAAGTTTTTAGATGCAACATCAAAATTTCCTTTTTTGTTATGTCTGATAGTGAGAGTAGTGAATCCAGTGTACCAATTTGATAGGCATAATATATATAACGGAGTGGAAAAGAATAATACGAGTTATTACGTAATCCTCTCCTCGATGACGCTGATTGGCTGTAACAAAATTGAATTGATTACGGCGATGCTGATCGTTGTAACAGCTAACGAATTTCTGTGCTCAGACCCTGGCATCTCGTACATTTTTGCTTGTAGTGCATTACCTGCATTACCCGGTAGAGCAACCTCACTTGAAAGCTGCCTTGCTGTACCTTAATAATGCTGTACTTTTGAATCTACACCGGCCTTTTTTGAGATTTCCTTCTCTATCCGTAACTGCTTACTTTCTCGTCGTAATCGATATAATTTCGAAATTTCACTCAGAGTGCAGTCAAACTAAAGTAACTCATTCTTGAGTAAGTAGCGGCTGCGATGGATTGAGGCGATGATTCCTTGCGGAAGATCTATGCTTACAAAAACAAGGGTTTTCATCGTTTATTTTGAAAAATGAGCTTAATTAAGCTTCTGGATGTTTAATGTAATAAGGGAGCAATCCAAAGGCCATCTGGTACTGGCTATGTTGTTTGATCCAAAGGTTCCTGGAAGTCAGTAAAGCTCAGTTATACAACTTAATCCTTAACAGACGAGTCCATATTTTTATTGGATTCTAAGCTCCAGCATTATTCTCTATTATATGTCGTATTAACTAATGTATCTTTGAGCCCAGGCTCCAATAACATTGCCGACATATTCAGCATCTGATTTCTTCATAAGCAAGTGATCGGCTTTATCTAAGGAAATAAAACTTTTTGGATGGTGCGCGGCGCTAAATATTTTTGCAGCATGATCAATAGAAACAGTGCTATCTAGTGGTGAATGCATAACTAGTAAAGCTTTCCTTAATTCCTTAAGGTTAACCAAGATGTCTGCTTCATTTATATCGTCGATAAACTGCTTTTTAAGTGTAAACTCTCGGCCAGCAAGCACCACTTTTGCCTGTCCTGTTTTATTGATGTTATCGAGCTCATCTTTAAACATATGTTGGATATGTTTTACATCACTTGGAGCGGCTATAGTAACAACAGCTTTAGCTGTCTTTAGCATACCAGCGGCTTTTAATACGGCAGCACCACCAAAACTATGCCCAATTAGCAATTTTGGCGCTTCAAAGCGGTTTTTAATTTCATTGCAAGCACTAAGTAAGTCTTCAACATTAGATGAAAAGTTAGTATTGGAAAAATCTCCATCACTGTTACCTAACCCAGTAAAATCAAATCTTAATACTGATATTCCTTTGCTAGTCAATGATTTGCTAATAGCGCTCGCAGCAATGATATCTTTTGAGCATGTGAAACAATGTGCAAAAATTGCATAGGCCTTTGGGTTCCCGGTGGAATTTTCTAATTTACCCTTTAATTCTACACCGTCACGATTTGGGAAATTAAATTCCATAATATTATCCAATATATATTGATGAATTACTTCAACTTTTCAGCATACTTCTTCACTTCTTTTAACTGGTTCATATTGAGGTAAAGACGCCCCATTGTCCGCTCCAGTTACTTCAACTATTGCATGGACCTACAAAGCCGCATTCGACTTTGCCAAAGTAATTAATGCTTGTATCGCCTTCTATCCGAATCAAGTGGTAACCGAAAAGGTTGAGGCCTTATTATGACAGTATAAAAATTGGTGATTACACCGGTATAAGATAGATGGCTATTTGGACTGTATCAATCAATCCATATGACTGCTGGAATATAGGAATTCCACGGATTTCCGTGAAGGCCTAATGCCCTTAAAGAAAATAGAAACTTTGCGATTCGTTATACTTCTCCACCTTTCTGCAAGCACTTGTAGCGAAGGATCACCCCGCCCGATTTAAGGGCGTCCGCCCGCATGAGTTCAAAATTCTTCTGGATGGCGTCAGCTTTGAAGAGAGGTGAGCCTGCTCCAAGCACGATGGGGGCAAGGCATATCCTGTATTCGTCTACCAAGCCCCTTGCGAGCAGAGTAGCTACAAGGTCTGCGCTTCCGAAAACGAAGATATCTCTCTTCCCTGTCTCCCTCTTCAGCGCGCGAACGTGTTCGCCGGCCTCGCCTTTTAAAAGGCGAGTGTTTGACCAATCGGCGGTTTCAAGTGTGCGAGTGATGACAGCTTTCTCAAGTGAGTTCATCATGTCCGCAACCGCCCCCGTTTCATTCCTCCAATGACTGGCCATCCCCTCATAGGTGCAGCGTCCAAACAACAAGGTGCCGATTTCATCGCCCTGCTGAAGAGAGAAAGCTTCTAACTCGTCGCCCCACACTGTTCCGTGATGGTCCAACGCCCAGGGCGCAGTGCCTTCAAAGTACCCGTCCAACGTCATCACATTCCAAACAACTAAACGCCTCATATCCTGTTTCTCCTAAACAAGCGATTGAGTAGATGAATTCTTCCCTTTGTAGCTGGATGATGTGTGGCAGGCACCCGTATTAGCCATATTCGTTGTGTCTACGCCACCAATGATATGGCTGTGTCTGCTGAGTGCCGTCGGGAGCCGCTTCCCAGTTTTCCTGGCGGCCGAGCGGTGTGAGATCCAAAAGAGTCCACACCGTGCCAAGTGTTTCGACACCTCGGCCGTTAGTGAAATAGGTTCGATAGAGGTCCTCTCCATCGCGGAAGAAAACGTTGATACCAAATCCGGTAGCCACATCTAAATCAGCGTTGAAGCTGTCCTTGGTTTCATACCAGGGGATGGCCCAACCCATACGTTTCTTGAATGCCTCTATCTCAACGATCGGCGCTTTTGACACTAAGACGAGAGAGGTGTCTCGGGCATGCAGATGGGCAAGATGAGGGATCTGATCGGCGACCATGCAGCAGCCTTCGCATGGGCTGGGATCAGCGGGCTTCAACATATGGTGGTAAACGATGAGTTGTGAATGGTCATCGAACAAGTCAGCCAGAGTCGCAGTGCCCCCTGGACCCTCAAAGGCATAATTTTGTTCGATCTTCACCCAACCCGAATACCGTCGTATTTCTGCCATCTGGTCGTGCGCACGGGTCAGCTCCTTTTCTGCTTTGCGGAGTTCAGCGAGTTCATCCTTCCAGGCCTCCGGTGACAGGATCTGCCGGACTACTCCGGAGATCTCCTTAGTTTTCCTGCTCTGAATTAAAGCCATAATCAGCTCCAGATCTTGAGTAAAGTTGAGAAGAGTACTTCCCCATGAACTCATACTTCCTCGGCGGCTGCCTCTATCGTGGCGATATCGATCTTACTCATGGACATCATCGCCTTAAAGGCACGCTTCGCTTTGTCACGATCAGAGTTCGTTGTCAGATCCAGAAGCTGTCTTGGTGTAATTTGCCACGAGTGGCCCCAGTGATCCTTGCACCAACCACAGGCGCTTTCTTGTCCACCATTACTGATGATCGCCTCCCAGTAGCGGTCGGTTTCTTCCTGATTCTCGGTGACAACCATGAAACTAACGGATTCATTTGGCCTGAAATTCGGACCGCCATTCAGACCAATAAACTTGCGCCCGAGTACGGTAAATTCGACAGTCAGTTCACTGCCTTCCTGACCGCCAGGGTAGTCGGTCACCGCTTGATTAACTCGATCTACATGACTATCTGGAAAAGTTGCGGCGTAGAATTCCGCCGCCTTCTTTGCTTCGCCATAGTCAAACCACAGGCAGTTTACGAGTTCAGTCATATGTATTCTCCTATGCTTTGGACAGTATGCGGTCTCTTCACCGTCAGCTTTGAAGGTTGCTGCAATGCGCTCCATATCGTAACTGCGCCCTGGTTCAGGTTTGATAAAGACCCCTGCCCCTTTGGTATTTGTGATGAATGGCGGTCTCGGTACCCTCTCGAGGAGGATGTTCTGTTACCTCACTCGGCATGATAAATATCGTCTAGAACTGCTTAGTCAAATCTGCGCTATGCCAAAGGTCGCTTGGGATCGATGCGAGTTGTTCATCGATGCATCGTTTTTTATCGCTCCATAGCGCCTTTGCCTGAAATTATTTTGTTGCGGAACTTGGCTATTCTCGAAACCCGTGTAGCCGGTTTCTTGGCTGAATTTAAGTTGAAGGCATAGCTTCGCTGGCGCCCTGGTGTTAATGCATGAAACGCTTCTGCAAGCTCGGGGTCGGCATCCATGGCTTCAACCAGTTCATCTGGGAGCTTGATATCGCGTTCTGCTTTTGGGGGCTTAATGCCGGCTTTGGCATATCCCTTCGCTTCCTCGATGTAAGCCCGTATAACTGATTCGAGCTTTGTCACTTGGTCGTTGGATTTCAGGGGGATCATATGTGGGTGTTGGGTATTCTCACCAAGCTTTTGAAGTAAGCCTTTGGGGTCTTTCAATAACGCCGCATCCATAAAGCTAATGAGGAATTTCTCTCGAAACGCTCCAAGGATGACAATATTCCGACCGGCGAATGTGTAGCAAGGCTGCCCCCATTTTACGTGCTCTTCCAGATCCATGCTCTGGCATATCCGGCGCAACTCATTAAGGCCGGATTTCCATTTCTGGGTCGAGCAATCAGGCGTTGCAAAGCGTTCACAACGTCCACAACCTTTCGAAAAATAATCTGCGATATCTGAAATCATTGCCATAACCGGTTGTCCCGTACGAGCAAAGTCCCTGCCACTATCAAACTATCATTTTTCCGGAGTTAGATTTTGATGTCTCCTCCTCTACGGCTCCTGCCTTTGAACCCTTGTAATTTAGCAACTATGGCGTTCCATATTTATCTGTGAGTTTTGATCAGCGTCATAATATGCCAGCTTGCGATTGGGCTGCCGGCGTTAATCTTGTTGAAGCGAGAAATCTCCAGTGGTGATACTTCCATCCCGCATGTAAGTTACGCAAATAGCGCCACAATCTGTCGTCGTAGATTGCTGTACATCGAACCCCAAAGGGGTCACACCAGCACCGAAGAGGCGCTTTCCTTTGCCCAGAACCAAGGGAAAAATCAGCAGTTTAAACTGATCTACCAGGTCTGCTTTAAGTAGAGTCTGAATAAAATTGGCACTGCCCGGAACCAGCAAGTCAGGACCATTGATAGCCTTGATTTCACGAAGTCGTGCGACCGGATCATCGCCCAGCCATTCGCTGCCTTCCCAGGTAAATTCAGGTTTCGTGCGCGAGGCCACATACCGTATTGTACTGTCAATTTTTTGGGCCATCTGGATTTCTCCATCATCAACACCCTCAGGTGGAGGGTCAGCAGCTACTTTTGGCCAATGAGCAGCAAAAATATCGTAAGTCCGATGGCCAAGCAGGAGTTCGAATGGGGCTGCGAAGACATCTCCCATAAATTTACCTACACCTTCATCGAAATAAGGTACCACCCATCCACCATGCTCAAAGCCCCCTGAAGTGTCCTCCTCTGTACCACCGGGAGCCTGCATCACGCCATCCAGACTAACAAATGTGTTTACAATTATTTTTCGCACACAGTTCTTCCTTGGTGATTTTGTTGATCAAAATGGCGTCTCGAGTTGTGCTTAGGCTATTGCTTTCAATCACCATTGAGACTTGAAGAGATAGGTTATTGATCTTCTTTATTCGACTTCCACCCTTGTTGCCTCCAGGTAAGCGGCGAGATTAGAAAGAGCGCACTGCCATCCATTGCGTGTTCCGTCGATCATTCCCAAACCGACCAAAGAGGTGATCTGTATCGTCACCTGGAGTTCAGTCGCGCGCTTATTTTGACTAATCGCCACGGTGATCAAAGAGGCACTCAATAAAGAGTCGTCGGTATACACACGCTCGGTAAAAAGCAGGCGATGCGGCTTACTGATGTCGTAGTAGTGTGTTTCGACTCGGAATTGCAGATCATTCTTTTGGCCGCACCGATGTACGTCAAGGCCTCCGACACGAAAGTCGTTTTCAATAAACTCGACTGCCTCATCCTTAGAAGGTGCCCCCCATATTGATCGGGCTTTTGGGTTTTCCCATGCTGAAAAAACCTGTTCTGCTGGTGCTTTGATTGTTTTACTGATGGATATGGTGTCGTGCGATAACTGTTGGCTCATGCTAGTCCCTTTGCTTAATGGCAGTTCCCAGGCTACCGACTAATAGTTAGCCGATTGGATAACTATAAAAAGCAATAATAGTTAGGTCAATGGATAACTTCCTAGTGGCGCAAATGAGTAAGAGAATTGTCCTCTATCTGCTCAAAGTGAGGTGCAATGACATAACAACTATGATCGGCAATGTCATAAGGGGGTGCGGTATGTGAGCCGATCACGCCCTCCATTTTTTTAACAGAAGATCAAGTAGTCGGCTATTAGAATGGAGTGGTGACCTACAGGGTTTGTAATATGGCACCCTGTATCTCTATCGTACTCAGTCATCCTGTCCTTCAGCGCCAAGTGCTTCGACAAAACTCGCCATTCTTGCCATCCGGCCTTCCCACTGGGCCGTCTGTTCATTAATCCAAGTTTCTGCAGCTGTCAGTTGCTTCGGCTTGATCTCGCAGGTTCGTACGCGCCCAATTTTCTTGGATCGGATCAAACCCGCATCCTCCAGTACACCAATGTGCTTCATGAATGAAGGTAGTGCCATTTCAAACGGTTTAGCGAGCTCGGTGATTGATGCCGGTCCGCTGATCAGGTGCTGAATGACAGCGCGGCGCGTTGGATCTGCTAAGGCTTGGAAGACTGTATTCAGATTTTCGTGATTGTTACCCATTTGACTAAGTATATAGGTGTAAAATCGTTAGGCAATGGCCGCGGTTTGCTAATGCCCGAAAAAACAACCTAACAAAAGTGCTTCATCTCTTCCCTAAAAGATATGTTTTAGTGTTAACAGAAAGCAGGAAACCTCCTGATAAAAAGAACAAGGTGCAATAGTGATCGATTTTTCCTATCAAGCGGACGTTCAAACCAAGCCTATCTCCTACACCGTCAGGGCAACACCGGAAGAAGTCTTTACAGCCTGGGTTACGCCGAGCATGGTTGAAAAATGGTGGGGGCCTGACGGTTTCACTACGCGTGTGCTCAATCTCACGGCAGAGGTTGGCGGGAGTTTTGCTTTTGAGATGACAGCTCCAGACGGTAGCTCTTGCGTAATGTCTGGAGTATATCGTCGTGTCGATAGACCGAAGTTTCTAAATTTTGAGGTCCATAAACATTGAAATCTCAGCTTGCCACATGGCACCGAACCGCAAAAGAATTCGTCATTGGTCGAAGTTGTGTTCAAAAGCAGTGAACTTGGCACTGTCGTTTCGCTTACGCATTCACTTCTAAACCCTGACTACGCAGAGCTGGCAGCGATCAGTTGGGCCCAATCACTTCGATGTATGGAGGCTCGATTTTCTGGATCGGCAAATCTGATCTGAGATGGCAAGGTGTCTTGATGGCAGTCATGAGTCTGTGCACATCTTACACGCTGTCTAATTTGATACTACCAACCACATGCGCATTTAAGGCCTTAAATTCTTCATAGCGTTTTCGGCCGTATAAAATTTGACCAATATGCCTATCAGATGTGTGAAGAATTTTCATTGAAGGCAGCGGCTAATTTACCGCTGCCAGCGTATATCTGATCAGTTAGAGGTTCTGCACTTTAAAAGTCAGAAAGTAACCTTCGGTACTTAAGAAAACCTGTAGTTGCTGATTCAGTACACCACCCTGCTCTTTTGCTGTAATAACCCACTGACGCTGATCGTTAACACGCTGCATAGCTGCGCTGAGCGGCTTGTCAGACCAGGACTTGTTAAGCTTACCCTCTTTGATTAGGCGAGCGACTTCCTGGCTGGCGATACCTTTGGCTTCTACCATGGATACAGTGGCAAAATTGTCTCTCTCATGGTCACCATGGGCGAAAGCAAGATTTGCGAAGCCTAAGGTAACTGATACACAGATGACTGGAATAAGTTTGTTCATAATACTCTCTTTCTTCTCGGTTTTAGCGAATGTTGATCAAAAAGCGTTACTGTTTGAGTCCAATAACCTCGTAGAACCCCTTTGTTTTTAGAGTGATCTTCACAGATTCCTGACCGTTATTTTTCCAATACCAGCCATGGGAACCATCAAAAGGCGTGGTGAGAGAGCCACTCATCTTGTTTGCGGTAGCAATAGCAAAACTCTCAAAGTAGCCGGTAGTATCGCCTGCGGGTTCGCCGTGAAAATCAAAGTAAAGTTCACCACTCTCCGTTACCCACTCGTACTCCAGATGGCCGTATTTATCCAATTGAAATTTGTATTCAATCCCACGGCCAGCGGGCACTTCAATAGTTGTAGTGTCAGTCCGATAAGCAAAGGACTGCTCGCCACGCTGCACTACTTCTGGTACAGTAATTTCCTGCTCTTGACTGTTTAATTCAGTCAGCCCCAGTGCACTGCCGATTCCAGTAGGATCTATATTGTATTCAGCTGGCAGGATTACTGTGGTCAACATAATGGCTGCAAGCACGCCAGCAGCAAGTGTGGATTTAATCAGCGTTTGTGCAGACTGCACTGGCATTTCAGTTGTATTCATTCTTTAAGCTCTAAATTTGAGTTCTTTCTGTTCAATTAACTTAATAAAGTCACTTTCTGGCTAACTAACCTACGAAGTAGCCTGTCATCTGGTAACCCACCAACATCAGTCCACCACTCATTAGTAAGGTATTTGTCATAGTGGAAAAGCGCAGAAAACTGTCAAAGCGACGCCAATAATTGATGGCGAGAAGAATAAACAGCAACGCAACAAACTGACCAATTTCTACTCCGACATTAAAGGCCAGAATGTTCTCCACCAACCCATCGCTGGACAGCTTGAATTCCTGTAATTTGGTTGCCAAACCAAAACCGTGGAAGAGTCCAAAAATCAGTACGGCAGCCTTGGTATTAGGCTGGAAGCCAAAAACCCGTTTGAAGCCGCCGAGATTGTCGAAGCCTTTATAGACAATGGATAATCCAATAATGGCATCGATCAAATAGGCATTCACATGGGTGTCGTTAAGCACTCCAAATAACAAAGTTAAGCTATGACCGAGCGTAAAAAAGCTTACATAGATAAGAACATCTTTTGATCGATATAAAAAGAAAATGACTCCCACCAGAAACAGCAGGTGGTCATAGCCAGTCACCATATGCTTAGCGCCAATATATAGAAAGGGAATAATAGATACCCCTTCATTGCCGGCGAGAAAAGTCTTGGTCGCATCGTCCACCCCATGGGCAAATAGCGGCATGGATATCACCATGCCTGCTATCAGCGCCATCAAGCCGAAAACCGTTTTTAAACTATTGTGCAACGTTACTATCTCCCGTTATTAAAGTTCTAAATTCTTGTGAACCAGAGCGCACACAGGCCCAGTTAACTGGCTCCAGCCAGAGCCACTTCAGGGTTATCTTGTAAGCTCTCCGACTTGGCATTCCTGCCATGTAAAATTCTGTAGAGTGCCGGCAACACTAAAAGTGTCAGGATTGTTGATGAGACAATACCGCCAATAACCACCGTAGCCAGTGGGCGCTGTACTTCAGAGCCAATACCAGTATTCAGGGCCATGGGCACAAAACCGAGTGAGGCAACCAGTGCAGTACTAATGACCGGACGTAATCGGATCAGGGCGCCCTCAATAATGGCCTTTTCTATGCTGTAACCTTGGTCACGCAGGTCGCGAATAAAGGAAACCATCACCAGGCCGTTAAGGATGGCAATCCCGGAAAGTGCGATAAAACCAACGGCTGCGGAAATGGAGAAAGGGATATCCCGCAACATTAAAGAGAGCACACCGCCGGTTAATGCGAGGGGTATACCGGTAAAGATAATTGCCGCATCTTTTATGGAGCGAAGCGCCAGCAGGAGAAGCCCCATAATCAACACAAGGGTCAGCGGCACTACAATCGATAAGCGTTCAGTAGCAGACTGTAGCGTTTGATAGGTTCCGCCGTATTCAACCCAGTAACCGGGTGGTATTTCCACTTTATCGGAAACGGACTGCTGTACATCAGCAACAAAGCTACCCAGATCCCTACCCCGCACATTGGCCGTTACCACTACCCTGCGTTTACCGTTCTCGCGGAAAACCTGATTGATACCGGTAGTGAGTTCCAAGCTGGCAATTTCCTCCAGGGGCACATAGTTGCCATTGGGTCGATGAATCGGCAGTTTCTTTAGCGCATCCAAATCCTGACGCAATACCTCTGGCAAACGCACAACAATATCGGTGCGGCGGTCTCCTTCATAAAAGCGGCCAGCAACCGTACCTCCCAGGGCGGTTGCCAGCTGCTCCTGTACCTGATTGATAGCCAGCCCATACTGGGTTAGTGCGGCCTGGTCAGGAACAATGGCGAGAACCAGTAAACCGCTGGTTTGCTCCATCTGTATATCAGCAACGCCTTCTACACTGCCAATAGCCGCTTCAATTTCACCGCCCAAACGCTCTAATTGCTCAAAGTCATCGCCAAAGACTTTGATCGCCAATTCCGCACGCACCCCCGCTAAAAGCTCGTTAAAGCGCATCTGGATTGGCTGGAGAAATTCATAGTGGTTGCCGGGGATTGGCTCTACCAGCTTTGCCAGCTCTTCTACCAATTGCTCTTTCGGCTTATCCGGATCTGGCCACTGAGACCTGGGTTTCAGGATAATAAAATTATCGGCAACACTTGGGGGAACGGCATCGGTAGCCACTTCCGCAGTCCCAATTTTGGCGAATACACGCTCCACTTCGGGCAACTCTTTAATCCGCGCCTCCAAGGATTTTTGTAGTGCAATCGCTTGTTCCAGGGATGTGCCGGGAATACGCAAGGCGTGCATGGCAATATCGCCTTCATCCAGATTCGGCACAAATTCGCTACCCATTCTGCTTGCCGTATAGCCGGAAACCAACACCAGTAGCGCAGCAATAGCGACAACCATGCCACGCTGGCGCAGTGCAAACTCCAGGGCCGGGCGATAAAAGCTATTCAGCTTCTCAAGTGCAGGGTTTTTCTTTTCGATCACCGGTTTGCGAAATAGCAGCGCTATGCCGGCTGGCACCAAAGTGATGGAAAGAAACATCGCAGAAAGCAGCGCAATCACCACGGTAATTGCCATCGGATGGAACATCTTGCCCTCCACTCCAGTCAGGGCAAAAATGGGTAAATACACGGCTGTGATAATGAACACACCAAACATGGCCGGGCGAATCACTTCCCGCGTCGATTGAAATACCAGGGTAAGCCGTTCTTTTAGATCTAACTGGCCACGCTCGCGGGCGGATTCGCTGAGGCGTCGCAGACAGTTCTCGACAATAATGATGGCTCCATCCACCAACAAGCCAAAGTCCAGCGCCCCCAGACTCATCAGGTTTGCACTTACGCGGGCCTGAACCATGCCTGTGATGGTCATTAACATGGCCACCGGAATGACCAGCGCAGTGAGAATTGCTGCGCGAACATTCCCCAGCAGCAGGAAAAGAACCGCGATAACCAGCAGCGCACCTTCCATAAGATTGGTTTGGACCGTGCGCAGTGTCTGGTCAACCAGACCGGTACGATCATAAACTGCTGTCAATGTGATACCAGGCGGTAGACTCTGTTTGATACTCTCTAATTTTTCACCAACTGCACCTGCAACGGTGCGACTATTTTCGCCAACCAGCATGAAAACGGTGCTCATCACCACTTCCCTGCCGTTCTGAGTAGCCGCCCCGGTGCGCATTTCGCGCCCCTCTTCGATCTTGGCCAAGTCGCCAAGGCGAACAGCAACGCCATTCACTTCCGCAACCGGGAAATCTTTCAGTGTCTCTAACGAGCTTGCCTGCCCAGGAACCCGCAACAACCACAGGGCGCCACTGTGTTCAATAAAGCCTACACCACGGTTACGATTGTTCTCCTCGATCGAGCGAATCAGGTCTTCCTGCGTCAGGCCGAATGCCAGCAGTTTATCCGGCTCTATAGCAATCAGAATTTCTCTCTTGAACCCGCCGATCGGATTGACTTCCACCACACCAGGTACACGCAGTAACTGCGGGCGCACAATCCAGTCATGCACCGAGCGCAAGTCCTTGGGCGTTACGGCACTGCCATCAGCATTGGTGGCTCCAGGTTCGGAGTCCACTGTGAACATAAAGATTTCGCCAAGACCTGTGGCGATGGGTCCAAGCTCCGGCTCCAAACCAGCAGGCAGTGCACCACGTACACTAGTGAGCCGTTCATTCACTAACTGGCGGGCAAAATAAATATCGGTGCCATCTTCAAAAATCACCGTAACCTGGGACAACCCATACCGCGAAACGGAACGTGTATAAGCAAGGCTCGGCAATCCAGCTATTGCATTTTCCACAGGGTATGTAACCCGTTGCTCAACTTCTTGTGGGGTATACCCCGGTGCCTCCGTATTAATAACCACCTGGATATTGGTGATATCCGGTACTGCATCAATGGGCAGCCGGGTGAAATTCCAAATGCCCAAACCGCACAGTAGTAGCACAAGGGCAATAACCAGCCCGCGATTTTGAATTGAGGTTCTTATCAAGTACTCAAGCATGCCGAACCCTCAGTGATCGTGGGATGCACCGGACTTTTCAATGTCCGCTTTAATGATGTAGCTGTTACCGGTGACATATTCGATTCCCGGTCGAATCCCCCCCAGCACTTCTACCCAATCACCGGCTTCACGCCCTAACTCCAACATACGCACTTCATACAGGTCGCCCACCTTGGCATAAACGACAGTAAAATCGCGGAACGCCTGTAAACCGGAACGCTTTACGGCGAGAGGCACCTCATACTCAGCAACTTGGATATCGCCGCTTACAAAAGAACCCGGTGCGAGGCCTGCGGGAATATCTTGCAGTGACACTCGAACGGCGGTGGCCTGGTTGGGGTTCATCAAAGTATCAATTTGTTTCACTACCCCGAGCAGAGGGGTTTCCAGGGACTTGATATTTACGGAAACGGGCGCGCCCGGGCGAATCTGGGGGCGTGTCGAGGGAAAAACATCCAACTCTGCCAACAATGCAGTATCATCGGCAACCGTTAATAAAACTCGACCTGCGGTCTGTTCACCAGGGTTTACATTACGCTGGACTACTACACCGGCAATTGGGGATTGAATAGTGTAGGTGTTTAGGTTTTGATTGCTGTTAATGGCAATTAGGGGTTGCCCTTTATTAACGCGCTCCCCCAATCCCACCTGCACAGTTTCTACAAAGCCATCGAAACGCGCACTAATTTCACGAACCTGCTCTGGATCTACAATAAGCCTGCCGTAAGCGCGGCTGGTTTCACTCATCCTGGCTGGGCCAACGGTTTCCGTATCAATTTCCATGGATTCAGCAATACCGGATTCGATACGGGTTCGCCCCTCAAAATTATCGTATTGCCAACGGTATTCTTGCCCCTGGTACTTGGCTGTTAGAGTCACAACAAATGAGTGGGGCTCATAGATCACCATATCACCACGCAGAAAATCCCCCTCGGGCCTGAATTCGATGTGGTCCTCTCCATCTCCAAGCCTTGTAAGAATCACTTTAAGATCAACCTGTTGAGGATTAACCAGCTCTCCATCGTTACTCACCCAAACCCGAAACTCCGGGGGAACACCAGTTTCATAAATACTTAGCTCAACGGCAAAATCACCTTCTCGCAACATGCGCCCACGATTGGGCCCTTTTTCCGGTTCCGCCTCTGCGACAGCTCCGGCCGCATAGACACTGCCGCTGCCACTAAGGAACAAGGAAAGTAAAGCACTGAATATCAGGCTGGAAAAAACTGCGGATCTCATATCTCGCTCTCGCTTATCTGTGCCAATGACAGGCCGGTAAGTTTTTCAATTTCAATCAGGCTAAGGTGTGCGTTGTACTGTGCCTGGAGCAGTGAAAGCTGCGCATCGCTAAGCCCTTGTTGGGCTAGAGCCAATTCCGAGTAGTTGTAGCGGCCACGTCGATAGGCTTTTTGCGTAGCGGTGAGCGCTTTATCCAAACTGGGAATCATCTTTTCATTCAAGGCGGCAGCCACGTGCCGGTGATGCTGTAGCCTTTGGGTCATCACAAAGAGTTGTGTATCCAATGCAATCTCTTTCGCATTTCTTTCTGCTCGAAAACGATTCTGTTCCGCCCTCAAAGCAGATACCTTGCCGCGATTGCGATCGCCCTTACCTAGAGGGATTGCGAAGCCAGCCACTAATCCATAATCTCCGCTCGCTTCGTTGCGACGAATTCCTGTATCAATCCGCCACTGAATGCCCGCTTCTGCACGTGCCAAATCAATTTCCGCCTGCGCCACGCGCTCGCGGCTCATGAATATTTCCAAATTTGGGTTGCTCGCCACCAAGCTTCGCAATCTAGATAAATCAACCTCCGGAATGACACTGGAAAGAGAACCAACCACCGCTCGAAAACTGGGCTCTCTGGAGCCCCACTGGGCAGCTAATTGATATCTGGCAATATCCAACTCGTGCTCGACATCTTCCACAGCTAAGAGTCGACGCTGGAAGTCGACTTCCGCCCGAAAAGCATCGGCTTCATTCGTTCTGCCAACACTAACCTGGCGATTAATTTCGGCGGATATCCCGCGAGCCAGGTCGACAGCTGTTTTAGCAATTTCCAGGCGTTCCTGCTGAGCCAGGACTTGGAAAAAGTAACGCGCGGTATTTGCGGCAACTTCTAATTCAAGAACCTGCTTTTGGGCCTCAATCACGGAGGTCTTACTGCGTGTAGCCAATACACGTTTTTCTGCGAGATCACCCTGTAATAGCCAACTGATGCCTACTGTTATCTGGGAACTGCCGTTGCCATCGCTGTCCTTTTCCTCCCCCACCCCCTCGGCGGCAACACTAAGCTCCGGGCGTGGTCCAAGCTTGGCGTGCTTCGATAAAGCATCCACAGCCTCAAAATGATATCGGTAACCCGCCAGTTCAGGATGATTTTGCAAGCTTTTAAGAATTGCCTGCTCATAAGTGAGGCCCGATAACTCCTCGCCCTGCTCTGCCTTAAGGGACCCACTTAATGCGACTAAAAAGAACACAGCTCCGGCCACAAAAAACCGATCAGCAGTCGGTTTTTTAGTTATGACTAAACGCAAACAATTAAACACTTCGGCTTCCTTAGTGGGAGAAAAGGGTTTCGACGGTGTGGTGGAGCGCATCCACCGACACAAGGCAAGTGCCAGTGAGAACTACGAACAATCCAGCTAACAATAAAGGGGATAAGTTTCGCCCCTTATTATCAGACAGCAAATAACGAATACGGGCATCCAACTGGTCAAGAGCGAAATAACAGACCAATGCTGAACTTCTCTCTTTGGGCTGCAACCCATTGGAGATACGGGTTACCTTAAGCAGGGTTTGGGCGATAAAGGTCTCACTCCACCCCTGCCTATGGGCATAAGCGTCTGCACGCTGCTCCATACACAGCGCCATTTGCTGATTCAGGTAATTCCCCAAACGCGTAGGGAAAAAGCTGGCAAACAAAGCGAATATTAATTTCTTCAGAGGATCAAATTTTTGCGCATGGGCTTCCTCATGTAGGCGCACCACCTCAAATTCTTCCGCTGTTAACTGGTCTCGCAGACCGCTGGTATAAAACCCTTGCGGACGGAGCAGACCACTGGTGAAAGCTTGGGGACCCTGAGCCTGGATAATGCTCTGATCAGACTGATCCCTTTCGCAAAGTTGCATTAACAAACGGAGCTGGGCCAAATGGCGATGAGCTCGTTTAAAACTTTGAAACACCAAAAACCCGGTAAGAAAAAGAAATGCAATGGTAAAAACACCATGCCAACTGTAGAGGTTAAAAGCATTGATATGGTGCCAGTGCGCCAGTGATGCAACGCCCCCCAAAAGGCTGGGGAATGCCAGGATAACAGCGGCAGTGGAAGCCGCGAACCACGGCAGCAATACCGCACTCCATAGCAGTAAACGTCGGCTACTGGCAGACAGGCGAGGTGAATGCCGGGAAGCAGAAAGGCAGGCAGCTGATACCAGTAAAATACCGACAAACAGGCCAAGCGCTGCAATAGTCAGCAGGTTTAGCCAGAGTGCAACCTGCCCCAAAATCATTAGCGATCACCCTGCTGGCGCTTAATCTTCTGGCTTTCGATCAACTGCTCCAGCTGCTCCAATTGGCTTTTGCTCAACTCCGATGAGATGGAGGTAAATGCGGCTACCAACCCGTTCTCATCATCAACGAACTCACGAGTAACGTCTTGAATCAGCTGTCCGACAAACTCGTAGCGCTCCACTGCCGGGCTGTATTGGAATGCATGCCCCTGCTTCTCCCGGGACAGCAAACCTTTCTTGTAAAGGCGATCCAGCGTGCTCTGGATCGTATTGAGAGAACCTCCACGGGCCCTGCTCAAGTCCGAGTGGACCTGTTTGGCATCCGCAGATTTTCTATCCCAAAGATATTGGAGCACCTGTTTCTCAAGATCGCCAAGTCGCATAGACCATTATTCCAACTGTTAAAATCATTCCTTGAATGATGGTAGAGCGACAAAAACCGATCGTCAATAGGTTTTTGATCTAGACTATGGATACATCAACTAAAGCCTCCTTACTAAACTGTTATCAAGCGGTGAAAGTATTGGACGAATGTTAGTTAGGTATAATCAGGGCTCGCAAGGATTTGTCCGCTTATATTTTTTATATAGCGATCTATTTTGTGGTCAGATAATGATTTGTATTGACGACTTAATATGTCGTCTAATAAATCAAAATGTCCTGCAAAATTCTCTGTAGGTTTCATCTCAATCTTATTACGAATGTTATTTATATTTTCTTGAAATTGGTGGAACTCATCCAAAGTGAGGGGTTCGGGATCTGGAGATATTGGAAGAAAGCCAGCCGAAATTTCTTGTATGTCCCCGTTTGCATCAAAATGATAAAGAGAGCCTGCATGCTGGAATCCTGGTGGGATTCTAGTAATAAGATCCCTATTGTTAACAAACCGAAAGAAACTGTCTGGGTATGAATTTCTTATTGTTTCAGAAAAATCTTGATGCCCTGTACGAGGTTGCCCAAATGTACAAATACCATAGATTTCAAACTTACTACGCCATTCTACACTAGCAATTGCTGCTAAGGCTCCCCCTAAACTATGCCCAGTTATCCACATAGGTTTATCCTTGGGAAGATGCTCTATTAGCAATTTTTCAACATCATAAAACGCATCAAAAAAACCATTATGCACAGTGCCATAGTTGGGGTTGTGAATTGGAAATAAGTTAATATTTCCAACCCAGTCGCCAATTCCTTGAGTCCCTCTAAATGATAACAATACGTGTGAATCGGTTTCAGCAAGAAAACACTCAGTATTTTTTATATCCAGAAATAAAGCGTATAAGTAGCCCCAATCATCTAATGCTGTGCTCTCGACAACTTCCTTCTCCTCATATGATAACTTGCTAGCGAGTGCCATAGAGAGAACACTAGGCCATGAGAAACCGGGGTTTGCTAAGCTATTAATGGAGAAAGTCACAAAGAGGTGCTCCGCTAAATGTGGAAAAATCAACTAAATGCGCCAAGTACTCACTTCTAGGATGGATCTTCACGTTATTCAGCTTTGCACTCTCTTTAGCCTAAATAAATATCGATAGAAGTATAGGTCACAGATGGTATTGGCAGGCGATGTAAACGCCTGCCGTACTTTCTGTTCATCCTGAATATCTTGAGCACCTAAAAACAGAGTTCCTAGGCCAAACTTTTCGTTGATTCAGTCCATCATTGGTATGGTCTCCCCTGCCTTATAGGCGTTCATGATCCCTGCTCAACTGAGCGCAAGCTCAGCTGTATCGGCCTCGCTTTCCGAATCGATGCCGGCTGGGTTGCCCTCAGTTGGATCAAAACTGTCGGCACGTGCCATACGCCAGGCCCGGGCATAGAAGCCCCCCTCGTCATGTGCCCTGAGCAATTCGCCAGGCTTGAGGTAGACGTGGATTTGCGAAAATAGCTGAACTTCTGTGCCACCGGTACGGCGTACTAGGTGTTTTCCTTCTAGCTGTGCTGGATGCTCTAATCCGGCGGCGGCTAACATCTCGGCCAGGGTACTAAGGGTGTTGTTGTGGAAATTATGTACCCTGTCAGCTTTCTCCGGCACCACCAGGGCTCGCTGTCGCAGCTTGTCTTGGGTGGCTACGCCCGTGGGGCACTTGTTAGTGTGGCAGGATTGGGATTGGATACAGCCGATTGCAAACATAAAGCCGCGTGCCGAGTTGGCCCAGTCGGCCCCTATAGCCAGCACACTGGCAATATCGAACGCCGAGATTATCTTGCCGCTGGCACCTATCTTGATCTTGTCTCGCAGGTTCAGGCCTACCAGGGTATTGTGGATAAACAGTAGGCCTTCGCGCAGGGGCACGCCGATATGATTGGTGAATTCCAACGGTGCTGCTCCAGTACCCCCTTCCTTGCCATCTACCACGATAAAATCTGGCAATATGTCACTTTGGAGCATGGCCTTTGCGATGCCCATAAACTCCCAAGGGTGTCCGAGGGCCAGCTTAAAACCTACTGGTTTACCGCCGCTAAGTTCCCTCAGTTGTTTGATAAAAGTCAGCAACTCAAGGGGGGTAGAAAAGCTGTTGTGGCTCGAAGGTGAGATGCAGTCCTCGCCCTCAGGTACGCCGCGGGTGGATGCTATCTCCGCAGTCACCTTGTGCCCGGGTAGGATGCCGCCATGGCCGGGCTTGGCGCCCTGGCTGAGTTTTAGCTCAATCATCTTAATTTGCGGGTTACGAGCCTGTGCCTTGAAGCGGTCTGGATCGAAGCTGCCGTCCTGGGCTCGACAACCAAAGTAACCCGAGCCTATTTCCCAAATCAGATCGCCGCCGAACTCGTGATGATAGTGGCTGATGCTGCCCTCCCCTGTATCGTGGGCAAAGTCCCCCAGCTTGGCGCCCTTGTTCAGGGCCCTGATGGCGTTGGCACTGAGGGACCCAAAGCTCATAGCGGAGATATTGAAGATCGAGGCCGAATAAGGCTGGCTGCACTGAGGTCCCCCTATGAGCACCCTGAAGCTCTTGTGCTCTCTGACCTCCTTGGGGCGTATGGAGTGATTGATAAACTCAAAACCAGGTTTGTAGACGTCAATCAAGGTACCAAAGGGTTTGGATGCATTCTCATTCTTGGCCCGGGCATAGACCAGGGAGCGTTGGGCCCGGGAAAAAGGCAGCTCGTCTTCTTCTCCTTCTAACAGGTACTGGCGTAGCTCTGGGCGAACACGTTCCATGAGATAGCGAATATTGCCCAATATGGGGTAGTTACGGCGCACCGCATGGGATTTTTGAATCAGATCGTAAATTCCTAGGAGACTCAGAAGGCTGCTGATTGCGGCAATAGACCAGAGCCAGGAGTAAGAGTCCAACAGAGGCAGGCTGACGATAGTCGTGAGAACACAACAGCCAAAAAATGTATAGCGATTGAGCAGGAATAGTTTCATCATTGTATTTCGTACAGGCTATTGCTGTTTTCTCTCCTTGAAGAATGTATTTTCTACCAGCTCGGAGTCAATCGCATTTACGTGGATATTCTATGTAGTTACTTCACTAACTCACGTCTTGATCAATCTCGCCAAGAAAAAGCTAGTGTATCAATTAATACATAACCATCAATAAACTGCATATCATCTATATAAAAAGTCTCACAATAAGTTTCAGTTTTGAGGGTTATATATAATCCACTACGTCAAAAGACTGCCCAGTTTCATTGGTTAAAACTGCATGACGATACGCTTTTGCAGTGTCCGACGCTGAGATGCCGCTAGAACTATCCATACCCATTATATCCATGGTTTCTTTCACAAAATGTGGACTAACAGCATTCAAACGAAGCTTATGGCCGAGCTCTAACGCTGTGGCTTTCACAAAGGATTCAATGGCCCCATTCACCAGGCTGAGTGCAGAACCGCCCCGCATAGGATGTTGAGCCAAAACACCTGAAGTTAAAGTGATACTGCCACCCTCTCGAATATAGTCACGGCCAATCTGGAAAATACTAATTTGCCCTAACAACTTACTGTTGATAGCTGCCTTAATTTGATCAAATGTCAGTTCCTCAACTGGCGCAAAAACTGCATTTCCTGTGGCTGAAACTACGGCGTCAACTTGGCCGACTTTCTCAAACATGGCCTTGATAGATGCCCTGTCCTCAATATCAACTCTGTAGTCGCCTTTGCTGTGACCTACTTTTACAACTTCATGGTCTTTAAGTTCAGCCACAACTGATTTACCAATGGTTCCGTTAGCGCCAATCACTATAATTTTCATGCTATAACCGTCCTTAGTTTATTAATTAAAATATTTAGCTATTCTTTGGTCATAATGGAAAAGTTGTGCCTAGAAATGCACCGCGTTAAAGGTTTTAGTGTAGCTACTAATCAAATGGAATCTTGTGTTCCGGTTTACCTTCAAACTCAACTCTTATCAGATAGCTTGCGCAATATATATTGGAAAACGCAGTGAAATGGTTTTGATTTGGATGTGAATATGATCCTTGTAGGTAATTTTTCATTGTGAGTTCATTTGATCTATCTCATCTTGCAGTTTCTCCAATTCCTCCAATACATTTAAAAATTTTTCACCAAATTTTGTAACTGTGTATTCAACCCTGGGAGGAATCTCGTTATAGCTCACGCGTTCCAAGATACCAAACTCTACGTTTTTACGGAGACATTCATTAAGTACTTTTGCACTCAGACCCTCCACACTGCGTACCATCTCTCCTGGTCGATTTATTTCCAAAGCCAGCAAACGGTAGACTGTAAGCGACCATTTACAGCCATAGATAGTCTCAACCATCCGGGCGCTTTGCTTTGGTGGCGCCTTTCTTAGGACTTTCTTTTTGTTTGGTTCCATAAATACTTACCAAAAAGTAACTAATACACCGAATTGTACCTACTTTTCATCAGGGCTTTGCTTTGCCTAGACTACTTGCACGCTATCTACATTATCTTATCGAGGAAAATTTGTGAACGAGACTATAGTTGAAGCTAAAGACAAAGATAGACGTGAGTTGGCCCTTGTTGTGGGAGGATCAAGTGGAATTGGGCTAGCTACTGCGGAGCAGCTGATAAAACAAGGGATAACGCCCATAATCGTTGGTAGTAAGGAAGCAAAGCTAAAAAAGGCAGAGGATTATCTATCTACCTATGGTGAAGTGAAAACGCTCCAGGCAGATCTTTACCAAGAAAAAGATGTCAGTGCTCTCATTGAGCTTATCGAGAAAGATGAAGCTCATTATCGATACTTGGTTAATGCTGCGGGTTATTTCAACCCCAAGCCATTTCTATTGCATGAAAATGATGACTATGACAGATATCTAGAAATCAATCGTTCGTTATTTTTTATTACCCAAGCTGTTGCGAAGAATATGATAAAGCATGGCTCTGGTAGTGTAGTTAATATTGGTTCTATGTGGGCCCAGCAAGCAATTAAAGCCACTCCATCTTCAGCATATTCAATGGCAAAGGCTGGGCTCCATGCCCTAACCCAGCATTTAGCCATGGAGCTTGCCGAGTACAACATAAGAGTTAATGCAGTCTCTCCAGCAGTCGTGAAAACACCAATTTATGAGAACTTTATTGATCCTAATGAAATAGATGAAGCACTATCCGGATTTGATTCTTTTCACCCCATTGGGAGAATTGGTGTGCCAAATGATGTTGCAAATGTTGTTAACTTCCTTCTAGGTGAAAACTCTAGTTGGGTTACCGGTGCAATTTGGGATGTAGATGGTGGTGTAATAGCTGGAAGAAACTAACAGATATCTATTAAGTTATTCTTTGTGAAGATAAAAAGCTCAAGTATGCCTAGTTAAATACTGTGGCCGAATCAGTCATAAGATTTGGCCACACTCTGACCTTTCTATCAGTAAGTTAATGAAAATCTTTTCTTAAGCAATAATATCGCCCAACTGGAAAGTACAAATGGTGCTGTTAATACAACGATGCCAGTATTGATAAAAGCCATTGCGATGGGCACGGTTAATGCACTCCCCACAAGTGGAGCAAGCCACTGCTTACTTCTACTTGTTAAGGCAATAGCACAAAGTGATGCATTGTAGCCAAAGATTCCGGCAAGAATGAGTGTTGTCGATAAAGATAGAAGCTCAGCCAATAATGTAGCAAATAGCCCACCAATGATGCCCCAAAGGGCATGTAACTTATTGGAAATGAAAATCCCAAGCAAAAAACAAGCCCCCGTAATGGCATTATTTTGGAAGATAATCTGTCCTATACCTTCGAATATCCCCCAAGTTGAGATTTTCTCACTCATCGATGTTATAGCTGGCTCTAGATTGAGTGCCGGAGCCATGGCCCAGATAACCCATATCACCATAATGTATGGTGCGGTATAAGCTGGAAGAGGAAAGTGAATCATCATTAAGCGCATTATTAAAACGGTTAGAGCGCTTCCAGCAATAATTAAGAAAACGGTGAGTGACGAAGGTGCATATAAAGAGAATACGACTACACCAATCAATGCGCCATTGTACCCAAATAGCCCCTCTTCAATATCATTCACCGGGTAATGTTTAATATGTGCAAAAATTGTTGAGGAGATAACACCAACTAGGACTCCAATAGCCATAGTGATGGAGTTAACTGCCACACCAAACAAAAACAAAGCTCCACTCAATGCGTTCTTCTGTAGGATGACTTGGCTAATTCCCCTGAGTAGGCTGACAAGGAAACAACAGACCTTTGTGGGTATCGATTTCTTCATAAGTCGCTCAATCTAATTCACTCCTTTGTACTCATTGACAATATGACGAATGAAATACTGAAACTTCTGTAGATATTGGTAGTCGATACTCTTTCAGCAATTTGATTGTTTTAAATTAACTATTGGTTAGGTATTGTAAACGTATATTGATTTTCCTGACTGACTTCTTCAATAGGTACTGATCGCCATGGATCGACGTGATTTTTCTAAAGTTTTTTTGGGGGCTGCCATCGCATATACCCTGCCCCAGCCACTCTTTGCGTTAGACGCTTTATCAAATAATACAGCGAAAGGTGTAGACGAGCTTCAACGTCTTGTACGTCATCGTATTCTTAAGCAGCATGGGGCACATGCCGCGGTTACAGGCACCCTGAAGCCCTCTGGTCGTCGCATCATTACCGTTCGGGACCCTGAAGCCAAGGATGACTACCAGCTAGGCGGTGATACCATTTTTGAAGTTGCCTCGCTAACTAAGATTTTTACCGCTCTGCTACTAGCTGTTGAAGTCGTACATAAGCGCGTAAGGCTCGACGACCCACTTCAGAATTACGTACCAGATGGAGTAAAGGCTCCAACTTTTAAAGGACGACAAATCACCCTCACCGACCTGGCTACACATGGTGCTGCATTGCCGCTTAGGCCCAACAACCTTGCTACATCTGTACCCGATGCGCCGAATAAATATGCAGGTTATTCCTTTGAACAGCTCTATGGCAGCTTACCAAGCTACCACCTGCAAACTAGTCCAGGCTCTCAATTTAACTATTCAAACCTGGCTTTTGGACTTTTAGGTCAAGGCATTGCTTTGAAGTCAGGCCGCTCTTTTGCAGAGATACTGCGAGAGCGTGTGACAGAGCCACTGGGGTTGAGTGACACTACTTTAGAGGATGACCCGAGAAAGGCAGCACGACGCGCTCAAGGCCATGACTTTTACCTCAGCCCGATTGGCCCCACTAGTGATGGTGTACTCGCTCCGGCTGGTGGTTTGCGCTCTACTGCCAACGATCTCCTCACTCTTCTCGACTTGTTCACCAACGGCCAGGGCCCTAAGGATTTGGTGGCTGCCTCGCGTTTGATGTTGTCGGTCGATAGGCCTGGAGGCAGTGATATCACTCGTATGGCCCTGGGTTGGCGCAGAACGACGACCCATGGAGAAACCTATTATTGGTCTAACGGCAGCAGCGATGGATCACGCACATTTATGGGCTTTAACCCAGCACGGAGAGCCGGTGTTGTTGCCTTGGCAGATGCTGCGAGTGGCGAAGGATTAGACGATATCGGCCACCATTTTTTGAACCCCCAGCAAACAGTATCTACTAAGATCGTCCCTACCCCAGATTTCATTACTTTACCTGAGAAAGTTCTTTTAAGGGGGATCGGACGCTATGAGCAGGCTAAGGACGATGTCATCGAGATTAGTCGTGGCTATACGGGCCTTATTGTTTCAGCGGGATACGGAGAGTTCGTCATTCGACCGCAATCATCCACACTATATGCATCTAAGATGGTACCAGGGCTAACTATCGAATTTGAGGGAGCCGATGTGGGCCCTGTTGTTTCGCTGACCCTCCGCCAAGATGATAAAACCTATATCTACAAGCGTGTACCTTAACTTGGAAGTCCAGAGAAGAGCTCAAACTCTTCTCTCTTCTCTTTATTATTAAGAAGGCCCCTACCCACTCAACGTACAGTAAGAACACATAGTTTTTATACTTCGTGACTGGGATGGAATTGACAAGAACGAATTACATAGCGGCCGGCGATCACCAATTGTTAACATAATCCAACATTAGCAAAAGACAGTTCAAGTTTTTGTGGTTTCAGCGGGCCACATGGGAAATAGTTGAAAACCCCAGCGCAAAATCATCTGGGCTTAATTTAGGGGGTAAGTTTATCTCTTAAAATGGGTAACTTGGTGTTTTCATTTTGATCTTAGAAATTTAATTAGATCAATACCTTCTGGTGAGATGCGTGCTGAATCAATTGAATTTATTTATGTATACGCTTGGGGTTTCTCAATAAGTTTTGAGGGGTATTTCTGAGAGGTTTTTCCGCCTTTGTGTTGAGATTACTTGCAGAAATTCATTTCTCTACTAATTACATACCTTATCCCTACGTCGTTAAGGATGCTCAGAATTTACTCATTATTGGGGATTTTGATAATAATTTCGATACTAATTTTGGAGAGTTAATATGAAGATGTCCTACCGGTGGCTTAAATATACCCTCGCCACACTTGTCAGTTTCACAGCGGCTTCACAGATGGTAATTGCGGGCAATAAAGATAATCTAATTACTAATCCGGCGGCACTTGAAGCCATGGGTTTTGATAGGGCGGCGTCTAATGTATATGTAGCTGAAGGGCTTGACCCAGAAAGTCCATTTGATTTTTCCTTATATGCATCGGGTAATCCTGATTCCCAAGAGGGGCTATTCCCCACAGGGAGCACAGACTATTCACCAATTATGCCGAAGTCATTTATTGGGCGGCAGGATACTACTGGGTCGGAATGGTTATATTCCGTAGGAGGTGGCACTGAGCTGAGCCGGCTTGGCACTGAGCGGTTTGCCGATGCCCAATTTTGGGATCTACCTAATGGTGGAACCTTGGAGTTTTTTCGGTGGTGGTGGTCTGATAATGACCCCAATTCTTCGATGGCAGCTATGCTATTTGAGGTTTGTCAACCGGCCTTCGGCGCTGGTGCAATAACATTCACACTTGTAGTCAATAGTACGAGCACTGATGCAGCTAATGGATCAACCGCAATTAACATCCCTAGCCGCCCGATTAATACACAAAGCTGTTATTACCTTGCAAGGGTAAGGTTTGATGCTGCTACCAACCTTCTAAGACTGCAAAAAGTTCGGCTCCAATTTATTCACCCATGAGATTGTTCAAACGCTAGTGGTATTCTTATGTGAGGTCTCCTCTGTATGGACGAGGCCTTGCTCATACTATTCATCACAAATGATTGTGGTCTAAGGTATACCATATTTTTCAGCGAGGCGTTCAATATCCGCTTGGGATCTAGAGTTCTTGGGACATTTGGCTCTAAACCAGGGGTTCACATCGCTATCACTGCCAGCCGGTAAATCTTTCAGGTCAAAGCATTTATCACCGAGTTGAACAAAAGTACCTGTCGCTGTTGTGTAGAGGGCATCTTTTGTTTGAAGCTGGCGAACTTTGTTGTTCTCTCGGTCTAAAGCTCTCTTTAATCTCGGATCAAAAACCACCGCTTTGCTTTTTGCTCCAGATTCAGCGGGAACCGTTAAAGTAACGGCTTTTTGAGACGATAAGTTTTCGGGCTGAGTAGTATTTGCTAGGTCTCTATGTTCACTGGTTGTCACTCTACTCGGGGCTTCATGTTTTGCTGAATTCCGGATGAGGGCGGTTTTGCAGTAGCTGAAGCCGCAGGCAATACTTCATTCTGCCCTACTTTCGGTTTTGTAGTGGTTACAGACCTTTTGGGCCTACCTGCACTGTCTGGGCTGTTTATTGGCGAGTTCGCAGTCGGTTTTTTATGTTTTAAGATAAACCTAAATGTAGATTGTTTGTTCAACTGATTATCTGGTGGCACGGACACTGGAATTGTCAATAAAACCATATGCAAACTCAGTGCTATCGCCAGGGAAACCCAAAGGCGCCATGAAATTGATGTTTCGTTATCTTTATATACTAAGGGGGGAGGCTGGAATTCCATCTGACTTAATCACTTCCGTAGAATGCCTCGGCAAGCACCCAAAAAGAAAAGATCTGACCTGTTGGCTTGCGAGGTCCCAGATCTGACTAGATTTAAGCCAAAAAGTTCTTTGTAAGTAATCCCCCGGTTTATATGGCGAAGTCCAACCCATGCTTTAAATATGAAGAGCTACCTAGATTACTAACATAAGTGACACACGTCTGCCCGCCAAAAAATCCAGCGGACTCAAGTAATTTAACGCCTTCCTTGGGCGAGTATTGATTCGGAACACTGGATCATCAATGCGTCTTTTGGGTATCTTGCTAATTTCTAAACTCGCAAGGATAGAAAAATCACTACTGAGGCGGTTGGCGCTTCATCATGACACTAAGAGCATGAGTGGTATTCAGACAGCGAAGTTCACTAAATTTTCAAAGAAAGGCTTGGTGCTACCAATGAAAAAGCGAAAACTGCTAGATCTAGTCAGAACTGGGATAAGTTCAATAATGCTTTCTTTTCAATGGGGGCAATCATAATAATCCCATGAAGGTTGCGAAAAGCCATCCTTTCCCAAAATATCTGGCCTCCCCTTGTACATAGAGTAGACTTTAAGGATTTGCTGAAAAGCTACATATACATAGTCGGGAGACTTAATAAACCTATCTTCCCTGAGGCTCCAATAATACATGGCATCACTATTATAAATAGCAAAGTGGTAATTTCGTTTTCTTGCGCTGGCTAATCCACTTCCAACTTCCTGTGAAGGCAAGTATAACTTGAAGTATACAGCCTGCTTTATAACCTCCTTCAAATTTACATGTTTAAAGTTGGTGATAAAACATGCAGCCTCCGATCTTTTATGTGGGGCAATAATACAGTAGTTACCTATTCCCAGAAGTCGGTCCGCATCAGATTTTGCCCTGTTTGAGAAATCACTACCAATAAACCAGTAAATCACTGTCGTTATTATGGTGGGGGTAACCAAAATAAGTAGAACGCTAAAAGCAATCGTGAGAAAAAATTTTGAATTGATCGTATTTGAAGCCATATAAGGCAACCTGCTGACCACACTGAAAAATTTAATAGTGAAGTATTTAGTTGTTATTTGGGGGATTAAAAACAGGCTTGAATACTAAAGCTACCTGATGCTCCTGGCCGCTGTCTTTTAACGGAATGACTCCTGAAGTGAGTCTTTCTCCATCCAGCGTCAGTGATTCGATCTCCCGTGGACAGCCACCGCAATTACTGATGTCGATCTCATAGCGACTGCAGCCAAAGCGCAGGGATAAGTGATAGTTATGCCAGGTTTGCGGTAGGCAGGGTTCGATCACCAAGTGATCGCCATCAAGAATTTTTGCCCCAAGTAATGCTTCTAGTGCACTGCGATACAGCCAGCCGGACGCTCCGGAATACCAAGTCCAGCCACCGCGCCCCACATGGGGGGCCACACCGTAGACATCGCCGGCTAATACATAGGGCTCTGTGCAATAGCGCTTTACGCCTTCAAGGGTATCGGTGTGGGTAATTGGGTTTAACAAATTAAAGTAATGCCAAGCCCGCTCGCTCTGGCTGAGTCCGGCCGCGGCCCAGACGGCCCATGTGGCGGCGTGGGTGTATTGACCACCGTTTTCACGAATTCCCGGTGGATAACCTTTTATATAGCCGGGGTCCTTCTTGGTTTTGTTAAACGGTGGCTTAAGCAACAGTATTTGCCGAGCGCACTCGTTTACCAGGTGCTGGTCGGCCGATTCCATCGCTTTGCGGGATCGCTCAGTGGGTTCCTGCTGGGATAGCACCGACCAGGTTTGTGCAATTAGGTCGATTTTGCACTCGTCGCTGTTCTTAGAACCAATCGGTGTGCCGTCATCGTAATAAGCGCGCCGATACCAGGCGCCGTCCCAGCCGCTGTCTTCTACTTGCTGACGGAAATTTTCTCCCAGCTGACGGTAATATTCCGCCAGTGCAGAATCGCCGATGTAGTCGCACAAGGGCGCCATATCCCGACAAACTCGCAGTAAAAACCAGCCCATCCACACACTCTCACCGCGGCCGGTGGTACTGATACGGCTGAAACCGTCGTTCCAGTCGCCATTGCCGATTACCGGTAGCCCGTGAGGCCCTACGGCGCCGGCGCGCTCAATTGCGCGGCAGCAGTGCTCGTAAAGAGACCCAGATTCATCGCTGCTTTCAAACTCGGCGTAGCGTTCGTGCTCATCTTTGCCCAGTGGTGCCCCGGCAAGATAGCTGACCGGTTCATCCAGGATTTGGTAATCACCCGTGGTGCGAATGTATTGGGCTGTAACAAATGGCAGCCACAGTAAGTCGTCGGAGCAGCGGGTGCGCACACCGCGCAAGGGATTTTCATGCCACCAGTGCAGTACATCTCCATCCTGGAATTGGCGTGAGGCAGTGCGCAAAATATGTTGGCGTGTCCAATCGGGATGTGTCCAAAGCAGTGCCTGTACATCCTGAAGCTGATCACGGAAACCAAAGGCACCACTGGATTGATAGAAGCCGCTGCGGCCCCAGAGGCGGCAGGCCAGGGTTTGATAAGGTAGCCAGCGGTTTACCATCAGCTCGGTGGCCTTATCGGGCACTCGCACCTGAACAGAGCGCAGATAATTCTCCCAAAACTGTTCGAACTCGGCCTGGGAGTTTGCGGCTCTTTGTGGATCCCGGAATTCACCGGCCAAATCCAATGCCTGGGCACGATCAATCCCCTCCCCCATCACAAAATAAATGTGTTGGGTTTCGCCGATAGCCAGATCAATATGGACTTGATAAGCGGCGCAAGGGTCGCCGCCAGACTGCACCTTCCCGGAGAGGCCAATCCGAAACAGTGCCTCCGGTGCCTGTGGGCTCCCGGTACTGCCAATAAACTCATGCCGATCTGTGGTCAGACCGTGAGGTGGCAGGCTGGCAGTCAGGAAGGCGACACCGGGTTTGGCATCCGGGACAAAGGCGTTGCGGGCCAATAACGTATTGCTTTCTGGTATGAACTCATTGACCTGATGAGCCCAACTGTTGCCGCGGGTCAGTCCCATTACCCACTCCACGTAGTAGGTGGCAGTTAATCGGCGAGGCCTGTTCCAGCCATTTTTCAATGTCAGCCGGCCAATTTTCACCGGAGCAGTGCGATCGACCGTAATACGCCAGGACTGCTCAAGGCCGTGGCTGTTATGGCGATACTCGGTGTAACCTGCCCCATGCCTTACCTGATAGTCGGTCTCGGCGGGCCGCGGGGCCGGGGTTGGAGACCAAACCTGGGCGCTCTCTTCATCGCGTAGGTAGAGGGTTTCACCACTGGGGTCGCGGACCGGATCGTTATTCCAGGCGGTCAGCCGGTGTTCACCACTGTTGCCGCTCCAGGTACAGCAGGAGCCCCCTTCGGATACCAGACAACCGAAGTTGGGATTAGCGATGATATTTACCCAGGGTGCAGGAGGGCGCTGGCCCGGTTTTTCCGGCTTGCCTGACTGTAGATGCAGGATGTACTCGCGCCCATCCGCTGAAAATCCACCCAGGCCATTATCAAATATAAGATCATTTGGGCGTTGCAGGGCTGGTGTTGGTAACTGGACATAACCTGCAGATTGCACCGGTACAAAAGGAGGCAATGGCTGCATCTGAGCCTGTAGTGCGGTGGCACTATTCTCCAGCTGTGTGGCCACTGGCCCTGCTGAGGAATCGAGCAATACCCGTGCTGCAGCCAAAAGGCCCATACGATCAGACTCTGGCAGCTCCTGGCCTGGCACCATCACCACTGAGCCGTTTAGTTTGCGTATAGTGCGACCGCGAATATCGGCGATCATCTCCTGTAACCTGTCGCGGGTCTGCTGGGAATAACCGGCGGAATCCTCATCAACAATAACCAGGTCAATAGCCAGGCCGCGGCCGCTCCAGAGAGTGTGGGCTTGCAGAATGGGCTCGGCAAAATCAATGCCCTGCTCACTGCGCACCTGCAGTAACAGGATTGGGTTATCTCCGGAGATGCCACGGCTCCACAGGCAACGCTGAATATGATGACTGCGGGCCAATACTCGGGAAGAGGCGCGCAGCCCGCCGGAGGGAGCTAGTACAGCGGAGAGCAACTCCATCATCCAGTAAACATCTGCCGCAGGGATACGCAGGTTGTGTAATTCCTGTTCAGACTGCATTCGCGCCAGGTCGTATACCCAACGTGCCTTGGGCCGCGAGCGATAAGAGCGCAATACAGCCAACAACTCCCGGCGTGATTTACTGGCGCCAGTCAGGTAGATCACTTCGACTTCAGAATGAGGCGAAATAGAAATTTCTTGGGCTGAGGCAATTACCGGGTCTAATACAGGGCCAGTGGTTCCCGTGAAGCCTTCCAGGCCTCGTTGCAGAGCCAGAGGCCTTGCCGGGGACCCGCCGCGGCCGAGGAAACGTACCCGATCGGTTTCCCAGCCCAGCTGGTGACTTACATCGGCAGAAACCAATGCGCAGTGGGCTAGATATATCGGTTTTTCCTCGCCGCTGCGAGGCCGCCTTCGATAGAGCATCACCTGCTCATCGGGCAGGTACTGGCTCTCCACAAACAGTTTGGCAAAGGCGGGATGACGCTGGTAATCGCGTTCTGGCGCTAGCACCACCTCGGCATAATCCGCCAGCAGCAGGTGGCGGCTGCGATTGCTCTCATTTTTGATTACCAGTCGGCGAGCTTCTAAGTCATGCTGGGAACTGAGGGCAATGTGTAAGCGGCAGAATAACTCCGCTTCACGGCGCTGGAACTCTACTTCCTGTGGTGAGAAGTTGGCCATACAGTGGCCGGAGTCTCCGCCACAGGGGGCCAGCCCCACAGAAAATAGTTCGCCGCTATCCAGATCGCGGACATAATTCCAGTGCCCGCCCTGGTGTTGGGTCGGATCTGGCTGCCAGCGTGTCAGGGCAAGATTGTGCCAATAGCTGCCACCTGAACCATCTGCTCCCAGCAGCAGTGTGTGGTGGCCGTTAGAGAGCAGGTTGTATTGTGGATAGGGTCTCCCCGGAAGAGCAGACCAGCTCTGCAGGGCTCCTTCGGCGTGGAAACTGCGCTGTAGCCCCGGCTGTTGCCAGGGTCTTAGGGCCGGCCGCGCGGTGGGCAGGCGCTCGTGCAGTAGTGGCGTCAGGCCGGCAATGCGCACATCGCTGTGGAAGCGTTGTTGCATTATGTCATCGTGGAGGTAGTTATTAATGGCCAGCAGGATCATGCCCTGGTGGTGGCTCATATAGGAGCGCACAGTGCGTGCGCGTCGAGGTATAGCTTTGGCCGTACGGCCATAGTCAATCGCTTCATACAGGCCGAACTGGCCGTAACCACCTTCGGCGCGAAGCTGGCGCAGGTTCTCCATAACCCCTGCGGCATCGAATGGTAGTGCCATCATGGAAGCATAAGGCGCTATAACCAGGCGTTCACCGAGGTCGCGACGAAAACCGATACCTGGCACTCCAAAGGCACGGTATTGGTAGTGCAATTGGCTGTCCAGTTCGTAGTAACCGGATTCGGCGATACCCCAGGGCAGTTCGAAACGGCCGGTAAACTTGCGATGCACTTCAATGGCATTGCGACAGGCCCGCCCTATCAAACTGTGCTCTGGCGTTTCCATAAACAGCCGCGGCATTAAATATTCAAACAGGGTCGCACTCCAAGACATCAACACCACCCGGCGATGAAGGTGCCGAAATGGTCGCTCAAGGTGGCGCCAGTGGCGCGCCGGTACATCGCCTTTGGCAATAGCGAGGAAGCCGGTCAGGCGCGATTCTGAGGCGAGTAAATCGTAGTGGTTGGCGTCTAGTGCAGCATCGGTAATGTTGTAACCGATATGAAATAGATGCTGATCGCGATCGTAGAGGAAGGCGAAATCCATCTCTTCCACCCAGTTGAGTGCCCTGGTGGAAAGGCTGGTAATGTCTCGGCAATAACTGGCGGCATTTTCCCGTGCGCTTTCCAGTGCGTTGTGCATTTTTTCACACCAAGAGGCGGCTTCATCGTGCCCTTGTGGTTCTGCAGCGAGGTGATTTTGCAGTTGCAGCAGTTGTTGTTCCGCAGCATCGCAAAAGTCTGGCATGGTCGATAGAGAAACCGGGATTTTCAAAGTGTCTGCGAGGGAGAGGTAAGCTTTTCTGACTTGCTCCACACCCTCCCGGCAGACTTTGGGTGGTACCTGCATAAGTCGCAGCCAGGGTTCGAGCGCCTCCTGATAGCGCCTCGCGGCCACCGCATGGCGGTGCAATTCATCGAGCCATTGGCGTAGTCGACCGAGATCCTCTGCGCTGAAGTTTTTTTCGTCACCCTCGATCAGCGCCAGCATCTGCTTCTGTAGCCAGGGTACATCTCTCTCATAGATATCGTCGATGGTTTGCCACCAGCGATTGTGCTCCGCGCCGGCTTGTAAACGTTGGCGAAACTGCGCTAGCTGCGCGTTGATCTCACGGATTTCATTGGGGGCGGAGTCCGTATCGACCGGCTGCAGGGTTTCTGCCATGGCATCGAGGGTATCGGTGATGCCCAGTACCAGCTGGCGTCCACTCAGTGGTTCAGTTTTCAGGGATTCCAGGCCGGAGGCCAGGGTTAGTAGGCTGCCGGCCAGGTTGCCGCTATCCACGGTGGAGACATAGCGGGGGTTGAGCGGGTGTAGTTCGCGGGTTTCGTACCAGTTGAGGAAGTGTCCGCGATAGCGCTCCAGTCCGCGCATACGGTCGAAGCTGTTGTTGAGTCGAGCTAATAGCAGGCTGAGATCAACGTAACCAAAATCGTAGGCGCTGAGAATAGAGAGCAAGCCCAGCCCGATATTGGTGGGGGATGTACGCCGGGCCAGGACCGCCAGGGGTTCTTCCTGATAATTATCTGGCGGCAGCCAGTGATCGTCAGGCCCCATAAAGTGTTCGAAGAAAAACCAGGTTCGCCGGCTTAGCAAACGCAACTCGCGCTTGTCCTCTTCTGTTAGAACTGATGGCTCCAGCTCTCGCGGTAAATTGATATGGTGAAGAAGTTGGGGTGCAAAGAGCCAGGCCAACAAAAACGGTGCTGCAGGTAAGAGACTGGCGGGAACCCAATAAGCCAAGCCTGCAGTTACCAATAGAGCGATCAGTGGGGAAACCCACATCGCACGCCAACTGCCAAACGCAGTCAGTGCACTGCTGACAGAGCGATTCACATGTGCCGCTGATGTCCACTGCAACAAATGGCGGTGGGAAACGCGCAGCCGATAGAGTGTGCGTACGATCGCATCCAACGCGTTAATCGCTTGCACCGGGAGCAGAACCAGCGATAGCAGCCAGTGTAAAAAGCGCTGCTGTAGAACCGCCGGCCCTCCCCGGAAATGAAGATGGGCGCGGCTGGGATCAGCGATGCTGCGCCAGACCATCGATAGTAATTCCTGCCATACCGATGCGGAAGACAACAAAAGTAGCGCCGAAGTCCAAGCCCAGGCATGGCCCGGTAGCCAACCGCTCCAGGCGAGCAGAAAAAGTGCCAACAGGCAGGGGGCCTCCAGGCTGCGTCGCAGATTATCGACGATTTGCCAGCGCTGAATTGTCGGTAAAGGGTTGTCGACTTGTTCACCGCTATCGACCGGTACACGTTTGCCCAGCCAGGAAAGTATCTGCCAATCACCGCGAATCCAGCGGTGCGAGCGGCGCAGCATGGCGAAAACATTAGGTGGGTATTGTTCGTAGAAGACTGCATCCGACAGCAGCCCTACACCACCGATGGCACCTTCGATTAAATCGTGGCTGAGGATGGCATTTTCTGGAAGATGCCCGGCCAGGGTCTGGGAGAAAACCTCCGGGTCGTAAATTCCTTTACCGGTAAATATCGCCTCGCCAAACAGGTCCTGGTAGGCATCCGAGACGGCGTGGGTGTAGAGGTCTACGGTGCGATCACCGGCAAAAATCTGGCTGAATAGAGTTCCATCAGAGCTAGCCGGGTCGGTTTCCACCCTGGGCTGTAAAAATCCATAACCTGCTACCACTCTTTGTGTGCTGCTTTTGACCACTGCGCGATTGAGTGGGTGCGCTATGGCACCAACGAGGCGTCGTGCGGTGTCTGGTGGCATCTGGCTGTCGGCATCGAGAGTGATGACATAGCGAATGCCTTGCAGTTGTTTGCGATCGCCAAAACAAGTGGTAAAACTGTGCTCCTCATTGCCAGACAATAGTCTGTTGAATTCGATCAGTTTGCCGCGCTTGCGCTCCCAGCCCATCCAGCAGTTTTCCAACGCATTCCAGCGACGCTCACGGTGTAATAGTAAAAACGGTGATCTGCCCTCATCGACCCTGTGGCGTTCGTTCAGGGTTTCAATAGATGCTTTGGCGATTTCTAATAATGTTGTGTCCTCACTGGTACTTTGCGTATCGGCGTCTGCAAAATCACTTAAAACTGCGTAAACAAGATTCCTATCTCCGTTGTTGAGGAAATTGATTTCCAGACACTCGAGAATCCTTTGCATATCCTCCGCATCGGCAAACAGTACCGGCATAACCACAACCGTGCGGTATTCACTGGATATGCCCTTATCAAAATCCAGTTTTGCCAGCAGGCGCGGGGGCAAGCAGTGGGTAATCAAGCCGTTAACCAGAGCCAGGGCCATACCGACCACTGGCACTGCGGTAACCAGCAGTACCAATAACGTCAAAATGATAGAAGCACCGCTCCAGAGTAGATAAACAGCCAGGGCAAGTAGCGGTGGAATCGAGAAAAGAGCCAATCCGGAAAAGAATACCCTGGATGCCTTGTGCAATAGCTGCCAATGAAGGCGCTGCAGAAAGCCAGGGCGATAGTCCATCAGGGTTTCCAGCTGTGGACGCCCTTCATCTATCAGGTAGTATCCCACATGCCGGGTGCGCTTATCGGTTTTCTGTACGCCGCTCAGTTCCACCACGCACTGGGCAACCTGCTGCTCGGTTTTGCCACTGCCGCGTGCCAGCTTTTCTATCACATCCCGGTATCTATCGCGGGTTTCAAAATCCATTCGGCGGTAGGCGTCTGCAGGGTCTTTGCGCAATATATGTTCTACACGGCTGAGGGACTCAACAAAATCCCGCCAGTTACAACTGCGCAGTTCTCGCAGGCTAATGATACCGCTGGCAATGCCAACGCTGAGTTCCTCTTCTGTAGCGGTATGTCCTCCCAAGGCATCCTCGGCCAGCTGCGCCAAGTGCTCCAATAGGCAAAGGCGTAAAAGTGCGGGCAGTGCCCAGAGTTCGCCGGTGGTTAAAACAGCATCCTCCTGGTAGTGCTCAACCAACAGGTGAATGGATTGAATATCTACGGGTTGGGAGAAGTCGGTGATCAATGCATCGGCAAGGACATGCAAACGCAGGTCGACACTGCCGTCTTCGGCAGAAACTTGTGGCAACTGCTTTAAGTAGTTCACCGGCAGGGACTCACATACCAACTGCAGGGCTTCCTGGACCACATGGCGGTTATCTAGTAGCCACTCTTCACTGCGAGTACTTTTTTCGCCCGCCTCTACCCGAGTGGCGAGATGCCGATAGATTTTCTCGAAATGTTTTTCTAACTGACGCAAGTGCAGTCGCAAGCGGTAGCCACCACCGGTACCGACAGGGCTTGCGTGCTGCTTGGCCAGCGCGGCTATGTCTTCCAGGCGCTGCTGTTCATTATCCCGGTTCGAATTGTTACCAATCCCGTGGGCGGTACTCCCAGATTGAGTACCGCTTTGCTCGGACTTTGCATGTACAAAGAACTTGTACCCCTGGCGAGCGCCCTGCTTTTTCCAAAACCGCAATTTCATCGATGCGCTTCATTTCTTACCGGAAGAGTTGAGTGGCGAATTTGGCAGGCTATGTTGTCAGCGCGCAGAGCCTGTAATTGGGATTCCTGCAAATCCTGGAATACCAGAACCGGCAGGTTACTGTGGGATATAACGGAGTGGCAGACGGTACCCGTTACGTGTTGCTCACCGGTTTGCCAGTCGTGCGCGCTCATCGCAATCAGATCGACATCCTCTTCCGCAGCAGTGGCATAAATACACTCGGCGACATTCTGTGCAACCAGCAGCAAGGGCCGCACTTTGATGCCGTTTTCCAATTGGCGAGCCATCTCCTCCAAGTAGACTTCACCCGCGCGTCGATTGCATTCGACAAACTTTTCCCGTGTGGCGTGTTCTTCACGGGTGATCGGCATTTTGCGGGGCATATCTGGCACAGCAATCACTTGCAGCAGAATCATTTCCATTTCTTGCCCACGCATCATTGATGCCGCCTGGCAAGCAACCCACTCGGAATGAGAGGAACCATCCATCGAGACCAAAATACGGCGGTAAGCCATGTTTTCCTGGGCCGGAGGTTTTAAACCCGGATGCACTATGATGAAGGACCGCCCAGAGCCACTAAAAATCTTTTGGGCGGTGCTGCCGAAATCGAAACGGCTGACGCCACCCTTGCCGTATGCAGTGAGTACAATCAGATCGATATCGACCTCATCGCAGTACTCTACAATCTGCTCTGCTGGGCGCCCCTCCACCACAGACTGGCTTACAGTAATACCCTGCTCCGAAATGGGCTCAGCCAAACGGTTGAGGTAGCTACGCAGCTCTACTCTGCGCAGCCGCCAGTCCACGGGATCTATGCTCTGCTCTTCAGAATTTTGTACATGAAGAAGGTGAATTTTTGCACCACTGTTCTGCGCCAGCATAACTCCATGGGCGATGGCCTCTTCAGCGATAGCTGAGCCATCTAGAGGAAGTAGGATTTGTTTAAACGGCATCTCATCACTCCCTACCGGGGCCCGGCCTGGATCTTCACTAAATGTCATAAGGTTTTTTGGCGGAAAGTTTTACTTGCTCGCTACACTGCTGTTCCGGGTTTTAACCTTGTGTTAAACGCGATCCCTGAAAAGCTCTCTAGCACGGTTAAGCTCAAGCGTATTGCAAAGTGTCTATGACGGTGTTGCCCCTGCTGCCAACCTGCAAAAATGTGCTCTATGTCACTGAAAGTTTCAGTTTTGGTGGAGCTTCTCTGGCTTTCAACACACATTGAGAGCATCTGATCACTAGTAATAAGAATAAACCCATAAAGAGGCAGCAAATTGTGAGCCAATTAAAGCGGGGCTTAGGCTGTAGCGCTGGTCAGGCTGAGAACAGGTCAAGGTACGGAATTAAGAATTTCCCCTGGCAGTGAAGCTTTGTGTCTGGCGGGAAAGGCGTATACGCATCTGTTTTTCGATCTCGATAATGGCAAACAGCGCCACGCCAATCGCAACGATCAGAATGCCATCAAAAAGTGGCACTGCCTCAGTAGCAAAGACTTCCTGCAGGAGTGGGACATAGGTAATGGCAAATTGCCCCAAAGTGACCATGATGACTGCCATCCACACCACTTTGGTGCCGCGCACTGCCTTCCAGGTGAGAGAGGTGCCATACATATTGCGAATAAAAAACAGGTGGAAAATTTCCATTACCACCAATGTATTCATGGCCATGGTTCGCGCCAATTCCAATGAGTAGTGCTGCTGAATGGCGTAGGTATATATTCCGAATACGCCACACAGGAATAAGGTGCTAACTAATGTGATATGCCATACCAGTACACTGGTAAGGAGCGGTTGGTCGCGCAACCGTGGTGGGCGGTGCATGGTATTTTCTTCTGTTGGCTCAAAGGCGAGCGCAATACCGAGCGTAACAGCGGTAATCAGGTTGACCCAAAGTATTTGGATCGGTGTTATCGGCAGTACCATGCCAAAGAGCAGCGCCACAATAATGGTTGAGGCTTCCCCTGCGTTGGTGGGCAGCGTCCAGCTAATCACTTTCTTTATATTGTCATAAACTGTGCGCCCCTCACGGACCGCAGCGCCGATGGAAGCGAAATTATCATCGGCTAGAACCAACTCGGAGGCCTCTTTGGCAGCCTCTGTTCCCCCCCGGCCCATGGCAATACCCACATCGGCGCGTTTTAAAGCGGGGGCATCGTTTACGCCATCGCCAGTCATTGCCACAGTCATATCGTGGGCCTGCAATGCGGTTACCAGCCGCAATTTATGCTCAGGCCTGTTGCGGGCGAAGATATCCACCTTCAGGACTTCTGCCGCTAATGCCGCGTCATTCAGGTTGTCGATGTCCACTCCCGTTAGGGCTTTGTTAGGCCGCTGTAAGCCTATCTGTTGACCGATGGCTTTTGCGGTCGCGACATGATCGCCGGTAATCATCTTCACTCGAATACCCGCGCCCCTACACTCCGCAACTGAGGTTATAGCCTCCTGACGGGGTGGATCGATCAATCCCACCAAGCCGAGAAGAGTCATAGTTCCCTTCACGTCTGAGTGCTCCAGCACCGTGTGCTCTGGCTTTACCTCTTTTGTGGCGAGCGCCAAGACACGCTGTCCCAATGCCGCCACCTCCTCGGTCTTTTGTCGCCAGTAAGTCTCCATCAGCGGTTCGCAGCCTCCATCCTCGCTGCGATAGGTTTTGCACATTGCCAAAACCTGTTCCGGCGCCCCTTTAACGGCGATCAGTGCATGATTCTCATGGTTGTGGTTTAGGCTGGCCATAAACTTATGCTGGGCATCAAAGGGGATAATATCGGTACGGGTCCACTGCTTGCGCACCTCCCCGCTATTCATTCCCGCCTTTGCTGCGAAGGCCAGTAAGGCCCCCTCCATGGGATCACCCTCGACGAGCCAGTTGTCATCCTCTTTTCTGAGCTCGGCGTCATTACAAAGAACCGCGACACGGGCTAACTCCTGCAGTGGGTTTGGGGCTGACATCGCTACCGGCGCGCCGCCGAGCATGACTTCACCCCGCGGTTCATAGCCTTCGCCCTCTACTTCATAGCGTTGTGCGCCTGTAACTACTGTGGCGACGCACATCTCGTTGCGGGTGAGCGTCCCAGTTTTATCGGTACAGATTACCGATACTGATCCCAGGGTTTCGATTGCCGGCAGGCGCCTGACAATGGCGTTGCGCCGCGCCATCGCCTGGGCCCCGACCGCTAATGTGATGGTTAGAACTGCCGGTAAGCCCGCGGGAATGGCCGCTACCGAAAGCCCAACAATGGCCATAAACAGTTCATTAAAATTGTGCTGCAATACAAACAGCCCAAAGGCGAAGATCAACGCAGCAACGGCCAGAATAAAAAGGGCCAGCCATTTGGCGAAGAAACCCATCTGTTCAACCAACGGAGTGGTTAAAGTTTCAACACTGGCGAGCATGCCACTGATATGACCGATCTCAGTCTCTGCTGCGGTGGCCACTACTACCCCCACTCCCTGCCCATTGGTGACAGTGGTTCCGCTATAGGCTAAGCAACTACGGTCCCCCAAGGGGGTATCGGTGTTAACCGGATCGGTATGTTTTTCTACCGGGATGGATTCCCCGGTCAGGATGGCCTCTTGTACCTGCAGACCGTGCGTTTTTAACAGCCGCAAATCGGCAGGTACTTTGTCACCAGCCTCAATGAGCACAATATCGCCGGGTACCAGTTTCTCTCCCTCCACAGTGAGCCGCTGATTGTTGCGGAGGATTGCGGCACGTGGAGCCAGCATATGGCGGATAGCATCCATGGCCCTTTCCGCTTTACCCTCCTGAGCAAAGCCGATAATCGCATTGACGATAACCACCGCCAGGATGACCCCGGTATCTACCCAGTGTTGTAGTAGGCCTGTGATAAGCGCCGCCCCGAGCAGGACGTAGATCAGGAGGTTGTTGAAATGGGAGAAGAAGCGCCGCAGAAACCCTTTGCGAGCTGGCGCTGGCAGGCAGTTAGGCCCGTAGGTTCGCAGTCTTAGCGCAGCTTCGTCCTCACTGATTCCGGCCATACTGGTCTTCAGCTCGGAGAACACCGTATCTGCGGACATTGAGTGCCAGTTTTTCTCAGGCCTTGTCTGAAGCACGGTTCACCTTTATCGGATTACCTTTCACAGTTTTCGACTGAGCTTAGTTTCGACTGATCTTAGCAATGAATAGTCATGCATTTAGACTGGGAAGCTTAGTAAAAATCAAGCCAGCCGCTTGCTGTGACAAAACGCCACTGTCATCTAATAGCGCTCTAGCATTTAGTTTAATCAGAACCTTACCCGATACTTCGGGGCGGGAATCAGGGCGATGCATGGCATTAACATGAACAAGGCCAGGGAGGTTGAGGCTGCCATCAATGTTTCTGCACGATGTTTATAAATTCTATTGGCTAACAAATTCTTGGCAATTGCTCTCCTGGCAAGCGCTGTAACAGGCGATCACACCCCAGGCTGTTTTTCAGAATAACCTGGGCACTGGGCTTGCCAGTGACTTTCCCAATAATTGCACAGGATGCCCCTACCCGTTCCTCTCTTAGGATAGCGCTGGCCTGATCTGCGCACTCTGCGGGAATAACAGCAACGAAACGCCCCTCGTTGGCCACGTAAAGGGGATCTAGGCCCAGCATTTCGCAGGCTCCGTAGACTGATTCGCAGACTGGGATCTGCGCTTCATCCAGTTCGAAGGCCTGCCCACTGGTTTCGGCCAGTTCCACCAGGGCCGTCGCGAGACCACCGCGAGTGAGATCCCGCAAACAGTGAAGCGGAATACCACCCTGGAGCAATGCTGAAATTGCAGCATTGAGCGGGGCGCAGTCACTGGTGAGTGCAGTTTCGAATTCCAATCCCTCACGGCTTGCCATAACGGTGATGCCGTGTCGGCCAATATCCCCGGACAATAGAATTCTGTCACCGGGGCGGATATAACTGGGGTCTATTGGATGATTACTCAGTAAGCTACCCACTCCGCTGGTATTGATATAGATACCATCGCCCTTGCCTCTCTCCACGACCTTGGTGTCCCCGGTAACCAGCTTTACACCGGTTTCCTCGGCTGCGCCAGCCATGGATTGCAGCACTCTTTTTAATGTGTTGAACGGCAACCCTTCTTCCAGTATCAAGCTGCAACTCAAGAATTTTGCCTCGGCACCGCCCATGGCCAAGTCATTGACGGTTCCGTAAACGGCCAATTTGCCGATATCCCCACCGGGGAAAAACAAAGGGGTAATTACGAATGAGTCGGTGGTGAATACCAGACGATCAGAATCCCAAGGCAAGGTAGCGCTGTCGTGGGCTTGGTCGATCCAGGTATTGTTAAACACCGGTTGGATAAACTCCTTCAGAAGTTGCTGGGTCATCTCGCCACCACTGCCATGCCCCAGGCGGATGCTGCCCCTATTGGTTGTTGGGAGAGGACATTGAAGATTCACGGGTTTTTACCTGTTGGCTATAGCGGTGGTAGGCGGAGCAGGCACCCTCGGAGGAAACCATGGGGGCGCCCAGGGGGTGGTCTGGGCGGCAGGTTGTGCCGAAATGGGGACAGTCGCCAGGCTTTTTGAGGCCGAGCATAATGGCACCACTAATACACTGGTGTTGCTCTCGGGGTTTGATCTCTGGTAATGCAAATTTCTTTGTTGCATCGAGATCTGAAAACTCTTCAGCAAGTGCCAAGCCACTCGCTGGAATTTCACCCAGGCCGCGCCAACACTGAGCAGAAACGCTAAATACATTGTTCAGTAACACTTGTGCCGGGCGGTTGCCGGTTCGCTCTACCGCTCTTAGATACTGGTTTTCCACCTGATAACTGCCCTGCTCTAATTGGCGCAGGCACATCAACAAACCTTCAAGAATATCCAGGGGTTCAAAGCCGGTAACGACAATCGGCACCTGATACTTTTCGGCAAGGGGCAGATATCTTTCGTAACCGGTAATTGAGCACACATGACCAGCGGCAAGAAATCCCTGCACACGTGTATCCTTGGCGGCGCATATAGACGCGATGGCCGGTGTCACCAAAAACTGGGAAACCAACAGGGAAAAATTCTTAAGCGACTTTTGTTTGGCTTGGGTGGCTGCCATGGCATTCGCGGCTGCGGTTGTTTCAAATCCTACGGCAAAAAAGACCACCTGCTTTGTTGGGTGGTCCTCGGCAATCTTCACCGCCTGTAGGGGGGAATAGATTATGCGAATGTCGCCACCATTGGCTTTCACATCGAGCAGGCTGTGCTCTGACCCAGGTACTCGCAACATATCGCCAAAGGAACAGAAAATCACTCCCGGCAGTGCAGCGATGGCAATGGCCCGATCAATGGTCTCCAGGGGGGTCACACAAACCGGGCAGCCCGGTCCATGAACCAACTTTATTGCTTGCGGTAGTAACTGGTCGAGGCGATTCTTAACGATGGCGTGAGTTTGTCCACCGCACACTTCCATAATCGTCCAGGGGCGCGTGGTTTCTTTGTGAATTTCTGTGGCTATCTTTTGGATAGTCTCGCTCTGGCGGTATTCATCGACAAATTTCACGGCATCACTCCTGGCCGCTCGGCCCGCTCAGGGATTCCAGGTCGCGAAAAACACGTTCGGCTTCTTCTTCCCGTATCTGACTGATGGCAATACCCACATGGACTACCACATAATCGCCAACGCTGGCATCTGGCACCAGGGATAAGTTGACTTGCCGGGCTATGCCGCCAAAACGTACCTTGCCCAGGCGTTCCAGGGGGGAATTGTCTGTGATCTCTTCAATAAGGCCGGGAATACCTAAGCACATGCCCACTTAATCCCCCGCAGGTTGTCCGGCTGCAGCCATGCAGTGGGCATAGTGAAGTTGCCCAAGAGCAATACCGCCATCGTTGGGGGGAACCTGGCTGTGGCAATGCACGGTAAATCCCCGCTCACGCAGCAGTGTCGCGGTGCGTTCCGTTAGTCTTCGGTTTTGGAAAACACCGCCGGAGAGAAAGACCTGACGCTCCCCGATCTCATTGACCACTGCCAGAATCATATTTGCCAAGGTATTGTGGAAAGCCGCAGCCCGCTGCGGCAGGGACTTCCCTTCATCGTGTATCAAGGCGCTAATACAGGGGGCCCAATCCAACTCCCACTTGCTTTGACGCTGATACAGGTCGAATGGATAGCTGTCACTGCTCTGAATTCCTCGGGCACTATATTCCAGCACCATGGCGGCCTGCCCCTCATAGCTCGACTGGCTACACAGCCCCAATAGTGCGGCCACTGCATCAAACAGGCGCCCGGCACTGCTACACAGAGGGCTGTTGACCTCACCTTCGAGCATGGTGACCAGGTTACGGCGTTCACTGCGGGTAAAGCAGCGCTTGAGCAGCTGGTGTTGCAGCGCCATGTATCCGGAAATTTCATATAGCAGGCCCGCCGCAGCCCGCCGTGGTTCGCGCACAGCCTTTTCTCCACCTGGCAGGGGAAATGTGCGCAGGCTGGCGACGTGTTCTACTTGCGATTTACCGTCCCAGAGGAGGAACTCCCCGCCCCTCACTATGCCGCTGCTGTCATAGCCAGTGCCGTCCCAGCAGACGCCAAGTGCGGCACCACTGTGACCGTGTTCGGCCATACAGGAAAACAGATGGGCAACATGGTGTTGTACCCCCAGGCGTGGAGCCTGCTGTTGCAGTGCCCAGCGATGAGAGCTATAGCCTGGGTGCTGGTCGTGGATCAGAGTTTGCGGTCGACGCTGTTGTAAGCCAGTGAGGTCCGCAATCGTGCGGTCAAAGTGCTCAATTGCGGTGGCGCTACTCAGGTCGCCAATATGTTGGCTCTGATAAATCCAACCATTGTGGGACAGCGCCACGGAATTTTTTAAATCTGCTCCCAGGGCTAAATAGGATTGAGTGAGTGCCTGTTGTGACAGTTTTGCCTGGGTAATGGGTAGTGGGGCATAGCCGCGTGCACGGCGTAACATCAAGGGGCGGTCTTCTACTACGCGCAGTACCGAGTCATCCAATGGCCTCACTATGCGGCGGTTATGCAGTAAAAAACGGTCGGCAATTTTGCCAAGGCGCCGCAAAGCCTCCGTATTTTCAATGCAAATTGGCTCTTCAGCCAAATTGCCGCTGGTGGCGACAAGGGGGGCCGCATACTCTTCGGCAAGTAGTAGGTGCAGTGGTGAGGCTGGCAACATCACCCCCAGATCTGGTGAACCCAGCGCTACCAGCTCGTGTACCCTGGCATTCGCTTCCGGTTTTGCTTCCAGTAGTACGATGGGGCGTGCCGGTGAAGTAAGCAGTTTTGCCTCCAACTCAGAAATCCGACAATCACGTCGCGCTGCCGATAAAGAGCAATACAACAGGGCAAAAGGTTTGTGTGGGCGCTGCTTGCGTTTGCGTAATGTCTGTAATGCCTGGCTATTGCCGGCATCTACCAATAGTTGGAACCCCCCTACACCTTTCAACGCAACAACTTTTCCACTGGCCAGGCTGGCGAACGTCTCATTCAAGGCTGCCAGGCCGGTGAGAAGCACCTTGCCTTTGCTATCACAGAGCTGCAGCTGTGGGCCACATTCTGGGCAGGCATTGGGTTCGGCGTGAAAACGGCGGTCTTCGGGATTGGTGTATTCAGCTTGGCATTTGGCGCATTGAGGAAACTGCTGCATTGCAGTGTTGGCGCGATCATAGGGCATCTTATCAATGATGCTAAAGCGCGGGCCGCAGTGCGTACAGTTGATGAATGGGTATTTGTGCCGGCGGTTACGGGAATCCTGCAATTCGGCCTGGCAGGAGTTACAGGGAGCTATATCTGGCAGCACCTGGGTAGATTGTGCGGCGGCAACGGTGCTCTCTCTAATCTCAAAATCGTTGTCACCCTCGGCAGTAATTACCTCACTATCAATACTGAGTATTAGGCTGTGCGGCGGCTTTTCCATTGGAAGACGCTGCAGGAATTTCTCGATGCCTGTGCTTTTTCCCTCAACCTCCAACTGTAATCCACCACTATGGTTGGCAACCCAGCCGGTCAGTTGGCAATCCCGCGCCAAGCGATAAATATAGGGTCGAAACCCTACGCCCTGTACCAGGCCTTTAATCGCTAGCCGGCGGCGCTCATTGTCCATCACTGGCCTCAAATTGCAGATTTTCCAGGATAATGTCCTGGGCTTCGGCGTGATGAATATCGGTGAGCTCTTCAATTTCCAGTTGCAATCCTTCCAGGCTGGTCCCGAAAGTTGCCTGCTCGAAGTGTTCCCGTAGGTGTGGGGCGGAGATATGTGCAAGGGCACCTAGGCGCAGCTTGGCACCCACTACCCTGGCGCCTTCGTTCTCGGCAAGCTGCTGTATTTTTTCGATCAGATTGCTGATCAAGGACTGTTCATGCATCACTGGTCTCCGTTGTCAGCTTTGTCCGTTATCGCCTTGTAGAAACGCAAGTAGCTCCTGCTCGGCACGCTCCGCGCCTAACCTCACTGCGGCAGTGAGATGATCACAGGAGCTGATGTTCTCGACACAGATGGAAAAAATTTCCAGCCTGCGGGGCAATGCCCCCAGCACTCTGCCCAAGTCGATCGCTTCTCTGAGGTTAAAACCGTGGCTGGAGGTCGTGCAGTTACTGGGCGCGATAATATCGGCCAGGCCATCGGCTCGGATTAGTTCGCCCGATTTTTGCTCATCGGACAAAATCGCATCTACCAGGCAAACCTGACGATCTTTCCAATGCCCCACAAGGGTTACCATGTCATTGCCGCTCTCCAGAAAATCTGCGCTTCCTTTTAATTGGCTGCGCAGCTTGTCGAGCAGATAGGGCCCCACACCATCGTCTCCCCGGAAGCGATTGCCAAGGCTGACCAGCAGCCAGCGCTCAGGAGATTCTTTTTGGCTCATGTTGCAAATGTAGCTGCAGGAAATGGGTTGAGCAGGAAATACAGGGGTCATAATTGCGAATGGCGCGCTCACATAAACCCTGTAATTGTTGCTCGGGCAGGTGCATGAATTTTGGCAGCATCAGGCGTAGATCATCTTCGATAGTTTTTTGATTTTGAGAGGTGGGAGCGACGATCTTGGCAAAAGTAATTTTGCCTTGCTCATTCATGGCGTAGCGGTGATAGAGCAATCCGCGGGGGGCCTCGGTAGCGGCACAGCCACTAGCCGCTCTAGGTTCTACAGCCAGGTAGGGTTCATCGGGGGGTTGAAACGTATCGATAAGGCGCAGTGCCTCTTCCAGGGCGTAGAGTACCTCCAGGCTGCGCACCACAATACTTTTGAAGGGATTATTGCAGGGGCCTCGGAAACCCAACGCCTCGGCAAGGCTTCTCACTTCTCCTGAGAGTTGGGGGTAGTTGAGGTTGTAGCGCGCCATGGGCCCGACAAGGTAGGCGCCCCGCTCGATCAATATACTGTGCAATGCCGTACTGTGCGGTACCTGCTGTTCGCGAAAGTGTTTTTCGTAGTCCTGTACCGAAATATCCAGCCCGCGACTGGAAACAATACGCCCCTCATTCATGGGGTATTCACTGGGGTTGGACAGGGCGACGCATTCATAGGATTGCTCACAATGGGGAAATGGCAGACCCGCCGCCCAACGCGTCATGAGTTCTGCCAGAGTATGGGCTTCTAACAATTGGGGACGCAGTGCTTGAAAGGACTCCAGGCCGGGCACTCGATAAAAGCCCCCTACGCGCACGTTGATTGGGTGGACCTCCCTACCCCCAAGCAGACGCACCAACGCATTTCCAGTTTTTTTGATTTCCAACGCTCTCTGTACAACCTCTGGGTGGTCTTTGGCCATGGCCACGGCATTGGGATAGCCGAGAAAGTCCGGTGCATGCAACATGCTGATATGCAGCATATGGCTTTCGATCCACTCTCCACAGTAGAGCAAGCGGCGCAAATTTCTCAGGGGTTCTGTAGGAACCAGACCCAGCGCGTTCTCCATGGCGTGCAGCGCGCTCATTTGATAGGCCACTGGGCAAATGCCGCAAATACGGGCGGTGATATCCGGTGCTTCGGTGTAATCGCGCCCCCGCAAAAAGGCTTCAAAGAAGCGTGGGGGTTCAAAGATCTTTAATTGCACTTCGTGCACACCATGATCGTCGTAGCGTATATAGAGCGCACCCTCGCCTTCAACGCGTGCCAAATAATCGACTTTGATGGTTTTACTTTTATCGGCCATTAGTTGCTCTACCCGTTAGGATTTTCCCTTTTGGCGATGCTCTCTATCTTGACTAATTTCTTTAAAATGAGGTGATAACCCATTGAAATTACGCAGATTTTCAATGACGGTTGATCTGTCTGCTCCTAAATTTTGTTCCCACCAGTGACACAGGGATTCACCATTAGGGTTCTCCTTCGGGCCATAGCAGGCATAGCAACCGCGGTTGTAACTAGGGCAAAGCGCGCCACAACCGGCGTGGGTTACCGGTCCCATGCAGGGGGTGCCGTGGGCTACCCATACACAGACATTGTTCTTAAGTTTGCATTCGATACATACTGAATGACTGGAAACCTGAGGTGCACGAGAATTCAGAAAAGCACTGATGACCTCTAACAGTTGCAGTTTGTTGATCGGGCAGCCCTGCAGCTCGAAGTCCACTGGCACATGGGCGGCAATGGGGGTGGACTCTTTTAGGGTGTGGATATAAGAGGGCTCGGCGTAAACCACAGAAGTAAACTCGACGACATCGGCAAAATTGCGCAGTGCCTGGATACCGCCGGCAGTGGCACAGGCGCCAATACTTACCAGGAACTTTGACTGACGCCGCACCTCCTGAATTCTCAACAGGTCGGCGGGCGTCGTAATTGAGCCCTCCACCAGGGAGATATCGTAGGGCCCCTCCTCCACCTTACTGGAGGCCTCCATAAAATAGGCGATCTCCACTTCCTGCCCCAACAGCAACAGCTCATCCTCACAGTCCAACAAGCTGAGTTGGCAGCCATCACAGGAGGTGAATTTCCAGACCGCCAGTTTGGGTTTGTGGGGCTGCCGGCTTATAAGCTGCGAATCTGCAGCCATGGGCGAATATCCTCATAGCAAAAAACAGGGCCATCCTTACAAATAAAGTTTGGACCCCACTGGCAGTGTCCGCAGAGGCCGATGGCGCATTTCATATTGCGCTCCATCGAAAGATAGATAGAGGACTCTGGCACACCTTTGCGCACCAAAACCTGGATACAAAAGCGCATCATAATTTCAGGGCCGCACAGAAATGCTACCGAATTGGCGCCATCTATTTGTGTAGCCTGTAGTGGATCGGTAATCACACCGATATGCCCAGGCCAGGAGCCATCACCGTGATCTACCGAAGTCTCAAGCTCGAGCTGGGTGCTCCATTGAGCGAGCTCCTCTCTATACAGCAATTCACTTGGGCGCCTGGCACCATAAAAGAGACGCACCTCGCGTGCGGTAAGTCGCTCCCGCCGCGCCGCATAGATTACTGGGCGCAACGGCGCCAGTCCGAGACCGCCGGCAATAATCAAAAGATCTTTGCCAGCGGCAGTATCTAGAGGCCAACCGATGCCGAAAGGCCCCCTTACACCTAAAGTGTCTCCCTCCTGTAGGCGCTCTAGGGCCCGGGTGACATTCCCCTGGGCGCGAATGGTATGGATGAGCTTGCCGTCCTCGCTCCCCAGTCCACTAAAGGAAATGGCGGATTCTCCGGTACCAAAGGCGTACAACATATTGAACTGACCGGGAGCAAAATTCATCGGTGGCTTATGCCGCCTACCGTTCTTAGCTTCCAGCTGCAATGTGAAAGTCCCCGGATATTCCACGCGCCGCTGGCACACCCGGTAAACGGAGGGGATCATGTTGGGTGGCCCTGGTGATCTGGGCCGTAAATATCCAGCAATTGAATACGTGCGGACTGCAGCCGTTCAGTAGCAATTCGCGCAAAGCGCTTCATCAGCTCAAAACCCAGTTTAGGTTCCTGTTCGCATTTATTGCGCAAGCATTCCCCGCCCAGGCGCAGGCTGCGAACATCTTCCATGGCGCGGGCATCAAAAGCAGAGATATAGGGAGGAAACAGCCAGGACCACCCGAAAATATCACCGCCATGGAGTGTGAGCAGGCACAGGGGGCCGCGATTGGGAACAAAAGTCTCTACTGCTACCCGGCCACTGCGAATTAGGAAAAAGTGGTTTGCCTGACTATTTTCCCGCGCCAGGTAGTCGCCCTTGTGATAAATACAGTTCTCACCGCAGGAAGCCAGAAACTGCAGATCACTCTCTGCCAAACCTTGAAAGAAAGGATGCTCGTGAAGAAGATCGGCAATGGTCTTCATGGTGACTCCTGGCTGGGCGTCTGTTTTTGATCCAAGGCTCGGATATTTCGGACCTCTTCGGTGAGGTCGATACCCACAGGGCACCAAGTGATGCAGCGACCACAGCCCACGCAACCAGAGCTGTCAAATTGGTCGTGCCAGCTGGCCAGTTTGTGAGTCATCCATTGCCGGTAGCGTGACCGGGTATCGGCGCGTACGGAGCCGCCGGTAATATGACTGAGATCTGCTGTAAAGCAGGAATCCCAACGCTCCCAGCGCTCAGCATGTTCGCCACTGAGATCGGTGGTGTCCTCAACGGTGGAGCAAAAACAGGTTGGACAGGCCATGGTGCAGTTGGCACAAGATAGACAGCGATCAGCGACCTTATCCCAGTTCGGGCTATCGAGGTTTCTATAGAGTAGCTCTTTCAAATCTGAGCTATCGAACTGGCGTGGTCCACGCCGCATTTCCTCCTCAAGGCGCTTCACCTTACATTTAGCCAGTTTACTTTCCCCCTCACTTGCTGGAAGCAATGGGAGTTGCTCAATAATTTCCTTACCGGCATCCGAGCCACTGCTGATCAGAAAAAAGTGCTCCCCGGCTTCAATCACCTCTGTCAAGGTGAGATCGCTGGGCAAAGTGACCTCTGGACCGGTATTCATCGAAGTACAAAAGCAGGTATCTGCTGCCGAGGTGCAATTCACCGCAACGGTAAACAACTGTTTCCGCCTTTGGTGGTAACTCTCACTGGGATATTCCCCCTGGCACAGGATACGATCCTGGATAGCAATGGCGTGCAGCTCACAGCTTCGAACTCCCAGGAATGCCTGCTTTGGGGCTGAATCCTGAATCTCAACGATTTCTATGGTTTGATGTTGCTTGGAGACCTTCCATATGGGCCGGCGGGGTAATTGCAGGTATTTCTTCCAGGAGTGAGGCCCTACGGCATAGCCAAAGTAAGCTTCATCTTCCCGGCGCTTAACTCGGTACTGCCCAGCCTGCTGCTCATCGGTCCAGCCTTGAGGCAGATTTGAGAGTGAGTGAACTTCGCCGTATGTGATGGCTCCATCGGTCAATCTGGGCCCGTACAGCAGGTATCCTCTATCACGGATTGCTTGTATAAGGCACTCCAGATCGGGCGCTTGTAGCCGATAATCCATAGTGCTTAATGCTCAATAATAAAACATGCAGCTTGGTAGCCGATAGCGGCTTTGTTAATCAGTGTAGTGTTAAAGCAGAAGTGTTTTTCAACACTGGGTTACAGGCATAAGGGAAGAAAGTCGTATTGTTATTTTCTTCTGTTTAAGAGCATTGATGACGACAGTTTTTAGGCAGTCCTTTTTATCATGCTAGACATTACAGATTATTAATAAAAGTATGAAGACGCGCCCCTGTAGCACATTAGAAAACAACAATGGTTGCCTTTGTAACAATCTTGCCGGTCCCACAACTGTATATTGAGAGCCAAGCTCCGCAGTAAGAATGCAAGTTGCAGGTGTCACTCATTAGTGCCTCTTTGATATAGTGAGCAGATAGCTGCTAATAGCCATTGTTTTATCTGTTTAACGGATTTTAAAACTGGAGATTCAGGTTGAGTCAACATAATGAAGAAGTGCCTGACATGGAAACCCCTCCGTTAGCCAAAGGGTGGATGCGTTGGCTATGGGGGGCCGTGGCTTGTTTCTTTATGCTTGTCGGAATTATTGGTGCCATCCTGCCTGGGTTACCCTCTGCCGTATTTATTGTTGTTGGTGCCTGGGCGGCCTCTAAAAGCTCTGAACGGCTGCATCAATGGATTGAGGAACATCACTTATTTGGTCACCTATTAAGAACCTGGCGTAGTGGTTACATCAGTAGGAGAACCAAACTACTGGCTACGCTGACCATGGCACTTTCTATGGCTCTTGCAGTTCATCACATTTCCAATCTGTATTTACTTTTTTTCGCTGTTGGCGGCATCGGTTGTGGGCTAATCTGGATTTGGAGTCGGCCTGAGCCAACGGGGTGATGGTCAAGGTGGCCTTTAGTATTTAATAAACGGGCGAAAAAAAAGAATGATTCCGTGAAGTGGAAATGCATTAAACCTGTAACTTATGTCACCAAAGGTTAAAACCTGACTTTGCGTTTATCGTCACAGAAATTTACCACCTAATAGGTATTGCCCCGATTTTTCCTCGGTTTTTCTGTATTCAAACAGTATGAATTTGACTAAAAACAAGAGTTTTCAGGTTGATTTCGCATTGTTATGAAAATGGGGATTGAATTAGTTGACTTTGCCTGGGATCAGAATATCCTCTGCGCCCTCTCGTTGATTGAGGCGCCCACTAATAGGCTCCTTCTTCGGGAAGCTTCAAGGATCTTGTGTTAGTAACATAAGCTTTATTGAACTGCAAAGTAATAACAATAGGGATGTTTCATGCAGGAACTCTACCGGGCCCCAGAGAGTGCTCTTGGTAATGAATCTTTAATCTACAAGCCAAGTGTACTCTGGAAGGTATTGTTTTTTCTTCTGGTTCCGATAGAAGTGATCTCTCAGTATGAAGCCTTTGCTTACAATGAATACAATCAGTCGATCTGGTGGTTGATAGCGAGCCTGATCATCTATACCACTTATTTTGTGGGTTTCTTTGGGTTGGCTTTTGCCAAAAAAATTGGCAGCGCGAGGTTTTGGTCGTTTTTCCTTCCTGTGATCATTGCCACCGATATCTATGAATTGGGGACTGTGATCATCACAATGAATATGGCGGTATTAAAAAACCAAATGGCTGTATTAATGATTACACCATTAGCCCTATTTCTTTGGTTTATTATTTTTAGGTATCGTAAAATTTTTCGGTATATAAAGTAAAAGTTGCCTTTTTAATCGGCAATTTAGTTGCGGGGTTTATGTTGTTAGTAATGAGTCTATGCCCCAATGTTAACAGCCCCTACAAAATTAATGTCCCTGTTGTGAAAGTTGCTATTAGGCTGCATGAGTTTTCAAAAGGGACTCAGCTTTACATAAAAATTTTTAACCGGCTTGCTTTTAGATTCCTCTGAAAAATTGGTACATACTCCCCATTCATTTTTAACCTAAGTATGTATGACGTGCCTATCTTGGAGCTCATTAGCAGGGCCTCTTTTCTTGTATTTTCAAGAGCACCTAAAGTAAGATTTGGAATCTACTTGCATAACATTCAAGTAGATTTGTTATAAATATATTTTTAGTGAGTGGAGTACATGAAAGGGATTCTTTTTTGTCTGTTTTTTGCTTTGATGTCTTTCGATATTCAAGCAAATTCTATAAGCGACGTTACTTTCCATGGTGCAATACCTAATGATGGTATAGATGATACTCTTGCATTTAATGCTGCGATAAAAAAATCAACAGGTGTTGTATATGTGCCAGCCGGGGAATATAACCTCTCCTCCCGGCTAAATTTCAATTCCCATACCCAAGGATTAAAAGGAGATGGGATGGGTATTACATCGCTTATTTGGAATTCAGGCAGTGGTATATATTTTAAACCACCAAAAGGGTTTGATGGCGTTGCTCTTTTACAAGGAGTATCTCTCATAACAAAAGCATCTGACTCTGGAAATGCCTTTCAATATGATGGGGAGAGCTATTTATCGAGTGGTATAATTCAACCACGTACTCGAGCAAAAATTATCGTCCGTGATGTCGAGGCATATGGTCATGATGGTGTTAATAGTGATGGCTGGAATTATGGGCTGATAATTGATAATTCGCTTGGAGCAATGATAAGTGGCTATCGATTTTCAGGACGTAACTCAGGTGATTCACCTATGAGTGATGCGGGTATTTTGATGCGCGGCAGTGGTAAGCCTGTTGAAATCACTATCTCAGAAACATCTATTTACCATGCCAAATCAGCCATTTCAGTATATGACCATGAAGGTCTTTTTGTTGAGAATTCCAATTTAGTGGCTGTTAATGAGGGGGTTCGTATGGAGACAAGAGTCGCTAGCACGAAGCCTCAGCTAAATATTAGCGATAGCCATATAAACTGCAGAACTTCGTGCGTCATTGCAAATGACATAAATGACGTTAGTGTTAAAAACAATCTTTTTTATCTGCGAAAAACAGCAGAAAAAAATGGTTTCGGTGTAAAACTTACAGGGAATGGTGTTAGATTTAATATTTCAGGTAATACTTTTGCCAACACCTCACCAAAGTACAATTTTGACTTGGTGTATTCCTCATCTGATTACGGATTAATCAGCAATAATATTTTTAATAATGGCAATCGAGGTACTGCTATTTGGCTTGGGGTTGGCAGTTCAAATGTTAAAGGGATGGGTAATCTATGTTATAGATGTGGCTCAAGAGTCTATAACCAAGGAGATGCCACTAATTCGATTACTTTTTTAAACTAAGCCATTAACAATAAATGCTTGGCCTGGCAATCTTTATCATATCAATAGTGAAGTGATTCTGTCAGGTCTAGATTAAATGATACTTTTATCACGACCTATAGAGGGTTAATAACTTCCGTGGCCAGGAAAGTAAAGACTAAGATTTTTTATAATTAATATATAGAGTCCATTCTTCACAGCTGATGATTAGAAATTATTGATAGTAAGTTTACTTCCCCCCCCAATGATGAAATAGTCACGGTGTAGACAGCCTCAGAGAGGGTGTGGCCCTAAAGTCAGCTTAGACCTTTGTCCCCTAGGCTAGTATGCTGTATAACCATACAGCCTTTCTGCCACAGCAGACCAACGCTAACCATTTGCCCCCATATTATGGCCGCCACTATCGAGCTAGCTCCTGACTACTATTTGACCAATTTCCGGGCCTTGGTTGATTTTGTAGTGTCCCGCTACAAGCAGCTGCTTTCCCCTGCTGAGCTTAACTTTTATCGTGAGTTCTGCGAGCTCAATGTTGACGGTCAGTGCCTTTATGTTCGGCTGCTATCCCGTAAGGGTATTCCATCATCTTTGGGGGCACTGTTCAGAGAGGGGAAACTGTCTTACAGAGAAATTGACGATCTTGGTGAGGCCATTGACTCTCTTTGCGCTGCTGGTTTTTTAAAAAGGAATCCACCCCTGGCAGACCGCGAACTTATAGCGCTGTTTACCAAGGCGGAACTGTTCTCAGCGGGACCTGCTGGCCTACGCAAGTCCCTAAAACGGGGAGAGTTAGAGGAAGCTTTATTGGCGGCCTCCTTTGAATGGCGAGAACGGTTAATGGCCGATGAGGCATTGCTTGCAGTTCAAAGGGCCGAGTGCTTTCAAACCTTTCAGCTTTGTTTTTTTGGCAATCTGAACCAGAGCCTTACGGAATACGTACTGAAGGACCTGGGGTTATACCGATATGAGCCCTACCCATTAGATAGTCACCAGCTGCCCTTCCAGAGTCGAGAGCAGATTGAGCAATACTTACTCTATTATAGCTGCCTTGAACAAGCTGAGGAGGTACTCTCTGGTGATGCTGGTGGAATCCATAAACTGACTGGTCAACTACCCACTGGCATTCCTGGAGATTTGACTCTGGCCAGGCGAGTAGATCGTCTACGCCTGAAGCTGGCGCGACAACTGGAAAGACTGGATAAGTTGGAAGCTGCAGAGAGACTCTATCAGGATTGTGAGCAGCCGCCTGCCCGTGAACGCCGGACGAGAATTGCCGCAAAGCGTGGTAATTTCGATCAGGCGCTTTCCCTATGCCGTGAAATTCTCGAATCTCCCCTCAATGAAGCCGAACGATGTTTTGCCGAGAGTTTTGGGTATCGCACGGCCAAGCGCATAGGCTGTGCTCAAGCTTGGAAGAATCCCCAGCCTTATCAGCCACCGCAAGAAATATTTACCCTACCCCAGACCCCAGAAAGGGTAGAAATTCTGGCAGCTGCGGAAGTGGCAAGGCAGGAAGAAGGTGTTTGCCACTATGTAGAGAACAGTCTATTCAATGGGGTACTGGGTCTCTATATCTGGGACATTCTATTTGCTTCAGTGCCAGGTGCCTTTTATAACCACTTCCAAATAGCCCCCAGTGATTTCCGTAGCCCAAATTTTTACTCATCACGCCAGAGCTTGTTTGCATCGAGACTGTCAGAGCTTTGTCAAAGCTCGCTAAAGCTGCGGGTTATGCAAACCTACCGTGAAAAACAGGGTATTGCCAATCCTCTGGTAGCCTGGGAAGCACTATCCCTGGAACTGCTGGAGCTGACCCTGGATCGTATTCCTGCAGAACATTGGCACGTACTATTTCAACGTTTACTCAGTGATATCAATCATCACCGCAATGGCCTGCCAGATCTGATTCTGTTTCCCAAAAAAGGAAGTTATGAGTTGTTGGAGGTCAAGGGCCCCGGTGATCGTCTCCAGCAAAACCAGCAGCGCTGGCTGACGTTCTTTGCCACTCACAATATTCCCCACCGGGTGATACATGTGGAATGGTTACAGCCTTGAGGGGTAAGCCTACAGTTGCAGGGCTACTGGCGGAGCCTACTGAGGAGCATGACACCTCCGCAAGCGCCTCTACCCTAAAGTTATCTGTGGGTGAATTAGTGGCTTTCTCTTGCCGCAGAGGGGATTTGATCCATATCGGCGGGCCAGGCCCAACCGCCCAGGAGGGCATTCGCGCTCACCAAAAACTGCAAAAACGTCGCCCCAAAGGCGCAGAAGCGGAATACCGTTTACAGGTTCGGCTGGAGTGCTCAGGCCAGGATATCCTCTTGGAGGGACGGGTCGATATCCTTCACCCGCAAGCTGACTTGCACCAGCCGGCACAACTGGATGAAATCAAAACCACCTATTGCCATCCAGGTAAGCTTCCCGAGACCACCCGCCTATACCATTGGGCTCAGCTTAAAATTTACGGTTTCTGCTATTTGCTACAGCAGCGCCAAAAAGGGAGTTCGGTTGAAGAGGTCTCACTGCAGATGGTCTGGTACAACCTCAAAGAGAAAAAGTCCTACCCGGAGCAAAGCCTGTTCAACTGGGAGGCTTTGGAAAGTTTTGCTGGAGATGCCCTCAGTCTGTATATCCATTGGCATAGGTCCTGGCAAGCGCATCGGCAACAAGTGATTCAAACAGCAAAAAGCCTCTCATTCCCCTTCCCTGATTACAGACCCGGTCAGCGCCAGCTGGCGGTATCCGCTTATCGCTGCCTTAGGGATGCAGGACAACTGGTTGTGGAGGCGCCCACTGGTATTGGCAAAACCATTAGTACACTGTTCCCCGCTATCAAAGCCCTTGGTGAGGAAAAGCTGGACCAGCTGCTATACCTCACGGCGAAAAACTCTGGCAGGCAGGTGGTGCGAGAGACTATCGCTAAGCTACATGGAGTTGGGCTAAAGCTTTCACTACTGGAGCTAAGTGCGCGTGATAAGACCTGCGCTTGTAAACTGGGTTTGTGTAGTCGCGATGATGAAGGCACCTGTCCTCGCACACAGGGCTTTTACGACCGCCTGCCGCAAGCGCGCAAACAACTGCTGGGGCAACACTGGATCACACCGGAAGCGCTCGCGAAGGTTGCAGATCAGTGGCATCTGTGCCCTTTTGAGTTGTCCTTGCAAATGCTGCCCTGGGCGGATTTGGTGGTCTGTGACTTCAATTACGTCTTTGATCCCTTGGTGCATATTTCCACACTACAAGATCCGCGTTACAAGCGCGCACTATTAGTAGATGAAGCGCACAACTTAAGCGAGCGGGCACGGGAAATGTACAGCGCTAGCTTGAGCCGCAGGGATAGTCGCCGCGCGGCCTTGGCCTGTAAAAGCAACCACCCACAGTTGTACCGGCGTATCCAATCCCTGGTACGCGCACTTGCTCAATGGAGCAAACGGTTTCAAGAGCAAAACCTCTATAAGGAAATACGCTCAAGCCAAAATGTACAAGCCTGGTGTAGCCCGCTGGATTCCGAAGAGGATCGCCCTGCAACTGTAACTCGCGCTACCCAGAAGGTACTAGATGCACTGAGTGAATTATCTGAACAGGAAAAATTTCCCCCTGAAGAGATCGGGGAATGGTTGAAAAGTCTTTATCGATATGACTGCATAGAACAAATAACTTCACATCAACACCAAGCCCTGACCCGTGTAATTGATCGGGACGCCCCCTGGCAGGAACACCAGCTAAAGCTGATATGTATGAATGCCGCGGGTTTCCTACAAGAATCTTGCGCCCAGTTTCATGGAGCTATTTTCTTCTCAGCCACCCTACGCCCCACACAGTTTGTCACTGAACAGCTTGGGATTGAGCCAGAAACGCCTTACTTGATGCTGCCATCACCTTTTGAGCCTTCCCACCAGGGGGTTTTTCTTTGCCCTTTTGTGGATACCCGCTATCAGGCTCGGAAAAGTGCACTCCCAGCACTAGTGGACTTGATTGCCCGAGTTTACTTCAGCCGTCCTGGCAATTACCTGGTGTTTTTCCCCTCTTACCACTTTCTGCAAATGGTCGTAGAACGTTTCCAGCAGGATTATCCGGAAATACAGCAGCTACAACAGACGCCAGGCGCCAGTGATCGCGAAAGAGAAGCCTTCCTGACCTCGTTTAGTGAGGGTGCACAGAGCCTGGGTTTTGCCATTATGGGCGGCATTTTTGCTGAGGGCGTTGATTTTGTAGGGGAGAAATTGATTGGCACAATTATCGTAGGTACCGGTCTTCCCCAAGTAAATGAAGAGCAAGAGCTGCTACGACAGTCGGCGGAGCACCCACAGACCCTCTCAGCGGTCAATGGGTTTGATATTGCCTACCGCTATCCCGGCATGACTCGGGTATTGCAGACAGCGGGAAGAGTGATTCGTACAGAGTCAGATCGGGGCGTGATTATTTTAGCTGACTACCGTTTTGCGGATATGTTTTATCAAAACCTTTACCCCAAACATTGGCAAATCCAAACAAGTAAGAGTGGTGAACAACTTTCACAGCAATTAAGCTGTTTTTGGATGCAGCAACGCTTGAACGCGTGTAACGTAGAATAAATATATCGTTTGAATTTAAAAGTGTATCTAACTAATGCCATTATAAGCGAAGTTAAATATTGGATGGTTATATCGAATTGACGCCGCCACTAGCAATGTCCTTCCATTCCACATCGTACTTAATATTGGTTTTTACTTGCCCATAAAGCCTACCATACCCTTTTCACAATAATTTTATAGGGCAGTTATTTTCTATTTCCGTCAAATCAAGCTCGCTACTTGGTAATATTCCCGCTGCTATTTTGAAGGCTATCGGTAAAGCAGATTTGGCAAATTAAATATAGTTAGTATTAACAAAGCGGCTATGAAACGGTTATCAATTCCTGCGGCAAGTGTTAAAAGGCAAAGTGAATTCAATCATAGCAATGGATAAATTACGCCCCGATCTTTCGAGCTACCCGATGGATAGGCTATGATACGCACTGTCCATTAGTTATTTGAACATTAGCGCGAAAGGGATAATAGTGCAGTGCGAGAAAGTTTGTTTACTACTGATCGTTTAATATTTAGGGAATGGAGAGATTCAGATCTCTCTATGATTCAAAAGGTATATGGCGATAGTGAGGCAATGCAATGGGTTGGGGATGGAAATACATTAAGTTATGAGGAATCTAAGGCATGGCTGAAAGTCACCCATAAAAACTATATGAGCCGTGGCTACGGTATGTTCGCTGTAGAATTAAAAAATATTTTAGAGGTTGTTGGTTTCTGCGGTATTGTCCACCCTAATGACCAAGTTGATCCCGAAATTAAATATGCATTTTCCCGAGAGTACTGGGGACAAGGCATAGCGACCGAAGCAGTGGTTGGGTTGATTGACTACGCCACAATAACTTTTGGCATTGACAAATTCATTGCGACTATTGCGCCTGAAAATATTGCTTCAGAACGTGTTTTACTAAAAGCAGGAATGCTGCCAAGGGGTATATGTAATGACAATGAGGGTATTCCGACAAAGTGTTTTTATTTAAATGCTCAGCCCTCTGTCTAAAAAGGCTTACCAAGTGGGCAATATCTATAAAGTTGTCACTAAAAACCCGTTTAAAACCCCTGTGATTTCACAGGGGCAATAGGAGTGGCTAACTGCTCAGTTAAAATGTCGTATCAACTTCTGGTTCACAAACTCTTTGATGCCCAGCTCACCCAGTTCACGGCCGTAACCGGATTTTTTTACACCACCCATTGGCATACTCGCATAGCTTGAGGCCACATGATTGACGAAGGCAGTACCACATTCGAGTTTTTCAGCTACACGCTGCCCCCTCTCGTGATCCTTGGTATAGACCGATCCTCCCAGGCCAAAGCGGCTATCGTTAGCCATCTCAATAGCTGCCTTCTCATCTTTTACCACCCAGACGCAAGCGATGGGTCCAAAGAGTTCCTCCTCGGCCGCAGGTGAGCCTGCCGGTATATCGGTTAGAATACCCGGCTCAACAAACGCTCCGTTGCGCTTCCCGCCTACTAGCAAATGAGCCCCGGCTTTCACTGACTCACTGACCTGCTCTTCTAGTTGCTCCGCAGCTTTTTCGGTGCACAAGGGCCCGTAATCTGTGGTGTCCTCAAGGGGGTCACCCGGTTTCAATTGTTCAAACAGTTTGGTGACTCGGCCAAGGAATTCATCGGCAATAGGCTCCGTCAGGATGATTCTCTTTGCCGCCAAGCAGATTTGGCCGCAATTTCCAAGCTTACCTTCCACAAATCGCTCAACAGTCAAATCCATATCTGCATCTTCGAGTACGATAAATGGGTCCACACCACCGAGTTCCATCACGGTTTTCTTCACGTTGCGCCCTGCCTGCTCAGCAACCTTTGCGCCCGCTGCATTGCTGCCTGTAAAAGATATCCCTTTTACCCGATCATCATCGATAATTGGTGCGGCACCTGCGGAAGTAATTGGCAAGTTGGTGTAGACCCCCTTGGGCACACCGGCATCGAATAACAGTTGCTCAAATGCCTCAGCACACTGGGGAACATTTGAGGCGTGTTTCGTTAGAACTACATTGCCGGCGATTAAGTTGGCTGCGGTAAAGCGGGAAGGCTGGTAGAAAGGAAAGTTCCACGGTTGGATACCATAGACAACACCGAGGGGTTGAAATACCAGCGTGCCCTCCCCCTCCCGGGTAGAAAGATGTTGCGGAGCCAAAATCTTCTCACCTTCCTCGGCATAATAAGCAAAAATCTCTGCGCAGAGCGCTAATTCGCCAAGCCCATCGTTAACCTTCTTGCCCATCTCCTGTGCCATTAATTTGGCGAGTTCATCGGCACGCTCCTCGAATAGCTGACCAGCGCGCCTGAGTATTGTTGCTCGCTCACTAAAGCTTCGTTTACTCCACTCCACGAAAGCGTTATCCGCTCGGCCAATAGCTTTATCGAGCTCATCTGGAGTCATCTCATGAAAAGTCTTTAAGGTTTCACCGTTTAATGGATTGATAGAGATCAGAGGGCGCTTGGACTTAACCATAGTTAGACTCCCGGTGAATTACCGATTTTGACAGGCAAGATAAAACTGCCACAGGCAGAAGTAGGTGTAAAAGCTCTAAGGGCTCTTGATTCGATTTTCCACAATAAGCAACTTCAGGGTATTTAGAGTCACCAAAGGCTTAGCAAAAGGAGCTTTTAGGTGCCTGGCCAAAGTGTAGCCGTTTATTCGGGGGCCCGATCAGGTAATCCTCTTGTAGAGCAGGTCGAGCTTGTAATAGTATCCCGGGCAAATTCCAGTCATCCGTTCTCACCTAAGCTAGCTATGGTAGCAACCCGAAAATTTTATCGCCGTGGACCGGATGTGCGCGGTAGTGAGCAGGTATCCTTTGTCGATGTTCGCAGGCGTTTTGGCTTTAGATCTATAGCCATTGGCCGCTGGGTGACTGCTGAGGAGCGCGATCGCGCAGCAAGGTTGTTTTATGATGCGCTTTCCGACTTAATGGTCATACTGCAGGGGCCCGAAACATTGATTTCCCTGCGCGGGAACCTCTCTTTTCAATACGGTATTGGTGGCCGCCCTGGAGTCTCCGCATTTTATGACCCTTCAGCCAAGTCGTTTTCCCTGGCTAAAAATGCCGGTCCAGGAGCTATTGCCCATGAGTGGTTTCATGCACTGGATCACTATCTTGCGCAAAAAGTATTTAGCGACACTTCGAGTAGCATGTATGCCTCTGAGGCCTGGCTACGCGATGCAACCCCGGTACCCCACCCTCTGAATGACCTGCTTTTTGCATGCTTTAAAACGGTGATGCTGGATGAAGGTGGCAATAACCCAAGTGAACTGGTGAAAGCTTCTGTTAACGTCGATAAAGTAAATGGCTCTATTTATTACAGCCAGCCAGTAGAACTTTGTGCCAGGGCTTTTGAGGCCTTTATTCAGGATTCCAGTATCAATAATAATTTTTTGGTTGCAGGCTCTAAAGCCAGCCAGGAGGCAAAACTAGGCTTATATCCGCAGGGTCAGCAGCGTCTAAGAATTAATCAGGCTTTTACGGCTTATTTTTCCTGCTTGGGAAATAGCCTCTGGTCATTAATGCGAGCCAATCAGTAATATTGACTTGCTTGTATTAACTAGAAGATTCGTCGTCCTTACTTTAAGAGTTTGATTTTATCTTCCAGATGCGTTTTGAATTGATACAGATGAATGGCGTCAAGAAAGCAATGATTTACCTCAGTATGTAATGAGGTCATAAGTCGGTTGGCTTGTTGTTGGTACTTACCCCAGGCAATAAAAGGTATCCCTGGATCACAGTTTTCTTGTTGGACCGGTTTCACTTGCATGCTTGAAAAGTCACCCCAGGGGTAGCAGGTGATATTCAAAATATCGTAGCGATCCATAAATGTATTTACGGGGAGGTATTCTGATTGATCTTTTGAGAGTTGTTTTGCTTTTTTGACGAAGTCAATGAGGTGCGTTTCCATTTCAGCCATGACAAGCCTAAAGAGATCATCATCTTTATTCAAATCAGTGAACAGCGGATGCAAGATATCGAACTCAAAGGGTTGACCATCAACTACCCTATGCCTAAATCCGGCTATCTCATTTGCGGTTTGAGTAACAAGAAAAATAAGGCTGTAATAAAAAGATATTGTATTTTTCTTACAAAAAAAGGCTAACTCCGTGACATCTAGAGGCTGGGTTAAACTTAAACGGGTCGATCCAGCACTACCCATAAAGAATTTAAAGTGGTCCCCTCTATTCCAGCTTTCAATATCTATAGGTGTGGCGGGCATCTTCATTCCTGGTAATCATTGTGTCCCAATATTCAAGAGAATGTTAATAATCTATCTTGACTTCTCATTCGCTCAAGGGGAGTAAAATCAGCTATAGGTTGTTCACAATTAGAGTTCGCGATTGATTAAATCGCAGTCCATTGCTTCATAAAGGCCCGATGGACGGCAGGGATTGAGGAGATTGCTTTAAACGATAACCATAAAAGGGATTTTGCCATGGGATTTGCGGAAGAAATTAAATGCCTTGCCAACTCAGTTTTCTTCACCACAGCTTTACCTGCTGCATGGCGTAACCGCGAGTATTCATCAACGCTCCCGTTAGTGATTGCCATTGCTGCAGCAATCGCATCCGCCATACCAAGATTCATACCCTTCCCACCAACAGGAGAATGACAATGAGCAGCATCCCCTGCCAGTAAAATCCGGCCCTTACGGTAAGATTCGGCCTGCCGTATTGAGATTTTGAAGGCTGCTGTTCGTCGAACGTTGGTGATATCCAAGGGCAGTTTTATTGCTGATAGAGCATCTTCTGTCGAGGATGCGATGCGTGCGCGGTGCTTCTCGATTGGTAATATCAGGGAAAACTGGTTATCAGGCCCATAGAGATCCAAAGTGATCTCTTCTGGATCGAAGTCACCCGCCAAATCCACATCTGCAATGGACCATTTGCTGGGTAAGTCTATTCCCGGATAGGGGATTTTCAACTGTTCGCGGGTTGCTGATTGGATGCCATCGGCAGCTATCACCCAGTCGAATGAGTCGCTGGTATTATTGGAAAAACTAACCAATGCGCTGTCTTGCGTGGTACTTATGCCGGTAACTGAGAGCCCATACTCAACCTCAACACCTTTGCCGGATAGCACATCACGCAGGATTCCCTCGGTACGGTTTTGCGGCAAACCGAGCGGCACCCTCTTCCTGAATTCATTGCCACTGTTATCCAGATAAACGAGGGTCCTCTCATCGCGTAAAATATGCATTTTCTTGAGGGGCATGGCTTCAGCAAGGAGTGGATCTGCAGCACCCAGCTCGCCCAAAGCCTCTATAGTCGCAGGCATAATGCCAACGGCTCGGGAGAGTTCCGAGGGCGCATTTTTACGCTCAACAATACGACAATTCATCCCCTTGTAGGCTAAAGCGTTTGCAGCAGTTAACCCGGTGGGGCCGGCACCAATAACCAGAATGTCCATATTCACCACTTACAATCTATGAAGAGGTGCTCGAGGCAGCAGTACATGCTAGCGCCTCCGCTCAACTACAAAGAGCAATTGCTGCAAGCTTAGACAACTTTGACATGGGGCTCAGCAACCTGGGGTAGAACCGGTTGCTGATATCCACAAAGGGGGGGTACTAGGGTGTTTCTCTCCCAGGCTTTTCCGCTGAATCAGCTACTTCGCCATACCCCAAGGAAGAGCTTGACTTATCCATAGCTGCTCCCTGCCTGTCTAAAACACCGATATCCAGAACAGGGGAGGCATCAATATGCTGGGCATCCATCATCTGGGCTACACGCTGGAGCGAAGCAATGATCATACTCTGCTCCCAATCCTTCAGGTCACCAAATTGGCGGGCGAATTGATCTTGAAGCGGGATAGGTGCATCTCTCAGTGTTTCCGCAGCTTGATCTGTGAGGTAAGCATGCACTTTACGCTTATCTGATTGAGAGCGCTGGCGATAGACAAGCCCCCTTTTCTCAAGGCGATCCAAGATGTTGGTCACTGTAGCTTGGCTGAGGCTCACTTCGTTGGCCAGTTCACCGATGGTGACTTCGCCCTTATTTCTAATGGCCTGTAACAATAACACCTGGGGAGCGGTCAGGCCTGTTGTTTTGGCCAGGTGCTTGGAGTGTAAATCTGTGGCTCTTATTACACGCCGAAGGGCCACTAGCACTTGTTCAATACTGTTCAAAGCTACCTCTCAATCTAAGAATCAGGGCGATTGGGCGGATTATATAACCCTATATCCCAATTACTAAACGCTTATGGTTCTTCCAGGAAAATATCTACAGCACTAAACAATTGCCAAGAACATACCCCTTCGTTTGGAACCCTGAATTACGAAAATCCACCATTCATAGGCGCTTCTGCCCATTTCCAGGACTTTTACCCAATAAATTTGCCCATTTTTAGGGCGGATATTGTGATCAGATTCTCTTCACCCACTAGATTTTATATTTGGTTTGTGTACGATATTTAGCGTTCTAAGTATTTGGTTGTGGTTTTTTACGAAAAAAAACCAAAATAAGTATGAATAATGATCCATCTGTACACTTATCACTCACCAAAATACTTAGAGGTGAAACTATGGGTTGTCGTATAGGAAGTTATTTTGTCTAGTCCAGAAAATATTTTTTTGAGGCCACCATCCCTGGAGGATGGTATGGCTGTTCACAAATTAATCGACAGCTGCCCACCCTTGGATGCCAACTCAAGCTATTGCAACCTCCTCCAGTGCAGTCACTTTGCCGATACTTCAGTGATCGCAGAAGAAGGTGATGAGAAGTTGGGGTTTATCTCCGGATACTTGATTCCAGGTCGTACAGACACTCTGTTTATTTGGCAGGTTGCCGTGGCGGAAAAGGCAAGAGGGCTGGGGCTAGCCTCTATCATGCTCAGAAATATCATCGAACGCCCCCAATGCAGGTCGGTGAGATTTATCGAGACAACGATCACTGAACACAACCTTCCCTCCTGGGCCCTCTTCCAGAGCGCTGCAGAGAAGCTCTCCGCAGGCCTCCAATCCTCCCCTTGGATGGATTCCCAGACTCACTTTGATGGTCTGCATGACTCCGAAACCTGTGTGCGTATCGGGCCTATTGCTCAAACAACAATTTAAAAAAAGAGAGAAGAATGAAAATCTTTGATGAGATTGAATCTGAAGTACAAAGTTATGCCCGCTCCTTTCCGCGAGTGTTCAATCGTGCAAAAGGCGAACTCATGTGGGATGAGGAGGGAAATCAATATCTGGATTTTCTGGCAGGCGCTGGCACTCTCAATTATGGACACAACAACCCGCTGTTTAAGCAAGTTCTGCAGGATTACATTCAGAGTGATGGCATTACCCATGGTTTGGATATGCACACCAAAGCCAAGGGCGAGTTCCTGCAAGCGCTTAACGATAAAATTCTCAAGCCACGCAATATGGAATACGTGGTTCAGTTTACTGGTCCAACCGGGACAAATGCGGTTGAAGCTGCAATGAAAATTGCCCGCAATGTCACCGGGCAGCAAAACATTGTGACTTTTACCAATGGTTTTCACGGTGTGAGTTTGGGCTCCCTGGCAGCTACGGGCAACTCTCATCACAGGGATGCAGCAGGGGTTAGCTTGAATGGCACTCATCGCATGCCCTATGACAACTATCTTGGCAAAAATATCGATACTACAGAGTATCTCGACAAGGTGCTTGCAGACTCCAGTAGCGGGATCAATTCTCCCGCGGCGATTATCGTCGAAACCGTTCAGGGTGAAGGAGGTATCAATGCGGCCAGTATCGAGTGGTTGAGAAACCTACAAGCTGTCTGTAAAAAACACGGGCTGCTCTTTATCGTCGATGATATTCAGGCTGGCTGTGGCCGCACTGGAAATTTTTTCAGTTTCGAAGAAGCAGGTATCGAGCCTGACATTATTACCCTTTCCAAGTCACTCAGTGGCTACGGGCTGCCCTTTGCCCTGGTTTTAATGAAGCCCGAATTAGACCAATGGAAACCTGGTGAGCACAACGGCACATTTCGTGGTAACAACCTGGCTTTTGTTACGGCCAAAGCGGCAATTGATCACTATTGGTCAGATGATAACTTTTCGCGGGAAATCAAACGTAAAGGGAAGTACATCTCCGAGCGGTTGGGAAGTATTGTCAGTCAATATGGTGAGGGTAACTTCACCACTAAAGGTCGCGGCATGTTCCAAGGTATTGATTGTGTGAGTGGCGAACTTGCAGAAAAGATTACCAAACTCGCCTTTAAGCAGGGGTTAATCATTGAAACTAGTGGCGCAGATGATCAAATCGTTAAGCTACTCTGCCCTCTGGTCATCACTGACCAGAACCTTAAGAAAGGTATCGACATTATTGAATCAGCAATTCGAGAAGTTTGTGCTGGAGAGCAGGATATCCCTGAGGAAAGAGTCTATTTCGAGGCCTGCTAGACCCAATTGTATCCAAAACTCAATGATCCAGCTGGAAAGCTAAGCCTGCTGATAACCAGGCTATATAGTTACACATACAACATAACGGAATATTCATGATTGTTAGAAATCTACAAGAAGCCAAAAAATCAAACCGAAGAATCGTCTCGCCGGATGGCAATTGGGAGAGTACACGCCTACTTTTAAAGGATGATGGCGTTGGTTTTTCCTTCCACATCACCACAATATACACCGGTGCTGACTTCCAAATGCACTATCAAAACCACCTGGAAGCAGTTTACTGCGTTTCCGGCAGAGGAGAGGTGGAGACGATGGATGATGGGAAAAAGCACCCTATCGAGCCTGGAACCATCTATGTCCTCGACAAACATGATCGGCACACTTTGAGGGCATTTGAAGAAATGACCATGGCCTGTGTGTTTAACCCTCCTTTAAATGGAAAGGAGGTACACAATTCTGAGGGCGCATATGAACTAGAAGCCGACCCCATTGAATAGGTAGTCAATTACAGGACAGCAGCTGAAATGAAGTACCTGCTAGAACGCATCCATTCGCTCAGAAATGATATGTACCCCTCCAGAAAACGAGGAGTCGCAGGTCGAGTAACACGGCGTAGAGATCCAGTAGTTTACGGTGGGCCAAATCCCCCTCCCCCGCTGGATCTTGAGCAGGTGGATGCCTACAGGCAGCAGGGATATATCGTTCTTGAAAATGTATTTTCTGAGAGGGAGGTTCAGGTCTTTCAAAAAGAGCTGAATACCCTCAAGGAAGACAATGACATCCGCAGCTCTGATGAACTCATTACGGAGTTAGAAAGTGAAGAGGTGCGCTCGATATTTCGAATTCATGAACGCAGCAGCCTATTCAGGAAGCTTTCAAGGGATAACCGGATATCAAATATCGCAAGATATATTTTGGATGATGAGGTTTATATCCATCAATCTCGGGCGAACTATAAACCTGGATTTCGTGGCAAGGATTTCTATTGGCATTCTGACTTTGAAACTTGGCATGTCGAGGATGGAATGCCGCGCATGCGCGCTCTCAGTGTATCCGTAATCTTAACCGAAAGCCGGAATTACAACGGCCCATTAATGCTCATTCCAAAGTCCCACCATCACTACATCGGCTGTGATGGTGAAACCCCTGAGGGGCATTATTTAAGCTCTTTGAAAAAACAAGAGCTCGGAATTCCATCAGATGATCATCTATGCAGGCTGGTATCTGAAGGGGGCATAATATCTGTTACAGGCAAACCCGGTAGTTTAGTCGTGTTTGATTGCAACCTGATGCACGGCTCCAGCAGCAATATTAGCCCATACCCGAGATCCAACTTGTTTTTTGTCTTTAATGCATTGAGCAATAAGGTAGAAGACCCATTTTGTAGCCTCCCACCACGGCCAGAACATATCTGCACGAGGAAATCGATTTCTATTATCTGATATGAAACTCAATCCAGTGGCATTCACCCATTGGATACGCCGTTATCAAGGGAAAGAAAGGACCAGTAAGAGACAATGCATACGATAGAAAAGATTGGTGGCACCTCAATGTCGGACTATGAATCTGTCCGGGACAACATTATTAAAGGTGACTCCAAAAGGCTCTACAATCGTGTTTTTGTAGTTTCAGCTTATGGTGGTATCACCGATCTACTTCTAGAGCATAAAAAGAGTGGCCAGCCTGGTATTTATGGCCTCTTTTCCAGCAGTATTGAGGATGATAGCTGGCTGGTGAAGTTTGGTGAGCTTCGCACACAACTGCGACAGATCAACGATCGTCTATTTGGTGACACTGACTTACTCAAGGAGGCCAACCTCTTCTTGGATGAGCGCCTGGAAGGGGCTAAAAAGTGTCTTCGAGATTTACAAAGCCTCTGCCAGCATGGCCACTTCTCTCTAGATGCCCACCTGGGAACAGTAAGAGAAATGCTTGCCAGCCTTGGCGAGGCTCATAGCGCTTGGAATACATCAAAACTGCTGCAGCGGGATGGAGTCAATGCGTGTTTTGTAGATCTAACGGGCTGGCGTACCAGCAGGCATATACCACTGGATGAGCGCATTCGTGATGCCTTTGCCAACATCGACTTGAATCAACAGTTACCGATTGTTACCGGTTACGCTCACAGCGATAAAGGTCTGCTTATTTCCTTTGACCGGGGTTATAGTGAAATGACCTTTAGCCGCCTTGCTGTACTCACAGGAGCCAAAGAGGCAGTGATCCACAAAGAGTTCCACTTGAGCAGTGCAGACCCTCGCCTAGTTGGACCGGATAACGCTGTGCCTATCGGTCGTACAAATTACGATGTGGCCGATCAACTGGCCAATTTGGGTATGGAGGCAATTCATCCCAAGGCGGCAAAGGGTTTACGCCAGAAGAATATCCCCCTCCGGGTAAAGAATACCTTTGAGCCAGAGCACGCCGGAACATTAATCACCCGTGACTATGTGAGCGATTCGCCCTGTGTGGAGATTATTGCTGGTTGTAAAGGTGTCTATGCGCTGGAACTTTTTGATCAGGATATGGCAGGCACGATCCACGATTATGATCGGGAAGTGCTTACGGTAATTAAAAGGTACAAGGCGCATATTGTGTCTAAAAATACCAACGCCAATACCCTAACCCACTTTTTGGCGACTAATCTGAAAACCATCAAGCGTATACAGGCATCTCTGGAAGAACGTTTCCCGGAAGCAGAATTGAACCAAAGGAAAGTGGCTATTGTTTCCGCTATCGGGAGCGATATGCAAATCCCCGGCGTGCTGGCAAAAGCGGTTCAATCACTGGCTTCCAACGATATTTCAGTACTCGCCATGCACCACTCTATGCGGCATGTGGACATGCAGTTTGTTGTTAGTGAACCAGATTATGACACTGCCATTAGAACACTTCATGAGGCACTGGTTGAGGTTTATGATCATGGGACCGCGATATGCCTCGCCTCCTAAACACCTGTTTTTTGACTTTTCTTTTACTTTCCCCGGCTTCCGTTTCCCAGGAAACGGAAGCGAATAAAGAAGACAGTGCGCAGAAAGAGGTGGAATCTTTACAGAAGCCGCTATATACACCATTTATAGAGCGGTATGTGCTGGATGAAATCAAACAGTTGCGTATCGACCAAGCCAAAGCTAAACAAGAGTTGATACAGCAAATTGTCGATCGTGAACACAACTCTGTCGATCGAGCCGTAGCCTACGCAACCGATACGGTCACCTACTTCTTCTATCTCATAGCTGCCGCCACTTCCATATTGGTCTTAGTGGGTTGGCGATCGCTACAAGATATTAAAGAGCGTGTGCACTCCCTAGCGGATGAGGAGATATCAAAGCTGGTTCAAGAATATGAAAAACGTCTGGAGATCATAGAGAGTCAATTACAACAAAAGACCCAGCACATTGAAGAGAATCGCGAAGAAATTGAGCTGACTCAAGAAGTACAATCTCTTTGGCTGCGGGCTCAACAGGAATCCTCAATCGCCAACAAAATTGCGATCTATGATGAGATTCTGCGTCTTCGTCATGAAGATGTTGAAGCATTGACATACAAAGCTGATGCAGTGCTGGAGTTGAACGAACCCCAATGGGCTGCAAATCTTTGTCAGCAAGCCCTAGGTATTGATCCAGATAACAGCCATGCCTTCTACCAGCTAGCTTGTGCCTATACGGCTATGGAGCAGTTTGATGAAGCTCTACGGTATCTGGCTGAGGCCATTAAGAGGCGAGAAAGTTATCGGGATGAAATTCTCAGTGACAATGCCTTACAGCCACTGGCGGTAAGTGACGTTTTCAAGGATCTAGACAAGGTTATTGCTCAAACCCCACCGCCACATAGCCGCGAAAAAGATACTTAGCAAGCTGTCACCTTGGCATTTTAAAGCTATAAGACTATGTGAGCTCAAGTATCAATACGCGGATCAATAAAGCCATGAGTGAATCAAGCCTTGATGAAAGCCGCCGTGGCTTTCTAAGAGCCATGACCGCAGCTACAGGCGCCTTACTGGCACCCTCTGCAAGTGTTGCCCTTACTCCATCATCAACAGCCAAACTGCCAAGTGGAGTTAATCCCAAAAATTTCATTATTCATGGGGTTAACCCACTGACAATAGAAACCCGTCGGTCTTTGATGGGCATGAGCGCTATTACCCCTGAGGCCCGGTTTTTTGTGCGCAACAATTTGCCATTGCCCTCCCCCCAGATTGTTGAACGACCGGACACTTGGGTGCTTGAAGTCAAAGGCGTAAAGCAGCCCATTGCTATCTCTGTAGCAGAGCTGAAAGGGCTGGGTTTAGATGCCGTCGGTGCAGTTATTCAATGTACAGGTAACGGCCGCGCTTTTTTCGAGCATGAACCGGCAGGCTCTAAATGGGGAGTTGGCGCAGCCGGTTGCGCAATTTGGACAGGCGTTCGGCTGAAAACCCTGTTTGATCATTTTGGCGGTGTGGATGCAGGCATGAACTTTTTGACCGCCACTGGAGGTGAGGTCATTCCTGAGGGGATGGAGCGCAATGATCTGGTCGTAGAGCGATCAATCCCTATCAAGAAGGCATTGGACGATACTATATTGGCTTGGGAAATGAATGGCGCACCAATACCGCTACTGCATGGTGGCCCCTTACGGCTCATCGTTCCTGGTTATTTCGGCTGTAACAATATTAAGTACGTTAAGACTCTCACCTGCGCACCGCAAGAATCCGAGGCCAAAATCCAAAAAACGGGTTACCGCCTTAGACCCATTGGCGCTCCCCCTGGCCCAGACTACCCAAGCATGTGGCGTATGCCTGTAAAGTCTTGGGTAAATGGCCCGGGTGCGGACAATACCCCAGCTCTAGCTGGAGAGGTGACTTTCTACGGTGTTGCGCTTTCTGGTGAACGCGGCGTGAGGAAAGTAGAAGTCTCGCTCGATATGGGCAAAACCTGGCAGGATGCAGCGCTAGAGGATCTGGACCTCGGCCCTAACGCTTGGCGAGTTTTTTCTTATACCGTGAATTTACCAAAGGGTCCGCACACCATCGTCTCGCGCGCCACAGATACCCAAGGGGATATCCAACCTAAAGAACGTGTAGAGAACGAACGCGGCTATGCGCACAACGGCTGGCTAGATGCAGCACTTACGGTAAACCTGTTGGGTGAGTTACCCAAGGAGAAAGTTGCAGCAACCGATCAACATATGGTGAAAGAAGAAAGCACCCCCCCAGAGCGTGAATCGGTCTCTTTATCTGCAGAGGGTCAAGCCGGAAAGCAAATCTACCTCGAGTCTCAACCTTCTTGTGGAGCTTGCCATACCTTGAAAGATGCCGGCTCTGAGGGCCTTATTGGTCCCAACCTTAATGAATTAAAACCTAATGCAGAAAGCGTGAAAAACGCTGTTACCAATGGCGTTGGCGCTATGCCAGCATACAATGACTTGATGACGAAAGAGCAGATTAATTCTTTGGCAACTTATATTGAGGAGGCTACAAAATAGTGAGATGGTCAAATGTATTCCGAGTACATTGTTTATATGATGTAACTAATTGATGTGTTAAATAAAACAACAAAAACTAGAGCGTAAATACGTACGAAATTTGTGTTTCAAAAATAAAAACAAAAATTGCTAAAATAAGGATTATCATTGGTTTATTCATTTGTTGGGTTTTTATTATTATTCGTGCTGGTAGGTGTATTCTCAGCGCTTTTTAGTCGCAACACCAAGGCCGATTATTACCTGGCTAGCAGTGGAGTTCCCCCCTGGTTAGTAGGCCTGTCGGCAGTGGCGACTAACAATAGCGGTTATATGTTCATCGGGGTTATTGGTTATACCTACATGACCGGGTTCGCTTCTATCTGGTTAATGGTGGGCTGGATCGCTGGTGACTTTATTGCTTCACTTTATGTACACAAAAGAATAAGAACTGCCACTGACTCAAGTGGTGAAGTCAGCTATGCCGGCGTGCTTAGCAATTGGTATGGGCAAAATCATTCTGCCCTACAGCGGATTATAGGTATCATATCTTTACTATTCTTGCTCACTTATGCATCAGCACAGATGGTTGCCGGCAGTAAGGCGCTACATGTACTACTGGACTGGCCTCTCTGGTCTGGCGCTGTGGTTGGGGCGTTGCTGGTATGTCTTTATTGCCTGGCCGGCGGCATACGCGCTTCAATTTGGACTGATGCTGCACAGTCGATTGTTATGATCGTCGCTATGGGCACACTTCTAGCCGTAGCCCTTACCAGCCTGGGAGGTGTCTCAAGTGCAATGGGGCAAATGCAAGCCGTCGAGGGATTTACGAACTGGTTTCCCCAAGATCTGACCTTTTCTGGTTGGGGCGGGCTCGTTATTTTTGTCATCAGTTGGGGGATTGCGGGGCTATCTGTGATTGGCCAGCCCCACATAATGGTCCGCTTCATGACTCTGAGTGATCCCGGCAAAATGCGCACGGCGCGGGGCTGGTACTACCTGTGGTTTGTTCTCTTTTACTCCATGGCCACAGGGGTCGGCTTGCTATCCAGGGTTTTCATCGCCGATTCCGGCAGCTTTGATGCTGAGCTAGCATTGCCGACCATGGCCATAGAATTGCTGCCACCAATCGTAGTTGGGTTGATCCTGGCTGGTATCTTTGCTGCAACCATGTCCACTGCAGATTCACTGCTTCTTAGCTGCTCCGCAGCCATTACTCACGATATTCTTCCCCGTAAGATTGAGAAGACTTGGTTTCTTAAGCTCATAACTGTTGTTATTACTGGGGGCGCACTACTTCTGGCGCTTGCCAACAACCAAAGCGTCTTCAATATGGTGATCTTTGCCTGGTCTGGCCTCGCCAGCGCATTTGGCCCCCTATTGCTGGTGCTTTGTTTTGGAGGAAGACCCTCACAAGCGACCTCTATTGCCGCTGTAACCGTTGGGTTTACGACAGCAATCGCCTGGAGAATACTGGACCTTCATAGCCTGATTTATGAGGGCTTACCTGGTATAGCCTTGGGTCTGATTGTGTTTTATTTGGCTAATTTTCTCCCCCAGCCATCGCCTTTGCGCGAAGTAAATAGTTAAGTTCCAAGGGGAGGCTATCCCTCCCCTAGTCACTCAGCATTACGGCTTTCAACTTCCCCCACCCTGGCATCTAATGCCGAGCTATCGAAGTCACGTTTGAGTTTGCGCCCTAAGGATAGGTTAAAATTTGCACAGTTCTTTTTGTAGAGTTCAAATGAGATTTTTGGCCCAATTCAGCTCGGTTTTTATCCTTGTATCAAGGGTTTTTCTCTCAAATTGCAGAAATATAAACCCCCTGTGAACCTGTCGGTTTTGTTGCATTGAGTGCTAACAATTAGAGTTCAAATTAAAAATATGTTATATTTTGTGCCATATAGCCCGACATTTGACCGTCGGGCCGGGGCTGGAGCCTGACGATTTGGCACAAAAGTCTACGTCAGACCAGCCCATTTTTTTGCGATGGCCAATGGGTCACTGGACGGCTATTTACCGCCCTGCCCCATCGCTAACAAATAACCGACTGACCCTCTGTTAAAGCAGTATGGAGAGACAGATGTCACTGGACAAACAACGGAATTTTGTAGACGGCCGCTACCTGGCAAACGAAAGCGGTGAATGTTTTGACGTGTTCAACCCGGCTACCAACGAGGTCAGCTACCAGGTTGAGGTTGCCGACGAGAAGGTACTCACAGAAACCATAGAGAGTGCCAAACGCGGTTTTGCCCAGTGGTCAGCGATGATACCGGTCGAACGCAGTCGCATCCTGCTGAAAGCAGTAGCACTGTTGCGCGAGCGCAACGATGAACTAGCGGCTATCGAAGTGGCTGATACCGGTAAGCCCTGGCAGGAAGCTAGTGTTGTGGACGTGGTGACTGGGGCCGACTCCATAGAATTCTTTGCCGGCCTGGCTGCAGGCATTGAGGGCAATCAGCAGCAAGTCGGTGAGGACTTCTACTACACCCGCCGCGAGCCCCTGGGCATCTGCGCCGGAATCGGTGCCTGGAACTACCCCTTACAAATCGCTTGCTGGAAAGCCGCCCCGGCCCTGGCCTGCGGTAACGCCATGATCTTCAAACCTTCCGAAGAGACCCCCCAAGGCGCTCTGAAGTTGGCTGAAATCTTTATTGAAGCGGGCATGCCCCCGGGTGTTTTCAACGTAATCCAGGGCGATGGCACCGTGGGTGCCTGGCTGACTAACCACCCGGATATCGCCAAGGTTTCCTTTACCGGCGAAGTGGGTACCGGCAAGAAAGTGATGGCCGCAGCGGCTTCCAACCTGAAAGAAGTCACCATGGAGCTGGGAGGCAAGTCCCCGCTGGTGATCTTTGATGATGCCGACCTGGAGCAAGCCGTTTCTGCTGCCATGCTGGGCAACTTCTACACCCAGGGCGAAATCTGCACCAACGGCACCCGGGTATTTGTACACCGCAGCATTCATGATCAGTTCCTCGCTCGCCTGAAACAGCGTGTTGAGCAAAATATTATTGCCGGTGATCCGATGAATCCGGACACCAACTTCGGCGCGCTGATTTCTGCCAAGCACCAGCAACTGGTGATGGACTACATCAGCAAGGGTAAAGAGGAAGGCGCGACCTTGTTCTGCGGCGGCCACACCCTCTCCCCGGAGAATTCACCTAACGGTTACTTCGTTGCTCCCACCGTATTCACCGACTGTCATGACGATATGACCATCTGCCGCGAAGAGATCTTCGGCCCGGTAATGTCGGTACTGGTCTTTGATGATGAAGACGAAGTGATCCGCCGCGCTAACGATACCCGATTGGGCCTCGCCGCCGGCGTATTTACCCGTGATATCACTCGCGCCCACCGTGTTATCCACCAGATGCAAGCGGGTATCTGCTGGATTAATGCCTACGGCGCTTCCCCGGCAGAAATGCCGGTAGGCGGATACAAGTTATCCGGAATCGGACGCGAAAATGGACTTGCGACCCTGAACCACTATACCCAGCTAAAAGCGGTGTATGTGGGCCTGGCACCACTGGAAAGTCCATTTTAAGCGGTACCCTGTATGAGTGAGTTTGACTACATCATTGTCGGCGCCGGCTCTGCCGGTTGCGTTCTGGCCAACCGCCTGTCTGCCCAGGAAGATAAAAAAGTCCTCCTGGTAGAGACCGGGGGCAGCGATCGCAGCATCTTTATCCAGATGCCCACCGCACTATCTATTCCCATGAATACCGACAAGTACGCCTGGCAGTTTATGACTGAGCCAGAGCCGTACCTGGACAACCGCAGCATGCATTGCCCCAGAGGCAAGGTGCTCGGTGGCTCTTCCTCGATTAACGGGATGGTTTACGTACGCGGGCACGCCAAAGACTTTGATGAGTGGGCACAGCACGGCGCCGAAGGCTGGGACTATGCCCACTGTCTGCCCTACTTCAAGCGCTCTGAGACCTGGGCTTTTGGCGGTGACGATTACCGTGGCGACGAAGGTCCACTAGGGGTCAATAACGGCAACGAAATGGCCAACCCCCTTTATGGAGCCTTTATCGAAGCCGGTAAAGAAGCTGGCTACGACTACACCGCAGATTACAATGGTGAGCAGCAAGAGGGCTTTGGCCCCATGCATATGACGGTAAAAGATGGAAAGCGCTGGTCTACTGCCAACGCCTACCTGAAGCCAGCCATGCAGCGCTCCAATTTGACGGTATTGACCCACGCCACTGTGCATAAGGTGATTCTGGAAGATAAACGGGCGGTCGGAATCAAACTTGAACGCAAGGGAAAGATCCTGGAATTCAAGGCGCAACAGGACGTCATCCTCAGCGCAGGTCCCATCGGCTCCCCTCACCTTCTTCAGCTCTCCGGAATCGGAGATCCCGACACACTGGCAGAAGCCGGTATCGAACTCCAACACGAACTCCCCGGCGTCGGCCAAAACTTGCAGGACCACCTGGAATTCTATTTCCAGTTCCGCTGTAACCAGCCGATTTCCCTGAATGGCAAGCTCGACCCCTGGAATAAATTCCTGATCGGCGCTCGTTGGATACTGAAGAAGGATGGCCTCGGAGCCACCAACCATTTCGAGTCCTGCGGTTTTATTCGCTCCAAAGAAAACGTGGAGTGGCCGGACCTGCAATATCACTTCCTGCCAGCAGCCATGCGCTATGACGGCCGCGAAGCTTTCGATGGCCACGGCTTCCAGGTGCATATCGGGCACAACAAGCCCAAGAGTCGCGGTAGGGTCAAAGTGGTGAGCAGTGATCCTAAGCAATCCCCTTCCATCCTGTTTAATTATTTACAGGAGAAAGAAGATATCGAGGGTTTCCGCGCTTGTGTGCGACTGACTCGCGAGATTATCAATCAGCCGGCTTTCGACGAATACCGAGGCGATGAAATCCAGCCCGGCACCGATATTCAGACTGATGAACAAATTGACGCTTTCGTACGGGAATCCGTCGAGAGTGCTTACCACCCATCCTGCTCCTGCAAGATGGGCACTGATGCAATGGCAGTGGTAGACCCGGAAACCCGTGTACACGGTTTACAGGGCTTGAGAGTTGTAGATTCCTCCATCTTTCCAACCATTCCCAACGGCAATCTGAATGCGCCCACCATTATGGTGGCGGAGCGGGCTGCTGACCTGATTTTAGGGCGCCCCGTATTGGCGCCCTCCGAGGCACCGGTAGCGACCAAGGCTACCAGCACTCAGCGACCTGGCCGCCCTGCGCGCTCAGTGAGCTGAATTTACGTCGGCGCTCTGGCAGAGATTTGACTGCCCCCTTCAAACGCGACGGGGATATTCAAATCTCGCACAGCAATGCCCTCTGGGGGCGCCGGCATACCAATAACTAGCTGGAGACTCAGCATGACAGCTTGGCTTTCCGCGGGATTATTATTTACCTTCACGGCAATAATTTTCTCGCTGATTAAATGGGGAAATGTGAAGATGGTCGGGGTAACCCCGGTCAAAACCTTCACTTTTATAGCGATCCTTTTCACCTCCGGCCTCGATGTAGGCCTGATCATGTTCCCTCTCACCGAGTTCGGTGGCTACGCAGACTTGGCCAATAGCCCAGAATATGGTTTCACCAACCCACTCGCGATTGAGTTTGGTTTTTGGGCCTTCCTGATCTGGGGCTTCTACTTCCTCACCTGTTTTTACTTCTGCATTATCGAACCCAAAGTTAAGTTCTTTGAGTTGGGACCAGTAAAACTGATCAACAATGTGGTGATTATCGGAACCTGCGCCTTTACCGCTTACTTGCTGCTTAGCAACTTGCCCTGGTATCTGCCGCAAGTTGGTGATGGTGAAACCATTGTGGGCACCTTCTACCTGATCGTATTTGCAGTGATCGCCGCAGCGGTCTACTCATCTACCAGCCTGCGCTATGTGCGCTTCCTCAGCCTGGCAACTACCTGGATGTTTATTGGCTTGATCGCGGTCATGTGGGTAGGCGCCTTTACCGGTGAAAACGGTAGCGTTGGCGACTTCGCCTCCACTTTTGCGATGCTCGGCGGTTACTTTGGCAACATCCACCAGTTCGTGCTGCCGTTAAATGATTACCACGAGTTTTACCTGTTCTGGTGGTTTGCCTGGAGCATTATGATCGGCCAGTTTACCTCCCGCTTTGTGGGCGGCCTACGCACTTACCAAGTGCTGGCGGCGATGCTGATTTTCCCATCCATCCCCATCGCACTCTGGTTCACCGTGCTCTACTACTACTCCAGCCAAGGCCTGGATACCAGTGGCTTCTACAACCTGGCTATGGTGATTGTGGGTATTACCTTCGTGATCAACTCGCTGGATTCCCTGATTCGCCTGTACACCGACAATCTGGGCATGACCGTTGCGCGCCTGGGCAAGTGGAAGTACTTCGTGCTGAACCTGGCTGCAATGAGCCTGCTCACCCTGTTGTTCAAGCTGGACTTCCTGCAAATCCAGTGGATCGGCGCTCTGGTGATTGGCATCTTCTTCTGCTGCCTGGGTTACATCCTGGTGAAGCGCTTCAGAGCGGTAGCAGCTATCGACTCCTCGCCTAAAGAAAACAAAATCGACTTTAACAAGATCGAACTGGCGAGCTAACTGTTGAAATCCCCCACCCTCTTTGGTGGGGGCTACAAAATATAAATAAGCGGTAATTTAACAATGAAATCGACGTTGAAACTTTCTGCACTCACTTGTGCTTCCCTGCTGGTACTTGCTCAGCAATCCCAAGCAGAGCTGTCTTCTACTGTAAATCTGACCACCGACTACACCTTTAATGGTGTTAGCCAGACCAAAAGCGACCCAGCCCTGCAGGCAAGCCTGGACTACGGCTTCGATAATGGTTGGTACATTGGCTCCTGGGCTTCCAATGTGGATTTTGTAGGTGATGACGTCAATCTCGAGCTAGATTTCTACGCTGGCAAATTCTTACAACTTAATGACAAGGTAAGTCTGGATACTGGTATTGCTTACTACACCTATCATGGTGATAAGGATGTCTCTAGAAACTATGACTACCCAGAAGCCTATACCAAGCTGGGTTATAGCTCCAACCTGGGCGAGTCCGAAGTGAATGGCTGGTACAGCTGGGACTACTTTGGTCTGGGCGGCAGCCACTACATTATGATGCTGGCTCACACTTTTGAATTTGCAGAGGGGCATAACGTTCGTTTCAGTGTGGACCGCTCTACCTCTACAAATTTGGACAACTGGAGTTGGGGCAATAATAAAAAATCCTACAACCACTACCGTGTAGAATACATGACTTCTCTAAACGGTTTTGATTTCAATATTGCCGCCGAGAATACCAATCTGGATTGGGACACGGCTGACGAGCGTATCGTCTTCTCTGTCGCTCGCACTTTCAGCCTGTAAGGCTAGAAGTTTATACCGGGGCCTGTGCCCCGGTATTCTCACTCTTAAAATCCTAAGACCTCTCCCCCGCACTTCCCTGTTTAGCGTTTCCAGAACCCCCTAAAGTGGCTCCATCTTGCTCGCCCGCCTCTTCTTGGCTCCATGGCCCCTTTGCAGATAGCTTTTCAAGAACTATTTCCTTTTCAATTAGAGTTGGGTGGGAGCCCAAGTCATGCCGTGCAACTTTAACGATTGAGAGGCAAAGTAATAGAGCAACTAATAATAGAGGGATGCCTGCAATAATGCTCGCCGCCAATAACGCTTCGAATCCACCCAGTATCATTAAGGCAACCGGCAGTAATGCCAAGGCAAATGCCCAAAAAATTCGGTTCCAGCGAAGAGGCTCTGTATCAACCTCCTTTTGCACAACTGAGGCGAGGATATGGGAAATGGAATCAAAGGTAATGGCAGTAAAAACCAGTGCAATCAATGTATACACCAGTACAACCCACTGGCCTGCTGGCAAAGTTTTCAGTATGGCGAAAATAGTGGCATTGGCTCCCTGGTTGTTTAGGAGCTGCACCAGATCAAGCTTCCCAGAAAACTGTAGGTATACCCCATAGTTGCCAAGCACCATATAGAAAAGAAAACAACCGAGGGTCCCAAAAAATATAGAACCAATGATCATCTCTTTTATTGTCCGCCCCCGAGAGATATGGGCGATAAAAAGGCCAACGCTTGGTGCGAAGACTAACCACCAAGCCCAATAGAAAACGGTCCACTGTTGAGGAAAGCGAAAGTAGGAAAGTTGCTCAAAATAAGAGAAGGATTCAGTCCAGGTAGCCATTCGCAGGAAGCTGTGTAACATCCGTCCTAATGTCTCCAGCCCATTATTGAGTATAAATAGAGTTGGCCCTGCAATAAGAACAAAGAGCAATAATAATAGGGCAAGCCACATAGTAAAGTTGGAAAAGGTTTTGATCCCACGCCTTAAACCAACAAAAGCACTGTAACCAAACAATAGAGCGCAGAGTATAAGTACAGCTATTTGTGTCTCAAGTCTAATAGGTAACCCTAACAACTCATGAAACCCCTGGGTGATTAAGGGTGCAGCTATACCCAACCGGGTAGCAACGCCACCCAACATACCGAACACCAAAGAGATATCAATAAGCTTTCCAGTGGCACCCCTGGCCCTGCGCTCACCCAGCACCGGGACAAGAGCCTGGCTAAATTTTAATACCCTACTTCTGCGCACATAGTAAAAGTAAGCGATTGGCAGCGCCGGGATTAGGTAGATGGACCAAGCCAGGGGACCCCAGTGGAATATGCCATAGGCGACTGCCCAGCGGGCCGCTTCCGGTGTATTTGCTTCAACCTGAAATGGCGGTTGCTGATAATAGTAAACCCATTCAACCATTGACCAATACAGAATGGAGGCGCCGATGCCACAGCTTAGCAACATGGCAACCCAAGAAACTGTCGAGAACTCAGGGGATTCCTTCTTACTTCCAAGCTTGATGCGGCCTATATCACTAAAAGCGATATAAGCCATAAAAAGAATCGACCCTATTCCCAGTAAAAGGTAGAGAATACCAAAACGTTCTGTTACAAACTCCTTTGCCGCCAAAATCCACAGTGAGCCCAAATCTGGAAACAAGATCAACGGCACTGTCGTTATCAGTAACAATAAGATTGCCCCAAAAAAAGTGGGCTTATCAATCAGCTCTCTTGACCCCTTACTCAACGACTATCTCCATTCCGAAGAGCAACAACTTAGGTTTTGGGTGTGGTTAAATTACGCCAATAATGAGAACGACACTTCTAATAACCAATTGGGCGTCAATCATCCACTAGAACGGCACATATCTCCCTGTACGGATATATTTTTAAAAATCAGCCACAATCCAGTATATCTGAACTTATACATGTAATGATCGTAAAGAACGGGCGTCGGAAACGACATGCTATTGGTGCTGAGGTTAGTTAAACATGTCCCACTACATAATTTTTGTTTTGATTCTCTTTGGCCTAATTGCCTGTGGCAAAGACTCTTTGAGAGATATCACGGAGCAAGATTTTCAACCAGGGGCTGAAACAGGCATATTTAATGTATCTCAGAGCGAGTGCGAATTAATGATGTATCGAAAAATAATAACAAAGGAATCCCCGGTTGGTTGCGAAAGATTAAAAAAAGTAGTTTTTGATTTTTATCCTCTACTGGAGGATTCAGATATTGCTGGCGCACTGAACAGTGAGCATGATTTAAAAAATAAAAATGATACAAATAGACAAAAAGGAGCGATTATAGTTCTTGATGTTGTTGCCGATAATGTTCTCGCTCTATTTGGAGAACTCTATCAACGGCAGTTCCCTATTAAGTCTGCTATCCCAATAGAATACTTCAGTAAAAAGGAGCGAAAAACAGAGGATATGAACAATTCTCTGGCATTTGATTCTCGACCCATTACCGATGGCATCAAATGGTCTGAACATGCTTATGGGGTTGCGATTGATATTAATCCAGTGCAGAACCCTTATCTTTATATTGATAAATCCTCTAAACCAATCTTGATACCAAAAAACACGAAGGAAGGTTACTTAAATCGAGCAAAGTATCGAGCAGGAAAACCAGTGCGTGCCGGGATGTCTGAAGATGTAACATCTCTATTTGCTATGTATGGTTTTGCCGTTTGGGGCGGAGATTGGGATGTGCCTATTGATTACATGCACTTCCAGGTGGGATCTCGCCAGTTTATCGAACATCTAGTAGCTCTACCTATTGAGAAGGCAAGGCTACTGTTTGAAAATTACACGAGTCAATTGAGGCAGTGCTTTGAGCATGGGAACAGTATTAGCGATGTTAACTTCCTTAGAAAGTATTGTGTAGACAAGGTAAGTGCAGCTTTTGAACCGCGCCAAGATAAAGTAAAGGGCACCAGTAATATATAGTACCCTTCTGCTCCCGCTGTCTATACTCTTAGCCTAAACCTCCCATAGGTTTCAGCCGTTTGTTATCGTTTATAAACGAGACGGATGACTACCTGGGTCCCCTTCGATATGTGGTTTGTCGTCATGAGATACCCCATGGGGGGAAGAAGCCGGTAACTCCCAATCCCCATCTTTACTCCAGGGGTCATCCTTAGGGAAGTCTTCAATGTAAATTTCTTTTTCTTCGTAACTGGGCTGGTAGCGTAAATCATAGTGAGCCGCTTTAACGATTGAGATGCATAACAGAAGCGCAACAATCAGAAGTGGGACACCTCCAATAACACTGGCTGTTTGTAAGGTATCCAGCCCACCAAGAAACATCAGTGTTACGGGCATAATGGACAGGGCAAATGCCCAAAAGACCCGATTCCAGCGCACTGGTTCCTCATCTACTTCTTTCTGTACTACTGCGGCAAGAATATAGGAAATAGAATCAAAGGTAGTGGCCGTGAAGATCAGTGCAAGAATGGTATAAACCAATATTACGAACTTACTCGCTGGCAGAGTCTGTAAAACGGCAAATATTGCTGCAGTTGCTCCCTGCTGGTTCAATACCTGCACCACATCCAATTCACCTGAAAACTGTAAGTAGACCCCATAGTTCCCCAGAACCATAAAGAACAAGAAACAGCCGAGAGTGCCAAAGAAAATCGAGCCGACTACCATTGCCTTTATGGTGCGGCCTCGGGATATCCTGGCAATGAATAAGCCTACACTTGGTGCGAAAACCAGCCACCATGCCCAGTAGAATATGGTCCAATCTTGAGGAAAATGAGTATCAGGAAACTGTTCAAATTGTGCGAAAGGCTCAGTCCAGGAAGCCATATGGAAGATGTTGTCAAGCACCCTGCCCAAAGCATCCAGGCCAGTATTCAACATAAACAGGGTGGGACCAACAAGAAACACGAATACCAGCAATAATACTGAAAGCCACATATTAATGTTGGAGAGGGCTCGAATACCGTTCTTTAGGCCCACAAAAGCACTGTAACCAAAAATAAGTGTACAGATCATAAGCACAATAACCTGTGTACCCAAGTCTCTTGGTACTCCCAGTAGCTCATGTGCGCCTTCAGTAATCAGTGGAGCGGCAATCCCCAATGTAGTAGCCCCTCCTCCCAGCATGCCAAAGATAAATAGCACATCAATTAACTTGCCAATACCACCCTTCGCGCGTTCTTCACCTAGCACGGGCATTAGCGCTTCACTAATCTTCAGCACACTGTGGTTTCTGACATAGTAAAAATAAGCAATCGGCAGAGCGGGAATCAGGTAAATCGCCCAAGCTAATGGCCCCCAGTGAAAAATGCCATAGGCAACGGCCCAGCGCGCAGCCTCAGGTGTTCCCCCCTCAATTTGGAAGGGTGGAGTTTGATAGTAGTAAATCCATTCCACCATCGACCAGTAGAGGATTGAAGCTCCAATACCAGAGCAAAACAACATGGATGCCCAGGACACTGTAGAAAACTCTGGATCTTCTTCAGAGTTGCCGAGCTTTATCTGGCCTATATCGCTAAATACGATATAAACCATAAAGAGGATGGCCCCTACCCCCAGTAATAGATAAAAGACGCCGAGCTGGTCGGTAACAAAATCCTTTGCGACTTTAACCCATACTGATCCGACTTCAGGGAAAACAATCAGAGGAACTGTAACTAGCAAAAGTAGTGCAAGTGATCCGAAGAATGTTGGCTTGTCGATAATTTCTCTAAAATTCTTAGTCAATGCACTTCTCCGAGCAGTGTACAAAGCCGACAAAATAAAAGTGGGTTCGATCTCCGAAAGGAAATGAAGACAGATAGTAGAGTGGAATAACTTTTATAGAGACGGAATACGATTGATTAGATATCATTATTATTTGGTCTGCAATTTTAACAGGAAGGCCATTAATTTCAATAACAGGCTGTTCTTAGTGTTCAAAAGCAAAACAATCTGGCCATGAAACAAGGGCTTAGAAGATAAGATATAAGACACTAAGCTCTGTAGCCTACAGCTTTTATAACCTCTTTATGAGTACATCCTGACTACACATCATTCCCAAATAGATCAGAATGTATGCAGGCTCTGGAGTTTAAGTGTAAAGCCTATATGCGCACTCATAGGTATTTTATAGTGGGCTCATATACCCTTCTCACTGAATTGCCCCTAAGACTGAGGGTATATAAGCCTTTAAGGATCCTTTTTTCTGGAAGCTTCTTTGCTGCTATCTTTCTTTACAGAGCTACAAGCTGCCCCCCAGTCACCCTCTTCACTCCAGGGGGTATCTTCTGGCGGGTGCTTGATATAGATTTCCTTTTCCTCGTAGCTCGGCTGGTGGCGTAAATCGTAATGAGCTGCCTTTACAATCGATACGCAAAGCATTATTGCAACAAGTAGCAACGGAACACCACCGACAATACTTGCTGTTTGTAGGGCCTCCAGCCCACCCAAAAAGAGAAGCGTAATAGGCATCACGGATAATGCAAATGCCCAAAACAAGCGATTCCAGCGAGCAGGCTCATCATTCACTTCCTTTTGAACAACGGCAGCGAGTATATAGGATATAGAATCAAATGTAGTGGCTGTGAAAATTATCGCGAGTAAAGTGAAAACAATAATGACCAAATTACTCATAGGAAGTGTTTGCAAGATGGCGAATATAGTTGCAGTACCCCCCTGTTGGTTGAGGAGCTGTACCACATTCAGCTCACCTGAGAACTGCAGGTAAACCCCATAGTTTCCCAGGGTTAGGAAAAACAAGAAGCAGCCCAGGGTGCCATAAAATATTGCACCAACAACCATAGCTTTTATGGTTCTCCCGCGTGATATGCGAGCAATAAACAATCCAACACTTGGGGCGAACACCAACCACCAAGCCCAATAGAAGATGGTCCAGTCTTGAGAGACGTAGGTTTGAGGGAATTCTCTGAATCGACCAAAGGGCTCTGTCCATGTGGCCATATGAAGAATACTGTTAAGCATTTTCCCCAAAGAATCCAATCCCGCATTAAGCATAAATAAAGTAGGGCCAGCAATAAGGACGAAAGCCAATAAAAACATCGCAAGCCACATATTCAGGTTTGATAAAGTCTTAATTCCCCTTTTAAGCCCGGCATACACACTGCAGCCAAATATTGCAGTGCAGAGCATCAGAATAAAAATTTGTGTAGTCAGTCCTGTAGGCGCACCCAATAGTTCATGTGCACCCTCAGAAATCAAGGGCGCAGCAATTCCTAATGTCGTTGCCCCACCACCTAACATACCAAAAACAAAACAAACATCTATCAACTTGCCAATAGACCCTTTTGCCCGCTGCTCACCTAAAACAGGCATAAGCGCCTCACTTACTTTTAAGACATTGCGGTGCCTTACATAGTAAAAGTAAGCAATTGGTAGAGCCGGAATCAGGTAAATCGACCAGGCAATAGGACCCCAATGGAATATACCAAAAGCGATTGCCCAGCGGGCAGCCTCCGGAGTAAGCCCTTTTAATTCAAATGGCGGCGTTTGGTAATAATAGATCCACTCCACCATTGACCAGTACAAGATAGATGCCCCAATGCCTGTACAAAAAAGCATGGAGGCCCAGGACAAGGTGCTAAATTCTGGCTCTTCTTCAGGTTTTCCAAGTTTGATTTGACCGATATCACTAAAAATGATGTAGGTCATAAACAGTAATGCACCAACTCCCAGCAACAGATAAAAAACACCCAAGTCATCCGTTACAAAGTTCTTCGCGTTCAGAATCCACTCCGCACCCAGTTTTGGATAAATAATGAGCGGAAGGGTAACCATGAGAAGCAAGCCAAGCGCCCCAAAGAAAGTTGGCTTATCGATGATCCGCTGAAAGTTTCCTGCCAATACTTCTCTCCAGGATACTCAAAGAACTGATCAGGCCAATTAAAAGAAACGTGCTTGTCAGCCTGGAGTTAAAATGTGGGGCTGAATCCGTTTGTTTTGGGTAGAGGCAAACTGAGTGGCTTGCTAGCAAGTTTAGCTGCCTGTGAATTAGTCAGCCAAGGCGATAAGTTCATTTTTAGAGACAGCTTGGGGCGAGACTGCCTGGACACACTGCCGCAAACTGCCATTTGCGGCCTAACAGATTCAAAGTAAGGGCTGGAATTCAGAGAAAGGGTAACTACTTGCCCTGAGTCGCTCAATTAGAGCTTCATCTAGAAGTATAGCCAGCCCAAGACTTATCTAGGGTTTTAGGGAGTTCTCCAGCTGAGAAAACTGCCCCTGAATCACCGCTTTCTGCTGGATAAGGGTGCGGTTCTCATCGGCGAGTTGTTCGAGGCGATCTTTTGTAGTGGTAAGCTCCAGCCCTAATCTGTTTAGGGCGCTCTGTTGTAGTTGCACTTCCTTCTGAGCCGAAGAGCCTTCACTTTGCAGCTTAGAGATTTGCTCGCGCAAGCTAGCCACCTCTGCCTGCCTGTCTTTCAGCTCACACGCCTGCTCTTTTGCCTGCTCCCTTAGGTTTGCAGCCTCTGTACTAGCCACCCCAACCTGTTCGCTAAGCTGCTGCTTCTCTCGATTGATTTCAGCAATCAGCGCCTGTCCCTGCTTGTAAAGCAACTCCTGCTCGTTGAATCTACGCTCTGAGAGGGTCAGCTGTTCAGTAAGTACTGCGATCTGCCCCTTCAGTTGCTCCGCAGCTGAGCGATACTGGTCTCTCTCATATTGCCGGTCATTGGCAGTACGCTGTTGAAAGTGCTCAAAGTGTTCGCGGACATCCCTATTTTCCTGCTTTATTTCCTCAATCATCTCTTTTTGCTCCGCAATACGCTGCAAAGCTTCCTGCTTCTGGTACTCACTTTTTTCCAGGGCAGACTGGGTCTCTTGTAAGGACTGCTTGAATCTACGCTTTTCCGCCTCGGTCGACGAAAGCCTGTGCTCAAGATCACGAATACTGGCGGCCTGCTGGTTACTAGTGGCTCTCAACTCCTCTAACTGTGAAGTTATCTCTTTTTCCTGCACGAGGAACTCCTGCTGAAGCTCCTCTACCTGCTTGCTTGCCGCTTCCTGGATCCTTTGGTGTAGGCCTTTCAGTGCATCCACCAGGTCTCGCGGAAGCCCACTACTATCCGTATTGCTCGCAGATTCACTGCGCCATCTTCTAAGCAGAGGGGCAATAGTGCTTTTGCTGCCGGTTCCCAACTGGGCCCTCACTCGATCAACGGTGGGCTCTTCTCCACGGGCCTTGATGACCTTGGCGGCCTGAACAATATCCAGATACGTGACCCCAGTGCGTGCCATAAGCTTCACCTTAGATTATTTCGTTACAAATTACATAATACGTAATATTACATTATTTTATATTTTTTCATGCCTGAAAAATGCCACCGTATAACCTTCGATAATGACTATTATCGCAGGTTATATTTCTGTAAGATTCCCCTAATAACGTACCTCCAGTACAAACAGGAGGTTTCCCAGCAGTTCGAGCATCATGAAAAATCACAAATCTCTTGCCGCCAGAAAGCACCTCGAAAAGAACACTCCCAGTACACTCGGGGGCACTGGTGAATTGTTGACCGATGAGGACATTCAGAAATACCTGAGTGCCGCCACATCCGATAACACCCGCAGGGCTTATCGCTCGGCAATTCGTCAGTTTGAAAAATGGGGAGGTCGGCTACCCACAGATGGCGGCACTCTGGTGCGCTATGTCCTCGGCCGTGCTGAGGAGCTTAATCCTCGTACTCTAGACCTTCACCTCACCGCAATCGGGCAATGGCATCAATACCAGGGAATGCTAAACCCCATCACAGATCCATTGGTTCAGAAAACCATGCGTGGTGTCCGTCGCACTCACGGCAAACCTAAAGAGAAATCAAAAGCGCTCAGCCTGCAGCACATTGCTAGCATGACCCGATATTTACGCACTCAATCCCAGACGAGGAAGAACGCACGTGATCTGGCTCTTATCCTGGTAGGGTTCTTTGGTGCCTTTCGTCGCAGTGAGCTAGTGGCTATTCAGGTGGAAAACTTGGTATGGGAGGAGGAAGGCGTGATCGTAAGGCTTCCTAAGTCAAAAACAGACCAAAGTGGCGAAGGAATGATGCGCGCCCTGCCCTTTGGTGCTCCTGAGGCTTGCCCTGCAAGAGCTCTGAAAACCTGGCTCAAGGTCAGCGGCATTGAAAGTGGGCCCGTATTTCGAGCGGTGAATCGGTGGGATACGGTGCAAAGCAGGCAGCTAAACCCAGCAGCAATTAATGACTTACTAAAAAACTTGGGTGCCTCCTGCGGATTTGATTTTGTTGACGAGTTAAGCAGCCACAGCTTTCGCCGTGGCTTATCGACCTCTGCGGCTCGTGAAAAGATTGGCTTTGAGCTTATCAAGAAGCAAGGTGGCTGGAAGAGCGACGCCACCGTGTGGGAGTATATTGAAGAGGGGCAGCAGTTTAGTGAGAACGCCTCGGCCATCCTAATAAAGAAAATGGCAGAGCTTCTCTAAGCCGCAACCCTCCCTTTGCTAAATTGTTTCTTTGCGTCTTTCGCTCTTTTTCGAAAGACGCGGCTATTTCCTTTTGCTGGGAGGGCCAACACTTATTGCTTCTTATGTGTCGCCTGGAAGACGGTCTCCCACTCCTGATCAAATTTTGCTGCTGCTGGTATAGGGCCTGGAGCCCTCTTGAAAGTCAAAATTCCCACATGCGCTTCGTGAACTTGAGCATCAGAAGTCACCTCCTCGGTAAACCCCTGCATTATTCCGCTACTGTCGAGAGTAAAGTTGCCCACGCTTTCATCTGAAACGTCGACAGTCACTATACGAGTGGTATCACCGGAGTTCGAAAAGACAAAGATACCGACATCCTTACTGGTAGTCGCTCCATTTTTTGTCTCTTCGTGACCGCCCAATTTATGCTTAAAGTCAGCAGGCTTCTTGAAGCTGTCAATGAAGCGGCCACCCCCACCGGTTTTAGTTTTCTTAAGGACTTTGAAAGTTCGACAATAAATATCCTTACCTACATCCAAAGCGTCTTTTTGGCTTTCATATAAAATAAACGACTCCCCATCGACAGCACACCAAGTGCCATCTAAAGTATTTTTCATGTCAGGATTTGCACTCAATGGAGCAGAGTAAAGAGCTGTCAGAATGAAAACGGCCGGTAGGAACCTATAAGTCAGAGGTAGATTCGCCTTCATGGTGCACCTCGGTAAGTCGCTTGTGAACTTTAAGTAAATAAAGTAGCGGATTAACCCAGGTACCTCCTAAAATTTTCAGACTTTTAGTGGAAGAGAAGCGCCAATTCAAATTTCAGCTAGCAGGCCTGTAGCTCCCTACCCATTTCGCTCTCATTATCAATCGTTGAAGTTCACCACTGGGATCTATGGCAGCGAGAACAGCAGTCGCGCTAATCTCATGCCTTTAGCCATTGGTTGTTGGAACCAACCGACAGCTTTAATAGCTCCCTGGCTGCTATACCTGTATGCAAATCTCGACACTTGCTCAATAGTTGATGCAAAAGGAGCTCTGAGATGCCTCTCAACAATCAACAAATCAAAGAGTGCGAATCCAGCCACTGGGATTTCTCAGATCTGAAAGCACTGTTCCTAAACTGTACCCTCAAGCCAACGCCAGAACTTTCCCATACCGACGGACTAATTCGTATTTCACGAGAGATTATGGAAAGAAATGGCATATCGGTAAGCCTGCTCAGGCCCGTTGACCAAGATATTGCCTTCGGTGTCTATCCAGATATGACCGAGCACGGTTGGGAAAACGATGACTGGCCAAAAATTTATCACCAGGTTAACGAGGCAGATATTCTCGTCATCACAACTCCTATATGGCTCGGTGAAAAATCCTCTATCTGCACACAAGCCATAGAGCGCCTCTACGCCAACTCGTCAAACCTTAATGATCAGGGGCAGTATGCCTATTATGGAAAAGTCGGCGGCTGCCTGATAACAGGTAACGAAGATGGCGCTAAACACTGTGCAATGAATATCCTTTATTCCCTGCAACACCTGGGTTATGTCATTCCACCACAAGCAGATGCCGCCTGGGTTGGCGAAGCCGGTCCAGGCCCCTCTTACCTCGACCCCGGTTCTGGCGGTCCACAAAATGATTTTACCAACCGGAATACCTCCTTCATGACCTGGAACCTAATGCATATGGCCCGAATGATAAAAGATGCGGGGGGTATACCCGCCCATGGGAACCGGCGCTCTGCTTGGGATGCAGGCTGCAAGCCCGACTTCTCCAATCCCGATTACCGATAACAACGTTCAGAGCAGACAGTAATGGGGTGAAATAGCCAATCAAGGCTGTAATTTACTCTGCCCATTTACAAAATGGGCCACCTAAAGATACATTGCGCACCTTCCTTCTTATTACAGCCCACTGATGTCGCCTTCAACTGGCCCAGTGCTCTCAATGCACCTACCTAAACAGAGGGGCTTATAAGGCTACAACCCAAGAAACAACCAAAATAAACTGAGGTCTACCACCCCGAATGAATCCCGAGTTACTGGAACAGATTTTCCACAGCAAACTCTTTATTACTCTCTGTGTAGTTGTCGTCATTCTTTTAGTCCGCGGCTTACTGACCCTTGCCATTGCTCGCAGTAACTGGGCAAAAGCCGATAAGCGTCGTAGGATCAACACCGTACATAACATCGGCAACCTGCTTTTGGTCATCGGTGTAATTGCTGTTTGGGTGACAGAATTACGAGATTTCGCCCTCTCTATTGCCGCCTTTTCTGTAGCGATTGTCCTCGCTCTGCGTGAGGCTGTGCAGTGCTTGGTGGGTGGCCTATACCAAGCCAATATGCGCTCCTTTACTGTTGGCGATTGGATCAAGGTGGGCGACCAATTTGGCGAGGTTACTGATAGTGACTGGTTAAGCACCACGCTTTTGGAGATTGACCCCCATGGCCTCGGCAATGGTTATACCGGAACCACTCTCTATATTCCCAATAATGCTTTTTTTACTCAGCCGGTAAAGAACCTGAATTTTATGCGCCGTTATATCGAGCACACTTTCTCGATAACCCGTGAGCGCAGTGAGATAAACCCCTTTGAAGCTAAGAAGTTTATTGCCGAACGGCTGAAAGAGCACTGCGAATCTTTTCGGGAAGTTGCCGAGCGCTACTGCAAGCTGATTGAGAATCGGATGGGTGTGGAGCTCTCTGGCCCTGACGCAAAAGTAAGTGTGACCACTAATGATCTTGGCCATGATGTCATCACCGCGACCGTATTTTGTCCCCGTGAAGAGGCAACCAATATCGAGCAGCTGGTAACTGAAGATTTTTATGCTTTCTGGTTTGAAAAAACCAAGCAACTAAAAGACAGCGCCTAACGCCTTATCACGTACCAATATGTAAGCTTTCAAGTCGTTGGCGGATTATCTCCGCCAAACGACTCGCTGCGGGCGATATGTCATCGCGATTAGGAAAAATAAGATACAGAGGCTGCCACCTTTCTTGCCCTCCTTTTAAGGGGAGAGGTTTGAGTGTTCCATCGGCCAGCTCCCCAAGAATCTTATCCTGCGGCAACCAAGAAAACCCATAGCCCCTACAAGTTGCCCCGATTACCGTTGCCATATTGCTCAGCGTCCATCGCTTGGCAACTTCAACTGTTAGGGTTTCACTATCGCTTTGGGGGTTTGAATCTCTAACGATCAGGTGCCGATGACTGCGCAGATCCTTCAGGGTTAGTTCGCGTTCCAGTTGATGTAATGGGTGACTGGGGTGGGCCACTGGGATAATGCGTGCCGGTGCCGGCAGTAACTCGCCATTGAAACCGGGAGGAATTCTCGGATCAATCGCAAAGTCCACCTTTCCCTCGGTAAGGGCATCGAGGGCACCGCTAATCACCACTTCGTAAACCTCTACACGGGTATGTGGGCTCTCTTGGCCAAATACCTCCAGGCAATCTAGCAATAGCCAAGTTGGAAACAGCACTTCCACAGAAATTGACACCAGCGACCCCCAACCCACAGAAGCACGCCGGGCAGCCATTTCCATTGCCGAAGCATCTTCCAGTAATTGTTTGGCATGGCGATATAACATTTGCCCAGCAGCCGTAAGTGCCGCTTTGCGGCCAGTGATTGTAAATGCCTTTACATCGAGGATGGATTCCAGCTTTTGTACCGCATAGCTCACGGAAGACTGACTCTTGTGTAGGAGTTCCGACGCCTGTACATACCCTCCCCCTTCAACAACCGCAACTAAACAACGCCATTGCTCCAGAGTGATCTTTGGGCTTAAAGCCGGGTTCGCTAACTGATCAGTCATGTATCGGATTTTTAGATGGATTTCAGCAAAATTTTCTAATTTTTTATCTAATTAATCAATGATTCAATAGTGCTCAAGTTAAATGATTCATAAGGAACCCGTCATGACAAAGTTGCTCAATATCCAATCCAGCATGTTTCAAGCCGGTGGCCAGACCTCCCAATTGGCGGCAAAGTATATTGAGCGCTGGAAGGCGAATAATCCGGAGGGCGAAGTTGTGCAGCGTGATCTGGCAGCAGATCCGGTACCGCATTTATCCTTGGATAGCTTCCAGGCCTTCAATACCCCGGCTGAGCAACGCACTCCAGATCAGCAGGCGGTTGTTGATTTTTCAGACAAACTGATCGAAGAGATCTCTTCAGCAGATGCCTTGGTCCTCGGCGTACCTATGTACAACTTTACAATCCCCTCTACCCTGCACACCTATTTTGACCATATCGCCCGAGCCGGCATCACCTTCCGCTACACGGAAAATGGGCCAGAAGGGTTACTGAAAAATAAAAAAGCGATCATCTTTGTTGCTCGGGGGGGCTACTACGGTGACAACCATGCACAGAGCACATTTTTGCGGCAGTTCCTCGGTTTTGTGGGCATCACTGATGTTGAGTTTGTTTACTCCGAAGGGCTTGCTACTGGTGAAGAGGCAAAAGAGAAAGCCACCACCGCGGCAAATGAACGTATTGCTCAACTTGCCTAAACGAAGAATATTCCTGAATTAAAAAAGCCAGGCTCTATTCTCAAGCCTGGCTTTTACAGCGTAATTTCTGCCAAGTGGCCTTTCATTGTGTCAATGTCAGTAATTCTCGGCATGGAGCTTACAGGCAGGCCAGCAAAGAACACTACCCATAAGAAACCTGTAATGGAAACTCAAGCGGGCGGTATCTACTTCACAAATACAAACTTGTCTTCACTCAAGACCTGCTCACCATCAAAACGATAAGCAACCAGTTTGCCGTTACCCGCTACGGAATAATCGAGACATGCCACATTCTCGGTTAGAGGCGCGGGTACACCTTTCAGCCAATAGTGGCCGATAAAACAAAGCTTTTCCGTTTTGAGATAATGGGGAATATCGAAGGGAACCGGCAAGCTAGCGGCGGAACCGATATCAACACCACGCGGTAACGCTATCTCACCCAGTGCTTTTGCAGAAGCGTTCCACCATTGAACGCGAACGGCAGAGCGGCGATTACCATCCTTATCCAGAAAACTCACTCCTTGAGGCAGTTCAATTTCACACCCTTTGAGCAAAGTTTCCACCGCTTTGAAGGTATCACTGCCCGGGGAGCTAGCTTGCAGCAAAAGCTCAGACGTTAACCTGCCGCTATTGGTTCTCGATGCTAAAAAATTGACTTTCTCCTCATCCCAGCAAGCATGCACCGCTCGCAAAGGGCCCAAATCAAGCCACAGAGGCAATAACCTGAAGAAATCCAAAACCTGAGATTTTTCTGGATCGTTATCCGGGTACTCATTCAAAAAAGCCTGGTGCTGTTTAGTATTTTTATCGGTATGTGGGCGCAGGGGCTTGCCATTGACTTTGGTGTGATAAGCCAGGGCGTTAAACTCGTGATTGCCCATAATTGCTTTGGCATAACCATTTTCTACCATGCTCATGACTATCTTTAGGAGCTTGCGATGCTCCACCAGATGCTCTCCTCGATCGATAAAATCTCCAAGAAAGATAACTTTGCGTTCTGGGTGCGTATAACCGCTGCTTGTTTCCCGATAACCCAGAACATCGAGCAGCTCAATCAATGCGCCGGCGTGACCATGGATATCGCCAATAATGTCGTACTTGCAGTGTTCCATCCTGCTCCTGCCTCTAAAATACAAAAAGGCTTCAGTATCAAAATCCCGCTTTTTTTGTATCAAGGATTACTCTGTTCATTTTATGAAATGAACACATTTCTCGGAAGCAGGGCATGGGGCGAAGAAAATAGCCGAAGCTACTGCCAGCCTGGGAAATACTGAGTTCACTTACATTTATGGTGTGCCCTATCAAAGAGCGAATACAAAAAAGCCAGGCCGGGAAATGCGGCCTGGCTTTTCCCTGGCTTGAGACTTACAAAGCTTCCGCAGCTTCTGTCTTTTTACTGGCAAGAACTTGATCCTGCCGAGTATCAGTACTGCTAGCTTTGCGCCCAAACAGTCTCTGCACCACTACAAAGAACAGCGGTATAAAGAAGATTCCCAGCAGTGTGCCCACAACCATTCCCCCCAGTACCCCGGTTCCAATTGCCCGTTGTGCGCCGGAACCTGCACCAGTGGCTATCGCCAGAGGAAGAACCCCCAAGCCAAAAGCCAAAGAGGTCATCAAAATTGGGCGCAGCCGATCACGGACTGCACGCATGGTCGCCTGCACCAGCTCCATTCCGTTTTCCAGATTTTGCTTGGCAAACTCCACAATCAGAATGGCGTTCTTACTGGTCAAGCCGACAGTGGTCAGCATAGCCACCTGGAAGTAGATATCCCTCTCCATGCCGCGCAAACTGTTGGCAAGCACGGCTCCGAGAATACCGAGCGGTGCCATCAACAATACGGCGGTCGGTACTGTCCAGCTCTCATAAAGAGCCGCAAGGCACAAAAATACAATCAGTAATGACAGGGTATAGAGCAGTGGTGTTTGTGCACCGGCGGCGCGCTCCTGATAGGAAAGACCGCTCCATTCAATGCCAACCCCCGCCGGCAATTGCGCTACCAAGCTCTCCACTTCTGCCATGGCCTCACCAGAACTGACCCCCGCTGCGGCCTGGCCATTGATCTGCATGGAGGGCACACCGTTATAGCGTTCCAAGCGGGGAGAACCATACTCCCAAGAAAAACTGGCAAAGGAAGATAGAGGTACCATATCGCCTTTATCATTGCGCACAGACCAAAGCTGGAAGTCTTCCGGCACCATGCGATATGGCGCATCCGCCTGCATATAAACCCGCTTGACCCGGCCGCGATCGATAAAATCATCGATATAGGCGCCACCCCAAGCGGTACTCAGCGCGCTGTTAATATCGGCAATAGACAAGCCGAGGGCCGCAGCCTTGGCGCTGTCGATTTTCACCCGAAACTGCGGCGTATCCTCCTGGCCGTTGGGGCGTACGTTAGACAGTAATTTGCTCTGCCCGGCCATCCCCAAGAATTGGTTGCGGGCAGCGGTCAGCGCTTCGTGTCCCAGGTTGCCGTTATCTTTTAAGTAAAAGTTAAAGCCACCAGAAGAACCCAACTCTGGCAGAGGCGGCGGCGCAAAGGCAAAAGCCATGGCATCTTTAATTTGCATCAGCGCGCCCATAGCACGCATGGCTACTGCGCCAGCACTTTGCGACTCTTCTTCCCGCTCAGACCAGTCTTCCATATTCACAAAGGCGATACCGGTATTCTGGCCGCTACCGGCAAAGCTAAAGCCCTGCACCGAAAATACTGACTTCACGGTGCCCTGCTCGTTATCCAGGAATTGGTCTTCTACTTTACGGATAGATTCCATGGTGCGTTCCTGGGTCGCGCCCACGGGTGCCTGCACCATAGAGAAGAGCACGCCCTGATCTTCATCGGGCAGGAAGGAGCTGGGCAAACGCAGGAATAAGAAGGCCATCACAGCGGAGAGGGCCACAAACAACAGCATAAAGCGGCCGCTACGTTTTAGGATGCCCTGCACTCCGCCCTGGTAGCGCCGACTGCCGCGCTCAAAGTTGCGATTGAACCAACCGAAGAAGCCTTTCTCACCGTGGCTTTCACCTTTTGAAAGTGGTTTCAGCAAGGTGGCACATAGTGCGGGGGTCAGGATAATCGCCACTAATACGGACAAGGCCATAGCAGCAACAATGGTTGCTGAGAACTGCCGGTAAATTACGCCAGTGGCGCCATCCATAAATGCCATTGGCACAAACACCGCCGACAGCACGACACCGATTCCGATCAATGCCGGGGTAATCTGATGCATGGATTTTTTAGTGGCTTCCTTCGGCGATAAGCCCTCTTCGCGCATCACCCGTTCTACGTTTTCCACCACCACAATGGCGTCATCCACTAGCAGGCCAATGGCCAATACCATAGCGAACATGGTAAGCATATTGACCGAGAAGCCCAGTGCTGCGAGTACGGCAAAGGTACCCAACAGCACCACCGGTACTGCGATTGTAGGGATCAGGGTTGCACGGAAATTCTGCAGGAACAGATACATCACCAGGAAGACCAGCACAATTGCTTCAATCAATGTGCTGATCACGCCTTTAATGGAGACCTCGACAAAGGGCGTGGTATCAAATGGTACGACAGAGGTAAGCCCCCGAGGGAAGAAAGGCTCCAGTTCTTTGAGCTTCGCTTTCACGCCTTCGGCGGTGTCCAGTGCGTTGGCACCGGTGGCCAGGTTAATGGCGATACCGGTAGCCGGCTGGCGATTGTAGCGGGAGATAAATTCATAATTCTCTGCCCCCAACTCAACGCGGGCGACATCGCCAAGCCGCAGTATGGAGCCATCATCATTGGCTCGTACCACGATTTCCCGGAACTGTTGCGGGGTTTGCAGGCGCTCCTGGGAGGTAATAGAAGCATTGAGTTGCTGCCCTGACACTGCCGGTGCGCCACCAAGGCTGCCCACTGTGACCTGGGCATTTTGGGCCCGTACCGCCGCGGCTACATCATTCGGTGTCAAATCGTAAGTAGTCAGCTTGTTGGGATCGAGCCAGATACGCATTGCATATTTGGAGCCGAACACCTGCACATTACCGACACCTGGCACCCGGCTAACCGGGTCCACAATCGCTGAGTTGATGTAATCAGCAATGTCGTTGCGGTTCATACTGCCGTCTTCGGAGACAAAACCTGCAACCATCAAGAAGCCACCACGGGACTTACTGACATTGACCCCTTGTAACTGCACCTCTTGGGGCAACAGCGGCATTGCCAGCTGTACTTTGTTTTGGACTTGCACCTGTGCGGTATCCGGGTCGGTACCATTCTCAAACGTAAGGGAGACAGACACACCACCGTTAGATTGACTGACAGCAGACATATAGAGAAGGCCATCGAGACCTTTCATATTCCGCTCCAGAATCTGCGTCACCGAATCTTCCACCACTTTGGCGGAGGCGCCGGGATAACTGGCCTCAATATTAATAGAGGGCGGTGCGATATTCGGATAGCGCTCCACCGCCAACTTGCTGATGGACAATGCACCTGCCAGCATGGTGATAATTGCCAGAACCCAGGCAAAGATGGGCCGGTTGATAAAAAAACTCGCCATAACCCCTACCCTCAGGAACCCTGCTCAGCAGCAGCGTTGTCGTCACCAGCTGCTGCAGGTACCTTTTTATCCTCACGTTCACTAGGCTGCACCGGCGCACCGGGGCGAATTTTCTGCAATCCAGCCACTATGACACGGTCACCGGGCTCCAGCCCCTCTTCTACCAACCAGCGGTTACCGACTGTGCGACTGACCCGAACAGAGCGTTGGGCAACAATATTCTCTTCATTGACCACCATTGCCGAAGTGTTACCTTTCGGGTCCCTTGCAATACCTTGTTGAGGCACCAGAATGGCATTTTCCCGTACACCGCTACCGACTATCGCGCGCACGTACATACCTGGCAGCAGCATATTGTCTGGATTGGGGACAACGACTCGCAGCAACACACTTCCGGTAGAGGGATCGACACTGGCTTCGGCAAACTCGAGCTTGCCTTGATGTTCAAACTCACTGCCATCTTCCAGCAAAATCTTAACTGGCAGGTTTGTGGCATCTGCCAATGTACCCGCCTGGAGGGCCCGACGCAGGCTGACCAGCTCTGCTGCGGACTGGGTAACATCCACATAGATGGGGTCCAGCTGTTGCACAGTGGCCAAAGTTGCGGCCTGATTGGCCGCTACCAAGGCGCCCTGGGTAACACTGGATTTACCAATACGGCCAGTAATCGGCGAGGTAATCTGAGCGTAGTCCAGCTGGATCTCGGCTCTGTGTAACTCAGCCCTGGCAGCAGCAACAGAGGCGCGGGCTTCCTGCAAATCTGCCTCTGCAACATCATTCTCCTGCTTGCTGACAGCGCCACTCTTAACAAGGCCTGCGGTACGCTCAGCCTTGAGGCGGGCGATATTCATAGCCGCATTTGCACCCTGTAATTTAGCGCGCGCACTATCCACATCCGCTTGGTAAATGGCGTCATCCAGCTGATAAAGTGGCTGATTTGCATCGACACGCCCACCTTCACGGAACAATTGCTGTTTTATGATGCCATTTACCTGCGGACGGACTTCCGCCACCTTGAAAGGTGAAGTGCGACCAGGTAGCTCTCTGGTAAGCGTAACCGGCTCGGATTCCAGCGTAACCACAGTCACCTGTGGCGCGGGCATCGGTGGCGCAGCGGTTCTTTCATCACAAGCGGCAAGTAATGCACTAGTGATCAAAAGACTGATAAACGCTTTTTTATTGAGCATGGTTACCTCGATCAGGGCTGACGGCCTGGATACTGCGGTCAGTTCGGGAGAAAAAGAGATGGCGACAGGAAGGTCTAACTCCAATGGCCACGCATTTTATGTGTAGTGATGAAATCCGATCAACTATTCATCAGCGCATGAATATCGACTAACATGCACTTTTACCCAGTGTTTTCAAGGGTTTGCACTAAAGTCTCATTTGTTTTCATGCGGCGAACAGCCGTGAATATGCGGTCAAATGAGGCGATTACGATAATGAAGAAGCTGCATTGCCCATGGCTAAATATAGAGAAGAGCAAATACTTAACACCCGAGAGCGTATCTTAGACGCCGCGATTCGTGTTTTTCACGAATCTGGCGTCACCCACGCCTCCCTAACGGCAGTCGCAGAGCTTGCCGGAGTCACTCGTGATTCCCTGCATAGCCATTTCCGCGACAGAGTTGGGCTACTCAACGCTCTAACCGAGCGCATGCGCCTGCCCGGTGAAGACCTCTGCGCGGCGGCCGGTGATGAGTTGAAGAGAGACCCTCTAGGCACCCTGCGTACCCGCTGGATATGGCTATTCGATGAGATTGCCTGTAATGATGAATGGCAGCGCTTACTGGAGATTATCTTCCTGCCATGCGACCCAATCAGTGAAGTATGCGAGTCCACTCACCGTATTAAGCAAGGCCGCACAGAGCGGCTGGAGCGAATGGGAGAATTGTTGGAGATTGCACTATCAGCCGGTCAATTACCTCCTGACCTGGATTTGAAACTGGCCCAACAAATGCTTCACGGAGGCCTTTTTGGTGTTCTGGAAGACTGGCTTCTTTCTCCTCGCTTTGTAGACCTTGGCGACTTAGGCGAACATTATTTTGATGCTCTCCTAGATATGATTCGCTTCTCCCCAGAACTGCGTCTAAACAGGCAGCAAGCACGAACTTTGCACTGAGCAGTGTCTTGAGCAAATTCGAATTTTCTTCCTATTGGGGCAAGTCAGCTAACTGCTGCTTGCTCCAAGAAGAAAATCAGCCGAGTTTACTTTTCGAATCTACTAATTGTGCACCGCTCGCATCTCTTACTGCATAATTAAAGCCTGGGTGAATACAGTGAGCACCGTAATTACCGGCTTTATCTAAAGCCAGGAAACCCACCTGGAACTTCTTATAGTCCCCTAGCTTGCGCGCAATACGCTCCACCGCCTCACGACAGGCTTCCTCCGGTGTGTAGCCATGACGCATCAGCTCCACTACTTGATGGCAACCGACAGTCTTGATCATTAGCTCGCCCATACCCGTGGCAGTAGCCGCACCCACTTCATTGTCGACATAGAGTCCGGCGCCGATAATCGGTGAGTCCCCTACCCGCCCGTGCATCTTGAAAGCCGCGCCACTGGTGGTGCAGGCACCTGAGAGGTTGCCGTCCTGGTCCACGGCTAAGATGCCGATAGTATCGTGGTTTTCTATATTGATTACCGGCTGGTAACGGGACTCGCGCTTCCACTCACGCCAGGCGGCTTCAGCTTTTGGAGTTAACAGGTTCTCAATGTCAAACCCCTGTTCAACTGCAAAACGCTGTGCGCCCTCGCCGACCAACATTACATGTGGAGTTTCCTCCATCACCTTTCGCGCAACCGAGATGGGATGCTTGATACCCTGTAAAAAAGCCACTGAACCACAATTTTGTTTGTCATCCATAATGCAGGCATCAAGGGTCACTACACCATCGCGATCGGGAAAACCGCCATAACCAACACTGGTTACCTGCGGGTCAGCTTCCGGCACCCGAGCACCAGCCTCAACGGCATCCAAAGCCCTGCCACCTTCACTGAGAACCTGCCAAGCTGCCTCATTGGCTGGGCCCCCATGGTTCCAGGTTGATATGACTACGGGCTTTTTTCCCGTCTTCGTATAACGCCTTGCCATAGCTGCCACTGAAGGTGTTGCCAGGGCGCCAGCAGTGCCCAGGAAGGAATATTTCAGGAATTTTCTTTTGCTGATCACAATGATTTGTCTCAAATGGAAAGCGCACAGAGACATTACTGTATCTGTGCGCCGAAGTTATGGCGGGATCAGAAGCTGTAAGTCAGCCCCATATAGGCGCGGCGACCTGAGTAAGCTGACTCCCAGACTCGATTTTCCTCCCCCCAATATCTATCCACTCGTTCTTCAGTGAGATTTATAATTGAGGCAGTAAGCGTTAGGTTATCCATCAGGTTGTAAGAAGCATTTACATCCAACTGATCGTATTCGTTGGTAAAAGTGTTCTTGCCATTGTGGAAACCATCTGCATAGGCGCTGCGATAGTTGTATGAAGCTCGCACGCTGAAGTCGTCATTCTCGTAATACACGGATAAATTGTATTGATCCTTGGAAGTGCCCGGAATCTCTGTTTTTATTTTTTCATCATTGAGATCAAGGTCAGCTAACTCTGTATCAGTATAAGTGTAATTAGCGAAAACCCCGAATCCATTATTGAATGCATACTGCACAAACAGCTCAGCTCCCTGAGCTGTAGCATCTGTGCCATTGACCGGCATATTCATATTTAGATTCCAGGCTTGACCATCAATCTCCCTAGTCTCCCGAAAGCTAGCATCAATTACGAAAGAGGCGATATCCTTGCGGAACAGTGTCAATCCAATTGCAGAAGCATCCTCGAAATACCATTCAACTCCCAGGTCAAATTGGTCCGCCTTGAAAGGATCAAGTTCCGGATTACCCGCAAATGCATTTCTTTCCCATTTAGGGTTTTCTGGATCCGTCTCAGGGAGAGGGCCATGAATCGCTTCGGAGCCACCTATATCATCGTATTCTACCCGCGCTACAACCCTTGATAGAGCAGCCCGCATAACCAGGTCATCATTAATATCCCAAGCAATATTTGCGCTTGGTAGAAAATCAATATTACTACTATCGTGAATAGTGGGCTCTTCGGCTATTGCAACCTCTATACTATCGAAGGTCCGTGCATATTGCTTAGTTTCCACCGCGCGAATACCAAAATTGCCTCGCAAGACGGTCGAAGTGAAATTCTGTTGCACATAGGCTGCAGTGACCTCTTCACCAATGCGGTAAACTTGGTTCCTCTCAACAATTACAGTGGGGTCACCATAAGTTTCATAGAGAAAGTCCTTAAGTTTCTCAAACTCCAGATAAGCAAAACTAGGCACATTTACACCACCAATAATGTTATCAATAGGTGCGTTAGACAAGATGTCAACTGTATTCGGTACACCAGCGGGATCGGTGTGGAAAGAATCGTCCGGCCACCAGGGATAGCAAAGACCATCTTTACCGTCTTCATTCGGCCAGTTAATAGTCGGACACGGCGGGTTATTATCATCCCAAGCTTGTTTAGTAATGCGTCGGTTAATTTCGTGGTCGCGGTATTTAAGTCCTACATCAAGGGAAGTCAGCCAGCCGTAATCCATATCGATAGATACATCTAGCTGGTAGTAGTTTTCATCATCTTCACTACTGGTCCAGTGCGAAGAAAACCAATCGTATAAGGGGTAAGTATTGGGATCTCCCAGATCGACACTGGTATCAATCTCTGCAGTGCCACTGCTTAGGTCCCAACTCCAGTCAGTCACAGTGCCATAGCGAGAGTTTACTGAGGCAAACAATTTCTCAGAAGGACCGCCTTCCGCACTGGTGCTGCCCACAATCAATCGTACGCTATAGCCATCTCCCTGATAAATAGCATTAAAATCCAAGGTATCTGACACATATTCTGCTCGCATGTACTCACCAGCGACTTGAGGAGACTGTAATTCGGCCTGGCCTCTGTCCATCATGCCAATACCGAGTAAGGTATCACCGTCCTCATCAAATATAAGACTACCTGGAGCGATAGCATTACCGTAATTCCACTCCGGAAATACAATACGATAATTTTCTGAGTTGCCACCCCGTTCAAAACGGAAGTAATTGACACCAAGCTCGAGTTGCTCTACAGGGCGCCACTGGGCACTGAGCTGGATTCCCTCACGAGTGCGCTCTTCTTCAAAAACGCTACCCACTACGGCTCTGGGGGCATAAAAATCGCGGTACTCATTACCGTCGATATCTACCATGGCCCCCCTTTCTTCTACCCCTTCATGGGGCTTAACGTCACCTTGCCAACCCCAATTTTCTGTAGTGGTGCTAATCACACGATTTTGACGATCCTGCTTGGAATAACCCACCAAGACACCAAAGGTTTCCTGATCATTTTTCCATGAGTAAAAACCCGTGTATTGTGGCTCATACTTCTCAGTGACATCCGCGTAGGTTGTTTCAACCGATAGCATGCCCTCTCCCGCGTCCAGATCCAGAGGTTTGCGGGTATGCAAAATGACAGTACCACCGATTCCACCTTCATCCAGCTTTGCCTCAGGGCTCTTATAAACATCTGTACGGGCAATCATTGTTGCGGGCAACAAGGAATAATCTAGCGAGCGTGATGGCTCATCGCCCGGAGTAGCAATATAGTTACCATTCAGCTGGGTAAAAGTAAGCCCAGGAGCAGTACCGCGGATACTCACTTCCGCACCTTCACCACCACTACGGACGATAGAGACTCCTGGCACCCTCTGTAAGGCATCGGCTACGTTTTTATCTGGGAACTTGCCAATATCTTCAGCGGTAATTGAGTCCACCACCGCATTGGAAAACCGCTTTACATCGAGGTTTTTCTCCATGCTCTGACGAATGCCCAATACCTCTACTTCTTCAAGAGCCAAGTTTTCTTTTTGGGCTTCCTCTGTATTTTGCGCCTGTGCCATGCCGACGACACTGCATAACACCAGTGCACTGGCGGATGTGCGAAGTAACTCCGCCCTGCGGTTTTCTTTTTGGGTTTTCTCTTTCATAGCTAAGCATCACTTTTATTATAATTTTTGAGCCTTCCGTGCACCCTCTAAACTCGGCATACCCTCATACCAAGTTTTCGGAATAAGCCCGGTTTCAGATCTCTCCATCCCTGGCTTACTTTTATAGGCAACCCCTTTCCCAGGGGTTTGCCTTACACGGTTATCAGCTTTCTAAGCCGAGTCGTTTTAATACTTCAGGCGGTGCGCCAGGGAAGCTGGCCATAGGCCTATTACCTACGTAGCCAATATCCGCCATGCCTTCCTCGGTGGTGTAGAATGCGGTAGATACAAGAACCCGTACCTTGGCAAAGAAACGTGCACCGGCTTGGAATTCTGGCTTCGCGTTACGAGTCCATTTGATGTCCTCGCAGATTGCATTTTTTTGAGATTCATTCAGCTCAACAAATGGGCCTTGGTACCTGCGCCTGGACTCTCCATCTAGCCAGACCACCCCTCCGCGAATAGTGACAAGGTCCGCCTTATTGTTGGAATAAGGTGCGCTGACATATTCATTGATGTAATGGTGTGCACCTACTGAAGAAGCGCTCGGTGAAATTTCATCTGCAGGTATAATTACATCGCAAAGTGCTGCGAGTACCGCCAACTCACGCGCATCTAATTGCATTTTCCATGGTACGACGGGGTTAAGCAGATCAGGATCTGTTGGTGTACCCCTGGCTAAAGTTTGTTTAGGTGCGTCAAGATTCTTAACCGCTGGTTTTGTAGCTGCTTTATCTTCCTTCAACTCAACTTTTGGTGCTGCTTTCTCAGAACAACCGATTACTGGGACCGCAGCCGCAGTAGTAGCAATCAAACGCAGGGCATTACGGCGGCTCAGGTTTGTTTTATCCTTGCTCATATCAAATGTTCCTCTTTTTAAACTGTTCCACGATGTAGTCACAGGTACGCCAAGCCAGCGCCATAATGGTCAGGGTTGGGTTTTTATCGGCATTGGAAACAAAGGGAGCGCCGTCGGTTAAAAAGAGGTTCGGAACCTCCCAAGACTGGCAGTAAGGGTTGAGCACAGAATCTTTCGGGTTGGAACCCATTCGCGCGGTGCCAACTTCATGAATAATCGCACCGCCGTTGATAATGGCCTTGGCACCATCGGTCTGTACCGTTGTGGTCACATTGCCGCCCATACCCTCGATAATTTCGGCGAAGGTTTTGTGCATGTGAGCAGCCTGATTGAGCTCCTGGTCGCTCCACTTCCAGTGGAATTTCAGAACCGGGATACCCCACTGGTCAACTTGGTCCTTGTCAATTTCACAGTAACTATCATCATTAGGGATCATTTCCCCACGACCATCGAACCAAACAAAGGAGCCGTAATAGCGTCGGCAGGCCTTTTTCAAATCTTTACCATAGGCACCTTCGGTAAAGTCACCCATACCACCGAAGGCCCCGGCTCCAGGCATACTGCGGCCACCACCGAATTCAATGTGATAACCGCGCGCAAAATTCAGGTCTCCGCGCAACTGCTCTTTATATAGCCACCAGGGCATATACATATGCATTGCCGACGCACCGTCTTCGTTGTGGGCGGGCATATTTTCCAGGGCTGGAATTTGGCCACCGACTCCGGCACCCACAGTATCCATCAGGTATTTACCTACAACACCACTGCCGTTGGCGAGACCGTCTGGGAATAAGGTACTTTTTGAATTGAGAAGAATACGCGATGTCTCGGCGGCACTGGCCGCGACGACAACGGCGCGGGCACTGGCAAACTTTTCCTGACGGGTATCTTTATCAATGTAAACAACCCCGTTGGCTTTGCCTTTCTTATCAACGGTAACTTCGCGCACCATCGCGTCAGTGATGATGTCTAGGTTGCCTGTAGCCAACGCAGGAGGCAGTAGTACTGTGGTGGACTGGAAATTTGCCTTGATGGAACAACCGCGACCACAGGGTGTGGCCCAAAAACAGGCAGCGCGGGATTTCATCGATTCGCGGGTTACATCCTGGGCAAGCTTGTTATCGGGGAACAGCTTCTGCGGAATATTTTCATGGTCGAGGCGCTCACTGAGAATCGCCAAGTGTGAGGGGATCACGGGGATACCCAGCTTATCACAAGCTTTTTTCGCTAGCAGTTCATAAGCACGGGGGTTAGGGGGCGGCAATAATACGCCGTCGGAAGAGTCCGGAGTATTTTCCAATCCCTCATTGGTGCCGTAGACACCAATAAGCATCTCGGTTTTATCGTAGTAGGGTGCCAGGTCTTGGTAGCTGATGGGCCAGTCAAAGCCGAGCCCATCCCTTGAGTAGGGCTTAAAGTCGTATTCACCCATACGCAGGGAAATACGCCCCCAATGGTTCGTGCGGCCACCCAGCATACGCGCTCGCCACCAGTCAAAACGTCGACCTTTCTCTTGAGATCCCTGGGTATAGGGCTCGCCGGGTACCTGCCAGCCACCATCCACTGTCGCATCGTAAAAACCGAACGGCTTTTCTGGCGTACTACCACCGCGCAGGGGTGCGTCTTTGGGCAAATTAAACATAGGGGTTTCTTTGACCGGGTCGTAGGATCGCCCCGCTTCAAGCAGTAGTACCTTTAAACCGGCTGTGGCCAGCACATAGGCAGCCATGCCGCCCCCAGCACCAGAGCCGACTATTAAGGCGTCGTACTCTTTATTCTCGATATCTTCACTCGCCATAACATCTCTCCTACATGATCATTTATTTTTCTTCTGACCGGTTAAATTCTATCAGCTGGAAATATTTTTCTGTAACCGGTTACATTTTTGGGAAATTTTTCTGCTTTTTTTCGGCGTTAATAAAGTCTAAATTTAAAATTTTTAGTGTTGGAGTCTGATTTCTTAAAAAAACAGACATTAAAGTACATATTTTTACGTCTGGAGAATTCAAAAATATGTAACCGGTTACATGCGAAACTAAATTTTATCAATTTTTTTCATTTAGTTGCGCGGACAGCTCCACCTTCCTGCCAAGCTGCTCAAGCAGCTGCTTAGTTGCCAAGATTCCATGGTCCTCATCTCCTGGCCCTTCAAACTCAATGCCGATATAGCCTCGATAACCCGCATCGCGAATTATCCGTAACATCCGAGCAAAATCCGTATTGGTTTCAATTCCCGCTGAATCGAACTCAAAGCTTTTGGCACTAATACCCTGGGCGAACGGCATCAGTTGCTGAACCCCCAAATAGCGATCGTAATCTCCGAAGTTTCCAAAATCCGGCAAGCTGCCACAGTTGGACATATCTACACGCTGAAGGACCTGTGACAACCACTCCCCGTTCGATGAATAGCCACCATGGTTCTCAACAATCACGTTAATATTGAAATCCTGGGCGAATTCCGAAAGCGCACGCAGCCCCTCAACAGCAGCCTTACCGACTTCTTCGCGACTCCCCTGCCCTGCGGCATTGACACGCACAGAGTGACAATTGAGGTACTTAGCCGCTTCGACCCATTTGTAATGGTTCTCTATGGCCTGCTTTCTCTTGCCTTTATTGGGGTCGCCTAGGTCGCCTTCGCCATCAACCATAATCAACAGACTGCGAACATTATGGTCTTCTGCTCTAGCCTTCATTGCAGCGAGAAACTTCAAGTCCTTTGCCTGATCCTTAAAGAACTGATTGACATACTCAACCGCTTCAATGCCAAAGACTTTGCGTGTTTTTACTGGAAAGTCCAGAACCTTGAGAGCCCCACTTCGCAGTTGCCGATGCAGGGACCACTGGGCTAAAGAGATATTAAAAAAGCGTTCACTTGCCGCGCTGTGGCTAAGACGACTAAACCCAATAAGGGGGGCAGCAAGCCCCAAAGCTGCCAGCCTTGCACTATTTGCCAAAAACTGCCTTCTATTGATAGTCATTGCCGCCCTCCTATTTGGGAAACCTCAGCAGCAGATTTTGAGGGAGATTCAGCAGAGAAGCCTTCTTCTCCGTTATCCTTTAAAGAGCGGCGAAAGCCACTGATTGCTCCCCCCAGGTCTTCTCCCATACGACGAATCTTGCCGCTGCCAAACAGTAAAACTGCAAGCACCAGTACTATCAGGATTTGCCAGAGACTGATTCCTGAAATACCCATGAGCTTATAGCTCCCGGATTTTTATATTGCGATACCAGACTTTGTCACCATGATCCTGCAAAGCGATATAGCCGCTTACAGAGCGTGCGAAATCTGGATAATTCGAAAACTTGCTGCCCGCCAAACGCTTGCCCCAATCCTCTGACCAAAGCTCGTAGCTAACAATCTTATTGCCGTTCAACCAATGTTCGACCTTTCCGTTCTCTACGCGTATACGAGTTTGGTTAAACTGCCCCGCAGGTTTGACACTCTCTTCACTGGGCGCATACATATCAAACACTGAGCCGGCGCTGTGGCTTGGCTTTTCCAGATTGGGAAAGGCAGCATTGTCCAACACCTGGTATTCCATGCCACTCATCCAAACAGGTGCATCTCCATCGGCGACACGATAAATAATGCCACTGTTGCCGCCCTCAGAAATTTTCCATTCCAGCTGCAATTCAAAATCCTCGAATTGTTCAGCTGTTACCAGATCCCCAGCACCTCCGGCTGTTAAGACCAGATTGCCGTTAACAACTTGCCAGGCCTCTCCAATTTGCGAGCCATTTGTACCGGTCCAGCCCCGTAACGTTTCTCCATCAAACAGGTAACGCCACTCTCCGTCCACTTGCTGGGCATTCGACACGGGCACCCGCTCGCAACCTGCAGCACCCAGCATCACTGCTGTTGCAATCGCTACGGATAGTTTGGATCTGGCTTTAGTAAGGTTTTTCATCATTATTATCTCCACACCTAACGCTGTTATCTAATCAATGCCGCTCTTCTTAGGGCAACAGTCCATGGGAATCTGCGGCTCTCACTTGTCCGAACAGGGACCTGTGCTCTCCCGTTCCACCAGCTCAAATGGCAAAATAGTCCGGCTGGATTTCAATGGCTTGCCATCGATGATCAATCGCAGCGTTTCCATTGCGTAACGGCCTAACTCCTCTGCGGGCTGGTTGATCGTAGTCAAAGGCGGATCTGTGAATTGTGAGAATTCAATGTTATCGAACCCTGTAACAGACACATCTTCCGGCACCCTGAGGCCCATTCTCTTCACTTGGTGCACAGCACCAATTGCCATCTCATCGTTCATACAAAAAATGGCAGTCGGCCGATGAGGGGTCGATAGCAAAGTCTCTGCGCCTTTCTGCCCAGAGGTCATGGTGAATTCCCCATGAACGACCATTTCAGGATCAAGTTCTAACCCACGTTTTTTTAACGCCTCGGAAAATCCGGACAGCCTGTCTCGCACTATAGGGCTCTGCGAGGGCCCGGTAATAACCCCGATGCGACGGTGTCCCATCTTCATCAAGTGCCGCGCAACTTCCTGGGCCGCACCATGGTTATCCAACTCCACCACTGGATAACGATCATCTTCTACTATGCGCTCACAGGCATTCACTAAAGGAACAGATGCAGCCAGGTTTGCGTCCTTCTCTGCAAACGGATAGCGACTACCAAGCTGAATAACACCATCCGCTTGATTGGTTAGCGCCATACCTGCATAAAATTGCTCATTGCTGGAATCCCCTTTTGTGTCCCCCAGCAGCACCGAATAGCCTTGATCCTGAGCAGCTTTTTCAATCCCGCGAATGACCCGGGAAAAAAATGGATTAGCTATATTGGGAACCAAAACCATCACTGCGTATGACTTGCCCGAACTGAAGTTCCGCGCAAGGAGGTTTGGCCGGTAACCCGCCTCCTCTACAGCCTTTAGCACCCGCTCTCTGGTTCGCGGAGAGACCATCTGCGGATCTTTCAATGCTCGGGATACGGTCGCGACCGATACGCCGGAGCGGCGTGCAACTTCGCGAATGTTTGACATAATTTCCTGCTAATTACCTGTTAGAAGCGGGTTATTTTCGCACAGATGGATACCATCTACGGATTCCCCACTGAAACGGCTGCTTCTGATTTGCTGGCTGCTTGCCTTCGATCCCAAAGCCAAATAAAGGCAAAAATGGGGAGCAGGATAAGTGGAACTACTGCCAATGACTGGAATGACTCAACAGAAGCGGTGGCTAATACCGCATCCAACTCATCCCCACTCAGCTTTTCAAAGGCTTCCAAGCCCCCCGCTGCCTCAATCTTGGCATTGTCAAAAATAGCGCCAAGCTTTGGCAGAACAAATTGGATAGACATACCACCGGCAAAACCCAGCAATCCCAGAAACAATGCCCCACCGCGCACAAAACGCTCGGAGACTGTGGCCAGCATAGTGGGCCACATATAACAAACACCAATGCCCCAGACAGTCGCTGCCAAAAATGCAGTTACTGGCGTCCTAGCCATACCCAGGCAATAGAGCCCAATTGCTGCAAGGAGACTGCTTAACCATAGAAGTCCAATAGGAGACAGTTTCTTTGCCAGCCGTCCGGCAAAGTGGCGCATCACAAACATCAACATACTGACATAAACAAGGATAAGAATACCCTTCATGCCAACAACGCGTGACAGGGTCAGGTCTACCCACTGCCCAGGGGCCAACTCGGTTGCGGCGGTCAGCCACATACACACCCACAGCAGGATAAACATCGGCTGCTTGAATACCTCTTTAAACATTTCGCCATAACTGATACCGGAAGAAACCCGTTCAGTAACTGGGAAATCTGTTTTAGCCACAAGCCAAGCCATAACAACAGCCGGCAGTGCCAACACGACAAGGTTCAACTGCCAGGGAAGCTCGAGGGCAGAGATTGACAACCCCAGTAATCCTCCAACCACAATGCCCGCAGGCCACCAGGCATGTAGTACATTTAAACGTTGCGTTTTATTTTCTGGGTCGACTGCAGCAACCATTGGATTACTGGCTGCCTCCACGGCACCCCAGCCCAAGCCTGTCAGTAGCAGGCCAGCTAGAACCAGACTCTCTACCCCCTCCCCTGGAGTCACCATAGATGCCGCAATAATAAGCAAACTGCCCAATACATAACCTATAGATGAGAGCATCAACATTCGCTTGATGCCGACCAAGTCCACAAGTGCGCTTCCAAATAGAAGTGTGAAAGCAAAACCTGTGAAAGTGAAACCCAGGGCTTCACCAAGCATGGCGGTAGAGTTGGCAAGATCAATATGATCGTAAATGTCGCTTTGGAGATCACCGGCGATTGAAGCCCTCACAGCAAATCCGAGGCCAATCATAAAAATCGAGAGGTTCCCCACAAGAAAGACATTCTTATGCAGGGATTTTGTCTGTGTACTCATCTATCCAGTCTCCGCATGATTTATTGTTATTGGTTATTCACTTGGTTTGGAAAAATTTAATCCAATCCTAAAATCCGACGATTTCGCGCGCGATCTGTTTCTGCACCAGCAAAATCATCAAAAGCCTTGCCTGCCACGGTAATTAGGTGATCGCGAATAAATGGTGCACCCTCACTGGCCCCCTGTTGTTGATCCTTAATGCAACACTCCCATTCGAGTACCGCCCAGCGGTCGTAACCGTATTGGGTTAAGCGGCTGAAAATCCCACGGAAGTCCACTTGACCATCGCCCAGGGAACGGAAGCGGCCAGGTCTATCAATCCAAGGGGCATAACCGCCATAAACTCCGGCCCTACCACTCGGATGGAATTCAGCATCTTTCACGTGAAACGCCTTGATTCGCTCGTGATAGATGTCGATAAAAGCCAGGTAGTCCATCTGCTGCAAAAGCAGGTGGCTGGGGTCATAGAGGATATTCGCTCTTGGGTGGTCCTCCACTTCGTAGAGAAAACGTTCAAAGGTCAACCCGTCGTGCAGATCTTCACCGGGGTGAAGCTCATAACAGACATCAACTCCAGCACTGTCAAACGCATCCAATATAGGGCGCCACAGCCGGCCCAGTTCGTGAAAGCCCTCTTCCACTAACATTGCGGGGCGTTGGGGCCAGGGATAAAAAGTATGCCAAAGTAGTGCGCCAGAAAATGTAGCGTGCGACTTAAGCTTTAGATTGGCACTGGCACGAGCAGCCAACATCAGTTGATTGCTCGCCCACTCGGCGCGGGCTGGCAAGTTGCCCCGCACTTCCTCTGGGGAAAAAATATCCAGCATCTCTTTATATGCTGGATGCGCTGCAACCAGCTGGCCCTGCAAATGCGTGGACAGTTCTGAGATTTCTACTCCCGCCTTCTCACAGATTCCCAAAACATCGTCACAGTAAGCCTGGCTACTGCTGGCTAATTCCAGATCAAAGATGCGCTTGTCCCAAGTGGGAACCTGAATGCCTTTATAACCCAGATCCGATGCCCAGCAGGCCATAGACTCCAGTGAAGCCGGTTGGTCGCTCGGAGGGAGGAACTGGGCGAGAAATATCCCGGGCCCCTGAATTCTGGGTGCCTTCATTTATTCTTATCCTTTTTACTGCTGTACTTATTTACCTCTGCAAGCAATCAATCCTTCCTGGGTGATCAGCTTGCTTCTTTTGAAAAGCACAGTGCTGTCTTTCCAAAAGCGGACTGGCACTGGGCCGACATCGACACCTCCCTGTGCCGTACTAACTGCCGGACTTCCACCCTGCCAGAGGTTCCTAAATTATTTGAAAATGAATCAATACGATTTAGCTGCTTATTCCCAATATGGCGACAGCGCCACCCAAGAAGAACTCGCACGGCTGCTTTCCAATGCACCGCGCACAAATGCCATAGCACGGACACCCGCATCAATATCCCCCACGACAGAACTTTCTTTAATGGGTTGTTCTTGCCGGCGGCATCTAACCTGGGCAGCAAAGTCGCGGTAAATATTCGCAAAGGCCTCTATATAACCTTCAGGATGCCCCTGCGGGGTTCGACAAAGAGCTCGGACCTCGTCATCCAGGTATTCACAGTCTGCACCAGCCTTCAAAAGGGCCACTGGCCGCCCCCTACGTTTTAACTGCAATTGATTGGGAGATTCATGCTCCCAGAACAGCGAGCCATGTTCGCAATAAACGCTGATATTCAGGTTATTCCCTTCCCCACCACAAACTTGGCTGGCTGTCAGGGTGCCGCGCGCACCCTGATCTAATTTAAATAGCGCCGCACCATCATCATCCAGAGCCCTTTGGTCGACTACTGATTGCAAGTCCGCACAGACCTCAGAGATACGCTGACCGGTAAAGAATTCGACCAAGTGGTGAGCATGGGTACCAATGTCGGCAAAACAGCCACTTTCCCCCGAGCGTGTGGGATCTGTCCGCCAACTGGCTTGTTTACTTCCGCTGGAGTCACCAGCCAATGCCAGCCAGCCTTGTGGATAGGCAACAGTCACTCGGCGGACTTTCCCTAACTCTCCCCTGGCTAAGATTGCCCTGGCCTGTGTTGCAAGTGGATAAGCCGCATAGGTATGAGTCAAACCATAGAGATGGCCGCTCCGTACGACTTCGTTTTTGAGCGCAAGGGTTTCCTCAAGTGTGCAAGCGGCTGGCTTATCAGAAAGAACATGAAACCCCGCTCGCAGTGCGGCAATAGAAACTGGGAGATGTAAATCATTGGGAGTTACCACAGAGACAAACTCTATGCGCTCATCAACAGGACGCTGGGATTCCTCCAGGAACATCTGCTCATAACTCTGGTAAACGCGCTCTGGGTTGAGGCCCAACTTCTCTCCACTGCTACGGCCACGCTCAGGATTACTGCTAAAACATCCCGCCACTAGCTCTATCTCACCGTCGAGGGAAGCTGCCATACGATGGATAGCACCAATAAAGGCCCCCTCTCCACCACCGACCATGCCCATTCTTATTTTTTTTCCCATACCACTTCCCGTATAGCTGCCTCTGGCAACCAGGTTCTTATTATTTTGAGTCTCTATCCGGCCAAGTATCTTGCCTCGCTATTGGTCCATTTCTTCTTTCACGGACCCTCGCAGCAAAATGTAACCGGTTACATTTTGTTTTTAAGATACAGAAAAAACTCACCGTTGCAAGCAACAGTTTCATTGCATGACGTTTATTTTGCTCCTTAGAGCGATGTATTTATATCCACAGCGAACAGAAACCAATCAAATTGATTAACCCGAAGAGGTTAAAGTCAACGGTGATAGCCTACTTTTCGAGCGAAATCTTCCCAGCACAGCCAATTGAGCTTGTCGCTCTGCCACTTATTTTCTATGGGATGGCCAACCCCCGAGCCTGGAGATAATCCACTATCGGCGCCCGGCTGGGGGTGACAGCTTTTGAGTTTGGTACGCACCCAACTTCCAGCGTCATCGGCAACATTAGCAGCCAAGCCCCAATGGTTTGGCCATACCGCGAGAAAATTTTTCACGCCATAATCATCCAGTTGGTATGGAGTGGGATAAGCCAAGTGCACTAATAGATCACCATCTGGTCCCGGTGCATCAGTTTTCCAGCCGGCATATACCGACCACTGGCAGCCCTGCGCCCAAGCCTCAAAAGCCACCATCGCGCTGGAAAGGCGCTCAAAAGATGCACAAAGTAGATCATTCTCTATTTCTGGCGGGATACACATATCGACAACACCCGCCTTGAACTTGGGAACTTCTGGGTTAAGCGTAAGAATCCAGAGCCCTTCCCCATCCTCCAGCGGGTGGTACATCACCACCAAGTCGATCAACAAAGCTGAAACTGGCGGGATATTGGGGCCGCGGGCTAAGAGCATATGCAGAGGTCTTACTAACTGGGCATTTTGTATCTGCTCCTCTGCCACACCCAAGTGCCGAATTACTTCAGCATTCCCCGCACCACAAGCAGAAATCACCAGCTCTGGTTTTAACTCACACGAGCGACCATCCATATCCAGAGTTACTTGCTCAATCCCTGCCCCCCCAAGCTGAAACGAGACCAACCTCCCACGATAGATTTGCTTCCTCAAGGGTTCGCTGACACTGCGATAGGCTGCAGCTCCATCAAAAATAAGATCATCAGGAAATCTGAACCTGCGATTTGATGGCAAATTATCCGGATCAAAGATCTCGGGCAACTCAACTTCCTCAAAGGGAATAGCCGCTCTGGCCCAGTTATCTTCAACAGTGTTTAGAAAGTCCGGGGGCAGCGCTGCATGGAAATCTGTTATTCGACTGTTCACGCCGCTAGTCGCAAGTTCTTTGTGCCAGCGCTGCGCGGCACATCGGTAAATTTCAGCAGCTTGGTGGTTAGCCGCATTCCAGCCGGAAGAGAAATAACCGTGGAAATGTAGAGACTCGGCGTCACCGAGCTCATCGTCGACCAGTACCACCGAGTACTCTGGTATCAGCTCTCTCATCAGGGTTACCCCCTGAATACCACCTCCTAGGATCAGTACATCAACGGGAATTTCCTGTGACATAGGTTGGCCTGCTTAATGGTTTGGCATGATTGGAGTAGTTATCAGCCCTAGTTGCCACAATGAATTTGCGACGATGCCGGAAAAACAACCTCAATCTATCTTGTTTGATACCTGCTTATTGCTGTTTTTTTATTCAACTATTTTCAATTTCCCGAGATTTGGGGTGCCGTAACCTCGCGAGAAGAGCCACCAAAATGCAAGAACATAAGACAAAAACCCACCCACGATACAAAGAAGGTACCAAAACCAGATTGGAAACTCATAGCCCAGTTTATGTAGAAAGGAAAACGGCATGTAAATTGGAAGGTTGAGAAGAATTGCTCTCCAGCTAACCGCCCATGTCAATGTAACTACGGCCGATAGTGATGGCGTTTTGCTCACTGTTGCTCCCTTGCTACTGCGCTAATGGATAGGCAGTTAGTCAAGATTGCCTTTTTTGTCAATCGATTGGCCTAAATTCAGCGGGCAGTACTGGCCATTCTTGAAGTTATTGTGAAACTTTGCCCTAAACGGACAATTGATTAATCCGTTCCAGCTTACCTCCCGTAAAGAGTTGGCCATCGCACAATTGGTACGGTGGAAAGTAATTCAATCCAATGACAAGGAAATGTGAATATGAAGGGTTTGGTAAAAGGTTTGGGGGTTCTTCTATTGGCTTTTGGAGGGCAGCTCTCTTGGGCTGATAATGAATCTGAGCTTGAGACGGTCCCCTACGTGGACGTCTATCAGTACGTTGGCAAGTGGTACGAAATAGCCCGACTGCCACAGATCTTCCAGCCTGCCTGTACAGCAGTCACGGCAGACTACGGTCTCAACGATGATGGCACACTCAGTGTTTTCAACTTTTGCCGAATCCTACACCCGAAGTACGGTTTTCCCATCAGCGTGCAAGGTACCGCTACCCCTCTAGATGATACGAATAGCAAACTTGCGGTTTCATTCTTCGATGGGAAAACCAATGGTAACTACTGGGTTCTAGAGCTAGACACAGCATATCAATGGTCCCTCGTGGGCGACCCCGATCGCAGCAGCCTTTATCTTCTAAGTCGAACTCCACAACTGGATGAGGCCATTGTAGATGAGCTGCTTGAATTAGCTGTCACTAAGCACGGTTACAATATCGACCACATCATAATGACCAAGCAGCTACCAAATTAACCCAATGAACCAAAGGCGAGCGGAGCTTTTGCTTCACTCGCCCTCTGAAAGTTAGAATTTACATTAAGTTTTAAAAAATACATATATATCAATTAGTTAAATCTATTTATTAATGTATTTTCTAGCTTAACTGTGTCCTTTCACACCACATTCGCAGGCCATAGCGTCTACTATTACTCACCGTCATTTCTCACAATCACATAACCATTTCTCTCTCCCGCAGCCTCTTGGCCACTCTCGTGAAAAAGGTCATCTAAATATCTGGGACAGCTGTGATAGCAGAAACATGAGGAATCTGCACCCACGATATCTGCAGAATGCAAAATCACCGGCAACTCCGCCAAAAGATATCTCACTGCTATTGAAACCATCTCGACAGTAACTTCTTCTTCTGCAAGATGGTGCTCCAGCACCCATCTACTAGCCTCCAAGCAACCCTCGCGGAAACCATCATTCAAGTGAAACTCCTGCTCAAACTGATAGAGCCAGCGAGAATAGAGCTCAGATTGTTTCAACCACTCGGAGTCAACCAATTCACTGTCTACAGCACACGAGCCCGAAGCGCGATAGACCTTGTTATGCAGATAGTGGCACTGTCGTCGAGCTCTTTTTCTCGCCTTCTCTTCCTCATAGCCAAGTGCGATCTGTGTATATTCAGCAGCATTATCGGGAATAAAAAACATGACTCGCTTAAAGTGACTTTGCGCCCACTTTGCAAGCCGAGCAATCTGCCCCTCGGAAAAGTAGCTGTTGAAAGGACTTACACCTATTACCGCCAGGTCAGCCATCTCATAGATTTCTTGTGAACGCGACGTTGCAAATTCAACCTTCATCCTACAACTCCATGGAACAGCACTAAGGAGCCAGTAGATCGATTCAGTGCAACATTTTTACCGGGAATAATGAGCAGCATTAAGCAGAAAAGGTTGACCTGAACCGCAATTAACTCTCGCCTAGATGCTTACCTTCAATATCAGTACATATGTCTTAGATATAAATAATCGGTAACCAATCCCATTAATTGAGCCCTCGGGCGTGACCGTTAAGCCACGTTGAAGCAGTACGCATTTAAAAGGCCTCTGAACTAATTCAGAATGACTCTGCGGGACTTGAGGATTGCCGCTGCTTGGCACAGCTCGCCGTAAAAGAAAATTCGGCCTTAGGGGCCCTTCCTGTAAGTCTTTTAGAGCAGTTCACTCTGTGTTGCGATTTCATTCTGAGGGCTAGATATCCTTGCGAAGCCGCACTTTCACCCGAACCACTCAGAACGCTAAAGACATCCCGGAACTGTTTAGGGGCTCTTAAAACAGCGGGCGTATCAACTCAATTCCTTTTCTTTTTATCGGTATCCATTTTCTCTGCACTCAATCACCCCATACTCGACTAGCTGGTCAGAAATGCTCTTCCGGCGTAAAAATCATCAAAACCGAGCCGTGCCAACCGCCTCCATTTGAGACCAAATGCCCTAAATAATGGATAGTAGGAAACTCTATTTTGCTAAATGTGCCTAATGTGGAAAAGATCCATCTCTGATTGGAGGTATTTCATGCCCTTCGGAGCTTTCAGCCTTTATACTTGTCCTAAGCTATAGGTCGCTAAGCCATAAAGGCTGGTCGCCTATGAAGTAGGACGTATAAAGAGACTCCCTATGCTTACCAATCGGATCGCCGCTCTATTTTCCGGCTTCTTGGTCATTGGCCTGCTTTCCACAACCGCTCTGGCAGAGACCGAGCCTCTGGCACCTGAAAAGGACCAGGGCAGTACTGCCAGGGAGATTGTCGGCAAGCTAGAAATGCTGCACTACAACAAAATCAAGGTCGGAGACGAAATGTCGGAAGACCTTTGGGACGAGTACATTGATGCTCTAGATCCCACTAAAAGCTACTTCCTCGCCTCAGATATCAATGAGTTCCGCGAATGGCAAACCAAGCTGGATGACCAGCTACGCGCTGGCGATGTCAAAGCAGGCTTTGAGATTTATAACCGTTTCCGCCTGCGTATGGGCGATCGGTTGGACAATATCCTATCCCAGCTCGAAAAAGGCTTGCCCGCTTTCGATTTCGATCGCGATGAATCCCTCGAACTCGACCGTGAGGAGAGTCAGTGGCCTACCTCCATCAGTGATGCCGATGATCTTTGGCGTAAGCGCCTGAAGAGCAGCGTCTTAAACCTGAGGCTCACAGGTAAAGAGGATGAGGATATTCGCGATTTGCTGGAACGCCGCTATAAAGGTCAAAAGAAGCGCCTTGAGCAGCAAAACAGCAATGACGTATTCGAGCTCTATATGAACTCGTTGACTCGCCTCTATGATCCCCACAGTAACTATCTGTCCCCACGCTCCCTGGAAAACTTCAACATGAGTATGTCGTTGTCTCTGGAGGGCATCGGTGCCGTGCTGCAGGGGGATGAGGAATACACCAAGGTTGCCCGATTGGTAGCGGGTGGTCCTGCTGACCGCACCGGTAAGATCAAGCCTAACGACAAGATTGTAGGGGTCGGCCAGGATAAAGATGGTGAAATGGTCGATGTCGTCGGCTGGCGGCTGGATGACGTGGTGGATCTAATCCGCGGTAAGGCCGGCACCTTCGTTCGCCTGGAAACTATTCCCACCGGCGGCGACGGCACCCACAAGACCATCCTGATCAAGCGCAGTAAAGTGAAGCTTGAAGATCAGGCTGCCAAGAAGGCCGTATTCGAATTTTCAGATGGTAAGAAGAGCTACAAGATCGGTGTAATCAACTTGCCGACCTTCTATATAGACTTTGACGCCTACCGTCGCCGCGACCCCAATTACAAGAGTACTACCCGCGATGTGGCTAGATTGCTCAGCGAACTGAAAGAGGAAAAGGTAGACGGTATCATTCTGGATCTACGCAACAATGGCGGCGGCTCCCTACAGGAAGCCACCATGTTGACCGACCTGTTTATCGATCAGGGTCCAGTAGTCCAAATCCGCCACGCTAATGAGCAGATTTCACGGCACAACCGCTCCCGCTCTCGCGCAATGTATCGCGGCCCGCTGATGGTATTGATTAACCGCCTATCGGCATCAGCTTCCGAGATCTTCGCCGGCGCCATCCAGGACTACAACCGCGGCTTGGTTGTTGGCAATCAATCTTTTGGTAAAGGCACCGTGCAAACCATGGCGCCCCTGAAAGAAGGCCAGTTAAAAATTACCCAGTCCAAGTTCTACCGTGTATCCGGTGATAGCACCCAGCACGCGGGCGTGAAACCCGATATCCCCATGCCGCAACTTATTGATGCGGAGAGTGTTGGTGAAAGCGCTTACGATACCGCCCTGCCCTGGGACCGTATCCACGCCGTACCACACGCCAAGTACTTTAATCTGAAGACTCTGATTCCTAATCTGCTCACTAAGCACAATAAGCGCACAGCATCAGATCCGGACTTCATATTCCTGCGCGATCAATTCAAGTTTGAGAGCGAACGCGCCGACAGAAAGCATCTCTCCCTTAATGAGGTAATGCGAGAGCAGGAACGTGAAAACGTGAACCAGCGCCTGCTCTCCATGGAGAACCGCCGTCGCGAAGCAAAAGGGCTTGAACCCTACAAGGATTTCGAGGCTTATGAAGAGAGTGAGTCTGAAGAAGTGGCAACCATTGGTGGCCCTGTGGAAATCAAATTGGAAAAAGATCCAATCTTGAACGAAGCGGGCTATATAATGGCGGACTTTATTGGACTGGCTGACAAAGCCAGCAAGGCACCGCCGCAAGTCGCCAATTTCTAAAGATGTGATGCCCTTTGGGTGTGCCAAGCGCACCCATGCGCACAGTAAACAATTAGGTCGGGCTTGCCCGACCTTTTTCATTTGGGGGAAGAAATGAAAGTCGTTTCCTTTAACGTCAACAGTATTCGCACTCGCCTGCACCAAATGCAGGCTCTGGTAGATAGCCATCAACCCGATATCATTGGTCTCCAGGAAACCAAGGTCACCGATGAGGACTTTCCTGTCGATGCCATTCGCGACCTGGGTTACGAGCTAATCTATTTTGGCCAAAAAACACACTACGGTGTTGCCCTGCTCTCACGCCTACCATTTATCGATCGCGAATATGGCTTTCCTACCGACGACGATAACGCCCAGCGCCGTATGGTCATGGGAAAGTTCGATATTGGCGGCAGTAAACCTCTCACCGTCATCAACGGCTACTTTCCCCAGGGCGAGAATCGTGAACACCCAGTAAAATTCCCGGCGAAGCAAAAGTACTACGCTGACCTCGATACCTATCTACAAACCACCTGCGATCCCGAAGCCCCGGTGCTGGTTATTGGCGACATGAACATCTCTCCGAGTGATCAAGATATCGGTATCGGCGAGCCCAATCGCAAGCGCTGGCTGCGCGACGGCAAGTGCAGCTTCCTTCCAGAAGAGCGCGAATGGCTACAGAAAATTGAGGCCTGGGGCTTGGCGGATACTTTCCGTGCGATGAATCCCAATACAGATGATGTATTTAGCTGGTTTGACTATCGCAGTAAGGGTTTTGACCGCGAGCCCAAGCGTGGGCTGCGGATCGACTTGATTATGGCTACAAGCCCTCTGATGGAACATTGTGTGGCCACAGGGGTCGATTATGATATCCGCGCTATGGAGCGCCCCTCAGACCATGCGCCGGTCTGGGCAGAGTTCAAGCTCTAAGCATTTAGTGAATAACCGGGATCTGCTCCCGGTTTTTTTGGTCCTTTGAATATTCGTTTTTCCATATATAATGCGGACTAAGTCGGACGGTTTACCGTTCGGGAGCAATTTATGAAGAGGCAGATTTTGTTTGTCTGCTCGGGGAATTCGGCTCGTTCATTAATAGCTGAGGCTTTACTGCGTAACTATGGGGGAGAGTTCTTCGAGGTTTCAAGTGCAGGGACAGACCCCACCCCGGTGGACGTTCGTGCCATCAAGGCTCTCCAACGTTTTGGTATCCCGATCAAAGGGCTCTATTCCAAGAGTTTACAAGAGGTAGCTGACCGGGATTTTGATTTAGTCATTACCTTATGTGATAAAAGCCACAATGAATATGTGCCTGCCGCTGGGCACGGAAAATTGATCTCATGGAATTTTGAAGACCCTGCCAGTCGGCATTGCTTCAAACCCTTTTACACAACGGTGTTGGAACTGAGTACCCGCATCAAACTTTTTGTACTGGTGTATAACAAGGCCGCTAAAGCGGCATAAACAAGATTTGGGGTAAGCCTTGAACCCAGTTCAGTTCTACAAGTGCCTGGCAGACGATACCCGCCTGCGTACGCTTCTACTGATCGCCCACGAGGGAGAACTTTGCGTGTGCGAGCTCACTGCTGCTATGGGTTTGAGCCAACCCAAAATATCTCGGCACTTAGCCCTACTCCGCGGCTCTGATTTATTGCGGGACCGCCGCCAGGGACAGTGGATCTTTTACCGCATCAACCCTGAACTGGGCAGCTGGGCCAAATCGATCCTTCAAGATACTTTGCAGGCAAATCAGCACTTTATTGCCGAAGATCTTCGCAACTTGATCCTAATGGGAGATAGGCCCCAAAGAGCTAGCCTATGCTGCTAAGTCACGGCAGTAGGTATTTTGCTGGCAAGTAATATCACTAAGTCGCTAAAAAATTTACCTGGATATATGCGATTTTTCATATATTCAGATTGCTCAGGAGTTACAACATGGCTATCAAAGTCGGAATCAATGGATTTGGTCGTATCGGTCGGCTTGTGCTGCGCGCAGCCTGGGACTGGCCAGAATTGGAGTTTGTGCAAATCAATGACCCCGCTGGAGATGCTTCCACCCTTGCGCATTTACTGAATTTTGATTCGGTACACGGGCGTTGGCAGCATTATGCAGAAGCTAAGGACAACACAATTACGGTTGCTGGCCAGGAAATAAGTTGTAGCCATAATCTCGCCATTGCCGACACAGACTGGAGTGCTTGCGACCTGGTTATTGAAGCCTCTGGGAAAATGAAGACTAGCGCGCAATTGGAGGGCTATTTAAAGCAGGGGGTAAAGCGTGTGCTGGTTTCGGCTCCCGTAAAAGAAGACGGGGTACCAAATATTGTTTTGGGGGTGAATCAGCACATTTATGATCCAGCCAAGCATCAAGTTGTTACTGCTGCCTCCTGCACCACGAACTGTTTGGCCCCGGTGGTAAAAGTGATACATGAAAAACTGGGCATCAAGCATGGCTCTATCACTACTATCCACGATATCACTAATACCCAGACAATCCTTGATGCGCCCCATGCAGATCTGCGCCGCGCAAGGGCCTGTGGAGCCAGTCTGATACCCACTACTACCGGCTCAGCCACAGCAATCACCGCCATCTTCCCGGAGTTGACTGGCAAGCTGAACGGCCATGCCGTACGAGTCCCGCTGGCCAATGCCTCCCTGACGGACTGTGTTTTCGAAGTAGAACGGGAAACAACTGTGGATGAAGTTAATAACCTACTGAAAACCGCAGCAGAGGGCGAGCTGAAAAATATTCTCGGTTATGAGGAACGTCCTCTGGTATCTGTGGATTACAAAACCGACCCACGTTCCAGCATTGTTGATGCACTGTCCACCATGGTGGTCAATGGCACTCAAGTGAAAATTTATACCTGGTATGACAACGAGTGGGGCTATGCCAACCGTACTGCAGAGCTGGCTCGCCTGATTGGATAAGCCAATGTCCTAGATCCCACCAATAAAAAACTGATAAATACCCGCGGGGCTGGCCTGATCTTCAGGCCAGGAGCCCCTAGTAGTTAGAGTCAAAACCCATGCAGTTTTTCTCCACCCTTTCGCCCTCGGTACGCCAATATTTATTGGTGACTGGTAACTATTGGTCTTTTACTCTAACCGATGGTGCCCTACGCATGCTGGTGCTTCTGCATTTCCATACCCTGGGGTACACCCCTCTCGAAATAGCCCTACTGTTTCTTTTCTATGAGTTTTTTGGAGTGGTCACCAATTTGGTGGGCGGATGGCTCGGTGCCCGGCTAGGCCTTAATCGCACCATGAATATTGGTCTGATATTACAGGTTTGCGCTTTAGCTATGTTATTGGTCCCTTCTAGCTATCTCAGTGTGCCTTTGGTTATGGCCGCTCAGGGAATATCTGGCATAGCCAAAGACCTAAACAAGATGAGCGCGAAAAGCTCAATCAAGCTTTTACTACCTGACGACAATACCCAAGGAACTCTTTATCGCTGGATTGCACTACTGACTGGCTCCAAGAATGCCCTGAAAGGCATTGGGTTCTTTATGGGGGGAGGCCTACTGGCATTACTGGAATTTCGTGGGGCTATATTCGCAATGGCAGTCGCTCTCGCCTCAGTATTGCTATTGAGTAAGAAATTTTTACGAGAAGACTTGGGCAAAGCAAAGGTGAAAGCCCGCTTTCAAGATGTATTTTCTAAGAGTCGCCCGGTGAATATCCTTGCGGCAGCAAGACTGTTCCTTTTTGCATCTCGTGATGTTTGGTTTGTAATCGCCCTGCCCGTTTTCCTGGCGAGCCAATTCGACTGGGGCCACTGGCAAGTCGGTGCATTCCTAGCCTGCTGGATCATCGGTTATGGCGCAGCACAAGCCTTTGCCCCAAGGATCACTGGAAGTTTTTCTTCGGCACTACCTGATGGGCGAACCGCCCTATTGTGGGGCTGCGCATTAACTCTGATACCTGCGCTGATTGCCTTCTCACTCTATATCGGCTTCCACCCTCAACTCAGCATTTTGTTGGGCCTCATGGTATTCGCTGTGTTATTTGCAGTGAACTCTTCTGTGCACAGCTACTTGATCGTCGCTTATGCCAGAGAAGATGGCGTTTCTATGGATGTGGGGTTTTACTACATGGCAAACGCTCTGGGCCGCCTTACCGGAACTCTGTTGTCGGGCTGGATTTTCCAGATTGCCGGTTTACAAGCTTGCCTGTTGGTATCCACGTGCTTGCTGTTTTTGGCAACCTTCATTTCGCTTGCATTGCCAAAACACAACGAAGAAGACAACCCGATGATCAATGCAGTAACTTAATCAGATAGTTGATTAGAGGCTTTCAATTGAAAGTATGACCAATGGTTCCACCCTCGCTATGGGGTGGAATTCCCCGGGGGGATCACAGCCAGCCAATAACAAGAGAGCTCCGGACCACAATATCCAAGATAAACGACTACACATAAGCTACCACTTAGGACCCGCAGTAAACGACCATACCGGTTATTACTTAGACTCCAAACTATCAGGCCATCTCTATGGATGGGTACATTGTTATGGGCAGAAGATTAGAAAACCGAGCGCCAAACTTCTATGCCAAATTGGCATCAAATTCTGCCAATACACCTGGGTAAAATCTTGGCGGGGTTATATATGCAAATTACTCAGTACAATAAACATTCAGGTTTCCCTAGAAGGATCTCCAAAATTTATATAAACATCAATTGCGGGAACGGCACGGAAATCTGGCGCCAATACTAGTCTCAAAACTCTGTCAGGTGCGGAGAACTTTTTAGCTCAATAGCGCTTACATAGGTATGAAAGACCAAGATTATCAGCCCCCTGCAACTTTTCAGATACTGGACTTAATCGCCAGTAAAGCCTTTTATATCTTTGAGAATGCGATTAGGTAAAGTAATTTACCTCACTAGAGTCATTAATAAAGCCTTAATACAGGCTCAACTGATTTTCAAAAATATATTCCTGGTCTCTGCAACATTATCAAGGGTCAAACAGAGCACTCTGGCTTTATGGTTATCGACCAACGAACACATAGTAGAGCCATTTAAATCAAGGGCAAGGTAAATGACTTTATAAGAGTACTTGTTTCACTGATTACCCGTAGTCATCCTAATCAGTGTACGGTCTTTCTTTATAAAGTGATGGTAAAGGGCTGCCAAGAAGTGTCCCAAAATAAGTAACCAGATAAGCCATTCACCCAGCACTTCCTTATGAATGAAATCAATAGGTTCCTCGAACTGTTTGAAGGTCAAGTCCATTTTATTCTGAACAAGGTGGGCAAAAAGGGAAGTGTCAGCAAACTGAGGGATTTCAAACAGGAAAAAGTACTCAGTATTCACCCCAGTTCCTAGGTATCCGGTTAATGGTGCAAGTATCATGACTACATATAACAGAAAATGGCCTGTATGCGCGGCAAAGTGCTCTAGCTTGGAGCCAGGTTCCAGTTTCGGAGTGGGATTAGTCAAACGCCAAAATATCCGTAACAGTACAAAAGCACCAATCGTTATGCCAATAGACAAGTGCAGCTGTAAGGCAATCCAGTTTGCTGGGGTATCCTCTTCAGTAAACCATTGGAGGTAATAGACACTGACGTAAGATCCTAGAATTAAGAATGCTATTATCCAATGAAGCCACTTAGCAACTGCCCCATATTCATAGATAGTATTTCGGGCGCCCATAGAATGCCTTCTTTATAAATTGTGCAGCCTAAGACACTATAAACCTTAAGCTGGCCCGAGGCCTTATTATAAAGCTTCAATCATGAATACTTAGGGGGAGGAGGGCGCCTTTTCTCTGCCCCACCCTTATAGATCACACTACTTTGAGTAGAGGGTTTCTATTCATAAAAACCTTTTGGATTAAATTACGAAGAAATTATATTGATGCCCGTAATGACTTTCTTACTCCTGCAAAAAAGAACAATACGCCTATTGTTTGAACCATATGATAAAGACTATTGTGGTTAAACGTCCAAATAAACGTAAACTCCAGAGCTGTTCTGACTTGCAATACCACAGCCATGAGAGAAATAAACCCGCCAACAACCATATACCAAGCCCCAGGTAAACGCCCCCTAACCCCCATCCATGTATAACCAATAACAACAGGAATCATCACTAACGCTTGATAACCCACAAATACTATGAAACCATCAATTCTAGATACTGCAATGAAATAAAATATCAGGCCAATTAAAAATATGTAGGGCAATAACTTTCTTGATATTCGCTCACCGGCAAGATCACCAATAATAGCGAGTGTAAACGACACCAGAAAAAGACCGAGGAAAAAAAATAAAACATGCCACATGAATATTCTTTCAGGTCCGGCAATCTGAAAACCATGAATTACCGAACCCAATAGGCCAACGACAAACATCACCCCAAAGAAACAAATCCAGCAATTTCTCTTCCAGCTAGACTTGAATTCCGGCCTAATAAAGTAAAGAAATATAAACAACGCCAATACAGCCAATACCAAGTCTGTTATTGCCGAAACTTGCTCAGTAGGTACATCTGTTAACTTAAGCACCTATTTCACTTCCCTTCAGCGCAGTATATTTATATGGAAAATACCACTCAATATCGTATCACCTATTAAACCGTAAAAGCCACCCATAACAGCAATGGCAACACTAGCCGACACCGAACGATCAGCCTCATTACAACCAATACCAAAGTGCCAGGGTTAAATTAATCATCATCATGATAAAATCCATAATAAATATAAACTTCATCACACCTTTCACTTTCCAAGGCCCACCCCCTCTTCGGTTCTTTAGCGCGACTGGCAAGTTATAAATAAACTGAGAACCATGTGTAACAGAAAAAACAAAAAGCAATATAGATCTTTGAATATCCCCGGAAAAGGAGGCGTGATTAACCAATAAAAGAATACTCATTAGCGCCAATGAAAAATTAAACCCGCCTAGAAATTTACCTGACTCAGCCAGTATTCCAAAGACAGGGGTATCCCTATGCTCTCTAGGAACAACCAGCTTGGCAAAAATCTTTCCCCGCAAGGAGAAAACATTGAAACCCATTAAAAACCAAATAGTATTTAGCACTAAAACCAGCTCAAAGATCACGTTACTCTCCAAATTTATTATAATAATTACTTGTGATTACATACGGCTATATACAGTACAGCGTCATCTATTTAGAACCATGTAAAGATGTTTTTTCAGGAGTTACTTAATACAGGCCAGCGCTCCACGATCTCCCCTTTGTCATACACAGCTATATCCCCAAACTGAAGAAATACAGACTCACTTTGAGTTGGTCGCAGGAAAACCCAGTCATCCTCTTGTAAGACAACCTGATTGGAAGCATTGAGCATTTCCTGGTTTGTAGAGCGTCCATAAATAGGATTGATCGAAAGACCTTCTGGAGATTCGGGCAGCGCCTTCCAATACCCCCCAGAGATAAAGAATGTCTGTTCGCGATTTGGGTTTAACCAGCGCATCGTACCCGTTAGTTTCTCCAAACCGGGAATTTGAGTCTGCGGTAACTTCTTCAATACTGGGCTGGCGATAAATGCGGCCGCCTTGTGATCACTGAGGGTGGGAATATCAAAATCTGTAGGTTTAACAAGACAGGAACCTGCCGCCAGCTCATTACAGGGTGCACTATCTGAGCGTGATTTATAAAGCTGGTAAGTCGGGCTGCCGGCGCCATTCAACGTCAACCTTTTAGGATACTGGTCACCCAACAATTGTTTAGCTTGCTCAAGCCTCTGAGTATAAATCTCCAAACCGCGATTAATGGCTTTCTCTGGGCCACCTAAAATACCCGGCATCTTAGCCGCATGGGCGTCATAGCCCATAAATCCCGACAGAGTAAGCAGTGGTTCTGCCTTAATAATATTGAGCATTTCAGTAAGGTCCCGAGCATCGCTGACTCCACCGCGATGCAACCCCACATCCAACTCGATATTGATTTGTAACCTTTGCTCAAGGCTACCGGCTAGTGCCGCATACTGTTGTAGCCGCCTAGGGCTATCAATCAGCCACTGAAGTTGTGTTCTAGGGTCAAATCCACTGGTTGTTGGGCGGCTATAAAAGCTCTTGGCCGCAGCAATCGGAAGAGGCTTACCCAGCAAAATATCTGCCTGTGGTTGTGACTGCGCCAACTGTTGCAAAAAAGGTAGATGGAAAACCATATACCGCTGCGTACCAGTCTGTTTGGCAACCGCCTCCAGTAACCCCAGAGCTGGTAACGATTTGGCAACAACTCGATAGTCAAAGTGCCCATTTAGATGCCCAGAAAGCACAGTCGCATTGGCTCTCAAGCGGTTTAAATCCACTACCATTGTGGGACCAGAGAAACCTGCGGAATCCAGAGCCTTAGAGAGACTTTGAAAATAGTTAGTGTGCCCCCCCTGCCCCAAAGCTTTAGGCCTTAATAAAGGAAATGCGGCCGCAACCCCCAATGCCGCTCCGCCCAGTAAAAATTTTCTCCGCGTTTTCTGCACAGTTCGCTCCCCTAGTCTCTCTTCAGCCCTGAGATGAATAAGGGCCCTATCAACCAATTAGTTTTTTCAGGTACGGGTTTAAAAATTTTCCTTTAGGGTCAAGCTCACGTCTTACCTCAAGAAAATCCTGCCAGCGGGGGTATAAACCAGCCAGGTCCTGCCGGTGCAAGGTATTAAGTTTCCCCCAGTGCGGTCTGCCGCCATGCTTGCGCATAATGGGTTCCAGTGCCTTAAAAAGGGGCTGGTAATCCTCCTCAAAGTAACGGTGTACCGCAATAGATACGGAATCCTGCTGGTAGAAGGGACTCAACCAAATATCATCCCCCTTTACAAAGCGCACTTCGATAGGAAAGAACACATTAAGATTGTTCTCTTCGATTGTACGGCGCAGCTCCTCAAAAGCAGCCAGTCCGGCTTCCCTGGGAAGGTGGTATTCCATCTCATTGAAGCGAACATTTCGCTCACTGGCGTAGTTTCGCCAAGAGGACTCCACAACCACCTCCTTTTCAATATCCTTCATTGCAGACTGTAAGGCGTATTGCCGTAATCTGGGCGACCAGCCAAGCCAGTCTCGAACAGTTTTAAGGGTCATTACAGCTTCGTTAGTATCTTCACGCGCGGTAGTAAAGATCTCTTCATCCGTTAATTGGTGCGTATCAGCCATACACATTCCGGAGAAAGGAATATAGTAAAACTCGAAATTGCGATTTGACTCCGCCAGTGTCTCCGCCTGCTCAAGCACCTCCCCCATGGGAGCCACCCAGGATTCTCGCCGGAGTTTGTAACTGGACTGGTTCTGCATACGCACCTTGGTCACTAACCCCAGGCTACCCAGGGAAACTTTGGCTGCTATGAAAGTCTCTGGGTTTTGCTCTGCATCGCACCACAGAGTGCTGCCATCTGCCGTAACCAGCTCCAATCCCGTTACATAGCTGGACATACAACCTAAACCGGCCCCAGTGCCATGAGTGGCAGTGGCCAGGCATCCGCCGAGAGTTTGCTCATCAATATCCGGCTGATTAATCAAGGCTTGACCAATATCTTCAAGCGGCTGGCCAAGATCGGCTATACGTGTACCCGCGTAAATCGTAGCCTGGGTGGTTTCGCTACTATGATCGGCCACACCGCTAATGCGCCCGAGCGAGAGAATGGTGTCATCGGTGGGCACCAAGGCCGTGAAGGAGTGCCCAGCCCCCACAGCTCTAACAGTACCTCTAGCATCAGCTACACGTTGCTGTAGTTCGGCGATAGTCTTTGGTGCCAGACGTTCACTGGGCAGGCAGTCTTGCGAACCAGACCAGTTGCGCCAGCGGATACCCTTACGCTTTACTGGGTCACTCGCCTGTACCAAGGTGCGTGCCATAGAGGAGATTGGAGTAGCAGCGATAGTTGTAGAACCAGCGGCAATAGTTGTAATAAAGCGGCGACGTGACTGCTGCATAATCCCTTACTCCGCAGAGGCCATAAAGACAATTAACTGCTCAAACTGCTCCGGTGAGCACTCGAAACAAAGACCCAGTGGCGGCATCCCCTGGAAACCATTAATCGCGTTTTCAACCAATACATCCATTCCCTTGTCAAGACGCGGTTCCCAGCCGGCAATGTCCCCAGTGAGTGGCGCAGCGCTGACCCCAGTGCTGTGACAGCTGCGACAGGTTCGCTGATAGATTTCAGCAATTTCTGGATCAGCGGGCGCCAAAGTCAGCGCTTGTTGGGCTAAGGCCAAACGGTTTTTAGGGCTACTGTCGTTGGATTCTGAGCAACCACTCGTCAGTAAAGCCACAATAAGAGGGGCGCAGAAGAGCCTAAGGCTCCGGTAAGGTCCTACCAGTTCCATGTATGTACACCTACTACATTATTGTTAATATTTCCCAGGCTCTGGAGCCTGAGGTGGGCGTTGTGTACTTAAACTGCAACCATTGTTAATCAGGCTGGCAGCTAAGACAACAAGCGGAACTGCCCAGTCTATTATTGATTTTAAAATTTACTAATCCGGTATCCACTCATATCACCAATCCTTTATTATTCCGATAATTACTTTCTAGTACGCTTGCCCAACCTTTTATTTTGGCCATAGCCCGCTAAAGCTCTTTCTATCTTACTTATTGATGAAATGACAATTAGTATCTATTACTGAAGTCTTTTATCCGTTCGGTAGACGCCAAATAAAAGTCGCTTAAATATTGCTAGTAAAATTAGTCAGTTAAGGAGGCCCCACAATTAATTAAAAATCGTTCCCTTTACCACGCACAATCAATAGACGATATCCGAGACACACCATTTATAGAACAATAAAATCGTACAACTCAAATAACGGATAACAATAAAATGAAAAACAAACTATTAAGATCAGCTCTTATCGTAGGAAGCCTGGGCCTAAGCGCTTCTGCTTCAGCAATAACTTTGTCAGAAATATGGGATATTCTGATTAGTTCCAGCACTCAAGTAGGTTTTACCGGCACTGTGGGCAATCAAGCCTATAGCAGGCCGGGAAGCTTGGCTGGGCAAAGTGGCCAAATTAGAGTAATGGCAGCCAACATAAAGGGCTTTCCTGAAGGTTTACAGGGTATTTCTGATGGCCAGGCATCTCTATTTTCATCCACCTATATTGCCGGGCAGGCCTACGATATTGTCGGACTCCAGGAAAACTGGGTCAGAAATTACGCGGTGATGTCTCCCCTTAGCCAAACAGAATATCCTTATCGAAGTGATCATTTCCAGGGCGGGGTCTTCAGTTTTGGCGATGGTTTAAGCACTATCAGCAAACACCCTATTAATGGAAGGCAGCTGCATGTTGAGTATTCAAGCTGTAAGGGTACCTACTCAGACTTTATCGCAAACGGCTCAAGTCCCGATTGTGAGACGGAAAAAGGCTTCACCTTCACTGAAGTTCAGCTAGCCAAGGACCTAAAAGTACACTTTTACAATACTCACATGGACACCAGTAACGGCCAGGAGAAAACAGGCCAGTTCAACCAGCTCAAACATTTTATTCAACAAAATTCGGCCGGATATCCAGTGATTGTAATGGGTGACTTTAATGCATGGATTGACAACGGCGGCTGGCAGCCAGGACCTAATCAGTCGGAGTTGGGGCGCTGGGCTTCCGAGTTGGGCTTAACCTGGTCCTGTAGCCAGGTAAGTTATGCCGCAGGTAATACGAATATTAACGATGTAAAGGGCCCCTGTAAGGGTGTTGACCATATTGCTTTTCGCGGCAACTCGCAAATTAGCTTCTCTACCAACCGGTATGATGAAGTCCACCAGAGCATCAGTGATCACAACCCCATTACGGCAACATTAAGTTGGACCAATCACGCTGCCGCCTATTCATCCACTTATGCGAGGGCACATACAGCCTCCCTGCTTAATACCCACCACAACACACGCATTCAGGCTGTCTACGGTGGTAACGATGAGGCAAAAAATATGCCTGCTGCGGCTGCAGAATGGGAGACTTTTACTCTTGCGCTGGAGCAAAAAGGGAACACCCAGCAGTGGGTGGATCACCGCTGTATTCAGAGTGGTGACACGGTTTCACTGCGCGCCCATAACGGTCATTACTTACGTGCCACTCCACATAACAACCATAATGTCGATGTAAGAGCCAGTGTGCTTTTAGGCTGGGAGAAATTTGTCCTTTACAACCATTCCAACGGATGGGCCTGTTTGAATCAAAATGACAAAATCACTTTGAAAACAGCCCACGGAAAATATGTGATGGCGGACGCAAATCGTAACCTGTCCGCTTCAGATAATCAGTTAGCCTGGGAGTTCTTCCAGGTTGAGCTTGGGAGATAGCATGTCTTCAAATACTTCCAAACAGTTGCTTTTGCGCTCACATGCTCAAGGAGAAGTAGCTCTAAACTAATGTCCAGTTTTTAGAAGCAATTCGGGCTTGGACGGGCACTTTAATTGTCAAAAGAGCTCGAATTGCATTATTTAGAATCTACCATCCTTAAGCTGGTATTTAGGAAAACTCCTTCACGCAATGAGCGATGGATGCTAGTTTCCCTTATCTCGTGGAGGCTAACACCACAATAAAACCACTAGATTAATTATCGATCGACCATCTTCAATGATCTTCCACCCAAAACTTTGTTAAGTACGGCAGCTAAGCGCACACCACCTTGCTGTAGACGCATTTCTAAGGAATCCCTACAGCGCAAGAAGTACTTTTCCCCCAATTGAGTTTCATTGGTATATGCCAGTTTATGAGCCAACTGATGGGACTCCTTTGCCCAGTCTGTTGCATCTGTAGACTGCCAAAGCTGGCTCTGGACTGCACCAATTTTTTCTGTCTGTTCTTTTGCATAACCCTGCCAATCGGTAACCACTCTTGAGACAAGATGGATATCCCAAAGAGCGTGTAAATTGGTCTCCTCTCCATAAAAGTGCACGAATACATCGTTGCCACCACGATCCGAATAAAGACCTGTGTGTAGCGGCTGATGAAGATCCCCTACAAAGTGCGCAATAAACATTAAGGCCTCGGCACGCTCTGTCCCTGACCGGGTGCGATCTGCAAGAACTTCTTCAAACTGCTGAATGGCTTTGACAATACACCCTGTTGGAGGGCAATCCCTCTCCGCGTCATAGCGGTTCCAGTCACGGGATAGATTGATATAGTGCATGGGCGCTGCCCAATTATATTGCTCGTTGGAACGAATACGATCCGCCCAGGTGGCTGACTCTGCCAGATGTGGTTCCCCAACCTCATCAAGTAACAATTCAACTTCTGCGGCTACATTAGGTGCCAAATAATACCAAGCGATTTCTCCAACCACTCTATGGCCATCATCTCCCCAAGCATGGGTTTTTAGGGTGCTGAGCAGCCCAACCAATAGAATATTTATACAAATTATTTTTTTTAGGTTAATCATCTCAATCATCCACTGCAGAAATTTGCGGCAAGCTTAATAAACACTTGTGACAAATTGGTATGCATCAATGCCATCTCACGAACCTGTTACAAAATTGCAACAAATCGTTAACCAGCCCTTCAATTTCACCCGCTAAAAAGCACTCTGGCCGAGACCTGGGGATGAGTCTCGGGAGCCGATTACAACCAGTTCTCTCAAAGCCACGCTGTTGGCCCACTTAAAGACCAGGATCTAGTTATGAAACCTTCTATCTTCCGGCGCATGTGCTTATCCGCCGCAATTATCTCCGCGATTGGTTCAACACATATCTCTTACGCTCAGGAAACTGCCGCAGCCATTCGCGGCTCTATTACTGGTAGCGCAGGCGAAGCCATCAGCGATGCAAAAATTACTGTAGTGCACACGCCATCCAATAGTCGGCGAGTGGCCGAGGCAGGAGAATCAGGACAGTTTAATCTCAGTGGTTTGCGTGTGGGTGGCCCTTATATCGTCAAAATTGAAACCGAACAGGGGAATCGTACCTTTGAAGATATTTATCTCTCAGTAGGCGATACCCTGCCCCTGATGGTATCCCTCGACACAAGTAACCTTGAGGAAGTCAGCGTGCTTGGCCAAGCTATCACTACTTCCCGACTAGCGGTAGGCCCGGCATCTCACTTCAATAGCGATGACCTAGCCAGTGCACCCGCAGTAAACCGCGATATCAAGGACTTGCTACGTCTGGACCCACGAGTTTACATCGACGAAGCCAGTTATGACTCTATTCAATGTACTGGCGCCAACCCGCGCTTCAACAGCCTTACTGTTGACGGGGTGCGCATGAATGACAACTTTGGCTTGAATAGCAATGGCTATCCAACAGAGCGCATGCCCTTCTCATACGATGCAATCGAGCAAGTTGCTGTAGAGTTGGCTCCATTCGATGTGCAGTACGGCGGATTCAGCGCCTGTAACATCAATGCAGTGACCAAGTCCGGCAGCAATGAGTGGCATGGTTCATTCTTTTATGACTATACCGATGATGGTTTCCGTGGAGATTCTCTTGAGGGTGAAAACTTCCCTGTAGCCAGCTTTGATGAGAAACGCTACAACGCTACCTTAGGTGGAGCCATTATCCAGGACAAACTGTTCTTCTTCACCGCTTACGAAAAGCTAGAAGGTGTCGCTACTTTTGACCGTGGACCAACAGGTAGTAACTCTCCCTCTGAGGTTGAGGGCGTATCTCAGGAGCAGCTGCAGGAAATCGTGCGCATCGCGAATGATGTGTACGATTATAACCCTGGCGGGCTCCCCTCAAGCCTGCCGGAAGAAGATGAGAAATTGCTGATCAAGCTAGACTGGAATATCAGCGATAATCATCGAGCCTCTCTTACCTATAACTACAACGATGGCTACTCTATTGCCGAATCCGACGACGACTACAATGAGCTAGAGCTATCCAATCATTATTATGAGCGCGGTGCCGAACTGAATTCTTATATTGTTCAGCTGTTTTCCGATTGGAGCGATATCTTTTCTACAGAAATAAAGATCGGTTATTCAGAGTTGGATAACTGGCAACTCTCTCTCGGTGGTACTGAATTTGGTGAAGTCCAGGTCACCAGTAAGGACGAAGAAGGCCTAAAGAGCGCAACGGTTTACTTGGGATCTGATGACTCCCGCCATGCCAATAAGCTGAGTTACGATAATTTGAGCATAAAACTCGCCGGGCGCTTATTGCTGGGTGAGCACAATCTCACCGCCGGCTACGAACATGAAAGTTTCGATGTATTTAACCTGTTTATTCAGGAAGCACAGGGGGAGTACCGGTTTGCTAGTATCGAAGATTTTGAAAATGGCGTTGCCAGCAAAATTATCTATGAAAATGCTGCCATCACCAATAATCCCTTGGATGCTGCAGCAGAGTTTGCTTATGACATCGATACTTTCTACCTGCAGGATGAATACACTTTTGCCGAAGTTGATCTCACAGTCGTAGCAGGCTTGCGCTATGACCGCTACAGCAGCAACGATAGGCCGGTGAAGAATCTGGATATCACAGAAACGTACGGTTTCAGTAACCAGCATAATATGGATGGCATAGACCTTTTACAGCCACGTCTCGGTCTCAACTGGAATGTCAATGATAGCCTGGAGCTACACGCTGGCCTGGGCCTATATTCTGGTGGCAATCCCAACGTTTGGATTTCCAACAATTATTCCAACAACGGGGTATTGCAGATAGAAACCACCGATAGTAGTGGAACCCCGCTCTTCGATATGGACTGGACTGGCAGTGGCCGCCCCATCTATGACATACCGCAAAATCTATATGACCAGGTTGCCAATGGAGAAGGTAGATCTGGTGGCGTCAATCTGATGGATCCGGATTTCGAAATCCCTTCAGTTTGGAAGTATGCCATCGGCGCTAGTTACGAGTTTGAATCCGGCTATTTGCTTTCTGCTGACTACCTCTATAGCGACTATAGAGATGCAGCCATTGTCCGCGATATATCCCTGCAACAAGTGGATACTGCTGTGGATGGGCGCCCAATTTATGAAAGTGCCAATGGTCGTAGCGGAGACTTTATGCTCACTAACGTAAAAGGAGATTCCGGTTTTTCCAGCGTTCTATCCCTGGGTCTAAGCAAGTCCTTCGACTTTGGTCTCAATGTAGCCTTGGGCTATGCCTACACAGAAGCCGAGGATGTGAATCCAATGACCAGTTCTGTGGCTTGGTCTAACTACACCAAAATTGCAACTATCGATGCTGAGAATCCGGGGGCCGCTACCTCCAACTATGTGGTACCCCACCGCTTCACTCTCAAAATGGACTACGCTCACGAGTTTTTTGCAGGCTATGAAACGCGCTTTACCTTGTTTGGCAGTGCAAATGAAGGGCTACCCTATAGCTATACCTTTGGCGGCGGCTTATTTGGCGATGCAGGCTCCGGCCGCAGCCTACTGTACATCCCAACCGGTAGCGATGACGCAAATGTAGTATTTGCTGAAGACTTCGATACCGAAGCCTTTTTCGCTTTTGTTGATTCTGAAGATCTTGATCGCGGTCAGATTATGGAACGAAATGAAATCCATAGTGATTGGTGGACCAAGTTCGACCTACGTATTGACCAGGAATTACCCGGTTGGCGCGCGGATGACAGGATCAACGCCTACTTTATCGTAGAAAACCTGGGGAACTTGATTAACGATGATTGGGGCGTGATGTATGAAGGAGACTTCCCGCGCTATCAGGCCGCTGTAGAGGCTGATATCGATGACCAGGGCCGCTACGTTTTCAATAAATTCTTAGAGCCATCAGGCCAGACACGGGTTGCTGAACCGTCTTATTGGAGCGCTCGTATAGGCGTTCGCTACGAATTCTAACCATAAGAAAGCCGCGGCAATTGCCGCGGCTTTCTATTATCCAATTATTAAATAATCCTAGTTCAGCAACTCTAGGCGCTACCCAACCAACGGGCCAAGGTTTCCCGTAACAGATCCTTGCTCAGGGGCTTGGTTAGATAATCATCCATTCCTGCCGCTAAACAACGCCCTTCGAATTGTTCTTCCGTGGTACTGGTTAAAGCAACGATTGGTAATCGATCATCAGGCCTGTGCTCTGTTTCCCATCGGCGCAGTATCTCGATTATCTCGGCACTGTGATCGGTATTTTGCTGACAATCTACCAGGGCCAGGTCGTAATGCCCCTCTGATAAACGCAGCAAGGCCTCCTCCCCATTGCTGGCGATATCCACCTGGTAACCGAGTGCCTGCAACATCTCTTCCGTTACCCACTGATGTGGACGGGAGTCCTCCACCAACAGCAGGGAATATTGCCGTGGCTGATCGGCACCACCTTTTACTACACGCCGAGTAGTTCGCTTGGCGCCGCCAAAGATTCTCTCCACCAGAGTATCGTGTAACTCCTTACGGGTTACCGGACGTCCCAGATAGAGAGCTGAAGGTACGAGTCTTTGCAATTCCGCAAAAGAGGACTTTTGACCAAAGCCGCCCAGGCATATCAATGGGCAATCACGGTCCTCAGCATGAGTCTTTTCAAAGAATGGTGTAACTGATTCGAAGAGTATCTCATCGCCCATGGCGGGCACCAACATGATCAGTTGCCCTCGCTCCAAAGCCTGCTGAAGGAGCTGCTGTACTTCACACTCGCAACCTTCACACCAGCGCTGGGACTTTACGTCCATACCAAAGGAGCGCAGCATCTGCATCAAGCCGGAAATAAACAGGCCCTTTTGGTGTATCAGTAAAACCTCACTATCCTGCAAACGGCGGTCCGGGGTTAAGTAGGTACGCTGATTAGGTTCAATAGTAAATTTGACTACGACCTGGTAACGGTTACCGTCTTGATTGGAGTACAGTTGTAGATACCCCCCCATAGCTTCCGCCAGACCCTTGGCGATAGACAGCCCTAAACCTGTAGTCACCTGATTGGTATCCATTCTGGAAAAAGCACCAAACAGCTCGCTCTCATCAGGCAGGATTTCACCGCGGCCGTCATCTTTCAGAGTAATATTCAACTGCCCTTCTACAGAGGTGATCGGGGTAAAACTCACTTCGCCCCAAAGCTCTCCCCGTTGGGCAATACCCGTAGCCGAGTCCACCAGATTGCGAATCAACTGAGCTGTTTTGCGATTATCGCCAGTGACCATCACCGGCAGGCTGTCATCAATCTGAAAGTTAAATTCCAAAGACTGACTATGGGCTGCTCGCGCAGCGAACTTGAAGGACTTTTCAATGGTTTTGACCAGGTTAAATGGCCCCTGGCGCATACGGATATCTTTGCGAGCAACACGGGTAAAGAGCCCCACATTGTCCACTAGCTTAAGCTGTTGGCTGCTGGCATTTTTGGCCAGCCCCACCCACTCTTTTTGACGCTCGCTGAGCGGTTCTGCCTCCAAAAGAGACAAGGCCCCCAAGGCATCAGAAAGCTGACTGCGGAATTCCTGACCAATATTAACAATAAATTCATTCGTCAATTCAACGGCTGCTTCAGAGTGCTTTCGTGCTGCGGCCAGGCTGCTCGCACGCTGCTGCAACTCCTGCATAGCCGACAGGCGCTCCCAATAATTCTCCGACTCTCGCCGCCCTTGGTGAGCGGTCAGCCAGATAAAGGCCAGAGTGAGCGTCCCGTAAATAGTACCGAGGATCATGCCAGAAAAAAGAGCCATCAATGCCGCTGGCAGTAAAGAAGTAACCGTAAACCAAGTGAGAAAACGGTGATAAGGCGAGAATACCGTAGTCACGCTAGAGCAAAAGATGACGGTATAGATCCACAGAAAGTGGGTCTCTGGGGCAAAGCCCATATAGTAAACAAAATAGAATAAAGTCAGGCCCCACCAGATAGAGCCAAGAATCGATACAAAAAAGTAATGATTACGCCAGCGATTGGGTCCCGAACTATACAAATGACCAAAACGAAAAACGTAGTAACCGCGGATCAGCGTGAGAACCACCAACCCAGCCCCTAGAATCAGCAATAAGCGCGGAGCTTCCAGGCGCATATCACCGATGGTGGCCGCGATCAAAAATGCACAGAATGAGAGTACCATGCCTCGCCGACTATATTTGGCGATACGCATATCGGTGGCTCGGCAAATACGCCGATCCTTCTGCACCTTGAGTTCAGGGCGATCAAATAATGTCATAGCGACCTTCCCTGGAGCATTGGGTATCCGGTGACATAGAGGCCCCTAGCCTATCCCAAGTACTTCAACCAGTACTGTTTTTATAATAAAGCCGAGCAGTCCAAGACCGAGTGCCAGAAACAGGATAAAGGTGCCAAACCTACCCGCTTTAGAATCCTTGGCCAGGTTCCAGACGATAAACACCATAAATAAGATTAGTGCGCCAATTCCCAACCACAGGGAATACTCTTCAAACTGCTCAAAAGTCATGCAAATCTTCGCTTGTAAAAATTGGCGCGCATTGTACAGCGCTTAACAGCTACAGGTAAGACTTGGCCGAATACAGTCGGTCAGCTCACCCATTAACATGACTGGCAGTTCAGGCACCCTGATAATAGTCACCATCTTCCTGCGCGTGGGTTCCACAGCGCAAACGACGCACTTCCTTCTCACGATAGCGGCTATCGTGCCAACATCTTGGTAGTGGCTCACCAGACAGAAAACACAAGTCTGTTTTATCGAAAACTTCTGGGTCTTGTACCTCTTCCCCCCACAGATAGCGGCCAACTACCGTGAGCTCATAGGGATTCGAGAGTGTGACAACATCTGCCACCTCAACCAAATGCTTGGTGGTTACATCTTTAAAAAGCATAGTGGCACCTTTTTCCACTTCCCATCTTCAGTATAGGGCTTTTGGCGACAATTCTGGCTAAATTAGGGTTTATTGAAAAGGCGTAAAAAAGAAATGCAGCTACAGGGCAAGGAGGAGCACATATTTGTAAAGAGCTTGTGATCTGCAGAACACACATGGGTTGATAAGGAGAAGCCTAATCTTATCCGGACTTCTCCAAATTCTATAGAAAATGATAGGGCTCCTTTAGCCCTCAATAGTCAGGCGAGCGGAAACCATACCCTGCTCCGGCAAGGCATCAAGGTTGATGGTGCGAACACCCAATTGTTCTTTCATCAGCTGGTTTAGCCATGGCTGAAGATCCTGATAGCGCACCTCTTCAACCCATAGACGAATACGATTTTCCCCTTCAGGCTCAAATCGTTTAATCGTGACCCGGTTTTGCTTGGCCGCATTGGTTACCCGCTGCAACAAAGTGCCGGAAGCTTGGCCGCCCCCACTATTGGGTTTAACACGGGAGAGCACGGGTCGCTGGGACTCCATCCACAGAACCAGCTCCTGTGACTCCTCTGCTCGCGCGCGAGACTCATCGAAAAAACCTTTGGCCGGACTGTAAAGGCCATAGACAATAAAAAGCGCCCCGGCAAAAAGACTAAGGATGCTCAAGGCACGCTGATCACTGGATGACAGCGCCTGCCACTTCTGTTTCCACTGCTCGATTTGTTCTTTCATTCTGCTTTAAATACCGAATTCTTTCGCCTTATACCTTGCGCCTCTAGCGCACACGCACCCGCCCGGATACGCCCTTCTTCAACTCATTGGCACCAAGTAAATCTGCACGCAAACCATTGCCTGACAGCTTGCTGACAAAAGTGTCCAAATCTGAGAGGTTCTGTGCCTTAAGCTGCAATACCATTTCACCGCGCTGGCCATCAAAGCGAAGTGATTGAAGTTGCAACTCTTTACCTCGCTGTTGAGTCCATACTTTGCTGAGCTGTTGCATATGGGTGGTAAAGGCGCCGCCCTGATTCCCGGCATTTTTTAAGAAGCCATTTAGCTGCCTACGCAGCTGGGCCGAGGGACGTACATTGGGGAACATCTCCGTGAACATGGCTCTAGCCTGCTCTTCTGCCTGCTCGGCCTGCCAGTGGTAGTAGGCCCCAGCACCGACAAAAAACAGAAGTTGTGCGACAAAACAGAAGGCGGCTACTTTGACCGGCTTTAGCCACCATACCGACTCAGTTTTGCCGCTGGCTAGTTGATAATCGCCACTGAGCAAATTACTAAGTTTGCCGGGCTTATAACGCTCGAGAAAAACTTCTTCAGGTGGGCGCTGATTGACTTGTAGGCGATCGGCAAAAAGTGATTCCAGCTCGGCAACAACAAGACCGTCCTCTTCACCGCCACCCAGTAATAGGAGTTCTTTGCCCTCTTCCCCTTCCTCCTCATCAGCACCTTCTTCAGAAGTAATATCTGCGCCAAGAAGGGAGCCTAACAGAGGCTGGAGGTATTCGCGGCGGATCGACAATCCCTGCCCTGTCGACTGCCAAAAATGAGCCTGCTCTCCATCCAACCAAAGGGAAAGGTCAATATCGAGTAGATCCAATAGTAAATATTCTGGTAATGCCGCAGTCAAAGGCCAGCCGAGTCGCTCCACCTGGCTGTGCAAAATTTCCATCTTGTCTTTGGAAATCGCGTAAATGCTACAGATATCACCATTGCGAGGCGCACAGACAAAATGCAGATCTTCTACATCCTCCGCAAGCTGCTCTTCGACCATATAGCCAATAGCGTTGGCCTGACGTCTAGCTGCTTTGGGGATAGATTCAACGCCACTCCAAACCCAGTTACCAGGCAGAAGTAGCAGCGCCTTGCTGCCCTCTGGCAAGTTCAACGCTGGGTGGATGTCGGGTACAGCCGATGCCTCAAACTCTGGATTGAAGGCTGAAAGGAATTCATTATCCAGAGCAGCTTCACACCAAGAGCCATTCTCCCACTGATGTAAAGTGAGCCCACCGGCGCCAGTTTCAGAGAGCCGCAGCAAGACCAAAGCTGGCTTGGGTGGCACTGCAGGCATGCCGATTTCATTTACGCTTTTCTTTTTAAACATACAATCTTATTGGCTATCTACTATCTAGACTCGCTACGGTGCCTTGTAGTCGAGTAATTCCTGCATCATTGCACCAGAAAAAGTGCGCCGCTGGCGCTGTACAACTTTGACTTCACCGTCCCCGGCCTCATCGAGCCATAGAGACGTCTCCCAATACTGGCGGTAGTCTTCACTATCTCCCAATTGGACAGCAATACGCGCCAGAAAGTGCTGGCTATGAAACACAATCTGGTTGGTGTTGTTGAAGCCATGAGAGGACAGATCCCCCGACTGGCTAAGGATGCCGCCAGACTCTCGAAACAGCAGCAACTTACTCACACTCGCGGAGGGGTCCACCGCTTCCAAAAGCTCCTGAGAAGCCAGATTGATATTGATCTTGCTTCCAGTCTCCGGCAGCGCACACAGGAATGGAGCCAGCTTCTGCCAGTCTTCCGGCTCCATACCCTGTACAGAAGACAGTTCCGATATATCACTGATTAAGGTATCTGGGGTGCGATGGGCAAGATCCCTACCGAGATAGCCATCGTCCTCGGTTGCTGAGGAACGCGGTGTGTCGTTGTCATCCATCCAGTCGGCAATAGTCCCGGCTAACTCTGATTTTCCTGTGACATTGCTCACCAGTCGGCGAAAAATATCAAACTGATCGGTCCCGTTACCGCTATCGACAAGATTATTTACATTAAAGCAAGAGTTTAAGTCTTTAATATTTATACGTATTTTTCCGTTATCAGGATTGAACTGCAACGCCGGTGCTGCCCAGGCCTCAAGAGCGTGATCGGCAGGTTGGGCAGCGTCTTTATCCTCTTCATAATCCTTGAGTAGCGCCACCCTACTCCAGGCCTCAGCCCCAGCGACAAACTCGGCTAATTGCGAATTGGCCAAAAGAGCACCGCTTCGGGTGATGGAAATCTGATCGCGGGTAATGGCGTGCGAGACCAGGGCAATTGCAATCACCATTACAAGTAAAACGGTAATTAAAGCCACGCCCCGCTGGCGGCGAAAAGTCTTTATCGACTTAGAGGCGCTCATCGTCATCACCTCTATCAGGGTCATCTTCCGTGGGATCCTCACGCTCACCAGGGTCATTGGGAGACGAGCTGAACTCTACAGTTGAGAAGGAAAAGACGCGGCGAATTTCACCGTACTGACGGGTCATTAACACGAACTCGATAGCTTTTGGCAGGCGGCTATCTGCACTAGTAGTAGATGCTGTAGTACCGGCTGGCGGCCACTGGGCAACCCAGGCATCTGAGCTAGGGTCAAAATATTGTAAAGTCAGGCTCTCCACACCGGCGAGCAGAGGTTCAACAATTGGCTCCGAGTCAGGGCCTCGGTCTAAAACTTGCCAGCGACTGCGCAATAACAAAGCCCCAGGATCTTCCTCTTCAGTAAAGGAGCTACTTCTCTCATCGTCTTCTGGGTAGCCGATACTGTAACCCAGCCGCTGAAGTTCACCCCGAGGCTCACCAATAAGGTTTGCCGCCCCAAGGCGGGTAAATTCGAATTCGTCCTGATCACCGCGCAAAGCGGGTTCATAGCCCGTATAGGCATTTTTAATCGGTCGCGCTGTTACCTGGCGCAGGTCCTCCTCCAGACGATAGAGAGCCATGGAAAAACGGCGCAACTCTTCTGCACGACGCTCAACAACACTGTCGGAATTATGAAAAACTTCTAGTAGGGAAAATGAACCAACACTGATAATCGCCACCAGCACCAGTACGACGAGTACTTCAACCAGAGTAAAGCCTGACTGGCCCTTTATTGGAGAAATCTGCATAGAAGCTACTCCTGCGCCGCCCAGGCATCCAGTGTCAAAGTTGGGTTTTCGGCATCGGGGTAACCCACTTGAATCACGATATGGCGAAGGCGCTCTTCGCTGGTCGCCTCTACCTTTGCGGTCACTTCCCAGTCTCTCTCCGCAAAGGACATTTCCTCCTTTTTCTCACCAATCGGAGGCCAGGGAGTTTGTACTCTAATTTGCGAGAGTACCTGTTGAGCGACCCAGTTAGCTGCGAGCCGCTCCTCCATAACTCTTTGGCGCTGCACGCTGCTCTGCATAGTACGCAATACGCTGGCGGCAATAACCCCAAAGATGACCAGGGCGATCAAAACCTCAACCAGGGTAAAACCGCCCTGTCGGGCCAGGGAATTGCGCTTAAAGGTCATCGGCTTGCCACTCTAGCTGCAAGCCATAGAGGCTACTGTAAGAAATTGTCGCGCCACGAGAGAAGTCACCATCCTCGACCAGAAAAACGGCTAGTTTGATCGGGAGAACTTCACCACTCGATAAAGCGACAAACTGCGGCTTGATCTTCTCCTCATCGCTCTGCTCTTCAGCAAACTCTGTGGATTGGGTGGAAGGCAGTTCCGCCTCTTCAAGCACCTCCAAACGAACGATAGCGGGAAGCTCATGAGCCGCAAATCGCTGGCTGCGTCGACCGGCAGCAGCCATATCGGGAGCCTGCCAAGTCATTGAAGTGGGATCAAATCGCACTACCGTATAAGATTCGGGTTCAAGCACTACGCCGTAATGGGCTTTATCAATCAGGGCACGGTCCGCGACAAGCTGCAACAAGGCGGAGAGACGTTGAGTCTCCCCTTCCCAGACACGCACCCCGGAACTGCCCAGGGACATCATGGCCATGCCAGCCAAGCTGGCGATGATAACAATCACCACCAGAATCTCGACCAGCGTGAAACCCTGATTACGCTTGAGCCTACTGCGGGCTGATCGCCTATACATCGATTGCTGATTGAACCGAGTTACAGGTCAGCGGCAAAAATATCGGCGGCTTCACCCTCTCCACCAGGCTTACCATCCGCACCCAGGGAGAACAGATCGAATGCGCCGGCACTGCCGGGGCTGATGTACTGGTAGTGATTACCCCAAGGATCCTTGGGTGCTTTCTTTAAGTAAGGTTCAGTCCAGTTTTTAGCTTCGGGAAAACCGGAGGGACGGGAAACTAGAGCTTCCAGACCCTGGTCAGAACTTGGGTAAACAAAGTTGTCCATACGGTACATGTCAAGGGCAGTCTCGATAGCACGAAGGTCAACGCGAGCGGCCTTCATACGGGCTTCACCAGTTTTGCCCAAAACACTGGGAACCACCATGGCGCCAAGAACACCGAGGATCACAATCACCACCATGACTTCAATCAAGGTGAAGCCACCACTTCTGCGTAGGTTTCGCATTTTTTTCTCCAAGTTCAGCTGAAAGCTGGGAACCCCCAGGGCCACGAAGGGAATCGTGGCCCCAATTTAAAAATATTCAGTTTTTGTAAAAAGAGATCTATCTACACTCTCAAAGCAGTAAGAAGCCGAGCACCCCTACTAAGCCGAGTCCAATAAGTACCCTTGAGGCCTCGCGTAGGGTAAAGCCACGGCTGTTTAGTAAGGATTTCATCTTCCCCTCCTAAATAACCTGCATCCTGAATCTGTGGACTTCACTACTTTGAACTCTACATAGCCAGTTCGTTCATGCTCATAATTGGCATCATGATCGCCATCACGATAAATAGTACGATAGCGGCCATAACAAGCAACATCAGCGGTTCGAACAAGCTCACAAAAGCAGTCACCGCCCCCTGAAGGTCTTGCTCCTGGGACTCCGCAGCCCTCTGCAGCATTTCGTCCAGGGTGCCAGAAGACTCACCACTGGCGATCATGTAGATCATCATTGGCGGGAAATACCCAATATCTTCCATGGCTCGGTGCAAACTACCGCCCTCACGTACCGTCTTCTGTGCAGTTTCCAGACGATCTTTTAAGAACTCATTGGTCATTACCCCGCGAGCAATACCCATTGCCTGCACCAGTGGGACACTACTACCGGTAAGGATCGCCAAGGTTCCCACATAACGGGCACTCTGCGCACCGCGAACCATCCAACCAATTACCGGCAGGTCCAATAGGCGATGGTGAAACTTATATTTGATCGCCGGGCGGCGCAGCATAATGACCACACCCGCAATAATGGCCCCTAGCGCTGGAGGCACCAGCCAGCCCCAGGCGGCAATAAAGTCACTCATTGAGACCAGTATCCGAGTGGGTAGCGGCAAAATTTGTCCAGTGCCGGTGAAGACCTCAATGACATCCGGCACCACATAAACCATCAGGCCGGTAACCACGAGGACACAGATAAAGACCAATACCATGGGGTAAATAAGTGCCAATTGCACTTTCTGACGAAACTGCTGCTGCCCCTCGGTGTAGTCTCCCAAACGTTCCAGCACCGCATCCAAGTGTCCGGAATGCTCACCGGCCTCCACGGTAGCCCGGTAGAGCTTGGGGAAAGCCTTGGGGAAACACCCAAGGGCCTGGGCAAAACTGTGGCCCTCCAAAATCTTTCCGCGCACCGCCAGCACTACCCGCCGGATTTTCTGGTTGCGAGTCTGGTTGGCAATTGCCCCTAGGGTCTCCTCCAACGGAATACCGGCGCGCAACAAAGTGGCAATTTGGCGGGTAAGCAGGGCCAGATTTTTAATGCTGAGCCCGGGACTTCCGGACATAAAACCGCCAGCACTCTTCTCAGATTGCTCGGCGGCAGGGGTAACATCCAGAGGCACCATGCCTTTAGCACGCAATTGCTGCCGCGCCGAACGGGCACTATCGGCCTCTAGGGTTCCCTTGCTTTTTCGACCGGATGCCGCGAGGGCTGTGTACTCAAACGCTGCCACGATTAAGACTCCTGGGTTACCCGCATGACTTCTTCAAGGGAAGTCCTGCCAGCCAGGACCTTGGCAATACCGTCATCACGGATACTCGGCCCCAATTTACGTGCTTCTGCCACCAGCTTGCTCTCGGAGGCTCGATCGTGGATCAGCTGGCGCATGATTTCATTGAGCGGCACCAACTCATAAATACCGATTCGGCCCACATAGCCGCTATGGTTACATTCATCACAACCATTGGGGCGGTAGATGAGAGTATCCTCAGCGGGGGCGACGCCAAGCACTACCCTCTCCCCTTCATCGGGAACATGGGGCTGCTTACAGGTAGGGCAAAGCACCCTGACCAGGCGCTGTGCCAGAACTCCAATCAAGCTGGAGGACAGCAAGAAAGGTTCGATGCCCATATCCATCAGACGGGTAACAGCACCAAGTGCAGTATTGGTATGCAGGGTTGAGAGTACCAAGTGACCAGTCAAACTCGCCTGGATGGCGATCTGCATAGTCTCAAGATCTCGAATCTCACCAATCATCACCACATCCGGATCCTGACGCAAAATTGCGCGCAAGCCTCGTGCAAAAGTCATATCTGCCTTGGTGTTGACCTGGGTCTGTCCAACCCCTTCCAGGTTGTATTCGACCGGGTCTTCCACCGTCAGGATATTTTTTTCCCGGCTGTTAATACTGCCTAGGCCGGCATAGAGAGTGGTCGTCTTACCTGAGCCCGTCGGGCCCGTAACCAGAATAATGCCGTGTGGGTGAGCCAAAAGCTCTGTCATGACATTGTGGTCCCGCTCGGACATGCCAAGCTTGGACAAGTCCATTTTACCCGCCTGCTTGTCAAGCAGGCGCATCACCACCCGTTCACCGGCCGAGGACGGCATGGTGGAAACACGTACATCGACTTCACGCCCGGCCATCAGCAGCGAGATACGGCCATCCTGGGGAATACGCTTTTCAGCGATATCCAGCTTAGCCATTACCTTGATACGGGAAACCAATAGCGGAGCCAGGGCGCGCCGAGGCTGCAACACCTCGCGCAACACGCCGTCTACCCTAAAACGCACAATTAAGCGTTTTTCAAAGGTCTCAATGTGAATATCCGAAGCCCCCTGTTTCAGGGACTCCGCAAAAATCGCATTGATCAGCTTAACGATGGGCGCATCGTCTTCCTGCTCTAGTAGATCTTCTGTTTCCGGTAGCGAATCTACAACTGCGGCCAAATCCAAATCATCACCCAGCCCCTCTACTTCGGAGAGGTTGCCCCCCTCGCGGTTTTCGTAGAGGCGCTGCAAGGCTACCTGGAAAATTTCATCTTCCACCGACTCCAGGCTTACCGCACCACCATTGATACGTTGCACCTCGGCAATCGCAGAGGGGCTCAGCGGTGCAACGTATTGGCACAGCGGACGCCCCTCCTGCTCCAGTAGCAGGACCTTATGGCGCTTAGCGAAAGCATATGGAAGGCGACGAATTGCTGGAGTCCCTGTTCCTGTATCAACCGTCATTTAAATTCTTCTACCTCCAGCACCTCAACCTCACCATCCAACACTTCAACCTCGCCAGGTACTCCCTCTAGGGCGTCTTCCAGGTTGTCAACGGCATTGATAGAGCCATCTACCGGCGCTGGGCTTTCGTTATAAGTTCCTGTTGGCGGCATCAGGTCAGGTAGCGCATCACCGCGGTGCCAATCCCACAGCAGGCTCGTTCTGTCTTTCAAGAAGATCTGCTTCTGCTGCATATCCATGTAGCGTTTGCGGGTTTCTTCATAGCCAGCCAACTGGGTGCTCAGGATCTTAGGCTTCAGGAACACCATCAAATTAGTTTTTACGACTTTCTTGGTATTGTTTCGGAACAGACGCCCTATTCCTGGAATATCCCCCAACAGAGGCACTTTCTGCACGGAGTCAGTAACATTATCTTCTATCAGCCCACCCAAAACCAAAATCGCACCATCATCAATCAATACCTTGGTGCGAATTTCACGTTTACTAGTAACGATGTCCGAGGCACCCACAGCAGCATCAGCTGCAGCGGAAAGCAGGTTTTCAACCTTCTGCTCAATTTCCAAAGTTACCGAGTTATTGTTATTTACACGTGGAGTGACTTTGAGGGTGGTACCAATATCTTCCCGCTGAATAGTGGTGAAAGGGTCGTCATTGCTACCGGACAACAATTGCTCACCAGTAATAAAGGGTACATTCTGCCCGACGAGGATTTCAGCCTCTTCATTATCCAAAGCCATAATGGTCGGCGTAGACAGAATATTGGTATTGCCCGCTGTGGCAAGCGCATTCACTGCAACTCGGATATCACTTCCACTCAAATAGCCTAAATGTAATGCATTCGCGCCAGTGATACTCGTGAAAGGAAGGGAGAACGGATTGATATTCCCATCTCCGTCTTCAGCCGGTAGGTTGTTCCAGCCGGCAACAAGGTTTTCATCACCCGTGATCCAGCTGATACCAAGGTTATTATTGGTATCCTCTTTAACCTCGACAATAATTGCCTCGATCAGCACCTGAGCACGACGTACATCCAGGCGTGCAATCACGCCTTTCATTGTTTCCAGTAGTGCCGGAGGCGCGGTGAGAACCAGCGCATTGAGGGATTCGTTGACCTGAATACTGACTTCAACGTTCGCAGCCTGCTGGTCTTTTTCTGTATTCTGAATACTACCGCTCATGCCTTCCAGAATTGGTTTCAGGTCGGCGGCATTGGCATACTGAACATAAACTACAGCCGTATTGCCATCACCATCCAGCGGCTGGTCCAAGCGGGCAATAACGGTTCTGATCTGCTGGCGTGTGACTGGGTCACCAGTCAAAAGAACGCTATTGGAACGCTCGTCCACTGCGATTCGCAACGGTTGAACTTCCCGGCCAGCGCCCTTGCCACCAGACGCCTGCAACAAGTCATTGAGAATTTGCTTCACTTCTTTGGCGGAAGCAAACATCAGTGGCACCACTTCAATATCGATGGCACCCGCACGATCGAGCTGTTTTACCAAGAGAACAATCTGGTCAATATTCGCCGCACGATCAGCAATAATCAGGGTATTGGTATCAGCATAAGCTGCCAGGTGGCCAGTCTGAGGAATCAGCGGGCGCAACATAGCGATCAACTGGGAAGCTGAGATATTCTCAACTCGAACAGTACGAACGACTAATGATTCGGCCGGCGCACGGGTATTTTCATCAGCAACCGGAATTGCCTGCTGCTTGGCAAGGGCATCGGGTACCACTTTCCAGGTACCACCCTGCTCTACCAGGCTGAAACCATTTACTTGAAGCACCGACATAAAAACATCGAAGGCTTCATCATGTGTCATAGGGTCACCGGCAACAACGGTGACTTTTCCCTTTACATTGGGGTGGACAATTATATTTTTTCCGGTGAAATCCGCTGCCCAGTTAATCAGGTCGCGAACATCGGCATTATCGAGAGAAAGGGTAACTCTCTCCGGGCCCTGAGCCAGCGTTGCAGTAGACACAAAAAAACTAAACCCGACCGCAATCAGCCGTCGATAAAACATCTTCATCATTATTTATCTGGCTCTAGTAAATGTTCAAAAAACTCAAAACAATCTAGTTAGACAGTTTTTATTGGGGCTGGCGCTGAGCACGACGCTCACGAGCCAGTTCACGCAGCTTTTCCATCCGCTCTCGAATACTTTCCTGGCTCGCCTCACGTCTTGAGGAGCTTCCCGCACGACTACTTTGCCTAGATTTGCGTGACAGGCTTGAGTAGTTTTTCAGCGGAACATTGGGGCGGCCATCCATCTCGGGATATGTCAGCTTTTCCATCCTGCCATTACGACGAAGAACTACATGGTCTACCTCAACAGAATAAAGTTCTGCGCCACCAGGCAGGGAATCTCCCACATACAAACGCTTTGCAGGCTTGCCTTTTTCGGCAACCAGGGCGCTGGCTTTACTCTTGTCCGAATTATCCAAAACGCCAGAGAGGACGATGTTCAGCTGGGTTATAGGGAGGTTGGAGAGATCAACTTCGGGAACAGCTTCTTGTTTCTTGGCTTCGGCATAACCAAAGAAGGGAGTGTTCGGTATTGAAGCTGCCTGGGGGGCACTCACACGACTATCATTGCGCTCAGCCAGCAGAGACTCTTCCGGCTCTGCTGGAATCAGTAAAGAGCCATAGGCGAGTAGATTGCCAGATACCCACAGCAACCCCACCGCAGATGCCGCCATGGTGCCACGAGAGAGCGATCTGCGTGAATCGCCCTGGCTAAAGCCTTTACCGACTGAGCCAATGGCTCGCTTTAATGGGGACATGAACATACCCACATACAAGTTCAACTTTCTTAGGTTATTGGTTTTTGACGCCTATTTTGTTGCCTTCGCCTTCGAAAGGCAACGCTCCTGCCCAGTTAAACGTTGCAAACCAACACTTCGTCCCCGAATTTGCACACTAGTTCCGTAGTCCAGAAGCCAAAAATGAGAAAAGGCGGCAATACGCCGCCTTTTCCAGTACTGATCAGTATACTAATCAGAAATCACAGCTTTGCTTCCAGCTCGGGGACTGCTTCAAACAAATCTGCCACCAAACCGTAGTCAGCAATGGAGAAGATTGGAGCCTCCTCATCTTTGTTGATAGCCACAATAACCTTGGAATCCTTCATGCCAGCCAAATGCTGGATGGCACCGGAAATACCAACGGCAATGTACAAGTCCGGAGCAACGATCTTACCGGTTTGGCCAACTTGCATATCATTGGGCACAAATCCAGCGTCTACTGCAGCGCGTGAGGCGCCAACCGCCGCACCCAGCTTGTCTGCCAACTTGTACAGCATCTCGAAGTTGTCGCCATTCTGCATGCCGCGACCACCGGAAACTACCACGCTAGCGGCGGTAAGCTCAGGGCGGTCGGATTTAGCAAGCTCTTCTCCTACAAAAGAAGAAACACCGGCGTCATCGGCAATATCTACAGCCTCAACAGCTGCACTTCCACCTTCTGCAGCCACTGCGTCGAAAGCAGTAGTACGAACGGAAATCACCTTTATGGCGTCAGAGCTCTGCACGGTCGCGATAACGTTGCCAGCGTAGATTGGACGCTTGAAAGTATCGGGACTCTCTACAGAGATAATGTCAGAGATCGGTTGAACATCCAGCAGCGCAGCGGCGCGCGGCAGCATGTTTTTACCGGTGGTAGTGGCTGGCGCCAGGATATGGCCGTAATCTTTACCCAGATCGGCAACCAGCTTGGCAACGTTTTCAGCCAACTGGTGCTCGTAAGCAGCGTTGTCAGCCAGCAATACTTTGCTAACGCCATCAACTTTAGCAGCGGCGTCTGCAACAGCAGAACAGCCTGCGCCAGCGACTAGGACGGCGATGTCGCCACCGATAGCCTTAGCTGCGGCGATAGTGTTGAGCGTAGCGCCCTTCAGTTCGGCGTTGTCGTGTTCAGCAATAACCAGGATGCTCATCAGATTACCTTCGCCTCATTTTTCAGTTTCTCTACCAGTTCCGCCACGTCGGCAACTTTAACGCCAGCCTGACGCTCTGCTGGTGGCTCGACTTTCAGGGTTTTAGTGCGAGGAGCGATGTCTACACCCAGCTCATCGGGAGTAGTAGTATCGAGAGGCTTCTTCTTGGCCTTCATGATATTCGGCAAAGATGCATATCGTGGCTCATTCAAACGCAGGTCGGTAGTCACGATAGCTGGCAGCTTCAGCTCAACAGTCTGCAGGCCACCATCGATTTCACGGGTTACCTTCACAGCGTCGCCTTCTACAACCACTTCGGAAGCAAAGGTGCCCTGCCCCATACCAGTCAATGCGCCCAGCATCTGGCCAGTTTGGTTGTTGTCGCCATCGATAGACTGCTTGCCGAGAATAACCATTTGCGGCTCTTCTTTATCGACAATCGCCTTCAGGCACTTAGCCACAGCCAGAGGCTGCAGTTCGGCATCGGTCTCAACCAGAATGCCTCGGTCGGCTCCCAGCGCCAGTGCTGTGCGAATTTGCTCCTGGCTCTGCTTGGGACCCATGGAAACGGCGACTATCTCACTAACAACGCCTTTTTCCTTCAAGCGAACCGCCTCTTCTACTGCAATTTCGCAGAAGGGGTTGATAGACATTTTGACGTTGGCAGTATCAACGTCAGTGCCGTCCGCCTTGGGGCGAACCTTGACGTTGTAGTCGACAACGCGTTTCACAGCTACAAGAACTTTCATGGAAATCCCGTCTCAAATATGCTTTTTAACAGCCGCGACTGACGATTCTCATCGCGAACGGATACGGTGTTCTGGTCAAACAGGTGTTTGAACGGCGTGTATGGTGGCGGTTCTATACCGCAAAATCAATAGCCAAATAGAAGTGACTTCTGCCATTCATGCAATCTATTTCAGGAAATAGAGACCATCTATTCAGCTTCCCTAACCTGTTGAAATACAGCACATTTGCCATAGCAAATGAATAGTCATGCAATTGGTAGGGTTGAATAAACGCCTATATAATCCGCCCTCTATATAAATGATAAGGCCGGAATGGCCGCAAAAAGTTGAATACAACCGCTGAGGAGAGTGCCGTGGAACGCGAATCAATGGAATACGATGTAGTGATCGTGGGTGCCGGTCCGGCCGGATTGGCAGCGGCCTGCCGTATTCGCCAGCTCAATGAAGATGTCTCAGTATGCGTTGTGGAGAAAGGTTCCGAGGTCGGCGCCCACATTCTCTCCGGCGCAGTTTTTGAGCCAACTGCTCTGAATGAACTATTCCCAGACTGGAAAGAGCGCGGCGCCCCGCTGAACACAGAGGTCAAGGGCGACGATATCTACGTTCTGCGCAGCGATGAGAACTCCATCAAAGTGCCCAACATGTTTGTGCCAAGCACCATGCACAATGAGGGCAACTACATTATCAGCCTCGGTAACCTTTGCCGCTGGTTGGCCGAGCAGGCAGAGAACCTGGGGGTGGAGATTTTCCCCGGCTTCGCCGCTGCAGAAGTTCTGTACAACGAAGATGGCTCTGTAAAAGGTATTGCCACCGGCGATATGGGCATTGGCTTGAATGGTGAGCAGAAAGACTCCTATATGCCAGGCATGGAGCTGCACGCCAAGTACACTCTTTTTGCCGAGGGCTGTCGCGGCCATCTGGGCAAGCAACTGATCGAGCGCTTCAAGCTGGATGCAGATGCCGATCCGCAACATTACGGCATTGGCGTTAAGGAAATCTGGAAAGTTCCTGCGGACAAACACCAGCAAGGCCTGGTAGTTCACACAGCAGGCTGGCCTTTGGAGCAAAGCGGCACCCACGGTGGTGGTTTCCTTTATCACCTGGAAGACAACCAGGTTGTGGTTGGCCTAATTACCGATCTCGCTTACAGCAATCCACACGTAAGCCCCTTTGACGAATTTCAGCGTTACAAACATCATCCGGTAATCAAACAATACTTGGACGGTGGTCAGCGTGTCGCTTACGGTGCACGTGCCATTGTTAAAGGTGGACTGCAATCTCAGCCGAAGATGACCTTCCCTGGCGGCCTGCTGATCGGCGACAACGCCGGCACCCTGAACTTCGCCAAGATCAAGGGCAATCATACCGCGATGAAGTCCGGCATGATCGCCGCTGAGTCCGTAGTGGAAGCCCTTGCCGCAGAGCGCAACAGTGAAGAGCTGACCGACTACACCACCAAGTATCGTGATAGTTGGGCCTGGAAAGAGCTGCATATGCAGCGCAACTTCGGCCCGGCACAACACAAGTGGGGCAACATCCTCGGTTCAGCTTACGCATTTGTCGATATCAATATCTTCAAAGGCAAGCTGCCCTGGACCCTGCGCGACACCAAAGCTGACCATGCACAACTGAAACCGGCTGCGGACTGCGCAAAAATTGACTACCCCAAACCCGACGGTGTACTCAGCTTTGACAAGCTCTCCTCTGTGTTTATTTCTAACACCAACCACGAGGAAGACCAGCCTTGTCACCTAACCCTGAAGGATCCGGAGATTCCGCTTAACCACAATCTGCCGATTTATGATGAACCAGCTCAGCGTTACTGCCCTGCAGGCGTTTATGAAGTGGTTGAAGATACCAACGGCAAACGTTTCCAGATAAATGCACAGAACTGTGTGCACTGTAAGACCTGTGACATCAAAGACCCAACCCAGAATATTGTCTGGGTTACTCCAGAAGGTGGCGGCGGCCCCAACTACCCAAATATGTAAGCAGTTTGCTTTCTGGCGCCTTCGGGCGCCATTTTTGTATCCGCGTTATTAGTCAGCGCTCTTCTAAGATCGCAAAACTAGATGAACTCCTGCTTCCAGAAGTCGGAAGCAGGATTTAGCAGGCAGAAAATCAGAATTTATACTGAGCACTTAAGGCAAAGAATTGGCCAAGCTCCTCTTCGAATACGATGACGCCATCACGCTCAATCTCGATAGACTCATCCAACAAATTTTGCATCTTGGCTTTTATTGTCACTTCTTCGATGGGATACCAGGAGTAAGTCAAATCCAAAGAATGAAAAGGTTGTTCATATGAGTCTGGATCGAGTTTACGGCCGGCGAGATGCAACCTCTCACCAAATACGTTATACCCCAATGTTGCCGAATGGTTGCCATCAGAACTATCAAAGCCCAAAAGCATATTCACGACAAACTCCGAAGCCCCCGTCATTTCCCGCTCAGGATTCGTAGGCGCATCAGCCTCACCCCCCGCAACCAATTCCGTCTCCTGCAAAGTGACGTTGCCCTGCACAAAGAAACTCTCCATAGAGTCACCCAGGAAGCCGAGCTGCTTCATGCCCTCGATTTCAATACCGGTAATTTCTCCAGACTCGGCATTAATAATTTCCCTGGCTACATTGGTATCACTGGAAGCCGCTTCAAAAAATTCTATGGGGTCAATAACATCCTTATAAAAAGCGGAAACCGTTAAGTTGTCCCCACTATCGAAGAACCATTCGGCACGCAGATCATAATTATGGATTTCAGAGGGACGAACACTGGGGTTACCTTTGACCTGCTCTCCAGTAATAGGATCGATATAATACGCATCGGTAATTTCACGAAGATCCGGCCGTACAGCTGTCTTTGAGACTCCAAAACGAAGCTGAAAAGTCTCCGCCCAAAACTCTCCCATATAAGTCAGTGAGAAAGATGGGTAAATGTCATCTTCAGAATATACGGCTTCCAGCAGTTCTTTCGGGTCAGTTATTACTTGAGGGTCATCTATGGTGTAGCCATAAGGATTCCACTCAAGTACCACTTGACTGTAATCCTCCCAGCGCGCCCCAGCCGAAATTCGCCAGGTTTCAAATAATGTCCAATCGAATTTACCAAATACTGCATCTGTAGCCGTAGCTGCTAAATAGCTTTGCTTGTTACTTCCCGCCAAGTCGAAAACGTAGTCATTTCCATTGTTGGTGATATTTTCATCACCAAATACCTCGCCCAGCGGGCCAACGAGTACATCTTCAGTAGCCACACTGAAGATATCTAGGCGCAGCTCAGTTTGCTTGTATGAGCGCCCCTTCTCCATCCTCGCGAAGCCACCCGTCAACTCCAAACTTGAAAATGAAAATTCTAGAGGCAAGTTGACTGACCAACCGTAATTTTTGACTTCGTCTTCAAGCTCTGTAAATCGGAAACCTGCACTTCGAGAACCCGTACTGACCTTAGAGCTAAGCACTTCACCCGTCGTAGGATCAGTAACTGTATCGGAAATGACGTCGACCTGATTGGGGATGTCTGTGGTCGCTGTTGCATCCGAATAAAACCAATCAACAATCACCTCTTCCGGAACCAGATTGAAGAACTCAAAAGGAAGAAGGGTTTTGGTCTCGGGCCCCAGAGAGTGATTGCCCTTGACCTGATTTAGGTTTAGCTCTCTTTCTTCATACTTCAACAAATACTCACGATAGCCTGAACCGTCTGATACCTGCCGGTTCTCATTAAAGTAATCCGTAATAGAGGTTTCATCATCAGTATTGCGCAGGAATATACTCGTAGTTTCAATCACATGCTCATCAGCAAAGCGTATACCTAAATTTAAATTCCCACTGATATCCACTGAATAAGTTGACTTGTTGCGATTATTCAATTGCTCTTTGGGGGCACCAAAGTTGCGCAGGGTTCTCTCAGACTCCCTCCACTTACTTTTATAAGAGGCTCCAGCCAGAAATCCCAACTCCCAAAGATCATTGAAGGAAAAACGGTTGCCTACACTCGCTTTCATATCCCTATCCAGATCACTGGAATCCACTTCGATAGAAATATCACGATTGAGATTTAAGGCCAGTTCACGATTTAGTGCTTGGGCTGCATCATCGGCTTCATGCTCACTGGCATACTGATTTCCCTCCTCAACCAGAACTTTTCTGATATCGGAGATACCCAAGCCCCCCCTGAAACGTTTTAGCGCTGCGGATATTTCTCCTGGGAGTGCCCTGGTACCATCATCAGTTCCGAAGATGTCATCATCTCCACCCTGATAACTCAGAACCTCGCCACTGGTTTCCGTATTGCTTCCTGTGCCAAACTCTACAGAATAAGTCAGATCATCGGGAATTCCCTTTGTGCGAATATCCACATTGCCACCGCCAAAGCTAGCAGCCTGATCAGCAGAGTAACTCTTCTGAACAGCCAGGGAATCCACTATGGAAGTAGGGAATAAATCGAGAGGAATCACATTTCGAGTCAGATCCGGTGAGGGTACTATCGCACCATTTAGCGTGGTACTTGAGTAACGCTCCCCCAATCCACGCACATAGACGAACTTATCACTCACGAGCGATAGTCCCGATACCCTACGCAACGCAGCCGCCACTGTAGAATCCCCTACCCGGCCGATCATCTCGGCACCAAGGATATCGGTGACCACTTCTTCTTGCAGGCGCTCACTGACCAGGGCCTCCGCGGAGTCCCGCAAACGCCCCTGAACTACCACTTCTTCAATCCCTCGTGCTTTACCAGTGCTTTCTTCCACCAGATCGGCATCCTGGGCAAATACACCAGGAGCCATAGCAGAGGCCGCAGTAATAGCCATTACCAACGGCAGTCTCTGGAAATTTTCATATTTATCCATTACACAGGCCTCTTATCATTCCTATTTTGGGGTATCAAAACCAAACAGGGCGCCGACCCCATCAGCGAAGGCGGCGCCCTGCAGGTTCAGGAGAAATACTCCTAACAATCCCTAAAGCTAATTATTCAAACCAGAGAGGCTGTGCGCGGTTGCCCTGGTGAAGGCCGTAAGTCCAACCTTGAGTCCAGTCAGTGCCATTTATATCGAGGGCACCCAAGTATGCGCGCTCAAACGCAGTTACAGTAGGCACGGTATCATTGATGCGCTGTTGATCAGCAGCTACCGTATAGATTGCAGGGGTTCCGTCTAGCAAAATAAAATTGGTATCAATACCGATGGTTGGACTCACCGCACCAGAAATCGGAGCAAACTGGTTACCATTATCTTCAGCCCAGGCCACTAAATCGAATGAAGCTTCGTCGGTTTTAGTGCGATCTTCACAAGCGAAAATGTTTGAGGTCAAGGCTAGCTCTGTTCCGGAGGTCGCTTCGTTACGGGTTTGAGCACTCTCCATACGTAAACAGTAGTTGCTACCATCATCAGCCGTTTCGTCAGCTTTAAATGAGGCAACGATTATTGAGTTAGTAATCATTGGGTAAATACCCTCACGCAAGCGCCACCCAGCACCCGGATCATGCGTACCTTCTTTTTGAGCAGAAACAATACAAGTCAGACCATCAATCATAGGGCGACTGTTAAGCCCTTGATTAATCAGTGCGGTGTAATCAATCGTGTCTTTATAAGAACCGATTCCATCTGCCTCAATACAGTGGTTGCCATCATTTTCACTCTGAATCACCAGGGCATTGGTGATACTTCCGCGGTAACCCTCGTCAATATCGATTGAGTCATCTCGCACATAAAGAGCAACATAATTATTAATATCTACCGCACCGCCAAAGAACTCAATCCCATCATCAAAAGTGGAATAAGCCTGCAAATTGTTTACCACAGTCCCATTTCCAACCGCATCAAATGAGATACCATTGAGTTCATCGCCACTAGCGACCAAAGCTCCAGTATGTTTTACGACGACATAGGAAAGCTCACCAGAGTTATCCGCATTGTTGTCGCCGCCGTAGTATGAAGTGTTATCGTCAGTAGACCCCTCGGCAGCAACATGACACTCTCCATCCAAGACCAAATCTCCGCCGCCAATAGAGCCTTTATATTTACATTTATTGGTAACACCAAAACCATTGATAACCATTCCACCCCACTGGGATACTGCATCAGCAGTCACAGTGCCGCGAACATCAGTTTCAGAAGTGAAGGTAATTGGTGCGGATTCAGTACCACGGGCAAAAACTTGCGAGCCACGATTCACGACCATAAAAGCCGAGTTATCCTTGAACGCAACGGTTGTCCCAGCCTGTATCTCCAGCTTTACGTTATCTCCTCCCTTGGTGATACCAGCGGCCTGCAAGTCGGCATCACTAGAGAAATTTTCACCAACAAAAAGACTACCATCAAAAATATGGGCTCCACCTTCTGAAAGCGCCGGGAGGTACAAATCTTCAATTAAAGGATTGGATGCAGAAACAAAATCGGTTCCATATCGGCAGTTACCACTCTCGTAGGTACCTTGCACGCCCGAGCTTTCGATAATTGCACAGGGGTTTTCTGAAGAACCACTTCCAGAATTATCAACAGAGTTATCTACTGAATTATCTACGGTCTTAGGCTCAACACTGACACCATCACCATCACAACCCGCCAATAAAGCCACAATTACAGCAGCCAGGACGACTCGATTTTGTATACGCTTCATACTCCCCCCCTAAAGGAATTAATATCCAAAATATGAGCAGCCTATGAATATTGACCTCAGATTTTACTTACAGGTAAAAACTTGAAATCAAATAATTGACCGCCTGAACACTATGTTTGTTTTTACGCCTAAGCGAATAGGACGGAGGGGAGTGTAGAAACGGCGTGTTGCGAATTTGTTAACTTTTTATATGTTTTCAGTAATTTTTGCACTAGAAACTTGAACTTTACATTTAATTGTATTTTTTATTTCCCTTGGATTTACATACGCTTTCAGAAAAATGAAAGAAATATAAAAACCATTAAATCTTGCCAATTGCACAAGACTACAAAGGCTTCAAAAAAAATATGAAAAGTTATGAATCTAGGGAGAACTTACGTTAAAGGCGATTTCAAGAGGGGCTTATCTAAGTAGTTAGATAAACCTGGGGGAATAGAAAACAACCCCAGGTTTAGAAAAGGGCGTTTCCTAATAAGAACCCAAAAGAAATTCGCCACCCGCACTGCGTATAAACAGCTGCCCAGAACCATTTTCCCCCAGCCTTCTCTCTTCTGCCCAATCTACCAGCTGGTAGAAGACATCACGGGACACCCTGGCCATTAGGCCATTTTGGGCTTCTACGTAGGGGACTGGCTGTGCAGGTGTGCCGAATTCTTGAAGCTGCCAATTGCTACCTTGATTCAGCTCGATAACATCGCCCACACTCGTAGTGAATAATAGCCGCTGATCTTCACCCTCTGAGGCGCTGCGCGCAACTTGGGTAGCTACAAAGGGGACATCCTCAACCTGTATTCGCAGCTTTTCGACAGGAGTGACCAGAAAGTACTCATCCCCTTCCCTCTTCAGGATGCTAGCAAACAACTTCACCAGTGGCTGGCGGCGGATTTCGGTTCCTTCATGAATCCAGCGACCATCACTCTTGATCACCATATCCATATCGCCACAGAAATCCGGGTCCCACCGGTCAACCGGTGGGTGCCCGTGGAACTCCTTTTGCAACTTTTGCAGTTGCTGAAAAAGTGGCTCAGCCAAAGGAGGACCCCGCCGTGTCGCCAGAATGGCCGCTCTCCATGGGTTTACGCTGTGAGGTATCACCAATGTGTACACCCACATCCATAATAAACTCCATCAATCCCTCACGATCCTCGATCACATCGGCAAAGGATTTGGAGTGATAGAGCTCTACTGCGCCCTGCACTAGGGCCCAGTAAGTGGAGTAATAGAAATAGGCAGGCACTTTTTTCAGCATCCCCTGCTCTATCCTGCGCTCAAATACTCGGTTTAAAGCAGAGGTGTTGGAGTTACGGATAGCGTGTAATTCGGAGATCATCTCAGGCGCCAAATTGAGAGAGATAATCTTTTCTTCCAAGCGCTGAAAGAGGCGATCCTTACCAGGATCAGCCATACGGGACTCAAAGTAGGCACGAGCGGGCGCGGTAATGTCGCCTTTCTCTGCATTCTCTACTGCGATCTTCAGGCGCTCTGCCAGGGACTTTTCATAGTCCATCAGCAGCCGCATATAGATTTCTGTTTTAGAGATAAAGTGCTTGTAGATGGTGCCTTTGCCTATATCTACACGCTCAGCAATCTGCTCAACCGTGACTTTCTCTTCACCATGCTCCAGCAGAAGCTCCAGAGCCGCATCCAGGATGCGCTGCTCACGCGCGCGAAACCTCTGAACCTTCTCTTTTGCCTTATCCATACTTCCGACCTTCTCTGCCCGTAATGTTGGGGACTGAAATTGACTATTCATTCATGAATGATAGGCAATTCGAGTCGCTTGGAAAAGAGAATCGGGAAATTAGCCTAGAAAATACGCCCAAAGAGAGAGCAGCCCGCCTAAATTTTGTCCTAATACGACATTTAAGGTCCAAGTTAGCCATCATTTTCGCCATGAATGACATCACATTGCTAACGCAAAGCGCTCAACTAAGTGAACCATCAGCCACCAATGAAACTTGATGCAAAATTAATGACTAATAATGGCCTTTACGTCATCTACTGTTATTATCGCTCTTCTGGGCAGACCTCCAATGCCAGCCCAGGCAAACCCGACTATCACTTATAGGTAACAGGTAGAGTCGTCCATGTTGGAAAAGCTGAGCAAACTTCTCGACGTCGAAGAGCTGGATCGTCACCTCTTTCGCAGTCGCCATCACGTCGAAAATTATCGAAAAGTACTCTTTGGGGGCCAGGTGCTTGGCCAAGCCCTGATGGCCGCCGCCCGTACCGTCGAGGATCGCCTGCCACACTCCCTACATGCCTATTTCTTACGCCCTGGATCAAGCGAGCTACCGGTAATCTATGAGGTGGACCCAATACGTGACGGGGGCAGCTTTACCACCCGCCGCGTTGTGGCCAAACAGCGCGGCCGCGCGATCTTTAACATGTCGGCCTCTTTCCAGATCCAGGAGCCTGGTTTCGATCATCAGGCCGACATGCCTACTGTGGACATACCTGACCCAGAAAGCTTAAAAAACACTCAGGAGCTGGCTCTGGAGGCTGGCCTCGTTAGCCCGCAGTATGACCAGCGTCGCTATATGATCGACTTCCGCCCAGTAGATCCACAAAGCTACTTTGGTGCCGAAACTCGAGAAGCCAAGTGTATGTTCTGGTTGCGTGCAGAGGGCGAAATGTCTGATGACCCTATCGAGCACCGAGCAGCACTCTGCTATGCCTCTGATATGGGACTACTGGGCACCTCTCTGCAGCCACATGATATTTCCCTATTCGATCCACACCTGATGCCAGCCAGCGTTGACCACGCCATGTGGTTTCATCGCAACTTCCGTCTCGATCAATGGCTTTTGTACGTCACTGATAGCCCGTCTGCCGGTGGTGCACGTGGATTTACCCGCGGCCAGATCTATACCCGCGATGGCGTGTTGGTAGCCTCTACCGCGCAAGAGGGCCTTATTCGACAAATTAAAAGCTAAGTCGAAAGGTTATAACGAAAGCGAGACAAGAAAGCGCCTCTCATTGTATCGGTAGAGATAGCCCAGCCGGGAATGAGCGGCGTAACCTTTTTACCTGAAAATCTAATAAATAGCTTCAGGATCTCCACGGGTGAATAGTCCCTTCTAATCCACAAAGACAATCGCTACCAATTTGGCGATCTCGCCGACATAAGCTGGCACTTTTCTTCTTAGGATATGTAACAAGCCACTCTGCATTTTTTTAAGAAGTGCGAAAAGTATGGAGCCATTTCGCTATAGGGTCTCGCGACAATATTGTCATCTACATGCAGGGCACCCTCTTAAGCCCTGCCCCATAAGAGCAAAAAATGGAAAAAGTACAGACCATTCTCAAGCACAATAACCGGAGTTTATTAATAAGGCTTTTGAACCATGTGGAAAGTTGGTGCTAGAAATACTCAGGAGAAAAGAAGCAAGCTGACAGACACAAAAAAGCCCGCAGCATGCGGGCTTTTTAAATAATGGTCGGTGAGAGAGGATTCGAACCTCCGACCCCTTCGTCCCGAACGAAGTGCGCTACCAGGCTGCGCTACTCACCGAGGTCGCGAATACTACGCGCCCACTTTTTATCGGTCAAGTATTTTCGACGCAAATTTCATCTTCGTATATTTTGCATTCAACCACCATACTTTATGGCTTTTGAAGGCTTTATCTCTCCCCTATACGAACATCTTTGGCTTTATATTATCGCCCCCTTTGAAATAACCGCTTGCCTATTCGGGAGTCTTATTTTGGATATATTTCAATCAATAGTGTACTCCTGCTGATTTCGCTCCTTCATTTCGGCAAATACCGCATGCGGTGCACTTGGTGAGCAATGGACTCTTTCAATTGCAGGGCATTATCTGCTGCGTAGATACCACTCACCTCAACACTGGTGACCAGAAATAGATGATACTTGCTTGAAACTAACAGCATGTTAACGGCTTTATAAGTGCATTCTTTAACCGCTATTTAAGCGCCTTCCAAGTTAATGGGTGTCCATCACATTATTCGTAGCCTGATGCCAGGTGACCTCTACCTTGATCCTGGATACTACGCCTTTTTAACTACACCAAAATTTTTCACGGCGTACATAGAGTTTCATTCTGCACTACCTATTGCTATTAAACCCAGCGAAGCCAATAGATTAATAAGGATCAATGTGAAACATGCAGAATAAAAAAGCCCTCCGCTCTGCCCCACATTGATTCCATAGAGAAGAATTTTTAGCTTACACAGAAAACAACTCAGAAAAGAAGAAATGCTTTATGATTATTATTTAGGAGGGATTTAAATAAGATTGCCTATTTGAAGTCACACCCTGAAACTTTTGAGCGGGGATGAATACATCGCCTCCTCCGAACAATACAATGTATAAGTTTAGAATCAACACGGCCTGCCATCTTATAGAAAATTGAGTGAATTATCGGCTAAAAATCGTTACATTTTTAAAAAGGTACAAACATTTTTCACGCCTTTATATTCAATCGATTTTAGCCACAAAAAATTCTTAAACTTTTCCAGCACACTGCGAAAGCTTCTCTATACTCTGCTCAGCCAGCTGGATACCCGACACTTAAAGCATTCCCCCTATTATTGGCACCTGATTTACTTCTAGCTGGTCAAATTGTTAATGGGGCTTTATCAAGTCTCAATACTCTCAACCCAGAAACCATGAAATACCTGGACGATAGATTTTTATATCGATAAAGGCCTACTCAAGGAGTACGTTCATGTACCAGCCATATGCATACGCTCAAGGGACTTTTGGACAGCCACTTAACTACGCTATTCCTCCAATCAACACAGTCGCAGGATTCACCAATATATTCCCTCATCATGCTGTACCACAACTGAGCCCCCAAGGTTTCCTGGGTGATTTGGTGAGTCGGGCGGCGCCATTAATTGGCGGTATTGTTGGTGGACCTCAAGGCCAGCTGATCAATTCCCTTGGCGGTCTTGGTCAATTGCTTCCCTTCCAAGCATTACCACAAATTCAGCCTCAACTTACCCAGCCATTCATTCCTCAGGGATATATTGGAGAATTAATCAACCGGGCAGCGCAACAATTTGGGGGCTATTTGGGGGCACCCCAAAACCAATTTGTGAATGCTGTGAATAACCTCAGTCAGTTGCTGCCTTTCCAGGCTGCGCCACAATATACGCCCCAGGGTTTCCTAGGAGAACTGATAAACCGCGCTGCTCCGGTAATTGGCAACTACATTGGTGGCCCACAGGGCCAACTTCTCAACAATATTGCGCGACTAGGTCAGCTACTGCCATTCCAGGCCATGCCTCAGTTCGTTCCACAATTAACGACACAGCCCTATTTAAATCAGTTTACCCCTGTTCCCCAGATTCAAGAGCAGCTGGGGACCCTCCCTGCTCAAATGATGAACCCAATGACGGGTATCGGCCATGCATTGCCATTTCAGGTAATACCACAGACTCCATATCAAGGATTGCAAAATTTAAGTGGTATCGGCCAGGCATACCCATTCCAGGCCATGCAGCAGCCTAACTCACCCCTACAGCAGCAATCCTATTTACACTAATCAAACACTGATTCTTGGTGGCGGATTTTCCGCCACCAGTTTTATATAACTTGCCCCGGCATTCTTTAAGTTGATCGTTATCAGAGAAAAATAATGAAAAAATTTGAGCAGTATGTGGCTGTCCCTAACCGCAAGCTATTAGCTACCGCCATAGAATTGGAGGAGCTGGCACGCGAGGCAAAAAATTGCCCAGATGTGAAAGAAGTCGTCTTGCGCAAAAGCAATGTCACACTACGAGCTACACCAGATGCAGTTGAAAACTTAAGAAGGAAATTAGGCGGGAAAGTGATCATAGATCCAGACAGACCTATTCAGCCAATCGGCTAATATTGAATACCCTCTCGATTCATTACTTTCGGACGTTAAGTACACGCTAAAAGTCAGCACCGCACTGAAAGCGAAGGAACACAAACATGACTGAATCCCGACAAGAAAAGGCCGCAGGAGAACCTTCGGTCGAGGTTGCAGAGAAGGTCGAGTTACTTATTTCTCCCCGCCGGAGCCAAGTGGCCAAGTCTATGGGAGTCCAGCTATTAAACGCTGGCTCAATGCACAATATAATTTCAACTATTGCCAGGCAGCCCGGTTGTGAAGTGCTTCGCGAAATTAGGCCAGGTAGAAAGCTAAAAACACTTTCAACTGCAGATGAAGCAACAAATATCTACAAAGTGCGTATGGATGTTGATGCTGCCGCTACTCTCTACCAAACGGCCCCTCCCAATATTGCAGTTGAACTGGATTCATTACTTTCTTATGGGCAAGCTAATTTTGCACCAAGCTTTACTGCAATTTTTGCCCAGCAACCCGGTCTCTTGCGTGAATATCATGCTAAGGCCCAACAAGTCCGGCTCCGAGTGGTCGGCTCAAAGGGTGAACCGATTCGGGATGCTCAAGTAATTGTAGAAAGTGCGGGCTTCCCACAAGAGGGCGTAACCAACAACAAAGGGGAAGTGGCAATCAATATTTTCGCCCAGAGTGGCGGGGCCCAGATCAAATCCCTTCTTATCCGCCCCTCTAAAGATTTCTGGAATAAATATATTCGTTGTCCCTCACTTTCTCTGACAGGAGTAAACCTGGTCAAATTGCACTCACTAAGCGAGGCAATCCCCAGCTTTCCAAATAACGCTCCCTATGGCTGGGGGCAAAAGTACATGGGCTTAGATCAACTTCCCGATGAATATACCGGTAAAGGTATTAAGATCGCCATCATTGACTCGGGGGCCGATAACCAACATCCAATACTCTCGCATCTAAAAAATGGCATTGATGTCACTAATAATTACGACAGCAAAAGCTGGGCAGAAGACATTGTCGGACATGGAACCCATTGCGCAGGTATCATTGCCGGCCAACCCTCTGGGACTGATGCTATACGTGGCTTTGCACCAGAAGCCGAAATTTATGTATTTAAAGTCTTCCCTGGCGGCCAATTTAGTAGCCTGATTGATGCAATCGCTCACTGCATTGAAATAGGTATTGATGTAATCAATATGAGCCTGGGGAGCACAGATTCATCAGAAGCCGTTGAACAGCAAATTGAAGATGCCGTGCAACATGGTATCGCCTGCGTTGTTGCCGCTGGCAATTCTGGCGGCCCTGTTCAGTATCCTGCAAGATCACCCAATGTTATGGCTGTAGGGGCGATAGGAATGCTCAATGAATTTCCAAGAGACTCCTGGGATGCTCAAACCGTTATTCCATCAACCGTTACTGCAGATGGTGTTTTCTTACCCACCTTTAGTTGCCATGGACCAGAGGTATCAGTAGCGGCTCCGGGAGTGGGTATTGTGTCATCGGTGCCAGATAAAGGATTTGATGTACAGTCAGGCACGTCCATGGCAGCACCTCATATCACTGGTCTTGCTGCCCTGCTACTTGCCCACCACCCATTATTTAAAACCACTTTCAGACAGCGTGATATTTCGCGTACAACCGGCCTCTTCCAACTGATCCGAACACTAACATCACCAATAAATCTTGGGGCAGATAGAGTAGGAGCCGGTGTTCCCAGGCTATTTGGTATTGATTCTCTATTCGAGTCAGCCAAAGAAATGGCAAAAACCGAAGGTGTTGGTGTATCTGCCGCCCAGCACACAAGCCCACACGCTTCTCCTTATACCGGATATAGCGTGCCGCCAATGCAAGGGTATACGGGGGCTGGAGCAAACTGGTCCGGCCATCAGTTTGTCCCGGCCTATTACGGGGCAGAGGTTAGCGGAATGCCCCCCCAACAACCAGTGATGGGTACTTTCCCAGACGGCTTCGCCTTTGCCTATGGAATGCCCTTTATGGATCCACGCTCCATTCGTTATTGGTAGAGACATCCACAGAGGCCACGGGAACCTGTGGCCTCTGTATCTACGTCATTCCTCAATGCTTGCGCATGGGCCATTTTCCCTATATACAGCTTGAATAAAAATCAACCACCCTTTCCCCTATCAACATTTTTCGGCGGCGCTTTTCTACATAACACAACCTCTAGTGACATATTGGGTTGTGCTTAGATATATCATTTACATTGATAACGCCTTTATAAGTGTATTCTTTAATCTGACTTGATAGTAAAAGCTGATTCTACATGCACTAACTAGACGCACCGGAACGAATGATTAAACCCAGGTGCCGTGACTCATTTGCTTGATGGCGACATGTCGGCACCTGTAGGCTTGCTCATTGTCCAAATTGGAACTTGTTGGATTTTCTGCCAGATAATGATGCGTAAACAACTTCTCTCTTTGTCTTTGATTGTTCTTATCCTTTCACCGGTTTCTAGAGCATATGAGCTCTTATACACGGCAAAAATCGACCCTGAAAGTAAGAAGGCCTTGGTTGAGGTAGCTCTAAGCGGTGAAGACGTACCCAGTAAGCTAACCCTGAACCTGGCTTCAGGCCGTTATAAGGACCTGAAGAGCGCGCAGCCTTTGGAAGAAAAGGAAGGAAAGGCTATATGGCACACCGCCGGCAACGAGGCAAAACTCCGTTATAGTTTTGTTATCAATAACCAAAGGAAAAACGGTGGTTATGATTCACGCATTACCAAAGACTGGGCAATTCTACGCAGCGATAAATTAATTCCGCCAATTTCTGCTACCAGCCTAGGACGGGCCACAGATACCCGCCTGAAGTTAGAGATGCCTAAAGGTTGGTCTTCCGCTCTGCCCTACCCTCAAATCGAAGAAAATCTCTATCAAATATCCGACAAAAAGCGACGTTTTGTCAGGCCAAAGGGATGGATGATTGTTGGTAAGATCGGTAGCCGCCAGGATTTGATTGCCAACACAGATACCAGAATTTCCGGCCCTAAGGGGCAAAACATCCGTCGACAGGACATTCTTGCATTTCTCAATTGGAACCTGCCAGAACTTAAAAAAATCTTCCCTCTATTTCCAGATCATTTATTGATCGTTACCGCTGATGACCCTATGTGGCGAGGGGGATTATCCGGGACGCGCTCATTATTTATGCATGCCGATCGGCCTTTGATCAGTGGAAACCGCACCAGTAGCATGATCCACGAGCTAGTACATGTCGGAACAGGTATCCATGGAGATGACCAGAGTGACTGGATTGTGGAGGGCCTTGCAGAATTTTACTCCCTTGAAATTTTAAGAAGAACTGGTGGCATCAGTGATGACCGCTACCAAGAGGCAATGGATAAACTGATTAATTGGGGAAAAAAGGCCCCCACTCTATTGGTGAAACGCTCCTCAGGGCCGGTTACAGCGCGGGCAGCGGGAGTTATGCTGGAACTCGATAAAGAGATTCGTGAAGCAAGCGACGGTAAGGCCAGTATCGATGAGGTTGCGAAAGCACTCGCGAGTACCCGTGGCGAAGTGACTTTGGAACGCTTTCGAAAGCTGTCAGAACAAGCAGCTGGTAGACCCGTAAAAGCACTGGCCTTAGAAAACCTCACAGAGAAAAATTCTAAGGTTGTCAAACAACAGATAAAAAAAAGCCCTGACGACGGGGGGGGAGAGCGTCAGGGCCAAGACCATTAGGAGTGAAACTTGGAGGATTTCATCCTTGCTACACTACGGGCAAATACCATCCTGGTGTGCCCTACCGGCATTGCATAACACGTTTGGGGGGAGACATGTTAGCCAGATAAAGACAGTATCGAACACCCTCAATGGATTGCCAGCAACCCTTCCAATAAATTAAGAACAAATGGAAATAGCTTCATTGGCAACCGTACTAAAAGTTATTAAGTCTATTGCCATAAGGTCATCCGTGAACTTTCCAGACTTTTTTCCTCAAGTTTTACAATTTGTTGAAAACAACGCTTGACTAATCTCTGATAGTCCATAGAATAGCGCCCACTTACGCAGCCAAGGGCACGTAAGTATAAGAAAACGCTAGGATTTTTCAGATTTATCAGATAGAATTCGCAGCGTTCTCATCCACACAAGATGTGGAACAAAGGCTAGGTGGCAGAGTGGTCATGCAGCGGACTGCAACTCCGTGTACGCCGGTTCGATTCCGACCCTAGCCTCCATTTTTCCTTTTCATTGCAGAATCCTGTGAACTGCATTGAACGTGAGGATCCAGGGAAGAGCAAAAGTGCTAAAATCCCACCTCGCAAAGGAGCTGCCCGGGTGGTGGAATTGGTAGACACAGGAGACTTAAAATCTCCCGGCTTCACGGCCGTGCCGGTTCAAGTCCGGCCCCGGGCACCACACATTTTGTTAGAATCAAAAAGCGAAATATATCTTGGCACAAATTTTGTGCACACCTTCAGAATCTCTAAACTCTTTCTCAAAATTTAAGGCAGAGAGAGTAGAAATCGTTTTCTTGATTCAAAAGTACTCCTACTCCCCTAATCACTCTATTTAAATCAGCCCGCCCTTATAATCCCAGCTGTAAAATAGTCAAGCCCCTAGACATCAATACCACCTAGGTTAATGGTTCGTCGATCCCACAAGGTGGTAAGGCACTTGACTGAAGTAAGCTTTAAGGAACCATGGGCCAGATTTTCAAACTACCATAATTTGCCTGATAGATTTCAGCTATCTTTTTTGCCAGCCGGCATCCCTTGCTCCCGAAAAAATAGGGGAGCTACGCTACTTCTTAGCATTGTATACAGCAGAAATAAATGCGGACTCTGTCTCCCCACCCATGATTTACAAAGAGTGAAAAGAGGTAATTGCCTAAATTTTCAATAGAGTGATGGGCTCAGCCTAAGAGATTCATTAATCTGAGTTGACTCTTGCTAAACAAACCTCAGCCGACACTTTCCTCCCATCGCCAGGAGAAGTCATTCACGAGCGACCCAGATTAACTCTTACAATAGCATTTTCTCACCACGCGCTTATCGCCCCAGCTTGCTTACGGTCATCATTGCTCAACATTACCCCGTTGAGATACTCACATACTGCACCTGTAGTTAATAGAGAAGCCCTCAAACCCCTTAGTTGCTAGCTTTCTGGGGAATCGCAGCCTAAGAAAAAAGCCTATTTTATTCTGTGTATATCGATGAGTTAGTCATTAGTCTTGAACATTTTTTATCCTCTTAAATTACCACCAGAAATCAACCTGGACTGACCTGATACCGGGCCATTTATAATCATACTCAATTAAATTTTCGATCATCGCGCTGTTATTTCTGGGAGACTCTTAAAAATCAAATGTCCCCCCTTCTAACCAATGAGCCACGTGATCACTAGAAAAGTTGATAGCGGTCATGATGGCCACCTTCCATTTGTCTCTACAGTACCAAGTAGCTGCAGCCTATTAATTTAGCTGTAGGAAGAAGCTAGTTGGCGTATATTTGCAAATGAAATAATAGTCGTTGTGATAAGGTCACAATGTAACTGTCAGACCAACAACATATGGATTCTTAATGTGCCAAAGCAAAGCCCTTTTAGTTATCGATGTTCAAAACGCTCTTTGTCACGGTAAAGGAGCTACATATAATGCACTTGGGGTAATCGATAACATCAATCTAGTTGCGTCGCGAGCAAGACAGGCTGGTGCCCCGGTCATTTATATTCAGCATGATACTGAGTCAGATGCTTTAAGGTATCAAACAGAGAGCTGGCAACTCCCAAAAGAGCTAGAGAACTCAGACTCAGATATTTACGTAAGAAAGCAGGCCTCAGACTCTTTCAAGGACACCGATCTCAAAGACCACCTGGATAGATTAGATATTCAGGAGCTAATTATATGCGGCATGCAAAGTGAGTTTTGCGTAGATAGTACGTTAAGGTGTGCCCTATCGCTTGGCTACACTGTCACCGTCATAGCGGATGGCCACACAACTGTAGATAACGATATTATTCCTGCAAATACGATATCCAAACATCATAACTGCACTTGGGAGAATATTACCAGCTATAGCGCAAGAGCAACTGCAATCAATGCCAGTGAGATCGTACTATGAAAGGCCTAATAGATTTAGACAAACGGACAAATTACTCTGCCTTTGGCTCCGTAATTTGCCATTGCTAAAAAAGCTATTTATCGCTCAAGTGCCAAAATTCTGGGCACCACAAGGAGGTTAGATGTTAGGAAATCAAGCCGCAAAAGAAATAACGTATTGGCATATCGCACTTAATATCAGTTTTACACTTTGGTTTTTAGCTAAAATTGCAAAGCGCAAAGAGCTATTGTCATCTGATATATCTATTACGCTAAGCGCTACTTGTGCATTGCTATTGTTTGTTACAGTCGGTGGGCTATCACTAAAATTATTCAGGAAGCTGCCTGCACTGACTGTTTCTATTTTAAGCATACTTCCGCTGATTAATTTTTTCGTCTTTTTCTACTTAAATTACAAGGTAAGGAAAGCAAAGAGACAGCTGTACGGCTAAGCCTATATAACAACTCCATTAAGCTTCTGCAGCCTTCTGCGTAGCTCACAGGGCGCGGGCTAAAGCCGACTTTCGTTTGAGCGAAGAGCGAAATCAGTTAGCTTTTGAAAAAGAAATGAGCCGTATAAGGGAGAGGAGATAATCGAATATTGAGGGCAATCAGACTCTGAAGATACGCTCAATGAGCGTAGATTTTTAATTTTAAAGTGGAACCTATTGAGAAGGCGGAGATGCATTAGTTGCACTCCAAAAGGCTTTCTATTCAATTCGAATGAATGTAACCGAGTAAAAGAAATTTACTGTATTTTGAAAGGGGGATAAACCCACCAGTGGAAAGAATTCTTGCTTAAGAGCAGAGACAATTACCATTATGCAAGAGGTTTCCCCTGTACAGTACAGAGAAGTTCGTTTACTCGATCGTATATTTGTAATTGATTTTTCATAGTATTCCTGCAACTTTGACAGACCAGTTGGTAAAAGGCTTTGTAAGTGCTATCAGATCGGTATAACAAGTGAAGAGAGTTTTTCATCTTCTCTACTTAAAACCAAAGATTGGGCGAGGCATTTATTCACAAGGTTGAAAATTAACCAAACCCTCAAATCACCACTCTCGGCAAATCCCCCCTACCGAGTGGTATAAGCAGGCGATGTAAACACCTGACGACGCATCTTCCACTTTTTCTGAATGCCTTCGGCCCCTAAAAACAAATTCCCGCGCCTAAACTTTTCATTAATCCAGTCCATCGCCTGTATGATCTCCCCTTCCCTGCCCCATTGCCCCGACTCAGGGCACGGGGGATTATTACGTCTAGCCCGGCTGCCGCTTTCATAAAGCGGCAGCCGGGAGGCTATCAATCCGCAATGGTTTCTCTTACCAGCCGCACGATCACCCCGTCGCATCGGTGGAGTATGGGGTCTGCACTACGGCGCTGCGACTGTAGTAATTGGGCTCATGGGGTAAGGCATGTAGGAATACATGTAAGGCTGTAAACCTCCACTTTGGCACCTAATACCCGCAGGATAGCCATTACTCTGTGGGAGATATGGCCATTCAGAGTAATTTCTAGAGAAGGTCGCACTAGATGAATGTGCAACCAGCACGGAACTCAGGAAGTACATCAAGTTATTAAATATTGAGATTTTTTTGCTTAGCATCAAAGTTGCGTTATGAGATAGTTGCTATAGATCTATAGAAATATGACGCAAAATATATCAATTTTTGTAACTCATTAATTTTATTTCCTTTTATTTTGATAGAGCCAAAATCAATGGGAAAAGTAAATTACAAAAGGTTGAACCTCTTTACGAATATCTTATTATGCGATGACATTCATTTGATGCGACACCTATCATGCATATCTCTCAGTTCTCAACAGGCTGTGGTGCGCTCGTGGAGGGCATACAGCTAGCTAATTTATCTAGTACCGAGCTAAGCGACCTACGCCAAGCTTTCGCTGATCATGGCGTGCTATTTTTTCGCAACCAGTCTCTATCCCCTGAGGAGCACCTGACCTTTGCCCGCCGCTGGGGCGAAATTGTCATCAATAAGTTTTTTACCCACACTCAGGAATATCCAGGCATCGCTGAAGTACGCAAGGAGAAAGATCAGGAAACCAATGTAGGCGGTGGATGGCATACTGATCATTCTTATGATCAGGAACCAGCCCTCGGCTCGATTCTGGTTGCCAGAGAATTACCCAAATCCGGAGGCGATACCCACTTCGCCAACCTACAAAAGGCGTACGAAAGTCTTTCCAATGGGCTAAAGCAAACACTGGAAACACTTAGGGCCGTACATTCCAATGTCCACGTATATGGTGAGGATGGTTACTACAAATCAACAGATTTGTCATCACAACTTGGGGGCGTCAACGAAGTTGGAGAAGCGATTCATCCGGTGGTAATCCAGCACCCCGATAACGGACGCAAGATTCTCTATGTAAATCCAGGGTTCACACTGCGCTTTGAGGGATGGACACCTGAGGAAAGTAGACCTCTATTGAACTTCCTATTTGCCCACGTGCTCACTAATGGCTATACATGCCGCTTCAATTGGGAGCCGGGCTCAGTCGCATTTTGGGATAACCGCTCTACCTGGCATTCTGCCGAAAATGATTATCAGGGACAGTTCCGCCTAATGCACCGTATCACTCTTGCCGGAAGAGCATTAGAAGCTGTCTGACCAGAGTTTGGGGCGTCGCAGTTCACCGGTCAGTGAAAAGGTTCGGCTGCGCCCCAGGTAGCCTCCTCACACTGGCCGGGGCTTTAATCATCAACGGTTAAGTATGTGTCATTATCGACTATTAAAAAAAGGCAACTTCTAGACAAAGCTCGACCCCCGAGAAGTATCCAGTTACTCCACCTTCCTCTAGTGATTTCTCTACACACCTGGCCCTACCCTCTAACCGACTCTTATCTACTGGATTTGATTAGTGTCTTGCATCGCCGCTAAACTTAGATGAAAGCGAAAGGGTTCTTCTCATCTAATTTCGAACAAGTGGCTGAAACCAGCTGGTCAAAAAAATGCGTAACGCAAGAGCGATAAAAAATATGACTATTGATTCTGTTTGGAAAGAATATCGTTCAGCCCTGCGAGCTTTTCTCAGCTCAAAGGTTTCATCTGCCGATGCAGTTGATGATCTGCTCCAAGAGATCCTGATAAAGATTCACAGGAATCTCCATACAGTAAGGGATCAAAAAAGTATCAAATCTTGGCTATTTCAGATAGCCAACAGGACAGTTATTGATTTCTACCGTGAAAATGGAAGGCTCAAGGAAGTAGAACTCGAAGACAACTTGTTGTTACCTGAAGAGGATTCAGAAACGCAGCGTAGGTTATCAGCCTGTATAGAGCCTTTTGTTAACGCGCTCCCACAGGAGTCAGCTGCTCTACTAAAGGCTATTGAACTGGAAGGTCAGTCACAAAAATCTTATGCGACAGAGCATAAAATCCCCTACTCCACCTTAAAATCCAGAGTACAAAAAGGTAGAAGCCAACTGCGCAAACTATTTGAGGACTGCTGCCATTTCACTCACGACAGCCATGGAACAGTGATCGATTATGTGCCGAAATCAAAACACCATAAAAATTGTTAAATAGTTTCGTCTTTTTCAAAAAGCTTCCGTCATATAAATACAAACCAATGACGAGGACGAATTATGATCAAGGTTGTCAGCTTTAAAATATGCCCTTTTGTTCAGCGAGTAACCGCCCTTCTTGAAGCAAAAGAGATTCCCTATGAAATTGAGTACATTAGCTTGAATGATAAACCTCAGTGGTTCCTGGATATCTCACCCACTGGCCAGGTACCAGTTCTAATCACCGATTCTGGGGAGGCCCTCTTTGAGTCCGATGCGATTGTTGAGTACTTAAATGAAATAGCCCCACCTCTAGAGTCAGGGCTCACTCCAGAACAACGTGCGCGCGACCGAGCCTGGAGTTACCAGGCAGCAAAGAACTATTTACTACAGTGCTCTGCTCAGCGTAGTAAAGATGAGCAAACACTGGCTGAGCGCAACGAAAAACTGAGCAAAGTTTTTGAGCGAGCTGAAAAGGCTTTAGGACAGGGGCCATATTTTAAAGGCGCGACGCTAAGTAATGTCGATATTGCCTGGCTACCACTTCTTCACCGAGCTGCCATTATCAAAGCACGCTCCGGGTACGACTTCATTCTCGACTACCCAAAAGTAAAGGCATGGCAAACTGCCATTCTGAATACTGGATTGCCAGAAAAATCAGTACCTGAAGATTTCGAAAAGCTCTTTACAGATTTCTACCTATCAGAAAATACTTTTCTTGGAGGTAACAAGGCAAGTACCCACAATCTAGATAACTCTTGCGCCAATGGGAGTTGCTGCTAATTTTCTCTACCGCACGCCCCTTCAAAGAGGGGCGTACAAAGAGAAAGCGTGTCAATTTACCCAGCACAAACATACTACATAACTCGAATAAATCATTAGTCCTTGTCATTTTATTCACTGCAACTACTTCGGAGCTCATAGTAGTCAACAAGTCAAAGCAACCCTATTTACACTTGATGTTACAATGTTATGCGCGATCAGATATTTCTAGATGTCTGGATTAATATCTAGATGAAGTTAAATTGTTAGGAGATTGTCAGGCTCCGAACAAATGGATAGTGATTCACATGCCCTTCAAGAATCACCTTCTCCCGAATACATCCCAATAACTCTGATCCAGTTCTTACAGGTTGGAATGACAACTCTCTCTCGAATAACCTCAGAAAGTAAATTTCAATCCCCTTGGGGTAAGTTCTTCAGGAAAAAGTCTCGCATATTTTCACCCATGACCTTGCGAATTTCCTCTTCAGTAAACCCTTGACTTAGCATTTCTGCGGTCAAAATCCCCAAATCACCAGCATCAAAAGAAACTTCAACGGTGCCATCATAATCTGAACCAAGGGCAACATGATCAACCCCTAATAGATGTATGGCGTAGCGGATTGTTTTAACAATATTGTGGGGGCTATTATCACATACCGCTTCTTCCCAAAATCCAATGCCGATCAAGCCCCCTTGATCGGCAATCTCCTTCATTAGGTCATCGCTAATATTCCGCGGCGAATCACACATACCTTTCAGGCCAGTATGAGAAATAATTACAGGCCTTTTGGTCAGAGCCAACACATCCCTCACAACAGGCTCTGAGGAGTGGGCTACGTCGATAACAATTGAACGTTTATCCATCTCCTGCACAGCTGACCGACCAAACTCTGTTAAACCAGCCCCACTTTGCCCATGCAGAGATCCACCCAGTTCATTGTCAAAAAAGTGCTGTAATCCCATCACTCGAAAACCGGCCTCATAAAGACGGTCAATATTGGATAACTCACCCTCTAATGGGTGGGCCCCTTCAATACCAAGAATTGCTGCGAGGGTGCTAGCGCCTTGTTGCCGGGCCTGGAGGACTTGCCTCAGATCTTCCGCATTACGTACAATGCGAAATTTCTCGGGAGAAGAATCCTGTAGCTTAGTAGCCCTTTCAGAGTGAAAAAGTGCCCGCTCCAACAAGCTATTCCATGTTCGCGGCGGCCAACCTTGAGCAATTGCCAGTAAGGTTATATTGTCACCAGCACTAGCAGAGTTTTCGTTTAAGTTCATGCCCCGGGGAGACTTAGTAACAGAGGTAAAAACCTGCATTCCCAAATTACCACGCCGTGCCCTGGGTAGATCCAGATGCCCATAGCTTACCTCCTTTGATAAATCACGAGACCAGAGGAAGCTATCTGCATGCAAATCACCAACAATGAGTGATTTATGCAAAGCTTCAGCTTGTTCGGGAATTTTAGGGGGCTCACCAACACTAATCTTGTTTAAACTTCGCTCAATTCCTGGCAGTAAAAGCCATTTCCAGCTCGCGAACAATATTAATGCCACTGCTGTCAAACTTATAAACCAAGTCTTCATTATGATTTCCTGATGCCAGTAGTCTTGTACACAATTGGGGTTATAACCTGAGACGTTGCGACATGTCAGGAGCCAGCTAGGTTTGGAAACACTCAACGATCAATTAAAAATCAATACGCTCAAAATATACGCACAGTATCACCTTAATCTGGTGTCCAGGCCAATAATTAGGAAAACCAAGGAATCATAGTGACAAATTATTATCGATTTATTCTGATATTGTTGATTGCAGCACTATTTAGTGGCTGTGCGGCACTTTCACCGAGCTTCCAAAAACCTGAAGTAGAAGTGGTTGCCGTGGAACCTCTTCCTGCAAGAGATGGCAATAATCTCAGATTCCGAATCCACCTTCGTGTTTTCAACCCAAACAATAGTGAATTGGCACTCTCCGGTCTTTTCTACACTCTGCGGCTAGGTGGGCATAAGGTTTTGACGGGAACCTCAAATAACCTGATGCCCATCGCCCCCTACGGCCAGGATGATATCGCTGTGGATGCAACAGCCAGCTTAGTCGGCTCAATCTTTGCCGCTGTAAACCTCATTAACTTAAATCAGCACTCAATACCCTATGAACTAGAAGCAAAAATAGGCTTGCGTAAATCACTACTTTCCTCAATTAAGGTGAATAGAAGTGGGGTCATTCACTTGAACCAATATCGGTAACTCTTTCGCTTGATTTACTACTTGTCGGTCTGTGGAGTGCGAGCCTGCTTGCCCTCCTCATTACTCACCCGCTAAATTTGCTTGGTAAGGATCAGGGACATTACAAAGTTACCCATTGGTGCACTGTTATGACTGAGGAACCCCTCGTCAGGATGGGACTGGGACTCATAAATTTTTGTGTTATACATGATCTTCAAACCGAATTCGTAAGAGTTTCGACCAAAGAAAGCGCCGATATTCGCAAACGTCACCTCCTTCTCAGGGGTGACACCATAGCTGAAGATTTTTACTCCTCCCTTAGTCTTGGAATTGCCCTCCATCAATACATTCCTTTGAACAGTTCTATGCTCTAACCCAGCCTGTAAATACCAGTAACGCCCACCCTCAAGGGGGGAGGACGCGGCACTAAAGGCGGGTAAAGAGCTTCCCAATAAAACTCGCACCCCTGCACCAAAGTCCCTGACGATATTACCTGTTTTCCAACGAAGGTAAGGCACTAGTCGATAGCTTGTGCCCCATATGACATTCTGGAGTAAGTGATAATCTAACTTAAGCTCAGGTATCAGTCCCCATTCATTGAAGACCTGGGAATCCCATCCTTTGGGGGGAGAAGACGAGACAATCCAGTGCATAAATTTCTGTGTTTGGCGAGCGCCCGATCTAGAGCCGACTGTTCCGGCATCAAGTGTTAAATCAATCATCCACTGATTTAAAATTTGATATTTGTATCTTATGCCTAAATAGCTCCAACCTGCATAGGGATGCTCTTCATTAATGGGTTCAGATCTACCAAGATGATCTGGAGTATAAATCTCCTGACCAAACCTCAAGGTGTAGGGCTTTCCTATAGGGCTCCAACGAACAAAGAAACCGCCTGTATAGTCTCTGTCTGTCTGGAAAAGTGCATCATTTACTAGTTCAAGCTGTAACTTCCCTTTTGGTGAGTCATCCGCACAAAGCATTGAGGCGTGGCAGACAGACAGCAAACCGACAATAGAAGCTGAAAGTTTTTTTCTATTAATAAGCACCCTTAACCTGCCCTCTCGAATGATTGAACCAGTTTGTCCAGATCAAATCCGGTGATTAATGCCCCCAATCCCCAACCTTATCGGCCCCAGGGATCTGAAACTCCAGGTATTCCTCAATGCTAAATGGCATTTCTTCCACGACTGCTCGAACTCGTTGGCCAATGGCTTTAGTCTCAGGGCGCGCATTGGCAAGCCCGGTGTAGGGGATACCCTTTCCGCTTGGCACATCAGGATACTTTTTCTTAAAGAGCCGATGCCGTGCAACCATATGATTGAACTGCCCTTGAGTGTATATCAAAGGCACTAATTGCGGATATTCCTCACGCGGGTCCATGTAAAGATCGTAGTAGGCCTCTGGCATTCCTGAAGACGCAACCTCACCAGCGCCTATCCAGTGACGCTTATAGCGCCCTTTTACCGTAGCTCCTAGTTGGTTGCCGGTATAGATAAAGACATAATCCCGACGACTATGAGTATCGCCATTTAGTAGTAGTGCAGTCTGATCCAAACCATCCACCACTCTGTCGGTTGGAATATACTCAGAGGCGTCAGCAAGCCTGGCAAATGTGGTGTACAGGTCGGTGATATGAATAATATCTCCCACTATCTGGCCGGGTTGAACCATACCTGGCCACCAGGCAAAGGCTGGGACTCTTACCCCTCCTTCAGTGAAATCCCCTTTGCCTCCCCGATATAACATTGGGAGCATGCCCCAACCTGCAGGGGGGCTGTGCACCATGGGACCATTGTCTGCCATGGCTATAAAAAGGGTGTTTTCTGCGATACCCAGCGCTTGTAGCTCCGCCATTAACTGGCCGGCGAAGTCATCCACTGCGGGAAATGAATCCGCCACCATCAAACCAGAAACGGATGGCTTGGGCATAAAGGCGGCCATAAAATTCAAAAAATTAGGCCAATAGGCCACAAAGAAAGGCTTGTTGGCTTCAGCGTTCTTACGAATGAATGCTAAGGTACGACGCTCCGCCTCGGGGTCGAACTTGCTGAAACACTCATTGGAAGTGCCGCACCACTCCCTACCAGGCTGTCCTTTTTCACCTTCAATATTCATTACCCAACCGGTGGGAACCAAACCGGGATTATCCAGGCGATAAGGGTCGGGTGGGTATATCTCAGGAAACATACCCAGCACCGCATTTACGGCATTAGCTTGAGGGTTAAAAAGAGAGGTTATCTGGTTCATGGGGGTAAATAACGCCTCATCAAACCCCTGGTTGTGCAAGTAGCTCTCCTCAATATCTCCCAAGTGGCCTTTCCCAAAGAACCCAGTGGCATACCCGGCTCTGGACAGCACCTCTGCAATGGTTACCTCCTCAGCACGAAGCCCGGAAAATTCATGGGGCATCCCCACAGCCCCCATGCCATAACGCACAGGATGGCGACCGGTAAGCACAGCAGCGCGGGTTGGAGTACAGGAAGGTTCAGAGTACATGCGAGTAAAGTTGATACCCTCTGCGGCCATCTTATTTAAGTTGGGTGTTGAGTAACCGAAATTTTTTTGTAATGCAGGAAATCCAACAGCACCAAAGGCGGTGTCATCCCAGAGAAGGAAAACAATATTGGGGGGCTGCCCATATTTATCCCGTAGAGCCTGTAAACGCCTGGTTATTTCTGAGTCTTCTTGCTGCCAGCGCTCACTATTTTGCATTTTCAACACATAGTATTCAGCGTCATGTACTATCTGTGCCTGCACAGGCATCCAGCTCAGAAACACCAGCAACCCGAACAAGATTTGCCTCACTGTCACAATCCATCCTCCCTCAGTAAGTGTGGCTGGAAGTGCAATACTTTTATTAACTGTGTTACAACCCCAATGCATCACTCTAGAAGAAAGGTGTCATGGGAGCGCTATAAGTGGCGACAACTAGAAAGTTATTATGAGTGGCCAGGCCCTACAAAGGCCCAGTGGTTCTGCCAGAATGGAAAGAATTTAAGTCGTGGAGGGATAGGTGCCCCACAGCATGCAGAAGGGCACCTAAAATAACAAGATTGGCAATAACAGGGATCTAGGTCACAGAGACTTATGATTATCAGCCATCAATACAGGCCAGGCTGCGCGTAAGTACATCACCATAGTCCAAAGGGTCAGAGCCGCGGCAATATACAGCAGTAGATAGCCCAGCGTTTCCATTACAGGAAAGTCGCGAACATCAAAAGCGAGAAGAACTATGATTGCCGCCATTTGAGCGGTTGTTTTTATCTTCCCGACATACGACACAGCAACACTACTGCGCTGCCCCAGTTCTGCCATCCACTCGCGCAAACCTGAGACCGCGATCTCACGGCAGATAATAATGGCTGCAGCCACCGTGAACCAGGCACTTTTGTGCAGGCCCACAAGCAATACAAGCGCAGTAGCCACCATTAACTTATCTGCAACAGGGTCAAGAAAGGCGCCAAAAGCAGTGCTCTGATTTAGTTTCCTTGCCAGGTAGCCATCAAGCCAGTCGGTAACTGCGGCAGCTGAAAAAATAACTGCAGAAGCAATGTAACTCCATTTATAAGGTAAATAGAAAACCAAAACCAGGACAGGTATCAGTGCGACGCGAAGCAGTGTAAGTTGGTTGGCGAGTGTCATACTTTTCTCTGTTCTTGCGGAGGGCGTACGTTATCAAGCTGTGGGACAAATTGAAACGCTCAATGAGAAACCCGGAGAAAAAATCCGCCGCCTATGCCCTGCATTTTTACTCGTGATGTAGTGCCGAGTATATATCCTGCGCAAGCTTGCGACTGATGCCATCTACACTAGCAATTTCTGTCACTGTAGCCTTCTTAATTTCCTGAAGACCGCCAAAATGGCGAAGCAATGCGCGTCTACGTGCGGGGCCCACGCCAGCAATACCCTCCAGAGGGGACTCCCTTCGTTTTTTGTCACGCCGCGCGCGGTGCCCGGTAATTGCAAATCGATGGGCCTCATCTCTAACCTGTTGAATCAGGTGCAATGCCGGGGAATCCGCCGAAAGTACCAGCTCCTGATTACTGGAAACGATATGTAAGGTCTCAAAACCCGCTTTACGGGTAGTGCCCTTGGCCACTCCGATTATCTGAACACCTACAACGCCCAGGCCATTGAGGGTGTCCACCGCCTGACTGACCTGCCCCTTGCCACCGTCAATTAACAGGATATTAGGGAACTTACCCTCACCTCCCGATAGGCGCTTGTAGCGACGCTTAAGTGCCTGCCCCATTGCAGCGTAATCATCACCAGCCTGAATGCCATCAATATTAAAGAGACGATAATCTGACTTAACTGGACCGCCTGAATCAAAAACCACACAAGAAGCAACCGTGGCCTCACCCGAGGAGTGGCTGATGTCAAAACATTCCAGCCGCTCGGGCAACTGTTCCAGTCCAAGCACTTCTTGAAGGGCCTCAAAACGACTAAACAACTTCTGCTGCGCAGCGGTATGGCTACTTAAATTCTGCTGAGCCGCCTGCTGGGCCATTTCCACCCAGGTAGCGCGCTTACCTCGCAGTTTATGGGTAACTGAAATGTCTCGCCCTGCCTGGGCACTGAGCGCCTGCTGTAGCGGAGCCACATCTTCTATAGATTCCGAGGCTAGAATTTCACGGGGAATTTCTCTAGGACTACCGAGATAAAATTGAGCCACAAAGGCCGAAAGCAATTCAGGGTGGCTTAAGCCCAATCGCTCACTGGGAAAAAAACTGCGACTACCAAGAATTCTCCCCTGTCGGATAAAGAGTACATGCACACAGCAGCTACCACCCTCGGTGGCAACACCATGGACATCAACATCTCCCGTATCACCCTCTGCCACTTGATCCGCTTGAAGACGCCGTAGTGCGGATATTTGATCCCTGAAGCGCGCGGCCTTTTCAAACTCCAACGCTCTTGAGGCTTCATCCATTTCATCGGCCAGTTCACGAATAATATTATCGCTCTTGCCAGTGAGAAACATTTCTGCGTGGCGTACATCCTGGCGATACTCCTCGGGACTGATGAAGTCTACACAGGGCGCCGTACAGCGCTCAATCTGATATTGCAGGCAGGGCCTGGATCGATTGCGAAACACGCTGTCTTCACAGGAGCGAACACGAAAGGTCTTTTGCAAAAAATTCAGGCTATCACGTACAGAAGAGGCGTTGGGAAAAGGACCAAAATAGCGGCCTTTCTTTCGCTTAGCTCCACGATGGAGTGCAATACGGGGAAAAGTGTCAACACTGGAAAGAAAGATGTAAGGATAGCCCTTATCATCTTTCAGCATCACATTGTAAGGCGGACGCTGGGATTTAATCAGGCTCTGTTCGAGTACTAATGCCTCGGTTTCACTACGAGTAACAGTTACTTCGATGTTGCCGATCTTCTGCACCAGCGCCATGGTCTTGGCTGTGAGCCCAGAGCTGCGAAAATAGCTGGTAAGCCGATTGCGTAAATTTTTCGCCTTACCCACATAAAGTATATGGTTACTGGCATCGAACATTTGATAGACGCCAGGCTTGCGGGTAACTGTAGAGAGAAAACGCTTGCTATCGAACATCTGACAACCGGTCTTGCCGCTTCAGTAAATACACGGATATTAGAGCGCTGCTTCCGGGTCGAGTATCTGGTACTTGACGGCAAGCAAGGTCAATTCCACATCGCTGTTAATATTCAGCTTTTCAAATATCCGATAACGGTAGCTATTTACGGTTTTAGGGCTGACCGAAAGGGACTTGGCAATCTCAGCAACCTTGGCTCCATTCACAATCATGTCCGCAGTTTGCAACTCACGTTTAGAAAGTTTTTCAAAGGGAGAAAGGTTATCCGATTGGCCTGAGACATTGCGCAGAGCCATTTTGGTAGCCATGGAGTTACTGATAAAAACTCCACCATTCATTACTGTATGAATTGCACGCACCATCTCTTCAAGATCTGCCCCCTTGGTCACATAACCCATAGCACCGGCTTGCATAAGGCGGCCAGGAAACAGGTCGTCATCCAGGGCGCTAACAGCCACTACTTTGACTTCAGGACAGCGGTTTAACAGCTTGCGGGTCGCCTCCAAGCCACCCATTCCTGGCATTTTTACATCCATCAAGATGACATCAACCGCAGTCTCACGCACGAATTCCAGCGCTTCTTCGCCACAATTCGCATCGCCAACAACTTCAATATCCTCGACGTCACTCAACATGCGCGAAATCCCCATTCGCACAAGGTCGTGATCATCCACCACTAAGACTTTGATCAAGCTATCCCCAACTACGGATAAGTGCAGTGGCTACGCGGCGTACAATCCCCTCGCGCGTGCTCTTGAACTGCGTTCTTCTTTTTACTCACGGAGAAACTACTCCGCGCAGATCCTCCCCAAGAATCCAGTCGCAACATACCAGACAAAAACGCTACTGCAAAGCGCCACCACCGTCTCAAATGCTGTTTAACTGATGTTTAGCCGCAGGATCTTGGCTTGTATATAGCGATTAATTATAACCTAGAAACGTAACAGCTAATCATTCTGCACTCAAGCCGGCCTTTGCCGCATGACTTGAGGAAACGAAAATTCAAGAAATAAAAAAAATTTTTGTACTTTGCAATAGTCAATAGATTTTATATTTCTAACAGCTATAGCAGAATTCTTTATAAAAACCAGTATAAAGTCCTGCCATCAAAACCAGACAGGACTTGGGGCTCGCACTTTGCGAATACTCGAAAGGCAGTTTATTTACTGAGCTTTAAGGGTAAAAGCGTGGCTCCGGCTCGAGGGAAACACCAAATTTTGAATGTATATCGGCAGCAATATCCTGAGCAAGCTGTACTAATTCACGGCCTGCTCCCCTACCAGGATTAATCAGCACCAGTGCCTGGCGCTCATGGACTCCAACCGCACTGCGCCGTAAACCACGCCAGCCAGCGCGATCTATTAACCAACCAGCGGCAAGCTTCCAATCCTCGCCGGCCGCGAAAGCAACTAGATCGGGATGCTCTGCTTTTAGACTCTGATAGAGATCCGTATCTACCACCGGATTTTTGAAAAAACTCCCGGCATTGGGGATCTCAGTAGGCAAAGGCAGTTTGTTACTCCGGATATCAATAACTGCTTGAGCAATCTGAGTAGGTGTCGGGTGGTTTGCATCCCAATTGTGCTGCGAAATATATTGGCGCAGTGCCGGGTAGTCTACGCGCGGCTGCCAGTCTTGTGGCAACTGCAAATTCACCTGGGTAATAATATACTGGTCGCGCAGACGCCCTTTAAAAACACTATCCCGATAGGCAAAACCACAATCGTCTTTAGTAAAATCGTGCAGCTCACCTGTGGCAACTTCCATAGCCTGCAAGCTTGTAAAGCGATCACACAACTCGATACCGTAGGCACCTATATTTTGGATCGGGGCCGCACCAATCTTACCGGGAATCAGTGCAAGATTTTCAAGTCCACCTATGCCACTGGTGACAGTAGCCATAACCAGCTGGTGCCAATTTTCCCCAGCCGCAGCTTCAATAGTATGCCCCTGGCTGTTGGGCTCTATTAAAAGTCCTCGCAAGTCGACCTGGATAACAAGACCTGGGAAATCATCGGTCAACACAACATTGCTACCACCCCCCAAGGGTAAGATTGGTAGTTTCTGTGTTCTGGCAAAGGTCAATGCCTCTCGCAGCTGATCCAGGTTTTGCACCCTGGCAAAGTGGGCGCTACGAGCCGAAATTGCCAAGGTGTTGTGGGGCTGCAGATCAATATCAGTTTCTATCATGCAGGTAACTTTAACCGAGAAGCTCACGCATTCGCTGGAGATCCTGCTCGGTGTCTACACCACCGGGCACCTCCGCGCAGGCAACAGCCACATGAATATTCTCATCGTGATACAAAAAACGCAGCTGCTCTAGGGCTTCAAACTGCTCCAGCGGCGCCACTGGCCAAGTAACAAAACTTTGCAGCAGCGCTACACGATAAGCATAGATACCGATATGACGACGTGGTTCCAACCCCTGCGGCAACTCATTTGCGTGCACAGCAAAGGCATCGCGCGGCCAAGGTATTGGGGCACGGGAGAAATAGCGGGCTAACCCGGATTGTGCAGCAACCACCTTAACAATATTAGGGTTGCGGAAATCTTCCACCGTAAGAATAGGTTCGCACAGGGTAGCCACACCGGCGCGGGCATTTTCCGCAAGGTTAGCGGCTACCTGATTAATTACCTGAGCAGGAATTAAAGGCTCATCCCCCTGTACATTCACCAGAATACGGTCATCGGCTAAACCCAGGTTAACAGCGACTTCCTGTAGGCGGTCAGTGCCCGATGCGTGATCAGCAGAGGTCATACACACCTCACCGCCAAAGCCTCGAACTGCCTCCGCTACTCGCATATCGTCGGTGGCGACGATGACCCTCTCTGCATCACTCTCGCAAGCCCTCTCAAAGACATGCTGAACCATGGGTTTGCCGGCAATATCTGCCAAGGGCTTGCCCGGTAAACGACTGGAGCCAAAGCGGGCGGGAATAATGACATCAAATGAGTGTTTATTTTTCATCTTTGGAGAACTGTTGCAGGTGCTGGTGCACCTTCTGATAAAAAAGATCTGGCAACTTGGCACGCACTTCCAGCGCCCACCAGTGACTCTCCCAGAAATCGCGACACTTCACCGCGTCTTTCATCGTCATAATCACTGGTGTCTCGCCATCGAAATGCAGCTCCTGGGGGCTGAACTGGTGATGATCCGCAAAGGGCTGCTCCATCACCTTGTAGCCCATACGTTGCAGTGCGCGGAAAAAACGCTTGGGGTTTCCTATCGCTGCCACCCCATGGCAGGGGCCTGGCTCAGGGCCTGAGGTCAGGCGCAGCGTAGAGGTCTGATCAAGGTTAAACTGGTGCCAGCAGGCAGGCTCCAGAGTCATCTGGTATTCCAGTAGCGCACCGCACTGCTGTTTCACACTGGCTTCAGGCTCGCCATTACTCACCACCAAATCGACACTCTGTAAACGACTAATGGGTTCCCGCAAAGGGCCACGAGGGAGCATATGCCCATTACCGAGACCGCGACTGCCATCCACCACGCAGATTTCAAAGCTTCGCCAGAGGCTGTAATGCTGTAAACCATCATCAGAGAGGATCACATCACACTGGTGGTAATCAACTAACGCCCTCGCCGCTTCGCTGCGATTGGGGGAAACCATCACCGGTACCCCGGTGATCAAATGCAACATCAGCGGCTCATCACCGGATTCCAGAGGGTGAGACTGAGCAGTTACCTGGTAGGGATATTGCTCTGCACGACCGCCATAGCCACGGCTAACAATCCCGGGATTTTTACCCCTCTCTTTTAGCCAGCGAGCCAACTCTGCCACCAATGGCGTCTTACCGGCACCACCGACGGTGATATTGCCTACAACAATAACAGGTACCGGTAGTGGTTCCGGTGGGGTGCGGGAACTGATCACCCTGCGCCGATTACTCACTCCGCTATAGAGCAACTCCAAAGGCGTAAGCAGAGATAAGGCAGGGCTTGTACCGTCTTTCTTGTACCAGCGCTTGTTGAACCAGTCTTCCAGTGACATCCAGTGCCCTAACCCATTGTCTGCTGTTGTAATAATGTGGCATAGCGCCCACCGCGGGCGAGCAGTTCGCTGTGCTTGCCGCTCTCTACGATACGCCCTTTCTCCATAACCAGGATTCGATCGGCACTTTCAATCGTACTGAGACGGTGGGCTATCACAAAGGTGGTGCGATTTTTCATAACTTCTGTCAGAGCCGACTGGATATGGCGCTCTGATTCATTGTCCAGTGCTGAAGTTGCCTCATCGAGAATCAATACCGGTGCATCTTTTAATAGCGCCCGCGCAATAGACAATCGCTGTCTTTGGCCACCGGAAAGCATCTGGGCATTGTCCCCCAATACAGTTTCCAAACCTTGAGGTAGCTCCTCAATAAAGTTAGCCGCATGCGCCAACTCGATAGCCCGCAAGACATTCTCTTTCGGTGCCCCTTCCAAATCGCCATAGGCGATGTTGCGATAGACGCTGTCGTTAAATAGGACGATATTTTGGGACACCATGCTGATATGTCGGCGTAAATCTTGTAGGGGAACCGTTGAAATATCGACTCCATCAAGAAGGATGCGCCCGCCAGTAGGCTCGTAAAAACGCGCCAGCAGACTGGCAAGCGTTGTTTTACCGGAACCCGACGCCCCTACCAGCGCAACTGTTTCGCCCGGCTCCACCGAGAAGCTAATATTCGACAGCACCTGGGGAGCGGCCTCATCGTAACTAAAATCGAGAGACTCAAAGGTAACCGCACCACGCACCGGCTTGGGCAGCACCTCGCGGCCGCCCTCTGGCTCACTGGGGGTATCCATTACTTCAAAAATACTTTCCGCGGCGGCAATTCCCTTCTGAATATCTGCAAAAACTTCTGAAAGGCTGCGAACCGGCTTGGCCAGAGAAGCTGCGGCACCAATATAAGCGGCAAAGACCCCCGCGGTCATGGATTCCACCATACCCGGAGCCAGGGCAAACCACACAATAGTGGCAGTAGATAGGCCAACCAGAATCTGAATCACCGACACGCTGGCATTGTTGGCCACCACCAGCTTCATAAATTGTCGGCGGTTATTGTCACTGGCAGATTCAAAACGTGAATTCTCATATTCTTGGCCACCATACATCCGTACTACTTGATAGCCATTAATCGCCTCCTGGGTAACATGAGTGACATCACCCATGGAGTTTTGGATGCGATGGCTCAGTTTACGGAATCGTTTGCCCACCGTACGCACGATTAGAGCAATCAAGGGGGCAAAAAGGAAAAAGGTCAATGTCAGCTTCCAGTTCACCAACAACAAGTAAGCCAGCAGCGCAACGGTAGTAAAAGTCTCGCGAAATAAAACCTTAACCGCCTTGGTAATGGAATTGGTAACCTGCTCAACATTGTATGAGACTTTGGAAATCAGGTAGGCACCCGTGTAACGGTCAAAATAGGCACTAGGCAGCTGGCCAATCTTCTCAAACAACTGCGAGCGCAACTGGTGAATAATTGCGCGCCCCACATAGGCGAGACCATAACTGCCAACAAAGTTACCAATCGCACGCAGCAGAATAATGATGAGCATGGCCAGAGGTACCAGCCAACGCGCAGTCTCCTGTGGCATTACCCCATCGGGATAATAGGAGGCTACGTATTTCGAGAGAAAACCTCTGCTTTCTTGGATGCCAGCGCCCACCGCATCTAACAGCAGCTCCGTAACGGCAATTAAGCTGACGCCCATGGTGGAAAACAGGAAAAATCCCAGCACTGCAACAGCAAAAATCGCTAGGTGCGGCCGAGCGTACGCGAGTAAACGACGATAGGTGTGCGCCCCGTGCTGTGGTTTACGGGGGGGCATGGTTACTTTCTTCATACAGACCAATGACTGGACTCGCCCCAAACCCTTAGGCAGTGGGGCGAGTACGCTCGCAAGGCTAATCGTCCATCCCTGGCATTAAAGCAAAGCCCAGCGCGCTAGTTCTCTTCTGGTTGCCGTGTAGTAATGCTTAGGTTGACAAAGCCTAGCTGTCCAGCGGCATCCATTGCCCGCACCACAGCTTGATGGTGAGCTGTAGCGTCGGCGGTTATCACAAGCGGGCGATTGTACTCGCCTGCAGAAACTTCCGACAGCGCAGATTTCAAAGTGGTCAACTTTTTGTTGATCAACCCCTGGCCATTTACCGAATAAGAACCATCGGCACTGATCAGAATTTCAACAGAACGAGGCTGCTCTTCTGCCTGAGGCCCAGCGGCCTCGGGCAAATTTAACTTCAAATGGCTCTCTTTGGTGAATGTGGTCGACACCATAAAGAAAATCAGCAGAAGAAAGACCACATCGATTAATGGCGTAAGGTTTACCCCATCCTGCTCTTTGGTTTGGCGGCGAAATTGCATCGATTGCTACCTCACTCAGGCCGCTTTTTCAATTTTGCGGTCACTGTGTAAGGCATCCACCAGCTTCACGGCTTCCTGTTCCATGGTTACCACAATAGTATCCACTCGGCGCTGGAAGTATCTGTGCGCCATTAGCGCTGGAATCGCCACAGTCAAACCCGCCGCCGTAGTAATCAGAGCCTGGCTGATACCGCCGGCCAAAATACCCGCATTGCCGGTGCCCTCCAGCATAATTGCCGTGAAAACCTGGATCATACCGATGACAGTCCCAAGCAAACCGATCAATGGCGCAATCGCGGCGATGGTGCCGAGGGCATTGAGGAAACGCTCCAGCTCGTGTACTACCTGGCTTGCAGTTTCCTCAATACTGTCTCTCATTACTTCACGGCCGTGGCGGGAATTGGAAAGTCCTGCGGCAAAAATTCGTCCGAGTGGGCTGGAATCACGCAGTTCCTTAAGTTTCTCACTATTGACCTGGTTGCTTTTTAGCCACCCCCACACTTCTCCAAGTAAAGTGCGCGGTGCAATACGCTGGGGATTCAGCGTCCAAAAACGCTCAATGCTGATAGCAATAACAGCAACGGAACACAACAGGATCGGCAACATCAACCAGCCGCCAGATTTTATTATTTCAAACACTTTTCTTGGCCCTAAACAGCGAGAGGGATTTCAGGAATTTCTTCTGCATCTTAGACGCAGGAGTCGCACTTTATCACAGCTGCTCTCGGCGGCTAAGTCTTCCACTAGGCTCAGCCTCACCATTGTGATCCGTATACCAAAACCGTGGCGCTGAACGACCCCAGCTGATCACAGGCTCCGAGGTGCCTCTTTGCCAAGAAAGCTCGACAGCTCCACTTTGTGCTGTATTAAAAACTTGTGTATCCATCGCACGATAACGTGCGACTACATTCGCATGGGGATGGCCAAAATGATGACGATAGCCTGCGCTGAATATCACTCGCTCAGGCCTTGCCCAGCTCAGTAAAGCCTGGGATGAAGAAGTCTTAGAACCATGATGAGGCGCCACCAATAAATCTACTGGCTTCTCCATTGGATAAAGCTCCACAAGACGGCGTTCTACGGAGCTTGTAATGTCACCAGTAAGTAAAATACGCACTTGTTGCCATTCAATTAGAGCCACACAACTTTGATCATTTTCCTCTCCATCAATTTTTTTTTGCAGTGGCCATAACCAACGTACAGAGAGCTCACCGAAATAAAGCCTTTCACCCGCGACACAGGAGTCTGCTCGAATATCAAAATCCCCCACCAGTTTTTTTCCCAGTTGCCCTGGAGCATAGAAATTATTGACGGGCAGTGACTGCAATAGCGCCGCCACCCCACCCGCATGATCCCTGTCACCATGGCTGACGACCAACACATCGAGTTCTCTCACCCCGACTCCACTCAAATAAGGAGCAACAATGGCCCCTCCAGCACTCCAACCCGATGGCGAGAGAGGTCCGGTGTCAAAGACAAGGCGCGCTTCTTGGGAGCGGACCGAGAGAGCCAGACCCTGGCCAACATCCAAAGCGGTGAAAGTAAGCCCCTGACGACCTGGTGTCGAAACAGGCAGCATAGATTGGAGCAAAGGAAGCAGAAACAAGCAGCCCAGATATCGTCCCGGCACACCCCTGGGTAAGATTAATAACAGGGCGCCCAGTGCGGATAAGACAAGCAGGGTTGTGCTTTGAGGCGTTATCAAAGGCTGCCAGGTAGGAACAAAATCCCGGGCATACTTCAGCATTTCCATGAGAAGAGTCAGTTGCCAGTCGGCAAATTTAAAGCACCAGATTCCAAGGCCAGTCCCTAACAGTAAGGTGCCAAGCATCAAGGCCGGCAGTATTATCAAACCAAGCCAGGGAATTGCCATCAGGTTCAGCAGCATTCCGCCAGAGCTGTACCCAGAAAAATACACTACCGAGGGTAAAATCAAACCCAGCGCCACCAGCCATTGGCTGCGCAATAATTGTACAAAGGTGGAGAACCAGCGTAAAAACCAAGCTTCCACGTGCCTTTTCATCCCCACATGAGCACTCGCCTCACTTCCCTCCACACCGTTCTCCGTTGTCCTCTCTTGCCTAACAGAGCTACGCCCAGAAAACCCCAAGAGAAGCGCACCCACAGCGGCGAATGACAGCCAAAACCCGGCTCCGAAGAAAGCCAATGGCTGGATAAATAGCACTAATGCCAAAGCGAGAGAAAAAGCCAAGCCAGCGCCTACCCGTCGCCGCCAATGCCAAGCCAGCAGCAATACCCAGGTCATCACCAGGGCCCTTTGGGCGGAGAGAGGAGCGCCAGCCAACAAGGTATAGGTTAGAGTGCCAATAAGCGCCAACAACATCGGAATCCACCTGGGACAGGTCCCCATCAATACCCCGAGAGCCCTCGCCAATACCTGCCCCAACAGCAGTAAAAACCCAGCCACCATGCCCACATGCAGGCCCGATATTGCCAAAAGGTGTGCCGTCCCTGTCTGCTTTAACAGGTCACTGTCGGCACGGGAAAGGCCGCTGCGATCCCCTAGTAACAGTGCTGTAACCAGGGCGCTTTGGTTTATCGGTAGCCTTTGAAGCTTCTGCCTAAAAGCATCTCGCAGGGCGGATAGCCCCATGCCCTGGCTCAACCACTGTGGGTCGCCATTTTGCGGGCGCACATACCCCGTTGCATAAACACCCCGCCGTAAGAGCCAGCCTTCATAGTCAAAGGTATGGGGATTTACACTACCGCGTGGACGCTTTAACCGCACCGGCAAATCCCAGTGGCTATTACCTCGCAGCAGCCTTTGCACCTCAACATCTGCGCGGTACCAGGTGAGATAAAGAAGGCTGCCTGAATGAACTTCCCCCGGCCCCGCCTCCAGTATTCTCGCCTGGAAGCGTATATCCCGGGTAGCGCCCCTCTGTAACGCTGGATTACTCCTCACCTCGGGGAGGGATACAACCTCAACCCTTAGGCGTTGATCAATGCCATGAGCCGATTCAGGTAAACGCTGCTCAAGCGCGGCTTTATTGCTCGATAAAGCCCAGAGAGCACCGAGCAAAGAGATGACAAGTAATAGGCAGAGAGCGCGTGTTTGAGGGAGGGAAACCAACAATAGGAAGGCAATAATATATACCCACAGTACTCCCCCTATTTCTGGTAGAGACGGCAACAAACCAATAGCAGCAACTGATAGAGAGAAGACCCAAAGGGCCAGCGTAGGGCTCCATAGCCACAGAGTAGTCTTAGGGTCCCAATCCACATCCAGCCTGCACTTTTTTTGTACAGGGTTTATGGTTCTCATCCTTGTCCGAAGCCCCGTGATAGCAATAGATCAGAAAATTTGACACCGCACACAAAACAGGCACCATAGAACCAAAACATGTCTATAACCGGCGCGCCATGCCGCATAGTGACTGCCTTAACTGCTATACATGGCACCCGCTGGTCATATTTTTTTAAGAAAAATGCCATGTTTAACATGTTTGTAATATTCAGGTCGCAGAATCCGCACCAAATCGAGGGGCAACCAACAGACTGAACGGAAGGCTTCCCCTCAACCCACAACCATAAACTGTGCGAGACGACTATGAATAAGACCGCTCTCTCTCTGGCCATTGTTGCCATGATCCCGACTCTGGCCAACGCCCAAGAAGAAGGCGATGTCCTCGACTTTTACGGCAAAGCCAATGTTACCTTCCAGTCTGCTGACGAAGGTGACGGCTCTGTAACCGATGTTCAAAGCAACGCTTCCCGCCTGGGCGTTAAGGGTGAGATCGCCCTGACCGACGGCATCAAGGGTATCTACCGTATGGAATACGAAGTAGATATGGACGGCGACGCTGATGACACTTTCTCTCAACGCAATATCTACGCTGGACTGGAAGGCAGCTTCGGTCAGGTAATCGCGGGTAAGTTCGACACCCCTTTGAAAGTTGCCCAGAAGAAAGTTGACCTGTTCAACGACCTGGAAGGCGATATTAAAAGCCTGATCACCAGCAGCGACAACCGCGAAGAAGACGCTCTGCAGTACACTACCCCGTCTTTCGCGGGCTTCAAAGCTTCTGCTGCTTATATCAGCAATAAAGATGAGGTAATTGGTTACGAGGTCATTGGCCAAAATGATGATGGCAGTGGCATTTTAGGCAAAGAAATCAAGCGCAATAACGGCATCTCCACTGCTATTGCTTACGATAACAACGGCGTTTACATGGCCTACGCTTTCGACCAAGACGTGGAAGGCCAGGACGTTGACGTTCAGCGCTTTGTAGCCCAGTACAACATCGGCCCTGTACAGGTTGGTGCTCTGTTTGAAGACCAGGAAAACGCTGACGGCTGGATGAGCTCTGTAGCTTACAAAATCGAGCAGTGGACTCTGAAAGCTCAGTACGGTCAGTCTGACATTAAGAAAGAAGACGGCGAAACTTACAGCCTGGGTGTTGACTACAAGTTCAACAGCGCCGCTAAAGTATTCGGCTTCTACACCGACGAAACAGCTGATGGCGATTACGACCGCAGCTATGCCGGTATCGGTGCTGAATACAAGTTCTAAGAGCGCTTTAAACGACGATCATCCGAATTGGGAAGCGCTGTTTGACCGTCGTATGATTTAAGAGCTTGAATTAGGCGACCTATGGTCGCCTTTTTTGTTGGAAGTTCCAAAGCCGCAATGCGGCAGTCCATCAAATAACCAACTTATCCATAAAAAGATGTACTGGCATTGCCTGTAACTGTTGTTGATCAGCAAATAAAGCTAATATTTTCTCTGCTTGGCCTGAAGGGAAACGTGCAGCTAGATTGGAATGGAATTTCTTCAACAAAAGCGGTATCCCCTCCTTACGACGGCGACGATGACCAAGCGGGTATTCCACCACTACATTATCTGTTGCCTTGCCCCCCCTAAAAAATATTTGCACACCATTCGCAATTGAACGCTTATCCGGATCAAGGTAATCCTTCGAATAGCAGCCATCCTCAACAACGGTAATTTTCCCGCGCAGCTCATCAATTTCCGGATGGGACTGATGGAATTCATCCTCATAAAAACTAGCCTGCAAATCCCCAAATAAAAGAGCCACAGCCACGATATATTGCAGGCAGTGATCGCGGTCCGCCGGATTGGAGAGGGGGCCGGTTTTACTAATAATTCGTATTGCGGATTCGTGAGTAGTCACGACAATTCTCTCTATGTCTTGCACCCTACCCCTCACCAATGGATGTAAAACTATCGCGGCTTCACAGGCTGTCTGGCCATGGAATTCTGCCGGGAAGGAAATCTTGAAAAGGATATTCTCCATTACATAGGAGCCGAATCGACGCGGAAACCGGAACTGCCGCTCCTCCAACGGTTTTATTACCTGATCAGCATTGGTTTTACTGAAAGCCACGTCATAAAAGCCCCACTGCTTCGCAGTAAGTACAGTTGGTATACCCATCTCACCACGCATGGCCATATCCGCCAGGCGAACTCCCCTTGCCGTGGCATCTCCTGCCGCCCAAGATTTACGCGAACCCGTATTGGGGAAGTGCCTGTAGGCACGCAGGGCGCTACCATCTACCCAGGCCTGGGAAATCGCCGCCAGTAATTCTTCCCTCCCTCCCCCCATCAACCAAGTAGCAATCGCTGTAGAAGCCACGCGAACCAACAATACATGGTCCAAGCCGACGCGGTTAAAGCTGTTTTGTAATGCCAGTACACCTTGGATCTCATAAGCCTTGATCATCGCCTCCATCACCTTTCCCATTGTCAGGGGCTCTTCCCCTGCACTCAGCCGCTTCTGAGAAAGGAAATCGCACACCGCCAAGATAGCGCCCAGATTGTCAGATGGATGCCCCCACTCTTCGGCCAGCCAAGTATCATTGAAATCCAGCCAGCGGATAGTACAGCCTATATCCCAGGCAGCTTTAACCGGATCCATGCAAAATTGGGTACCCGGCACACGGGCCCCATTGGGCACCACCGTCCCCTCAACTAGAGGGCCTAATAGTTTCGTACACTCGGGAAAACGCAGTGAAAGAAAAGCACAGCCCAAGGAATCCATCAGGCAGTAGCGCGCTGTTTGCCAGGCCTCATTGGAATAAACTTCAAAATTGAGAACGTAATCGGCAATATCCTGGATTACCTGATCATAAATTAGATGGCCAGTTTGGTCTGAGTCGGTGCGCATAGCAGAAGGCCTGATGGTACTGTGAAGAAATTAAATAAGCCTAGTAATTTTTTAGCTGTATCTTTCACTTTGTAAATGGATAACAAGATTTGAGCGCTACGACATTGATGGCTTGCTTTTTTGTGTATATTGTCATCCTGTGAATTTCACTAATATTCGACCAAGATTGAAAAGGTAAGAGGGTTTGTGACTAGTCTATACACTCCAACCTCCAATAAGAAAATACTAAATTGCAAACAATAGCGACTAAAACAAAAAGAGTATGCTGTACCACAGAAACAGTGTTATTTCGTCAGGGAGTGGCCTCCCGAAATATTTATTTTATACATGCCGGTTATGTTCTTATCCATAAAGTGGACTTTAATGGCAACCGGGGACTTGTAGACCTGTATGGGCCAGGCTCCTGGTTTGGCCCAGGTCTTGGCGGAAATTCACAAGAAATAGAAGCAATTGCCAAAATAGGTTGTGAGCTAGAAGTCGCTTTTCCAGAAAACCTCAATGACCTGTTACATTCACTGTCACAAACCCAGCAAGACCTTATAGAGCATCTAGCCAACAGAGAGTCTTTATTACAACAGCGTATATTTCAGCATATAACCGCGCCCCTAGCTGTTAGATTGGCAAGTTTATTATCCCAACTCTTTCATTTTCGGGGGCAACCTTGCGCTCACGGGCATGAATTAGATGTAAAGCTTTCCCAATCTGAGCTAGCGGCTATGGCCGGCGGCAGTAGACAAACCGTTAGCCAACTACTTAGCACCTGGAAACACAAAGGCATTATTGATTACACACGCCAACATATTTGCCTACTAAACAAAGGAGCCCTCGAAGGCTTAGCACAAGGCTAATTTTGGCTTTAGTGTCAGCTAGCTGACAGTTGATCGTCCCTCTCCTCCCTATACTTCCAAAAAATGAGGGCTAGACCTAGTCCCCACCTCCATGGAATCAACATAGGAAGAGGCATTATGCGCACAATCTGCTTAGTAACACTGGGAATACTGTTTAGCCTACAGGCCATAGCCCAAGAGAATCTAAAGTCCACTTTCAGTCATTTCGTTGACGCACAGGGAAACATCACATTACCCAAGGATTACCGCCAAGAATGGACATTTCTCGGCTCTTACCAAGTAAAGTCATCCAGTGGCAAGGGCTGGGATACTCACATTGTTTACACTCAACCTGAAGCAGTTAAAGCCTTTCGCAAAAATGGAAAATTCCCGGATGGCGCAGTCCTGGTAAAAGATGTCAACAGCACCAAATCAGAACCATTAACCACAGGCTTGGCTTACTACTCTACTGATCTCCAGTTCACCTTTATGATGGTAAAGGACACTGAAGGGAGATTTCCCAAGAATGAGTCCTGGGCAGAAGGCTGGGGATGGGCTTTATTCAAGCCAGGGGTAGCAAAAAGTGAAACCAAAACCTGGAAGGGCAGCGGGCTTAACAACTGTTTTGGATGCCACTTACCAGCCAAGAATAATGACTGGGTGTATACACAAGGCTATCAACAGGTCCTAAAGGATTAACAAATAAGCAGCATAAATAGAGGTTATATGTCAATTATTCGGCTATAGAAACAAGCATAGCCCTCTCCAAATCAGCTTATCACTTCCACCCCAGCACTAATTGATTTATATCAATTAGTGCAATCTTGATTACCGTTAACATGCGGCCGCGTCCGAATATTCCACTATGAGTTTTTCTGTGTTCAAACCTGAGTTACTGTCCCCCGCAGGGACTTTAAAAAATATGCGATATGCGTTTGCCTATGGTGCCGATGCCGTTTATGCCGGCCAGCCTCGCTACAGCTTGCGTGTGCGCAATAATGAATTTAAAAATATTGAAACCCTGCGCCTAGGTATAGAAGAAGCACACCAGCAAGGAAAACAGTTCTATATCGCTTCCAATATCGCCGCCCACAACGATAAAGTTCGCAGTTACCTGCGGGACCTGGAAGAAATTGTTGAAATGGGACCTGACGCCCTGATTATGTCCGACCCAGGCCTGATAATGATGGTAAGGGAGCGTTGGCCTGATCTGCCAGTCCACCTATCCGTACAGGCCAATGCGGTAAACTACGCGACCGTAAAGTTCTGGCATCGCCAGGGGTTATCTCGGGTGATACTTTCTCGAGAACTGTCCCTGGATGAGATTGAGGAAATTCGCCAGAAAGTGCCTGAGATGGAGCTGGAAGTCTTTGTCCACGGTGCACTCTGTATCGCCTATTCCGGGCGCTGCTTGCTATCCGGTTATATGACCCATAGAGATGCCAACCAGGGCGCCTGCACCAACTCCTGCCGCTGGCAATACCAAGCTCATGAAGCCAAAGAGAATGAAGTTGGCGAATTGATTCATGTGCAAAATCAGGAATCTATCCAACAACCCACCTCCGCCAGTGACAGTACTTCCCAAGCCTTTTTACTACAGGAAGAAGGTCGCCCTGGAGAATATATGCCGGCTTACGAAGATGAGCACGGTACCTACATCATGAACTCCAAAGATCTGCGGGCCGTACAGCACGTCAAGCGCCTCACGGAAATGGGGGTCCACTCTTTAAAAATCGAAGGTCGCACCAAGTCCCACTATTATGTGGCTCGTACTGCTCAGATCTATCGTCGCGCCATAGACGACGCTGCAGCAGGAAAAGACTTCGACATGAAGATGATGGACGAATTGGAAACCCTCTCGAACAGAGGCTACACGGAAGGTTTCTACCGTCGCCATCCACCAGCAGAATACCAGCAATATGAAAAGGGGTTGATATCAACTCCGGGCCAACAGTTCGTAGGCGAGCTTATTGACGGCAGTCCTGAGTATTTGACGATTGATGTTAAAAATCGCTTTGAACGCGGTGATCAATTGGAGTTAATGACTCCCAGCGGTAGCTTGTTCTTCCCCTTGGAGCAAATGGAGAATACGGAAGGCAAAGCGATCGATGTAGCTCCGGGATCCGGGCATATCGTGCAGATACCTCGACCAGAGGGGGTTGATGACGATCAACTTCAACAGGCGCTATTAGTCAAAGCTCTGGGATAACCCTCGTTTTGCAAACATATTTTGTTAAAGGTGTAGTGGTTTAGAAAATCTACCGGATTCACTAAGCCACGACACCTTTATTCCCACTACATCTCCACAATTTTACTTATGAATTGATCCTCAAAATTCATTGGGTAATCGTTAAACTTCTCAAGTGGCTGCCCGCCTCACAATATTCAAACCGTCCTGTATTTCCCCACCATTCACCGCAAGCAACTGGTTCTTGTGCCAATTTTCCTGCATTTTCAGCCTCACCTAAAACCCTTATACAGCCCTGAGTTTTGATCACAAAAATATGCTCGACAGTACTAATTACAAGATAAGAACCCGCCCTCCCTCGGAGTTCCAACAGGAATACACCCGTTTTAAATAGTTATGATTTTCCACCTCTAACTCGCCTCCGCATCAAGGTTTCACAGCAGAAAAGCGTGTAACGATTGCTTAACCAAGGAAATGCCGCAATATGGATATTATTAAACCTAAGAAACGCCCCCTGATTAAGCACCCTTTAATGCTGGGTGGTGCTGCCCTAGCTTTTGTGGCATTTACCAGCACCCTCCTGTTACTTCCTGACAGCGCCTACAAAGTTGAGCGGGAACAGCTGATGCTAGGTACCGTCCAACGGGGAGACCTGCAGGTTGTGGTAGATGGCTACGGAAGGCTGCGTTCAGACAAGCAGACTTTAATTACCGCCCTAACCGCAGCGAATGTTGAAAAAATCATGTTGCGTCCCGGTGCAGAAGTACAAAGTGATAGCGTCATTATGCAACTGAGCAATCCAGAGTTAATGCGCGATCTGGATGCAGCCGAAACCTCCCTGGAACAAGAGGAAGCTAATTTGCGCCGGCTTGTTCTGAACAACCAGCGCGATGTGCTCGCGGAGGAAGCCATACTCGCGGAACTGAATTCCAATTACCAAGTGATCAAGTTGCGCCGCGAAGCTGAGGACGAACTGGTAAAAAGTGGAGTGGTTTCCCAGCTCACCTACCAAACAACCGTCTTACGCCAAGAGCAGATGAAAAAACGTGTGGACCTGCAAAAACAGCGTATCAACCACCTGCGCAAAGTCGCCGTCGAATCAGAGTTAATCCAGCGCGAGCAAATCAACCAAGCCCAGACCCAACTACAGAGCATCCAACAGCGGACAGATCGCCTCACAGTACGCGCCGGCCTGGACGGCATACTACAACGACTACCAGTAGAGCTAGGGCAAGGTGTCGACCCCGGCCAGGAACTGGCTCTGATCGGCAGCGAGACAGATCTACTCGCCTTGGTTCAAGTCCCACAATCCAAAGCAGAGCAACTGGAGGTTGGCCAGCCCGCTGAAATTGATACCCGCAGGGAAAAAGTCGGAGGTGTGGTTACCCGTATTACTCCTGAGGTTCGGGACGGCAATATTGAAGTGGAAATTGCTTTTAGCGCAGGCGCTCCGGAGTCTGCCAGGCCACAACTCAACGTCGATGCCCGGATCTTCACCGCCACGATGGAAGATACACTGTTCGTCGAGAGACCTATCAATGTACAGAGGCACAGTGAGACCAACCTCTTCCTGATTAACGAAAACGGGGAGGAAGCGGCACTCCAGCCCATCAGCTTCGGCGAGGAGTCGGGTCGATATATCCAGATCACCCAAGGCCTCAATGAAGCGGACCGTATCATCCTCTCGGATATGGCCAATTTTAATGAAGCTGAGCATATCCAGATTGTTGACTAAAGCCTGAAACCCAAAGCGAGAACATGGAGTTCGCTATGTCCAAGCCAATCCTCCATATGGCCGGGATCACTAAGGTGTTCAGCACCGAAGAAATGGAAACTCACGCCCTGCGGGGCGTTGACCTGAGTATTTACTCGGGGGAATTTGTTTCTATCTGCGGCCCCTCGGGTTGCGGTAAATCCACACTTCTCTCGATCCTCGGCCTGCTGGACCTCCCCACCAGCGGCAGCTATCAGATTGAAGGCACTGAAGTCGCTCAATTGTCGCTGCGTGAGGCGGCGACTATTCGCAACGAGAAAGTAGGCTTTATCTTCCAGTCCTTTAACCTGATTGACGAACTCTCAGTCTACGACAATATCGCCCTGCCCCTGCGATACCGACGCAATCCAATTGCCAAGTCTGAAGCCGACAAAAAAGTGAAACATTGCCTGGAGAAGGTAGGGATGGGTCACAGGGCCTCTCACAAACCTAACCAGTTGTCCGGTGGCCAACAGCAGCGAATCGCCATAGCCCGGGCTCTAGTTGGCAATCCGTCCCTGCTGCTGGTAGACGAGCCCACCGGCAATTTGGATTCCCACAATGGCGATGCGGTAATGGAAATGCTGCGGCAGCTCAACAATGAAGGGACCACCCTGTGCATGGTGACCCATGACCCTCGTTATGCAGACATGGCCAGCCGCCAATTGCATCTGCTGGATGGAAAAATCTCAACGCCGCAGCCCATAAAAGAGCCTCACGAGATGGCCCTATGATCACCACAAAGGACCTGTCCATTGCCCTCCAGTCCCTCAGCCGGGCGCGGAGCTACGCCACCACTATTATTTTAACCCTGGGTATCACCCTCGGCGCCCTGGTAACGCTATTTAATCTCAACTACCAACTGCTAGCCGCGCCCCTACCCTACCCGGACGAAGATCGGCTGTATGTCGTGAATGGTAATCTCTACCAGAACAAGCAGCTGCGGCTGGAAAACAACAGCCAATACCCCGCCCTGGTTGAAATCTATAAGAACGACAGTTTCTTCGAATCCAGCGCCCTGGTGTACTTCTGGGAAGATGTGGTTCGCAACTTATCCGGATCACCACGGGTTAATGTTTCCTATGTCTCTCCGGAATATCTCCAGCTGGCTGGAGCACCCCTGGCCTTGGGCAGACAATTCAATACCGATGAAGGGCTCGACAGCCGGGTTCCCGTGGCGGTTATCAGCTATCAAATCTGGGAGCAGATGTTCCGGCGCAGCCCAAATGTCTTGGAGCAAAGCCTGCAATTTGGGGAGGTGGACTTTCGTATTGTCGGCGTCACCGCCAAAGACTTCATTGAACCCCAGATCTATAAGCAGGGCCGACAAACGGCGGTCTGGCTGCCCTGGGACTTTAACGATACACAAGTAGAGCGCAGAAATAATTGGAGAGGCTTCCTGCCTTTTCGCATGCTCACAGGAAAGCTGAAGCCGGGCATTGACCCCGCCAGTGCGGGGCATGAATTAAGCACATTAATGGATGCCCAGTATCAAGCGGCCCTAGCGGGAAGATCCTCTTCGGTAGAAAGGTCCGTTGAATACCGACTCACCCCCTTCGCCAATAAAATACTTGGCGACAGTGCCACGCGAACTCTAATGGTAATGGGCGGTACACTGGTGCTTCTGTTAATTGCCTGCGCCAATGTTACCAACCTGATTCTTTCTCGCGCAGCCAAACAACAACGCAATATGGCGATACAGGTCGCGTTGGGCGCACACAAAAAACATATCTTTTTGGCCCTGCTGTGTGAAATCGGCCTACTTATGTTAGGGGCTGCATTACTTTCTCTACTTTTAGCCCTGGGGTCGACGGAAGTATTAAAGGTGATGGCTACGGAACAAATTCCTCGCATTCAAGAGCTCACCTTAAACTGGCAGACACTGGTTTTTGCACTGTTGTGTGCCTTACTTCTCGCCCTGTTCTTCTCAGCCATAGTCAGTCGCCAGGTTAATTACCGCGCACTGAATCAAATGCTGCAGAGCAGCGGCAAAGGTTCCGGCGTACAGATCTCGCCTCTAATCCGCAAGGTACTCATCAGTAGCCAAGTGGCAATGACCAGCTTACTCATAGTCGCCAGTTTACAGATATTCCTGCAAGCCAATCGCCTGATTAACCAACCATTTGGTTTCCCTTTGGACAACGTTCAGGTAATGACTCTGAATATCGGCAATCTTAGGAGCGCCCCCACTACCGAGCGAGAGAGTTATCTGAAGGCCATCAGGCAAAGATTGCTGGAGCACCCTAAAGTACAAAATGCCAGCCTGAGCTTAAACACTCCTATCTCTATCAGCCGGCCACTCTGGACCACATCCCTGAGTCAGGATGCCAGCCGACAAAACCCGGTGATGGCCAAGACCACAGTAGTCGACGAAAACTACCTTTCCATTTTGCGTATGCCACTGGTAGCTGGCCGCCATATCAATGCGGCTGAGTTTTCCGATAACAATCGCATGATGCTCGTTAACGAAACCCTGGCCCAGCAGCTGGAACCGGATGGAGAAGTATTAGGCAAGCGCTACTACTGGCGAGGTGATTTGCCCTACCAAGTGGTCGGTGTAGTGCGTAACGCAAGCCTGCCAGGTAAAAAGGAACCCGCCCGCTTATTTGTGCGCGGTATCAACGTGAGCTATCCCCTACTGGTACTCAGACATAAGCCTCACCAACCACTCAGCACCACAGAGATCAATCGGGAATTTGCCGAAGTAAACAGGCAGTACAAAGTTGCCGAGCTATTCTCCCTGGAGCAGGCGCGAGACCTACTCCTAAGCAATGACCGAGTCTCAGTTTGGGTAACCACCGCCCTAACATTACTGGCACTCAGCCTCGCTGCCATCGGTATCTTTGGAGTGCTCAGTTACAGTGTACAACTGCGGCGTACCGAGCTTGGCGTGCGCATGGCAATCGGCGCCCGCCCAGCGACGATTTTCTATCACACGCTGATCGATAGCTTGACTCCCGTAATTATCGGTATCGCTGTAGCAACTTTGGTAGTGGTCCCACTAGCACTTTGGCTTGAGCAAAGCGAGTTCAGCATTGAAACCAGCCTCTGGGGCTGGCTGCTGCCACCACTGTTTATTATCGGCCTGACGGCCTCGGTTACCCTGCTTTCTGTATGGAAAATAATCAACAAGCCCGCGGTTTACGCATTGCAAGGAACAGGATAAATACTTTCCATCTGATAGCCGCTGCTTGAGGTTGCGCGCTCATCATGCAATCTTTACAGCAAGTACAACAATAAGAAATGGAGCAGCCAATGCAACCTCAGCAATGGTTATCAAACGGAAAGATATTTGATTATCAAGACCACCAACTCTTCTATGTCGATAGCAACCCAAGCTGTCGACATAAACCAGTACTGCTTTTGATTCACGGCTTCCCCACTAGTAGTTATGACTGGCAAAAGGTATGGGCCCATTTGACAGAGCACTATCGCTGTATTGCTATGGATATGCTGGGCTTTGGCTATTCAGACAAACCCAAACAGCATAACTACAGTATCCACCAGCAAGCTGATTTACATGAGGCTCTTCTGCAACATTTAAACATCAACAAGGTCCACCTGTTGGCGCATGACTATGGGGATTCCGTAGCACAAGAGTTACTCGCCAGAGCCAACAATGGCGGCACTACAGGGTATATCTCGGTGTGCCTGCTGAATGGCGGTCTATTCCCAGAAACTCATCAAGCTCGTCTCGTGCAGAAACTCCTGCTTTCTCCTATTGGCTCTCTAATCAATAAACTAATGCGCTACCAGCAGTTTTGCCGCAGCTTCAGTGCCATTTTCGGACCAGAGACAAAACCCTCCGACAGAGAATTGCGAGACTTGTGGCAAATTCTCCAATATAAGAATGGCAACCGGCTCCTCTATAAACTGATCACCTACATGTACGACAGGCGCAAACATCGTCAGCGTTGGATCGACGCGCTAAACCAATACCCTGGCCCCTTACTGCTAATCAATGGCTCATTGGACCCAGTTTCAGGGAAGCATATGGTGGATCGATTTCGTCAATTGATAGATCGGGCAGCAGACATTATTGAGCTGGGAAAGATTGGGCACTATCCGCATTGGGAGGCGCCTGATCATATGGTAAGTGCGTACTTAAATTTCGTAGAGGCGGAGAAAAAAGAGCATTTAATGCTTTCTTGAACATCCTAGATAGTTCTCTATTGCGATCATGATGGCAAGAAGCTGGGTGTCAAAATCCCAGTCTAATTCCAAGCATCCCCAATAATAAGGCGTATTTTTAGTTTCATCAAAATGTAATACTTTCTTCTTTTCAAAGCGTGTCCCATGCAATCATAGTAAGAACCATACCAAGCAACATTAAGAAATGTATCATGATCTACTCAACCACTGAAACCGTACCAGGATATGAAATCAAAGAGATACTCGGAGTGGTTACCGGTAACGTTGTTCAATCCAAGCATATTGGTCGTGATGTTATGGCGGGCTTAAAGAGTATCGTTGGCGGTGAGATAAGAGGCTATACAGAAATGCTATCCGAAGCCAGAAATAAGGCCCTTCAACGGTTGATTGATAGTGCCCAGCAGAAAGGAGCCGATGCCGTAGTAGGTATCCGATTTTCAACAAGTGCCATTATGGAAGGGTCTTGTGAAATGATGGTCTTTGGGACTGCCGTCAAACTAAGGAAGTGATATCCCCTAACTTACAATTAGTGCCCATTTTAAAAGATTCCGTAAAATATAGCTTTTACTGCTAGTTAGCTTCAATTCAGGGATACGAGGTTCCGAAATTAAATTCAATGGAGCCTCTAATTTACAGCCCAATATCTGGCGATAGGATTCACTAGCGGCAACTAGGCCAAGGCTCTACGTCAGATCTAATTTTTTCAGACATCAATGATCTATATAACCAATAACTTACAGAAAGATCGCTCATGATACGCACAATTAAATATCTTTTTCTTTCCTTCCAATTAGTATTAACACCTGTGGTAATAGCAATAACCATTCGCGATGATGTGAGTGACTCAAGATACCGTATCGATGCCTCTGAACTCCCCGCACTTGTAGATTTACCGGAAGAAGGACACGGTGTACTTATCTCCCCAGAGTGGATTGCTACAGCTGCGCATGCCGTTACTTGGCAACACTGTATTGAAGAGGTCACCATTAAAGGCACTTCCAGAAGGATCGATAAGCTGGTGATACACCCCGGCTACAAGAAGATACCTCAAAGGATGATTGATGAGGCACTAGAAACGGGAGATGCCAGTGAAATTGAAGCATTATTGGCCACATCCGATGATATTGCCTTAATTAAACTCTCTCAGCCTATCATTGATGTTAATCCGGTAGGAATTTACCGTGAAAGTGATGAGCAAGGAAAAATAGTAAAGCTGATCGGAAAAGGAGCAACGGGTACAGCTGACCTCGGCCATGACCCCAAAGGCCCCAATCGAACAGAACTCCGCAGAGCATTTAACATTATCTCATCAACTCAAAATCGTTGGCTTGGCTATGACTTTGATCAGGCCCCAAATGCGTTGCCACTTGAAGGTATGTCTACAAATGGCGATAGTGGCGGCCCAGTACTAATTGAAATTGATGGCCAGTGGTTACTCGCAGGACTCACATCCTGGAAGCACGCGGAAAACGTTGATATACGAACCTTCCGCCCTGGCACCTATGGCCAGACTTCCTATTCCATTCGCTTAAGTCATTATTCAAGCTGGATTGACGCAATGATTTCTAATGATTCATCTACTCAGCAATCTGTCAAAGCAGAATCTGATAGCTCATCAACTAACCAATAAACCGTTATTCTACAAACCCCACAACAAGAGTTATCCAAGGAAATATGATGTACAAATTAATACCTTTAATCCTGTTAACTTCTTTAAATTCATATGTATATGCCAATTCCGCTGAGGACAACACCAAAATACGCAGAGCCGTACTCGATTACATTGAATCACAACAAAAAGTTGAACCAAGCCTAATGGAAAGAGGTTTAGATACGAAACTAGCCAAACGAACCTACTGGAAATCCAAAGACGGCTCAGAATTCATCATGGAGACAGACTATGAAACCATGGTTTGGTTGGCCGAAAACTACAATAAGGAAGGCGATAAATTTACAGAGTCCCCCAGGGTTGACATCAACATACTTGATATTGATAACCGGGTAGCCTCGGTAAAGCTTACAGTCGATGATTGGATTGATTATATGCATTTATATAAGAATGATAAAAATAACTGGAAAATCATTAACGTTCTCTGGCAGTACCATGATACGAAAAGACATATTAACAAGAAATGAACTAGACATTAAAAATACCCTGTGGGCTTCCCACACAAATAGATACTATTTCTTAAGAAGTTCTTATTTATAAAAAAATATCCCCAGACGTTTAACAGGCTAAGTGCTAGAAAAAGTAGCAGCGAATACCATAAAAAATGATGACTGTTTCAAAAATCTGTCTTTGCCTTATAGCAAGCTCAATATCAATTCTTATTGCCACTATGGAATACTGGCTAGGCCTAGATGGTAACGAGTTGTTTCTAGCCAGAAGTGTTTCAGCTATGGTATCTGTCGGGCAGAGTAACCTAATTTATCCAGAACCGACTTTAGTTGCTGGCAATGGCGGTATTACAGAAGTTCGAGTCATCTTCATGGCGCTGTGTCTATCGACTCTCCTGGCCTTAGGCTCATTCGTATTGGCCACGGTTAATAGAATCAAACATGGTTCCTACAAACTCTATCTACCTTTAGCATTCTGCTCTGTAGTTCTATGCCTAAGCATTATTTATGTTGGGTTTCGGTCTGGAATTCAGTATAGTCTTTGAAGTGTGCCAAGCTTGAGCCTGTGCCCACACACAAAACAAAAAGGAGCACCAAATTGAAGAGGATCACCGTCGCCCTACTATTCTTACTAGCAGCCATTGCCTGCTATGTATTTGGTGTGCCTGTTGGCGGGGCCTTTTTTCTCGCTTTGGGTGTTGTTTTTGAGGGGATCTTTTGGGTAAAACTGTTCAACCGCAAGAGAAAGTCAGCCTAATAATTAGTATCTTGTTATTTCTACCTAGTCAAAGGCGTGTTGGCAGTTTAGTCGAGCCTAAGCGACCCTACTTGCGCGACTTCTTTTAGCAATAACGAACCATATTCTCCTATTGCCGATATCTCCTTGGCTCCTTATCCAACCTTCGCTAATACTCATTACCAAGCTCAATACCCTTACTAACTCACATTGAGCAATACGAAAGCTTGAGACAACGTTCAAGACCAACTAAATTGTCCGCCACTTTCTTTACCAACTAGGAAATATCCATGTTCCCTCACCGCTTACCGCGTTGGATTGCGGTCATTCTTCTCTGTCTTGTTGCTATAGCCTGCACGCCAGAGAAGCCAGAAAAGCTGAGCGAGCCCTCTACTAAAAAGACATCTACCCATGGGGCACTCAAAAGCGGTGATGAAAATTCAAAGGAAGAAACACCCCCATTAGTCTCTACCCCAAGGGCTAGTGTTAATGAGGCTAGTAGTGAGACCGGATCAACAACTTCCGATACCAAATCCCTAAGCCAGTCCAGTGAAGAAGCTCCTTCGCAGGCTGCTACTTCCAACAACGACACGATGCCGCTGGTTGCGAATTCAACGGAAAGTGCTCTTAAGGTGCTCCATATAGGTGAGCGGGTCTACAAGGATGCGCGAGCTATTGCGGTGATCTTTTCTGAGCCACTGCTGGGGAATGCTCACTTTGGTTCCTACCTAACCCTCACCCAGGAAAATGGTGAAGATGTCGATGGGGGCTGGGTTTTATCTGACAACCAGAAGATCCTTTACTTCACCAACATCGAGCCGAATACACGCTACAGTGTAGCGATACACCCCGGCCTGCCCAGTAAGGATGGATTCGAGTTACGAAAGTTAAAGAAGGAAACTGTTCACACTCGGCGTATCGAACCCAGTATCAGCTTCTCCAGTAACGGCAGTATATTTCCAGTTACGGTAACACCTGGCTTGCCAGTGACTGCCGTCAGCATTGAAGCGGTGCAAATCCATTTTCACAGAGTGAAGCCTGAACACTATTCCGCCTTCCTTAGTCTGGTCAACAATCAGTCTCTGAAGTACTACTACCAGTTAAGGGCACTGAACAATGTTGCTGAGTTAGTCTACAGTGCACATTTTGATCTAACCCAAGAAAAATATGTTCAGCGAGACTTCGATCTCTCCATAGGCCATATTGAACCATTAAAGCTGCCAGGCATTTATGTTGCTGTCATGCAGCCAGCCGGTGTGTACAACACCAATCTTTTCGATGTCACCCACTTTTCTATTTCCAACTTGGGCTTACATGCCCGTTACTACCCGGAAAGCATTGACCTCTATGTTTCCTCGCTGGATAAAGGAGAGTCTCTGGAAGGCATCCAGGTGGAGTTATTGGACAATAAAGGAGGGTTGATCCAGCAAGACAGCACCTCTGAAGAGGGACATGTTCGTTTTCTGCTCAGCCAGGAGCAGGAAAACTCTCAGCGCTTTTTTGTTGCGCGAGACCCGGATACCGGCCATTTCTCTCTGTTGGACTTGCGCGAACCGGCGCTGGACCTGTCCGACTTTCAATTAGGCCAACGCCCTTCCCGGCCGATGGAATTCTTTATCTATGGTCCCCGGGACTTGTACCGTCCCACAGAATCTATCCAGGTTAGCGGCCTGCTACGCAATTACGACGGGCGCTATTTAAAAGACCTGCCAATCAAGGCGGAATTGATTAAACCCGATAACACCAGTGCCCGCTCATTCACCTGGCACGCCAGCGCGCCGGGATACTACGAGAAGCTGCTTCCCCTACCTCAAAATGCTCCGACGGGTGACTGGCGCCTGGAAGTCGAATTGGCCGATGGGCGCAAAATGCGCTACCCGTTCAAGGTGGAGGAGTTTCTACCGGAACGTATGAAGCTGATACTACAGGATGGTGAAGAGCGCAGCCTGGTTCAGGGGCACGATAAAGCCTTGAAACTGGAAGTTGAAGGTAGCTATCTGTACGGTGCTCCGGCCGCGAACAACCGCTTGGAAACTCTGGTACAAGTCAGCCACTACCGGGAACCCTTCCCTCAATGGAAAGGGTTTTTGTTTGGGGACGCCACTGAGCGATTGCCCACGCGCCAGTTTAATGCGTCCACCATTGAGCTGGATGCTGAAGGGCATGGCAAATTACCGCTGCGATCCCGTTGGAATCACGCGAAGAGCCCGCTAAAAATTAATCTGGTTTCCAGCCTGTTCGAGTCCGGCGGCCGCCCCGTAACTCGGCAACATCCCGTTCTGGTTTGGCCCGAGCATCCAGTAGTCGGCATTCGCCCTAACTTTGGCAAGGAGAATCCCTCGGCCAATAGCCGACCGGAATTCGAAATTGTTGTAGCCGATGCACTAGGTGAACCGGCCACAGGCCGCAATCTCAGTGCGGTATTAATCTCAGAGGATCGCCAATATTTTTGGGAGTACTCCGCTAGCCAGGGTTGGCACTATGAATACTCCACTGCCGAGTTCGAATCTTTCAGCCGCCAACTGCAATTTAATGAAGAGACTCCCCTGAAACTCACGGTGCCTGTGGAATATGGCCACTACCGTTTGGAAATTACGGATACTAATAGCGGAGCCACCAGCAGCCTGCGCTTCCATGCTGGGCGCGACTGGTATTACTGGTGGCGTAAGGACCAAGTAGCGAAAGGCCAGGCGGCCCGCCCGGATACCGTGGCTTTATCTTTAGATAAACCCAAATACTCACCTGGAGATTTAGCACAACTCACTATAGTGCCACCGGCAGACGGTGAAGCGCTGGTATTGGTAGAGAGCGATCGATTGCTGTGGTCCGAGCGTGTATCGATAGAGAAATCGGGCACCAAAGTTGAAATTCCCATTTCAGCAGACTGGGACAGTCACGATACTTATATTTCCGTAACCGCTCTGCGCCCGGCCGATAAGAATGAGCGTATCGCCCCTAATCGCGCTTTCGGACTGGCTCATTTGCCACTGGACCGGGAAGCCCGACGCTTGCCTGTGCGCCTGGAAGCCCCGGCACACGCCCTGCCCGGCTCAGAGATAGAAGTCACCGTAATCACGGACCTGGATTCCATCGGCAAAAATGGCGGCACAGCCTGGACCACCTTAGCAGCAGTAGATGTGGGCGTACTCAATATCACCCGCTTCGAAACACCAGATCCCTTTGAAGCCTTTTTCGGCCAGCGCCGCTATGGTGTCGATGTCCGCGATATCTATCACCGAATTATTGAGTCTGGTAATGGCAAGCTGTTGGAGCAACGCTTCGGTGGAGATGCGGAACTGGCGCGTGGTGGAGAAGAGCCCAATTCCGATGTGCAGATCGTTTCGCTATTTTCCGGGCCAGTGAAATTCGATCAGCAAGGCAAAGCGAAAGTTTCCCTTCAACTGCCAGAATTCAATGGCAGCCTGCGCTTAATGACGGTGTCATTCAGTAAAGAGGGGTTTGGCAGTACTGAAGGAGAACTAACAGTAGCTTCCCCATTAGTGACCCAAGCAGCACTCCCCCGTTTTATGGCTCCCGGGGATAGCAGCACACTGGCGCTTGACCTGAACAACCTGAGCGGCCGCACGCAAAAACTGACTGTGGAAATGCGGTCTGTCGGCGCTGTGGATGTGGAAATGGGAGAGCGTCTGTTAGAACTGGCCGATGGCGAGCGCAAGACTTTGCGATTTCCAATTACTGCCAAAAACGACACTGGTGAAGCGGAGTTCCAACTGATAGTAAATGGTGCAATAGATGAAGATGGCCAGAATATCACCATCGAACGCCAGTGGCGCCTGGGTGTTCGCCCAGCCTGGCCCGCCACCACGCACACCCAGCGCCGTCTTCTAGAGCAGGATGAGAGTTTCAGCCCGGATAAGGCTTTTCTGGATTCCCTGATGCCGGACACGGTACAAACATTAGTATCCCTGGATAGCCGCCCGCAATTGCAACTTCAGGACCACCTAGCAAATTTGCTTCGCTATCCCTATGGTTGCTTGGAGCAAACTTCCAGCCGTGTTTATCCACTGGTGATGGCAACGCCGCTACAGCAACAAAAATTGGGCATCGAACCCCTGGACGAAATCGAGCGTGCGAGAAGTATTGATGCAGGTATCGAACGTATCTTCAGTATGCAAAAAAGCAACGGCGGTTTTGGCCTGTGGAGTGCGGAATCAGCAGAGAACCAATGGCTCACCGCTTATGTGGCCGACTTACTTCTGCGCGCTCGTGATCAAGGTATTGTGTTCGATAACATACGCCTGGAGTCCACCCTCAAGCGTCTGCAGGAATATGCCCGCGAGCGCGGTAGCTTTTATCAACAGCGCTACAGTAGTGACCCTGACTTTTACGCTTATGCTGCCCGCTCCTATGCCGCATATGTGCTATCCCGTGTGCAAAAAATCTCGCTCGGCCAATTGCGCAGCCTTTACGAAAGCGGTTCTGACTTAACCCGATCCCCTCTACCACAGTTACATATGGCAATTGCTCTCCAGGCCATGGGCGATAACACCCTGTCTCAAGAGGCCTTACAAAAAGCCCTTTCCATTGAGCGCAAGCGCCTTAGTTACTACGGCGATTATGGCTCTAACCTGCGCGATACTGCACAGATGATCTCCCTATTGCTGGAGCATAATTTGGCTACCGACAAAGCCGAAGAGATGCTGTTTGAAATGGTGAATCTGCTCCGTGAACGGGAGTACCTAAGCACGCAGGAACGAGGCAGTATATTTATGGCCGGCGTTCAGTTACAGCTTAATGGTGGTGAAAATTGGTCTGCTTTATTAAAAACCATTGATGGTTTACGGGAAGTGAATGATGATAATCCACACAATACTCTCTTCCGTGGTCGTGAAGCCGCAGAGGTATTTGAGGTAACCAGCCAAATAGAAAAACTCTTCGCTGCTATTACCATTAATGGTTACAGCAAACAGGCACCTACAGAGGTGATGGATAAGGGCGTTAAAATCACGCGCAGCTACCACAAACTAGACGGTTCAAGTGTGGTGCCGACTCAGGTACGTGAAGGTGAACTCTATCTGGTGCGCTTGCAAATCGACGCGGACCGACGCCTGCCCGATCTTCTCGCAGTAGACCTGCTACCCGCAGGGTTTGAGCTGGAAAACCAGAACCTCGCCGATAGTGTCAAAGTGGATGAGCTTAAATTCGACGGTAAGAGTATCGCCCAATGGCAGGACGACCAGGACAATATACAACACATGGAATTCCGCGATGATCGATTTGTGGCAGCCTTGGATCAATCTGAGTGGAAACCCACCAACCTCTTTTATATCGCCCGAGCAGTAACTCCCGGTCACTACCAGGTGCCACCTCCCTTTGTGGAGGATATGTATAACCCTGAACGCTTTTCCATTGGCAAGAACCCAATGGCGCAAGTACAGGTAATCGGCAAGCATTGAAACTGTTAGCCACACTAATAGCTCGATGGAAAAACAGCAGCCGCATGTTTCGCGTGCTGCTGATCTCACCTTTCTTTCTTTTAGTCACATTGTTGGCCCTGGATACTATTTTCCCCCCACCTTTGCCTGAAACACATGGTTTTGCGCGGGTAGTGGCTGATCGCCATGGTAAGCCACTGCGTTTCTTCGCTGATAATCGCGGCGTGTGGCGTTACCCCATCACGCAAGATGAAGTAGCGCCACGATTTATCGAGGCACTACTCACCTATGAGGATCGCCATTTTTATCAGCACCCAGGTATCAATCCCTTTGCGCTCGTTCGGGCGGCCAGCCAATACCTTCGCAATGGACATGTGGTCTCCGGTGGCTCCACCCTGACCATGCAGGTAGCGCGCCTGCTAGATCCACATCACAGGACTTTAATCGGTAAGACCAAACAAATGTTGCGCGCCCTGCAATTGGAATGGCATTTCAGCAAGCAGGAAATTCTCGATCTCTACCTCAATCTGGCACCTTACGGCGGCAATATTGAAGGCGTGGAAGCCGCCAGCCGTTTATACCTGCGTAAATCCTCCGCTGATCTCACCCACGCCGAAGCGGCACTCCTGGCAGTATTACCCCAAGCGCCTAGTCGCTTGCGACCGGACAGGTACCCAAATCGAGCACAAAAAGCTCGGGATAAAGTTCTGACCCGGTTACAGGTCTACGGCGTTTGGAGCGCAAACGAGGTCGAGCGCGCGCAGCTAGAAAACGTTTATGCGGAGCGTCTGGAATTTCCACAGAATGCCCCTCATTTATCCCGCTGGCTGGTAGAAAGCATCGGTGATCAAGAGGTGATTAACACCACCATTGACGGCAATATTCAGCGTGGACTGGAGGACTATCTGCGCGATTATATGGAGAGCTATCCGCAGAAAACTTCTGCCGCCGTTATAGTACTGGAGAATTCCGACTTATCTGTACGCGCCTATGTGGGAGCCTCCCATTTCGGTGACAAACGTCGATATGGCTATGTAGATATGGCGAGAGCCACGCGCTCGCCCGGCTCTACTCTCAAACCATTTCTGTATGGACTGGCAATCGATGGAGACCTGATCCACAGCGCCTCCTTGCTCAGTGATGCACCGCGAATTTATGGAGATTACCGCCCAGAGAATTTCCATCGTGGTTTTTCCGGCCCGGTCAGTGCTACTGCCGCTTTGCAGCGCTCTCTCAATATCCCAGCCGTGCAATTGCTAGAGCACTACGGCCCCGGCCGATTCGCAGCGACACTGGAAAATGCCGGCCTCTCACTACAATTTCCCAGCGGCGGCAAACCTAATCTAGCCATGATTTTAGGTGGCGTTGGCACCCGCCTGGACCAACTCACCGGACTTTATGCAGCCCTAGCACGCGGCGGGCTATCCGCAGCACCCCGCTATTTACCCGAAACTCCACTGCGAGAGCGGTACCTGATGTCTGCAGAGGCCGCCTGGATCACATTTGAGATGCTGGCTTCCAACAGTGGTGGCTCACGCCGCTGGCGCAATCTAGTAAGGCAAAGCAAAGCAGATATTGCCTGGAAAACAGGCACTAGTTACGGCTACCGCGATGCTTGGGCGATCGGTGTAACCCCCAGCTATACCGTAGGAATTTGGGTAGGTCGCCCAGACGGCACCCCCCTCCCCGGCTACTACGGCTCCATCAGTGCAACGCCATTGTTAAACGCAGTGATTTCATCTCTACCAGGTAACAAGCAGCAACGCCTGGCAAGACCCGAATCAATAATCCAAACAGAAATCTGCTGGCCGTTAGGAGGCCAGAAGTCGTTAACCGAAGATGAACTCTGCCACCAACTGCGCAATGCCTGGCTTATCAAGGGCCGGGCGCCCCGAACCCTCCCCCCAAAAGGAGAACCTTTACGTGCTGCACAAACTTACCACTTCTTTGCCAACCAACAGGGCTTGCGGGTAAAACCCAGCTGTATGGACTCCTCTGCTACAAAGAGAAGCCTTGCCCTGTGGCCAAAGGAGCTGGAGTCCTGGTTGCCCACCAACCAAACTCGGAACCAACAAATCCCACCGACAGCGCCCGAATGTAACGCCCCAACCGCAACTACGGGTACCCCACTGAAAATTGTCGGTGCCAGCAATGGTAACCAATACCTTCCTACCGGTAACAGCGCTCCTTTACCACGTATAAATCTCAGCGCGATAGGAGGACAAGGGAAACGCTACTGGTTTATCAACGGCGAACCCAAGGATGAAACATTGGGCACTCAAAATTTTGCACTCTCACCACAGAGTGGGCAGCATCAAATTGCAGTGTTGGATGAGAGCGGGAATGTGGATCGGATTGAAATATATGTAGGAATTAACGATTAAATTTAGCACTATCAATATGGACAGAGATAAAAGCTATCGCAGGGCTTGTGAGCTCCAAACTTCTGGGAAGCTTTCTCAAGCTCTTCAGCTTTATGCACAGTTAACGGCCTCATCTAATGACCCAAGATATTACATCGCTTATGGTATGTGCCTCCAAGAATTAAATCATTGGAAACAATCTATAGCGGTTTTAAAAAGAGCCATTGATCTAAAGCCCCACTACTGCCTACCAGATGCACAACTTTCTCTAGCGATAGCTTACCTTAAAGTCAATCAGAAAAAGGAAGCGATAAAGCTACTGAGTCTTTGTGCATCAAGGGCTCCTGAATACCCAAGTTATGAGTCAGTTCCAAACAAAGCCAAAGAGTTATTAAAAAATCATAAATAACAAACCAAAGTGATGGACGATTGAATAAGGTCCAACCCTATTTTTTCAGCCTGGATAAAATTTTATGACACAGTGAGGTCAAGTCCTGTTGCTCTTCAGCCGTTAATCTGACCTTGCAGGCCATATCTTCAAGTATATGAGAGGTTTTCTGCTTTAGATCGCGCCCTTTTCGGGTGAGGACAATCACTTTTGCCCGCTCGTCCACGCTGGACTTTTGCCTCTCGATAAACCCTTTAGCCTCTAGGCGTTTCAGAACTTGAGTCAAGGTGCCTGCATCCAGGTAAGTCTGATGGCTTAGCTCTTTGATAAAAACAGAGTCTTCATTCCAAAGGCTCATCATCACCAGAAACTGCGGGTAGGTAAGATCAAACTGATCAAGCTCCGGCCTGTATTCACGCACCATAGAGTTCGCTGTTGAATATAAGGCAAAACACACCAACTCTTGGAGATTGAACTCTTTTGGAGTCATCTTGATTACTCACTGAACAGATCTATATATTATGCGCGCAAAGTACTTGACGGTAAACCCGAACTTAAACAACAATACTTTGCGCGCAAAATATTGTTGTTTAAGATGGAAGAGTACTGCTATGAATCAAGTGAATTTTTCTGGCATCACGTCTAGTCACTGGAAGAATATTGAAGCCAGGGAGGTTGCTCCCGGCATATTCGAGAGAAGTCTTTGGAGAGAGGAAGCAGGAAGCTGGGTGTCTGTCTTCGAGTTTCTACCTGGAGCCAGATACCCAGGTGTGGAAACACATATTGACGGTGCAGAACAAATTTTTGTGATTTCAGGGATCTTTAATGATGGCAGAGACGATCATCCCGAGGGATCATTTATTCACAACCCCATTGGCTCAGCACATATTCCCCAGTCAGAAACAGGATGTACTGTCTTGTTGAAATTTCAGGCAGCTTAATATTTTCCTACCGTCTTGGGGTCCTATTCCTGGCATAGGGCGCCCAAGATGCAGTCATTTACAGCCGTCCCTTTATCTCCTTCTGCCAACTCAAATGTTTTAACAATTCTTTAGAGATTACACAGCTAATTTTTATAGGCTAAATTTTGCTTTCACCCTATTCATTACTCGAATTCCCAGGCATTGCTTTGAAATTAGTACCTCCTTCAGCAATCTATGAGGCTAGTTATCAGCAATATATAGAAGAGCTGGGTGATGAAGAGCGCTATCCCTTTCCTATGGATTTTGATCATGCGGACTTCGAAGCTCTCATCCAAAAGCTCATTAACTTTGCACAGGGTAAAAACCTACCGGAAGGCTTTGTCCCAAGTTCTACACTATGGCTTATTGATGAAACTGAAATCGTAGGTGTCACCAATATTCGCCACTACCTGAACGATAGAATTACCCACTGCGGTGGGCACATTGGTTTGGGGATCAGACCCAAGTATAGAGGTAAAGGGTACGGTAAACGCCTGATGGATCTCTCGATCCAGTGGCTTCAGGAAATGAAAGCCGGGACAATTCACATTCACTGTCACAAAGACAACCCCGCCTCTGCCAATACAATTAAGGCATGTGGTGGATTATTGGATTCTGAGATCGAAGCAGATGGGAAAATTGTACAAAGATACCTTGTAAAGCCTGGCGATTAATTGCTACAGAAAATTCACGAACCTTAGGTTTAACCAATCAATACGCTAATCTCCCCCTAGAGGTAGCACTTAAAGTAGACTAAGTACTTGGTCAAGATTATCGAAGTATAAATGGAAAAATGAACTGATTTACTTATCAAAGCTTATTCTGTATCAGTCTCACACTCTCCAGTAATCTTGCAAGCGCGGAAATTTATCAGTGGGTCGATCAAAGCGGAAACGCCAGCTTCTCTGATAAAAAACCACCAGCCATAGCAGATGCCACCCTTAAAAAAACCGTTAAGAAAAAGCGAGAGCGTAGCAGAGTAGAAATTCAGCAGGTATTTGATAAACACAAAGGCCAGCTTTATCGTTTATACTTGAGTGCGCGCAAACAAGACCCTGACCTTGAAGGCGGCGCGGAATTTATTATCGATATTGAACCTAGTGGCGAAGTCGCCAATATCGCATTGGCCAGCTCCAGCCTCGATTCCAAGCCGTTTACCGATCAGTTAATGGCAAAGATTCAGGAATTTAACTTCGGTGCCAGCGACACACGAAGAACAACAATTCACTACCCGATTCATTTTTTACCCACCCAATAACCGCCAATTGACTTTGTGCTCTAATCCACTTGTGATCAATTATCCCACTAGCGGAGATATGGATAATTGATCACAAGAACAGCCTACAGATTGCAAGCATAAATACTAAACTACGGTATGTAAGTTATGCTCAAAATTGGTTTTCAAATAACACTTCACCCAATGCTAACTGGCCACCACGTCCATTCGCTGCCTTGCTAGCCTTACCCACGACTATCATCATTCCGATCAGATAACCTTCTGGCAGGTTTATAAGCTCGGCCACTTTATCTGAGTCAAACCCAACCAGTGCGCCGGTGTCATAGCCCAGTGCTTTTGCCGCAAGCATCATGGTTTGCGCCGCTAAGCCACAACTCCTTATTGCTTCATCTCGCTGTAATTGGGGTTTATCTCTATAGAAGTCAGTTAGCATCGGGACTAAAAGTTCCCTCGCCTCTCTGGGCGCATCAGCCCAATAGCGTTCTGGTCGATCTTTCCAAGCGTTTATATCTGCACAAAGAATAATCAGCTCAGACGCATCTTCCACTTGCTGTTGACCCCAGGCAGCATCCTTAAGTCTGCTTCGAAGCCTGGAATCTGTTACTCGCAGGAATCTCCAATGCTGAATGTTATAGGATGTTGGCGATAACATTGTGGCTTGGATAAGCTGGTTAAACTCACTTGATGTCATCTTTTCAGATACATCGTAATGCTTTACCGAACGGCGAGTTTCAACAGCAGTGAACAGGTCCATAATTTCCCTCTGACAATTAATCATCTTGTGAATGTCGATGAGAGAAAGCTTATTGGGTTTCTCCTGGCTTGATAATGGGCTCTTTTGTTAAAAGATTGTTGAGAAAAAGTTTACAAACTAACAATCCCAATAGGGAATGTCGCCACCAAAGTACTCAATGGCAAAGTCTATAAAGGCCCGTACTTTGGCAGGCATATACTGCCGCTCCGGAAATACGGCATAAATAGTCTTGGCCGGCATTTGATATTCTTCAAACAAAGGCACCAGGAGACCACTCTTGATATCCGCTCCTGCGACAAAAGTCGGCAGGCGGCCGATGCCAAGCCCCTGGAGAATGGCTTCCCGCAGCGCTTCACTGTTATTGACCTGGTAGTTACCCCTGACTTCTATGGTGTGCAGATGGTTATCCTGAATAAAATTCCACTCTTTTACATCCCTGGAATAAGTAAACATCAAACAATTGTGCTCTGTTAACTGCTCAAGCTCGATCGGTTTGCCGAGCTCTTCCAAGTACGCGGGAGAGGCACAGAGCACGCTTTGCAGAGGCGCCAGCTTGCGGGCAATCAAACTGGTATCAGGCAGGTCACCACCACGGATAGCGATATCAAACCCCTCTCCAATCAGGTCTACCACCTTATCGTCCATCACCAGATCAATCGTGATTTTTGGATAGCGCTTGAGAAACACTGGGATAAGCGGTGCCAAATGCAACCTGCCAAAGGACATTGGGGCATTGATTCGCAAGCGCCCCTGAGGCTCACCTTGAAGCTGAGTCACTGCATCCTGAGCGTCCTGTGCGGCCTGATAAGCGATTCGGGCATGCTGAAAAAAATGCTCGCCCGCCTCTGTCAAGCTCAGCTTGCGGGTGGTGCGATGCAATAGTTTTACCCCAAGTTGCTCTTCCAGCTGACTGACCCGTTTACTAACTGCAGACTTGGATATCCCCAGCAACTTGGCGGCCGGGGAAAAGCCACCGGTTTCGGCCACTGTGACAAATACCGGTATGGCTGCAAAACTTTCCATAAACTACTGTTTCCTTTTTCTCAACAGTATGTATCTTAATTGATGGATTATCAGTTTATCAGAAACGAGTTACTCTGATCTCGCTTTTATTGAGGGAAGAGTCATGCGTGAACTTTCAAGGGGTATCAACCCTACAGCAACGGCAAGCAGCGGCACATCATTGTGGTGGGTTCACGGCTTGATGATAGCCTGCACATTACTTGTCGCTGGCTCATTTCCTGTTGGTGCGTTAATCGCCGATTCGTTACCGGCAGATTGCTTGATGATGATTCGGTTCTTAATTGCAACAGGGCTATTTGCGCCCTTCATATTCTTAAAGCATGGATTTCAGCTTCCACACCTCAAAAAGCTACTGGGTTATGCGCTACTCAGCATCCCATTGGTTATCTTTTTCTGGTGTATGTTTAAAGCGCTCAAATACACCACAGCAGTAAATACCGGCGCCCTTTTTACAACCGTTCCTGCAATGACTGCCGTCTTTGCCTTGATCATCAATGGTGAGCGTAGTAGCGCCCGCAAAGTCATCGGTCTTACCCTTGGAACATTGGGTGCGGCCTGGATTGTATTTGAAGGGAGTATTACAACAGCGATAACGCTGGATCTAAATAGAGGGGATTGGATATTCACCTTAGGTGCTATATCGCTCAGCTTGTATAATCCACTGATCAAGAGAGTCCACTCAGGGGAGCCTACAGAGGTTATGACATTCTGGGTTATTCTATTTGGCGCCCTCTGGTTATTACTGCTTTCATTCCCAAGTTTAAGCCAAATAGAATGGCGGAATATACCTGTCGAAACTTACGGAGGGCTATTCTATTTAGCCTTATTCACAACATTAATCAGTTTTTTCCTACTGCAATTTAGCACAATAAGAATCGGGGCGACCAAAGTTGCAGCATACAGCTTCTTGAATCCGGTATTTGTACTGGCATTGGCTACAGCATTGGAAATGACGAAATTCTCTATCAACTTTATACCTGGAATAATCTTAGTATTTGCAGCCATGTTATTTATCCAAGCAGAAAAACCCAAGAAAAAATACCCCTGAACAACTCAAGAACAATAGAATCAAATTGCCATCAATAGGGGCAATATTTCTAGTCGACAGTCTTTTCTATTTCATAAATTGCATCAGAAATATCTTCCAACTTAGAGGACACTATTACCTGAGCATCATGTAGACCTTGATTATAAAACCCTGCCCCCATCTCCTTTGCAAGAAAATCAACAAAGAACTCCGCTTCAAAACTGCCAATCTCCAACTCAAATTCTTTAGATAAATAACCCCTAATCTTTTCGATTAGCTCTAACTTTCGCCTTTCTTCCAGTTCTATTGTCGACATCACCTATTTTCCAACAATACACAAATTTAGAACAAACACTCAGCCCTATATGAGAATAACACAAATGTTGAGACCCTTAATGAATCCCAAATGCATGACTCCAAGTAACCAACATGTACAGCGGCGCATATCTTTATAAGCAAACCGGACAATGTTAGATTCGAATCTATTCGGATTAACTAAAAAACGGGATCAAAATGAGACTCTTTAACTACTTCTTTGCCCTGCTTATATTGGGCAGTAGCTCTGGCTGCTCAGAATCAAGCAGTGATAGATCAACAACTTCATACAGTCCCAATGCCCATACCACCAGCAACAGGGTTGCAGATATCCGGTTCCCAGAACCTATCACAGGGGGCAATCGAGGTGAACAAGATCAGTATATTGCTTACGAACATTTCCTGACAGCTGAACTACCTGCTGAAGAAGTTGAACCTGTATTCCACAAACTCCAATTACTTTGCCAACAGGAGATGGAGAAAAAATGCACTATATTGCATTCTAGTCTCCGTAATGATGAAAAGCCCTACGGAAGGATTCACCTTAGAATACACCCCACCGGAGTCGATAAAATCATTGATCTGGCATCAAAGCAAGGAGGAGTGATACAGCGGGAAACCAAAGCAGAAGATTTACAGGATGTAATTATCGACAGTCAAAAGCGACTTGAAATGTTACTCCAGTATCAATCGAGACTTATAGAACTGGAACAAAAATCTGAGAGTGACATTGATACTCTAATAAAGGTTGCTGAAAGGTTAGCATCAGTACAAACTGATATTGAGTATTCACAAGGTAAAAAAGCTAAACTGCTCAAGCGAATTCAGATGGATGTGGTTGAAATAGAATTACACTCAAAATCTTATACTTCTTTCTGGAGTCCCATATTAGACTCCCTATCTCATTTTGGTGAAAATTTGTCTGATGGGCTATCTGAGGCAATCACTGCAATCGCCTACCTTTTACCCTGGATGCTTATCGCCCTATTTGTATTTTATCTGATTCGCATAATTTGGCGTAAAACCAGAACCTAGCAGTTTACATAGCCCCAAGATACACACATGTCTTGATATGGGCTAAAGTACTCGTGAGAAGTTTTGACTTCACTCACGAGCCATAAAAAAAGCCGGACCATCTAAATTGACCCGGCTTTTACTATGGAGTAACAGTAGCTACTTAGAAGTTGTAGTTAAAGCGTACACCGTAGCTCATTGGAGTGGAGAATGGCCCAGATACGAGGCCATCACTTCCATCAGCGTAGTAGGGAACAATCTCATCAGTCAGGTTATTACCAAAGGCTTCAACGTTCCACTGATCGTCCGGGCTTACATACTTCACGGAAGCACTTACCATCCAGAAGGAATCACGACTGTCATCAAAAGCAGAAGTATCACCAGTGGGGAAGTCGTGCTTGTCAACATTCCAGTAGGTCAGGTAAGACTCATCTTCCCAGTGGATGCCTATAAACGGAATAATTGCACCACCCTGGGCCAACTCAAAGGTGTGATCATAATTGATTGTGAAGCTGAATTCAGGTGATACAGGCAACTCATTACCCTTCAAATTTCGGAAGAGCTCTTCATTAGTATTGTCATGAGCTAAACCGTAATCCGAAATTTCGAATAACGCTTGGTTATTGAAATTCCAGCGGTTCTGAAAATCAGAGGTGATTTCTGTTTGCATCCAGGTAGCAAAACCACTGATTCGGCCATTCGGATAGGGGGCCCAGTCAAACTCTAACTCTAGCCCCATAATCTCTGCGCTAGCAGCATTCTTAGTAAGGTAAATGACGACGGGCTCGGTTGTAATTTCACCTGCGTTCTCACCTTCTCGCTCTACCGCATAGTACGAGTATGCAGTATCAGGTGCAGCTAGCTGCATATCTTTATAGTCGGAGAAAAAGAAGGTACTAGCCAGATTTAGTCGACCATCCAAGAAAGTACCTTTTGCTCCTAGCTCCCAAGTAATGACCTTCTCCTCATCATAGCTAGTGTCAATTACCTGTTGAACAACCCGATTTCCCTCATCATCGTAGATGTACTCAGCTGTGTCCGGGTCTTGCTCATATTGGATGACAACATCACCCAAACCACCGGACTTAAATCCACTTGCAACATATGCATACAGCATGACTTCATCTGTCAGGTCATAATCGAGACCAATTCGAAAGTCGGATGAATCCCAGCTCTTGCTGGCATCATTGTAAGTATCAATTGTATAAATTGAGCTGTCAGCAAAGTGGTTGGTAGAGAAGCTATTAAAGGTGCCCTGTAAATAGGCAGGGAAGCAGCCATACTCTTCATCTGATTCAGTGGACCAGTCTCGAGTGCAACTCAGGTTGTTACCACCTACATCACTCTTCTCATCTTCCGTATATCGACCACCAACAGTTAGGTGAAGGGTATCAGTAAGGTCATAGGTAGCCTGAGCAAATACTGCGCTGGCTTCTATAGTTCTATCTGGCTGCCTCCAGAATACGGCATTATCTAATGAGGCCAGGAAGTAACCATTCAGATCAGTGATCTCGTGGAAATAAAACAAACCTGTAATCCACTGTAGGGGGCCATCACCTGTAGATTGCAACTGTAACTCATGGGAGTAAGAGACATTTTCTGAGTCTCTAATGCTCATACTCATATCCCAGGTATTGCGACCAGCATCAATATCAATCAGGTTGCTTCGTTCCTGAACTGCATACCCGGTGTTATACACAAACGCCATGGTATCGCTGAAATCCCAGCGGAAGTTAGAACGGAATGAAGTCATGGTGAGATCAAGTTCACCTGGTACATTCACCGCTACGGTGTACTCATCAGCACCGGAGCCGTAGTAGGTTTCACAAGTTGTTCCATCTTCGCGCTGCTCAGCCTTTTCACAATCAATAGTGTTGATGCCGCCTGCACTACTATCCTGATAGTGTTCCGCTACGGCATACCAAGAAATATCGTCAGTCGGTTCCCATAACGCACCTATACGCACCGCTTGCTGATCAACATTCCCATAAAAATCTTCAGCATCCGCCCTAACCAGCTGATAGTCTGTGGCTCCTTCAGCGTTATTCGCCTGAATAAAAGTTGTGATTGCGTTATCAGCTAATACACCCGCACCTACAGAGTCAGCATCAATATAGCGATTATCCCACTGGTTAACGTCATAAAACCCGGTAAGGTAGGAATCCCGTGTCTCATCCATAAAGGACGCACGAAGAGCAAAGGTATCTGAAACCGGAATATTGATAACGCCTTTGACCAGCTCTTGATTCCAGCGACCAAGCTCAACGCCCACGGAACCTTCGAATTCATTAATTACCGGTCTTTTTGAAATAACATTAATGGCACCAACAGTAGAATTACGCCCGTAAAGAGTACCTTGAGGCCCACGCATGGCTTCTACCCTTTCAGAGTCAAACATCATTGCCATTGCAGACTGGGGGCGCGAAGAATAAATACCGTCGAAGTGTAAGCCAACAGCTGGATCACCAAACTCAGTAGTATTGGTAGAGCGAACACCACGCATAGAAATCACTGGTGAAGACTGAGAAGCATCATAGCCGATATCCACATTGGGAATTGTACTGCCCAGATCTTTTACATTCTTAATACCCTGACGATCTAACTCTTCCGGGGTGAAAGCGGAAATGGCTACTGGAGTTTCCATCAGGTTGGTTTCGCGCTTCGTCGCAGTAACAGTGACTTCTTCCAACGCCCAGTCATCTTCTTGATTACTAGCTTCCTGTGCCCAGGCTGAGGCCACCGCTATATTGGCCATTGTAATCGCAAGGGTAAGTGGTTTTTTAATTGTCATTGATGTCTCTCCAATCTGCTGCAACAGGAAAGCCGGTTTGATTGTTATGCGTGGCTTACCTATGGGCCGTCGGCTGTACGTCGGCTAGGTTAAAATCTCAAAAAGGAGAGTTCTGTGAAACTGAGATACGATGGGGCGGATCGCGATTAGGATCAATCGGATCTCTAAATCAATCGAAAGGTGATTTAGTACCCTATAAACCCTGCGGTTACCGCAGGGCACTAGTAGGTTTACCTAGGTAGGTGGCTCACTAGAGGTTAATTTTAAGCGGGTAACTCATTAATTTAACGGGGCGGATCAACCCGATCGGTTACTGAAGTATTTACCCGAAACCAGCCTGCAATGGAGTAGCGATCCCGATTAGCTGGTAGAACTTCGTGGGGAAACTCCTCACTTAAGAAAGTCACTACCGTTCCCATTAACGGCATTACTTTGGTGCCGACCCTATCCTGCTCATCTTTGTAGAGCACAAGCTCACCAGCATCCGCAGTGCTCCAGCCTGGATTAAGATAGACGACCAATGAGAGCACCCGGTTCGCCTCTCCGCGAAATGCATCGTAGTGCCTTTTGTAGTAGTCCCCAGGCCGGTAATGGGCAAAATGGCTTTCAAATGAGAAGAGCCCCAGAAAAAGATGCCTGTTGAGGTAAACCTGAGGCTGGCCCGCCCAGCTGAGCCAGTCACTTCCTGTAGCAGACTCCCCGGTAATCCAACAAATTTCATCCGTTCGCACGAATTCATTTCGTAGGTAATCGTCACCTCGCCCGACCCCTGCATCAATAAATTTCTCTCCGTTCATCTCCTGCTGATAGGTAAAAAGCGCACTGGAGAGTGATTCGGGTAGTGCGGCATGGCGAATACTATAGCCCTGCTCGGTAAGATCCCTAGCGATGTGTGCAAATAGAGTTTCATCTATAGTGTTATCGCCACCGAGCGACATTAACGATTTGGCTGCTACCAAGTTTATTTCCTGCTAACAATAAGAGGCACGGCGATGTGTAATTTCGCCAAGAGCACTACCTAATAATCAAACTGTATTCTTATAGAAACAGCGTAAGACCCGAGTGAGATTGCGGCCGAGGATAAGCCAGGGGCTGGAATGGGTGGCTCGGGGTGCAGGAAAGGTAGCCCAAAGCTGTATGAGAGTCTACGAAAGTATTGTGTGAGCCGGCTAATAAAATAGAAACCCTTCAAGAGTACAAGCCGACCACTAAAAAGGGGCGTATCACGCCCCTAAAGATGTGATTATACCAAGACTAGAAACTATCGCCTGGCACTCGCACCCAGCCTTCCATCAGGATGCGCGCACTACGGCTCATAATGGCTTTGGTGGCAACCCACTGGCCATCAAGCACTTTCGCATGGGCTCCAACCCGCAATGTGCCTGAAGGGTGGCCAAAGCAGATGGAATTGCGATCACCCCCACCGGCGGCAAGGTTTACCAGGGTGCCTGGAATAGCCGCTGCAGTCCCTATAGCCACGGCGGCAGTACCCATCATGGCGTGGTGCAGCTTACCCATGGAGAGGGCTCGCACAAGCAAATCAATATCTTGCGCCGCTACCTTTTTTCCACTGGAGGCAATGTAGTCCTGCGGCTTGGCGACAAAGGCGATCTTCGGCGTGTGCTGCCTAGCCGCGGCTTCCTCCACAGAAGAAATCAGGCCCATCTTCACCGCACCGTAGGCACGGATGGTCTCGAACATGGCGAGCGCCTTGCTATCGCCATTAATGGCATCCTGCAGCTCGGTGCCGGTATAGCCAATATCTTCCGCATTGACGAAGATCGTGGGGATACCGGCATTGATCATGGTCGCCTTGAGCACACCAATTCCTGGCACTTCGAGATCATCGACTGGGTTACCGGTGGGAAGCATGGCACCCTCGCCGTCCGAGGGGTCCATAAACTCAATTTCCACTTCGGCTGCCGGGAAAGTTACACCATCCAGCTCGAAATCCCCGGTTTCCTGCACTTCACCGTTGGTAATAGGCACACGCGCGATAATGGTTTGGCCAATATTGGCCTGCCAAATGCGCACTGTACAAATACCATTTTCTGGAATTCGCGCAGCATCAACAAAACCGCTATTAATCGCAAAAGCTCCAACAGCCGCAGTGAGATTACCGCAGTTACCACTCCAATCGACCAGGGGCTTATCGATGGAAACCTGGCCAAACAGGTAGTTCACATCGTGATCGGGCTTATCACAGGCAGACAGGATCACCGTTTTGCTGGTGCTCGAAGTGGCTCCACCCATCCCATCGGTATGCTTTCCGTAAGGGTCCGGGCTACCAATTACCCGCAACAGCAAATTATCACGGGCCTCTCCTGAAACCTGCGCAACTCCGGGTAGATCCTGTAAACGGAAGAAAACGCCCTTACTGGTGCCCCCGCGCATATAAGTCGCGGGGATTTTGACTTGAGGAGCAAATTTCAACATTTAAGCCATCGCCTCTGCTTCGAGGAAGTCTTTCGCAAAGCGCTGCAAAACACCCCCAGCCTCATAAATGGAAACCTCTTCTGCAGTATCCAAGCGGCAGGTTACCGGCGCCTCAACCGTCTCACCGTTGGCACGGTGGATCAGTAGAGTCAGCGTGGCATGGGGGGTACGCTCACCGATTACGTCGAAACTTTCAGTACCGTCGATGCCCAGGGTTTCGCGAGTAGTTCCCGGCTTAAACTCTAGCGGCAACACGCCCATACCGATCAGGTTAGTGCGGTGAATACGCTCGAAGCCTTCGGCGGCAATCGCCTCCACGCCGGCCAGGCGTACACCTTTCGCAGCCCAGTCACGGGAAGAGCCCTGCCCATAGTCGGCACCAGCAATGATAATCAGCGGCTGCTTGCGATCCATATAAGTCTCGATCGCCTCCCACATACGAGTAACCTGCCCTTCCGGCTCGACACGAGCCAGAGAGCCCTGGCGAATCTCGCCCTTATCATCGCGCACCATTTCGTTGAGCAGCTTCGGGTTGGCGAAAGTTGCACGCTGGGCAGTGAGGTGGTCACCACGATGGGTTGCGTAGGAGTTAAAGTCCTCTTCCGGCAATCCCATCTTCGCCAGGTATTCACCGGCAGCACTGCTGGCCAGAATGGCATTGGACGGAGACAAGTGGTCGGTAGTGATATTGTCACCCAGCACCGCCAGCGGGCGCATGCCCTTCAAGCTGCGCTCGCCTGCCAGGGCACCTTCCCAATAAGGTGGGCGGCGAATATAGGTACTCATCGGGCGCCAGTCGTAGAGTGCGTGGCCCTGCTCTTCTGCGGCATCCCGCTCTTCGAACATGGGAATATACACATCGCGGAACTGCTGTGGCTTCACGCTCTGACGTACGATCGCATCAATCTCTTCGTCGCTGGGCCAGATATCTTTCAGGGTAATCGGGTTACCATCGGCATCGTATCCCAGCGCATCTTTTTCGATATCAAAACGGATGGTGCCGGCAATAGCGTAGGCAACGACCAGCGGCGGTGAAGCCAGGAAAGCCTGCTTGGCATAGGGGTGGATACGACCGTCGAAGTTGCGGTTACCTGACAGGACTGCTGTAGCATACAGATCGCGGTCGATCACTTCCTGCTGGATTTTCGGGTCCAGGGCACCGCTCATGCCGTTACAGGTGGTGCAGGCGAAAGCCACTACGCCGAAGCCCATCTGCTCCAGATCCGGTAGCAGGTCGGCCTCTTCCAGATACATTTTTACCGTTTTGGAGCCCGGCGCCAGGGAGGATTTCACCCAGGGCTTGCGGGTCAGGCCAAGCTTGTTCGCATTGCGGGCAATCAGGCCTGCGGCAATCATATTGCGCGGATTACTGGTATTGGTGCAGCTGGTAATCGCCGCAATAATCACGGCACCATCGGGCATCTCACCGGCTTTCTCTTCCCAGGCCTTGGCGATACCGCGATTGGCCAGTTCCGAGGCCGGCAGCAGCGCGTGGGGGTTGGAAGGACCTGCAAGGTTGCGGCCCACTGTGTCCAGATCGAACTTCAGCACGCGCTCATATTCGGCATCCTTCAAGGTATCGGACCAGAGGCCCGTTTCCTTGGCAAACTTCTCTACCAAAGCTACCTGCTCATCATCGCGGCCGGTGAGTTTGAGATAGTCGATGGTTTGCTCATCGATAGAGAACATGGCCGCAGTAGCGCCATACTCCGGAGTCATATTGGAAATAGTGGCGCGATCGCCCAGGGTTAGGTTGGAAGCCCCTTCACCGTAGAATTCCAGGTAGGCTCCGACCACGCGCTCGCGGCGCAGGAATTCAGTGAGAGCCAGTACCAAATCGGTACCGGTAATCCCGGGCTGCAATTTTCCAGAGAGTTCAACCCCAACGATATTCGGCAGACGCATATAAGAGGCGCGGCCAAGCATTACGCTTTCAGCTTCCAGGCCGCCAACGCCCACAGAAATCACACCCAGAGCATCGACCATCGGCGTGTGACTGTCGGTACCAACACAAGTATCCGGGAAGGCCACGCCTTCACGCACCTGCACCACCGGAGACATTTTCTCCAAGTTGATCTGGTGCATGATGCCGTTACCGGGGGGAATCACATCGACGTTTTCAAATGCGGTTTTGGTCCAGTTGATAAAGTGGAAGCGATCTTCGTTACGACGCTCCTCTACCGCACGATTTTTTTCAAAAGCATCCTTCTCAAAACCGGGGTGCTCTACCGCGAGGGAGTGATCCACAATCAACTGGGTAGGAACAACTGGATTTACCTTGGCGGGATCACCGCCTTTATCGGCAATGGCATCGCGCAGACCGGCCAGATCTACCAATGCGGTTTGGCCGAGGATATCGTGGCACACCACTCGCGCCGGGAACCAGGGGAAATCCAGCTCGCGCTTGCGCTCGATAATCTGCTTCAGGGAGTCGGTCAGTTTTTCCGGCTCACAGCGACGCACCAGGTTTTCCGCCAGAATACGTGAGGTATACGGCAGTTTGGCATAGGCTCCGGGCTGGATCGCGTCAACGGCGGCGCGGGTATCGAAATAATCGAGGTCGGTACCGGGCAGTGATTTGCGGTAATCAGTATTCATAGCTAGGTAAATCAGTTCAGTCGAATCTTTTTAAAATCGTGTCTCTTCTGAGAGAGGCTCCAGATCACCCAAAAAGGCAACCTGAAGCCGGCACACTGGGTGTGCCTCATTTCAATAGTGAAATGAAAATTAACCGCGCTCGGCGATAGGCGGTACTTCGCGCGGTTCGACACCTACATATTCAGCGCTCGGGCGAATAATGCGGTTGTCTGCACGCTGTTCAAATACGTGGGCAGCCCAACCAGTAACACGCGACATTACAAAAATCGGCGTGAACAATTTGGTGGGAATTCCCATAAAGTGATAAGCGGATGCATGGAAAAAGTCGGCATTACAGAACAACTTTTTCTCGCGCCACATGACTTCTTCGCAGCGTACGGAAACCGGGTACAAGACCTTATCGCCCACATCTTCAGACAGTTTCTCAGACCAGGCTTTGATGATCTCGTTACGCGGATCGGATTCGCGATAAATCGCGTGGCCGAAGCCCATGATTTTCTCTTTGCGCTCCAGCATACCCAGCAGTTCTTTCTCTGCTTCATCCGGGTTGGCAAAACGCTCGATCATTTCCATTGCCGCCTCGTTGGCGCCGCCATGCAACGGGCCACGCAGAGTGCCGATAGCACCGGTAATGCAGCTAAACAGATCAGACAGGGTAGAGGCACAAACACGCGCAGTGAAAGTGGACGCGTTAAACTCGTGCTCTGCGTAGAGGATCAGGGAAACATTCATCACCTGCTCATGCAGGGCATTGGGTTTCTTACCGCGCAGCATATGCAGGAAGTGGCCGCCGATGCTGTCATCGTCGGTATCCGTTTCAATGCGCACGTTGTCGTGGGTGAAACGATACCAGTAGCAAATGATGGAGGGAAAAGCAGCCAGTAAGCGGTTGGCTTTTTCCAGCTGCTGCGCGAAGGACTCTTCCCCTTCCAGGTTGCCCAGCATGGAGCATCCAGTACGCATTACGTCCATCGGATGGGCATCGGCGGGAATACGCTCCAGCACTTCTTTCAGTGCTTGCGGCAAACCACGCATACCTTTTAATAAGGCCTTGTATTCCGCCAACTGGTCGCTGGTGGGCAGCTCTCCGTAGAAAATCAGGTAGGCAACTTCTTCAAACTCGCAGTGTTGGGCCAGGTCTTTGATATCGTAACCGCGGTAAGTGAGGCCAGAGCCGGATTTACCTACCGTGGACAATGCAGTTTTACCCGCTACCTGGCCACGCAAGCCGGCGCCACTCAATGCTTTTTCTGCCATCTTCCTTATCTCCCCTTTGTAGGCACAGTTTCTGTGTTCGTCCGAAAACCGCCATGCAAGCAACCTAACCCGGCATCTCACACGGTTTATAAAGTAAATTACTTCTTGAACAGCTCATCGAGCTTCTGCTCGAATACGTGATAATTGAGGTAGTCGTAAAGCTCCTCGCGGGTCTGCATGGTATCCACTACCGCTTTCTGGTCACCATTTTGCAGAATGCTGGTATACACATTCTCCGCCGCACGGTTCATAGCCCGGAACGCTGACAGCGGATACAGTACGATATCTGCGCCGGCTTCGCCCAACTCTTTGGCGTTATAGAGCTCGGTTTTACCAAATTCGGTGATATTCGCCAGAATCGGCACGTTCAGCGCGTCTTTAAATGCGCGATAGTGCTCCAACTTGGTAACGGCTTCCGCAAAAATACCGTCTGCGCCGGCTTCGATACAGGCCTGAGCGCGCTCTATAGCGGCATCCAAACCTTCTTGAGCGAAGGCATCAGTGCGGGCCATGATAAAGAAGTCATCATCGGTGCGTGCATCCACGGCAGCCTTGATGCGATCCACCATCTCCTGCTTGGAAACAATCTCTTTATTCGGGCGGTGGCCACAGCGCTTCTGTGCCACCTGATCTTCGATATGCACCGCTGCGGCACCGGCGCGAATCATTTCTTTGACAGTACGGGCGATATTAAAAGCGCCACCCCAGCCGGTATCGATATCCACCAGCAACGGCAGCTCACTGGCTGCAGTAATACGACGCACATCCTCTAGCACATTGTCTAGGCTGGTCATACCCAGATCCGGCAGGCCGTAGGAGGCATTGGCAACACCAGCACCGGAAAGGTAAATCGCCTTGTGGCCAATACGCTCGGCCATAATGGCGGAATAGGCGTTTATGGTGCCAACCACTTGAAGCGGTTGGTTCTCGGCAAGGGCGCTGCGGAAACGCGCGCCGGCGGAAGGCTTTTGGCTCATGCTCTACCTCAGTTTATTTTCAATATTCTGCCTGGAAGCACGGATATGTCGGCGCATCAACAGCTCCGCCAATTCACCATCCCCCGCTTCTATGGCTTCGATAATGTGGCTGTGTTCGCGAAAAGCGCGCTGTGCCCTGGGGCTGGCCATGCCCAGCTGGTAGCGATACATACGAACACGGTAATAAAGACGGTTGCACAGGGTGTCGATCAGTAGATCATTCTTCGAGGCCTGCACAATACGGAAATGGAAGTCGAAGTCTCCCTCCGGCTGAAAATACGCCTTACCGGCTTGCAGCTCTTCCTGCTGTTCGTGGCGCGACAACATCTGGCGCAGTTCCAACAGGTCTTCCTCGCTGCGCTGCTCAGCGGCAAGGCGGCAGGCCATGCCCTCCAAAGCTTCTCGCACTTCGTAGAGTTCCAGCAGACCACGCTCACTCAGCTCCACCACACGGGCACCTATGTTTACCCGGCGCTCCAGCAAACCCAGAGACTCCAAACGCATCAGGGCTTCACGCAAGCTGCCGCGACTGGCATTGAAGCGGCGGGCCAATTCCGGCTCACTAATCTTGCTGCCTGCAGGTATGCGACCTTCCACAATTTCACCGCGCAAGGTCAAAAACAGGCGCTCAGCCAGGCTCTGATGTGGCTCCCGCAAGGGGCTGTTGGCTCCAGTGACACCCATATGACTTTAACATTGTCGACAATTCTTTGGGATTGCAGACCATAAATGAGTGCGACCTGGGCGTCAACTCGAATCCGCATGACTAATTGTTGACAATTAATGGCGCAAAATGACTTCTATCACGGTAGTAGTTTTGCCATCACTAAGTGGGCATAATAGCGCCCGCGCCAGATACGGCATGCCCTACCACCCTGGGCGCTCTATGCTTATCTGGGGTAGGGAAAAAATCCCGACGAACGAATTTTCCAAACCCCGGTACAGCACTCATTAACAAGGCTGCCAGCACCCAGGTTTCAGATAGAGTTATGCCGAAGAGTATTATCAGGCGATGGCTGCCAAGCCCCGAAGAAATCCGAGCCAAGAATGGGCTCAAGTTTCTGGGGACTCTTCTCCACGATCCCAACCTATTTCACCTGAACCGACACTCAGTTTCAGTCGCCTTTGCCGTTGGCGTGTTCACCAGCTTCCTGCCCTTGCCAGGGCAGATGATTATTGCCGCACTGCTCGCTCTATGGCTGCGCTGCAATCTTCCGCTGTCGATTATTTTGGTGTGGATCAGCAATCCGGTGACTATGCCGGCAATCTTCTACAGCACCTACAAACTGGGCGCATGGATTCTGGGCACGCCCCCGGTGGACTTTGATATCGAGCTCTCTTGGGAGTGGTTGACGGAAGAAGTAGGGAAAATCTGGATGCCGCTGTTTTTTGGCTCAGTCCTGGCGGGGGTTTTCTTTGCCACTATCGCCTATTTTTCTATGCGCGCCCTATGGCGCTGGCATGTAGTAAAACGCTGGAAGCTACGTATTGAGCGACGCTCAGCGGTCAGCAGCTAGCCTCACTTCCAAAGCACTTGTCGACCCAACCCAAAGCCGCAGCGCCTGCTGCTATGGCCAGCAGTGCTGGCAGGGCATGACCGGTGACAGCCCCCAATGCCAGGGCTACAAAAGTCCCTAGCAAAAAAGATATGGATGCAGCCTTAACCTGACTTCCTGCGGCGGTTAAGGCCACCACCCAAACCACCACCAAGGCAGAGATCATAGCGCCCAGGCAGATCAACCATAGAGGTAAAACCTGCCAGCCTGCGGCATAGCACACAGATCCTTCGCGCATACCATCCGGGCAGAAGGTCATTACCCGCCAGTTTTCAAATTTCAGGCTCGCCACAAGAACGAGGACCCAGGCAGTAAGTGCCGCCGGTAGCGGCAGCAGTTTGCGCAAAACATGTAAAGCCTTGCTCGGCACCAATCAAAACCGCCTATTCGTTTCGCAGCGCCGCCGCAGGCTGCACACGACTGGCCTGGAACGCAGGATAGAGCGTGGCCAGCAGACTGAGCAGGAAGCCCGCACCAACTACCAAAGCCACATCTGCCCAAGATAGTTCTGATGGCAGGTAATCCACCGGATACACATCGGACTTAAGGAACTGAATGCCTAATGTGGATTCAAGGCCCGCCACCAGGTCGGTGACCGCCAGTGAAGCCAGGACCCCCAATACACCGCCAACGAGTGCGCCAACTAATCCCACTAACGCCCCCTGACTGACAAAGGTGAGGAGAATCTGCCGTGTGCTAGCGCCCATTGTGCGCAGAATGGCGATATCCGAGTGCTTGTCGATTACCACCATCACCAAAGTCGAGACCACATTAAAAGCGGCAATGGCAATGATCAGCAGCACCAGCAACCCCACCAGATTGCGAGACATCTGGATCGCCTGGTAGAGATTACCGTGGGTGCGGCTCCAATCAGTTCCGTAATAGCCATCGCGAGGCAGGTCTTTCAACAGCCGCCGCATAATCCAGTTGGCTTCCAGCATTTCGGTCACACGTAACTGGATGCCTGCGCCACCCTTTTGGCCAGCCAGGCCCTGGGCCTGCTCCCAGGAAACCAGGGCCAACGATTGATCCAGAACTGTCCCAGAATGAAAGACCTCCGCCACCTTGAAACCGGCCACACGAGCGGCGCGGCGGCTACCCGAGGCCGCATCGTTATTGGGCACGATCAAAGACAGGTAATCGCCCTGCTCCACTCCCAGTTTTTCTGCGATTCCGCGCCCGAGAATCACACCCGGCTCGGAATCATCGAGCATAGCTGGAAAAGCATTGGAACTGAGGAAATCATTGATATTCGATACATTGACGATGGTGTCGGGATTTACCCCCTGCACCAGCAGTGGTGTAACCTCGCTGCCACGACGAGCCAGTGCGTTCACCTGCCAAACTTCCGCCGCGGACTCCACCTCAGCATCCGCCGCCAATTGATCGCGCAGAGCAGGCCAATCCACCGCCACAGTGGCGTTATAGATAGTCGCGTGGGGCATGATGCCGAGAATACGCTCACGCAGCTCGCGATCGAAGCCATTCATTACCGACATCACCACGATCATCAAAGCAACGCCGAGAATCAGACCAATCATCGACAGGCCGGAAATAAATGACACCAGGCCTACGGAGTCATCGCTGCGGCGCTGGGCCCCGGCATAGCGCAGGCCGATAAAGGCTGGGAGTGGCTTAAACATGATCACCTTGGTGCCAATCACTGAGAAGCTCGCCATCCACTAGGTGCAAGCAGCGATCCAGGGCTGCGGCAAGGTCCGGGTCATGGGTGACAATCACAAAGCTGATACCCATCTCCTGATTGAGTCGGTCCATCAATTTGTGAATCTCCCCTGCCGTGGTTCTATCCAGGTTGCCGGTGGGCTCATCCATCAGCACACAGGCAGGGCGAGTCACCAGCGCCCTCGCAATCGCTACACGCTGGCGTTCTCCCCCGGAGAGCTGCGAAGGCTTATGATCAACCCTCTCACCCAGGCCTACCGCTTCCAGCATGGATTTGGCCTCGGTCCGTGCATTGGCCACACTGTGCTTACCGATCAGCAGTGGCATTGCCACATTTTCCAAGGCACTGAATTCATTGAGCAGGTGGTGAAACTGGTAAACAAAACCGAGACTGCTATTACGCAACCAGCCGCGCTCATTGGCATTGAGTGTCGCCAGGTTCTGACCGGCAACCCAAACCTCTCCACTACTCGGCGTATCCAACCCGCCGAGTAAGTTGAGCAAGGTGGACTTGCCGGAGCCCGAGGCCCCCACGATGGCAAGCTTCTCACCCCGCTCTACTTGCAACTCCACACCACGCAGAACCTCAAGATCTCTGCCGCCCTGGCGATAGCTCTTGCGCAGCTGGCGGCAGGCCAGGACAGCATCACCGGGAGCCGTTGCCGGCCTCGCCTTCTCAGTGTCTATTTCCACTCGACTATTCATCAATATTTGCCGCTTCCAAATTCTGAGAAATCACTTTAGATACTGATCGTACCTATATGATTTATATGACAATTATTCGTAACGCAAAGCTTCCGCTGGCTCGATTTGGGCCGCCCGCCATGCGGGCAGCAGTGTCGCTAATAAACTCATACAGATAGCGGCGGATAAGACTACCACTGCATCGCCAACACGAAACTCCGATGGCAAATAGCTCACGAAAAATACCCGCGGATCAAAAATCTTGGCGCCCAAAAGGTTTTCCATCCAGCTCACCATCTCGGTGAGATTGAGCGCGATTAGGATACCCAGTAAGGCGCCAGTAAATGCGCCTATCAGCCCGATCGCGCTGCCCTGCACAACGAACACTGCCATTATTTGGCGTGAAGTGAGCCCCAGGGTTCTGAGCACGGCGATATCGGAGCGCTTGTCCGCCACCATCAGCACCAGGGCCGAGACAATATTAAAAGCCGCTACGGCTACGATGATCATCAACATTAAAGTGACCACCGTCTTCTCCATCTTCACCGCCTGAAACAGGCTTCCCTGGGAATGGCTCCAATCCTCACCACTAAAACCCTCTCCGAGGGCCGCGGCGTAGGGCTCAACCCTACCCAGGGCATTATCCATATCGTCAAAACGCAGCTGTAATCCCTGCACCCTGCCGGACATACGCATTAATCGGGCTGCATCCTCTACATTCATCAATGCCACATTTTGGTCCACCTGAGCGCCTACCGAGAAAACTCCGGCGACGGTAAAGCGTTTGGTGCGTGGGAAGATACCAGCGGGAGTTACCGCCACCTCGGGCAGGGTCAGAGTGACGGACTCGCCAGGCAGCACATTGAGCTGCTGAGCGAGAATACGGCCGAGCACTATTTGGTAACTGCGGGGCTGCAACTCATCCAGGCTACCCATCACCATATGCTCGCCAACTTCAGAGACGTCGCGTAGGGCCTTGGGATCTACACCTTGGAACTCGACCCCGTGGCTATCGCCGTAGGCGCTCAACAGGGCAAACCCTTTCACAAAGGGACTCACCGCCTCCACATGGGGCTGCTGTTCAAGCTTCTGAGCCACGCCCTGCCACTCTTGCAAGCCGCCTTCGCGCTCGATAAAGCCGTGGGGAACCACGCTCAATATTCGCGTTTTCAACTCACGATCGAAGCCGTTCATCACAGAAGTCACGACGATCAAGGCAAGAACGCCTAACGCCATGCCAATCAGGGAGAAGCCATTAATAAAGGAAATGAACTGCTGCCTGCGGCGGGCAGCCACATATCTCAGGCCAATAAAAAGGGGGACAGGTTTTAACATAGAGCCGATTTAAACGGAAAATAGTCAAGAAATCCAAGGATTTAGACAACTTCAGCGCTTGGGAAAAATTTTTAGCTTAGCCCGCAGGCGCTGCAGCTCTGCCTCGCTCCAATCCGGAGGCTCGGTCAGGGCGATCCAGGCGAGCGTGTATCCTGCTGCCGAATAGCGGTGTCCGAAATCCCGTGGTGTGACCCCTACATTAAAGTCCGCTAACAGCTGCAACATAGTGACAACAGGGAACCAGCGAAGGTCCGGAGACACATCGGGCCCTCTGGGGCGCTCCAGCCAGTCAGGTCTGCGAAACGCCCAGCGAAAGTCAAAAAAGACAATCGGATCACTAGCATGCTGCAGGAAGGCGATACGGAATCTACCCCAGGGCTTCTGCCCCAAATAACCACCGTACTGATTTCCAAAGCGCACCACCTCTCCCCCTTTAAACTGGGGGAGCCAAGCGGGGGTGCCGGGATCACGATTATCGGTAATCATTCTCCAGGACCGCATACTAAACGGAGGGCCAGCCCAAAGAGCACCATTAATGGGGCTATCAATCACATCGTAGAACTGAAAGGAGTCTTCAGAGAGCTTGGCTCCTAAACTTAGCCCGTATAGATAAAGTCTGGGGCGAGTGTTTACCGGTAGCTCCTCCCAGTAATCGTAAATCACCTTGAACAGTATGCGAGCGGATGTTCTGATCGACTGAGCATCTGTAAACAATACGATGGGGCCCGGTAAATACGAGTACTGTACGGCCACTGTAGCTACATCCCCTCGGTACAGAAATTCAAGAGAATTCACTGCCCCTGGGTCGATCCAGCCATCCCCAACCGGGGTTGCAATCAGCAAAATTTCTCGCTCAAACGCCTTTACGCGCTTCAACTCTTCAAGTGCCAATAGTGCACGCTGCTGTGGCGTGTCTGCTGAGTGCACTCCCACATAAACTCGAATGGGGTCCATGCCCTCCCCTGCAACCTCCCGAATATCTTCCGCAGATGGCCCAAGAGACAAAAATCGGCGCCCCTCATGTCCCAACCTATCCCAGGCAAGTAGCGAGTTCGCTCCACCTGACTTGCTGGGATCTTGCGGAGGCGGCAAGTTCGCAACAACAATCAGATCCAGCTTTTCATAGATAAGTGAGACTGCATAGAGGCCCGACTGCAACAACACTCCATTCAACACACTCCAATAAAGCAACAACGCGACAAGCAGCCCAGTAAGGGCTGCCACCCTTGGAGGGATGGTCTTTTCTAAACGGGCAGATACGCGCAAAACCACCCTGAGAAAGCCTTTGCCTGCCCATCTAAAGAGCAGGAATACGCAGAGTGCGACAACACCAATCGTAATTGGGGCGACGCCAGAAATTGCCGGCATGCCCATCAATGAGCGCACTGAGTTCTGCCACTCCGTCCCTTGCCTAAGAAAAACTAAAATAAGGCTGACACCCAAAATAATTATCAGCCCTCTCAATATTCGTCGCTGCCGATGGTCTAGCGGGATATCGGGAACGCCCAAATACTTCCAAACATAGCGGACCAGCACAGACAGTGAATACCCAACGGTGAATGAAAAACCAGAAAGAATACCCTGCACATAGGCATTCCGAGGAATCAGAGAAGGAGTGAGGCTCAGAGCGAAGCATATCGCGCCCAACAGTAAACCTGAAATTGAGAAAGCGGTTAATTTTTGCATTCATGCCGCCGATAAGCTTGAGTCCCAGGTCAAAATGGCTTGCGCCAATTTCTCACTGTACAGCCCCATGTAACCCAATAAACAACCAGAAATGTTTTGATCTTGAAAGAGTACCTTTCTTACGGCAGACCGCACTCAACGCACTGGATATGTTCTAAGCTTTTCCCGCAGGCGCTTTAACTCCTCATCACTCCAATCGGGCGGCTCGGTTAACGCCATCCAGGCGAGGACATACCCTTCAGGTGCATAGCGGTGCCCGAACCCCAGTGGCGCAATCCCCAAGTTTAGGTCTGCCAGTAGTTGCAGCATGGTCACTATAGGAAACCAGTAGAGGTCTGGAGAGACATCCGGCCCTCGTGGGCGCTCCAACCAATCCGGCATTTGAAGCATCCAACGCAGATCAAAAAAGACTATTGGATCACTGGCGTGCTGCAAAAAGGCGATTCGGAAGCTTCCCCAGGGTTCCTGCCCTAAATAACCACCATATTGATTACCAAAACGAACAACCTCTCCCCCCTTAAACTGCGGTAGCCAGGCTGGGGTTCCGGGGTCGCGACTATCCGTGATGATGCGCCAGATGCCTGTGCCAAATGGCGGCCCTGCCCAGAGTACGCCATCGATAGGGTCATCAATAATGTCATAAAAATCAAAGGAGGCCTCTGACAACTGAGCACCGAGACTCAAGCCAAAGAGGTACAGCCTTGGGCGAGTTTCAACTGGCAGCTCCTCCCAGTATTCGTAGATCACCTTAAACAAAGCCCTGGCGGAATCCAGCCCATATTGATTATCTGTTAATAATGCAATCGGGCTTGGCAAAAAGGAGTATTGGGTAGCAACGGTAGCCACATCCCCTCGATAAAGAAATTCCAGGGAGTTTATAGCCCCAGGATCTAACCAGCCTTCGCCAGTGGGTGTCGCAATTAGTAATATCTCTCTATCGAATGCATTGAGGCGCTTTAGCTCAGCAAGTGCCAGGAAGGCTCTTTGTAATGGAGTTTCTGCAGCACGCAAGCCTACAAAGACCCTTATCGGCTCTTTACCTAACCCGGCAACCTCACGGATATCCTCCACAGAGGGGCCAAGGGTTAAAAAGCGACGCCCCTGATGCCCGACACTTTTCCAAGACAATAGAGAGTCCGCACCGCCAACCTTGTTGGGGTCCTCAGGTGCCTTCAGTCCTTCTGCAATTACCTGATCATGTTTTTCCCATATGACCGAGACAATATGCACCCCTACCTTCAGGAGCACCCCATTTAGAATGCCCCAGTAAAGTGCCACTGCCACCAGCAACCCAATGAGCAAAGCCACCCTTTCAGGAATATGCACGGATAGATACTTGGTAACAGCATGAATGACTCGGCGAAACCCTTTACCCATCACCCAGAATGAGAGAAAGACCAGCAGGGCCACGGACCCCACGGTAAAGGGCCCGATCCCGGTAACCGGCTGCATACCCATCAAGGCCCGCACCGAGTTCTGCCAGTGCGCCCCCTGCCAAAGAAAAATAATGATCAGGCATATGCAGGCAACCAGCGCTAAGCGTTTAAGCACTCTGCGCACCCCAGGACTGAGAGGAATGTCGGGCAGCTCAAAGTAATTCCACAGCCAGTGCATAAACAAGCCGATCACATAGCCAAAAGTGAAGGAGGTTCCGGCGAGAACACCTTGCATGAGGGCAGTGCGTGGAATCAGAGAGGGCGTAAGAGAGAGAGCAAAGAGAATAGCGCCAAGCAATAGCCCCAGAACTGAGAAGGTTTTTGAGAGTCGCATCCATGCCCGCCCACAGGACTAAGCCCAATGGTCAGCCTAGCACACACATACTCTCCTTCCCCGGACCTTTTCCCCTACAAGGCGTCTTCTTCGGTATAAAAACGTGAAGAAGTCCAAGTGTTTTGGCATTTTTTCTGCTTTAATGGCCTGGCGTATTCGAACACCTAAATCGGAGAACAATAAATGTTCAGCAGAAATCGCAACGGAGTGGCCCAGATCGCTGGTACCGTGGCACTTCTTTTGGCATTTGGCGCCCAGGCAAAAACCCTGGAGATCCCTGTGGGCTCCCAGGGCGCAGAGCTGTCCTTTGGTGAAGCTCGCGGCATGAAGAAAAACGATATCAGCACGCGCCTTGGTGAGCCCCTCAGTATTATGGGCCCCGTCGGCGAGCCCGCTATCACCCGCTGGGAATACAACGACTTCTATGTCTTCTTTGAGCGAGACACAGTACTGCACACGGTGAAGAAGCCGCGCGGCTAGGCCCGTGCGATTTTGGGGCAGGTATCGAATCCAGGCCCCACTCCCTCCTTCCCGCAAGCCGCCAAGTACTTTAACCCACACAATCCTGATGCTTTTCAATGGCGCCACCCAAATAGGCCCGCTTTCCCGGCAAGCTTCCAAATTACCAAGGGACTGGATTTCCCCTCAGCAACAGGTCAATATGCCCGCCGTAACTTCACCTTGGTGGCGTGGTCAGCTTTTAGGCAAGCCGGCAGAACACCACCTTCAGGACTAGCGAGAAACCGATAGAAAATGACAGTAAAAGTCGAATCCGTAGATAGCCTATTAAAATCCACCGGCCGTGAGGGCGAAGAAGTTCGCGTACAGGGCTGGATCAGAACCCGTCGCGACTCCAAAGCCGGTCTTTCTTTCCTGGCAGTACACGACGGCAGTTGCTTTGACCCTATTCAGGTCATTGCCGAGAATCATCTGCACAATTACCAGTCTGAAGTACAGCGCCTGACCACAGGCTGTGCAGTGGATATTGTTGGAACCGTCAAGCCTTCAGAAGGCAAGGGCCAATCGATCGAATTGTTAGCTTCTGAAGTTCAAGTGGTCGGCTGGGTAGAAGACCCGGACACCTACCCAATGTCCCCCAAACGCCACACCATGGAGCACCTACGCGAACACGCGCATCTACGCGTCCGTACTAATGTCAGCGGCGCGGTGGCTCGAGTTCGCAACTGTATCGCTCAGGCGATTCATCGCTTCTACCACGAGAACGGCTTTAACTACGTACACACGCCCATTCTCACCGCCTCTGACTGTGAAGGCGCCGGAGAAATGTTCCGGGTTAGCACTCTGGATATGGAAAACCTGCCACGCAACGAGCAGGGCGCTATCGATTACAGCAAGGACTTTTTTGGCGAGGAGAGCTTCCTTACCGTATCTGGCCAGCTGAATGTTGAGAGCTACTGTCTGGCCCTATCCAAGGTTTACACCTTTGGCCCCACCTTCCGTGCGGAGAACTCCAACACCACTCGCCACCTAGCCGAGTTCTGGATGGTAGAGCCGGAAGTGGCTTTTGCCGATCTAGCCGATATCGCTGATCTATCTGAGCAAATGCTGAAGTACATCTTCAAAGCCGTACTGGAAGAACGTGCCGACGATATGGCCTTCTTCGCCCAGCGCATCGATAAAGAGGCCATCAGCCGCCTGGAGAACATCATCGAGAATGATTTCGCTCGCATCAACTACTCCGAAGCCATCGAAATCCTGGAAAACTGTAAAGAGAAGTTCGAATTCCCCGTCTCTTGGGGCATAGACTTGGCCTCTGAGCACGAACGCTACCTGGCTGAGAAACACTTCAAGAAGCCAGTGATTGTTCTGAACTATCCGAAGGATATCAAAGCCTTCTATATGCGTATGAACGATGACGGTAAAACTGTAGCCGCCATGGATGTACTGGCACCGGGTATCGGTGAAATTATCGGCGGTGCCCAGCGTGAAGAACGCCTTGAGAAGCTCGACGAACGCATGGATGAAATGAACATCCCCAAAGATCACCTCGACTGGTATCGCGACCTGCGCCGCTACGGCACAGTGCCTCACGCAGGCTTTGGTCTGGGCTTCGATCGCATCGTGTCTTACGTAACTGGCATGGGTAACATCCGCGATGTTATCCCCTTCCCGCGCACACCAAAGAACATCTCGTTCTAATTAAAAAGCCCCGCTCTGCGGGGCTTTTTCTTTTTCAACCTGGGTTTAGCAAGGCCCTATCAGGCAATCTGGCCCGTTGCCGCCGCAATAATATCATCGCTAGCTTTTTCACTAATCATATACACCGGCACCACGATAAAGAAGCCCGGAATACGTGGAAATACCGAAGCATCCACCACTCGTAAATTATTGGTGCCATGTACCCGGAATTTACTATCCACTACTGCCATTGGATCACTAGCTGGCCCCATTTTATTGGAACAGGAAGCGTGGTGACCCCATGCCTGATTTTTAACAAACTGGCCGATTTGCTCATCGGTCTGCACATCTCCACCGGGCAATAACTCCCTGGCTACCTGCTGGCCAACGATAGGGGCCGACATAATATCCCGGGATATTTTTACACCCTCGACTACCGCCTGTAAGTCTTTTTCATAATCACCACTACCCTCATCAAAATAGTGAAAATTAATCTCTGGGGTGTCCTGCGGATTGGCAGAGCGCAAAGTTACCCGCCCAGCCCTATTATTAGTATGACCTTTAAGTACGATCCAGGAAAAGCGATCTTTGTAATCCCTTAGCGCCTGAGAATAACCGGGGTAATAACCGTGGAAATCAGAGGGCGCTCCAAAAATAAACAAATCAGGATCTGGTAGGTCGGGGTGGGAGCGCTTCACCAAAGATAGTACTGGACCATTACCACTGTAGGGGCCTTTATTCAGCCAACCGTAGCGATATCGATTCAGACAGGGGTCACCCTGCTCGCCCCAGGTACAATCCTTGAGAAGGGCCAAATCCTCGGTCATCTCACTAACAATGCCGACTTCGTAACGATCCTGCAGGTTTTCACCTACACCCGGCAAGTCAACTATCTGATCAATTCCGTGCTGAAAAAGCTCTTGGCTTGGACCCACTCCGGATAATTTCAGCAGCTGAGGACTATTGAATGCTCCTCCCGAAAGAATCACCTCCCTACTCGCCCTCACCTGCCGCATAGTACCAATGGAGCCGGTATCATCGTGATAAGGGTCAGCCTTATAGAGGTTCGCCCCCTCCATAAACTCCACCCCAATAGCCGTTTTACCTTCAAACATCACCCTTGTTGCCAGCGCATTGGTGCGAATATGTAACAGGTTTGGATAGCGACTCTGGGTATCCAAAAGGTGCTCCCGTACGCTCTTGCGACGACTCCTGCTATCTGCAGCCATCGGGGCAATAAAAGGCCCCTCCTCTCCTGAGGCCACATCCCAGTGATTGATATCTAAGCGTAGGTTTCCAGAAATAATCTGTTCAAGGGCTCCCTCCAGTCCGTATTTCGCCAATGCTGCCTTGACGATTTTTAATATTGCCGGGTCTTCCAACAGCAAAGCCGGATTACCTCTGTTAGTAGGAAGCCATCCATCAAAACCATGGCGAGAGGGATTCGAAAAAATTGGACGGGAAACATATTGGCATCGCTCAAGCCGCTCAAAATATCGCCGCATATTGCTGCTGCCCCAAGAACTATCTCCTGTCGCTTGAGCAATACGGTCAAAGTCATTGTTGTGGGGATAGACAGTAATCAGCGCATGGTGTGTCGTACAGCCCCCTATAGTACTAGCCCGCGGATATAAAACACCTTTACCTGGAATATACTTATCATCCAGCTGTTGTTGATTAAAATCCGCGTAATGCTTAATAAAGAAATCCCAGCTCAGCTTGCGGTCTTCTGACGCAAAAGGGTGCCAAGCGGGAATATTATGTGTGTCATCACTAGGGTCATTGGCCCCCGCCTCAAGCACCAATACCGAAAAGCCCGCCTTTGCCAGGTTTGCCGCTAATGGACCCCCTCCCGCACCAGAACCAACAATTACGTAATCATAAACATCATAAAACTGATTAGAACTACCCGAAAATGCAGAGCCAAACCCAGAAGCAACAGCACCTGCTGCCAAGCCCATTTGAAGGGCGCGTTTGGTAAAAGTTCTTCGGTCAATGCCTGCTAGATGATTTTTTTTCTCTGGCGTTTTCTTCTTATCCATATTAGTTATTCGCTCTAATGTTTTAAAGGCTGCACGACGCACGCTAAGGGATGAAACAGATACATTCTAAAAAACCAATACTAATTATTTAACTCTAAAGCTTTTCAAGCCTATCTAGAACATATTTTTAAGCAACCAGTAAAATCTCGTTTTAAAACGAGCATCGCAAAATGTCAGCACAATGAGTTATAACAAACTAAGCCTTTTCGCCACCCAGAACTCCAATCCAATCCCCAAGAGAACCTTCTCCAGCAACGTCTCTATCAAAGCCATTACCCTCATAAACTGGAATTTTTGATTAACTTGCGAGTTGAACTCCCCCGGAGTTACAAAAGGCGACAAAATGTGAACTAGTGTGAACTTTACACTCGCCAATTATCGAATTTTATAAAATATAACAGTTAAACAATCGTACTTGTTGCACCAAACACCAAGCCACAGTTATGATTCAAGTCAAGAAGCAAAAAAATTAAAAAAAACACTTCTGCTTTCAAAAAAGCAGAGAAGATAAAAAGCTTCTGAATTAGCAACTATCAACAGCTATTGACCAATGGCCAAATTGGTTTTAAAAGGGAGAAAGAGATGTCCCTCAGAGAAATCTATATTGACTCCAATTCCTTACCTAAATTTGGTTATTCCAGAGAGGAGGATGTCAATATGCTGATATCTAATCTGGATACTACCTTTCTAAATAATATCAGCATCGTTATTGCAAACGGAAAAGGAATAAGAATCTTCGACCAAGAGAGCATTAATCAATCAACGCTCATCGGATGGGTCTGTCGCTTCCCTGCCGGAACAACCCCTCCAAACGGCCTAAGAATTTCTGAACAAGGCCCTGGGCAATATTACATTTCCCCTGAAAGAAATATGACAGCAACACGTTTTATCGAACTTCTGAAAGAAATGTCTCTGAAAGCAATAACTCTTTTCAAAAGAGCCGATAAAGCCATTTAGTGCTATTAGACACAAACAATCAAACCAATAACAATCGAAGGTCTTTATTGCCTACAGACTTAGCAAATAATATTGTAGGCAAAAATTAAAAAAAAGGCTTTTCTCAGAAAATTTTATTTAATCCACTCTCTTTTAATTTACCTTAACTGTAACTAATGCTAAAGAAGTGGCCACTTAAACATTCCTTTTGAAAATAACTACGGATTTAAATCAACATCAATTCGTTTTGCCTTAAAAAACCACCTTAAAAAGAACCCAATAGAAACAACCCCCTGTATTGAAGGAGAATACACTATGCCCAATCAAGTCCGGAGCCGCACTACCGCTACCAGTTGCAATGACATGCTCGCCGATCTGAGCACCGCTCTGGGAGTACCTCAAGCCAATATGCGTTGTATAGGTGTTATGATACAAGCAGGTAAAACCCTAACGTCATTTAGTAATTTTAAGAAGACCATAGGCGGTGGACATGTATCACCATTTGTTGTGGACGCCAACGGATTACAGAGCTGGGACGAAGTCTGCGACAGCAGCTGGCAAACCTGGGCACAAAACTCTGCCACTGGTGAAACCCATGGGACTGTAAATGATGTTATGTTCTACCCAAGCTCAGCAAATGACATCACTATCTATGTACACCCTGCTACAAATACCGAAGTAGCAACTGTTGTAAATAGAGCCCAACAGCTCTTGAACGCCACCAATCTTGTTTATAACCACAACCCAACTCTTACCTCCAGCTTTCCCACAAGTGGAGACTGCGTTACCAAGAGTGCCTGGGTAATGGGGGCCTTCTCCTATTCAAAACCTATGCAAGGTGCAGTAACTCCCTGGGGACAAGCGGTAATCTATGAAGCCTACACATCACCAGTTAACTTTATGAGTAAATGGGTTAAGATTAAAAACAAGGGCTGTAAGCTTGGTGTGATGAACTAATATCTGGCTATAAGATAAATTCTTTATCAAGGCACCTGCATCTATAACCCGGCGAAGAGTTAGGCGAGTTCTGTTCTCTTTTGCCGGGCCTCTAACTGACCACATCGAAGAGAAGTGTTCGATGCTATAGTTAGTCCAGACGCCCCCTAATAATCACTGCTTGAGGAATATCTAATGGTTTACCTCTTTATGCAGGCCTCAGTGAAAGATTTTGATAAATGGCAGAGAGTCCTTATAGACTTCATGCCAATTTTAAAGCGAATGGGCAGTACAAATACATCAGTGTATCAAGAAATAGGCAGCCCCAATAATGTGACCGTGATTCATGAATTCACCTCCAAGGTGAAAGCTGAAGCATTCGTGAACAGTAACGAGTTACATGACTCCCGAAAAGAGGCTGAAGTCATAGGTACACCTAAGATTTGGTATACCGAAATGCTATAAAAAGACTAGCTTCATATACACACCAAGGTGCCCTCCACTACTTAGGTTTCACCTATTTACTTTGAGCAGATGATCAAAGAGCTTACCTGAATTCAATGTCGTGATGCATTAGTGCATCTTCCACTGATCCTGATAAAGCCACCTTAAACCTTTTGCCAAGCCAATTGGAAAGGTTGAATAGTGATCAGCCCCGCTTACCACCTCATCATTGAGAGACATACCCTGATAATTTCGTGAACGCAAACGCCCAACAAAGGCCTTGTGACCGCCCACCATGTCATGATTCATCCTCCCGTTTTCTTGAGTCTCCAGAGCACCAGTTGCAAGGTAAATATTTGCACTTAATGATTTATTCCTTTTTGAATACGCCTCCTCAACATCAAAAATCATTTCATTTTTATACCAAAGCGATGGGCTAGTGAGAATATAACTGGAAAACAGATCCGGCTTATTCAACAATACCCAGGCTCCAAATGACCCGCCTAAAGACTGACCAGCCAAGATTCTTTTTATAGGATTTGCACGATAATTTTTCTCTACAAACGGGATAACCTCTCCCTCAATAAACCTAAGATATTCTGGAGCACCGCCGGTCTTGTAGCGCCTCCAACTTTTATCAACCACCGGGGTAAGATCCCGCACTCGACTAAACTGTCCCAGCTCCCCTTGCGCAAAAGAGATACCGATTACAATCGCCTTATTCATACTTTTCAGATGTGTCACACCTGCAGCAACTTTGAAAGTATAAGGGCCATCATTTAGATAAAGGGTGGGATAAGTTTGATCACTCTGAGAATCATCATAATAGCTAGCAGGCGTTTTAATGTATAAATCATATTTTCGCCCTAATATTTTTGAATGAATTGTAAAAACCTCAGAATTATCTAGCTCAAAAGCTCCAGGCTTGGGAACAACAAGTTCTTCAGCCAGCGCAGGAACGGAACATAGGAATAACACGACTACAATATATTTTAACTTATACACACCCTACTCCTCAGAGTTTACTTCTATACTCTAAAAACCTCTTCCTACCCAAATAGCAATCAGATCATAAAAGCATCAATTACCACAGGTATATGAGAGACACGCGGCATAGAAGCGAAAATAAAAAATTACTTGGCAACAAGTAAGGAGTTTAGATTTTTACATCCAACCGAGACAATTATCTCACTCAAAGGTAAATCTCAGGTCTCTGCTTTCCTACTCTCATTATTAATAAACGATCACTATCGGAACCAAACATGCAGTACAGCTAAGCTCAAGCTCTGCCACCCACGTAAGATAGAAAAAATGCTCTATCATTTATACTGGGCCCCTAGCTCAAACAAACAAATAAATAATCTTTCAGCTTTTAAGTGCCTTGTAGACCCTTAAGGTGTCATCTACCGCCTCAACAAATTCATAAAAACGTTCCAAACTTTTTCCTGTTAAACGATCAGAAGTAGGAAGGTCCAATCTAAGTGGATCTATTGCTTTACCATTTTTATGAATTTCATAATGTAAATGCCGCCCCTTAACCCTACCTGTAGCCCCGAGATAACCTATCACCTGCCCTTGCTTCACTTTCATACCGGCCTTGATACCCTTGGCATAACCTTTAAGGTGCGCATAAATAGTTTGAATACCCGATTTGTGGGCAATGCGAATATAATTTCCAAAGCTACCAAAGTAAGAGGCCCTTTCTATAGTGCCATCTCCAGCGGCAAGTATTGGTGTACCTGATGGAGCACCAAAGTCAAGACCATTATGCATTCTTGTATACCCCAATACTGGATGTTTACGTCTGCCGTAATATGATGATAGACGTGCATTCTTTAATGGAGTCTTCATAAGGAAGCTTCTTGAGCTTTTTCCACTAGGGTCCAAGTAATCAACAACGCCTGACTCACGATCTTCATAGCGATAAAGGGAAACGAAATCACTTTCTAGAGAAATCTTAGCAACATGTATTGCATTGAAAACTTCATCACCCTCTATATCATCCCTCAAAGTACTATAAAAGATGGAAAAGCGATCACCTGAACGAATCTCACGCTGAAAATCTATCTCGTAACTTAAAATTTCATTCAGCTTAGCCAGTATCGCATTATTCAAACCAAGTTGTAGACCAGACTTATATAAGCTACCTGTAATCTCACCTTCCACATAATGTTTTTGCAAAGTAGTTGGGTTTTTCTTCTTGATAACGATGAGTTTTTGACTAGATTTCTTAATCTCTAGACTCTCAGCAAATGCCAATTTCACCCCAACACTTTGAAACCGTGATTGCTCATCAAAAGTTAATTGAAAAACCTTCCCCACTGGTATTGCATTGACATCAAAGTGCTCAGATAAAAGCTGTATGACTCTATATGCATCCTTATAACCAACGGAGTTTTCAATAAGCAAGGATAACAAACCCTGATTTTTAGCAAGCGATACGGACTTTATTCGGTTATATTTATTGGTAACAAGGGATACACCACCCATTTCAGACTCATCAATTTGAGCATTTTCCACCCTCAAATAGAACCTATCCGTTTTTGCCGAATAAAATATAGACAGAACATCTTCATTAAGCTTAAAGATATTCTCTTTCTGATCAAAAGACTTTGCCTGCAGTACCTTTGGGTATAGCAGCACCATCATTAGAATATAAATCAATTTAAGAGTAATACTACCAAAAGAAAACAGTATTCTTTCAGAATCAGCATTTCCAACTAGATACTTTTTCATATCTCAACCAAACCACAATGCAAGCAAATGTTCCGGATCAACTCTTTCACCTTGCTCAATCAACTCAAAATGAAGATGAGGACCTGTTACTTTCCCTGTAACACCAACTGTTCCAATCTTTTGCCCGGCTTTCACATTTTCACCAACCCTCACCTCCCGAGAATCTAAATGCGAGTAAAGTGTCTGTGTATTATCTCCATGATCAACAATAATTATCTTTCCGTAATTTTTATGTTTGTAGTGATCAGTTGAAACAACAACAATTCCACTAGCAACAGAAACTATTGGCGAACCGAGCGGAGCTGCGAAATCCGTACCAAGGTGAGGTTTCCTTCTGAACTCCTCTAAACCTCCAAATTGACTGCTTATACGTGCATCTTCAACCGGGGCTATCCATGTTTCTTTTTTAGAGCTAGCGATTGAAAAGCTAGAATTTACTAAAACTCCAAAAAATATTAGAAATATGGTAAAAAATACAAGTACTCCCCTAAAGATCCCTGAAGCCAACCTATTAAGCTCAGAACTTTCACAAGCAGCCTCCCTGATATTCACCACTCTCTTTTTTAAAAAAGTTAACTGATTAGCCTCTTCAAATACTGAAAAGGCAGCAACACCCTTACAGCTGGCTTGCCTAGAGCACTGCTGTAATGTTCGCAGCATTGCCTGGGCATACACTCTTCCACTTCCTATTTCGGAGGATTTTAATACTTCTCGGTCGCAGGATAGTTCAATAGCCCATAACAATTGCTCTTTAGCCCACCTAACAAATGGAATGAACCATAAAAAACTCACCAAAACATGGGCAACCATGATAAGCAAGGGGTCTCGCCTTCTTATATGGGTTAATTCGTGCTCCATAATTAATTGCCTTTCCTTGGCATCCATCGATATTAGATAACCAGGCAAAACGAGCCTCAAGTTAAGCAAACCAAAAACGAAGGGTGAGCACTGGGCCTTTGTAACAATTAGTTTTACATTCTTTTTAGACAGGTAATCAGACTGCTTACTGGTTAGCAGATTACTGACAACTTGTCGCTTGAGGTCCACCTCATTCGCAATATCCAGCATTTTAACCAATCGACTATGCCTTCTAAACATCATTATCAGGCTTAGTAATACCCCGCCAAGATACAAAATCATCCAGGAGCCCGTTAGAATGTCGATATAATTCAAAGTTAGTGCTTTATTCTCCAGCTGAGCACTTTCAATTACCGTATAACTAAAAGCCGCCTCTGGAGGCGTAAGATCATATCTAAATTCAGGCGCCAAGCCTGTTGAAAAGAAACCCAATAATTGCGCAAGAAAAAATGGCAGACTAATCACACATAAAACACACACCCAAAAGCTACGCCAGCTAGTAACACGCCTAGACTTAAAACTGGCCAGAGAGGTTATTGCTCTTACAGTGATATAAATAAAGCATGCCCAAATTACGGAAAATATGGATGTAACAAAAAGATTGGGTGTAAAGAATGACAACGAGGATAGTAATTCCTGCATATAATCTCACAGCCTCCCCGATTCAGTCTGCTTCAGGCCAGGCATTCAACATTTCCTGTAGCTCTTCCAGGTCTTGGTCATTCATTAATTTACTGTTAGCAAACATAGCTATAGGAAGCGGACCATCCAGCTCAAGAACCCGTGAGGCGAAGTCTGTGGCATATTGTGCAAGTGTTTCGACCTTTTCAAGAGCTGCCTTATAGACTTGAATGCCGTGTACTTCAGACTGAATCACAAAAGACTTATCCCGCATTCTATCCAACGTTTTCCTGGTGGATGAATAGGACCAGCAGAGTTCTGATTTCACCTCTTCATGCAATTCTCTTGCACTTAGTGGACTCTGCTTCCAGAGTGCCTTTAGCAAAGTAAGCTCTGAGGGGGAGGGTTTGGCTTCTCTCATTTATTTTCTTCTCGTGACGTTAATCGCATTTCCACTACAGCTGGTGCAAGTATGCGACATGAGTCGCATGCCGTCAAATAGTAGATAGCACTACCGGGCTTCATCTCCCGATTAATTTTTTGCGCAGCAATTTATGATGGGAACTAAACCAAAATTGATAACAACCAAGCACGAAGATTCGTAAGCCGTCACCTAGTAATCAAGTGGAATTAGGCTAGAAAGAGTGGATAGTCTGGGAGGACTAGCTATAAATCAAACATTAGCAAAACGCACAGGAATTTTTGGATAAACCTTAGTTAACCACTTTACCAGGGAGTCCGGATTCAAATTCAATCAGAAAATCGCTGCAGAACCTGCAGAGAGCGTATAGGTACTTATATCCATATTCTGCTTTCCAGCCACTCCAACGATAGCTTCATTGACAATCCAATGCATCTTCTTATCAAGCTGAATAGGTCAGCATGACTCATACCGAGACTGCTCACTACACTTCAACATGGGTTCAAGCGGTAAAAATAATAAAACTGGTCGAACGCCTAGACCCACCAAGCGCAATGTCGATTAAGAAAGCCGCATGAAAGATCATACGACTTTCTTCAAGTCTAGGATTAACTAGGCTACAACAAGTGTTTCTTTCTGATGCGAACCCGCCACCTCTCCCTCCTCCAGGTTTTCAGTAAACCCAAAGTCCTCCAAAATCCCATAAAGCGCCGGCAACACCAAAAGGATCAACACCGTTGAGCTACTGATTCCAAATACAATGCTGGTTACCAGAGGTACCAACACCTGGGCTTGTAAGCTTGTTTCAAACAGTAGGGGCAAAAGACCAGCGATCGTTGTAAGGGAGGTCAAGAAGATTGCGCGGAAGCGGTCGCGACTGGCTTGGCTTGCAGCGCTATGAACATCCATACCCTCGCGTACACGCCGCTTTACAAATTCCACCAATAGGATGGAGTCATTCACCACAATACCGGCGAGAGAGACAAAGCCCATCATACTTGGCATAGACATATTCTGCCCCATAATTAGATGGCCCCAGATAACGCCGATCAACGCTAGTGGAATGGCGACCAATACAATTAAGGGCTCTACATAGCTGCGAAATTGTAAAGATAATATCAGGTAGATACCAATAGCACCGACCAACAAGGCGCTGCCGATGGACTTACCTGTGACTTCACTGTTCTTAATCTCTCCCTGCATATCGACACGAAGACCAGGAAATTCTTTTTTAAGTTCAGCGAGGAATTTCTCTTGGGTATCCCCAAGCACCTGGCCCGCATTAGCTTTCTCAGTGAAGACGTCGGCAAATACACTTACTACTCGTTCACCATCTATTCGCTGAATCCGTGCGTAATCGCGATTCATCTCAACATCGGCAATGGCAATCAAAGGGACGCGCTGCTTGGTAACAGGATGGATAATGACCAGTTCATCAAAACGGCTCAGGGCTCCACGAGAATCCGCATCCATACGCACTTGGATCTCATAGGTTTCTCCCCGGTACTGAATCTCATCAATCTCCATTCCTTGATAAGCCGCGCGTAACTGGTTGGCAACATTACTGGCATCCAGGCCAGATGCGTAGGCACCCTCACGCATTTTTATGTTTAATTGCGGCTTGCCTGGACGTAGGTCATCCACCACATTCACTACACCGTCGTATCCTCGCAGCCAATTCTGCAAGCGAATAGAAACCTCTTTCAGCTGATCCAGCTCCAGTCCGCTGAGGCGTATGTGAATAGCACGGCCCGCGGGACCTAAGGCTGGTTCTTTATAAAGAATCGCGATCGCACCAGGGGTTTCACCTGCAGCCTCACGCCAAGCATGGCGCAATTCATCCAAACTGGTTTTACGCCCTTCCGCAGCCAGTAAGTCGACATTAATCGTTGCCACATGGGGTCCAGTTTCAAAGGCATCACCATTGACACCAAAGGTTACACTTGTGTGATTGACGAGAGGAGCGCTTTCCCTTTCAGAAAATTCAGCGGCTACTAAATCAAGAGCATCTAACTGTTTATCGACCAGTTTTTCCATATCCTGCAAGGAGGTACCCTGAGGCATTAGGATGCGAGCTTGCAGCAAATCGCCCTCCAAAGTTGGAAACCCCTGAAACTTCACAATCCCAGCCGGCAACAAACTTACAGTCAAGAAAAATAGACCGAGTACCCCACCAACAAAGGCGTAACGGTATTTAACGGCCCAATCTGCCGCACGCCCCACACTCTCACGCCAGCCTTCAAAGCGTTTGGCAAAAGCCTTCTTCCAAGCGGGTGTTCGGCTTTTGTGTTCAAGCGCATGGCGCAAGTGTGCAGGCAAAATTAAGAAGGCTTCTAACAAGCTAACAATTAATACTGAAATCAGGACAATCGGCAGCACTTTAAGCACCTGCCCCATATCCCCTTTAATAAAGATCAGCCCACCAAATACCATCACTGTGGTTGCAAAAGAAGACAGGACTCCACGGGCAACGCGCTTGGTCCCATTCACTACAGCCTCTAACGGGGAGCGACCATCGCGATGTTCGCTGGCAATACTTTCTGAAAGTACTATGGCATCGTCCATCAAAATACCGATAGCAATTAGTAAACCTACCAAGCTGATCATATTGATGGATACGCCCATGGCGGTGATCAGGGCAAAGGAGCCTAGAAAGGATACCGGCAGTCCCATCACCACCCAGAATACATAGCGACCACTAAAGAAAAGATACAGCGCTAGGGCAACTAGAATCAGGCCCTGCCAGGCATTGGAGATAATCATTTGCAATCGATCGGCAACGATGGAGGCGCTGTCTTGGGTAAGGGTTAGCTTGATCCCCTCGGGCAACTTCGCACTTTCACGATCGACAAAAGCACGCACAGCTTCCAGTACACGCAGGCTATCATCCACACTGTTTTTTTCTACATTGAGCAAGGCTGCGCGATGACCATCGAAAATAATCTTGTCCTCCGCCAGCTCAAAGCCATCATAAATTTCCGCGATATCGCCAAGGCGCACTTCGGCACCATCTTCGCCTTTAAGGACTACAAGATTTTCCAACTCTTCTACGTTACGGCGCTCTTCAGTAAAACGCAGCTGATATTCACGATCAGGTGTGGATACCTTGCCGGCAGGCATATCAATGGCTTGCTGATCAATAATATTGGCCAACTCCATCACACTGAGCCCGTACTGGCGCAGGTTGTAATCGGATATTTCGATCTGCAGCTGATGATCTGAGAAGCCCGAGATACGCACTATAGGGATGGCTGGGTCACGCAGTAATTCGCGGCGATAGTGTTCCGCCAATTGATTCAATTGTGGCAATGGCAGATCGGCACTGATAGCAATACTTACAACGCCTTGAGTGCGCCCCATTTCCTTGACTACCGGGCGCTCGCTCTCTGCTGGCAGCGAATCAATGCTATCAACCGCAGACTCCACATCCGCAACAAACTGGTTCATATCTCCAGCTTCCTGCATTTTCAGGGTCATCAGCCCGAGATTATCCTTAGCTTCACACAGGCGTTCATCAATAAAGCTGATACCGTCAGTGGCCTCCTCCAAAGGAAGGCAAATACTGTCTTCGACCTCAGCAGCGGCAGCACCGGCATAGGGGACGGAAACCTGCACTTCGAATTTATCGATTTCCGGCATGGTTTCGCGCTTCATACTGGGTAGGACAAACAGTCCGCTCAACATGAGTGCAACCATTAACAGGTTCGCTGCGGTGGGGTGTGCGGCAAAAAAACGAATCACTGCAGTGTACCTCCAGTATTCACCACCACGGCCTGCTGGCCGCTGCTCACAGACACGTCCATGCCATCAATCGCCGGTATCACATCGGTGACAATAACCTGCTCACCGGGAAACAAGCCTGCACGAATCACCGTAGTATCCCCCTGATGGTAATCCACCTGCACTTGCCGCAGGCGTAACTTGCCATCCTCCACCAGATACACCCTACCCTCATGCAAGGCGCGGCGGGGAATGGCTAGAGCTGGAGCGGAGGGTGCTATTAATTCCACACGAGCATACATGCCTCGAAATAGCGGCGGCTTTTTTCCGGCGAGGGCTTCGCCATAGGGATCGTCTACGGCAACCACTACTGAAAGCGTACGACTGGTACTATCGAGGGCCCCTCCCAGACGTACGACCTGGCCCTTCCACTCATTGTCTCCAGGCCCACCAACCAGAGTGATGCGCGCCTCCAAGCCCAATAGTATTTTGGGAAGCTCTTCTGGCGCTGGCACAAGGTCACTGCCTGGCCTGAGATTACGCAACAGTGGCGCCACATGAAGCATGGGAAGCTCAGCGGCAATTTCCACCTGATCCAGACCACTGGCATCGAATAAGCGCGCATTGCCTGCCACATATTGATTTTCCTCTACATGGACCTCACCAATACGCGCATCGAAGGGTAAGGTTACCTGGGTACGCTCCAGACTGTATTTACTATCCCGCACTTGAGCCTCAGAGCGCGCAATCTGGGCCTCGATTACCTTGCGGCGCGTTGGAAATAAGGAGAGCTGACTGGTTTGGTTTTGCACTTCCTGACGCAGGCGCAGCACATTTTGCTCTTCGACATCCACACTTGAGCGAGAAACCGTGCCCTTGGCCACTAACGTTTGCTTGCGCTCTAATTCTTTCTCACCCAGCTTCAACGTACGTTCGGCAATCTCCAAAGAGCGCTGGCTATTGACCTCCTCCACCTTGAGCTCCTGCAAATTAGCACGGTTAGCTGCCAAATCACTTTCAGCCCGCGCCAAGGCTAATTGGTAGCTAGTGTCATCAACTTTCAATACCAGGGTGCCGGCAGGAATAATATTTCCACTCTCTAACTCCGGCGCCGTGTAGACTATCCGACCACTTACCTCAGCATTGGCTTCAAGAAAGGTGCTGGGTTTCACTTCACCGTAAGCTACTGCTTGGGCACGTAGCGGCAGCTCTTGCACCAACACAACATTTACCGGGGTGATCAGTGCATCCTGCACATCGTGGTTGGGCGGGCTCTTACTCATGACCAATGCCATTGAAAGAGAAATACCAACGGCAACAAGAATAGGAAGCGCCAGGCGGCGATTCATCAGTTTCTGTAGCTGGACCTTTTTCATCACCACCAATCTCCCAATATTCGACTGTTACTCGGCTATAGCGTTGTTGGCCACTCCATGGAGCAGCAACTTAACGGTGTGGTCAATCCACTTATCGCTGGTTTCTTCATCCAGCCTAAAAGAGAAAATCTCCTTGAAGGGATCCCCCGCAATAAAGGGGAATGCAACCAAACTGACGAAAGAAATCGGCATAAGATTAATATCTAAATCTGGACGTAGGTGGCCGGCGCATTGAAGTGCTTGTAAGAGCTCCCGCAACATAGGGCCCAGTACAGATGCCAGTCTATCGGTGAATAAATCGCGCATTCGACCAGGCTTGGAGGCCACCTCCCCCACAATAAAGCGGGGTATCCAGGGCTCACGGATATAAAGGCGGATAATACGAGCCATTGCATCCCTCAGGGTTTCTAGACTGGGCTCCTTATCCCCCAAACTCATAGTGAGAAATGCCGGGCCACTCTGCATAAACTGACCGCGTATAACCTCGATAATCAGCCCTTCTTTACCGTCAAAGTGATAGCTGATCATGGCGGAATTTACCCCAGCACCCTGAGCGATCTCGCGAATTGAGATATCACGAAACGCTTTCTCACGAAGAAGTCTATGGGCAGATAGCATCAGGGACTCGCGTACCTGCCTTTCACGCTCCGGGTCCCTGGGCCGTCCACGGCCACGACTGGGTGTGGTGTTAGTCAACTTGATATCCAATTTAATTAATCACATGATTAATTAAATTGGATATTTACCGGGAACACAAGATGAAAAACAGACTAACAAGTCACAAAATAAAGAGGCTCTCCGAGGCACTCACACAAAAAGTACTGCCAGACTGCCCCGTCACTCCAGGGGCCCTTGGCTCATTAGAAAACTGGAGAGCAGCCTTTAGCACCTGGGTACATTTATCCCCAACGGACAGGGAAAGAAAAAGCCAGCGCGTGGTAGCAGATCAGAACTTCAGACAAAAACAAAAAAAGGCCCACGAAGGGCCCTTTTAGGGAGGTAAATGACCCAGCAGAAAAAACTAAAAGAAATTTCCTGAGCTATCCATTACTTACAGAGACTTAAATCTAGCCGTAAAGTGTCGCAACACTGGCGGCTCATATTCAAAGGTCAGCCCTTTCAATTCATGTGCTCGATTCTGCAGCTCTATAATCGCATCAGCGATATAGTCCATATGATCATTGGTATATACACGACGCGGAATCGTCAGGCGCATCAATTCCAAATCCGCCTTCTTCTGTTCACCGGTTTCCGGGTCACGCCCCAACAATAAGGAGCCAATTTCCACCGCACGGATACCCGCTTCCAGATACAGCGCGTTAGTTAAAACTTGTGCGGGGAATTGCTCTGGTGGGATATGCGGCAGAATCTTAGCCGCATCGACAAACACCGCATGGCCACCTGTTGGAGACTGAATGGGCACCCCACCCTCGCGCAAACGCTCACCTAAGTAGGCTACTTGGCTGATGCGGTATTGCAGGAAATTTTCATCGGCGGCCTCATAAAGACCCCGCGCCAATGCTTCCATATCACGCCCCGCCATGCCCCCGTAGGTTACAAAGCCCTCCATAGGTACGCAGCGGGTACGCACCGCCTGGAAAAGCTCCTCATGATCACGGATACAACATAGGCCACCAATATTCACCATCGGATCTTTCTTGGCAGACATGGTCAGCATATCGCCGTATTTATACATCTCGCGAATAATCTCCAGGATCGACTTGTCCTGATAACCTTCTTCGCGCTGCTTGATAAAGTAGGCGTTCTCACAGTAACGTGCCGAATCGATCACTACTGGAATATCGTATTTCGCGGCAATCTCATATACTGCGCGCATATTCGCCATGGAAACTGGCTGGCCACCCGAGCTATTGCAAGTTACCGTGGTGATAATTGCACAAATATTATTCGCCCCATGTTCCTTAATGGTCTCGACCAAAAGATCCAGGTCAAAATTACCTTTCCAGTCATAAGCCGTTAAGGTATCAAAGGCCCGCTTGTCCAACACATTAACCGCTTTACCACCATTCAACTCAATATGGCCCGCGGTGGTATCGAAGTGATAGTTGGAGATAAAGACTGGTGTAGTACCGCCACGTACCTGGCGCATACGCTCAATCAGAGCGGGAAACAGGATCTGTTCAGCACCACGGCCCTGGTGGGCGGGAACGGTTAATTTATAACCAAAAAAGTGCTCCACTGCTTGGCACAAGTTGTAATAGTTGCGGCTACCTGCGTAAGACTCATCCCCCAACATCAAACCGGCCCACTGGTTATCGCTCATGGCCCCAGTGCCAGAATCTGTTAGCAGATCAATATAGACATCATCACTGCGCAGCAAGAAAGGGTTCAAACCAGCTTCCGCCAGAGCCTTCTCTCTATCGTCCAGAGTGGTCATTTTGATCGGCTCAACCATCTTAATCCGGAATGGCTCAGGAATACGCTTCATCATTATTTTCCTTATCAATCCTGACAGCGTGAACTGAATTATTGACTCAGTCACACTGCATGCTGTTTTTAACGCGGATATAGTACAGATGAAGTGGTAAATGTGCGAATGAGAAGTGATTGGAAGTAGGATTGCCTTACCTGTGAAGGGCATAGAGGGTATCAAGATACTAGTAGCGTGGACTAACCCTACATATATGGTTTTGACGATTTTTTATAGGCATCTATACCAAACATGAAAAAGATTGTTGGTGATATAACAGTTGCAAAGAAAAATCTTAGCTACTTACCATGCCAAAGTAATAACGCCGCCAGTGATTTAAAAATCAACTTCTGGGTAGCCAGGTGCGCCAACTTTTAACATTCTAACTGGATCCATCTCGGCCATTTCTTCAAAGCCTCTCTGAGTAATGGAAGGTCCATCGAAACAGCGTAAACCCAAAAGCGAGCCAACACGGACGGGGCTCATCGTAGCCACATTGCTAGGCCCTACCTAAACCCACTCACCGTAAAAGCAAACTCACTCACATGAATATTCATACACGTTTCTACTCTGCCAAAATAACGAAGCATATTCACTCAAGCTCATCTAATCATAATTGAACCTTAAAAGAGCAAAAGACTAACAAATATGGAATTACAGTACCAAATACAGTGTACACCTTGAAACCAGCTTTATTTACTTATTTAAAACCGTACTGTAAGCTCTCCATAAATTATTGGATAATTTTAATCATGGAGGGATAAATTAATTCAGATATTTTACCTCAAGCGATCAATCGCCTGAAAAAACTGAAAATTCTTACAACTTATTTCACACTTCAAGATTTAAGGCTCTTTTTTTCAAGAGACACTATTTCAAAGTGTGACATTTAACACATCAAGTGGGCAGGCCAATAACCTCACTATTTAGACCTTCAGCATCACTTGGTGAAAAAATACAATTATTAAGCAGTAGATTGATATGTTTCCTAAATATGCCTTAGTAACAGCAGCTATTTCTGCAGCCTTCATTGCCTTTGAAGCACAAGCAAAAACCTTCAAATACGAAATTCAAGATATTACTTCATCTAATGCTTCATTACAGTATCCAGGCCTCGACTTAAATGGAGCCAACTCTGCAACACTGATCATTGATCAGACAGATCCTTCATCTCCCGCTGTGATAACCTCGCTAGATGTAAACTTCCCCAATGCGTCCAAATTATCCGTAAGGAATTTCAACTCCACTGATGGATTACACCGGGCCACAGTTGGCAACACCTGGGTATACCGCCAACTCAACATTGAAGTGCATGGTGTAGATTTTCAAAATTCTAGCGATCAGAATATTTACATTGACGGCTTTGTATCTGAAGCAGAGAGTTTTATCGGTGCAAATCAACCAGGAAACCAAGGACAACCATTATTTCATGTCGGAGGTCGATTGGTTGATGTAACCCCAGGAAAAGTCACTGATATTAAAATTCTTACTCTCGACGGGAACAGGCTCAGATTATCACTAAACGACAAGATAGCGGCGAACCCAAACAACAACCATGAGAGTGTCATCGTTATTGATTCACTATGGTTTGGAAACGGGGAAGCAAAGCTATATATCCCGATCCCTATGGCTAACAATGAAGCTAAATTTGCTGCGCCATACAAACTCAACATATCTACAACTTCTGGTCCTGAAGGGGAAGAACACTTCATTCATGTACTCGCAAAAGACGAGCGCGGCAACGAATTCCCCACTGCGGAATTCCCCCTCCAGCATCTGCTCGAGGAAGCTTACCGCAACCACCAATAGTTTTAGTTAAACCCTAATACTCTAAAAGTGGAAATGAGTGGCTTTGCTGGATTTATTTTACAATACTCCTTCAAAGTCACTTCCATATCTATACTCTTTATCCAGAAATGGAAAAGTCTAAAACCAACATCTCTATAAATTACCAATTGATCATGCTGAACGACAACAACGTTGACAAACCTGTTGCTCCCAGCCGACTGATGATAACTACTGATAAGCTCTTCCAAAGTCAGATTAAACATCTCAGATCAGCACCATAAAGCCTTTTGGGGGGTCTTTAACCATCTAAACCAACGCATTCACTTCCACCTTGATCCCCACCGGATCAAAAAATACCAACTGCCTTAGATTACGGCCAGGTACATCCCTTTGCTCGCTGGCAACACCCATCGAATCCAACTGTTGTTTTATCGGTTGAAGATCCTCGGTAAGGAAAGCCATATGGTCCAAATAGGGCTTTTTAGCTTGTTGCTCAGAGACTTCTCCCTCCATGAGATGGATAATCGGTTTGCCATTACCGTAGAGCCAAAATCCGTTGTTTTTAAGGTTTGGTCGCTCTCCCTCTATAAGACCAAGAACATTTGTATAGAAGTCCCGCACCTGCAGCAGTTGACTCCAAGGTGCAGTAATATTGAAATGGTCCAATTGCATAACGCTTCCCTGTGCTATTTCCTTTATAAAATATAGGCAAAAGATAACCCGTTTACGAGCCTATCGCGATCTATTCACAGCATGTCTTAAAAGTAGGGCTTCCTTGCCTCCCCAGTTAAATCTGACTCGATATTGTGATTTAAGCCCGGCAAAAAATGTTTGCCGGGCCCGGGTATTAACTACACGACGCCGTTGCGGCGCAGTTGGTTAATTTGCTGCTCATCTTTTCCCAGTAACTCGCGCAGTACTTCTTCAGTGTGCTCACCCAATACCGGTGGAGCCTGCTGGTAATCGAGGGCAGATTCGGAAAAGAGTACCGGGTTGCGAACAGTTTTTACTTTGCCGGCTTGCGGGTGATCCTGCTCCACCACCATACCTCGCGCTTGCACCTGTGGATCGGCAAAGACCTCTTCGAGAGTATTGATCGGTCCGCAAGGCACATGGGCTTCGCTGAGTTTTTCCAACCACCAGGCAGAGTTCTGCTTGCGGGTGGCATTCTCAATTTGAGGGATCAGCTCATCGCGGGCTATTACCCGTGAGGAATTACTGACATAAGCGGGATTTTCTGCAAGCTGTTCTATACCCGCGATCTTACAAAAACGCTTGAACTGGTCGTCGTTGCCAACCGCCAACATAAAATAGCCGTCTTGCGAGGGCACAGCCTGGTAAGGCACGATATTGGGGTGGCCTGTGCCCTGGCGCTCGGGACTTTTACCCGAGGTGAGGTAGTTCTGGGCCTGATTAGCAAGCCAGGACACCTGGGTATCCAGCAGGGCCAGATCGATATGCTGCCCCACTCCCGTCTGCTGGCGGTGCACTACAGCGGCGAGCACCGAGGAAACCGCATACATGCCCGTCATCAGGTCGGCAACGGCCACCCCCACTTTTTGCGGCCCGGCACCTGGCTGCCCTTCGGGCACACCAGTGATACTCATCAATCCGCCCATCCCCTGAATCATGGCATCGTAGCCGGCGCGGTTTTTATAGGGGCCGGTTTGACCGAAGCCGGTAATGGAACAATAAATCACTCCAGGATTAATAGCCTTGATAGCGTCATAATCCAGGCCGTATTTTTTTAGGCCACCTACCTTGTAGTTCTCCAGAAGAATATCGCAGCGGGCAGCCAGTTGTTTAATCAAGTCCTGGCCGGCTTCCGTGGTGATATCTACAGTGACCGATTTCTTGCCGCGGTTGGCGCTCAGGTAATACGCAGCATCGGCGGTGTCATTGCCCTCGGCGTCTTTGAGGTAGGGAGGGCCCCAGTGACGAGTGTCATCACCGCGCTCAGGGCGCTCCACCTTAATCACTTCGGCGCCAAAATCGGCGAAAACCTGTCCGGCCCAGGGGCCTGCAAGAATACGACTGAGATCGAGTACTTTGAGATGCGCGAGCGGTCCTGCCATAACTTCCTCGTTTCACTAATACGGGGTGCATCCCCGAAAATTTTTGCGGCAGACTAACAGATATTCCCGATATGCGCCCAGCTTGGAAGACTATTGAATTGGCCTTACACTGCGGGAGCAATAAAAATAAGGAGGCATAGCATGGCTGCTATAGAAGCCCAAAAATTCGAATCTTTCCGCGACTTTTACCCATTCTACCTGCAAGAGCACAGCAATCTAACCTGCCGACGATTGCACTTTATTGGTACCAGCCTCGTATTTGCCTCCGTGATCGCAGCGATCAGCACAGGCAATATGCTGTGGTTTGCCGCTACACCGCTGGCTGGTTATGGTTTTGCCTGGATTGGGCATTTCTTTTTTGAACACAATCGTCCTGCCACTTTTAAGTACCCCTTTTATAGTTTTATGGGGGACTTTGTGATGTTTAAGGATATGCTGTTGGGGCGTATTGAACGCTGAACTCGCCTATTTTTTGTGGGCCGACAGGCCGTATTTACGCAGCTTGTTGGCCACAGCGGTATGGGAAATGCCCAACTCCTTGGCTAGCTCTCTAGTAGAGGAGCGCCCCACCAACAATTCACTGAGTAATGATCGCTCCAGCTGCTCCATCATCTCTTTGTAGCTGAGCCCCCTGCCCCATTCCCGCCAGGGTAAACTCGCCGGCACGGTTAAGTCCGGAAGGTCCTCAATATCTATTGTGCTGGCGCCACGACGTTTACAGCTGCCCAGGGCAGCTGCCAGGTAGTCACGTAAACCATTGAAGTTTTGCGGCCAGTCATGACGGCGAATCAGTTCGAGCACCTCCAACGCCAAAACAGGCGCCTCCTGATCGGGGAACTCCTGTCGCAAGAGCGTTTCAGCAAATCGTGGTAGCGCCGGTCGCATATTGCGCAAAGGAGGCAAGACCAAGGAGAGCGCACTAAAGTGCTGAGCTAGAGCCGGCACCAATGACCGAGGCTCGGAACAAGTGGCCACTAAGCGTATTGAAGGTGGCAGGCCGCGCAAACGGCGGGCGATTGTCAGCTGGGCCTCGCCATCCAGCTGATGAAGATCCTCCAAAATTAAGGTTCCAGTTGAGCGCAGATGCCTGGGGATTTCCATTTTCCCATTCTGGGGCACAATACGGTGGCAATCTGCACGGGCAGCAGCGGGTGATAAATAATGCACCGCACAGGCAAAAGTAGTTTTACCGGTCCCCGCCTCGCCACAAACCAGCAAAGGAGAATTCAATTCAGAGAGGTCCTGCAGTTGCAGGCAAGTCTCCCGGCGTAAATCAAAATCCCACAGCGCCACAGGGCGTGGAAGTCCTGCAGCAAACTCACTTTTCTCCGCAGGTTGCATACGCAACACGGCACCGGCCAAAGAGTCCACATCACCAGTGTTATCTAAGGCTATCGGTGACCAGTCCACTCGGAAGTTCTGACCCCGCACCACAACTGGGAGCCCAAAACGGGGCACCGCAAAATCTCTCAGCAACTCGGCCACTTGCATCAACGGTAGAAAACGCTGTAACTGTAAACCCGGTACCCGATCGAGACTGACCCCGAAGGCGCGCGCAGCAGCAACGTTAGCGGCAATAACCCGGCCGGCATGGTCCACGCTGAGCACTGGATCGGTCACATGCTGTAAGAGGGTATCCAGTTCAAAATATCGCCGTTCCAAGGGTAGCAACGAGATGCGCCTGACCCTTTGGACACCGGGAACCCGGTAGAGAGACTTCTCAATAGCCTGGTACTGGGTCGTGAGCATACCCGGCGCCAACAGGTAGACCTTGTCTCCACTGTCCCCCCCCAGCTCCCCAGAGGTTACATTAATCCGATATTCGCCAAATATTTGCATAATTTCATGCAAAATACCGACACGATTAGCGCAGGTTATTTCGACTCTCACCAGCCCACCTGTAAAGTTTTCTTTACAAAAAGTGTAAGAGGTTTGTATTGGAGGGCGCAATACCTCCACGCTAAGCCTCCCCTAAAGGCAGGCCTCTGACTAAAAATAGAGGTGACACATAACAACAAGGATTCAGCGGCAGGGCCACTAGCCTTCAACACTTGGAGAGACTGGCAGGCCGCAGGAGACAAAATCATGAAAAAAGAAGCAGCCAAGAAGAGCACCCAGTACGTGGCCCGAGAGCCCAACGCCGAGGGCTTTATTGAGTACACCGAGCTGGAACATCAAACCTGGCAGCGCCTGATAGAGCGCCAGCTGGAGGTATTGCCCGGTCGCGCTTGTGATGAGTATATGCACGGCCTTGAGCTGCTCGACCTGCCCCGCGATCGCATCCCCCAGCTTGAGGAAATCTCCTCTGTACTGCGCCGGGAGACTGGCTGGGAAGTGGCACGTGTACCCGCTCTGATCGGCTTTGAAACCTTTTTTGGCCTGCTCGCCGATCGCAAATTCCCTGTTGCCACTTTTATTCGCACCCCTGAGGAATTCGACTACCTACAGGAACCGGATATCTTCCACGAAATTTTTGGCCACTGCGCCATGCTGACCAACCCGGCCTTCGCCAACTTTACCGAGAAATATGGCCAGTTAGGTCTAAAAGCCTCCCCTAAAGAGCGTGCTTATCTGGCGAGACTCTACTGGTTCACCGTGGAGTTCGGTCTGCTCAGCACCGAAGACGGCCTGCGTATTTACGGAGGCGGTATTCTTTCCTCTCCCAAGGAAACCCTCTATGCACTGAGTAATGAACCAGAGCGCTTCGACTTCAGCGCCATCGACGCACTGCGCACGCCTTATCGTATCGATATTGTGCAGCCGGTTTATTATGTACTGAACAATTTGCAGCAGCTGCAGGAGCTTACCGAAATTGACCTGATGGCCATGGTGCGCGAAGCCATTGAACTTGGTTTGTTCGAGCCCCGCTTCCCGCCGAAGAATGCCGCCTAAAAGTTATCTGCCGGGCGCTACCACAGCGCCCGGCACTCTCTCTCCCATATCCTTTCAATACCCGCATCCACTTCCTATTTGCACAAAGTGCTCTCATTGAAGTTGCACTTGGGGAAAATTCCACTACCGGCGCAATTCCCATGAGCCTATCGTTACGTCAGGTGGAAAAGGAAGAGGCAAACTACCTGCCAGCCTTCTAACCACCCAGAACATCAAACCACCGCCAGGGCAATGCCAGTGAGGGCTTCTACTTCGATACAGGGACACAAGACCCTAGGCCAAGGGAGCGCTGTAGCACTATGTCCTCACTTGACGCGATTGATAGACATCTGCTCGCTATTCTGCAATCGGACGTCAGCCTTTCTATTGAGGAGCTGGCGGAGCGTGTGGGACTCACAAAGACCCCTTGCTGGCGCCGGGTGCAGAAGCTGGAAAAAAGCGGCATCATCCGCCGCAAGGTCGCCCTGCTCAATGCGGAAATTCTGGGCCTGCCAGTTTCGGTGTTCGCCCAGGTTAAAACCGACCAGCATACCCCGGAGTGGGCAGAAGCCTTCTCAAAGCATGTAGGACAACTACCGGAGGTGGTGGATTGTTACCGAATGGCCGGGGACTACGACTACCTGCTGCGGGTGGTAGTGAGCGATATTTCTGCCTATGACCGCTTTTACAAGGAGTTGATCAGGCACGTAGGCATCAGCGATATCATTTCGAATTTCGCCCTGGAGCAGATCAAAAGCACTACTGAGCTGCCCATTCCCTCAGAAAACCAGGAGTGATAAGGGTTTAGCTGTTCGCCCATCTGTGGATAATGATGAGACCTCGCTCACTTTCAAGGATGACTTGTGGCGGACAGCTCCCTCTTCCAATCCTTTTTTCTCATTTTTAGTGGCGCCGCGATAGTCGCCACCCTGGCACTCTTCGGCCGCCAACCCTTATTAGTCGCCTATATCGCCCTGGGTGTACTGCTGGGACCATCTGGGCTTGCGGTCATCGATAATCTGCGCCTGCTCTCAGATATGTCCAACGTGGGCATCATTTTCCTGCTGTTCCTGCTGGGGCTGGATATGCAGCCCCAGGCATTGGTCTCGGTGCTGCGCAAAGCCACTTTTGTTGGCATTATCAGTTGCGCCATCTTCCTGGGTATTGGTTTTTCTATCGGTCAGCTGTTTGGCTTTACCACCATGGAGAGCTGGGTGATCGGTATGGCCTTGATGTTTTCCAGCACCATTATCGGTATCAAGTTATTGCCTACCACGGTACTACACCACAAGAAGCTGGGGGAGTTGATGGTGGGCCTGTTACTGTTTCAGGATTTTGTCGCCATCGTCTGCTTGATGATTCTGCTCAGTGACAGCAGTGGGGATATGCACCTGGGACAAGTAGCCCTATCTTTCGGAGCCCTGCCCTTATTAGTAGCGTTTGCCTGGGTAGTGGTGAAATACCTGTTGCTGCCACTGTTTAGCCGTTTCGACCGCTTTCACGAGTATGTATTTTTGATGGCGCTGGGCTGGTGCATGGGCATGGCGGAACTGGCAGAAACGCTGGGGCTGTCACGGGAGATCGGCGCATTTATCGCCGGCATCACCCTCGCCGCCAGCCGGATTTCCCAGTACATAGCCCTCAATTTGAAACCACTACGGGATTTCTTTTTGATCCTGTTTTTCTTCAGCCTTGGCGCCCAGTTCAAACTGTCAATGCTACCGGAAATTCTGGTTCCTGCACTGGTAACTGCCGTGGTGGTGCTGCTAGCCAAGCCAGTGGTATTCCGCTATCTACTTGGCGGCCACAGCGAACTTAAAATATTGGCCTGGGACATCGGCTTCCGCCTGGGGCAAATCAGTGAATTCTCCCTACTGATCGCCCTACTCGCCTTTAGCCAGAACTTAATCGGCAGCGAAGCCTCGCACCTGATACAGGCCACCGCCATCCTGACCTTCCTGGTGTCCTCTTATATCGTGGTGATGAATTTTCCCAACCCTATCGCCACCAAAGACGAACTGCGCAGGGATTAAACCTGCGCAGGCCTGACTAGGGATTTAATCGCTACTTTCGCCTTCTCCAGCAGTAAGGGAATATCCTTTCCGAACATCAGGTAAAGGCAGGGAACCAACAAAAGAGAAATAGCTGTAGCTGCGAGAATTCCGTAGCCGAGGGAAATCGCCATCGGAATCATAAAGCGCGCCTGCACCGAAGTTTCAAAAATCATCGGCATCAGGCCGCAGAAAGTGGTGACCGTAGTCAGCACAATTGGGCGAAAACGGCGCGCCGCTGCGCGCTTAATTGCAGTTTCCAGATCAGCACCCTCATTGCGCAAGCGGTTGCTGTATTCGATCATCACCAGGGTATCGTTAATAACCACCCCGGCGAGCGCCACCATACCCAGCAGGCTCACCATACTGAGGCCATAGCCCATCCCCAAATGGCCGAGCAGTGCGCCGATCACACCGAAGGGAATGGCAATCATCACAATTAACGGCTGTATATAACTCTTCAGAGGAATCGCCAGCAACAGGTAGAGCACCGCCATCGCCAGCATAAATGTCATCCCCAATGAGGCGAGTCCCTCACGCTCATCCGCCTGACGTCCCTCATAGGAGATACCAAGGCCGGGAAATTCCGCTTTCAGTTGCGGCATCACACTGATATTCAGCTCGTTAATCACCAGTGCCGCCTGATCGCTGGGCTCCACATTGGCAGTAACCGTAGTCACCCTACGCCCTTCGCGACGGTTGATCTTGGCGTAGGCCCGCCCCTGCTCAATTTCGACCAGGTCGAGAAGTGGCAACCACTGGCCATTGCCGGCGCGGATCATCATATTGTGTATATCGTCCATCGTAACCCGCTCAGTTTCCGGCAGGCGCACCATCACCTTCACCTGGTCGCGCCCGCGCTGTTGGCGCAAGGCTTCAGCCCCATAGAGGGAGGCACGCAGCTGGCGGCCAATTTCCTCCGCAGAAACGCCCAAGCTTTTGGCCGTTTCCGTCAGGGTCAAGTCGAGCTGGGTTTTACCGAGAGAAATACCCGCATCGATGTCGCTGACACTGGGGAATTTCTCCAGCTCACCAGCCAAGCGTAATGCGGCCTGTTCCAGTATGTCCGTATCCGTGTGGCGAAGCTCTACAGTGAGAGAGGAACCGGCACCAGGCCCACCGCGATCGGATGCAGTAATTGCGCTGAGAGAACCGGCTATCGGCCCTACCTCCCTTCGCCACTGACGTACAAACTCCCCGGTAGAAAAACTGCGCTGATCCGCCGCAACAAAATAGGCATCCACCTGAATCGCATCATCCCCGATCAGGCCACGACTACCGAGGAAAACCTGATCCCGATCATATTGTTCGAGCACTCTATCGGCCGCATCAATAATCTGCGCCCTGGCTTTCTCCAACTGCTGTTGAGGGGTACCGGTAGGGAAAGTTACCGCGAAGCGTCCGGAATCCCGCTCCACTCGCGGCATTAAGGTGAAGCCCATACGCCCACTGGCCGCATAGCCCGCCATCACCAACAAGATGGCAATAGCGATGGCAATGGTGCTGTAGCGGTGCGCTACACAAAGATTTAAGAAGGGCCGGAAACGCCTCTGTACAAAACGGTCCAGACCACGAGCCAACAATTTTTGTCGAGCGGCGAAACGGCGGGCCCGCCGACTCTTATAACCCCGACGTGAATGGGCCAGGTGCGCCGGCAAAATAAACAGCGCCTCCACCCAGGAGATGATAAATACCGAACCCACCACGAAAGGAATTACGCCAAAAATCTTGCCCATAAACCCGGGCAGTTCCATTAAAGGAATGAAGGCGACGATATTGGTGAGGATGGCAAAGGTCAGTGGTACCGCTACCTGGCGAGCACCGGCAATAGCCGCCTCTAAATTGCTATAACCTTTCTGCCGCCATTCGTGAATATTTTCCCCCGCGATAATGGCATCATCCACCACAATACCCAGGGCGATAATAAAGGCGAACATACTCACCATGCTGATTGAGATATCCAGCCCAGGCAGAAACAGCAGTGAACCGAGGAAACTGGTGGGAATACCAAGGGTCACCCAAAATGCCAGACGCAACTCCAGGAAGGCACCTAGCACCACAAATACCAGCAGCAGGCCGATAAATCCGTTCTTCAATAGCAGAGAGAGGCGCTCTTTAAAGATCTCCGAGTCGTCATCGCGAATGGTCAGCGTCACTCCTGGCGGCAGGCTGGCTCTGACCTCTTCGATCACTTCCCGCGCCGCCTCGCTGACACTCATCGGTGTCTGCTCACCTACGCGGTAGATTTTGATACTGACGGCGGGCTCCCCGTTAAACACCATATTGCGCGCCTCGTCCTCAAGGGCATCGCTGATATTGGCGATATCACGCAGATACACCGGGCCGCCGCCACTGCCACGGGTCACCACCACATTGCCGAACTCGCGCGCCCAATCACGCCGCTCGGTAACCCGAACCAGGATTTCGCCGGCATTGGATTTAACACTGCCGGAGGGAATATCCACCGCCGCGTTTTTTACCACCTGGGCAACTTCTGTCAGAGTCAGGCCATAGCGCCGCAAATCGTCGCGGCGTATCTCAACGGCCACTTCCAGATCTCGAACGCCCTGGGCCTCCAACTGGGTGATACCGCTGTGCGCCTCCAGTTTGTCGTACACCTGCATGGCCAGGGCGCGCAAACTGCGATCATCCAGATTGCCATGCAGGACCAGGTCCAATACGTCGCGCTTGCGCTCGGCCAGACTCACCTGTGGGCGCTCAATGTCACTGGGGAAGGTGGTCACCGAATCAATGGCCTGCTGAATATTCTGAAAAACCAGATTGGCATCCGCATCGCCCTCTAGCTCCAGAATCAGTGAGGCGCTGCCCTCGTTGGCCGCACCACGCATCTCTTTAATGCCGACAATACCCTGTACCGCCTGTTCAGCGGCCACCAATACACCACGCTCCACCTCTTCCGGGCTGGCGCCGGGATAAGAAATGGAAACCGTCACCCTATCCAGACTGAACTCAGGAAAAACCTCTTTCTTCACCACCAGGGAGAAAACCAGCCCGCCCACAATCAGGACCAGCATTAATAGGTTGGCGGTTACATGGTTGCGCGCCATCCAGGCGATAGCGCCCTGGCGGGTATCAATAGTCGCATCACTTTTTTTGCCTTCAGTCATTGTCACCCCCAGTTTCACGGCGTCGCGCTCCGGCACCCGGGGCCTCACTGGCTGAAGCAGCAGCATCGGCGGGCAGTTCCTTTACCGAACGGGGGCCTGCCGCAATCTGTACCGGCATACCTTCGGTAACGGTGATCAGACGAGTCGTAACCAGGGTTTCGCCACCGTTTAGCCCCTTATCGAGCACTGCAAAATCGCCGCTGGTATAGGCAACCTCAACCGGCTGAATACTGGTACGATTGTCGCGTACCACCCAAACCAGGTTGTCATCTTGCAGGGCCGTAAGGGGGATTCGCACCAGCGCTTCCTCAGCCCGTGAGACAATTTCCACCCTGGCCAAATCATTCAGCAAAAGCTGCGGCTGAGAGGGGTCCAATACAGAGAGAGGATCTTTCAATTCCACCAGTACGCGTGCCAGCCGCCCCTGCTCCTCAAGCACCGGTATCACCCGAACAAACTCTCCCTGGCGGAAACTACCGGCGGGCCACTGACTGCCATAAATGCGGACTTCCACATCGCCACTATCCAGACGGTGTAATTGGCTAGCAGGTACCTCAACAGCAATCTGGAAGCGGCTAGCGCTGGCCAAACTGTAGAGATTAATCCCGGGGGATACTCGATCCCCCACATCCACATTACGCGCCACCACTAATGCGTCAAAAGGGGCACGCACTTCGGTCAGGCGCAGATTACGCTGCGCCAGAGCCACCTCGACCTCCGCCGACTGCACGGCTGCTTCGGCCGCAGCTTTCTGGGGTTCACGCAATACCAGTGCACGGTCGGCTTCTCCCAGAGCAGTGCCAAGCAGTTCGTACTCTTCCTGTGCCACCTGCTGCTGCCCCAACTCCTGCTGTAACTCCGCACGCCGGCCAGCGAGGGTGCTCTGAGCGGATTTCAGGGCCAATTGGTAGGGTTCAGAATCAATACGCAGCAGCACTTTACCTTTGGGTAGAACCGCGCCCGGCCCCAGATCGTAGTCGAGCCATTCCACCTGTCCGTCTACCAAAGGCTGCAACTCCGCCAATTCGCGCGCAGTCACTTTTCCCAGGGCGCTTAAAGTCATGGGGAAACTCCCTTGCTCCGCCACCGCCACATCCACAGCCGGCGGTGGCATCTTGCGCTCACCGCGAGAGACTGTGGGTTTCTCCCGCAGCATCCAGGCGGCAATCACAGCTGCCAACACCAGTAAAGCCACGGGTATGAGCGAGCGCGGATTGAACTTCTTTAACATCAACTATTTCCCTCCAAGTACAACTCCAGGTCTGCGGGCTCCGGTTCGGGCAGGTCTTGCTGCGGCAGTCCCCCGGACAGTGCGCGATATAAGGTGACTCGGTTTTGCAGCAGCTGGCGTTCGGCAGACAACACTTCACGAACCAGGCTCTGCTGTTCGGTGGTAGCCGTCAGCAGATTGAGAAAATCGACAGCACCGCGTGTATAGGCACGGTTGCGCCGCTGCACGATCAGGTCGGATAAACGCTTTCGTTCTCGCAGGTGTTCGAGTTCCCGATTCAAGGCACCTTCGCGAATCAGGGCCTGCTCGACTTCTGACAGTGCCTGGTTCACGGTTTCTCGATATAGCGCCCAACGTTCCTGCAAAGCCGCATCCTGTTGCTGCCGTGCGGAACTGAGCGCACCGCCATCGAAGATCACCCCTTCCAGGGAGGCGGCGATAGCCAATAGCCAGTTCTCGGTAATATCACTGATGAGGCTGGTACCGTTACTGGCCACAGCGGATAGACTCAGTACGGGCAGCCTATCCGCCCAAGCCTGATCCGCCAGGTGGTAATCCTGTACCAGCTTGCGCTGGGCTTCCCGTACATCTGGGCGCCGTAGCAACAGTTGCGATGGGACGCCTGTATCAGGCAGGGCCGGCAAAAACGGTAGGCTCGCCTCTTTGTGGATATATCCAGTCAACTGATCCAGATTGACGCCCAGTAAAGTGGCCAGTTGCACCTTGAGCACTTCAATATCGGCGCCTGTCTGTTCCAGCTCCTGCTCAGAGCGCTGCACCAACTGGCGCTGCTGCAGCACATCGGCGGCGTCGCTGACCCCGCGTGCAAAACGCGACTCCAGCACCCTGAGAGACTTCCGATTAATTTCCAGCTGCTGCAGCAGCAAGTTGTGCTGACCCCACTGTTCGCACAGCTGCAACCAGGTTGAGGAGACTTCCGCCGCGAGGCTCAGAGCGGCGGTCTGTAGATTTTGCTGCTGGGCCTGAAGCCCTGCCTCAGCCGCGCTGGCTCCAGCGCGCACGCGTCCCCAGAGATCCAGCTCATAACTGGCAGCGATACGGGTACTCCAGCTGTTACCCTCGTTGGAAGGGTCGGTAAATTCCCCAGAGGAGTAGCGCTGCTCGGTATTTTCTATTTGGGCAGTCACTCGGGGGAACAGCCCTGAACGGGCTCCACGGGCCGCCGCCGCAGCTTGGCGCAGGCGCCAATAGCTGGCCTGCAAGCTGGGATTATCCCGCAGAGACAGTTCTATCAGCTGGTCGAGCTGTGGATCTTCAAACCCTCGCCACCACCGGACATCGGCTGCCTCAGTACCCGAGGCGCTGAATGTCTGCGGCAGAGACAAAATATCCTGCGGCTCGACAGTCTCAAGGGGCTGAGAGGAACAGCTGGCCAGCAGTGGAACACAAATTGCCAAAACACGGTAAAAGCCCAAGAAAAATCACCGGAAAAGTATTTAAAAACAGGAAAAACAGAGAATTATTGCGCCCATTATCTTCCGACAAAAATTGCTCGCAAGGCGTTTTACCCTTGTTTACACAGCCATGCTCAAACCAGTCTAAATTTTGCTGCCGTTAGGAGTGCCCCATCGCAGCTACTTAGGTATGATGCGCCACAATAAACTGAATGGTCACTGGGTTTTGCCGCGGGATGCTTGCCAATGTCCCTTTCAAGATTCGGCAACTTTTTGCCGGATTGGCGACAAACCCCGGTGCCGATTAATAACGGAAGAAGTAGAAGAGACTAGCCATGAGTAAACATCAGCCACTCGCCCACTGGGACGACATCCTGCTGCTGGACCAGCAGTTGACCGACGAAGAACGCATGGTGCGCGATGCCGCACGCGAATACTGTCAGAACAAGCTGATGCCGAGGGTCTTGGAGGCCAACCGCCACGAGATTTTCGACCGTGAAATCATGAGCGAAATGGGCGAGCTGGGCCTGCTGGGCTCCACCATCGAAGGCTACGGCTGTGCCGGTCTCAACTACGTTTCCTACGGCCTGGTAGCCCGCGAAGTCGAGCGGGTGGACTCTGGCTACCGCTCAGCAATGAGCGTGCAATCCAGCCTGGTAATGCACCCGATCTACGCCTACGGCAGCGAAGAGCAGAAGCAGAAGTACCTGCCCAAACTGGCCAGCGGTGAGTGGGTTGGCTGTTTTGGTCTGACCGAGCCGGATGCAGGTTCCGATCCCGGCGGTATGAAAACCCGCGCCAAAAAAGTAGACGGCGGCTACCGTATCAGCGGCGCCAAGATGTGGATCACCAACAGCCCCATTGCCGATGTATTCGTGGTTTGGGCCAAAGATGACGAAGACATCATTCGCGGTTTCGTACTAGAGAAGGGTATGGAAGGCCTGAGCGCGCCGAAGATTGAGGGCAAGTTCTCCCTGCGCGCCTCCATCACCGGCGAGATCGTGATGGACAATGTCTTCGTACCCGAAGAAAACAAGTTCCCCGAAATTGGCGGACTGCGCGGCCCCTTCGGCTGTCTGAATCGCGCCCGCTACGGTATTTCCTGGGGCGCCATGGGTGCCGGTGAGTTCTGCTGGCACGCAGCGCGCCAGTACGGCCTGGACCGCAAGCAGTTCAACCGCCCACTGGCTCAAACCCAGCTGTTCCAGAAGAAGCTGGCCGACATGCAAACCGAAATCACCCTGGGTCTGCAGGCTTCCCTGCGCGTTGGCCGCATCATGGATGAGAACAAGCAGTTCGACCCCACCATGATCTCCCTAGTGAAACGCAATAACTGCGGCAAGGCCCTGGATATCGCCCGCGTTTCCCGCGATATGCACGGCGGCAATGGTATCTCCGACGAGTTCCACGTGATTCGCCATGTGATGAACCTGGAAGCGGTAAATACCTACGAGGGCACCCACGATGTTCACGCCCTGATTCTGGGCCGTGCCCAAACCGGCCTACAAGCGTTCGTCTAACGCCTCACCGGGCGCCACCCGCGGCATACGCGGGTGGCGCGCTCGCAGTAACTTCTCTCCCTTTTAGCGCACTGCTATTGCCTGGCCTGTGCCTCTATCGCCTGCACATTAATCACACAAAAAGCAATTCCGATAAAAACCAATAGAGATGCACCCCACTCCATGGCATCCATCGATTCGCCTAAAATCACCCAAGACCCCATCAAGCCAAATACCGGGACCAGCAGTCCAAAGGGGGCAACAAAAGCAGCTGAATAACGCCTAATCAAATCCCCCCACCAAACATAAGCGAGTAACGTAAGGAATAGGCTTTGATAGAGGATCGCACCCCAGGCTATTGGCGAGGCCTCCAGTAAATGCTGAACGGGCTTTCGAGTTTCCAAGAAATAGGACAATACGAATAGAGGAATTGGCGGCACCAGCGATGCCCAGACCATCAGATGGAATAAATTTACTCCCCGCATTCTTTTCAAAGCCAGATTAGCAATGGCCCAAGCCATACCCGAGCCCATCAAGAGCAAAAACCCTTTCTGTGTTGTGGCCCCTCCCTTATCGGCATCAATGAAAAACAATGTAAAGCCAGCAGCTGCTATCAACAGGCCCACAAGCTGCTGCCAACTTATTTTTTCCGCAAAAAAGCAGATACTGAAAATTAAGGTGAAAATCACTTGTGACTGCACCAGCAGCGAGGCAATTCCTGCCTGCGCATCATTGCGCATCGCCAAATAAACCAGTCCCGTAGTGAGAAGCTGTAAAAATACGCCGATCAGGACAACATTCCATACTGAGGTTTTCGGAAAAGGGAAAAACCAAACAAATGGAATAGACGCCAAGGCATATCTCATCGCCGTGAGCATCAAAGGGGGAACATCACTGAGTGCCAACTTAACAATCGGATAGGCCATACCAATGATGAATACACAAGCCAGCGCTTTTAAAATGCTATGAATTGGCATGTTAAGAGTTATCCATTTAAGAGTTATCCATCCTGTGCTTCTGCCGTTTCGCTGCCACTTCAGCAGGCTCTCTTTTTTAGCGTTTATAGGGGGGTAAAAATTTTTGGAACGGAAGAAATCAACTCACCGCTTTGCCAAACATAGCAACCACTAACGGAATTGCTCTAATGCCCCACTCTGCTCGACCTCACACTTCTCTCCAGCGGCAAAGTAGACGATTCCCTTTGCTTAAATAGAAGTGCTATTCTCCCCTGCCCGCCAATTCCAGGATGTAATGATGATATGGATGAGCTGCTGCATTGGTTCGATATGATCGGTATCGCAGTCTTTGCCTTTAGTGGCGTACTCGCTGCAGGTCACAAGCAGATGGATTTATTTGGCGCAGTAGTACTCGCCTGTGTTACCTCTACGGGAGGGGGCACCATCCGGGACATCATCCTCAATATCCCCGTATTTTGGCTGCAGGACACCTACTATTTGTGGATTGCTGTCGCGACCGGTGTAATTAGTTTTTACCTGATACGCTATCTACAGGTACCCATGCGCCTGCTGATGGTGGCAGACGCTATCGGCCTCTCGGTGTTTGTAGTAATCGGCACGCAGAAAGGTTTAGAACTTGGCTATTCCGCCACTATTGCGATCGTAATGGGCATGATGACCGCCACCTTCGGAGGAGTAATTCGCGATGTACTTTCCGGCGATATCCCATTGCTCTTGCGCCGGGAGATCTATGCCACAGCAGCTCTTACCGGCGCCGCTGTATTAGTTGCCTTGGATGCCAGTGGCAAGTTGCCGGGGGATCTGGTGATTGCCATCGCTGTAGTGGTGACCTTGTCAATTCGCTTAGCGGCCTTGCGATGGAATCTATCCGCTCCCATTGCCCGATTTGGCAATCATTGAGCGGCTCAATTTACAAAACCCAGAACTTTTTCGGCTCACAGGAATACTCTTAGTGCGAAACTTCCGCCCACTGACCGCCTCCATCATTTTGATCGGCCTGCTGATGAGTGCCTGTGATCGGTCTGAACAGGGGACAACTTCCCCCGCAGCGAAAAAGCCCAGAAGTTATACCCACCTATACTCCAGATCCTGCTGGTTCAAAACAGACGACAGCTGGCCCGCCACTCAGTGCTTCATGATGGAAGTACCGGAGGATTACGCCCATCCAGAAAGGCGCAAAATCCGTTTCCCGGTTATACGCTTTCGCGCCAAGAATCCAGCGCCAAATAAGGCCCCGCTACTGCATCTCGGGGCTGGTGGCCCCGGTGCCAGCATGGGCCTGGAACCGGAAAACGCCAGCGATTGGCTGTGGCTGAATTACGCCGCCATGACTGTAGAGGATGGGCGCGATCTGATTGTGATAGATCCGCGCGGCACCGGCATGGCAAGGCCGCGCCTTACCTGCAGCGAATTTATCGAAGATGCGCAGACAGCTTTCCAGCGCAATCTCTCCCCGGAAGAAGAAGCACGAGTCTTCGCCTTCAGTATGGAGCGCTGCTATAGCCGCCTGAGCAAGGGCGCAGATATGGCGCAATACAACAGCTCGGTGATTGCGCGGGATGTAGATGAACTACGCAAGCGGTTAAAAATCGATAAACTCGACCTCTACGGCGTTTCCTACTCCTCTCGCTATGCCCTCACCTATGCGCGGGATTTTCCCGATTCAACCCGCGCCTTGGTACTCAACAGCGCCGTCTTTCCTAATATTGTCTACACCCAACAGTTGGCACAAGATTCACTGGCAGCTTACGAGCGCGGCCTCAAGCACTGTATTGAAGATGCGAAATGCAACAGCCGCTACCCAGACTTGCGCCGCCGCCTGGAAAATCTGGTGCAAACCCTGGATGAAGAGCCGCGCACGATCTCCATCAAACACCGCTATTCCAACCAGCCCTATCCCTTTGTACTCACTGGCCAACGTTTGCTGCGGGTACTGTTCCAGGCCCTATACAACGAGAACTTTTACAGTGAATTACCAAAACTCATTGAGGGCCTGGAAAACAGTAGCGATGAAGGTCTGAAGCCCGCGCAAAAGGCCATAGGGCACTTTATGGAGATCGTATTGGACCCCTACTTCGGCGATGCCGCCGGAGTTAGCCATTTCTGCTATGAGGAAGCCCCCTTTGTCGATTTCGACGAGGCCCGCGAGAGCGCCGAGGACACTGGCATTCTCGGCGGTGCCGTACGCTCAGACCTGAAGCTGCTGCAGTTACAATGCCGTATCTGGGCAATCCCCGCCGCACCACTGCTGGAATCACAACCCATCGCCACTCCCGCACCGGTTATGGTGTTACACGGCGGGCTCGATCCCGTTTTATCGGCAGAAGACGTGGATGTAGCTCGCAAGGCACTACCCAATCATCAGTGGCTGCTCTTCCCTCAATTGGCACACGATATTATTTCCGCCAGCAGCTGTGCCGAAAAAGCGGCAGCGCGCTTTCTCGATAACCCCACAAGCGACCAGACCGAGCCCACCCAAACCTGCCGCAAGCAGGAACTGGCCGATCAGATCCAGGATGAACAGCAGGGGCAGAACCAAGATGAACAGACAGAGGCTCCTTCCAGCGGAGTACAGGCCCCAGAAAGCAGCCCTTAATCAATTGGTGTCTTTGAACGACAGCAGGAAACAGCATGGACAGAGTTCGCAGCGCTTCGCTTATTGAGGTGGAAGACTTACAGGAATTAATCGCTAACAAAACCGTAGGGATTCTGGATTGTCGCTATGACCTCGCCGATAAGGAGAGTGGCGCCCTGGCGTATGCAGCGGGGCATATTCCCGGAGCCCACTATGCCAGCCTGCATAGGGACTTGTCGGCCCCTACCCATCAATTAGGTGGGCGCCATCCTATGCCCAACAGCGCTCAGTTCCAACAGTTCGCTCGCAAACTGGGGATCAACGCCGAGACGCCAGTCGTTATCTACGATGATAATCGCCTGGGCTTTGCCGCACGGGCTTGGTTCCTGTTTTTCTTCTTTGGCCACACCAATATTAAGGTTCTCAATGGGGGCCTGCGGGCTTGGCTCGATGCCGGCCTATCGCTAGAGACCCGTGAACCCACCACCACAGCAGAGGGTAATTTCAAAGCAAACCCCAAAGATAACCTGCTGGTGCACTACGAAACCCTCAAGGCCTCCCTGGGCAATGCACCCTGGCAGCTGATCGATGCCCGCGATAAGGATCGCTTCGCCGGAAAACACGAACCCATAGACCCTATTACCGGCCATATTCCCAGTGCGATTAACCAACCCTGGCGCGAAATGACCGATGATGAGGGTAAAGTGAAGTCAACTGAGGCACTCCAAGCACTATGGGACGCTCGCTCCGATGGACGACCTATTCTGAATTACTGCGGCTCCGGGGTGACAGCTTGTGTGAACTATTTTGCCCAACAACTTGCCGGACGCCGGGACTCCCTGCTCTATCCCGGCAGCTGGAGTGACTGGTGCGCGCATCAACGGCAAGGAAAATAAAGCGGAAAGCAGTGCTCCCAATAAACGCACCATGAGCTGACATGACAGACCATGAAAAAGCTGAGCAAGAAATAAAATGAGATTATTGGGCAGGCAGGATTAAGGGGCGGTGGTTACCGCCCCTCTGGCCGAACGGATCTGACTCAATCGTACATAGGGTTGCGCAATATTGGGCAGATGGCCTCTTTATTTTTCGCCATATACTGCTGGTGGTATTCCTCGGCGTAATAAAATGGCTGGGCCATGCTGATTTCGGTAGTAATCTCACCACGCTGCTTTTCGTTCAAGGCTGCTTGCACCGCTTCTTTACTCGCTTCCGCTTCTTTCTTTTGCCCCTCGTGAGTGCAGAAAATACAGGAGCGGTATTGGGAACCGATATCATTGCCCTGGCGCATTCCCTGGGTGGGATCATGCATATCCCAAAAAGTTTTTAGTAATTCCGAGTAGCTGACCTTGTTGGGGTCAAACACTACCTTAACGACTTCGGCATGCCCGGTACGCCCACTACATACCTCATCGTAATTTGGATTCTCGGTGGCACCATCCGAGTAACCCACCGCAGTAGCATAGACACCGTCAATGTCCCAAAACTGTTTCTCCGCACCCCAGAAACATCCCATGCCAAAAATTGCGACTTCCATGCCTTCGGGGAATGGCTCCTGGATTGAGTTGCCGTTGACATGATGGATACCGGTGATTTCCATCGGCTGTGGTCGGCCGGGCAAAATCTGATCCGCATCCGGGATCTGGAATTTGTCGTATTGCATACTGTTATCTCAAGTGCTGAAATTTTCTTCAAACAGGATAGCCTCAAGCCCTCATTCCGCCCAGAGATTGGAAAGGCTTGAGGCGAGCCATGTTAACCTGACAATCCATGGGATCGAAAAGATATTTAAGCCCTGGGCACAAACTTGGCAAGTGCAGAACCTAAGGAGCCGCCATTGGCACGTTTAATTCTTCTAATACTGATCTTACTCGGCATCTGGTATGCCTGGCAGAAAATCAAGTCCAGCTCTAAAGGCGATAGGCGCAAGCAGATTTTCTTTATCACCCTACTGGGTGCAGCAGTCATCGTAGTGTTACTAGCCGTCAGCGGAAGGCTGCACTGGGTCGGTGCCATGGTTCTGCTGATCCTACCGGTGCTGGGTCGCCTGCTCAATCAACTCACTCGTTTAATGCCCTGGCTGGCCCCCTTGTTCGAGCGTTATGCGCGCAATCGACAAAATCAAAGCCAACAACAAGAACAGGAACCCCATCAGGAACAAAAAGCCGCCCAGGCCGACCAAGGGCCGCCTCTGAGTGAACACGAAGCGCGACGAATTCTAGGCGTTGGCGCCAATGCCGGACGCGATGAAATTATCGGCGCTCACCGCAAGCTTATTCAAAAACTACACCCGGATCGCGGCGGCAACGACTATCTAGCCTCACGAGTAAATGCCGCCAAAGAACTGCTGCTGAATACGCTCTGATCGCAACTCTTTATCAGGGCAAGGTTATTCTGGTACACGACACAAGAGGTGAACATAGCGCGCCAACTGGCGATAAGGATCGGTCTGAGAATACTCCATTTCTTTTTGTACGATTGCCGCAGCGGGTAACTTGTCACGAATAGCAGGCGTCATAAAATCGTGAAAGCAACGAATACCGCTGTGGCAGATCACCTCAAAACCGGCCTCCTGCAGCCAATCACTCACCCACTCCAATAGCAGTGGGTTTTGTGGTGTCAGGCTCCCGGGGTGCCCACCCCAATAGTCTTCATCGATATTGCGCTCCAGCTGGCGAAAACTGCCACGCTGCAACAAGCGAAATTCCAGCGCGCGCCGATTGTAAAAAGTGAGGGACAAATGGCCACCCGGCTTGAGCAAACGGTGTAGCTGCTGTAAGGCCAAGCGTGGCTCCTCCAGCCATTCAAGCACTGCATGGCAAATCACAAGGTCCGCGCCCTGCAACGCTTTCATCTGCGCCAACGCCTGTAGGGGCTTATGCAAAAGGGTTACCCGCTTTTGTAAATGTCTCGCCTCAACTTCAGCGGCAGCGTGCTCCAGCATTTGCGCCGAAATATCTGCCAAGTACACCTGATGCCCCGCAGCCGCCAGGTCCATGGCAAAGTGCCCCTGGCCACCACCTGCATCCACGATTTTTAAGGTGCGCGACTCCCGGCTGACGATCGCAGCTAAATCCCGATTCAACACCGCCAGACGGATATCCCCCTTGAGGCCGCCATAAATACGATCGCGAAATCGATGTGCCAGGTCGTCAAAGTTCCTGTCACTGAAACCTGCCTCACTCATGGAGCCCCACCATTTACAACTTCTCTCGCGCGGCGCTCGTTTTCCGCAATCTTATCGCGCAGCGCTAAATCCATATTCACCCCCAGCACCTCTGCCAACTTACACAGGTACATCTGGATATCCGCCAGCTCTGTAGCAACTTCTTTAGCATTCTCACTTTGCATCAGCGAATGAATATCCGTGTCTTCGCGCCATTGAAAATGCCGATTCAACTCAGCCACCTCTACCGAAAGTGCCACCCCCAGGTTCTTTGCCGTATGTAGTTGCTCCCAGCCCCGCAGCTTGGCTACCTTGTCAAAGGCCGCCACAATTTCACTATTTTCCACTGAACTTCTTCCTCTGCTGGCGCTCCAGGCCGCCCTCCCGTGCCGCCAAAATCGAGTTGAGCGCGCGGGACATAAACTCGCGCCGATACAAGACACAAACCACAAAAAGGTAACCGGCAATAAACAGCAGCGGATGGATAAACCAGCCCAGCACCGACATGGAAAAGTAATAGGAGCGCAGGCCGTAGTTATAACTGTGCCCGGCGTGGTCGATCACCTTAGCGGTGCTGATAGCAAAACGAAGGCGCTCATCCTCCGACAGTTCACCCGCTTCCGGCGGAGGTGCGGCTCCAATCAACACATTGGCAAACGAGTATTGGCGCAGGGACCAGGTGAAATTGAAAAAGGCGAAAATAAAAATCAGGATAAGCAGCATCACTTTCAGTTCGAACTGCTCAACCGTGGTGGGCTCGGCAAAAGGCAAGCTGGTGAGCACTTCGATGGCAGCTTTGTTCGCCGTCAAGGCCGTCACCAGGCCCGCCAAAATCAGAATACTAGTGGAGGCAAAAAAACCAATCACCCGCTCCAGGTTACTGAGGATTGCGGTATCTGCCATGCGCATATCCCGATCGAGCATGCGCAGCATCCACTCAACCCGGTACCACTGCAATGATGATGTGAGACACCAAGTCTCTTTGGCTTTCTTGCGTGCAAAGACGGTGTAACCGACCCATGTGATTAAAAAGCCAGTGACGCTGGCGATATCCAACCAGGACAACCTCTATCTCCCTGTTCGTCTACATTTATGCCGGGGCTTCGGTAGGTGAAGTCTTCGCCTTGCTGACATCCTTGTCAACACTGTCTTTCCGGTGTGTGCAAGCGGTAGAATAGCGCCCTTTCGCCGGCAGCAGAGGCCGGCCAGAAAATTTTCTATAACTCCAGGGAGCTGTCTTTTGAACAACTCACATCCTGCATTTGAACTGGTTACCAGCGCAGATATCGATTCCCTCGGCGTACGTGTCGAGGAATACCGCCACACCACCACCGGTGCCCAACACCTGCACATTGCCGCAGACAACGCGGAAAATGTTTTCCTGGTGGCACTGCGCACTGTGCCTCACGATTCCACCGGTGTGGCCCATATTCTTGAGCACACCGCACTGTGCGGCAGTGACAAATACCCGGTGCGCGACCCTTTCTTTATGATGATTCGGCGTTCACTCAACACCTTTATGAATGCCTTCACCAGCTCGGACTGGACCGCCTACCCCTTTGCCAGCCAGAATCGCAAGGATTTCAATAACCTTCTCGATGTCTACCTGGATGCGGTATTTTTCGCCACACTGGACCCGCTGGATTTTGCCCAGGAGGGGCACCGCCTGGAATTCGCCGAAACCGAAAACACCAGCAGTGAGCTGGTTTACAAAGGCGTGGTGTTCAATGAGATGAAGGGCGCCATGAGCTCGGTCAGCTCGCAGCTTTGGCACACCCTGAGTAAATATCTGTTCCCCACCACGACTTACCACTTCAACTCCGGTGGCGAGCCCACAGATATCCCCAAACTCAGTTATGAGGAATTGGTAGATTTCTACCGCAGTCACTACCACCCCAGCAACGCCATTTTTATGACCTTCGGCGATATTTCCGCCGCCGAACACCAGGCAGCTTTCGAAGAAAAAGCGCTGCACAAATTTGAGAAGCTGGACAAGACGATCGAAGTGGGCCGCGAAGACCGCTATCACGCCCCGCTCAAGGTGGAAGAGCACTACCCGCTTAGTGGTGAAGCACTGGAAGAAAAAACCCATATCGTTCTGAGCTGGCTACTCGGCGACGTTACCGATCTGGAAGAGGCACTCACTGCACATCTGCTCGCCGGCGTGCTGTTAGATAACAGCGCCTCCCCACTGATGAAATTGCTCGAGACCACTGACCTCGGCACCTCCCCCTCCCCCCTTATCGGGCTGGACGATTCCCAGCGGGAGCTGGTATTTGTCTGTGGCATTGAAGGCAGCGAGCGCGAGCGCGCCGACGAGCTGGAAAAACAAGTGCTCGCCGTATTAGAAGAAGTCGCCGAGAAAGGCATCCCCTACGAGCAAGTAGCTGCCAGTCTGCACCAACTGGAACTGCAACAGCGCGAAATCGGTGGTGACGGCTACCCTTACGGGCTGCAACTGATCCTCACCGCGCTTACCGGCGCCACTCACCGCGGTGATGCGGTTGGCCTACTGAATATCGACGCTACTCTGGAAAAATTGCGCGATCAGATCAAAGACCCGATGTTTATCGCCAATAAAGCGCGCGAACTCCTACTGGAAAACCAGCACCGCGTGCGCCTGGTGATGAGCCCAGACGATAAACTAGCCGGGCGTAAAGAGCAGGCGGAAAAGGCGCAGCTGGCACAGATCAAAGCGCGCCTTAGCGAGCAGGAAAAAGCCCAGATTGTCGAAACTGCCAAGGCCCTCACGGACCGCCAGAATCGCGAAGATGATGCCTCCATCCTGCCTAAAGTGGGGGTAGAAGATATTCCCGCAGAAATGCCGGATGTCGAGGGTGAAATCACTGAGATCGGCGAACAAAAACTCACCCGCTACAGTGCTGGCACCAATGGTCTGGTTTACCAACAAATGGTATGCGCCCTGCCCGAATTTAGCGAAGAAGAAAAGGCGCTACTGCCCTACTACTGCCAGGTATTGAGTGAGGTTGGCCTCGCCGATAAAGACTACCTGGAAGTCCAGCAGTGGCAGACCCGTGTCGCCGGTGCCCTGCACGGTTTCACCAGCAGCCGCACCGCCATCGACAACCTCGATCACTTGTCCGGCCACTTTATTCTCTCCGGCAAGGCACTCTCTCGAAACCAGGGTGAACTCACCGAGTTGATGCAGGCCACCATGGCGCAGGTGCGCTTCGATGAGCACGCCCGTATCAAAGAGTTATTGCAACAGACCCTGGCGCGCCGCGAACAGGGTGTTGTCGGCAACGGCCATGCTCTCGCCATGGCGGCGGCAAGTGCCGGTTATAATCGCGCAGCCTGGGAGAGCCACGCCAGCGGAGGACTGCTTGGCCTGCGCAACCTGAGAGCCATGGTCAAAGGGCTCGATGAGAAAGATGGCCTGCAGCAACTTTCTGCGCACTTCCAGGCAATCCACAACAAAATACTCGCCGCCCCGCGCCAGTTCTTGCTGATTGGCGAAGAGGAAAAACTCAGTGACTTCAGCCAGGCACTGGCACCACTTATCTCTTCATCCAGCACGGCTGCGGCCAATCCGGACGCGCCTTTCGAGCGCAGACGGGTACAGGAGCTCTGGGTGGCCAACAGCCAGGTGAATTTCTGCTCCAAAGCCTACGCCACCGTACCCATGTCGCACCCGGATGCCGCGCCGCTGTCCGTATTGAGCGGTTTCCTGCGCAATGGCTTCCTGCACCGCACGATTCGCGAACAGGGCGGCGCCTACGGTGGTGGTGCCGGGCACGACAGCAATATCGGGGTGTTCCGCTTTTACTCTTATCGCGATCCGCGTATGGGAGAAACCCTAGAGGACTTCGATGCCTCCCTGCAGTGGCTGGCCGAAGGCAAGCACAAAGAAGAGCAAGTGGAGGAGTCCATCCTCGGTGTGATTGGCGGCCTGGATAAACCCGGCTCACCCGCCGGTGAAGCCAAAAAGAATTTCCACTCAGGCCTCTATGGACGCAGCCACGAAGTACGCCAGCAGTTCCGCAAGCGGGTGACCGAAGTTACTTTGCAAGACCTGCAGCGCGTTGGCGCCACTTACCTGGAACCGTCCAAAGCCAGCACCGCGATTGTCACCGGCCCCCAGGGCAGTGAAGCGGCTGCGAAGCTCAACCTGCAAGAAGAAAAACTGTAAGTGAGGCAGGCCCCGGCAGTATTAGCTGCCGGGGCGCCGGTTTTACCCGTTTGCAGACAAATAGTACTCGGCAGTAATCATTTCTCCTGGATCCATGCCGTGATCCCTAAGCGAAGTTCCGATGAGCAAACAAGATAATATCTACGCAAACCCACTGGGCCAGGTGGCCGGCTTTGAATTTGATCGGCAGGTGGTGCAAGTCTTCCCGGACATGATCAAGCGCTCCGTGCCCGGCTACACCACCATTGTGGCCATGATCGGCACCCTCGCGGAACGCTATGCCCAAGCGGGCAGCCGTTGTTATGACCTGGGCAGCTCACTGTGTGCCGCCACCCTGGCCATGCGCCACCGTATTCCCGCAGCAGACTGCGAAATCATTGCCGTAGATAATTCCGAAGCGATGGTATCCCAGGCGCGCACTGTACTCGAAGCGGATAGCGGTGAAGTACCCGTGCAACTCATTTGCGACAACCTGCAAAACGTAGCGATTGAAAACGCCTCCGTTGTGGTACTGAATTTCACCCTGCAATTTATTCCGGTTGAGGAGCGCGAGGAAATCCTGCGCAAAATCCAGCAGGGGCTGCGCCCCGGCGGCATCCTGATTATTTCCGAGAAAGTGGACTTCGCCGATAAAGACCACAATGAACTGATGATTGAGTTACACCACTCTTTCAAGGCTGCCAATGGCTACAGCGCACTGGAAATTGCACAGAAACGTTCCGCTTTAGAAAATGTGCTGATTCCAGAGACCTTAGACACCCACCGCTCTCGCCTCAAGAGCGTCGGCTTCACTAGCGTCGATGTCTGGTTCCAATGTTTTAACTTTGCCTCCCTGATCGCCATCAAAGGCAGCCCCAATAAGTAACTACCCGTGATTGACTACACCCAACTCTACCAAGGCTTGCAACATATCCCAGAGCTGCGCAGCTGGCTGGCCCAGCTTCCTCAACAGGTAGCCGAAAACCTGAGCCCGCATCGCTGGGGCGACCTGCCCGACTGGCGCGCGGCTGTCGAAGCCCTACCGAATATCGCTCCCTCCAGCATCGAGCTCAGCAATAGCGTGCGTATCGGCAAGGCCAGCGACGCCTTGCCTCAGCAATTGCAGCGACTGGAACAGGAACTGAGAAAACTACACCCCTGGCGCAAAGGCCCCTGGGAAATATTCGGCCTGCCTGTCGATACCGAGTGGCGCTCCGATTGGAAGTGGGACCGGGTACTGCCGCACCTCGCGCCCATGGAAAACAGACTGGTACTGGATGTTGGCTGCGGCAACGGCTACCACTGCTGGCGCGCCTATGGCGCTGGGGCCCGGCGGGTGATCGGCATAGATCCCTCGGCAAAATTCGTCGCGCAGTTTTACGCCTTGAAAAAATATCTCGGCAACGAACAGCCGGTAGACCTGCTGCCACTCGGCATCGAAGCCCTGCCCGCAAATCTGCGCGCCTTCGATACCACCTTCTCCATGGGTGTGCTCTACCACCGCCGCTCTCCAATGGATCACTTGCGCGAGCTGCGTGAGACCCTGCGCCCTGGTGGCCAGCTGGTGCTGGAGACTTTAGTGATTGATGGCGGGCTCGGGGATTGCCTGGTGCCAGAGGGCCGCTACGCTAAAATGCGCAACGTATGGTTCTTTCCGAGCTGCGCAACCCTGGAAAGTTGGCTGCGCAAGTGCGGTTTTCGCAATCCTAGGACAGTAGACTTGAATATCACCAGCCTGGAGGAACAGCGACGCACCGACTGGATGCACTTTGAATCACTGGCCGACTTTCTCGATCCGCAATCAGCGGACAAAACAGTAGAAGGTCACCCCGCGCCCAAACGGGCTGTTTTGGTCGCGGAAGCGCCATAGCTTGTTTCACAGCCACAATCTGGAAACTCATAAATTCCGCAAAAGCCGTAACAAATAGAATTTTGTACGGAATAGCGACTGCCATCTTGATTGTTGCGCCTTGTAGGGCAAAGTGCGCCCCCAAATGGTGCAACTATATCCTTAAGGGAAGGCCGCGACTGCCTGCGGTCCAGCGCAGAGAATTTATATGAGTATTAGCGTATTTGAACTGTTTAAAATTGGCGTAGGCCCCTCTAGCTCCCATACGGTGGGCCCAATGGTCGCCGCCCGCCAATTTGTTCAGGACCTGCGCGACCGCGACCAACTCGCAAGAACCGACCGCATTCAAGTACACCTTTACGGTTCCCTGGCCCTGACCGGTATCGGCCACGGCACCGATATGGCGGTACTGATGGGACTGCTTGGCCAAACCCCCGATACCATCAATGTCGATAGTATCGATGAGAAGATGGCCGCCATTCACAGCGAACAAGCGCTAACACTTAATGGTGACCACAAAATAGAATTTGTTCGCGATCGCGACCTGCTCTTCCATATGGAAGAGTTCCTACCGCAACACTCCAACGGCATGACCTGCCAAGCCTATTGCGGCGAAGAACTACTATTCGAGCGCAGTTATTTTTCCATCGGCGGCGGCTTTGTTCTCTCAGAAGAAGACTTCGCTCACAAAGAAGAAATTGCCACGCTGCTGCCTTACGATTTCAGTAGTGCCGAACAGCTGATGAAGATCTGCGATCAGCACGACTGGACCATTGCCGAGTTGGCCATGGAAAACGAAAAAGCATTTCGCAGCGAGCAGGAAGTCAAAGACCGCCTGTGGAATATCTGGAAAGTGATGAAAGCCTCCATAGAGCGAGGCTGCCAACAAAAAGGGATTCTGCCCGGCGGCCTGAAAGTACGCCGCCGAGCCGCCGAGCTCTATCAGGAGTTGAGTAAACAAACAGCGGAAGAGCGCAATCGCGGCCTCGCCATCCTCGACTGGGTGAGTTTGTTCGCGCTTGCCGTCAATGAAGAAAATGCTGCTCGGGGACGTATCGTTACCGCCCCAACCAATGGGGCCGCCGGTGTTATTCCCGCAGTGATCGCCTATTACGTGGAATTTGTACACGACCCGAAAGTGCACGGAGAACTCAAAGAGCAGGTGGTGAAATTTATGCTCACTGCCGGCGCCATCGGCATGCTATTTAAGAAAAATGCCTCTATCTCCGCCGCCGAAGTGGGCTGCCAGGGTGAGATCGGCGTAGCCTGCTCAATGGCCTCCGCAGGCCTAGCCGCCGTGGAAGGGGGCAGTAATCAGCAAATCGAAAACGCTGCCGAGATTGGCATGGAGCACAACCTGGGCCTCACCTGCGATCCCATCGGCGGCCTGGTGCAAGTCCCCTGTATCGAACGCAACACCATGGGCGCGGTAAAAGCCATCAACGGCGCACGCCTGGCCCTACGCGGTGACGGCTCCCATATCGTACCGCTAGATAGCGTGATCGAAACCATGCGCCAGACCGGTATCGATATGCAGAGCAAATACAAAGAGACTTCTCTGGGCGGGTTGGCCGTTAACGCCGTTAACTGCTGATGGGTTTCTTTATGCCGGGGCTGGGTTTGGCCTCGGCAAGCTTGCCCTTTCAAAAATTCACACCCAAAACATGCTCATCTCTTGTCATTAAGGCAGGATCACTATCGAGAACTATTCAATTGGAACCTTAGAACCACGGTATTGTTGGAATCTCTCATGTCCCCTATCAATTGTTTACTCAGCACTCTCTTAGTAGCTTCATAAACCATGAACATTATTGAGCAAAGGTGTTATTACTCCATAATTCACCTTCCTCAAAGGCAAATTATTGTTTAATAGAATGCTTGCCATCTGAATGAAGTGGAACTTCAGTAAGTGCCCGTTTTATTTCCTCGAGCTTTTCGAAAAGGCTGAACCCCAGATGTTTATTGAGCCTATCCAATGAACGTTCTAACTCCTGAAATGTTTCAAGTATTTTCTCTACCTGCAGCTTTCCTTTATCTGTCAGAAAGAAAAGCCTCCTTCGCTTATCACTTGAGTCATCTTCATGCTTAATGAGTGAGAGCTTAAGTAACTTCGGAAGTTTCTGCTTAATCAGCTGAGGGGAGGAGTCTGTCTCACGAGCAATTTCATTCAATGACAATCCATCCAATCGATGCAAAGTCACGATGATTGAGCAAGATTTAACCGGAACTTGCACACTATTTCTCGTGAGAATTATCTCGCACTGCTTGGTGATAAGAGTAGAGATAGTCTCCGCAGTCTTGCCAATAAAGTAATTCTCAGGGCTCATAAAAGACAACTCTCATCCATCTTTCAAATTAATTTGGGGCTCATCAGCAGAGTATTGATGCTTGATTCTACCATAACCTTCAAATATATTTATAAACATGTTTATAAATATATTTATGGAGGGTGGCAATGCGGACAAAATGGATCATCTTCACTCTTTTCTTACAGCCTTGGGGAGCGCTAGCTCAAACAAACTGCTCTATTCAGTTACAAGGTCTTTCAAAGGATATTGAAGCTCTTAGAGTTGAGGCCGATATACCGGGAATAGCGATAGGAGCAGCGTTAGACGGAGAATTGGTGTATGAAGAAGGTTTTGGCTTTGCTGACAAGTTACACAAAACACCGGTTACTCCCTCCACTATTTTCCAGATAGCCTCTGTAACCAAGCCAATCACAGCTTTGGCGGTAATGGAGATTGCTGATAAGCACTTGCTCGAACTAGAAAGTTCTGTGGCCCTTGAACCAGGCTCTCTCCTAGCGAACCCCCATCACCCCTCAAAGGAAATCACCCTACTCCAATTGCTTACACATACATCCAGCATACAGGATGGTATTTATTATGAGGTGGATTTCAGAACACCCGGGCAAGATTCAGCAATGAAGCTTTCCGAGCTGCTGGAAGATGTCCTTCTAGAGAGTGGCAAATATTATTCAGCAGATAAGTCTTTCCTGAAATCCCCGCCTGGGGAGCAATGGAGCTACAGCAATATGGGCTACAACTTGTTGGGCAAATGGGCCGAACAACAATCTGGATTGAATTTAAAAGATTGGACTCAGAAAAACTTCTTTGAGCCACTGGGAATGGATCATACTTTCTGGACTATAGCAGATACGTCTGGGTTAGAAGTCGCAACGCCTTATCAAACCCTTTCTGATGGCCAGCTAGTCGCAGTTGCACAAAGTAGTACTCCCGGATATCCGGCAGGAATGTTGCGCTCAACAGTATCAGATTTGACAAAATTCTTTGGTGCGGTTGCTAATTCAGGTGTATTTATGAGGGAGACTATTTCCTCCCAAAAGGTGCTTCAAGAGATGTTTGCTGAGCGCTCCATGAGTGGCATTCCAGACCATTTGGAAAGTCAACTTGCTGCATGGAATAGCTATAACTACAAAAAGCGCTCCTATTTAAGCCATTGGGGTGGCAATATTGGGGTGTACACGGCTGCTTATGTTGCTCCTGAAACAGGGCTTGCACTTGTCATTCTCACCAACAGAAATGCAGAAAGGCCTCAAATTAATATGCTTAAAGAGCTATCTAAAAAAATCTATGATGTAGTTGAAAGATGTAATATTAAGACTGCAGTAGAAAGTTAAAATCATATTGAATAGATACGACTTGAGCCTTTAATTAATTTAAACTCACTAAAGCGGTGCAATTATAAGCATCAGAAATTGCGAGGGTAGGAAAGCCTACCCCCGTATAAAGATGTTTAGTTGGATTAGTTCACACTTTTAGAGTGGTAAACAATCGCTTGCCACACGTTTTGCTGACCGCCGATATAATTCTCAAAGGTAGGATTCTTGATATAGTTCCAGGCCACTTTGCCGTTACCTAGATACATCGGCTCATCCAATCCACCCCATCCATAATCAGTGAGTTTTACCGGCCCTTCAAGTACATTGAGGTCTGCGTCAATCTCCATCACATAGTAGGCTTTAGGTACCAACATACGCATAGCCTCGCCTTTCTTGTTGTAACTGCGATTGTAGGGAAGGTTATCGGAAATACACTGGAACTGTGCATAACCAAACAGGTAGCGGCCGTTCTTCAGGTCAACGAGCTGGGGGTCACTAATTTGGCAGTCGGAATCTTCCGCCAACCAATTGATCCCATTTCCCTCTATATCGCCTCGGCCATCAACTTTTGCAATGCCTACGCGAGTTAAGGATGATTTATCCAAGGCGCCGCCAGAATAGAGCCCTTGCCTAGCAATCAGCGGGTAATCGCCACCATAGTAGTTATCTTCAAGATATGCAAAGAAGCAATTTTTATAATCTTCAGCCGCACATTGATCATCAAAGGGGCCATCGCCACTAGTATCTATACCAAGTACATCCTGTAAGAACATATTCATATTCTCATCTTCAATGTACTTCGGCGAAACAACCACTGAGAGATTTGTGTTCGCATCCACTGGAACAACTGTGTGCCCTCCCCCATTGGAGATCATCGCACTTGTAGTAGGGACTACGTGATTATAAGTACCCTCAAAAGAGTCGCTATCTTCCATTTTAATAGCGATCGCTTTCAAACCAGGTGAGGGATGGTATTTATTTCCGTCACTGGTACAAAGCGCTCCAAACATTTCATTCCCAGGATTATAGAAAGCCCGGATATTAAGCACATGCCCATGTCCACAGGCCCAGTCCCACCCCCTATTATCACTTCCGGACATGTTCAAAGACCAATCATCTCGCTCAATAACAGTCAGTCCAGCTGAATAGTGAGAGCCGCTGACAAGTACTCGTGCAGTGACCGAGAATGCATAATTCGTGCGCCCTTTACTGTCATTTTCAACATACAGTAGCTCTTGAGCACCTAAGTGAGTGCCACCGTGCATTTTATTAACTACGTAAGCATCAGGTCTCTCAGATAAGGGCTTGTTATCCCACTCCATTAACCAAATCTGATCGTTGTACTTTTTCTCATTATCAGTACCAGCAACAGCATCGAGATTGTCCTCGATCTTCATCCAAGTGGTACCATACTCCTCTACAAGGTCTTTCTGAACATCGTAACGCTCACTTGCTTTGTATTCGGTGTTACATAAAACAGCGACTCTAGAGCAGTCTGCGCTTGCAGTAATACCATGAGTTTCATAGCACTGCTTAAGGATTGTGGTATTACCCGTTTGATCGAAGCTTGAGGTTTCAGGGTTATACTGCAGCTCGTAAACAGAACCGTATGTTGGATCAGAAGCTTTTAACCCTTCTGATAATGTAGTGGATACAAACATCCGCGGCTTATCAGTATCCGTAGCGCAAGTTGCCGTATAGCTACGAATTGGAATATCAATGTGTTCCTCATCCTGCTCACTATCTGTTCGGCCAATATAGTGTGCAAGCTGGTAAACTTCCTGGGCGTTTACCATTGCATCAGGCAGGGTGATATCTGTAGCAGTTATTGTGGCAAACCCCAGATCGGAAGTAGAAACATCTCCAACCGTTACCGTTGAGGGATCATTATCGGGAAGGGGCGTATCGCTCCCAGTATCGCCGGAACCACTATCACCGCCTTGGTTATCGCCACCCTGATCACCACCATTATTACTACCACCATCACCCACAGCTGGTGTCTCAGGTTCAGAGTCTGAAGAACCGCCCCCTCCGCCGCTACAAGCAGCCAAAGCTGCAGTTAATGCCAGCACCAATAGTTTCTTGCTAAATAATTTGTCCATAAACGCCTGAAGTATCTTGTTTTTTGATTTTGAAGTTAGGTGGAGATTAAGAGATTAGTTCCAGTGAAGTCGCGAAATGAAAATACGAAAGGAATTTTATTTTTTCGTGAATAATTTTCTGTGTCGCATTTAAAAAAATGAAGAAACTAAAGCCTGCCTATATCGGCACCTTTCTGACGATATTTGTCACCTATATACAAATTGCGTTAGAAGTGCTTTCTACTATCATAAAGCTCTACTAAAAATGGGTGATATTATTCAGCATGAGCACTCCCTAATTGCTTCTTGATGACAGCCGAGCGCCTGTTTCCGCAAAAGTACTGCAGGCTTTAGCAGCAAATAAATGAACGTCTAGCCGGCGCTCACTCCTAAACGTTCACTCATCAGCTTAAGTCACCTAAGCGAGACTTGCTCAAGATAAGAAGTGCTATCGCTTTTCAAAGTCTTATTGCACTGCGAAAAAGAAAGCAACAAAGGGATCAGAATTAGAGTAATCGGTGTGGCAAATAGCTCCCCGAACACTAAGGATATAGCCGCTGGTTTTAAATATTGGGCTTGCTCGCTGGTTTCGGCTAATAAGGGTAGCAACCCACAGATAGTAGTCACCGTAGTTAAGAAAATTGCCCTTACGCGACTTTTCCCAGCTTGAAGTAGCGCTGTTTTTACTGGCACACCCTGCGCGTAGAGCTGATTAAATCGGCTCATCAATACTAGGGAGTCGTTAATCACTACCCCAGTCATTGCCATCATTCCAAATAAGGATAATAAGCTTACTGGGAAGCCCAGTAGGCCGTGTCCAATAATTGCCCCCGCAAAACCCATTGGAATCACCGACATAATAATCACTGGTTGCCAATAGGATTTTAATGGTATCACCAACAAAACATAGATAAGTAAAAGCGTCAGCAACATGGACTTTTTAAATCCAGCCTGTACTTCTACTATTTCGGCAAATTCACCAACGGCTTTAATTTGGACGCCCGGGTAAAGGCGCTCCAGTTCTGGCACCAGCTCTTCCTTTAGCAGCTCCCAGTTTTTTTCCGGTGAACTGACAGAACGATTCTGACGCCAGTAGATGCTGACCACTTCATCGCGATCTCGCCGATAAATTACCTCCGGTTCCCGCTCATACTTCAGCTGGGCGATTTCACCTAAGCTTACGTAGCTGTTGTTACCCAGGTTAATTGGAGTGGCTTTTAACTGCTCGATTGTTTTAGTCTGAATTTGAGGTAAGCGAGCCAATACCAATGTCTCTTCCCCTTTATCCAACAGCCGATGTATCTCAATCTGGCCGAATGCACCGCCAATCACAGCAGCCAGATGACTTTGGTCAATTCCCAGACTGGCTCCCCGCTCATTGACCGTAATTTTCAGCTGTCTTTTGGCTAGTTGGCTATCATCGTAGACATCGTTCACACCGGGTAACTCTGCCAATAAAGCCTTGAGGCGGTCAGCCACTTGTTTCGCCTGATCTCGGTTGCTGGCAGAAACCGCAATGGCAGTATCGCCCGCCGGTTCTTCCGTAAGGCTAAACTTCACTGCATAGCTCCCCTCCAAAATACCTGTTTGCAGCCGTAGCTCCTGTAAAAAACGGTTGCTCTCTACTCTGGCCAGGGCGTCATGTGTTAATTCCGCTGTCAACTCTATGGTCTTGGCGCCTTCCTTTGACACGATATACTTGCTAACAGGTGACTCCGGAAGTCCATACTCCTGCTGCAATCTATTTGCGGTGCGCTTGATGGCCTGTTCAAGTTGGTCGGTATTACGTTCCGCTAAAGTATTTGCAGCTCCATGCTGCATAGTGACTTTAACCGTGGCATAGCGTCCTGGAATTTCGGGAAAGAATACTGAGGCGATATGCCCCTTGAACATAGCGCCATAGGCCAGCAGCAAAAAGGTGGCAAATAGACTGATGCTTGTTTTCCGGTTTGCCAGGCTCATTGACAAAAGCGGAATATATATCTTATCTGAAAATTGATTTAATAAACGGTTACATTTCTCTCTGGCGATTTCAATCCATCGATTTATTGCATATTTGGTGTGAGTACGTGTATTTGGGTAGCTTAAATGCGCGGGCAATATAAATTTGCTTTCAATTAGCGAAAATATCAATGCAAATATCACTACAGCAGAGAATCCTGATAAGACTTTTGCCAACTCATTTTCAATCCATAGCATCGGTGAGAAGGCCGCGATTGTAGTCAATACGCCAAAAACTGTGGGCACGGCTACGGCTTCAACCCCTTTCCAGGCAGCCTCTTTCGTGTCAGTTGTATTTTGTCTCGCCTGATGAATACTTTCACCGACCACAACGGCATCATCTACCAATATTCCCAGCACCAAAATCATACCGAATAAAGTAATATCGTTGATGCTGTAATCCAGGGAAGGAAAACCCATCAATGTAATCGCACCAGCCAGGGATATGGGAATACCTAAGGCAACCCAAAAGGCCAGCCGCGTATCTAAAAAAAGCACCAATAGCAATAAGACGATTAATAATCCCTGCAAGGCGTTGGTACTTAGCAAGTCTAATTGCTCGGAAATATAGGGGGACATATCCGCCATTACATCCAAATGCATGTTCTTGGGTAGTGTCGATTCTAATGATTCTAATACTGATTTTGTGGCTTCATGGATATGAAACAGATTATCTTTTTGGCTGGTGGATACCATCAGTGCGACTGCAGGTTGCCCTTGAAATCGAACAATACTGTCGGTTTGCTCATAATCTCGCTTAACCGTAGCGATATCACTGAGCCTTACTCTTGCCGTCGGTGAAATGATAATGGGGATATTCCTCAGTTCCGCCAAGTTGTCAGCCAGGGAACTACCCTGCAGCACAATATTTCCATTAGCCGTTCTTAATTCACCACTGCGATATTCCACTGACCACTGGCGAATACGTTCCGTTAGCTTTTCAAGAGATAAACCGTAGCGTTGAAGTTTCCTGAGGTCTGGCTCTATAGCCAATAGTTGCTTTCTTTTCCCCAGGTTTGTCACTTTGGAAATAGCAGGATGTTTCTTAAGCGCTCGCTCTACTCGTGAGGATACCTGCTGAAGCGAATCATTATTGTCACCGCCGTAGACCATGACAAACGCCGCAAGATTCGTATATTCACTGCGATAAATACGCGGCCGCTCCGCCAATACGGGAAAGCCTTCGATACTTTCAACTTGATTGCGAATATCTTCAATCAAACGGTCCAGCTTCACATTAGTATTTTTTTTCACTACCACTGAAGCGTAACCTTTGCTTGATTGGCTGGTTATGCGCTTTATTCCCGCAACACCACTAATAGCTTCCTCAATACGCTGTGTAATACTCTCATCGACTTGGCGGGCAGTACCGCCGGGGTAGACAACGGAGATTTCGACTTCCGTAGGAGGAATTTGTGGAAAGCTTTCCACCCGCAGATTCTGAAAGGTCAGCAAGCCTGCAACCAGAATGAACGCCATGAGAAGGTTAGCGGCAACTGGGTTATCCAGGAACCAGCGTGAAAGTGTTTTCATAACCAGGCCTTAGTGGATAGTCACTCCAACCGCTTGACCTTCTAAAAAGTTGGTCAAAGGAAAGCGAACAAGCTGACGATTCTGGTGGGGCCGATTCTTGTAACGAAATAGAACCGAATCCGGCCGCATATCCAGTAGCTCTATCTCTTCCAAAAGTAGGGATTGTTCAGAAACGCTCCATACTTTCCCATCTTCTGTAAGAACCGATGCTGGTGCACTGACAACATAGCCCTGTGTGTTGCCTGCAAACACTACATCAACCTGCTGATCAGCAAGCAAGGGGGTCTCGCGCTGAAAGGGGTTAGCCACTTGCAACATAAGGCTGCGCTGACGGGTGTCCGCATCCATAATTGGGCTTAGGTAACGGACCGAGGCCTGCCACTGTTGTCCATCAGGCGACTCTATTGTGATTTTGTAGGGGCCTTGCTGAAGTCCGTTTAAGCGCTGCCAAGTCTGCTCGGAAAGCTCAACTTTGACATCCAGGTAGTCACTGGCTGCTACTCGAAAGAGTAAGTCCCCCTCATTTATCCATTGGCCAGGATGGATTAAATCGGCAATAACCACCGAGTCAAAAGGTGCTTTAATTTGTGTATCAGCCAGCCTCTGTTGGGAGGATGCGAGAGCTCCCCTCGCCGCTTCTCGATTTGCCTCTGCGGCTTTGACATGCGGCTCTAGTCGGCCAAATGATGACTTCGCTTTATCCCCGCGTTTTGCCACGTATTGACGCATGAGTATTTCGGCCAAGTTGAGTTCAGCCTCTGACACTCTGGCTTGAGCAGCACGGATTTCAGCCTGGTAAAAAGTATCCTGTAGCGACGCCAGTATTTCTCCCTTCCTAATGAGACTGCCCGGCATTGCGTGGTTAGCAATATGGGTGACACGCCCCCTCACTGATGCGATAACCTCAGTCGCCCAGCGGGATTGTGTTATGCCTGTTGTTTTGACTTCAAGCTGAGCATCCGTCGGTACTGCCTCCACGACAGTAACAGTAAGGCCAGACGCTTTGGGCTTCTCCACCATGGCTGCAGGCTGCTGCTCAGCCATAAGCCACAGCCCCACCAAGACCAGCAAGCTGGTGGCAACAATACCTGCAGCCCGCCGCTTTAACCAGATTCCCGCCATTTTCATCATGCCTAGGCAACTTACATTTTATGGAACACACTTGCACCATAACCAATAGCAGATTATGATACAAGCGTGTTCCATAAAATTCAGGTAATAACTCCATGGCTGATCACCTAGATGCACGTATTCAGAAGTCACAAACTGCGATCATGAAAGCGGGTATGGAGCTCCTGAGCAAAAATAGGGAGGCATCCTTTAGCGATATTGCCCGGGCGGCCGGAGTTGGGCGCACTACCCTTTACCGCCTTTATGACACGAGAGAAAAGCTGATTAAGGCGGTTGCGATTCACTGCCTGGAGGCATTTGATAAAGCCACCGAACACTTGGAAAGCGAGGCGGAATCAGCTCTGCAAGCCGTCCACCTGATGTTCAAGGCGATTTTTCCGCTGTCGGCCGAAATGGAGTTTTTAATGAAGTTGGGAGACTTTGATGAAGATGATCCAGAGCTCACCGCTATCTATGAGAAACAAGAGAGTGAAATCGCGACATTGGTGGAGTACGCAAAATCTGAAGGCAGCCTGTCCAAGAAACTTCCTACTTCCTGGGTGGTAAACCTGGTAGAGGGCCTGCTTTATACATCCTGGCTAACAAAAAATACAGAATCCATAGATCACGATACGCTGGCCGATTTAGCGTTTCACACATTTTGCAATGGCGTTGCTCGTTAACCATTGAGAGCGTTGTTAAATGACTCAGCCAGTTACCACTGTTTCAAAATCAACAAATGATGATTATACGAAAGGCAAGCACAAACATTCTTTACTTTCGATTTTTACCCGATTTAAGTGGCGAGTATCTCTGACCCTATCGCTGGTCGTTATTGAAACACTCCTCGAACTACTTTTTCCACTTGCCATCGGCTGGGCTATCAATAGTCTATTAGAACAGTCCTATGATGGCATTTATTTATTGGCAATCTTGGGCACTATCTCTGTCCTTATGGGAAGTGCTCGAAGATTTTACGATACACGAATCTATGCACATATTTACCAGGTAGTTACATCGGAAATGGTAGCCCGTGAAAAAGCAAAGAAACAGTCTGTATCGACTATTACTGCGCGCTCCAGTTTATTAACTGAAATTGTCGAATTTTTTGAAAACAGCCTCCCGGAAATTATTACCGCTACTATTGGCATGGTGGGGTTACTCATTATCATCAGCGCTATCAATCTCAACATCTTTCTGGCTTGCCTGGCAATTCTCGCTTTGATTATCCTGATCTATTGCGTAATCGGAAATACCAATTACCGGCTGAATGAATCTTATAATAATGAGCTGGAATATCAGGTTGATGCGCTTAAACAACCAAATGTTGAGCATGCAAAAGCCCACTTCCGGCGCCTTATGCGGTGGAATATTGAATTGAGCGACCTAGAAACTTGTACTTACTTTATATTGTGGACTGGGATAGTCGCTTTGTTTATTTACGCTCCCATAGCTGCAATCGATGGGGGCCTGGTTAACTATGGATTGATAGTTGCCTTGTTAATGTACGTCTTCGACTTTATTGGGAAGGTATCTGCATTGCCACTCTATATTCAGCAGGTTATTCGTTTGAAGGAGATTTCTAATCGGATTGGATCATAAGGAAAGAGTGTTTTTATTGTCAAAGACACTTCCCCTTGTTCATACAGTTGGGGATTTCACCAAATACTGGCTCTATCTCAAAAGCACCTCTTCCCACCAGCTGGGGGATATTGACTATTGATATCATCTTCCCATTACCTCTCTAATGATTTATCTCACCAGCAGCTGATAATATCTGACGCAAGGTTGACCGCTCGCGCACAGTTTTGGCATAGGCAACGATATTGGTTGCTAATGGAGCATTCACAGTCAACTCTTCTAGGTAGGCGGGACCACCCACTTGGCTGAGCAAGTCGCGGCTGTCTAGCCGCTCGGCGAGGGTATCGATATTCAGGATTTGTCCGTCATCACCCAGCTCGCGTATTGCCGCGAAGATCTTACGGTGGCTGACGTTATAAAAGTCCTCTTCACCCAGTTGCTCAGCAATCGTATCGATACAGCCAGGGTCTAACAACAGGCCACCCAGCACAGACTTTTCTGCGTATAACGAATGCGGTTGAGGGCTGGTGTTTTCTTCGATCATTTTTTTAAATCCTTTTATGTCCGTTTAAAACTGAAGCTAAAAACAAAAGTACCTATACAACCATATTCCTATACCTCCTTGTGTTTGGAGTTACTTCTATACTAAACTTCTTCTTACCGTATTGGTGAATATCCTGATAATGTAGCAACAACTCACCAAGTGTCACGTTCATGCGGCCTGTCATATTCTTTTCGCAACATAAATCTATTAATCTCTAAGCGACTGTAAAACTCAAAAATTACAAATGATTTTATCTGAATTAAATCGCAGACCAATCCTTTATATCATTGAAAGTTACATAGGACTCTTTAACGTTATCAGGATTATAATAAACTTTGACTTTTTTAGAGCCGCCAACTATAGCAAGCGCCCGATCAGCACGACCTTCATCTTTATTGTTAATCATGCTAAACACAGACCTTTCACATATATATTTTTCTCCATCAATATAGAATATAACCTTGTGCTCAAGGTTATAATAGCAATGGTTAAAAAAGCCTCCATCGTGATTAGATAGAACGGTTTTATTTATTTTTCTTAGCGATAAAAGCTGCCCTTTTGTCGAAATATATCTCTCTTCAATACCGTTAAAAAACTCTTGAACTGGCATTATACCGATTTTATTTGCAATATTTTTCAACTTCCCATCCATGGTATTATTCATTACAGAATAAACCATCCAGAAAATAAAATAAGCAAAAAAAACAGCTGGAATAGCGATCAAATAAAATGTATAGCTCATTACCAATAGGTTTCCACAGTGATTACCTTGGCCCTCATATTCCTATGCCCTTTAATTTGATTGAGCTTCAGTAGATCTAATCAATCCAGTTACCTTTAATTTGCTACTACCTGGGCTTATCTCTTCGACATATCCAACTGCTCGGTCAACGCTTCGGGAAATCTTGGCTCCAAACCCGATAAGCATAAGAAGATAGCCCAGTCTACTTGAATCGGAAGCATCTATTATCCATAGATGAAAACAACGTGATTTGGAGGCCTTCTTCGGTTTAACTTCCTCTAACTCGAATTCTATTACTCGACCAGATGCGACTAACGTTTTTAGTACATTTTCTTGTAGGCCATACTGAATAAACTCTGGCATCTTCCCTGTTCTCCTGGGTACCAAGCCCTTGCTTCCAGTTAATAGTAAATATATTATTTACCGCATCAATGGTCAATATATTATTTACCCGCTTTGAAAAAAATTCTTACTCCTGACGAAATAATTGATCAAATCAAAAATCGTTTAGGTCTCACTACTGATGTGGAGCTGGCCAACCTTATTGGCGTACAAAAACAAAATATCAACCAATTTCGTCAGGGGAAAGGTGGAAACCTGCCTTGCCGTCTTTTCACCGCCGTACTTGATGAAAGTCAGGCAGCTTCAATCCTAAACAAGAAGTCTTAAATGCTTCCTTGATACGTTTTTCCCAGGGATCTATGCAAATAAGGGTCATATCTGCCGTGGAGTGTCCCAAAATGTCTTGAATCACAAGCTTTGGTTATTAAGCTCACCCCGGTTTTTGGTGCTGTAAAGGTTCCAGCCATTGTCGGGTTTGCAGAAGTGGCAATTCTAGATAGTAAGCGAAACGCGCTAGTTACACCTCCGCTCGTGGTCTTCACATCTTTCCCCCATTTCCATATTGCCACTGTCTTAATATTTTTCAGCTAGGCACCCCAGCCAATTAATACAATATAATGTGCAAAAAGCTATCAGCAGGCACTATATATAGTGATCCAGATCAAGTGCTTCTACCTTGCTCTTTTATAAGCTTCCCGCACAATCTGTGAAGGAAAGCCCATGACCAGCACCTCTACCCCAGAAATTGACAGTGACGCATCTCCTACTCAAAACCTAAATAGTTTTCTGGTGCGAAAGCGGGATGGGCGCGCTGTGGCCTTTGACCCACAACGAATTACCTCGGCGTTGATACGCGCAGGACAAGTAACTGGTGAATTTGGTGAGGATGAAGTTGATTGGCTAACCCAGGGCATCTTGAAGGTGATTAATCATCGCTTTGATGCAGCGACACCAGTCGATATTGAGGAAATCCAAAATATCGCCGAGCAAATATTAATCAATTGCGATTACATAGATACAGCACGGGCCTACATCGCCTATCGGGAGCGACATGCTCGTATACGTAATGATCGCCAAACACTGGTAGATGTTGGGGCTTCCATCGAAGAATATCTGGAGCAGGCGGACTGGCGTGTCGCTGCTAATGCCAACCAGGGCTACTCTCTCGGCGGCCTGATTTTAAATAGTGCCGGTAAAATGATTGCCAATTACTGGCTAAATCATGTCTATTCCCCGGAGATTGGTGCAGCCCACCGGGATGGCGATTTACACATCCATGACCTGGATATGTTAGCCGGCTATTGCGCAGGCTGGTCACTGCGTACCTTACTGCACGAGGGGTTGAATGGGGTTCCCGGCAAAGTGGAGTCTGCACCGCCCGCCCACTTGACCAGTGCAGTTGGGCAGATCGTTAACTTTCTTGGCACATTGCAAAACGAATGGGCTGGAGCCCAGGCATTTAGCTCCTTCGATACTTATCTCGCACCCTTTGTACGCAAGGATCAGCTGGATTACGCCAGTGTGCGCCAGTGCATGCAAGAGCTGATTTTTAACCTGAACGTGCCATCCCGCTGGGGCACCCAGACTCCCTTTACCAACCTCACTTTCGATTGGGTTTGCCCTCAAGACTTGCAAGACCAGGTGCCGGTGATTGCCGGCAAAGAAATGCCATTCACTTATGGTGACCTGCAGATGGAAATGGACCTGATTAACCGCGCCTATATTGAGGTGATGAGTAAAGGGGACGCGCGCGGCAGAGTCTTCACTTTCCCAATTCCAACTTACAATATCAGTGAGGACTTTCCCTGGGATAGCGAAAATGCCGAGCGGCTATTTGCCATGACTGCCCGCTATGGACTGCCCTACTTCCAAAACTTTATTAACTCAGACCTCAGTCCAAACATGGTGCGCTCCATGTGCTGTCGCCTACAGCTGGACCTGCGAGAGCTGCTTAAACGTGGCAATGGACTATTTGGCTCCGCGGAACAGACCGGCTCTCTCGGTGTAGTAACGATCAACTGTGCACGTCTGGGCTATTTGTATAAGGGGGACTGGGACCTCCTGCTCGCCCAGTTAGATAAACTACTGCTACTTGCACGGGACTCTCTGGAAGTGAAACGTAAAGTGATTCAGCGGCATATGGATGCCGGCCTGTTTCCCTACACGCGTCGTTATCTTGGCACTCTGCGTAACCACTTCTCCACCATTGGCGTTAACGGCATTAATGAAATGCTGCGAAACTTTAGTGAAGACCGTGAAAGTATCGTCACAGAGCCCGGTAAAAAACTTGCCGAGCAATTGCTCGATCATATTCGTTTGCGAATGACACAGTTCCAGGAACAAACCGGCCACCTCTATAATCTCGAAGCCACACCGGCTGAGGGGACTACTTACCGTTTTGCCCGCGAAGACCAAAAGCGCTATGAGGACATTATTCAGGCTGGCAGCACGGAAGCACCTTACTATACCAACTCAACCCAGCTGCCAGTCGGCTTTACCGATGATCCTTTCGAAGCGTTGGCCCGGCAGGAATCCCTACAATCCCGTTATACGGGTGGCACTGTGCTGCACCTATACCTGGGCGAACAACTGCCAGATGCCGATAGCTGCCGCCGCTTATTACAGCGCGCCCTGAAAAATTATCGGCTGCCCTATATCACAGTAACTCCCAGCTTTTCTATATGCCCAGTACACGGTTACCTGAGCGGCGAACACGAATTCTGTCCCCGCTGCGATGAGGCTCTGCTCGCTCGTGAGCAATCTTGCTGCAGCGATTAAAACCAACCACCAAGGAGAGACATCATGAATAAACCAACCTCACCACTCAAAAATGAAGAGCGCACCCGCTGTGAAGTCTGGAGCCGGGTGATGGGCTATCACCGCCCAGTTTCCTTCTGGAATCCAGGCAAACAATCGGAACACAAGGAGCGCCGCTTTTTTGTTGCTGGTAGTGACAAATAACCATGGCTGAAAAGCTGCGCATTGGCGGTTTTACACCATTTACCGCTATCGACTTCCCTGGTGAATTGGCCGCGGTGGTCTTTTGCCAGGGGTGCCCCTGGCGTTGCCGCTACTGCCATAATGGTGATCTGTTGCCGGCCCGCGCGCCCAGTGCCTACGACTGGGACCAGATATTGGGGTTCCTCGCCAGCCGGCAAGGACTGCTGGATGCGGTGGTATTTTCTGGCGGAGAGCCAACTGCCCAGGGGGCACTGGAAGCAGCCATTGCCCAAGCCCGAAGCCTGGGGTTTAAGATAGGTTTACATACTGCCGGGATCTACCCTCGGAAACTGAGTCGCTTGATCCCCAGTTTGGACTGGATTGGGCTAGATATAAAGGCGTTGCCGGAAAATTACCCTGCCATTACCGGGGTAGATGGTAGCGGTACAGCACCCTGGCAATGTGTAGAGCTACTAGTCGAGGCGGGAACAGCAATGCAAGTACGCCTTACCAGGCATCCTCGCCTCACCAGCGATGAGGAGCTAGCTCAAATTCAGGAGAAGCTTCGCAAATGCGGTGTTCATCATTTAGAGGTGCAGCGCTGCAATACCGAGCAAGCGCTTGACCAAACTCTGAAGTTTATTTCATAGGGCTAACAAGTTTGGCGGGCGCTTGCTGAATTGGCCTGACCTGACAAGCATCACTCGCTGCCTTGTTGATGGAACAGAGGCTGTATTAATATCCAAACTTCCCCAATAGACCCCTGCCCTAATCCACTATGGTGTTGTCCCGACAGTTCTATCGCCAAGGCCCCAGCCGGCGGGATAATTCACTGGTCTCTTTTGCCGATGTCAGAAGGCGCTTTGGCTTCAGATCTATAGCAGTTGGGCGCTGGGTAACCGATAAAGAGCGAGATCGAGCTGCGGGCCTATTTTACGATGCCCTTGTTGATTTAATGGCCATCCTCAAGGGGCCAGAAGCACTTATATCCCTAAGAGGCAGCTTGTCTTTTCAATATGGAATCGGCGGTCGGCCAGGCATGTCGGCTTTTTATGACCCTTCTGCAGGTAGCTTTTCACTAGCTAAAAACGCCGGACCCGGATCTATCGCCCACGAATGGTTCCACGCGCTGGATCACTACCTTGCCCAGAAGGCATTCAGTGATACTTCTCAAAGTATGTATGCCTCAGACGCCTGGCTCCGCGGTGCGACTCCCGAACCCCACCCGCTAAATGATCTTCTTTTCGCATGCTTTAAAACCATTATGTTAGACGAGGAAGGCAGCAATCCCAGCGATCTGGTTACTGCATCCGTAAAGGCTGATAAGACGAACGGTTCCATCTATTACAGTGAGCCAGTTGAACTTTGTGCCCGTGCCTTCGAGGCCTTTATCCAGGATTCCAGTATCAGCAACAACTTTCTGGTGGCGGGCTCAAAGGCCAGTAAAGAGGCCAAGCTTGGCCTCTACCCGATAGGACACCAGCGCCAGCAGATCAATCTTGCATTTGAGCAATACTTTGCTTTCTTAGGGCGAGCGCTTTGGGCTGAGTTGAATGAGAGTGAGTAAGTTGGCTTTTGAGTTTAGTCGCAAGCTCTTCGGCCAATGACTGACTTTGCAATAAAGCCTGGTTTACCGAATTTCGATGCCGTTCATCCGCAAACTCCTGGAATTCCGCATTGATTTCATGGACTTGATCGACCCCCAGGTAATGGCTCAGTGTCCTGATATGAGGACCCAAGTGATTCATGTTCTCGCGTATTCCCCCCTCTGCAAAGCCAAACTCTCCGGCAGAAGTAATTAGCACCAGAACCTTCCCCGACATAATGGGCTCAAGCGGATAGTCTCCACGGGCCAAGTCAAAGGTGAAGGTCTTGTTGATGCGTATCACCTGGTCGAACCAAGCTTTTAAAGCCGCCGGCATACCGTAGTTATACATTGGGGAGGACATTACTATGACATCCGCCTGGTCGAGTTCATTGATCAAAGTATCCGATAATGTAACCAACGATTTTTGCTCTTCACTACGCTGGTCTTCCGGAGTGAATACAGAGGCAATCCAATCCTGGGTAATAAAGCCTGGCGGAGTTAGGCCAACATCCCTATAGATGAGCTTATCTTTAGGTCTTAGTTCAAGCCAACGCTTCACAAAAGTCGCGGCAACGGCCTTGGAGATAGAGGAGTGTTTTGGTATGTCCCTATACTCCTCCGGTACCTGAATAGCCCCAAAAATCTGGGCGCTGGCTTCAATATGAAGAAGGGTTTTCATCTACTAGACCTCGAATAGCTAATCATCTGGTCCATTGATAGTGCAGTCTATCAGCATTATTGACAAATGAGATATCTTTCCTTATAGATGAATTAATTTCATCTATAAGGAAGAGTAGTCCATGTATCCAAGCCTACCCTCCCTCAATTCCTTAAAGGTTTTTGATGCAGCTGCGAGGCTCGGTAGCTTCAAGAAAGCTGCAGAGGAACTCTTTATTACTCCTACAGCAGTATCCCATCAGATAAAAAGCCTGGAAGAAACGCTAGACAGCCAGCTGTTTGAGCGTAAAACCCGCGCAATACAATTAACAGAAGAAGGAAGGCTACTCGCAGAAACAACTTCACGAGTTTTTCAGCAACTTGCCGCAGCAATAGGTGAAATCGCTAACTCAAATCGTGTGATTTCTGTCAGTACAACTTCATCTTTTGCGGCTCTGTGGCTGGTTCCCCACCTGGAACGCTTTTATCAGAAGCATCCTGGTATCGAGATATCCATTTCGACCGGCGAACAGATAGATGATATTGAGCGCGACCGACACATTGATATAGCTATTCGCTACGGTGAATTTGATCCAAAAGCCAAAAATACCACAAAGCTTATTACTGAATCAGTGGGTATGTATGCTACGCGGAACTACTTATCAAACATAACCGACCTCGAGCAGGCGCAGCTATTAGAAACCAAATGGATCAACCAATCTTTAACCCCATTCAGTTGGAAATCCTTACTTGGCAACTTCAATAAAAACCTTACCATTCGTCAATATGATCAGGAACATCACGTTATACAAGCCGCACTGGCTAGCCAGGGGATTGCTTTAGTCAGTTCCCTGCTGATTCAGAATGCCTTACAGAACGAATGGTTGGTGCCGTATAAAAGCGCAGCTATAAAGCAAAAGGCTGAAGGGCTTTCATACTACGCAGTAATCCCAGGCCGAAATATAAACAATAAGCAGGTTAGCGTATTTCTTGATTGGCTACTTGAAGAAATAGAATAAACTATATATACAATTTATACGATATCGCCCTTACGAGCAAAACTCGTAAGGGCGACAAACAAGCCATTACTAAAAAGCAATAAGACTTAAAAATTAAAGGCAAATAATATTTTCTGCCTGAGGGCCCTTGGCACCCTGGGTAACTGTAAATTCTACAGCTTGCCCTTCCTGCAATGTTTTAAAGCCACTGCTGGCAATATTGCTGAAGTGTGCAAAAACATCGGGGCCGGATTTTTGTGCGATGAAACCAAAACCTTTGGCTTCATCGAACCACTTAACAGTGCCAGTCGTTGTGTTAGACATAATAAATATCCTGAGAAAATAAATTGATCATAGTTGACCTATTGGTCGAGCGGGCAAAAACTGAGAATTTATAAAGAGACAGAACGAAGGATTATGACTAAAACTACGAGTTGAACTAAAATAAAAACTGGGCGTTTATACCAGCTATCAGGATAGTAGCACCTAAAGCTAACTCGTGTCTATAAAAATAGAAATTAAGGGTAGGAATGAAGCAGATAACTCAATAACTGTATTATAAATAGCCTATTTTAAAGATTTTCCTCTCAAACTAAAGTTCACTCAGCGTTCTAGAGTGCTCCCACTAGGGAGTTGTATCTAGCTCCATACGAAAGCGCCTTCTTAATTGTTTGAGAAAGGTCATCGGGGCCAGCCTGTACAAGTAGGCTCCAATCAGGCTTATATCTTTCGGAAACCAACGCTCCCTGCCCTTTTCCAATGCCATCATAATCTGATTGGCCATCCACTCAGGGCTACGCACCGTTCCCACGGTGCTCCTTTGGTGCCTGGCCTGCCCACCATCTCCAGCTAAAGCGTTTTGCTCAATCGTTGTAGCCAGGAAACTTGGGTAAACCATTAATACACTAACTCCATCGTTCCGAACTTCCTCACGGAATACCTCGAAATACTGGTGCAATGCACTCTTGGCTGCGCAATAGCCCGCGCGCCCCAATACCGGCATCCATCCCGCCATTGAACTGATATTTACCACACAGCCAGAGGCCTCTTTTAGCTCCGCAAACATACCTTGAGTAAGCTCTACCGGTGCATGGTAATTCACCGCCATCACCTTACGATTAACCGCGCTGGACGTTTGTGTAGAGAGGCTTCGGTGTGTAATGCCGGCATTGTTTACCAGCAGGTCAACTCTCGAGTACTCATTCCGTAAGGATTCAACCAGCTCCTCTACGGCCAAATAATTTGATAGATCAACGGTATATATTCTGACTCGAACATCGAGATCCCTAAGCTGGGTCTCTCTTTGGCGAAGTTTTTCAGTGGAAATATCGACCAGAACAAATTCAGCTCTATATTTTTTTGCAAGGCACAGGGTAATCGCCCAACCCAAGCCTCCAGCTGCCCCAGTAATCACAAAAGTCTTCTGTAAATTTTCCGACTGACTTGTGACCATTTCAACTATCCTCCACAAGCAAGGGCGATTTACTGGAGAGCGCTACCATACCGAGAGATTTTTCTGCAAACAGGCGGAAGACTTCTCTGGAAGTCTTCTCCGGAATAAAGCCCAACTCTTCTTTCAAGCGGCGGTTATCCAGTACCGGTCTGTATTGCAAAAAGGCTACATGGTCTGGGTGGGTATCTGTTAAGTGGAGGCTGTAACCCAGCCAGAGAGCTGCTTTTATTAGCCAGACTGGCGGTCTTATCAGTGGCTTGGACAGAATCTGAGCTATTTTCCTGGGACTAAGACTGCCATCACCGGTTAGATTGAATATGCCACTGGCCCCAGTACTCACACCAAGCGCGAGTGCGCGGATCACATCCTGGTCCCAGATAAAAACAAAGGGGGAATTGTGCCCACCGGGATCCAGAAGCACTTTTCGGCTAAAGAGTGCGCTGATTTTGTTATTGGTCTGTGCACCCAACACAGAAGACACACGAAAAACCAGCTGTTTGAGATACGGATACCGCTCACGGTATTCAGCCAGCAACTCCTCTACTTTACGCTTGTTATTGGAGTAGCCAAATTCAGGATTCCCCCTCAAGGGGTGATGTTCTTCGAGTTTGGGTGGATTATCCGGATAATAACCATAGGCGGCGCCGCTACTTGTCACAGTGATATGTTCAACCCCAGCGTAGAGACAGGCCTCTAATACATTCCTTGTGCCTTCCACATCTATACGGTATTCAGCAGCATGATCACGGCCCGCCGCCATCACCGACGCTAGATGAATCACATGGGTTATAGATTCCGCCTGAATAAACTGACCAAGGTCTTTATCACAAATATCCCGCGCCAGAATGGGAAAACTCGCGGCTCTAGTTCGAATATCCACCCCAATCACAGGGAAAGTCTTACTCAATTGCTCCCCGAGCTGATGACCGATATATCCCGCCGCCCCGGTAATTAAAACCCGCTTGTTCATTCTGAGGCTCCTGTCAGGAAATCGCTTCTGATCTATTTGTATGAAAAACCTCCTCTCGCGGCAGCAGGTCTTTTTGTAAATCTGCCTTGTGCGTTCTGAGTGCCTTTAAATAGGCGTCTTTATGTACGTAATACGCCATGCGCTCAAGGTCCAGATAATGCATACCGCCGTTTACACGATTTGCTGATCTCTGCTGAATGATTTTCCTAAATCTACTAGCAGACGGTGCACCAGAAATTAACTGGCGAATATAAAGGGCAACAAGCTCTGCTTGCTTGTTACGCCCTTCCCATCCCAATCCAGCCGCCTCCACCATACCCATCATAAATAGGTTATCGGATTCAGGATGAAATACATTCAGATACAGGCTCGGTGCATAACCACTCCAGTTCAGTTCACTGCTATCGATAAACGGATAGTGCAACTTGTAACCGGTGGCCTGTACGATCAGGTCATATTCTCCACATCCACCCTCTGAGAACTTCACCTTATTCCCATGCACCGATTTGATATCAGACCTGGGGTTGATATCGCCATGGCCAATATGATGCAGCAGTAAGGAGTTGACTACCGGGTGGGATTCAAAGAGTCGGTAATTGGGCTCTGGCAAACCATATTGAGATGGGCTGCCTAAAGAGAATTTGACCAGCGCTTTTGTAAGGCGCCGCTTAACAAAGAGAGGCAACCGAAGCTTGCCGCCCAGCTGATCGATAGGCTTACCGGCTATGTACTTCGGCAGAAAGTAATAGCCTCGGCGCAGGCTAATATCAACGCTTTTCGCTTTATGGACTGCGTCTACAGCAATATCCGCCCCACTGTTGCCACAACCAATCAACAGGACTCTTTTGCCAGCAAAGATTTCAGAGGATTGGTATTGCGCAGAATGTAACAACTCCCCGCTAAATTGGCCTGGAAGTGCAGGCCGATTGGGGTGATGCAAAGTGCCGCTGGCAATGAGTAATCCACCAAACTCCCGAGTTCTTTCCTGCCACTTTCTACGAGTGGTAATCAGCCAGTTTTCTCCACTGCGCTCGCACCTCAAAACTTCTGTGTCGAACTCGTAATGGCCGTAAAGGCCAAATTCTCTCGCATAGGAGCAGAAGTAATCCCGCATCACCCGATGGCTTGGGTAGTCAGCAACACTCTCCCCCATCGGAAACTCAGCGAATTCAGTCATTTTCTTGGAGGAAATAAGGTGGGCCGACTCATACATAGTACTAGTGGGGTTATCAATATCCCATAAGCCACCAACATCACCGTGCAACTCAAAGCCGATACAGGGAATACCATGCTTGAGTAAATTTCGAACAGTGCAAAGCCCCATAGGACCGGCACCAATTACGGCGTAAGGTTTCACGGAAGTTGCCCCTCCCTGTTGACTTGTTTAAGAGCCCAGTCAGAAGGAATATATCGTGACAAACCCACTAAGGATCGTCATTATCGGGCAGGTACTGGTTATTTTGGGACATTCATAATGGATTTGACCGACACCAGAAGCGTTAACCTGAGCTATACCAAAGCTTTACTAGAGGCTTTAGCCAGCATGGATCTCCCTATACCGGGGGAAACCAATAAAATCCTGTCCCAAATACACCAGAAGGAACGCATCTCTATTCATCTGCAGGAGCAGCTGTGGGAGTCGGTAATCAATAGCTACCCCGACACTCTACTGGGTATTAAGCTCGGGCTTGCCATGCAGGCCAACCAAATCGGCCTAGTGGGTTACCTGCTGATGACGCAAAAAGATTTGGGAGAGGCGATAGAGCAATTGATTAGTTACCACCCACTGCTGGGCGAAGGTGGGCACTTTGAACTGCGACGCGATGCATTCTCGGTAAACCTCTGCTATCACCCCAACTTCCTGAATTTTGCGCAAATCCGGGTAGAAACGGTGCTCGCTGCTTGTATTGCGCAAACCCGAATTTTAACTGGCGGGAAGTTTCAGCCCCTTAAACTACTACTCGCTTACCCTGCGCCTAGCCTTGCCCTGCAGCAACGCTATCAGGCACTGTTACAAATACCCGTAGAGTTCAATGCAGAGGTGTCGGCAATCCAATTTCCCACTAAAGATCTGTCGCTGCCATTAATCGCCGCAGATAAAGAAGTGGAGGCCTGCTTAAAGCCAAAGGCAGAAGCCCTCCTACAGGCGCTTACAAAGAAATCCCTGCACCGGAAAGTAACCCTATTGCTGCAGCAAGCTCCAAACTTAACACGTGAGCAAGTCGCACAGCGCCTTTGCCTTAGCCCAAGGCACCTAGCGCGAAAATTACAAGAAGAACAGCTTAGCTTCCGTGTACTACAGGATGAGGTACGCAGCTATTATGCAAAGCAGTGGTTAAGAGAGGGGGAAAAAACCAACCTGGAAATCGCTGTAGCGCTTGGGTACACGGATGAGAGTGCGTTTGGAAAAGCTTTTAAGCGTTGGGGTGGAGTAACGCCTAGCGTTTATAGAGAAAACCACATTATAAATTCTTAATAAACTTGATCAGGTCATTTAGAATTCATTGACTTACCTAGCTTATAGGCAGCAGGCAACAGAGCTAGTCTTTACCACTGCCTTTGCATCTATCATTACCGCAAACCTTAAACGTCTTCGGAAACTCTAATAGAGACAGCATTCATATCGCTGCCATCACAGCCTTTCACCCTGAGAGTCACCTTCGAGTTAGTATGATAAGCGGAGAGTGCTATGGAGAGAATGTGATCAAACATCGGGTTAGTTACACCGACCTTTAATCTTGCAGAAGCACAGTCTTCCACTATGACATTTTCATTAGACTCGATATAGAGCTCGGCCAAGCCCCAACCTATCCCAACACTTTTAATGGTAATTGGAGGCGTAGTTGTATCCGCCATAGCAACTTGAGAAATCAAAAACAACAAAAAAACGCAAATAAACTTTTTCACAAAAACTTCCGATACTATCATTCGACTCAACAACAAATCCTAACCACGCAGGATTCTATTTGGCCCACACTCATAAGCCTAAGAGCTTAAAGGATTAATCTGTAATCTTGATCGCCACTGCATTCATATCGGTTCCATCACAGCCTTTCACCCTAAGAGTTACTTTCGACTTAGTATGGTAAGCGGAGAGTGCTATGGAGAGGATATGGTTAAACATGGGGTTAGTTGAACTTACCTTCAACCTTACATTTGAACAATCTTCAACAATGACATTTTCATTGGACTCAATAAAAAGGTCACTTGATCCCCAGCCAGTACCAATAGCTTTAATAGTAATTAACGGAGTGGAAGTATCCGCCAAAGAAGCCTGAGCAATAAAAGACAACAAAAAGACACAAATAATTTTTTTCATAAAAAAATTCCGCAAACCATACTTACAGCACCTAACAGGTAAGACCTGACATGCTGATTACTACCTTACCAAAAGCTACCAGAGTAGCCTCAAAACCTTATTACCAAGCATTAAAACTTTAGCCGATAAAAAATCACAAAATTCACTTGAAAATTCAAGAGGTTAGAAATTCTGATAAAGATAATCTATTGGCTTTCTATTACCTTCACAAACCTCAACCCTCACTGCAACCTCTGCACCTGTAGCTGCCGCTGACAACAATATAGAGAACCATGCTTTTTTGACTTCAGAATCGAGTGTAAATTCATAGTACTCATTAAGAGAGCCATTACACGAATCTTCTTTTAACCGGAACTTTACAGATTCACCACTGGGGTAAATTCTATCAACCAGGCCCACATTAGTCACAGCAAACGACTTTGCCGAGAGAATAAGAAGAAACAATAAAATGGATGATTTTTTCATACCAACCTCAGAAACACCAAACAATAAACCAATCAACTTTCACCTGCGCACCCCATCAATAGCCTGAGGCTCACATGCAAAAATCCATTTTATTTTTAGGTGAAAATTCAATTACGATAAACACCTACTTATATCGCTACAATATGCTGATATAAGTTCCCCACTCAAACGTTCTCCACCCTGCCAGAGCTTCATACAGCAAGCACTAAAGACATCACCATACCCTTCATCTCCGGGTCCTCTGTATTGACAACACTGACTTTATCGTAAAGACGGCTAGCGGCAGTAGGCGCAGGGTAAATTGCAAAAGTTCCGTTAGATGCCAGCCTAGACCAAGGAGAGCCATCAGAAACAAATGGACCTTCATAGGCGACCGCCGAAACACTTAAAAAAATACCCCTGAAATTAAATGCTTCTTAAGCCTGCTCAGTATTAACACCTTACACCATTATTAAAATAATAAAATCATTTGCAGTATCCTAGATAACAGCTCACTCCATATGCAACCAAACCGGACAGGTATTCCCGAGAGTTAAGCTGTACCGAAATTATGAATCCAGCGCTATGACTTTTGCAAAGGAGCATGTGGAGCTAACAATTTACACTACCCCAATTATTAAAATTAGCTACTGAGAAATATTCACTCCTCGCTCAGACAACCAAGCGATAACTTTCTGCAGATCCCTCTCCTGCGAGCTACCAGAGACGAAAGCCCCCACATTTTGTGCCACTCGACTCGCCAAATCACGACCACTGTCATTCTTAATTTTATAATCGGCGCCAGCTTCTAATAGCTCATAAACAATATCAAACCTCCCCAGCCCAGCAGCTTTCATCACAGGGGTCTGACCACCGATAGGAAGATATGAAGATTCATCAATTGTCCTAGCATTAATATTAGCCCCCGACTTCAGCAGAATCTGTCGATTCTCCTTACGGTCATTTCCTATAAGGCCAATGGTTTCAAACAAGGGAGTTTCACTGAATTGACCAGCTACCAAGTTGGGGTCGCCTCCATATTGCAAGGCGGCCTTCAGATAGTCGGCATTCTCGTGCTTCGCTGCCCAATGCATCACGGAGCCACCGGCAAACAGGATATTTGGATCAGCACCCGCGTCAAGCAACTTTATAAAACCATTTAAGTTACTATTGCGCAATGCCCAAAACAATGGAGTCGTATTCTTCTTACCTCGTGCGTTGACATCAACACCTTTTGCAAGCAATTCATCAACTTGCTTGACTTTACCTTTCCCAGCTGCCTTGGCCAAGGCTCTCACCTGACGATCTGGAAACATTGTTTCTAGCGGCATCAAGATTACAAGCTCTTTTTGCTGATGTTTATTAAAAGCCTCTTCGGATTTATTCATGGCGTCATATTCGATTTCTTCAGCCTTGCAGCCGGAAAGTCCCAACGCAAAACTTATGATTAAGAAATAAAAACTTCTTTTCATTTTTAGTGTACCTAATATCAACATCCCATTGCCTCACAAACTCCATCCATGCCATGTAAACCAGCTGCTCCCAGAGAAACCTGCTCACCAGGCACTTCGGCGGGAGTCAGTGCATTCCCCAAACGCAATACGTCAAATGAACTGTAGAAATAAGTCACAGATCCACGCGATGGAACATAACTGCCCAAGCTATTAATATGTACTCCTGCTGCATTGAAGACGGTGGCACTGCCACCTGTCCAAATTGCTGAAGCAGCCGCTATACCACCACCAAGAGAGTGGCCCGTGAAATGAATATTGCCCTTAGTGCTTTCAAAGTACTTAAGAGCCAGCTCGATTCCTGAGTCATGTTGAGTACTCCCATAGCCATAAGCCTGCTTAAAATTGGCTTTCCAGTTCGCCCAGGATGTTGGGCTAGTGCCAGCAAAAGCCAATACATGATGGCCGGCTTCATTAACAAAAAGCGCCGCTTGTAACCCGTTGTCCTCAGTGAAAGGTTTGACTATCTGGTAACCACCGGCTCCCTCAAAATCAGGTTTATAAACACCTTTGGCTATCTTCGCGTAAATAATTTCCTGTTGGGTTGGTTTTCGTGCTGCGTGTATTCCCACTTTAACTATTGTCGAAAACGCTGCAGTAGCCGCTCCATTTGCAAACTTTCCACCTGTTAACTTGGAAGCCGTGCCACCAATGACAGTGCTAATAGCTACCCTACCAATATCACTATTGATTGTACCGACTAGTGGAGAGGCTGCTACAGTAAATCCAGCAGAGACAAACCCATGTCCAAACTTACCTCCTTGTAAATAGCTTGACGCTCCTCCAACCAATCCGGCATAAAAAATTGCTTCTCCAAATGTAATAGCATTTGACTCTAAACCAGTTCCAATCTTACCAAAGGCATACGTCGATACCCCAGCGATTACTGCATTTTTAAACCCGTCCGCATAAGAGCCGCCAAAGGCCATTGTCATATCATATGCGCCTGCTGCAGCACAAAGAGGCGCGTAAGGACCACAAGCCATAGAGCCCACTGCATTCAAAACGCCACTCCACTGAGGCCCAATGGCTTTGAAAACCATTTGCATCGGACTAAGTAACTTACGAAGACTAAAATAACCACTTGGATCAGTTGCATTCAGCGGGTTATTTCGCACATAGCTATAGCGGTTATACATCTGCGTATCGGCAGCCGCCTGGATAAACGGGTCCGCCTGCATAAAGCGCCCCAAACGCGGATCGTAGATACGGCCATTCATATGAATCAGCCCCACCTCATCCAGCATTTCATGGCCTGTGTAACCACGGGTGGTACGGCTGTGATCGAAGTTCGATAGCGCAGTCAGGGATAACGCATTCCAGTTGGCGCTATTGCGACGCTGCCCCCAGGCATCGAAGGACATTTCCTGCACTACCTTACCGGTTTTATCGGTAATCAGGTCCATTGAGCCCAGGTGGTCCTTGTAGAGGAACAGCTTATCGGTAGAGAGGAGCTTATAGTCCTTATCGGTTTTAACGGTATAGACTGCCGTGCCCACCAAGTGACGCTTCCAATCGATCTCATTGGGCTTACTGGACTTCTGGATACGCTCGATACCGCCGATATACCAGGTCTCTGTCACTTCCCCGTTACTACTATTGGTGTCCTTGCGGTAGTAGCGGCTATGGCTGGGGCCATAGAGGAACTCAGTGGTGTTATTTCCCTTTTTAATCAGGGAGGCTTTATCGAAGGTGGTGTAGTTAATAGTACGGCCACCATCAAAGCCATCGGAAGTCATATTGCCGTTGAGGTCATATCTATAGCTAACGCCTCCGGCGGTTGTTACCGCATGGGGGCCAGCACCATTTTCACCATAGACATACTCCCCTACGCCGGCTTTAAAAGTGATATTGCCGATAGCGTTATAACGGATATCCTGTTCGGAGACGCTGAGGCCACTACAGTTGACGTTGCTGCTACCTATGTGGGTTTTAATCAAACGGTTGAGCTTGTCATAGCAGAAGCTCTCTCGAAGATCCTTGCTTCCACTCTGGTTGTGACGGCTGGTGAGATTGCCGAGGGTATCCCACTGGTAGCTGATATCTTGGATACCAAAGGTTCCCAATACCGTAGAGGTCTGCTTTGTTAGGCGGCCGCTGGCAGCTTCGTAAGTAAAATTAGACGTTGCGCCGTTACCCAATAGCTGCTCTTTCAGTTGGCCGCGAGCAGTCTGGGCTTTCACTTCCTGAATCAGGTCTCCGGTGGCCAGATCTACTACCTTGTAGAGATATCCATAGGTATTGTAGAAATTCTGAGTCCCTGATTTGCCACCATCGAGCATGCTATCGAGCGCATCGTAGCTGTATTCGACACGACCATGGCCATCAAATACCGTGGTGGTGACATAAGAGGGTTGTGTACCAGCCCCATCAAAGTCCACCGCCTGGATATGATTTCGGCCTACCTGGTCATATTCGTACACCACCTGATAGCCAGAGACGCTGTCCATGACCATCTCCACCTGGCCCAAACCATTGGCGGCACTGTCATAGAACCAGGAGACATCGCTAGAGGGGGCACTAGAGCCTTTAGACTTTTCAATACGCGTGGACTGCCTGCCCAATTGGTCGTAGGTTAACTCTACGGTGTGGCCATTCGCATTGGTTTGCTTTTTCAACTCACCAAAGCCGGTATATTCGTAGTGCCACTCTCCCTTATCGGGATCGTCCATACGGACTTTACGGCCCAGATCGTCATATTCGATTGTGACCACAATGGGATAACTAAGACCATCGCCTTCGTCGATATGTGCACCGGCAGTATTCGCCTTGCCCCAGGATTTGGCTTTATGCAAATTGCCCTGGCTGTCATATTCGTAGGTGAGGCGGCCATCAATCGCATCAATGACTTCTACCAACTCACCAGCCACATTTTTGATCTCAGTTTTTTGCTGGCCTTTATCATTGGTGGTGATGGTCTTAAGGCCGCTATAGGTGATGCTGGACACTGAGCCATCTGGCGCAGTGACACGGCTTGGGCGGCCGAGCAGGTCATACTCCATTTTGGACCATTGGCGGGTATCACCAGAGAAGTAAGGCTCACTGGCAAACTTCACGCGGCCCAGATTATCGTATTCTTTATCGGTATAGATTTTACTGTTGAAGCCCTTGGTTTCAGTTCTTATAGAACGCCCCAGTGTGTCGAAGTATTCCCTACTCCAGCTACCGGTACTGCTATGAGTGGTCACCATATATTGTGCACCGGCCGGACAGGCGATAACACAGCGCTCATAGTCCGTCAGTTTATCCGCGCCGGTATTACTCTGACTGATGGTTTCACGGCCGAACTTATCGTAGGCAAACCCGGTTTCCAGCCCATTCATCCCCTTCACTTCCAGCGGTGCGCCAAAGTGATTTCGGGAAACCACCCTTTCGGTTAGGTGATCGAGGGCATTGTAGCTTTCAAACACATAGCGGCCGGAAAGGTCATACACCGTTCTTGCACTACGAGCGGCTTCGCCGGGAGCAGCTACCGTCTTCTTATTAACGTTGCCAAAATTGTCATATTCATAAGCGGTAGTCTGCTTGTATTCTGGCTTATTAGGCTCAATAACCTCGGTTTTTAAAAGGCCGTTGAGCACGCCCGATGCATAATAAGTAAAGGCTGACTCGCGGATATGGCTGGGCATACCCGGGCGAGTACTGGTCACTTTTGTTGCAGTTAGGCGGCCCTTTTCTTTTTCCCAGACACTGCTGCCATAGGTATTTTCCGTTTTCTTAACAAACTGATCGCCGGAGATGCCGTCTTTTGTGACAACGTCGATACTGAGCGCATTGCCATAGGCATCGTAGCTGTTTGTGGTGGTAACGCTTTGCAGCAGTTCCCCCTGGGTGCTACCGGCATCCTTCAGGTCAAAAGTTTCTTCCACCGCTTGATAAATAAAAGGTTGATAAGGCGGCAGTGGTTTTCCGCTACCATTCCAGCCCTGTAGACGCCAATTGTTGCTCGCCCGGCTTAGCAATTGCCCTTCGGCAGTGCGGGTTTCGGTCTTTAGCGGCCTGCCCACAAATGGGAAGTCCTGGCGGTAGGTAGTTTCCGTCACTACGCCAGTTTGGTTATCGGTAGTGCTGATTTTCTGGAAACCCAGCATACCCCGCCCAGCGGCCTGGAGTTTCATCTGATGGTAGTGGTAGGAAACCGAACTGAGGGCAGACTGGTTAACAGAACCCGGTGCGGCAGCGGCGGCAGGGGCAGAACTTTCCACCTTAGCAACCAGGTACATAGGGCTCAGAATATCCAATACCGGCTTATCTTTACCTAAGGTGTGACTATCCGCAGGTAAATCCCAATCGCCATTCAGTGCGGTATAGAAAGCATCAATGCTGCCTTCCGTTGCCACATCCAAACGAGTGTAAAGCTCGTCGTAGCGCATGTTCTGATAAGTAATATTGGTAATATTACCAAGGCCATTATCTATCTTATTAATTACATTGCGCGGAATATTCTTATATTGAGAGTCGCGGGTATTATCCAGGCGAGTGTAAACGATACCACTAGAAGCATCATAACGGTGATAATCGGCTTCTCCATCGCCATTCGTGTCCGCAAACCATACCATGTCATTAGAAGCTATAGTGCCACAATAGGTAGCACTGCCCGAGCAATCAGAGAGGTGATCAAAAGGTCTGCTATCGGAAGAGTCAATAAATTCGCCGGCATTTTGATCAAAGTAGCGAACGTTCACATCATTCCAAGGGGAAGAAACCGGCCAGACGAAATCCTGATAACCATCATTATTCAGGTCTACAAAGGAGCCCCTGCTACTTCCAAGGTATCCCAGATCCTTAAAGCCTGTGCCAGTGCTGAGCATGCTATAAAAGCTACCGGAATTCCCAGGGTAGGCAATATCCGTGAGACCGTCGCCATTAATATCTATTGCAATAGGGCTTTTTGAAGTATTCGTCGTCGAGAGTACACCGATAGAGCGGAATTCCTTCGCTTCTTGATCGAATACGGCGGCTTCGAATCCAGCAGAGGTGGCCACCAGGATATCCATAGCGCCATCACCATTAAAATCGCCCAGGGTATCGGGCAGACGTCCGCTGGACTTCATACTGGCAGCGCCAGAAATATTCAACGGGTAACTGGTGTATTCATCACTGAATTTATAGTAATTTTTAATTGACACCTCTCTCCCTGCTGACTCTAAAAGGCGTACAACAACTTTCGCTCCAGAACTGCTGCTGTAGCTAATAGAAATATAATCTGCCAGGCCATCACCGTTAAAGTCGGCAAAAATGACATCTTTATTGGTTCTTTGGGTAGTAATTGGCCTGGAATCTAATTTCCAGCGCTTACTCGCGGTATCGTAACGACTTAGATAAACAAGCCAAGTTCTCGCAGGGAGACCACCATAATTGGAGCGTGGGTCATATATGGCCAGATCATGGCGGCCGTCACCATTAAAATCCAATACCCGGATTGCGAAGTCTTCACCAACATTGGCGCCGGTAAAGTACTCAGAAGTAAACACGCCGCCGGTAAAGTCCTGCTTTACAAAAACTGAACCATATGAAATCGCATATTTAACGCGAATATCCGTATCGTTCCCATCATCATCGTACCCTTCGATCCAGACGATATCCTGCTTACCATCACCGTTAAAATCGGCGTACTTGTAATCAGATAGGAAACGGTTCTTGGTGGGCGAGAAATCGATAGCTTCCCACTTCTCTCCAAATTGGTGCCATGGCGCCTGTAGCCATTCGAAGCTGATCGCAGGGAGGCAACTAGAACCTACGCACTCCTGTATGGATGTCAGCAAGGAAGTTCGATCATTATAATTTTCCTTGGGAATGAAGGGCAGAACTGGGTTATACCCCAGATTGTACTCACGAATTACTTTACCATTAGAGCTGGAGGTGATTTTTTCCAGGCGCTGAGTGGTTTTAAGTTCATAGCCTGCGGTATAGCCCCGAAGGTGCTCTGGGCGGTCTTCATAGAAAAATCTTACTTCCGCTTCATAGGAGCCCGAACCATAGGCATAGCGGATAGACCGAACTCGGTGCCCTGACTCCGAATCACCCTCATACAAAAACTCGATTGGATTACCAACATTATCCTCAAAGCGATTCTGTGCCCAAGTGAGCACATTGCTCCCTGCAAGTTGCTTGGAATCACTACTATTCCCGTAGTAACTGACCGATCCATCTTTACGTTCCACTTTAAAATAAGACGGCTTACCAAGGCTGCCACCTATTGATGTGACTGTGGCAAAAGAATCCATCTCAGTTTTATATACCGCACCAACTGCGCCATATTGAGAGCCACCAACTTGTATTAGACGCTGACCATCTAAGCAGAATCGATCAGATTCGGTCCAGTTAATAGGCCCAACACTACCGTCAATTGATAATGTCTGGCGACAACGAGAAATTCCAGAAAGGCCACCAATTGCCCAACCTTTACCAACCAGGCCGTTGCCACCACTACTGCTATAGTTCAGAGAAATTTCTGGTACAACTCCTGCTGTACCTGCAGCTGTTGCGATTGGAAAGGAGTAGGTTGCCGCGCCGGATTCATTGACTCGGAATTGCCCACCAGAAGCCCCAGCCATATTGGGCGATTGAATATTGGCTGGAGTGGAATACTCACCAAAAGCGCCAGATTCATCGGCATGAAAAACATAATCTCCCGCAGTGATGTCTTCTCTACCATCTTCATTCTTATCCTGTATCACAACAGAGTCGACACCTACACTGGCGAGGATTGCTGCCGCATAAGCTATTGAGTCATCACTGTTATCGGTGGAGAGAGTTTGAATAAGCGCTGGCAAGCCATTTCCCTGTGCATGAATAATCAGAGGCATAGAGGCAAGAAGGAGCAAATCTGTTGCACCGTCACCATTAAAATCGCCAAATAAGGAAAGGTTTTTTTCTAATTTTTTAAGATTGGCAACTTCCAAATCGGTAAGAGTCGTCTCTAACGGATCTTCATAACTTTCCTTGTCCTTGTTTAAGTACAAGACAAAATTAGGTAACTGCGGCATTACCAGAGGGGTAACAATATCTCCATGTAAAAGAACTAATGGACGATTATACTCAAAGTATAAGTCTTCACGGCCATCGTCGTTGATATCGCCCTGATAAATGGTATATCCATTTTTTTGAATCCCCGTAGCTGCAACTACTGTAGAAGAGAAAGCGGCACAAAAAGCCAACAGAAAAAACAACGAAATACGCATAAATATCTCTACAAAGACATCAACGGGGATTCAATCTATCAAGGCAAAAATGGAAACTTATACCTTATAAATATGCTTTAGAAGTATTATTTTTTAAATCAAACTTCTTAAAAATAAGCATCCTCAGATCACAGCACACCCCTTTAAATACACTGCTCCCGAGGGAGCGCGGAGTATAATAGCCGCATATTTTTTAAACAAACCAAAAACCTGACCTAAAATTTATTTTGACTTTCCGGTCAACAAAAATCGGGATGCAGTTTCATTAAAATGATGTTTAAGATAAAAAAAACCAAATCAACGTAATAAAAAAGAAAAAAGTTATAACAATCAGGTATCAAAATATGCAAGAAAAGTTCAAATTTTTATACAGCCTCACTCAAATAAATCACGACTCACAACCACCAAGCAGTCATATTTTTTAACCTGCAAATCCTGCATCACCCAAACAAGCAACAAGAAACTAAATAACGGGGACAACAGAAAACAGCACACCAATTTAAAATAAGAAATTAAAATTTTTTAAATGGTTATATAAAGCCCACTCAGATAATTCGATAACCTTCGAGAAGAAATTAGAGAATCACAGGCTATTGACCCTGAGCAAGACTTAAACGCGAAAGGCAGTCACATTGACCAAGGAAATTTAGCAGCTAAGACCAATCAACCCCACTGTTTCATTATTAAAAATTATTGTCCCCTAGATAAATCTTGTATCTTAGGACGATAGAGGTATCTACCTCGGCAGGGCAGACCAAACCACTCCAGGCAACCAGCATCTAAAACTGTCACCACTGCCCCACCCTTTTGATCTTCACAAAAAGCGATATTGGTGGGGCGCTTCCCGCAAGTCGGAATGCGCTCAGCCACCCTGCCATCGTGATCTAAAACGCTCACATCACCCTGACCAAATACGGCACAGTAAAGGCGGCCATCATCACCAAAAGCCATTCCATCAGGCCCAATAAATTCTTCTGGTGATCCCAGGTTAACATTGCCAAATAGCTCAGATTCACCGGGGGCTGAGGAGCTGAGATCGTAGCGGTAGATATTTCCTGTTAGGGTTTCTGCCACATGCAGTAAGTCATCGGCATCAAATGCAATGCCATTTGGGAATAACAAACCCGTATCTACTAAGCGTAATACGCGGCCATTACGAGGGTCAATTTCAAATACCCGCCCATCATAATCACACTTTCGGAAGTCAGGGCGGATTGCCTGCCCCTCAACAAAGCTATCCGGATCAATGCCGGAGTCTGTCATATACAGCAAACCATTTCGACCAAATACCAGGTCATTGGGCCAAAGATAGGGGCGTTCTGCAGGTCCCTGATAAGTATTGAGGACTGTCCCATCGGGCCTCATGTGTACCAGCTTTTTCCCTCCGCCTCCCGCTATCCAAAAATTGCCATCGCCATCGATCGCCATACCATTGGGCCGCCAGCCGGGATGGCCGACCTGATGATATCCTCCACATATATCAATGCAACTAACACAATTCCGCGCGCTCGACATTTCAGCAACGAATATCTGGCCGTCAGGTAGGCAGACCGGGCCTTCCGGTTCTTGCAAGTCACTGTTCAGCACACACCTTTCCATAGGATTTACCGTTGGATTCAATCTTCTCTGCAGAACAATTTAAGTCACTCTACTTTTTTACTCATCGATTATTTAAATAATCATTACAGAGATACCTCAAATTCTTAACATTTACTCGCCGCTACCTTATGAGGATCATGCAATTTTGGTGGAGTGGCATTACCCCCATGCTGCTCTAGCCACTCACACGCATGGATAATATCGTCAGCAAGGCCTTCAATCGCATTCAGATTAAGGTGTGGGCGCACTACAATACGCAAGCAATTTACCGATTGAGCATTAGGCGGCATGGAATAGGCGGATAATACCCAGCCGCGTTCACGTACCTTGTCAGATATATCGTATTCATTGAAGTTGGTATATTTAGAATTCAGGGTCATCGACACTACAGGTATACGCTGGGTTTTATTCATAATTTCGAAGTAGCCACTTTTTACTAGACGATGGCGTAATAGCTGCGCATTCGCCAAAGTGTGCTGCATAATATCTCTATAACCTTCGAAACCGAGACGAATAAAGTTGTAGTATTGGTAGGCAACCGGTGATGCATTCCTGCTGAAGTTCAAAGTAGCCGTAGGCATCTCTCCCCCCAGGTAATTGACATAAAACATCAGATCTTCATCAAAAACAGAACACTCGCGAAAAATCACCCAGCCCAGCCCCGGTGGCACCAAGCCAAACTTATGCCCCGACGCATTAATAGATTTCACCCGCGGCAAGCGAAAATCCCAGTGGTAGTTGGGGTATAAGAACGGGTTTACAAATCCTCCAGAGGCGCCATCAATATGCATTGGGATATCATGACCTGTTTTCTGCTGGTAGCGGTCTAACCAGTTATGGATAGCGCGAAAAGCGTCGTCTTCTCCTGTGAAAGTCTGCCCGGCAATCGCCACCACCGCGATGGTATTTTCATCTACCAGATCATCCAGATGTACGCTATTAAAGCGGTAATGCCCAGGTTTTAGGACTGCTATGCGCGGTTCCACATCGAAATAGCGCATAAATTTTTCCCAGACAATTTGAACATTGGCCCCGGTAACCAGGTTTGGCTTGGAAGTATCCTTGCCTGTCTTCTCTCTCTTTTTGCGCCAGTTCCATTTATGAGCCAATCCCGCCAACATACAGGCCTCAGAGGATCCTATAGTTGCAGCACCATAGGGCTCCACTCCTTTAGGCCCATTCCACAGTTGATGCAGCCAGCGCACCATACGCGCTTCCATAGCAAATAACTGCGGATACATATCGTGGTCGATATAATTTTTCAGGTAATGTTTTTTAGCGACATCGAAAGCTTCTGGCTCGGTAAATGTAGTGACAAAAGAAGAAAGATTCATGGCCGGCTTGGCATCAGACCAGGTCTCACTGGTAACAATCGCTTCCGCCGCATGCGCAGAGATACTCCCCTTGGGGAAATGATCCTCAGGGATATCCTCATTGTATTCATCGAAAAACATATCGAATGGCGACTTTTGCTTCACGACCGACCTCCTTGTCACTCGTTAATGTCTGAAAAAGATTGCTGCTTATGCCCACCCTCTTTACGCCAGGAAGGCTTACGCCAGTAGAAAATAAATAGCGGAATAGTCACCGTAATAACAATCCCGGAAAAGACCAAAGCTACATACAGTCTGGGGTCACTCACTGACAGCTGCTGAGGAGGAAAAAAGGACACCAACAGCGCAAAAGAAACTGCGGCCATGCCAGTGCCTGCAGTAATCCAAACGCCGGTGATACCACCGGGAATTTTAAAACCCCTGGGAAGGTCTGGCTGGGTGTAGCGCAAACGGATAACCGCAGCAAACATCATTAAGTACATAATGATATACAGGCTTATCGCCATAACCGAGATCAAAACAAAGGCGGTCGACACATTATCCACCAGGATATAAATCGATGAGATGAGTAAGACAATCAGGCACTGGGCGTAAAGGATATTTTTCTGTACGCCGCGAGCATTTTCCCGCTGAAACCAGGGGGGCAGCATGCCATCCTGGGCCGTGGCCAATAGCCCTCTGCTGGGACCGGCCAACCAAGCCAGGGCTCCCCCGAGGGCACCGTAAGCAATCAATCCCGCCAGAATCTGAACCGGCCAACCAATACCCAGCAACTGGGAAAACCCCTGACCAAACGCTGTGAATAATCCCGTCTCTATAGATATCTGTTGATAGGGAAGGATGGCAGAAATGGCGAGCGCCCCAAGCGTAAAGATCAGAAAAGAAACGGCAGCGGCAATGCCAATAACCACCGGATAACCACGGCGGGCATTGGGCATTTCGGAGACATGGCTGGCCTGGGCCTCAATTCCGGCGAAAGAGAGCAGTATCCCCCCAAGAAAGGCTACTGCACCGAGGCCGGTAATATGGGGAAACCAGCGTGGATGTACTTGCCCATCTTCCCTTACGGCTACAGCCGGGTCGGTAGCGGTTTCCCAGCCCAAGGGGTTTCCCATCACCACCCAGCCCACTGCCAGGGCAATAAGAATCAAACAAGGCATTAATGTGCCCACCAGGAATCCATACTTGGTGACTACCACCAGAAACTTGGTTCCCGAAAGGGCGACAGCAGTGGCAATAAGGTAGGCAACGATACAGAAGCCGCCGATATAGTAGGTATTACTGGCGAGATTCTGCTCTCCGAGCGCATAAGCAATAGCGGCTGCGGCAAACCCCAACTCGGTGGGATACCAGACCACACACTCCACCCATTGCAACCAAATAGCGACAAAACCCATCTTGGGCGTAAAAGCCTCTCCCACCCAGGTATAAACACCGCCGGTGCGATCGGAGAAAGCACTGCCCAGTTCGGCTGCCACCAGTCCAGCCGGAATCAAAAATAAAAGGGCGGAAATGCCGATGTAGAAAAACATCGTCATCTCCTCCTGCGCCATCATGGGCAAATTACGAAGGCTGGTTACGATCGTTGCCGCGGTGAGAAAGCCTAGAGCGCTGGCAGAGAATATTTTACGGTTGGATATATCTGGCTGCTGCGATTCGTCGATGTTACGCCTCACAGCTACCCCTCCACTCTATCGGATTAGGCACTTAGCGAATGACTATCTGCCAGTGTAGATAAGCTAGACAATGACTTAAGATGTAGAAAATCCAAAAATACTAGTAGGTGCCAACTCTATTTAAAATCCGCCTATTACCCCGGCACACCGTGCTTGGTGTAAATATCGAAACGCCCTGACTTCCCTTCAAAAGAAAGCATTGGCTTTTTATCTGCAAGATATGGTGCCAGCTTGGGACGTTTGACCACGGTGCGGTAATAACAGGCCCTGAGTGCTGGCTCTAGCAGATCGTCCGCATCCAGGTCCTCTCCAACCAAGTGATGAAAAGCCACCATCTCTTTTTTTACCTTGGCACTTTTGCCCCGGGGCGGAAACATGGGGTCCAGATAAACAACCGGCCAAGATTCCTCAGCCTGCTGAGCCAACCAGTCTGCGGCCGGTGCAATATCATCGGCCAAAGATAAAAGCCCAGCAATGGCGGCCAATTCCGGGTCGGCAGTGGCAGCCTCCTGCAATCGCCGCAAACCATCCTGAAGGAGCAAGCGCACAACCGGATTGCGCTCAAGCATCTTCACTTTGCAGCCCAGAGTCGCCAGGACAAAAGCATCACGGCCCAACCCGGCAGTGGCATCCAATACGCGAGGGTAAAAACCAGGGCGCAAACCCACAGCCTTGGCAACCGGCTGGGCTTTACCCCCACCATATTTGCGTCGGTGCGCCAAAGCCCCACCAACGAAATCAACAGAAACTGGCCCCGGTGCTTTGCGCCCGGTCGCACAGAGTTGCAACTGCTCTCCACAAGCTAATACTTGGGGAACCTCATTAATTTCGCTGGGGGAAGCAACTCCCAAACAGGGAAGGTTGAGTTGACTGGATAATTCCTGGGCGTTGGGCAGGTCTGCGGAAGTCGTCGCAATAATGGCCAAGACTGGACTCACCGGCACTCCATATAACAGTTAAACGGTGCGCGATGCTAACCCGGATTTTTTAACCATGCCAGGGCTTCAGGATAATCATTTAGGGGGAAAGGCCGAACCTCCGCACTGATAAAATGGCAAACCAGGTGCGGCATAAATTTCAGAACCGGATTGTCTGACACCACCGCAATCCTCTGGATATGCTTCTCGTGATTATGTACAAAGCGAAAATGCGAGACCATCGCGACAAAATTTTCCCAGCCGGCAAAATCTTCAGCGTCAATCAGTAAACCCTCTATCCTGCCCTGCTCGCGAATAATCGGATCTATTTTTTCTGCCAGCTGATGAAAATCCTCTGCGGTAAATTTTCCACGCGGCCGAACCTGTAAAACGGTATGTCCCTGTAGCCACTTATGTTCGATCATTTTGCACAGGTTGCGGGCCGCCTCAACAGGTGGCCCGCAATATCTCCTTATTAACTGAGTATCTAATAATCCTTTTACTAGGGCTGGTCTTCGTTGTTGTCCACGCCCTGATCCATCTCACTATCGCCTTCCGGTGTAGTGCTATCCATATTGTCTGCACCTTCCACAGCTTTCTGGGCCTCATTGGCAGCATCTTCCGCTACGCTGCCCGCTGGGGTATCTGAATCTGCATTGGGAGTATCTGCAGAGTCCCCTTCTGCGCCAGGCTCACCAGGACGCCCACGAAGAGCACCCTCGGCGCCAACATCCCCAGCATCCCCTGTCGATCCAGCCCCCATAGTATCCGGGCCTTCCCCACTGCTGGAGCCACTCCCCCCAGGCGGTGTTGGATCTGTCTGCCCAGAGCCCTGTGGCATCTGTGCATCGGGGTTACCCATACCGTCTGGTGGCGTGGTAGTACTATTGGGGGTAGTTGAATCACTTCCGCTGCCAGGTGGCTTGGAACTGTCATTCATCTGCTCACTATTGGGAGTGTTCATCGAATCGTAGGCTTCCTTGGCCTTATGTTCGCCGCTACGCGACATAAAATATCCGATGATCAGCAGCAGGATGATCAGTGGAATCAATAGCTTCTTCATAAATCGACCTCTCGACCCCAGGCAGTTACAAGAATTGCGCTCTTGCTTGGCCAGCCCCCAGGGTTCTGGGAACCTACTTCCGCGCGATAATCGCTGGCCTTGCAGCCTCTTGACGCCGAAGCAAAGGAAGTTCAACTTCAATCGGCCAAAGAAGGTGGCGCCAATAATGATAAGAATAACCCGGCATGAGGGTTCTTCAAGGCACGGGGGTTACGCAGAAGAGTCTGGATTGCTGTAACTGGCCCGCGACTTACAACCGAATATTCTAATGAGTGTGGCCTTTTGGAGAAATCAGCCTTGGGAGCTGAATTCATTGAGCTCAGCCAACAGTGCCTCAGCCTCCGATTCAACAACCGCGGAATCACAGCTCTGCAACTGCAACCTGCCGTAGCTATCGAGCCTGGCAAAAATCAGATAGCGCTCGCCCTTTTCAAGCTTCTTGTCGCAATATTCCAATCCCAGGCGAAAGGTAATTTGATCCGCCACAATACCTTTCCAGACCTGGCCTGGCACCGCGGAATAGACATAACCTGAAATCGCCGTGACACCCGGCTCCGAAAGGGCGCTGTCTACATCCCGGTGAATACCTATGACCTCCACCTGTGCCACTACGGCAGCCGCGCCAAATCGGACCTCCAGGTTAGTGCTGGATTCCGCCATTTGCTCCTGCCAGGCAAAAACCTGGATGGCCATTAGCACCAAGGCAAAGACCCATAAGGATTTCCATTTGAACAGGCGATGACTCACGGCTTTGCTCCACTATTTACTTATTAGTAGATGTAGAGATAGCACAGCCAACCAGCCAATCGCCGGGTTTTTTAACCTTCAGCTATGCACCGGAATCATTTGTCGGAGCAAAACTTATATGGGTGCAAAAAACGTCCGGGGTGTCCGCTAGAACCTTGTGCAACTCAGTGCCTAATAGAAATCGAAAGGAGAGAATTTATACAGAGGGAAGTGTTTCAACTGGAATTTTATTAGTTGAAAAAGAAAAGTAACTTCACTGCGTACAAGACTTCCACCTGGGCTTGGGGTTATCAAGACGCAGTGATTGACAGTGCAGCCGTTTACCCGCTGCACAAAGTGTTTACAGAGGCAGTAACTCCAACTCAACACGACGGTTGGCCTGACGGCCAGACTCAGAACTATTGCTGGCCAGCGGGTAGCGCTCACCATAACCAACAGCCTGTACGCGGCCTGAAGAAACGCCGTTATGGCTGAAGAAGCTCGCCACAGAGTTAGCCCGCTGTTCACTCAGGGACTGGTTATACACGTCGGAACCAGTACTGTCGGTATGACCACTCACGCGGATGGCGGTCTTATTAAACTCCTGCAAAACTACCGTTACGGATTCGAGCGTGTCATAGAAATCCGTGCGAATATCTGAGCGATTGGAACCAAAAGTGATGTTGCCCGGCATGATCAGGCGAATGTTGTCCCCTTCACGTTGGACTCGTACACCACTGCCTTCCAGACGCTGGCGCAAAGCCATTTCCTGGCGATCCATGTAGTAACCGATACCGCCACCAATCGCGGCACCGCCCAGAGCACCAGTCAGAGCTCCCTTCTTGCGGTCTTTCTTACTCGCTGTTGCCACGCCGACAATAGCACCTGCTACGGCGCCTATTCCGGCCCCCTTGGCGGCATTACTGGTTTTGCTTTCACCGGTGTAGGGGTCCAGGGTGGAACAGCCTACCAGTGAGCCCATAGCGAGAATTGCTACCCAATGTTTCATTATTGGTTCTCCTAACGCACTTTTAATAAATGGGTATCGGGACGCACTGAACCCAGTGCTCCATCACAGTGCCGGCATTATCCAGCTAAAAGCTGACCGGCGGCTGAATCAACCCAACCAAATTATGTGAAGATTACGGCGAAGCCATTACCAGTTCTATTGACCAGTCCCCATTGCAAGCATCGAATTTCCAGCTTGCGGCACTTTCGCACTAAGTTGCTGCACAAAAAGTAAACGCTGCAAACTTCTTCCACAGCTTCTGTGGATAACTTTGTGCATTAATAAACGAAGGTCCCCGCCAGGCGGCATTGACTCTCGCTTACAGCGATTTGTTTATTTTTTAAACTCCCTAGTTTTCTCTTTAAAAACAACGAGTTATAGGCGACGGAAGAAATTATGTACCAGCTGGGCCGATAAATACTAGAGCGCCAGTTAGCCCACTATTGAGTGTGGAAAAGTTTGTCAATAGCAAAGACGATACAATACAAAATTTTTTAGACGCTTTAATACTTAAGGCAGCGCCGAAGTGACATCGAGTTATTTTCAATAAATTTTGGCGATGCCTGTCGACATAAATTTCATCAAAGCCGGCAAATTTGTATTTCTGCGCCAGCATATTATTAAGGCAATCAAGTGGCGTGCCCGCCTACTTTATTGCCCTACTTTTAATGTTCCTCAGTAATGAGGGGGTTTTTCGTCGACTGGCTTGCCGCCAGCCTGCATTTCAAAGGTCAGCGCGCTGTACTTCTCTCCAAGCTCACGCATTCTTGCTACTACAGAGCGAATATCCGCATCTTGGCGCGCAATGACATCATTCAATTGAGAAATCGTATCTTCCTGAAAAGCCAAGCGAGTCTCCAGCTCGTCGATTCGCTCCATCAGTTTTAAAACGTCTTCTGTCATTTCAATAATCCGTACAGAGTCTCGACCAAACTAACCGCGCGCCGATCCATAAACAGGCTCTGCCCCAGTCGTGTAGTGATATAACCCACCCCCAGTCCCTGCTCCGGATCGGCAAAGCCGACGCTACCCCCAGCACCAGGGTGACCAAAACCTTGCTTTCCACCAAAACGCAGATCGGCCGCCTGAGTACTACGGATAAAGCCACAGCCAAAACTCACCTCAGCCTGCAATACTTTATCCCGCCCACGGCTCTGCTCTCGGGAAGCCTCATCGACCCATTTTTGCCCCAGGGTAATTGGATTTCCCCCCGCCAGGTCCCCATAAACTGCAGCAAGATCCCGCGCACTGAAATGGCCATTGGCTGCAGGAATCAGGGCACCGCGCCACTCGGGGCTATTGGTGCCCATCATTAAGCTAACGGGGTTGCTAAACGCCATGGCCACGGGGCCTTTGCGATCCTCTTTAATTGCCCGGCCAATGGCATTCTCACGCAACTCCGGCAATGGCTGTTTCAATGGGCTCACATCGGCAATTCGGCTTGAACTATGCCCCAGCGCACCAAAGCCGCCATCGAGATTGAGGGGTTTGGCTAGCATTTCCCGATAAAGTTCCAACAGAGGTTTTTCAGCAACCCGTTCGATCAGGCCGCCCAGGCTCCAGCCGTAGAGAAAAGGCGCATACCCCTGTTCACTACCCGGCTCCCACCAGGGGGCTGTTTCGGCAACCGCATCGCAGGCCGCTTGCCAATCGTAAATAAGACTGTCTTTAACCCGCTCGCGAAAAGCGACCAAACCACTGCGATGGCTAAGTAATTGTCGCGCGGTGACAGATTCTTTGTGCTGTGCAAATTCCGGCCAATAGTCTGCAACCGGGCGATCCAGATCCAGTTTGCCAGCCTGCACCTGCTGCATAGCCAGCAGTGCCAGTACACCCTTACTGGATGAAAACACATTGACCAGAGTCTCTTCGGTAAAGGGTTGCTCCCCATCCCGATCGGCGCTGCCCGCCCACAGGGAGCAGATCAACTCGCCATGCTGGCGCACCGCGAAGGCGGCACCGGTATCTCCACACTCGCGAAAATTCTTTGCGAAAGCCTCGAACAGGGCTTCAAAACCGGGGGCGCAAAAGCCGTATATTTCCATGTATCTAGGTCCAAATAATTTGGGTAACTCTATTGCAGGTCCGCAAGGTTAGTTTCTTCCCCTCCCTGGCGCAAATCGTTACTATGCGCGTCCACAGCGAGGGATAGTTATGACTGAGCAAATCGCCATTCAGGATCAGATTCAAGGCAACCACTGTTTTGGCTGCGGGCCAGACAACGACCAAGGCCTGCGTATTAAAAGCTATTGGGTAGAGCCGGATAAGTCCCGCTGTCTATTCACTCCCAGCCCTTACCACAATGCAGGGCCCGCCCAATATTTGAACGGTGGCATTATCGCCACAGTCATCGATTGCCACACTGTGTGTACCGCTATCGCCGATGGCTATCTGCAGGCTGGTCGCAAGGTAGGTAGCGGAGACAAGATCTGGTTCGCCACCGGCAAGCTGGACATAAAATACCTGGCTCCCGCCGCTATTGATCAACCAGTACTCTTGGAAGCCACCATTGTCGAGCGCGGCCCCAAGAAAACTATCCTGCACTGTGAACTCAGCAGTGACGGGCGCCTCTGCGCTAAGGCCGACGTGGTCGCGGTACGTGTACCCGACGAATGGTAATCCGCAAAAATTTGGGTTAGCGGGAGCCTCTGTGAGGCACCCGCAATCAAATCAAACCTCTTCCACTTGTAAAGACGGCTCGAGCCGGTAACCACAAAACTTGCAAAACTCAGCATCTGGATCATGGACACTGCGCCCGCAGTTGTTACAGCGGTGATGCTTGCGCTCGCGATGCATTTCACCGGCCAGCTCTGCAGTCAAAATTCCGGTGGGTACAGCGATAATTGAATAACCAATCAACATGGTCATGGCCGCTATCGCCTGACCCAGTGGCGTATGCGGAGAGATATCCCCGTAGCCAACCGTGGTAATCGTTACAATGGCCCAGTAAACACTGGTGGGGATGCTGGTAAATCCATTTTCCGGCCCCTCTACCACAAACATCAATGAGCCGAAGATGACGCACATCACTAGTACGCTGGAATAAAACACCAGGATCTTTCGCCGGGCCAAACCCAGGGCCCGCAGTAGCAGGTTGGCATCCTGTAAATAACGCACCAGCTTCAATATCCTGAAGATTCTCAACACCCGCAGCAAACGGATTACCAACAGGTAGGTTGCACCGGTATACAGAAGAGCCAGATAGCTAGGCAGAATTGCCAGCAGATCAACAACACCGTAGAAACTGAAAATATACTTGCGTCTGTTTACTGAACAATAGATACGGGCGGCATATTCCAGGGTAAACAGCCCGGTAAAAAGCCATTCCAATGTGATCAGGAGCGTGCCGTAACGGTCAGCTATTGGTCCAATTGAAGCCAGTAGTACCAGTGCCACACTAATTAAAATTGCCCAGATCAAAAACACATCAAAGTTGCGCCCTGCGGGCGTCTCGGTGCCAAAGATCACTTCATTGAGCAGTTTGCGACGTCCAGTCAACGCCATGGATCAACCTCTTCTACCAGCTACCAAGGATTTGCGCTCAAATTTTACCTGCTGGGGGCTGGTGGGTCGCCCCCTATTCCACCCTCATCCAGATATTCGGCCGAGACCTCTTTGACTTCCCCCACGCCTCGGGCACAATCGCGCCCCAGTTACCCTGTGCAACAATTTTTTGGAGAGCGCCCAACCATGGCCAAGGAGAACCGTCTCGTTTATTCCACCGACCGCGGTCGTATCAAAGAAGAGCCCGCAGCAGAGAAGCGTCACCAGGGTGATGGGATTGTGCGCATCCAAAGAGAGACTAAAGGACGCAAGGGCAAAGGCGTTACCTGTGTGCGTGGCGTGGACGGCACCGATGGTGAGCTGAAGTTACTACTGGCGGAATTGAAAAAACGCTGTGGCTGCGGTGGTGCCCTGAAAGACGGTGTGATCGAAATCCAGGGCGACAAGCGCGCGGAAATCAAAGCGCTATTGGAATCCAAAAACTACAAAGTGAAGCTTGCCGGCGGATAGAGCCTGGCGACAACTCATTGAATACCAACAGGCACTAAACCGCTTGCAGGAGACGTAAAGGATTCACTTCCAGCTGCCCTTCTCTATGCAGACAACGTTGCAGCAGGGCCGCCAGCTGGATTTGATAGCGCTCCAGAATTACCGTACTTGCATAGTTACAGCGGGACTCCATAGTACGCACCACGGCCAACGCCTCCTGGTGGCGCTGCGGTAGCTGTTGCAATGGCTCGCGCTTTGCCTTGATACAAAGCGCGCTATCCAAACCCTGGGCTTTTAATAGCTCCGAAGACTCCACTGTGGCAAAGGTCGCATCCAGCTCTCGAGCGGAGAGGGCCAGGTATTTCTGTACCAATTCCCGCTCGGCAAGACCTGGGGATAAGCGGCGTGAGAATACAGAGAGACTGGTGCTGTACCCCGCAAGGCGCTCGAGGTGTGTGGCCAGAGCGTCGTAGGCAGCCAACTGGCTAAGCATTCCCCTTGCCTGCTGGCGCTCCCGTGCCGGCATAGCGACTAAAGCCAAGCACAACCGTTGGTAAAACACCGAGTAGATCTTCTGCAGCTGACGCTCGATTTCCTCCAACTCAGACCGCTTTAACGCCGATGCTTCCTGCGCCGCTGCGAGGCTTGCGCTATTCAGAAAGTATTCCTGTGGCTCGATACGCACCTTGGCCCGAATCAGCGCCGCGCCAAGTTGCACCGACACCATAAGCTGACGTGTATTCTCGCGTTGTTCCCGGAGTTCACGCAGCTCAATGAGCTTGCTCCTTAGCCAATTGATACTGGCCTGTAAATCCATCGCCTGCATTTCCTGAGTCGCAGGCCTGCGTAGTGGCAGCAGGTTGAGCGGCGGCAGACGGTTAAAATAAACATCCAGGATCTGTAACGCCTCCTCCGCTTCGCGACTGGCACAAAGTAATCGGCGATTCTCCACAACCTGACAGTCCGACGCGCCAGCCTCCCCGCTGACCTCACTGGCCAACTTGGGAAAATCGGCAAAAAGCTCCGTGCAGCCAAGCTCCCGTTGTAGACGCCCACTAATATTGCGCTTTTGAACCACCTCAATACGCTGTAGATCCGCCGCCTCAAAAACATCCCAGGGATCACTGGCCTGAGCCATCGCGAGCTCAATGGTATTACTGGTTTCCTCATCCAGATTGTTCAGTGTCCAGGCTACAGCGGCAGGGATGTTCTCAAAGCACTGCCCCACTGCCGAGGCCTCGCGGGCAGTCTCGGCAACCATTAGGTCGGCATGCACCAGGCGATGCCAGTTCCCGGCAAATTCGGCAAAAGCCCCACTGCCAATCAAGTCGGCAGCCCAGAAATCAGCCCGGCATTCCAGATAGCGTGCACTGCCCCGAGTGACAATACGGTGCAGATTTTCTAGCCGCTCAATCAATGGCAATAGAAAGTGGCCACAAGTTGCCAGTAATTTATGCAAGGATTTCAGCGGACCCGGTTCCCCGCTTCGGTACAACACACTTCGATCATTTTCCAGTGCCCACTGCATCAGCTCCAAGCGCCTAACGCCATCTAACACTAGCCAGGCCAGTAGCCCATTGAGTTTTCCCTGATAAAGGCCAAGGCTGCGTGCCACTAACGCCAGGGTATCGCGGCCACTAAGGGAAGCCACACTGGCCAGGCCCAGGTTTAACCGCAATTCCTGACGCATCACCTCAGAAAACCTGGGCTCGCAATAAATACGAGCGTCTGGGCTGACTATCAACTCTTGCACCCTGGGCAGTTTCGTTGCACTAGACAATTGCTCAAGTAAGGGCAATAAATCTTTGTTGTCCGCTTGCTTCAGAGGGACTTCACCAGGCCTTGGACGCATTTCTCGAGGGAAGCAAAAATAAGGTAAAGCGACCAGCAACAATAAAAAAATAAAGACTGCCGCCCCCCCTAGACTGATGAGTAAAGTGCCCCCAGTTAACTCCCCCTGCCAAACTGCCAAGGGTGTTTGCCAGAGCAGTGCACCGGCACCATAAAGACACAAAGCTCCCAAGCCGATAAAAATTGTAGGTACCGTTAAAGCAGGGAGTAATCCGAAAAGCACTCGCCAACCCACTGTAGCCAGCTGCGTTTTTCTATTGCTGAAGAACGGCCGCTTTTCATTGGCTTCAGGCTCTGTTGCCTGTGGTTTAACCTTTTCGGAATCCAGAGAGGGGGCAACGCTTCCTTTGGCATTGCTCACCGAAAGTGGTTTCTCTACCTCTTGCTCTCGTGCAGTCCCAGCCTTGGTTGCATCTGTCGAGGCCGTACTTGTCGGCATCTTTTCTGCTGCATTGGCCTTGCGCCGTTGGGCCACTTTGATTTTTGCAATCAGCTGTTGGTTATCGAACTTTCCCGCAGGACAAACCTCGGCACGAAGACCGATCTTGTGCAGCTTGGCCCTGTACTCCAGGGCCTGTGACGATGCCAGGCTGTCTTTAATCACCCAGCCTTTTAACAGTAATCTGCGAGCCTGGGCCTCAGGAACCGAAAATAGTTTGGCGATATCCCGAGTCACAGCCCCTGCTTCTTTGGCGTGGAGTGTCCTTCCCGTGGAAACCACCTGGTATAAATCCTGGCCCGCCATTCCCTTCTCCTGTCACCAAGTGACACTTATTGTCACATTCTTATCATCTTGCGCGCAGGGTAAAAGATTCGGAGAAAAACAGGTGCGCACCAGTTCTCAGGAAATTCTTCAAAAGAGAGAAATTGGCAGGAAAGGTGGCAAAGTGCACAGTTTTAACGGCACCCTGCCAGTAACTCGTATTGTTAACGCTTAGGATTTGGGCGCGAAGATTTGATAGGCCCGATCGGCGAGCTCGGGAATGGTCAATCCATTTTCCCTGGTTTTAAACCAGCTGTAGGTATGGCTCAATGCACCAACCATAAGTCGGCGCACCACTGTAGCATCCCCACCTGGGCAACGGGCGGAATTGATCGCATCCAGCCATATTTGCTCGTACTCATCGCGCAGCAACAACACCTCTTTCTGGCTTTTATCTGACAGACTACGCCACTCCATTACCAAGATGGAAAAGCCCGGCACCGCCCGCTCGTGAATCGCCTCAAGCTCAGACTGAATACAGGCCCGCAGTCTTTCCTGAGGTGACGCGGCCTGCTCCACCGCACTACGCATACGAGCACTGGCGAAAATAGTTACCTCCTTCATCACCTCGCAGAGAATCTGCTCTTTGCTGGAGAAGTGATGAAAAATACTGCCAGACAGAATGCCCACTTCCGCCGCCAGGTCTCGCACAGTAGTACGTGAAAAGCCCTTTTGCTCAAACAGGCGCGCGGCAGCATTGAGCAAACGCCCCCTCGGGGAGGCCGGGTCTGTAAGCTCTCCTGCCTTTACCAGGGTTCCAATAAGTTGCTGTGGCGACATAGCACCTTGCACCTCTACCACCACTTGTGCGCCCTCTTGCACGAAACACTCCCAATGCTTTGCTTTCTTTTTTGCTTTGTTTTGCAGACTAATCGGCAACCTAACAATCACACAATCAAAAAGGCGCCAACCCTTGAATACCAAGCGCTTGCTTGGTAGCGTTAAGCTATTCTGCGTTTTCCCACACGCAGGCGCAAGCGCCAACAAGAACAATAAAAACTGAATAGGCCTTAAAGGCCCAAGAAAAGGAAACTTTCATGCGCTATCAAAGCCAGCTGCGCTCAGGCAGCTTTAGCGAGCAAACCTATATCGTCACCGGCGGCGGCAGTGGTATTGGCCGCTGTATCGCCCACGAACTGGCCAGCCTCGGCGCCCATGTTGTATTGATTGGGCGCAAACTGGACAAGCTGGAAAGGGTTGCCGGTGAAATCAATAACGATGGTGGCGAGTGCAGTTTGTTCAGCCTGGATATTCGCGATGAAGAGGGTGTCCAGGAAACGGTTGGGCAAATTGTCCAGGCCCGAGGCCAAATTCATGGGCTGGTGAACAATGCCGGTGGCCAGTTCCCCTCCCCCCTTGAGCAGATCAACACAAAAGGCTTCGATGCTGTTGTACGCAGTAACCTGCTCGGTGGATTCTTAATGTCCCGCGAAGTTTTTGTGCAGTCGATGAAACAACATGGCGGCAGTATCGTAAATATCACCGCAGATAACGCCGGCGGCATGCCAATGATGGGCCACTCCGGTGCCGCTCGCGCAGGCATGGAAAATATTACCGAAACCGCTGCATTGGAGTGGGCGCCATTTGGCGTTCGAGTTAACGCCGTGGCGCCAGGCTATATTCTTTCCAGCGGCTTTGATACTTACGACCCCAAATTCCTGCGCGAGCTACTACCGGGCTTCCGTAACAGTATCCCCCTCTACCGATTGGGAGAGGAAGCGGAAGTTAGCGGGGCCGTGTGCTTCCTACTTTCCGATGCGGCCAGCTATATCACCGGACAAACGCTGCGTATCGATGGTGGCTCCAGCCTCAAGCACCACTCTCCTCTTTGGCAGCCACAAGCCGCGAACAACTCTAAACGCTTTAATGGATTCCACCGCAAACGCCGGCCCCAAGTTGTTGAAGAGCTGGAAGCAGAGGGTAAGCTCTAATGCAGCCGATTGATTCCCAGCTCGACAACCGCTCGGCAGAATTCAATGACAACCAAGCTGCCATGCTGGAGCAAATCAACCAGTTTCGTGAAGCTGAGCAACGCCCGGTTCAAGCTGAAAAAAGTAAGGCGGCCCGCTATCGTGAACGGGGCTGGCTGCTGCCACGGGAGCGCCTTAATTTGCTCCTCGACCCCGGCGCCCCTTTTGTCGAACTGTGCTCCCTCGCCGGCTATAAATTGTTTGACGACCAGGATGGTACCGGTGCGGGTGGCGGTGCCATTTGCGGCATCGGTCAAATCAGTGGTCGACGCTGTATGGTTCGGGTTGATAACTATGCCGTAAAAGGCGGCACCATCTCACCAGCCGGGATGGATAAAGCCCTGCGAATGCAGCGGATCGCTCTGGAAAATCATTTGCCGGTAGTCGCCCTGGCGCAAAGTGGTGGCGCCAACCTGATGTACGCCAGCGACACTTTTGCTCCCGGTGGGCGGGGTTTTGCCAACCAGGCGCGAATGTCCGCCGCCGGTATTCCGCAAGTTACTGTGGTACACGGCGGCGCTACTGCCGGCGGCGCCTACCAGCCGGGCCTGTCAGATTATGTCGTTATGGTGCGCGGGCAAACCGGTATGTACCTGGCTGGGCCGCCGCTGCTGAAAGCTGCCACCGGTGAAATTGCCGATGCGGAAAGCCTCGGCGGAGCGGAAATGCACTGTACCGAGTCCGGCAGTGGCGATTACTTAGCAGAGAACGACGCCGATGGTATTCGCATAGCAAGAGAGATTGTTGCCGCACTACCCTCACCCATTAAAAGCTCAGTACAAAAAGATTACCGAGACCCACTGCACCCTATCGACGACCTGCTCGGCCTGATTCCAGCAGACAGCAAAAAGCCCTACGACGTGCGCGAAATTCTAGCTCGTATCGCCGACGGCTCCGCCATGCTGGATTTCAAGCCGGAATTCGATCGACAAACCGTGTGCGGCCATATTCGTATCGAAGGCTTCCCTGTGGGAATTATTGGGAATAACGGCCCGATCACCCCCAAGGGCGCCAACAAAGCCGCGCAGTTTATTCAGTTGTGCGAACAGAGTGGCACGCCACTGCTGTTTTTGCATAACACCACCGGGTTTATGGTGGGTACCGAGGTGGAGCGCAACGGCATCATCAAGCACGGCGCCAAAATGATTCAGGCCGTGGCCAATGCCAGCGTACCAAAACTCAGTATTGTCGTGGGCGGTTCCTACGGGGCCGGCAACTACGCCATGTGCGGTCGCGGATTCGATCCCCGCTTTATTTTTGCCTGGCCCAATTCCCGCACCGCAGTTATGGGCGCAGCCCAGGCCGGCAAGGTAATGCGCATCGTCACCGAGCAAAAAATGCAACGCAGTGGCAATGTGGATGAGACAGTATTGGACAAATTGGAAAATGACACCAGCGCATTTATGCATGGCAATTCCGATGCTCTCGCCTGCAGTGCACGCCTCTGGGATGACGGCATTATCGATCCCCGCGATACACGCAAACTTTTAGGCATGTTGCTAGAAATTTGCAATGAGGCCGAGCAGAGAAAACTCAATAAAAATACCTTTGGCGTAGCTAGGTTCTAACGAAAAACCGGGGCAACAAGGAAGTGCGGTTGCCCATTAACACAATCACCGGGTTCACACTTCAAGGCAGGGAAAACAATAATGATATTTAGCGATCAACACCGGGAACTGCAGCGCACTGTACAAAACTTTGTACAGCAGGAAATCAATCCCAATGTGGCGGAATGGGAAAAGGCCGGCCGCTTTCCTATCCACGAAATTTTCCAACAACTGGCCAGCCTGGGCCTGCTGGGCATCAGCAAGTCCACAGACTTCGGTGGTCTGGGTCTCGACTTCAGTTATGAAACCGTTTTTCTCGAGGAGCTGGGCGGTGCCCACTGTGGCGGCGTGCCTCTGTCGATTTCGGTACAGACTTCCATGTGTACCCCTGCCCTGGCCAACTTCGGCAGCCAGGACCTCAAAGAGCAGTTCCTGATTCCCGCTGTGAGTGGCGAGATGATCGGTGCAATTGCCGTTTCCGAACCCGGCGCCGGTTCCGATGTTGCTTCGATTAAGACCACCGCCAAGAGCGATGGCGACGACTATGTGATTAACGGCAGCAAGATGTGGATCACCAACGCCCCCTGCGCCGATTTTTTCTGCACCCTGGTCAATACCAGTGAGGGCAAAGCTCACAGCAACAAATCCCTGGTCATTATTCCGGCAAAAACGCCTGGTGTACGCATCGGCGAAAAACTCGACAAATTAGGCATGCGCTCATCGGAAACCGCTCCCATCTTTTTTGACAATGTGCGAGTGCCCAAACATTTCCGCATCGGCGATGAGGGTGCCGGATTCCTATTGCAGATGCTTCAGTTTCAGGAAGAACGCCTCGCCGGCGCCGCGCTGAACTTAAAAGGCCTGGAGCACTGTGTAACCAGCACCATCGACTATGTGCGCGAACGCCATGCCTTTAAAGCACCATTGATCGACAATCAAACTATCCACTTTGCCCTCGCAGAAATGCAGACCGAAGTGGAATGCCTGCGCTCTCTAACCTGGCGCGCGGTGGAAGCTTATGTGGCAGGTGAAGATGTCACTACCCTTGCTTCAATGGCCAAGCTCAAGGCTGGTCGCCTGTCCCGCTCTATTCCCGATCAGTGCCTGCAGTTCTGGGGTGGCATGGGCTATATCGAGGAGACTGTAATCAACCGCGCTTACCGGGATAGCCGTCTCACCGCTATCGGCGGCGGTGCAGATGAAGTAATGCTCGGCATTATCTGTAAGCTGATGGGCATACTGCCCAGCAAACGCAAACCCACCGCGTGAGGTCAGGCCATGGAGACAATTATTGATGAAACCATCGGCATCGCCCGCCATCTCACGCTAAACCGGCCACAACAGCGCAACGCCATCAGTTTGCAAATGGTAGATGAGCTGCTGCAAAAGCTCGCAGAAGCGGAAGAAGACCCGCAGGTGCGAGCACTGGTGCTGCGGGGTGCAGAACACAATTTCTGCGCCGGTGGGGATATTGCCGATATGCTCAATGCGCAACAGGGCGCGAGTAATGGTAATAGCGATGCGTTCTTCCACCTCAACCGCCGCTTCGGCGAATTGATGGAGCGATTTAATCGCACTCCCCTGGTAGTCATTGCGGTATTGGAAGGTGCCGTAATGGGCGGTGGTTTCGGGCTCGCTTGCAGTGCCGATATTGCCATCGCCGATCGCAGCTGCCGCTTTGCCCTGCCGGAAACCCGCCTGGGTTTACCGCCTGCTCAAATTGCTCCCTTTGTCGTAGCACGGGTCGGCCTCTCCCAGGCCCGACGCCTGGCCCTCAGCGGAGCCAAAGTCAATGCACAGCAGGCATTGGAAATTGGGTTAGTCCACCAGTTACTCGATAATTCCGAAGCCCTCGAAGGCGCGCTGCAAGAACACCTGGGCGCGATCAATGCCTGCGCTCCCGGCGCCCTGGCAACGACCAAGCAGATCTTGCTGGATGCAGCGCGGGTGAGCGATGAGACTGCCCTCGGCCAACTACTCGACGGCGCTGCAAAAGAGTTTTCCCGCGCAATTCAAGGCCATGAAGGGCGCGAAGGCGCCCGTGCATTTCTGGAAAAACGATCACCGGAGTGGCAGCACTGATGTCGACAACAGAGACCCTGTTAATCGCCAACCGCGGCGAGATCGCACTGCGAATTATGCGTACTGCCCGAGCGGAAGGCTATCGCACAGTCGCCGTCTACAGCGATGCGGACTGCGATGCACTTCACGCACAGACTGCCGATATCGCCGTAGCCATTGGCGGGCAGACTTCGGCGGAGTCCTATCTGGATATCCAAAAAATTCTCGCCGCAGCTAAAAAATCCGGAGCCACTGCCGTCCACCCCGGCTACGGCTTTCTCGCTGAGAATGCGGAATTTGCCAGCGCTTGCGAAGAGAATGGACTGAGTTTTGTTGGCCCGAGTGCCGAAGTCATAGAACTAATGGGCAACAAACGCAAAGCCAAGGAGTTTGTTGCCGCTGCCGGCGTACCCTGTATTCCCGGCTTTCAGGGTGCCCAGGACGACGATACCCTGATCGCCGAGGCGCGGCGCATTGGCTTCCCGTTAATGATAAAAGCCGCCGCAGGTGGTGGTGGGCGCGGCATGCGCCTGGCTCACGGAGACAGCGAACTGGCCTCCCAGCTGCGCGCTGCCCGCAGTGAATCCATGAGTGCATTCGGCAGCGACGAGTTAATTCTGGAAAAGGCACTGGTCAACGCTCGCCATATCGAAATCCAGGTATTTGCGGATCGTCATGGCAACTGTATTCACCTGGGGGAGCGAGATTGCTCCGTACAACGACGCCATCAAAAAGTGGTCGAAGAGTGCCCTTCCCCAGCGGTCGACACCCAGCTGCGGGAAAGAATGGGGCAAGCCGCAGTCGATGCCGCGCGAGCCTGCGGTTATCTAGGCGCGGGCACCGTAGAGTTTCTACTCTGCCCCAACGGCGAATTCTATTTCCTGGAAATGAACACCCGCTTGCAAGTAGAGCACCCGGTAACAGAAATGGTAACCGGTTTTGACTTGGTAACTTGGCAACTGGCAGTAGCACGCGGCGAAGCCCTTCCAGCCTCCCAACAGCAAATCACCCAGCATGGCCACGCCATTGAAGTCCGCCTTTATGCCGAAGACCCGGAACAACAATTCCTACCCCAGGCCGGAAAAGTGCTCCACTGGAAGACGCCAAAGGGGCAAGGAATCCGTATCGACCACGCCTTGAAAAGTGGTTGCGAAATTACGCCATTTTACGACCCCATGCTCGGCAAATTAATTGCCTGGGGGCAGAATCGAGAAGAAGCTCGGCGCAAGCTAACCCAAGCCCTAAGCCAGCTGGAATTTATCGGTCCTAAAAACAATATCCATTTCCTGCAGAAGATCCTGGCCGAATCACAGTTTATCGCTGGCGATGCCGATACCAGTTTTCTCGACCAAAACAGCACGCTGACATCCGCAGAATCGGTTCCAGCAGTAGTTGCAGCCCAAGCCGCATTACTGAATCACTTGCACCAAGCCAACCCTCAGGATCGGCGCAGCGGCCGCAGTGACTGGCGCAGTGGCGACAACAGCGTGCCGACCAACTACCGACTGGAAATTTCAGGAAAAACTCTAAACTGTGAGCTGCTGGCGTTAGTAGATAATTCTTATCAAATCTCAGTAGGCGACCAGCAGTTCCTGATTCAGTGGGTCCATTTTGAGAAATCACAAAAAGAAAGTGGAGTTTATAGCGCTGAACTCCTGCTGGATGGCGTTAGCCAAAAGAGACTGTTCCTAGCCAACCAAAGCAATCTGCATCTCCTGTTAGACGGCAGGCAATTTCATTTTGTCGATATCACCCACGCCCCCGCCAAATCGAGCCTTAACGAAGGAAGTGGTCGCATCACGGCTCCTATGGACGGTTGCCTGGTGCAGGTATTGGTTGAGCCCAATCAAAGCGTTCTACGGGGAGACACTATCGCCTTAATGGAAGCCATGAAAATGGAGCACGCCCTGCGCGCAGACCGCGACGGTACCGTAATTAAACTGGGCGCCTGTGAAGGAGACCAGGTACGCGGTGGCCAGCTGTTAGTTCAAATCGAAGCCACTCCCACGGAAACCGCCAAAATTCCCAGTGACGCTACTTCCTAAAGGAGATCAGCATGTACGATATTGATGCCTCCCGTATGGCAAGCCCCTTTTATGACGAAGGCCATCAGGAATGGCGCACCCAGTTGCGCCGCTTTGTCGACCGCGAAATCAGCCCCTATATCACTCAATGGGACGAAGACGGCCAACTGCCCGCTGAACTTTGGAAAAAAGCGGCAGAAGTTGGCCTTCTGCAGATGAGTTATCCGGAAAACTACGGCGGCATCGAAACCGATGTCTTCCATATGATTGTTGCCGCAGAGGAGTTAGCCCGCCCCGGCGCAGGTGGACTCTACGCCAGCCTAATGGTCCACGGCATTGCCCTGCCCCCATTATTGCACTATGGCAGTGAGGCCCTAAAAGATCAGGTTATTCCCTCGGTATTACGTGGCGAAAAGCATATTTCCCTGGCAATTACCGAACCAGGCGCAGGCTCCGATGTAGCCAATCTCCAGTGCCGCGCAGAGCGTGATGGGGATGACTATATCGTTACCGGCGAAAAGACCTATATCACCGGCGGTATGCGCGCTAACTGGTTTACTACTGCCGTACGCACTGGCGAAGAAGGCTTCGGCGGTATCTCCCTACTCTTAATCCCTACGGATGCCGAAGGCGTTAGCCGGCAGCTTCTCGATAAAAAGCAGGGCTGGTGGTGTTCTGATACGGCCAGTATCTTTTTTGATCAGGTGCGCGTGCCCACGAGTAATCTAATTGGCGGTGAGAACCAAGGTTTCTTGCCCATAGTGCACAACTTCAATCGCGAGCGCCTGGGCATTGCCGCTTCCTGTGTAGAATTCAGCCGGGTCTGTTTGCAGGACGCCATTGAGTGGGCCCAGGAGCGCCAGACTTTCGGAAAGCGTCTCGCCAATCACCAGGTGATTCGACACAAATTTGCCCAGATGCTTCAACGCATCAATGCCACCCAAGCCTATCTGAACCTCTGTGCCTGGGCAGAGCAACAACATCAGCTCAAGGTAGCCGATATCGCACTACTCAAAGTTCAAGCCACAGAAACCCTTGAGTTCTGCGCCCGGGAGGCTATGCAAGTGTTAGGTGGTGCGGGCTATATGCGCGGCAGCCGTGTTGAGCGTATATATCGTGAAGTGCGAGTGAATGCGATTGGTGGCGGATCTGAAGAAATTATGCGGGATCTAGCGTCCAGGCAAATGGGGATTTAGTAAGTGTAAGGCCCCCTGAAAACATTCATATTAATAATTACGAAGCTTTATTTGGGGTAGTTACTTTGACTCAGGCAGCAGCAACTTCTTAAGAGAACAATTAACTACCCACTTTATAACCATCTTAATAACTACCAGAGGAATAAAAACATAGAGATAGCGAAGAGAATTGTGTGATATTTAGAAAATTCATCCCAAAAATTCACTTTCCCAAAGAGTATTTCTGCATAAGGATCACCAAAGATCCAATCCGGCCTCTCCCCTCGAGCCAACCTGTTACATACAGCATGAAAGGCATAAAAGGAAGAACCCCTCGGTTTGAAAAACAAAGCCATCGGACTTCCATCCCTAAGCCATTTTTCATGGTACCTCTCAAATTGGTACTTAATCAGATCAGATAACTTTAGGTGACTGATTAAAATCGTAACTGGGAAGGAAAAAACCACTATAGTAAAAAAATTAAACATAGCCCAATTCGGGAACCCAACTTATATAGCGCTGACACTTAATCAAAAATTAATTGGCACCCAACTGTGTAGCTCAGGCTCGCAATAACACGAGCCCGAGATCAGACTTAAAAGCAGCTACCCTTGCTTCTTATCCTGAATGAAACCCCTTACCTGCTCACTTAGTACGGCCATAGGAACATTGCCATTTCTCAGAATGATTTCATGGAAGTCCTTAATATCGAAGTCTTCACCAAGTTCATTTTGCATCAGTTCTCGCAAGGCGAAAATCTCGAGGGCACCAGAGTCATAAGAGGTAAGCTGGGCCGGCATTACTGCCATTCGGTCCATTAGAGTCCTCGGGCCTTTCGCAAATGAAGCGCCAGAATCCTGCAAAAACTCCGCAACTTTTTCATCACTCCAACCAAGTACATGCATTGCGGTATCCGCTACCATACCTCGCGCAGGCCAAGTACGCCTAAGGATTTTGGTGGACCCATACTGATACATTCCAGCTTCTTCCGCTAGATGTTCAGAGTACCTGCCCCAACCTTCAGCAAACGCAGAGTTAGACAATGCATCTTCTATTTTATGAAACTTTTCCTGCTCCTGTACGAGAGCAATTTGCATATGATGGCCCGGGTACCCTTCATGGATAGTTACCTTCTCTGCAGAAGCGTATGACTCATCCTGGTAGGTTGTCGGATCATATCCAAATCTTGCCTTTCGCTCCTTAGTGCCCGGAATATAGTGTGCACTGCGACCAGAACCCTGCTCATGTTCAGGGATGGCCTTCACTTCCATTTCGATCAAAGGCATTTCATGGAAAAAGTCTACGGTTAAATCTCTAGACTTATTTACCAAGCGCTCAAAAAACTGGTGCATTTCATCAGCGCTGTTAAATTTCTGAGTTTTATCTTCACTGGCCCTTGCCACTGCCTCAGAATAGGAATCTACTTGATAGAACGCCTTGCCTAAGCGAACCACTTCGCTCTTGTTTGCGTTGACAGCACTTAAACCCAACTCAAAAACTTCTTCTGGTGTTCTCTGCAATGTCGTATAAGAACGATACTGAGCCATATAGCATTCACGGCCATTAGGAATCGCATGGATGCCAAGCTCGGCTCTGGCTTCAGGTAAATAGGAGGATTCTAGAAAATTCTTATAATTCACCATTGAGGGAATAACGTGATCTGAAAGCACCTGTTTAAATGCTGCCTCAAATTCCGGGTCCTTAGCTTTCTTCGCTAAACCCAGGAAAGGATGCTCATCAATGGGTACTTGGGTCAAACCATCAACTTGCTGAATGACTCGCTTAACCACACTCTGAGGTGCAGAGTAACCTTGCTCCAACCCACGGCGAAGATTGGCTATTTCTTGCTCATAGTAACGAGCCGCGTCAAGCCAGCGCTCAATCGCATCTGCCCTGTCTTGGGCAGTTTCAACTGGCTGAACCTCCGTCAAAAAGCCAAGTATAATATGGGGACCGAACATATGATCAACAGACCAGAGTTCAGTCTTACAGACCCTTAAACCAACATTCGACTCCAATCGCTCTTTCAGCTTGAAGTAGAACACTTTCTCTTGATCACTTTTTAGCCCATTCAGATCTATTTCAGCCAATTTACTGAGAATTTTGTCCTCAGAGGCCGCTAGAGAGGCAGAGTTCGCGGGGGAGTTACTTAAGAAAAGGTTGTGCCTGTCCAGCTCCATATCTGAGAAGTAAGCATATGGTTGGAAATTTTCTAAATATACTTCGGCATACTGATCCGCTAAGCTATAGAGTAACACCGAATCGTCAACGGCTTTCTTATCAGTCACACCAGTCTTATTATCGGCAACAGAGCACCCCATAAGAACCGATGAAACTACCAATGCACCTAAACCCGCTCTCTTTACATTAATCATTCTTATAAGACCGCAACATAAAATTAACTAAAAAGGCTTCTAAAAAGAAAACTTCAATTTTCTGTTTTATAGTAAGCACTGAAATAAAATGAGTTTCAACACCCCAAATGCGAAGTATCGGCGAAGCGAGGGTATTGATAGATAAACCCCAAAGATAAAATATATGACTCTTTTGATTGATAGAGTCAATAGTGGAGAGGAATAGTCATTAGGCTTCGGTTAGACTATTGCTCGTGTCTGAAAATTTAAGATAGAAAATCATCGCAGTAAATGATAAGAAGCATAAGTTAATCTTTAAACAAATCGAGCATTATCAGATTTCATTAAACCTAAAGAAAATACTGCTATTCTTCACCGGCAATAGGTATGCCCACATAGCCATTAACGGCAGCTTTCCCAAAAGAGCACCCTCAGCACACATATAACCTCTATTCAATTTATAAAAACATACTCCTTCAAACGTGCTGCTTAGCACACTCTATTACTTTCTCAACTCAGATTTTTCGATTATTTTTCGTGCACGCAGCACCAGTGGCCTCCATGGCCAGCCCTTACGGTGCTTGCAGAGCCATTTATACTCAGCATTGCGACTGTTTGAAAGGTCCAGCAAAGCCACATCTTGATTTAAAGCCAGAGACATCACGAAATTATTCAGGGACTCTCTTAGTTTTCAGAAACATACATCTACTCTCTCCCTAACTACCAATTGCTAAACCACCGTATCTATACAAATAAAGTCCACTAGAGTTTACAGCCAGTATCAGCACAGCAGCTAAACCCATTTTCTCTCAACTAACATTTCGCAAGAGAAAAAGTAAATATTAACTATAATTAAGTAGTCATTCCCTTTGATCAGCTACCAAGCCTCAAAGTGGAATACAAAATAAAAAAGACTAGTTTTCTTGAGCAACCACTATGGATATGCAGTTAAGGTTAGACCAAGCCATCGCAAAGGGAAATGAGAAGCTAGTATTTCCTCACCCGGAATCAGATGATCTCCTTATTAAAGTAATCAGTGATCAGTTTAGAAGAACAATGGATTACAAGTTTTCCATTTCCACTCGGTTACGCCGACTTACTTACTATTGGCCATACATAAAGGAGGTTTCCGAGCACATCTATTTGCGCGAAGGTAAGGTGAAAGATATGCACTATGTACAAGAATTTAAAGGATTTGTGGATACTAACTTAGGGCTGGGAATTACTGTAAGAGCCGTCAAAAAACATACTGGAGAGTTAGCTGATACTCTTCATAAATTGATCACCAGCCAGGAGTTCAACCAGAAGCATATCGACGGCCTTATTGACCTACTAGAATGGTTAGAGCAGACCTTTATTGTCGTTCGTGACTTACGTACGGTTAATATTGTATGGGATGAGATTAATAGCCATTTTGTGGTTATCGACGGCATTGGTAGCCGTAGACTCCCATCTCTACGAACAATATCCCGCTTATATAACCAGAGGGCTAACCGCAGGTGCACAGCCAAATTACGTAGACTCGTTAACAAAGAACTTAAAAAATCAGGGTATGAGTTGCTCTTTTAGAGATACACCCAACTCCATATGTCCTCTTCTTTGAGATGGCAAAGTTATGTTGGCTACATCAGATATTAATGTAAAGCTTTTAGAAGCTAATTCTATTTTGAGCAAAAGGATCATGCAAATTAAGCGATGCTTTAGATTCTTACTGTTGTATTTTTAGTGACAATTCTTAACAGCTTGGTTAGGCCTCGCTAGATAAACGCTCCCATGACTGATGCAAGCCTAGCAAGTAGGTTACACCTAAAGTAAAACACAATGCTGAACTAACAAGCCAAAAGGTTAATGAGTTATCTGGAAAAGCCGGCATTATAAAGTAAAAACCAAGCGCCCTCACAAGCAACACTAGAGATATAAGTGTCAGCCCTGTGCGTAATAATGGGAGTCTGAATATATGGCCACCCCCGGAAAAAGCATAGGCAGACCAAACTAGTAAAACACTCACAATAATCCCTGTAACTATTGTAGGGTAAGAATCTCCAGCTTCAGCCATTTGAGCCATTGCCTCTCCGGCACCTAAAAATCGATACCATTCCGCACCAAACAGAATACAACCAGCATGCAACCCTGCAACGATCAGAGTAAGTATTCCCGCCAATTCCAAATAATTAAATCTACCAGTCATATTTGATTCCTTAGAAAGAGCTAGCCCATCGCCTAGGTAAAGCTAGGGCAACCTCTGGGAGCCCTGTAGGGTCGGAGTAATAAACATCGAGATGCTAACACTTCTTATTTGAACAAACCATTTCGATAGCCTGCACCGGCGTACCATTGTATTCAGCAGTGAACTCTTTAGTTGTTTCAAATCCAACCTTTTGATAACACTTGATTGCAGGCCAATTAGATTTTGCAACGAACAACTTAGCTTGGCCACTGATCTTTGTTAGCAGAAACTCAAGTATCGACTTCCCTACCCCTTCCCCTCTGGCACTCGGACATACAAACAGAGCTCGAATTTCTTGCTGGAACATTGCGCCATAGCCAAGAATTGTTTCATCTTCGTAGACGTAAATATCTGACTCCCTTAGCGCTGACAGCCTCTTCGCATCTTTTTCCAACGGCAGAAACTCAAATTCCACAGCTTCAAATCTAAGCTCATCTAACTTAGAGAGAGTATAGATCTCCAAGATTCTTGGAAAGTCTGTAGCAATGAACGTTCGAATCATCCTGAATACTAAATTTTCTAGTGTCTATCAACATTGATTTTTGAACAATGTTATTTCAACTTAATTTTATACGTTGTAAATTTACTGCCATATATTTCAGACTCATGAATATCCTCAGCGACTTTCTCCAAGAACTTATAAATAGGACGAGTGTGATGGAAGTTGACTAATACCTCATCATGATTAAGCTCCCGCGCCCACCTCATTAGATCTTTAAACACTATTCTACCTACCCCCCAAAACTGGTCATCAATGACAATCGCGATCTCATACTTTCCACATTCTTGTTGAATTCCACACCAACCAGCTAATTCATCATCAACAATAATGGCTCTAACTCTACAACCTGCCTCTTTATCTACCTCTATTTTTGAATGCATCCACTCTGTTACTGTTTTAAGTGTAAATATCTCATGCTCAATCAAATGCTTTCTTGTCTTATGGCCATTTAATATAGGCAGAAATTTGTGCGGATTAACCTCGCTAAATTTTAGATATTCGATAGCTTTCATAGTATTTTCAGCTTTATTGTTCGCAATGGTGTATCAATCCCCATTACCAGCACACCCCTTGTGTAGTTTGAAACGTATGGAATTGCTAAGTTTAGCCCTTGAAAATTTGTATTTTGATCATAATCACTCCCCTACTAGTTTAATCACTCAATACAATTAGATATGTAATTACTGACATATTTCAGAAAAAACTCCGCTGACAAGACTTGCCAAGTCATCAGGAGCCAGCTCTATTTCAAGCCCCCTGCGGCCCGCACTAATATAAATCGTAGCGTTATTTCTAGCCGAAGAATCAATGATGGTTTTAAGTCGCCTTTTTTGACCTAATGGGCTAACACCTCCTAACACATAACCAGTTGATCTTTCTACATCTGATTTTGGAGCCATTGTGGCTTTCTTAGCGCCAGCAGATTTTGCTAAGAGCTTCATACTGAGCATTGATGAAACAGGAATTATCCCAACGGCCAGCTCTTTGTTTTCCAGGCTAACAACTAGTGTTTTGAAGACCCTAGACTCGGGCACCCCTAATTTTTCAGCAGCCTCCAATCCGTATGATTCACTCGATGAATCATGCGTGTATTCATGTACTTTATGAGAGATTTTAGCCTTCTTGGCCATAGAAATTGCTGGTGTCATTTTACACTTGAGCCTCTAATATCCGTAACTGGGCGACTGGCAAGTAGCATTACTATCTCATTGAAAACCAAAGGTCTGCTACAACCTATTAGTGTTTATGCCTTGCCATACCTTATCAATTAGCCACCATAACAGATTGCAGCTCTCAAACGAATGTAGCAATCGAAATCTGATAATGTAAATATGAAGAAATCTATAGAACCCTGACCGATGAGTTTAGAGTAGAATTTTTACGGCTGAGAAGGTTTTCATAGATACCAAAGGACCCCCCCGCTAAGTTTCTTTCCTAATCTTTTAGATTCAGCCCTTACATTACCTAAAATTTCATACAGCCCAATGCTGAAAATTCGCATCAGGTATTCCTAGTGCAGCACATAAGCGAAATAAAACTGCGATTACTAATTTTATATTAAGAGGACTGATTGATGCGTGGTATCGCCCAACGTACAACCCCTGCAATCCATAGAAACCCTATAAGGCCCCCTAAATAGACATTCATAGTTCCCCCCGGGGCTATAAAGCCTTTGTGACCGAATACAGTAATGGTCTCAATTGCCTGCTCTACAAAGAAAATGATACTGAGCCATGTAAGCCAACGCGGGATCTCAACATATTTATCAAACCCTACAACAAGGAAAGCTATCGCCATCGCAGTTGTTGACCCATTCACCAAAGGCCCCCAATAAGAAGATATGTCAAAGAGTGTGCGCGCAACTGCAGGCTCTAATCCTTCAGGATGCAGTGCCAATCCTGCCCATAGCCAAGCCTGTACCTGGGCAGTGATGGCAAATCCTAGTACACCTGCCAGAAAGATATACCTACTCGGCTTTGGCAACAAGGCTGAAACCTGCCCACCAAAGATAGCGAGGCCAAGAGAAAAGAAAGCGGCTGTCCAAGCATAAAATCGAGCGTTCGATCCATTATTTAAAAACCAATGGACTATTTGCTCACCACTAGAATCGATAGTTGGATACGAGCTGCCTAATGCGACAAAACCGGCGACATAAAATGCGCCAGTAATCAATATATTTATCAGTAAAATCTTTGACGGTTTTATGCTCATATAGGGCAGCCCCTTATGAAACGTGCAACATCACCATTTATAGACCTCTGTATCATAAATGATAACCACCCAGCCTAATAGAGATGTAATGACAGTCGCTTTAGCCGTCTATATTGTACTCCTGCGGCCTCTTAGCCAGATATAGGTTGCACCACTTCGCCTATTAGTAGAATTCATATGGGGCTCAGCTAGTAGAATTCATATGGGGCTCAGCTTACAAGAGGCGGCTTAGTCTGGTTTTTTACTCTCCATACCACCCTTTCTAATCGAATTAGGTAAGCGCGTCTGTAGACAGCATAACTACCCCAAGCAGCACCAATTGAAGCGACACAGAAGATAATATAAAAGCTTGATAACGCTTGATACCTTACCAAAAAGCTAACGGCAGTAAGCATACATAAAGCTGCCACACCAGCCACTTTCATTTTTCCGGTAATTATCGCATAACCTCTATAAACAGAAGAGTGATATAGCCCGCAAACCACAGAAAAGACGGCACATAAAATCAGTACCTCAATATCGGCATCAGGATATGAAAAAGCAATGAACAGAAGAAGACCCCCTAATACCGATGTTATCTTATCTCCTCTATAGCCAGCTTCCTCCCAAAAAATATTGTAGATATGATTGGGATCTCTATCCGACTCCGTTAAATTCTTTACCCACACTAGAATCAACAATAAGATCGCGAGCAAACGGAGAGCAAAGATACCAAATGTAATCACCCCAAGCAAAATATCATTCATAATCTAATTTGTACTTAAAACCTCAGACGCCCACAGCTAAGAACTAACAACATAGAGTGCAGGCTATCGGGTGACGATATTTATTAACTTATCAGCAGGATTCAACATGAAGCCTCCACTCAGGTGAATAGCGTGAGTAACTATAGTCTTCTGAGTATTCACTGATATAACTGTACCCGGGACCTCGCCCAGATAGTTTGACCAGAAACTGCTGAAAGTTAGCTAGGATATCACCACTTCCGTATACTCTTAAAATGTTTCGGCTATTCCAATCATCCATTGAGAAGTAGTCATTAGCTTTGTTCTGAAGAGCCGTAAAAAGCTCCTCTTTTGTTTCATCACAAATAATCTCGATTGATACTTCTGACTCAGACATCATGAGCATTGGCTTATTCGAACTAATGGCTATTCCAACATTATCAGCTAATCGTAAGTAATCCTCTGATTTCGCATATAGGACAAGATCATCAATCAATCCATTTGACCGAAACATTTGTCTTGCTTCTATTTTCACTATTTTTCACCCAAATAAATTATAAACGTTAACCAGAACTTGAATGCCCGACCCCGGTAGGTCTGTGCACCAGATAATATCAACAACAAATATTGATATTCTGATTTTGGATAACTTACCCAGAACTTCCAACTCAGTGAAGATTGATCAAGATAGCCGCTTAAATAAGGGAAACCGAACCCAATATAGTTTATCAGCGCCTTCCATTAAAAAAATGGCAGGCAGGTAAAATGTATTTTTCATTTCAATTTCGATCTTTATTATTCCAACTTAACGACAAATCGTCTCACTTGCGAATTACTTCATGCGCCTTCGAAAATTCGAAGGACCTTCTCACCCAACCAAACCATAAAACCAAAGATTAGGCAGCTAATACCACCACCAAGCACTGCGGAAACCAATGCACTAATACCGTGTACTTGCTCACCATTTGCGATAATTGTTCCAAAACCAAAAAAACCAAGAATGCCTAGAAACAACCATAACAACCCGATACTGCAACAGCACGCAAAAAAACAACGTTTAAAAGTAAATGAACCGTTGCCTTTATTGACCGCTCTTTGCAAAGGGGGCGCCCCAGACAATTTCACTATTCGTTCATTCAGTTCTTGAACCTCCACCTTTTTCCTGGATAGTTCAGATTGAATCTCAATATATTTTTCCGGATACTTTTCCTGATCCATTCCATCGATGGCTTCTTGTAATTCTTGAATGGTGTAATTTTCAACTTCTTTCATGGTTAATTCTGCAGTAATCATAATACACTAATAAAGGGCAGCCAGAATGTTTTGAGCAACTTATACCCTATTACTGAAGACACCCACTGGACAATAAATATTGCACAATAAGCCTCCTAACACACTCTTTACAATACCTCCAGATTACCATTCAATGGGATGCACACTTCACTGATTTAAAAATTTTAAGAAAACCTCCTACCTCAGATAAAATAGAGCACTCATATCAATTTACGCATAACACCAATCCCAGGCACCGCTAAAATTCAACAGCCCTTGAGATCTAAACGCAGCTTCCAAAAAAAGTTTCCGCCAAGGAAGTCATGATGTAATGTCTTTTTAGGTATTTTGTGCTTTATACATAGCCAGATCATACTGCAATAACAAATGTTCATATAACCCTGAAAAATAATTATTTTTCAATAAAACAATTAAAGCAATACCCAGAATTGGAATTAACGGCACCAAAATGGCACTTAGCCGGCTGAATGGCGCCACCTCTAAGCATGCAAACTCATTTACCTTTGGATTTACCCTAACCTCAACAACGTCCCCTGGTCGGTATTTCTTGGTAAGGTAGGTTTCATACTCTAAACTTGGAAACAGATCATAACCCCGCAAGACTGGCATTTCAGATTTGTACACCTTCCCTTTAAATTTATAATTGAATGCAATTATTGCTTCAGTTACATTCTTCCCATTGAGATCCAACTGATTCAATAATCTGGAGTGCGTTATTTCTCCAACTACCACAGGCCAATTACTGAATGTTTTACGTAGCTTCAGATAAATGAATACCTGGAAAAACCCAAACAAAATCATGAGCACCGGAATAAGTAGCTGTACAAATTTAAAAACCATCAATTTATACCCCTAGAGTCGTTGGCAACAGCAGCCAGCCCTGGATACTTCATGTGTGCAAATAGGAGTGGACCTACCACAAAACATATATAAGGTTTCCAGCAAAAATATCGGAGCCTCTACTTAACTGCCGGCAATAGTTAACGTTACTCAACACGATCCCTACCGATCAACTCGCGGAGTCTATCAAGAATAATTTTTTTCTGCCTTTCTTTATCCAAATCCTTTTCTGGAGGAATATATTTACCAAGAACCTCCTTTGCCTCTAGTGAGTACTTTGTATCAACTGCAGTGCTAGGATATTTTTCTCGATAATCTTTTGCTCGTGATAGAAAAGTGTGCAAATGATATTTATCATCCTCAGAAATTTTCATATTCAGCATTTTACTAGCACCTATCACGGCGAAATCAATACGCAAATCATAGCTATTTAAAAGGGATTCTACGCCCCCCGCATGATAAACCTCCAAATTATTTAGCGCATCAAAACCAGGGGTTAGCGTTATTTCAAGCATTTCACTATAAGCATTTTCTGCCACTTGCACGCAAACTTTTGACGCAATCTCCAGCTTTTCTTCACAACTCTCTTTTGCGGAAAGTAAGACTGGGCCACCCCCAAATAAAACCAATATAAATACACACAACCTGCTCATATCAAAGCTCTATTGGTAAATTTAAAAAATCACTCTCCTTTGTATTCCTGGACCGGAAGATACATAGAAGCTAAAAAGGAAACCCCTTCAGCAAATGAAAGCTATCGACGATAGAGTCACCAAGCAGGCAGATAACACGGGTTCTATAAATATCCGCTTTCTTTACCTCAGATAAAGCTGCCAATTTCATTAAAAATCAATGAGTTAGCCCACTTCCAAGTGCTGCAAACAGACGAGGCTGGTTTTGGCTTTAGATACCTTGAGCGGGATTAGGCTAAAAAGCAGGCTAGATGTCAACTTATTAAAACAAGGAAACATATCTAAGCTGACGTTTACACTTAATAGCAGGTGAGTTAAATGGGATACATTCTCACAAATGTGAGATTTAATAAAAAATTAATCCGAAAGGAAATTCAGAATAGCTTAAAGGGAAAGGCTTCACCTAATCTCAACGAGCAGATTTCTGCTCGCTGAGTAGTTTAAATAATGAATCACTTGTCAGTTTTTGAGTTCAAAAAGTACGACCCAAAATACGCTTAGCTGCATCTAGGGCGAAATCTTTATAGTCCGCTTCCACCTGCGCCATCTCCAACTCATACTGGAATTGTTCTTTGCGCGGGAGTGCTTTCCATTCTTTTAGAATTGGAATATGGCTGGTTTTTTCTGCAATGGTGTAGAAAGCAACAAACTCTTCTCGCACACTATCTTCCACCTGAAGCGCATCCAGAAGTACGCGGATGCGAATGGAAGCTTCAGTAAGCCCTACTCCATCATCCAGTAGTGAACGCGCAATAATCTGAATGCTATCGTTCACTCTTTGGCGCTGCTCTTGTGCGGCCTGCTCCAATTCAGCCAGCTGTTCGGCCTGTTTTTTTTGAGCGACAGCAAGCTTTCGCAAGTAGTAACCGGCAAGAGTAGCGAGGAAGAAAATTATTAATGCTGCAATAACTAACACAAAAACTGGAAAAACAGTCATTCAAATAACACCTTAAATATCGTCAATACAAAACTAGCAGTAATGATAGAAAGCAATGTACTTAGCCCAATTATATTTGCTGCCATACGGCTGTTTCCACCCATACCTTCTGCAGTCACAAAGCAAACTGAAGAACTGGGAACTGCAGCCATTAATACCAATACACCCAATTCTTGTTGCTCAAGACGAAACAGCCAACCTAGTATTAGCATCGCCATAGGCACCAGTAATAACTTGATCGCTGACGCTCCAAATGTTGCTAATGAACTATCACGAAGCAATTTAAAATCAAAACTAGCGCCAATACACAGCAAAGCCAGTGGTAACGTAATTGATCCCACCTCAGTTCCCGCTTGCAAGAGGACTTGAGGAAGTTGTACATTCAATTCTCGCAACAAAAGTGCTAACAAAACTGAAAAAATCAGGGGATTTTTTCCAATCTCTTTGAGTAACACTTTCCAGCTGAACTTTCTATCTTCACTATAATAAGCAAGCAGAACTACTGCAGCTGCATTGTAAACAATACTGACAAAAGCAACTAAGAGTTCTCCTTGGGCCAGGCCACTCAAGCCATAAGCACTTTCCACCCATGCCAATCCAACAATTGCCATATTGCCTCGAAAGGCGGCATGAATAAACGTGCTTCGATCATTGTGCCTTACATGAAATGCAAGAAAAAAGGCCATTGGGATTGTTATAAAAGTACCGAGAACTCCTGCAGTTAAAAATAAAAACTCTTCCTTCGGACCAGCATCTGACATGTAAATATTAAAAAATAACAGGGCTGGTAATGTTATGTTAAAGACAAACCTGGATAATTTATCAACAAATTGTTTTTCTAGCGCTCTGAAACGAGCAAAAAAATATCCTGCAGTCATGGTAAGGAAAATTGGACTAATTACTGAAAACGAAAATGCCAGCTCCTCCATATTAGTCCTCTCTATTCACAAACCACCCTTCACAACAACCCTTATCTTACACTTTGATATATTTAGACTTAGTCCTTCGAACTCACAAATACACCTTAAGCAATGCCAGCCCGATGCTGGCAGTAACAACAGAGAGCAATGTGCTGAGCCCTACAATATTGGCGGTAAGCTGGCTATTCCCACCCATCGTATGCGCCATAATAAAGGCTGAGATCGCACAGGGAGCACCCGTCATCAGGATCAAATATCCCAAGTACTCAGGGCTCATGCCCAATGCCAAACCAATCAGCAGGCAAACAATCGGAGCAACAACCAGTTTAAGTAATGAGGCCGCCAGCGCCGTAGGAGAACTGCGCATCAGTGTTCGCATTTTCATGCTGGCACCAATACAAATAAGCCCTAATGGCAGGCCCACAGATGCAAGATACTGAATGGTATCGTGCAGTACTTCCGGCAACCTTACAGCCAATAAACGGCAAACAATAGCTGCGATTACACCGAGGATAAGAGGGTTCTTGACCAGCTCCCACAGCATCACCCGCCAGCCAAATTTTCTGTCCTTATTGTAAAGCACGAAAAGAGCGACGGCGATAACATTAAACTGAATCGTGAGTGCCGCTACCAACCCTGCGGAATTGGAAACACCCTCGCTTCCGTAGGCTTTTTCGATCCAGGCAAGGCCGACAATCGCCACATTTCCACGAAAAGCCCCCTGGATAAAAGCGCTGCGATCCAATGGCGATACCGGCCGCGCCAGCAACCATGCCAAAGGGAGCATCACAAAAGTGCCGAGAACCCCTGCTATCAGTAGGTCTATTTCTTGCGCGGGGTTGGCATCCGAGGAATAGATATTAATAAAAAGCAGTGCTGGTAAGGCCACGTGGAAAACAAGCCTGGAGGCATCATCAATAAAGCTGTCTCGCACTATCCCTTTATACTTGAGCAGGTATCCGCCAATAATCATCAGGAAAATCGGCCCTGTGACTGATAGCGCGAATACAAGATTTTCCATAAAAAGTTATTCTTCCGCAGCGGCTTCCTCAGCCTGTGGCAATCCCTTTACCTCAGGCTGATCCGCTCGCTCCCTTAAATCTGCAGAGATCTGTTTACGGGTTTTAGCACCCAACTTACGCAGACTATCGATACGTTTCACCGCATTACCGCGGCCTGTCGCCAGTCGCTTGTAAGTCTGCTGATAAGCGTCATCGGCCTGGCGCAGGCGGTCACCCAAAGCATCCAGTGACTCCAGCACCATAGCAAACTGGTCGTGCAGCTTGCCGGCTTCGTCGGCGATTTTTTCTGCGTTCTTGTTTTGTTTCTCGTAGCGCCAGATATTCTCGACCGTGCGCAGGGTCGCCATCAGACTGGTGGGGCTTACCAGGACAATTTGCTTCTCATAAGCGAAACGGAACAGGTCCGGGTCCGCCTGCATAGCCAACATATACGCAGCCTCAATGGGCACGAAAATAAAGACGAAATCCAGGGTGCGCACACCCTCCAGCTGCTCGTAGGCTTTCTTGTTAAGGCCGGTGATATGGGCGCGCAGGGAATTCATATGCTGTTTCAGGGCTTGGGTGCGCTCCTCATCGGTTTCCGCCGAGCTGTAGCGCTCGTAATCCACCAAAGAGACCTTGGAATCGATAATCAGGTCTTTGTTTTCCGGCAGGCGCACAATCACATCCGGTTGGCGCCTGCGGCCATCGCTCGTCAGCGTGACTTGGGTTTCGTACTCGCGACCCTTTTGTAAGCCAGACTCTTCCAGCAACCGCTCCAGCACCACTTCCCCCCAGTTACCCTGAATCTTGCGGTCACCTTTCAGGGCCGAAGTCAGGTTCAGGGCCTCATCGCTGATGCGTTGGGTTTGCTCGCGCAGGGCTTTGATCTGCCCCAGCAGGCTATTGCGCTCAGCATTTTCGCGATCGTAGACATGCTCTACTCGTTTGCGGAAATCCCCCAGCTGGCGCTCCAGCGGATCGAGACTTTTGCGCAGGCTGTCTTCACTGCGGCGCACGAAGCTCTGCTGCTTCTCCTCAAAAATCCGGTTGGCCAGATTCTCGAACTGTTCCCCCATAGCAACGCGCATCTGCTCCATCAGCTTGCGCTGCTCCGCCAGGGCCTGCTCTCCTTTTTCTACCAGTACCTGGCTGCGGGTGAGCTGTTGTAACTTAGCCGCCAGCTCACCGCGCAAAGTATCCACCTCTTCACCCAACTGGGTTTCCCGCTCACGGCTGGTATCCAAGCGTGCCTGTATGACTTGCTGCGCCGCTAAGGTTTCTCTCTGAGCTGCTACCGCCTCCTGCTGCGCTGCTTGCACTTGCAGGATTCTTCTGCGCCCAGCAGAACGGCCCACCCAGAAGGCGAGTCCCAGCAAAATCAACAAGGCGATAGCCGCCAATAGCACGTGATCGGTGTTTAATTGCAGCGGGAACGCTGGCATATAGAGGTACTCCCAGACCCGGAATAGAAGTGTGAAGCAGGCTTCTGCTCAGACCAAGCGCCCGCAATCGACATACCCACTACTAGCCGTGGGCGAGGCGGCCATTCTAACAGCTTGGCCAGGGAAAGTACTCTTAACCCCAATGAAGCCTGCCGAGGATGCGTGGCGCAGCAGTAACTTACAAAGGGTTTTGAGGTATTCTTGGAGGATTGGTTTCGATGTTGGTACTCCAGAACGCATGCACAAACACAGCGCCCACCCAGATAGCCCTGCCCCCAGCGCCCTGATCTTTGATTCCGGCGTGGGCGCCATCAGCATTGCGCGCGAGATCCGCCGCCTGATGCCGGGCCTGACCTTACACCTGGGTGTGGACAACGGCTTTTACCCCTACGGCAATAAAAGCGAAGAGGAGCTGCGCCCCCGCATCGTCCAGCAGGCCCAAGCCATGATGGAGCACTGCGGTGCCGATATTTTAGTGGTGGGCTGCAACACCGCCAGCACCCTGGCCTTGCCCCAGTTGCGCGAATCCCTTAAGAAACCCGTAGTGGGCGTTGTGCCGGCCGTGAAACCCGCCGCTGCCGCCAGCCGTTCCCGCACTATTGCCCTGATTGCCACCGAAGGCACCGTCAATCGCCGCTACACACGAGAGCTTATCGAGCAATTTGCCAACGGCAACCGGGTAATTAATGTGCCCGCACCGGAGTTGGTGCATCTGGCGGAAAGCAAACTGCGCGGCGAAGCTATCACCGCAGAGGATTTGGAGCCGGTATTACACCGCGTATTCCACACCGCCGGCGGCGACCAAGTGGATATTGCCGTATTGGCCTGCACCCACTTTCCCCTGCTGCGGGAAGAACTGGACCAGTTCGCCCCCCGCTCAATCCAATGGCTGGATTCCGGCGAAGCCATCGCCCGGCGCGTGCGCTGGTGGCTGGCAGAACTCGAGCTAATGCTGCCGGACACCCCAAACACTGGCCGCCTGATCACCAGCACGGTTGACCTAACCGGCAATATCGAACAGGCCTTCCGCGAGTTCGCCCCAGTTGCCGAACCCCTCGCACCTAACCCCTAACAACAAGCCATTAAATGATGAGAACCGCGTAACAGAGTTGACAGCTCCGTCACAAACCGCGACCGTTCCCCGAATAACAAGCCCTAACCGGTACCCGAATTCATGCTGAAGCCGGCATTTCCCGCTCTCGAAATATTTGCGCAGCTGCCCCCCGGAGGACTGCTGCTCACCCCCAACAACCGCTTACGCAACCGCTGCCAACAAGTGTTTGCCGCGCAGCAGTCGCCCGGTGCCTGCTGGATGCCGCCGCCGGTGGAGTCCCTGCGCAGTTGGCTGGACAAACTCTGGTTCCAGCTACAACAGCGCAACTGGCAGCCCGCGCTGCAGCAGGTATTGAATCGCGAGCAGCGGCAATTACTCTGGCAGCGCGCCCTGGATGAGTCCCTGGACCGGCAACTGCTCAACAGCCAGCAATTGTGCCGGGATGCCGATAGTGCCCTGGCGCAGCTGCTCCAATGGCAGCTGATCTCCGACCTCTCGCAAATAGATGAAGCGCTAACTCCCCTACTGGAGCAGTTCGCTCTCTCTATGCGCAGCGACGAATTGCCGCTGTGCGCCATGATCAAGGCCTTTGCCTCTGAGCTTCAGGCCCACAGCGCCATCACCCCAGACCAGCGCGATCAACTGATCCTGCGCGCATTCCAGGAAGGCATTCTGGAACCCCTGCCGCAAATTGATACCGCCGGCTTCGCTCAGATTTCGCCCCTCGCCGATGCCCTGATTCACGCAGGTGCCGCAGCCGTTAATGAAAGGCCGGGAATCACCCAGCAGAGCGAACTATCCGTAGCCGCCTGCGCCGATTTGGATGAAGAGCTCTATCAGGCAGCTCTTTGGGCCGGACAAAAGCTCGCCGAAAACCCCGGCCACAGCGTCGGCATAGTGGTGAACAATCTGGGCCAATGCCGCGCCCAGGTGGAAGCGGTATTTTCCCGCGTGCTCGAACCTCAATACCTGGACCCACAGCAACCGCGCTATACACTGCCGTTTAACTTCTCCGCCGGTACGCCCCTGGCACAGACACCGGTCGGCAGCGCCGCCCTGCAATTGCTATCGCTACTGCAAGACGAATGGGATTACCCCCAATTGCAAAATATCCTGTTCAGCCCCTTCTGGGGTGACGACAGTGAAACCTGGCTGCGCAGTGCTCTATTCCGCCGCTTACAAAAACTGGAGCTGCGCCGCATCGACGGCGCAACCCTGCGCTACTGGGCCGAGCGCACCGCAGAAGTCCTCCACTTGGAATCACCGCAACTGCCCCGCCAACTGGAACAAATGGCCGAACGCGCCCGGCGATGGCAGCGAGCCCCCGCAGAAATTTGGGCCGCGCGTTTTTCCGAAACACTTAGCGCATTAAATTGGCCCGGCAGCCGCAACCCGGACAGCCAGGAATACCAGCAGCTGATGCAATGGGAGTCCATCCTGGAAGAGTTCGCCGCACTCAGCGCCTGCGGTGGCAACCTCACCCTCACCCAGGCCCTGCAATTGCTGCGTCAGATTGCCAGCCGCACCCCCTTCCAAGCGGAAACCCGCGATGGCCCCCTGCAAATTCTCGGGGTACTGGAAGCCGGCGGCCTCGCTTTCGATCACCTGCGCCTGGTCGGCTTCGGCCAACAGCAATGGCCGCCGGCACCGGCACCCAATCCGCTGTTGCCGATTCAATGGCAAAAACACTGGAAGATGCCCCGCGCCAGCGCCGAGCGGGAATTGGAACTGGCCCGCGAACTCACCGCCGACCTGCAGAATGCCAGCGGCGATATCGTCGTGAGTTACACCTGCGAAGAAGATGGTGTGCAGCAGGGACTGAGCAGCTTGTTTGAAAGCCCGCAAGAAGCCCAACACTTTGCCAAAGGCGCCCTGCACAATCACTACAGCCAACTGGCGCAAGCCTGCCAGCTGGAAAAAATCGAAGACAAAAAGCTACCACCACTCACACCCACCGAATGCGAACGGGTGCGCGGCGGTGCCTCTGTGCTCAAGGCCCAGGCCCTGTCCCCGTTAAATGCACAACTGCGTTTCCGCCTCGGCGCCAGCAGTTTTACCCAACCGGATATCGGCCTCGGCCCCGCCGAGCGCGGCAATGTGGTGCACCAGGTGCTGGCGGAATTCTGGCAACAGTGCGGCACCCTCGCACAACTGCAAGCTATGGACGACGAGCAACGCCAAGCGCAAATCGAACGCGCGGTGGAACGCTCCCTCGGCAGTGTGCGCAAAAAATACAATCACCTGCCGATCGGATTTTGGGCCATGGAAAAGCAGCGCCTGGAGCGCCTGCTGCAACAATGGCTGTCCGTGGAACTGGACAGGCCCAATTTCTCCGTAGAAAAAGTCGAATGGGAACAAGCCGTGGAAATCGGCGGGCTGCACTTTAACCTGCGCCTGGACCGACTGGACCAACTCGCCAGCGGCGAACAACTGGTGATCGATTACAAAACCGGCGTCCCCAGTATTGGCGACTGGCTTACCCAGCGCATCCGCGAACCCCAGCTGCCGCTCTACGCCCTATTCCAACCGGACGCCCACGCCATCGCCTTCGGCCAAGTGCGCAACGGCGACTGCAAATGGAATGGCTGCGGAGACCTGGAGCACCCCATCACCGGCATTAAAGCCGTGGGCGATACCGAAAAGGAATCCCCCTACGGTACCTGGAGCAATCTGGTGGAGCACTGGCGCTACAGCCTGGAATCCCTCGCCACCGAATATCGCAGTGGTGTAGCCACCCTCGCCTTTGATCGCCCCACCGACAACAACAGTGAACTCTGGCCCCTAAACCGCTGGCCGGAAAGGGAGCAAATAACCGAATGAACGAAGTCGTGACCACTCCCGCCCTGCGCCGCCCCATCGATGCCGACGCCCGCAGCCAAGCCCTGGATATCAGCCGCAGTTTTGCCGTGTCCGCCCCGGCGGGCTCCGGTAAAACCGGCCTGCTCACCCAGCGCGTATTAAAGTTGCTCGCCGCCTGCCAGCAACCGGAAGAAGTGCTGGCCATTACCTTCACCCGCAAAGCCGCCGGTGAAATGCGCGAGCGCCTGATCGACGCCCTGCACAGCGCCCGCGACCAAGCCCGGCCAGATAATCCCCACGATGCCATCACCTGGGATTTAGCCCGCGCCCTGCTGGAGCGGGATCGCGAACTGGAATGGGAACTGTTGCAAACACCCCAGCGCCTGCGCATTCAAACCATCGACGGCCTCTGCCGCAGCCTCGCCAGCCAACTGCCGATCGAAAGCGGCCTGGGCGCACCGGGTGAACCCCTGGAGCGCACCCAAATCGCCTTCGAACTGGCCGTGGTGAACCTGCTCAAACACCTAGATGGCGAAACCCCAGACGCAGACCTACAGCAACTACTGCTCCACCTGGACAACGACCTGGGCCAGCTCAATAAGCTGCTGCGTATTTTGTTGGACAAGCGCGAGCAATGGCTCGGCCCACTTTTAAGCGTCAACTTCGACGGCGCCCAGGACTATTTCCATTTTGTTATCGACGAACTGGTGGCAGAAAAGCTGCAAGACCTCACCACAGCCCTCGGCAGTGTCGCCGGGGAACTGCTGGAGCTGGCCAGTTATGCCGGCAGCAATTTACAAAAGGAAAACCCCAGCCACAGCCTGTGCCTCTTCGCCGAACTGGACGATTTCCCCAGCACAGACAGCGGCGGCCTGCCCGCCTGGCTCGCCCTCGGCAGCCTGCTCCTCACCACCACCGGTGATCTGCGCAAAGGCGGCGGCATCAATAAAAAACTCGGTTTTGGTCTGCCAGATAAAAAAGATCCCGAGCGCCCCATCGCCGAAGAATACAAACAGCGCATGAAAGACCTGCTGGCAGAACTGGCCGGCAACGAACCACTGCTCTCCGCACTGCGAGAAGTAGGCAAGCTCCCCAGCGGACTGCAACAGAGCCAATGGCAACTGCTGCAAGGGCTCGCCCAGGTACTGCCCAAGTTAGTCGCAGAATTAAAGCTGGTCTTCCAGCAACTGGGCGCCACCGACTATACCGAAGTGGCCCAAGCCGCACTGATCGCCCTGGGCGATAGCGATAACCCCACAGACCTGGCCCTGAAACTGGATCTGCAAACCCAGCATATTCTGGTGGACGAGTTCCAGGACACCTCCCACACCCAGCTACAACTGCTGGAAAAACTCACTGCCGGCTGGCAGCAGGGAGACGGCCGCACCTTATTTATTGTCGGCGACGGCATGCAGTCCTGTTACGGCTTCCGCAATGCCAACGTGGGTATTTTCCTGGATGCGCGCGAACGCGGTATCGGTGAAGTGCCCCTGGAAACCCTCGACCTCCAGGTAAATTTCCGCTCCGAAAGTGCGGTGGTGAACTGGGTCAATGAGACTTTCCAGAGGGCCTTTCCGCAAGCGGACAATATCGGTCGCGGCGCCGTGCGCTATCTGCAATCCGAAGCGTTTAAAGGCAGCAAATGGGCCGAGCCCTCGGTAAATTTCTACGGCTGCATCGATGACGAAGACCGCAACCGCGAAGCCACCCAAGCCGTTGAACTGGTGCAGCAATTACAAGCGCAAGATCCGGAGAGCCGCATCGCTATTCTGGTGCGCAAGAAAAAACATCTACAAAAGATTTTGCCGGCCCTAAGTACTGCCAATATCGCCTTCCAGGCCCCAGAGCTGGCGCCGCTCGCCAGTAAAATGGTGGTGTTGGATTTACTCAGTCTCACCCGCGCCCTACTCGACCCCAGCGACCGAATCAGCTGGCTGGCCGTACTCCGCGCCCCCTGGTGTGGACTCCAACTGCCAGACCTTTACACCCTGGCCAACTGGGGCAATGGGGATATCACCGTAACCGACACCAGCGCGCAACCACTGTTAATGGCCTTGCAGGAAGTGGACGATATCGCCCTGCTCAGCGACGAAGGGCGCTCGCGCCTGGCCCAAGTAGCCCCCAAACTGCTGCACGCCTGGCAACAGCGCGGCCGCAAACCCCTGCGCACCTGGATTGAAGGCCTCTGGCTGGAACTGGGCGGCCCCGCCACGGTAGCGCAAAAATCCGACCTGAATAATGTGCAGGATTTTCTGCAATTATTAGAAGCCTTCGATACCGGCGGAGCCATTACCGACTGGCAACAGTTCACCCTGGCCCTGGAACAGCTCTACGCCCGCCCCGCCCAAGATGCCAAAGTGCAGGTGATGACCATTCACAAATCCAAAGGGCTGGAGTTCGAACACGTACTGATCCCAGGCCTGGACCAAGGCGGAAAACCCGGCAGCGACCAACTGCTGCGCTGGAGCGAGTGGCTCAACCGCGAAGGCGAAAGCCGCTTCCTGCTTGCCCCCAAAAATGCGCGCGGCGGCCGCGACCCGGTTTTTGAATACCTGAAGCACGACAACAGCGAACGCGAACGCCTGGAAGGCACGCGCCTGTTGTATGTAGGCTGCACCCGCGCAATCCGCTCACTGCATCTTTTAGCCTGCATCAACCGAGATGAAAAAAAGGGCCACCTAAAAGCCCCCGGCAGCGCCGCCCTACTCGCCGGCATCTGGCCCAGTGTTTTGCACCACCAGGAAAGCGACTGGTGCCACTGGCTGGAAGCGGAAGAACCCCTGCTAAACCAGGACGAAGCCAGCAGAGATCACGACTACCTACTGCGCCTGCCCGACCAATGGCAACCCCAAGCCATGCCCCGGCAGGAATGGCTGGCCCAATACCGCATGCCAGACTACCAACCCAAAACCGAGGAAGAAGACAATATTCCCGAACTGGGCCAGGTAAGCCTGCGCTGGCTCAAACACGCCGGCACCGTAGCCCACGAAACCCTCGCCACCATTGCCGAGAGCAATATCAACGACTGGACACCCAGCAAACTGGAAGCCCAACGCCCCCTATGGCAACTGCGCCTAAAGCAATTGGGGCTATCCGCCACCAGCCTGGACCGCGCTGCCGAGAAAGTGGAAATCGCCGTACGCAACAGCCTCAACTGCTCCACCGGCCGTTGGCTATTGGATGGCTCACTAAGAGAATCCGCCTGCGAACTGGAACTCCACAGCGGCGGCCGACAGTTAAGGCGCTCCATTGTGGACCGCACCTTTATTGATAACGAAGGTACCCGCTGGATTGTCGACTACAAAACCGCAGAGCCCAGCGATAAGGAAAGCCAGGAGGAATTTATTGCAGCTCAGCTGGAGCAGTATCGGAATCAGTTGGAGAATTACCGCAAGCTCTTTTATGCGCGGGGGGAGCGGAATATTCGGTGTGCGCTGTATTTTCCGTTGATGCAGAGGTTGGTGGAGTTGGATTAGGGTACGCTAGGCATAGTGCAGGGCTGGTGCCTGCACTTTGTATAAAGTGGTAAGAAATAGGCCACCTCCAAAGCTACGCTTATTGGTTTTGCGTGAGATTATGTCTGAGAGAGGCCTAAAACTCGAGACACAGCTTAATGCCCGTAGCAGGTGAGTCATATGGTTCCGTCGCAAACTTCTGGTTTGGTAAAAATATCTTTCTGAATATCCTTGATCTAAGCCGCCAGCGCATAGAACTGCTCGGCGAGAGACAAATTGCCTCCCGCCGTTTTCTTCATCTGGCCTTTTTCGAGCATGCTAAGGTTTTTTGCGCTGAGTGGAAGTTTTTGAAACCCAGCATCATGCGGGTAATCCGTTTGATGTTTCGATGATCCAGCTCTACGATATTATTTAAGTACTTGCATTGACGTATTTTAATGCGCTTGTCGTGATCAGAGTTGTAGCGTTTTATACCCGCTTTATTAGCGCCGCTTTTGTCGATATTGATTAGGCTTGGCTTTCCATTTCGACCGATGGCTTTGGTGAAAAAACGTAGGGCAGCCTTGGTGTCACGCTTGGCGGTTAACAAAAAATCAATCGTGTTTCCTTGTTTGTCGACAGCGCGATAGAAGTATTTCCACTGGCCTTTTACTATGATGTAGGTTTCATCCATTCGCCACCTGTTTCCGGGGCGCTTCTTTTTGGAATGAAACGCCGCTTCTAACTTGGGTGAGTAGTAAACGACCCATTTCTGAATAGTGCTATGATCAACGCCAAAGCCACGTTCCGCCATCATCTCTTCAATATTTCGATAGCTGATGGAATAGGCAAGATATCAGCGGCCACATTGGAGAATCATGCCCTTCTTGCAATGTCGTCCTTGAAACTTGATCATGAATTCACTGCTCCTCTGGCTGACCAGATTATAACACGGGAGAAGTCAGGTTGATTTGCGACAGAGCCCAAATCCTCTTCAAGGAAGCGACAAAAAAGCAAGTACAAGGCAAAATCCTAGAGGCTCAAAAGAGTTGTCAACTCAATAAACAATATTTTTTTAAAATTGTAATATGTAATAGGCAAGTCATAACTTGTTTCAATTAACAATAGACGAAAAGATTCCGTAAATTTCTCAGATTGCTTCTTCCTCTTCAGAGGCAGTATAAGTTGGTTTATCTTCCTGAACTAATACTTCACCTAACCAGTCATTAATCCAAGATTCATAGGAATATTCCCAGGTAAATTTAGAGACTTGCTTTTTTGCTCTCTTCCCAAGCGCTATCCGATAATTATCATTGCTTAGAATTTTGACAGATTCTTCAATAAACTTATTTTGATACTCAGCGGTATTGGTTTGTTGTTCTACAGGTATATTATTATTTATTTTAATATAGGATGGTGCATCTCCTAAGGTAGTTAATAAACCGGCATAAGGCGTAGTGACTATGGCACACTCAGCTAAACCTGCCTCCACAGCGGTAATACAAAAAGTCTCCGAGAACCAAGTTGGATATAGCCAAGCTTTAGATTCCTTCTGAAGCTTGGAAAGTTCCTTTTTATTAACCCGGCCAACATACTCGACACCAGGCTGCATCATGCGCCCTTTAATACTTTCAATTAACTTGAGCTCTTCAGACTGCAGCCTTAATTTCGCAGACGACTCCCAGTTTTTAAAACCATAGGCAACCTTCAGTGTTAAATCAGGTACTTTCTCCCTCATTCTAGGGAACATATCGAGCAATTCTAACAGGCCTCTATCAGGTGAAGAACTATAGAAAATTTGATTCTTTTTTTCTACTGTACTGGCATCAGCATATAATGATTGATCAACGCCATTAGACGTCAACATAATTTTATTTTTCGCTACACCATAGTGATCGGAAAAAAAATCCCTATGCCATTCACTTAAGCAGGCAAACTTTTTAACCTTTTCAATACCCTTGCAAAAGTCTCCATAACCAGGCAATAAAATGTCATGCACCATAATATAAATATTATTTGTTCTTAACGGAAAGCTAAGGGGATCACATGTTCGAGATAAAATACACAAATCGATATACTTATACTGTATATCTTTTAATATATTACCAAAATGCTTGTACTGGACACCGTCCCTATCAATACCTCCATTTTCGGGGCAATCATTATAAATCGTGACATTAAATCCTTTTCTGCTAAAGACCGCACCAAGCTCAGCAGCCCATGTTTCAGATCCCGCCATGCCGGCATCCACCGTTTCCCTATTCCATTTTTCCCACGCCGGTCCGGTATATATCACGACATTTTTCTTTTTCCATTTATCATGCAGTTTATGATGGTTATTATGATCCTCTTTATCATATACTTCTTTATTCTCATCTTGGTATGCACCTCTAGAAATCCCCCCAAAATGAAAAACAAAGGAATCCAATGACTGACCAACTTCAAACCCAAAGGCTCTAATCCTTCGACATATATCAAGATCTTCACAACCATTCTTAAAAATAGGATCAAATAGTCCTGATTCATCCACCGCCGACCGTGCAAAAACGGTCGCATAGGCTGCCACCCACTGTTGCGGCATGTATTTCCCAGTTAGAGCACGATTAGAATTTTCCATAAAAACAAATAATTCATCTAGATATGGTTCGATCTGCTCCTTTTTCATTCCGGGCGTTAATTCAAGTGCTGCATTTTCTAAGCGCATTGGAAATTTGGGTTGTCCTGGCACATCATTTAGCCAGCCGCGATCACAATTAGATAACACGCCACACACGGCCAGCCTATCGATGGTTTCCATTTTTTCAATAATGTTTGTCAACCAACCACGAGAAACTACAATGTCGGAATTTAAAATGGCAAAGTACTTGGACGAAGAAGCATTAATTCCCGCATTACAAGCTTCTGAAAATGACAGTCTCTGATTCGGTGAGCCTAGAACAATGCAATCTTTTAATGTGTCGAGGTAGCCCCATGTCTCTTGATCACTGCCAGCGTCAGAAACGACAATATGATATGGATAGTCTGTATTTTTAAGTATAGAAACCAAGCATAACTTTAGATATTCAGCATTATTGTAGTTTGGGATAATCAGCGCTACAGACTCTTTTTTAGCATAACGATCATCCACATTACTCGAATTTGAATCTACATTATCAGCGTCGAAGTTTATATCAGAAAGTGTTAGCGCGTGACTTTCTTCATCTTTGTTAGCACTGATAGATTTTTGATATCTTGATAATACTTGATCAGTAAAATGTAGCTGTTCAAAACTCATTACGCCTAATAGAGACACAATTAATCGTTGCTCTGCCGTTTCACCATCTTGCCAACAGCTATTCTTATCTTTAAGTGCTCCTATGCTGGGATTAATATTAATCAACTTATAAAATAATGCCGCACGGAATGATGTTAAACCTTTCCCTAATAACAAGTTCTCTTTATTTTTAAAAGCTTCTTCATCAGGGCATGGCATAACATGCCCTATACTGCCATCACTTTTTCGGTATTGACTCAGCAACAATTGGCAGTTGTGCTCATTATAGTACCGATAAAGAAACTGCAATACCTGTGCATTTTCCAAGCAAGAATTTTCATCCAGAATGATACACAGCGATGATGGTTTAAGAATTTTTTTTATGTTCGTAACAATAAGTTCGATTTTATCATTATAGCTATGCTGGCGAATTAGTTTCACATGACTTTTATCTTGTGGTATTCGTTTGTATGCATCATTTGTTGAACCATTATCGATAAATATAACATTGAAATTATCGTATTCTTGGTAAATTAGACTTGATACAGTTTTATCAAATTCTTGACCGGGATTATGAAAAGTGACAAAAACGCTAATTGAGGTCATTAAATGACTGGTAGTTTGGTTCTTTTGATAGAGAAGATCCAAACTAAATCGACGGTTTTTCACAACTTGTGCATAAAGCTGCTTCGTGATATTTGGTTCTACCAGCAATTGATTATTAATGCGTATCGCCTCAGCATTGTGCCCCGTCCAATAACAACACACACCATAATCCAGGGGCAAAAGAAACGTATATAAATGATGCTCAACAAATAATATGTCATCTGGTGTCGGAATAGCGATAGCCTGTTGACCGAACAAGTACGCTGTATGGTACTCCTTACCCATATAATGCATCATAATCCGGTACAAAGGTTCAGCCCGACTAGGGCGGTATTCATAAGCGCGCAAAAAAGCCTCTAGTACTTGGGGCCAGGGGTCTCCTCGTCTCTCAAACAGAAGTGCAAGCTGGTAAAGTGAATACCACACTTCCTGATCCCAACGCTCCATGGCAACACGTTTCTGGTAGTAACGAATTGCCAGATCTATCTCACCCGCATCACGATAACTTTGTGCGAGATAAAACACATAGCGCTCATTATCCGGTTCTTCTAGCAGGGCGCTTTCCAGCAGCAAGGCATCTTTTTTGAATTTGTTCGGATCGGAAGATCGCGAGCCATCAAGATAGCGAATCGTCTTGAAACCCTCCAAAACCCCTTGGGTCTTAGCCTCGGGACAATTCACATATTCATGCAACACACCTTTGTAATTCCAGTTAAGCGCGTTTTTTACCAGCTGACAACGCTGATAACGCAGCCCATTATCATCAAAATTAATCAGGTAAGAATCTGCCGTTAATTTAGGCCAACAAAAATCACCCTCAACATCGACAACCTCATCCGCATCAATCGTAAATACGTAATCCGCTTTGCCACGGGCATACTCAAGCGCTTCTGAGCGGTTGCGGCCAAAATCCACCCAAGGACGCTCAATTAATTCCCCCGGAATATCCTGCATAAATTCCTGGATCATTGTTTGTGTTCCATCTGTGGATCCAGTATCAACAATAACCCAATAATCAATAAGTTCCTTAAGGGACATTAAGCATCGTTGAATAACCTTTGTCTCATTTTTTACAATCATATTGAGACAAATAGTTTGAGGGGATTCATTTTTCATAATTACGGTAGTCGTTTAAAAAGTAGCACGTGATATTGCTAAGAGAGCTTAATATCTTTAATCTTTAAAAATAGATCTTCTACTTTTAACAAAGGTTGCTTATCCTTACCTTTGGCATAAAAAGAAATCGCAAAACGCAACTGACCGTCATAAATGTTTTCATTTCTTACCATACCATGCTGATGGATCCACTCACTGATGGTCTTACATAGTTCACAAACAAAACTTTGCTGATCCGAACAATAGGTGGTTGAACCAATATCCCAGTCGTCAGGAATCTTAAAAGAAAGGGGAAAAGACAGAGAAATTGGCAGTGTGACTTGCTCCAATGCAAAGTTATTCTGTAAGTTATACTGATAAGCACATTCAACAAGAATCGTCTGATTGCTACCATCCGGCAAGCCATTAAATATTACCTGAAATAAGGCTCGTAGATAAAAGGTCAATGGCTGTGGCGGTTCGTGCCCTGGAGACAGTAGAGCAATATTAATGAGGTCTGCATTATTTAATAACGGTGTTAAGGGGTTAACATACTTAACAAGGGGCGTTTGATAAATAAAGTCCGTATTCGTTAACGATTGAGAATGACTAAGCAAATTAAGATTACGGATAATCGATGCCCCAGCCCAAGCATTTTGCTGACGGAAAATATCCAGGCCAGCAAGACGAACCGTGCGTTGAGGATAAAGATTTCTATCCTCCCAGCTAAGGTATTTGTTCTGCGAATTTTTATAATAATACGCATTCGAACCGGTTGGCCCTGTGGTCGCGACCGGATGATAACCAGAACCTGGGATTTCAACCGTTGGCGTTGTGTAATCTGACTCTGTCAACGATTTAACAGTCACCTTTAAATTCCCCGCTGCGCCAGACTTGGGCTCAGGCTCCGAAATGCGGTACGAACAGCCCGTACTGCCAAAGGGGCCGGTTGCCCCGCCAGGGTTATACTCCCGCCAGCCCCCCCAAGCATTCGCCACCCGGCTAATCAAATACGCAAAAGCCTCCAGAGCCGTCGATGCTTGTTTGTATGCTGCATCCGTGGCACTTGTGTTAGTGTTAACTTGCGTTAGATTCGTCACAAACGCATGCTTAATCTCTGAGTAAGCACTGATAAATTGCGCAAGTGCAAGATCTAAGGGCGGCTCGTTCTGATACATATCACAGAAAGACGGCCCTGAACTTCCTGACACATTAAATAAGATTTGCGTATCAATGCTGTCCTGCGCCGCACTCACATCCTGGTAGGTATAGTCATAAGACCACTTTCTCATATCGTAAAGAAGTGCTGCTCCAGTCGCGCCTGTCGCCCCGGAAGGCAGCCCCGCCTGACGTATGATCGAAGGCGGTATCGGATAAGCCCGCAAGGGGATGGGAATTTCCACCTGGCCAATATGCGATTGAATCATTTCACTGCTGGCCCCTTGCGCTAAAGGCAGCACAAAGCTCAGCCACGAGGAGGCCTTGTAGCCATCCATCGCGGTCTTAGAGATTTGATGTTCGATATGACTGACCTGATAATCCAACGTCAAGTGCATGCTTTTATGTTCTGCCGCTTGCTTGGTATTAAACAGGTAGGTTAAATAGGATTGTTGATGGCCCAAGGGCACTTTTGCTGTCGACAGCGAATAGGCACTGACATGAGCCGCTTCTCCTGTTGCCCCTGTCGCGCCAAGCATTGCTGCCCGCATAGCAGCCTGCCTTCCCGCGGGCAACTCCAGCCGGTAACTCGCATGCGGCAGCATATTCCCAGCCCCACCACTAGCACCAGAAGGTTGTACCACCAAAGGCTTACCATACAGCTGGGGAGGATCCGTATCCGCAGAACCCGCAGGACCCGTAGTTGCTACCGTATGCTGCACAATCGCATCGATATCATAAGCGGCCGAGAGCTTAATCAGCAGCTCTTGCTTGAGCTTCTCTTGTGCCTGCTCGAGTGCACTGGGTTCTGGTTGGCAGCCCGAGATGATGGGCGAAATATCTTGAGCAATCGCCGAGGCCAAGGTTTTTTTACTATCCACTATCCTCTGGAATACATTCGGCCCTGTTGCGCCTGTCGCACCAGTGCCCCCCATGCTAATAATCCCCATGGGAATGGCATACTCTGGCGCAAGCACATCATCGATAGCGACTAAACACTGCTGTCCCCAAGTATCTAAGTCGATATCCGAAAAGGACTTTTGTTCTGGATGCGCGATGTCCAGTCCCGTACTGGCAATATAGCGATAGATATGCCCCTTAACGGAAAGCAAGCTCGTGGCCAAGGGACGAGGGGCATAGAAATATGGTGCCACCTGATCGGCTTTTTGCACCGCATAGCAGATCCCGCCACGACCCAGGCGCACCACCCAAACTTTTTTATTGCTTGATTCTGCGTCCACGTCATTTCGATCAATGCCCGTGGCAATCTTAAACAAGGTTGTATCGGGAATCTGATACGCGGCTTCAAAATCGCGCGCAAAGCCTTTCAGAGAGACCGGTCCAGTTGCGCCTGTCGCACCAAGTGAATCCACTTTCATCATGGGTTTGATGGGCGTAACAACCTTTGCCACACCCCCTGTTGAGCTCAAGCCACGATGCACTAAGGCCGGATCTCGGGCCATGGTGAGATCGACATCCAAGGGGAAAATACTGTCGGGGTTAGAAAGCACTACCGGATGACTAATCACAAAATCTGCCGGTGGTGAGGCAGTGACGCCCGCGATAATATTTTGCAAGTATTGGTACACGCTGTTAATAGGCCCAAGCAAGGTATCTTTCTCAATGGCGTGGGGCTGATACTCATCCAGAGAACTTGTCAGATACAACCCTGCACCGCCTTCGTCAGTAAGGCTCATGAGCTGATAACTCAGCTTGGTATAGGTTTCAGCATCAATAGCAGCATTATTCCGGTATGCCGTCACCCCTAAAGCTGTCGCACCATGCGATCCAGTAGAACCTGTTGGCCCGAGTTGATAACGCTGTGGCGAAAAAGAAAATGTAACATCCACATAGCCCGTCCCCCCCGTACTGCCAACGCTGTACTCACTGTTCAAGCTCGGGCATTGCGCCAAAGACACAAGAGGGTCGGAATAACGCAAGCCTTCCGACAAGGATCCCGGTGCCCCCGTGTCGGTGTTAATAGTATTACCAAACATATCCAACCAGCGCAGCCCTATCGCAGCGGTCGCGCCAACCCCTTGGTAAGGGTTATGCGCCGCATTCGGACCACTGGAACCCGTCGGTCCTGTTTGTGCGTATTTAAAAACAGGCACCACTTGATCATAGTGCCAGCTGGCAGTTGGCCCAGCCGTCGGCCCCGTTGAACATGGCCCCACGGGTAGCCCCGCATGGCTGCCCGTAAAGCCACCAGCCTCTTCCACGGTGTAACTCAGAAGATTGAATTGTTGTTGCAGGTATTGCTCTGGCCCAAGCGCAGCCGTCGCGCCCGTCGGACTCGAACTGACATTCGGCCGATGCAGTTGAAACCCGATGTTGCCAGGCGGCACCGTAGCAACGGAGGTCTCCCTGTTCGTGGCTTCTGCATATACCGTGGTCGTTGATCGATTGATGTGATCCCCAATAATCACACTATTGATAAAGTCAGGAATGCCGGCTTCAGCCACAGGCTTTTTATAGGTAATCACCAGCGAGATCTCAGCGCTACTGTCCTGATTAAAGAGCGTTTCCGGCAAGCCATGCTTACTGGACGTGTCGTAGTAGTAGAAATAATAACCACCGGAACGGACGATGCTGCCCTCCCAGAGGCATTTCACAAAATCCTCATGAGTATTGATGATGTTTCTATCAGCCATCAACGCCACACTATCCAAAGTACTGGCATAAATTGCCGGCCGCGTTGCTGTGGACAGGTTCGCTTGCAGCAGCAATGTTCGTGAATTTTCGGTGGTTTGAGACTGTAAGCCCACTGGCGCCTTGCCTGTCTCACTGGGGCCATACAGCACATGGATTTGATCAATGCTGTCGGGGTTAGCATTGCTATACCGAAGCAAACGTTCAAGCAGCACAATGCTGACATCATCCGCCCCGACCAAGTCATAGGTATAGGGCAAGGTGGCGGAATGCTGTGCCGCTTGCCGAGGCAGCTGCTGGAGTTTGACCGATAAAAACGAGGCCCACGCATAAGACGCAATAGTGCCCTGCTCCACAGGCGCGGTAGGGGATTCGTGCGTCATCGTTTTCAAACACAATTGTGCTTGGCCCAAACCCTCGGCCGGTGCTTGTAACAGACTCATCAAGGCATCAGGGAAAGGCCAAATCACCGGTTGCCGATTGTTGTGTCCATGCTCATCGCCACCATAAGTCAAAGCAATCTGCCCCGGATATTGCCAGGGGATCGCTCGACTGAAGCTAAACTGCTGCGGCGCCGACTGCACAATATCCATCGGTGTCGCAGACTGATCTAAGTTTAATGAGGCTTGCTGCACCTGCTGAATACGGTCAATATTCGCCTGTTCCAATTGAATATAAAGACTTCCCGTGGGACCTATGCCCCCTTTATCTCCCAACGTTAACCATGGCACCGCCTGGGTATTCTGGAGAATGAGCTTATCGCCCGCCGTGGCTCCGGTCAGTGAAAACTGTTGCCCCGACAGCTGATATAGGCCGCCGGTATCTTCACCGGCAAGAGGCCCCAACCCAGTGGCCCCACTCGCCCCTACATGGATGTTCTCGGTGATCGGCAAACGCAAACCATGCAACAAATATCGCGCCGCTAAACCCGCCTGGTTTTTAAAGGCATCCGCAGCTACAAGCGAATCCATGAGGTGTGATACAGGCAAGTATTCCAGCCCAGGGATCGTGAGCTGCTGCCCGGCCGTAAACAGCTCAACGTCCGCATTGGAATACGTCAGCTGCTCCGCTGAAATGCCATACCTGTTGGTAAGCGATTGGAAGCTTGCCCCCGTGCCACCGCTTAGTGTGAAGGGCGGAATCGTTAAGGGCATTAAGTCTGCCAACACGGCTCGATCCTGAAGACTATCCGCCACGTCAGCAACGCTTTTCCCTGTTGCCGCCGCAATCGTGAGCAGTGTGTCGGCGCTCGTCACACAGTGGCCCGTCGCTCCTGTGGGCCCTGTTGCCGATAACGGCACTATGGTCCCCGTCTTCACCAGCCCTTGAATATAAGCATTAGTCTGTGCCAGCCCAGATAAACTGGCAAAACCTGTGGGCCCTGTTAAACCAAAGTGTTGCGTAATACTGCGGAAGGTATCCTTATCCTTGATCTGGTACTTCAAATAGGGCACCGTCAATGCCTGTTCATTAAGAATCTCTTGCGCTTGCACGGCCGTGGCTAATTCCGCCACGGTGTAGGGCCTCGCCTGGCTGCTCAGTGCATGGGCAATATCCACTAAGGTGTCGTTCTGTTGCACCGTATATGTGGTGGGGCCTGTCGCACCAGTGCCCCCCGTTGGACCACTCAGCGTTGTGCCAGCGGTGATGATGCCAGGTAACAGTTCATTCACCTGGGCTAGTAAAGGCACCTCAACCTTGAAGCATTCACCAATGCTTTTCAGGCTTTGGGTGCCTGGCTGTGCCGCCGTACAGCCCGCAATACTCACAACCGCCTGAGCATCAAACACGGCCGTTTTATTATGACTGGCTAATAGCGCGGCGCTCACAGTATTTCCCGTGGACCCTGATGGTCCGGTCGTGCCATAGGCATTGAACTTCGCGACAATGCCACTCACACTTTTCGGGCCGCTGGCCCCCACCGTATATTGGTAGCGCTTAAGCGAGGTGAGCGCATCCTGCACGGAGGATTTGGCCATCAGCGCAAAGTAATCCTGAAAAATAAACTCCGCCAACGAAATATCGCCCATGCTATTTAGCACCAAATGCTCGTGGGGCGGCTGATGGCTGTTTTGCCCTTCCAGCGTGTTTTGGTAGTTCACAGAAAGCGCATTAAAGTAATTTCTGATGTCCTGTTGGTAGGCTTTGGCACAAAGACTGTAACAGTCAAAATCCACCCGTGAATAGATGGGCCCCGGAGCGGTACTGCCTGTCGGGCCTGGCATACCTGTTGGGCCTGCCCCCGTTGCCCCTGTTGAGCCCGTGCACCCGGTAGGCCCAGTCGGGCTGACATAACTATCCGGCCCTTGTCGGATAAGCGACAAGGCTGGCGGCATGGGGAAAACGCTGGCCTGAATTTTTTTGGCCTGACCTTGTGGTGGCGCCAAGATCGAGATCGTAAAGGCTTCCGCTAAAAAGCTGGCAATATCGTGATACGTAATAGGCGTGGTGCTCATGTTATTGAGCGTGTGGGCAAGCTGCTGCAACTCCGCCAGGCTCACCACTTGGTTAAGCGCTTGATGGTGTTGACCCGTTAGCGAGCTAATGACCCAGGGCAAGACCTGTTTCGCCAGGGTTTCATAGGAGGCAAGATCAATGTACAGCATGCCAACATACTGCGGCACGCGCGCATGGCTGCCTTTTTCTGAGGCCACAGTCAGGTGGGGCATAAAGTAAACACGGAGGGGCGCTTTGCTGGCAACAGATAGCGGCTGAAAAACCAATGGTGTCAGCGACATCGGTGGCCTTGCCATTTCATCCAAGGCCTCAAGCAAGTGAGGCCGCGCTTCCAACGCACTCACGCCATGATAAGCACTATCATACCAAGGCGCCTGGGACACACGATCATGCCCAATGGTAAAGGTTTCGCTGATATGCGTTGAAAATGAAAGGTGTATGTGGATGGTAAATAAGCCGAGATCAACCCCCACTGTTAGCGAGACTCGGACACCCGCATCCAGCGCAATGGGTATTGCTTTGTAAGATTCCAGCGTAATCCGCGCAGAGGCATAGACCGTCACATTCACACTGGCATTAATAATGGCAAAACTCACTTCACCGTAGAGCTTACCGACAATGGCCACCGTACCCTGCAACTGATAACAATGCTCACCCTGGCCCGGATTACCAGGGTTCGGGTTATAAAAACCAATAACACCTTCGACCATGCCCACAACCGTGACACTCAATCCCGCCTTGAGAATGCCTTTGTTGACACTTTTCCCTAGACCCAATTGCACAGCAATGCCAAAGGTAATCACCGGGTCAAACGTCCCTTTACTTGTGACGGGCACCTGCTTAGAGGTCTGACCATCCAATACCGCAAAATAGAAACCACCAGAGCCAGTAAAGGGAAAGGCCTGAAGCGTGAACGAGCGCGAAAAATTCGTCAGGCTCGCAGGAAAGCCCACATTGACCTTGAAGTTGCCGTTGGTATAGATGGATATATCAATCACCGGCAAGGTAATGGAGACCGCCCCAAATTGTAGCTGTCGTATGGCCTGGGGTAAGGTCAGCTCAATCTGGTAGAGGCCAATTGTATCCGTGACTTTTTTGTACAAAATTTCAAACTTCAGCCCAGCCAACGATTTAGCACGCTTGCCACTGAGTTCGATAAGCAGACCATACAAATTCGGGTCATTAAAAATCACACTCATGGCCACCGTGTCCATGGCCTTAAACTGTGTGCCAATCAGCCAATCACTGTTGGCATCAAAGCGCAGCTGATGTTGCTGCGGAGTGCCACTGATGGGCACATGGTTAGGGCCGGTCGGCGCCGTAAATGCCTGCTTAAGGTAGGTGGTGGCCTCCCCCACAGAGTCAATCGAGGGAACACCTGTTAATGCAACACGCTGCCCCAACCCAAGGTATTGCAGGTCAAATAGTTGATTGCCTTTGCCTGGCACCGTTGGCAGGTCGGTCACATCCTGGCCCTTGCCAAACAGGTTTTTGCCCTTCTCGCCTTCGCTGCCACCGCTTTGAGAAATTGCCAGAGACGAACCATCAATGGCCAGCAACACCTTTTTGTGTTGATTGCGCGTCAGTGAAAAGCCATTGATCGTCACGAAGGGTGTGCTGATAGGACTCGGTAAGGTGTAGTGTACGGTAATGGCCTTGGTATTGAGATTTAAACTCAGTTGGAAACCGTTTAGGCTAATCTCATTGAGTAAATCCCAAGGTTGGTCCAATTGAAAATTGGGATAACCAACCGTTTTCATCAAGGCCACAATGATGCTGCCGAAACTCCATTGGGAAATTTGGAAGGTCACAAGTCCATTATCATAGCTTGCGGTAAAACCTTCCCAAGTCACCGAGAGGTCTTCATTACCCTGGCTAAAGCTATAACTGAGCGTAACAGGCGCCTTAATATAGGGTAATGTTGCATTAGCGGAAATGGCGCCGGAAAGTTCCTGGCCACTTGGTAGATTACCATTATATTTCAAGTTGAGACTGGCTTCGATATCCAGCTCGGTATCACGTCCACCAGAATGACCAAACAGATTAAAACGCCAATCAATGATAGTGGTTACACTGTAGCTGGCTTTTTGGCTTCCGCTAGGCACAGTTGCGTCTATACCTATGTGCTTAAATATTAAGTCTGGTTTTAAGAAATCAGGTAACGAATAGCCGCCAGTAAAAAAATGATCAATAAGCGCTTTGATGCTGATGGGCTGTAAGGTCTGTGTGCTGAATTGCCATGTTTCAGAGCTACCATCATAAACAGCTGACACAACCATACCGAAAGTGGAGATGTAAAGCATGCCTCGGATGGAACCGGAATAGCTCTTGGCACCTTGACCTATGACAGGGTAGCTTACCTGCAGAGATACAGACACTTGCTGAAGTTTTATAACACTATTACCCATGATATCTAAATGAGCATTTCCTTCCGCAGAAAGGGCATAGTGTTTCTGACGAGTATTCATCAGCAACTCAAACTCGGTGAATGCTATATCAAAGTTCTGTGATGGAATCTTTATGAGTCCAGAAGTGATGTGCTCAACCAAGTTATCGAAGCTTACCGACTGGCCACTGGCGGCTACGAAACTGCCAGCAATTGTCAGGTCGCTGGTAATAACAACATCAAACTTGCCAGGGAAGATATCAGGAAAAAAATCGAATGTGGTTTCAAAACGTACCAACATTCTATTGTGCTTCTTCTTAATAGGTCCGTGAATCCTCCAATTCACATCGAAGCTATCAATAGTGAATTCATCAAATATTTTCCATTGTTTCTCCGGATTAGACCCAACAGTAGTGCTGAGGTAACCAATGCTGGGAGTGGCTCCCAGATTGATTGACGCCATAAAAGATTGGAAGTCAATATTACCAAGAAATTGCTGCAACTCCGCAGGAATCACTCTGCTCCAGCTCTGTCCGGCCATAAGGTTAAATATATCTTCGAGAGATAATGGATCAGAGGGTTCACTGGTAATGCCAAAATTAAATTGATGAAATTTATCTAGAATTTGAGTTTTAAAGTCTAATGTGTGGTTACCCACTGTTAACTTCATGCCAAAATAAAGTACGGGTGGCGTCTGAATATAATCTTTTGGTTGTGGACCATAAACAACGTTAGTTATTTCTACACCAAGATAAGGCTCTTTGACTGAGAAGAAGAAAAGATGGGGAGGTACTTTGAGCTTTGCCTTTATGTTGAGCTCAGGCAAAAGCGTGTTATTGGTTTGAGAATAAAAGGTTGTTAGTGTTAACACACCATAACAAACAAGTCCTGAACCCAGACTTTCTTTAAAGAAAGGCCTAAGATAAGTTAGCACTTCTGGGCAAGCTAACGAAGCAGCAAAATTCAAACCGCACTCAAGAAAAATGTGCTCTGCATTCCATTTAAATGCAGTCTTATTAGTCCAACTAGAAAACACCAGTGATGGTGTAGTAAAAGTTAAGACGTTAAACGGGTAACCTTGCATATATTGAAAGCTATCACTTAGCTTCCAAGGTGCAGGTTCCAATAGGATGATTAATTCGAGAATGGTTTCATTTTGGGTGAAAACCAATTTGGCTGGGCTACGGTTAATACTGAGACTCGTGACAGTAATTTGTGCTCCCGTTAGAGTTACTGCCTCACTCGTTTTCACCACGTTTATAGCCTGTGGTAGATCCACAAATAGGCCGTTCGAAACGTTAAAGGCGTCATGCAGCCATTGATTAAGCTCTGTTGGAGGCGTCAGTATCGGATGAGATGTTTGGGTATTATTGAGCGTCATCAAATCGAGATTGATGCTGCCACCCTTATTGTTATCAAGCCAAGTTTGGACGTCTGTCAAGCTCATTTAAATATCAAGAATTAGGGCTATATGGTCGCTAGTGCTGGCAACACGACCATAGTTATTCCAGCCTATAAAATGCCTGCGATCATTATCTGTTCCTATTGTTGTGGGCGGTATAATTGGCGGCGGCGGAGTATAGCCTGGCGGATAAAACCCACCGGGTGGAATCGCAGCCGGTAATGGAGGCCCTGGAGGTAACGGCAGTGCGGGATTTGCCGCCGCTGGCCCGTCCGCCATAGCCACGTTGTATTGATAATGCCCGATCGGACAGTTAGCGGCGGCGGGTATAGCTCCCCTGTTATAGGGTGTTCCAGTGACTCGATTGACGATGGTTATATTAGCTGGTGCACCCGCAGCCGCAGCCGCACCGTATTTTGTAAAGACGTTATCAATGGCATCATAGCGCCCCCTCATACCTGTTCCCGCATATCCGTATGCAGGATAACCCACCGCATTTGCGGGTAGGGGAGTTACCTTCGGCTGGTTCCAGGGGGTTGGGTCACCAGGAGAAGTATTAGAGGCTGACCGTGAGCGCGATATCATATGAGTAAAGAAATAACCTTGCTCTGTATTGTTATAAACTACTCCCGGTGTAGGTCGAATATGTTGAGTGTAGCCTAACCCCGCAGGTACTCCGCCAATAGGATTGATTAGTGGTCCGTAAGCTTGATCAGCACGATTATGTGGAGCGACATTAAATACACTGACATTAAAGTCGCCAACAATAACGTTAACTTGATTGGCTGCTAAGGGAGCTTGTATTTCTTGAATAGTTGCCAATGCTTGAGTGCCAGCAACAGAGTCAGGAATTATGCCCGGTGCAACGGGGTCCTGCCCAGGTCGAGCATGAAAGGAAAATAAATTAATAATCCGTCCACCAGCCACAGTTAGATCAATAAATTTTGTTAAAAATGGACTTCTGTCTCCGGCATTTGGAAAATTAATTGGCACCGCTGGAGGAGCCCCTACTGCTACCGGATGGAAAAACTGAAACTGTCCCGCCAATTGATTTTCTGTGACGCCAGCAGGGGCTCCGAAGCCAGGGGCTAACAAGCGATTGGGAAGACAATCTTCTGAAAGAGGCGGTAACACAGGAGGGACGGCTCCAGGCACGGGGGCGGCGATTGGCCCGACTGGAAAGCCAGAAGGTGGAGGGAAACTTCCCCATGGATCTCCGTAGTAGCCAGCAGCTGCTGGCGCAGGTTGTGCTGGTCCCACTGATGGGGCTCCTACAACAGGTGCGGGCCAGACATAAGGCCCGATAAATTGCAGTTTTGTAGCGTTGTAATATACGGCAATCCCTTCTGCCACCCCACCAAGCCCTGAAATAAGGGGCGGGACTAGGCACCAAGCTTCATTATTTGCGTTTAAGGCCGGTGTTACTTTTAATACGTCTAATAGACTAGCGGCAGAAGCATCATAAACCGTCTGCCCTTCAGCAAGGCCATTCATCCCTCTTTGAACCTCTACCATTACAAAAATATCTGGAACTATTGCTAGTCCAGCTGGTACCACGCCATCGGTTAAATTACTAATGAGATGTTGTAGCCGTTGTTGAGCGGCTTGATAGGCCCTTAGACCTCCTCTTCCTTGCGGACCATCATCTCTTCCAGATTTTCTGCTATCAGTGAAAAATCGCTCGTAACCAAAATTATTGACATTCCAGTACATGATTTTTATTGCCATAATCTCAATTCCTGGATAATGAAATCTGGTTCAATTGAGTATGTTAGCCGTCTCATTTCTGATACGCCCCATACCACCCCAAACTTCCTGGCTTCGCGCCAGGCTCGGGGTTGCCAAAAAGAAAAAAATCAATCTGCGCACTCGGCGGAATTTTCACCCCCAGAAATTTGAGCGCAATCTGATTCAGTTTGAGCAAATACGCATGCGTCTCTGGTGTGACAAGGAATTCAATTTGATTAATGTCCACCTTTAACACCCCTTCCAAGTCGAGAAATTTGCTTTGCAACGTCACCCCCGGCAAGGATAAAACCGCTGCGGCCTTGTAGAAGCTTTGGCCCGAGCCGCCCAGAAAGGTAGTACCAGGACTCCACTGTGCCACCAACTTGCCGGTGAACCCGCCCTTGGCAGCCAAGGCTCCCGGGGAGCCGAAATCAATGTCAAAGACCAAGCCATACCATTCGCTATCCAGGGTCTGCGCCGACATGGACGGCACCGCAATCGGTAAAAAGCCTTGAGCAAAGGCCGAGTCCTGCTGACTGCCTTGGATAAGACCACTCACCTGGAGAGGAAAATGCCGATACAAACTGTCGGGTCGCATACTGCTTTGTCCCAGGTCAAAGGCGGTGTGCCGCACGTCGAGGGCAAAGGTTTTCTCACTGGGATTTAGTAAAGGAAAGTTAAGGTCAATATTAAGATTGGAGAAACACAAGCCGACTTCACTATCAGCCGCTAATTGCCCCGGCTGACTGCCAAAGGAAAACAAATCAAAACCCTGCGCTGCTGTGCTTCCGGTCGCGCCCGTGGCCCCTGTGCTGCCGCTCGGCCCTGTCACCCCGGCGCCCAAGGGGCCGAAGTTAAGATAGCCCCACAGGGAGAACACTGAATTCACCTGGGCCGCTGTGGCCCCAGTTGCACCACTCTGGTGGGGTTTCAAGGTGCTGAAATTTGCCTTTAACAGTTCCACCACTTGCAGCACATTGCCCGCCAGATAAAACTTGGTGTCTCCAGATTCTGTAAAGGTATAAGTGGGGTGCCCATTGTGATCTTCAAAGTTGCCGGTTAACACGATGGATTTTCCGGGTGCCGGATAGCCGCCACTGGTAATTTTGGTGACCTCATCACCGAAGAGCTTTTGAATGGTGAGCTGAATGGTGCTGGCAAAACTGGTGATGCGAGAGTTTTTAAACAGCACCTTAAGTGTTAGCACATTGAAGCCAAAGCTCGCCTGTGGCCCAATTCCTACAGCATTGGGATTCGGGTCCACATAGTTAATCAAAGCAAATAGGGAACTCTTATCACTTAGACTGAGTCGTCCATTGCTATGTTGAGGATGATTGACATTCACCCCAAGGTGGTGAGCATTAAACAAGCTCAGGTCCATACCCGCTAATAAGCCCTGAAGCTGCTGAGGAAAATCCTGCAAGCTGATGCCCAACTTAAGCCCAAGCACACCATTCCACTCAGGGTCGGTGACAATATGTTTGAAATTTTCAAAGTCCGTGTCGGTTTCGGCCTGCGCGACGCCGTCTTTAATATATTGGATCAACCAATTGGACAAACTGGCAAGATCGCCAACGCCATCGGCATTGAAGACACCCGGCGACGTCCAAGAGGCCACATTTCGGACGCGCTCCAGCACAGAACCCTTACAAAATTTGAAAATGAGGATGTTGCTGTAGTTACCAGGCGTATTATCTGAGCCCACATTGAACTGGAAGGGCCAACCTTCAATGGAAATAAGGTTATCAAAAGTGGCATTAGGGCCAGTGGCACCTGTCGGGGAAAGTGTGCCTAATGTGTCATTTTTCGTAATGACCAAGAACTGTTCGTTAGTTTGCAGGGCAGACTGCAAGGCCGAGCTCACGTTCAGAAACTGAAGGTGCCTGCCCTGGTTCTGGCAGAGGATCATCTGTGCCCAGGTGGCATTGCTGGTGTCCACTTCCACAAAGAACCCTTGGGGCGTCACGCTGGGCACGACGCTCCCTCCTAGGCTCAGGTCTCGAATGCCCGACAAGGCATGCTGGGGACCCGTGCTACCGGTGGGGCCGGGTGAGGCGGCAATCGCCTGTTTACGGGTGGGGTTAAGTATCTGTAACTCAAAGTCGCGAAGCGTGTGAGATGGCGCAGTGGCACCCGAGGGGCCCATGCTGCCCGTCGGGCCAAAAAAAGGCGAAAGATTATTTTGATCAACTCCCGCATAAGGCACCAAGGGGAAGGCTCGAGGCCCTGGACCCGTGGCGCCCGTCCCGCCAACAGCACCCCCAACCGCAGTGAAATACGCCGAGGGTGTGGGAAAAATGTCGAGAAGCCGTGACGGCCCTGTCGCCCCGCTGCGAAATAAGGGCGCTTTTTGGGGCTGCGAGTAATACTTGGGCACATCGCTATGCGGCGCACCGGCAGAGGCCGGGCCAATACTTAGCCAGGCGGTTTTTTGCGTATCGGTTATCAAAGCGGAAGACGAACCGCCATAACCCTCCCCTGTTACCACCGGAAAGGTTGGGGCAAAGGCCGGTTGATGGGGGTGAAAGGTGAGAATATCACCAGGCCTAAAGCCAATATACTCCGTTCCCGATAGCCCCCCCAATAAATAATGTGTTCCAGTACTGCCGGAAGATAATGCTAGTGCATAGTCCCCCGATGGGGTTAAATAGGGCGGGCCGCTTGGCGAGTTTTCCAACACGAAAGTGCCAGGGTTAAGGCCTTCTAACACCGGCTGCAAGGAAATCCGCTCACCATAAATGGTTCTAAAAAAGGTCGTAAATCCAGCGCCCTGCCCCACCATCGGCGTGATGGAGGCTCTAGCATCTGGGCCACCGGTGGTCGACACGCGAAAGGGGCCACCCGCAAACGTAAAGCGTGTGTTAGCGGAATTGAGCGGGTCCCAACTGGTATTGAACAAAAGCTTGATAGAACTCTCGCCGGTATCCCCCCCAAGATCCATCAGCGGATACGCCTGTGCCTGGGTTACCTGGTCAACACGTGTGTAATACTTGAAGCCAATAAAATTGCTGGGGCCTGATGCCTGCTCACGAGCAAAACCACTGGGCGCCATCAGCACGGGGTATTGCAATCGCCCTCGTTGCGCACCGTGCAGAGGTAGGTGAATACAATGCTCGGCCCTGATGGGAGGGAAGCCCTCATTAAGCGGGTAACTGATTAAAAAGCCATTGGCATGCACACTGCCAATCAATCCATCCACGGCTAACTGGGGTTGAAAACCCGACTTCAGTAAAGTGCCATAGTGGTCCTGATACGTCATCAAGAGATCACTGGCGATCAGGCCATCAGCATTAATCTTCAGGGTATAAGTCAGTGTTAGGGAAGCACCTATTTTACTGAATACTCCCCATACAAATGAACTGTGCTCAGGGGCCGTTTTTAATTGATGACGTAGCGCACTTTCCAGAACATCAAGGTCACCCACCTCTGGCTGCTGTGTTAAAAAAATATAATAGCCTTGATGAGTGCTCCAAGATTCTTGAAGGGACAGGGCTGATGTGTGAGCCGATGCCTCGGGCAAGAAATACACCAAGCCACCGCTGCCATGCACTGACGGGGTAAAAAGCCTGGTCGTGCTCTGGATAAATGAGAAATTTCTCATGCCGGTTTATTTTTTCCCTGTTTCCCCAATGCTTTTACAATCTTTTTTATCTCGGCCTTGAGGGTGCGATTGTCTTTTTTCAGTGCTGCAATTTCAGCCTTTAATTCAGAGACAGTGTTTTTTTGTTGTTGGCTGAGCTCTTTGATCCCTTCGGCGAGCACAGGGATAAGCTCGTTGTACGCAATCCCTAAATAGCCATCATGTTTGAGGACCATATCCGGAAAAACTTTTTTGAGATCTTGTGCAATAAAACCGTATTCTCGCCTCATAGGAGCATTATCTCTTTCTTCCCGCTCGCGGATTCTCTTCTCTTTGTCATGAGCACGATGTGCTTCCCGTTGAAGTCTAAGCGCTTCGTAATGCTCTTTTCTGAGAGCTTTATTATTCGTTCTTTCTTCCGGGCTTAAACTCTTCTGTTTTTCCAGGGAAACAGTTTCTTTTTCAAGTTTTCTCTCCTTTGCCAGAATAAGTTTTTCCAACTTTTCCTCTTGTTTCTGTATCTCCTCTTCGCCCATCTCGGGTAAATTTCTAACATAGGAAACACCCTGCAGTCGTGTTAGTTTTTCAACTGCAGATCCCTGCCAATCTTGAATATCTTGTTTAAACTTTTCATCGCTGCTGTGGATAAATGCACCATTAATAATGACGGAAGGCGAAGGGGAAAACGAGCCACCAATTAAAGGGAGATTATTGGATAATTTACCAATATAAAGTTGGTTGCTAGTACTACCCGTAGAACCAAAACCCGCCCGATATCCCAAAGCCACGTTGTTAGATCCGGTATCGTTATTAGATAGCGCTTGAAACCCATTTGCTACATTGTTGGCCCCAGCGGTATTACTCTGCAACGCATCGTAACCGATTCCGCAGTTACCGCTATAATTGTTGTTTGCAAGAGCACGAAATCCAAGCGCTGTATTAAAGGATCCTGAACTATTATTCTGTAAGACATATGGGCCGACACCTACATTAAAATATCGGGAGCCGCCTGTTGGACTATTATTCTGGCCTGCATTAGAGCCAAGAAAAAGAGAAGCATTTATTGCTCTGGCATCGGTGAGATCATTGAGGCTTAGTGTACCGTGATACGAACCGGTTACGCCTGGATTTCCTGTTACCCCTTGAGGGCCTGTATGACCCGTTGCGCCGGTGACTCCTGAATTGCCTGTTACCCCTTGAGGACCAGTATGACCCGTTGCACCGGTGACGCCTGGATTGCCTGTTACTCCCCGAGGACCGGTATGACCCGTTACGCCGGTGACGCCTGGATTACCTGTTACTCCCCGAGGGCCGGTATGACCCGTTGCACCTGTGATTCCCTGGACACCCGTCATTCCTCTAGGTCCGGTCAGCCCATTCAAAACCATGTAATTCCAAATCGCACCAGGGTAGCCGGTTGGCCCAATGTAGCCTCGCTCGCCGGTAGCCCCTGTCGCACCTCGAACCCCTGTAGCCCCTGTCGAGCCTCGCACCCCGGTAGGACCTGTTGCACCACGAGCACCGGTGGGACCTGTTGGCCCGGGCTGGCCGGTAGCTCCTGTGATCCCTATTGGACCCGAAGGGCCAGTGCTTCCACCAGAGAAAAATGCTTTGTTTTTCGTTGGATCCATAAATTTTTACGAGCCTAAGAATATAAAGTCAAAACTATACTTGTAGATAACCCGGTGAGATTTACGTGAGTAGAATTCCCCTGTAACAATTTACAAGCACAACTCGCCGTGGTTTATAGACAAGCCTGATCGACTATTATTGAGCAAATTGATTAATCATTAGGTAAACCCCCGGATATGCCGGGGGACTCTCAGAGGTTTGACCGAGGCTTCGGTCGCAATACCCTTTAGTTTCGACCAAGAAACTAGAGGTAAATCAATGAGAGATTATAAGAGTTTGGCGCATACGCGATGGGACTGTAAATATCATATTGTATTTATCCCGAAGCGGCGCCGAAAAATTATATATGGGCATATACGTCGTCACCTTGGCGAGGTGTTTCATGAGCTGGCTAGACGAAGGGGATTAAAATAGAGGAGGGGCACCTAATGGTTGATCATGTGCATATGTGTTTGAGTGTGCCCCCAAGTACTCAGTGTCCAACGCTGTTGGGTATTTAAAGGGTTAAAGTGCCATAGCAATAGCGCGTCGATTTAAAGGTCGGCAGAAAAATCTTACTGGGGAGAACTTTTGGGCAAGAGGCTATTTTGTATCCACGGTTGGCCTTGATGAAACAATGATAAGAGAATATATCCGACATCAGGAAGCTGATGATGCCCGAAGGGATCAACTGGACTCGGATGTATAGCGCCTTGGGCGCAAAGTAAGCCCTTTTAGGGTGTAATCAAATAAGCTCCCGGCTATGCCGGGAGTCAGTTAACTTAAGTATCGCTATCGGCTTCCTGCGGATCACCCCAGCCGAAAATTACTTCAATGTGTTTTCCGTCACTGCGTACAGTGTTAGTAGGGTTGTAATCCATCGTCCACTTGTTAATAAGATTTTTTGATCCTCTGGCACCAAAATTAATTGGATGGCTCGTAGATGTCGCATTAACAAAAATGTAATTATCTCCTGTGCTTTCAGTAGTAATATTCCCCCATATAAGTTTCGTAGTAGAGTAAGCTGTTATGCCTGCTTCTATCTGGCTAACTGTTGTTGGGTCTTGGGCATCACACGCGCCAACTCTCAAGTCTACATACTGAGAAAGAGGCGGCGGAGGGGTAACACCACGCGGATTTGTATTGACGGTGCAAAGAACAGTTAACGTATCGCCCTCTACCCAACCACCCGCTGCTGTATGTAAAGGATTTTGAGGAAACCAGTTAACACTATCATGCATACTCCCACTATAACAATTTCCAGTTTGTGTTATGGCACCCGGATATAACGTTAATTGGTAATCAGTTGACATGCTAAACACCTTCTATATGATTTTTAGTGAAAAATCTGAATTTGGCACTGAAACTTGTCGAGCTCAGCTGCCTTAATGGCACTCTATTTAGTTTGGCTCTTAGGAAAAATTCATTCTTCCGCATTAATGGGGTGGCTTAAGATAAACTCGGCCATGGGCCCGAGCAATCCTCGCCCCCGTTTTCTGATGTTGTGAGCCAAAAGCAAGATACGCAGGCAGCTTTTCCTGTGATATCCCCCTGTGGGGCCGTAGCCACGAACGGAGCAAAGACCAGAAACCTTCCATCGTATTCACGTGAACCTCACAAAATCCGTCACCATCTTCATCCCTGGCATATTCACCTGTCGAGTGACAAACAGAACGACGCTCATATCCCCACTCATTCAGCTTGCTATATATATCGTATTCATCCGTATACGTGATTGCCCCCTGGGTAACGTATTTTTCTATGAGGGGCGAATTGTCTGTTGCTGAACATTCTCCAGCATACGAATAACAACCTCCCCCCCTCTGGATCATGCCTAGAATTGGCGGCTTTTCCTTTTCCAGTGTACCCTGGCCACGGGCGCCTCTTAGCCGCCGCCTGCGGGGCTTTCGGCCCTTCTTTTACCGACTCCGGATGACCTTTATGCCCTGAAACCACGTAAACCTCATCAAATTCTACTTCCCCGGATAATGTCGTCTCAGGTCGATTCTTTTGTATCTCTGTTCGTATTTGCTCTGTCATGGTTTGAGCTGTTTTTTCGCTGATGCCGAGTTCCTGGGAGATTTGCCGATTAGAGATATTAAGCCCCATCAAGTACAGGCAGCACATCCAGAATTTCAGTGGCAATTTACTGGATTGAGGTCTGGACCAGATTCGTGTAAAAAATTCCACGAATGTCAGTTATCTCATTGATTTTAAAAGAATCGACAATTCGCTACAGATCGCGCATTTAACGCAAGGCTTCCTCGCGTTAAAATCAACGAATTAAGCCCTGTTATTAAAACCTTTCGCAACAATCTTGTTCAGACCTCTACTTAAAGTCAAGTTAGGATCTTAAATCAGAACCTTCTAAGGACTCTGATTGATATGATATTGCTTCCTAGATTCCCATAACAACCGACACACTTGGCAATAGCGAGAGAGGCCAGCTGGCTGTAGGCTAGTAAGCTTCCACACAAACAAGCCAGGAACCTCATGGGAACCCGTACCAACCAGCTGACCTTAAAAGAACGATACCAGATTGAGGCCCTTAATGGGCAGAGCTATTCAGCTCGAGCCATTGCACAACGCCTCCATAGATCCAATAAGACCATCTCTCGCGAGCTTGGTCGTTGCAGCCCCTACTGTGCCGAGAGTGCCCATCGTCAGGTACTGCAACGGCGGCACGGAGCTCTTAAGCACACCAAGCTCGACTTTGCCATGCAGGTACAAATCGACCTCCAGCTAAAAAATGCAAGCCCTGAACAAATCGCTGGGCGAATGCGGCTTGAACGGTGTACGAAAGCGGTTAGCTGTTCAACAATTTACCGCTGGATCCGTCGACTTAACTGGAACTCACGTCTGCCAAGGAAAGCCAAACCTTATCGTAAACGGGCAAGTTCTGAGGCGGGCGTAAAGCTTATTCCAGAGCGCATAGATATTGATGAAAGGCCTGCGATTATCGATGAAAACACTGAGATTGGCCACTGGGAAGGCGATACTGTTTATGGTCAAGATGGCTATCTGGTGACACTGGTTGAACGAGTCTCCAAATTATTGCTCACTCGCAGAGTCCCAAATAAGAGCAAGAAAACAGTGGGTCGGGCAATAAAGCAGATGCTGAAGCCGTACCAGGCCATCTGTAAAACCATCACCTTCGATAATGGCGGAGAATTCGCAGGTCATCAATCGATTGCGCAGAAGCTAGGATGCAGAATATATTTTGCGAAACCTTACCACTCCTGGGAGCGTGGGCTGAATGAAAACACTAATGGTCTCTTGAGACGCTTCTTCCCGAAAGGAGTGGAAATTGGCAAGATACCAAAAAGCCGTATTGATGATGCAGTGTTTCGAATCAATACTCGCCCCAGGAAGGTGTTAAATTACTTGAGCCCACTGGAATTTTTGGTGGGTAAACGTGTGTCACTTATGTTGGCAATCTAGGGAATACCCGCTCACACCTTAAGCATCAGTAGGAAGCAAGCATACCTCAGAATTAAATGGATCAAGTATCTCTACCCTACCTGAAAATTCAGAAGAAAATATTCCTAACACTTTTAAGCGGGTACAGATATCCTAAACTATTATTCGGCTCATAATCTATACTTCTTAACATGATCAGTTGTTAGACGGTAAATAGTATTTTACTTAAAAAGGCCAGATACCACATTCTGGCCTAAATGTATCTTGGGTGTATTATGTATGCATTTTCAATGTATCTAAAAGATCATCTTTAAAATCAATTTGCTCTAATGATTCAGCTGTAAAAATCAAAGCTAATGCTTGATCCACAAAAACATAAACTGCCCCATTAACTTCCTCTACCTGCTCAACCACTGCCCAACTATAAAAACTATGGCCATGTTGACAAGTTTCTTTAATACCCTCTGGAGTAATCTCATACTCTTTAGAGCCTAATATTATTCCATCTTTGTTTGGTGTAAAGCACTTGCCTATTTTTACAGCCAACAACCTACTAAGAGCAACATAAAAAAGAAACGCAAGTGATATTACCATAACTAATATGAACGGACTCAGCTCAATTTTCCCAGTCTTAAACTGAACACAAGACATAAAAATTAAACCGATAGCCAACCAAACAACTAGGTTCTTAAGAATCGATATCCATGTATGAGATTTCAAACGACTACATACCACATAGTCACAAAAATTATTATGGTCAGCTTTAGAGGTTACTACTTTAAGTTTCAAACGAATCTCCACAATCTACATCATATATAAAGGTCACTCTATCTTAAGCCCAAGCGTGAATTTTTTGGACACACAGCGAAAGCTAATCACATCACTATACTTCTACTCCCTGAGGCGCTTTTCTGTCTTAATAAATCTTCTGAACGTGTATACCATTACGGCAATATAAAGGGCAATTACTATCGCCATAGCAGAAATATCATAGACATTTATCACCCAGCTTTCTGGGTGTTGATCTCCTTGCACCAATAGCGTAGTAGTTAGAAATGACACTAACAGCAGCAGTATAAATACAGCGGTTATCAATAGAAGTTTGCATGCCAGGAGTATAAATCTCTTCATGAAACAAAAACCTAGGTTAGGAAGTTGAAGGCAGATGCAACCTGTACCTATATTTGTCTAAATAATTAGCTCAATACGACCTCCCTACATAAGGGAGGCCTTAACTACTTTAACCTTTTTACTTTATGTCCCGACCTTCAGACTGAGGTTAAAGTGGGGCCTCTATTCTCCCACTCGTCAATCATTCTATCGGTCAGCGCCCTCAAACGCCCCATGTATAAAATATCTTCTTGAAGCTCTTCAGCTTCTTCATCATCACATTCATTAATATCAACATCACATAATTTTTCTTCGTAGCAAGCAAGGGCTTCTCGTATATAGTTCAAATCTTTGTAGTTATAAGACATCACTTAACTCTCATATATTTTTTTAAGGCGGCAAGCTTTTCAAAATACTCGGAAACAGGCATGTCGATTTCCGCTTCAATCGAGTAGTGGGTATTGCCTTCTGCATCGGGAAACATATCTTTTGCAATAATCAACCCTGGTTCCAATCTCGCATCTTTGGTAATTATCCACCAAGCATCCTTTCCCTCTCTAAATGGAACTTTGCTACTGATACCATCGAAAAGTGATACCCCACCCGATTTAGCCAAAATATACGGCTCTGAAGAGCCTGGCATCCGGTAGGTTACGATATCGTTTCGCTTGGGCCTTTCTTCACCCGTTCTGTTGTTTTTCACCATCATTGGCCGATGGTCCTCACGATACCTAACCTTATCGATCTGCGAATTATCAAGCTTTCCTTTCCTAAGCACCACATCCACATCAAATCTCTTCATATAGACTTGATTGGCACGTTTGTGTAGTTTTGCGTGCCCTATGGCATCATCCCGAGTAAAACTCAAAACATTTAGCCCCATTGACTCACTCCATAAGTTTCAATCCGATGTTAGTAAACGATATTACTTCAATGCTTAACGACGAGCCACAGCCAGCCGCAAACCCGATCCCTTTTGCTATTAGAGTCATAGCGAATCCAACAAGGTAACTCTGTAGCGTGAAGCGCCCCAACCAATTTCCTAGTGCCTCGCCCCCGCCTTTTACTGATCCACGTCCACCACTCCAAACCGACGAAAACTTAAAAGTTGGGACGATCGTCCACACAGCAGTGCTGGAAGTGAAGGGAAATCAAGTAAAGATAGGCATCCGCGCCCCCAAATCCCTCCCCGCCTATCGTGAAAAGATCTATACGCGTATCAAAGTAAAACAAAAAGTAGGCACTGAAAGGCAGTGGGAGCAGATTCACGATGGAGAGGCCCCACCCACACCTCCTCCCCATTATCCTCATAGTGGTATCTCTGAGGGCACACTATCTCAAAGATAGCCAATGTCGCAGCTCTATAGTTACCTTCATATGTATCAGAAAGCAGCCCCCTCTATAAGTGAAAAACCAACACTATCTGGGACGATCAACTGAGTTCAAGACATAGTTAGCGTTACTGCAATCTGTATACTCTAATTTTATCAGTTACCTTTTCCCATTCATCTTCATAACGGGCTGAACGAAAATAGGCCATCAGTGTAAAGAGTAATCCTGGACACCAACCAATTAAAAAGTATAACCCCCAACCCTATCGACTAAAAAGTTAACCAGCACCAAATGATGCACTTTGTAACGCCTTGAGCAATTGACCAGAAATTTTTGTCGGCTGTTCGGTATGACGATTAACAAAGACATGCGTCATAGAGCCATGTGCACATGCATTTTCTTGATTTTCTTTAAAAATCGCAACACCATATTCCACCGAAGAATTGCCTATTCTATTAACCCTAAAAGCACCAAGTATTTTTTCAGGGTAAGAAATACTGGCCAAATAATTACAATCAGATTTGACTATGTAACCAATGTTCTCACTGGTTTTAATATCTAAGTCAGCCTTATTAATCAAAAAGTTGTTCACAATTGTGTCAAAGTATGAGTAGTAAACTACATTATTTACATGCCCATACACATCATTATCCATCCATCTGGTAGTTAACTCTTCAAAATAAAAATAATCTGTACGTAACACAGCCTGCTTACTCACAAAGCCTCCTCATAAGCAGCCTGATAAATCAAGAGTGCATCATCATGAGACAGCGGTTTCGGATTATTGATTAGTAAGCGAGTTTGTAGCATTGCATCTGTGGCGAGTATCTCTAAATGGTGCTCGCCAATATCTAATTGCTTTAAGGTCCGGGGTAATTTTAATCGTTCAATTAGCTGCTCAATAAAGACAATGAGATCAGAACACACTTTTTGATCTGATTGAGACGTATTTATGTGTTCACAAATATATGGCGCCAATTCACTATAGAGCTTGGCTGTATCACTCTGATTAAAGCGCATTACATGTGGTAATACTAACGAGTTACCCAATCCATGAGGTACATGAAAATGCCCCCCTAATGGATATGCTAGAGCATGTACAGCGGCAACTGGTGCATTGGCAAAAGCTTGACCTGCAAGGCAGGCACCCAATAACATATTTTGTCTTGCTTCTATGTCCTCGCCATGATGTGTGGCCTGTTCTATATTTCTTGATAGCAATAACAACGCCTGCTTAGCTAGCATATCTGAATAGGCATTTTTTTTATGCTTAGACGTATATGCCTCTATGGCATGCACCATAGCATCAATGCCAGTTGCAGCAGTCACATGAGCTGGTAACCCTAGAGTTAATTGTGCATCTAATAAGGCAACATCTGGTAATAATTGTTTAGCGACGATGCCATCTTTGGTGGTTTCTCCTGTTGTTAAAACCGCGATAGGTGTTACTTCTGAACCGGTGCCAGCAGTGGTAGGTATTAAAACCAAAGGTACACGACCTCCTTGAACTCGTTCAAGCCCATAAAGCTGTTCTAAAGGTTGGTGAGAATCCATCATAACAGCAACCACTTTAGCGGTATCCATTGAACTGCCACCACCAAATCCAATTACACCATCAACATTATGCTGCTTTGCTAAGGCTACTGCCGACAATACGATCTGCTCTTTAGGATCAGCACTAACTCCATCAAAGATAATGGTCGCAAATTTACTATGTAATTGCTCCTTCAGTTTCTCAACCAAACCACAATTTACAATACCTTGATCCGTAACCACTAACAACTTAGTGATATTTAGTTGGTCACATATCTCACTAATTTTATTTAACCTGCCAGGGCCGTTTATAATCGATTTTGTAGTATTAAATTCAAAACTTAACATAGGATTGTCACCGCCTTAATTATTATGTGTCACAGTTTCGTTTGGCAATAGTTCCATTTCAAATCCTAGGGAACTTCTGATTAGCTCAGAGTGAATTTGGTGCTAATCAGTTGTCAGTCAAGACTACGATAAATGAATCACCAAGTCACCAGTGTAGATACGCCGATTAAAGGGTTACTCAATAGTATTGCGAAATAAAGATGCAGGTTGATACTGATAGTATTATTGGGCTTAGTGAATAGCTGGTTTGGCTGAATAGGCCCCACGCAAAGCCTTATAACGCAAACTCCCGACTGCAATTCTACAGGGGCGTATTCAAAATGTGCCGCAAGAGGCCTATGTTCTTTACTTTTGCTCCAGAAGCACCCTTTATAGTGACCATGTTTCGTTTATTCTAGAAATATTACCCCAAACAGAGATATGAGATTTATAAGATTCTCTGAATTATTTAGATTATTTGGCAGCTAAACCTCTCTCAGGCCCCTCACTCTATGTGAGCGCGCGCTCAACGTATCTGGTAATAACACATGAGGTTGGGCACAGGCCAGCGATAGATTCAAGGCTACAATGCCATATGGACAAGGCCGTCTACCGAGGTAAATACCTAATCATCTCCTTCGCGCTACTCCACCATTGGGGAACTCAGGCCAAAGGCGCTTTTCAAACGCTATATTGATGGAAAAGAGTTCTTTATTGAAAAGGCCAGAGATCATATTCTGACCTAAATGTATCTTAGGCGTGTTACATATGCTTGTTTATTGCATCTAAAAATTTAACTTTAAAATTTATTAGCTCCAATGATTCAACTGTAAAAATTAATGTTAATGCTTTATCCACAAAAATTTAAACTGCCCCATTTACTTCCTCAACTCGTTCAACCACTGCCCAGCTATAGACGCCATACCATGTTGACATGGTTTCCTTAATACCCTCTGAAGCAATCTCATACTCTCTAGAGCCTAAAATCATTCCATCTTTGTTTGATATGATGACACAGCCCTTTGAGCCTTCCATGACTTGGCATTCAGCGATGCCATCCCAGTACTCTAAATACAACCCTTACCTACGATCTGGTAAGATCACTTACTGGCGGAGAGGTTTTAGTTGTTGAACTGTACAATGTCACTCAAGAGTTTCTCTATTACAGGAGTATTAGAGTTGTCCAGAAACTGTAAAAGAGATTGTATGTAATTGCTCGGTGGCTATAGCTTTGGTCAGCTGGATTGGTCTTATACTTTTGATAAAGCTTATTCGGATGGTAGTTTCCAAAGGTCGAAAAAGCTCAGTAAAAGTAATTTTCACGTAGGCGCGGGCTTTCTCTATTATCTTACGGACTCCCTGCATATGAGTGCTGAATAGATACTGCACAATATTGGCAAGATGGGCGATTACGATGCAAACGTGTTTAAACATGTTAAGTTTGACTTAAAAAATCGTGATATCTGGCAGGCAGGTGTTTCCTACACTTTTAAGCGCCATGCACTTTGCAATGACATAAGTCAACGTCGTATTTCTAAGGGGGGATTCTATTCCCCCTTAGAAATATTTTGAGCCCTGAAACAAGTTATCACCGTCCTTGAGTCGCCTCAAAGAGGTCTTTAATTAATTTTTCAATACTCTCTGTCTTATCTCCACGATCAGTGTTAGCCAATAAGATTACTCCGACGTTATCCTTTGGGTTGAACACTAGGTAGGAAAAATATCCAAGCTCAGCTCCGTTGTGGCCGATTAGAATATGGTCTTTATCCCCATAATTCCAAAGCCAGTCAGAATACCAGAAGACCCCAAAACCATTCTGGGAAGGCGTCAGCATTTGATTAACTGATTCTGCCTCGAGGATCTTGATGCCAGACTTTCGTGAAGCTAACACTCCTTCGTTCATTACTGCAGCTAAAAATCTCGCCATATCAAAGTAAGCGGTACATGAACCACATTATTTAACTTGCTCTAGCGAGCTGCCATGATCCCCCCTCCATCAACTTCGGAGGGAAGCCCCATGAATCAGCAGCAGTGGCAAAGTCATGTCAGGGCCTACGAGAAAAGCTCTCAATCCAAGCGCGCCTATACTCGTAAGCACAGCCTAAACTACAGCCAGTTCCTCTATTGGTACCGCAAGCTATCCGAACAAACTTCGGTGTCTGATACCCCAGACTTTGTTCCCGTGGATATCAAGCCCTCTGTAGCCTCTGCGGGAAACCTGGGTATATTGGAGTTCCCAAATGGCATAAAGCTGGTGATCAATAGCCCGGTATTGTTGGCACAAATTCCTGGCCTTATGGACCTGTAAATACGATGTGGCTACCGTTTAACAGCAAAGTCTGGTTTTACCGTCAGCCGATCGATTTTCGCAAGCAGATTGATGGCATCGTACTCCTAGTGGCTGATACGTTACACAATGATCCGACATCCGGTCATCTCTTTGTCTTTCGCAATAAAAAGGCAGATAAAATTCGTATTCTCTACTGGGAAGAGAATGGATTCTGGCTCCTGTATAAGCGAAATGAACAGTCGAGGTTTATCTTTTCTGGCATTTCAAGTGACGCAATAGAGTTATCGATTTCACAGCTACAGTGGCTGCTTTCCGGGTTGGATTTTACTCAGCGAGAAGAACCAGAAAAACTCTATTTTTCCCGCTTTTATTGATACGTATAGAGCCTGGAAAATAGTACCCCATGGTATAATCCACACATAAATTAACATCGGAAAACCCAATGGCTACCGATGATACGCTACAGTGCCAGGTTGAACAGCTTACATGTGAATGAACTCTCACTCCAACGGTGCGAGCAGTTTGAAAAGGCTTACAATCAGCTATTGTTTCAATTCAAACAACTGCAACGTTCTCTCTTTGGTCGGCGCTCTGAGCGATACGAAGACCCTGATGATCCCCAGGGATTGCTATTCGAAAGTTCAGAAGCTCGAGATGAAAGTTCCTTAGAGGAAAATGATGCTGATGGCGACAAAGACCTGGACGATGTGGTTAGTATTGCGGCACACAAGCGTCATAAAAAAACAACGAAGTCCTTTGCCGAACACTTACCAAGAATAGAGGTGGTAATTCCTGTCTCAGAGCAGGATAAAACCTGTGCAAGTGGCTGCCAAAAGAATCTGGTTGATTACGAGCGCCATGAGCGCTTGAACTACATACCCCCGGTATATGAGGTGATTGTCGAGTTGAGGGAGAAGGTTGCCTGCCCCAAGGGCTGTGCAGACCAAATAGTTATAGCTCCCAAGCCAAAGCATATCCTACCCAAGGGTAAGTTTACCGAATCCGTTCTAGCCCACCTCATAGCCAGCAAGCTTGATGATCGACAGCCGTTCTATCACCTGGAAAAACAGTTTGAGACCCGTGCCGGCTTTAGCTTTCCACGTCAAACCATGGCTCGTACTGTTATCGATTGTGCTACGCCTCTACAACCACTGATCAATTTGCTAAAAGACGGCGTCATTGGCTACGATATTGGAGCTTTGGATGCCACATCATTGCAGGTTCTTAATGAACCTGGCCGGCCAGCAAGCCGAAAATCTTATGCCTACTGTTTCCGAGGTGGTCCTCCAGGAAAGGAAGCGATCCTCTATGAATATAATGCCGTTGATCACAAAGATTTTGTGAATGACTGGTTTGCCGGCTTTCGAGGCACGCTACATTGCGATGCTGATCCATTTTTTGAGTTGTTATTTGAACAGACAGCTGTAAACCCAAATCACTGCAATGCACATGCCCGGAGAAAATTTGAACCCATAGCGAGGGCGGCGCAAGGGGACGGGCTAGCAAAACGGGCAATGCAGTTTTATAAGAAGCTCTATCGGGTTGAGAGGAAAGCCAAAGAGAATCAGCTGACCATAAAGCAGCGACACAATTTGCGACAAGAGGAGTCCAGGCCGATCAGACTGCCTTTAAGTGCTGGCTGGATGAGCACTATCCGCAGGTGCTACCTAAATCCCCGCTGGGCAAGGCAATGAATTACTGCCTGAAGTATTGGAATGGGCTATGTGCATTCCTCAGCGATGGTCGCTTAGAAATCGACAACAATTTCACTGAACAGGAAATCAAACCCTTTGTCATGGCTCGAAAGAACTTCCTGTTTGCATCCTCGGTCAATGGCGCAAAAGCACTGTGCCTGCACTTCAGTTTGATTCGCACTGCTAAACACCACGGCCTTGACCCATACAAGTATTATGTGGAGGTGCTTAAGCAGATTCCTCACTGCCAATCCGTTGAGGATTATGAGGCACTGCTACCCTGGAATATCCAACTTGAGAAAGTTGGGATGGCCGCAGCTGCCTGATATGGCGATGCTGCCCGCAAGAAGGCGGACGTCTGTTGAGTAGTTATATTTATCTGCTGATGACGCAATCCTTTAAGCCTTCCATGACCAGGCATTCAGCGGTGCTATCCCAGTACTCTAAATACAACTCTCACCTACGATCTGGTAAGATCGCTTACCTATCTATAAAACACTGTACTTCCGTGTGCATTCAGCACTTCATCATAAGCTAGTAAAGCATTTGCGTCGGTCTCACAGTCTTCGTCACAGCAAACAACATTCACGTAAAGGCGAGCGCGGTACTATCAACATCGTCAACGGTACATCGATAAGGGAGCGTCCTCAGGAGATACAAGAACGATGTGTTTTAGGTCATTGGGAAGGTGACTTAGTGTCAGGTTCAAATAACACTCATATTGCCACGCTTGTTGATCGAAAATCGCGGTATACGATCATTCTTAAGTTGAAAGGGAAAGATGCGAATTCTGTGAACCAGGCGCTTGTTGCTAAGTTTAAAAAACTGCCAAAAGAGCTTTGCCAATCACTGACGTGGGACCGAGGAATGGAGCTGGCGAAGCACGCTGAATTTACGGAAAAGACAGGTGTTCCTGTCTTCTTCTGCGATCCTCAGAGCCCCTGGCAAAGGGGAACGAATGAGAATACCAACAGCTTAATCCGTCAGTACTTTCCAAAAAAGACATGCTTGGCGCAGCATACTCAGAGGAAACTCAATCAAGTTGCTAACGAGCTTAATAGCAGGCCAAGAAAAACACTGAGCTTTGCGACACCAAAACAGGTTATTAAACAGGGGGTTGCCTTGACAGGTTGAACCTACAGCGGCCTTTTTTAAGATCGCCAGCTCCTCTGCCTGCTGAGCCAGCTGCCGCTTAAGTCGAGCATTTTCTGTGGCCAGCTCTCTCTCGGCATCCCCTCGGCTCTGATGTGACTTAGCCTTACTTCGCCATCCGTAAATCTGGGAAGGATGCAATCCAAGCTGTTTAGCCGCAACGCTTACCCCGACCTTGAGCGCCAGTGCTAGGGCATCCTTCCTATACTCCTTTGAGTATTGTTTACGAGTAGTTTTGGTTGGTTTATTTGATCTTGTCATAGAGCACCTCTGCTGCGTAGTTTATCGCTTAAGAGAGTGTCCATCGTTGATGGGTAGGATCAAAAAGCCTTTAGCGCTATTGCGAAGACACTAGAAGTAATGGATGTAAGTATGCAAAAGGAAAAAATCCAGTGGTAAAAATTAGTGGTAAATGACAGTCAATCAGCAACACCCCGCCAGCTGCATCTGCTCTTGACGACGCTTTTCACCCACTTCATTCTTGACATACTATTGAATCATCTGCTCATCGAGCCCCACTGTACTAACGCAGTATCCCCAGGCCCAAAGTGGCTCCCTGAAAAATTTCTCTGTTCATGTTTGTACTTTCGAAATATCTGGATCGCAGATTTCCCTTTCAAAAACCCAACCGTATTGGAAACACTGAACTTCGGAGGAATCATTAACAACATATGAATGTGATCCCTCATTGCGCACCCCTCAATCAACTCAATACCCTTTTGACGGCATAAGTCTCGAAATATCGCTCCGATCTCCCGCCTCAATGTTCCAAATAATGCTTTTTTTCGATACTTAGGCACAAATATTACGTGGTACCTGCAATAATATTTTACGTGAGCTTGGCACTGCCAATCTCGCATATGGCCTCCATGAACAGGCAAGTTCTTTAAAGGAGGCCATATTTTTTATTCTGCATGCCGGAACGGCAGAGCCCTGCCAAGTCTCACCGCCAGAGGCGGTGGTTTACCTATGTATTAATTAATGCGGTCTAAGCTTTATCGAATAGAGGTGGTATCTGGCATCATAATTGCAGTGGGAAAATCACGGCAGAAAAGTGCGTAGAATGCTTCAAAATTTGCATAGAAGCCAGGAAAAACCAGTGATTCTCATTATTGAAGGGCACCCAGTACAATAATCGAAGAAAGTATTGCAGTATGTCAGTTCACAGGTTGGAAAGCTTGAAATGGTGTTCTTGTCGCCATATTCACCAGATTTAAACCCAGATGAACTGGTTTGGAATCATATGAGGAATATAGTGACATCAAAGAAACCACTAATAAAAGTTAAGGCACTGTTGAGTCGGGTAAATACAGATTTGCAGAGCATCAAGAAAAATAGAAACTTGTGAAATATTTTTCAAGATCCGACTATATTCTTTTCTGCTGCCTAGATAGTAATAGGGTTGGTTGCTCAATTTATGACGGACTATCTAAATAGTAAAGGGGCTATTATGAGCAATAATTACGATTTGGTAGTTGTTGGTGGTGGTTCTATCGGTCTTTCCACAGCATACCATGCTAGTCGGCGTGGACTACGAGTACTGGTATTAGAAAAATATGGCATCTTAAACGACAAAGGTAGTTCTGCGGGTGCATCTAGACAGTTTAGGCTTGAGTATACACAACAATATATGTCAGAGCTGTCGCTCGCATCGCAGAGTTTTTGGGCCGAACTGCAGTCACACAGCAATTCTACTCTAGTTCGCCAAAATGGCAGCTTGTGGTTTGGTGATCCTAGTTTATCCTCGCAGGAAGGTGGCATCAAAGCAGCCGAAAATGTGATGGATACTTTAAATATACCTTATACACATCTAAATGCAGTTCAGATTCAACATCAATATGCTTTTAAAGATTTACCGAAAAACTACGAAGGCTTCTTTCAGCCCAATGGTGGAATTATCAATCTAAAAGCGACTCAGCAAGCACTTTATGATGCTGCCGTTAATAGTGGCCAGGTCAATATTCGAGAGTTCGAAGAAGTCACAAATATTAAATCTCTCGATTCAGGTGAAATTGAAATCACTAGCGTGATTGCAAAATATAGTTGCGAGAAGTTGGCCATTTGCACAGGTCCTTATGCAAACGAGACATTAAAGCATCTTGGCCTGGGTTTGGAGATAAATATTTGGCAAATGTCTTCAGCCTATTTTAGAAAAACCAACCCGGAATTACAGCTACCCACCTGGTTTGTATTTCAAAAGCCTCAAAACAGAGCATTATTTTACGGTTTCCCTGAAGTAGAGTGGTCCCATGGCGGCTATATAAGGGTGGCGACTGATTTTCCTGACAAGATTCTGAGTGACCCTTGTGAGAGAACTTTTATTCCTAGCCCAAAAAGCCTTGCTCTTGACTCTGAATGGGTCAAAAAACATATGACCGGACTAGACCCCACTCCTAGGTTTACAGCAACCTGTCTTATTGCTTTGGCTAAAAATCAAAACAAGGAGTTATTGCTAGACTATGCACCAAGCACTATCCCAAATCATAAAAATATCGTGACCTATACTGCTGGTTGGGCGGCTAAATATATTCCTGTTCTTGGCGACATGATTAATCAGATGCTTAAGCAGGACGTTACTAAGTTTGATTATGGAAAATATTCGATAGCTCAAGCAAATTTTCAAATCGACTGGGATAAAGAAGGTAAAAATTAGCCGCACCTAATTTAACAAATCAACTAAGAGCACTCGAAAAAGTCACCCTACTGACAAGCAGGGATTATAACATGTCTAAAGTTTATAAAATATTCGGCGCAGGCCCATCAGGTTTATATACCGCATGGCGACTAGTTACTAGCGGCAAGATTAAATCTGGTGACCAATTAGATCTCTACGACTGGGGTAAATATGACTTTAATGGTGATGGGCAAGGACGTTCGCCATCTGGCCGAGTTTGCAGTCATCATTATCAGAAAAAATCTGACAATAGTTATATAGAAATTGGTGGCATGCGTTTTATTGAGTGGGATGAAAGTAAAAAAGAAGGTCATCGATTAGTTACCAAGACTATTGCCGATCTTAAGTTGGATGATGAAGTTGAGCCATTTATTACAACAGATAATCCTTTGTTTTATTTGCGTGGTAAACATTTTTATCAAAACCAGCTCATTTCAAAAGGAGGCAATGTAAAGGCACCTTATGCAACACCAGGGAATAATGAAAAACCAGCAGATAAACTGTTTAGCCATATATCTGAATTAATTATCGGCAATGAGAAGCTTAATACTCGTGAACAGCAATGCGCTTTTTACGACCAGGGGATTCTCTCTGATAAATTTAACTCCTTTGTTTATAAAGGCGGCGACCCGACCAGAAACATAGGGTACTGGAATGCATTTTATGATCAGGCTGGCAGCGAAGGCTTTCAGTATGCCTCTGATGCGGGAGGCTATGCTTCGAATGTTATTAACTGGAATGCTGCAAACGCAGCTGTATACAATGGTGAGTTTGCACCTGGAGGGACTTTTAAAACATTGAAGCGTGGCTACTCTAGTTTATTTGCTGAATTATTTCAGCAAACCAGTAGTGCTGCTAAAAGTGCTGGAATCATATTTACACTTAAACAAGAAACAAGGCTTCATTCAATCTGGTTAGAACATGATAAGCCTCTCTTTAGGTTGGCTTCAGCATCTGATCCCAACAAGGCTCTACAGGGTACCTATAACGCTGATTATGTTTTTATGGCAATGCCGCCTGCCTCAGTTGAATTAGTTGCACAAGCTACTCGATTTGAATCAGCACCTGAGAAGACAGACTTTCTGAATGATCCTAAAGTCATGAACTACCTGGAGTCAGTCGTAGAGCAGCCTTCCTATAAAGTCGCTATGTTTTTCGATAGCCCCTGGTGGCAGGATGCCCTGTACCCACCAAAATTACAAAATGGCGGAAAAGACAAAAATGTTTTTGGACCCACCATTACCGACGTACCATTAAAACAAATATATTATTTTGGGAATAATGCATCTGGATGTGAAAAGCCACAAATCTACGGATTATTGGCATCCTATGATGATATGCGATTTACTGGCTTCTGGCGCGAGCTAGAACTCAGCACTGGTCAAAGTCGCATGAAGGCTATTTCACAAGATACCCAACCACTTGATGGCGGCCATGTCGCAACGATTGAAATGGAAAAAATGCTCTTACTACAACTTGCCAAGGTTCATTATGGCGACCCCAACGATGCTGGCAAAATACCGCACCCTAAAGAAACAGTATTTATGGATTGGGGATTAAATCCATTTGGTGCTGGCTATCACGCCTGGGCGGCTCACTATAATATTGGTGATGTGATGCAATCAATTCGAACTCCAGCGCGCATGGTAAATGGTCAAAATGAGAATGTATTTTTAGTCGGCTCAGCTTTCTCAAATGATCAAGCTTGGGTAGAAGGTGCTTTTTGTTCAGCAGAATCTGTGTTAGTCGACTATTTAGATTTGGAATCTATTATTGATACGAACGATTACCCCTTAATTTGCACATGTTGATCATTAATAAAGAGAACATTATAAATATGAAAACAGCAAAGAGAATAACTCAAGAAATTTGCACCTCTCAAGAAGCGATAGACTTCATCAATAAAAAGGCATCTTTGGATCCCCTTTTTTTTGAGCTACTTATATCTTCTTTACAAAAGGCTAGTGTGCACGGTAAAAGTGGTCTGGATTCTCAATTATATAAGGCTTTACAGTGGCCCACTGATATACAAAGCTATATTAAGTATTTATATGAGTTCTCTCGATGGATTCCACAACAAAGCGATAATCCAGCCTGGAAAATCTCACAAACAGAAAACTCTCAGGAAGTTTATGATCGCTTGTGTCATTTTTATTATCTCATCGACCAAACCGTTGGACCGAGTAACACTAAGATCGTGCAAAACATTGATTGGTTCTCTCTCTGGTTAGTTCGCTTTGCCAGTTTATGGGGAAGCTTTTTGGATACCCCCGAATCATTTAGTAAAGAAACTTTAGAATCTTTTATTAAGTACTCGCCAAAATATCGGCTGCAGGATTCTATGATTGACGGAAAGCCTAATAAACCTGGAGGGTGGAAATCTTTTAATGAATTTTTTTCGAGAGAACTCAACAAAGGTTTACGACCCATTGCAGGCCTGAACAATAATTCAGTCGTTACATCAGCGGCAGACTGTACCTATAGAAAACACTACAATATTCACTCAGACTCTACTATTGAAAAAATTACAATTAAGAAAACACACACCTTTGCAAGCATTCCTGAATTACTAAAAGGCAGTAAATACGCCAATGCATTTGCCAACGGAACTTTTGTACATTATTTTTTAGGGCCTTATTCATACCACAGGTTTCATACACCTGTAGCCGGAACAATGGAAGAATGTTACGCCGTCCAAGGGCTGACTTATCTGGATGTAAATTTACTGAAGGGTCAATTTGATGCCCCCGATAATTCAGAGGGTGGTTACGAATTTTCACAAGCTCGGGGCATTGTGACCATAGACACTTCTAATTCACCCTGCGGTGATATAGGCATTGTAGCAGTTGTCCCCGTGGGAATGTGCCAGGTTTCTTCAGTGAAGATGACAGCAAAACCTGGCAAAGTAGAAAAAGGAGATGAGTTTGGATACTTTTTGTTTGGAGGCTCCGATATAATTTTAATATTCCAGGAAGGAAAGGCACCAGACATTAATACCTGCGATCACTATCGACATTATGGGACTGATATAAGTATTTGCCCGTCGGGGTGGGGTGGGTTCTGACCCATAACTACAGATTCTAACACTATGCTTGATCGGGCACAATCAGACCCACTCCCACCAGCCAGGCAAGATTGTCCATTTTCTTTAACGATTAAAATATCATCGCCAGCTCCGCCATCCATCCAGTTCTCATCCGAAGAACTGCTCAACAAAACATCCGCCCATTCGTCTTCGCCATCATCAACTGTTGGATCTTCGAACTTAATCATATCTGCAAACAAGAATCCTTTCCCGCTAGTATGCTCTAAATAATCTGCCCCAGGACCCCCTACAGCAAGTCCATGTTTTTGAGCCCCAAAAATAATGACGTCATCTCCCGTTAGGCCATAAAGATAAGGCATTACATCGTCACCATCTGCAATCAACGTATCATCCAAGAGAGAACCATCAACTTGCCATGCGTAATCTCTTCCGTACCACTCTCATATCAAATGCACTACTCCGTAGGCCACCATCTGGCCAGGTTGCGAGCTCATAAAATGGAATTGAAGATAGAGTGTTATCAACTGTGGTATGAGGGCTTGCCAGGTTGCTCTGGTTTAACTTGGAGAAACTCCAGCTGGTATTGTGCATACCAAGAGGGGTAAAAATCTCTTGCTCTGCGTAATCAGCCAGAGTTAAGCCCGAGCTAAGTTCCACTGAGTAGCCTGCTAATGCTGCGGCGATATTTGAGTATTTGTAGTCTTGTCCGGGTGGTAAGCCCGTGAAGTTACTACTGGAATCGTAAAATTCCCCCTCACTGTCCAAATAGGCACCGAGAAATCCATCCAGTGTAATTGGGCTGCTATCTGGACAGAATCCAGGCTCTATTAAGTTGAACAATTTTGTATGAGTACCGTCACCATGATCGATATAGTAGCTGCACCGGTAAGCCACGCTATCTTTAATTCCCGAGCTGTGAGTTACGAGGTCTCGAATGGTGATAGGTAAGGAGTCTGGATTGTCAATGTTAAAGTCATCTTCACCCAGTAAGTTTTGAATTTCCTGATCTAAATAGAGATAGCCGTCCTCCTGCGCTATGGCCATAGCAGTACCCATAACTACCTTACTGATGGATGCCAGCCAAAATGAAGTATTCCTGGTAACCCTTTCATTATTTTCAAGACTTTTTACACCGTAGCCTTTAGACCATATAACAGGCTTTTCTGGATTGGTAACTATAGCTACGGCCATGCCTGGAATACTGTAGTCCAGCATATACTTTTTAATCATACGATCAATAGTATGCTTCTTACCTGGCTTTAATACCTCTTTGTATACTCCCGGACTATCACGATAAATCGCTGAAGCATTAGTATCTACAGCATTTCCATTGTTGGAGATTAATAGCGTGAATAAGAGGAGAGGTTGAGCAAATACTGATTTTCTATGACGATATTCCATGCCAAAGCTTCCTTTCTTGAATGTTACTTGACTGAGTAAAAGTCTGCCGTACAGCTCTATATCGATAGTATTATTTTCACTATTTTCTGAACCTCTGATGAATACAATTACTAATTTTTAGCCAATTAAAATCGACAACTTGACTATTGAAACAGGCGCTAAGAATTGAATTCCAGAAGCTTCTTTTGTCAACTTTACCGACTGCGGTAACCGGTAACACATAAAGCTACTCTGGCAGCTTAAGGTTGGCCAGGCCCCTCTCGGTTAAGAAGTTACGCAATCCCTGTCGGCTTGGCGCCTTGTCTACACATACGATGGCCGCTCCAACTTGTTCTCCCAGCTCTTTGTCTGGCAAGGGAATAGCAGCTGCTTGTTCATTGTGTACATTTGATACTTAGATAATTTGGGATAGTGGCTTTGAACACCATTAGCTACCTCAGAGGCTAAATACTTTCTTTTATTACCCCAATCATTTGATAATTTACGTCTTAAATCCCTTTTGAAGATCCGTATGGCTTTGCGCTTACCAGGCAACAATTTTAGAGCCACACTATCAAATACCTTTTCAATTAATTCAGAAACTATATCTATATATCACGCTTTTCTATCATTCCAAAGCTTATCAGCCTGGTCATACACTAAAATAAAGAGGACCAAGAAGCCACTTTCCACCCCTACACACTCTTTTATTTCTCCCCAAAGAACAAATTCCCAGGCCTCTCTTCTAAAGGCTTCACTCTTACAGCATGGGTACTGGTACACATACACACCCGCAAATCTCTCCCTGTCCATTAAGAAGAGATCTACGTGAGCGTAAAAAAGAACAAGGACTAGACACTGGAAGGTGTTGAGAACAAACTCTTCAAGGAAGGAAACTCCAGCCGAGTCCTATCAATAGAAGATAAAACTGTATTAGACAGTAAGATACAGATATCGCACAAACACCTAAGTCAGTAACTGCATTGTTTACCTACTGATGCATTGACCGGTTATGCCTTTTAACCTAAAGGGATGAAATCGATTGGGGTTTCAAACAACTCATTGTGCAAATCTTGATCGATTCTACCAGTCTGATTTCTGCCATTTACAATCTATTCAGATGAGATATGCTATGAAGTATTCTACCTAAAATCTTCATCGTCGATTAAACCATCATTTTGCATTTGGTTTGTAAATAGCTCAATATGCCCTTTAATCTCGTCGAGTGCCATTTGCAACACTGGTTACTCTGTGGATTCACTTTTGCGTTAACCGCGAAAATTACTCAACCAGAAAAGAAATATATTGCCTTGCATCAGAGACCATACGAGTGAGTGTCTATCTAAGTAAAATTTCATACTGCACTGCGATCTAGTGATTGATAGAAGTGCATAAAGGCTCCTGAAGAACATGTCGCAAATTTTATGAGCTTGTATTTCGACGAAATTTCACCGCTTTCAAATAAGCGTTTTCCTTCACCAACAACTACTGGAAAGGTCCAAAGTCTAAGCTCATCTACCAAGTTATGCTTAAGAAGTAACTGCACTAATTGCCAACTACCGTGTACCTGTAACAGGGGCCCATCTATTTCTTTAATTTTGGCGACCTCTACAGCTGTATTAGAGCCCTTTAGTTTGAAGGAATTATTCCATGCTAGGTCATCAGTACCTGATGTCACCACGTATTTTTTTGCCCGATTTAGTTTGTCTGCTACTGGGCTATCAGGTTCAGCACTGGCAAAATTTGAGGCAAATAAATTATATGTATTACGGCCTAATAGCAGGTCATACTGTTCCGACATTGCCTCCTTTATAACTTGTTCCATAACATCATTCCAACAATCCTTTGCCCAACCTCCATGACGGAAGCCGCCTGAAAAATCTTCCTCGGGTATACTGGGTGCTTGCATTACACCGTCAAGAGTTTGAAATATCAATATGGCTAAATTTCTCATTGGCTGATTCTCTCGAGGGGTAAATCCTTTATGGCATCTTATGCAGGCTTACTCGTAGAAATACAAATCTTCAAACGTTGTATAAAACGCCGCTTAATAACAATCTCAAACAAGCAGGAACGTAATAAGCACCCACTAGACATAGCTCGAACTGTCTTGTAGGCCTCTGGCCCGAGTGGCTACAATTACATCTTTGGCACTTTTTCAATCTTTTGTAAATCTGGGTCCAGATTATCCCAAGGTTCGCCGCTACTTTCATATACGATCATCGTAGGGTTGAATTGCTCCAAATCATGAAGACTTCCGGCATGGACAAATTCTAACCACGGCATACCACCTTTTTCTGCATAATTATGCGAACCACAGCGAGGACAAAACCCCCTCCTTACTGTATTTCTACTATCCGCCTGCTTCACATAAAACGCAAGATCACCGCTTATGATTAAATTCCGCGAGGAACAGCAATATCGGCAATGTGTCCTGCGGCTCTAACTTTCTGGCAATCTGTACATTGGCCATGCCCCGCCATTACAGGCTCTTCGGAGCAATTATAACTAATAAAACGGTACAAACACTCTCCGGATGTTTTGGGCATGAATTTCTACCATTACCTACGAAATTGAAGTCACTAATCTACCATTTCATTTTTTATGTATAAGTGTGCGTGTACGAGCCTTGACGATCAATTTATGCGTTCCGATTGCCCTATCGTGAACGGACTGGATGTATTTGGCGATAAATGGACGCTAGTTATTCTAAGAGACTTGCTATGTGGTAAAGAAACCTATAACGAATGGAATACTTGCTATACATTAATAATAAATGGATTAGCAAAATAAACTGAGTACCAATACCCGATGACACCCGCCACCCAAATTAGGTGATCATTTAATCAGAAGGCGAAATCACAAATTTCAAATTTGATGCAGACGAGATTTTAGTATTTAGACTGAAGAGTAGTCAGTCATGGCCCACTTTAAATTAATTACCCCCTAAAACCTGTCGGCCGCTTAGATACATTGATGCAGTGAAAACTGCTGTAGTATCTGTTTGATAGATGGTACATAACTGTAAGATTTTTTATTCCTTAGGCAAAGTATGGGCTACTTCAGTCATTACTTTAAAGGTTGAATCATGCAGAAAACTATTACGATTATTGGCGCCACAGGCCATTTAGGTCGTCAGGTAGCACGAAAACTGGATCATAAAGGTGTAAAGGTAACTGCGATCGTGAGGGACGTAATTAGCGCCCGCACTATCCTCCCGGAGAGTATCCAGCTTCTCGAAGCAGATGTCTCGGACAAAGAGAGCTTGGTCTCGGCACTGGTTGGTACCAAAACGCTTTATATTACCCTGAATACTACGTCACTTGACCCTAGCTTACCCTTTCACACTGAACGTGAAGGAGTGATTAATATCGTTGAGGCTGCAAAGGTCACTGGTGTGCAGCACATTATGCAGATTGCGGGTATTGATTATCTACACCCGGAATTAGCAGACAAGGGCCTAGAATATGAGACCAATATAATCCGTAAACCAGGTATAGAGGCCATTAAAAATTCTGGCATTGATTACACTTTCTTCTTCTGTTCGTTCTTCCTGGATACTTTTCCTACATTCATTGAGAACGATCAATTTGCTATCATCGGTAATCATGTTCACCCTATCTATTACACCAATACAACAGATCTGGCAGAGATGATCGGTAATGCTATCGGGAATGAGATGGCTTACAACCAGAGTTTTTCGGTTCAGGGTACTGAGGGGATGTCTTTGCCTGAAGCAGCCAAGAAGTTTGTCGAGGGCTATTCTCCGGGAACAGAAATTGTCCTCCACCCTATCGCCGCCATTGCAGAAATGGGACTGCCCGAAGAACAGGCAGTATTCATGGAGCATATGCTGACTTACGTAGAACAGCTAAAGGAGCAACCAGTGAGTCAAAAAACTTGGCAGGTGTTAGGTAAACCAGATACAACTATCACAGATTTTGCCCGAGATCTGTCAAACGCTTCATAGCGACTGATCCTTGTTCAGTATTGCGTCCTCTGTGCTCAGCCACTTCATCAAATCAGTGGCTGCGGGACCCAGTGGACGCTTACTGGACCAGATAATATCTACACCGTGTGACAGCTCTTTCTCCTGCTCAAATACTAGGGGAAGCTGTATCAGTTTTTTCGCCGCTATCCCCTTCGCAACCACGTGTAGTGGCAATACTGCCCAGCCCAAATTGGCCTCAACAAGGTCAAGTGCATCATCAACCCGTGACACACTCCACACGTCGGGAGACACCAGCCAGCGAGTTTGGCTGGATATCTCAAACTCCTGCAATAAGATTTGCCGGTATTGTTTCAGGTCTTCCCAGGTAACTTCAGTGAGTCTCGCAATCGGGTGATCAACGCAGGCGATGCCTGCAAGCTTCAGATGGCCCAGGGCCCTGAAATCGCATCCAGCGGGCACTTCATCCAGTTGTGTGATAATCCCGAGTTGGGCTATATCCCCTTCAACCCAGGTCTGTACATCCTGAACACTTCCCGCTCTGAGCGTAATTTGAACATTCGGATATTTGGTCTCAAACTCTTGAAAGAGTCCACCCAGGTTTTTAATACGAACATGCTGGGCAATAGCCAACGTCAACCGGGCCTCGACATCCAGAGACAACCCCTGTGCGATCGCCATCAATCGCTCACGTTGCTCGATAAGATTCCGTGCGCGTTCCAGCAGTGACTCACCAGCGTCCGTCAATCGCGGGTATCGTTGACTTCGATCAAATAGATTGACTCCCAAGTCAACCTCCAGGTTCGATACCAGTGAGCTGATTACCGACTGTGCCTTTCCACATTTACGTGCAGCCGCTGAGAACGAGCCAGCCTGCTCAGTAGCTACAAATGCTTCCAGTTGTTCAATAGAAACTGCCATTCACTCAATCTATCTGTTTAATGTATGGTATCTAACTTTTCCCATCTAACTTAACTATATATCATTCAAGCATATTTTCTCAAGCAGAGTGAGTATGGTTGATGACTTATTCATTGAAGAATCGTTTAGTGCAAGCAATTTCCTACGAGTTTTTTCTGCTGCTCACGGGTGGCTTACTAGTGGTTCCAATGTTTGATTTGGAGGTACACCAGTCGCTGGCAATTGCTGCTGGACTATCACTATTTGCGTTGGTCTGGAATATGATTTTCAATCACGCCTTTGACTGGTACTTATTGAATATACGTAAAAACCCAGAAAAGACATTTATCGTTAGAGCCATACATGCGTTATTGTTTGAGGGGGGTATGTTGGTACTGACATTGCCAGTAATCGCCTGGAGCTTTAATCTGACTACCCTAGAAGCATTTATGCTTGAGATAGTCATGGTGATTTACATCGTGATATATACCTATGTATTCAACTACTGGTTCGATAGGCTGCATAGCTCGTTTCGAGTTACTACACACAAACGCTGAAGATCTGCTCAGCAGTCTGTTTTAGGTCAAATGTTGGTACCAATTAAAATACACTACGTCAAAAGCAAATACCTATTTATCTGTCATTTTTCCTTTTCTTATTATATTTTATACCAGTTAATAAAAAAATAATGATAATCCTGGCTCCCCATTTCTGCCAGACTCAGAGTAATTGAGCCAAAGCAGCATCCACCCAATAGGGAGAGTTGCCACCACGAACCGAATTAAGAGAACAAATGTATTGACTTGATACTTGGCATAACTTCCGTTTGATTTACAAAACATGGCAAACGTACAAAGAATTGCAAATAACTTGGTTTATATAAAAAATACCGAAAATTTGAAATTATTGCCCCTATCACAACTCACCTAAAAATATAACCCAAGCATGGACCCGCCGAAGGTCGAGTAAACGCGCCTTTTAAAAATTATACTCAGGAATTGTACCCTAAGCCCTTCCCATTTTTTAGGTTTGGATTCTGGGGGAGTAGGTATTTTTATTCCAAGGTACATGCACTCAGCGCCACATGAGGAGCACAAAACCATTGAATTATCTGTTAGATCTCACTTGAGTGCTTGCAAATATTCATAACAAACAAATTTATGAGTACTCATAATTCTCTACTATTGATACATAACGTTCATATTTGCGGTGGTTAAACACTCCGACTTCGATAGCGACGAACAATATAGGCTTGTTAATTGCTTTAACACCCACCATCACCACTCCCTCCACCTCCATCACTAAAGCCACCAGAATCACCACCTCCGGAGTCACCAGCAAAGCCAGAGCGCTGAGTCACTCCAAACTTCACAATAAACCATAGCAAACTGAATATAAAAAAAGCTGCAAATACAAACGGGGCAAAAGTAGAATTAAGCGGCTTCTCGGAAGCAAGATCAATCAAATACCATGATCCAACTAAGCCGATTAGATTAATGAGGAATAATTTCATCTACTCTCCATGGATCATTTGACATGGCTATATAGGACTTTTGTTATGAAATGTAGTTTGAGGTACTATGGCGTGACCACCTCAAAATGAAGCTTAGCAACAAAAGACTCTAAGATAAATTTGTTGTGTTCTGCTAGCATATTACCACCAATATTCCGTTACCCACGTTTTTTGCGGACCGAACAAAATCGGTAAACTGAACTAGGTAGTTACTAATATCTATTTTGGGGTAATCAGCTTCATATACACCTAAGTGCCGCAAAGTATGTGAATCATAACGCTGCATAATCGCTGACGACTCACATTCGTCTAAATACGTTGCAAGCTTACTAATAGCTTCAGGTGAGTGAGCTTCACAATGTTCACACACATCTTCACATTGCCTGCCGGTATTTAGAAATGATGCATTTTCATCTTGAGTTATCAGATAACTGATGCAACCCCAAGACCTACCAAGTGATAGAGGCGTAACAGACTCATCTATTCCATCTACATAGCTCTTACCTTGACCGGTCTCTCGATATTGTTCCTTCGTGATCTGATAAAGAGTCGCTCTTAAACCCATACTCGTAATTTACCTAAGGCACATAACTGTTAACTCAAAAGTAACATCTAAATATCATGCTACTCCCTAATTCCAAAGCTCATCACCCAGATCACACAAAAATATACGATGGATCAAGAAGCCTTCTTTAACGGGTATACATATTTAGGGAAAGATTTTGATAGAAACCTGAACAAGGATCTGCTGGTCTAAACATTAATCATCAAGCAGGTAAATTTTGTTTCAGCAAAGTTTATGCGGGAAGCTATCGATCGGGCTTCGGAGAAAAAGCAATGCACTTACCGGGAAGATTCTTTTCGAGTCACTTCGTGATAATACTAGCGGACAGGTGTTTTACTTTGAAAGTTTTGGTGGTGATCAAAATCATTTTGACGGGTGAAGTTGTTTTCCAAAAACAACCCGGTTAGGGCTTCAAAAGTACAAAGAGAAATCGATTTGTCTGACTTCAGAAAGAAGCTAGCAAGTTAATAACAAGCTTGAGGTTTAAGGTGCCGGGTAGCTAGTGCAATCCCCGAGCGTATACATTACTGCATGCCCTTCTCAACCGGCGCTTCTGCTACCGCAGGCCAGACCAGTCCCGCCCTTGTTGCTACGAGCAGTAATACAAAAGACATCTCCAATGCGAGAAAAACGCCTATAGGGTGATTGGGCACGCCGCGTATCATCAGGTAGAACAAGTAGCACATAGCAAGCAGATTACCCGCAAGCGTAACGTTGAGGGCGTAGCCACGTACTTGCCAGAGTGGTTTGCAGAGCAGGAAGTTCAACACCGCGGTGCCGGCGAGCATCACGCCGGGCAACATCAACAGCAAGCGACGGGATAAACCCATTCCGTCGCTGGTTACCAGTGGCCAAACGGCAGTAAAGTGACCTTGAGCTCCGAGGGTGAGGAACAGCCCCAAAATTACTGCGCCGATGGCAGCGAGCCGATACAGTGCATTGCGTTGCAAAGCGCGTATTGATCTAGAAACCGACATCGCGCTCCCCTACTGTGGCCAGGCCACATTCGTAAGCGAACACTACCGCCTGTGCACGATCGCGCAACCCCAGTTTGGAGAGCAGGCTTGAAACGTGGGTTTTCACGGTGGCGGGCCCAATAAACAGGGCCTCCGCAATCTCGGCATTGCTCTTGCCGGCGGCGATAGCCTCAAGTACTTCGCGCTCCCGAGTAGTGAGGCGCTCCAGGCGTTCTGCCAGATTGCGCCCTGCCCCCAATTTCTGTGCGAACTGGCTGATCAGGCGTTGAGTGATGCCGGGTGCAAGCATGGCACCGCCCTCTGCTACGGTGCGTACTGCCTGCACCAGCGCCTCTGGGGGAATATCCTTGAGCACAAAGCCACTGGCCCCTGCCCTCAGCGCACGAAACACGTATTCATCGGGATCGAACGTAGTCAAAATAATGACACGGCAAGTTGCATCACTAGCTTCCAGGATGCGTGCCGTGGCTTCCAGCCCGTCCATCTCCGGCATGCGGATATCCATCAGGATGATATCCGGCTGATGCGCTCGTGCGGCTTCAACTGCCTCAATGCCGGTACCCGCCTCGGCGACCACCTCAATATCGGGCTCATTGTTCAGGATCAGCGCAAAACCACACCGTACCAAAGCCTGGTCATCCACCACCATCACTCGCAACATTATGTTTTCACCATTCCTGTGGGTAGTTGTGCATATACCTCAAAACCACCACCATCTACTGCGCTGGCATACAGATGGCCGCCGAGCAATTCCGCGCGCTCGCGCATGCCTGCAATGCCGTGCCCACCGCCAGGCTGCTCGTCAATAGTTGTTTCCACCATGGGCCGGTCGCCAGTGGTGTTGCCATCATCGGCTACACGAATCACTAGAGTCTCATGGTCTACGCGCAGGCTCACTTGAACCCGCGCAGCGGCTCCAACGTGCTTGATGACATTAGTGAGAGATTCCTGAACGATACGATAGGCGGTGAGAGCGACGCTGGTAGGTATATTCTCCAACACGCCGTGGGTTTCGTAGTCGACCTCGCTTAACACCTGCCGGACCTTTTCAATCAGAGCTGGTAAATCATTGAGACCCGGTTGCGGCGTGAGCGCGGTGTCGCTATTGGCCGGGCGCAGTACGCCAAGTAAATGGCGCATTTCTATCATGGCCTGACGGCCAGCAGCCTCCACCGAAGCCATGGCCTCACTGGCGGCTTGCGGGTTATTGCGGCTGATGGCCCTGGCGGCACCGGCTTGCACGGTCATAAGGCTCACCTGATGTGCCACCACATCATGCATCTCGCGGGCGATTCGGGAGCGCTCGGCCGCTACCGCACGCTCGGATTCGGCATTGCGTTCGCGCTCCAAATACTTGGCCCTCTCTTCCAACAAGCGCAGATATTCGCCGCGAAAACGCAGCCGGCGACCGATATACCACAACGCCCATACCAGCATCACCGTTACCGTGCCTGCCGCAGTTGGCTGAACCGGAATCCCCTGATCAAAAGCCACAAAAACCAGCGTTGCGATGACTCCGATAAAGCTGGCTCGGGTATTGGCCTCGTAGCGGCCAAGGCTATACAGCGAAACCGCCATGGCAACGATGCCATCCGCCGGTAAACCCAGTTCCAGCAATATTGTTGCGCCGAGAATAACGGCCTGTACCTGCCAGGGGTGTGTGCGACGCCACAACAGAGCGAAGGAGCCAATGAACGCACACTGGAAAGCAATAACATCCCCCAGATTTTGCATGGCCAGCACTTCCCGCGCCTCGTCGCGCGACCACATCAGTAGCGTCAGCAAAAACATGAGCAAGGCGATGAGCAGATCAGTCAGGTGCGGCCAGCGTTCGAATGGCCCGCGGAAGGGCTGCCACACCGGAAGCTTGGGTAGTTCCGAGCTGGTGTTGAGCGGGTTCGGCGCAGGTGTATTTAGGGACGACGATTTCATTTCCGCATGCTAAACCAGGCGCAATCAGCTGTCATGGGGCTTTCGGGGGAGGCGGGAGCAGTCGCATCTCCACCTTTTGGGGGAGGCACGATTCCTGCCTGTGGCCGATGTGCGTGTGTCTGGAAAAACCGAACATGCCCGGCAGGCACATTCAGCCCAAGCACGTACCATAAACGCCCGGAGAAACCCCATGAACGACGCTGTACTCAGCCAAACACTGCCGCGGTCATTCGACACCCGGCGGGCCGTTAGCCTGTCAGTAAAAACCTGGTTCTGCATCGCGGCCATCGGCCATGCGATCTTCTTTGCCTATATCCTGGCCGTCTTCTACCCACCCATTGCTGAATCGGGAGTGCACGGCTTGAAAGGACTGCACCTTCCGGCAGGCTTCCGCGAGGGAGATACATGGGGCAACCTGGCTTCGGTGAGCCACGTGCTATTGGCCGCAATTGTAATCGGCGGTGGGCCCCTGCAGCTGATCCCTTCGGTCCGACGGCATGCCCCCAACTTCCATCGCTGGTTGGGACGCAGCTATCTGCTGACTGCCGTCATCGCCAGTGTTGCGGGGCTCTACATGACCTGGACGCGGCACACTATTGGCAATCTGGTATCACAGATCAGTATCACCATGGACGGCATACTAATTTTGGTGTTTGCCTTTCTGGCGGTGCGTACCGCGATGGCCAGACGCTTTGCTGAGCACCGTCGCTGGGCCTTACGCCTATTTATGGCTGCCAGTGCGGTGTGGTTCTTTCGTGTAGCCTTGATGGGCTGGGCAATTCTCACCGGCGGCTGGGGGGTCGACTGGGAATCTTTTACCGGGCCATTCCTGTATGCACTGGGTTTCGGCCAATACCTGCTCCCACTGGCCATGCTGGAATGGTATTTTCACTGTCAAAAGCGTGGAACCGCACAAGGTACCCAGATTGCTTTTGTCAGTACCCTGATACCTTTGACTGTGTTTATGGCCATTGGTATTTTTGCCGCTACGATGGGAATGTGGTTGCCACGGATCTAAGGTTAATCGAGCTGATAATCGTGGATTTCTTACGCGGATTTGGCTGTAGAGGTTCACGACTCGTAAATTCAACTTTGTAGGAAAACTCGAATGGCAAACCTAGGCACCCGCCAAATAAGAATATAAATCGCCAAGACTATCAACCGAAGAAGAGATCTATGTACGTATCGGAAACGAGCGAAAGCAGGCAATGGGAAGCGTTGAAAGTAGATTCTCCAAGGAAGGAGGCCCAAAAAGAGCCTTAATAATCTCTATAGAGACAACCCTAGCAAATAACGGTGTATAAACCGTGCTTGACTCAGGCCACGCGTCGGCCCAGAGCCGCAAAACGGTAGAAAGTCAGTCGCTGTGTAGCCGATTCTTAACCTTGAACCGAGAATGCCTCGTGGTACACAACCTCTCCCTGCGGAAAATTGCTGCCAAATGACAGTGCCTGGAAGTACTCTGCTGGAACCCCTGGCAAAACCAATCCATCGATCACCTTGAAGCCAAAGCGCCCATAATAATTAGGATCCCCAAGTACTACACAACCCTCTGCCCCCTTTTCTTTAAGGTCTGCAAGAGCTTTCCCCATAAGTTTCGAGCCAACTCCCCTTCCTTGATACCCAGGTAGTACTGAAATCGGCCCAAGTCCAAACCAGTTGGTCGAGTTATCAGAAATGTTTACTGGTGAAATGGCAACGTGACCTACAATTTCTCCATCTGACTCAGCCACCAGAGATAAAGATAATGCACCTGCATTGCGAAGCCCCTCCACAATAAGCTGCTCAGTGTGATCACTATGTGGAGCATCCCGAAATGCTAGGACTGTAACTCGGTGGATTGTCTCAGCATCTCCACCACTTTCATTACGAATTTTAATATTCAATTTATGATCTCTTAAAGAGGTTAACAGTTAATTCAAAAATAGCTGTTCTATATTATGCATCTTTACATTTACAAAATTTATCATACCTACTATACAAAGAACACAACCCAGGCCCCAACCTTACCTTCCGGCTTTAAGCCACTTTCCAAGCGAACTCATCAAGGAATGCCCACCGCAGTTTGAGCACCGGTAGAAAAGAAAGAGATTGGTAAAAAATACCGAAACGGTAAAGAATAACAACTGGGAATATTATTTCGGTTACAGAAGAGGAGGCTAAAGGGGCAAATATTTAAAGAAGAAAGAGTATGCTTTTTTGCTCTTATTTTTATCCGAGCTTCTTATTAATTCTTGAATTAAGCCAGGCGGTATTTTTCATTTGTACATTTCTCCCTATTAAAATCTCTTCCCTTGATATAGCCACTCACTGCTTCCTGTTCCTGACCGATTTTTCATTCACCACGATTGCAAAAGGACTACAGGATATTCTGATCCATCTCCACACTTGTCCATGAGTGAGTCCCGGCAAAAATTAGAAATAGCACCAAAGCTCCCATTGGATAAGGAGCTCTGTGGGCTACCTAACCACAAACACGTCATATGGCGCGGAAAAGGTCAATCATCGATTTAATTTGCCCTGACATTTGAATAGGCTAAGATGGTGAAAGCATTGCGGATTGTATTGCATTTGTCGTATTTTTTAATATCTCTCTAGCTTTCGCACCCGAAATGAGTGCGCAGTCAAGATAGGTCGCTGGCATTCAGGATATGCGAAATCATGCCGATTCGATGTATAACGAGTAAGGCAATTTGCGTCTGCGCCAGCCATTTTAGCCATGTTTAATACCTAAATAAAAATAATTTATTTACGATACAGCATTAATGACTGAGGTGATTACTTATTTGCAGACAGCTCTCAGTAAAAAAGATGTTAAAATATACACACCTATAGGTAAGAGTGAAAAAGGTGAGAATGGAAATACTCCAACATTTGGCACAGACTGCAGGGAAGACTTTAAAAGCATACGAAGCATTTAAAATTAAAACTGACAGTTAGAATACAGCTATATAAGAAGGCGCTTATGTTTACACAAGATTCTCCACTGACGAAGAAAATACTTGTTGGTGCTCATAATTGGGAATGGATACCTATCTTGGTAGCACGTGTGTCATTGGGGTTATTCTTCTCAGTATCTGGGTATAACAAGCTATTTGTACCTGAGAGACATGCAGACCTAATAAATTTAATGAAAGAAATAGGAGTGCCCTTTCATGAACTTATGGCTATATTTTTAGCTTCTGTAGAATTTTTTGGTGGCTTACTATTAATAGCAGGGCTTTTTTCTTCAATTGTTGCGATTATACTAATTATCGTAATGATTGTTGCTATCACCACTGTTGAAATTGAGCATGTCATCCCCAAAGGCATAGGGCCATTGGATTGGCTAAGCTGGTTTATTTACCTACCCCAAGTTTTATATATTATTTTATTTGTATGGTTAATAACTACAGGTCCTGGTCGATTTAGCTTAGATTACCTAATCGCTGATAAGCTAGGCATTATTAACCACAATTAAAGAAGTTGGACTGCTGTCATAGTTAGTACAGTTATTTCTTCAATCTTAATCCGAATCTGGCAACCCTATTGAAAACATATACCCCTAGACACCTACAAAACAGAAGTACAATTCATCTAGACTAACAGCTAAAAAGAATACTTAGAAAAATTGAAAATCAGATAGCCAAATTTACATCCTTTAATATGAAATTCGAGCACCCTGAATAAATCGAAGAGACCCCCAAGCTTTAAAAGCCTATTGCCCACCTCCCCATTAAAAGCCCATCACCTACTCCGCCGCCAGGCACCAGGCATCGCTCACGATGCTTCCCGATCGGGAAACACCCCGAATTGATTTTCAGTAAAGACAAATAGGTTGAACTTGATTAGACTGCAAGATGCATCAAGCCTGGATTATCGAACTAACTTGCTAAGTAATACACAGCTATAGCTACTATCTGTCTTTTTTATTTATTGTTACCAGATACAGTGCCTGAATAATTATTGTAGTACTTAAACTCAAGCAAATTGCCCGCCGGATCTTTAACTACAAATTTACCAGCTTCATTTTCAGAGTCCTCGCCTCTCACTAGTGGTTCCAGTACGAATGGAATCGAACTGTCTTTGAGTAAAGCTAACACTTCACTCCACTGTTTTTTCTCAAGTAATGGGCCAAAGTGATCTATAGGCTTGGCTACGATTCCATCCTTTTCTTGATGTATAGTAATCTGATGCCCATAGAATATTACATCAATCCATTCTTCTGTATCTCGGCCTACAGTACAGCCAAGTAGGTTTACGTAGAACTCCCTTGCCTTTTCTAGATCTGGAACAACGAACGATAGATGAAACGGCTTGATATCTAGCACTCCTTTCACAAAGATACAATCGAAGAAACCATTGGCTACCCACCCGCAAAGTATAAACTACCAAGTCTATTGACTGAAGAAGAAAGTTAAACGAAGAATGAAGAACCAGCTAGCCAAGTTGGTTCGAGATAAAAGAGTAAAATATAATCATTACTCTGGAAAAAATCCCTAATCACTGGGAACCTAACACCTACCTTTCACAACTCGAGACTCTCTACCCTTATTTTCACCCTACTGAGACTACAGGCACCACTTATTACCAAGCTTCCCCACCACAGAATACTTACCTTGATATTGAGTGTTAGCAGAAAACGAGCCGGTTAACCCTTAGCGCTCAACCGTCCAAAACTAAGAATTAGTTACAATGTCTCAGTCACAGTGCAGGAAGTGAAAAACGATCAAGTGGTTATGGACTTCCAAGCCCTAGACCTCACCCTATCCACCGAGAAGAGATCTACCACCTTAGGCAGTCGAACACCCAGCTTCATCCATTAGCGTCACTAACTCATAAAAACTTTCAGCTCTTAGAAAATATCCATATCTTGACTGTTTGACGATGCAGCATAAGAGATGAAATTACGCCTATAAAATCCATCCGCCCAATCAGATTTCACAATCATATTTTCCGAACTAAATTCGAATATTTTACTGGGCGGAGGTGGAAAGTGTGTAACATTGCCTCAAACATTGACCAGAAAAATCACTCTGACGTGGATATATAGATTAATTTTAACTGCTTTTAGGCAGCCGATTATGAGATTTAGTCTAAACTAATCCAGATTAGAATGACCCACCTTCACTATCAGATAAGTCGTAGTTGGTAAAGGGCGAGGTAAATCCGCTTAAGCTTGCCATAGCACTCAGGGGATTCAAAATGGAAAATCAGCACACCGTAAAAAGTACCCGATTTTGGCTATGGATTTCGATTCTTATCTTTGCCGCTTCCAACTCTGTTGTTGCGAAAATTGGGGAACTCGGTGCCCATCATCTCATTAATGGAAACAATCCCATATCATTTTGCAACCTTTTGTTCGCAGGAAATCTCTTGGCGGGTATCACCCTTTTGATAATCTATAGGAAAGATTGGCGCCTCAGCATCTTAAAACAGTACCCTTTCAAAGACTGGTTTTACATGTTTGTGCTCATCTTGATGTCTGGTGTTCTTGCCCCAGCTTTCTTTTTTATTGCTCTAATGATCACAGAGGTGACTAATGTCGTTTTAATCGCAACTTTAGATGCTCCCTTAGGACTCTTATTTGCTTTTTTGATGTTCCGGGAGAAGCCAACAGGATTCTCAATAGTGGGTGCCCTTGTGGTAACGGTTGGTGTTATTGCAATTTTTGTGCTACATCAACCTCCGATGGAAGATCCAATGAGCATGAAAATGCTGAATCTTGGAAATCCAGCAATGAACCAATTCCTAGAAACCCTCCCCAAAGCTGGAGAAATTTTAACCGCTGTAGCAACACTCTTAGGCGTCATTGCCGTTCAGGTCAGTCGGAAACTGCTTGATCGCGTCCCTATTGGCGTCTTTTCAGTTTTCCGCATGCTTGCAGGTGTGATCCTCTTCTCGGTCATTGTCCTCTCTGTATTTGGAGCCAACCACTTTAACGACCTCCTTTCCCCATTCCTCTGGGTGTGGATGCTTGTATATGGAGCGGTCATTATTGTTTTTGGGCAGATCACCTGGTTTAAAGGGCTCCAAGGAGGGGCCAGCTCTGCCGACATCTCTATCGCTACCGCCATCACCCCCGTAGCAGGCACTTTCTTCGCCTTCGTTATCCTTCAAGAGATTCCAAACTTTGCTCAAATTATTGGAGGAATTATTATCATGGCCGGAATAGGAATCTCACTACTCGGTCAATATCGTGAACAAAAAGCCGTCGAAATGAAGTATGAAAAGCCATGCTCATTTAAGGGTGTATAAATCAGTATTTTACTGATCACATTTTATATTTAATTTAGAGTTACAGGTTTAAGTTAAATCTATCATTAAAAAGCTACATCATTAGCTTACATCTTCAAAAGAAGGATTCAGAAGTATATGAAATTTAATTGACGGATGTACTGATTAAAGATTATTCAAGTATTTGACTTTCAATTCTTTTTAAATCTGCATGAAAAGCCGCCTCCATTTCTTCAAAAAAATCGTCAGAGGCTTCTTTATCTTTATTTTTAATTTTTTCCATCATTTTTTCCCGCCAAGCTTCAACACTTGCTTGAGTTCTATATACCCTTTCAAAATATGGCTTAAGAGTATTTATTTTAACTCCAGCAACCAGCATATCTCTTTCAGACCTGGCGTTATGAAACTCCAGGACAGCTTTCCTTATACCTTTATATGCTTTTTTACGCTCTTCTAGCTCTTTCATAAGGAGCTCTTGCCTTACCAATAATTTTGCCTTTTTTATATCATTATCATATGAAGCATTTAAAAGTAAATATTGAGATACACCCGTTAAGAAAGCCCCAGCGAAAGCGGAGACTAAAATAACCTTCCACTCCATTTTAATTTTCGACATAGATTTAGCCTTAAAATATAATGTTTTAATGAAAAATACTCAGAACAATGAAAAGCCCAACGTAAAACGTGAAGCCCGTCAACTGGCGCATATTTAAACCTAAAATCTAAATCCATTATAACATATAAAAAAGAACCATTTGAAACCAAGGTCTTTTAGTCACCCCAAATTTGCCAGATTAAACTGTAGTTAAAGGCTTCCTTATTAAAGTTTACATGCAGCCAAAATGCGTATTTAACTGTATTACTTGTCTAAGCAGGGATATATGGCGATCTTGTAAAAATTATTCTACTCAGACCAGGCTTCATAATTAGATTAAGTACCGAACCGTCGACCCAACGCTTTGATCACATGCTTAAATCTGGAGCCAGCTGAGCCAGAGATACTTTAATCATCCTCTAGCGGAATACTTGCATATAGATTATTGAGTTAAGATAAGAATTAAACTAATTGTTAGAGGGAGAATCCACGTCCCCTAAATTCCTTCTCATCTACCACAAAGATGATTTATATGGAGATCAAAAATTGATCGACTGTAGGGCTTGTAGAGAGTGAACCTAGCTTCAATCATCGTAATAAAATCAAGACAATTTTTGAGCTATTACTCGATGGCTAATAAAATTACCCTTGTCAAACTTGCCAAAATCCATGATCAACAGCGCCATTGATATAAATAGCGAATATCCCTTTACCAGGTATCTCTAATGGTGGAACCGCAATCTTTGCCCCTTGAGCTTTAATAAGGCTTATGGCTTTTTCTATGTCCTCAACAAGCCAATATGGGCGAACTACGGGTTCTTCCGACTCTCGCAAAGGTCGACGCACACCGACGATACTGCCATCTTTTAAGCTACATGTTCGAGCTCCACCGAGAAGTTCATCGGTATCATCAAATCGGACATTATGAGCAGCTTCGTATGCTGCACATACTTTATCTACATCTAGAGCCACAATTTCTAAATAGTGTATTTTCATAATTCTCAATTGGTTGATTGAATTACAAATTCTTCAGATATGGTTACTGAATATGATGATATTACTCTTTGATTTTTTTACAGGGTGATTCCGACATTTCTTTTAATTTATCCAAGCCATTTCAGTTGATTGCCCAAGCGACTTCTGTCGAGCCTTCTACTTTAATTCTACTGTACGAAACAAAACTACAGGAATTTTCATGAGTTTCTGGGATTAACCCTCCTGTTATTAGAATAGGCATTAAGAATATACCTATCGTAGCAGTGAGAGTGTTATCCATAAGTAGTTTTCCCATATTTGATTACACATGAATACGATAAAGAAAGATCAAGTCAACTTTCATATTATCCTTATACGTGTTGACGACAATTTACCCCCTCCCATCCTCCTTTTAAGAGGGGGTGAAATATTTCTACAACTTGACTGCCTGCTGGGGCTTTACAGCGAGATCATTATAGAAACTCATGACCTGCTTACCATTTTTATCCTGCTCAATAACCATATAGGTCAAAGTATTCTCGAAATAGAAACTATTCTCAGACATTGGAATGATTTCGTATTTTGGACCACCACTTCGTTGAGAATAAAAAATTCCATCTTCCAAAGATAATGTCCTAACGGAATTTTCATCAATCTTATAGCTACCCAGAAGCTCTTTAACTTTACTTTCATCTAATTCGACTGATTTAAACTTCGGCACAGGTATATCAAGAACTTCAGCTGCTAATAACTTACTAATTAAACTTGGGTTACGGCTACTTAGATTACTTAAGACGGCAATGTACAAATCTTCAGATGGAATATAAAATGCATCAGTAGCAAAACCTGGTATACCACCACTGTGTGCTACCATGTCATATTCATTAAGTTTTCCGATGCCCAACCCATAGCCATAATTTGACATAGAATCATCATTCAACTTGAACGGTTCAATCATTTTCTGATAACTTTCTTTGGAAAGTACCTCGCCGTCTCGTAAAGCTCTGAACCATATATCCAGATCTGTCACAGTAGATAAAAGTGCTCCAGCAGCATGAGGCCACATCATATCGATATACGTAGCATTAACTACGCCATCAGGTGATGTATCATAACCATTAGCCCTATTTGGGATAACTTTGGAACCACCATAGTAGCTAGATTTCATGCCGACTTTCTTAAAAATATTTTCTTCGATAAAATCAGCATATGATTGCCCACTGGCAACCTCAATAATTTTTCCCAAAAGAACATAACCCGTATTCGAATAACGCATCTGCTCGCCTGGCTTAAATTTCATAGGGTGCTTGGCAAATCGAATTAGCATATCGTCAATGGTTGTCGGCAACTGTATTTCTTTAGCAAAAATCTCCTCATCTTCAGTGTAATTAGCAATTCCAGAAGTGTGAGTTAAAAGATGTTCAATGGTTACATCACTCCCTTCAGTTGGGAAATCAGGTGCATATTTATGAATATTATCCGTTAGTGAAAGCTTACCTTGTTCCTGCAACATCATTATTGCTGCTGCAGTAAACTGTTTAGTGATAGAACCCAAGCGAAATACACTATTAGCTGTCAATGGTATATTGTGCTCTAGATTTGCGAGGCCATGAGCCCCCTGGAAAATCACCTTTCCTTTTTTACTGACAATAACGGCGACACCAGGCTCATCTATTTTAACGTTTTCCACCAAAATTTCTTTGTAACGCCTCTGCCTATCCTCTATCACATCAGCAAAAGACACATTTAAATTCAACATCAGCAGAAATATGCCAAGTATTAATCTTTTCATTTTACCCCTATCCTTTTGTAACGAAGTTGTACAAAGAAGCTTCTCAAAAATCGAATATAACATTGATTTTAATTTTTATTAAAAAATTATTCCAATTTTCAATTTAAGTAACTGCTATCTTTACAGTTTACTTAATCAAAACTATCAACTTAAGAAGAGCAATTTTCCGAATCAATATATGATAGGGTGAGACGTTGAGTAGTCCGGGTTTACTCTGAAGTAAAATTGATGCTATGGTCTTACTTGCCATCTTCTAGGCTAGAGTTTTGAACCAGATATATTGAGCTGTTCTGCTGTAGTGGGGATTATCATTCATGGCCAGGCAAGCTCCATAGTCCAATTAAACTTGCAAGAGTTTCTTTGCTACTCTTTTCCATTTAAGTACATCTACCGTCAAAGGGACCACCACGCTCCTCCAGTAACCCCCCTCATCGCAGAGCCCACTTACAGCTTTGTCATCAGTGGGAAGTTAAGATTTTAATACTAACTCTCAGAACCAGTGACACCCAAAAAATTAAAACATATGTCTCACCTATAATACTAGGTGCTAAAAGTTGCTGATTAGAGACAGATGTCCTCAACCAAAGTAGCCCTATAAAATATTATGTGACCGCTCTCCTAATAAAGTTAGAAAAGCTCATCACAGTACTCCATCTACTCTTTATAACAACCATGCCTTATCAGTTAGAAACTGCAATTCTCATACTTACACTACTATTACCTGACAGTCCCGTGAATTGTTTTATTACAAGCAATATCATCACTTACGCTACTCCTTCTAGGCTTAAGCCCAAAGAGTCTACGTGTTACACTGAATGGATACACAACTAACAAGCATATAGCAGTAGTTATCAAAAAAGAACCAATAGCTAGTATCATAGCTTTATACGCCAAAGACATTGACAAGCTAATTACAAAGTAACCAAGCACAACGATGACTGTTTGGTGAAAAATGTAAAATGGATATATCAATTCATTACTAAATTTTAGCCATTTAGGGGTGCTTCCTAGGTGGCGCTGAGCATAACCTAACAGGGTCAATAACGCTGACCAGGCGACCAAACAACCTACAAACCACCAAATTGACCAACGAGTTTGCATTGACAAATACTCGCTTAAGTCCGGAGAATAGTAATAAGTATAAAAAATTAATGAGCTGACCAGCAACCACACAAAGTTTACCTTCCGATACTTCTCTAATGATGCCCAAACCTTGCGAGACTGTATGAAAACCATACCGACAAAGAAGAAATAAAGATAAAACAAAGTGGAAGACAGATTGCCTATGCCATGACCATTATCAGGAAAATATAATTTCAGCCCCACTCTGATTACAATCAATACCAAAACCAATCCAAATAGACCACTTGATGTATCCGACAACCACTCTACAAATCCTTTAAATGAACTTGACCATTGTGACCTTAGAAAAAAATAAAACGGTACTGCAAGCAATGAAAAGAAGACCAAGTATTCAATAAACCATAAGTGGTTTGAATCAAACTTAAGTGCAAGCTGAGGGAAGGCCTGCAAAAATGAGCCATATTGACCAATATCCTCAATATAATTCTGAGGCGGCACAACAAGTAACACCCCTACAAGCAAAGGAATAAATAATCTAAAAAATTTATCTCGCAAAAACTGAGATGGATAGACTTTACGGAGCAACAATACACTTCCTACACCAGCAATAAAAAATAGTGTTGGCAGCCTGAATTGCTCAAAATATACCATAACATCATCAAGCAGCTTGCTAGACTCCGCATTCATGATATGCCATTTATCCCCATTAAACGGCATTAATGCATGATGTAGGAATACTGCCAAAATCAATATGACTCTCAACCAATCTAGCTCGGAAACCCTGACGTTATTCATACAGCTCTTTCCATGATCCTCTAAATTTTAATAGCATAGGCTTTACCTTCACTCCCTTTTGGTAGCACTAAGAATAATTTTAGTAGAATTAAGCTTTAACAAAAGCTGCCATTAGCCCACTATGCATTTCTCTTCTTTTCATGACGCTTCCTATCAAACTCTATCAATTGATAGTTATAGCTCTATGAAATATCACACCAAAAGCAGACATCCTAAAGTTAAAAATCACCCACCTCATTGAAATATCCTATTCAAAAAAACATATTTTGTTCCCATCTAAATCTCTTACATATGCGGCAAATTTCAAGCCCCGCTGAGCTGGTTTACCCGCACAGGTGCCACCCAATTCAACCGCTTTATCATATAGTCTTACCACCTCTTTCTTTGATTCAGCATTAAATCCAATCATTGTTCCATTTCCATTCGTAGCTTCTTCCCCATCAAAGGGCTCTGCCACCGAAAATGTAAACTCTTTGTACCGCCAAAAAGTCATCCTTTCATTAGAGAATAGTTGTTCAAATCCCGTATCTTCAAAAAGTGAATTGTAAAACCTTATTGATGCCTCCAGATCATTACTACCGAGAACCACATAGTTCATCTTCATATCATGACTCCATAAATGTGGCCAACAATATTAAGCACTCAACATAAGAATACATAGATTCTTCACCACAGAGAGGCTGGTTACAAAATATCTACCCACCATCACTTAACCGTTCTTCTCATAATATACCCACAGACAGAAAAAGCCGACCGCTGTGCCGACAGGGAAATTGAGTAAGCAGAATATTGAATAAGGGATAGCTATTTTGTATGCCCCTCTATCCTCTTGGATCAACTTTATACCTGCTGCCAGACCAATAGAATTGATAGGCATCAATAACACTAAAAGAACTATGAATGCCCACGATAACAACTCAGGAAATTCACTAAAAAAGAAAAAATAGAAAACAACAAAACCAAAAATATATATTATAAGTGATAGAAAAGCATATATTGATAACGCCCAACCAGCCAACTTTCCTTTGCTGCACATTACAATCTTCCCTTGGTGCCCAGCACCTTATTCATAATCTTTCTTTAATACGAGTATCATTTCACCCTCACACTTGATGCAAGTTATATTTCAACTCACTATCGAGTCTAAAGAATACGGTGCCAATTAAAAATGAGTTCAAAGCCCAACCAAAAATAAACCCAAAAACTTCTATTTTTTATGTAAGGTTCACAGTAATTCGGCTATCATGACTTAAGACTACTCAAAACAATCAACTCGACAATAACCCCTTGATCTGTTAGCTTCGGTTTCCACATCCTACAAAAGTATATCAAGCAGTAGATAATCACTGGCTTCTGCCAACACGTGTATCATTTTTCCCGGTAACCATATCAGGATTTAAGGAAAGAGATAAATCAATTGGCTGTTAATTTATAATCTTGGAGCTTCTTAATAAAGTGACGTCAATTTTGAATGCTTCTTATTAGAAAAAACGTACCATTTTACTCAGAGAAATCTCGAATAATCTATCCACTAGTGACACTCCGCTGTAACCGCTTAAGGCCTTCACTAGCAATACTCTCAAAGCATAAATCTAATTCGGAGAAGATATCCCAACGTTCCACATCTAAGATATGTGATATTCGGTCTATTATTTGGAGCTCAAGCTCCTCTACGCGCTTGCCTTTCCACAACTTGTCTGAGAGCGCTATCGCTAGCTCTTCTATCGTACATTCCATATCACTCCAACGGGCATGAGAAAGACAGCATCGAGCGATTGCTGGTGTAAAACCTTTTGATAGTAATATCCTTTCACCTTCAGGTTCATGCTGTGATCCTGGGCCATACATTTCATTGGTATGTATAATTTTCCCAATATCATGTATCACTACACCAACACGGACAAAGTCCGGATCGAAATTCACTTTCATTTCGATAAACTTTTCAATCAGGAGATCGGCCGCCTCACCAACTAATGTAACGTGATTAATGAGATGCTGGGGCGCATCCAGATTGTCCAATAGCTGAAATGCTTCTTCTCTAGTCCTCAGAACCTAGTCCTCTAGTTGTTACGAGCGTGTCTTTACTCTGTGGGGATGCCTCCCCTTCATTTACCTGCTGCCTATGGTCCGTGCTGAAGCCACCTTCTAGGTGAGGAACACAGTCACAGGCCCCTCCAGCTAATATTATTACTATAACAATCGTTTTCGATAATGACATCACACTGATCCGGTAGCTCCAGGGGATTCCGGATACGCGAGACCATTGAGGCATGGTTGTAATGGGGAGGGCGAGATAGGTCACTACATGACCACATTGGCGGTATCTGGTTAAACGGGAGCTATCAACTACTCCAAACCATTAACCCAAGAAGTCCATGATTGTGTTTTTATGAAGTAACCCCGAATCCGACTCAGCAACGGCTTGTTTTTGTACACTGATCAAGGAAATGGGAGGAAACGTTTGAATCAAGCGCTATATACGGGGTGTTTGCTCAACTTGTTATACCCCATTGCGCATAGGCTCGCCATTGGCCCAGGGCTTCAATGCCCCGTAGACAAAACTGTTAACCGGTGTTGCTACCTTCAGCTGCTTCCCTCTTTGCACAACAGCACCATTTAGAGACTCAAGCTCTAGGCGCCTTCCAGATGCTATGTCGAAGTACATCGAACCAAGAGTCTTATTGAGTACTCCAGGAGGCAACTCCCTCTCCATATGCCTAATTGTACGCTCAACCGTATCCTCCGAAAGCTCTATTCCACTTCGCCGTGCTAAGGAATAAACCTCACACATAATGTCAACAAATAACTCGCGAGAGGCATGGCAGGCTTGAAGCGTACCCACAGGCAATCGTGTGAGTGCTGTCATTCCATTCACCGCACAGATGAACAGGAACTTCTCCCAAATAGCCCAAGTGATATCATCACTGACCTCAGCGGCAACTCCAGCTTGTAGAAATGTATCTTTAAGCACTAGGGTGCGCTTTGAGCCAGTTGCATTTGGATCACCAAAGACAAGTGGGCCGGGATATCTGTGCCGCACAACTCCAGGCTCTTCGATCGCCACATTAGTCCATGAGATGCCGCCCAGAATAGCTTTTCGCCCAAAGGCTTCGTTCAGGGAATCCAAGGAGTCGACACCATTCTGCAGGGTAAGCACCTTTGTGTCTTCACCTACAGCACGGGCGATAAGCTTTATGGCTGCTTCAGTATCGTAGGTCTTAACGCAGAATAGGATTAGATCCACTTCCCCACACCGAAGTCGTAGTCTCCGCAGCATCAACCTGGATAGTAAAGGGCTCTTCTTCAAGTGGCAGCACCGTTAAACCACGCTCTTTAAGTGCCTTCAGCTGCCTCCCTCGAGCAATAAAGAGCACTTTGTGTCCTGCCCTCGCCAGGTGGCCGCCAAAGTAGCTTCCGAGGGCTCCGGCGCCCATAACAATAATATTCATCTCGTTCTTTTCCCCGCGCTTCAAATGGTCTTTAAACCATATCGACTTGCTAAGAATAGCAATCAAAAGGGCTTTGAAAGCAACGCCTAACTATTACTTTAGCTTTTGCATTAAGACCTGGAGAAAAAAAATCTACTCGACTATTGCTGTTAGGACAATCGAACCATGTTATGAGCCCAACCAGGTGTGTTTCTCGTAAAGAGATAGATAGCCATCCCCCAGCCTTTGAATACTGGTAGTAGTGTAGATTCTTTAAAGATAAGGGATACTTTATATAAAAAAGAATTTTCTGATAGCCGGATACTAATAAATTGCCGACTAGGTTGCTACCCCAGACAGCCAAGTCATTGCGTATGACGAACGGAGCTGGCCCAAAGCAGAGAAACACTTAGGGCCTATTCACCTAAAAGACCAAAAAAATTTCTGAAAATCAGATGAGTTTAAGCTGTGCGCTTTCTATGATCTCCCAAAATAAAATACTTTATAGGGATTGATAACATTTGATTTTTATCACTAGCAGCTTTTGGGTTTTATCGACTGAAGTTCTCTCCATACAGGGTGAGAGGAATTCTGTGGAGAAACAATAAAGTACCACCGAAGCTCACTCGTTTTTTTACAGTTAACTTGATCCCCTTTAAAGTAGAGGGTCTGTTCTTTTTTAGTTACAAATGGCTCAATCCACTTTATCTGGCCAGTATACTTGCCATCAACCCACTCCATTGTAATAGTAGGCTCATACTCTTTGCCTTCAGTGACAGCTTTGTACAACCCCCTATAGTAGGCGGCTATAAAATTCTGGATTTCGAACTTTCCAAAAACTTGTTTCTTCTCTGGCTTGTGGGTCCAAGAAAAAGCATAACTAAAAAAATCTTCTTTTTCTTGTTTATACATGCCAGGCAGAAACACAAGCTCTTCAATACCATTCAAGGTGATATCTGAGGCAAATTCGATCGGAAAAGGAATTACTTCAGTCTTTGAATCTTTTGGAAATTCTGAGTAAGTGCTAAGCTCTTCAGCAAAAAGCAAAGGTGAAAAGAGAAGCGTAACACAAACAACCAGTCGAGATAGAACATCATCAAACTTTATATATTTAACCATTGAATCTCACCTTCCTTTAATTCCATACGGTAGCAAAAACACGCAACCAGTTTTTACCAATTATTTTTTCTACCACTCGATCAGGAATTCCTTTTTGGCTTAACTTATAGGCAATAAGCTCCATCCGTCTCTCGGAGTTTAATTCCGGAATAAAGGGTGGACGATTTGGTGTTTCGCCGGGCGCCGAAATTCCAGCCGCAATACGACGCTCAACTTCCTTACGAATACTTTCTCGATACTCAGGACCATCATTGACCGGCACTACGCCTTGGTCACTACCTATGGCAACATGATCTTCACCGCATACTTTATAGGCATGCAGTATATGTTCGATTACCACATCGGCCTTTATTTCATGCTCGCCACCTTCCAAAAATGGCATTAAGTAGATTCCAACCAAGCCACCGGTGTCTGCAGCAGCTTTTAATTCTGTATCGTCATTATTTCTAGGGTGGTCGTAAATAGCGTTGCAGCCAGTATGAGAGATCACAACCGGTCTTTTTGATTGAATGATAGCACTGGAAACTGTCTTCTTTCCTGAATGCGAGAGGTCGATCAGTACTTTCTCCGCCTCCATTATTTCTATGGCTTTCTTGCCAAGGGAAGTTATCCCTGAATCCTCCTTAACGAGACCGCCGCTGCCAAGGATAGAAGGACCATTATAGGATACCTGCATTATCTTAACGCCCATTTTGGCGAATTCTGAAATACCTGAAAGTGACTGATCAAACATTTCAGTTGATTGGAATCCCATTATGATACCGAGCTTACTCTCCTGCTTCGCTTTCAGGATATCTGATGCGGATTGAATTAAGCGCAAGTAGTTTGAGTTCTGCTCGATGATGGACTTGGCTTTTTCAACCTTCTTTAAAGTCTCCGAATAGTCATCACCTGGATAGGGAACTGTCATATTCAAGGCACTAATACCCGAGCTCTTGAATATTCCCAGGGCTTCTTCAGAGACTGGCTCCCTGAGCGAGAATGCCACGCTGAGACCATCAATTACAATCGATGAACCATATGAATTCCACGTTGATTTTCCTGCATTACCCCCAGAAAAAGCATTTAATATACCCGAGTTAATAGCCAAATATGAACCAACGCCACCTGATACTAGAGATTTAATTAGTGCTCTTCTATTTATATCGTTCATAAGATCCCCACTCCAGAATTAATCAGTGCTTCGTGAAGCAATACATTCCACTTCAGCTTTGGCATCAAGTGCCAGGCCGCTCGCTGCAAAAGCACTCCTCGCTGGTTTTTTCCCACTGAAGTACTGGATGTAGACGTTGTTCGCCGCTGGCCAATCATCAATATCAGCGAGCATCAAAGTACACTTAACTACATCGTCAAAGCCCAGGTTTTTGCTCTCAAGAACTTGGCCAATATTCTTCATTGTTTGATGCATCTGAGCTTCCAGACTTTCACCTGCCAAGGTTAAAGTTGAAGGATGATTACCGATTTGCCCGGATAACCAAATGGTTCCATTCATTTCACGTGAAGAAGAGAAAGGCAATTGTGGATCGTCACCAATAAAAATAAAACGACCGTTCTTTACTACATGAGCTATCGCCTGGCTATTTTCAATATTTGTTTCGGGACTTTCTGAAAGCACAACCATGTTTGCTTTCTTTCCCTCTTCAATACTACCGACAGAACCTTCTATCCCTATCACTTTCGCAGCATTTAAAGTTGCAGCTTGAATTGCCTCGAAAGGTGTCATGCCGATTTCATCTACGAGCAGCTTTAGCTCATGATGAATCATCGGTGTAGTGTCATTTTCAAGGTCACTAAATGCATCCGTGCCAGCAGCAATGGTAATGCCGCTTTGATAGGCAAATTGTGTCATTTGTGTACTGAGCTGATCAAGCTGCCTGTATTTTTCGTTTAAGTCATTTCTTCTTTCAAATACTGTGAGCGTCGCATCTAATATTGTCCCTTTCTCTTTCATCGCATCAAAAAGATCTAAATATCTATCTTTTTGTAGCATTTTTTCCCAAGTTGAATCATCGAATTCAGCAGTTTTCCTGCGCCACGCCTTGAAGTTATCAACTAACTGAGCGGACATATCAGAGGCATGTGAAATAGTCTCAACACCAGCATTGACAATATCCAAAGGTTTGGAGGGGCCAATATAAGCATGCGACCAGACTTTTAAACCATGTCTTTTGGCTGCATTTGCAAGCAATGGCACTGTCTCGGCCTCAACATCTGCATATATCTTGATGCCTGTTGCACCAGCGCCTATGGCCTGGAGCATTACTGAGTCCATATCTGAATTATGATCTACCGCTCTCATCCATGTTGTGTGGCCTGGTGTACGCCCTTTAGCTGAGGCAATGGTTCTCGGATCCGAGAAGAAGGATTCCCCACCAATAATGACTGAAAAGTAGATGTCTGGCGAAGCGATGGCGTCGACCTCTGCTTGACGTCTTAAGTAGGCCAAGGCTCGCGCATCACCGCCCATATCTCTCACAGAAGTGACACCACCACGAAGCAGGTATCGAAGTCGTTCAGTAGTGATTGACAATTTATCCCAGCTATCCGGATCTGTTGCATGGTGGACATGCGCATCTATCAGGCCGGGGATCACAAACTTCCCTTTTAAATCGACAACACTGGCCCCCCTCACTTTGGAGAGCTTATTCGTTGAAGAAATTCTCTTGATCTTATCGCCTTCAATAAGAATCGACTGTCTTTTATCAATTTTGAGTGATTTAACGTCCACTATATTGGCGTTAATGAGCAAGACTTGCTCTAGCTTACTTTCCTCTGCGAATACAACGCCGTTGGTAGCAATGTATAGAGCCACTAGAATAAAAATTTGTTTTATTTTCATGTACTTATCTAAAAGAAGACTGTGGGGAATTTTAACCTAATAGCAAAATTTTGCGTCATTTGGGATGCACTTTAAATATCATTTGAGTTTATAGTGTATAAACTATTGGTTTATTATACTTATCGGTATACTCCAGTTTACGCCCACCGTAAGAAGAGAAGAAGACTAGCCATCAGGGGAATCAATGAACAAGTTACACGCCCTTGAGGCATACTGTTTGGTATGCGAAAAACAAAACTTTGCAGCTGCTGCTCGCGAACTCGGCATTTCCGCAGCAATGGTTGGTAAGTACATCAAGCAGTTAGAAGAGGAACTGGGCTGCCTGTTGGTGATGCGCAATACACGCAAAGTATCAATAACCGAAGCGGGCGATGATTACTATAAGCAAATTTCACCAATACTAAAAAAACTCCACTCCGTCGACCAGGCGATGTCAGAATATAATCAAGAGCCCAGAGGCAGGCTATCGATATCGACCAGCATAGAGCTAGGCAGTCAATATTTTTCAGGATTGATTGCCAATTACCGCAGGCTATATCCTCAGGTATTCCTGGATTTTCACCTCAGCAATGACCCACTCGATTTACTCGACAATAAAATCGATCTCGTTTTTAGAATCGCACCAGAACTACCCGACTCTAGCTATATCGTCCAATCTATCGCGAAAACTAAGCTAGCACTCTGGGCAAGTGATTCTTACATTGAAAAGAATGGGCTCCCTAAAAACATGGATTCATTAAAGAAGCATCAATTACTTTTCTTTAACCACAGCATACGAGGGGATCACTGGCTATTTCAAGACAAAGAAGAGATAAAAAAAATCAAACTCCCCTGGGCCTGGCAATCTAACAATGGGAGGCTATTGAATGAGGCAGCGGCTGAAGGACAAGGAGTAATCCAAGCGCCTTTTTACTCTGTAAAATCTTATGTCGACTCTGGCCAACTCACTGAGATTTTACCTAAATTCACAATAAAGCCACTGACTATTTTTGCGCTCTACCCTCATCGCTGCGAGCTTTCCTTGAAGGTTAAAACCTTTATCGATGTGGCTAAGAGCTATTTTGAGCAACATCATTCCGAGCAGTTCTGATTTAATGGATGTATTTAAACGCACTTTCTCAAACCTAGGCCCTGGAATTATTTGGGCCGCAAGCAGTATTGGCGTGTCTCATATCGTGCAGTCAACTCGCGCAGGAGCAGATTACGCTTTCGCTTTGATTGGTTTTATTTTCCTAGCTCATTTAGTCAAATACCCTTTTTTCAAAATCGGTCCAGAGTATGCAGCTGTCACCGGCGAGAGTTTATTGGAAGGCTATAAAAGACACAGTCGAGTGGGTTTTTATAGCTATATGGCTCTCACATTTCTAACAATGTTCTTTGTTCAAGCTGCAGTTACGATTGTCACAGCTGCTTTAGCGCTCAATTTATTTGGCGATATCCTAAATGTTTCAGAGTGGTCTGCCATCATTCTGGTCATTACCTGTGCAATATTGATTGCTGGCCAATTTAAATGGCTGAATGAAAGTTTAAAGTGGATGGTCCTCATACTGGCTATTGCCAGCTTGATCACACTCATTGCTGCAATAAGCCAATACGGGCTTCTTCCCTCTAAATCCCATTTAACAGCCGATATAGTACCAGCTGTGAGCATCGCATTTGTTGTCGCCTTAGTCGGCTGGATGCCAACTTCGATTGAAGTTTCTGTTTGGCACTCTATTTGGTCGGAGCGAAGGATAAAGGAAAAACCAGATAGAGGGTTTGCCAGGAAATCTCTCATATTTGACTTTAAGGTTGGCTATTTCACCAGTTTGTTATTAGCGATTGTATTTGTATGGTTAGGTGCACTAGTAATGTTTGGGAAAGATATTGAATTATCCCAATCTGCAGGCATATTTGCTGGTCAGCTAATCAATATTTATACCGAATCCCTTGGTGACTGGAGCCATTTAACAATCAGCATTATCTGTTTTGTCGCGCTTTTCTCAACCACCTTTGCAGTCTCCGATGGCTTTCCCCAAGTTTGGCGAAGTGCCTTGAGATCATCGAATAGCATTAAGATTCCAGAAAATAGAGTCTACGTTTCCACCCTTGTTATACTAAGCCTTATAAGCTGGTTTATTATCTCCCTATTTGCTGATCAGTTAAAAAACCTTATCGACTTTGTAACTACTTTATCTTTCGTTTGTGCTCCAATCTTTGCTTTACTCAACATTCTTGTTATGAACGGGAAATGGGTACCAAGAGAGTATCACTTAAAAGGGTGGTACTTAGTTTACACTTATGCCTGCCTGTGCTTAATGATAGGTTTTAGCTTTTACTTTATTTATTGGCGCTTCTTGAGTAACTAACGATTTCTTTGCAACATCAACAGACTTGAAAAGTCTAGAAATGTAAAGCTCAGGGATGAGCGCAATATATAAGGTCATCTAAGCCTTAGAGATCAATCCCTCTTCATCTTCAGCTTTCCTAGTACTTTGTTGACACAAGGTGCAGTCCGGGGAAATCAACTTACTTCATGAATACTGCCCCTCATATTCAGGGGTACTTCTGAACTCTCCTGCACAGGTTATATCAGTCGTTTTAGCTACAGACTCAATTTTTTACCCTGAGTTAAGCCACCTAAGCAGTTGGCATTAGATCTATCAAGGTGGTTACTTGGAATGCTATTCCTACCTCTGTAAAACTGAACTTCTCACATAATGAGTGGCTCATCATAAGCTAGCTCCTTTCAGCATGAACAACCCCGAAAGGAAGGCCCATTGATCACCTCTTAATCACTGGGTACTCATAGGTAGGCTTGTACTCAACTGATGAAACTCCAAATCATCACTTCTTCCACGCCAAAACTCTCCTAAGCGACTTCCTCTAAACGCTCCTGAAGTGCCAAACTGTCATAGGAAAAATTCAAATGTACATCCCAAAATCAGGCCAAATATTTGGTTGCAAATGAAACCCTCGCCCTATTCTTTGCGGCACAGTAGGATAAGTCATCCGCCTGCAGGTGCAGAGCGGCACTAAGGAACAGAGTAATCAGAAGACGCTATGACTACACAGCAGTTCGACGACCTGAATGTCGTCTCCCAGGAAGTCCTGATCAGCCCGGAGATGCTGAAAGCAGAGCTACCCATTAGCGATGCAGCCGAAGCGACCGTCGCCAAAGGGCGCAGCGCCGTGCGTGATATCCTCGATCGTAAAGACCACCGCTTGATGGTGGTAATCGGACCTTGCTCCGTTCACGATGTGGACGCTGCAATGGATTATGCCAAGCGCCTGAAAGCAGTGGCAGATAAGGTTTCCGATACCCTGCTGATAGTAATGCGAGTCTATTTCGAAAAGCCCCGCACCACAGTTGGTTGGAAGGGCCTGATCAACGATCCCCACTTGAATGATTCCTTCAAGATTGAGGAAGGCCTTCATATCGGCCGCAAGCTACTTTTAGATGTCGCCGAACTGGGGCTGCCCACCGCGACAGAAGCACTGGATCCAATCTCTCCCCAATACCTGCAAGATCTGATTTCCTGGTCAGCCATTGGCGCACGTACTACCGAATCCCAAACCCATCGGGAAATGGCCAGCGGCCTCTCCTCTGCTGTGGGCTTTAAAAATGGTACCGATGGCGGATTAGAAGTAGCGATTAATGCCTTGCAATCTGTCGCTAATCCCCACAGATTCCTCGGTATCAACAAGCGCGGTCAGGTTGCCATTATTCATACCTCCGGCAACCCTTATGGCCATGTTGTGCTTCGCGGCGGTAACGACAAACCAAATTACGATTCGGTCAGCGTTGCCATGTGTGAACAGGAACTGCGTAGCGCCGGTATTACCCCCAATATCATGGTCGACTGCAGCCACGCCAACTCCAATAAAAATCACGAATTACAGCCCCTGGTGGTAGATAACGTGACTCACCAGATTCTTGATGGTAATCAATCAATTATTGGCATTATGGTGGAGAGTAATCTGAAAGCCGGTAATCAGAAGATTCCCGCCAATCTGAATGACCTGGAATACGGCGTCTCTGTTACCGACAAGTGTATCGATTGGGAAACTACCGAGTCCCTATTACTGGGTATGGCCGAACAATTGCGTGAGCCACTGAAGAGTAGAACTTGCTAAGTATGTGACTTTATAGGGGGCTGCGACCCCCTTTTCTCTAACTGGCAGCTATTTATTTCTAATAATGGCTGCCAGCCCCTCCCAAGCGCCCTCATGGCGAGCTTAGATATCTCCTAACTACCAAAAGCCTCAGAAAGGCTGACAATGGGACGCCGTAGGAGTACCCTCCCCACAGTAAACAGGGCATAGGAAGCTGTTTTCCCCCGGTTTTCCAGATAGGCAGGGAACCAAACCTGTATAAATATTGATCAAGAATAAATCTTTTAGAATAGAAGCAGCTAAATGGAACTGCAGTCTAATAAAATACTTACCTATATACTGGGTGGTTTTGTTCTGATATGGCTCTTTGTGAGCCTGAGCTTTGCCCTAGATACTGGCTCTGTATTCTCCTGGATTGCCACCACCCTACTTTGCCTTCTCGCCGTAATCACTTTTTCGTTCAAGAAAGATCACTATATTGATTTTGAAACTAGGCAATACGTGTCTCAAAATCGAATTCTCTGGCACAACTGGACAGAAGAAAAGCCCCTCACGATTTTCAAAGGTATTAAAATAGTTTCCTACTATCACCACTCTAAAGAGAGCAGAAGTGGCCAAACCAGCTATCAGGTAGTGCTTATTTTCAAATACGCGACTTTTAATGAGGGCATTACGGCAAGGTCCTACCAGCAATTAAAAGAAGCTCAACGCTATGCTTATGAGCTAGAGCAACGGACAGGCCTAGCACTGCTTGCCTAAGATCATTAGACAAATACCATTACTCCTAAAGGTTCTGCGAAAAACCTCACATTTAAACAGCCTGATTTTCCCCCAGCAATTGGGGAGCTCTCAGCAGAAACTCTAAACTACCGACATTTATATACTCTTTTCAGCATCTGGCACTTTCAAAGCCAACCCACAACCATTAAGAGGTACCCACTATGGAATCCGTAGAATGGGATATGTCCTCGACAACCATTGTTCGTAAGCTTAATGATGACGCTGAGCAAGATACATTTCCCCCACCTCACCTGGACAAAGTGAAACAGGGGGAGCTTTTAAGATTTCATGCCCATATCAATGTGGAACAAATGCCCCAAGGACATCACCTAAAGAAGGCAACTATTTTCTCGAATGTACCTAATGGAGGAACTTGGGAGCTGATATGTGATGAAGGAACTGCGGTTGGAGGCCGGGGTAGCGCTCCATCACCCATCATGTACTTTTCTGCAGGGTTGGCACTCTGCATGATGTCTCATATAGAGATGCTGGCACAACTCTCTAATATTCAACTTAAGCAGGTAAGGCTTGAGCAAAAGACCGAATTTTCAACCACTCTTAACTTTGGTGGAATTCAATCCGAAAAGGTATTTGGTCAGGGTGACCGGGTGGAGATTCACTTGATTATAGAAAGTGATGAGACCGAGGAAAAACTCGTGGAGTTTGCCCACTGCTGCCGGCAAGCCTGTATGTCGCTACAAACGGTAGCCAAAGCCACACCAGTCACAACCTCTCTTTATCTCAACGACAAACCTATACCTTTTACATAAACCAAGCTGGCTTGGTGATACTCAGGGTGAAGCGCTAACAGACAGATTATGAAACCAAAAGCTTCCGAATTTAGACCTTTACCCCCTTTATACAACCACCTATAGATTAATTTGCTAAACTTTTGTAGAAAAGTGAAAATGTCTTTATAAGTCGTATTAAAATTATCTTTCTCACAGCAGATAGGAGCCCTAAAACGCACATTGGGGCTTACATTTGACTAAAGTAAAATTCTGCTAGGTTGCGCGAGGGAGGTCGCAGAATGCATTTTTTATTTTTGGTACTATTGTTATTCTCCATTGCCAATTTCAGCACTGCTCAAGAGCGACTCGCACAACTTCCAGCTGACGCCCAGCCACTACAAATTCTCAGAAAAACTGACTACCAAAGTGGCAGTAACTTCTATGCATTTAGTGAAAAAGGACGTCACTACTATCCGGTAGATCCTCCTACCGCTATACGCCAATATGAACGCCCAAGAAACCTATCTTTTCGTTCTACTCGTCCGGAACCAGGGCCGCGGCTGACTCGAGGACAAATTGCAGGCTGTATGAATATGGCAACAGACAAGGCTAATGCCAATCCTGCTAAGGGCGGAAAAGTCTATATACGCGAATACAATATGTGTTTAGAAAACACCCGTAGGCTATTACCAAACCCGTAGTAAATGAGGAGCTTAATTCAGAAGACTTTTTAAACCCCTCCATCTTTTACGTGCGACTAATAGCTGGGCTGGGTGACTTTTCATCTGCGCTCAACAATACGCTTTGATACACTATGATAAAAGATTAAGAACTATCAAAACCAGCCTAATACAAAGCAACAATCCCACCAAGTCAACCGATGAAGCAATAAAACCTAGTAAAAACCCTATCCAGCCACTAGCCAACCCTGCTCTGCATGGCAAACATCACTCCCTGGAAGACATCCGCACCTCGAGCAAAGTAGGCCCCACAAGTGTCCTTATATAGGTTAAACACAACAGGTATCATTAATACTCACAGAATTCCCCCTCCACAGCCACGAAACTGAAAATAAAAAAATACATTCATCTCATGGCAAAGCCCTTTTCAGTGCTAGACGACCAAAAGACAATCAACTTCATACCCCCCAACTGATAAACACTTTTACCTGCTCTGTTGTTACCTTTGCCATGGAGTAGAATTTAAATTCCCTAAAAACATCATCAATTAGAGCAATTTTTGCACCCCAAGAATATATCAGAAAACTTTACTATTGGTTTATTTTCCTTTATTTCGTTGTAGTCTTTAAAACTAGTGGTGAAGCAACCGAAACTTCCAATAGAGCGCATTGGGACACAACACACATTTGAGTAGACTTGTTGCCAAGTTGGGAGAAGGAGAAAACGTTATGCGCTATTTATTTTCAATGATCTTACTGTTCTCTCTTGCGGGGTACGGTGTAGCCCAAGAGCGTCTCGCTCAGCTACCTGCCGGCTCTTCACCAGTACAAATACTCGGCAAGACTTACTATCAAAGCGGAAATACCTTTTATGCCTTTAATGAACAAGGCCGTTATTTTTACCCAGTAAATCCGCCCACTGCTATCCGTCAATATGAGCAGCCCAGAAATATGTATTGGCGCGGCTCTCAGCCCCGTTACTACTGGCGCGGTTCTCAGCCTCGTTATTACTGGCGCGGTTCTCGCCCTAACTACTATTGGCGTGCGCCTACGCCTCGCTACTACGGTCTGACTCAAGACCAAGTAAGAGGCTGCATGAATTTCGCGGCAGACAAGGCGAACCGTAACCATGCGAATGGTGGTAAGATCTACATCCGCGAATACAATCAGTGCATCAGTAACTACCGCTAACAGTATGAGTAACTGATGACCTATCAATAGAGTTTGTGAAGCAAACTAAAGGGGCCGCAAGGCCCCTTTCTTGTTGATTGAACCTTTCTGAAACCTTTGTCGAACAATATCAAAACGATACACAATCGGAAGACTGGTCGAATAGCCGTGTAAAAGGACAATTTCTAGCAGCCTCAATAGGGCATTTTTCCTTCTCTACACTATGCTTGCCCTGCCTAACAACACAAATGTCGCCATCCACAATCTTGGAGAGCACTATGTCCGCCAACCATAAAGCAACTTCTAAAAAGTTACTTGAGCTCTGGGGGGACAATACCCCACATGAAGCCTCAGATTATTTATCTGCCAATTACAAAAATCACCAAATGCCAGATGCCTCTGGAGGTACCTCAACAGAAACACTGGAAGAGTGGCAAGACTTAGTGAAGGAGTTTCACAATAGCTTCTCCGACGTAAAAATGGAGATTTTACTGCAAGTTGCAGAGGGTGATTATGTATGTACCCGTTGGCGCGTAACGGCCACTCACACAGGTAAATTCATGCAGTATGAGGCCACCAATAAAACCAGCAGCTGGACAGGCACCCATACCGATCGCTACGAAGGTGGAAAGATGGTAGAAAGCTGGGTGGATTGGGATAAATACTCTTTCCTTGAGGAGCTGGGGCTGATCAAGTAAACCCTAGGAACTAAAACCCCGGATCTGGCAAATGTGAATTCGGGGATTTAGTTAGATACTGATCTCATCGAATTACTATCAACAATAAACTGCCATGACAAAAGTTCTTGTTACTGGATTTGAACCCTTTGGCCATACACCAATCAACCCGGCCGAATCCGTGATGCGTGTACTGGATGGCACCCGTATTGGCAGCGCTGAAGTCTGTGGCCTACTTGTGCCAAACAATTTTTTCGAATGTATCGAGGTCGTCACGAGAGCTATTAACGAACTTCGCCCACAAGTAGTGATGATGCTCGGTGAATATGCCGGCCGTGCAGTTATCACTGTAGAGAGAATTGCACAAAACTATAATGACTCAACACGCTACCGCCTTAAAGATAACCGCGGGGTGGAGATGCAGGATGAGCCCACCATACCCAATGGCCCGGTGGCCTATCGCAGTAATCTACCGCTTCGCGCCATGGTAAAAGCCATGCGCAATGCCGGCGCTCCCGCAGATATTTCCGACACTGCCGCCACCTTCTGCTGTAACCACCTGATGTACGGGGTACTTCACTATATTATTACCAATCAGCTGGATATTCGCGCAGGCTGGATACACCTTCCTCAATTACCTCAAGTAGCCGCGCTGGCAGAAAACATCGGCACCCCCAGTATGTCGAGAGAGACAGCTGCTCTCGGAGTACATGCCGGAATTGAAGCTGCACTGGGGCACACTGAGGATATTGATGAACCTATTCTCTCCAAGCCCCAAATTTAGCCCAGTTTCAGCGTTGAATATTTGCACCCCCTGATGCCCAGAGAGATGTCTTTCTAATGAATAGCAAGCCTGCTCCGATAGGCTCACAATGAATAATTCTTCATTTGACTCATGGGTGGCATATCCTTTCCCCCTAGCTTTTAATAGTCCGTCGCTAACCGATAGCAGTATCACCCTGGGCACTGATTAATACGAACGCAATTCTGCAGGGTTTATCTCCCCGGTTGACCCAGTTATGAATGGTAGCTCGCTGAATTAAAGCATCACCTTCCGATAAGTGGATTACCGTATCCTCCCCCAGCTCCATGTCGATCTCTCCGGAGAGTACAATTGCATAATCCACGCTATCTGTACGGTGCATACGAGGAGTTACCCCAGGACCAAACTCCACCACCTTGAAGATTGAGCCACCAGGTATCACGGTGCCAACCTCACGTGCGCCCTTATCACTATTCTCCGAGTCAATCTCTATGGGCAGCTCAACTGTCGTCCAGAATTGTTGCTGTTCCATATTGGAGCGCCAGCTAGATATATGTTCACCGCTGTCATCTAGAACCACAATAGGTCTACCAGAATTATCATGCCCTGTTACTACACGCCTTAAATTTAGCCCCATACCTTTCTCCACTCAGATTTCAGATCAACATAATCAACACTAGATGCCCCCTAAAATTTGATAGGTTTAAATAGACAAGCAAATAATGAACATCACTGTCATATATTGTTACAGTCCAACCCAATAAGTAATAGCTCCCCTATAACAAAGCTATAACTTTTAATATCAAGTATTAAATTACCATACATAATGAGTTTCTAGAGAAACTAAAGATACTCCAAAACTCTGATAGCAGATACATCTTCATTTATTGAGATATTTTACTTACAAGCTAAAAAGATCCCCTCACTTTCCCTAAAATCATGACTAATTGGACGGCATGAGTAAGCAAACGGAACTTCCTTATCAACATCGATGGTGGGTACTAAGCGGCCTTGGACTTGGCCTAATGATCATCAATATTGATGTCACCGTGATCAACCTTGCGATCCCTACTATAGGAGAAAATTTTTCCGCAAAAATCTATCAGCTGCAGTGGGTTAACAATATTTATCTTATTGCCATGGGCGGGCTAATCATTACTACGGGTAAGTTTGGAGATCGATTTGGTCATAAAAACACCCTCATGCTGGGCATAACCATTTTTCTTCTAGGATCAGTAATTGCCAGTGCAGCCCCCAACCTTGAGACCATAATCGCCGGCAGGTTTATACAAGGGTCAGGCATGGCAGCCTCTTTCGGCATGATTTTTGTTCTAGCGGAAAGTCATTTTCAAAAGTCTGAACGAGGCCTAGCCGTTGGCCTACTGGTAATCTTTACTGCTGCAGCTCAGTCTATAGGCCCGATTCTAGGCGGCTTTATTGTCACCCATCTGGGTTGGAGATGGGCCTTTTTAATCAACATTCCTGTATGTTTGCTATGTCTCATCATCTTGCAAATTTTCGCAAAAAGAGACGTTCAAAACAAAAAAATTTATATTCATTACAAATCAGGATTTCTTATTCTAGCCGCCTACCTCCTAATATTACTTTCACTTAACCTTGAACCTCACAAAGGAATAGCCAGTTTTCAGTTTATTCTACCTCTTGTATCCTCTTTAGTAATCTTAATTTTTGTTTTCCTTTGGCAGAGAACCCTACCCCAACCATTGATAAACCTGAACCTACTCCAAAGCAAACTTTTCCAAGGATTACTTATAACTCGCGCATGCTTTCAAATGATATTTGGCTCTTTCCTATTTATTTTACCTTTATACCTAGAGAATATACTTGGCTATGAAGCTGCCAAGGTCGGCCTCATCATTCTCACAATGACAATATTCTTATGCTTTTCCTCAATTGCAACTGGAATATTCAATAATAAATTCAACCCCATCCCCTCCATCGTCTTTGCCCAATTTACCTGTCTAACAGCTGCTCTATCACTAATATTGATGCCAGATAAACTGTCCTGGCATTACCTCATATTCGGCATGGTTTTTATGGGTATTACTGCCGGAATAATGTACTCCTCAACCAATCTTGCAGCAGTTCAAAGTGCCCCAAAAAATGAAAAGGGAGCAGCTTATGGGCTGTTCATCTCTAACACCTACCTCTGGTATGCTGCAGGAATATCATTCACAGGAATAATAGTAAGCACTGTCAGTGTCCGAACTTTCACAATGCTCTCAAAAGAAACTCTCTCCAATGAGCACCAAGTTAGTATGCTGGATGTTCTCCCCTTTATAACTGGAGCTCAACCTCTTAAAAAAATAACAAGAATTTTCCCAGATTCTTCGGTACATTCTCAGGTTTTGGAGTGGGGGCAAGCATCATTTCACTCTGGATTTCATGCGTTAATGATTGCTTTTCTTTGCTTATCTCTCACTGGGTTACTAGCTAGTTTACTTTTCAGAAATACCACTCAGTTTCTTAGCAAAGATGGGGACTATTAAGTAGTTATCAGGTACAAATAGTACTCAGTGCCGAATAGTTACTACTTTGTACAAGTACAATAGCCCCATACACTCACATCCCTTAATCCTCTATAATTCTCTGCTATGCCAGAGTTACCAATTTATTCCGCCCTACCAGAGTTATGCAAAGCACTGGAAATACACAACAATGTGGTACTGCAAGCTCCTCCAGGCGCAGGCAAGACTACCGTTGTTCCCTTGGCCCTGCTCGAAACCGATTGGTTGGGCCAACGCAATATCATTATGTTGGAGCCCCGTCGCCTGGCTGCGCGCACAGCTGCGACACGTATGGCTGCTCAGCTCGGAGAGAAGCTAGGCGAGACTGTGGGTTACCAGGTCCGCGGGGAACGGCGGCGAAGTGCGAAAACCCGTATCCTGGTTGTTACTGAAGGTATTCTTACCCGGCTGCTACAGTCTGATCCGGAACTGTCAGAAACCTCGCTGGTTATTTTTGATGAGTTTCACGAACGTAGTCTGCAAGCCGACCTATCCCTGGCACTGTGCCTGCAATCCCAGGAATATCTGCGCGAAGACCTGAAACTATTGGTAATGTCTGCAACCCTGGAAACCGAGGCGGTAGCCAGGGTGCTCGGCGGTGCGCCAGTGGTCAGGAGTGAGGGGCGCAGCTTCCCCGTACATATCGATTACCTTGGCCAGCGGGAGGAGCCCGAAGATCACCGCTCTATGCCAGCGCTCATGAGTCGCAAGATTCTCGAAGCACTTCACAAAGAGTCAGGCAGTGTGCTCGCATTTCTTCCGGGAATTTCCGAGATTCGCAAGGTAGAGGAGTTACTGCGCGAACAACTCGCCTCTGCGGCTGATCTCAAATCAGATAGCATTATTCTCACCCCACTTTATGGAGACTTGACCCGCGAACAGCAGGATCAGGCCATCGCCCCGGCCGCTCCCGATCAACGCAAAGTGGTACTAGCAACCAATGTGGCAGAAACCAGCCTGACGATTGAGGGAATCCGCATAGTTGTGGATTCCGGCTTAATGCGAGAGTCTCGCTTCGATCCTAACAGCGGTATGAATCGGCTGGAGACCTGCCGAATCTCACAAGCCTCTGCCACCCAGCGCAGCGGCCGCGCTGGGCGCCTCAGCGCAGGATTTTGCCTGCGACTGTGGAGCGAGGGCCGCCAACGCAGCCTCAGCAGTAAAAACACCCCCGAAATAATACGCAGCGATTTGGCCCCCCTGGCGCTGGAATTAGCCCAGTGGGGTGTCAGTGATCCCACCGACCTGAGCTGGCTGGACCTACCCCCCACAGGTCCTCTAGCCCAAGCCCAGGCACTTTTAAAACAACTGGGCGCACTAGACCAAGACTCGCGTATTACTCCACATGGCAGCGCCATGCTTACCCTGGGTTGCCATCCACGCCTCGCCCATATGATGCTTCGCAGCCTCGACTGGCATCTATCACAACAGGCCTGCCTACTCGCGGCGCTACTGTCAGAGAGGGATATCTTCCGGGGAGAAGCACGCTGGGATAGAGACATCAGCAAGCGTATCGAAGCACTACAGGCCCATTCTAAGGGGCAAAATATCGACCGCGGTGCGGTGCAACGTATTCGCCAGCAGGCCAACACTTGGCAGGGGCAATTAAAGGATTTCAAGCCGCAAGAACTTCGTAACAGCGATAGCATTGACCAGGCCGATAGAGTCGGGGTGCTATTGGGGCTCGCCTATCCGGATAGAATTGCCAAAAGCCGCCAAGATAGTGCACGCCGCTACCTGCTTTGCAGCGGCCGAGGCGCACATTTCTCGCACGAAGACGCCCTGGCTCTCAGCGACTTCCTTGTGATTGCCGAATTGGATGGACTGGGGCGAGATGCGAGAATACAGCTGGCCGCTCCAATTTCAAAAAACGCCTTACAGCGCTGTTTTGCCGACCAAATCGAGCAAAATACCACTATTCGCTGGGATGATACGGCCGGGCGTGCCGAAGTCCTGGAGCAGGTCACACTGGGCAAACTGGTGCTGCAGCAGCAAGTCGCCAAAGATGTTCCATCAGAGTTATTGAGCCGGGCACTACTCGATGCCATTCGCCAAAAAGGGCTTTCTCTACTGCCTTGGAGTAAAGAAGCCCTACAATTTCGCGCGCGGGTGGCGTTTTTGCGAAAGGAGGAAAGTGGCAAGTCACCACTGGAAAGCACTCCGCTGCCCGACTGGAGTGATGATACGCTGTTGCAGGACCTTGAGCGCTGGCTATTACCGCATCTACATGGCTTCCATAAATTTGAGCAGCTCAAGCAGCTGGACCTGCTCAATATTCTGCGCGCACAACTCGACTGGGCCCATATTCAGCAAGTTGATGAGCTGGCTCCCAGCCACTACACCGTACCCAGCGGCTCACGCATTGCTATCGATTACGAAGCATCCCCACCAATCCTAGCTGTGCGCTTACAGGAACTCTTCGGCCTGGCACAAACCCCCGCAGTTTTGCGTGGGGGATACCCGCTAATGATTCACCTGCTCTCCCCTGCTCGTCGCCCGGTACAGATCACTCGCGATCTGGCTAATTTTTGGGCAAACACCTACGAAGAGGTCAAAAAGGAGTTGCGTATCAAATATCAGAAGCACTACTGGCCAGATGACCCCCGTACAGCGGTCGCCACCAACAAGACTAAAAAGAGAATGGATAACCCCAGGGGCTCCTAAGAGCCCCAAATCAAGTTTTTCAGCCCTGTTAAGTTCGCATTCAGCAATCCCCCACTAGATTGCAGCAATTTAAGTTGGCGTTTGCCAATGGGGAACAATATCTGTACTTTTCTGCCAATAGATTACTAACAGACAAAACATCTAAGCTTAACTATTACATCTAGTTGGAGAACGACCTTGCATAGGAAGCTAGCGCTATTTTTCAGCCCACTACTCTTTCTTGGCTGTAGTGATGATTTACCCGACATCATTATTCCCGTAAATATCGATTACGATGAAGAAATGCGCCTGTTTGTGGAGGATATCAGCAAGTATGCAAAGGGCCTTGAGCGAGACTTTATTATCGTTCCGCAAAACGGTATTGAGCTGATCACCACCAATACCAGAACCAATGGCCCGGTAGATGACGCCTATGTGAACTCTACCGATGGTATCGCCCAGGAGGCGGTCTTCTTTGGGCAGAACGGTAATGTAGACCAACCCACCAGCGAAACTGAAAGCAAGCGCCTGCAGGACTATCTCAACCTGGCCAAGGAGAAAGGCCGTGAAATCCTGGTGACCGATTACGCCTATAGCGAAGACAAGGTTAAAGAGTCTTACGAGGAGAACGAAAACGCCGGCTACGTCTCCTTCGCCGCCGACAATACGCTTCTGAACAATATTCCTTCCTACCCGGAAAAACCTTTCAATGTGAACAACGACGACATTGATAAGCTGGAAGATGTCAAAAATTTCCTTAATATCACCAATACTACAGGCTTCTCCACACCCCAGGAATTCGTGGACAAGTTATCCGAAACCGACTACGACCTGCTGATCATCGACTTATTCTTTAAGGATAACCAGCCCTATACCGAAGAGCAGATCAAGGAATTAAAAAAGAAGAACAATGGCGGAGATCGCCTGCTAATGGCCTATGTCAATATTGGCATGGCCCAGAGTAACCGCTACTACTGGCAAAACTCTTGGTCCACCAATCCGCCGGCCTGGCTACTGGACGAAGTCCCCAATGAATCGGGCAACTATTACGTGGAGTACTGGAAAGCCGGCTGGCAGGACATTATCTATGGCAACAACAGCTCCTATATCTTCAGGATCGTAGATGCGGGCTTCGATGGTGCTTATATGGATGGCATCGACGTTTTTGAGTATTTCGATTCCCTCGAAACCGAGGAATAAGCGTAAACCTCACTTTCATGGAGCCTAAAACTCCACCCATCACCAACTGGATGGGTGGAAATTGGGAATCAGGCCGGCAGGGAGTCCTTGTACTGAGTCACATACTGGGACAGTCGGCCGGACATCTCTTCCGCCAGTTTCTGCAGGGCGTTGAGGGGACGTATCATCACCTCAAACTCTACAATCTTGCCATTCTCATCAAAGCGAATGATATCCAGCCCTTTAAGGCTCTTGTCACCGATGCTGGCCTTAAACTCCAAAGCCAAATCGCGACCTGACTCGGTGGTGAAGCTGCGATCGTATTCAAAGCTTTCAAATACCTGCATTACGGTATTGAGGATCAGGCAGACCGCCGCAGAGCTGTGGTAAGGCTTAAAGAACGCCGGTGAGCGGAATACCGCATCCTCCGCAACGATAGTGGGCAGGCGACTGAGGTCCCGCTCCGCAACCATCTCGTGCCACAGGGCGATTGACTCCGCTATTGGGTTATTGGTATTGCTCATCGAGCATCTCCTGTTCAAGCATATGTTTTTGTAAAAACTCCCGACCATCGGTACGGCCGAGCTCGTAAGTCTTTTGTGCCAACTCAGGGTTGGTGTAGTCCCAAACGCTGAGATAAGGCGGCCGCGAGGGCTGCACATAGGTCCAAAGCTGCTCTCCGCGGCGCCTGGTAAAGCGGTTTGGGTAACGGGGGTAGCAGCGGCTGAGCAGAATCAACACCCGTCCCGCCTCACTATCCAGCCCAGCCACGGGGATATTGTCCACGACTCCACCATCGAGCACGGGATCTCCTGCACGACGCAAACGCGGTGTAAAAGGCGGCGTACAGGATGAGCAAAGAATGAGCTCCACCAACTCTTCCACGCTCTGGCAATCCTGTGCGCGGTAAAAGTTCTGCTTAAAACCCAGGCCCAGAGCTATTTTTGGATGAAGACTGCGCAATAAGTGCTTATCGGTGTAATAGGCCAAAGCCCCCACCCCAAACGCCAACCCAGCAGGCAAAAGGCGCGGCGGGTGTACAACACCAATCTGCAAATCTGCGGCCGCACTCAGGGGCGCAAGGCCATCGCGAAATAACTCCAGCATGGCATTGCGGTAAATTCCGTACTGGGGAAACACCCGCTCTTTCTTTAGCACGTTGCCCCAATAAGCGTTCTTGCGGTTGGCGGCAAAAGCCGACCAGAAGTGCTCCCTACCCGCCTCAATACGCCCCATCAGGATCAGGCTTGCCATTAGCCCCCCAGCAGAAACTGCGGTTACCCGCCTTGGAGAAAGCCCGATTTCTGCGGCAACAGACTCCCAAAAGCCAATCTGCCAGGTACAGCGACCGCCGCCACCTGCAAATACAACCTGATCAAACATGCATCCTTTCCTGTTCAATGGGCAAACTGCCCTTGTAAAGCCTAAAGCCGCTCTCCACTTAGGGCACCGCCGCACAAAGCTTATATGCAACTAATTGCATAAGCTAATGGATTCAGCAGGCTAGTGCAACCAGAGGCCTCAGCACTGCCATCCCAGGCATTTCCACTAAGAAAGCAGCCCCCTTTACTCCCACGCGGAGCCACCCAACTTTTAAAATTAATCAGCAAAATTAACTTAAAGCGCGATTAGGTCATCACTAAGGGGTGAGCCCTCTCTAAGCCTTCTCAATACGGCCTTACCATCAGCTCGACCTATCTCCAAAGTCTTGTTAACCGCTTCCGGGTTAGTGAAATCCCACACTTTAATCGGCAACGTTTTGGAGGGCTGCACATAGGTCCATAGCTGTTCACCTTGACGCTGGGTGAAACAGTCAGGGAAATCACGGAAGCGACTGGTTAGCAGAATTAACACCCTGCCTTCTTTGCTATCCAATCCGCCAACCGGCACATTGTCCACGATTCCGCCATCCAGAATTTCCCTGCCATTCAGATGGAGCCTTGGAGTAAATGGGGGGGTGCAAGAGGAACTCAGAATTAGATGTTCCAGTTCATCCATATTCTTACAATCTTGAGCGCGGTAAAAATTCTGGCGGAAGCCAAGTTTAGTGGCTGCCGTGGAGTGCAGATTGCGGGTAAATCCCTTGTCGGCATAATAAATAACCGCACCAAAAGTTAGCGCCAAAGGGCCGTACATCCAGGCGGGCGGGCGGCTAACCGCCAGACGCAGCTCAGCCACACTCTGCAGGGCCTGAGGTCCGTTTTCGAACAGCTGTCGAATCCCATCGCGGCAGATAGCGTATTGGGGAAAAACCGCCTCCTGCCTAAATAAATTACCCCAATAGATATTTTTGCGATTGGTACTAAAAACTGAGCGAACATAGTCCACCGCCTCCGGGCCCCTGTCGATCAGCAGTAAGCCCGCCACAAGACCACCCGCCGACACAGCACTCACCACTCTGGGAGATAGATTGATTTCACCAGATACAGATTCCCAAAAACCAATCTGCCAGATACAACGGCCGCCACCGCCAGCAAAAACTACCTGATCAAACATTGAAAAGCTCCCTATTACCACTGCACAGCTCTTCCTGAGCCGGCACTTACCGAACTTCCCCCGCTGAATAAATCTAATCTGTAGCAATCATCTCTTAGCAACTGTTTATGCCGGTTAAAATACCGAGTTACTTTTTCTGCGAGCCCGTATAAAAACCCCGCTCAGCCAACATGTTCTGCATAAATATACGTCCATCGCGGCGCCCTATTTCATAAGCATTGATCAAGCCTTCAGGATTGGTGAAATCCCAAACACTAATGGGGGGCGACTGTGATGGCTGCACATAAGTCCACAATTGCCTGCCTTGAGACTGGGTAAACCAATCGGGAAAGCCCCGATAGCGACGGGTCAGTAAAATAAGCACTCGCCCTTCACCAGGGTCAATGCCCTCAACCGGTACATTGTCCACTACCCCGCCATCCAAAACTTTTTTCCCCGCCAAGCTCAGCCTTGGCGTAAATGGTGGTGTGCACGATGAACTCAGGATCAGCTGCGTAAATTCTCCGATATCAGTACATTTCTGAGCGCAGAAAAAATCCTGTTTGTAACCCAACCGCCGTGCCGCTTTTGGATGCATTTTGCGGTGCAAATATTTGTTGGAATAATAAATTGCCCCTCCAACAGCCAATGCTACTGATGCTGGCAGCCAATTGGGTGGCCGGGAAACAGCAACCCTGAGTTCCGCGGCGGATTTCAAGTCTTTAAAACGGTCGCTAAATAGCTCTTGGATACCTTCCCTATAGATTTCATAATGGGGAAACACTGGCGCCTTGCCCAAAAGGTTTCTCCAATACACATTGCGAGGATTCTCATTGAATACCGATGAGAAATAATCCACCGAAGCAGTTGCTCTACCAATCAATATCAAACCTGCAATCATGGCCCCAGCAGAAACCCCTGTGAGCACTCTCGGTTTGAGCTTTATCTGGTCGGCAATCACTTCCCAAAACCCAATTTGCCAGGTGCAGCGGCCACCCCCACCGGCAAATACCACCTGATCAAACACCCTTTAATTGCTCCACCTAGCAATAACCCAATTCTTCACTTGGCGCTCCCCTCTGGAGAGTATGCCGCCAGGAATGCCTCTCCATCGGCATAACCCGCATCAAAGGCCTGCCACACACTCTGTGGATTGGAAAAATCCCAAACGCTCACCGGCAAGGGCCGGCTCGGTTGCACATAGGTCCAGAGTTGCTCACCCTTTTGGCAACTGAAATGATTTGGGTACTGGGGGTAATTGCGGGTTAACAGAATCAGTACCTGGCCTGGCCCCGGCTTGAGCCCACCTACCGGCACGCTATCTACGATACCGCCATCCAGAACCTCTCTACCCCCGTCCTGTTGTCTGGGCGTAAAAGGTGGCGTGCAAGAGGAAGAGAGGATCAGTTTTTGCAGATCTCCCACATTGTTACAGTCTCTTACCGAGTAAAAGGACTGTCGATAACCAAGGCGCTTGGCGGTGTTTGGGTGCAGTGAGCGAGTGAGAAAGGTATCGGAGTAATCAATACCAACTCCGATAATTAGTGCTAAAGAGCCATTTAACCAGCCCGGCGAATGGCTAACTGCTATTCGCATTTCCGCAGCCTCTCGCAGGCGTTCAAAACCGCCCTCAAACAGTCGGTTCATGCCATTACGGTAGATGTGGTGATGGGGAAATAGCGGGTCTTTACGAAAGAGATTGCCCCAGTGAACGTTGCTGGGATTTTCCTCGAAGGCCTCGGCAAAATACTCTACTGCATCCAAGGACTTGCCCATCAATATCAGGCTGGAAACCAGGGCGCCGGCTGAGACGGCACTCACCACCTTGGGTCTAAGTTGAATCCTGTCTGCAACAGACTGCCAAAACCCAATCTGCCAGGTACAGCGCACTCCTCCACCGGCGAATACCACCTGATCGAACATAGAACTCTATCCCGGCCTGCCCGCTATAGCCACTGAAGTCAGAGCACCCACAAGGCGCCATACACCCCTTTTGAGCGTGGATACCACCCCAGCTACAAATCCAAGAGGTCTTTAAAATATATACGGGGCAGGCAAAGTCCGGGGCGGCCCAGGCGCCTTCAGAAGTTAATAAGGAGTGCAGCGACAGGTAAGAAGGGAGGCAAAATCATAAGAAAGGAACTAACCAGTTCAGATAAGCAAGAAAAAAGGCGAAGTATTACTTCGCCTTTTAATGCTCTCCGGGAAGAGCATATGGACCCAACTATTAGTAATAAGCCTGAGACTTATCAGTGTGATCGGTAATATCTTTAACACCGGCCAGTTCGGGGATTTTCTCTTTTAGAGTTTTCTCAACACCTTCTTTCAAGGTCATATCCACCATGCCACAACCCTGGCAGCCGCCGCCAAACTTCAACACGGCAAATTTATCCTCTGTGACCTCCACCAGGCTCACCTGGCCCCCGTGAGCCGCCAGCCCGGGGTTTACCTCATTGAAGAGTACATAGTTAATACGGTCTTCTATTGGGCTGTCATCGGTGATCTTCGGCATTCGCGAGTTGGGCGCGCGAATGGTGAGCTGGCCACCCATTTTATCGGAGGAGTAGTCAACCCTGGCATCGTCCAGGTAAGGCACACTGCGGCCTTCAAAGTAGGCCTTGAGGCCGTTCATCTCCATCACCACATCTTCTGCCTCCTCCTCGCCGGGGCGACAGTAGGCAATGCAAGTTTCGGCACTGGGAGTACCTGGATTGGAGACAAACATACGAATCGCGATTCCCTCGCAGTCCTGCTTGGCCAGCAGTTCCTTCAGGTACTCCTGCGCGGATTCAGTGATGGTGACATTCAGTTCTGACATAAGCCTTCTCAAATAACCGAGCTTCTTTGTCGGGTATTTTACTCTCAGAAACGCCCAAGTGAAACCGGTGTGTTTTTCGGGAGGGTGGCGGCCCCGGACACCCCCCAAAAAAATAGCTCAAACGAGGATCATTCCCATCAGGGTTTGTGCCACATCCTCCGAAGAAGCGGGGTTCTGACCAGTGACCAGCTTGCCATCCACGACCACATAGGGTGCCCAATCGTCTTCGCTAGAGTAGTTGCCTCCGCGATCTTTAAGCATATCCTCAACCAGAAAGGGCACAACATCCACCAATCCCACCGCCTCCTCCTCGGAGTTACTGAAGCCGGTGACACTCTTGCCGGAAACCAGGGGATGGCCGCCTTTGCGCCGGGTATGGCGAAAAATGGCCGGTGCATGACACACAGCACCCACCGGCTTATCAGCCCCATAGAACGCCTCAATCAGGGAAATGGAATCCTTATCCTCTGCCAGATCCCAAAGGGGGCCGTGACCACCGGGATAAAAAACAGCATCGAAATCCGCCTCCTGCACATCGGCAAGCTTGCCCGTATTGGCAAGCGCTTGCTGGGCTGCCGGATCCTGGCGGAAACGCAGGGTGGCATCGGTCTGGAAATCTGGTTCATCACTTTTGGGGTCTAGCGGTGGTTGCCCGCCCTTGGGGGAAACCAGTGTAACTTGCGCCCCGGCATCCTTGAAGACGTAGTAAGGCGCGGCAAATTCCTCCAGCCAAAAACCAGTCTTCTTACCGGTATTGCCCAGCTTATCGTGTGAAGTCAAAACCATTAAAATTTTCATCGGCGACCTCCCTGGTGCCTGTTATTGATTCAGTTCTGCAATTAATCGTCGGTACCCAAGCGCACCACGACTTTGCCAAAATTCTCCCCCCGCAATAACCCCATCAGGGCGCGGGGCGCTTTTTCCAATCCCTCCACCAGATCCTCACGGTATTTGATGCGACCCTCGCCAACCCAGTGACTCAAACCAATAATAAAATCGCTGAAGCGCTCATATTGATCAAAAATAATAAATCCTTGGATTTTTAGGCGCTTGGTAAGGATTTCACGCATCAACAAGCTCAGGCGATCCGGGCCCTCGGGCAGTGACGTGGCGTTGTAGTGAGCAACCAGCCCACACACGGGAACCCGGGCAAAGTCATTGAGAAGCGGTAAAACCGCATCAAATACATCTCCGCCCACATTTTCGAAATACACATCCACACCGTCTGGACAGGCCTCCTCCAACTGCTCGGGAAACTCCTCTGCTCGGTGGTTGAGACAGATATCAAAGCCCAACTCCTCTACCGCGTAGCGGCATTTTTCTGCTCCACCGGCAATACCAACTACCCGGCATCCCTGAATTTTACCAATCTGCCCTACAGTGGAGCCCACAGGGCCAGTAGCTGCAGCGACAACCAGAGTATCCCCTGCTTTTGGCTGGCCAATTTCCAGCAGCCCGTAATAGGCGGTAATACCCGGCATACCCAAAACACCGAGTGCATAGGAGGGATGGCTGGGATTTTTACCAAGATTCACCAACCCTTCACCATCTGAGATTGCATAATCCTGCCATCCGCAATAACCCAGTACCCAGTCTCCCTCTTCGAAATCATCCAGGTGTGACACAAGCACCCGACTTACTGTGCCACCCACCATAACGCCCCCCAGGGGTACCGGCTCTGCGTACGATTTGGCATCACTCATGCGGCCGCGCATATAGGGGTCCAGGGAAAGAAAAACCGTTCGTAACAACACCTCACCCCGAGCGGGTTCGGGCACCCCCAACTCCTCAATACTAAAATTGTCTTCGCTCGGTGCCCCTTCGGGCCGGGAAGCCAATACAACCCGGCGGTTCTTATCCATTGATTGCACGATGTATCTCCTTCACTGAGCCAGACTTTCACTTGGTACCACCTTTTGTACCATTGGCGAGCCAGGCCCTCTCCTGAGTTTTTATGTCTACTGAAGGCCAAACTATAGATAGAAATTGCACGCCGTTAGTAAAAATTTACCGGTTATTGTGTCGTGGTATTTTTTGCCCATCAATTTAGCCCCTGTTGACAAGTATCCGTGTGCTAAGATTGATGCCTTTCCCGCCATAGACAATTAAGGATTGGTCAATGTCTGCGCTTTCCCGTAATCAACGCCTGGAGCAACTCAAAGCCGCGCTCGCTCAGCGCATCCTGATTCTCGACGGCGCTATGGGAACCATGATTCAGCGGGAAAAATTACAGGAAGAAGATTACCGCGGCGCCCGCTTTGCTGACTTCCATAAGGATCTGAAAGGTAATAACGACCTTTTAAGCATTACTCGTCCCTACCTGATCGAACAAATCCACCGGCAATACCTGGAAGCTGGCGCCGACATTATCGAGACCAATACTTTTAATGCGACTGAGCTGTCCCAGTCTGATTACGACATGGAACATCTTGTAGTAGAGCTGAACCGAACCTCTGCAGAAGTGGCCCGGCGCGCGGCGGATGCTCTTTCCACACCCGAGCGCCCCCGCTGGGTGGCCGGGGTGATTGGTCCCACCTCTCGCACCGCCAGTATTTCCCCAGATGTCAACGACCCGGGTGCGCGCAATGTGACTTTCAATGAGCTGGTACACAATTATGTGGAAGCCGGCCGCGCCCTAATAGAGGGCGGCAGTGACCTGATCCTGATTGAAACCATCTTCGACACGCTCAATGCCAAGGCGGCCATTTACGCCATGCAGCAGCTGTTTGAGGAGCTGGGCTTCGAGTTGCCGATTATGATCTCCGGCACCATCACTGACGCCTCCGGCCGCACCCTCTCCGGCCAGACCACTGAGGCCTTTTATTACTCCATCGCCCACGCCAAGCCGATTTCCGTTGGTCTTAACTGTGCCCTAGGGGCCACTGAGCTGCGCCCTTATGTGGAGGCCCTATCCGGTGCCTGTGCCACTTATGTTTCCGCGCACCCCAATGCCGGCCTGCCCAATGAGTTTGGCGAATACGACGAAACCCCGGAGCAAACCGCGGCGATTGTGGCGGAGTTTGCCCGCAGTGGCTTTATCAATATTCTCGGTGGTTGCTGCGGCACCACGCCAGAACACATCCGCGCCATTGCAGAGGCGGTATCCGATATCCCTCCGCGCCAGTTGCCCGAGATCAAACCGGCTTTACGCCTTTCCGGTTTGGAGCCTTTTGTGGCCGACGAAAGCGCCCTCTTCGTCAATGTGGGCGAGCGCTGTAATGTGACCGGCTCCGCCCGTTTCAAGCGACTGATTCTGGAAGAGGATTACGATACCGCCCTGCAGGTCGCCGCCGCACAGGTGGAAGATGGCGCGCAGGTGATTGATTTCAATATGGATGAGGCGATGCTCGATGCACACGCCGCCATGCGCCGTTTTCTCAACCTGGCCGCCACCGAGCCCGACATCGCTAAGGTGCCCTTTATGGTGGACTCCTCCAAATGGGAGGTGATCGAGGCCGGACTGCAGTGTATTCAGGGTAAACCCATCGTGAACTCCATCAGCCTCAAGGAAGGCAAAGAGGAGTTTATTGAGAAGGCGCAACTGTGCCTGCGCTATGGTGCCGCCGTAGTGGTGATGGCCTTTGATGAGCAGGGTCAGGCGGATACCTTTGAGCGCAAAATCGAAATCTGTAAGCGCAGTTATGAAGTATTGGTAGAGGAAGTCGGTTTCGATCCCACCGATATTATTTTCGATCCCAATATTTTCGCTGTCGCCACTGGCATTGAAGAGCACAACAACTACGCGGTGGACTTTATTGAGGCCTGCCGTTGGATTCGTGAGAACCTACCCGGTGCCCAAATCAGCGGTGGTGTCTCCAACGTTTCCTTCTCTTTCCGCGGCAACAACCCGGTGCGCGAGGCGATTCACTCGGTATTCCTATTCCACGCCATCAAGGCCGGCCTGAATATGGGCATCGTCAACGCCGGTCAGCTCGCGGTTTATGACGAGCTGCCTGAAGAACTGCGGGAAAAGGTGGAAGACGTCATTCTCAATCGCAATGACGAAGCCACCGAAGCCCTGTTGGATATCGCCCCCAAATATATGGGTGAAGGCGGCGGCACTGCGCGCAAGGAAGACCTCAGCTGGCGTGAGCTGCCGGTCAAAGAACGTCTGGCGCACTCCTTAGTAAAAGGAATCAACAACTATATCGAGGCAGACACCGAAGAGGCCCGCGCCAATAGCAGCCGCCCCCTGGATGTGATCGAAGGTCCGCTGATGGACGGTATGAATATCGTTGGCGACCTGTTTGGCGAGGGCAAGATGTTCCTGCCCCAGGTGGTGAAATCGGCACGGGTGATGAAGCAGGCCGTCGCCTATTTACAACCGTTTATCGAAGCGGAAAAAACCGAGGACAGCCGGCCCAACGGCCGTATCCTTATGGCCACGGTAAAAGGCGATGTGCACGATATCGGCAAGAATATCGTCGGTGTGGTGCTGGCCTGTAACAATTACGAGGTCATCGACCTCGGCGTGATGGTGGCCGCAGAAACTATTCTGCAAACCGCCCGGGAAAAGAGTTGTGACATTATCGGCCTATCCGGTTTAATCACCCCCTCCCTTGATGAGATGGTGCATGTCGCCGCAGAAATGGAACGCCAGAAGTTCGATATCCCCCTGCTGATTGGCGGTGCCACCACTTCCAAGGCACACACCGCAGTGAAAATTGATCCCCAATTCAATCGCAATCAGGTAGTGTATGTGGCCGATGCCTCGCGCGCTGTGGGGGTGGCCAGCAGCTTGATTTCCGATGAACTGCGCCCCGCCTTTGTTGAAAAGGTTCGCGCGGAATATGAAAAGGTGCGCACCCGCACCGCAAATAGAAAGCGCAACGACACCCGGCTGACCTATGCGGAAGCCCGAGATAACGCCCCTGAATTCGACTGGCAAAATTACCAACCCGTACAACCCAAAAAATTGGGAATTACCGTTATCGAAGATTTTCCCCTGGAAAACCTCCTCGATACGCTTGATTGGACACCCTTCTTTTTATCCTGGGATCTGGCGGGCAAGTATCCGGCTATCCTCAAGGATGAAGTGGTCGGCGAGGCTGCCAGCGATCTCTACCACAATGCCCAGCGCCTGCTGAAAGAGATGATTGCCAAAAAGCAGCTGCGCGCCCGCGCTGTGTTCGGTTTGTGGCCCGCCAATAGCATCGGCGACGATATCATCGTGTACAAAGATGAAGCGCGCAGTGATGAACTGGCGCGTTTACATCATATTCGCCAACAGGTACAAAAGATGGGCGGCGATGGTCTGTGCCGTTCACTGGCAGATTTTGTCGCTCCTCTGGATTCCGGCTATATCGATTATGTCGGCGGCTTCGCAGTTACCACTGGCATTGGCGCCGACGAGCTGGCACAGAGCTACGAAGCCAAGCACGATGACTATAACGCAATTATGGTGAAGGCCCTGGCGGACCGACTGGCAGAATCTTTTGCTGAAACCCTGCACCGCCAAGTACGCAAGGAATACTGGGGCTATGCGGCAGACGAAGAGTTGAGCAATGAGCAGCTAATCAAAGAAGCCTACCAAGGTATCCGCCCGGCGCCCGGCTATCCTGCCTGCCCGGACCACTCAGAAAAGGCGACTTTGTTCAGTTTATTGAACGCCGAAGAAAATGCCGGGGTCAGCCTGACCGAGCATTTCGCCATGATGCCAGCGGCCGCAGTCAGCGGCTGGTACTTCGCCCACCCGCAGGCCAAATACTTTAATGTCGGTAAAATCGGTCGGGACCAGCTGCAAAGCCTGGCCAAGCGCAAAGGAATTAGTGAACAGGAACTGGAGCGCTGGCTGCGCCCAAATCTCGAAGAGTGAGGATCCCCCCATGCAGGAAAATAATAAGAAACGAGCAAGGAAGCCCGGACTAGGCCAGATTGTACTAAGCACTCTGGCAGGGGCCATTGGAGTTCAGAGCAACAAGAACCGAGAGAAGGACTTTCAAAGCGGCAGCATGATGCACTTTGTTGTCGCCGGAATTGTCTTCACCATTTTGTTTGTCTTAACCCTAATACTGATCGTAAAGACCGTACTGGGCAATATGGGCTAAAGCTCTCCCCCAGCTAGAATTCTCTCATCACAAGCGGGCTCCTCGCCCGCTTGATTACAAAAATTACTGCATAAATAGATTTCAGCCCTAGCAAATAGCCCTATGGAAGGTATTGCTGTAGGTTATAAAGAGGAATTTACGGAGAAGTACCCGGTACGGCTCGGCTCCGGGTCGGGACATCATATGGGTCAGCGGGTAGCAACCCAGAAAATACAGGTTGCAACAAAGATAGCGACCAGAGCTACAGCGGCGATGGCATCTGCGAAATTGTCTTCTTCCGGGGTAACAGCTACTTCTTCCTTCATCGAATTTCTCCGATTACACATTATTGTTATTCAAAGTAGGTGAGCCGCAGGCAGCGGCATAACAAGTAGAGCAAATTGAGTCTGCAGTTGCAAGGTAGCCCGGGGTTAGATCGTAGATCTGTTCATTTATAGGGAAAGGGTCTGCCTTATCCAGCATTTAATGACCGATATTACTGCGATTGCAATTAGGGTGATTACAGGCTCCCACGCTGAGGGCGCTAACTATATTCGCCAACGCACCGGCAATTTCCATACTAAATCGAAAATCATCTAAATCGGAAATGCTACGCATACCCTATTTATAAATAAAAATTTTGGGAACCCATATCAGGCCTCCAATATATATCAATATATCACGCAAATTAACTTGACCCACCCAGGGAGTATAACTAAAGCCTGAGCTAAAATACTTATAGCTACCAGCACTGATTTTTAGACAACATTTCCGATTAGCCCTTTGGTGGCAAGCTAGATGCCGGCATGAGTAAAACAATCTCCTCATATATAATCTTGGCATCAGATTCAAGCAAAGTCGAACACAGATAAAAGAATTCTCTCAAAATCAGCAACCACCCACATAGCGGGTGGTATGGTGAAAGCTCCCAAAGGGGGCTAGTTACAATCCCGCCAGCTGCATCTGCTCTTAACGACGCTCTTCAGCATCTTAATTCTTGATTTACTCTCGAATTATCTGCCCATCAAGCCCACTGTACTAACGCAGTATCCCCGGACCCCAAAGTGTCTTCCTGTAAAGTTTCTCTGTACATGCTTGCACTTCCGAAATATCTGGAACGCAGATTTTCTTTTCAAAACCCAACCGTATTAGAATACACTCAATTTCGGAGGAATAATTAACAATATATGAATATGATCCCTCATTGCGTACCCCTCGACCAACTCAATACCCTTGCATAAGTCTCGAAACATCGCTCCCACCTCCGTCTCAACGTTCCAAATAATACTTTCTTTCTGTACTTAAGCACAAATACCACGTGGCACCTGCAATCATACTTCACGTGAGCTTTGAATTGTCAATCTCGCACATGACCTCCTTTATAGAACTTGCCGTTTCATGGAGGCCATATTTTTCATTCTGCGCTCCGAAACGGCAGAGCCCTGTCAAGCCTCACCGCCAGAGGCAATGCCTTACCTATGCATTAATTAATATAAAAGAGCTCTGAGATAATTACTCTGCCGTGAAAAAAATTAATTTTTATCACGGCGTTATTTCAACTCTATTAAAATTTAACAGGACGCCATCCTGTATATTCCAATAGATTTTCGCCAAATAAAGAAACTACAACTCTATGCATTCAGATTCATTTTTACCACGAGAAAAATAGCAAACCTTCAAAACTTTACCATCATCTGCACGATTAATTAAAAAACCCACCTCCTCACCTCTCTCGTAATATTGCTCAAGAACGGCTACCCCTTTCTCATTAATGATTTCATACTTTCCATGAGGAACATTGATTCCATCTACATTTATAAAGCAAATTTTATATATATTTCCACCTGCAGGATAATTATCGCATTTAACTTCACCGACATCCCCTGCACTAGCCGCAAATGAGCCAAAAGAAATAAAAAATATAATGCCGCATATCATTTTCATGGCTCTACAACCCTATTCTGACCTCTCATCTATTACACGCATAACATCCATCTTTCTTAAGTCATGATAGGACTTCAAGATTTCATAAAGATCACCATGGATCGGTTGAACCTGGAATGAAGTCATAATTCCAACGGCAGTCGTTAAAGACTGTCCAGGCATCCTTTCAACACCTAACACTTGACCAAAACACCCTAGGGAATCACTTCCAACCTCTATGTTTGGTACGCCACAAGCATTCACGTTTCGCAAATTCGGTAAAGTAAGGCTTTCGGCTTGATCAACAGAAAAAGTCCCAACATCAGTTATTGTTGTTTTTGAACCCTTAAATGTGACAGTACATCTATATTCACACAGTTTGACCGTCTCCCCTTTATACTCAATACGTTTACCGCCCCCAGTGGCATAGCAACTGGCTACTAAATTTCCATCAGATGGGCTTGCACAACTGCCATCCTCTCCTTTTCCTTCGCTTCTATGAGACTCCTCATTAAAAGCCCGAGCAAAAGCAGCTGTTATAGCTCCATTGGCAAACTTCCCTCCGGATACAACTGAAGTGGTTCCTCCCAAGAGAGCTGCGACAACAACCCTAGCAGTACTAAAGCCAGTATTTCCGGCATCAATCAAGTCGACAGCCCCTGAGAATGCTTGAGCCACACCTGCTGCAGCAAAGCCATGCTTAAACTTTCCTCCCTGAGCTTCAGACAAAAGGCCGCCTGCCACTGAGTGAGCAAAGACTTTTGCAGCATAACCATAGCCGTTCAGACCAGTGCCCATTACTCCTTTCCCAACAACGCCCTGAGTTGCCCATTTCGCTCCTTGAAAAGCATTACCAATCCCCATAAATGCCACTGCACTGAAAGCACCAAAAAAGGCACCTTTAACTGTACCGCTTTGTACTGCTCCAGCGGCAGCACCGCCGGCAGCGGCCCACCCAGCCGCAGCCGCAGTCTGACCAGCCTGTAACGCTGCAAGAGACTGTCCTCCAGTGTAAATAGCAATCACTACCGCGACCACCGGCTTTACTACAGAGTCTCTCCACTTATTCCAAGAACTATACCCAGAAGGATCCGTATAAGTCAGCGGATTATTGTGTACATAGGCATAACGATTGTAGCCCTGGACCGAAGTAATACCATCAATGATCGGATCCGCTGTTAAGAAGCGTGACAGATTGGGATCGTACACCCGACCATTCATATGAATAAGGCCCACCTCATCCATCATTTCATGACCTGTGTAACCACGGTTACTACTTAAATGATTAAAAGCACCAACGTTTAAAGTCTTAACCGTATTCGAGGGGCCAGAACCAATACGCTCCCAGTTCAACGGGTTGCGGCGTTTGCCCCAGGCATCAAAGCTGTATAGCAACTTGTTACCTGCAGCATCTTCTGCAACCTGCCCCTTACTATCAGTAATGACATCCAGGGAGCCCTGTAGATCTTTGTGTAAATACTGAGTGCTAGTACCGGCAATTTCATCCGACGCATTTAGTTGTATTCGCTCAACAGCGACCCCCGCAATATTGCGGCGATAGAAGCTCTTTATATGGGCACCGGAAGTACTGCGCTCAATCACTTTCTCGACGCTGCCGATCTGCAAGGTAGTCACAGTACCTTTGCCATTGTCGTCCACACGCTTGAAGCGACTACGGTCGGGACCATAATAAAGGCGGGTTTTATGACTATCTTTGGTGAGTAAACTTGGCTTATCAAATACCGTATATTCCCTTATGCGGTTATTTGAACCTCGTACCATGTTGCCATTTTCATCGTATTCATAACTAAGGCTTCCAGCTTTTGTCACAGCATGAGGTCGAGCACTATCGTAACTATAATTTCCAACCCCACTTTTAAATCTGATGTTTCCGGCATCGTTGTAACGCACTTCCTGCACGCTAGCTTCGCTACCGCCACTATAGAGCCGTGCATAGCGCAGGCGGTTCAGGCCATCGTACTCAAAACTTTCCTGTAGATCCTTGCTGTAACTACCATCTCCACTGAGATCGGTTTTAGACAAAAGGTTGCCGATAGCATTCCAGTCGTAATGCAGATTCTGCACTTGACCTACCCCAGGATTAATATCTGTGAGGATACTGGTGAGGCGATAGTGCTGTGGGTGATACTCATAAGTGGTTGTGAGGCCATTACCCAACAATACTTCTTCTACCTGTCCGCGCAGGTTCATGCGCTTCACACGGTAGTAGTAACCCTGCCCGGCAGGAGCCTTCACATCCCGCACACCCACCTTATACCCATAGCTGTTATAAACAGTTTCCATGCCATATAGGTAATTTTGTTGGCGAGCTACCTGCTGATTACTGGCGTCAAAGCTACGCTTGATACGGCTGTATTTGTCATAGGTGACCTTCTCATAAAAATCCCCTTCGCCATCAAGTACACCCAGCACCGTCGTAGTTTCACCCAGGCGACCGTAAATATCGTAGTGCATTAGCTTAAGGAAGCTAATGTCCTCCATATTTGTATTGCAGCTACCGTTAATAACTACGGAAGCTTGGGCTACGGCCACCAGTTTGCCATCGAATCGGTATTTGGAATTACAACCAGGATCCTGGTCGTAGTACCAACGGCTAAAGTTCTGTAGCTTGCCTGTTTGGCTACTGGAATTGAAACTAGTGTAATCGGCTCGAGTCACCATACGGCCAAGGGCATCATAGGTCATGGTGGTACCCTGCCCCTTGGCATCCTTCTGCCAAGCCAACTCGCCAAAACCGTTATAGCCGTAGGTCCATGTGCCCTTATCCGGATCTACCAAGCGTTTCTTACGACCCAGATTATCGTATTCAATACTGGTTACTGAAGTTTCGCCGCCTCCGCTATTCAATACACGAACATGTCGGAGGTTGCCATCAGCAAAATATTCATACTTAAGTTTTCCTCCGATGTTATCAGTGACTTGGGCCAGCTCACCGAGCACATTTTTCTGGGTAACCTTAGTTTGCTGTGCACAATTTTTAGTAGTTTCTCTCAGACCATTGTAGGTAATGGTGCTATCACATTGGCCACTGGGTGCATCCACTTTGGTGGTGCGCCCTAGAATATCGTAGGAGTAAGAGGTCCAACGCGGAGAGCTGCCGCTTTTATAGGGATCGGAAATCTTTTTAACACGGGACTGCACATCGTACTGGGTATCTACAAATACAGATTTACCATGAAAGTCCTGAGTTTGTTTGCGGATCTCCCGGCCCAGACGATCGTGGTACATTACCGTTTTTGTTTTATCGATACCGGTAGTAGTCACCTTAAAATGCGCCGGTATACCAGCGACCGTAGGGCAGCCACCGCTGTCAGCGCAGAATGTACTCAGGGTCGTGCTATGACTACCTGTCTCATGATGCTCAAAGTAGCGATTACCAAATTGAGAGTAGGCATAAGTGGTGGCCACCCCACTAATATCAAATACTTTACTTGGTTGGCCAAAGGCATCCATTCCCAAATACTGCTCTACCGTTTGACTAAGCGCATTAGTCTTACTGGTCGGAAAGCGCCCATAGCTGTCATAACCCGTATGGCTAGTACGGCTTTCACCAAGCGCATCGGTCACAGTAGCTGCAATACGATTACCAAAGCGATCGTGTTCGTAACGGGTGTGCAATTCTTCTACGCTACCTTTGGCTACCCATTCATCAGTTAAAAGGCCGGTCTGGGCGTCATAACCAAAATGTACAGTGCGCTTGATCTGTGGTGCAGCCAAGCTACCTTGCCTCTGAGTAGTGACGCTGCTCTCATTCAGTCGCGCCAAATGCCAGCGGCTGCTGCTAACCACATTATTATATTTGTTACTTGTGGTTTTGCTCTGAACAAGGTTATTTGAAGCATCATAATTTTTAACCACCACAGAGCTGACATTGCCATACTTGATATCAACATCAGCCGTGTAATTAGTGGTAGTCACCACCTTGCCCAGATAATGTCCATCCAAGCTATAGGACTTATCCTGCGCTTGGCTGATATAGGGCATTACTGTTTTACCGGATACCGGCTCAACCGATTTAAGCGTATTAATAGAACAGCTAATCAGCTTAAGGCTGGATTCACTACAGGAAGCCGGAGTTTTGATATTGCTGGCATTGGGCTCTATTACCTTAGCCGTTTGTGAAGGCATCCCTATGTAAGGGTAGTCTTGGCGATACCGGGTTGTTATCTTCACCTTGTTTTGAGGGTCATAAGTGGTAACCGACTCAAAACCGAGGAAACCGCGTCCACCACTCTGCATACGCGCACCTGCATAGTGGTAATGAGCCTCTACAGTATTGTTATTGTCATTCGCCGCCGGCGCATCAGAAATCACTTTCTTCACCACGTACATCGGTGAATACAAGTCAAAAACGGGTGAACCGCGCCCATAATTTAGCTTGAAGGAGCCCTTCTTGCGATTATAAATATTAGCACTGTCGTCATTTAGGCGTGCATATTGAATTTCTGTTCTAACGCCGAAACCATTCTCAACAGATTCAAGAATATCAACTGGTTTATTACCATGCTTAGGTTTGAGGATACGCACATACTTATCTGTAAAACCAGAACCACTAAAGAACCCTGAGCGGGTGCGCATATCATCGCAGTGGTTTTCTTTTTCATCACGGTTAGCGCACTTTTCAACGATTTCAGGGCGACCATCCCCAGTCACATCCATAATATAGTGACTGTGATCACTCTTATCTACGCCAAGTATTAATCCGGTCTTGACTCCTGCACCAAAGCCATTTGATTTATTGGGGAGCACATATAAATACTGGTATTCGTTATTTATTTTATCGTTAGCGTTCGGGTAAAGAATGTCGACCAGACCATCCATATCCCAGTCATATAACTGAATATTGTCATCTACAATGGCTGGTAGAGCTTTTGAGGTTATAAATTTAACCCCATTAAAGTGATAAATACTCCAGGCACTTTTATTGCTGACCCTAAAGAGTAAATCGGGTAAGCCATCACCATTGAGATCACTCACCATGTGCTCAGTGGACCCGCCACTGTTAAATAATTGACGTGAAAAGACAGTAGAATGCCCACCATTAACATTGGACATCAACACAACAAAATGATAATCGGTCCTTGAAGTAATATCATTATAACAATCGATAGATGGCTCGGTACAACGCCAGTTAGTTGACACAATCGCAGTTAAGTCTGCAATTCCGTCACCATTGAAATCAGCCACGATATCTTTATCGCGCACATTCACATTAGTTCGATTTATGTATAAGCCAGTTCTTCCCCCAGGCGGGGTAGAACTGGGAAGAGACAAACTTCTTACTACTTCACTATTTTTGAATGATAACTTGCCCGAGCTGCTGCGCTGCAGCTCCCTGATTTTAAGGTTAGGTGATTGACTCCTGAAATGATCAGCGTTACCCCCAGTAAAATAGATATAGTCGGGCAAACCATCTGCATTAAAATCATGCATTTTACCCAACTGACCTTTTTGGAAAGTAATTGCTGTAGGAGTATCAGTTACACTAAACCCAGATCCATTAGAGTAATTGACTTCCCAATATGTAGAACTGTCGGAAATTGGCGCATGCAGTAAATCATCTTTACCATCGTTGTTGTAATCTAAGAGGTGCCATTCCTCACGCTCATTGGAACGAATTCGCATTTGCCCGGGCTGAATGGCAAGCGACCCTTGCTTCGTACCTAAAGCAACTCGAATATAGCGTTTTCCATGACTACCGTCGTAGCGAATAAATACAAAGTCTGTAAGTCCATCACCATTTACATCGCCATATTTACCACCTTCAAACCCAGAGTGAAAAATATTGGGATTCGCAAGCCCTTTAACCAGACCAGCACCATCAGACTTTGAATAGGTAAATACCGTTGGTTTACGACAATTACTCTTTACACATTCCTCTACTTCTTCGAGCAATAATCGACCTGTCCCACTCTTTTTATAGGAAAACTTATAGCGCCGTATTTCCTCGGACTCTGCCGTAGAGATGATTGAGGTCAATCGTCTCGTCGAAGCGGACTTTTGTCCAAAACGATAGCCATAGCGTTTATCTGAACGATTAGTATCGTAGTTAAACTCTATTCGGTTAACGAGAATATCATTACTTCCACCCGAATAATCTATGTACTCAATGAGGTGTTCGCCAACATTACTATCTTTAAGATAGGAGTATTCAATTCGATTGCCGACACTGTCTGCTTGCTTGTTGATATACCAGGCATTGGTACTCTGAGAATCATCTGTTAGGCCATAGTAAGAAATGGACCCATCCTTACGATAGACCTCAAAGCCTTTTTTACTACCGACGCCGGTCGATACCACCTTGACCCTGACAAAAGAATCCAGGGATGTTCTATATTGAGTGCCAACACCACCGTATTGGCCAGATGAGACTAACTTTAGGCGCAGGCCATCGAGACAGAATCTATCAAACTGGCTGCCATTCACTCCATCTTCTTCAAAAGATTTTCGACAGGCGGTTATTGCTGAGAGCCCACTAATGCCCCAACCAATACCCAATGGACCATGCCCCCCAGAACTACTATAGCTAACACTAACACTGGGCACACTACTGCCCGATGAGGGGCCAACTGGAATCGGTAGGCTATAGGTGGCCGCACCAGACTCACTGACACGAAACTCTCCAGGCACAATACCTACACGATCTGAGGCCAATACCGCGGGATCAGTATTCGCTAGGGCAGTAGCCTTGTGTGGTGGTGTATCTACGGAAACAGGAGGAGATGAAAGCTCTACCTGCACAACTTCTGTTACTGCTGTAGCAGAGCAACTAGAAAAACTAGAAACCTGATTACAAGCACGGATTTTATAAGCAAAGAATCCACCATCAAGACTAAAAGACTTAGACAGATTATCCAGGTTTGTATGTTTGATTACTGTAGAGTTATTCCAAGAAATAGTTCCATCCACGGAAGTGGCTGTACCTGAAAAAATTTCATAACGAACCAAGTTGCCACTGCTACTTCCCCAATTCAGGTCAACACTTCCCGTTCGGGAGAAAAGCGGAGATAAATTTAAACCACTAGGCTTACCCGGCTTTTTAGCCACAATAACAGACTTAGAGTTACCCGTTCCCGAACACCCCCTCAAGTTACAAGCTACAAGATGATATTTATAAACACCATCATTCCGCTTCAATTGTGTACCTGTAACCTTGGATGGAGAAGTGGAACTAGTAGAAACAGTTTTTAAAAATTTACCGCCTTCATAAATTTTGTACTGATATACAAACTCATTGGAGCGATCACTCCAATTCAAACTTATACTGCCGTTAGAGCTATTGGCTATAGAGTCCAAAACTGGGGCAGACGGAAGAGGCTGATTCCAAACAGTAATGCCTGCTGTAGCGCTCCAACTAGCGCTGCAACCTGAAGAGTTACAGTTTTTACTACGGAACTCCCAGCTTCCATCTGTTAAACCTGTAGCAGTAAAATCTACTGCTACAGCTGTGTTGTAAGAGCTATCAGAGGGCCAAGCAGTGCCTTTTTTTCGCTTCTGCCAACGTACGGAGCTGATCGGCCCAGTACTATTGGATTTTAAACTGGCATTACCATTGTAAGATTTATTATTTTTTATCGAGAGAGTAGCCTTATTGGGAACAATGACTACCGTAGCTGAAACTGATGCATAGCCTGCAAAATCAGGCTCCGGGCAGTTAGGAAAGCTACCTAATAAACACGTTTGGCATGAATATCGATAGCTGTAGGTCCCACTAGCACTCAAAGTCTCAGAAAATATTGACCCAGAACTAAATTTAGCACTACTTACAGTAACATTATCTCGCTTTAACTCACAACGCTCGGCCCTTGGCCAATTAGTGTTAAAAACTAAAGTTACCTTTCCAGACTTGGATACTGATTGCAATGCAATGTTGGGTAACTTTAGATTAATTGTCTTTTTGCTTGTCCATCCACTACAGGACTCAACCTTATTATATGTTTTACACGCCCTCACACGATAGGAATAACTACCGTTTTTTGTTTTCGTAAATGTTTTACTTAATCCTGTTTGGCTCCAGTTCCCTGTAGCATCACCCGTCTGTTCAACTTTATACCTAGAGGCGCCAGATACCGAGTCCCAGCTGATCTTGTAAACCCCGTTAGAATCATTACTAGGAACAACAAGGTTCTTCGGAACACCTGGAGCCCGGGAAACAGTGACATTTGATGAAGTTTTATACGAGCTTGTCAAACTCCCTTGAATCACGGCAACCCTATAGCTATAGATACCGGTTCCCCTACCTGTCAGCGTCTTTTTAGTGAGATTTCCCTTATATACTTCGACCCATGAGCCACTGTTTTTCTTCTCTTGCAGTATATATTTTGACGCACCAGAACCCGCATTCCATGAGATTGCAACACTCCCATTTGTACTTTTAGAGGGGACAGTAACCGAGGTCGGTGTTCTAGCAACGGTTATTGCCTGAGAGTACACATAGCTGCTACACGCAGTAAAGCATGCTTGCACTCTATATTCATATTTACCCGTTGATCGACCAGCCAATGTCTTTGAAAGCCCCCCACCGGAGTAAATATCACTCCAGGCTCCTCCGTTCTTTCGCTCCCACAATATGTACTTACCTGGAGTTTTTGATGCTTTACCCCAACTAACCTTAAACCCGCCAGTTTTGCTAGTTTTAGGTAAAGTAACAGCGCCTGGTCCAGCAATACTTACCTTGACCGTATGGCTACCTCTTTTAAAGAAAAAACCCGGTTCATAGCAGTGCCCATTGCGACCCCATTGTAGACATTCATTCCCAGCCCACAAATCAAAACGATAAGTTCCAGTCCCTAAGTTATAAGTCTTTGTTCCTCCGCTAGGACTTACGCTATAGGTTCGATAGAGCGAACCACTCTTATAAATTCTAAACTCAGCCTTTGAGGCAGGAGAAATCTTAGAGTAAGTAAGCTTGACAGTTCCCGTGGAACTATTGGTTGTTCCGGATATGACTCCAGCCAAGGCAAGACCAGAGAAAGAAAAGTAAAAAAATACAAATGTAAAAATGCTAAAAATAGCCTTCCAATCCCTGGACACACTGAACTCCGATGTAATTAACTACGAGGCTTCCACCTCAAAAACAGGTCGCGGAGTCTATCGTATAAGCTTTCCAAAGGGAAATTATGCGCCTTACTAAAATGCACAAACTGTCTTTATACTCCATTTGAAACCATCGTTCAGATTTAGAAACTCTATTTAGCCACCAAAAATCCTCACAAAAACCAACCAAAAAACACCCTAGAATAAAATACCTTGATCCACATCAATTAAATTTCAGATCAAACAAATCAAGCTTACACAGAAAATAAATTTCCACTCTAAAAGTGCGTGATTAGCCCCTACACTAAAGCCTTTACCGGCATAAGTCCCATCCCACCAACATTTAGGCGGAATAGTTAAACCAAAAAAAAACGACATCAATAAACACCTAAAAATGCAAAGGGCAAGACTTACAAAAATACAACCCATATTAAAAGTGCAACTTCAAGATATCAGCTGAGCGACCCTTACACTCATGGCCACAAACTATTACAACTTCATCTGCAAAAACTCACAAAACGACCAATATCATCTATAAATTGCACACCTGTACAATACTTACATTACTCTTAGAAATATTCACAATACAGCCCCCAAGAGAACCTCTCTCTTGAAGGCCACATTGTCTATTTCATAATTTTCAACAGCAGAACTTCATTACTTAAGACTGTAATTCACTTAACTATAATTAGAGTGCGACCCTGATATCTTTCGGCGGATGACAATGAAATACTACATAGGTGGTATCCGGAGTGTAGTAACATGTAACATCATAGTGATAACCATCGTCTTGCTCATTTTTTTGTACAGAGGGGAACATCTTCTTATTTTCTTGAAGTGTCTGTCCTTTTAACCACTGATTAACAAAGTAATCTTTTACTATCACTGCAGCAGTCTCTGCACGCGCCTTGTAAAAGGTACTCAGCACTTTATCTGCACTAGGGTTATCCTTATAATAAATCTGGCTTCCATCGGTATTTCTTTGTTGTATATTGTTTTTACCGCAATATCCATGCACTATTTTATCGTGCTTAGACTGATAACCGAGCTCAAGATATACTGATACATTCATCGTCAAAATAGAACGGCTACCATTTTCATGGGGCTTTGGATTTTGATAGTGCAAATCAAAATCACCAACAGGGTGAACAGCAGTTCCCATCTCCTTTATATCTTTTGGTAATGGCATAACATTTCCTTTTATGAAATTAATTTAAGTTTTCGCCTCAATCCAAATTACACAGCCTTGATTCTTATGTGTAACCTTTACTCAAACAAACATGAGCAATCTCAATATGGGAGATAAGGGAGTTGTTATACAGAGTGAAGCTGTTCATCTTCATAAATACGGAAATTAAATCTTTTCAACTTCCTAATCAGTGTATTCTGGTACCCGTTTGGGCCATCAAATCTTTAAACTAGTTTGTTACCAGCAGTATCTTTGTCTACCAGCCCATTACTATCGTTGATGAGATTCAAAGAGCCTTGGAGATCTTTGCGTTCATCCTGCTGGCTGGCGGATTCACCGTGTGTATTCAGATCGACACACTCGATAGCAATCCCTGTAATATAACTGCGATAAAAGCTCTTGATAGTGGCACCGGAGGTGCTGCACTCTGTCGCTTTCGCTACCCTGTCGATCTGCAGGGTGGTTACAGCACCTTTGCTATTGTCGTCGACACGCCTGTAGCGGCTGCGGTCTGGCCCGAAAGTAAGGTGTGTATCGTGGCCGCTCTTAGTCACCAAGCTAGAATTGTGTAGTCCAGCGTACGGCTGCCCGAGTCGCCACACATGTTGCCGTTGGTATCGTACTGAGAGATGATATTGCGGCTTTGGTTACCGCATGGATGGGGACGTGAGGCATTATATTCATGGCCACCAACGCCAGTTTTATAGGTGATATTGCCGTCATCATTGTAGCGAATCTTCTTGGTGGTAGCTTGACCGCCGACCTGATAGGGGTGCGCCTAACGCTGCGATTGAGGCCCCCGCACTTCAAAATGTTCTTTCAGGTCCTTACGATTGCTGCCATCACCATTGAGGCCAGTTTTAGAGAGCAGGTTGCCGATGGCATTCTAGTCGTAATGCAGATTCTACACTTGACCCACACCGGGGTTGATCTCCGCGAGACATACTGCAGAGGCAGTAATCTTGTGGATTGTAGTAGTGAGATCATTGGCAAGCAGGACTTCTTCCACCCGGCCACACAGGTTCATGCACTTAACCCGATAATAGTAACCACTGCCTGCGGGGGCGGTTACACCGAGCACACCCACTTTATAACCGAGTACGTTGCAGGCTGTTACTACACCGCGCAAGTAGCCCTCACCATTGGCCACTTACTTGCCCTTAAACTCGATACATTTACAAGCGGGTACATACTGAAGAACCAACGGCTAAAATTCCGAAGAATGCTCAGTTGGCTATAGGAATTGAAGCCTATGTAATCGAAACGAATCATTATGTGACCGAAGGCATCTCTGGCTGTGTACGAGAGTATCGCAGGAGTAATTCGTCCAGCGAGGGGAGCCACTACTGATACCCGCCCCTCCCTGAGAGTCATTAATACCGAAACTACTGAGCACTCTGAGCGCCGAGGTACTACCACTGAATGAAGAGCTCACCTACAGAGGAATAGTATAGCTCTCCAAGCCGGATTCGCTCACGCAAAACTCCCTGGGTAAGATGCCAATATAATTGGAAACTAACACATGGGTGACGATAGCCTTACAGTTCGACACCTTCACAATGACCGGTGGCGGAACTTCATCAACCATAACAATACCCATAGCAATCGTATTTAGCAGCTACTGCAACTCTATACATGGTTACTGGCACGGACCTGAAAGGTAAAGAAGCCTTTTTACCGAACGAAAGTGTTTTGCTCAAACGCTTGGAATCTGTGTGCTTACTTAGAGCAGTTATACTCCAACTTACCCACCCTTCTGCCGAAGATACAGTACCGAAAACTATTTCAAAATGCACTGCTGTACCACTAGCACTTCGCAAGTGAGATCAACTTCACCGGTGCGCGAGCAATTCTTCTATAGATTGAGAGATTTTGGTGCATCTTTTAGTGATGCACAAATAAATCTGTTCGCGATAGAACGAATGTATTGCAAGTTTTACCCCCTACTAATAAGATTTACAAGAAGTAAAATATAAAACCTATTAAAAAGGAAATTACCTTTCCGAAACATAGACCTCAGTTATAAATTAAATGGTGCAACTCTATTCACTCTGGGGCAATTCTGACCCCCATGTGGGATGCAATGCTAGGGCAAGGCAGTGAGCATGAAACAGCAATAGAAGGGATTTCTAAAGAAATACCTCTTGGGGTTATGGGAGAGCCAAAGGATGCTGCATACGCAGCCCTTTATCTGGCCTCAGAAGAATCTAAATATATAACTGGCACTGATTTGAATATCGATGATGGCATTTTAGCTGGCAGTACAGCAACTCCAAACAAGGAGTAAAAAAATATAAAACACAACTTCCTATTAGGGAGCATATAACGATGAAGCAACATTTGTTTATTTTCAAGGAGAGCCTGCGCAGACCCTGCCCTTCCTTGCCGTTCAGAAAAACTATAAACATTTATATCAAACTAGCATTTTGACATACACCTTAACTATACCAACACTATCACATGTGGCCTTTAGTGAATTTTTTTGGAAGGGATGGTGTTCGCCATATTTATATGAAAGTGAGATAAAGAAAGGGCTTTCACTTGAAGCCATACATGTACAACAGATAGCGCCACACGAGCAGATAAAATTAAATCTTACTCGAGAATCGAACTCTAAGAGTCCAGCGATCATAAAGATATTAGAGAAATTTGGTTGGCTGTTAATATTTAAATCCAGCAAACAATTACAGCTTAAGCCAGAAATGCTTACGGTGTAAACTCACTCGCCAGGCTTATTATGGAAATTGAAATATCAATAGAACATATCAAAGAGCAAATTAATCTTCCCCCAGACAACTTTAGGATACTCACTAAAACTTAAAAAATTACAAGCGCCAACCTTATTATCATGGAAATATAACGTAAATTTAGCCACCAGGATTTTCCTAAATATACCTTATTAGAATTAATAAACCATAAAGCATGATGGATCAATTTTAACTTGAACATACATACCACCAAGGTGCAATCAATTAAACTACCGCATCAATACGTCAAGAAAGACTCCTTACAAGGTCTAAGAGCATTCTTTTTGAATAAGTTACTGAGACGCAATATGAATACTCTCCTTAAATTATTTTTTATAATCTTTCTTGCCGGTGCCGCTAAGGCCAACAGCATTGATGAGCATAGAATTAAAAGAGCTGATGGCACCAATATATCCTATTATCAAATTAAGCAATCACCTAGCAAGCCAAGTGAAACTTTACTACTGATACTTCAAGGCTCAGACTGTAATAGTGTTTTAAAAATAGAATCAATATTTACCGATTATAAAAACATATGGCCAGAAGCTGATCTCCTTCTAATTGAAAAGTACGGCATCGACAGCAAATTAAGCTACAGCCTAGAGGATGAGCGAGCTGACTGCCCTGATCAGTACATCCAAAATGATAACCCTGAACAGCGTGTATCTGACATTCAAGATGTTTTAGATGCTGTCAGAAAAGATTATAAATATCAAAATTATATAATACTTGGAGGAAGCGAGGGCGCAGTAATAGCCAACTTAGCTACAGCAAGGATTGATTATATTGATGCAACCATCTCTTTTAACGGAGGAGGCCGCAAGTTTATTGACGACCTCATACACAGCATTACATCAAATCACCCAGTTAGTGAAGATCCAGAAATGAGTATTAAAGAAGTTAAAAATTTTGCAGCTCAGATTCTTAACAGTGAAGAATTTGACTTTGAAGCAAGCCAACATAGCTATAACTGGTGGCATCAATCACTCGCAATTGATCAACAAGAAGTTCTTATGAGCGTCGACATACCTTTGCTAATTATTCAAGGTGGGAGAGATTTATCTGTTTCTCCTCAAATGGTTGATAAAATGATGCTAACCCTTGAAGATCTTGGAAAAGATAATATTGAATACCGAAAATACAAAGAACTTGACCACGGACTAAAGGATATCAACGGGAGAAACATGCGCAAAGAGGTGGTTAAAGATATTAATCTATGGCTAAAGTCCAAACTTAAAACTTCTAACAAATCTCAGATACCGGCCAATTAAAATACTAGAAACCACTTCATGGCTTCTTGATCTCAAACAATAAGTACAATTGGTAAGGGAGGCTCAGGTGATTGATTCACCCCCTCCCAACCTAGAGAAAAGAACTAATAAGCTACCACCAATTGAGCGAAAACGAACGGTACCAGCTTTACAGATTGCGGACACCCTTAGGAAGCAATTGCTAAGCTACTGGGGAAACATCTCTCGATGACTAATCGAGAACTATAACGCAATACTGATTTTCGGGGAAAAATCACCCATAGCAAGCTTACAAAGTAAAAAGAATAATTAATGATGTATGGCAACAAATAAACAGCCTTACCCGGAAAGAGTGAAGCCCTCAAAACTTTACGTGCCCCAGAAGAAAATCTTGAGCATACCGCCCTACGCACGCCATATTTATGTTTATATAAGGGCTGTGAAAAATAATTTTTCCGCAAAATTCCGCAGCGCAAATAGCTCTTAGCTTTTTCAGGATTCATAAAGTGAAAAAATTCTGCAGAAAAAACTAGCATGAAAGATTTATCAGGCTGGACTTACAATAATAACAAGCCGATCACACCTCTTCCCTTTACGTGGTTAGCGGGAGTGGCTATTAAAATGAAGGTACGAATAACACGTACAAATATAATAGCATTAAAGGGAATAATTTGCGGCACGTTATAGAGGGGCAAAGATGAGAGGATTCGGGTGGAGCATCCATCTTTTCTTTCAGGCTAAATTCCGGAGGAAACCTCAATGCTGGCCGGGAAACCTTCTGGAGCCTAGACGGGGCTTTTTCTAACGCCGGTGAGCCTGCGGAGACCACGCCTAACCGGAATCAGTGCCAACCAAAACTGATTTCTTTCCCCCTTGTCTTCACCAAATGTTATTCAAATGTGATCTGAACCTGGCAAGTGAATTGAGAGCATTAACGGGGCGCCAATAATGAAGAACTAACCCCATTTCTTTGCCACCTTGCAAGAATTCCATTATCGGAGCCGAAGCTACACCCACAATCTACGCTCATTATAAGCGCAGTACAGCTGCATCAACCTCAAATCGAGCCTCTTGGTGTCAGCGATACTGGATTCATCCTCGCTGAGAATACACGAGGGGACTCCTAGGAATGTAATCCTGCGAGAGCCGCTATAGCCACCCGGCCAATAAGATCAGACTTACAGCAATCCAGAATCGACATACCTGAGCATCTCCCCCATAGATTCTTAAACCAGCAACCTCCATAACCAGCTCATGACCATTATCGAAGTCCGTAAGGTGGACAACGCAGAAACCCCCTCCATTGGTACTCCTTGGCTTCACGCGAGTTACCCTGGCTAACCCTCAGAAAAGCGATGTCGCTATACTCCACAGGTACAACCGCAATCAAATATGATCAACGGGAACAGAAAACGCTTACTTGCCGGTTCTCCTAAGCCAGCGGTACCCTCTTATAACTGTTGGTTACAGACATAGCGGAAAATATTGTTATTTATTGCATAAGCGTACTGGTATGTTAGGCGCCAGCGGAGAACCATCCGGGGCTTGCCCCTCTCTCCACCATCCGCGCACAAAGGCAATGGAATCAAGCTGTTATGTATCGATACGACGACCGGGATCGCGCCATCATCAATGATCGCGTTGCCCAGTTCCGCGGCCAGACGGAACGTTACCTCGCCGGCGAGTTGAGTGAGGAACAATTCCTGCCACTGCGCCTGCAAAATGGCCTCTATATTCAGCGACTGGCCCCCATGTTGCGCATCGCCGTGCCCTACGGCCTGCTCAACAGCAACCAGCTGCGCCGTCTCGCCCGCGTCAGCCGAGACTACGATAAAGGGTACGCGCACTTCACCACGCGCCAGAACCTGCAGTACAACTGGCCCCAGCTGGAAGATGTCCCAGCTATTCTGGCCGAATTGGCTGAAGTGGAGATGCACGCTGTACAGACCAGCGGTAACTGTATCCGCAACACCACTTCTGACCCCTATGCGGGCATCGCTCTCGACGAGATTGCCGACCCCCGCCCCTACTGCGAGCTAATCCGCCAATGGTCCACCTTCCACCCGGAATTCGCTTTCCTGCCGCGCAAGTTCAAAATCGCGGTTAGCGGTTCCGAGCAGGACCGCGCTGCGATTCGTGTACACGATATCGGTGTGCAGATTGTGAAGCGCGGCGAAGAGATTGGCTTCCAGGTGCTTGTCGGCGGCGGTCAGGGCCGCACGCCGGTTATCGCCGAAACCATCCGCGATTTCCTGCCAGAGGAAGATCTGCTCTCCTATCTGGAGGCGATTGTACGGGTATACAACCAGCTGGGCCGTCGCGATAACAAATACAAGGCGCGCATCAAGATTCTGGTGAAAGCCCTAGGCCCCGAAGAATTTGGCCGCCGCGTGGAAGAAGAGTGGCAGCACATTAAAGACGGGGTAGAGAAATTGACCCCAGAAGCTCTGCAGTGGGCCAAGTCCTTCTTTACCGAGCCTGACTACAAGAGCTTTGATGGTACAGCCAGCGAGGCAGCCCTGCAGCAGCAGGCTGATAGCGACAAGGCTTTTGCGCGCTGGCTGGATCGCAACACCTACCCTCACCGGGTACCTGGTTACCGCGCTATCAAGCTCTCCACCAAGCCAACGGGTGTGCCCCCCGGTGATGTCACCGACCGCCAGCTTGAGGCCATCGCCGATCTGGCCGATGCTTACAGTTTCGGCGAAGCCCGTGCCACCCACGACCAAAACGTGGTATTGGCCGATGTGGAACAGGGCCAACTGTACGAGCTGTGGCGACAGGCGCGCAAACACGGCTTTGCCACACCCAATATTGGCACTCTCACCGATATGATTTGCTGTCCCGGCGGCGACTACTGCTCCCTGGCCAACGCCAAGTCGATCCCAGTCGCCGAAGCCATTCAGCGCCAATTCGACGATATGGATTACCTCTACGACCTGGGCGATCTGAATCTGAACATTTCCGGCTGTATGAATGCCTGTGGTCACCACCATGTGGGCCATATCGGCATCCTCGGTGTGGACAAGAAAGGCGAGGAGTTCTACCAGATACAACTAGGCGGCAGTGCTTCCAACGAAGCCAGTCTGGCCAAGGTACTGGGCCCCAGCTTCTCTCGTGCAGAAGTTACTGGGGTGATCGGCAAGATCCTCGATCTCTACATCGAACAGCGCCAGACAGAAGAGCCCTTTATCGACACCTATAACCGCATCGGCCTGCAGCCCTTCAAGGAGAGAGTCTATGCCAAAGCCAGTTAAGCTGGGCCCACAGCCGGGCAACCCCTCCGAGCTAATTCTCAATGGTGAGGTCAGCGCCAATGATTGGCAGCTACTACCTCAACTGGAGGAAGAGGGAACCATTGATCCAAATAGCCTGCCCTCCGGCAAGCTGATCCTACCGCTGCGCCAGTGGTTAGCCCATCGGGAGGCCCTGGCAGAACGCAGTGCAGAAGTAGGGGTCTGGATAGACAGCGACGAAGGTGCTGAGCTTATCGGCAACGAGGCGAATAATTTTCCGTTGATCGCAGTTAACTTCCCGGCATTTGCCGATGGCCGCGGCTTTACCGCCGGCCGTATGCTGCGCGAGCGCTTTGGCTTTAAAGGAGAGCTGCGTGCGGTGGGTGGCTTTATGCGCGACCAGCTCACTTACCTGCAGCGCTGTGGCTTTAACGCCTACGCTTTTGAAGGCAACCAATCCCTCACCAGCCTGAGAGAATCCCTACAGGATTTTGGGGACAGCTATCAGTCCGGTGTAGATCAACCTCTGCCAATGTTCCGCAGACGCTTCTAAGGTCGATACTCGACTGAGTGTGCCCCTGTCCACATAGGCAAGGGCACACTGCTTCTACCCCGGCATTGTCCTCTTCTATTTCCCCAATTAAATACCTTGCCTGAACCCCCTCACAAATCTCATATACAGAAAACCGAGGTCTACCCAAGCCCTTCCCAGCCCCCCTATTAAGCACTAACCAAACCAACTAGATCGCCGCGTCGAGAAGTGCTAACCCATTACCATAAACAACATCGGGCCCAGCCCCCGATACACGAAATGGTATCTGATTCAAATCCCCACCGAGCGTACTAATAGCAAGCGCCACCCGCTTCAATTCCCGGGCACCCGGCCTGTAGTGGCCACTATGGTTATTGACCTCAAGTATTTGATAACCAGCGCCCAGCACAATGGTTCCTGCACCCAACACCGACCCACCAGCCAGAAATGAGGAATGATGGAAATGACCTAAATTTTTTCTTCCGACATAGAAATTACGCTGTGAATCCACAACATAAATTATGTTGCCCGCAGTGTTTTGCAGAATACCCAGCTCAAACCTTCTTTGCGGAGGAATAACCAGCATGTTTCCTGTAAATGTGGCCAGATGTTTCTGCCTATCCCGGTCGGAGAGATAGCGGACATTGCCATTACGGCCATGGGTCGCCTGGTGGTTGGGATGATGAACTTCCGGCCAATAAGGAGTGGCTACCATTTTTGCTCCCCTTGAGCGACCTAAAAGCCCCAGCGTTTTCAATGTAGAACGCAAATGTCTCCAGCGACTTCTTGCTCTCTGCCTTTTCTCTGCCTCAGTCATAAGATGCTTCCTTCCATCCGGTGAATAAAGTTGAAACAGGGGGTCTCCCTAAAGTTCACTGAAAGAATATGGAAAGCAGCATGAACTGATAATGAATACTATGAGTTTAAAAATGCCTCAAGGTGGAAATTACCCTTCACCTGTAAGACCATGTAATGGTACCCAGAAATTTTTAAACCATTATTTAAAAGAGAGTCATGATAAAAGCTGGCCTCCTGTGAAATAGAAAGAAGAAAACTTGATGCTTGAGTTGCATTTACAATACAAGCAATATCTACTGAGAAAACTACAGGAGGTTTAACCAATCCATTTACATCCATCCGGAATGGTAAAATTGTTCAACTGCCCCCTGAAAAAGTAGTGCCAGGACCACCGGTAAGCGACCTAATTCCAAGCGGCAGAGCTATGCCAACTAAAACAAAAGTCTTTGTTGATTTTTTGAAAAATGAACCAACTTAAGGTCGCAAACAATAAAACTGTGAAGCCGAGAATAAAATATCCACCACCCAAGCTGAATCAGCCAGGCCCAAGCTTTAAAGAAATATTACTTAGGATTTACACCAAGCACCCAATGAAAAACCTTATCAAAACTTTGCAAATCTAATTTAGATCGTTCTTCAATTGAGTTAGCCACTCCGCGATCCAGTTTGGCATTAATCCAGCTATCAAGCTGACCATCCAGAACCACCAACCTGCCTTCATCCATCCCCTTTTTCTGCTCAATCAAATTGACTATCAGCTTGAATAGCCATTCCTCTTGATCATCCTCTAGTAATTCTTCGCACATTTGCATAAAGTTGACTGGAGGGATTGACAGAAATCTTTTTATATAAAGCGCATTCAGAATTGAGCGTATTACATATAACAGCTTTTTAACCTTAATTTCCTTAACACCAGCGTCCTTTTCTTGCACAAATTTTGTATAACAGTTAAACCCCATGCTGATATAGTGAAGCGCTAAGGCCCGCGGCTGCCAACACTTGAGTGCCTGGCTCCGAAGTTCATCCAAAACCTCTTGCCGTTTGAAATACACTTTTGGTGAAAACAGCCACTCGATTAATGTCGGATTGCTGCCCCTTAACAGTCCCAGGGTTTTATTGATATCCCAGCCAACAAGGTCAAGCTCATCCCCCAAGGTCTTATCGAAAGGCACTTCTACAACATCTATAGGAGTCCCAAGTGTCAAATAGTGGTTAAGATCTCGCTTGTAAATAAAACGTACATCCCAATCACTATCCGGCGACTCAAAGCCCCACGCCCGACTACCAGACTCACAGGCATATAAAATTTCTATACCTTTCTCAGCTTCAAGTGCTTTTAATTTTTCTTGTACTACCAATTCCATCAATTTCTCTCTACCAATCTACCATGGGCAATGGACAAAAGTTACTATTCAAGTGAGTGACACTGCCTTTGAAATGCCACTATTAGCCCCTTCAACGTAGGAAGTCACCACACGATGAATACTTACATATACCCTACTCTACTTACCGCCCCTTTTCTGCACCTTGTAGCCACCAACCAAATACCCCAGCAATGATCCGATAAGCACTGGGATAGAGATCAAACCAATCAGCAACCACCGGTCCTGCTTAAAATGTACATCGAAGTGAACTAATGCGGTATAAGCAACTGCACCCATCATTACAACAATGACAAACAGTACAAGCCAAGTGACAAAATTTGCTGACAAATTCAAACCGCAGCTTTTACAGACACATTTTATCGAGTTGAGACCACTACACCAGCCAATCAGAGAGATAGGCTTCTCATTACAACCTGGACAATTTTTCACTGTTACTCCAACCCTAAATCTAACCACAGCCTGGCAACCGAAAACTAAAATTATATTGGATATTCTTTAATACCAATACTTCTGCCCCCCATAGCCAGGCGGCCTAATCTCAATCAAAAACGCCTTCCTGCCCATAAAAGGCGAAACATCTGCTATCATCGCGCCCGCAAAAACCTAAGGGGTGGCCAAGGCCTGAGATGCAAAGGGATCAAGAAGATCACCTTAAGCAAACCCTTGAACCTGATCCGGTTAATACCGGCGTAGGAATAGGTAGGCGTGCCAAAGCCCTCCCCTCGTCGCTCTCCGGGTCTCTTTCATTAGTGTTGATTCGAGAGAGAACCATGAAAAAACTGTTCACAATCCGCCCGATTGCTCAATCTATCGGCCTTGTGGCTGGCCTGTCCGCCGGGCTAGCAATGGCCGCTAAGCCCATGGAGGGCGGGCTTGAGGAAGTGGTAGTGACAGCTCAATTACGTGATACCAACCTGCTAGATCTACCCGGCAGTGTCAGTGTAATTGGCACCAGCAGTATTGAGGCGCGCGGAGCTGGAAACCTGGACCAACTCCTGAACATGGCACCTAATGTCAATTTTTCTACGGGCGCCTCACGGGGGCGCTTTATCCAGGTTCGCGGTATCGGTGAACGCAGCCAATTTATCGACCCAGTAAACCCTTCAGTCGGCTTGGTTATTGATGGTATCGACTTCACAGGCCTTGGCCTGGCCGCCAACACCCTGGACATAGAACAAGTCGAGATTCTACGAGGCCCGCAAGGCACCTTGTATGGTGCCAATGCCCTAGCAGGCCTGGTCAATATGCGCAGTGCCGCGCCCACTTCAGAAACAACGGGCAAAGTCTCCGCCGAGTTGAGTGAATACGGTGGTCGCAGCCTTACCGCCATTGGCAGCGGCAGCCTGACTGAGCAGCTTGGCTACCGTATAGCCGCCAGCGAGCGAAAGTCCGACGGCTATATGGAAAATCAGTACCTGGGTCGTGATGACACGAACAATATTGATGAATCCGTACTGCGCGGTAAGCTGGCCTATTCTCCCAGTGACGATTTAAAACTCGGCCTCACCCTTTTCTACCTTGACGCCGATAACGGCTACGATGCCTTCTCTCTATACAATACCCGCAAGACCCTCTCCGACAAGCCCGGTCGGGACCAGCAGGAAAGCTGGGCTGGCGCTTTAACTGGGCAGTGGTCTGGTAACGAGAATTTCACTCTTGAAGCCACCCTAAGCCATGCCAATTCCGATACCGAATACGGATACGATGAGGACTGGAGCTATATCGGATTTCACCCTTTGGAATACAGCCAAACTGACAATTACCAGCGGGACAAAGACAACGCCAGCCTGGATTTACGCCTGCTCTCCACTGAAAGCTCCAAACTCTTTGCGGGGCGCACTAGCTGGGTACTGGGGGTTTATCATCGTAATGAGCAAGAAGACCTCCTGCAGACTTCAGGAAAAACTAAAGGCACAAGCACGGAATACAGTTTTTTTAGCAGTGAGTTTGATACCAAAAACAGCGCTGTTTACGGACAGCTGAGCACCACACTAACCGACGCTTTCAACCTGATTACCGGGCTTCGCCTGGAAAAACGCAGCGCGGATTATTCTGATTCCTATTCCACTAAGGCAGATAGTAATGAGGATTTGTGGGGTGGAAATATAACCCTGGAATATCATTATTCTGAAGACACGCTACTGTACGCCACCGTTTCACGCGGCTATAAGGCAGGGGGTGTGAACGGTGCGATCATCGCAGAGTTCGCGGGTAATGAAGAAACTTACAGGGAGATGTTCGAGTTCGATACAGAGCATTTGCTTAACTACGAACTCGGCGCCAAAGGCAACTGGCTGGATAACCGCCTACAGGCGCAGCTAGCAGCTTTCTACCAAGACCGCAGCGATGTTCAAGCCAAACAATCACTCTTTAATCCAGAAAGTAAAAAGTTTAGGGAATACCTGGGTAATGCAGCAGGTGGTGAAACTTACGGCTTTGAGGCGGAAATAAATTTCCAAGCCACGGATACTGTGCGCCTCTTCGCTTCTGCAGGCTGGCTAAACGCCGAGTTTGAAAACTTTATAAGCAGTACACACGTAGATACAGAGAAGGATAAAGAAACCGGCACGGTACTACCGGTAAATCTGGATGGGCGTGATGTCGCTCATGCGCCAAGCTATCAGTTCTTCACTGGCACCGAGATTGATCTCACTACCCACTGGGTACTGCGTCTGGAATTGGAAGGCAAGGATGAGTTTTACTTCTCTAATAGCCACAATGAAAAATCCACGGCCTACGAATTGGTTAACGCCCGCCTCACCTATAGGCTTGATAACTGGGAAGTCTCTCTATGGGGTAGAAACCTGACAGGTGAGGATTACTATACCAGAGGCTTTTATTTCGGAAATAACCCAGTTAATGGCTATACCTCAGAGGCTTATTATCAACAGGGTGAACCACGTATTGCCGGGATAACCGGTACTTATACTTTCTAATAGGACACCTTGTAATTTAGCAAATAGCCAATGGTTAACGCCCGTGAATTATCAGATACATAGCTATCTGATAATTCACGGACTTAATCGGGCTGGATAGATAAGAGCCAAGGATAGTTACCCCCTGGATCTCGGTGTATAATGAGAAAAGCTATGCAGCTCTCCGCAGAAATCAGCATGTACCCTCTTAAAGATGAGTACATACCCAGTATTCGAGCCTTTATTGAACGCCTGAATAGCCATTCAGGCCTGAGAGTAATCACTAACACTATGAGCACTCAGGTATTTGGCGAATATGATTTGCTAATGGATGTTCTCAAAATAGAAATGCGCAAATCCTATGAGCAGTTTGGACGCGCTATTTTTGTTTGTAAATTTATTGATGGCGACCTAGCCCCGGCAAAACCCCATGCTTAACTCAGAGTTCCTAGAAATTCTGCTCACCTCAATTGAAGCCATGTCTCTTTGGGAAGTGGCAGCTGTTGTTCTCGCCCTTGCTTACCTGTTATTGGCGATGCGCGAGAAAATCAGCTGCTGGTATGCTGCCTTTATCAGCACGGCAATCTATTTAGTTTTATTTTGGGATGTCAGCCTGCTAATGGAATCAGCACTGCAAGTGTTCTACCTGGGCATGGCAATTTTTGGCTGGTGGCAATGGCGTCATCACGAGGATAAAAACAAAGACTTAAGAATTCATCGCTGGCCACTGCAAACCCACTTGATAGTGATTAGTGGTGTTTTCCTGCTAACCCTGGTATTCGGTTATCTGCTAGATAACTTTACCAGTGCCGCCCTACCCTATCTCGATTCTTTCACCACTTTGGGAGCTGTGGTGACCACCTACATGGTGACCCGCAAAGTTTTGGAGAACTGGATCTACTGGATTGTAGTGGATGGGGCCTCCATCTACCTTTACCTGGATAGAGGGCTCTACCTGACTGCGCTCCTCTTTTTGCTCTACGTGGTATTGGTTGTTATTGGTTTTTTCCAGTGGAGATCCATCTACAATAAGCAAAATCAGGCCGAGCAGCCCGGGCTAACCTCTTTAACGGGAAGACAAGCCTCCGCCGCTTTACAGTAGCAATTCGCCCTCTCTATACCTATGAGCCAAAGCCTAAGCGACATCATTCCCTGCGACTGGCATCAGTGGAGCCAGTCCAGGCCTAGGTTTATACGGACCTTGGCAGGTGGGCAGACCAATCGAACCTATTTAGTTTCATCAGGGGAAGAGCTCCTGGTTATTCGCCATAACTCCCCACTTAGCCAAGCGCTGGATCTCGACCGGGCAACAGAGGCCCAAGTCCTCAACCAGGCCTCTCGCGCCGGGCTCTGTGCTCCCCTTGTCTATTGTGACCCTCAATATCACTATTTGGTAACAAGGTTTATTCAAGGTCAGCCCTGGCACAAAGAGGGCCCAAGCGCTTTGAAGCGGCTTGCCAAACGACTTAATAGCATTCACTCTCTCCCGCCGGTTAAGAACCACCTGGATATTGATCAGAAAATAGACCGCTATTGGTCATCGATTAATACTCAAGCTGATTTCTATCCACGCCTTAAACAATTACACCGCGAACTATCCAGCAGTATTAGCGCTTTAAAGGCTGCAAATGATACTCCCGGTCTCTGTCATAATGACCTAACCAAAGAAAACCTGATCGAAAGTACCAACGGGGAGCTAATCGCAATCGACTGGGAATATGCTTCCATGGGGGATCGATTTTATGACCTTGCCGCTTTGGTTGAGGAGCACCAATTTTCCCCTGCGGAGCAACAACAGCTACTGGTCAATTATCTCCATCGCCCACCAAATGGAGATGACAGGCAGCGCCTTTACCATTGGCGGCTTATCTATAAATATCTATGTGTGCTTTGGCATGCACTGCAATGGAGTGCAAAAAAGGCCTCTTGTGACTCAAGCACCATCGAATCTCAATGCCAGGCGATATTAGAGTTAGCTGCATCCCGGCCGGCTTAGTAGCTCCTTAGCAAGCCCACCTCATCAACCCGGCGAAAGCCCTGCCGAGCCCCCAAATAAACATAACAGGAATTAAAGGGGAGCCTTTATGGGTGAAGCCTTCCTAAACAATACAGCTCAAGATACCCAACCACATAAGTTCAGTATTGACCGGCCATTGCTTTGCAAAGATATAATCACTGCAGACCTGCACAGGTTTCCATCAAAATGCATGAGTATAGGGAGATACACATTATGACCAGAACTTTCTTCGGCTTGCTACTCCTCTTCGTCACCGCCAGCTCCTATGCCGACAAGAGGCCTGAAGCTTTTAACACCATCGACAAACTTTTTGCCGCCATGTCAAATTTTGATCATCAGGCAATGAGAAGTACGGTTACTGATTCATTCATCCTTTTAGAACATGGGGAGATCTGGACCATAGAGGATCTAGTTAATGTAGTTAAGCCCGCTGGTTACACCCGAACGAATTACTTCAGCATCATCAACTACGAGCAGCAAGGCGAATTACTGACTGTCAATTATTGGAACAAAGCCAACTTTACCCAGAAAAACAAAAGCGAGGATGTTATCTGGCTGGAGAGTGCCGTCCTAGCGAAGGTAGATGGGAACTGGTTACTCCGCCAAATGCATTCTACCCGGCTACCAGCTGGTAAAACGCCTGATAAAGTAACCTTTATCAAACAAAAACTCTAACTTTAAAGTTAAGCTCAATGTGCTGGCCTTTGGGTCAGCCCTACATTCACTGTAGAGGCTGCAGCCAATACCGTGTCTTTTCCTATCCACTACAGCATCATGTAAAATAAGCCGAACCATACGATACATAGTGCTTATTATCCCAAGAGGCGGCCCCATGAAGCTAAAAGTGTACCTTTCCGGTGAAATTCATTCTAACTGGAGAACCCAAATTATAGAGGGTTGCAAGAATCTAGGGTTAGATATCACCTTTTCATCCGCAGTGACTGATCACGATGCCAGTGATGCGGCGGGTGATGGCCTTGGTGAAGAGTCCAACTCTTTTTGGCGTGATCATAAATCGGCCAAGGTTAATGCCGTCCGAATCAAACACTCTATTGAGAACTGCGACCTGGCGATCATTCGCTTTGGAGAAAAATATAAGCAGTGGAACGCCGCATTCGATGCCGGTTACTGCGCAGCTCTGGGAAAGCCTTACATCACCCTACACGATGAATCCCTGGTTCACGCCTTGAAAGAAGTCGATGGTTCAGCCCAAGCCTGGGCCCAGAGCCCTGCACAAGTTATCGATATTCTGAAATACCTCACTACCCAGGCTTAACGCCATATGTCACCAGCGCCGGCCAATAACCGGCGTGGTTTGTCGTATAATCGCTCACCTTCATTTTCCCCACTCTTTTTAATCTGTAGCTACTTATGCCTGGAGTAACTGATCGGTTTTCCCTTGATATGACCTATTTATCCATTAGCATTTCATACCAACATCTTCATGTTTTGCTATATCCCACTGTGTTCAACCAATCCATCAATAGATGGCGCAGACATAAACCGAGGCAAGGATACTGACCTTAAAGGCCACAAATGTACGATTCATATAATTAAACTCAGGAGATCAATTAAAAGATTCTGGCGGGTTTCCCACGATAAACGCTTACATCCTCAATCAGGAGCAACCTTATCAGCTATCGGCCACCCCAGTAGCTTGGAGAGTATGATGAGAATAAGTAAAGAAGTCTGGAAGGGCCAAGCCGCATATTCCAAAACACTGTTATGGCTATATGATTTTTGGGTGTTATTTTTATCAAATCGCTTTATTTGGCGCTGCCCTACACCAATAATTCTTCAAAAATTTGATGAAAATGTAAGCGTCAACCACTTGGACGTGGGTGTCGGCACTGGCTATTTTATGGATAAATGTCATTTCCCCTCACCTCATATCAGATTGGCACTTATGGATTTAAACCAGAACTGCTTGGATATCTCAGCAAAGCGTGTTGCAAGATACAAACCTATCCTATTTCACACAAACGTACTGAGTGAAATGCCTAATGATATAGAGCCATTTGATTCCATTTCTGTTAATTATTTATTCCACTGCTTACCGGGGAGACTATCAGAAAAGCTTATTGCCATAGATTACCTTAATAAACTACTCTCAGATCATGGCACTATCTTTGGCTCTACAATTTTACATGAAGGTGTTTACAAAAGTGCAATCGCCAAACGATTAATGACCTTCTACAACAAGAAAGGAATATTCTCTAACACCCTAGACAGCCAGAAAGATCTGGAGAATTTCCTGCAAAGTAGATTCTCAGAATATTCAATAGAAATTCGGGGCTGTGTTGCACTTTTCTCGGCAAAGAACAAGCGATAAACCCAGCCCCCAACAATTGCGAGAATACTTGGTAAATATTACTTCATCATTAAGGCCACCTCTCTCCTTGATTTCTTCCTATGTGAAGCAGCAGTATTATTCTATTGTTTGTTCACACCCTTTTGCCAAAGGCCTTCCTGATTTAGATCGTGATACGCTAGCCAAACTGTGGAAGCCCCAGCTCCGATCTTGGCACTCATAAGGCGTGCATTGTCATAGCCATTGAATGGAACATCAAAAACTGACCCCGGATACTCATATTTACAAGCCACTTCTCCTTGAGACCAGTCCGCATCAGCAGCAGTAATCTTCCAGTCACCTTCATCACGGCAAGCAAAGCGATAGCTTTTGGAGCACACCACATCATTAAAACGACCGTTCGCCTTTGAAATTGCGCAATGCTCATTGCCATTCCAGTTGTTCGGCTCCGTACCTTCCCAAGACCAGAGTAGGTCTTCGGGCTCAAGATGCCCCGCACTACCATCACCATTGAACCAGAACATTTCAAATATATTGAGCCCACAGGAAAGATAGTTTTTTACATTAGACTCAGTGATTTCCTTGTCTTGCGGCCCTTTACCACCACTACCAATGCCATAAAGAGTGCTTGGATCGTGTAACCGCGTCATTTGCTTGCTTGCCGAGGTTGTCATTAACTCACAAGTATTGGGGTCTGTAGGTTTACTAAATTTGTCTTTGTGGAACCCCTGATATTGCAAACCGAGATGTACCACAGACCTAAAGCTCCCTGATTGTGGACAGATTAAATCCGTATTTACAACGACTATATTTTTTCCAGAATCCAACACATTCTGCTTACTCAAGGAATCCACCGGCAGACCGGCACAACGATTAGATCCCCCTCCAGATAAACTCGCCTCATAAAGATAGCTTCCTAACTCAGCACGTAACTGACTGGCTATCTGGCCATAATGATCAGAATTTATTTCAAGTTTCAACAATATGACTGACTGAACATTCCCCTCTTCCAACCAGCGAACAATACTTTCCAGCCCACGGCGAAACTTTTTTTCACCACCAAAGCAGACACCATGACATAACCGCAGCTGATTCTCCCCAAAAAATGTTCCGTAATCGCCGACATCTAAAGTAAGCTCACGCACACCGGAGTTTAACTGATCAAAGATTGAAATATCCTGATTGGGATCCGCCCAGTAGGCACTGTCCCACTCCCGCGCATTATAAGAGTTGTGGGTACCCACCCATTGCGAATGGTTGAAAGGCACATCTTTATCTAACTGTTCTTGCAGGGACAGCTGTATAACACCCTGAGTTGTTGTCGACTTGACGCCGGGAACTAGAAAAAGGCCCACCATAAGAATTACTAGCCGCCCATAAAGGGATAATTTGATCATTTGTTTTTTTATTGTCATGATATACCTGTGTCACTATAGTGGCTTTATTGTTATTTTGCCTTGCGAAAGGCATACATTCCAAGTCGGAACCTCTAGATATTAATCAAACAAATAATCAAATCATAGAATGGAACCAAATTTGGTTGGCTGGATAGGCACATAAGAAACAAAAGCTTCTATTTTTATCTGACAGGAAAGCCCCCAAAAAAATTAATTAGACATCAAATACGCCATGTTCATGCTAATAGTGCCAACCCTTATAAAGCATACAGTTGACCCGCACATAAGCCCATACTTATATCCGCACCTGGAAAACAGACCAAGCCCCTCACTCAACATAGCTAAAATAATTTATATTTTTTACTGAAATCACCAGCCAAAAAGAGAAATAAAACCATACAAAGGGGGCTGTATTTCTTACCCAAATAATGAATTCAAAAAACTGGATTTAAGAGCCAACCATAAAATCCAGACCAACAACTTCACTGAAGAGCATCACCTCAACTGCCCCCTCCAAACCTCTATAAAGCGAAAAAAAGAAAAAAGAATAGGACTTGCAGTAAACAGTAAACCAAGTTTTTACAGAAATTTTCTCTGCAAGAAAAAAATAGGAAATAATTTGTGGGTCGCAAAAATACGTATCGCAAAACACAAAAAAAACGCTAAGACTGCAGAAAATCAAGCAATCCAACAACAGCTTTAACCAATAAGGACACACCCAACCTCCTCTCAGATAACTATGTCAAGGTTATTCTCAGTACAGATAATTACAGCCAATTACACCTAAGCAAGATTCTCAATCTCATCACCCACAACCTCAAAATATCACACACGTACCACATTCTCTCTATGTGAAATAAATCACATAAAAACCCTTATCGGCAGTAGTTTAGATTGGCAGATATCAAGTCACTCCATGATATGATCGCGCAATGGATTTAGCGCCTTAGCGCTATGGTGAACGACTATCAGGGATGAGAGTATATGACTAACCCTCACAATATTGACTACACAGGCTTTATCTTTTTCCACGAAACCACTAAAGGACAAAATGGAAAGCCTGTCTTTATTGATCCGAAACTGCTTCCTCGGTTTATTGATTTGATCGATATCAACTCGGAGGCGGGCAGAAAAACGGCAAACCAAATGAATCAGCTCAGCAGTACCGCTGCTGGAATCACCTCCGAAAGTAACCAAACTAATGGCTTTCAACACCGCGAAAATATAGGAGCTGTACAGGTTAGCTATACCGTGTATCAAGAGGGCAATAGTCATAATAGAGGCCCTGGTGTTTATATCACAGAGCTTAAGCGAGCCAATGGAGAATCAGGTAGAGAGTCTCTACCGGCAGGCTTCTATCTATCAAATTTTAAGAATAATGAGTGGAAGCTAAGCACGATTAAAGATGACACTATTCCTACAGTAATTGGGGCAATTGGCGCAGTATTTAATGGTACGGCTTACAGTGCCCGTACTAGCGCAAAAGCATATGGTGACTACTTAAAGACCACAGGAAATGCAAACCAAAAGCAACTAAACGACTGTTTTTCGCTCTACTATGCTCCAAGCTATCTCGTCGATGAGCTTGGAATCTGGAAAACGGCAACTCAGAAACTCTCTGGACCAGACGCCGGACCTCGAGAGCTTGCCCGCCTGTTATATAAATCGCTGCCCTGGGATGAGAGAGATCAAACCTTAAAGTATCATTGGTATGTTTTCGGAGAAGGTGCCAAGATGCTCCATCGCACCTTGAAGGAGTTTAGCCAGATAGCCGGAGGAAAAAAGCTACAGCAGCACTGTTTTTATTTTGTCAACCCACGAGAGAATCTAGGGCTTTTGATGCGGGAAATTGAAGCCGTAGGTGCACAGACGAAAAAGACCAGTTACAGGCATAGCCTGGATGATATAGCCAGTAAGGTGCACCAAGTAAAGGATGGAGATAACGCGGTGATTGGTCTGCAGAAAATGGATGCACCTTGGTCTGAGTTCGACAAAATGATACAGGGGGGCAGCAATTATTATCAAAACAAATATATAAATAGTATTGACAATAATCGTACTTTCTCAGACGCGGCTATAAGATTTGTAAGAAACTTCAAAGATGGATGGAGTTGAGTATGGCCCAGATAGATTCACTGGACTTAAGCCGCCCTACTATTGAGCAACTTGATGATCTTTACTGGTTACCCTTTGATGCGCTACCCGTACACCACTACGACTTAGGCGACTGGCACCTGTCATTTACTGGGAGACTGGAGCTACAAACTTATGGGGAGCACCGTTATGCCCCATATACTACACCTATCGACAAAGAGGATAGCTATCCAAGATTTTATGGTGGACAACCACTTTGGGACAATAAGAGCCCCTATATTTGGTTTGAATTGCATTCAATCAATGTCGGCTGCAGTGTAGATGTTGGGCCGGACGATGCCTGGATTGTTGGCACCGCTTGCTTCGAGATCCGAGTGATCCAGATACGGGACCCATCCAAATCTGGAATCTTCGACCTCACTGATCAAAACCAGTTAATGCAATTTATATTCAAAAAGCATAAAAATAACCTAGATCACTTCCAAGAATTCGGAAGCGAGGATTTCTTTAGTGCCTGGAGTCCCGATGAGATCCAGGAGTATATGTTCAAGGGAAGGAACTGGTACGAAATAATTGATGGAAACAGAGGCCTAAATTGGTGTTTTAATTTGTATACTAATTTGTCAGACAAACACCTTTTGCATATCGCATATACACCAGACCAGTTCTGGCCTCCATATCATATTCCCAGCGAAAAAGCCTTGCGCATTAGCAAATCTCCTTTATGGGACTTTATGGATAACCTGGAGATTACCAAAATGGAAAAAGGCAGCCAGGTTGTTACCGGTACTATAGAGCGAGTGACTACAAGCTCCTGGGGAGAAGATACAGAAGATCTGAGCGGCTGGTAAAGTATTTTAATTAGCGGGCTTACCTAGAGCAGATTACATATTTACACATTATTATTTACGAAAATTATAAATTACAGATTCTTATTTTCTCCGGTGAAAAATTAACTAGCTGATTAGAGTGTAAAATAGGGATAGCCTGAAGTTAATAAGCTACCCCGCAACTCCTACTATAGAGTGCCCTAAAAGGGCACCTATAAGTCAGTGTGACGTTTTTCTTACCAGAAGATGTCTTGTAAGTTAAACGTGTAGCGACTCACCAATTAGAAGAACCTTACCGTTACGCTCACCTGCCGCAGCAACTTTAACGGCTTCCTTCACTTCGCTAAGGGGATAAGTTGCATGAATCGGTGCAGAAAGCTTACCCTGGGCAACGAGGCTCGTAATGGTTCCAAAAACTTCCTGCTGCCGCTCAGGTGAAGCATTTGCAAACCACTTGGCCAGCCAGAATCCGCGTACAGTAATATCCTTAAAGATAATCACCCCTGGAGCGAGCAGACATGGTTCACCGCTCAGGGCACCATAGTTAACCAATGTGGCACCTTCGCTAAGGGCTTCACCCAGCCTAGCAGTAGCCATTCCTCCAACAGCATCTATACCCAAGCGAATCTCAGCACCTGCGGTTGCAGCTTTAACTCTCTTGGCTAGGCTCTCCCCTTCCTGATCACCATCTACCAGCACCACATCGGCACCGGCTTCCAGCATTGGCTCGATCAGTGAGGATCTGCGAACTACATTGACTACCTTCAGACCACGAATTTTTGCCAGACTTGTCAGATAAGTTCCTACCGCAGAGTTTGCTGCGTTTTGAATCACCCAGTCTCCCTCTTTCAGATCGACAAACTCACTGAGTAGGAGATAGGCCGTTGGGGGATTAATGGTAATCATCGATAGCTGTATGGGGTCTACTTCATTCGGCAGAGGGATAAGTCCCTTAGCATTTGCCACCATGTGCGTGGCCCAGGTGCCACTGCCAACGGGCAACAGAACAGTTTGGCCAATATCAAGGCCTGACACATTCGGACCCTGCTTAACTACCTTGGCAACACCTTCGTTCCCGCCAATGGCAGGCAGAGGCGGTAACATGCCATATTCACCGGTCAGCGTGAGTACATCTGAGGGGTTGATAGGTGTAGCCAGCATTTCCAGTAATACCTGCCCCTCTTCCAGTTCCGGCTCATTAAACGGAACCGCCTCAATCACATCCTGCGGCACAGGGCCGCGCTCACGATACTCTGCCTTTAGCATATCGACATATCCTTTAAGAAAAATAGCTTTCACTAAGCCGTAAACAATTTCTCTCACCGCCTCTAGAGTAACACTCGTATTTACCGGCCATTTCGAATTGTTCAGTCTACTCACCATGGGAGAGAGTTCAAGAATATCCACCAAACAGCTGTAGGCTAACTGTAACCGTGCGATAGGAACAGGACTGAATCGTTAAGTCAAAGAATCTCTTGAAAGCAAGTTGCTTTGCAAAAGCTCACTGATCACTCAAACAAATATCTTTGGCACCCTGTATCTACTAGGTTGAATTTTTTAAAATTTAATAAAGGCCTCTTATCTCCTCAGACCCTTACATAATCTTGTATCAGGAACGCAACAAACACTCCAAGATTAAAAAGAAATAGAGGTAAGCCTTAGAGAACATTACCGGAAAGCAACTCACCAGCAACTTATCCAAATGTCAACATGGAACCGGTTGCCCCTCTATCAATAACTGACAAATATTGAATATGGATAGGGCTCAATTACTTACGCAGAAAAATACTCTTCTATCTTTTTGATGTACAGAATCTCGATGAGCCGCTATTATCAGCAGTGGCTCTAGTTGCGCTCATAGCAAACTTGGTGACCTTTACACCATGACTAAGAAATTTAATTTGAAACAACCCTTTAGCTCTATAGATGTTTACCTACACACTGATTAAGCATACCCATATCACAGCCGCAGTACTTAGCCTCTCTCTTTTTCTGTTGCGAATGGGGTTGGAGTTCTCAGGAAAGCCTCACTGGAGAAAAACCTTCCTCCGCTGGATGCCCCATGCCAATGATACCCTGCTGTTATCTGCGGCTGTAGCGCTGGTTGTTATCGGAAGCTGGAATCCGGCTGTTTTTCATTGGCTTGCGGTAAAGGTTGCACTGGTATTCGGTTATGTGATTGCCGGATTCTTCGCACTGCGCCAATCCATGCCTCAACGCACACGCATCATTGCGGCTCTTTTGGCCATGGTGCAGGTTGGCTTTATTTTTTATCTGGCAATTCAAAAGCCTACTCTCTAATACAACTTTTTATTCAATTTGCCCACAAAGCCAGTGCTCACAACTCAGTGGGCAGCGAGCTCAATTCCGATCCCATACTGTGTGATCTATCCCTTTAATATCGTATTTTCTCGCATCAAACACCGGCTCCTTAATTCCTTGATTAAGCTGTGCTTCATAGTCTCCCAGCACTTTGAAAGCGACACCGGAGAGCAAGGTAATAGCCAATATATTGGTAGAGGCCATAAATCCCATCGCCACATCTGCCATGCGCCAGAGCAAGGTAAAATTCTCAGTACTTCCACTGTAAGAAACCCAGGCGCCAAACAGGATAAAAATTAAAAAAATTATCCGATAACAAAATATAGAAGTGGGAGTATGGTAAAGATAAAAAATATTGGTTTCACCGTAATAGTAATTACCAATAATCGAAGTAAAGGCAAAAAACAGCAGTGCAAACGCCACGAAACCACTTCCCCAGGAACCCACCACGCTAGACAGAGAATCCTGAGCTAATTTAACTCCCTCCACATTGCCCACCATATACACATCAGCAACTAGAATAATTGCCGCGGTACAGGTACAGATAACAATGGTATCCAGAAAAACGGAAGCCATTTGCACATAGCCCTGCACCAGTGGATGCTTAACATCCGCTGCTGCACCCACATTCGGTGAAGAGCCAAGCCCCGCCTCATTGGCAAATAGCCCACGCTTTATTCCATTGGAAACTACCGCCCCCAGGGCTCCTGCGCCAGCCTGTTCCAGTCCAAAAGCATTCCTTAATATCATACCCAGAATCTTGGGCAACTCCCCCAGGTTCATCAGCAAAACCATAAACGCCACTGTTAAATAGGCGATAGCCATAAAAGGCACCACCACTCCGGCAAAGCGCGCGATAGAGCGGATACCACCAAACACAATAATGCCCGCAATCACAGCTACCACAATCCCGACCAGCATGGGGTTGATTTCCCAGGCGTCGTTTAGGGCCGTGGCCATAGCGTTCGATTGAATGGAGTTGAAGACAAAGCCGTAGCACATCAGTAAGAAGATGGAAAAACTTACTGAAAGCCACTTCCAGTTAGGGCCTAGGCCTTTTTTGATGTAGTAAGCCGGTCCTCCACGGAAGGTCCCAGGTTGCTCACCTTTCTCTTTATAAACTTGCGCGAGGGTATTTTCGACCATGCTGGTGGCCATACCGAGCCAAGCCACCATCCACATCCAAAAAACCGACCCAGGACCCCCAGCAGTAATTGCCACGGCAACACCCGCCAAACTACCGGTGCCAATCCGTGCTGCGGCACTGGTGGCAAACGCCTGAAACGCGGAAATTGAGCCCGGATGATCCTTATGAATACCGCGCACCATTACCATCGCCATATGACCAAAGTGGCGGAATTGAATAAAGCGGCTGCGAATGGAGAAGTAAAGGCCAATAGGCAGCAAAGCGATAATCAGGACACCGAGCCACCACTGCCCTTCAATCCCCCCCCACAAAAGCCGGTTGGCCCAATCAATCGCCTTGATTATTCGGTCCAACAACTCTTGCATCCACCGCTCCCTGGCACAGCCTATATTTATGCATAGATCAACCGCTGGAAACGGCTATCCCCACTAAAGACTAGCAGCCTCTACAGTGCTAACGGGTAGGTAACCAAACGGACCTTTTGCAAGAAAAGTAAGAATCACTTGGTTCTACGGCGCTTAAAAAATCCAGACCGGCTGGAAAGGGAGGCGAAAAGGATTCTCGGCTCTTGGCACCCAAGCAAGATAGAGCAGGCATAAAAAGGGGAAAAATCGACAGAAGGTGGGCTCTGAGAGGTAGACCAGTGACACTGAGGGCCCACTGGTCTATGCACTGAAAAGAATTAGCAGAAGATTTCCCGCGCCCGCTCTGGAGACACCACCTTACGACCACACTCTTCTGCGATCACGGCCAAAGCCTCAATCAACTGGCCATTACCAGAGGTGCGCTCGCCACCGGGCAAATAGAAAGTGTCCTCTACTCCAGAGCGTAAATGGCCGCCCAGCTCCGCGGTCTTGCGGTGCACCGGCCAGATTTCCTCGCGCCCAATCACAGTACTCTGCCACAAGCTATCTGTACGCATATATTTAGGCAGCAACTCCAACAGCTCGGGATCCGCTGGCATACCAGAAGCCACCCCCATCACCAGGTTATAGTTGGGCTTATCTACCATACCCACATCGGCATACATACCAACGGAGCGGACAATACCTACATCAAAGCACTCAAACTCAGGCCTGGTACCCGTTTCACGACATACCGCCAGCAGCTCCTCCACCTTGTCTACCGGATTATCGAACACCATCGGCGGCCAGGCCCAGGTACCGTTGGAACGGGCTTTTAAGTAATTCAAGCTGCCCGCATTGCAGGCGGCGATTTCCGGCTTACCTGCGCGCACACACTCGAGAGGTCCGCGCTGGTCCCGACCGATAGTGCCGGTGGAAAAATTTAAAATAACTCCGGGGCACTTAGCCCGGATTGCATCGGCAATTTCCAACGCCACTTGCGGTTCCCAGCTGGGAAGATGCCCCTTGCTCGGCTCTTGAGCCCGAAAATGTACATGCATTACCGAAGCCCCGGCATCAAAGGCTTCACGGGCTGAGTTTGCCATTTGTTCCGGCGTTACCGGAACCGGGTGTTGTTGCGGATTGGTGAGCACCCCGGTTAGGGCGCAGGTGATTACCACTTCATCGGACATCGCAGGCTCTCCTGAATTATCTTTATTTGGGCCGCTTTAGGTTCGGCACACTAGGCTTTGCCGAATTCCGCTGATTGCCATGCTCTCAGTACCTGCGCCTCATCCGTGCGCGAAATACCCTGAGCCGCATCCATACTTTGGGGTTAATGAAGGAGGTATCAAACCCCGCCACCAAGCGCTTGCTTGGTCACCAAAGACTAACACAGGCTTTAACCCGTAAAAAGGCACCTTGTATCGCTAAAACAGGCCCGGCAGAATGCAAAAAAATCTAATTTAGGGAACCGGTATCCGATGAGTGATCACTCCATAACAAATTCCACCCCTTATGGCAGCTGGAAATCTGCAATCAACGCAGAATTATTGGTTGAAGGCAGTGTTCGCCTGGCGGAAGCCAGCTTGGTGGATGGGCGTTACTACTGGTTAGAGTCGCGTCCTTCAGAAAAGGGGCGTAATGTTCTGGTGCAGTATTGCCCGCAAAATGGCCGGTGCGATCTCACCCCCACCCCGCTGAGTATTCGTTCCAAGGCGCACGAATATGGCGGTGGTAGCTACCTTGTCCACGGCGACACCCTGTACTTTGTACTTGCGGAAGATCAGCGTATTTACCGGATGGAGATCGGTAGCGACCTGCCTGAGGCCATTACTCCAGAAAGTGAATCCCGCTATGCAGACCTGCACCTCGACACAAAAAGAAATCGTCTGATTTGTATTGAAGAAGACGACAGCGGCCACGCTCAGGGTCAGGAAGCACGTGCGCGAATTATCGCCATCGACCTACAGTCTCCGCTGACTACCCCCCCAAGGGTTTTGGTTGAAGGCGCAGACTTCTACTCAAACCCCACCTTGAACACCAGCGGAGACCAGTTGAGCTTCTTGCGCTGGCATCACCCCAACCTGCCTTGGGATGGCACCGAACTGTGCCTGGCCACTCTGAGTGAGCAAGGAGAGGCCATTGAGATCACTCAAGTGGCCGGTGGAGATAACGAATCCATCTTCCAACCCCAGTGGTCACCGCAGGGGGAGCTTTACTATGTCTCTGACCGCAACAACTGGTGGAATTTATACAAGCTGGGGCAAGATACTCCGCTATGGAAAAAAGAGGCTGAATTCGCCACACCGCAGTGGGTGTTTGGAATGTCCACTTATGGCTTTATCAGTACAGAGGAAATTCTCTGTACTTACACCGAGAATGGTCTTTGGTATTTGGCCAGCGTAAATACCCTTACTGGTGAACACCAGCTGATCCAGCAGCCCTACTGTGATATCGAGAGCCTGCGCTGTGAAAATGGCAAAGCGATTATGATTGCCGCCGCAAGAGACAGCTTCCCTGCAATAATCACTTTTGATCTGGCAAGTGAGGCCCTTGAGACAATCGCCAGCAGTAACAAACGCTCACTGGCTGCCGAACTCTTCTCCAGCGCCCAGGCCATTACTTTCAATGTCGATGAGCGAGAGGTACACGGTTTTTACTATCCCCCGCACAACCCGGACTTCAAGGCACCAGAAGGCGAAAACCCCCCACTTATTGTTTTTAGCCATGGCGGCCCCACTGGAGCCACCTCTGCCGGCCTCAATTTGAAAGTACAGTACTGGACCAGCCGCGGCTTCGCCATTCTGGATGTAAATTATTCCGGTAGCACCGGTTATGGCCGCGAGTACCGCGATCGCCTTACCGATAAGTGGGGCATCTATGATGTGGAAGATGTCTGTGCAGGCGCCGAATACCTGGTCAATCAGGGTTTGGCCGATCCGGAGCGGCTGCTGATCAAGGGTGGCAGCGCAGGCGGTTATACCGTGTTAGCAGCACTGACTTTTCACAACACTTTCAAAGCCGGGGCCAGTCATTATGGAATCGGTGAATTGAGCAGTCTCGCTAAAGACACTCACAAGTTTGAATCCCGCTACCTGGACAAATTAGTCGGCCCCTGGCCATCCGCCGAAGCAATCTATCAGCAACGCTCTCCTATTCATCATGTGGAGCAACTGAGTTGTCCGGTGATTTTCTTCCAAGGTTTGGAAGACAAGGTAGTACCACCAAACCAGGCGGAAACTATGGTGAGAGCCCTGAAAGAGCGCGGTATTCCGGTTTCCCATATCACCTTTGCCAATGAAGGGCACGGCTTCCGTAGTGGAGACAGCATCAAAATGGCCCTGGAGGGAGAGCTGGAATTTTACAGCCGTATTTTCAATTTTCCCCTGGCTGAAGCCGGCCCCGGAATTACTATTGAGAATCTGTAATCAATCATCCCAAACCTTTAGAGGAAGCCATTAATACCATGGGAAGATGGAGACCACCGCGCCCGCGCGGCTCCCGCTATATCACTGCGGAGGGCGCGCAACGTATGCGCGCCGAAGTTAAGCATCTATGGGAGGAGGAGCGCCCCAGAGTCACCCAGGCGGTAAGTGATGCCGCTAAGCTGGGCGATCGCTCGGAAAATGCCGACTATATCTACGGTAAAAAGCGCCTGCGTGAAATAGACAGCCGTGTGCGTTTTTTGACCAAACGCCTGGAGGAAATCACCGTAGTAGATCAAGTGCCTGAAGACCGTGAAAAAGTCTTCTTCGGTGCCTGGGTCACGTTGGAAGATGAAGAAGGTGTAGTCATAAGCTACAGAATCGTTGGCCCAGATGAGTTTGATGTAAAAGCCGGCCTGATCTCTATGGATTCTCCCGTAGCTCGTTCATTGCTAGGGCGCAGACTCGACGATGAGATAGATATTCGTCAGGGGGAAAAATGGCAGACCTATTTTATTACTGAAATCCGTTACGAAGAGTAGAGGCCAACTCCTCATAACCCTAAGCATAACAGCAGGAAAAATAGATAGATTTTTTAATTGATAAATAAAAAAGGCTTATTTCCCTCGAAATAAGCCTTTGAATCAATATTGCGTTATCTATTTCTAGAGGCTGTTGTAGTACTGAATTACTCCAACCGCATTGCCACCGGCAAAAGCAGACTGAACCTGATCTGAGCTCATGCCAATTGTCAGATCTGCATCATTCACATTAAGCTCAAGATACAAGCTGCCCGCCTGGGAATAGGCATCATCCCATTCAGTAATCGCATCATTGAGGTCATTGATTACGGCCGAGAAGTTAGCGCCCTCCTCGTCAGAAATGGCTGTCTGAATGTCACTAATGGCTCCAGATACATCACTTTCAAGAGTTTGCCACTCTTGCAATACAGCCTGCAAATTATCTTCTACCTGCTGGGTCTCCTCAGCGAGCTGCCCAAAGCTTTGCGACAACATCTGAAGAGTTGATACATCTGCAGTTACCAGATTCATTTCTGCTTGCTTAGCCTTGATGCTCTTTTGGTCTGCAACAATTTTGGCAGCATCCAATGCAATAAAGGTGCTTGCCACTGCAGCCACTGGCCCCATAACGAACCAGGTTAACAGGCCTTCAGGGAAGGCTACTATAGAAGCGACAGTACCCAAAGAAATAGCCGTAGCATCCGCAATACCAAGAGCAACAATACTTGTTGTCAGTGATTTGATATCTGCCTGAAGATTTTTTATTTCTTTCTTTAAATCAGCAATTTGCTGTTCATCAGCCTGCGCATCCTGAACAGACTTATCGGCAATTGACTGCAATTGAGTCGCCATATCAGGCAATTTATCCTGAAAACCTTGAATTGCCTGAACTGCGCCGCTGATAAAGGTCGAAACAATACCCAGTTGAGAGGTGATTGAATCCAGGTCGTTCTTCAATATATTAAGAGCCGATGTATTACCTGGGTCACTATTGAGTGTATTCGCCTGGGTTAAAGCATCCTGCAACAACTGACTGATAATACCGTTGTAACTTTGCACCTCACTGGGCACATCCAGAAGCCTGGCCAGTACATTATTTACCCAATCGAGCGCGTCGGTATTGGCCTGTGTATAGGCCGCTACAAACTCACTCCAATCCGGCGGATTTCGATTTAAGGTAGGCAAGCTTGAGGACAAAACGCTAGTCACCAGAGTGTTTATTGCAACTACATTCTGCTTGTACGTATTCTGAGTTTCGCGAATAGATTGAGCACTATGCTTGAAAGCTTTTGCTAATGAAAGTTTCACCACCACTGGACTGGAACTTTTCTCCGCCACCAAATCTACGTCATCACTTACCTGTGACATATTTATTTCTCTCTTAATGAATATTTAAGATGAAACCTGAGATCTCCAAGAAACACCTTGATTAAGGCGCAGCCCAATATAGCAAGCTTTAACTATAACCAATATGCCACCCCTTATAATGAATCGGAAATAGAAATAAATTTATATTCACATCTCAAATAAAGAGCGCCAAACCCAGCGCAATGAGCACCTCAATAACCAGTGAAAATTGAAATAAGGGATGGATTTCTCAACAGTATGCCTGACGGGAAGCTCATATGCTCAGACCTATAGAACTATAAATACCGCACCCATTTTTCAATCCAATAAAATCGTTGAATTAAAGGGTTTTTAAAATACCCCCTGAAAACCTAAAATTTTAAACTTAATCAGACCGACCTATCTTTATATAAGCCCCAACCCCAAGTAAGCATCAAAGCAAATAAGCCGCCGAAAGTATATCCGCTCAACAATTTACTATGCTTAATAACATGCCAAATAGAAAAGGTTGCAATTCCGCCAATAGTAAATATTGAGCCACCCATCGCATCCAGGAGACACCGATGCCAATGGCCAATGAAAGCCCCTACCCACTCAAAGATGCTTTAAAGCGTGCCCGGTTTGATTTACTCCCTGCCTTTAACAAACAGCCTACTGAATTGTTGAAACTCTTTCGCGAGGCCCTGACTCTTCAACAGCCGATATTATCTCACTCATGGAAAGAACTAGACCAACAGGCACGACTCTGTATAGGGTTGGGCTATGGTGAGTATCGCAATCTTCAAGGCCACTTAGAAAGCACCAACTATCTGCACACTCTGCATCACCGTATGGGTTTAGAGTTTCTGTTTGTGCTGCGTGGCATTGCTATTGGTGAGAGTCGAAACCAATGGTCTGAAAACCTTGAGCGGCGAATTCGCAGCATGGACCCCGAAGATCGGTTAAATAAGATTCTCGTTAAAGCAGAAGAATTAGCTGGTAATAAGCTCTCAGAACAGACTCTCACGCGTTTACGCAAAAAAATTGCAGGCCTGGACGAGAGAATTAACCTGCAGGAATCCATGGCCAGATTAGCTAATGGGGAGATAAAAAATATAGACTTGTTAAAGGCTTATTTTCCAGAAAATACATCTTCAATGGCCCTGAGATTAAACAGTGCCGCTGATGCTGTCATCATGTGCCTAAGTCGAGGGCTACTCGCGCTAACACATGCTCAATTCAATATTGCTCTAGATACTGAAGCAGCTAGTACCGACTTTTCCAAGCGCAATATACATTCCATTAAAACGATTATAAAAGTATTTTCCAACCTACTTAAAAGTGGTCACAAGCATATTTACAGCGCCCTACTTCTTGGAAAATCAGTGGAGATCAAACAGGCGTGCTTGTTTCTGGCCGGAGATATTGAGAGCAAACTCCCCCAGTTCGCAAGCGCTCAAGCTGTAATACACAACACAATCACCGAATTATTGCGACGTGGTAGTGGCGGCCTGGCGGAGAGGCTTGGCGATCTCGCGGTGGATGCGCACTTTCTCACCCGCATCGCCATCGCTAGTCAGGCTGCCTGTTATCGACTTGCGCTTGGTTGCGAGGGCCTTAATTCCGATAGAGAGATCAAAAACCTTCAGAAAAATATCTACACCATGCCTTTTTCGACAACGCTTCCCAACGGTAAAAATATAGAACTATCGAAGCTAGAAGCCGGTCCAGAGGGAGAGTTTGTTGAAATCAGGGGCTTTGTCGAAGAGGTCACCTCCCCACCTCAGGAGGGCGGCATGCTATTAAGCCACCTGATATTGAAAGATCCCTCCAGTAATGCCGAGGCAAACGCCGTGGTACGCTTTGCTCACCTACCACATGCCGGTATTTGTCCAGGAGCTTTCTGCAGACTCAGTGGCACTTATAGACATCACTCAAGCCTGTTCGATGGTAAACCCGCCGTTGAGGTCGATTCCCTGGCCCTGGCCGAGATTGGTAAGTCCAGCTTCGAAGTAAGCTTTATAAGGCTCGCCAACCGTTGGTTCCAGCCCTGGCGTAGCAACGCCAATCTCTACTGGTCTCTTGGTGCCCACCAAGTTGATGAGCACTCTGAGGCCACCTTGGGGGCCGGAGAGCTACTATTTACGCCCCTAATTCGTCCGTAGGAGGGCTACTATGCCACCAGATGATGGATGCATGACAGAACTGGACAGAGTCCACGACCAGATTGCGGAATTAGATGTACTTCTGGCGATGGCACAGCTGGCAAAAGCGGAGTGGCACGCCGCCAAAGAGACAGTGCGCAGCGAATGCCTGGAGACAGCGATACCCAGCCTGCCCAACTTACATCAAAAGGATGAAATGGATTTTCCCATAGAGCCAATGGATCACGCAGTATCCGAGTGCATTGAAACTCACCCAGACGTGCTCGCTGCCTGGGACCTGTTCGAACAGATAGCCCTGGAGCTCGAAATTGAGCTGGAAGTAGCCCACGCACTACTCGATGAATACAAAGCCTGCTCCCACGCACTGATTTGAGGAGACTTTTACTGGCTAATGACCAGCATGCGATTTATCGCCAATTTACGCCGGCAGACACTGGATGCCTTTGCCAACCATATGATTACCGCCGAAGGCTACCTGCTATCTGCCCACCGGATTACCAATTCCAATCTGCAAATGGCGGCAGAAGTGCGCCGCAGAGGGTTGCCCCTGCTTGCCGATAACGGCACCAAACAACTGATTGATGCGGTCATCTCGCAGTTCTCTGAAGAAGCCCGACAAGTAACCCTGCGGGTAAAAGCTCTGCGCCGTCAACTGGGTCAACTGCCCCGCGGCAATGAAGTCCCAAAAGATTTGCGCATATTGGCAGATACACTGGCGGAGAGAGTACTGGCCAACTGTAATGAGCGTTCAAATAGCATTGATACCAATCTCCTGCTGCAGCGCCAGCTGTTAATGCACCCCACCCACCTGATCGCTCAGGAGGACTTTGCCACTACCTGCCTGGTGGCTTTGGACCTGGAGCGGGAAATTACCGGCTGGCGACCAGAGCGTATCGCCGCGCGCAATCGTCAGAGCCTGAGACTATGGGAAAAAATCGCTGAACACCCACTAAGCCAGGGCTTGACTGTTTATGCAGTACTAAGCGCAATGGATTACAACACCGGCCGGGACGCCGGTCGGCTAGCCGCACAAAGCGGGGTGCGTTCAGCTGCCATAGGACTGGCCAGTATTTGCGGGGATTTAAATGCGACAGACTTCTTTGTGCTCAACCGAGCCTCTTTCAAACTGGATAGGCCTGTACCACGCCGTTATGTGCGCTTGGCACAAGTGCTTAAAGGCATTACAGATGGCTACCAGGATCACAACATACCCTTGCAAAGATTCCACTGCCTCGGACTCGGTGCTCCATCACTGCTGCCGATTGCCGCAGCTGCCCTGCCGGCAAATACCCAGATTACCGCCGATGCCACCAGCCCAATACATGCCGCAGCTAAAGACCGTGTGCTCTACGATCCGGAGAATTTTGGCGACCGGGCAACCACCAGAGAAATCGTTGAGCGGATAGTAAAAGGGGGCAACTGGCCCTTCCTCAGCCCATTCACCCAATCTTTCAAACAACGTTTTGGACACGACCCCGAAGGCGCCCGAGACTGGTGGAAAGCCCAAGGGCAACCACCTATTAGCAGGGAGACCTTACAACAACCCAGCAATCTCAGCACGGCACTGCCCCTATTCTGCGAGGCAGACCCACAAATTCGATCTATCGCTCGGGATACCTGGATAGCACACAATCACTGGGTTCTGGGGGAATTAACTGAGAGTAGAAGCGGCCCGCAAAGACACGAACTTGCTTACCGCATTATTGATCACTGGCTGGAGGGGCCTTCAACAACGACCAGCCGGGGCTTGAAAGCCGCCAAGAGAATCCTGTTAATGTAAACCTATCAATAAAGGAACCAAGCGGAATTACTCAGCCCACTTTATGGTGAGCGCGGTAACAATCCCCCAGATCCAATTAAAAAATACTACAAAAATTGGGGTAAGCGCCCCCAGCTCAAGTCCTGCCATACCTTTACCGGCCATCACAGGAAAAACAACAAAAAGCTGGAACGCCGTGGGGAGTAGGCTCAAGATGCTTCCTTTCAACAACAGCTTTGATGGTAGGAAAGGAAGAATAAAAAACAGACCCCAAATGCCACCCCATACCACTCTGGGATATAGCCATTCAGCAGACAAGGTAGGGGTGATAGATACACCGAGAGATGGGGTTATTCCAAAATCCCCAAACAGCCAGACCACAACGCTATTTGCCACAGCACCCAAACAGCCGGCCGCAAAGAAAATTAGTAGTTTTTTCATTTTTTGCCCCAGAACCTGTAGAAGCCTAAACCTTAAACGCTGACTTTAAAGTAGCAAACTTAAATCCGCGCCAAGATTTCACTCCTGAATAAATTAGAGACCCCCAAGCCAATCTCCTTATCAACAGACCAACACCACCACTACAATTTTTTACGGCAGCAAAAAGTAGCAACCGTTCAACGCCTTTTATTCGAGCCTTTCTGCACAGCCCTCAAAAGACTACAAAACTCACCAACCTGTAATAGACCATCTACTCCCCAAGCAAATAGCAAACTTATTTTTAATACCACACCGTACCAATTAACAAAAAATAAAATTCATTGTTAAGACATAAAAAATAAACAATCAGACCCAAAAGAAACCTGAGTAACAATATATTTTAAAAGTGAGAACCAAGGGACCCAACTGATCGAATCGGCAACCTTCAGCGAGAGAAAATACCTATCGTTTAATCCAATAAATTCCTGTAATACACAAGTGGTACATTTATGGTGTTTAACACCAGAAATCAAAATCAATATAGGAACAAGTACTGATGAAAGTACCAGTAGTAGGAATGCTGTACCCGATTTTTTTAGGATTGGCGATACATTCAGCCAGTGTCAATGCGCAGTCTTTTGATGAGAGCGCCTATCAAGATAGGCAGCTGCAATATATTGAAGAGGGCGTTTCTTCCACTAATGATACCGCTGTCGTCTTACAGGCATACACCGGCGATGAGCTCAATTGGGAGGCGCTAAATAAGAATTTGGATGTCCTGCGTAATGGCGGCAAGAAGAATTCAGACTTCACCCTTACCAGACTCATCCGTATCCTGTTTTTCCGCCCAGAAATTAAAGATGAACTCTTTGCTGCTTTGGACGGATACCACTTCTGGTTTAAGGAAGGCGGCACTGGGGATCACGTCTTCGCCTCTGAAAACCATATGATCATGTACACATCTGCCCAGTATCTTCTACAGGAAAAGTACGGTGCATTTGAAGACGACAGAACTTACAAGCGCTTAAAGCGCTACCTGGAAGTAAAAAACCAGTATGGTTTCTATGAGTTTTACTCCCCGGTCTATTACCCCTACACCTTATCTGCGCTACTTAACCTCGTCGATTTTTCTGAAGATGCAGAAATTCGCGAGCTGGCCACGGGCGCTGCGCAACGCTTGCTGCAGGACATACTGCTGGTCACCAACGACCAGGGCATCCTTTTCTCAGCCGCAGGCCGCAGTAATGATGGCTACCGCAGGAACGGTTCCGGCGGCAACATCAACCGCATCATTTACCTGCTAACGGGTCTCGGTAAGGAATCAGTGAGAACACCGAGTCCCGCAGGTGTAATGCTGGCCACCTCAGGCTTGGAAATTACCGATGATATCTTCAAGTATTTCGGTAAAGACCTGAATATGAATTACTCGGTAGGCCACTCTCTCGGCGATGCCAGAAACGATATTTATGCTGACTTCCCCCGCGAAGAGCGCGTGCCTTTCTATTGGAGTCAAGGGGCTTATTTCCACCCGGATGTAGCTGCCGATACCGCTTGGTTCGTCAGTAAATATCAGCTTGAAGGCTATGAAGGACTGAAAGCCTTCGACCAGTTCCTGGGGCTTTCAGAAGCTGCCGCCCCTGCTGCCGCCAAGGCCGGAGCGGTATTCAGCCGCAGCTCCGTGCTCTCTGGCGCTAACTTTTCCATGTATAAGGATGGCGGTGTGATGATGCACTCCATTCAGAATTACTGGGGTGGTCGCCAGGGCTATCAGCAAACGCCCTGGATCGCCACTACCGGCACCCAATCGGTCTGGGCGAAGGTTGGCGATGGCAACAGCACCATGCAAAACGATCACCATCCCAAGATTAAGCAGGTGAATAATGTTGCCGTAATTCAATACAACCCCTATCCGGCAATTGAACTGTTCCATTCCGGCGGCTCCAACGTAGCATTGCAGTGGCCCGAAGGTTTCGAGGAGGAAAAGCGCAGCGGTAACTGGAAATTCGGCAAGGAAGACGACGGCTATATCGCTGTGCGTTATCCTTGTGGCAATGGCGACTCCAACACCGTTAGCTGCGACTGGAACGAACAAACCTGGGTAGTGATTATGGGTAGCGAGGAGCGCTATGGCAGCTTTGAAGCCTTTAGTCAAAAGGTGCTCAATGAGGTCAGCTACGATGCCGACTGGGAGTGGCACGGCTCCTTCTGGAAGGGCACATTGAAATATGTGTATGACTCAGACGTAAAGTTTGATGGAACCGATATCAGCTTAACCTGGTAAGCGCGATTCCTACCGCTCTTGGGGAGGGGCTCCCCCTCCCCTTTAGTCAGCTTTTTAGCTTTCAATACTCTGCGCCCAAAGGCGAAAGTTTTTGCAAAGCTCACACCCTAATTTCTCCCCCGCCGAAAAGCTTCTTTCGCCCCAAAACAATACCCTTCGATTTAGTTGACACAATCAACCACCTAAAATAAAGTTGATAATATCAATCAAGTTAACACGGCAACCCTGTGAGCTACTCAGTCAACGAAACCCTACACCAGCTGATCCACGCTTACAAAAAGCAGCTGCGGATCAGCATTCAGGAGCAAAGAATTGACCTTCCGGTAAATCATATTCGCGTGCTCAAGGGAATAGGCAAGTATCCGCAGAGTACCGCACGGTCAATTGCCCTGAGAATGAATCAAGATAAGGCCCAGATTACACGGGTACTTAATGAATTGGTTCAATCCAAACTTATCAAAAAAACAGACAACCCTAATGACCGCCGCAGTCAGTTCCTTACTCCCACAGCATCAGGAAAAAAGATTCTTGAAAAAGTGCATAACCTGGAAACAGAGGTTATCGCTGTAATGACTCACAACCTGAGCGAAAAAGAACTCAAGGCGTTTGCCCATATCGCCAGCGTTATGATCGAGAACCTGACCGAACATCCTACTTCAGATTAAGGAGCCTCAATACTATGGCTGAAAAACGCACACGAGAGCTGGTCGTTTTGCGCTCCACCAAAGTCTCAGAACACATGTTACGTATCACTCTGGGTGGCGAAGAGTTGGAATCCTTCCCCTGCGACCAGGAAAGCGCCTATATAAAACTGATTTTCCCCCAGGGTGAAGGTGAACGCCCACTGATGAGAAGCTATACCATCAGGCACCAACGGCAGGCAGAAATCGATATCGACTTCGCTTTGCATGAACATGAAGGGCCAGCCTCAAATTGGGCGGCCAATGCACAACCCGGAGACTCTATTTTGATAAGAGGACCAGGCCCCAAGAAGCTGGTTAACCCCGAGGCCGACTGGTTTTTACTCGCTGGCGATATGACCGCCCTACCCGCCATCAGCGTTAACCTGCCCCAACTACCTGATGAGGCCAGCGGATATGCTGTGATAGAAGTTTCAAGCGAATCGGATATTCAGCCACTGAAACACCCAAAAAACCTGCAACTGTACTGGGTGGTAAATTCCTTCCCCACCGGCGAATTACTGCTTCCTAAGATTCAGACACTGCCCTGGCTTCCAGGCCAAGCCGCCATTTGGGCCGCCTGCGAATTTAATAGCATGCGTCAGTTACGAAAATTTTTTAAGCAGGATAAAGAAATCCCCAAAACCCATATTTACATTTCCAGCTACTGGAAACTTGGGGACTCTGATGAAGGGCACAAGCTCGCGAAAAAACTGGATAACGAGCAGGCCTAAAGGGGAAAATTTGCAGATTTTAGAGGCCACAAAAGCAGCGGGGAGTAACCCCCTCCCCTAGGGCCTTTCCGGTACTAACACTAAGTACGCTAAACCCAAGTGCGCTAAACCCAAAATAGTTTGCCCACATTTCACAGCGGCGTTATGTTTTTACACCTCAGTAGCAGAAGCCCTCCATTACCATAAGGCAAACCACTTTCGCGAAAATTACTCTTTATCCTGATCGATCCATCCGATACCAATAATTAGCAATATAACCCCGCTCATCAACCTGTAGCGCCTGGCGGGTAATTTCTGGAACGCCATTCTCACAGTGCCATGCATAGATAGTCACCCGCCCAGTTACAACGGCTGGTATAGATTCCGACGCAGGGTTGCTCTTACAGTAAGCGGTAATTGCCTCACTAGGCTCCTTCGAAGTGTCCGCCTTTTCTTCACAGGGAAGATTGGCGCCGACAAAGCACGCATAGACTCCGCCATGCATACAACGCCAAAAAGTGCTCCCCGCAACCCAATCCCTCGGGGCACCGGCAGAAATACCAGCCGCCTGGTAAATACCCGATAACACTACCTGCGGTTTTGCCGGGCCGATATAGGGTTCTTCCGGGCTGTCTGCATTGACCACAACTCGGCAATAAGCCACCGGGTCATTAAAGGCCCCAAGATACCTTCCTTTATTTTGCTCCGCTTCGGCTAGACTCACACTCCCACAGAGCCCCAGAACCAAGCTCGCCAAGATACATGCAATAAGCCGAATCATATTTGACCTCCTCTCCCTGCTAACTAGCCCCAGCCACTGCTCTGGCGCCATTAGCGCCTCAACAGTCCTTCCGCGAACAGGGCTCTCTATAGATTAGCCAGCCCAGCCATACCGAAGGCCCACCACAGCAGCGCAAAAAACAATCAAGGAGAGTCTGTCGCCAACACGAGTTATCCGGTAGTGACTCCCACAGCCTAAGCCGCTGCATCACGCTCAGGATAGAAGAGTATAAATGCCCTTGACGCCATCCGGCAGCTGAATCACCATCCCCGACATCTAGGGATCCCGCAATTATTTTATTTTTCTAACTTTTCTTCTATTGGAAGACCATTTCCAAGATGGCACCAACCACCTGTAGGAATCCCCGCCCTTTTAGCGGGGGAGGATATTAAATTACAGACCTTTGCTTTAAGATCGCTTGAAACAACTGATTAAGAGGTTTTTATCAAGCCGAGTGGCCAGTTCTACCCTTCATCTCTGCCCTTTAGTGGACAGAAATATAACCAGCCACAAGGCCTCAATCTCATTTTTTGCAGCAATAGCCGCCATTGAATAGACCGTACCCGGCGAATAGAAAATAAATAAGCCGGCACATGGTAAGTCTTTACTGGAAAGTACTTAGCGTAAATAAAAAACTTATCCTTTCAAAAGGCTACGCATACTTTTTTCTGAAAACTGCCAACAAAAATGGCACCAAGGCTTCAGCTGGTTTATTAATTAATTATCCAATTAATTCACTTTAAGTCTTCAGATTTTAGTACCCCGAAGCACTAGAAAGCCCCGTTCCAAAAACCCAAAGGAGATTAATCATGGAAATGAACTTTAAAGACAGAGGATTCCTCTCAACGTGGCACTTAAATATGGTCACTTTTGATAGAGAAGATAACCTATGGTGTGTGGGAACTTCGAATAACATCGGAAAGTGGAATTCAAGAACTTTTGGCCTCGTTGACAAAAAAGAGTACAACCAATCCTGGGATTCCAAAATGATTGCATTTGACAAGTCAAATGCAATGTGGGGCGTTGGAACTAAAGGTAATCTTGCCAAGTGGAATACCACCACTGGAGCATGGGAGGAACCGGACATTGAAAAGCCCTGGGGCCTAAAAATGATTGCCTTCGATAACTCCGGAGAAATGTGGTGTGTTGGTGAAAAAGGTAACGTAGGCAAATGGAACCCCATTGACAACAAGTGGGATGATCAGGGTGATCTGGGCGGCTGGAAACTGGACTGGATTGCCTTTAGGCCCGGTGACCCAAGAGGTGATATCTACTGTGTGGGAACCGAAGGCAACCTGGGACTCTACGATCCTAAATTCCCAAATGACACTTTCCATATCTCATCCAACTTTGAATGTAAAAGCCTCTATTTCCACGAAATATTTGGATATTGTGTCGGCACTAAAGACAATATGGGTGTATCAATTTAGTAGTCAGTAATTTCAGCTAGTGGATAATATTAATTATTCACTAGCTATTTGGCAGCCCAACCCAAAAAGTGAACCTCTCGCATTTTTAGGGTGTGGCGCATTAACAATAAGTTTAATGCTCTAGCCGTGAGATTAGTACTCGGAAACTACGCACAGTCACTTACACCAAAGTCTACCCAGTCCCAAAACCACCGGATAGTAGAAACAACAACTTGCCCACTACTTAAAACAAGCCTGCAACCTCACAGGCCTCCAACCTATATCACCTGTAACACAAGCTCGTTAGTAGCGGACTGGCAATAGCAGTTTCTCAACAGCCCGGGAAAAATTTTATCCCAATAAGAAACAGATTTCCCTTTGGAGATATCTATTACCGTGGAATTGATTACATAGCCGTACCGAAACTACGAAAAGAATACGCACTGAAGATCCCCGCGCTGGCCATACTATGCAATCAGGATTAAGTTTCTGTCTCACTCCGAAGTCACGAAGCCCGCAATAGAAATCAGAGCCGGGTGTGCTCTCGTAAATACTGCGCCAAGAGTTGGCGCCAGTGGACCTTTCATTTTGCTGGCGAAAATTGGCCACTTTCACAAAAATCTAAAGACCACTTAACGGACATAGTGTGCAGCCCAGCACGGAACAAAGCACTGCCTGCAGAGAGCTGGTCCTGGGTGACAATGATCCAATGATCTACTGTTGATCAGCTAACCGACGCTCCAACCGCTGCTGAAAATGATCCCGCTACCGTACTCGACTCAGCAATAAAACCTGTAAGATCATTGTCTGTTACTGGCAGGTATTTGGCACTGTACGGCTACTAGAGCTTATTGTGCAGCTTGGCAGCGACGGTGGGTGGCATACATTGGCATACCGCAGATTTTGGCAAGCCCTTGACTATGGTACTACAGGCAAGGGACAAGGCGCTGAGCTTCCAGCCGGATCTCAAATCGAATCACCGGATTACTTCACCTTCAGTGCAGACCTGACTGCGCCTATCGATGAATGCGACCGTAGCAAGTGCGACGAAAACCGTATCCGTACTCGCCCACCTTTGTATCCTAATTTAGTAAAAGCACTGCCCCAGAGATTTTACCGCTTACTGGATCTAGTGATGCCCAAGTGGGAAGACACGAAATCAAACTGGATGCTATGGCGAATTTGATTCTGGATGATACCCTGCCCCATTCTTTTAGCCGATACTAATTTCAACTTTCGTATGGAACCTACTGCCACCTCAGGGAAAGATCATATGAGTAACACTGCGTGGGTGACCAGCGCCATCTCCGAAGCCGATGCCCTTTGGCAAAATTCGCGTACATCGATCGAAGGCAAGTCATTTAGTGATGTGCAGGACTCTAACGGCCTCCAGTATGTCGACCTGGTGATGGAAGGCGGTGGCATGCTAGGGATTGCCCTGGTGGGCTACACCTACATCCTTGAGAAGGCCGGTATTCGCTTTCGCAAGGTTGCAGGTACTTCTGCAGGTGCCATCAATGCACTATTTTTAGCCGCTGCCGGTACGCCGAGCTCACTTAAGAGTGCAAAGTTACTGGATATTATGGCTATGGCGGACTTTGCCAGCTTTGAAGATGGTGAGCGCTTTGCGCGTAAAACGGTGCAGCGCCTGCTCAAAGGCAAAGGGCTTTTTAGTAGCCTGGCCCTACACCCATTCGACTCCCTGCGTACCTGCAAACAGCTATTGCGAGATAAGGGCCTCAATCCTGGCGACGCTTTTAGCCAATGGTTGCAAGAAGAGTTACGCCAGCTGGGCATTACCAATACCGCACAACTTAAGCAGCGTATCAACCAGTTTCCCACTCTCCATTATCGGGGAGAACCCGATCATCAGGTGGGCGCTGCAGAAGTGGCGCTGGTAGCAGCGGATATTACCACTGAGACACGGGCTGTTTTTCCGGCAAAAGCCCCTCTCTACTTTAGCAACCCGGATGCGATAAATCCTGCCGAATTCGTACGGGCCTCTATGTCTGTGCCGGGCTTTTTCAAACCCTATACAGTGAAGAATATTCCCCAGCTGGATGAATGCAATTCAGTGGCCGAGAACTGGCGCAGTATCAAGGGAATTGGTGATCCCAGGCTGTTCTTTAAAAATGGTTTTCCTAAAGAAATTCAGTTTGTGGATGGTGGCCTGGTATCCAACTTCCCCTTTGATATCTTCCACAAGCCAGTCGGTACCCCCAAACTACCCACTTTTGGCATTAAGTTGGAAGTGGACCACTATCAACCCAAGTCTGACAAGGTGGGGCGCTTTGCCATGGGGCTAATCAATACCTGCCGTAACATGCTCGACAACCATGTGCGGGCCAGCCTAAATGCGGAATACCACACGCTGGTGAAAGAGATCGCTATAGAACCTATGGCCAACGGCGAGCATCCCCACTGGTTGGATTTCGCCATGCCAGGAGAACACTGCGAACACCTGTTCCTGTCCGGCGTAAGGGCGGCGATCGAGTTCCTAAGCAACGGATTTCAATGGGAGGATTATCTTGTTCTGCGCAGGCCGGAAGTTTTCTACTCTGGGGAGCAGTTGGCTTAAGGAAAGAAAGCCGGGTAAAAAGTACCCGGCATAGATTTTTTAAGGGTGATTAGAAGGAACGACGTCGATAACTGCGATAGTTTGCGTGCCAGAAGTTGCGCTTGAGAGACCTCTCTAACTGCTCGTGGCTCACCTTGGGGGCAACTCCATCAAGCTGTGCCTGAGCAGCTACCGCTCTGGCGATATCAATGCTCACCTCACGAATATCATCCAAGTTCGGCAGCAGCGCGCCCTCCCCCTGCTTCACCACTGGTGCCTGCTCCGCCAGGGCGTTGGAAGCTGCCATCAACATGCCATCGGTAACCCGCGTGGCGTTGGCTGCGATCACCCCAAGACCGATACCAGGGAAGATATACACATTGTTGCACTGAGCAACCGGATGGTGGCGCCCATCAATTTCCACGGCAGCAAAAGGACTACCGGTAGCCACCAGAGCCTCTCCCTTAGTCCAGGTATATATTTCCGTAGGAGTCGCCTCCGCGCGGGAGGTGGGGTTTGAAAGCGGCATCACCAGTGGGCGCTCATGGCCAGCTTGTAACGCCTCAATTACTTGTTGGTTAAACAACCCACCTTGCCCGGATACGCCAATAAGAATACTCGGCTTCACCCTACTGATCAGACTTTGCAGGTCTGACTCTGGCGCCCCATCGAAGATATCCGGTGACTGAGCCAGTGCAGCCTGGAAGTCGTGCAGCCCCTTCATATCCGAGGTGACCAATCCATAGCGATCAAACATAAAAATACGCGAGCGCGCATCCGTATCACTAAGCCCCGCCTGTACCATGGCGGACACCACCTGCTCAGCAATTCCGCAACCGGCAGAACCAGCACCCACAATCAAAACCCGCTGGGCTGTTAAGGGTTCCTGCCAGGTTTTACAAGCAGCCAAAATAGTGCCCAGGGTAACAGCGGCGGTACCCTGGATATCATCATTGAAACAGCAGATTTGATCCCTATAGCGCTGCAGTAACGGCATGGCATTCGTTTGAGCAAAATCTTCAAACTGCACCAAAACCTTGGGCCAGCGACGCTTCACAGCCTCGATAAACTGCTCTAAAAACTCATCGTACTCCTTTTGAGAGATACGCTCATGGCGCCAACCCATATACATAGGATCACTGAGCAGAGTGCGGTTATTGGTGCCAACATCCAAAGTGACCGGAAGTGTGTAAGCTGGGCTGATACCACCACAGGCGGTGTATAGAGACAATTTACCAATGGGAATCCCCATACCGCCAATACCCTGGTCGCCGAGACCGAGGATACGCTCACCATCGGTAACGACGATAACCTTGACGTTTTCCTTAGTGGCACTGCGCAAGATATCATCTATGTATTCTCGGTCTGGGTAGGAAACAAACAGACCTCGATGGTTGCGATAAATATTAGAGAATTCCTCACAGGCCGCCCCAACGGTAGGCGTATAGATGATCGGCAGCATTTCATCAATATGATGCTCAATCAGGTAAAAGAACAACGTTTCATTATCGTCCTGTATACCACGCAAAAAGATATGCTTATCCAGGCCAGTCTTACACTGTTGGTACTGGTAATAGGCCCGTCGAGCCTGTTCCTCAATAGTCTCTACATTGGTCGGCAAGAGACCCGCCAGATTAAACTCGAGCCTCTCCTCTAGGGTAAATGCACTGCCTTTGTTTAGCAGTGGCATTTCCAGTAGAGAGGGGCCAGCATGCGGGATATATAAGGGACGCTTTTCGTTGTTGCTCATAAACCTGCTTTTTCAATGCGGTGATAGACGAGACATATTGCGCAAAAAGCTTCCAACCTTACTGAATAATGCAAAGGGAGCCACTAATTTGCACAGACCCGCCAGTCCAAGGGGGCTTAAAGACTATCTAGTGTTATGGACTTTAACAAGGCCTACCCTCTGCACCTTGGGATCAGGATAAGTGCCTTTTAATCATGCTAGCTTGCTTTTTACCGATGCTCTCAGGGCTGAGACTAAACGACTCCAGGAACAACGAGAGTAAGAAAGAAACAACTGCGAAGCCTGTAAGGAGAAGTGTGCTGCCCACCTGTATTTCCCTCCTAGCCCCATAGTTTCATGGGAATTCTCAAGAGGAAGTTAGGGAAATGTGGTTAGAAAACTTGAGGGAGGAAGAGTTGGTACCTGCAAAGACAAAGTATCGAAGAGGTGGGAAATAGGATGTCACCAACCAGCACCTAGTGCACAAGCGAACCGAGACAGCAATAGTAGTACTGTCTATTTTGGCGCTGGGACATGTCCATAGTGACCATGCTGTCTATCTGGGCGTTTTGAAGTTTTGGTAAAGCAGGCGATCATTTTTCAACCATCAGAAAGCCTTTCGGCAAAAGCTCTTTGTAGAAGCAAAGCAAGATAGAGGGGCCCTAAACCTGTAGGCAGTCTTCTTAGGAACCCCCAGGCCACTATTTGATTGAAATGGCAACTCTTATCTCATTTGGGCTCAGGTAATGTTCAAAGTCTGTGGTGTAGGCTCTTTGGTGAGGACAATCCGGTGAAGAAAAGTAATTCCATATCTCACCCCATAAGTCGATAACCGTCTGCGGCATTTCCCCCTGGGCGGAAAACACCAGATACTTACCCGATTGCACATGTATCGGCTTGAAATCTTCGGACATATCTGTCGAAAGCAGATCTGAGCAAGCATAGATATCAAACAACCCACTATGGTCTGACTCATAGTTGGTATAAACCCCATAAATCTGGGGAGCTCCCGTAAACTTGGGAGCTGCCTCGGTACTAAACTTCTCCCACAGGGGGGCTATTTGCGCAGTAGAGGCATCCGCCTCATTCTCATTCTTTGTTCTTGCGCAGAGCCCCACCAGATCAAAGCCGGGAATTTGTTCAACGACCATAACTACCTCATTTTTATCAATTATTGATGTTACTTGTATTCCAAACACAGCTAAGTGCATGGATGAACAACTAAAGGGGTTCACCTTAAAACTAAGGGTAGCTACTTCCCTGTAGTAATTTCCTTGCTTTGAGCCCCAAACCGAAGAAAAATTCCACAACTACCTCTTGCTGAGTTAATCGAGTTTTTCTGGCCTGTAACGGTTGAGAAATTGAACCGCCTCGTCACGCTGTTCCAAAGAGAAGCACTGGATATCTATATTCCTAAATATCTTATCTTCAGCCTTCACAATCTTTTGTAGCCATTGCTTATCCGTCAGAATGGCTGCCGCAGAGATATTAGAAATACCAACATTAACCAAGTATTTCAATTTTTCTAGCACTGCCGAGAACTCAAGCCCCTTAAATGACTCAATTTCCTCATAGATAGTGATCCTCTTATACTTCTCACCAAGCAACTTTGCTTGAGCCAAAGTCTCAGAAACATCACTTTCTGTAATTGAATCAGATACCCTGAAAGCGAGGGCATTAGGAATACCGATATCTATCGCTTTGATCATCTCGTTAATCCCATTTCCAATAATCTACAGTCAGAAATTAATAATATGCTGTGGACAGTACCATCCTATTTATCACATTAAGCTTATTTTAAGCGCAGGATAAAAGTATCAGGAGGAAATACTCTACAACGCTCTACAGGAATCTGCTTTCTTTTTGATTTGCAAGGCAATCTCTTTCGTTAAGATTTGCCCACCTAACGACCAGTTTTCTGCCTCAACCAAGTCTAAAGAAACCCACACATGCTGCCTAAAACTCTCATCTCCGCCGCCTTCGACCTCCACCATAATATCACTGATTTTTTGCAGCAACTCCTTCTTCACACGCTCATCAACTAGCTCCTTAACTGTTGTAATTGTTACATGTGGCATAAAACCCTCCAATTGGTACTAAGTGAAATTTAGAAAATCAATCAAACTTAAAACAACTCTACAGAAGACAAAAAGGCATTAGATAGAACCATCTCTCAATGGGATGCAATAACTGCAGAGCTAAAAGATGCATAGTAGCAATGACTAAAAATTCATTCTTAAACTCAAACTCTCCACAGGTCAGCACTCCATCTACTACAAACCTATCAAATACTGTATATAAATACAATACTGGGTAAACAGCAATTAATTTCAACTCAGGATCTGGGATACCTCGCAATCCAGAGACTACGAGGCCGGCTTAAGGTACACGCAGAGAGTTGAGTCTTCTATTTTACTTGCTCATTACTATGAAAGAGATCTAGGGTCTTTAGAGCAAGGGCAACCAGATCCGCACTGGATTCCAAGTCCACATTCTTTATAACAGTCACTGCCCGCTGGTGTTCAGGACAAAGTATAAGCACACTTGTACTTCCTATACTTAGCCCCGTGTGGTATAGCAAATTAGGGTGTACTTGGAGAATACGCCTTATATCCGCATACTCTTCCGAATTATATCCAGCTAAGAAATCTTGCCCCCCAAGAAACCAACCAATACCAATATTGGTTTCTGTTCCATCTGAAAGTTTAGAGTTAGTAAATAGCTCAGAAATGGATTCCTCCTGCAGAAAACCAGGCTTCAGATGAGAAAGCGCAAATTTCACCACATCTTTTGGCGTGGATAATATTCCACCGCCAGCATACTTATAGCTACTATTCACCTCTGGAGAATTTATAAGCACACCTGTAAAAAAAGAATAAGCGCCCTGTCTACTTGAGATAATTGGTGCCGCATCATCAAAGGTAGTTCTCTTCAATCCTAGAGGTTCAAAAACTTCAGTACTAACTATCTCCTTAAAGGTTTCCCCTTTTGCTGACTCCATTGCCGCACTCAGTAGAGTCCAATTATAAGTAGAATAACTCTGATCCGAACCGGGAATAAAAAGCAAAGGGTCATTTTTAAAAATATTCAAAGCTTCTAAAGTGTTGTTGTATTGCACATTCGAGAGAAACTCATGCGGAATAATGTAGTCACGAATTCCAGCGGTGTGATTGGTTAACTGGCGCAAGCTTATCGCTGGGTGGGTTTCAGGCCAGTCTGGCACCAAAAGTCTTACCTCTGAATCCAAATTTAAAACTCCCTGCTCTACCAGACGCATCAAAGCAGCCGCAGTAATCACCTTAGAAACGCTTCCAATACGGAGTTTTGTTTTTTTGGTCATAGGAACTTTAGACTCAAGATCTGAATACCCAAATCCTTTAGCCCACAGAGTGCCATTAGTATCGCCAACGGCCACGCTAATACCAGGAACAGTATCTGAGGAAACGGCCTGTTCAAACAAAAGTTTTGCTTGCTGTGGAGCACTATCAGCGCCCTTTGATTGTAGGGGCAACCATAGAGCCGCTGAAGCGATCAATATTATAAATTTATACATATCACCAAATTCCATTTGTAAATTTCATATACAGAGACGCCGATAAGGCACCTGAGACACTATACAGGCATATAAAGGAAGTAAGCTAATTTAACTTTTGATCAGGCAGATAAGGTACGATAGAACCGAAAACAAGGGGAAAGATAACTTAAAATAACTTTTTAATTTTAAGAATTGAACACTATTCAAACTTTGGGGAAACGCCTTGTTTTAGATTAAAGGCAAAATCATTAGGTTACCTTTAAAACCCCAGCAACTATAATTGACACCCCTAAACCTGAATGACAATTTGTATCAAACCAGAGCGTTGTTAATTACAACAGCTTGTTGCTACGCATCAAAGTGCATCCAGGAAAAATCATCTATGTGTTTTACCTGACTTAAAGCGATTACTATAGACCTGAGCTTCCTACCCTCCTTCTCTATTTAGAGAGTAATTCATCACCTTTTCATGCCCTGTGACCTAATTTAGCGCCCTAGGAAAATTCAGTTACTACCCGAAGCTCCAGCCTCTAGCTGTTTTTGTACTTTTTCCAAATTGAAAGAGCCGGGAACTTGACTGGGGGGGTATTCCTTCATGGTGCTCAGGAACTTGGCAGCGAGCTGCTGCATAGGAACCAATACAAATGCACGATCAATAAACCAATCATTATAGGTATTAGAGCTATGTTGTGCTTTTTCGAAAGGATCCTGACGTAAATTAAACAGTAAAGGAATACGCAGTTCAGTAAAAGGTTCGCGCCAGACTTCAAAACCTTTACCACGATTCTCCAGGAAAATGGCTTTCCATGGCTCGTAACGCATAGCGACTATTTGACTATCATCATTAACATATATAAATTCCTTTCGTGGTGACAACTTGGCCTTACCAGAAAAGTAATCCAACATGTTATAACCGTCGACATAGTTGCGGTAGCGGCGACCGTTCAATTCCACCCCCTGCTTTAGTTGCTCTTTGATATTAGGGTTTCCGCCGGCGGCAGCCAGTGTTGGCAGCCAGTCTTCATGGGAAACGATGCCCGTCAGGGTAGTGCCAGCTGGGAATTTTCCAGGCCAGCGAACAAAAGCCGGTACCCGATAAGCCCCCTCCCAGTTGGAGTTCTTTTCACTGCGAAAGGGAGTTGTGGCCGCATCAGGCCAGGTATTAAAGTGTGGTCCATTATCGGTGGAATAAAATACAATCGTATTGTCAGCAATTTTCAGACGATCGAGTAAACTCAGTAATTTTCCCACCAGGATGTCATGCTCTACCATGCCATCCATATACTCGTTGCTGTTCGGTCCAGCCAGATTTTTATGCTCCTCTCGCACATGAGTACGAAAATGCATCCGAGTAGCATTCCACCAGACAAAGAAAGGCTTTCCGGCCTGATGAGCACGCTCTATAAAGTCAATAGCTGCAGCTAGAGTTTCATCATCAATTGTCTCCATGCGTTTTTTAGTGAGCGGGCCTGTATCCTCAATGGAGCCACCCGCATAAGACTTGATCACTCCGCGTGGGCCAAATTTTTTGCGGAATTCAGGATTTTTGGGGTAATCGCGATTCTCTGGCTCTTCTTCAGCATTGAGATGGTAGAGATTTCCGAAAAACTCATCAAACCCATGGTTAGTGGGCAGATGTTCATTCCGGTCACCCTGGTGATTCTTACCAAACTGACCAGTAACATAACCGAGGCTTTTCATAACCGTGGCAATTGTCGCATCACTCTCTTGCCAGCCTTCCTTGGCTCCTGGGAGCCCTACTTTGGTCATTCCAGTACGCACTGGCACATTACCTGCCAGGAAAGCGGCCCTTCCGGCCGTACAAGATTGCTGGCCATAGTAATCGGTAAATGACAGCCCCTCAACAGCCAATCGATCAATGTTGGGCGTGGCATAACCCATCATGCCTCGGCTATTAAAACTGATATTCCAAATACCGATATCATCCCCCCAAATCACCAGGATATTGGGCTTTGTAGGCAGGGTGTCCTGTACTTGAAGCTCCGGTGGGGCTTGAGTTTGCCCCTGCTCCTCCAACTGAGGCTGAGGCTGAGGCTGAGGCTGAGGCTGAGGCTGAGGCTGAGGCTGAGGCTGAGGCTGAGGCTGAGGCTGAGGCTGAGGCTGAGGCTGAGCAATAACGTGCCATTGTAAAAAACACAATACAATTGCACCCATGAACAATCGACGGAATACCAGAGTGGATGAAAACATATTGGGTCTCATAAATCATTTAACATCTATAGAGAATGCATATAGCGACAAATAAACCTCTATTGACAACAAAACCCTTTTAAAAATTACTGGTGTCAATAGATGTAAATTCACGCTTTTTTGGAAGGGTAATACAACAAGATTAGACAAACTTGTTTAAAGCGTTCATTAGAGAAGGTTTTGCGGCAATGAATTTAAGGGCATGAAAGATGGATGTTAACCACCATCCTCAACCGGTGTTTCAGATATTTCCTTTTCAGGTGTGGTGACTTTAGACTGAGGAAAAACCACTGCCCAGTCTTTTGCCATATCTACAACCGTCCACCCATAGAGTTTGGCAGCTTTTAAAGCCTTATCCAGGTGCCCTACCTTAGATCCACTATCATAAGACCACTCCCTCTTACTGTCGGTATGGTGAACTAACATGCCAAAACGAGGCCCTTTACCGGAAGTAGACCACTCCAACATCTGCAAATCACCGTCTGAATTTCCAGCAACAAAAATTGGGCGGAACCCAATAACCTGGCTTATGCCAATAGGCTTACCTACACCATCATTCACGAAGTCAAGTTTATCCGTTGTAATGATTTGAGGATGACCATCATCATCTTCATACCGTAATTTAAAACGACTACCAATAACCTGTTCCGGCGGGATACCGTAGAAGCTCATTGAGAGTGCCCTAATAAAATCAACTCCACCACCTGAAGATATATAGGTTTTAAAGCCATTTGCACGCAAGTACTTCAGCAATTCATGCATCGGCTGATAAACCATATTTCGATAAGGCTTTCCCGTAAGGGGATTTTTGGCGGCAGTAAGCCAGGAATTTACAACCTTATTAAATTCCGTATCTGTCATACCTGTTTGAGTCGTACTAATTATTTTTAACCTATCCGCTTTGCCAAGGGTCAATAAGCTGTGAAAATCTTCTTTTAGAATGGAGGCAAAAGGTTGCTCCTTCTGCCACTTCGGGTGCTCAGGTGCCAATCGCTTAATCTCGTCTATCGCAAAAAGTAACTGAACGTAAGCAGGCCTCTCCGCCCACAAAGTGCCATCGTTATCGAATACAGCAATACGTAGCTCTGGAGGAACAAAGTCGGAACTGCCTTCTTGCGTCACTTTCTTCACAAAACTTACGATGGCAGATTTTGTTGACGTATTATTCCATGATGGAAGATCTGCACTCACACCCGTGCTGGAAAAGAAAGTATTTATCAGAAGCAGCAAGCAAAAAACTGTCAATTTTCTTTGAGAGAAATCCATTAGGTTAAGAGACTCAAGTAAACATGGATTGCTTGAAGTGGCACACAATGAACTAATCTTGGCTTGTCAAAGCCAGATCAATCCAACAGTAAAGTCAATAAAACTAAATATATGATAAATATAGCTGGAAAAATTTACATAATTTTCATTGTTCTCGTTCTATTACCACTAGCTGGATGTGGCGGGCATAAGAATGAAAAATCCGAAATGGGTAAAAATGATGAAAACGAATCTATCTTAACCACTACCCATCAGATAAATCATTCGGAGAAAGAGCACGCAACATATACCGGTTCAGCCTCCTGCCAAAACTGCCACCAAAAAGAAAGCACTGCCTGGAAAGACTCCCATCACGCGCAAGCCATGATGCCAGCCAGTGAAGACACTGTCCTCGGCAACTTCGATGGAACCACCTTTGACCACGGCGGAGTAACTACAACCTTTTACAAGCGCAAAGGAAATTTTTTTGTCGAGACCGAAGGAACTGAAGGTGTTCTAGAAAAATTCACCATTTCATACACTTTTGGGGTAACTCCTCTCCAGCAATACTTGATTCAATTTCCCGGCGGGAGGCTACAGGCGCTCAGTATCGCTTGGGATAACCGCCCAGCAGTAGATGGTGGTCAACGATGGTTCCATTTATACCCTAATGAAAAGATCGAACATACAGACTACCTACACTGGAGTGGTATTAATCAAAACTGGAACTTTATGTGTGCGGATTGCCACTCTACTAATCTACAAAAAAATTACGATCTTCAAACCGATACATTTCAAACCAGTTGGTCTGAGATAAATATTGCTTGTGAATCCTGTCATGGGCCCGCCTCCAAGCATCTTGAATGGGCTCAGAATCAACAACAGAGCCTTCAAAATTTTGGCTTTACTCATGAATTACAGAGGATAAATACAAACCAGTGGAAAATGAACCTTGAAACTGGCATAGCGTCAAGCAAATCAACCAAGATCGCCAAAGAAATACAAACTTGTGCACAATGCCATTCCAGGCGCGCGACATTCTCACCTGGCGCAACTGCTGGGAGTCAATTTTTGGATCATTATAACCTCGCCCTACTACAACCACCTCTCTATTATGCGGATGGTCAAATTAACGAAGAGGTCTATGTCTATGGCTCTTTTTTACAAAGTAAAATGTATAGCGCAGGCGTCACCTGTAGCAATTGTCATGAGCCCCATAGTTTACAGTTACGTAGCAGTGGCGACGGGGTTTGTTCCCAGTGCCATCTATCTGAGAAGTTCGCTCAAACCGATCATCATCTTCACCCAATAAACAGCCCCGGATCGCGATGTATCAATTGTCATATGCCAGCAAAGAACTTTATGCAGGTAGATAGCCGCCGCGATCACAGTTTTCGCATCCCCCGTCCAGACCTTTCAGATCAATTAAAAACACCAAATGCCTGTATCAATTGCCATAAGAATCAAAGCAATCAGTGGGCTGCTGAAGTTCTGCGCAAGCGATTTGGCCCAGCAGAGACAAAACACTTTGGCGAGGCTTTATACGCAGGCCTCACAGGAGCATGGGATGCAGAGAAGAAACTAAGTAAATTGATCCTAGACCGAGAACAGCCAGCAATCGCCAGAGCAACCGCTATAACCTTACTGACGGAAAACCTCACCCGCAATTCTGTTCAATTATTGCAATCCATAGCACAAAGCGATGAACCACTACTCAGTCTGGCACTGGCACAGTCATTAGATAGAATACCGGAGCAATTACGACCAGCCCTGGGAATACCTCTACTCTACGAGCGAGAACGCGTCACCCGCTCTTTGGCCGCCAATGCTCTAGCAACCTTACCCCTGGGAAATTATCCTGCTCAGGTTCGCCAGCAATTTTCTCTGGCACTTCAGGAATATATAACCTCAGAATTGTTTAACAGTGATCGACCAGAATCCTTATCCAACTTGGCGGGTCTACATCAACAGAGAGATAACTCTCAGCAAGCAGAAGTATTCTATCATCGAGCTATAAGTAAAGCGCCCTATTACACAGCTGCATACATCAATCTGGCAGACCTTTATCGAATAAAGGGAAAAGAGAAAAGTGCAGAAGAAGTGTTACGAAATGCCCTGGATAAGGCCGAGAGGAAGGCAGTAATACAACACTCCTTAGGACTATCTTTAATACGACAGAAACGCTACTCAGAGGCTATCGATTATCTCAAACTGGCCGCTGAGTCTACACAAACTGATAGCCGCTATATATATGTCTATGCGATCGCACTACACTCCGCTGGCGACTCTACACAAGCCCTGGCAACGCTTGAGAAGGGGGTTGAGCAATTCCCTTCCTCAATAGATATCCTTCGGGCTTTAATCTCCATTAATCGAGAATCCGGCAACCTGGAGAAGGCAAAAAAATATGAAAACTTCCTTGCTGGAAGCAATCAGTAGTCCCAAAAGCCTCTTACTGTTTTAGTTGAAGATAAACAATTAGTAGATTACTAAAAATCGTAATAGAAACTTAAGCGGAGCAAGTGCTCATTCGGAATTAGACCAAACTCACAACTCTCACAGCCACTAAACACCTGGGCCTGAAGTCGAGTGCTGAAATGCTCTGTCCAATTTTGGATTAATTCCACGTTATGATACTGGCTCTGATCATCAAGGTTATATTGAATACTCTGACGATACTGAAACTTGCGTTCAATCCGGGTGTTACCCCACATAAAAAACAAATACTCCCGGCGCAACTGCCCCACCGATAACAGCTCATAGCTATCAATCAGGAAATTAAAGGCAGCTGGCGCCTGAACAGACAGTAAACCTTGCTTGGCAAGATCCACTTGTTCGATAACCTGGTCCCACTCTTCTGACTCATACCCATGTTCGTTGTATAGATATTCTGCCGTAATATCCCAGCCGCCTTTAAGGCTCATCTGAGCACCTAGCACTGCTTTTAGGTAACCGTGTTCCTGTAGACCTCCATAGGAGATATCACTAACCACTGGCAGCTCGCGCTGCTGTTCCCAGGCCCCCTCAAATCGTAGAGTAATATTATCACGTGCCAATGCACTCAAACCCAGGGCCGCATTCAGTTCTCCACCGTCCAACTGGTGTACTACCAACCTGGTATCCAGATCTCCCTCCCTATTCAGAACCAATGCATATTGATACTCGTGGTCAGCAAACGGATGATCCAGTTTCCGATCCAGATTATCTTCCACTTCAGCAATGTAGATACCCGCGTTCCAGTCACCGTAGCGAAGATCCAGATGCGCCATATCCCAACCCTGTTGTTGAGTCAGATCATCTGTATCCAGATTTGGTCGGTCATAGACAGGCTTGAGTAAGTTGGCAGGGGACCAATTGTAACCATTACTCCACTGAGGTTTGATCCTGCCAATATTAATACCCAGTCTCCGGTTAGATGTGTACGAAGATAAGTAGCCCTCCAATAAGTAGGCATTGAACTCTTCTGAAGAGGCGCCACCGTCATCCACCTTATAGTCTTGAATAAAGGCTAGGCGAGTAAAAGTAGAAAAGTGTGGCCCCGATAAAAACTGACTACTGAAATCCAGTGCTAGCAAAGATTCTCTTTCACCAAATTGTAGATTTCCAGGGTTAAAATACTGGTCTTCCCGCACGCTATTCTGCTGCTGATAGGCAATAGCGGAAATATCATAATTCCAATAATAACCACTTCCCCCATTACTGGATGAAAGATCTTGTGATTTAGAACTTTCGGAGAGCTCATTAGAGAAAGGGTCTTTATACTCTTGTGCACTAGCTAAAGCAGCTGAGGCAGAGACACTTAAGATTATGGCCAGTTTATGCTGGGTTAAATTTGGCATCGCCATGGTCTTTCTATATTAATTCAGCTTACCCAATGAAGCCTTCTGGAAAATAGCCTGATCCAATTCCTTGAGATGGTAATCATCGAATTTCATCCAGGTGTAGTTTTCCTGCAACAAGGCATCCACGAGAAGGAGCTTATGTAATTTCAATTCATCGCCAAAGGTTTTATATTCTTTGTAAAAAGCTGTTTTCAGTAGGCGATCTGACCGGGAATAGAATTCACTCTTAAAGGGTGGGTTTCCTTCTGTCTTTTCCATCCACACTTTCACTTTTGCATAAGCCACACCGGAAGCCGTTGAAGTTAACTCCAACAACCAGTAATCCTGCCCTTCGAGGGTTTCTTCTCCAATAATTTCTGCACGATAGTCTCTGGAGAAATTAGTCCCAACAACATCTCCATTACTGGTTTCCCCGATCAGCCGCTGAGACGGTGCAATACGAATAACTCGGCGAGTTCCGGGAATATAGAGCCACATATTGTTACCTTCCTTTAACATGGCCCTCCCCTTTTCACGAGCGGGAGATTCAAAGTGAATCAAAGACTTATCGTTAAACACTTTAACACTGAGCGTATTAGTTCGAGGTTCTTTATCTTTCTCATAGCTGATATTAGTAATATTAAAAACAAATCCTTGATCCTTATACCCCCTAACTTCATCTAATCGATTCACCAGGGATTCAGCCGTTACCTCAGCCACTGCTGGCACGACTAGGGAGAATAAAAACCCAACAAAAAAAATAAAACGGCTTCTTTTCATCTTTTTACCCTACACCTATAAACCTATTGCATTACCGTCAAGTGAATCTCAACGCATTCACTACCGGTATTCTGGAAGCCTTTACTGCTGGATAAACACTAGAAATTAAGGAGACCAAAAAACCCAAGGCAAAGGTTTTGATAAGAATTTCATTAACCACAAATACCCTTATCGGGTAATCCTGAGTACTGCCCGGCGGCCGCGGCATCATCCATTCGGCATAAGTAATGCCCTTTGCCGCAAGAATTCCGATAAGCAATCCTACGATGCTACCGATAATACCTAAAAACACAGACTCTAAAAGAATTAAGCCAACTACCTGCGTAGGTGTCCCGCCCATGGCTCGAATAGTCCCGATCTCTCGGGTGCGCTCCATCACAGCCATCAACATGGTATTGGATATGCTTAGAGCTACAATCACCAGGACAATTACGGTGATAAAACCAAACACTCCATTAAATAGGCCAACAACCTGATGATAATAAGCCGCCAAGTCCCACCAGCTTCTTAATTCCAGCCCTAGATTCTGTTGCTTAAATGCCTTACGCAAGGCGTCTACAGCCAGATCGGTTTGTTCAGTTTCTTCAAGCAATACAACCAGCCGGGTTAGATCCGAGGTATAAAGTAATTCCTGCGCAAGTGGCAAATTGACTCTGAGTAAGCGATCATCCAATTCCTTCACGCCAGTGGTCACCACACCGGCTATCTGAATGTCTACCGCATTTATTGCTCCATCCTGGGTGCTTGCAAGCAATGTTAGGTAGTCCCCTACCTGAGCGTCCAGGGAGTTGAACAACCCCTCTCCCAAATGCGCAGCAGCAACATCCTCAGGAAATAGATCTTCACCTTCTACAATATGGATTGCAGAGGAAAGTAGTACCTCTTTTTCAGCATCGATACCAATACCCGATATTGCAATTGACTGCTTCCCATCACTCAGAAGACCATTAAAATTCAGTCGCGGTGCAACAACCAAAGCCTGGCTCTTCTCTTCAATTAGTTGGGTAATCTGCTCTAAGCTGGCAGAGGGAATCAGGTACTTTTCTGGCTCGGCTTTACCATATTGGTTGTAGCCATCGGCATAAATCTGGATATGCCCTAGCTGCGAGCGAATCATGCTTTCACGCATGCCATCGTACATGGACTGAACAAAACCACCGAACACAATCAAGCTGGTACAGCCAAAAATAACCGCCGCAAGGGTGATTATACTGCGTCGACCGTTTCTAAGAATATTTAACAGCGCTACCTTCCAACCCAGAGTCATAACTAAATTTTCTCCAGGGCCAGGCGAGATTTTTTCGCCCACTCGGTTTCTGAAGCTGTCAACCTTGTCCAGAGTTCTCTGGCTTTATCTGCCTGATCATTACGTTCATAGGCCTGTGCAAGGTAGTAGTCGACAAATGCCTGGAACTCATCACCGTACTTACCACCAATTTTTTGTTGAACTAACTCCAGGTCTTCTACTGCATAGCGGGCCCGTTTCAAGAAGGCCGGCATATTTGCGCAGCTGATGCCCCTCTGCAATCTTGCCCCAAGATTGAAAGGGGCCTGCTTTACTGCCCTATCCATCATGCGATTTCCCCGCCTTGAAAATAAGGATAGCTTTGCCAATTGATCGAGATAGAAACTAGATCGAAAGGAAATTGCCGATCCTAGAGCGGCACTCAACTCTGGATCATTGTTCAGCGTGCTCTTCAATTTGGTCATTTTTTGTTCCAGGGATTCCACTTGTTCAACTCGTGTATCCCCTGAGGAAGTCAGCAATGCCAATTCGGCCAAATACGCAATTTTCTTTTGTTCTGGTGTGGATTCTTCATTTAAATCTTCAACCAGGCGAACTCTCTCGAGGTTAGAAGAGGGGATCTCTGAAGGGGGTGTGTACTCCTCAGCAATCACCTTTGGAAGGCTGACAAACAGAAAAAAGAAAACTGTAAGTACCTTCAGAAAATCCTGTGTGCTAAGTATTTTCATACCTCAACCCCCGAACTTGTAATACTGGATCTATCATACCCATTGGCTAGAACGCCACCACTAAGGCGATCACTCACTAACTCTCCATCTAAAATAGTAATCACTCTGGATGCCAGGCTAGTTACATAATCGTCATGTGTTGAAATAACAAAGGTTATGCCCTGCTCTCTATTCAACTTCTGTATCAGCGCCATGATCGTTTCTGAGGTTTTCGAGTCCAGATTTGCCGTAGGCTCATCTGCTAATACAATATCAGGCCGTGTGACAATCGCCCTGGCTATAGCTACCCGCTGCATCTGCCCCCCCGATAACTGGGTTGGTCTTTGCCCAGCCTGTTTTTCAAGGCCTACATCTTTCAGTGCCTGCAGAGCCCTTACTTTGGCATCCTTCACTCCCCTGAGAGTCAGTGGATACATTACATTTTCCAAGGCAGTAAGCACTGGTATCAAATTAAAGGACTGAAATACAATGCCAATGTGCCGGTTTCGGAATTTTGAACGCTTGTGCTCTCCCAATTTACCGATATTGACACCGCCAACCTGAACAGTGCCGGAATCGCACTGATCAAGAGCCGACAAAATATTAAGCAAAGTACTCTTACCACTACCGCTAGGCCCCTTCACAGCGAGAAATTCGCCTTTTCCCAAGGAAAGAGTGATATTTTTTAGGGCGTCTACCCAGATATCACCCATGGCATAGCGTTTAGATACATTGCGTAATTCAACCAACATTAGGCTTCGCCCAAAGTAATAGCCATTTGACTCAACTGCTCACAGGCATCCAGCATGGTAGAAGGACATTCAGCCAAACTTTCTGCTTTCTGGTAATAATCCAGAGCTATATTAAGTTCATTACTATTATCCAACCCTTTAATCCTGTAGGCATTAGCGAGAGCCAGATACACAAGTTGTTTGACTTCCCCAGGTAAAGCATCATTATCTTTTTCTATCAGAGCTATGAACCAGTCTTCATCTTCAAACACTCTGTCAAAGTGACCGCTAACTTCACCAACAAAAGAAAAAGTGAGCAGCCGAACCAGTCGCACATTAAAGTCAGAGCTAGCTTGTAGCGCCGCTTCATCCACTTGATTCATCGCTTGACGCAGACGATAAAGTTTATACAACCCCATGGCCGGATCGAACATGGCACCAGCCAACTTACCTTCATTGGAAAAATAGGCTGCTTTAATCAGCATATTTTCAGGATCTTGTTGGTAGGAGGTAGCCAGTAAATTATCCGCTCTATCTATTTCATTGTGGTAGCTGTACAGCTGCCCAAGTTGCAACATTAATTCAGGGTCAGATTGATTCTGATCCAGCTCAGCTGTCAGAAACTCCAATTGTTCAAATTCAGTTTTGCTATAGTCTATCTTTTTGAAGTCAATGGGAGCAGCCCCTGAAAACCAGGCAATAATGTTACCAATCAGAAGACTACTTATTAATATTGTTAGCATTTTCTTAAACATGGGCTACCCCCTAAAAAAGATTTAAATCTCAGCTGAATTTTCGAGCAACTGTGTATCCATTTCCTTTAGGGTAGTGTGCTCATCAAAAACCAGATTTTCTGGGTTCATCACACCAGGATAAAGCTGTTCACAAATCAATATCACTTCAACAATATTGAGTGAATCCACACCCAACTCAGCAATAGGGGTATCCGCATCAACAGAATCAACATTCAGCATAAGAGCGATCTGCTCACAGAGTTCCTGTACTTTGCTCTCTACGACTGCTGTAGACATACCTAATCTCCAGTTACATTACCAACTTTCAAGGGATAGAATCGCAACAAATAATCTAGGGTCAAAGCATATATACATACATGCTGCTCACCTTCAGAGTATTTCTGTTGCCGCTTAATAATCTTGGCGCTAATCATAGGGGGTATAAAAAACCAGATACGTGAAAGCCATCGGTTTCCGTAAAAAAACACCCTCTGAAAAGACTCATAAACATTAACTATAGGGTTGTCACACAAAGAGAAAATTTGATTCAGACCACCCTTTTCTTTCAAATTACTCTCGTCGACAAGCCTGACCTCCTTACCCAACTCTGCAGCCAGAATATTCAGATGAAAAAGAATAAAAGGATGATACAAATACTCTGCCAGGTAGACATCCCTATCCTGTTCCTTACCAGAAGCTTCCCAGCTCGATTCAAGCTGATCATTAATCTCTCTAACATAGTTTTTCAGATCAATACCTTCAACCTTTCTGGACTTGTGCGCCGCTTTAAAGATATCTGATCTTTGACGATTAAACCCAAATTTTCGCGGCAGGCTATTTTTACTAATTTCGCACAAAAGCTCTTCACAAGCTTCTACTTGCTCAAACACTTGGGCAAAGAACACATGATCGAAAGGTGTAAATAATTGTGAAGCCACCTTAGGGAGAAGATTGTATAAGGACTCCCCTCTACTTTGAGGCTTTACCAAAGCAGCTTTCAAATTAGGTTCTGTAGCAAGAGTATCATCCAGCCAGATTAATGACTCAGCTGTGATCGTCACCTCATCACCCGGAAAAATCATTCTGACATTTTCCAGCAGGCTTTTTCTTTCAGTAGGAAATCCGAAATATTCAAGCTCAACCAAATAGTTCAGATCGACTTTATCTGCACCTACGGCCAAAAATGAGGACAATTTCGCACTGATGAACAGTTGCTCATTCAGGGTAAAGTAATACAGGGGCAAATTGAACAAATCTGTAACTTTAATGTGAAAGCAATTGCGATCACTTCTCTGGATAACACCCTTATGCTTAACCTCTGATGTGCTCAATAATTTTTTATATTTATCGGGGTATAAGTCCAACACAGAGAACTCCGCACCCACTGCTAGTGTTACAGGCTTCACCCCAGAAATATCATAAACCATTTGCTTCACAAAGCAGCCTCCAATCGCCTCTCTACCACCTTATCGAGCCAGCTGGAGATCGGTTTAGCCGAAGCTGAGATAGCTGACATATGGGTAGCATTGGGAATCTCAGTTAAATAGGATTCTACTTTAGGTGAGATATACCAATTCATTACCGTATATAAGGTATGTGCATCGACTACTTCATCGTACTGGCCCACGGTGATATGACACGGGATATCAATACTGGCGAATAGATCGGTATATCTCTTAATAGTGTAAGCACTAAGTAAGTTGTAGCTACAATCAAGTACCCTACCCTGATTACCAGCAGCTGAACCTACTGGAGGGAAGCTTAAAACAGGCACCCGCCTGAATGCAGGAATAAGCATCGCCAGCCAATATTTCCAAAGATTTATTTTGGGCAAATTTTGCTGCTCTGGGCCCGCCATTGGTCTGCTGTGTCGCCGTTTACGAAAATAGCGGATAAAGTACTCAAGTCCTGAAGTGGCAATATCATACTTTCGAGTTTCTTCTGCCTGGGTTAGCGGTGGTGCTATAGCAAAAAAACCCACGATGTCCTTGGTACCATATATTCCGAGGTATCTCAGAGAGGCAAGAGAGCCGGCGCTATGCCCACCGAGTACAAAACGGCGAACTCCTCTCTCCTTGAGGTGCGCTATCAGATCCTGCAGGTCATCTTGTAATTGGTTCGGATAATCCAGATCTCCAGGACGCCCCTCACTTTTCCCATGCCCTCGCCAATCCGGTAAGCAGATGGTCATTCCTTGTTTGTGTAGCATTCGCCCAAACATTAAATACCACTGACTGCTAAAAGTGCTGCCGTGCATACATATAAGCGCGGTCTCTGTATCTTCTGCTGGCAGCCAGCGAAATGCCAGATTTTTACTATCACGCGCTTTGAAAAACTCTTGAATCACAACGCCTCCACTACAGAACTTTCTGAGGCTTGTTGATCCATTCCCATAGCTTTTCTCTGATCAATTACAGAATCCATAATGCTGTCGGGTTGGCTACGTGCAAATGCCAAGAAAACCGGTACCATACCTGGCATCGCAATGTATTCCTGATTTTGAGACCAGAGCGATTTGGCTTTTTTAGCGAGCTTGTCAAGTTCATCTATAGTTAGCTCTCCCGAAGAATCCTTAATTTCCAGTGCTTCCGTATGAAAAGAACCTTCCGTGACTCTAACTTGAACAGGGCGCTCCGCTTCATCTGACAGTATTTCTGAGAATTTTTCAGAAATTTTCCCCAGCAACCACCCCTTGTCGGCAGTGCTTAAATTGGGCCTCCCCAATAAATCTGGCAACAATATACTTTGCTGAACTACCATTTTGTTAGCTAGCCCAGGGAAATCCAATTTGGCCTCAATCACCTTGAGAAATATCTCAACCCACAGCTTTACCCTTAAATCAATGCGCCAACCATCCCGACCAGCAGTACCCATCAGGTAGACAAAATACTTGTAATGATCCGCTCCAGACTCAAAAAATCCTTCATCATTCCTACGGTAATAACGACCTTCCGATTTAAGAACTTTCGCGGTATCTATCAACTGCCTCTGCAATATAAGCTCCAATGCCATATAACCTCGGCGCAGGTAACTTTTACGCTGCCAGTACTCCTGATCCAGGTAGCTGCCTGACATATAGTCCCAGGCGATTTCAAGAAAATAAGCAGCAGTGTTGTATGCCAACAGAGGTGAGCAGAGCTCAGCAGAATCAATAACCGGGTATACATTGGCCACATGAGCATAGAGGCCTTGATAAAACTCTTTTACGGTCTGATTCGCAATGGCTAGCTCCTGATTCAGTATATTCTGGGCTTTGTCTCTATCAGGTTCAGCGAGATCCATCAGGATATATTTACAGATATGATCATTAAATAAAGCGATCATATCACCACCACCACTGAACAGGGGATCAAGAAACATAGAGGCAAAACCAGAGGTGGCCCAACGATCGGGGAAAATAAATTCATCCGCACGATAGGCAAGCTGCCCCCAAGCTTCAAAATCCACCAGCTCAGCGCCATCTAACAATTCTGAAATTGCCTGATAATTCATCAGGAAATCCAGGAAGCTTTCACGCTTGGTGGGTGGTTTTTCAAACTTATCCTTTTCACCGACAATTCCGACACTGGTATAGCCACCACTCAGTGGAATAAACCACACCCAATAGCCATCTCCGGAAAAATGATTGGTAGATAAGAAGCGGCCAAAAGCCCGTTTTCTCCAAGATTCATCTCCCATGGAGTCAATATCCCGGATATTCTTGAAGCGTCCCCAGGAAGAGAAGTGCTCGGGTACATTCTCCTGGCGTGTTAACTTTTTATGCTTCTTTGCAAAGCGATTGCGCCCACTACAATCCACCAACCAGCGGGCTGCAATCTCAGTGTTGCAATCAGCCACAGACAGCTGAATGGAATGACGGTTATCGTCAGACTCAATACTGAGGCCCTTGGCTTTCACACCCATCAGAACTTGAATACCATCTTCCCGGTTCATTTCAACCAGATCCGCCTCCAAGCGAGCTCTGTCCAGCTGGAAGGCTGGATGAGGCGGAATACTAGTAGTTCCGTGCTCACTCATTTCGGTTAGAGACAAGCTATGATCAGGTTTATCAAAGAAAAAGCGCAAACCGTTTTTCGGAAGGTGGTTCCTATAGAGATAATTAACCAAGCCCAACTGCTTCATAAAGTAATGGCCGGTCATCTCAACAGTAGCTTCCCCCACTTTTGCACGGAAACTATCACTGGCTTCTACAACCAAAATTGAAACATCCTGGCCACCGCGTCTAATTTGCCGAGCCAGAGTCAACCCGGCCCAGCCACCGCCAATGATGACAACGTCATATTCTTTTTGTATTTGATCGAAAGCATTCATCACAGCGATTCCACCCCAGTGAGAAGAGAATCCCATACGGGAGAGTCAACCTGACAAAATGAATCATGATCCTGAATAATGTCCATCACCATCTTGGTTCTGGGTAATTCATTCCTGATAAAGAATTTAGCGCTAGTGACCTTCGACTCGTAGAAAGCTTTATCCCCCTCTCCTTTACTCAGGCGACTGGATGCACTACAGGCAGCTTCTAACAACAACCAGGCAAGAGTAATGTCCCCCATCATGTGCAGAATACGAGTACTGTAAGCCGGAATTTTGAACATCTCTTTGGTCCTGACCCACACATGTACGGTTGTCAGGACAGTCTCCAAGTGCTCAAAGGATTCTTGAAGGCGGCTAAATTCGGTTTTGAAATTGGGGAAATCACCCGCTCTATTAATAAATGATTCAAACTCACTCTTATAAATTTGAAACAGCTTGCTGGAGTTGCCCAGCCCTAACTTATCTCGGATAAGATCCTGGCTCTGGATATAATTAGTCCCTTCCCAAATGGCGAGTACCTTGATATCCCGAGCATACTGTTCAATACCTAATTCTTTCAGGTAACCCTGGCCACCACAGGTCTGAATGGCCAGTTCACAAATGCGCCATGCCTGATCACTGATATAGGCTTTCACCACGGGAGTCAGCAGGTTTACCAGCCCCTGATGATAGGTAGCCTCAGTTTTCTTAGCCTCATCCCCCTCGAATGTCTTGAGTAAGCTTTCAGATAGGGTCAGCTTGGCGATCAAGGCCCTGCAGCCCTCAACCTTGGATTTCATTTCCAGTAACATGCGCTGCACATCTACATGCTCAACAATATTGACCCTGCTTGCCGTAGCGCTGAAGCTTTCATGAAAACGTTTACCCTGAATGCGTTTACTGGCATAGGCTAGAGCGTTGTAGTAAGCCGAGGAAGCCATTCCCAGGGCATAAACCCCTGTGCTAATTCTTGCCTGATTCATCAGGGTCAAGAACTGCAATAATCCAACATTTTCCCGATCACCTAGTAAATATGCACGGCATTGGCCATTCTTGCCGAAGGTAAGGTGAGTATTGGCACAACCTTTAAAACCCATTTTGTCAGCAAGGGAGATACATTCAACATGATTAAACTCTCCTAGGCTGCCATCTTCTTCAACCCAGTATTTGGGTACGATAAAGCAAGACAAGCCATAGGTTCCCGAGCCACTCTTCTCCCCTCTACCCATCACAAAGTACAAGGTATTATCTGTTAGGTCGTGCATACCAGCACTGATTAGGTACTTTTCACCGGTGAGTAAATAGGTACCGTCTGCTTGCCGCGCGGCCTTGGTATCGACCAGGGAAACATCACTGCCAGCCTGTGGCTCAGTCAAACAAAGGCAAGAAGTCCACTCAGAAGTAGCCAATTTGTCCTTAAATAGTGCTTTTTGAATTTCTGAACCATATTTTTCTACCAGGGTAGAAGATGGCAAACAAAAACCACCATAGGTCATAAAGCTGGGGTTGGCCCCCATAAACATTTCTAACAGCATTTGCATTATAAAGGGCGGAAGATCGGTTACCTGACCGCCACTGCTAGAAGATAAGTCTCCCCATTCCTCTTTAAAACGACTCCACATCTCCGGAAAAGAGGAAGGCAGCTGTACCTTGCCATCAACCAAGTGGCAACTTTGTTCATCTGCCTCTTGATAACCTGGCCCCAATACCTCGGTAGCAAATTTTTTCGCACGCTGCAGAACATCATCTACGATTTCAGCAGAGCAATCACTATAGCGAGGGTGCTCAAATAGTGTTTTGGCCTGATGAAACTGGTCTTCAATAAGAAATTTAAATTCCCGCAAATCAGACTTATAGATATTTCTACCCATGTTTGGCTCCTTGATTTTCCAAGAGTGACCGCCAGCTGCCGGAACCCAGCACCCAGTGAAATATTTGATTATGTCTTCCCCGGTATTTTTTCTGGGGATAAATCATGGCGCCGCGAACATGAGGAAGGTGATCCTGGCCATATGCATTTTCGAGACTTTGTGCTGCATTAAAGCCCTGATAAGCCTCTTCAAGAGAAACGGTCTCTGTGTTCACCAGACGGGAAAGCAGCTGTCCATTTGCTTGTGGGGTTCTGTGTACCCGGAGGCAACCAGCCCTACCACCGCCACCAAGAGTGATTATCCAGAGACCTTCAATTTCGTCTCTCAAACAATATTTATCAATCTCTGCAAGAGGCTTAATACTAAGATAGTGAAGCCCATCAAGCTCAACACTAGGCAGCCAATGAGTTTTATCCTCATGAGAAAAGCCTTTCAGCAATCCTTTCGCCCAGCGAGATTGAATATCAAAGGACACTACACGGCAGGAATTGTCCAGATCAGTCGCCATTAATTTCTTGAGGTTTTGCACCAGCTCAGGCGCCCCATTGAGTGATGGCGCTTGCGATAAAATATCACAACTGGAAATTTGGCATAAACTCCGTTCGTGGTAATGCCTACATAACCAGGAAACTGCCACTCCTGTAATCACATCCAAACCGTCCTGCCCAGGCTTTACTCCTATACCCAGGGCATCCAGGCATTCCTGCTGCCGCTCTTTACCCAGCTCTAAATTTATAACTAGGGCGTCTTCTTCATGACGTTTGGAATAACTTAAAAGCGCAGCATGAAAACTGGTACATGCACTACCTACAAATTGAATGTTATGCCCAGCTTCTTCCAGCTGAACTAGAAACTCAACAACCGGCCGCTCCAGTAACACATTAGCCTCGCCGGCTGAAACGATATATACAAGCTCTGGGATATAATCTAATCCCGAAAGGTAATGGTTTAGGGAGTTCAACAGTTGCTCTGTTTCCCCTTTATGATCAACCCAGAGGCTTCTTATATACATTTTATGCGGTTCCTTCCCTGGCCATTTTTTCAATGGCACCAAAACCTAATTCCAATAATTTTTCAGAGTATAAAGAAACTAATTTTTCACAGTTCTCTGTAGCAGATATCCTGATGTGAATACTATTATTGCCTGCTTCCAGAGGGTGTCGTACCAAGTTATCCTCAATAACCAGATACGGTTTGCCCTCCCTTTGTAAGATATATTCCTCAGCCTGAATATCCTGCAACATTAAGACGCGCTCATGTAGAAATACTTTTGGCATTCTTCCACCAGCAGGCATCTGCATTCTCATCAAGATTATTTCGATCAGAACCCCAGATTGATCCAAGCACTCCAATAGCTCAACCAAGAGTTGATAGTGCTCAGCAAAGCTTAAAAGTACTGGAGTTGTACCCACCGGTAACTGAGAAATTGCTAGAAAATCAGATTCACCTTTCAAGGGCAATGTCTGGGCTGCGCAGAGTTTAGGGGTTTGCGGATAGGGATTGCGCAGTAACCTACTGGAAAGCTCTATCACTTTACTCATACCGCCTCCGCCAAGCAAAAAGTACTACCCTGGTCAACCCTAACTTCAGCCGTACAGTAATAGCCATTGAGAGCAATAGAACATACCAATAGCTTCTCTTCCTCTTGGAATCTACCCTCAACTCCGTGGCTAATAATGTTTAACCAGGGATCACTACCAAAACAGTGCCCCCACCTTTCATGAAGATCGGGAAGCTGCTGGAAACTACTGAGTAAACGGGTAAATATTTGTCGTATGTTTTCTGGGAAAAATGGCAAAGATAAAGTTAGATCCTTCCCAGCACTGGCCATCTTTCTGATAATTGTTGCAAACTCTGGTGTTGTGTTATAGGTAACCGCACAACCGGCTGTAATATCTTCCACTCTGAATGAGTCGACTTCCAGGAGCAATGTGCATAAACCAAAGCCGCTCTTGCCCCAATTTTCATTACTCTGCCAAAAGCTTAAATCCAGCAGATTGGCATCCAGAATACTGACTAGTACATAACGTACAGCGGGATTTTGTCGCAAGTAATAGCGCAGGCTGTAACCCCAGGATGCACACTCATAAGTGTTCACAAAACTGGTCACAGGAATACTTGGTCGATTTTTCAGAGAGTTTAAATCGTCCGTATTAACGGCCCCAGTCGTAAAAGGTAGCTCAATCATGGTTGAACAAAGAAAGTGTCGGTTAATCTCAGCCCTTACCTCCTCTGGAATAACCTCTGTTACACGAGCACTCTGTTCAGATATAATTTCACCGATTTGTGCGAAGGCTTCTTGCAAGCCTCCACTCTCTGCAAAAGTAATATTTTCTATGGGGGTAAATGCCGCTGACTTCAGGTATAAGCTCATAGCCGATGCCCTTTCGCCTTACTATAAATCTCGAAAAAGCAGCGGTAGGAACTTCCTTCCATCTTGGTAAACGCCAGCAAATCCCGCTGGCGAGTTTTGCTTTGTACCTTACCCGAAGATACCAAGTGCAAAAGTAATTCATTACTGGCAAATTTTGTTGCCAGCACTCTATTCACACTATGCATTGAGAAGATGGTGGCCGAGGTTTGCTCATTACAGAGATAAATCAGATACTCGACAATCTCCTGATCCGCAACAGACAACTCAACCTCCCCTTGATCTCGTAACCAAAGCACAAAGTGCATCAGAGACTTCACAAAACGGGGACGCACAAGTGTCAGGAAGCGATTAACACTCCCCAGACCACCTTTGCTAAGCAGCATCTCTTTAGTAACTGGGACACGACCACGGCAGTTCCCCAGTTGCAGCTTGCCATCCAGGAAGGGCTCACCAACAGATGACTGCTTCAATTCAGCACAGAGTTCAGGAGGCAGCATCAATGTAACTGGGAATGGCCTTGCTGCCTGTTTGGCAACAACCATGGCAAACCCTAGCTTTTGTGCCTCTATACCATGAATTTTATTGATATTAAGCTGCAAAACACCATCATCATCCTGTATCTCAGTATTCCAGCTCTGCAGGCTTGGGCCACCGGGGTCTGTCATCAAGAAGTGACCAAAAATCCCCTGCTCCACCCAGTTATTCACTTGAGCCAGCTGATCTTCAGTCGCCGTCAGGCTCATCATGATGGAACCAAACAGTCCTATCATTTCATGAAAATGGTGGGCCAACCCCTCATCGCGCACCTTGTCAATAATTTGATCAATAACAAAAGTTTGTTCAAATTGTTCTAGTGGCTGCTTGACCGATGGCTCTCGAAGAGGGGCAGGCTCTGTCAGAGGGTCTTCAATGATCATTGAAGCGTCGAACAGACGCACACAGGCCTCCTCAAGAAGCCCTTGCAGTGAAGCTGGCACTGGAGAAACGGAAGAAAGCTGATTGATTACAAAGCTGCCGGCAATAGATTGCAGTTCCATAAGTTACTCCATGAGGTAGGATTTAGCAGAAGGTAAACTCAGGAATGGAGCAACGGTATAGCTCGCGTTATAGGCTCCGCAATTGCTGAAAACAGCCAGGTCGCCAGGCTGTACAGGCCCGCCTTTTATTTCACCGATCACATCTTCCTTGTTACAGGAAGTACCTACCAGCAAACAGCTCTCTGTACTGCTCTCAAATTCCAATATTTCATCGCCACGCAATATCAGTGGCTGACTGAAGCGTTTAAAAGTACTTTCCGTTTTCGCTAAAAGAAAGTTCTGCGCCATGCCGCCATCACAGATTCCGTACTGCTGCCCTTCTATCGATTTCACGTAGCGAATCTGAGTTACAAAATATCCCGCACTGGCAACCAGAGCACGTCCACTTTCGTGGGCGATTTTTATGTGAGAGGGAAATTCACCAAGTAATTCCCTATATTGTTCAAAATTAAAATCAATACTTTCCCAATCCAGATCAAAGCCACCGCCAAGGTTAACTAAATCAATGGCATAGCCGAGCTGCCTCTCAAATTTCTCAACTATTTGCAAAGATGCTTGCGCAGTATTAAAAGCGAGCTTTGCGAAATTATAGGATCCTCGGAACACATGGAATCCAGCAACTTTCAACTCATGTTTTTTACAGAATGCCAAGGCCGTTTCAACATCACTCCAACCAAAGCCAAAGTGGTCTCTTCTCGTGGTTACCGGAGCCTTCTCAAATTGATCCAAGGTGCTGGGGTTCAAACGAAGTATCAGCGGATTAATCGGACGCTTCCCCAGAAACTCCTTAACGATTTCTAACTGGGATAGATTATCGATCACCAGTGTGCACTTACTTGCAATTGCCGCTCTGAGGAAACTTTTATCTGCGGAAGGGTTATTGATATAGCGAGGGCTTTCACCTCGAGGGAGAAGATTCAACTCCCCCACAGAGGCAATTTCAACTCCATCTTCAAAAACATGACCACTACGTACGACAAGATCAAGGCAGCTATTCGCCTTTAGGGAATATATTAGAGATGTTCCCAGGCGGCCTTTCAGTTTTTGGTAGTTATCGGCAATATCTTTTAGGGAGTAGACATAGCACGGTGTTGAAAAGTGTTGCCTTTGCTGGCTCAGCTGGGCAACGAGCTTTTCCAATGAAGCTTTCATGATATCACCAGGATAAATTTAAATTCATTCTTATATAGGGCACAAATATTTCAGCCGTATTTACGACTTACCGGTCTAAAATATTATTTATTATTAAGCTAGTACGCTGCCCGCCGACCAAATAGTCTCAGTATTTCCAACTGAGAAAACTCATGCTTGAAGCTCTTGTTCAAGTTTTTTCTTATCAATTTTGCCGTTTGCTGTCAGGTCGATTGATTCAACAAATCGCACTTCCCTCGGAGTGTAATCAGCATCCAGATTCTCTTTCAACCACACTTTGAGCTGCTGTTGATTTTCGGGCGTGTTTTCCTGCAGTTCAACTACACAAACCGCAACCTCATTTTGAAACTTATCTAAAGAACCGAGCACTACACTGAGGTGTACCAACGGGCATGTATCAATTACGGCTTCCAAATCTTTGGGGAAAAGGCAAAAACCTGCTTGCTTGATCAGATCCTTGGAGCGCCCCCTGAAGTAATAGAAACCCTCCTGGTCCCGACTAAATAAATCGCCAGTAGCAAGCCAGTTATCATCCCGGTACAGACCATTAAAGATTTGTGCCCCCCCTTGAGCACAGGGATCGTAATATGCCTGCATAACTCCGGAGCCACGCACGAAAAGCTCACCAATTTCATTGACCTCGGCCTCTCTATAGGCGTTGGTACCGGCATCCATTAGAAAAATTCGAGCATCTAGGCCGGGAATAGGCTTACCCACAGACCCCATCTTCTGCTCCCAAAGCTCCGGTTCCAGGTAAAGGGCCCTTTTACACTCAGTGAGACCATACATTGAGAAAACATCGAGCGCCGGACAATATTCTTTCCAAGTGCGAATGACATACTCAGGTAGGTGCCCACCAGTATTGGTTAAAGCGCGAAGTACAGAAAGATCAGGTTTTACCAGTGTCAAAAGTTTCGCCAAGGCAGCCCCCATCGCCGGAACAATGGGTAACACTGAAATTTTCTGATCAGATATTACTTTCAAAGCATGAAGAGGGTTGAACGTTTTATCGTAAAGAATTGTTGAGCACCCCGTTTTGAGGGCAAACAACACCTGGTATAAACCGTAATCAAATGACAATGGTGAAAGGCAGAGTATGCGATCCGTCTCAGCCAAGCGAAGATACTGCGAGAGTGAATCCAGAGAAGTAAGCACATTCTGGTGGGTGAGCATTATGCCCTTTGGCTTACCGGTACTTCCCGAGGTGTAGATAATGAGGGCCAGGTCAACACCTGTCACCCTGACAGGTGTGCTGAGTTCAAATAATCGCTGCTGCGATCGATAAGTAGCCAGCGAAATAACTTTTTCACCTTCCACAATGGCCTTGGCATTGCAGTCGCTTGCTATTGCACTCACTGCGGATTGTGAGGCATCACCCTTGACGGGAACCACCACCAAACCGAGGTGCCAGGCCGCCAACATTGTTGCCACTGTAGGAATATCGTTTTGCGCTCTGATTACCAGCCTGTCTCCATGGACCAACGGAGTATCGGCCAACTGCAAAAGAGACAGAGCCCTCTCACAGCATTGATTTGATAAGTTTTCCCCAGTCAGATTTTCAAGGCTTCCACTCCAGAAGCCACTAATAACCCTATCGAACAGGTCGGCAAGCGAGAACATCATTAGTCCAAATATTTTTTTTAAAAATTATTCTATAGCTCCCGACTTCCCCCCAAAAAAGAAACTGGAGCTACCTAGATGGCACGATCATTTTATAAAGTGAGCTCTCCATAATGACAAGCATTATCTTGAAATCCTGTGATGAAGTTTTCATTCCGGCTCATGCAGTTCAGGAAAGTCATAATTTCCTAAATTTTTTTTATGTTGACTTTTGATTATTATTGAACAGGACATTCAGCAGAAAAATAATTTTATTGGTGAGCAGCAAGGGGAAACTATTTTTTAGTGACACCTTGAACTCCGCAAATCCGTTATTAATGTGCAAATTATTTCCATTATTAATGAGGTTTATCTCTAAAGTATCTCACCACTCTCAATAGTCACATGGCCAACCTAATCTTTTGAAATTGACATTATATCTTTAAGTTGTTGACCTTTTGTTACATTAAACATCTAACAAAAAAATTATTTACTGTGCTTCTCGGCATTAAATGCATCAAGCACCACGAACTCAGAACCAACACAGCCATTCCAGTGCGCTCTTTGAGGAGTTATTGGCGACACTTCCATCAGGCTAATGGCCAAACCCTTAACAAGAATTGGTGGAAAATTAAGCCAAAAAAGGCTTTTAGAAGTAGCGGCTAATATAATCAGACCAACGCTTGGTTTTGATCATGAAGAGTCTTGCGGGATTCACTTGGCTTTTAATTTCATGCGGCACAAATAGTTTCACTGGAAACAATATAGGCAAAGCAGAAGTCGATTTATTGGCTTCCAGCCGCCGCAAAAACCTGAACCGTCAGTCACTAAATATTTCCCAGGATGTGCTTGCGTCGATAGTTTTTTGAATCGCATTCCGGTCAATGCATCTCGCTACAGAAGTTGTAAACGATAAAGATGATTTATGTGATTTGCAGCCCGAGTTTTTACTGCATCAGTCTTATGAGCTGTCATAGAAAATCAAAGAGGAATTGAGATTGAACAGTTGGCCATTGCCGCTCACCCACCAGCCGCAAAAATCCAACATAACCTCGCGGATGATTTTTCTCACTCCATTAATCCTCATTGCGCTATTGCATCCTAACCTAAGCGCTGATGTGAGTAGGGAGTCTGTAGAATCCATCAGTACACCAGATAAAGTAGAAAGCAGCATTGGGCTGCTCAAGTTTCGCGATGGCGCCCCTTATCCCGATACGGCAGAGAAACTCTACGACTACCTGGATCATATGCGTGCAGTAGATAGCTTCTTAAAAGGCATTCAAGGGGCCTCGGTGCACGGATTAATGAAAGGCGCTCGTGAGCTGGGAGCTAAAGCCGCCAATGAGGTTTTAATCTTTGATCGGCTGATGAATTCTGAATCTCTATTTCTAACCGGAAACACATCGACGATTTACACCCTCGCCTTTCTGGATCTCAAGCGCGATGGCCCCACTGTGCTGCATTCACCACCAGGGGTTTCGGGAGCATTTAATGATGCCTGGTTCCGCTATGTGGAGGACATTGGTCGCTCCGGGCCAGATAAAGGGCGCGGCGGTAAATATCTGGTTCTTCCGCCAGACTACAAAGGCAATCTGCCCTTTGGGTATTTTCCCGTCTACCCTCGCTCTTTTCGAGTATGGGTATTTATGCGCTCACCAGGGGAACAGCCATTGGAAGCCGCCGCCCAAAGTGTCAAAGACCACCTCAGGATTTACCCCCTCTCCAGAAAGGGAACCCCCCCGCCGATGGTGTTCATTAGCGCTTCGGGCAAGGCCTTCAATACCATTCATCCCAACAACTACAAATTTTATAAACACCTCAATGAAGTCATTCAGTACGAATGGATTGGCATGCTGAACCCAGAAACCCGCGGCCTGTTTGCCTCTATTGGTATCGAAAAAGGCAAAGCGTTTAGCCCCGATGAACGCATGACCAAGATCCTTACCGATGCCGTTGCCATCGGCAATGGCATCGCCCGCTCTATCGTCTGGTATCCCCGCACCGACAAATCCCTTGCCGATATCAAGATCTACCCCGGCACCGACAGCGCCTGGGTAATGGCATTTCCCGGCAAGAATATTTTCTTTAATGGCCCCGATGGCAAAACCATCAATAGCGATGCACGGGTCAGCTATTTCTACCCCTACACTGGAGTAAGTCCGGCAATGATTGCCCTTGAGCCCGGCAAGGGCTCTGATTACGCCATCGCCTTTGTCGATGAAAATAAGGAGCCCTTCGATGGTGCCAAGAAGTACAAACTGCACTTACCGCCGGAGGTGCCTGTCAACGCTTTCTGGGCCGTTAATATCTACGACAGCCAGACCCGCTCACAGCTCAAGACAAGCCAGAAATTCCCCTCGGTAAGCAGTCAGAGCAAAGGGATCAAACAAAATTCCGACGGCTCTTACGATATCTACTTTGGTCCCCAAGCCCCCAAGGGCTTCGAACACAACTGGCTGGAGACAGTACCGGGCAAGGGTTTTTTTGTGATATTGCGACTCTATGGCCCCCTAGGGCCCTGGCTGGAGAAGACCTGGCGCCCAGGAGAGGTTGAGCCCACAGACTATTGATCGGCAGGGGCCAGCCGGCGACGGTAGTTACGCGGCGTATCCGAAAACCACCGCCGACAAGCGCGCTGAAAAGTGCTCTGCTCAGCATATCCCAGCAGCCCGGTAATCTGCCCCAGAGCCAGCCCGGTATTTGCCAAGTACTCCGCAGCCATCTCCCTGCGCACCAGGTCCAACAAGGCATCAAAGCGCAAACCCTCACCTGCCAGACGTCTCTGCAGAGTACGTGGGTGCAGGCTTAAGTGGGCCGCGACCACCCCCACCTGATACTGGCCAATAGGCAGCAATTGCCGCATCAAGTCCCTAACCTGTGTACTCAGAGAGGCATCAGAAGAAACCGACTGCTGCTCTAAATAATTGATGGCCAACCGTTTGGTAACCGGATCTGCACAAGCGAGCGGAGTATCCAGCTGCTCTGCCGGGTACTCCATGGCGCAGTAACCGGAAAGGAATTCCACCGGGCAGGAAAAGTATTCAAAGTAATCGGCGGGATCGGTCAGAGCGGCATGTGGCAACAGGACTCGCTGCGGTGCCACATTCGCGCCCATCAGCATTTGCAACATCACCAGCGCATTCCCCAAGGTTTGCTCATGGATCTGGTGAAAGCACGATAAAGCCGGATCGAGTTGATCGAATACCAGGCGCTCTAAAGTACCACCAGGGACCGATTCAATCCGCAAGTGAATAGCGGGGCTGTGCAATGACATAAACCTAGCCACCGCCAGAATCGCCTCTCTGGCCGAAGTGGAGTTGCAGGCTATCACCGCAAGCCCCCCCAATCGATCGACCCCCTGTCTTACTGCCAGACGAAGGGCAAAGTCAGCGCACTGTAACCGCTCGGCGGTTAGCTCCAGCAAGCGCGCTACATCCAAGTGTGACAGCAAGCGGCTATCCGATATGACAATATCCTCAGGAATGCTGAATTCCGTAAGAAATGTGCGGGCATCTCCTCCAAGCTCCGATGCCAGTTCGCTATACCCCGTAAGCACACTGGCTCGTATCAAACTACCCATTGCTCCTCCAGGGCGCCAGCTGACGCCTCAAGATAATTTTTTGTCGCAATGTAGCAATAAAAAAGCTTCACATCTACGCAGTCTATTGCGTCTAAAGACACAAAAAGGATGATGATTTTGCAACCACTTCACTTTGATGTGCTAATTATTGGAGCCGGGCTTTCCGGTATCGGAGCCGCCTGCCACCTGCGCCGCGAATGCCCCTCCAAGAAAATTGCCATCCTAGAGCGTCGCTCTCAAATTGGAGGCACCTGGGATTTATTCCGCTACCCAGGTATTCGTTCGGATTCAGATATGTTCACCTTTGGCTTCGACTTCCGCCCATGGCCGGGACTGAAGGTACTGGCTGATGGACCCTCTATCCGCCAATATCTCATTGATACTGCAAACGAGTATGCAGTTAGTAGAGATATTCACTTTAATGTCGACCTCCACAGCGCCAACTGGGATAGCCAAAAAGAACTATGGGTTCTGCAGGGAAGCAATACTCAGAGCGGCAAGCCCTGTTACTACAGCTGTAAGTTTTTAATCTCATGTACCGGGTATTACGATCACTCCCAGGGATATCTCCCAAAAATTCCTGGTGCCGAACAGTTTCAGGGTGACTACATCCACCCCCAGCACTGGCCGGAAGAACTGGATTACCAAAACAAAAAAATTGTTGTGATTGGCAGTGGTGCCACCGCTATTACCCTGGTACCCGCCCTGGCTGATCAAGCCAAGCATGTCACCATGTTACAGCGATCCCCTAGTTATGTTATTTCCGTACCCGCGTTCGATAAACTCTCGGCACTGTTACTAAAGTTTCTACCAAAATCCTGGGTGTTTAATTTTGCGCGCTGGCGAAATTTAAAAATACAACGCTGGCTCTTTAAGGCTTCTAAACGCTGGCCACATTTTATGCGCAAACTGTTCCTGCGGGGTGTTCGCAAAAGCCTACCCAACGACTTTGATATGCGTCACTTCACACCGAGCTACAGCCCCTGGGATCAACGTATTTGCGCAGTGCCCGATGATGATTTCTTTGCAGCAATAAAATCAGGCAAAGCCTCAGTAGAAACCGGGGAGATAAAAGCCATTGACAAACAGGGTATCGAGTTGAAATCAGGGCAACAGATCGATGCGGATATCATTATCACAGCCACCGGATTAAATATCCAAGTGCTCGGAGGCATGCAGCTGAGTATTGATGGCAAGAAAGTACCCATCAGTGAGAAGCTCACTTACAAAGCTGTGCTCTTGGAAGGTGTCCCCAATATGTCTTGGGTGTTTGGATATACTAATGCCCCCTGGACCCTAAAAGCAGATATCTCTGCCCGCTACATCTGCCGTTTAATCAATTATATGGATGAACATCAGTATGAGATTTGTTTGGCGGAAGATAACGAGGCCTGTGCTGAAATCAATTCTGTGATGAGCAGCCTGAGTTCCGGTTATGTCAGAAGAGGAAATCATGCCCTTCCCCGCCAGGGCAATAAATATCCGTGGCGCCTACTGAATAATTACGAACAAGATTGCAAAATTTTACTACAGGAGCCTATTAAGGATGCTTATCTTACCTTTCAATCAAAAAAGGCTTCCGCAAACTTAGAAAAAGAAACAGCTAACACTAGCATAACAGAAGATATGGCCACCCATTAAACAAGAGAGGATCGTTAAGCGATGCCCCAGTTTTATGTGGAGTAGCAAGGTGCTTAGCTAAGCTAATAAACGAAGGTTTATACAAAATTCAAGAATGAAAACTTAGTCGTCCATTACTTTATTGTAGCCATAACTATCTGTCCCATATACTTGAAAATTGGGTACGTCTGGAAGCTTGTATTCAACTAACCCTTCTGCCGTTGAATACACATCAACTCCTGATGGAGCCACCCTAACATGATTTGGTGTACATCGAGCCACAACAGAAAACCGTGAATCATCATTACTGGTGTTTGGATATGAAGCGTGCATATTCAAGGAGGAAAAAATCAGGCATTCACCAGCCTTCATATGGAGGTCAACAACTTTAAACTTATCAAAGTAGTCCTCACCTAACAGCTCAACTGCTGTACGAAAAAGTAGTGTACTCTTAACAAAAATAGTTCCATAGAGCGCTATCTTGAGCAACGCATATAAATGAGAAATAGAAAATGGCAACAATGACAAGTAAAAGATTTGATTGTCCTGAACATAACCATAGAGATAATCCATCCGAGCGTCGCCCATTGACCCCGGCAATATACGCAAACAACCATTTTTCTCCGTGCAGTCTGTAAGCGCCACCCAGGCGTTCAACTGAATAACAGCTGGGTCCATCTTCTGGCTTGGCTGTAACTTGGCATACTTCCCTGTCTCTCGGAAAGTAGCATTTTGATGCCATATCGTCCCCCTTGCACCAGGGAACTTATGAAACATTTGGCTCCGCCAACACATAACTTCACCACCCAACAAGCTAGCTAGGCGCTCGGTTATTTGCGGCCTGCGAAATAGTGCTCTTAGTGACTTTATTCTCAATGCCTGATAAAGCCCGGCCACCTCTATCGACCACTGATCGTGCCTTTCAGCAATGTCTTTAACTTTTTCGCTCATGTAATTTTTCCCATGAAAATCACATGAAAACTCGTCCAGTAGCTCACCCCTAAGTTGCTCTGCCTCACTTTTAGAAATAACCTGAAACGGAGGCAGATAACCATTCTTCTCAAAAAAGTCTAAATCTTTTTCATTAAGAAAGCAGCCCCCCTCCTTTGGCCTATCCAGCTTATCTCGAGAAATAGTTACAGTCAGGTTTTTAAGTGAATCCAGATCATCAAGCAATCGTTTTTTCTTTTTCCCTTGCCATGGCAGAACAAATACTTTATGAAGCATTACCAGTGCCACCATCGCCCATACCCGCAGGGATTGCAGACTTGTTATTTCAAACCCACCAGCAACCTCCTCTATAGAGCCAAATCCTTTAAGCATTTCCGCCAAAGTGCCCTTTTTCATAAGCATTCCGACTTATAGTTACCAACGAAAATGAAACCCCATAATTTCTAATATCAGCCAGAGAAAAATGGTTAAGGGTGTTCCGCTGGAGTATTTATATTCATAGGTTCTGGAGTAACCAGATTCCACCAAAAATCAAACCTATCCATAAGGGAAAGCAATACCTTTAATTGCCCCACATCCCCATCAATTTTCACCGCACCTTCATTCAGTTTTTCCTGTATAGAGGATGCCCCCAGGATAATATCGTTGAGATCATTGCGATTAATAGTAACGAAGCTTTGGGGCTTTTCTATTGGGGGGCCGTAGTTGAGCACAGCATTCTCAAGCACAAGAGAGTAAGCTTCCTGTATGTCCGGCAAACTAATATTAATAGCAATCTGCTTCCCGGTGGCCTTGGGTCCATTTAATCGAATTCCCAAATAATCAAAAATAAGCACAGTAGGCATACTGCGAATGGTATCGGCACTGGCAGTTAATGGCACTGGCAATCGCTCTATGCCATCACGCAACTCCCTGGCGCCACTTAAAAAAAAGTTCCTCCAGGTACCATTCTCTTGTTGGTAACCCATCTGTTCCAGCGCATTCGCCAACAGGTCACGGGCAGCACGGTTGTTGGGTTCAGCGGAAACCAGCTTGTCCAGCACCTCCGCCACCCAACGGTATTCTCCAGCCTCATAATCTTTCATGGCTTGCTTTATGAGATTGGCCGCACCCCCCATATATTGAACGTATTTTTTTCCCGCAGCCGTGGGTGGCATTGGATAGAGCCGCGCTGGATTTCCATCGAAGAACCCAAGGTAATAATTCCAGACCGCTCGGGTATCGTGATTGACACTGCCATAATATCCACGATTGGCCCAGTATTGGGAAAGCTCTGGGGGTAGCTGCATTAACTCGGCAGTCTGGACCATGTTATAGCCGTGATTGGCCAGTCGCAGGGTCTGGTCATTGAGGTACTTATACAGGTCGCGCTGCTTTTTCAAATGGTTGACGACCTTCTCCGGCCCCCAGGTGGGCCAGTGGTGTGGAGCAAAGAGCACCTCCGCCTGCCCCCCCCAACGCTGAAGTGTCTCATTGAGATAGCGAGACCAGGCTCGGGCATTGCGCACCTTGGCGCCGCGCAGGGTGTAAAGGTTGTGCAGTGTGTGAGTGGCATTCTCCGCAGCAGTAAGCGCCTTTAATTCGGGAATATAAAAGTGCATTTCTGCTGGGGCCTCGGAGCCCGGTGCCATCAAAAACTCAAACGTGAGGCCATCAATTTTTCTTGTTTCACCAGTTTTACTGATCGTATCGGTAGGCTCAATCAGAGTGACCGTACCTGTGGACGTTTCCAGCCCCAAGCCCGACCCCAGAGTACCCATTGGGCCTTTGGGTATAAGGTTGCCATACATAAAACTGGCACGGCGCGCCATATGATTACCGGCAAACACATTTTCACTGACCGCCTCAATTAAAAAATCTTTGGGTGCGATCACTTTCACCTTGCCAGATTTTACCTCCTCCTCATTAACTACCCCACGTACACCGCCGTAATGATCGACATGGCTGTGGGTATAAATCACTGCCACTATCGGTTTATTTCCCCGGTGCTCACGATATAAATCCAAGCCGGCTTTTGCGGTTTCCGTAGAGATTAAGGGATCCATAACAATGACCCCAGTATCCCCTTCAATAAAAGTGATATTGGAAAGATCTGCACTGCGTACCTGATAAATACGCGGAATCACTTCATAGAGACCGCCCTGGGAAATTAACTGGAGCTGGCGCCAGAGGCTTGGATTAGCAGTGGCTGGGGCTTGCTGGTCATTGGCGAATTGGAAGGCCTGCAGATTCCATACTTGATTGCCTTTTTCATTGTTGATAATACCGTCATTCAAAAGCGGGGCAATAAATCCCCTTTTTACATCGGCAAAATCCTCTCGATTGGCAAAGGGCAGCTCTTTCAGCACTGCCTGATTTGCTTTTTTTGTAATCACGCTGGCAGGCTTTGGTTCATGTGCCAGCAGTGAGTAAGGGATGGAAAACAACAAAAATAAGATGAGAGTAGTATTTTTAGTGAAACTATTTTGGTGTTTTTTCATTTTTCTCACCCGATCTTAAGCCGCGCCAAACCCTACAGCGGACCTGTCGATAAACAAAAAATAATGATAGAGACCAAAGCGGAGAAAAAACTCTCCTATAGAGGACATGAGGGATTATAGGCAGGTAGAAGGCAATCGTTTGGAACTGACCCCGCGAAGAAAGGCGGGGCCAGCTAGGGTGTCCTGGCTGGGACACTATAAGGTGCGGCTCCGGGGGCACTGGGCAAGTCGGAAATAGTCGACCTCCCCAGGGCCACAAGTCACTGGCTACATAAATCCATCAACGCACATCGAGTAGATGCCGGGCGATAATCAGGCGTTGTATTTCGCTGGTTCCCTCGTAAATAGTGGTAATGCGTACATCGCGGCTCATACGCTCCAGCGGATACTCGCGGGTATAACCCACCCCACCGTGAATTTGTAGGGCCAGGTAGCAGGCTTCATTGGCTTTTTCACTGGCAAACAGCTTGCCCATAGAGGCCGCAGGGCCGAATGCCTGACCGGCATCTTTTTGCCAGGCGGCTTGTAACAACAGCAAACGGGCGCCTTCCAACTCGGTATATTTATCAGCCAGTTGCCACTGCAAACCCTGGAATTGCGCCAACTTCTTGCCGAATTGCTCGCGCTCGTGCATGTAACTGCGAGCGCAGTCCAATGCCTCAAGACCGATGCCCAGCGCTAGTGAGCCGATACCAATGCGCCCACCGGCCAACTCGCCGGCGGCAATGCGGAAACCGCGGTTCTCTGCACCCAACAGATTGGCGGTGGGAATTCTGCAATTGTCGAAGGAGACTTCATTGGTAACAGACGCCTTCTGCCCCATCTTTTCCTCGGCCTTACCGATAATCAGACCCGGTGTGCCAGCCTCCACCAGAAAGCAACTAATGCCTTTGCCTTTGGCCGCCTCGGGATCGGTTACTGCCCAAACTACAAAAATGCCAGCGAACTCAGCACTGCTGATAAACAGTTTGCTGCCACTGAGCACATATTCGTCACCGTCTTTCACGGCGCGGGTGCGCATGGCTGCGGCATCGGAACCTGACCCCGGTTCTGTCAGGCAAAAAGAACCCGCGGCATATTCACCGCTGCAAATCTTGGGTAAATACTTTTGTCGCTGCTCTTCATTGCCGACGGCCTGGATGACCTCGGCCACCATATTGGTAACGGAAGTGGTCGTAGCCGTGGAACTGCAGCCGCGGGCGAGCTCGGTAATCGCCAGGCTGAAAGCTATGGTGCCGGCACCGGTGCCACCGTAGTTGGGATCGATATTGATCCCCATAAAACCCAGTTCAGCCAAGGCTTTCAGCTTGGCCAGCATCAACTCGCGGTTACCGGTTTTATCGAGCTCTGCGGCGATGGGCTTCAGTTCGCTCTCGGCAAACTGACGCGCCGCATCCTGAATCATCTGCTGCTCTTCGCTCAGTGAAAAATCCATACAGTACCTACTTTATCGTTATCGCGGTTGGATGGGCGGCACAGGGCACCGCTCACTCATAATGTTGAGGATAATAAAATCCTGGCAGACATTGGTTGCCAATTCGCCATTTTCCCCTGGGAAATCTGCAATCAATAGAAAGGTTTGCGGTGCTGGGAAGTGTTTAGGTGTGTAGCCCTGTTCGAGCTTATCCCGGAAAGATACCTAAGAGTGCTCTCTCCCCCACCGTCTCGGCAACCTTGTTTGTTTATTATCTGCCAAGTGGTGAGCGTTTCGGCCATCCTTGACCGTTCAAACGCAGGCCTAGCGCCTGGTAGTTTTACCTTTAGGCTCTGGATCAGGTACCGCCACGGCAGTATCTGTTTTTACTTCCTCCATCACCACATAGGTGTGGGTTTCCCGTACACCCGGTACCGAGGCCAGCTTCTCACCGAGAAAACGGCGGTAACCCAGCATATCCTTAATGCGAATCTTCACAAGATAATCAAAGCCGCCGGCCACCATATGACATTCCTGCACTTCCTCAAGGCCTGCCACATGCTGGTTAAAGGCCTCCAGGGCCTCGGTAGCGGTGTTATTCAACGTCACCTGGATGTATACCACCAAGCCGGCATGAACCTTGAGAGGGTCCAGCAACGCCACATAATCACGGATAAAGCCCTCTCGCTCGAGGCGCTTGACCCGCTCCAGGCAGGGGGTGGGACTGAGGTTCACACGGCGCGCCAACTCTACGTTTGGCAGGCGGCCATGCCGTTGAAGAATCCGCAGTATTTGGCGATCGATACGATCCAGATCTTCCAACTGTCGAGACATTACAAAATACCCTACTGGCAATCACGCATTTAGGCGTGATATTTAACCACAACCGTCGCCAAAATGGCGATTAATTCTAAGCACTTTCGCACATAATCCGGTCTTTTATTCTGACCCTAGATATAGAGCTTGGGAGACGATATGTCGACAAACTTCGCCGGAGATCTCCAGAATGCCCGAGAGCGGGCACACGAGTATTTGCACGCCGACGAAAACCAATGTGTTAGCGAGCTCCTGGCCGCCCCCCGCCCCAGTGACGCCCTACGCAAGAAAATTCTGAACACCTCGCGCGAGCTGGTGCGCCACTCGCGCCAGCAGCGCAGCAAGCGCGGTACTCTCGATGCCTTCCTGCAGCAGTTCGGCCTTTCCAATAAAGAAGGCGTGGCACTGATGTGCTTAGCGGAATCCCTCCTCAGGGTTCCCGATGCTGATACTGCCGACAAACTGATTGCCGAGAAAGTGCATTCCGGCAACTGGTCCAGCCATCGTGGCCAGTCAGATTCTCTGTTTGTGAACGCATCTACCTGGGGGCTGATGCTCACCGGCAGCGTGGTCGAGCTGGACCCGGATATTACCGAGCGCCCCTCTCACTGGATGAAGCGCCTGATCAGCCGCATCGGCGAACCCATGGTGCGCACCTCTATGATGCAGGCCATGAAAATTATGGGCGGCCAATATGTATTGGGCCGCACCATCGAAGAAGCCCTGAAGCGCGGCCCCAAGGAAAACCTGCCCGGCACCCGCTTCTCCTTCGACATGCTCGGCGAAGGTGCGCGCACCATGGCCGACGCCCAGCGCTATTACGACGCCTATATGATGGCCATCGAAGCCATCGGCAAAGACAACAGTAAACGCGATGTCGTCGAAGCTAACGGCATCTCTATCAAACTCTCCGCCCTGCACCCCCGCTACAGCGTATTGCAGCGCGAGCGTGTAATGGGCGAACTGCTGCCGCAGGTTAAACGCCTGTGTGTGGCCGCCGCCAAATACGATATGGGCCTGAATATCGATGCGGAAGAGGCCGAGCGCCTGGATATTTCCCTGGATATTTTTGAAGCCCTGGCCCGCGACCCGGAACTGAAAGATTGGCAGGGCCTCGGCTTTGTTTTGCAGGCCTACCAGAAGCGTGCCCCCCATGTGGCCGACTGGCTGATTGCCCTGGGCCGCGACACCGGCCGCAAGCTGATGGTGCGCCTCGTTAAAGGCGCTTACTGGGATAGCGAAATCAAGCACGCCCAACAAATGGGCTTGAGCGATTACCCGGTGTACACGCGCAAATGCCACACCGACTTGTCCTACCAAGTGTGTGCAAAAAAACTGCTGGACGCGGAAGAAGCGATTTACCCGCAGTTCGCCACCCACAACGCCTATACCGTGGGCCTGATTTTGGAAATGGCCGGCGAGCGCACCAATTTTGAATTCCAACGCCTGCACGGCATGGGTCACCTGCTCTACGCACAGATCGAAGCCGTACACGGCAAGCGTGTACCCGTGCGGGTTTACGCCCCCGTGGGTGCCCACCGCGACCTGCTGCCCTACCTGGTGCGTCGCCTGTTGGAGAACGGCGCCAACAGCTCCTTTGTGAACCGCTTTATGGATGAAGACACACCCATTGAAGCACTGGTGCAGGATACCCTCGATTTAAGCGAAGCCTGCAACCCACTCCGCCACCCGCAAATTCCTGTACCGGAGAATATTTATATGGGCGCAGAGGCCCTGCCACGGAAAAATTCACACGGCATCGAACTGACCGACCCACTCGCAGTAGAACCCCTGCTGGAAGAAGTACAAAAACAACAAGGCAAGCACTTCCTCGGTGGCCCTATTGTTGATGGCGTAATGGGCAAGTCTGAAGAGCCGGTTTACAACCCAGCCAGCGGCGAAGTAATCGGCCATACCGCCAATACCGACAAACATTTAATTGAGCGGGCCTACGCCTCCGCCACCGAAGCGCAGATCGACTGGGACCGACAGGGTGGCAACAGCCGCGCTGAGATTCTCGATCGTATCGCCGACTTCTATGAGAAGAAAACCAACGAACTGGCAGCCATTATCTGCCTGGAAGCGGGTCGAACTCTCAACGACGGCATTAGTGAAGTGCGCGAAGCGGTAGACTTCTGCCGCTATTACGCCAATGCCGCGCGCCAACACTTTGCTGAGCCCACCGAGCTGCCCGGCCCTACCGGTGAAAAGAACCAACTGTTCCTTGGCGGCCGCGGCGTATTTGTGGCCATTAGCCCCTGGAACTTCCCCCTGGCCATCTTTACTGGCCAAGTGGTTGCCGCCCTCGCCGCCGGTAATGCCGTACTGGCCAAGCCCGCCGAGCAAACCCCAATCATCGCCGCGCACGCCGTGCGTATCATGCTCGACGCCGGCGTTCCCCCCAAGGTACTGCACCTGATTACCGGTACCGGCGCCGCCGTGGGTAAACTGCTGATCGAAGATCCGCGCCTGGGCGGCGTAGCCTTTACCGGCTCCACCGAAACTGCGCGCCTGATCAACCAACAGTTGGCCGCTAAAGAGGGCCCGATCGTACCGCTGATCGCCGAAACCGGCGGCCAGAATGTCATGGTCGTAGATTCCACTGCCCTGCCCGAGCAAGTAGTGGACGATGTAATTCAATCCGCCTTCCTGAGTGCAGGCCAACGCTGCTCCGCCCTACGTATTTTGTGTGTGCAGGACGTAATTGCAGATAACCTGCTCAATATGCTCAAAGGCGCTTGTGAAGAATTGACCCTTGGCGACCCCAGTAAACTGGAAACCGATATCGGCCCAGTGATCGACGAAAAAGCCCTGGGCTTGCTGGAAACCCACCGGGAACGTATGGCCAAAGAAGCAAAACCGCTATTTGCCTTCGACGAAAACAAAAAACCCAGCCAAGGCACCTTCTTCGGCCCGCAAGTGGTAGAAATTGAAGATTTCTCCCTGCTCGAGCGCGAAGTCTTCGGCCCCTTCCTGCACGTGGTGCGCTTTAAAGCCGAAGAACTGGAGGACGTGATCCGCCGTATCAACGCCACCGGCTACGGCCTCACTTTCGGCCTGCACTCCCGCATCGAAGGCCGCGCCGACGCGGTATTCAAGCGTGTGAACGTGGGCAACTGCTACGTAAACCGCGATATGGTAGGCGCAGTGGTAGGTGTAAACCCCTTCGGCGGCCAAGGCCTCTCCGGCACCGGCTTCAAAGCCGGCGGCCCCCACTACCTGTTCCGCTTTGCCACCGAAAAAACCAAAACCATCAATACCGTTGCCACTGGTGGTAATACGCAACTGTTTAGCTTGGGGCAGTAAGCCTTCAGAGCTGAGAGAGCGGGCAAAGCCCGCTCTTTTTTACTTCAAAATCACAATCACCTACCACCCCCTCCCCACCTCACAGCCCACCCTATTTAGCCAAACCCACAAATGTCACTGTTAAATGATAATAATGCTTAAAACAATGTAGCTACGGCGCTGTTCGCTCGATTATCCCAAGATCAAAAGCCACGAAATAACAAGGTAACTATGCAGCTTCTTATATCCACATTTTGACGTTCGTACTAATTATGTCTTAAAGACTGAATTTTCTGATTTTTTTCGCTAGGCCGGTAGCTTATGGTGTTGGGATATATGAATGGGGATATAATACAGCTGCTTTTGAATACACTGTTATGAATCAAAAAGGTGAATTTATGGATGAAGTTAACGGCGCAATGGAGAGTGTAAAGGTTGGTTTGTCATTACTCTCAGATGCCATTGGACTTGCCAAAAAAACTAAAGATGCTCTGCCTAATTCGAAAGATAAAGATCTAATTGATAAGGGGCTTAACGAAGCTGAAAAAGCATCGAAATTGGCAGAAGCTCAGATTGCTCAAGCTTTGGGATATAACCTCTGCAAGTGCACATTTCCTCCTCAAATAATGTTGTCAGCAGGTTACAAAGAAAATATAGAAGATTTTCGTTGCCCAAAATGCTCTAAGAGTTCTATTGCTCCAAAGAAAGTAGTTTCCAGACCTCAGACTATCAAGCCTATGGGCCCGAGGTAGAAACTCATAACAAGCACATCAACTTCGCTCCAGCCACTACGTGGCTTCCGCCGAACAGCCCACGCTTTGCACGGTCTGCCGGTTATGCGGGGCGTTATATGTATGGAAGCATCTCATGAAATTTAAAGGTTATTTTTTCATATTGATTCTGGTTGTCTCTGGCTGTACCACCTACCAATTAGAACCCGTAGTGAAGCAAGCAACCAATGAATCTCCCATAAAAATACACTCTTATTCAATTAGTATCAGTGAAAATACAAAAGTATGGACTAGGAATGATATTCTTGAAAAAACCAAAGAATCTCTAAATACTAGCGAACGGCTAGACTCCGTCCCAGTAAACACAGCCCAAGCTAAGAGCAATTACCACCTTGATATAGATATCAAATATTGGCACGGAGGTGCAGGTGGCGATTCTTTTATTAGTGCGCTGAGCTTAGGCCTCATCCCAACTTGGGGAGAAAATAAAGACCTCTTCATATATAAATTTGACCTATATAAAAACGGAGAGCTCCATCATTCTAATACCTATTCAGTTAATGAAAAACATTATAGTCATATACTCCTACTACCTTTTACAATCATAGATTTAGGGTCGCCCAATAAACCACTTGAATACTATGTAGAGACCCTACATGCTAATAAAAACATATAACAAGGCGTTCAAAATGGACTCTGATCTTGCCCCGTTTTAACGGACACCAAAGTCAAACAGACGAGGTGTCTTATGCCGAAATACAACAAACCTAGAAAGACTTGGCAGTATTCAAACGAATTCAAAGTGAAAGCGGTAATGCTTAGCTTGATAGAGGGTGTTCAAGTTAAGGAAGTGGCCGAAACTCGCGATATTCACCCTTTTATGCTGTCACGATGGCGAAAAGAGTTTCAGGAGGGGAAGATTGTGGCAGATAAACGAAGAAAGCTTACTGGTGCAGTCTCTAAAGCAGAGAAAGAACTTTCTAGGGTAAAGCGTTTAAAGGCGGAGAATCGTAAATTAAAGCAGGAGCTTGATTTGTTAAAAAAGTGGCAACGGTTTCTTGCGGAGGAACATCAGCAAGATATCGATTCATCCAGAGGTTCGGATCAGAACTAGGTATCAAAAGAACTTGTCAGTGGCTGGGAGTATCGCGCAGTTGCTATTATGATTGGCTGAATAGGCAGCGATCGCACCGAAAACACCAAGATGATGATCTAAAGGTTCAGATTCAAAAGATTTCGGATGACTCTGCAGGGCGCTATGGTAGTCCAAGAATTTGGAAAGCCCCGCTGACCAAGGGACATGAAGTTAGCCGTAAGCGCGTAGCCCGGCTGATGCAGGAATTAGGAGTCGTAGCCAGAGTTACGAGAGTGACACGTAGGGCACCAGGCATAAAGCGTTTCCTAGCCTCTGGGGAGAATCTTAGACCGGATGGAGCTGTGCCTAAAAGCAAGAATCGAGTTTGGGTTGCTGACATAACCTACCTTAAAATTAAGGGGCAATGGCAGTACTTGTCAGTGGTGATGGATTTGTATTCTCGCCGAGTAATCGGTTGGAGTTTAGATACGAAAAGAACAACAGAATTAACCCGAAGAACCCTGATGAATGCTGTAAGGAAAAGAGGATCACAACCGGGATTAATATTACACACGGACAGAGGTGTAGAGTACAGAGGGTCCGAGTATCAAAAAGAGTTGAAAAAATATGGAATCCAGCATAGCTTGAGTAGAGCGGGTAAATGTACGGATAATGCCCATATGGAGTCGTTCTTTCATAGCTTAAAAGCTGAACTGATTAGAGAAACTAGATTCCAGACAATGAGCCATCTAAAGTATGCTTTGACTCGATATATTAATAATTTTTACAACCGTAGGCGGCTGCATTCAGCTCTAGGCTATCAATCACCAATGGAATATGAGCGAATAGCAGTATGAAAAGTAGTGTGTCCGTTTTATCGGGGCAAGAACAAGTCTCAAGAATGTCAGGGTCACCGACACCAAACAAAAGAATATTTAGACTCAATTAGTCTCACATATAAAAAATTCAAATATAGCCGTTGTCTCTTTGGAAGATCATACTCGCACTCAGTCTATACCTATTTCAATCGAGACATTTTCACTACAATTATTCCGGAATTCGCGCGGTGATTGTCCAGTCCATTTTTTGAAGCTTCGAGAGAAACTACTAGTATCACAGAAACCTAGTTTATAGGCAATTAAAGTGATAGGAAGCTCATGTTGTTTAAGGTATTGAACCGCTTGATATTTACGTATTTTATCCAGAATGATCTGATAACTGGAATTTTTTTCTTTGAGTTTTCTATGTAGGCTACGACAACTAATAGCAAGCTCCCTGGCCACTGCCTCTTGTGAAAAATCTCCTGAGGGCATCAGGTCAATAAGCACTCTATTAGTCATGCTGACTATGTCACTCTTCCGCAATCGCTCTAAATAACTTATCAAGGCCTGTTCATTAATGCTAACTAACTCATTGTTTCCTGAAGCGAGCTTCCGGTCAACAAACTCTTGCTTAAATCTAATCTCACAAGAATCAGCCGAAAAATTGATCGGACATCTATACATCCGTTGATGGTATTTAAGAACGGAAGGTCTCGGTCTCTGTAGATCAATAGATATTAAGTGTTGATGGACATCTGGGCATATCTTCCCAATGGACTTTATTAGCAAAGCCATAAAGGCATCTATAGCATGAATACTTGGCTCATAAATAAAGTCATCGACTTTTTTCCAAGATACTATAACTTGCTTCTTTTCATCATGTATATTAATTCTCATTGCGGTGGTGACCACCTCTGAAAATCGTGCTGACCTCAATAAACTTTCTCTAATGGAGCTACTCGACAAGTGAACATAACTTAGAGCGTGAAGATTTGTATGTTTGACGTACTTAGTAACTTGCAATCCAATACAATCATCACCTGAGATAGCTTCGGCGAATTCCCATAGTTTTTTCATATTATCTAGAGGTATTCTTTGATTTGCATCCTCAATACATTTTGGGTCAATTTCTGCACACCGTAGGATTTCTTGGGCAGAACAATATGGTTTCAAGGTCTCAATAATGGGTAATACCCAGGTTGCAATGGTCGTGTGTCCATACTCAGCCATTTACACATATGTCCTAATTAGTCAAGAGATTGGCCTTATCGGCAAAGAAACCTATAAGCCAATCGATTAGCATCCACTGACTCATTTCCTTGCCTGTCAAGATTATCCTAACAATCTTGGCATGTTAAGTGAGTCTATGCTTTAAAAAAGCTAACCGGCTATAACGATTAAAAACATGAAAAGTCTTATAAAAAAAGTTGTGTATCTTACCGGGCTGGCAGTAATCACTGTGCATCATGTTGCTATTGCCAATGAGCCGACTCAGCTTTTTTGGGGAGATATGCACCTTCATACCTCATACTCATTTGATGCCTTCTTAAGCCAAAATTATTCGGCAACCCCGGATACCGCTTACCGCTGGGCAAAGGGGCAACCGGTCATTCACCCTTATACCCATGCAAAAGTACGTATCGATACACCTCTGGATTTTCTAGTGGTATCGGATCACGCTGAAGGATTGGGTGTTATGAGAGCAGTGGTTAATGAAACAGATGAGCTCGATAGCGAGATGTCCTTTTATCAGTCGATGATGCGCTGGTTTGCCAAGCAGCATATTCGCTATAAGGTATCGATCAATGAGGGTATGGATATTTTCAATGAGCTGCTGCCAGCTAAAGCACTAGACTCGGAAACCTACCTTGATCCTGTCCAGGATCCAGCTAACCAGCCCCCGGAACCAGTGCTTGGAGATTTGAATAAAACCCGGACAAGCGCCTGGAACGATATAATCAACGCTGCAGAGCGTCACAATAATCCCGGTACCTTCACCAGCTTTATTGGCTGGGAATGGAGTTCAACGCCAACCGGGGCTAATTTACATCGGGTCGTGGTATCCCCAGATGGTGCAGAAAAGGCTAAGCAGTATCTTCCTTTTGGGTCTGACCAGAGCCAATATCCAGAGGATTTATGGTACTGGTTAGATGAGACTTCTCAACGAACTGGCAGTGAATTTATTGCCATTCCTCATAACTCCAATGTTTCCAAAGGCTACATGTTCGCAGAAACCACACTGCGCGGTGAGCCAATTGATGCACAGTATGCGCGCACACGTATGCGCTGGGAGCCCTTAGTCGAAATAACACAAATTAAGGGGGATTCAGAAACCCATTCAAAACTTTCACCGCGAGATCCCTTCGCCGACTTCGAAAATTATCCATTTTACTTACAAGCTGATCCAGAGGCTTACCGTATTGCTAAAGGTGACTTCATTAGATCCGCCTTGCGTACTGGCCTGGAGATACAGGATAAAATTGGTGTAAACCCTTATAAGTTGGGTTTTATAGGGTCCACGGATTCACATACTGGTATGTCTACTGCAGAGGAGAACAATTTCTGGGGTAAATTTGCCCATGATTCCATACCAACTAGTAAGCGTACCAACACTGTCATTGGCGGTACCAAGGCTACTGGCTGGAATATGTCTGCTTCTGGACTCGCTGCCGCTTGGGCAGAAGAAAATACAAGAGAGAGCCTTTTCGCTGCGTTTAAACGCCGTGAAGTGTATGCCACTACCGGACCTAGAATACAGGTACGTGTCTTTGCCGGCTGGAACTTCCCTAAGCACGCCATAGATGCTGAAAATATCGCCGAATTGGGATACATCCATGGCGTACCTATGGGAGGAGATTTGACCAAACCACAAGAAGCTAACAAACCAATTCAGCTGCTCATACGTGCGGTTAAAGATCCCAAAGGAGCAAATCTGGATAGAATCCAAGTTGTTAAATCCTGGTTAGATACGACAGGAAAAAGCCATGAAAAAATATTCAATGTTGCTTGGTCTGGGGAACGTACTCTTAACAACCAAGGGAAATTAGATTCTGTGGGTGATACAGTAAATCGAGAAACAGGACAATATACCAATAAGATTGGTTCTATTGAATTATCCACTTTATGGCAAGACCCAGAATTTGATGTAAATGCACGCGCTTTTTACTATGTTCGAGTATTGCAGATCCCTACTCCACGCCATTCACTCTACGATGCCGTAGCCTCAAAAGAAATTAATGATGGAAGTATTCAGATACCACCTGAAGGGCCCGCGGTTCTCCAGGAGCGTGCTTACACCTCTCCTATCTGGTATACCCCATAATATCTTTAATAAACCCGATAACTAAAGAAGCCTGATGGTTAATTTCGTTAATCCATTCTGATGAAGAATAGAAACTCTCTATAAATATCAATGGAGGACATTAAATGCAGTGGAAGTTTGAAGAACTAAGAAAAGAACCCCTGCTACACTTTTTCATTATCGCATTAATACTATTCATCGCTGCAGAATTTCTAAACAAAGATAATAGATTCAATCAAGAATACACCCTACTTATAAACGAAGACAAGATCATTGAGCACCTCCAATTTCAGAAAAAAACATTCAACCAAACATTTGCTAGGCGTTATTGGCAAAGCCTAACTCACACTGAAAAATTCAACTTGATTGATGATTACATTAGGGAAGAAATACTTTATAGAGAAGCGATCAACCTAGGTTTACAGGAACATGATCAAATTATACGAAGACGACTTATTCAAAAGCTGGACTACGTAACTGGAGGCTTTTCTAGCAAAATAAGTATTACAGATGAAGATTTGAAAAATTACTTTAAACTTAATCAAGAAAAATATCGCATCGAAGCATCAATTACTTTCACCCATGTTTTCTTTGATGCGAGGCATTACTCTAAAGAAAATTTAGAGGAGACCGCCAAGCAGACTTTGGATCAACTTTTAAAACAATCAATCCCTTTTGAAAAATCTTCCCTCTATGGGGATAGGTTTCTTTTCCATCGAAACTATGTAGAACGAACTTCTCAACTAGTAGCTAGCCATCTCGGAAATACTTTGGCGCAGAATGTTTTCCGCCTGCCCTTAAACACCTGGTCTGGCCCGCTTGAGTCCCCTTATGGTCTACACCTGATATTGGTTAGCGATCACAAAAAAAGTCGCCTACCCAGCCTTAGCGAGGCCTACCCCTTAGTTATAGAGGATTATCGACGAGAAAAATTGGAAGTGAATAAAAAAATGAAAATTAAAGAATTGCTGGCCGAGTATAGAGTTGAGTGGGACAACTCCTTACCTTATGTGCCTATGGACACAACCTATGCTAAATAGAAGTCTCTACAAGACCATTACAACCGTTATAATTTCGTTACTAGGTACAATCTTTAATAATCTAAGCTTTGCTCATGATGGAAGACCGCTTTACATTGAATTAAAAGAGATCTCGGAAAGCAGATACATCCTTCGCTGGAAAACCCCGCCAGTTATGCAACCAGGTACTGAACCTGAAGTAAGTTTGACAGGAAATTTTTGCCAAAGGCACTCAACTACATTAGATTTTTCTGGGCGTAATGTTAAGAGCTATCTATGTCAAGCCTCCCACCTGCATAATTTTAAAGGAGCAGAGAACACCCTTAAATTAAAAATCTCATACCCAATTGCTAACCCTGCCTTATCAAGCTTAATTCAATATAAAAAACTTAAGGGTGATACAATCAACATCTTTAGTGGCCCAAAGATCTTAGTAATAGACTTACCTTACAAATTAACTATTTGGGAGTGTATTAAACAGTATATTGAGGCTGGATTTCTACATATACTAGAGGGCTATGATCACTTGCTTTTTGTATTATGTTTAGTATTTATTGCCCAAGGCCTTAAGAGTATTTTAGTCGCAATTAGTGGATTTACATTAGGACACTCCCTCACATTGGGGCTCGCAAGTTTAAATCTATTCTCCATTAGAATTGATGTTGTGGAAGTTTTGATCCCATTAAGCATTATGTTTCTAGCCGCAGAAATTGTATACGCCATTGAGCGGGGTAATAAAAACACTTTGACCTGGCGTTATCCTGCTATTGTAGCTGGTGGATTTGGGTTGTTACATGGGTTCGGGTTTGCCAGTGCGTTAACAGAATTAGGTCTTCCACAAAGTCAGAAAATCATCGCTTTGTTTAGCTTTAATATAGGTGTAGAGCTTGGGCAGATACTCTTTGTTTTAGTCTTGATTGCTTCAATTTTCCTGATCAAGTGGACCTTTTCAAGGTGGAGCATTTCATTTTTTTATAAACATATCTTGGCACAGTCAGGGTACATTATTTATCCAGTTGGAGTAGTTAGTGCATATTGGTCAATCGACAGAGCTCTGGGTTTGATTTACTAATCTAACTAAACTGTTAACTGTAGGTTAAACCGATATTAATCCAATAAGGCATTTCGAACCCTGAAAGATCCAAAAGGCTCAGCCATATCGTATTATTTGTACTATCGCTATGAAAAAAATGCTGCGCTTGCAGTGCTGCAACTCAATGAAACATCGTTCAAATCACACCCTGCACGGGTATCAGACCGACATATGATAAGATTCATAAGGTGTCAAGCTTTCCATATCTGGTACATTCCACTTCATCATTGCCTCATAAAGAGGCTAACTAAAACGTCAGTACAGATATTGAAGTCCCGCTGCAGTGTGTACATTGGTGCCAATTAGGTGTAAGTGTTCATAGCTGGCTCTTTTCAGATTCCTCCATCTCAAGCCAGTAATCCAGCCCTTAAAGTCAGTGTGCCAAGAGGTAATTTGCTTGAGAAGTGAGTATGCTAGTATTCGCTCGGTTTGTAACAGGTAGCTATAGGTAAAGGCATTTGGTATATAGCCTCTTCAAAATATGGTTAATATCAAATTTTACTCACAACCTGTCTAGCTATTCCTATACCTTTGGTTAAGTAATTTTCTTACGCTTGAAGAACTAATAATAATGAGAAAATACTGAACATTTAATTTTATCAAGGGATTGCATATGACTCCAGATATTTTCACCGACTTAAAAATCCAACAAATGATCAAATTTTGCTCTGCTGGCTATGATGTATGGGGTAAAATTATCAAGAGAGATGTCAGCAACAACTACGTTGCTGGCCGCGATCGTTCTATAGAAGGTCAGATATATTGGAATCACCTTAACAGTGAAGTTAGTTGTATTTTGGCTATTCACTCCTTTCTCAGGGAATACTTAACTTCTAAAGTGCCAGCTAGTGAAATCTCACAGCTTGACTCGATGAAAAACAGCTTTTTGTTAACGGTTGTAGATTATCAAAGACTTTGTTCCACAGCACACCTTACAAACAATATTGACAAGAAAATTGAGAAAAATAATGCTCTCAAGAAAGACAGAAAAATTAACCTTGGCATTTCAACTTCTTCTTTAGCCTCATCCATCCATGATATCCCCTCAAAGATCAATGGAATTGTGGCTACTATACTTGCACTTAAAAGTCTAAAACAAAATCTTGGGGCGGTGGATACCAGTTGGAGCGAACACTATAGAGCTGTCCGTCGTGATTTTCTGGCTATTGCTTCAAATATCATTGGTCTTTTTGCACCAACAGCAGTAGGAAATACAATTATTGTCGCGTGGATGTATAGCGATATACGTGACCTTAAAAATTTTAATAAAACCGGTCTAGAATTATCAGAAAACAAGCAAAAACTCTTAGATGCTGCTGGCAAATTTAGTGGCGATACATCCATAGGCGACTTCTATACTTACGTACTTGTAACAGCACTGGCAGAGCATTACGGTTTTTCACCGAACAACGGAATTAAGTATAATCCACAGCATCCGCATCTGAATATGGCGAAAGTTATTATGGGGTAGAATATAACTATCGGCTATTTTACATCACAAGAAAATATCTATTCAACGCGCAGAAATAGTACTCTTGGTCAACCTTAGTATCGAGACAAGCTAGGCACATACATCGTTCTTTGCTACTATTTCTGCTCTTAAAATCAACAGGAAGAGTAATTAACTAATTCTCTTCAACTATTTTATAGGATACATCATTGAGCAAGGTGTTAATATTTGGTAACTCAGCCTCAGGGAAATCCACTCTAGCAAAGTATCTTTCCCAGAAGTTAGGACTTGCACATTTAGATTTAGACACTTTAGCATGGCTGCCAACCTCTCCCCCGCAAAGAATGCCTCTAGATGAATCTCAATTGAAGGTCATTGACTTTCTAGAGGAACATGAAAACTGGGTGGTAGAGGGGTGTTATACAGATTTATTAGAAATTCTGGCTGACCAAGCCACTGAAATCATATTTATGGATCTTAGCATTGAGCAATGTATACAAAATGCCAAGTCTAGGCCATGGGAACCGCATAAGTATGACTCTAAAGAAGCTCAAGATTCAAATCTAAATATGCTGGTTAATTGGATAAAGGATTATAAAATAAGGCTAGATACCTTTTCTTACGACTCACATTTGAAATTTTATGAATCCTTCCAAGGAAAGAAATCTATTTACAATAAAAATCAAACTTATACTTAAAAAGGGTGATTCTACAATGCTACTGAGTATTTTTACTGGGCCTAAATAGTAAATAACTAATCAATGCTCCTACAGCTCCACCAACAAAGGGCATGAATAAATAATCCCAGCTCCAGGCCTTTGTTGCCAAAGCCACAGCCGGGTTTAAAATTCCGTATGAAGCGTTGTGGGATACAATCAACCCTAGCAGTAGTGAGCCACCCACAACAATCCCTGAGGTGGCCTTACTTATATCTTTATTATATGTCGTAGACATAACCCCAAAACTAAAGAAAGCAGTCCCCAATGCTTCACCAATACCACTAAAAACAGAGGCTTTATGAGAAACCAGCCAACCTTCCTGCCCCAATTGCATATACATAGTTACCATCAGTAACGCCAAAACTCCTCCACAAACTTGAACAATTACATAACCCAGAAAGTCTCTAAAGCTAATCTTCTTGGAGATTAACATGGAAAAAGAAATTGCTGGGTTGATATGACAGCCAGAAATGCCCCCAAGGAGATATACGCATAAGCCCAATGCAAGCCCCGCAGCAATAGGTGTCGCTATGGGAAAAGGGTTGCTTGGAGTTAGAGAGGTTAATACCGCTGCAGCGAGAATGAAGGTACCAATCAATTCTGCAGATAACTTTTGTATAAAAGTATAATTCATAGGCATCCTCTCCACATCAGCAAATTATTCTCAGCATTAATACAATCGATTGGACTGAAAAATTGTTTTTCTATTGGGCACTTAATAAGTGCCTAGATAATTGTATTAAAAATCATAGAATAGCTTGATTTAGATCTGGTTTTACGTGCTTTTTATTTACCAAAGATGTTTCTATTGATTAAATAGCTTTCAATCATTGAAGAGTGATCACTGAGAATCTATGGCCTCCCTAATAACTTAAGTTAGAGCACCTAATAAATTCTCTAAAGTGCTTCACAAAATCCCCTCTTCTTCATAATCTACCTTCACATCTTTACCTGTTACAAACAAAACACACACTACAAAGCCTGCCAAGGCAAGGTAGGCATTGACTGTAAAAGCTCTATCAATACCTGTGGGAAGATCTGGAGCCATAGCAACGATGGTGGTATTCATTCCTAATCCTAATGCCCCACCAGCTATTTGATACATATAAAGTATTGCTCCAGCTAGACTTGACCGGGATGGATCGACTACCGTTATCGCCGCAGTCGTTATTGTGGAATAGAAGAGCCCAACCCCCGCACCCAGAATCATCAAGCCGGGAATAAGCACCGGATAGGTGGTATTGGCAGTCATATGCGAAAGCATAAACATTCCGATACACATACAAATGGTACCGGCAGAAACAATCACTTTAGCTCCAAGCTTTTCATACAAACTGCCAGATATATAGGAAACTATGCCAAATACCGCCATCATTGGTAACAACCCTATTCCAGAAAATGCTGCTGAGTAACCCCTAACCTTGGTCAGAAACTGAGGGACATAGAGCAATGCTGCAAAAAAGACCACAGAGAGTAGTAATGTTGCCATGCCCGCCGCAAAGAACTTATTATTTGTGGCTACATCTTCAGGGATTAAGGCATTCTTGCCAGCATTGCGTTCTACGATGATAAAAAGCCCCAAAAATATCAAGAAAACTGCAAATAAAGAGACTATCCAGGGGCTTTTAAAGCCAAAGTCTACCGCCAAATCCAGCGCAACGAGCAAGCCAAACAATGAGATAGACAGAGTCGTTACTCCTGCATAATCTATTTTTTCATCAACTTTATCCGGACTGTCATCGGCGATCACCTTCCAACAAACTAGGCAAGCCAGAATCGCAATGGGGATGTTAATAAAAAAGATCCAGCGCCAACTAGCTAAATCAGTTAGTATTCCTCCCAACATTGGCCCAATGGCATTGGATGCTCCGCAGACTGTCATAATTAGGCCACCCGCCAAGCCTGAACGATCCTCCGGCATTAATCCATAGATCATCCCAAGAATGGCCGGCCACATCATTGCGCCTCCAATACCCATTAGTGCCCGAGATATTAGGAGCATCCACATGTCTACAGCCAGTCCACCAAGAAGAGAAAAAAAGACAAAGATTGCAGTGCCGATAAAGAAGATACGTCGGCGCCCAAACATATCGGCCAAGCGCCCTCCGGAGATGATTAGAACGCCAAAAACCAGGGTATATCCGTTTATTACCCACTGAGCCGTAGTGATATCAGAGTTAAACTCCTTCTCCATTGCAGGAATCGCTACAGAGAAAGCTGTGAAGTCATTTGCAATAAGAAATACCGCTAGACTGAGTGCTACCAAACCCCAAAATTGGGTTTTTGTCAGGGGAGTCCTAGTTTCTGTCATGGTATCCTTCCCGGCACTTATTTTTACAGCACGAACTAAAAAATCGTTCTAGAAAGTTTGGCCTATCTGACCCTTTTAGTATTAATTTTTTGCGAGCGCATTACTTTCAGAAAGTCACTCAATTCAAAGTTTTTAGATGTTATTTATTATGCCTACAGATAGAACTGCTATTTTCGACAGTCATTTTCACATTATTACCCCTGGTTTTCCTCTTTTTTCAAATCAAGGATTTACGCCTGATTTCTTTACTACCAGCGACTATTTGGACCGGGTAAAAAATTACGACCTTCTCGGTGGTGCAGTTATTTCAGGGTCTTTTCAGCGAAATGATCATACCTACCTAATGGATGCTCTAAAAAACCTAGGGAAGAATTTTGTAGGAGTGATCCAGCTTCCGCCAGATACCAGTGATGAAAAGATATTGACGCTCAATGAACATGGCGTCCGTGCTGTAAGATTCAATCTAAAGCGTGGGGGTTCAATCTCTGCAGCAACTATCAGGGATTTCGCACAAAGAGTCTATGAACTGGCCAATTGGCATGTAGAACTCTATGTAGATTCAGCCCATTTGGCCCCTCTAGAAAGCACCTTACTAACCCTACCCAGCGTGTCTATTGATCACCTGGGGTTGAGTCAATCTGGGCTCAAGTTGCTGCTATCTCTTGCCGAAAAAGGTGTACGAGTGAAAGCAACAGGATTTGGGCGCCTGGACTTCAATCCATCTAACGCCATTAAGGATCTTTATCAGGCTAACCCTAGCTGCCTTATGTTCGGTTCAGATTTACCGTCTACTAGAGCACCGCGTCCTTTTCGAGATGAGGATGTTACATTAATTAAAAATACTCTGGATGAAACGGGAGCCAACCAAGTTCTTTGGCAAAATGCTAAAGCATTTTATTTTCACCAGAATGAACGGATAGGAAGTTAATGTGTATTTATCTATCAATCAATATTGCCAACTTCAATGTTTAAGGCTTTGAAATTAATTTTTCAATAACCTAGAGCTCCCTCTTATACAAAGCAGCTTCTCAAAGTAAATAATGGTTTGTTTAAGTCCATCGTTTAGCTTTACTTTGGGCTCCCAATTAAGTAAAGATTTTGCCTGATCAATAACTGGTTTACGCTGACGAGGATCATCTCTAGGTAACGGTAGGTAGATCAATTTTGAAGTTGACCCCGTTAATGAAAGTATACGCTGAGCCAGCTGACTAATAGTAATCTCAGATGGATTTCCCAGATTAATGGGGCCCGTTATGTTTGCTGGTGCCCCCATCAAGCGAATCAATCCTTCAACTAAGTCATCAACGTAGCAAAAGCTTCGTGTTTGTTGGCCTGTACCATATATGGTTATATCATCACCCTTAAGCGCCTGAACGATGAAGTTACTTATTACACGCCCATCATTTGGGTGCATTCTTGGTCCGTATGTATTGAAAATCCTACCTACTTTTATTTGCAATCCATATTGACGGAAGTAACTGAAAAACAGGGTTTCAACACACCGCTTCCCTTCAATATAACATGAACGCATACAAACCGGATCTACCTTTCCCCAGTACTGCTCAGACTGAGGATGCACTTCAGGGTCTCCATAGACTTCGCTTGATGAAGCCTGGAGTATTTTGGCGTTAACTCGCTTTGAAAGGTCAAGCATATTAATTGCGCCATTAATATTAATCTTTAGCGTCTGTACTGGATCAACCTGGTAATGAATTGGCGAAGCTGGGCAAGCCAGATTATAAATTTCATCAACAGCAACATATAATGCGTTTGTTACATCATGCTGAATAAAATTGAAACATGAATTCGATAACAGATGTTTTATATTGTGCTTTACCCCCGTGTGTAAATTATCAGCGCAGTAGACATCATGTCCCTCTCCCAATAATTTTTCACATAGATGAGCCCCTAAGAAGCCGGCGCCACCTGCAACCAATATTCGTGACATTATAATTCCACATTTAAAATACCAAACCTATAAATCATAGAATCGAATAATACACACAAGCCATAAAACCTATCAAATACACCATCTTTAAGATAGAGTTAAATTTAGCCACTTATTATTTATGCCATAAAGATAGTTGTATCACAACATTTCACGCCACTGTTAAATGGTAAGCCCCACAAGGATTCATAATTCAACCCATAACAGTAACCTATTAAGACTCAGCCAAATTAGCTAAGGAAACACATTACTACTTGAGAGAACCACCCATTAACACTTATAAACCACTATCGATTAGTATTAATAACAACACAATCTTCTAGAATACACCTTATAAATCATTTATTTATATCAACTACTTGGACTTTCTGAAAATGGCATTAGGCACCCTCTTCTGCTTTGCTCACCGAGGTTACCAAGGCTTATTTAGTGAAAACACGCTACAGGCAATTAGCGAAGCACTGGATTTGAAGGTTGGAGGTGTAGAAATTGATATATGGAATATTGGCGGTCAACTTCTTGTTACTCATGATAGGCGCCTAGGTCGTTTGCAACCTGGGAATACAATTATTACAGACATGCAACCAGAAACTCTTAGAGCTATGCCTCTACCCTGCGGCAGTAAGATTCCAACGCTACAAGAAGTCTTAGACTTAATAGGTGACAAGGCTCAATTAAACATAGAACTCAAAGGCCCTAATTGTGCGACACTATTGGCACAAGAGATTCGTACATTTGTTACAGATAGCGGGGCTACTTTTGATCAATATATAGTATCTTCATTTGATCAATTACAATTATATGAATGCCTACGCCTACTACCAGAAGTTCGTCGCGGTGTAATAATAGTTGGGGTTCCCCTCGATCTAGCCGCATGTACAGCCCCTTTGAAAGCTTATTCACTACATACTGCCTTGGACTTCCTCCACAAAGATTTACTTAATGATGCCAAACATCGAGGGTTAAAAAACTATATTTTCACTGTAAACAACCCCGACGACTTAGCACTACTTTCCTCACAGGGTGTGGATGGAGTATTTACTGACAAACCACAAATTGTCTTGGATTTTAATAAGAAAATTATGGACACATAACCAACCAATCAATCAATAACTCAATCGGAAAATATTTCAACTTAAAAATAAAAACATTTACACGAACATTTAGCACCCATCTTAATTGATTGTCATACCCCTTAGCACTTCAAACTTGCAAAGCGGCTCTTTTTACAGACCAGGGTGACAAATCAAACAAAGGTGTCTCATCCAAAACTAGGCGCTTTAAATTCTCTCCAATCACTGGGGCAAACTTAAAGGCTTGACCTGAACCATGGCTAAAGATAAAAATATTTTTGCTCAAGCGGTCTAATACAAACCCTGCGTCTGTACTCATTGTATAAGGACATAAGTGCGCCTCTGAGCGGGACCTAACACCTTCTATATAAGAAAATACAAAATCGTCTAGAATTTGCAGTAACTCTGTAGGAATCGTCATATTCGCAGAGTGAGTGTAATCTGACCTTTTTAACTTATCTGGTGCCCAATCAATACCTATTTTGATCAAACCTGTGCCGTTCTTCTTATCCCCCATACAAGGAAACCCATAGTAAAGCCCTTGATCAGGATCATTCTTTGCTTTTTCCTGAAAACAGAACCACTGTGGATAGGTATCCATACGATCTCTTTCAATCGTATAGTACGCCCATAACATTGGCCAAATCTGAAGCTGTACCTGATACCCAAATAGTTCAAGGAAATATCTAGACCAAGGGCCTGCTGCTATAATACAACGCTTGGATGAAGCTTTAGTACCATCCTCAAGTAGGACATTTACATCAGTACCATCAGAGACCGAAACCACTTTGGTTCCTAACCTAATTTTATGGCCACAACGAATCACTTCATTTTTCCAAAAACTTAAGGACTCGCAGGATAACACAGCGCCTGCTGCTGGCTCAAATAGCCCTTGCCAGCCGGGCTTGGTGCGCAGTGGCCAGCGCGCACTAATTTCCTTTGCAGTCAACTCTTCAAAAGGTATTGATTGCCTCTGCATGACTTGTTTAGCCGCACAGATACTCCCTTCAATGGTTTCCTCCCCCCAGTCTTCACCATAAAATAACAGGCCATGGGATACTCTAAGTTTTTTACCATAATGTTTTTCCTGAGATTCCCAAAGTACATTAGAATATTTTGCAGCTTGGCAGTAATATGGATTGGAGTACATCGCTCTGAACATTCTCGTACTACCGGAGCTACTACCAAAAGTATTTCCAATCTGGAATTGGTCACAAACTAGAATGGAATCCACAGATTTGCGTAGCGCATATGCTGAACTAAGACCTGCCATACCCGCACCAATGATTATCACATCGTAGTAGCTTGTCATCTTAACGCTCTAACCGTAGCCAACAAACTGTCTTCCTAAATAACTAAGATGGGGGTACCCAGATTCCAATTTTTTAAAGCAGGCTTCAGAAATTTTACTAAATATAAAATGATAGACTTGCCGTGGATTCACAGACCGCCAAACCTCTGGGTTGTAAAACTCAATAGAATCAGCCATCACTGCACCGGCACTAGAAAGTCCTTCATCAAATACTATCGTGCCTTTTTCTTCCAATATTTGTTGAGCTCCAGATACAAAAGGTAAGTTAGCCACACAAACCAATACTCTAGCCTTTAGATTCCTAGCCAAAGCAACATCAATTATCCGGGAGGCTGAGGCGAGAACAACAATATCCCAGTCCTGTGAAATCCAATTTTCTATATTTTCAGAATTGACGGCACCTGAAATACTACCTCGCTCCAAGATATGATCATAGACAGATACCAGCTCTCCCATTTTTACCAACCTTTTAACGATTCTGCTCCCAACAGCACCTGCACCATGCACTAAAACTCTTGCCCTGGGGATATTGAGTGCGGATTTTCCCGCTGCAATAGCACCTAAAGCACCTGATGCCGTAGCTTCTGCATAATGCATCTTTGAACCTAATGCGGCTAACACATATTGGGTTTTCGCAGCTAGATGCATCACTTGTGTATCTCCAAAGTTAAGGTCTGCACCAGTGAACATATCTCCTTTTCTTTTATTGAGCTCTGATGCTGCTATGGTAATAATTTCACCAAAGGATGCTTGCGATATGCTATTGACATTTGCAACAATTTTTCCACCCCTAAATCCTGTATGATAGGTTTGGTGCTTAACCTGCATTCGCTCTGCTAACTGACAGGCTTCATCAGCAGCATATTCATCCTTCTGATATTCTAATACTCTCAGACCGCCATTCGCTGGCAACGAACTTCTTTTAGCGCAAGCGAAATGGATTGTTCCACATGACATTTTAATCGAAAGTAAATCTACACTCATGATAGATCCACCATATCAGCGACGCTCCAAGCGAATATAGTGATGAACATAATCCATACTATATTGATTGGGACTATTGAAAATACGTTCCTGCAACTCATCATATAACTTTGCAATCGCAGTAGAACTCCCTCCATACTCAACAATTGATGTATGGAATGTTCGCTCACTCCAACTCCGTATAGTTTTCATCAGCCCCTCGGAAAAGGCTGAAGCATTTCCATCCAAATCAAACTGACTGCGATATGGGCATGGTGTCATTTGTATTGACACTTCATGCACGATCCAGTTTTTCTTATGATGAGGCATATTAAGAACCTGCCAAATATCTTCATCTGTACGATAATAATTTTGAAATACTGCACCTTCAAAGGCACTTTTCGATATTTCCCCAGCTTCATACAGCTGCAACCAAATATCATACAGCGTGTCAAACATATCTTTATCTTTTGCGTTATTACCCAGCAAATGGCCGCTTTCATCCTGAGCCAAATCCACAAGAACAAATTGACCACCCACCTCAAACTCCCAGGCTCTCGCCTCAAGCAGTGAATCAAAATCATTCACGGACTGCGCTCTGAAGGGTTCGCGCCGAAAGCCACTCACCTTGTTTGCGTGTATGTGTTCTAAAAAAGTGTCAGGCATTTTAGATAGCCAGTGCATTGTGGTAGCCGCCAGAGCAATATTGAGTGAAGCCTGGGGTGCCACATGATTATAAAAGCTACTGGGTTGTATAAAGACCACTAGATTTTCAAACTTAGCTCTTAATTCGTTTAGATTATCAGCGAGTGTTAACAGATCACTGGATGGTAAATCATTAGCGATATGGTATATCGGTTTATCACCGAGTTTTTTAAATAGTCGCCCCCATAATTCCATAGAAGTTCCACCATCTGCAGCGCCATAATCGATAGTGTTACAAAATTTTTTATTTGGTATAGAATCCAAGGCACACAGAAATAAAGGCCAACTTTTATCAATACAGATCTTAGCTCCCAAAGTTTCCTGGGAGTAATTCTGTAACATCCCTATACTCATAGACTAATCCGCCCTCTGTGTTTCTTGCCACTTCCTGTCTAAACAGGAAACATTTAGAGTAATTATAATGTTGACAGATTACCGCAAGGTGGGGCGAACTCTTAATAATTACTAAGCAAACAATACAGACTAGCATTTTAACCATTATTAGAAATAGCCTCTAAAATCTAGCTGTTTTTCTCCGTATCAACTCTTCGTACACTCTCACCCTATACAATTAACTCTATAAAGACTGTTTACCTAAGAATGAATCCTCCTAGAGGTATTTTTCCCAGAAAAATATTTACGCTGGTATAAATATCCAGACAACATTGATTGTTAGAAAAAAGGAGGCTTTAGGCTTTTTGAAAATAAAAGGAACTACTACCCTCTTAGATATTTTATTTTGTACTCCCTACCCTACGAGGCTCCCCCTCAACAAAAAAAACTGATACCACCAGCCCAATGAGTGCTAAGTAGGCATTAATTGTGAAAGCTCGGTCTATACCGGTTGAGAGATCTGGGGCTAAGGCAATTATGGTGGTATTCATTCCCAAGCCTAATGCGCCGCCGGCGATCTGGAACATATAGATAATCCCGCCTGCCAGACTCGATCGGTTGCGAGCAACAATGGTCACTGCAACTGTAGTCACTGTCGAAAAGAAAAAACCAACCCCGGCACCAAGCACCAATAGGCCTGGTATCAACTCCCGGAAACTGGTATTTACTTGTATATGGGAGAGCATGAACATTGCTACACTGATAAATACCGAGCCTATCGCTATGATCACCTTGGCTCCTATTTTTTCGTAAAGCCTACCGGATATATAGGAAACTAAGCCGTAAGCCATCATCATCGGCATCAGCCCAATGCCGGCCAATGTTGGGGAATAACCCCGCACTTTGGTGAGAAACTGTGGAATATATACAAGCGCAGAAAAGAAGACTACTGAAAGCAATAAGGTCACTACACATGCCGCAAAGAAACGCCTGTTACTCATAACATCTTTGGGAATTAGTGCATCACTTCCGGCATTACGCTCAACAGCAGTAAAGCCTCCCAGAAAAAACACGCTAATGATAAATAAGAGGACAACTATCGGACTTTTAAAGCCCAGTTCTACGACAAGATCCAAGGCCATTAACAAGCTAAACAAAGAAATAGAGAGTATCGTCACTCCCAGGTAGTCAATATGCTCGTCAATCTTCTCTGGCTTATCATCAGCGACCGTTTTCAAGCAGCCTAAACACACTAATGCTGCGACTATAACATCGAGAAGAAATATCCATCGCCAACTCGCAAACTCGGTTAAAAAACCTCCTAACATTGGGGCAAAGGAGTCAGAGATTCCACACACACCCATGATTAGACCGCCGGCCAGGCCCGAGCGCTCTTTTGGTATGAGTTCATAGACCATCCCCAATATTGCCGGCCACATCAGCGCCCCACCAATTCCCATCAAGGCTCTGGACACTAGCAGCATCCAAATATCCATGGATAAAGCGGCAAGCAGCGAAAAGAAGGCAAAAAAACCTGCACCTATAAAAAAAATGCGTCGCCGCCCATAAATATCAGCCAAACGTCCACCCGTGATAATCAGAACACCAAATACGAGGATGTAGCCGTTGATAATCCACTGGGCTCTTGTAATGTCAGAATTAAACTCTTGCTCAATGGTGGGGATGGCGGCGGGGAATATGGTTAGATCATTTGCCACCAAAAATACAGCGAAGCTGAGGCCAATCAGCGCCAACAACCTCTCTTTACTTTTGAAAGTATTGGAATCTGCCATTGAGTTCTACCGAGCGCGCTCTTTTATCAGAGCAAAGATCGTTGCTTTGACAGTTTGGCTTATTAGGTTGTAGAGCAACGGACTCGGCGGAAGACTGGCGTGCCTGGAGAACCAGAAGAAATTCAAGAGCGCTTAAGACAGCTCCAGGGGGAGCTGCCAAGATTGATTACTGACTATATTCCTGGATCGGTTGGAAATCAGGGTTGGCGCCACAGGAAGAGCGTACCACCAGTTCGGTTGGCAGCACTGCTGGCTCTGCTGTCTTATCACCGATCAACTGCATCATCTTCTCCACCATCAGCTCACCGCCACGCTGGATATTCTGGCGCACAGTCGTTAGTGGGGGCGTATAGAAAGGCGCGATGGGGATATCATCAAATCCAACTACTGCAATGTCGTCGGGAACCTTGTAACCCTGGCTCTGCAAAGCCTTGATGGCTCCCATTGCAATGCTGTCACTTGCGGCGAAAATCGCATCGAAGCTCAACCTCTCGGTTTTTAGCAAGTCTGCAATGGATTGATAACCGCTTTCGCTGGAGAAAGAAACCTGAATTTGACGCTCGCTATTACCCAGCCCCTCTGCGGTAAGTGCGGCCCTATACCCCTCGTAGCGACCGTAAATTTCGGGGTGCGCAGTATCACCAAGAAAGAGGATGTTACGACGTCCCAGCTTGAGTAGGTGCTCGGTGGCCTGGCGCCCTCCCATCTGATTGTCACTACTTACAATGCAGTAATCGAGATCTGGTTTGGTAGTACCTCCCCATACTACCAACGGATCGCCCTGGCGTTGTAGTTCACGCAGGGGGCTGTCGTCCACCCCTTGTCCAATCACAATTACCCCATCGGCGCGGCGAGACCCCATTAAGTAGGCATGCCAATCGTCACTTGTAACGATACGATTTGAAAACAGTAGATCATATCTGTGCTCGGCCAAGCGATCGGCAATCGCGCCAATCATGTCCAACATAAAGGGGTCGGAAAAAGTCTGGCCTCCGGCGCTTCCGGTATTGATGACGACAGAAATGGTATGGCTGCGTTTTAAACGCAGATTGCGTGCACTCTCGTTGATTTTGTAATTCATACTACGCGCGATTTGCTGAATACGCTCCCGAGTCTTTTCATTGATTAGCGGGTTGTTATTCAGCGCGCGGGAAACAGTGGATTCAGAAACTCCCGCCAGCCGTGCAATATCGGACATGGAGACGGGAGAGGAGGAATCCTTAGGCATGCGTACTTCACCTTGTTCGCGGGAAATACGCCATCTTAGGCGTGCTACAAGAGTTTGTAAAATGAACTCTGATAGCTCAAACCGTCAACTTAGCTGAGGCCCCAACTTCTCGCCCTTCCACAGCCCTACGGAAAAAGAACAAGCTGACTAGAATTACCGAGATCGGCACCAGTGATAAGTAAAAGGCCACCTGACCATCAAAGGCTTCAAAAACCGAACCCGTAATCAGTGAACCGGTAGTGCCCCCTAGCGCAGAAAAAATCACCAGAAGCCCGGTCATCGCCGAATGCTGATGGGTCGGTAGTGAACTCAGCATCACCGAGTTGATTGCCGGATAAATGGGGGCCATAAACAGGCCAATCAGAGGCAGAATAAAGGCCGCAATCGGCGCATTGAACCAGTTGATATCCGGGTTGGCCTGCACATCACTGGATAGCGGCAGAGTCAGTACCACCAGTAATGCCATTGCCAGCAGGCAGACATTCAGCACTGGGTACCAGTGTAAACGCCGCATAATAGCCCCAGCCCCCAAGCGGCCCAAGGCGAGCCCTGCGGCAAAAATACTGGCAGCCTGGACGCTCATCGCCGCTGGTAGCTTCAAAATTTCATTGTTAAACGTGGGCAACCAGCTGCCGATACCCTGTTCGATCAACACATAGATAAAAACGGAAATTACATAAATATAAACCAGGGGCTTGGCCATCAGTTTTATCATTGCCCAGAAATCCTGCCGTGGACTGGTGCCTTCAACCCGGGTACCCGACTCATCCATTTTTGTCAGCGACAATAAAATAAAGGCAAACAGACAAATCGCAGCCAGCACCCAATACACACTCAGCCAAGCTATGGAACCTGGATTGGCTGAGTCGATAAAGGCACTAAACAGCCAATACCCACCAAGAACCCCCACCATAAATACCCCCTCCAGGGTATTCACCATACTCGCATGTTCATTTGGACCACGGGTTAACAGGCCCACAGTTGAATAAACCGCGACCTTCACCAAGGCAAATGCGACTCCCACGGAAAGGAACAGTAGTTTTGCTGTCCAGAAACCTGGCAATAGGGGCATGGCAATACAAGCCCCGGTAACAATAGCGAGCCCCATCAGCATGGCCCGCTTAAATCCGAAACGCGGCAGTTGCGAAGCCACCAGAAAAGATACGATGCCGATGGGGATATCCTTAAAGCCCTCCAATACACTGGCTGCAGATTTACTCACGCCGTAAGTATTAATCACCTGCAGTATCACAGTACCGACACTGTTCAAGAGAATGGCGAATACAAAGTAGATGGCGAATAGGGAAAGCAGTATGCGCTGATTGTTCATAAGGAAATCTTTATCGGTCTATGGCTCAGGCGTGCAGCCGTACCAGCCTGTTATTGTACATTTTTTGATCTCTTAGTGTGGGTTGATGACTGTAAATTTTCACGCCCCCAGAACTCAACAGTATGACTTACCACAAAAGAATTGCAATCGTTTGCAATGTTTCAAACTGCCAAATAGAGACCATTCAGCGATCGCCGGTCAGACTAGCGGGTTACTAGATAACAACAATGCTAATAAATTCATTATTATCAATAAGTTAAAGAATTTTTACACTCACAAATAGCACATAGCTACCGTAGGAGGAGATTTTTTTACCCCCGAAATGCAATCGATTGCATTTTAATGTGTACAAGCGATAGACTGCAGGGAGTTGCTCGAAGCGCTAATCACTTCGGCAAAGCACCTAACCATCAGTTTCTGTGTAAGTGGTATGAAGAAAGAACAACAACATAAGCTTGAAATTCACCCCTGGGGCCTGCTGGAAAGAGAGTTTCAAGCGGATGACTACCCTCTTAACGCCACCCTATTCTCCCTGGGCAATGGTTTTATTGGCCTGAGAGGCACCTTTGAGGAAGGCTTTGATCCCGAGCCCTTTTCTGATGGCTGTTACCTCAATGGGGTCTATGCCAGTGAACCTATTCGCTACGGCGAGGCTGCTTACGGCTACGCCCGCAATAATCAGCGCATGCTAACAGTACCGGACGGCAAGGGTATTCAAATCTGGGTTGATGGAGAGCGTTTCAACCTCGCTGAGGGTGAAATACTCGAGTATGAGCGCCATCTGGATATGGCCAGCGCAACCCTTGCGCGCAGCCTCACCTGGCGTTCACCTCTTGGAAAAACCCTCAGGCTCAAAACCCAGCGCCAAATCTGCCTAACTGAAAAACACCTAGTGCTCATCCATGTTGAAATCACTCCACTGGATTTTGGTGGGGAGATACGCTTGTTAACGGGGCTGGATGGCAATCTCGACCAAGCCGAGCGCAGTGACGATCCACGCCTGGCTTCCCCCATTGACCAAGGGGATATCCAATGGCTGAATAACGTCGCCGATGGTGACTACTTGGCACTGGCGCTCTCAGTTAGAAGCAGTGGCTATGAGATTCGCTGTGCCGCCACACACCGCCTGCAGGCCAGTGCGGGCCACACAATGACTAATCTGCGCCATGAAAACCGAGTAGCCACCGAATACCGATGTGTTGCCCAACGGGGTAAACCCATAGGACTGACCAAATACCTAGCCTACTTCGCAGAGCAAAGGGCTGAGCCGATTGAAGCTGGATCACTTCGCCAATACCTTGAGCTCAACGCCAATAAAAGTTTTGCTGAATATGCCAAGGCCCAACGCATAGAGATGGATAAATTCTGGCAAGAATCCGATATCCAGGTACTTGGCAACGACAGCCTACAGCAAGGTATTCGATTTAATCTTTTCCACCTATTCCAATCCCTAGGCAGGGATGGACGTACGAATATCGCTGCTAAAGGGCTCTCGGGAGATGGTTACGACGGCCATTACTTCTGGGATACAGAAATCTATGTATTGCCGTTTTTTCTCTACACCCAGCCCAATATGGCCCGCCACCTGCTGGAGTATCGCCACTCGATCCTGGATGCGGCCCGTGCCCGTGCCCGAGAGCTGGCGATCAGCAAGGGCGCACTCTTTCCCTGGCGCACCATTGGCGGGGAGGAGTGCTCTGCATACTACCCTGCCGGCACCGCCCAGTTTCATATCAATGCGGATATCGCCTATGCGGTTCGCCACTACAGCCGAGTCACTGGCGATACAGAGTTTCTGCGGGCAAAAGGGGCGGAGCTGGTTATTGAGGGGGCCCGCCTATGGATGGAAATTGGCCACTTCAACCCTCGCCGAAACAACCAATTTTGTATTAATGAAGTCACTGGCCCGGATGAATATACTGCGTTGGTAGATAACAACTTCTATACCAACCTGATGGCCCGTGCGCATTTGGAGTATGCTGCAGAGGTATACCAATGGTTGCAATCCTTTGATCCAGAAGCGTGCCTGGCCTTGGCCCAGCGTATAGAGTTGGGCCCACAGGAGCCCATGCTTTGGGCAAAAGCCGCAAAGGCCATGTACCTTCCCTACGACCAATCCCAAGGTATCCACCCGCAGGATGATGGCTTCCTCGACAAGCCAGTGTGGGACTTTGAGCAAACACCGGCAAATCATTACCCCCTGCTACTGCACTACCATCCACTGGTAATTTATCGACATCAGGTTTGCAAGCAGGCAGATGTAGTCTTGGGACTATTGCTCGAAAGTTCCGAGTTTTCCATCGAACAAAAACGCCGCGACTTCGATTTTTACGAACCGCTCACTACACACGATTCCACCCTATCCGCCTGCATCCACAGCATTATTGCCAGTGAGGTGGGATACCCTGAAAAAGCGCTCGACTACTTCCAGCAAGTAGCACGAATGGACCTGGACAATCACCACAATAATACCCAGCACGGTATCCATACCGCCTGTATGGGCGGCACCTGGATGTGCATGGTGCAGGGCTTTGCCGGTATGCGCCTGCATGGTACCGAATTGAGCTTCGCCCCGTTTGTACCCGAGGGTATGGAAGGGTATCGCTTCCGTCTGCAATTCCGTGGTCGCACCATGGAAGTGGACATCAATTGCAGTAATGCCAGCTATACCCTGATAACTGGCAAGCCCATCAACCTTCATCACATTCATGAACCCGTATTTCTCGCAGTAGGCGAAACCCAAACATTTGAGATAGCACCACCAGTGGAGGTAACACAGTGATCTATCGTGCAGCAATTTTTGATCTGGATGGTGTACTCGCAGATACCGCACGACTGCACCTGAAAGCCTGGCACCAACTGGCCCAAGAACTCAAGCGCCCATGGGCTGAAGATACCGGTGAAAGGCTTAAGGGACTGGAGCGTATGGCCTCATTGGAAGTGATTCTTGGGGAAGAGAGCGATCGGTTTAGTGAAAAGGAAAAGATCGATCTAGCTAGCAGAAAAAATAGTTATTATCAGAAACTGATTCGCAGCTTATCCCCAAAAGATCTACTGCCCGGTGCTGGGGAGCTTCTCGCCTGGTTAAACGAGAAACAAATCCCCATTGCCCTAGCCTCAGCCAGTAAGAATGCGCAGGCCGTTTTACAAGCATTGGAGATATCACATTACTTCTCAACAATTGCCGACCCAGAACAGTCCGCACCTAAACCCTGCCCGGATATTTTCCTCGCAGCAGCGCAAGGCCTACAAGTTGAACCTGAACTCTGTGTTGCCTTTGAGGATGCTGCTGCCGGGGTCGCTGCGATCAAAGCCGCCAACGGAATGACTGCTGTTGGGGTGGGGAGTGAAAATTCCCTGAGAGAAGCTGATTTTATTGTCGGCAGCCTGTCGGAGTTCGTCCCTAAAGACTTTTTTCTTTCTGCTATCCACGCAGCTTCAATCAGTTAAATGTAAGAACTGTTGCAAAATCAATATTCAAGCTGAATAGAAAGATTGCTCTCCTTCTATTCAGCGTTACTTTCTTTCTAATATTGTAAAGAGGTAGCCCACTAAATAGCGACTACTAGCAGTCTCTCCCTAAAGCTAAGCTTTACTGCTGCAACATATTTAACACGTACTAAGGTTACTTCGAAAAACCAACCCCAACAGAAACGAGATATGAAAGAAAGGGCCACCAATCAATAGGTTGGGGAGAAATCACCCTACGCATATATGGAAAATACGTGTACTCGAAGAAATAAAAACCAGAATAAGTATCTGACCTTTCCTAAGAATTCACTGAGTGATTGAGCAAAATTACCAGCCCCATTTCCCCAGACTTATAAACCCCAAACCAGCGATCAACCCCCAAATATAGTAAGGAATATATGACCTACAATGCTATAGATACCCTTTTACCCCTTCATTTGCATGAGAACAACCACCCACCTAAAACTAAATAAACTTCAACATGTCGGAATTTATGAAAATTAACTTTTTAGCCTCAATCGATTGTGAATCTATCAGGCTAAAATCAGCAAATTCAAATCCTGGCCCAACGGAGCAGCCTACCAGTACTGTCTTTCCAATAGGTTCAGCTGCCTGCCAAGTTCCAGCTGGAACAACCTGACAAAACGTATTATTATTGGACGAAATTTCCATCCTCTGAACATTCTTATCCAAGTCATTCCAAGTATAAAGATAGAGTCCTGCGCCTTGATATAAATTCCACACCTCATCCGATTGCACTTTATGAAATCGGCTTACCTCGCCTTTATCTAATGAAAAATAAATGTGAGTGAGCGCTGATCTTCTCTGCCCTTTATTATTGGTCACCACTGCATTGGACCTGAACACTTCAAGAAATCTCCCGCCTTCAGGGTGTTCCGATAATTTGATAGGCTGCATGACTATTCCTTTAAGACCTATAATGAAATTAACAATAACCTTAAAATTGATCTCAACCAAAGAGGCACTTAATTCTCACGTTTTTCTTTTGACAGATTTTTGGCAATATTAGCTATCGCCTCTTCCATTGAAACCAAACCATTCAAGTAAGGTATCCAATACTTATCAAGAAGGGATTTATAATTCCAGCGCCCAACATATAAACCGTTCAGTGTTGCGTAATCTGTGAAATTTGGCTCTTCCTTTGAAATAACTCTTCTAACAACTTCACCAACTGTATAAAAATGAATTGGATGCCAAATATGTTTATGAGCCTTTAAGTCATATTTATCAAACTCACTGCTGATTATCCCTTGAAGTTTGCTTTTGCGATTTACACTGTTAGCATGTGTTAACTCATGAAAAAACATTTCTAATGCAAGCCAGCCTGAGTAATCTGAATAGGTACTATTGATAATAGTTTGAGAACTTCTTCCTGAAGTGGTAGCTCCCTGTCGCATACCAGGCTTATAGACAATATTTACTGTATGCGCATTTACTAGCAGTTTTTCACCAAAGAGGTCTTCGAGCCGGCTAGCAATTGGGTCACCATACACATCCAGCTTCTCCCGTAAACTTAGATACCACCTAAAGTTACTTTCTCTATGCAGACCCCACATTTGCTCATTATAAAGAGTGGAAAGCTCCTGCAAATGAGCAGATAAGTTATTATTAACTGATTCAGAATCGACAGGAGTGCCGGATAAAAGCAGGGCTGTTAGATCTGCCACTTCCCCGCTAGACCGAATAATATTAATATTTTGTTCAGCCCCATGTGTAATATAATCATTGATCGCCCTCTCGAAGAGGTACAACTGATCAGCAACAATGCCTTCCTCCTTCTTTAGAGCCGCATATAGATTTTTATCTCTTGCCAATTCATACAAATATAGATGTAAATTCAATAACGGCTCATTTTTAAAGCTCACCAATCGCCAACTATCTAACTGGTCAGATGCCTTTTCTTCTGCGAGAACGGGAAAAACTAAAGAGAGAAATATTAGAGCAAGTAGAAATGGACGAAGCATTAGAAAAGCACCAGCGGGTTATTCTTATAAGGCAAGGGAAGAGTGACACTGATCGATCATCCTCCCAATATGGTAAGAATATAACTTCCAGAAGGAGCCCCTGCAAATAAGTACTGCTGTTCAAGCTGGGGGCAATCCTCAGTCACGGGTATAAAATCAATTGCGTGCAGCGAAACAATGCCAACTTTTTACCCGTACTCTTACAAACTACAGAAGCATCCCATACCTGAGTGGTCCGCCCCATATGAACAGGTGTTGCAGCACAAAGAACAATCCCGTCCCGAACTGTTCCCAGATGATTCGACTTCAGTTCAACAGTAGTAAAACCAGAAGCCTTTTCTGGTAAGTTCGCCAAGCAGCCAATACCACAGGCCGTATCGGCCAAAGAAACGACGCTACCAGTATGTAAGTAGCCATTAGGTGCCAAATGAGACTCCAAAATTTTCATCTCTGCATGGATCTCGCCCTCAGCAACTTTCACAAGTTCAATCCCCAGAAGCCCTGGAAGCCCTGGAAGCCCTGGAAGCCCTGGAAGCCCTGGAAGCCCTGGAAGCCCTGGAAGCCCTGGAAGCCCTGGAAGCTTACCTTCGCAAATCTTGTTGTAATAGTTATGGTCCTTCATATAAATCCTTATTAACAACTAAACAGTCATAAAAACAATCCAATTAAGGCAAAAATTTCTCTTTAGCCCTACTAAACATCTTCTTATATCTAGGTTACACAGCAAACTTACAGAGGGGTGTAATTTTTTCTATACATAATAATTATTTTTCTAGAGCTCTACCCCACCTAGCACCCCCTTGCACATTACTATTTCTGATAGAAAATTCTGCAACTACTTGGAAATTACCTTATAGCAGGGAACATACTCTTTACCCGGCAGCTTCATTCTCTGTTGTTTCACAAAAGACTCCAGCATAATATCAATGCTGCGCATAATGCTCGAATCACCACGCAGCTCATAAGGTCCATACTCCTCAACCATTCGAATCCCTTCATTTTTTACATTACCAGATACGACTCCAGAGAATGCACGTCGCAGGTTGGCAGCTAAGAGATAGGGTTCTTGGCTTTTATGTAAGGCGAGGTTCAGCATACTTTCATGAGTTGGTATAAACGGCTGCTGAAATTCATTAGCAACTTTTAACTTCCAGTTAAAATAGTAGGCGTCATCCGTTGCTTTGCGGAAAGACTTGACTTCCTGTATGCCTACCGACATTTGTCTAGCCACTTCCTGTGGGTTATCAATAATAATTTGGTATCTTGAACGAGCTTCTTTGCCCAAAGTAGAGGAAATAAATTCATCAATACGAACAAAATATTCCGTTGCACTAGGTGGGCCGGTGAAGATAACAGGGAATGGCTGATCCTTATTTTCTTCGTGTAGGAGTATCCCCAGGAGATAGATGATCTCCTCAGCAGTACCTGCCCCCCCTGGGAAAACCACAATTCCGTGGCCTGTGCGTACAAAAGCTTCTAAGCGTTTTTCAATATCTGGCAGAATAACCAGTTGATTGACGATTGCATTTGGCGCTTCTGCAGCAATAATACCGGGTTCGGTAACACCAAGGTACTGGCCATGGCGATCGCGCTGCTTGGCATGGCCTATTGTGGCACCTTTCATTGGCCCCTTCATTGCTCCCGGCCCACAACCGGTACAAATATCAAGGTGGCGCAAAGCCAACTCATAACCTACCTGCTTAGTATAATCGTACTCTTCAGATAAGATTGAGTGCCCTCCCCAGCATACTACCAGCCTAGGCGTGCGGACTCTATCGAAGGTACCGGCATTTCTCATAATATGAAAAACCGCATCGGTAATGCCCTGAGAGGAGGTTAAGTCATGTAACTTACTGCCGGTGATTTCACTATTTACATAAATAATATCTCTCAGTACCGCAAACAAATGCTCTGCAATACCACTGATAATTTTGCCATCAACAAAAGCACTGGCTGGAGCGTTTTTAAGCTGTAGTTTTATACTGCGCTCTGTGGGGACAACAGAGATATCAAAATTAGCAAAGGTTTCCAGAAGCTCCTTACCATCATCCATAAAACCGCCACTATTTAGCACCGCTAGTGAGCAGTTTCTAAAGGTTTGGTATTGTGAACCACGACTCTCGCTACTAAGCCGATTAATTTCATACTTGGATAGGATCTCAAACTGCCCTGTAGATGAAACCTGTGCATCGATAAGATCAATAGACATGCAACCCTCTTATTGAACTGAGATTGGGATCTTTACATAAAATAGTGTTCTGGTGCTATAGAAGTGTAATCTAAGTTGATGACTAGGCTTCTTTTTAATTAAACCGAGGCAATTGGATTTAATAGCCAAGAAAAGTTGACGTACAACTAAACCATTCACCTGAGACAGGAAGTGCCAACAGAGGAACACAGGCTTAACTCTTTGGGACTGAGTCGCGATTCACATTATTTTGACCCAGTTTACATCTTGATCACAGGTACTCTTTGGCTGGTCATTGCAAGTAGGCACTACTTATTAAGCCCGCACCATGAAAACCATCCCACCTATTGGTTCAGGCTTAATTTGACCATTACCCTTTTTAGGGACAACACATTACCAGATCAACCCTGAACACATTTATAAAAATAAAAATTCTCACTAAAATTGAGCCCGGGGTTCTTTAATAGCATCAAACTTTAGTTTGATGTCCTACGTCCCAGGCCTTCTTCAGGGGAAGGCTTAACTTTAGATAAAAGTTGATCCAGCTCTTCAAGTACAATCCACGGATCGGTTTTATCGTACAGATGCGAGGAGTATTTCATAATTACATGCTTGGCGTTGTCACTAATCTTGGTGAGTTCAATTTGCGACTGATCCCAAGTCCTGTTGTAAGCATCTACATCTGCATAACTCATTTTAGTCTGACGAATTGTGGTATGTGGCAACCCTCTACTCATAACCGTGATTGGAATCTCTTTCTTTAACTCATAACGCTCTGGTTTTGATGCAGACTCTGCAAAATCTTCGAAGGAATGCTTTTCCTTTTCCCACGCCATAATCCACTGCATCGTTGCCCACCCCTCCTTGGATAAAGAAGACTTCAGGTTTCCGTACCAGGATTCATGGGCTGCATCCACAAATAGAAGGGCAGACACCCTGCTGGGGTTTTCACTTGCAAATGCCCTTGCTACTAAACCACCAAATGAGTGGGCCACAAGAACTACGGAGTCCCATTTTTTAAACTCCACGAAAGCCTCAAGCTCAGCAGAAAGCACATCCATCGATCTAACTTTTGGAACGGCATGCGCACTTTTTCCAACTCCAGGCCGATCGTAGATACAAAGCATAAAATCATTAGAAGAGAATTTATGAAAGGTATTTTTATAGGTACTATGCGCATCTAACCCCATACCTGAAACCATCAATACTACTTTTTTATCCTCACCCTCCTCTTTACAAAGATAGGATATTGTATTCCCTCCAATGGTAACAAACTCATATTTATGCTCATCTTGCGCCCAAACTGAGCTACAAAGAACACTGAGTAAAAATGCGGTATAAATTTTTATAATCTTCCTTGGAATTTATAGCTTACATAATATCTACGGTGAGTATCGGCACCCAAAACATTGTCAAACCGGTAACTCCTGTCCCTCATTCACCTAAATCAAATAACACTATTTACCCGACACAGACGTAGCTCTTAATGCTGCATATTTAACTGAAAAATATACCTGCCGAAAGAACAACTCGTACAACTTACCAATTTAGCCAGCAACATCTACAAGCACTATCCCAGAAAACCTTTGCCAGGGAAATCACTATAATATTTACTTTATAAGAGGCTCGTTAATTGATAGGGACAATAATCAATCTTAATAATGCTGAAAATTCGACCAAGTCGAGCATTTTAAGGACAAGTGGCAAGAAGGCATAAAAAAGCCGCACAATAGAAATTGTGCGGCAAAGCTCATAAAACCTGCGGGAGAGGTTTGAGTCAAACTAGAAGTCGTAAGCGATGCTTAACTTGATATTGCGCGGCAGGATATAACGAACATTGGTTGCCTGAGGATCCCTTGGGTCTCCCTCGGTGATACCCTCCTCATCGGTGAGGTTATCCAGTGCAAGCTGAACGGTAATATCGTTTAAGTAGGCCACTGCTCCAAAATCCACTTTGGTATAACCCGGCAGCGTCACCGAGTTTTTACTGTCATTGAAACGATCACCCACTCGGCTTACTCCACCAAACACCGCCATATCAATATTGCTGATCGTGAAATCATAGTTCTGGCTTAGGCGTACTTGGTACTCGGGCTGGCGCATCACTTGATTACCTTTATAGTCACCGCTGGTGATTTCTGGCTTCTGCAAAGTTGCATTCAGGCCCAAAGTGAAGTCACCCCAGTGGACCTTGCCATCAAGCTCAAGGCCCAACGCCTCTGTTTCCAGGCGGGCGCATGTGGTGCTACCAATAATGCAATCAGGCATTCCCTGGGTTTCATTGTAGAAAAGGGTGGCAAACAGCGAGTAGTCTTGATCCTGCAGCTTGTAGCCCAGCTCATATTGGTCGATATCGATAATCAGATCGGAACCCGCGCGGAAGCTCTCGCCAAACTCGCGATAATTATCAAAGTCCGCAAATTTGAAGCCTGAATTTATACGGAAGAAAGCCCCCATATTCTCAGCGAAGGCCCAATCTACTGCAGCTGTATAGGCAGTACCCTCTTCATCCGCCTTATAGGTGTTAAAAATCCCATCACGAACACCTTCATCTACTGAGTAGTTAGTTTCACGATTTGCTGAGCGCACACCCAAATCAAAAGTGAAATCGCCCAGGTAAAACTCACCAGCAATGTATAATGCGTTTTCTCGGGCATCACCTACCGCTTCAAGATCATGGCTCCAACAAAGAACTGGGTCGAGTTCTTTATCATCACAAGAAATATCGCCAGCAACTTGCTCACCATCATGACCAAGTACATAGTACGCTTGGTTTCCAAGACTCCACCACTCATCAACTTCCCAACTAGAAGTGTAATAGCCTGCGGTTACCTTAAAGTTATCCCACTCTTTGGCTAGGCTGATATCGTTGGTCGTTGCCTCAATATCTTTTCGTACTACCCAAGCACCGAATTGCTGCAACAAAGTTTCATTACTGACCTCAGCCCCAGACACGGTAGTAGCTGAAGTTACGCTTGTACCATCGTCGTATCGCAACTCACTAGGTAATACCGGGCGACCATTGGGTACAAAACCTAAAGTATCAGCATTACCACTGGTCAAACCAAAACGCTCAGTAAGGCTCCAGCCATTACCCAGGTCCAGCTCAAGGTAGGCGCCAGCTACGATGCCGTCCCAACCACGGCCTTCTCCCATATCAAAAGTTTCCCAGCGCGTTTCGGAGCCACCATTTCCGTCGGCCTGGGAAATGGGCACTGAAACCTTGCGATTGCTGGGACCCACTTGGGTGTAGTCAGTTGCCAGGAAGGAAGCATTTGGCAGATACCAGGTGCCAGTATCTTTAGTATCTCGTACGTAGAAACCGGCTTTGCCGTTGTCCATCTCTTTAGTCAGGTGCAAGGTGAACTGGTGACCTTCTTCTGCATCAAAACCGGCATCGCGAATACCGGGAGAAGAACTCACATACCCACCCATCATGTAGTACACATCTTCGCTGAGCTTCCCAGTCAGAAGGGCATCAGCCCTTTGAAGGTCATAGTCCGAAGTGGTGTATTTAAAGCGACCCTCGGTTTCTTCGGTCCCCTCTTTCAAAATGAAATTGGTCGTGAGACCCGGCTGGCCGTTAGAGTAGACCGGATTAGGGCCACCGCGCAGGCCTTCTACACGCTGGATCGTCTCATCCACACGGAATAGAGAGGAGTTTTCCATGAAAGAAAGAGTCGGTGCCGGGTAAAGTGGCAAGCCATTCATAGAGACCGTCACAAACGGAGCGTCACTGCCGCCCGGAAATCCCCGTACATCAATGTTTGCACCAGATACGCCGCCAGAGCTTTCAACCCAAAGACCTGGGATAGACTTCAGCAAATCTGCAGTGCTAGACGGGGAGGCTTTACCGATTTCATCGTCACTCAGGGTTGTGATTGAAAAGCTCGCATCCAGCTTTTTTATACCGGCACCACCTGGGGTTCCCGTGGTGATCACTTCCTCAATCACCCTATCTTCAGACGCCAATGGTGAAGTGGCTTCCTGAGCTGTGGCATAGCCCCAGGAGCCCAGCTGCATGGCCCCAAGAGGTATAGCCAGCGCTAGAGGATTCTTCTTCATTAAAACTTCCCTCTCATCGTCATTCTTATTGGATTTTGAGATGTGTCTGGCACACGCCAATGCAAACGATTGCAATTTATGTACCCGTCCTGTGAGACGACACTTTGGAACAACTATAAAGCAGAATTGCAATCGATTGCAATGCGGTTGACAGGGTAATTTGTGGCTATTTCCTGTATTTGGTCATATTTGCTAAGGAAGTAAGATTCCGCCAGACATCCTCCCGGTGAAGTGAACAGACGCTGCCACAGACCCTAAGACGTATTTATTGCTTTGAAAGGGGTCAATGCGTTTCTAAAGTAGAATTATGCGAATGCATGGAAGGTATCCTTGTTGTAGCTGACAAGGATGTATTTAGAAGTTCAGTGCTATCATTGAGGGCTCAAAATGACCAGTTCTTCATGTCATCAGGCGGACAACCACTCCCATAAGCACGGCCCCCACTGCGGGCATGCCGCTATACGGCATGGAGACCATGTTTGTTATTTGCACAATGGCCATCTACACCATCCCCACCATGGCCACTATGATGAGCACGTGCTGGAAGTCAGCAGCAAAAATCCCGCGAGCTGCAACCCTGTCACTACCAGCACACACGCCACTCATGTCCATGGGGAAAACTGCGGACACGAACGTATTCCCCATGGAGATCACTTCGATTATCTGGTAGATGGACACCTGCATCATGTACACGGTGATCACTGTGATGATCATGGCCCAGTGGAAATGATACAGGAGCAGTAGGGGCCTACTGAGAAGCATAGGCGGGGTTGATTGTGCGAAGAGCCAAACAAACTTAAGGTTACACTATCAACCCTAGCCTGCTTTCGAAAAAGGTGAATACCCCTTTACAACCAAGAGACCCTCAAATAAAAACTCTTAATAAAGGCTCATTTTCTGACTTAAACCCAAGACTCCGATTATCTCCCCAATAACCTTCCTCTCCAGATAATTACGCTGCATCATCTAAAGCAAAGGTACAATTTGGATTTCCTCATAACAAGACACTACTTTTCAGGGGAAGTACTGATCCCAGGGTTATAATCCCCCAGCTACAAGTCCCCTAGGAGCTTTCTTTGTGCCCGAGATTCATATTTTGACCGCCTTCCTTGGTGCATCTGCCCTATTGGCCATCTCACCAGGTCCAGATTTAGTATTGATATCGACCTACTCCGCCACAAGAGGTTTTTTGGCTGGATTTTTAATCGGTTTGGGGATTTTCATTGCAGGACTTATTCAAACGCTACTCGTCGCATTTGGCCTCGGCCAAATAATGCAGGCCATGCCATTGGTCGCCATAGTAGTAAAAACTGTCGGAGCCCTCTATCTTGCCTGGCTTGGATTTAATCTATTGCGTAGCTGGCGCGCCAACCTCTCTGTTCAGAACACTAAACCTGTAACAGAAAGGCTAACTCCTTGGCAGCTCGTCAGTAGAGGCCTGATTAATAATTTAATGAACCCGAAGGCGCTTTTATTTTTTAGCTTGTTCTTACCGCAGTTCACCACAAGTACAGAGCCCCTTACGCCCCAAATATTACTTCTTGGCATTCTGCTCAGTACCACAGCCCTCATAGTCAATACAATATTTTCTCTTTCATTTAGCCGGTTGGGACACGTATTTAAACAGCCTGCAGCATTTACTCGACATTCGGAGGGCATCCTGGGGGCTATTTTCCTTGGCCTTGCCGCTCGCCTAGCAACAGAACGCTAGCCGGATAAAATTCAGCCATATTAAAGTTTACATGAAACGTAAAATTGCAAGAGAAGGCATTTATGGATAGCTATAAACCATGGGGACTAGATAGAAATACGTTTCTAATGCTCCTACACCTGAGTCAACTGGCCTGGATTATTATTCCTGGTGCAGGCTTTGTATTACCAGTCATTATGTGGGCAACCACAAAAGATCAGGTTCCAGAGATTGACAGGCATGGAAAGATGATTTTCAACTGGATGATCAGCCTGTTTATTTACTCTATTGTGAGTACTATTCTTATCGTTCTCGGCGTAGGTCTTTTGGGGTTGGTCGTGCTCGCTTTAATCAATGTAGCTTTTATTCTTATTGGGGCCATCCGAGCCAATGAGGGCGTTTTTTGGCGCTACCCACTCAGTATTCGCTTTTTTCAATAAGTTTAAAGATTGCCTGCTCCAGACGTGTATAGCTTAAGTGGTATCCGCGTAATTTTAGCGACTAACAGTCGTCAAACTAAAAAGCCGGAAAAAACCCCGGCTTTTTTCTAGTCAAAGACTAGAGGTGCAAGCAACTGCCACTAAATATAAAATGACGGCTTGCTTTGATCATATAGATACAGCGAGTTATTAGTAATAACCTGCAATATCATCTACGATCGGGCCAATTGCGCGGTACGCGTTTGAGATATCAACACCATTTCTTCTTTCACCACAAGGTAAACCATCACAGGCTACCCAATCCGGATCTGAGAAAATATCAAACTGGGTTGTAGTACCGAATACATGCGGATAAGCCATAATCGTGGTAAACCTATTTTGTACACCATGGCCATAGCCATAGGAGTACACGCCAGGAGTACCTTGCTGAGCAGTAGAGTGACTCAGGCCCATATTGTGGCCAAGCTCATGAACGAAAGTGTTGTAGCCACAGTCTACGGCAGTGATACTATAAGCTTGATCACGGGTAGAAGCATACATTGTGCCATTGCTACCTTGACCAACCCAGGCGATACCACAAGTGGTATAACGACCATCAGTTTCGGCCATGCCCAACAAAATGATCATGTCCGCTTTTTTTGAAGCACGCCAGTTCTGGTAGCTGCTACTCGCGGTAATAGTATCGATGTCACTTTCTGTAGGGCGGCGATCTGTGGAGGTTCTCGCTGTACCTACCAAGTTTAGCTGAATATCAACAAGGTTATTTTTAAAAGAATTATTGGCATAAGCAATATACTGATCAATTTTTGCAGAAATATCGCCAGTATAAGCTGCCGCTTGATCTGTATATACAATGCCTACATCAACAGTTTCAGCCTGTGCAAAACCGGAAACTGCAGCAGCTGCAACGGCAGCAGCTAAACTTTTTTTGAGACTCATTGTAGTCTTCCTTTTTTTTATATAATTAATGCATGTACTTTTTTTGGCAGCTGCAAAAATTGATCAACTGCCAACATGACATGCTTTTGCACCCTAACCCGCAAAGAAACTATCCTTTTTTTCCAACCTATCGAGAAAATAAACTCTTAATATTTACGGGTTACCTATAGACACATCCCTTGTCGACCTAAAGATTTGAAACTATGCATCCCTCATCTTTAGATTCTTTACAGCTCATCTTCAACTAAAAGATCGCCGCCTTCTAATTTCTTACCTTGGGACGATGGTTTTCTACGTAGATCACCGTTTTCTACATGACCCTGAATTAAAGCCCCATTAGGCGCAATCCATGCAAAACCATCTTGTGCCTCCATAGTGTAAGAGCCCGATGGCAGGTTCAGCTGAGCATAAACCACATCCTTTCCTAGCGTTATTGTGGCCCCAAAGAGGCGTGCATGCCCCGGAAAGTTTAATTCCAAGCTTTTGTTTCCACTCGCGTGCTGTTGAATACTTCCCACCTGAGCATCGTAGTCACCTTCCACTCCAGGAAGATCCATATCAACATATTCGCCTATCTCTAAATTCCTTAACATATCCACGTTAAGCTCAAGATAAGTTTCACCCTTGAGATCTTTTGGTAGGCGACCATTTTCATGAAGTACCTGCTTGGCTAACTCTGACTCTTCCCAAAGAATATTTTCAACTTCTTCCAGAGGCTCATCCATTGCAGATGCCTCACCTTCAACAACTTCATCCAAAGAGTCTTCTACAGGAAACCTATCAATAGCCAGTTTAGGCTCTGGAATTTTTGCGACCTGTCTTTCAGTATTAGACTGCCCTTTAGACCAAAAATAATATCCAACCCCTAGCAAGATCACCAAAACAGGAATTATCAACTTCTTCACAGCTCACTATCCCAACATTCATTTATTAAAATAACACTCCCGAAACCCCAAGCTTCAGAAGAAAATTTTTTCTCGCAACATCAACCAGAAAAGGTTACTTCCAGACATTCTCGCCATCACCCAGACTCAGACGAAGAATGGTATCAGGACCTCAAAATATTTTTTTTAAAACACTTCACAGATAAGAAAAATAAAAAAATGATCGCAACTGAAGCCGACAACAAAATCATAAAAAACTGCAAACCTCATCGCAACCAACAAATATAAGTCCTTAAAAATATTGAGAAGTTCATCCACTTGAGGAGCTTAAATGGTTATAAAGCTATAACCAAAAAAAAGGATGCGATAAATTACACCAAAAGATAAAAAAGACACCTGCAGAACAAGTCAACCCAAAAGTTAAAGAACAAAAAAAGGGAGGGCAAAGCCCTCCCCAAAACAATGGAGTTAACAGTCAATAACTTCTCAACAAATCAAGAGAGTAAAAGTAGATTAATAATAGCCAGCTACATCATCAATAATCGGCTCCAATGCTCTATGAGCATCAGCCCGATTTCTCTCGCCACACGGTAACCCGTTGCAGATTTTGCCTGGATCAGAAAATGTATCCAGTCTTTCAGCGCTTCCAAATGCAGATGGATACGCCATAATAGTGGAGAAACTGTTATTTATACCGTAACCAAGTCCCCAACGGTAAACATAACCACTGGTATCACCTTGTTGGCGAGAATGAGTCAGCCCCATGTTGTGGCCCAGCTCATGAATAAATGTAAGATCAGTACCCCCACAATCAACTGCAGTCAAACTATAGGCCAAGCGCTTGGCACTAGGATCCATTACACCGTTACTACCTATTCCGCCCCAGGCTACTCCACAGCGGGTACCAAGAAAGCGTCCATCTTCCCAAACTTCTTCGCCCTTGCCTAACAGAGCAACCATGTCGGCTTCAAAAAGTTGACGCTGCACCCCAACTGGGCCGGGAGCAACTTGCGTAATTTCAGCGTAGGTCGGCGTACTATCCTCGGCAAAGTACTCAGTTAAGCCAGAAAATTCATTGAGGTTGTCTCCATTAATGAGGAGGTCCTCCTTGGAATACTCTCTTGAGTCTACCAATTCCAGCTGAATATCCAGGCCATTATTCTCGTAGATACGGTTAGAAGTACTGATCAGATTATCAACCATTACGGAAATATCACCAGTATACTGAGCCGCAGGGTCGGTATACCAAACCGCAATTTTTATCGTCTCCGCACTTGCCGCCCCAGAGATGGTAAGAGCCGTTATAGCGGCAGCCAAACTGTTTCTTAGCTTCATAGCAGTTCCTTTTATTATTAAATTATTTACCCCAACCTTTGTGATCCAACCAATGAAACCGGTTACATCTTTGGTTAAACTGATCAAATCACAAAATGCACTCGCCTTAACTGGAAAATAGATTACTCCCTACTCTCTTTTCCACCTGTAAAAGCAATCGCTTCTGGCAGTAACAGGCACTTCAAGCAGCACTCCCTTGGCTGCTAGCCAGGTAAGGTAACTCCTACCCCAACATTAGATAAATTCTTACTTTAATTTTACCTCTTCTTCCAAGTGACTCCTGGTTAAATCTTTTTTCGAAGCCACCCAAGCATAATTTCCCTGCGCCTCTAGGGAGTATGAGCCTGAAGGCAATGTTAAATTACCATATACCGAGTTTTTGCCAATTGTGAAATTTACAAAATACACGCTACCATAACCAGGCAGGTTCATTTGTACACTTTTATTCCCACTGGCATGCTCCTGGACTTTATCCACCTGAGCATCGTAATTTCCCTTCACCCCAGGCATTTCTATATCAACATAGTCTCCAATAGATAAATTCTTCAGAGCCTCTACATCAATCTCAAGATATGTCTCTCCATTTAAATCAAGCGGCAAGCGTCCTGACTCATGTAAAACCTGCCTTGCGACATCCGATTCTGCCCACATCAAGGCACTATCAGGGTTCGCCTCTTGCTCTTGGGCGGAAGGCATCACTACCACTTCTTCTGTAGATTTAGTTTCAGCTGGAACAATTTTCTTGGAGGGAGGTGAGACTGGTTTTTCAGTAATCGGTTGTGGGCTATCTGTTTGACTCTTTGCCCAGAAAAAATACCCTCCCGCACAAAGGAGAGCAATCAGTGGAATTATTTTTCTCATTAGCTTCTCACTGCAAAATATTTATGCTAGCTCAGAAAAAATCTCAATGGTGCTGATTACTTAATGAGCTACAGCAAAACCGAGACTTAACCTTTCCTAACATGGACCACTATGCTGAGACGCTTAATGCTAATTTCCACGCAATTAATTTTTCAGAATTATTTCACAAAAATGTCATTCCTGTACGGGTAGCCTGTGAGTGTTCTCTGACTTTACCTGCTGGATACGAAAAAATATCGACAGGTTCCTGAAAAATAACAACAACATTAGCTCAAAATTTTTTCTGCCAAAAAAGAAAAAGCCAGCAACGCTGGTAAGAATTGCTGGCCTTAACTGATCAAAAAGTGACTTTAGGATTGGCTTTTATTGCCAAGGGTAATCCCCAATGCCTAGATATGGGTCACTCGCTGCCCTCCCCCCTCAAAAAAGCGCTCAAAAAATACGCTAATAAATCCAGTGATAACAATTACCAACAGTAATAACCACAAGAAGTCCCGGGGCTTGTCCTGAGCTGTGGGCTCTTTTACTTGTTCTAGTTTCTGCCCACTAACTTGCTGAGACGCGGGAGCGCTGGCAGCGACATTATCTACCGTCTGGCCACTCACAAGCGGGGCAAGACCAAATCCAAGGGCCTGCTGATTCACAAAGTCAGTAAATTTCTCATTGTCTGTTGCTACGTCGTGCTGGTTGGCGAGCTCGGTGTAAGTCTCCACCATTTTCCTTAGCGTTTCTGCATCGGCAGGCCAGTAGCCTTTGCGCACAGCCTCCAGCATGCGCTCCAGCATTTGCGCCAGGGCTTCCGCATTGTGCTCCTCAAAGAACTCACGCATATCCATTTGGTATTTATCCTCCACGTAAACCTCAAACATCTCCTGCCATTGGTCGTCACGGATGGTTTCCGGAGTCATCACCTCCCAGCCCCACATGTTGTTCACGCGATCCAGGATTGCCGTTGCGCCGGCATAGCCGGATTCCTGCATCGCCTCAATCCAACGGGGATGGAAATAACGGCTACGCATTTCCTGATTGACAAATTCTCCCAGGGTCTGGGTCTTAATGTTGTCCTTGCGACGCAAGTTGGAGACATACATTTCGGGTGTCTTACCGTCGAGATTGCGCACCGCAAGCCCCATACCACCAAAATACTGGAAAGGGTCATCATTAGTCATCATTGCGTAGAGATTGGTGGAGCGCGAGAATATCACTCCATCGGTACCGGAAAGCACCTTGCTATAAAGTGCAACATTGCGCTGGTCATCGCTCCAACGGGATTCATCCTTACCATAGGCAAAGCCCATGCGGCGCATATACAGATCGGCCAGCTTGTCGTCTGTCTCCCAGCTGTCGGAAGCCAGGCTGGCACCATTCAGGCCGGTACCATAATTGCCACTTTCATTGGAGAAAATGCGTACAGAGGAAAGATAGCGCGCATCTTCTTCGGAACTGCCTTCTTCCTTTAATTGCTTTAATAAGGCCTGACTGTGGCGATAGACAAAGTTGTTCTCCTCCTTCATCTGCGCCACTTTATCGATGGCTTCCGCCAGCCACAGCATCACATTAGGGAAAGCATCGCGGTAAAGACCAGTAGCAGAGATCACCACATCGATACGAGGGCGCTTTAACTCTGAATAGGGAATCACCTCAGTTCCAGTAACATTGCCCTGCTGATTCCATTTGGGCTTGAGACCCAGCGCATGCAGTATTTGTGCTTCCAACGCACCCTGGTGGCGCATCGTCTCCAGGGACCAAAGGGAAAATGCCAGCTTATCCGGGAAACGGCCATGTTTTTCCCGATAGTCGGCAATGGTCTGCTCCATCAGTTGAACACCGGCCTCATAAGCCTCCTTGGATGGCACCTTAGCCGGGTTGAATCCAATCAGGTTGCGACCGGTAGGCACTGCCTGCGGGTTACGAATAGGGTCACCCCCATAGCTCACCGGAATGTACTCACCGTCAAGCGCCAACATCAAGTTTTGTAGCTCGGCGATACCGGCAAAGTTATCGGCATACTCCCGCCCCTGCTGGAGGTGATTTTGCAGATCTTCAGAAAGTTCCGGCAATTGGTGGCCAGCCAGGTAGGCATTTAACAGCTGATAACCCGGCTGTGCTTCTAAGGCGACTACATTGCGTTCATCCAGCAGCTGCTCCGCCGGCAAAGCCAGGCCCTGCTCCTTCTCATATTGGCCAGCAGCTAAAATATAGTTTTCACCCAGCATTTGCAGCATGGTGCTGGTGAGATGCTCTGACTTGGGCAGCTGACCAAAACGATGGATACCCAGTGGTTGGCTCATTTCAGCCAGTTGGGCCAAGTGGTCCTGAAGACGACTGAGCTGGCCATCGAAATCAGCTTGCAGGGTTTCAGCGCTGATTTCCAGATCCTTGAGCATATTCAGCTTGTCCGCCAGGGTGATAATACGCTCCTGGGTATTCAGCCGGGTTTGCCCTTCTTCCAGAATCAAGTAATTACCAATCAACTCAGAGAGTTCTGCCACTTCGGCATAAAGACCCGCTTTAGCGAAGCCTGGTGTTAAATGGCTGATCATCGTCGCACGTCCGCGACGCTTGGCCTGCATAGCTTCACCTACATTATCAATAATGTAGGGATAAAATACCGGGATATTACCCAGAGCCAAATTTGGGGCGTCGAACACAGAGAGCCCGCGCTCCTTACCGGTTAACCATTCCTGGGAACCATGTGTTCCCAAGTGAATATAGGCATCTGCCCCGAAAGTTTTGCGCGCGTAGAGATAAACCGCCAGGTAGGTATGATTTACCGGCGTTTTCATATCGTGGTAGAGGGAGGCGTGATCTTTGGCATTATCCGCGCGCACCCCTTGTGGCAGGACAATCAGGTTACCCAATGTCATGCGTGGGATAACGAAAGCCCGCTCACCATCATAATCTGCCAACATGGCGTTATCTTCCGGCTTACCCCACCGCTCCACAATGGGATCACGCACAGAGGCCGGCAAACGATTAAACCAATCGACATAGGTGGAAAGTGGCATCCAGTCCGCCAAACCTTTATCAATCAGTGCCACGCTGTCTTCACGGCGATAGTAAGGGCGCAGCAATTGGCCTGCCCAGGCGATCAGGGTCTTGGAGTCCTGCTGTTCTATTTGATAGCCACGCTCCTCCATGGCTTTGGCGATAGACTCAATAGAAGAAGGGACATCGAGGAAGGCCGCACCAATATTCTTCTCACCGGGAGGGTAGTTCCAGATAAAGGTAGCCACTTTTTTCTGGTTGTTTTTTTTGTAGCCAAGAGAGGCATGACTCCAGGCGCGTTCCACCAACGCATCGAGCTGGTCTGCCATTACAACCTTATTGCCACCTTCACTTGCGGCAACAATTACCGGATCGATACTACCGGTGTCTTCAGGCATCACCAGGAAGAATGGAGTTAACGAAGGAGAAACCCCACTATTATCAGCAAGGTAATCCGCTTCACTGCCCTCGGTATAGTTCAGGGCATGAATCACCGGGACACCCAACTTTTCGAACTCCGCACGACGTTTACTCACATAATGGAGAGAGCGGTAATTGATCATCAGATCAACACGTGTTTGCCCTGCTTCGTCTTGCAGTAAATCCGGATAGGAAAGCGGCAGATCCTCACCTTCAAAGAAAAAGGCAAAAGCCTTAGCACCTTTTTCTTCCAGGCCAGCCAAGATGGCATCTACAACCTGCTGCTGCTCGTAATCCACGACTGAGCGATGGATAGCCAGACCTATAACCGGCTGCTCTGCAGATACCTGCAGCCAATTAAAGAAATCCCCTTCGCTGTCAGTCACCAGGCTTGGCAGACGCGGATGATAAAAACCCACTTTAGGCACAATAATTGGGTCGACTACAGACTGCTCAGAGAGGCCAAAGACTTTGGAGGAGAGGAACTGCATCAAGTGCCGGTAGTTCTGACGCCCAGCATTATTGAAATACGCAGCGATGGATTGGTGCTGTTCAGCAGTCAGTCCCTGGTTCATGGAGGCGTTATCGGCATCCCCCAGGGAAAGCACAGGCACTTTGGGGAACTGGGTTAGCAGCGGCTGGTATTTTCCAAACATAAATTGGGAGAGTGCCGGATTGATACCGTCAAGCATCACCAGGCTGGAGGAACCCCAGGCCTTCGTTATTTGCTCTTCACTCTTCCCTTTGCTGTTAAATATCTCCAGGGCAAACGGCTGGTCCGCAGCCAAATCAGATAACAGCTCCCCCTTGGCTTTCGCGGTATGGCTGGACATCATCAGCAAAACTTTGGGTTTATCGTTAGCCTGCACCATCATCGTAGTGAAGGCTATTACGACGAAGTATGCCAATTGCATACAAACCTTCTTCAACATGACTATTTACCCCCTACAGCCTTGTCTTTTGCAGACTCTTCTTTTCCTTCCGGTACATAGACCAGGCTGCCGTCTGCCATCTGGTAAGCAACACCAGCGCGAGTGCCCTCTCCGGAACCAATTTCACCGGTGGATTTGTACTGCTTAATTTCTTCCCCATCTTTTACGATGACTTCCATATTGGGCTCACCGGCATTTTTGATGACTGTGACCTTTTCATTGGAAAACACGTTTAGCGGGTTTTGTGCGATAGCGATAAGCAGTGCGGCAATAATCACCAGAAAAACATCAATCAAGTTAACCGCACTCAAAATCGGGTTGAGCTCTTCATCTTCATCCAGGAAGCGCATTAAACAGCCTCCTTCAATTTGCGAATGTTAATTAGCTCAGCAGCAAACCAACGCTTCTTTACCGAGGCCGGCCAGAAGGTCAGGGTAGAAATTGCGAGACCCCAGATCACAGCAGCAAAAGCGATAATCAGGTTTTCACTGATCCCCTGGATATTGCCATCGGCCAAGGCTCGCAACGCCGGCCCCATCGGGATCATGGTGGCGATCAAGCCCAACATGGGGGCAATGCGTGTTGCCATACGCAGCATCTCCAACTTTTTCAGTGCAAAAACTTCCAGCTCGTCATCACATGCCAAAGGGTGTCGCACGTAATAGTTGTGCACCTGATAGCCGGGCAGCTCCTCTTTCCGACCTTGCTTTAAGGCCAAGCTGTAGGTGCCAGCATTGCGGCGTCGCATCAGCCATAGGGAGATAAAGCGTCCCGTTGCGTAAAGTGCGTAGATAAAAAGAACCAGAATCGCCAGTAATACTGGGGCCATAAACAAATCAGCCACATCGGCCATCAGGTTCTCAATTATCGAAATATTCATTGCAAGTCTCCTCAGCCCAGCACTTTCGTTCTGTATTAATGGCCGCGGAAACTAACGGAACTCCCTATCAACGTCAAATTTAATCTAATTGATAGTGATTCGCATTTAGCTTTACATTAAGAAAATCGTCCCTATAATCCCCCCTCAATCGGCGCCAGTGGTGAGCAACCAACCACCGCCGACCAACAAGAGCAGAAGTACAGAAATTACCTCAAGGACAACACCATGAAACTTCGCCCAATTGCAGCGGCCATACTGGGCCTGGCTTCCGTCGCTAACCTGCATGCCGAAACTTCAGGTTCAGCAGCCAACAGCGACCTGGAACTGATTGTGGTCAGCGGCCGCGCGGAAAAGCCGCTGAAAGATGTCACAGGAAGTGTTTCTGTTGTCACCAATGAGGAAATCGAACAGCTTCAGCTGAACGATATGAATCAGCTGTTCCAATACGAGCCCGGAGTTGAAGTAACAGGCGCCGCCGGCAGTGCACAAAATATCCTGGTACGCGGCATGGGTGGCGACCGGGTACTGATTATCAAAGACGGTATGCGGGTTAACGAAGGCTATGGAGCCAATGGTAAAAATGACATCGTGGGCCGCGGCTTTATTGAAATAGATACCCTGAAACAGGTAGAGGTGGCCAAGGGCGCTGCGTCTTCTTTATACGGCTCTGACGCTCTGGCCGGCATCGTGGTATTCACCACCAAAGATGCCAGCGACTATCTGGAGGGTGGGGAGCAATTCGGTGGTGCAATCAAAACCGGATACACCGGTATTACCGCTCAATCACACATATCCCCTACCCTGGCTCTGCGCACCGGCAACTTTGAACAACTACTGCATACCACCTTCCGCGATGGAGAAGAACAGCAAAATTTCAACGAGAGCCAGGCCCCCTTCGAAATTGAGTCAAAGAGCCTGCTTTACAAGGCCAAGTACAACCTTGGCGGTGAGGACTTTATCAGTTTCAGCATCGATCACTGGAATCAGGAAAGCACCGGCGACAGCGCCGACGGCCTGCTTCACTACTTCCGCGGGCTGGCCGATTACGGCTACAGCGTCGTCAAGGAAGAATCGATCTCCGATAAAGAGGTCCGCGCCTACCAACTGCGCTACCACAGCGAGACTCCCAGTGCAGTCTATGACCAGCTGAATATTAGCCTGTATAAAAACGAATCCGAACAGCAAGATGAACAGTATGGCCAGCTGGACATCAACGCCCCTATGTTTGGAGTTTTTGAAATCCGTGATATGTGGGAAACTGGTCTTTATAGCCAAGATACTATTGGCTTCCTCTCCAATGCCAGCAAGACTCTGAGCGAGACCCACACGCTGGGATACGGCCTAGACCTGGAAAAAACCGAAAGCCGCCGTACCCTACTCCAGTACCGCGAAGTGGCTGGTACATCCACAATGAATATCCCAACAGAAAAGTTCCCCGAAAATGCAGTCTCCCGTGCGGGATTATTCCTGAACGATGAAATGACTTTTGCCAATGGACAGCTGATTGTAACCCCAGGGGTACGCTACGATTGGTACGAAATGGACCCCGATGGTGCAGAAAAAGCTGACGGTACTCCTTTTGCCACGATTGAGGAGAGCAACCTCTCCTTCAATCTGGGAGCCCTCTACAAAATCAACTCTCGCTTGTCTGCCTTCATCCAATACGGCCAGGGTTTCAAAGTACCAGCCTACGATCTGGCATATATCGAGCACTATAAACAGCCAACTTCTACTTATGCTTACGAGGTATTACCGGCTGATGATCTGTCTCCAGAAACCAGCGACTCTTTCGAACTAGGCTTGCGAGGACACCTGGGCCCCATCGCCTTCAGCGCTGCCGCCTTCACTACCGAGTATGATGATTTCCTCCAAACTGAACTCATAGACAGCGAAACTTTCTTCAACAACGATGGCAGTTTCTCGCACGCGTTTGAGCAATACCAATACCAAAACATCGACTCAGTGACGATCAAAGGAGTGGAGCTGAGCGCAAATTGGTACTTGTCTCCAGCATTCGAGCTATTTGCAAATGCCAGCTATCAACGCGGTGAAAACGATACCACTGGCGAATACCTCACCAGTATCAGCCCTCTTTCTGGTGTTGTTGGTGCCAGCTACACAGTCGCACAACTTTCCAGCCAAGTACTAGTGCGCTGGGCAGACCGCATGGAACATGTCAATGAAGGCGAAACAGGGACTCCAGGCTATGGCTCTGTAGATTGGACTCTGGGCTACCAGCTGATGGAGCAGATGTCTCTCAACCTGGCCGTCAACAACCTGCTCGACAAGGAGTTTGTGCCCTACCTAAATGTTGCTGGCTGGGATGAAGACAGTGATATCTACGTAAACTCTGCTCCGGGCCGTACTTTCTCTGCATCCATTAAGTACGATTTCTAAGTTATTAATCCGGCTAATTTGTGGATAGCCGGATTGATACGACGCAAGGAAGTGTCGTCGCTGGTCACGGCCAGCAAAGCCCCTGAAATACAAATCACTCTGCGCTTTTGCGCAATTTCAGAGGCTGAATCAGGTAGGTCACGGACGACCTTTTTTGACTAGCGGAGAACGCACCCTCCTTTTCTCATACTCTCCTATAAGTCCCTTGCGGCCGCCCCCATGCGGCCTTTTTTTATTCTGCTGCATCAATAGAATATTTATCTGCGGAAAAAATTAACTAAGAGGCTTAATATCAGGCTGACAATAATCATCGAGACAATTGGAAAATAAAAACGAGTGCGGCTAGATTCAATCCGAATATCCCCCGGCAACCGGCCAAACCAGTTAAATAGCCAGGGGGCAAAGTGCAGCGCTATACCAACGACTATCAGGACCAATCCAGTAATTATCAACCAGCGTGACATAGCTCTCCTCTCATTTTGCTCTATTCAAGTGATAAGAAGAATTTGTTTACCCCTCTAACCCTCTAACCCTCTAACCCTCTAACCCTCTAACCCTCTAACCCTCTAACCCTCTTGAGCATACAGGATTAGATAGCTACCATAAGTGACTAACTGACACTTAGTAAAGCAATGAACGAGAAAGAATTCCTCGCCGCCTACAACAAGGGCAACTTTGAAGCCCCTCTAGTTACCGTAGATGCCGTCTTGTTTACTTATCAAGATGGTCAACTCAAAGTTTTGCTGGTAGAGCGCTCCAATCATCCCGAACAGGGAAAATGGGCGCTGCCGGGAGGTTTCATTTCCGAGAGCGAAGATAAGACCCTAGAGGATACGGTCACCCGAAAGCTCAAGGAGAAAACCGGAGTTGTTCCCCCTTATGTTGAGCAGCTAGCTACCTTTGGTGGCGCCTCCAGAGATCAGCGGGGCTGGTCTGTAACCATTTGTTACACGGCTCTGATCGCTCATCAGGCCTGTGAAAGCGAATTAGAAACCACCTCCGATGTCGCCTGGCTGCCTTTCGAAAAAGTTAAGAAAATGAACTTGGCCTTTGACCATCTCAAAATTGTTAATAAGGCACATGAGCGTCTTACTCAAAAGGCTCTTTACAGTATTATCCCAGCCTACGCACTGCCCAGAAAATTCACTCTACCCGAGCTTCAACAGGTGCACGAAGTCATTATCGGCAAGCCTCTACAGAAAAAGTCCTTTCGCAGAAGGATTGAGCAGGCAGATCTTCTGATAGATACCGGTGAAAAACGTACTGAACGAGGTCGCCCGGCCGCGTTGTACAGTTTGCGTCCAGGTTCAGGGAAACATACTTTTGTGCGGAATCTGGAGCAATAGCCCTGCCCCATTGTCCCTAATTTTATTTAGCAATCACTCTCAAACAGGTATAAGAAGGATTTTATAGGTGAATATTGAAACGCTAAACAAGGTAAAAGGCTGTTTAGTCGGACTCGCATGCGGTGATGCTGTGGGTACCACGTTGGAGTTTAAGTACAAAGGGGAATTCACTCCGTTATCAGACATGGAAGGTGGAGGCCCATTTGGATTAAAAAAGGGGCAATGGACCGATGATACCTCCATGGCGCTCTGCCTGGCCCACAGTTTACTCCAGAAAAAAGGCTTCAGTGCGACTGATCAGATGAATCGTTACTGTAACTGGTACCAGTATGGGTATATGAGCTCTACGGGTGAGTGCTTCGATATTGGTTCAACAGTTTTATCCGCATTAAATCGATATCTGCAAACAGGTGATCCTTTTAGTGGTTCAACATCTACTCGCTCGTCAGGTAATGGTTCACTCATGCGCTTAGCGCCAATTCCCATATTTTTTTCTTCATCAGCTTCGGATGCCATTTATTTCGCAGGGGAAAGCTCCAGAACCACTCATGGCTCGGACGAATGCATCGAAAGCTGCCGACTCCTCTGTAATCTTATACTTTCCATATTTATTGGCATCAATAAAAATGAGCTTCTCGCCTCTATCGAACAAACTCCAACTAATGAAAAAGTAAAAACCATTGCCAGTGGGCAATTTCTAGACCAGCACTATGAAGAGTTAACCGGAAGTGGTTATGTTATCGAGTCCCTAATATCGGCGCTTTGGTGTTTTTTCAATACCAATAGTTTTCGGGAAGCCATTCTTTTGGCAGCCAATATTGGCAACGATGCTGATACAACAGCAGCCATTTGCGGACAAATAGCCGGAGCTTACTACGGAGTTTCTGGAATACCTGAGGAATGGGCCCAGCAAATCTCTTTGTCGGAAGAAATTCACACCTTGGCAGAAGATCTCTATAAGGTTGGGCTATCAGTCGCCAATGAATGGTAAAGCCGGTATAAGCCGGCTCTTGAACGCGATGTAATAAGAAGAGCTCAGATAGCTCTTGCCAGCATCCCCTCCTGTGTGGGCATTTCTGCCAGTAAGCGGACGGCCTCAAAATCCTGATCGACCAACAGCTTGCCATCGCGAAATACCCGGCGAAGCTGATTGATACCCTCTCCTAACTGCTGCTCGCGAATCGTTTGGTACTGGCCATCGTGAGCGCTTCCATAAAACTATATTACAAGAGTTCTACCAACCATCGTTGCGACGAAAGATCTATGGATCAATAGAAGACCTACAAAAGGATCTAGAAGAATGGCTCGTATATTACAATAATGATCGAACTCATCAGGGTAAAAAGTGTTGTGGTCGCACACCGATAGCAACCCTTGAAGAGGGTAAAAGCATCTGGAAGGAGGAGCTCGTAAACTGAATTTGACCTGACAGAGCACCTTCTGAAAAACCGGTGACTGTCAGATCAAGTCTGAACTACAACAGATTAATAATTTGATATGTTTATTTATCTGTTAATTTTGAGCGCTACCGTTACCGTTACCGTTACCGTTACCGCCACGAGGAGGCTCTGAAATTTCAAGTACCGTCCAATTTTTTGCTAGGAGTTGACCTTGTAAAGTTTCATTCTCATTTCTGACGTAGGCATCGGGCCCAAACCTTAGATGGTCGGGTCCCACTGGATAAGCTATGAGTGCCCCCGTGTTAGCATAGGTGCTTAAAGAAGTGGCCATTTGGTTGTTTATCAATGGCGCATTTCCATTTTGTCCATATCTAGGATCATAACGCCTTCCTTGTTCTGCAGAAAAACGATAGGGCTGAGCATCAGTATTTAGACGATAGCCTTGATCAGCAAGCTCGGCGCTAATTGCACCTCTCAAAGAGGGGTCGTATGTAAGTAGGTTTTGATCACCAATTAATGATAATTGTTTCTGGGCCCCACCATTGGAATAGAGTCTATCATTAACTTCAATAGGTTCTTCAACTGCTATCATCGTGTCGGGAATATTTAAAATTGCAGTTGCAGTATTTTTTGCAGCTGCTCTTATATCCTGAGATTGTGCGCCATGCCTTTCTCCCATTATGAGAAGTGCACACATGTCTCCTTCATGATACATAAGTATCGGAGGTGGCATTTGAAAGTCGGCTCCAGTGTCCGGTATTTGTGCGAAAGCATCGCTCATTGTGGCGACCACATAAATATTGTACTGATCTATTGCACTCCAAATTGCGCGAGCATTAGGTAATTGGCTAAGTTGTGTTACTGGCATCATTAATTCCTATCTTAAAAAATTACAGAGTGTTCAATAAGCTACATTGACATAGCTAGCAGAAATCTAGGGCTAACTAGAAAGGTTTTTTGTCTTTATGTTTCTCCTTTTTATATACTCTTGGCATTTACTTTGTATCTTAATCCTTAGCTTGATTACATATACATTTATTTCATGGTGAATAGATCAAGCATTGGAGAAGCCGCTAACGAGCGGTGTAGAAAAACAGATTAACCAAGCCCTCTATCCAATCAATCGTCGCTCATCTAAATTTCTGAAGATTTTTTCTAAAGAACTAGAATTATCTCAATACATAAAAATTTGGTTTCTTGTAAGCGACCTTAAATCACAGCCAAATGGCCGAAATGAAATGGCTGGAAGCGACCGATAAAAACCGAAAAATCATAATCTGGCTGCATTGCAGCAAGCTCCTTGCTGTATTTTCTCTCCCCGGTCTCTCCAGGAAACCCCACGAGTTATTGCCCTCTAGTCACTAAAGGTCAGCTGGAGCGCTATGTTAACTTTTATCACTCTTTTGATGGACCATTTCAAGAGCATACTGATAAGCTTCTCTGACATCGTCTTTTAGTGAGTTGACACCTATACCACTTAATACTTCCTTATAGCTGGTATTGGATGGATTCTGAAGCCACTTCATCATCACACTATTTTTTAACATGATATTGCTAAGTCTTTCATCCCTTAACGAGTCAGATTTTCCTTGTAAAATGTGAATTCCTTGTAGCTCTACCGCGTTTCTCACAATTTGCTTGGAAATATTACTTACATCCGGCTGAAAAGTATTTTTAGTCTGATTACTCATTATCTTCACCTTGCCCCTTTATTTGGTCATCCATCTCAAAGCCTGTAGTTGATATATCCGAAAAGGATTTTGTCAATGCATCGTTAACTTCTCGACAGATAGCCATGATTGACTGCTGTAGCTCTTCACCCAAGTCAACATCGGTGCCTTGACTGCTAATCAGTTTATCCAGCTGCTCTTCAAAATCCGGAGGGAGGTAACTTTCTCTTGTAGGTTTTGTATTAGGCATAAGTTGAAATCCTTAACGCATGAACATTGAAAGCAACAGCATCAAGAAACTCTGAATCACAGCCACGATCAACTGTATATGTGCAACGATGATTATCAGCAGGAAGATGAGGTTGAATGGTTGGGTCAACCATTTCTGAAAAGCTTTCCCGGCAACTGTAGAGGTTTGCAAGGCTGTATCCCTTACATGATCGGCTGCACTTTGAACTAAAAAAGAGGAAGACATACGCTTCCCTTCTTTTGCCGCCCCCCCCTCGTCCTTCATAAAATTACAAATCAACTATTTTATTTAGCTGCTTAGTCATCAACAACATACGCTGGTTGCGCGCATTGACTTGATCTTGCAGCGTAGTTTCCACAGCGCTATTGATGGAACGCTGCAAGTAAGCACTAGACATCACATCAATCAGCCTCCCCTTCCCTGCGGAGAGTTCCCTAAGCGTTGGTGTATCATCATCCTTTGCCATCTGTTCATCCTTTCAGACAGTAAATTAGAAGGTATCTCTAAATGTGCGCGCCCCAACTGCCGACATTTGCAGGATTGAATTTGCTGTTGCCTGCATTTGAGTTGCGCCGGTATGGGTAAATTCACGTACTTGTAGTTTAGATAGTGCAGACAAATCGCGCAGACCATCTAGATGAAGGCTAAGTGCTGAAGAAGTTGCCATCTGATCAACCACTTTAGTCGCCAGGCGATCTCGGAAAGTATCTCTCATAACTTGCTCCTTTTATTAAGGGGTAGCGATAAACCGCTACCCCTTGAAGGTCAAAAACCTTACTTACCGCCATCCATGATGTAATTTACGGCCTTTGCACCTGCCGCCGCCATTTGCGTCATAGCATTGGAGGTTGCTTGCATTTGTGTTGCACCTGTGTGAGTAAACTCACGAACCTGCAGCTTGGAGAGTGCAGACAGGTCACGTAGACCATCCAGATTCAGGCTTTGTGCTGAAGAACTGGTTGTCTGGTCAGAGACTTTAGGGTCAACACGATCGCGATAAGGGGAAGGTTGAATACCGTCTACAGTATTGGTTTCATCAGACATAATTTTTTCCTTTCAATCAGTTAATTAATCAACCCAGTTATTGGGCTATATCACTGTACGGAAAATCCCAATCACTGATAATCGGGAAACTTTTCTCCATCAGCGATTAGATAGCTGTGCAGTATCTTTCTGCCCCTCCCCTTTACTACCATTATCTAAAATAGCATTTACCGCAGTGGCGCCAGCCGCAGCCATTTGTGTCATGGCATTGGATGTGGCCTGCATCTGGGTAGAACTGGTATGAGTAAATTCACGTACCTGTAATTTGGAAAGTGCAGACAGATCGCGCAATCCATCTAGATTTAGGCTTTTCGCAGCACTTGAAGTGGTTTCATCAGATACTTTGGGGTCGAGCCGATCCCGGTAAGGCGAGGGATCAATTCCTTCCAAGTTGCTATCAGTTTCATCAGACATGTTTTTTCCTTCTCTTAGAGGGTTGCTAGGTATGTAGCCCGATCACTCTAAACCGCGATTTATAACCAGTTAATCGGGAATTGCTTCCTCCTTTTGGCTTAGCGAGACATCGATAGGCTCCAAGATTTAAACCAAGTCAAGGAGCTATCATGAAGTCATTCAATAAAAGTTGGATTTTCCTTCTCTCAGCAATGATCCTCTCAGGAGTCATTATCTATGCCTGCAAGATCCCGAAGAATCGACTCAACAGTATCCTGGCAATAGATACGTTAACTGTCGCCACACGAATGGATGGAGTGGGCTGTTATTATCATCGTGGTCAGCCTGCTGGGCTGGAATGCGATTTACTACAAGCTTATGCAGAGCACCTGGGCGTAAATATTGAATTCAAAAAAGCGTCATCGATTAACAAAATTTTAACTTTAGTGAAAGAAGGAAACGTAGACATAGCAGCTGCAGATCTTACTCACACCAGCAAACGGGAAAAACAAATAACGTTTAGTCACACATTATTTGAAACACGGGAGGTACTCGTACAGCGCAAAAAAAAAGCTTTAGCAGTATTCAAGGATCTAAAAGGAAAAACACTCACTATTCATCAAGATAGTGCCTATCTTGATGAGATAGAGGAGAAAGCACTATCTCAAGAAATTCCCCTGACCTATCCCGGAAGCTCAAAAAACATGAAAGCAATCAGAATTGGTTTTGCGGATAAAGGAGTATCAATTCTTGAGCTCATTGATGCCGTTAGCATGGGGGAAATAGATTTCACTATCGCCGATGAACATATCGTGAATGGAAGTAATGGTTACAGAAATAACTTAGATACTTCGCTAGTATTTGGGGAAAATCGAAAGGTTGCTTTTGCTTTAACTAAGGATAATGATACCTCTCTCCTCGACGACCTCAACAGTTGGCTGAAAAGTGCAGAGGCCCAGACAATACTCCAGAAATTTCTGAGCCAACTGAACAAGCTAAGAATAGGCTACCAACAAGAATATATCCTACCCAATAATACGCTAAGCCCCTGGGACAAGCTCTTTAAACGCTATGCGATTGAACCTTTCGATTGGGTATGGCTTGCCGCACAAGCATCTACAGAATCCAACTTTAGGCCTAATGCCATATCCCGCGCCGGGGCACAGGGGCTAATGCAGTTAATGCCTGAAACTGCCAATGAAATGGGAGTAAAGGATAACTTTAACCCGGCACAAAATATCCAAGGTGGCTCCAAGTACAATCTGAATCAATATCAACGTTGGATGAATTTACCGAAACGGGATGCCATGGCCTTTACTTTTGCTTCCTATAACGCAGGTGCAGGACACGTCTTAGATGCCCGCCGACTAGCTCTGCAGGATGGGATGAACCCTAACCAATGGTTCTCAACCACCAACAGCAAAGGAGTTGAAGATTACATCGTACTCTTGCAAAAAGCAGAGTTCTACAATAGTCCAGAGGTAAAATATGGCTATTGCCGCGGCACAGAAACCCGCCATTATGTTCGCAAAATATTTCAGAGAGAAGCCGATTATCGAACCCAGCTTGAGAGCCTTAAGAAAAACAGTGAAGCAATTCCCGATGATAATACATCACCTCGGAACCACACCATATAAGCTCTGACAATCAGATGAGGAAATGCTCATGAGGGATCAAGACTATCTGGATTTTTATTTCAACTTTGATGGTAACGTAACGCGGCGACAGTTCTGGCTGCTTTTTATAATACCGGTGCTCTGCATTCAGTTTATTACTGGGCTAATATTGGAATATGGCAATTTTAATTTCAGCGATGGAATTTGGAAAACTGCAGAAATATTTATGGCGGTAGTCAGTATCCCGGTTCAGCTAAGCATAATCTGGGTTTCGCTAACAGTATGCAGCAAACGCCTTCGCAGTTCTGGGCTACCCCGTCGTATGTTGATCGTTGCCATACCAGGCATTGGAGCAATATGGGTTTGCGCAGAGTTATTTTTTGCCCCCAATGCAGCCAGGAATTCAAACAGCGAAAAGTTGCTAGAACCTGAAGACACCTTGTACAACAGACCTGACACTCAGTAGGAAAATAGCGCCTGGCCATCCGCTGGGCGCACTTACATCAAACATTACCATACAGTGCCACCTATCATATCCAGACAACCACCCTCCTAATTACAAAATAGTTTTTAGCCAGCTTCAAAACCAAAATTTATTAAAAACACTGACACCTCTAAGAAAAAACCACTAAATTCTTAGAGAAATAATACCCCACAAGCACTATTGCGATTCTACATGGAGCCAATTTTTAAGACTTAAACTCTACACATCAATGTAATTCACTTACACAGCAAGTGAATTACATCACAATTCAAAAATAAATTTTTAAACTCTTACTTTCTATTTACCTCTTTTAATCAAATAAAGACAAGTAGAGCATCCTCATAAGCTGTAAAGTAAAGTCTGTACCGCAAAGAAGATAGGGAGCAAAGTAGCCTCAAACACCTATATAGACTTCTCTTCCCATAGAATGATAGAAGGGCGTGCGGCATGTGCATTCAACTCTTGAATGCCACCCCTCACCCAATAAACTAACAACTATTCTCTAAATTGAACATTCTCTTTCATCTTTTAGAATCATCCTACTTATAAATCACAGCTAAAGAGCATAAAGCACCAAAGGATTGACTCCTAGGAGTATGGGCAAACATTACTCCTCTGATAGCTGTATCAACTTGATTTTAAGCGGCTACTAACTTTTATCAGCTCCTCTCCCAGACAATCATTTCAAGATAGCTTGCCTCATAGAACGCCTCTTAAAAAAGAAAGGTTTAAGTAGAGATCAACCAACGATTAATTCCACCTAACCAAGAAGCATTAAATCATTGACATTTAGTGAAAATGTCAAGCTTCATCATTAACAACGAGCCACCATAGAGCGATGAATTAAAGTATTTGGCTATCGGCTAGCAGGTCAATGCCTTTGAGCCCACATATATTCCCTAAATATCTACAAAAATCAAAATTCAACCCCGGATACTGCAAACTCCGATGTTACTTTTCCCCACAACTTGTAAATACTACCTTTCCTTTCATCATAAAATCTTTTTTCACTTTCATCCATTCCTAAAAAAATCAAAAGAGCACAAAGCCACACCATAACGCATTGGGAACCATTTCACTCTACGCCAGGGTATATCGTTAATCGTACTCTCGTTGCATGTTATATCTGACAAGGATGACAAAATGCAGCAAGGGAACCAAAACCGCTTTTATAATGTGGAGATTGATCACAAAAAGCTACCAGATCTGATGCAAGAGCTTATCGAGCTAATTGGCTATAGCGATATGCTTATACTGATAGCTTCTTTTGGAGGGCAGGATGTTTATATCCCTAAATATCCAGAGAGAAGCAAGCTGATAGATATCCTACCCATCCAATCCTTGCAAACCCTTAGTGACATCTATGGCGGTACCTATCTCACCTTACCCACATCACGACAAATCGACATTCAGGCACGTAATCGTGAGATTTTACAAGCTTTGCACTTTGGTGAATCTCGATCAGCAGTTGCCAAAAGGTTCGGGCTTGGGGTAAGGCAAGTGGCAAATATAAAAGCAACTGCTAAACACAACAATCGTCACTAAGACAAAAGTATTAAAATAGTTTTGTTTGAAATAAAAATATAAAGAGCTGCTTAACACGTTATTTCTATCTCAACAAATAACAACCCTAACTAGTAGATATGGCTTATTATCCTGCGTAAAACTAAATTATTAGTCACCTGAGTAACAGATATTCACCAATGAAAGGAAAAGCAACAGGCTTTCTTTAACTCCAGCCTGTGCCGGTAGCCATTACTCCTTGGTTGATACATGGAGTACATGTATGCTTGCTTTCAAAAAGAAGGGAGTTAACTTCTTTGTTTAGCCTCAATGAGGCTGGGGTAGAATCCGCTGAAACATCAGATTTTCTTGAGAAGAACTCTTTAAGAGTTGCTATAGCCTGCTTGACTATCAAGGCCTGTCAATGTAGATCTTAAACCCCAGAAAATGAAGGCCATAGCATTAACATAGGTATTACATACCACGCTCAATTAATATACCGCTTAACCATAAAGTCTATAAATTCCAATTACATACCCTAAACAACCATCCCCCTTATCTATTTTTTTCACCAAAAGAGCTGATATTCCCCCCGTTATCTGCTATTCATTGACACCCATCTACTCCCACAAGTCAAAAGTATTTTGGCGCCACATCAACTAATTTCAGTACCATTATCACAATCTCGACATAAGTAGAACGTTGAAAAACCTAAAATATTTTGGGTAAATTATTCTCCTACTACTTTTAGCTGATAAGCTGAAAAGCTGAAAAGCTGAAAAGCTGAAAAGCTGAAAAGCTGAAAAGCTGAAAAGCTGAAAAGCTGAAAAGCTGAAAAGATTGATTATCTCACTATTGAGTTTTTACAAAATAAAAAATAATTCAGTATAGACTAGGTAGCACTAAGAAAGAGACTCTTCATGCAATGCGTAGTGCTCATTGCACTAGGCAAATCGACATTGTTGTCAATAGCCCTATTGTTATACTGTTCGGCACACCCACCTACCCCAGGGGTCGCCTAAAGTGAGAAGGATTTCTTTTTATACAACATTATTAGCTTTCACTTGCACAATCACCTCTGGTGTAAGCTCTGCTGATACTTTTCTTTCCCGGGGCGCGATCCCCGTGATAGACAAAATTAAGATTAGTAAGGTGACAGGCCCTATTCCATATCCATGGGGTATAGCCTTGCTCCCTGATGGCACTCTAATCATCACTCAGCGAGATGGTAAGTTACGCACCATAAGCAACAATACCCTTTCCGAAGCTATTGATTTTCCAGCGCAGGTTTTCTTTGAGGGGCAAGGAGGGCTTCTGGATGTAATTGCCAGCCCAAACTTTGACAAAGACCAGCTACTTTATTTTAGTTACGCTAGTGGCAATACCGAAAGTAACCGCCTAACTATTGGTAGGGGAAGGTGGCTAAGTGGCCAGCTGGTGGACTTTCAAGAGATATTCAAGGCAGCTCAAGGTAAAAAGAATAGCGCACATTTTGGTTCGAGATTTGCCTTTCTCCCTGACGGTACCCTGCTGGCCAGTATTGGGGACGGCGGCAATCCCCCACAGGATTTTCTCGACATCTTTGCCCGTGAGCAGGGACAAAATCTACAAACACACTTTGGCTCAATAATCCGTATTGGCCCTGATGGCTCAGTACCTGATGACAACCCCTTTGTAAATACCAAAGGCGCCCTCCCAGAGATTTGGAGTTTTGGCCACCGCAACCCTCAGGGGCTTGCTATCGACCCTGAAAGCCAGGTTATCTGGTCCTCAGAGCACGGTCCTGCAGCTGGAGACGAATTAAACCAGGTCCAAAAGGGCGCTAACTACGGTTGGCCTAGAGTGACCTTTGGTAGGGATTATCGGGATGGATCCAATATCTCTTTCAAAATTGCCAGCCCGGAATTTACCTCTCCGTTCCTTGCCTGGATTGATACCCATGCCCCCGGCGGCCTCACCATTTATACCGGCACAGCATTTCCACAGTGGCGTGGTCACCTCCTTTCCGCTGGTTTGGTCACCCAAGACCTGAGGGTAATCAATCCGCAAGGGGATCCGCTGAATATTGAGAGAAGAATTGTCATCGGTGAGCGGGTTCGAGACGCTGAAATCGGAGCAGACGGCAATCTCTACATCATCACCGATGGACCCCAGGGCCATTTACTTCGTATAGAACCCGATCAGTAAGAAGCCCCCTACTCCCACACTCATTAACCCAGTAGCCATTTAATCTACTTTTCAGGGGGCATGAAGCCACCATAGAATGGCCAATAACGAAAACAACAAGGCATTCCAATATGCGTCTAGCCCAAACTTTGGCGGCGACACTACTTGCCGCCACTTCTATCAGCTCCCAGGCAGTGACACTCATCCATAACTTTTCAGGATACCAAACCACGGATAAAGCGTTAATTCAGTTCAATGCCATGGCCTTCGACCAGGGCAAGGTGCTGGAGACTGGTAATTTTACTGAGCTGGATGAAAAGTATTCAGATGCTGAACGGATAGATGCCAAGGGCAAGACCTTATTGCCCGGCCTGATTGATGCTCACGGACATATGCTGGGCCTTGGGCAACTTAATGAGTTACTGGATCTGCGCGACCACTCTCTGGAGGATTCCCTTGCGGCGATAAAACACCAAGCCGAGAGACTGGAACCAGGCCAGTGGCTGCTTGGCCGCGGTTGGAACCAAGTCACCTGGCCCGGTAAACAATTCCCCAGTCGAGAGCAACTGGACGCTCTGGAGATTGATCATCCCATCTGGTTGCGTCGGGTAGATGGCCACGCAGGCTGGGCAAACTCCAAAGCCCTGCATCTTGCCGGTATCGATAAGAGCACGCAGGCCCCTGAGGGCGGAGAGATTCTGCGGGATAGCGAAGGGGAACCCACTGGGATCTTAATTGACAACGCCATGAGCCTGCTACAACAGGCAGTACCTTCCCCCACCCTAGCCCAGGAAAAAAAGTCCCTGCAAAACGCCTTTACTACGGCGCTTTCTCTGGGATTGACCAGTGTGCACGATGCGGGTATCAACGAACAAACCCTCACTGCCTACCGAGAATTGGCCAAGGAAAACGCCATTCCTATGCGGGTTTATCCAATGTTATCGGTGGACAGCCACAACTATGTTAAGTTACTGAAGGCTGGCCATATCGGCAGCCCAGAAACGCGACTCTATATGCGCAGCATTAAATTATCTGCCGATGGTGCCTTGGGCAGCCGTGGCGCAGCGCTTCTGGAACCCTATCACGACCGCCCACAGGAGAAGGGGTTGCTGCTCTACCCAGAGAGCAAAATGTTATCGCTACTGAAACTGGCCACGGATAACAACTTCCAGGTGAACGTACATGCGATTGGCGATAGAGCCAATCATATCGTACTCAACCATCTTGAGGCCCTGGATAAAAAGAAAAGCCAGCAAGAGTATCGCCACCGCGTAGAGCACGCACAGGTTATAGAGGTGAAGGATATTCCCCGCTTCGCACAGCTCAACCTGATTGCCTCCATGCAGCCCACCCACGCCACTAGCGACAAAAATATGGCGGGTGACCGCCTTGGTGATAAACGCCTGATCGGCGCCTACGCCTGGCAAACACTTCTCAACCAGGGCACACCAATAGCCGCTGGCTCCGACTTCCCGGTTGAACCCGCTAACCCTTTGTTTGGCCTTCATGCCGCAACCACCCGCCGCGACCGCCAGGGTAACCCTAGCAAAGGCTGGCGCACCAAAGAAGCAATGACGCTGGAGCAAGCCCTACGCGCATTTACCCTGGATGCAGCCTATGCCGGCCACCAAGAGAAAGTAATAGGCAACCTACAGCCCGGAAAATTTGCCGATTTTATCTTGCTAGATAAGAATATTTTTGAAATAGATTCACAAGAAATCTGGCAGGTACAAGTTTTACAGACTTGGATTGAAGGGGAAAAAGTGTATCAGCGATAGCCAAAATTGGCTTGGCACTACCATTTTTCGATAAATCGCTACATGCTTGGGTAAACCCATACCGATAAGCAGGCGATCCGGGGCTCCTGGAGCCCCAATGGATCTATAATGTACCATTAAAAAATAAGCCTATAACTTTTCAGTAGCAAACTCGCCGAACATGGATTTTTGCACAAAAGTAATCCTTACTTTTGTAAAAAGCCTTAAATGCCACCATAGAAGTCTTATAAATTAACTACTGGAGAAAAAATGAATATAAGGTCAAGAGATCAACTTATCGACTTCGTAGATAACGGAAATACAGTTAATTATGTCTTTTTTTGGGGGCATCAAGAAATAGATAACCAGATCTCAAAGAGCTGTCTTAGCCAGTGGTATGACACCAAATTCGAGGAAGATGGGTATCATTTTATTACCGCTGAGCACTACATGATGTATCACAAGGCCAAACTTTTTAAGGACCATAAAGCCTGTGAGAAGATTCTAACCTCAGACCACCCAGGTAAAGCCAAGGAATTAGGCCGGCAGGTTGTTGGTTTTAACCATGATATCTGGATAAAAAAACGATTTGAGATTGTCGTTAATGGTAACCTTGCTAAGTTTTCCCAAAATAATGACCTGAAGAGATTTCTGCTCAATACAAAGGATAGGATCCTGGTGGAGGCTAGCCCCGTTGATAAAATTTGGGGGGTAGGTCAAGCGCAGGATAGCTCGACAATACAAGACCCAAGAACCTGGGCAGGCCTTAACCTTATGGGCTTTGCACTTATGGAAGTGAGAGATCAACTGAGCTTTAACCCCTCCTAGGATGAAGCCCTAAGTAGTTTCAACCAATATCGCCAATAAAGTATGACCCAACCTTCCCTAAGTCGCTTTCACTGAATCAAGCACACACACAAAATATTGCAATTGATCAATTTTTTAAAAGCAAAGCAGGCAATGGGTTGATTTAAATTTAAATCAACCCATCACCCAAAATAAATAAATTACCTAGCCGTTAATAATCAACACTTAACCAGAGATTTTCAAAATCAGTGTAGCCATAAACGGTGACATACCAGACGCCTGCTTGAGGCGCACTCACATTTATAGACTCATGACTGGTCCAGTTTTCTGAAGTGAAATCCGAGTTGCTCACAGAAGCCTCCTCACCGTACTTTATATACAAATCTGCATCACCAAGAGAAGCGATAAATGAAGGTCCGGTGGCAATAGAGAGTTTGGCTACACCCTCTGGCACTTGAATTTTAAAAGTGAGCGCATCACCCGCTTTGCCACCCAAGTCGGCGATGGTCTCACCAGCTACGAGGAACTCTTCTGGGGTAGACGTTTTGAAGGAACCCATTAAAGAGACTTGCTCAAAATCCGCATAACCCAATAGAATAATATGCCACTCACCGGCTTTGGGATTAGCAATTGAAGCAGTTTCGTCATTACCACCTAAATAGGGGCGGTAGTCGTAGACAGATTCCGTTGGCTTCTCACCAAAACGCACATAGAGATCTGCATCACCACTGCCGCCATTCATGGCAAACTGTAGATCTTTAGCATTTTGGGGAACGTTCATGGTGAAATACAAGGCCTCCCCCTTGCTGGCAGCCAACCCACCTATTTCCTGAAGGTTGACTAGCTGGTTGCCAGGCTCACCTCCCAAATCCAGAGTCGCGGTTAGATCCACGCCTTCAAATGAACGCTCTACCGGTGTGAGCAATACATGCCAACGGCCTGACTGAGGCGAGATGATCTGTATGTTTTCGATATTACCGGCATTTTCAGACTTGTAGTCAAAATCTGTGGTATCGGGTAGGCGGTTATGAGCCACATATACATTCATCTCACCGCCTATTTCCGACTCTTCTGTTTGAATAGTCAGTTTTTGAGCATTTTCAGGGACATCAATGTGAAATAGCTTGCCATCTTTCCCCCGTAAGTCGACCCTTGGTTTGCCAGAAATAAGTGTTCGCTCCGCCTCTTCATCACAAATAAATGTTTCACCACCCTTAACCGGGCTGTATTGAATATTACCGCCCTCGATCACACCATTGATAAAAGTGAGCATTTCACAGGAATAAACATCCAATAAATTATTGGTGAAATCTACCTCTTTTAGGAAAGGCTTATCCATTACCCACTCAAATTGAACGGAATCCAAATGGTTGCCAGAGAAATTCATAGACTCCAAGCGCTTGGGTAACTCAGGAATCTCGGTTAGATTTTCACTAGCAACAGTAAGATGTTTTAGATATCGAAAAAGATGTATACCTTGCAAAGATTGAATTTCACCGTTTCCAGGAGTATGAATTTTCTCAACCTTCGCCGCCTCTAAACTACTTATTTCACCATTATTATCGGCATCAAAGTAAGCAAGCAAATAAGATTTAAATGCCGGATCAGGAATGTTGATATTCACAGTACCATAGTGAGAAGCCGCCCCTACCTGATCACCAGCTCCGAGGTCAACGCGCTGTCCTACAATGCCATCATATTTCTCATAGCCTTTTTTGGGGACAATTGTCGCACCCCCATTAGCACTATATGCGCGGGAGGGATAGTGCATGACTGACAGGAAGTCGTATTCGCTGTAGTTGTGTGATTGGCGAACATCAAAATTGTAGATATACGCTGGCTTTATATTGTCTTCCAGGATCATCACATATTGATCCCGATCAGAACGCTGCTGCTCATGTCTCATGCCGATGGCATGACCCAGCTCATGAACAATAATATATTTCATACTCCAGTCTTTCATACTGAAAAACTGCCCGCCACCAGACATTCCAACCATAGATCGATTTTCACTGCCATTTCGCACGTAGATATAATTGGTTTGGTCTTTGCGCAATTTAAAATGTAAATCTGCGACCTCTTCCCAGACCTTGGTAGCATCAACGAATCGCTGGCGGTTTTCTTCTGTTACGTCTTCATGAAAATCATAATAGACAACACCTTCAGGCCACTTATTTGCTGACAACTCAAAGGCTGACATTATACTGACCTGCCCGGATTCCTGTGGAACCAGCTCCAGCATATCCCCAGTTAACTGATAGAGTTTGCCATCAACCATCACCTTCCTTGAGGAGAATTGCTCTTCCAGTTGTGCAAATTCATTCTCGGTAAAGCTTGGAATGCTATTAGCCACTGCCTGGCTTGATGCCAGTGTCAATTGACTTAATAAGGCCAAGCCTGTGGTAACCCCCAGCACTGCACCGGTTAACTTTTTCATTTTCATGTTCCTTCTCTGAAAATTCACGGATTTGTAACCTAATCTGGTGTTTAAGATTTTGAAAGACGACAAAACCAATTGATATAAGTCAAAATAATAAAATACCAATGGGCATGTCGCCGCGGGCAAGAATACAGCCGTTGAAATTTAAGGTCGATAGGATATTTATTGCTAATTTATAAGCACAAAGGCAGAAAAAGAGAAGAATACTTCAACGAGCGACCTAATATTTTTAATTAAATTTTTTTAACAAATAACAAAACAAAAAAACAACGACCAATCAGAAATGGAACATAAGAACCAGCTATCTGATTCCGCTAAAAATACTTGGCAGCAGATATAGCTAGGGACTTACTTTTAGAAATGAAGACCTTGCCCAGTATTGAAAATTCGTCCTAGAAATAACTTCTGGGTATCTACTAACCAGCCAAAGAGGGGATCACGAGACCAATACTGAATAGAAAATTTTTACAATGCAGATTGCATACGCCGCAAACATATGGTGAATGTATTTTTTTATTCTCGAGCACTTCTTAACTCAAAGACCACTTAAACAAAAAAAGCCGCATCCAAAGATGCGGCTTTTTCATGAACAATTTATTAAATCAATAAACTAGTTCTTGGAGGCAACCGCACTCTCTTTCTTCTCCGGGATCGGGAAGCCACGATCGCGCATCAACGCTTCGATATTGGCATCACGACCACGGAAAGCACGATAAGCATCAGCGGGGTCTACAGCATTACGCGGTGCAAACAGGTGTTTCACCAACTTGGCTGCTACCTCTTTGTCGTAGAAGCCACCTTTAGACTCGGAGAAGGCCTCAGAGGCGTCGGAAGTCAGCACGTCGGCCCACATGTAACCATAGTAGCTAGCTGCATAACCTTCACCAGAGAAGATATGGCCAAAGTGCGGGGTGCGGTGACGCATGACCAGCTCTTTCGGCATGCCCAGCTTATCCAGAGTTTCACGCTCAAACTTATCTGGGTCGATACCCTCTGGATCAGCAGTGTGGAACTTCATATCAATCAGCGCAGAGGCCAAGTACTCAGTAGTGGCAAAACCAGAGTTGAACTTGGCGGCTTTCTTAATCTTCTTCACCAGATCCGCAGGAATAGGCTCACCAGTCTTGTAGTGCACCAGATAGTTATCGATAACCGCATCGGTAGACAACCAACGCTCCAGCAGCTGGGATTGGAACTCGGTGTAGTCGCGAACACCGCTGTTCAGGGTCGGGTAAGTCACGTTGGAAGCAAGGAAGTGCAGTGCGTGGCCAAACTCGTGGAAGAAGGTCTCGGCATCGTCCCAGCTCACCAGCACAGGCTCACCCGGCGCGCCCTTGATAAAGTTGGAGTTGTTAGAAGACAAGACGTTCTTCTTGCCATCAAAGGTGGAGTGGTCACGATACATGGTTGCCCAGGCACCGGAACGCTTGCCAGCACGGGCAAATGGGTCCAGGTACCAGAGGCCGATATGGTCGCCACTGGTCTTGTCAGTGACTTCCCAGACTTTAACATCTTCGTGGAATACCGGTACGGAACCTTCTTTCACCGGGGTGAATTTGAAGTTGAACAACTCACCAGCTACGTAGAACATAGCTTCACGCAGGTTATCTAGCTGCAGGTACTGCTTCACTTCATCGGAGTTCAAGTCGTACTTGGCCTTGCGAACCTTCTCGGCGTAGTAACGGTAGTCCCAGGGCTCAATAGTGATATTGGCTTTCTCGGCATCCGCCACCGCCTGCATATCAGCTACTTCTTCTTTTACGCGGGCAACTGCTGCGGGCCATACCGCTTCCATCAGGTCCATGGCCCGCTCAGGATTTTTAGCCATACGGTCTTGCAGGCGCCATTCAGCGTAGTTATCGAAGCCCTGCAGGCCTACGCGCTCATCACGCAGCTTCAGGATTTCAGCGATGATGGCGTTGTTATCGTGCTCATCGCCATTGTCCCCACGGCTGTAGTAGTTGGTCCATACTTGCTTGCGCAGCTCGCGATCATCGGAGTAAGTCAGGAATGGATCCATAGAGGAGCGGGAATTGGTTATTGCGTACTTACCCTTCTCGCCCTTCTCTTCCGCCAGTGCTGCCGCCGCTGCAACGAAGGATTCCGGCAGGCCGCTCAACTGATCTTTGCTCAGGAAGATATCGTAGCCTTCCTCATCTGCCAGTACATTGTTGGAGAACTTGGTATAAAGTTCAGCCAGGCGCTTGTTGATTTCCGCATAGCGCTCCTTGGCCTTACCTTCCAGGGTGGCACCATTGGTAGAGAACTGGGTATAGATCAGCTCAACCACACGCTTCTGTTCAGCATCCAGGTCCATCGCGTTGCGCTGATCGTAGATCGCCTTGATGCGCTTAAACAAGTCTTTGTTCTGATAAATTTTGGACTCGTAATCAGCCCAGATCGGTGCCAGCTCTTGCTGAACTTTGCGGAACTCTGGTGAAGACATATTCGCAGCCCAGATTCCATAGTAAGCCGTTGCGCGGCTTAGCTCGGCGCCACTGCGCTCCATCGGCACAATGGTGTTAGCAAAGGTTGGTTCAGCGGAATCTGAAGCGATCGCACCTAGCTCGGTAAGGCTTATCTCAATACCTTTTTCAATTGCGGGCTTGAGATCTTCCAGCTTCATCTTGTCAAACGCAGGTACACCACCAAAGGGACCAGTCCACTCTGCCAGCAGCATGTTACTGGCGTGCTCTGGAGTTACAGCCATGGACTCTTCGGCTTTCACAGTGTCTTTAGCTACCTCAGCCTGTTTTGCCTTTTCACCACAACCGCCCACAACCGCCAGGGATGCGGCTACGGCTAGTGCGATCATTGTCTGACGCATTTGCTATCTCCTCGTAAAAAAGGGTCTTTTAATAGTTTTAAGAGCGGGATTCTACCCTCTCTTGGCCTATGCCGGCCAATTCTACCGTCTCAGCAGTCTGAAACTGCGGCTAAGTGAGTGATTTGTGCGACAACCTCCCCCTTTGGACTACCGGCGCCACCATGGACATAAAGAGTATACTTTATCTTGATAACGATTTATTAAGTGATTTCATTTGAACTTATAAATCATTCGAATAATTAGCCAATGTGGCTCATTTAGCCTCTCAATAAAGTAAGTTAGGCGATCTCAATACGGGTGCTGCTGCCCAAGAAATCTACAGAACATCAAGTAGACAACAGTGGCACGCCCGCTAAAACATTGAGTTCTCACCGCCGGAAGAAATATTGTTCGTGTAAATACGAAAATTAAGGAATTTAAGACTCAACTTTAATGGCAGGCCTCTTTTCTTAGCCTATTTCTACTGGCTCTATAGCTTAGGACCTTGGTGAACGTCAAAATCTATAAGTCCTTTTTCCAACAAGCCAGCATTGCCATTGGCGGAACACATTTAGAGCTTTCCAAATCTCCACACCAATTACCCACATTCTTCCCGAGTTCAACAAACTTCTGTAGAGATAGATTACTTTCAATTGCCGCCATCAAAATATCTGACAAGGTGTGATGAAAATTATAATTTTCTTTAGCCTGATATTTTCTACCATCCAAATAGCCCAAACCTTGATCATCCTTTTGCGGCTCGCGATTGAAATAAGACATGGCAATGTGTGAGGGATTACCTTCCTCATACATATTTAGAACCGGATGTATTTCTTCCATTAAAAGATAACCACCCGGCTTCAGCAGCGAAGCACAGATACTCATAAACCGCTTCAGGTCCGGCATCCAGTTCAGTACGCCAATGGTGATAACCGCAAAGTCAAAACGGCCGATATACTCATCAGGCAACTCATAGATGTTAGAACATACGATTTCTACATCCGAACACCTTGAGGCATTTACCAAAAGCCGAGCTTGATCGACAAAAGCTTGGGATCCATCAATCCCCACACAGAGCCCGGCACCTTTCTTTTTGATGGAGATTAAATCTTTCGCATTATTGCAGCAAATTTGAACCACTGACTTTCCGGAAAGATCAAACTCATCCAACATGCCATCAAAGTCTTGTTCTAAGGCATTAAAATTAGACTCGGAGACTTTCTCAAGTAGCCGCTTGCTGAATTCCCAGTGAACAGGCCCAGCCTCATCCCAGGAGGCCAAGGATTTACTGACAAAAAAATCTGTATTTTCTTTCATGGAACACCTCTTTAGCACCCAGCTTATATTTTAATAAACTTGACTGATCCATTCTGAGACATTACAACGCCCTTACCCTGAAAATGAAATGAAAGATCTCTTTGGAGCGCTCCTAAATGCACCTTATATACGTCCCCAGTTTTTAGCAATGGTCCACTGAGTCCTCCCCAACTAACCATTATTTTATCACCCTCAATATAGAGTTTTTGCTCCGGCCAGCCATTACTATTCACATAGATACCAAGCAAGTTTCTTGGGAAATTTTCGGCGCTCACAACCAAGGCAGGATCTGGCGCTTCCAATAGCTCGCCTCGAACAGATTTCTTCAGTCGATTCATCTCCTGCTCAAACAGCGTATCTCTATTTGCTTTATTTAAAATTGAGTTATAAGTATAATTAGCTATTACATGGGGTAACATATAAGCCGCATCCTGATTGGTAAATGCAATTACACCTATCTCTCTTTTTGGTATAAATGATACATGGATGCTATATCCACCATAATTTCCAAACCGAGTTAAAAGAGTCTCTTCATTATACTCTGCCAGATCCCACCCCAAGGTGTAGCCTGTTCTCTTATAGGTGAAATAGGTTTTTGATTGATCTACCTGCTTTTCATGAAGCTCATCAAAAATATTAATCTTAGATACATTTGACCTATCTTTACTTATATTTACCTGAAGCCATGTCGCCAAATCACTTACAGTAGAAACCAAGCCTCCTGAGGGGTGCATCGTTTGATCAGACTTGAAATGTCCTGAAGTGAAGATATTACCATCACTGGAGGTGATAATAGATGGAAGAAAATTATCCACTTTGGATACCTTATTCGTAGTCGAATTCATATCCAGAGGCTTAGTTATATACTTCTCTATAAGCTCTCCCCAAGCTTTTCCAGTGACATTCTCTGCAATCATCGAGGCGACTATCGGGCCCGTATTTGAATACCTAAAGTTGTAATCTGGCGCTATAAGTAGATTTTCACTTAATGAATGTACCAGCTCCTCTGGACCGAAATAACCTAAAAAAGCTGACTTAAAGGTATGTTGAACACTTGTAAATCCAGACGTATGGGTAAGTAAATCCCTAACACTGATTTTATTGGTGTCAACTTTTCCCTCAAGCCCCAGTTGGAGCTTATAAGATGATATGGGTTTATCTAAATCTAACTTGCCCGAGTTATGCAGGATAGCCATCAAAGTACTGGTAAAAGACTTTGTGTGACTTGCGATTAAGAAAGGCGTGCTCTCTGTAACTTGAGGGCCACCTTCAGAATAGGCATAAAAGAAATCAAGCCCGTTCTTATCAACTACCGCAACAAAATGTGAGCCAATTAAGCGGTTGCTATTAGACAGCTCTTCCAGAGCTGATTTTATTTCTTTTCCAACATTATCATCTATGGCATAACAGTTACTAACGACAATCAAAGCCATTGTGATACTAATGAGAAGCCTTATTATCATATCTAAAATTCTTTTTTAAATGAGCTCAAACCTGGAAAAGTTCACTGGCAACGGATTCAAACACTAATTTCATCTTTGAAACAAGCAGCAACTATGCAAAATACGATAAATAGAATGTATGTATAGGTATTCCGCAAAAAATACAATTAAACCATATCTGCTTTAAAGAACACTCTTGCCCGGGACTCACAGTTGCCCCCCAAGTACAACCACAATTTACGTTACTGCTCATTATTTTCCAAACACCCTTCACAGGCCTAAATTTCTCTTTAAGGCTAAGTATCTAACTTCAGATCCAGGAGTAAAATTTGTATACTTGCTATTATAGAAGCAGGATTTAAGACCATGGCTCCGCTGAGTGATCTCCCAAGAAAGAAAAGCGCAGAACCCGATCGCAAGTTTATTGAAGCCCTCGCCCGAGGACTGGATGTTCTGCGGGCATTTCAGCCCGGTGATGGCTTTCTGGGTAACCTTGAAATCGCCCAACGCACAGGCTTGCCTCGCTCCAGTATTTCACGGTTAACCTATACTCTGACAAAATTAGGCTATTTGACCTACTCAGACCGACTGGAAAAGTACCAATTAGGTAGCGGCGTACTAGCGCTGGGTTACTCTTTCGTCTCCAATCTGGCTATTCGGCAGGTTGCCAAACCCCTAATGCAAGACCTTGCAAACTCCACAGGAACTGCTGTAGGGCTGTCTGACCGTGATCGGCTCGACATGATATTTGTCGAGTTTTGTGCAGCCGCTAATGTTACGACTTTTCGCTACGAAATAGGTAACCGTGTTTCTTTAGCTACCAGTGGTTCAGGAAGGGCTTTCCTGGCAGCGCTACCTCAAGAGGAGCGCGAGTACTTTTATGGGCACCTGGAGAAAAGAAATAGCGAGCGCTGGCCTAAAATCAAGGTTGGAATTGAAGAAGCGGTAGCAAGCTATAAGCAGCGCGGCTTTTGTAGCTCCTTTGGCGACTGGAACCGCGATGTTAATGGTATTGCTGTCCCCCTACAATTAAGCCAGGGGCGCATTTATACATTTAATGCGGGCGGACCTGCTTACCGCCTGAGTCCAGAATTCCTGGAAGAAGAAGTCGCCCCCTTATTGAAAAATATGGTCGGCAATATAGAGGCCATGCTGATCCGCTACTAGATAGCTTAACCCCAGGTTAGTAGCGCAATGCGACCAACCTGGGGGATAACTCATCACCTCACGGTTGCCTGCCTCGCTAGTGCCCGGCAAATCGGCGAGTATGATAATCTGTACTACCGAAGAAATACTGGATTGTGGTTAAGCGTTTAAAATAATGGCTCACATCCAACTCCTCTGTAACCCCTATACCGCCATGTAACTGAATTGCTTCCTGGCCTACTAACCGGGCAGCTTTTCCAATGCGGCTTTTTGCTGCAGAAATTGCCTTAGGGGCAACGCCATTATTCACATCCAACTGTAACGCTGCCATTAATAGAATAGAGCGGGCCTGTTCATATTCGGTAAACATATCCACCATCCGGTGTTGCAAGGCCTGGAACTTACCAATGGGAACGCCAAACTGCTCCCGGGTCTTTGTATATTCCACGGTCTTTTTATAAATTTTCTCCATGGCCCCTACTGCCTCGGCACACAGCGCCAGTGTGGCCCGGTCAATTGTCTGTTCGATTACAGGTAAAGCTGCTCCCTCTTCCCCAACTCGGTTTGCCACAGGGACCATCACGTTATTAAACTTTACCTCAGCCGCACGGTGCCCATCCACAGTGGCATATCCCTGGCGATGAATACCCTCAGAGTTGGCATCTATCAATAATAAAGTGATACCTTCACAATCATGTTGGCCGCCGCCAGTACGTACTGCCACCAATAGTTTATCTGCGGCTGAGCCGTTCAAAACAACGGCTTTGTGGCCATTCACTACGTAGCTGTCTCCTCTCCTTATAGCTTTAGTGGCAATATCAGACAGATTGAAACGGCTCTGGGGCTCAGCAAATGCAAATGCCAGCTGCAACTGGCCTTCCATCAACAAGCTAATTAGCTCTCGCTTCTGCGCCTCATTGGCACCGCTTGCTATTAGTCCACCACTTAAAACTGCACTGGCCAGGAAGGGTTCCACTACCAGGCCACGACCAAACTCTTCCATCACTACCATCAGATCAACAGCAGAGCCACCCAAACCACCGTCTTCTGCATTAAATGGAACCATTAGCCAGCCCAGCTCAGCAAATAACTTCCAGTTATCTTCACTAAACCCAGTATCACTGTCTATTAACTTACTGCGACGATCAAAGTCATAATCCTGTTGAATAAATTTGCTCACACTACTTTGTAGCATCTGCTGCTCTTCACTATAGGAAAAATCCATCGTTCCAATCCTCATTAAACGTCGCGTTTACAGGCCAAGTACCCACTTGCTGATAATATTTTTCTGAATTTCGTTACTGCCACCATAAATCGAGGATTTACGGTTATTTAAGTAACGGGGCACACTGCTGGTAATAACTCCAGGGCCTACATGCTCGCCATCAAATCTGCTTTTAAATTGTTCCCGGACAAATGGCATTCCGTAGTAACCCGCAGTTTCCATGTAAAGTTCATCAATAAGTTGGGCGATTTCAGTTCCTTTAATTTTTAAAATGGAGGATTCCGGCCCCGGTGCATTACCGGTACTCACTGCCGCAAGTGCTCTTAGCTCAGTAAACTCCAAAGCTAAAAGATCTATTTCAACTTCTGCGAGCTTTTGCGCAAAGGCTGGATTTTCCAGGAGGCTGACGTCACCATCACAAGTATCACCTGCCAGCTTTTTTAAAGTCTGTAAACGTTTTTTGGAAGTGGCAACCCGTGCAATGCCCGTGCGTTCATGGGTCAACAGTACCTTGGCATAGGTCCAGCCGTGACCTTCCTCTCCAATACGGTTGGCCACTGGTACCCGTACATTATCAAAATGTACTTCATTCACTTCATGATGACCGCCCAAAGTCATAATGGGCGATACAGTAATGCCCGGGTGGTTCATTTCAATTAATAGGAAAGTAATTGCGGCCTGGTTTTTGACTTCGGGGCCTCCGGTACGAACCAGGCAGAAAATCCAATCGGCCCAGTGTCCCAGAGTAGTCCAGGTTTTGGTGCCATTAACGATATACTCATCACCGTCTCGCACTGCTGTGGTTTTTAACGACGCCAAATCAGAGCCCGCATTTGGCTCCGAATACCCTTGGCACCACCAAACATTACTTGCCAAAATATCTGGTAAAAACCGCTGTTTTTGCTCTTCACTACCATAAGTGAAGATAACCGGTGCAACCATTTTAAAGCCGAAAGGAATTACATCTGGCGCGCCGAAGTTGGCACACTCATTGGCCCATATGTATTTTTGTGTTGGCGTCCAACCGGTACCCCCATATTCAACTGGCCAGTTAGTCGCAGCCCAACCCTGTTCGTACAGGATCTTTTGCCAGCGTTCATAGTCCTCTTTTCCCAGGGGAATTTCATCCAGAGTCCTCTCACTGATATCCGCCGGAAGCTTCTCTTGCAGGAATTGCTTAACTTCCTGCTGAAAAGCTAATTCTTCGGGGGAAAAATCTATATTCATTCGCTTGCTCCTGTTTATATGGGTGCAATTGGCAGAGATTTTTCAGCTAACTTCCTTCACCAACTTGCACAATCAACATGTACTAAATTCGGAAGTTCCCTTATACAAGCGGAATAAATTCACTTTCGATCTGGCTCGGCGAGCTCCACTCTTTGTCTTAAGTAAACCTATCTACAAACAATTTCAGGCTGATATTGATATCTGAGCATCGCTATTTTGACTTTTTCCGACTCACGCAAGTAGGTCCTCAATTATCGAGCCAACTCTATTGACGCAACTTTCTACTTAGTGGCATTTATATATAGCTGGTGTAAATATTTATCCGCCAATTCCCACCAATTAGCTTTTAAATAACTACTCGACGCACAAAACATTACCATTGAATTCCGCAGAGTGGAATGCTCTTTTCACTTTTGATATTGTCACCAACATAATAACCATAGTGAGAGAAGCCCCCATGTCTATCACGTCCACTTCCACTGGCAGTCCCATGCTGCAATCTCTTGCAGAAATCCAGGAATATGAAAAAGTACCTTTGTTACAACGTTATCCCTGGGAAAACACCTACGATTTAATTCGGCAGGCCGCCCGTCTTTACCAACAAGATGCAGCCATCGAATTTCTTCCCACCGCTGTACCAGATGAAGAAAGTGTGACTGTGAGCTACTCGCAGCTATCCGAAAAAGTTCACCAAACCGCCAATCTACTCCATTCTCTCGGAGTTAATTCGACAGATACCGTTTCATTACTATTACCCAACCTTCCTGAAACACATTTTGCACTCTGGGGTGGACAAGCCGCGGGAATCGCCAGCCCTATCAATCCGTTGCTGGAACCGGAGCATATCGCCGAGATCATGAATGCCACCAAAGCCAAGGTATTAGTCAGCCTTGGGCAGGATCTCAGTGAGGAGATTTGGGAAAAGGTTGCGCAGGTCATTAAGCAGGTTCCAACCTTGAAGGCACTGCTGCTAATCAGTAAAAAACCGGTTAGCACCCTATCCATACCTTCCGGCATTAAGGTAGAGAATTTTGTATTGGCTATTGCCCAACAGCCAAATGACCATTTAATTAGTGGGAGAACTATTCAAGGCGATGAAATTGCCAGTTACTTCCACACCGGAGGAACAACCGGGCGGCCTAAAATTGCACGCCTGACCCACAGCAATATTGCGTTTGTCGCACAGCTGAGTGTGGACACGACATCCAGTAAGGGGCGATTTGCTACCCTCAGTGGCCTTCCTCTGTTTCACATTTTCGGCACTGTGGTCGCCGGCATAGGCACTCTGCTCGCCGGCCGCACGATTGTTATAATGACCCCCTCAGGTTTTCGCTCCCCCAATGTGCTCCCCAACTGGTGGCATCATGTCGCCCGCTTCCGTGTACAGGGCTTTGGCGCCGTGCCCACTATTCTCGGCATCTTGATGCAAATCCCTGTGGGCGACAATGACATCAGCTGCCTGACAGATGTTGGCTGCGGGGCCTCGCCTTTACCCGCAGCGCTTAAGAGTGCGTTTGAGGAAAAATTCAATGTGACGGTAAGTAACGGCTATGGCATGACAGAGTCCAGCTGCCTGCTGGCCCGCCCCCCAACAGATATGCAAGCACCCGAGGGCAGCGTCGGCCGCCGCCTCCCCTATATGGAAATGAAAATTGCCGAAGTGGATGGAAACCGGCTAGTGAGAACCTGTAACACCGGTGAAGTCGGTATTGTACTTGCACGAGGGCCACATATTTTTTCAGGCTATCTCTCCGAAGAGGATAACGCCAAGGCTTGGGTTGACCACAGTTGGTTTAATACTGGCGATATGGGATATGTCGATGGCGATGGCAATCTTTATCTGACCGGGCGAGCCAAGGATTTAATCATTCGTGGCGGCCACAATATAGATCCAGCCTTGATTGAAGAACCGCTAAGCCGTCACCCCGCCGTGGCTATGGCCGTTGCCGTTGGCCAGCCCGATGCCTATGCCGGTGAGGTTCCGGTGGCCTATGTCACTCTATATCCGTCCGAAAATTCTCCCACGGAAGAGCAGCTTATCGACTACTGCCGCACCCAGATTACTGAACGTGCAGCGATACCCAAGCGGATAGAGATCATTGATGAAATCCCCCTAACCGCTGTAGCCAAGGTATTCAAACCCGCTTTGCGTAATCGCGCTACCGAATATGTTATTGGTCAAGCACTTCAGGAAAAAAATATATCTGCAGAGTTTTCTGCCCGTTTTGATAGTGCCCTGGGCCAGGTTGCAAAAGTTCGTCTGGAAAAACCTTCAGCTAAAACGGTAGCAGAGGAGGCATTGGAAAACATTCCGGTAGCGCTGGAGTTTGATTAAGCGCGGACATTTACTACTGCTCACAAAACAATAATCAATCATTGGGAAAACTGACAATGCCACAAGCTTATATCTATGATGGCGGCCGAAGTGCTTTTAGTCGCCATGGAGGTAGCCTTTCCAGTATCAGGCCTGACAATATGCTCGCGCATGTCATTAAAACCCTGGTTGAACGTAATAATTTCGATCACAAGCAATTTGAGGATGTGATTGCCGGAAATACCAATCAGGCCGGTGAGGACAGTCGTAATATCGCCCGCTTTGCCGGGCTAATTGCAGGACTGCCAATCTCCACCGGTGGTATTACGGTAAACCGCCTATGTGGTTCAGGCTTATCTGCCGTTGCCGATGCAGCACGTTGCATCAGGGCCTCGGAAGGTGATTTATTCATTGCCGGTGGTGTTGAATCCATGAGCCGTGCCCCTTTGGTCCTCTCCAAAGCAAGCAGCCCTTTCGATCGCACCCAGCAACTGGCGGATACCACTTTGGGTCCGCGCTTCACCAATCCCGATATTGTTGCAGAATTTGGCAGCCATACTATGCCGCAAACTGCAGACAATATTGCCGCAGACCTGAATATTAAGCGAGAAGAGTGCGATATCTTTGCACTAGCTTCACAAGCAAAATATGAAAGCGCGCGTATTGATGGCTTTTTTATTGATGAAATTATCCCTATCGAGGTGCCACAGGGCAGAAAGCAACCACCTCGCCTTATCGATACTGATGAACATCCCCGCCCCGATACTAGCCTGGAGCGCCTGCAAACACTACGCCCATTGTTTGAAGACGGCGTAGTGACTGCCGGAAATGCTTCCGGAATCAACGATGGTGCCGCAGCACTCATTATTGGCAGCCAGGAAGCCGGCCAGGCCGTAGATCTCAAGCCCCGCGCACGTATTCTCGCCAGTGCTATTGCGGGAGTGGAGCCAAGAGTAATGGGTTTAGGCCCGGTCCCGGCTACCCGTAAGGCATTGGCTCGTGCAGGCTTGAGCCTGGGAGATATGGATGTCATGGAGTTTAACGAGGCATTTGCTGTACAGGCCATGGGCTGCCTGAAATTGCTCGAGATTGATTACGAGGACTCCAGGGTTAACCCCAATGGTGGTGCAATTGCAGTTGGGCATCCCCTCGGCGCCAGCGGAGCCCGCATTCTACTCACAGCATTACGCCAGCTGGAGCGTAGCGGCGGGCGCTACGGGTTAGCCACCATGTGTATTGGTATTGGCCAGGGAATCGCAGTGATTATAGAGCGTATATAAAAACCGGCGAGACCCTCTAGGAGAAACAATCTAATAGTCATTTAAGATCTGGAGATAACAATGTCTACCGTAAATTATGAACTTATTGGCGATATTGGTGTTATTCGACTTAACAACCCCCCTGTCAACGCGCTTTCCCACGGGCTGCGCGAAGGCATTTGGGGAGCGATCAAGAGTGCCCAGGAAGATGCCTCTCAGGCACTGGTTTTGATATGTGAAAGCCGCACTTTTATTGCTGGTGCAGACATCACAGAATTTAGTAAGCCACCACAGGCACCTGCCTTATCTGAAGTGATTACCGAAATCGAAAACTCTCGTAAACCAGTGATTGCCGCTATTCACGGTACCGCATTGGGCGGGGGCTTTGAGGTGGCACTGGCTTGTCACTATCGCTGTGCCCTGGCATCTGCCAAAGTCGGCCTGCCTGAAGTTAAATTGGGGTTATTGCCTGGGGCCGGTGGTACTCAGCGCACTCCACGTCTGGCCGGCGTTGCGGCTGCATTAGAAATGATCACCAAAGGTGCCCCAATCCCGGCCGCGAAAGCCAAAAGCATGAAGCTGATCGATCACGTGGTTGATGATGATCTATTCGAAGGGGCCCTCGCCTTTGCTCGTGAGCTAATTGACCAGAAAGCCCCACCACGCAGAGTCCGGGACATCACAATAGATCTTGCCAGTATTCCAGAGGGCTTGTTCGAGGATTTCCGCCAGCGACTGGAAAAAAGAGCACCTGGTCAACTGGCCCCACAGAATATTGTCTCCTGTGTGGAGGCAGCGGTTAAACTGCCATTCGATAAAGGGCTGGCTAAAGAGCTGGATCTATTTATCGAATGCCTACTCTCAAGTCAGTCCGCCGCCCTGAGGCATATGTTCTTTGCCGAGCGACGTGCGACAAAAGTTCAGGGTCTCTCCAAAGATAGCTCTATCAGAGAAATAAACAGTATTGGCATTATTGGCGGCGGCACTATGGGGGGAGGTATCGCCATGAATTTTGCCAATGCCGGTATCCCAGTCAAGCTGCTGGATATCGATCAAGCTGCCGTAGAGCGTGGTCTGGCAGTAATCGACAAAAATTACAATATCAGTATGAAAAAGGGGAAGATTACAGAGCCCCAAAAAGCACACTATCTCTCACTAATCCAGAGCACCACTGACTATTCCGACCTGGTAGAGGTAGACCTCGTTATCGAAGCTGTGTTTGAGAATGTAACGCTTAAAAAGGAAATTTTTTCCAAGCTGGACCAATACTGTAAACCCGGCACCATTCTCGCAACAAACACTTCCTACCAGGATATCGACCAGATCGCCGCTGCTACCAATCGGCCAGAAGATGTTATCGGCTTACACTTTTTCAGCCCCGCCAATGTTATGAAACTTCTAGAAGTCGTTCGTGGCTCAAAGAGCGCCGACGATGTTATTGCCACCGCAATGCGGTTGGCAAAAACTATCAAGAAAGTTCCCGTGCTGGCCGGAAACTGTTATGGGTTTATTGGCAACCGGATGCTGCGGCCCTATGCCCGTGAAGCGCAACTCTGTTTGATAGAAGGAGCCACCCCGGAGCAAATAGATACCGTAATGCAATCCTGGGGCATGGCCATGGGGCCCATAGCGGTTGGAGATTTGGCCGGTCTCGATATTGGCCACAAGGCCCGCGAGGGCCTGAGCGAAGCAGAAAAAGGCGACCCCAAAACCTACTGCATTGCGGATGCTTTAGTAGAGATGGGACGCCTGGGCCAAAAGAGTGGAGCCGGTTATTACCGCTATGACCCAGAAACTCGCGCTCGTACCAGTGACCCCGAAGTCCAAGCAATTATAGAGGCTCAAGCCAAAGCGTACGGGATAGAGCGGCGAGAAATCTCTGATAAAGAAATTCTTAATCGCCTTACTTTCTCTCTAATTAACGAGGGAGCCAGGATTCTGGAAGATGGAATAGCCCAACGTCCCAGTGATATTGATGTTGTGTATGTTTATGGCTATGGTTTCCCCCCCCATCGTGGCGGCCCCATGTTTTACGCAGATAGCATAGGCTTGAAAAAGATCTACGATACTATTTGCACATTCCGTGACCTATATGGCGAAGCCAACTGGACTCCTGCACCATTGCTCGTCCAACTGGCAAAAGAAGGTAAAACATTTACGGACTGGGCAGACGATCAGCGATAGTATTCGCTTCTCAAGGGTAACCGGTAAAAGTACCGGTTACCCTTTTTGCCAAAGTTGAGAGATTTTTAGTTGGCAACACAATGATAAGGCCTGATACGTTAATAGAATCGAAACTACGACCGAGCCAAATGCGTCTTAATGAGCTGCAGCTCGAACAGTCACCAGAACCGCCAGATCACCACAAAACGATCCAAGCCAGGGTTAAGAGAAACAATTGGAAAGGCATAGGTTACGCACTGGCCACCGCTATGGTTGCCAGTACAGCCGCTGCAGCCAGTAAATGGATATCACCCGCGGTACCAGTACCTTTAATAGTTCTCAGCCAATACAGCATCTGCTTACTATTACTTATTCCCTGGCTGGTGCGCCAGTCACCCCAACAGCTCATAACACAACACTGGAAAACCCATTTATTGCGCGGCTTTGCAGGCTGGCTCTGCTTCTTTTCCTACTTTTATGCACTCAGCCGTATTTCATTGATGGAGGCAGGCTTACTGCGCAATGCCGCCCCAATTTTTGTTCCGCTTGTAGCTTGGCTTTGGGCGCGTGCACAGATTCCCGCCACAAGCTGGCTACCCATTGTGCTTGGGCTACTTGGTATCGCACTGATTCTTCAACCTGATATCCATGGTATCAGCAGTGGCCACGCCTTCAGCTTACTGTCAGGTATTACTCTAGCTGCCTCTATGGTAGGCACACGTATTTTGTCACACACTGATAAGTCGAGTCTTATTTTGTTTTACTATGTCCTTATCTCATTTATGTGCAGCCTGCCCCTGGGTATCTACTACTGGCAATCAATACCTAGCTGGACTATTCCCTACCTGGCTTTTAATGGAGTTTCTATTTTATTAGCGATATGGCTCTATACCAAAGCTTATAGTTATGCAAAACCCAGTGTAGTTTCACCAATCAGCTATTTTGGAGTGGTTATTGCTGGCATTTTTGGCTGGCTGATATGGCAACATCTACCTAACACAATTGCGCTGATAGGAATTTGTATAGTGGTCACAGCAGGTCTGCTTACAGTGTATTTCTCCACCCAGCAGGCTGCCCGAACGCACCCTGCTCCTAACTAACTTCCCAAAAGGTAAGTCCAAATGAGCTGGCAAAATAAAAAACAACCACCGTTTAATGATCATTTGGGTGTGAAAATTGATGAGTGGCAGGAAGGCCGTGTGGTGATCAGCGTAACCGTACTTCCTGAGCATTTGAATAGCCACGGAGTACCCCATGGGGGATTTATTACAACGTTAATTGATATTGCCGGTTCCTACTGTGGTCTCTACTGCCCATACCCAAATCGTCGGCGTAAGTCCCTCACGCTTTCATTAACAACCAATTTCACCGGTCGAGCCAAAACCAATCAGTTAACCGCCATAGGTAAGTTGACCAGCTCAGGGCATAAAATCTTTTATTCCTATACCGAAGTTTATGACAGTGTAGGAACTCTGCTTGCAACTGGCCAGATGACAATGCGTTACCAAACTGGTAGTGAAATACTAGAGGGAGAAGCCATTGAAGAGTATCCTGCAAAAACACACCATAGAATTGAAGTGTGAAGCCCCCGACTGACTAACAGCTGTCATAATAAGGACTCGGGCGTTCAGTAACTAACTCCTAAAATGCTAAGCGGCTAAATACTCCCCCTAAACTTAACTAAAAATTAATGGTCAAGTAGCTCCGCATTAGTCGAGTACTTTTTAAGGAGTTCAATAAGTTTTTTAGTGCCATCTACAGGCTTAAGGCCGGCAAGCGTTCTTCGTAAAGTTCTTATCGTTGCAATATCTTTCGAGTTAAACAGGACTTCCTCACTGCGAGTACTGCTTTTAGCAATATCCAAGGCAGGGAAAATTCGCTGTCTCGCAACTTCCTTGGACAATACAACCTCCATATTTCCCGTGCCCTTAAACTCCTCAAATATCACCTGGTCCATTCGGCTTCCGGTATCCACGAGTATCGTTGCCAGAATCGTAAGTGATCCACCATCTTCAACCTTTCTCGCAGCGCCAAACAGCTTTCTGGGTATCTCCATAGCCCTGGCATCTATCCCACCTGACATTGTACGTCCCCTACCACTCTGCTGCGCATTATGCACCCGTGATAGCCTTGTCAACGAGTCAACCACAATCATTACATCCTGGCCTTCACCGGCTTCCTTACAGGCCCTATCAAGGAGTTCATTAGCTGCCCGCACATGCTCTTTATAGCTATGATCAGAAGAGGAAGCATAAACTTCCGCCGGTACACTTCGCTTAAAGTCAGTAACCTCCTCTGGCCTTTCATCAATCAGCAAAGCGTACAGCTTTATTTCGGGGTAAGCCTTCCCCACGGCTTGGCAGATATGCTTGAGGATAGTGGTTTTGCCACAGCCCGGTGGAGCCACAATCAAGCCTCGTTGCCCCTTGCCAATTGGCGTAATCAAATCCATCGCCCGTACCGTAAGTTGCTGAGAACCTGACTCAAGGCGAATAGGCTCAGATGGATTAATAGCTACGCCATTTAAGAACCGCTTCTTTGGATCAGAAGTATCCTCTTGCTTTTTATCAACCTTTTTAGGCTCCGTATTTCTTTTTACCTTTAAGGATAATATTTTTCTAGACATAATATGCGCTTTACAAATCATTCCCCATTGGGGAGCACTTTAACTTTTGAAACAAAAATACAGAGAACCAGATTTTCCTGATCCTCTGTGTTTATCGACACGAAACCACTCTAAATACAAGGTAAGTAAAGCAGGGGCTTATTTATTATTTATCATTCTCCATGGCAGAAAGAAACTGATCGAGCACCTGATTAAACTCTCTAGGTCTCTCCCAAAACATCATGTGTTTTCCCATATAAACAGCAGTGGCTGATGGCGTATTGGCCTTAATCCATTTATCCGCAACGTTTTTAACTTCCTCTCTCACAACATACAATAGGGGCAATTTACCTTCCAATGCTACAAGATCATCACTATAGTCCAGGTAAAACCCGGTCGCGTTGGTAATTGAAGCGACACTACTAGAGGTCTGATTAGCAATCTGGGTAACCCAGGCAATATTTTCCTTTGAAGGGTTTTCAAGCATCCATTTCACAAATTCACTAATTACATTATCTCGATCTTCTATAATGCCCTCAGTAAATGAGCGTGAATAGCCGTCCGAATCATCATTTAGATACCAAACCCACTCATCACGACTTGCTCCCGCTATATCTGGTCCAGTATCAATCATGATCATCGCTTTCAGTTTATCGGAACCAAACTGATTCAAATAGGCCAATTGCTCTGTTACGCCATATGACCAACCTGCCAAGATCACGCTGTCTAGATCCAATGTCTCTATTAACTTAGCCAGGTCTCTAGCATGTTGTTGATAGGTGTGCCCCTCGACGGGCTTTGATGATTTGCCCTGCCCACGGGGATCATATGCCAGCGCGCGGTACTTTTTAGAATCTTTAAAGTGGGCAAGTTGATGCTCAAAAACGTCTGCCGACATCATCCAGCCAGGAATAAAAATAATGGCAGTATCGCCACTCCCCGATTGTTCATAATAAATAGTGAGGTCTTTATCTATCTCGACTTCTTCTGCAGCCACATTAACCACAGATAAACCAATCCCAATAAAGATCATTCTTAAGAAGTTTCGTATTTTCAACACTCTTCCCCACTCCCAATCACGTTGTTAAATCGTCACCCCAATGAAAATTGGGGCATTAAAGCCTGGTAATTTTCTACCGTCAAATTAACTGACTTACTAAGCTGGTACCACTTCAAAATGGCTTGATTAATTAACAATTCCATCTCTTTCGAAGAGTCATTAACTAATCCATGGGCTCCAGCTTTTTAGTTGAAATTATACATTCAGCGGAAACTCGCATCTTCTCGCCTTCGATAGCCATAGTACCTTTAGCTTTTAAAATGATATACATCTCCTCAATATCACAATGGGCATGCTCACCCACAGAGCTAAACCGTGGCATCCCAACAGGAATAGCAAAGTCTCATGCTCTATTACAATCTCTACATTTAAGGGCTTGATATATTTCTACGCCACCCTCTCCGACGTGCCCCTCATATTCAACTTCTTATTGCACGAACAAAAATCAAAAGTCATTTGTTTTTCTGATAAAATTGCGTTTCTAAAGATCTCATTTATTCAGTACTCCCAGAAATCTCTATGCCCTCTCGTACCTTTATGCACTTTAATATCAACTACAGAATACTAGGCACTCTCTCTCAACAAGTTTACAACCCAATTATGTAAAGCATCATGATCTGAACGTGGGTGCCATGCGGCTATAACATCAAACTCTATCGATTTGTTTTTCAGATTAAGAATGGCAAGGTTTGAATCACTCGCTACCCGATTAGGTAAAAAAGCAAGCATATCTGTTTTCTTGAGATATTGTGGAACCGTGGTAAAACATGGTGTAGACATAACAACATTTCTACGCAAACGGTGCTTTGCAAACCAACCATCAATAATTCCTGACGCCCCAGACTTAAGCGGAGACGCCATAAGATGTGGCTCAGAAGCTATTTCTTCCAAACTCAGTTTCTTCTTGGCCAGAGGTGAACTCTTTGCCGTAACGCAGACATAGTAATCAGTAAATAATATGATAGAGGAGTACAGCTCAGAATTTACATCCGAATCTGCGACGATTAAATCCACCTTCGCTTCACTCATTAACTCTTCCAGTCTGTCTGTAGCAATATCCCGTATTACCACTTTCAAGTTGGGAGCTAACGCTCTGAGTTTAGGCAATAAGCTGGGAAGCACCACTTGCTGGGAATAATCTGTCGCAGCGATGGTATAGGTTTGCGCTATTTTAGCTGGGTCAAAAACTACTGGCTCCAGCAATTTATCTAACCCTTGGAGGATCACATCAACCTTTTTCCCTAAGTTTATTGCTGTCGGCGTTGGAATTAGTCCATTGCTTTTCCGGAGAAAAAGTTCATCACTAAAAATATCTCTCAACTTTTTTAAATGTTCACTAACAGCTTGCTGAGTAAGGCCGATCTGACTTGCGACACGAGATACACTTCTTTCAGATATTAATGCCTGGAATATTCGGAGCTGCTTGACCTCCAATCGATTTATTTGGTTCACACTTGTATCTCTTACAAATAAATACTGTTTAACATTGTATCACAATAAAACTAGCATTCTCCTAGTAATTGAGCAGCATCGCATTGCAGCAAATAGCAAATTCTTCATATAAAACAGGTACTTATAGTGAAAAACGTTATCCTCATTGGCGCACAAGGTAAAATGGGACAGGCCGCATTAACAGGGTTAAGCAGCCACAGGGTTATCACAGCAAGTCGCTCGGGCAAGGGATGTGACTATCAGGTTGATATTACTGATGAAGAGTCTATCAGGCGACTGTTTGAGACAGTGGGTGACTTCGATGCTGTCGTAAACACCGTTGGTTTCTGTGAATACGCAGACTTTGTCGATATGACTGAGCAGCAATGGATGACAACGGTAATGAGCAAGATGATGGGGCAAATCAATCTTGTAAGAATCGGTCAAGAGTATATCGCCGATAAAGGATCCTTTACGCTAATATCCGGTATTCTAAACATCAAGCCGATCCCCATGGCAATTGCCGATGCAACAACTAGTGGAGCAATTGATACCTTTGTCAAATGCGTTGCTTATGAACTCCCCAGGGGAATTCGAATCAATGCGGTTAATCCGACGGTATTGGAAGAAGCCTGGGATGTCTACGGTGACATGATGCCAGGCTTTGAGCCCGTACCGGGGCACTTGGTCGGAAAAGCTTTTGAGCGTTCTGTAGATGGATTTATAACTGGCGAAGTAATCTTCGTTGATGCCTAGTAGCCTCCTTTCTTGCGTGAAGGAACTAATTATAATCGTTGAGCGGACCCCCTACGATTTCTATAAGTATCCTTCACGGATTGGTACAGTTTATACTGCAACAAATCCTCTACTAGAGACTTACGGGAGTGACAATAAATACCATCCACCTACAGATATCATACATACATTTTAATATGCTCCCTTTCGTTTATATTCATGAATCCTAGATTCCCACAATAACCAACACACTTGGCAATAGTAACGGAGTCCAACTAGCCGTAGGCTGATTCACTTCCACACAAACAAATCAAGAACCCCATGAGAACCCACACCAAACAGCTGACCTTGAAAGAGCGATACCAGATCGAAGCCCTCATTAGACAGAGCTATTCAGTTCGAGTCATTGCGCTATAGCTCAATCGCTTTCATCCTTTTCAGCAAGCAGCTGAATCTATGATATGGAACTTTGATTCTCTAAGGATTAACTGCTCATTAACTGCCCAAATATGAAGCCAGCAAACCTTTATCGTAACCAGGCACTCCCTATACCATTTGACAAAATAGAAACACTTCATTTACACGACCTATTGAATACTCGATTGGAATTACAATAGGACAGCAAAAAAAAGCCTATCAAAATTGAATAAAATTTAATCGGGGAAGTAATTCTTTGTGAGCTGAAAACTCCAGTTTTTTTGCGTCTATAAAAAAATTAAAACCGAGGTCACGATTATCCCTTTCAAGCTGAACTTGATAAAATAAAATTAATTGAATTTCTTGAGTTCACATACTCCGAAACTCTGGAGAAAAAAATTGGAGCAAGTCTTCCAGCCCCCCCTAAAAGGTCGCATAAATAAATATACTATATGTATTGAGAAATCATTGAATCCCAAGTGATACAATTCAATCTATTTGGTTTTACTGCAAAAAAGCTTCCTCCCAAACCTTAAAAAAACGATATATAACCCTACAATTAGTAAAGTGTCTGAACTAGATAAAGAGTCAAAATTTTTTATCGCCTTTGCATAGACATATCGCATCCCCCTCCCTATCCGTGACAAATACCATCTATAGAAGTAATTTCGACTCCTTCCTTCTGAGCTCTGATTAGAGCAACGAGATGTACTAGAGAAGCAATAACTGCAAATGCATCCAAAAACTCATCAATCACACTTAAGCTATTCCACAAAACACTAAAGTTTAACCCTCACAACCTCCCTTCCTATTCCTAAAATTAACTATTATGCCGTAGAAAATTTTTATCAGTAAAAATCTGAGCATTTCAAATCACATAGATCTATTCTCGCAATAAGATATACATTAATCCTTTCCAAATCATCAGAGTCATACTCAAGTATCTGGTACACTATATTCTTCCAACAATTCACAAGGAAGAGATCTAGCTTCATCATATAATGCCATAATCTCACGGTACTGATCTAACAACCACACATCCCAATACTTTTGATCATGAGAGTCTAAAACCCGCTTCCTTCCAAACTTACCAATCGAATCAAGTTTTTCATCATCATAGATGATAGAATTTATATCCTGAAACAATTCACCAGATATATAATCTTTTTCACCAACACCTCCAAAGTTTGAATAGGAACCTTTATACCAATTTCCTTCATCTATAGCACCAATATAGCCCTGTGAACCAATCGCTATTACCGGCCGATTACTCGCCAGACAATCGAGAGCGCTCCGCCCTGGTGCCACTACTAAGTCAGCCGATTGATAAAGAGCATTAAGCTTATCCTCCGACTGCCAACCTAAAAACGTTATGCACTTATGGCCAAGATACTCATTAAGTTCATTTGCCGCCAGCTCTAAATCAGCTTTTCCAGGGCCATCACCAGCTACAATCCACCGCCAAGAGTCTATCTTATACCTAGCCTGATATATCCAGGCATCCTTAACGCAGTTTAAAATAAATTTTTTATCTATCCCCATTCGACAAGAAAAAATAATTATTCGACAGCCCTTTATCATATTATTATCAATAAAACATTCAACTTCTTTAAGACGATCTAATCTACTTTCATGGCCGGCGTAGAAAACTTCAGTGTTAACTGCATTTGGGTACACAAAAATCTTATGAAGGCTTTTAATACCGTTTTTAACAAGATGATCCCTGACTCCAAGACTGACGCAATAAATACGGCTGAATTCATCACAATCATCTACTAAAGTATCAGTGTACTTACCGTGGACTGTAAGTAATATGGGTATATTTAAGTTTTTGGCAATACCTTGGCCTATCTCCCGGGATGCAAAGGGGTGCGCATGAATGAGATCGAACTTAAAACTTTCAGATATTTCAGCAATTGATTTGGATAAATCACTAAAATCATCCTCAATAATTTCTATACCACTATCACGACACTGTTGTGCGAAAGGGCCAGGCTTACATAATATAGTGCAACGCCATCCTTCACGGATAATTGCTTTAGCTTGAGCGTACACATGTGAGTGAAGCCCACCTAACGGCGCCTTAAAAAAGACAGGAACAAGAATATGCATACTCCCTCCTTAAATTTATATTGAAGACCGACTTCTCATAGAGCATATCCTGCTATTAAAATCAAACCTAACAAAAGATATAGATACAGCAGGCTATAGAGATAATTAGGCTAGCATCAATCACCATAGTCAACCTCAAACTGAACATCCCAAGTTAATACCCTAGAAAGTTAAGACAAGAACTTTAAAATGCTCCAAGCCAGAAACATTCACAAAAGCTTCCCCATACTTCATAGACCATGATAAAATCAGAAAGCAATCAATTAGAGCTCAAGTAATTTTATTCGAAATTTTTCGAATAAAATTAAACTCCTTTTTACTTGCAATTAATGAAAGACCACTCATTCTCCGACCAGCGTCTGATGTATAAATACCAGCACTCAAGACTATAATCGCCCCAAGTATTGTAAATCCATCTGGGAATTCGCCAAAGATAAAAAAACCAATCGCTATCGCCCAAAATAACAAGGTATAGTTAAAAGGCTGCAAAGTTGAAGCTCGAGCATAGGTAAGAGCTTTAATCAATAAATAATGGCCCATTGCACCAAAAAGCCCATTAAGTATTAATAGTTGCCAGCCAATAAAAGTTGGGTCTACCCAGTTAAAGGGTGCTAGTCCACCAAATACAATGAGGCCTATAAAGGCCGTATAAAAGACTGTTGTAGCGGAACTATCAAATTGGCTGACATGACGAGAAAGGACTTGATAGGATGCCCATAAAATGGCTCCACTGATCGGTATAACAACATACCAGCTCAAAATACCCAATCCAGGGCGAATAATAATCAAAGCACCTATAAAGCCAATAGCGACAGCAATCCAACTTCTTCGGTCTACCTTCTCCCCAAGAAACCATCCAGCCATTAGCATAGCGAACAATGGGGCCATTGTAGCGATTGCATGGACATCTGCTAATGGCATCATGCTAAAAGCAAGTATAAATACCGTAACCTCAACCACAAGTAAAAGTGACCTTAAAACTTGAGTACCCCAAATATTACTTCGAACCTGCTTGAGATCACCTTTGAGTGAAGCTATAAGCATTACAATAATAAAAAAAGTTGCAAATCGAACAGCCATAATTTGCACAATAGGATAGGTTTGAACAAGTAGTTTACCGGTTGCATCCATACCGGCTATACAGAGCATGGCTACAATGCTGAGAAATATTCCTCGACTGCTTTTTACCTTCAATTTTCTATATCCATCAATAAAAATCAAAATTCACAAGAAAACACTTTAATCCAATACCCTCCCATATAATTTCAACCTTTTAAAACTGCACTAAGAAAATCACGAGCTAAATGTATTAAAAATTATATCTGTCGATCACCAACTTAAAACATCAACAGATCACCTAGCAAGCTTAGGGAGAGATATTTCAATGTAGATACCACCTTTATTCAGTTTATACGAAAATTTTTTCATACTACCTCAAATTTTGAACCCAAGTAAACCATATCCTATCTCTCAGCACTTTATTGGCTTTGTCAAACTTTCAAATAGTACAAGAGACAATTTTACCAAGACCAAACACTTTGACTTTTCATTTGCGAAGTTACTCAACTGACGCATCACAAAATTCAACCCCCTTATTTTCGTACAAATGGGGCGCTTTGCTTTTACTACACTCTTGATAAAACAGTCTAGAAGCTGTTTCATAACTTGAAATCAGTTATTCTTGCGACCTCATGGAATGATAAGACCAGTAAGTGTGAGTGGATTTAAGTCAGAATTAACTGACGCTCAGTGGAAATTAGTTGAGCCTTGCCTTCCCCAGCTAAAACGTGGAAAAGGAGGTCCCAAACCCATTGATAACCGTGCATGTTTTGAAGGTATCTTGTGGATTTTGCGCTCAGGAGCACGATGGAAGGATCTCCCCCCATCTTACCCTTCGCCGAGTCTTGCTGAAGAAGGCTCCAGTTTTGGGAAGAGCAAGGCGCTTGGTTGGAGGCTTGGAGAAAATTTCTCGGACAGCTCGATCAAAGATCCCTGCTTAATTGGGAAGAAGTCTTTTCGGATAGTAGCTTTGCTTCAGCAAAAAAAGGGGAGCAGAAGTCGGAAAAACTAAGCGAGGCAAGGGTACAAAGTGGATGGTAGTGGTCGATGGCGAAGGTATTCCATTGGGAGGCACCGTTACTTCGGCCTCACCAGCAGAAGTAAATTTATTACATCCACTACTCGATATTACCTATGAAAATACAAAAAATCGACGTCTAGTGTACGACAAGGCTGCAGATTCTGATCCACTACGCCATAGTTTGGCCCGCCGTGAAATTGACCTGATTTGCCCTCACCGTAGGAATAGAAGAAAACCTTCGAAACAAGATGGCAGAAAGCTTAGGAGATATGTGCGACGTTGGAAAGTTGAGCGAACTTTTGCATGGCTAGGGAACTACCGTCGTTTAGTTGTAAGGTGGGATCGCTACATATCTTCATACAGAGCTTTTTTCTATATTGCCTGCATGTTAATTACGCTAAAGAAGTTATGAAACAGCTTCTAACACATACTCTTTGAAAAGCAACGCCTGCCCTAGAATACTGAGATGGACCGTTTTAAATTAAATGCCTCCACCAGAGGTACTTAGTTCAACCCAGATCGGAAGCATTTTTTCTTAATGTGTAGACATAAGGCAACACAATCACACTTGATTTTGAAATGCTAAACAATCCTTGACTATCAACTCTTTTTTCATGTTATTTTAAAGCTCAAAATGTTCTTCCGAGAGCTGTATACCAGTTTTTACCTGCAAACATTTCACCTGCTTCTATTAGATACCGGATATCTTTAGTATCAATATATTTCTGACATAAACCTCCCATATCACTATTTTTCAATTCATCTGGAAGTTTTTCCCAATCTCTTAGGTCATTATGTACTAGGGAGTAAAAAGCAAATGTGATCGCTCTCCAATCTTCTTTATTGGCTTTCATCAGGTAAAGTTCATGGATAAGTCTTATGCATAACGCTCGTAGGATGAGAAAAACGAAGGCGTAGAAACTGAAAAAGACATTTCCTCGCCCCACTTTCCTCCTTCCTTCATGTTCTTGTTCACCTCCAAGATATAGAAAAAACAATGAACCCAACTGCCAACGCGGCGATACAGGATATTAAAATAAGATTTAGCTGACTAAGGCTATTCCATCTGTACTCATGATCACCTAATGCCTGCTGGACAGACGGTAAAGCTGCACAGCGATTTGGAAGCCCAAGATACGAAGTGGCCAGTTGTGCTTGCGCTTGCTATACATTTTCATCATCCGGGCCATATATATCAAAATCCACTTCAACTCCACGCTGCCCCAACGCAAGCAGCGCTTCTGAGCTTATACCTATACCCTCCATCGAGCGCCCCATGAAGAGACCACAAAATAAATCTAACCTATATTTCTCTGAGAGTTTTTTCCAAACTTCTAAATCATGAGTCAACTTATTTAGAATTTCGAATATTTGAGAATCTAAATCACCTGGCACTTTTTCATTAGCTTCAATACGCCACATTCCAGACCTTGCTATGCGAGGTTTTCCACTATGCATCCACGAAAATGGCTCACCTTTAATCATCTTCACTGTAGGCTCACTGCCTAATAACTCACTGATTTCGTCAGGTAATAATTCATCTCCGATAACCCTCAAGCTTGCTTTAGTTTTTGATAGAGTCGCCATGATTTTATGTATATCTAACACTCCAAGGTGGGGCAATAACAGGTGGGCCATAATACGGAACGGAGTGACGGGAGCCCACGTATAATTTTCCCGCTTACTTGGTTTGTTAGCCGCTCTTCGCCAAGGCCAATTTAGTGCCAAATCCAATAAATACAACACCCGTAATAGAGTTTAACCAAGTTTTGAATTTAGGGTGGCTGGTAGTATTTTTTACCTTGGTTAAAGTGAAGACCATAGCCGAAAACCATACAACATTAACCAGTGAGTGTGCAGTAACAAGAGAGTATGCACTGAAAGCACTGCCATCTACGCACATAAATTGCGGAAAAGCAGCGAGATAGAAGATTGATACTTTAGGGTTAAGAGTATTAGTTAAAAAGCCTTCAAGAAAAGCCCCTTTTATAGATGTTGGCTTTTGCTGCAATACTGCCTCTAAGTTATTTGCAGCTGTGCTTTTACTTATAGCATTTCTAAGTGCTTTTAAACCCAGCCAAATTAAATATGCAGCGCCCAGCATTTTAAAAACAAGAAAGGCGTTTGCAGATTGCACCAAGAGAATAGATATACCAAATATAGATAGCGTACCATGTACATAGAAAGCAGCCACGAACCCCGAGATATTGGCCAAACCAGCTCGATACCCTGACAAAGGAACTGTTTTCGTTATGAGGAATCCATTAGGCCCAGGAGAAATCACGAGCAATGTTGCCACAGCAATAAACGTAAAAATATTGTTCCAATCCATTTCAATTCTCTGAAAAAAAGTAAATGCTAAATGGCAGCTAACGAGACTGTAGAAAAACAGTTTTAGAAAAATCTGCCATTTCCCAGATTCCTCCAATTGAAATTTCGGCCAAATTTTATCTATACCACCAAATTTCATTCATTGTATTAAATTTAGGCATCTTGATGCCCTTAATTTATACTCAATCAGTGGATACTGCCATATCTCATCAACTTTTCAATGTTATGTACCAAGCAGAACATCTGCCATTGTCCTTGAACCTTACTTTTTCCTCGTAGCGAGAAGCGATTCAATCGTTTATTGGTACCAATGTTTCCAAATACCGGTTCGACAGCAGACATTCGATGTCCATAAATGGTCTTGCCCTCGATACTATCAACCCTCTTCTTCATCCAGTCGGTGGCTGTCCGTCCGTTTGTCCACGTAAGGGATACTTGCCTTCCGTGTCCTTTTCGAGAGTCAGCAGAGTCTGGGTTTCGCATACACTGACTTTTAAGGCTGCATGCCCTGCAGTCGGTGAGGCGCCCTTCGAACAGTAGTTTCTTCTTACCTTCACTGACATGCTCTTCTTTTAACAAGAGCATGGCTTTTCCTGCAGGACAGATACAGGTTTTCTTTTTCTTGTTGAATGTAAATTCACTAGCTGGGGTAGTCTTCTGGACATTAGCCCTACCTTTTTGATTGCGCTTGCCATACTTGGTTTTTTGCGTTGTAAAAGCTTTATCACGTGAACGGAATTTATTATCAGGTATGTAGGCATTGATGCCGTTCTCTCGCAGGTAGTTGTAGTTAGCGTCGTTGGAGAATCCAGTATCAGCAGTAATGATGACCTGTTTGGCCAAGATGTCTTCATCTATTCCTATATTCTGATAATGGCAACTGATGCCATCAAGAATAGGTTTCAATGTATGATGCTCCTGGCCCTCTCCAAAGGCCTGGGCCTCAACAACTATCTGATGCTTCCTATCAACTGCGGCAACACCGTTATAGCCCTGGATGGTTCCCTTGCTGGTAGTCATCTTAGCTGATTCATTGTCCGTGATATTACTTTTCACTTCTTTAGGTTTTTTACCTTGCCCCATCCTGAGGGAATGATTCTTTAAGAACTGATCAATTTTATCAAAGTGTTTCTGCAGCGTATCCGCCGCTTTAGCTACCGCTTGCTTTCGCTCTTTTTCTTTAGGCTTCCTGCCATCCAGCCTCTTGTGCTCTTTGAGGAAATATTTGATCTTCTTGCGAATTTTTTCCTGCTTCTGTGCTAGCTCTCTAAAAGTCCCCGAATGTTCTTTGCTGGCATTGGATGGCATCTTGCATCCATCTATTGCGAAAAGTTCGTTTCCAAGCAGTCCCTGCTGATCGCAGACCAGTAACACTTGCTCAAACACCGACTCAATCGCATCAGGATAACTGCTTACGAAACTTGCAATACTAGTAAAATGCGGAACGGTATCGCATGACAGTGCTTTGAAGAGGATATTGTTCTCACATTGCCATTGAATTTCACGACTTGAGGTAATGCCTTTTGAGTAAGCAAACAATATGATTTTCAGGAGGATAGCTGGATCATAAGCGGTTCGCCCGCCGCTATCATTTTGATATTTTTTATGGAAGGCAGAGAGGTCGATATGATCATCAATCAGATGATGAAGTGTAAACTCAAAGGTTTCAGGTTGTAATTGTTCTTCGAAATTGATGACGACCATTGCATCTTGGTTGTAATCGTAACGTTTGAAGTTGGGCATATGGATAATCTCGACATCAAGACCTCCATTTTAACAAAAAAGCTACCTTTTAAGAGTTTTTCTACAGCCTGAACGCCCAAAGCAGCGACGCGCTTTAGCGCGTCCAGACCGGAGGCGAAGCGAAGCCTCCCCCCTTAAAGTAGACGCCACCTTATATTCATCTTATGCGGCCATTCTTTCATATTCATCTGGGCTTTTGAACCCAAGTGAACCATGTCTTCTTTTAAAGTTATAGTACCTATCAAGATACCAAGATAAGTTGGTTCTTAGCTCCTCAACGGATTCAAAATTAAATCCTTTGAAACTCTCAGTTTTCAGTGTTTGAAAAAATGATTCTACATACACATTATCATTCATAAATCCTGGACGATTCATGCTCGGCTCAATACCCAGTTCCTTGAGTCGGTTTTGGTATGCATAAGCACCGTACTCAGAACCTCTGTCGCTGTGAAATATTAGATCTGATTCTATATTTCTGCAACGGACAGCTTTATTTAGCGCTGACAGTGTTAGCTCAACAGTTCGAGTGTCCGACAGCTCCCAACCCAACACTTTCCGGGAGTAAAGATCAATAATCACAGCTAAATATTGCCATTGCCCATTGATCTTCAGATAGGTTACATCACCAGCCCATTGAGAGTCTGGTTTACTCGGCATACCATGCTCTTTTTGTAAGTTTTCAATCTTAACGCAAGGATTTCCAGGCAAAGGGCGTCGACAATAGATCCTTCCAGCTTTCCCCACGATTCCAGCTTCTCTCATAAGGCCTTCAACGCGTTTATAATTTATTCGTTCACCATTAGCTTTCAGCTCTGCGCAAATTCTTGGGCTTCCATAATTACCATCATGCTGCGCATAGATAGTTTCGATACACGCTAGAATTCGCCTATTTTCTATTTCTTGAGTTCTCTCATCGCGGTTGAGCCACTTATAAAACCCCTGGGGTGAAACATTCAAGTATCTACATAAGTACCTGACACCAAAGTCTGATCGATTAAGAGCTATGAACGAGAATCTTTCGGCTTTGGATCTTTCAGGTACATTTCCCACTTTTTTAGAAAATCATTCACCTTTTGCAATTTCTCAACCTGCTTTTTAAGACGTTTTATCTCTTTATCATCAGTTTGAGACTGAGTTTTCGTTATCTTTGTCATACTTATTCTACGACTGGGCTTCTCGACCAGCTTGCCTTCTCTACTTTCCTGTCGCCATCTATACACCATTGCTGGATGCAAACCAATAATGTTAGCGATAGTAGTCGTATCTACTTTCAGTTGATTAGTGAGAGCTACCACTCTAACTTTGAACTCTGTTGAATATTCAACAACCCGCTCTTCACTCAGTTTTTTCGGCATTTTTTCCTACCCTATTCAAAAGGTAGACGTCTACTCCATGGGGAAGGTTTCGTCCCACGGAGGGCCGAAGGCCCGGAGTATTCTGCCCGGCTTTGTTATGCATGATGCAGGTCTTGAAGTCGCTTAAGGACTGGATCTAGAAGCCTATTTCTGAGTGTTAGCTCCCAGGAACCCTCACAAAATCTTTCTGCTCTCACCGCTGCAGTTAAAGCCCACCTGACTTCTTCAAATGTAGCTCGATCTATCGAATCTAAAATACTTCTAATTTTCTTTGGCTGATACTCATATGCTACCCAAGGCGGGCGCTCTAAAAGATTCATAAAATCAGAGATCTCATCTGGATAATAAGGATATCCTTCATGACGAGTTACTTTTGGAAGCGCCAAAATCGCCAACTGATAGCATGACAATAAATTCTCTATACTTTCAATATTCAATGCTTCAGTTCTCATGTGCATAACGTTGACAACACGTGCATGAGGCACGAGTGCCACTGTGATTGTCCTTGTTATTTGTGCTCATTCCAGCCAGCATATTCTATTTCCCTTTTCATCTCGGAAATAATTTCCTCAAGAAGTACATTTGCATCTGGCAAATTTAGTGAAAAATCCCAAGTTTGATTGTCATGACCGATCCCAATAAAAAGCTTGCCGTCATCGATACTCCAAAAAGCACTACTATCCGCAGAAGTGCTAATTCTTAAACCTCCATCTTCCCAGCTAGCACTTGATACCTTGTCAAACAAACACAAGTCAGTAATTGGCACCCATATGTTTAATACGAAGTTTTCATGACCAAGGGAAATAATAATAAATTTCCCTTCTTCAGATTCTCCCATACTACCGGAAACGGATACCTTCATTTAATCTCTCTACTAGTACAAATAACGCTGTCCCGCGGAGGGCCGAAGGCCCGGAGCATTTTGCCTGGCTTTGTTAAATGTAGACCTCATGACGAAACCCGAATCCAGCCTCATTAATTATTTTTGTACATTGCTCTAGAAACTGAAGGGCTTCAGAACTGGGCTCATACTTGCAAACAACCGTGATTTTCAAATTTTTACCCTTTGCATTAGGGTATGCACTGTAAATTTCACCAGACTCAATGAATGCCAGATACTTATTGATTTTTTCTTGCAACAAAAACAGGCTGTTCTCACTCCATTCCAAATGATTGGAAATGGTGAGATCAACGGTTCCGTCACTAGCGGCTCCGATTACATCTATTACGCTTTGATCTTCAATGCTCATAACATTTAACGCCTAAAGCACGGGCGCAGCTTTGCTGCGTCCAGTGCCTTTACTTGTTAAGCCTAGCTCGGTACTCGCTAAGCTTTTTGATATATTGTTTGATGAATTCACTGTATCTGTGCTCTTTATCTAGTTGTAGAACTCGCTGAGCCTCAGTGCTTATTTCTTCACATTGTTCGATGGTAGCACCATTGTTACCATACAGAATTCCACTAGGCCATTCATGCTCAGAATACTCTAGCCAAACAACTGTTGCCTTGAGCAGAAGTAACCTAGCTTCATCATTTGATGGATCTAATTCGTGGCTTTTATTATACAAGCCTAGCTCGGTTACCCAATCTAACTCTTCGTGAAGTTTCTGAGCCTGATAGATATTTTGTACGAGCTTCCCTAGCCAAAGAGTGCTAGAAAAATCGTTGTTTTGGTAGCCACTCTTTAATATTGGGTACACTAGCTCATTGAATATCTCATGCCGAATCCTTGAGTGCCTATTTGTCTCCAGCTTAGGTAGGTATTCCCATACCCATTCATTTATCTCTTCGTTGTTTTCAAAAGATGAAATAAAAGCACGAAGAGCTTTTGAAGCTTGTTTCTTCAATCCCTTTTCTTCGAATTCCCTGAATTCTGTATAGTGCTCGATATTCATAGTGGCTTAACATTTATATAGTGATCATCACTACCACTATTATCTTGATTACTATTTCAGATGCAAATTCCCGCCATGGCTCTGACTTGCCCTCAAAAATCAACTAGATACAATCAAGTGGCACCATCTTCACAAATTGAAAAATGGTCATCATGACCACTATCACAGATTTCTTGCCGTATCCAACCCATTGATTTCATTAGGCTTTCATCACCAATCTACAAATACTCAGAAATAACGGTCACGACGACCGAAATCTCTGGTCTGTTTGGGTCACGAAATGGATGTAGGTTTCAAATTTGAAGTTATTGAACGCTGGAACTATTAACTGGCACTTAAGCTGGAGTGCCATTTCTTAGCTCCCGGCTTTGAACTCTCAGCTTTAATTCCAGTAAAGAAAAACCCCTTGTCCAATTAACGATCTCAGAGCAAGGGGTTTTAATGTATTAGTATTTATATTAGGCCGTTAGGCAATTCGCCCAGCACGCAGCCATTCAGATACGCAGAAAGCCAGCTCCAGCACTTGGTCGGCATTCAGTCTTGGGTCACATTGGGTGCGATAGCAGCTGGCAAGATCCGCTTCGGAAATTTTCCAGGCGCCACCGGTGCACTCAGTCACATGTTCACCGGTCATTTCCAGGTGGATACCGCCGGGGTGACTACCTTCGGACCAGTGTACCGAGAAGAAGTCGCGGATCTCTCGTAAAACTTTATCGAAATCGCGGGTTTTGTAGCCATTGCCAGCTTTTACCGTGTTGCCATGCATGGGGTCGGTACTCCAGACCACAGAGCGCCCCTCTGCTTGCACTGCACGCACCAGTGCGGGCAGCTTATCGGCGAGGATATCGGCTCCCATACGGGTAATTAAGGTAAGGCGGCCAGCTTCGTTCTCAGGATTGAGCTTATCGATCAAGCGCAGCAGCTCATCAGGCTGCATATTGGGGCCGACTTTTACGCCGATAGGATTGCAAACCCCGGAGAGGAATTCCACATGGGCACCATCCAGCTGGCGAGTTCGCTCACCAATCCAGAGCATATGCGCAGAACAGTCATACCATTTACCGGTGAGGCTATCGGTGCGAGTGAGCGCCTGCTCGTATTCCAGTAATAGTGCTTCGTGTGAAGTGTAAAGCACCGTCTCTCGAATTGCGGGAGTATTTTCTGAGGTAACACCACACACCGCCATAAATTCCAGCGCTTCTTGCAGGCGTTCGGCTAAGAGTGCGTATTTTTCACGCTGCGGATTGTTCTTAAGAAAGCTCAGGTTCCAACCATGCACCTGGTGTAAATCAGCCAGGCCGCCCTGGGCGAAGGCGCGCAGCAGGTTGAGAGTCGCCGCCGACTGGTTGTAAGCGGTGACCATACGCTGAGGATCTGGCTGGCGAGCTTCCGCAGTAAAGTCGATACCGTTGATAATATCTCCACGGTAACTTGGCAGCTCAACACCATTAATCGTTTCAGTATCGGCAGATCGGGGCTTGGCATACTGGCCGGCCATCCGAGCCACTTTTACTACGGGTAAATTACCTGCAAACGTCAGTACTACAGCCATTTGCAACAGCACTTTAAATGTATCGCGAATGCGGTTTGCGTTGAAATCGGCAAAAGATTCGGCACAGTCGCCGCCCTGTAACAAAAACGCCTTACCCTCCGCTACCTGAGCCAATTGACGGCGCAGCTCACGCGCTTCGGCAGCAAATACCAAAGGTGGGTGGCCAGCTAACTGTTTGGCAACCTGGGCAACATCATCGGTGGAGGTGTATTTGGGCTGTTGGTGTGCGGTGAAGTTTCGCCAGCTCTGCGGGGTCCAGATTTGGGTGGGGGATTCAGACACTGGGACTCCTAGCTCAACTTCCATCTTTCACTCTTACTTCTTTGGGTAAAACTTAAGGGTGAGCAATACGCTCACCCCCAAATGTGCCGAATTTACAGCACGCTGGCAACTGCCTTGCAGAAGTATTCCATATTGTTGGAGCTCAAACCGGCAATACTGATGCGGCTGGAGTCCACCATATAGATGGAATAGTCCTTCTGCAGCTGCTGCACCTGCTCTGGACTAATGCCCAGGAAGGAGAACATGCCTTTCTGCTGGCGGATAAAGCCGAAATCACCAGCAGCTCCGGCAGCGGCCAAGCCTTCTACCAAACCGGCGCGTAGCCCGTTGATACGTTCACGCATCTCGGTCAATTCCGCTTCCCAGTTCGCTTTAAGGCCTGCATCTGTAAGGATAGATTCCACAATCGCTGCACCGTGGGAAGGTGGCATGGAATAGTTCCCACGAATGGCACTCAGCATCTGGCTATGGCCTTTATCAGCGCTCTCACCGTTGGCATAGATCACCATCGCCAGGCCTACACGCTCACGGTAGAGGCCGAAGTTTTTAGAACAGGAGGCTGCCACTAACATCTCGGGCACAGATTCAGCCATCAGGCGCAGACCATAGGCATCGTCTTCCAAGCTTTCGCCAAAGCCCTGGTAGGCCATATCGATAAATGGGGTGAAGCCCTGTTTTTGCGCCATTTCTGCCAGTACTTTCCACTGCTCGCGAGAAAGATCCGCACCGCAGGGGTTGTGGCAGCAGGCGTGGAACAGAACCACATCACCCTCACCCACGTTCTTTAGGGTCTCCACCATTTTGTCGAATTGCAAGCTGCTGGTAGCGCGGTCGTAATAAGGATAACTCTTGATGTTGAGGCCAGCGTTACCAAGAAGCGGAACATGGTTCGCCCAGGTAGGATCGCTCACCCAAACCGTGGCCCCAGCCTTGGCGCGATTGATCAGCTCTGCTAGAGCGCGCAGGGCTCCACATCCACCGGGGGTTTGCGCTGAGCGCACTCGGCCTCCAATCATGGCCGAATGGCCAGCGCCCAGTATCAGCTCCTGCATCACCGAATTGAACCCTGGGGTACCCGCAGGGCCAATATAGGCTTTGGTTTCCTCGCTTTGCAGTAAGCGAGTCTCTGCCTCTTTTACCGCCTGTAAAACGGCAGTGTGGCCGGCCTCATCCTTGTAGACCCCTACCCCAAGGTCAATTTTGCTGGGGTTTTCATCCGCACGGTAGCTGGCCAGCAGGCCGAGAATTGGGTCTGGCGGTAGGCTGCTTAAATGCTCAAACATTTGAAAACTCCTTTATTTATCCTATTTATTGGTCTATCAAGCCGCGCTCGGACCACTCCTTAGCGCGAACCATCAGTTTTTCGATAATGCCATCCAGTTGCTCCCGCTCCTCAGAGGAGAGCGAGGCGATCAAATCATTTTCATACTGCTGCGCGAGCGGCACTATGCGCGCATACACCTCACTCCCCAGCTCAGACAGGTTCAACACCTGACGACGGCGATCCGCAGGGTCTTCACTGCGAGTGATGTAATCATTCTTCAGTAGAGAGGAAACAGCGCGGCTAATGGCCACTTTATCCATGGCTGTCTGCTCCACCAGCTCAGCGGCGGAAAGATCGGGAAAGCGTCCGAGAATGGCCATCACCCGCCAGGCGGGAATGGTTAGATGGAAGCGCGCACCATACGCTTGAGAGATGGCGTTACTCACGCGATTCGAGAGCACCGAAAGGCGATATGGCAAGAACTTCTCCAGGCGCAACTCATCCTGCTTTACCGCCGCATCCGGCGAATTGTGGTCATTGGTCATGGCTGCTCTCACACCTGCCTATCTTCGAACCCCGGTTGTACCAGATGTCCAATTTAACTAACATTGGTTTCAATTGTAACCACTGCACGCGCGAATGTTGCGCAGCAACATCCTGGAGCACCGGACAAAATTGGTCGCACAGTATAGGGTTTTCAGCGCCATTTTTGTTACCAGTCTGCCGGTTAAACGCAAAAAACATGCGTGGCATGTCCATCGAGTTGATCAATGTTCCGCCAGCCGCCCTGCGAGCAAGATGCGAGGCCGCCCATGAACAAGTGGATTCGCTTTCCCCGCGTTGAAGGGAAGACCAGCCGACAAGCCCATGCAGATTTCCCGGCCAATACCTTTGAGAGGGAAATGGGCAAGGAGGGCTTTTTTGGCCCCTGTACGCATTTCTACCATAGCCATCCCCCCACAGGCTGGAGTCAATTCACAGGCCCACTGCGACCACACGCCTTCGACAGCACCAAACTGCAACATTCAGGCGATAGCCCCTGGGACCAGAAACCCCTTCTGCGCAATGAAAATAGCCTGGTGGGCCTGTGGATTTGCCGGGAACCCATGGACCACTTAATACGCAATGCCGATGGCGACCAACTTCTCTTCGTCCATAACGGCAGTGGGAAGCTGTTCTGTGATTTTGGCCGGCTGAGTATCCGCGATGGTGACTATATACTCCTACCGCGCGGGACCATGTGGAGACTCTCCCCCACTGAAAACGAGCCCCTGGAATTACTGCTGATCGAGGCAAGCGGTGGGCATTTCCAGCTCCCAGAGAAGGGGATTCTCGGCCCCAATGCTATCTTTGACGAGGCAATCCTGGATGTGCCGAGCATCGACGAAGCCTTTCTCGCCCAACAGGGAGACACCCAGTGGCAGGTAGTGGTGAAGGCACGCCAACAACTCTCCAAGATCACCTACCCATTTAACCCACTAGATGCCACTGGTTGGACCGGTGACAACCTCGCAGTAAGAATCAATTGGAGAGATATTCGCCCAGTAATGAGTCATCGCTACCATCTGCCCCCCTCTGCCCATACCACCTTTGTGGGCCCGGGCTTTGTCGTAGCCACTTTTGTGCCGCGCCCCATTGAGAGTGATCCCGGCGCTCTAAAAGTGCCGTTTTTTCACAGTAATGACGATTACGATGAGCTTATCTTTTACCACCGCGGCAATTTTTTCAGCCGGGATAATATTCACCCCGGCATGCTCACATTGCACCCCATGGGATTCACCCACGGGCCCCACCCAAAGGCATTTGCCACCGGCGTAAAACATGCTCGCAAGGCAACCGATGAAGTGGCGGTAATGATCGATAGCCGCACCCCATGGGATATACTGCCGGATGCCGAGGCGATAGAGTTTGAAGATTACGTGAACTCCTGGAAAACGCCACAATAACAGGGGAAAGAATTAATAAATTAATCGGCAGCTTTCCCAGCCGCCACCATAATGACTGACAATAAAGGAAAGAGAATGGACCTTTACGGATACTTCCGCTCCTCCGCAAGCTACCGAGTGCGTATTGGGCTTAATTTAAAGGGCCTGAGCTATAACTATCTCCCAGTCAATCTAGTGAAAGGCGATCAACACAGCGAGCAGTATCGCCAGTTAAACCCCCAGGGGCTTCTGCCAACGCTCAATGACGGGGACATCAGCCTCACTCAATCTATGGCTATTTTGGAGTGGTTGGAAGAAACTCACCCAGAGCCAGCGCTCTTGCCCAGAGATGCCGAGGCTCGCGCCCATATTCGAGCCCTGGCACAAAGCATTGCCAGCGATATCCAACCCCTGCAAAACCTCCGCGTGCTCAAATATCTGGTTTCTGAATTCAAAGTGACTGAAGAGCAGAAAATTCAGTGGATTCAGCACTGGATTCACTTGGGATTTGCCGCCCTGGAGAAGCAGCTAGAACCCGCGCCTTTTGCCGCTGGTGACACCCCTGGGCTTTTTGAGTGCTGCTTACTGCCGCAGGTGTATAACGCCGAACGTTTTGGTATGGATATGAATCAGTACCCCAAAATACAAAAGATCACCCAGGCCTGTAACGAATTAGCGGCCTTTATTGATGCTCACCCCGAAAAACAGCCCGATAGCACTGTATAGTCTATTTAAGTAAGCCAGATCCCGGCTTATCCGGGCTCTGGCTTACATGAATATCCAGTCATAAAACTCTTGACAAAACTCAACTGTTATCCCAGCTTTTACACTTGCCCACCATAGCCCGCAGTGGTTAAGATTCTGCACATAGGCAATAAAATATAACCACCGCAGTATCTATCACTGAGATCAAAAAATGCAGCCTGAGCAAGCAACTTCTGCAAAAAAGAAGGAAGCCATCGAGCATGTAAGAAAGCTCAAAGGCTTTTACCAACACCTAATTACATATTTGATAGTGATTGCTGGACTTTTAATAGCTAATTTAATCCTCACCCCAGAGTACCTTTGGTCTCTCTGGGCAGCCCTTGGTTGGGGCATCGGAATCGCCTCCCACGCTGTGCGAACTTTTAAACCTTTTACATTGTTTGGGCCTGAGTGGGAGAAAAAGCAGGTAGAGAAAAGATTAAAAAAGAAGCCTTAAGTCAAGACACAGCCTTACCGCTTCAAGCCTGGTTACGCTCTCCTCCGTGTACACCTTTATAAAAGATCTACAAACCATTTTAATCAGTGCAGGCGCTCTTTAGTTATTAACGCCTCGAGAGAGCATGCTTGCTAAATTTAACCCACTAGTCGCTGAAAAATCCAAACGCACAGTCTGTCCTCTAGAATAATGCTTTTAAATAAAAATCGAAAAGCATGGTCAATGCCGTGAAAATATAACATCTCATTAGATGTCATATCATTTTCACATACCCATACTAATATTGCCGCCCCATCAATTAGGGCAGCCTTATAATAACAGTCGAAATGGATATCCTTATGCCAAATAAAGTTAGTTTTTCATTTTTATTTCCCCTACTCTTATTTTTTTGTGCAAGCCCACAAGCAAGCATCGCTTCTACACCGCAATTAACAGCGGAGCCCCCTCAAGATGATCACCGTATCGACCAACTCTACTACCTCCAACCTCACAACAGTTATGAGCGCCTTGCAACTGAAGAAACTCTTACGGATTGGCTGGATAAGGGCTTTCGCTCGTTGGAACTGGATGTTGTTGACCACGGCCCCTGGCAGGGTAGTAATCATGGGCCCTATGTAGCCCACGGCCAGAGTGATATCGGCAATCATATGTGTCGTAGTAATGGCGACAATGATCGACTGGTTCATTGCCTTGACGACATCAAGGCATGGCTTGACAACAACGAACTCAATGCACCGCTAATGCTATATATTGATATGAAGCCAGACAGTAATTGGTTCGCTGCCTGGTATGCCGATGAGATCTATGTGTTGGATCAATATATCAAGCAACAGTTAGGCGATTTGCAATTCAGCTACCAGGACTTACTAGCACATCTACAGGCAAGCTCCCCCTCCTCCGATTATCGAAACACCCTAAAGAATATAGGTTGGCCTACTTTGGGCGAGCTGCAATCGCAGAATAAGAAAGTCCTGGTCATGTTTACCGGTGGCCAGAGTGGCAATGTCAATAATCGTATGGAATCGGCACTGGATAACTACCCATTACATGCCTTCCTCTGCCCTGATGTAGATACTGCCGATCCTGAAGAGTTTTCTGGCAATATAGATTCCATGGATTCCAGCAGCTCCCAGAAGGTATTTTGCGGTAATGTAAAAGCCGGCGATCACTACCAAATAACAGCCAATGAAGCGGCGAACAGTAAACAATTGATGCATTTGTGGAGCAGCTCTGGCGATTTCAGCAATACAGATTTTGGCTATTCCTATATCGCGGCTGCACACGGCGCTACCGCTATTGGCATGGATCCAAATACCGTCAATGACACGCCGAGCCATACCAGCCAAGCCATACCCTTTGTCGGTGTGCGAAGAAGCCTACCTGGTTATTTTCGTATTCAGTCCAGCCAAAACCCAAATTTCTGTATGAATGTTTCTCAAGGCTATGGCAATGGCTCCAACCTGACCTTGGCCAACTGCAACTCGAGCAACGAACAGCAGTTTGTCTACACCGCTGAGGGACAGTTAAGACCTAAAGGCAACAATAAATACTGTGTCGACTACAACACGGGCTCTGCAGACAATGGTGATAAAATGCACCTGTGGGATTGCGATGGTGGCAATTCAGAAAAATGGCAGGTACAGGAAAGCGGTATTATTCAAAATCGCGACAAAGATTGGCAATACTGTATTGATACACCAGGGGCAAGTGCCGACAATGGAGAACAACTTCAAATTTATAGGTGCAACAGTAGTGACACTGGTCAGAAATTTTCCCTGAATGCTGTGAATGAATGGAAACAAACAAGCTTTTAAGTATTACTTTTTATTCAGACTCTCAGGAATTAAGTATAAAGAAGAGTATTGTTGCAGTTAGTAAAGGCGTCGGTCTTAAGATTGATCAAAGATCGACAGCCTTACAGTAGAAGCACCAGTTAACTCGGGCATGTAGAAATCTCTTAACATGCCCAGTTAATCAGTAATTAGTTCAGTTCGCCAGCTTCACACTGCCCCCAGTCACCGAAGGTGCCGTCAACTGCGACTAGGTTTCATAGATAAAGGTAGTTATATAATGGAGTAATGTAGGGCAAATTAGTTAAATGCTAATATACAAAGGACATGATATCTCAGCACCATTAGTCACCAGACTCTTACCACATAATCCAACTTACTTTCTTGATTAACATCAATTTCCACCTCGTTTTCTACATAAAACAATCCCACTAACGATACCTAAAAAATATTCATTATACCCACCCAAGAAATTAGTGGGCACCCATTGCATTTATAGATATAGTGCTTAAAAGGACTAAAAAGGAATAAAGATGTACGAGGTAGTACTTTTTTTGCATTTGCTAGGTGCAACTATTTGGACTGGGGGGCATCTGGTGCTGGCATGTACAATCCTCCCTTCCGCCCTAAGAAGTCAGGATATAGAATTTATCTCAAGGTTCGAAAGCAGCTATGAAAAAATTGGTATCCCTGCCCTTCTTGTACAGATTATTTCTGGCATCTATCTAGCTTTCAATCTCTTGCCCGATATATCCCAGTGGTTTAACTTCTCGAATCCGGTTTCGAGACTTATTTCATATAAGCTAATCATATTGGGCTGTACATTCCTTCTTGCTATTGACGCAAGACTCAGGATTATTCCGCATCTTTCCACCAGAAACCTAAAAGCACTCGCTTATCATATAATTCCAGTAACACTTCTCTCCGTTCTATTCGTATACGTAGGAATTTCCTTCAGAACAGGCTGGCTATATTAAACTATCATTTATTGGCTCAGCAACTAACTACCCGGCGTAAGTACAAGTTAATCACTCACTTATTGAAACTCCACAGAATAAAAGCTTAACTAGTTAATGAGGACTGCTTAACAGCAGCCCTCACACTCAATCAATTAGATATACAAATATTGAATTTTAGATTAATTAAAATCAAAGTAACGAATTAAAAAACTTCTTCCAAATGCTTTAAAAAGGGTACCACGGTTTGATCTCTCACAGCTGGGTACATATCTCGATCAATAGTAATATGATCCAAATTGACCCAACTTTGAGCATACCAACCTAGATTGATATCTTCTGCTGCATAGACAAAAGAGTGCACCCCTGTAAATTCGATAACTTCGTCACCGCCTGCCAGTTGACGGATGTATAAATTGTCCTTATAGGGGAACTGAGCATTGAGATCAGTATAGTAGCTCAAATAAGTTGAGTTTTCGGGGTTGCGAAAAAAAGAAGAAGTTACTCCCATTTCATTCTGATCCCATTTACAGACTCCATCAAAACTATGAACAATAGTTCGAATGCTACGAAAGTCCGGATCATTACGCAGAGCCTTTGCCAAGCGCATTGCTAAACAGCCCCCTCTGGATGATCCCGCCAAGTAGATGGTTTCTAGGTTTGATACATAAGCTTTTGACTTTAACCAATTAAGGTAGGCACTTTCTATACGCGATTTCTCACCACTATTCACCATATAGTTAAATTGTGCATCAAAAGCTACGGCAAAGAAGGTGTCATCTGCTGGAAAATACTCTGAATCCAAAACCTGCCGGGCAAGCGAGCGGCCATCTATGCTTCTAGAACAGGATTCTTCTGAGATACCACAGTTTCTTTTAAAGTTATCCCCTTGTCCTGTTACCGCACTTTCAGAACCGTATCCCGGAGGCTGTTGCCCAGCTGCAATAAACACCAAATTTCGCACATCTTCTCGTTCTGGCTGCCGCACTCTTGCAATCTGAGTGTATAATTGATGAGTATTACTGACACCTTCTTGCTCCCAAGCTAGATACTCAGATTGAGTAGCTTGCTGGGTACACCAAAAGTTTTGACAGTAGCGGACACGCTCCAAGCTCACCGATAAATCTGATTTTGGCTCAAATGCCTTAGCCTGAATAGAGCCCAAAAGGAACACCCAGCAAGCTAAAAGCCTTATTATTTGATTATTCATTTTTCACCATTTTCAATATGATCATTCTTATATTTAGAAGGTAAAACCCTCCATTCAATCAAATAAACCAACCCCTTATCTGACCGCTTATGATTTTAACAGACGAAAAGTCGCCAAACAGAGAAACCAAAAAAAAACAAATCTTAAATTTTCAAATAAGAAAAGATCAAATCCAAGACAAAAAAACACAACAACAGGAAAGGCCTAAACAACAAATTGATAAGCAGTCAACAGTAATTTCCAACACTTAAACCGCCCTTAAATTAGCCGAAACAACTAAAATATCATCGACTTATTTAGGAAAACATGATCGCCGACCAACCCTTCAGAACACCTGAACATCATGTAAATTATTATATTTTTTACCCGATCTCAAGAAGAAAGCAAAAGCAGTGGACCGCGCCACGACAGGTAACGCCACACGACCTTTCATGCTTTAATTTCGATCGTAACATACAGCACGAACATCTTAATTGATAGCAAGGTAGTGTAATGGGCGTTAACTCGTACATCATTACTGAAAACTGAATCTAGTTGCACTATGCCCAAGTAACCCCAGCTGGCAACTCATAGCAACTATATTCCAAGTGTATCACTCTGCGACGCCTAGGGAATAAAGCTCTATCTGAAGCATGAAGAATATGAGGATACATAATTAGTGCAGAACCGGATTTTGCCTCACAGGCAACTGGATTATGTTCTTTAACATATTGATATATTTCATCTTTCTTCAAAACTCCATGTTGCTGGCTGCCAGGAATAAGCTTTAAGCAGCCATTATTAGTATCAGTGTCATCCAGATGAATACGGATCGTAATCATTTGCTTAAGAACATGTAGAGGAGGCTGCACATGGTGAAAGCCATCCTTAACACTCCAGGGGCCCCATCCAGACTTAGTAAATTTTGAAGAGACCGCTACAGTCTTATCCTGATGCCAAGTAACAAGCCAGTTACATTTTTCATTTTTATCAAATAGGATACCCCTTACCAATCGAGGGCGCTGAATTAAGTACTTCTGCGCTAAATTTACAATCAGGTCCGATGTAGCCAAGGCCGCTATAGAGCTATACTTTTTCTCTACATTGCGTATGCCTCCCGTCCCCCTAGCGAGCTTTAAATCTGCAAACTCATTTTGAAGAACCTCAAGCGGGCCTTCCGGAAAGATGTCATTAATTAAGGAATAACCTTTTTCCAAATCGATCATTATTTAATAACCACAAAAAAGAGTCCAGATTTTATGTACAGCGCACCCAATGAGCGAAATATTACCGACCAGAAAGTGTTTTCTAGCTGGAATTTTTATTTCCGGAAACTTTCGTTTAGGCTTTCCCCATTTACGCATAGACACTATCCGTATTTTGTGGTTTAGATTCATAAGATCATCTTTGTCAGCTCATAATACATGAGGAATTGTTCCACGCTTCATATTACCTACCCAGCAATACACTCCTTAATAGCATATGGCACGGACGCTGCTGCACTTAGAACACCAAAGCAACTGCAAGCCAGGTCAGGGCTGGGGAAAAGTGCTCTATGTCACACTTTTAACGTGGAATCCGTGCTAAATTCAGCCCATTCAAGTCGAGGTCAGCTTGATTGATTGCCGAGCCGTTTTACGGTGGCTTTCGCGCTGTAAGGTAGTAACAACTCAATCTATATTGATGTATGCCCAGTAGAACTCAATACCCATCAGCAGATAATAAGCAGTATGCCCTCCACAACAAAAAGTAAATATTTACTTACAAATTACACCTTAATGTAAATGTAAGAATGTGACGTTATGTCGAGCAATCCCAGCAATTCATCGTCACTAGAATTAGGTAGTAGGACTATTTTTGTACAGTTAAAAGTTGCGGGTTCAGTTTTGTAAATTACTTGGTGTGCTCACTGTTGTCATGCTCCCATACTGGCCTAAATTAATTTTCTAGCCTGGCACAAACCGCCTGTGAAAAAGTTGAAGCTACTAAGAGTAGGTATGAAAAATCTACCAGAGATTTATGTACAGGTGAAACCATATGTACGTACTTTTTCTTGCTGAATGAAATGTGTATTCAGCCAAATTCTCCAATGCCAAGAGCATGGATAAGAGATAAAGATGGCTTAATAGTAGAAAATATTTGCGTAATGATATCCATGTTTCTGTGAAAAAATGAACATATATCTTTTGCCATCGAGAGATTACGGTTCCCGCATTGAGCTTTCGTGATTTTTCGACTCAATGTATTACCTGGCTTACGGATAAGACTTCAGCCGAGGGCCTGGCTACAAGAGTTTTAACGCTGACTTTTTCCACAACGAAGAGATTTATTTAGATGAGCACTGACAAAAGTAATGACTCCACACCTTTTCTAGCAGGCATGAGCGCTGGTGAACAGCAATCATCTCTCTCGAATTCAGGCGCCAAATCAGTGCTTGGTGAGGGTATCAATTTTCGCGGTGAGCTGATTGGCACCGAAGATCTTCATGTAGAAGGCACCGTAGACGGTACTGTAATTATGGTTGGCCACAACCTTTCTGTTGGTACCGGCGGTGCAGTTACTGCAAACATCCATGCAAAAAATATTGTTGTTGAAGGCACACTGGACGGCGACGCACTTGCCGATGAGTTAATTGAGATCAGAAATACTGCCCAGGTAAACGGCAACCTGATTGCCCCTCGAATCAAACTCGACGACGGTGGTAAGTTCCGTGGCTCTATGGATATGGTAGATACCGACTCCGAAATGAAAGAACGCCACAAGGAATTCTCAGACCGATTGGTGCACCCAGATCTGCCGGCAACGGAAGACAAGCCAGCAAACCGCTCCCAGAACAACGCCTCCTACACTTCTAGCAGCTCAACTGCGAGTGATTCATCCCGTCTATCCGATACCAGCGACTATCTGTTCGGTACCAAGGAGACTGAAGAGGAAACAGTGGAGAGCTGAGTTAACTTCCTCAGTTAATCCTCCATACGAGCCCCGGCTATTGCCGGGGCTCTAGCTTTTGGTGTGAAAGTATGTTGCAGCATCATTCGTTTGGTATTGCCGCCTTGGTGGACGAGGTGGTTCAACCAGGTGGTAAAGTACTGGATTTGGGGTGCCTCTCATTTGGCACTACACAAACCTTTTTGGAACTGTCCTGCCAGACATTTATTGAGGATTTACGTAGCCTGCTACTTGAAATCCACTCATTTGACCTGCAGACACGAACTATAAAGTTAACTGAACACCTGACCAGAAAGCCACAACGGGTAAAACTTGATGTCGTGCTCTGCTGGGACCTGTTCAACTTTATGGAACCCGAGCTTATTGCCCAATTAATTGAGGAAATCCGACCTCACTTAAAAGCTGGCACTGTCTTCCACACAATGCTGTACACCGGCACAATGCCTAAAGCCCCCGCTGACTTCAAGCGTTTGTCCGGCTTCACTTTTAACTCATCCCCCCTAGCACTGCCGGAGCCATTACCTACATACCGATACTCTTCGCTCAATCTGATGAAAACCATGGGTAACTTTTCTCTGCGCTCCTCTCTCCTGCATAGAAAAGGCATGCGTAAAGACCTTATTGAGCTGATGTTTGAATACGGTAATGTAAAGTCACAAAACGCTATACGTGCGGGGGGAACCTCAGCTGCAATTTCCGCTTTTAGACAAACAAGCCTTACCGAAATCCCTTTGACAGCACTTGATCAAGCATTAATGCACGCCAAGCGCTCTCCCGTCAGTAAAGCTCTGGATGTAGGGAAAAAAGCCGGAAGGAATATGCAGCACCTCCAGCGAGAAGTGGGTGAACTATTTATTTCCGATCTCTATTCTGCAATTCTCTGGCAATGTAGCCGCAAGGTACCCTTTGATAGCGCGGTACAGGCAGCATTACGACAGGCCACCCTGCCTGAAAACCTGGATTGTATTTTACTCTGGGATCTTCTGAATTTCTTTTCCACTGAACAAATTCAGTTAATCACGCATGCGCTATATCAGTATCTCAGCAATGGCGCTGTGATGCATTTTCTGTTGTTCAAGCAAGAGCGACTTCCGGTTAATTGTGGTGTTTTCGAGATTCAGCCATCAGGCCTTGTTGGAACCTATATCCAAGCAGCTGGAAATAAGCAGGCAAAGTTCCGCACTATTACCGATGTAGTGAAAGCACTACCACAAATGAAAGTTCTAAGTCAGGGCACTGGAAGAATATCCAACGGGCCCTTTTATCACGAAATAACAATGCAGAAAGTTGTAAAGGATCAATAATGACCCAGTTTTTCTACCACTGGTTGACTAAGTTATCTCCTGAGCAGGTAACAGACACCTTTCTTATAGTTATGCTTGCCCTTGGCACTATAGCCTTGACCCTTTACCCATTTGGCAAGTTTCCACGCTTCGTAAAAGAAACGCCTTCTCTACTGACCGCTCTTGGAATTCTGGGTACCTTTATCGGTATTATTCTTGGTATCTATGGTTTTGACCTTGCTGATATCGACACCTCAATTTCAGAACTTATGCAAGGTCTGGAAACCGCCTTTATGACTAGCATCTTAGGCCTTTTCCTCTCATTGGTCTTGCGCACTATCTTCCAAATATTCAGCAAAGATCAGCCAACCAAAGCCACTGCAGATGATATTTTGCAAGCGATCAATCACCAGCGCCAGGATTTGGCAAAGTTTCAACACAGTATTAGTGAAGAGGTTCTGCAGTCACTAACTTCAGTTGTGGAGAAGTTTAATCAGGGGCTGAACGCACAAATGGGTGATAACTTACAGCAGTTTATTCAGCAGCTGGAGGCCGTATCCCCTGCCTTGCAAGCATTAATCGATCAGCATGAGCAACACGCCGAGCTTGCTGCAATCTACCGTGAGCAAACTACATCTCTACTGATTGAAATTAACGGTGCGCAGGAGAACCTTCTGCAGTTACATCAACGTATTACTGAATTACCGAAAATCTTTAACGTTATTCCTTCGCTGGTTGAACAGCAGCGCACTCACTCCGAACAAATCTCTGTCATGCTTAATGAACAGCAGGCATCCATTGAAATACTACAAAAATCTATTCCGGATATCGCGCCCAAGTTTGAGTCGATTACTCAGGGAATCGAAAAAGCGAATCAGCAGTTAGGCACTCAAGTTCAACATCTAATCTCCCTGAGTGAAACCCAGGCGAAAGTCTTTGAACAGAGGACGAATAAGGTCGTTGCTCTTGCCGATGTCCTGAATAATATCGACCCCAACCACTTTTCCAACATTATACAAGAGACTGCAAACAGCCATCGTGAATCAATGGTTGAGCTTGCGCAGCTTATTGCCAAGACCCATCAACAGATGATTACTGAGTTATCCCAAGTGATCACTCGTGATTTGACTAATGCAGACGTAAGCATCAAGCGCCAGTATGAGTTACTGGATCAACGCTTACATAGCGAAGTCGAGAGTGTAATGGCTGCGATGGGTGATGCCCTAGGTACCTTGAGCGGTGAGTTTTCACGGGATTTTCGCCAGTTAATCCAGCAAATGAAAAGAATTGACAATCAAGTGAAGCAGGCCGCTGGAGAGGAGCATGTTTGAGAGCGCTCACTCCAACAGTGAATCCAGTGAAAGCCAATGGATCAGCCTATCTGATATGATGGCCGGCCTAATGATGGTCTTTCTCTGTATTGCCGTCTTCGTGATGCGTTCCCTAATAGATGAACGAGCCAAAATTCGAGAACTTGCCGAGTCCTATCGCGATACACAGCTGGCAATTTATCAAACTTTACAACAGGAATTCTCCCGCGACCTTACTCGCTGGGGAGCCTCTCTGGATAAACAGACCCTAGCTATCTCTTTTAACAATAGCGATGCGCTGTTCAAGACTGGTGATTTTACTTTGAGTGACAATGCGCGTGAAATTATGTCCTCATTTGTGCCCCGCTATATTGCTGCACTCACCCCCTATATGGATTCCATTGCTGCAATACAAATTGAAGGTCACACAAGTTCTGAGTGGGGTGAGCAGTCGGCGCCAGAGGAGGGGTATTTTCATAACTTACGTCTTTCTCAGCAGCGGTCACGGGCGGTAATGCAATATGCCCACTCGCTACTATCCCCAAATCAAGCCGTTTTAGTACGTGCAAAAGTTGCAGCCGTAGGTTATTCATCCGCCCGCCCGGTCCTCAATAACAATGGTATTGAGGATCCAGATCGCTCTCGTCGCGTTGCATTCCGAGTAGTGCGAGACTCTGAAAGCCACATTTTGCAGATTCTTGAGGAGGCCCTGTGAAACTAACCGACTTGCGGCCTATTCATAAGCGTCAAAGGCAAAGCCCTCAAAATCTTCTCAATCCCGAAACTATTTGCAAGCCGAGTCGAAATAGCTTGGCGAGCGCCATTCGTTTAGGTATTCAGCTGGACTATTCAGACCTCGATATACTTTCTTGCGGTTGGCGCTACCGGGGCATCCCAGTATTTGTATTTGGTCTTGAGTATTCACCCTCAACACAGGAAGATTCTTTTGGGCAGGTCCATATTTCTCCCAAATGCCCTTCGGTAAGTAATTACCAAGGGCCCCTCTGGGCGAGCAGCGACTTCGCCGCCGTACAAAAATCCTTTCCGCGAGACAACCTAAAGCCTTGTCCGCACTGCTTGCGCCACCTTTATAGTTTGGATATTCCAGATTTACTGCACAAAGACCGCTTTGGTAATGTTACCGCTATCGATTGGTTAATTTACGCACGATACTTTGCCGGTGCAATTTTTGAAAAATACCCACTCTTCTGGCGCAACGGTGAACGCCCACAAAAAGTGACTGCACTATTCACCACTGAACCCCCGAGGTATTCCTGCTCAATTTGTCAGTGCCATATTAATGCCAACGGCTGGGCGATTAACCCTAAGCTGGCTGAACTCAGTAGTCTCCCCAGAGAAATTTGCCTTCTTTGCGCCGAGCGGAGAGCCCGTACTGTATTAGTGGCACCCCCTCAAGCAGCGCTGCGTGCAGCAACCCTGCGCTACGAATCCCTTACCAAACAGTTGGGTAGTGAACCCCAAGCATCCTGGGCAATCGCCGAGCAAGTAGTTCCCGCCTCTTGGCTTCCGCTGATCCAGAAACTGAAAACTCTGATGGGGCCGCCCAAGGTCTTTCAGGTGATCGCTCCGAAAATTTTAGCCGTTTTATCCTGGCCCAGTATGAAACGTGCCATCATTGCTGATAACACCAAAGAAGCAAAACTCCCTTCTCACTATTCCGTTTGGCGCAAAGCCCAAATTGAGCAAGAACTGGGCTTAGGCTGAGCAATTACTTCATAGTGCTGCCTTCGGGCAGCTGGCTTTTACAAACATCCGGCTTCCTCACTCTCAAAATCTATCAAGAAGAAAAACTCTAGAAGATCCTTAAAGTTGTACGCAGGTATTTACTACTGCGGCTTATTTGATTTAGATATAGCAGACCATCACAACTTACTATTTCTAACAATCTTATAAACGCATGACTTAAATAAATTATTTGATATTATTTTTAATAGAAACTCTATTAAATGCTTTTTATCCTATTTATACTCTCAACTTCTTTTACAAGCTATGCACAAGCAGCTTCTTGGTATTGGAGGTTATTAACATCATCATTACTGTATAAATTACCGCCAGAAATTTTCTGCATAGGATTTCCCCCTCACAATTACATGCTTTTTAGGAACTTAAACAAAACGATCTAGTCAGAAATCGAAGTAGTACGCCAATAACCTCGAAATTTCGTACCACTTTTAGCGGTAACTAAGATCTGACTCAGTTTTCATGTTACTTTTAATACAGGCTTATCATGATGCATAGTCGGCACACAAAAATTCTGTCAAAGATTTTTCTTACAACTGCACTCTTAGCAGTAACCGTTGCTGTACGTGCGGACGAAGCGTTGCAGACATTTCTCGAACAGACACTTACCACAGCACGTGACAAAAACGATCTTCCTGCCGTCGCCGCGCTGATTCAAATCGATGGCAAGACTGCTGCTATAGCTGCAGACGGTTTTCGTGCGCATAGTCATATGGAACCAGTCACTATCGACGATCGTTGGCATATTGGATCGAATACCAAGGCGCTAACTGCAACAATGATCGCACGCTTAGTTGAGCAAGGTATCATGCGATTTGAGGATACACTCGCTGATTCTTTTCCGGCTTTCGCAAAAAATATGGACCCCGCTTACCGCAACATTACGATCACGCAATTGCTCAGTCATACCGCAGGTTTACCACCTCTGACCGACGATAATGAACTTCCTCAATTTGAAGATTTAATCGAGTCAGTACCCAGTATTCGGGCGCAACGTATTGCGGTTGCACGCAGTTACCTTGCAATGCCACCTACATCCGCAACTGGTTCATTTAAATACTCCAATCTCGGTTACATTATCGCGGGTGCCATCGCCGAGGCACGAACAGGCAAGACTTGGGAGGATCTCATCAAGGAACAGATCTTTACTCCGCTCGGCATAAAGAATGCAGGATTTGCAGCGCCCGGATCCTCTGGCAAGTTGGACCAACCGCGTGGTCATAAAAAAACCTGGTGGGGCAAGCTCGTACCACTCGATCCCGCCGACATACAAAGTGATAATCCTCAAGCGCTCGGCCCTGCCGGCACAATCAATATTTCTCTTAAAGATTGGATTCTCTTCGCAGAGGACCAACTCAATGGCGTACACGGCCGCGGTAAATTATTGAAGTCCGAAACCTATCGCAAACTACACTCACCCGTAAATGGTCATTACGCACTGGGCTGGGGGGCATTGTACGATCCAGAGTTATTGCTGCTTACACACACCGGTAGTAACGGCTATTGGCTCACTGACGCACGTATCATGCCAAAGCACAACATAATTTTTCTAATCGCGATGAACTCCGCTGGTGATACTGCAGAAAAATCAATGAAAGATATCCGCAAGCTTCTTATGGAGCGCCTAAAACCATTTGAGTGAATCTAAAAAGCGGACTTGTCTTGACAAGTCCGCTATCCAGCGGCTACTGGAATATATACTTGATAATTAATTAAAGTCAGCAGCGCGAATCGGATAGCTATCAGAGCCCGCCTCCAAGATCCAAGCCCATGTCTCTGGGAATAAAGCGAGTCAATTATATTCCTGACAGAATAATCTCACGGAAAACACATACCGTCACCCGCCACAAGAATCCTATTTATCACACATAGTACTGAGCAATTTATTTAAATATAAAGACTCAATAATACACTGCAACTTGATAAAGCTATAGCTTTCAATAGTGAGAATTCTTAAAGATGTAATCTAGAATTTCCATTCAGAGAAAAATTATAGCTTTCGCTTGCTGCCTATTAAGAGCCACACGTTCCAACCTAATTCATCCATGCCAGCCAACATAAAATTTAAGAAAAATGGCCAGTAAAGCCTATGGAGAGCTTTGATGAATGGCAGCCACCTTTTAAGGCTCCATCACTGTTTGAATTAGAAGAATTGAATATTACCACAGAGCGTTAAACAGGCTTTGCCCACTGCCATATTAAGTGTGGTGGCACTCTTCTCGATGGCAAGGAAGTTCGTGATACTGTTCGAGCGATTTTCTGCTTTATCAAATTGGAAGAATCGTGACATGTGGCGCACCGCCATATCTCCACACCAGCCAACCAAGGTGCATAGAAAATATAGCGTTCAAGTCAACTCAATGCTGAATGCATTAGCGCTGCTCAGTAAATCGGGGCCTTAAGTTATAAAAGACATCGGGCTTTTGAAGAGAGGAATCTCCAAGCCCATAGAAGCCTGGGTGTATAAGGTATAATAGTCCGCCTCTAATTCATCATTAGAGGCGGCACAGATTTTGTGTGGTGTGCTTCCCCGCTACAAGATGATCAGCGACGAGCGGCAAAGATACCGCCGGCCATCACTACCAGCGAGGAGAGCATTCCCACACCAACCAAACTATAAAGACTGATAGACTGGCGCGCGGCTTCGTTAAGCACTTCGCCAAAAGGAAATTGCCAGGCAACAATACCCGAAGCCGCCAGCACAGCGATGTATTGAACGCGACTGGCGCGACGTTCGTTCTTCTTGGAGGGCATTGGCAATTTTGCCATGACGCTCTCGCAGAAACCGTCATCGTCCAGGTAGGGCTCATCGAACTGCAGCTGCTCTGCCAGCCAAGCATCAAATTGTGGGTCTTTGCCCTCTATAGTTAAATCGCCCAAGGCGCCACCCTTTGTGTTGCGCTGTTCAAAGTTAACCATTGACCACCTCCTCGCGCCACGGCTGCAACAAGCTCTGTAGCTTTGCTCGCGCGCGGTTGACATGGGATTTTACCGTACCTAGCGGCAACTTCATAATACTTGCCGCTTCCTCATGGGAGAAGCCCCGCTGCATGCACAAGTGTATCGCCTGGCGTTGGGCATCGCTTAAAGAGTCCATTGCGGAGTTCAGGTCCCGGGCCATCCCCAGGCGCTGAGACTCTTCAACCGACTCTTCCGCCTGGGCCCGATCGACCGCCTCCTGATCCACTTCTGGGGCGTTCTTGCGTTTGTGGCTCATGACGAGATTGTAGGCGATCCGGTACAACCAGGTGCTAAAGCGGGCATCTCCCCGAAATGCCGGCAGCGCCTTATAGGCCTTAATAAAGGCCTCTTGCGCCATATCATCGGCCAGGCCCTGATCGCCATCACACAGCTTGCGGAGCGAGAATCGCAGCTGGGATTGATAGCGACGCACCAGCTGGGCATATGCCCGCTGGTCCCCGTCTTTGACGGTGCGCCTGATCAAATCCTCATCATTGAGGTCCATATTTCGGTCCCTACGCCTGCTTAGTATCGAGCTTCCAGTTGATAAAGCGGGCCAGGCCGATAAACAGTGGGATCAAGCCCAGACTACCTACCCCAAATCCTGCAAGGGAAGTGAGCCAGATAAACACTGCAGCACCCACTGCGATTAGAGTAATCCCTCTGTCCCCAGTATTCTTAGGGCTGCTATCTTCCAGCATATCCAACATCTCAGGCGGCACATCCCGACCATCGGCCACCATGTTATTGATATTTTCCATCACCAGCTGTTTCTTCCTGTAGCTATTGCGAGTTACCAGCCACACGATCAACACCGGCATACCGAACACACAAAGTAAGGCCAGAATTGGTAAAGTCACCACTTGGTGGAAGCCAGAATCTGATTGAGACTCTTCCCAACCCTCATGTGAAGAGCCATATTTTTTTGACAGGCCAATCTGCACATTGTCTGGCACACTATCTAGCGCCTCTTCAGCCACCTGTCCCCGCTCATCGAGAATCCCCTTGCGCTCCAGTTTCTCGATAATGCGCTGGCTCAGAGGGCCTCCGAACTCAGCTCCCAAGTCCACCTGGACCTCACTGCGCTCGCCGTCCTCTCCCTGGGTTTTGATGGTGAGCACCCCCTCCTCATCACGCATGATGCGTACACGCGTATCTGGCTTAGATCCCTCACTTTCCATTGCCGGCGGCTTTGGCGGGTTGGGTATTGTGCTGCTGTCATCCTGTGCCCAGCTGCCCATCGCGGCAAAAGTAGCTGCCAGCGCCGCCAACCAGTAGGTAGCTACCCGCAGGGGTTGTGAATTTCTCGCTCTCATTAGTTACTCTCTAATCGTTGTCTTTCTTGTACTGTTTAACCGTCGGCCCGGGGAAGCCCTGCACGCTACATCACTGTCATGCGGCCTCGGCTGTAAGGTCCGGGGGTGGCGCCTTGGGGAGCTCTCTCCTCGGCAATCCGCACCGGGTAGGGAAGCCCGCTGCCTTCAACCTCACTGCCTGACTTACATTCATTGAGCTTTTGCATAAAGTGCTGGTCTGTTTTCTCAGTAAGCTGACGATGAATATCATCCACCGAGAATCCCAGCTCCGCCGCTCCGGCCTGCATGCCGCCAAGCGCCAAAATCAGTACGGCGCAAAATTGTACCTTCTTAAATGATCCCGCAGTAAACATTGTGACCTCCAGATCGCTTTTCCTTGCACACCTCTATGACGGAGCCAGAACCGATTTTGGATGCAGGCGCAAAAATATTTTTTTAAACATTTTGTAGAAGGACTACTTCCTATGGCTACTGGACCAATAAGTACAAAAGTCGCAATAATCGGCCTGTAACCATTGGGGAGCTCGTAGATGACCGGTATTAAGGAAATACTGATCTTTTGGTTTGGTGATCCCGCTTTAAATTACCGCCCTACACCTGAGCGGCAGAAGCGGTGGTTTTCGGCAGACCCAAAGCTGGACAAGCAAATGGCTGAAGACTTTACCGAAATCACCAATATGGCCCTTGAGGGAAAGCTGGATCACTGGCGCCAAAGTCTGGAGGGCGAGCTGGCCCTGTTGCTGTTATGCGATCAATTCGCCCGCAATATCCACCGCGGTAACCCTCTGGCCTTTGAGGGGGACCCACTGGCTCTCGATATCACCGAGTCGATTCTACAGAGGGCAGATGAGCAAAAACTTGGGCTGTTTCAGCAGATTTTTGTCGGCATGCCACTTGAGCACAGTGAAAACTCCGCTATCCAACAGCGCTCCGTGGCATACTTCGCCCAGTTGCAGAAGCAGTACGGGGATGATGAGTCCATCGCCCCTTATCTCGCCACCCACTATCGATACGCCCTGGCCCACCAGGCGATTATCGAGCAGTTTGGCCGCTATCCGCATCGCAATGCGGCCTTAGGCCGCAATTCCACTGAAGAAGAAAAGCACTGGCTGGCACAAGGGGGCGGCTTTAAATAATGGATTTACTCGGATGGTTATCACTTGCAGGTATCTGTGCCCTAGGCGCAATGTCACCAGGCCCTAGCCTGCTTATCGTAATGCGCTGTTCCGCCTCCGGTCTTCGGCAGGGCCTCGCCAGCGCAATTGCGCACGGCGCGGGCGTTGCCGTTTACGCTGCGCTGACAGCCTTTGGCCTCGCAGTACTGATTACCAGCTCTCCACTACTATTCAGTATTCTGCAATGGGCCGGTGCAGCCATGTTGGTATACCTGGGCTGGAAGGCCTTCCGAGCCCCGGCTCCCGGCTCAGGAACGACCCAGTTGGAAGCCCCCCACATGAGTGTTCGCCGCTCGATCGTACAAGGTTTCGGGGTGGCCTTTTTTAATCCCAAGATCGCGGTATTCTTTACTGCCCTATTCAGCCAGTTCGTATCTGAGCAGCAGGCTCTCACGACCAAGCTCGGAATGGCTGCCATGGTTTCAGGAGTCGATACACTCTGGTATTGCATCGTTGCCCTGGCAGTTCATGCCAGCCGCAAACGTCAACTGGTTAGCAAGCACCTCGGCCACCGCATCCAGCAGCTGTTTGGTCTGCTCCTGATTGGCTTGGCCGCACGTTTGGTATTCACTATTTAGTGGGTAGGACCTAAGCACCTTCTCCGTACAGGCGTGCCAAAATCGAAACTTACCCCCGCAAGAATGATGATTAGGCACTCCAAAAAAACAGGCCCGCAAACGGGCCTGCACAGTGCGGAGGTTGCAGCCTGGATGCCTGGGGGGAGTACATCCGGCTGCAGTGGCGCATTATGACAGTTACGACAGCTTCCTAAAGACGAATCATCGCAATAGCCACTCTCTTGAGCGCAACGAAACCTCCGCCACTTCAGTTCCAACCACCATTGACACTGAATATTTATACAGTTACCGTATAGCCATACAAGCAAACTGGAATGTCTTAAAGGCAATTGGGAGGCATATCATGGCCGTAGTAGCTGTTTGGAAATGCGATCGAGACGGAGCAATGTTCGACAACAAAAAAGATGCTGAAGAACACGATAAGATGCTGGAGCTTGCAGCCAACATTACCACGCTCATTGAGCGCAGTATTGAAGGTATTGATGAGCAGGTGAGCGAAGAGATCGGCCTGTTGCTGGCCAAGCGTCGCGATGCCCTGGCCAAAGCCTGCAAAGGCAAACCAGAAGTTCTGCTGGAAGAAGATGAGAGCGGTGAAGAGTCCTCCGACGAGACCGTTACTCCCTTTGCTGCAAACCAGTAAAACTGCCAGAAGAAATTTTCTGGTAGTAATTTAAAGTTTCATCCCTGTACTCTGCCCGGTTCAACCGGGCTTTTTTGCTGGGCTTCAGTATTTAGCTGAAGCCTCCCACCGCATAAAGATCGTTAATCGTTCCAGATCACCTAAAAAATCCTCTATTGCGACAAGCGCTTTTACAGAGATCTTATCGATATCACAATATTGATCACTGCGAGTATTAATATCACCAGCCAACTGATTAATGTGCCCCAAAAGCGTCCGGCATGGGTACCTCCCTTACCCGCTGTCAGGCCATAAGCGTGGAAAATGCGGGATAGAAAAAAGGCGATTCCAAAGACATGCAACCACAGTGCAGATAAGCCCCCTAGCTCCGCAAGCAACAAGAGCAATAATGCGATGGGGGTATATTCAACCGCATTCGCGTGCACGCGCACACGAATCTCATTATGACGATCCTCGCCAGTGCCAATACCTACTCGCTTAGTGCGACGAAATTGAACGACCCGGCCTGCCAAGTAGATAATGAGGATTGCACAGAGGCTGGCATACAGCGCTGTAATATTTACCATGGCATTTTCCTTTTTCTTATTAATACGAGATGTAAATATATCTCTATCACCACACAGCTCACCACACCAATGCTAAACAAGTGGCTGGACCTTTTTGTTCATTTTTCGTCACACAAAAAAAGAGCGGGCTTTGCCCGCTCTTCATCTGCTCACAAACTAAGCACTAGTTAATTGCGATAGCCAAAGTCGTGCCCCTTGCTCGGCTTAAGATGACGATCGCGCAGGCGGGTTGAACGAGTAACCAAAGATTGGGGCTCCCCCTCAATCAGTACCTGTTCAGGGTAGCTGGTTACTTCCAGTGGATCACCGCTCCAAACTACAATATCAGCATCGGCCCCTTTCTCCAGGGTACCGCCACTAAGGCTAAAGATATCTGCCACATTTGTACTGATAGACTTCAGAGCCTCCTCGTGGGACAACCCGTGGGCAACAGCATTACCAGCAGACTGACGTGAGAGGTATACATTGTGGGTAGAAGCGTAGTCGGGACCACTAATGGCAACTTTCACACCAGCTTTGGTTAACAAAGCAGCATTATCCAGGCGGGCGCCAAGGCTGGAGAAAGAAATGGGCAGGTTGTTAATCGCATCAATCACGACAGGCACCTGAGCTTGGGCCAGCTGCTCCGCCACCATCCAACCTTCAGCCACCCCCAGCAGCACCAGCTTTACATTGTAAGTCTTAGCCAACTCAATAGCCGCAAGGATATCGCTGGCACGATTAGCTGTAATTAATAGCGGTTCCGTTCCATTAATCACCGGCTGTAAGGCCTCGAGATCCGCAAGACTATAATTCAGCTCTCGCCACTCTCCCAGACGAATCGCTGCACGATTGTCACGGTACTCCTTAGCCTCATTCAAGGCATTCTCAATTTTCGCATAGGCGTTTGCACGGCTACCACCGGCCAGTTGAGCACCGGCCTCACCCAAATAAGCCTTCTGGGCAACATCTTCCGCCTCGACACTATCGAACTCACCATTGAGTTTGATAGCAAAGCCGCGTCCGGCAAACACTCTCTGAGCCTCTACCGCAGCGCTATCCCAAGTACTGATAGCTGGAAACACCACTGCGCTGGTAACACCACCAGCCCGGTTAAAAGGGATCAATGTAGATTTGGGGTTGTATGCGGGTACAGGATTGAAGGCGCTGCCGATACTCTCACCAGTTACCGCATGGTCGTTGGTGCCACTGGCTGCGCTGATCTCCACCAGCCCCAATTCAGAAATGGGAGCAATAACTCCAGGAGTCACCACCTTGCCTTTCGCATCAATTACCCGGTCGGCAGGCATATTCAGCGAGGGAGCCACCTGCTCCACTTTACCGTCCACTACCAGCACATCGGCAGATTCCAGTGTGCCCATATCAGCCAGAGTGTGTACCTTGCCGCCCTTAATCAGGATACTTTGCGCCTGAGCCCCTGCTGTCAAAACCCCCAGGGCCAGCGCATAGAATACAGCTATTTTTTTCACAGTCGCTCTCCCTCTGCATTGAGAATACCAAGCTCAAAATCACTGCGCGGTTGGCGCTTTTTATCGGAGCGATCGAACATCAACTCCCCATCGATAAAGACCTGATCAACATGGGTATAAACACTGAACGGGTTGCCAGACCAAATAACGACATCGGCCATCTTACCCTTCTCGAGGCTGCCGGTTTGCTTATCGATACCCAGTGCCTTAGCGGGGTTCATAGTCATCCAGGTCACAGCATCTTTTGGCTGAATATCGAAACCAGCGCGCTGGCCTGCGGTCATCGCTTTAGCAACTTCTTCATTCAGGTGCTGAACGCCCACACCGGAATCCGAGTGAATCATTGCACAGGCCTTGGCCTGATCGACGATAGCAATATTTGCCTCTGTCATATCGAAGGCTTCGTGCTTAAAGCCCCACCAGTCAGCCCACATCGCAGCACATACATTGTTCTCCGCCAGCAGGTCGGCGACTTTGTATGCTTCTACTGCGTGGTGGAACGTAGAGATCTGGAAATCGAACTCCTTGGCGACATCCATCATCACCGCCATTTCCTCTCCGCGATAGCAGTGATTGTGTACCAGGATATCGCCGTTCAGAACGCCTGCCAGGGTCTCTAGGCCCAGGTCTCGCTCTGGTTCATCTCCACCCTTCTCTACATATTCCTCCCACTTCTTCTTATAATTGCTGGCCTCAATCCAGGCATTGCGGTAGCCAGCTACATTACCCATACGGGTTGAGGGGGAAGTACCTTTACCACCATAAACACGCTTAGGGTTCTCGCCACAGGCCATCTTCAGACCGTAGGGCGCACCGGGAAATTTCATGTCCTGTACGCTGCGACCCGGTACATTTTTGAGGGTTACACTGCGGCCACCGAACAAGTTGGCAGAGCCCGGTAGGATCTGCAATGTGGTCACACCGCCAGCCAGGGCTAAGGGGAACTGGGGATCCTGTGTCCATACAGAGTGTTCCGCCCATACCTGCGCGGTGTTGGGGGATGTCATCTCATTGCCATCCTGAGAGGACTCAATAGAGGGGGCAGGATAATCTCCCAGGTGAGAGTGCACATCGATAATTCCGGGGGTCACCCACTTACCTTTGCCATCAACCACCAGGGCGTCCTTGGGAGCCTCAAGATCTTGACCGATCTTTGCAATCTTTCCGCCTTTCAATAAAAGGTCTGTGTTCTCTAATTGCTCCCCAGTCCCAGTAAGCAAAGTGGCATCCTGAATCAGCACTGGCCGAGACTGAGTAACAGAATAAGTTGAAGGGAAAGCATCCAGGCGAGCAAAATCCAGGGATCTCTGCTCACTCCCGGCTTTCTTCTCTCCGCAGGCAGACACCAACAGCGAGGCACAAAGCAAAGCCGCGATGCCGCGCCCGAAAACTCGAGAATGCAGCTGCATAGTTATTCATCCAATGGTTTTGAAGATGGCGGTGAATGCTATCAGTTTGTCTGATCTTAGCCACTACTTAGAGAAGAAAAGTTCGCTTCTGAGGAGAAAAGCCCCAAAGAATTTACGAGAAACTCATCTGCTCTGCAAGTGGATACCCATCACATTTGAATAAACACACAATTACAAAAGGGTTTATAAATGTCGGCATGTCAGCAAAGACTGCAAACCAGCTCTTAAAAGGCCCCAGGTTCCCTATATACTTTTTTGTTTCTACATGATGCAGTTTCTGGTGAAAAAATACTCAATAATTATTCCGGAGGAGAATAGGTGATCAAGGTAAACAGCTTGCCGGTATTCCCCACATCCACTTATGTCACCAGTAGTCAAAGCCGGGATTCCCAGCAAGTCTATGAGGCTTTACGTAAAAGTGAAGAGCGCTATCGCGAACTGGTTGAGCATGCGAATTCCATCATTATGCGCTGCGACAGGCACGGGCGAATCACCTCTTTTAATGAATATGCTCAACAACTTTTTGGCTACTCTGAAGCAGAAATTATTGGGCGGCACCTGATCGGCACCATAGTGCCCGCCTGTGAGTCCAGCGGCCGGGATCTACGTCAACTCATTCAACATGTTTGCGATAATCCACAAGAACATCGCTACAACATTAACGAGAACATCACCAAGTCTGGCAAGAGGGTTTGGATTGCCTGGACTAATAAAATCCTTTCAGATGAAAGTGGCTGCCCAACAGGCATACTCAGTATTGGAACCGATATCACCAAACAGCGCCTGCTGGAGGAGGAGTTACGCCAAGCGCAAAAAATGCAGGCTATTGGCGAGCTAGCCGGCGGCATCGCACATGACTTTAACAATATGATTCATGGAATCAGTGGTTATGCCGAGGTTATCCAGCAGATAGCAGAAGATCCCCGTATCAGCGAATACACTAATCATATACTCACTACTGCCCGCCATGCCGCTGAGCTGACTAAGCAGCTGCTTACCTTTGCTCGCAAAGGTAACTATCAACTAAAAGATTGCAATACCCATGAAATCACCCGCGATGTCTGTGCCATGCTTGAGCGCACCATTGATCGGCGTATTCGCGTTGAACAGCAACTAGAAGCTGGCCGGCCTCATGTAGTCGGCGATCCCGCCCAGTTGAAAAGTGCATTATTAAATATCGGCATCAACGCCAAGGATGCCATGCCGAGTGGAGGCACTCTGCGTTTTAGTAGTAGTAATATTACCTTTGAAAAAATTACTACTATCGCAGATTTTGAAGTGCAACCTGGTCATTACCTGTTAATCACCATTCGCGATAATGGTACAGGTATGCCCCCTGAAGTGCGCCGCAGAATTTTTGAGCCTTTCTTCACCACTAAGGAATGCGGTCGGGGTGCCGGACTGGGTCTCGCCGCAGTGCATGGCACCATCCATTTGCATAAGGGGGCCATACAATGCCATAGCATTGAGGGAGAGGGCAGCACCTTTAATTTGTACCTGCCGATTGCCGAAGCAAAAGTAAGTAGACAGCAAAAACAAACTGTACCGCAATCTGCCAAACGCCAACTTCGTATTATGGTGGTGGACGATGAAGCCATTGTCCGCAGCTATTCGAAAACACTATTTGAAATGAATGGCCACAGCGTAACCACTTTCGCTTCGGCGGAACAGGCGATCACCTATTACCGACAGCATTACGAACAGGTAGACCTGGTGATTCTCGATATGATTATGCCCGGAATGGATGGCCAGGAACTATTCGCCTTTCTGCAGCGCATCAACCCGGAGGTGAAAGCATTGCTTTCAACCGGGTTTAGTGTCGATAGCAAAGTCCAGGAAGTTATCAAAGATGGGGTTCTCGACTGTATCCAAAAACCTTTTACTTACGATAGGCTCAGCAACAAAATTGAGGAATTGATTTTAAGCGGGCAACTGATAACAACAGAGCTTTGAATATCTAAAATAACTTGTGTCTTAAAGCAAAAAAGCCACTTACTTTAAGAAAGTGGCACACTTACACGAATACTTGCCAGAGAAATTACACTGGCAAGTATTTTAAAGGATAATATGCGGGAGGTAGCGACTCATATCCTGAGTTATAAGATTACTATCCTCGCGAATTGAAATACCCGCAGCCATATCATCCACTAGCCAGCTACCCACCAGGGTAAAACTCTGACCAAACTTCGGCAGTGGATGCATAGCCTGATAGATAAAGCCCTCTTCTCCATAGGGCCCATCCGAAAGCGATTGCACATCTTCTCCGCGTACTACTGAAATATTGGCTCCCTCACGGGAGAAAATGGGCTTCTTAACCAGCTCCGAATAGCCCTCAGCTTTATCCAGCTCATCTTCGAAAAATGAAGGTAGTAAGTTGGGGTGTCCAGGAAACAACTTCCACAACATGGGCAGGAGTGCTTTATTGGATAATATCGCCTTCCAGGGTGGTTCCAACCAACGTACGTTATTGCCCCCCAACAGAGAGCCAAATTCCTCGCGGAACATAAACTCCCAAGGGTACAGTTTGAACATCCAGGTAATTACCTGATCGTCTAAATCGGTAAAATCTCCCTGCGCATCACAACCAATATCTTCGATAAATACAAAATGATTAGTGATGCCGGCTTCACTGGCACAATCTTGCAAATATTGAACCGTACCGCGGTCTTCTACCGTATCTTTGCAACAGGCAAAATGTAGTTCTCGACCAGGGGTCAGGAACTGTACATCGCGAAAGCGATTAACCAGCTTTTCCTGCAGGCTGTTAAATTGATCAGACTGTAGGGGAAGTGCCCGCCTATCTACATTATCCTGCAACCAAAGCCACTGCCAAAATCCCGTTTCATATAGGCTGGTAGGCGTGTCGGCGTTATTCTCATAAAGTTTGGCCGGCCCCTGCCCCGAATAGGCAAAATCCAAGCGAGAATAAAGGCTGGGGTCACCATTTTTCCAGGAATCGCGGACAAAATCCCAGTGCTGCTCCGGTATGCGGAAGCGCCTTAACAACGCCTCATCCTCAAGCACCTTAGCGACAACATCCAGGCACATTGCGTGGATTTCTTCGGTAGGGTCCTCGATATCCTGCTCTATCTGTTCCAAAGTGAACTGATAGTAAGCAGTTTCATCCCAGTATGGCTCCCCATACATGGTGTGAAAATGAAAACCAAACTCCTGCGCCCGCTCTTTCCAGCGCGGGCGCTCACCGACCGGCAACCTCAGCACCAATCACCCCCCCCAGCTTCGGGAGCGACTGCTACTAGAGCGTCCACCACCCCAGTTGGATTTGGCTGAAGCGACTGCTCCAAAGCCCCCGCGTGAAACCGTCTTGGTAACCTTGGGCTTGGGATCCATCGCAGTTTTATCTACGGTATAGGAGTTTTTACCGTAGCGGCCGATAACCTGACCATCAGCGGTCATCAAGCGATCATAATAGCGGGAGCCAGAGGCAGAATAACGGTATACCGGGTTGTAATGACCGTAAGAGTGATAGCGCCGGTCGTTATCATTCAATATGGAGGCGACCATAAAACCGGTCATCAGTGGCATCCAAAAACCGCTGCTACTCTCGCGACAACTACCGAACTCCGTCTCACACTGGGACAAATTGGCATATTTGGGCCCAGTCCGCTCAGCTTCCGCGAGGGCCTTCTGGTAAGCCGCCTCACATTGGGCTTCATCGAGCTGTGTATTATTCACACAGTCCTCGACAGAGGACACCACCTTAACCTCTTCATCGGAGGAGCAGCCCACCAGAGCCACGGTGATACCCATAGCCAGGGGGCGTAAAACAAAACTTGCCCCCCTGCCCTTGCGCATCCGCGCAAGATTAATATTTTTACTACGCTTCATCCTCACCTCCGCTTAATAGCTCATGCAAGCCGCGTTGAGGACACCAACAGAAATAGTGGTAGCTGCCAGCATAATACCCGCGCTAACTTCACCGTCTTCAATACGCTCAACAATACGTGGCATAAAGCCAAAACGAATAATCGCAAAGGCAATAAGCTGAGCGATTAGAGCAACCACTGCCCAAGTGGCAAAGTCAATAATGGAAACAGAGTTACTGGCAGCGCCGCCAACAGCAATGGCAAAACCCAGCACCGCACCACCAAATCCAATGGCAGCGGCTGCGTTTTTGTCTTCACGGATCAACTTCCATTCGTCATGGGGTGTCACTAGTGCATAAAGAAATTTAAACGCGATTAAAAATACCAGTGACAGGCCAAAATAGGCCGCAAAATGGAGGATACCAGTCATCAAATCGTAGGGCTGGTCCATTAATACATCTCCTTATTATCCGTGAATAGTCAGCTGTGATGGTGTCAAAGTTATACCGGTACTAATCACCAGACTGCGACTCAGGTAACCTGCGTCCTCCTCTTTCTCTTCCGCTGAAAGGAACAGGGATTCGGTACGCTGATCGGACAAATCGCGTTCGAAAAGCATGGTGAATTGGTCGGTGAGGGAATAGTCCCCATCGGCGTCATAGGTCTTCTCGGCCATATGCACCGGGTTGTGATAATCACCAGTAGCAGTCCAGACTCTCTGATAGTTACGGTCCTGCAATTGGTAATTAGCCGCACCGATTTCCTGCTTTAGAAGCCTGTCCCAAACCTGCTGATTGGCGACATCGAGGGTATCGTAAAAGTGAAACAGCTTTACGTCTACTACATGCTCATCACTTTGACCGCCTTCTGCCACAACCTGTAGCCAGGCATCGTCATCGGTATAAAACCGATAAACCCAGGCTCCATCGAGCTCTACAATTCCGGCGGCTTTGATAATCTGCGTTGGAGAACAGGATTCAATCGTGAGTTCATCCAGTATCAGGCGAATAGCCAATGGGTCCAGTTCAAAACTTGCGCCGAGTCGCAATCCCATAATTTCCGGGGTTTTCACCTTTGGAATATCTTTACCTTTGAGTTTGTCAATCAGCTTGGTAAACACGTACCTGTCCCCTCTCCTTCATTCATTTTTATATCGAAGCAGCGCTTTTCTGTAAGCCGCTTAGCAGAAATGTAATAGAGCATATCCCCCCTATTCACCTCATCGGTCAACGCGGGGTTTACATCAATTTTAACTATTCCCTGACGACGCACGGCAATCAAGGTTGCGGACAAATTCTTTTTGAAATGATCAAACAGAGCAGAAAATAACAAAGGCCGTTCACCCTGATACTCAATACTGTACTGAGTCATTCCATAAGTGCTATCCAGTAGCTGCCTGTGTAATCTGGCAGAACCGGGGTCCAGGGAGGATTTAGCCAGTAATTCCACTGCTACTGAGGGGATGCATTCAATATTCGGGCAGTGTGAGCGCAATAGCTCACCGACATTTTCATCCTGAAAATAGGCTGTTTTATGACTATTGGGACTGAGTTTGTCACAGAACAAAGCTGTGGTGAGCGTGACATCATCCAGGGGATTATCGATAATTATTCGCGCGGCATCGATAAGTGCGGCGCGCTGCATGCTCTCAATATGGGAAAAGGATTCAACCCGGACAAAATCAATTTTACCCGGCATGGGATTCTCGATATCGGCTTCGACACAAAGCACGATATCTGTTGCTGTACCATTGGTTTTCGATAACAGCAGCTCTATCAAACGAAGGGTTCGCGTTCCATTCCAGCCAATTATAACCGTGTGATTTACATGGTTTGTCATGCGCAACCCTCTCTTTCCTCTATGCACAAACTCTGAAATTACAAAGCCCACCTTGGTAAGCACCAAAGCGAATAGACTCAATCCAAAGGGGATCACCCAGGTTGCCACAACCACTTTACCTGCGGGCGTTACCGGCGAGAAATCGCCATAGCCTACTGTGGAAGCAGTCACTATCAGCCAATATATAAAGTTGGCGGGGTCAACAATCTCATGCTCCCCTGCAGCACTGAGTAATAGGTAACTCCCCATTACATAACCCAGCACGCCGACAAGAATGGTTAGTATATTGGCCTTAACAAAAAGCGACGCCAGAAGGCGCCGCACTCGATAAAGTAGCACTGGATCAGGCCTTTTGGCGGCTCGCCAGTAGCTGGGCCAGCTTGTCGCTGCCGCTGACCTGGCCACCGGGCTTAATGCCCGCCGCCTTCAGCTTGGCGTCCAGACCAGATCCGCTTTCCTCTGTTGCCAGCTCTTCAGCAGCTTCCAGCTCCGCAGCGCGCTCCTGTTGCTTGGTCTTGATACGATCAAGGCTGTCCAGGGCCGTTTTGATTTTGCTGTTAGCCCCCATATGGCGGGAGGAAACGGCTACTTGGGCCTTTTGTACAGATTCGGTGGCCTTGATCTGGTCAATCTGCTGCTCCATACGGCGGACATTAATTTTCGCCTTGGAGATATTCCCTTTCAGGGTACGCTCAGAGTTGATGAAGCCATCCAAGAGGCTCTGTTCCGTTTCGAGTTGAGCTTCCAGCTCAGTAACACGCTCGGCACACTCCAAAGCCAGGCTATCATCACCTTTCTCGCTGGCACTGATTGCGTGGTTGCTGTAAGTCTCAATATCGGCTTTTAGAGACTCTACCTTACTTTCTGCCAGCTTGCGCTTGGCCATGATTTTAGTCAGGTTCTCATCACAAGCTTTCAATTCGGCCTTTGCCTCCCGCAGTTCTTGATCGAGGATACGGATAGACTGGCTGTCCGCAACGGCTTCAGTTCCTTCATTGACCGCGCCTTTCAAGGCAGTCCAAATTTTTCTCAGGCTCATGCTACACCCTCCATTTCAAAATGATCAGCATATAAATCCAGGAAGTCACCCACATTGGAGAACAGGGTTTCAACTTCTTCAATTACCACTTCGTCCTTACTGGACACTGACAAAGCGCCAAAAGCGACATAGTAACGCTCACCGCCAATCATGGTGATGGCGATCGACGTCAGGGGAACCAGTTGATGAGTCTGGAGAATCAACTCATTAAGGGCGACCACGTCGGCTACCTGGCTGACCGGGAACAAGATGCTCTCGACAACGATTTGCTTCTCACCGACATAAACGAATGCATCGACTCCTTCGTCATTGGAAATACTGAGGCACTCTCCCTCAGATTCCACCACCCATCCGGTGTGGCTTTCCGCCAAATGGCGTAGATTCTCATGGTTCCAGGTCATCTCGACTCCCTCGCTGTGGAATATTAGTCACAAATATAGCATCAAAAAAAAGGCGGTCAATAACTTATTTCAAACTTATGTTGCAAATAATACACACAAAGATAATATTTACCACATAAGTGACATCAACTGTAACGGAGTCGAGCCCATGGACCACAAGCAAAGCCTCAGTAACCAGCAAGCACTGGCTCCGTACAAACAGGCTATCGCCCGCTATGTGCGCGCATCTATGGCTTTGCGGGGTATGCGTTACGGGGATCTCGCCCAGGCCCTGGCCGAAAGAGGGATTTCAATGACCACGGAAAACCTGCGCAGCAAGGTGAGCAAATGCATGTTTTCTGCAGATCTCCTGGCAGCCATCATTGATGCCTTATCGGTGGAAGACAGCGCCATGCCTGAAATCCTTAAGCAAGCGCGAGAACTGCAAGATCAAGGACTCAATACCGAACAATAGAGAAGCTATCATGCTCTATCACGCAGTACCAATAGGAAGTAAATCGCTAAACTCGAAGACAGAGCATGCTATAAAATCTAGCAACCAGGCCCGCTCAATAGCTAGTAGTGATGGAGCTTATAAACCGGCTCACCGTTACCACACTTACCGACAACCTCTGGTTCAGAGAGTTTGGCTCCTGCCGGTATTATTTTATTGGTTGGCCACCATACAAAACAGGCATAGCGAAAATTGACTGCCCAGTTACAGTAAAGGCGGCCGTCATCCTCCTCATAGAATCGCGCCTGACAAAAGCTTAAGGTCGGGCTTCGCACCCCCTGTTGCTGCTGGGCATCCACAAATATCACATCCACAGCTGCTACGGCAGTCACCCAAAAGCAGGGTATTAATAACCACAATTTCATAGGCGTACTCGGCTAAACTGCAAGCTGAACTCCTATAAAGCCTAGCAGCCCCGGCGCAACTTTCATTTTGTGTATCCACTTCTAAGAGTGAGCCCCCACTACCCTAAAGGTGATCCCTCTTCAAAGCCGCAAGAATACGTCTAAGGCAGCTCTCTGGATCACGCTTCCAGCTGGCATAGGGTAATGGCAAAACAGTAACCCCCGCCCTGTGCAACACTTTATAAGTCTGGGTAGTAAAGTGATACCGATACTCCCCAGGAAAACCGATCAAATCCACCCCCAGGACTCGGCCGTGGTATTCGCAGACCACATCAATACGCTGGCCGGCGATAGGGAATGCAACCCAATGTCTGACCTCCTCCATCCGTAGGCTCGCACTCACCTCTTCAGCAAACTCGCAGGGAAAGACTTTTTGTGGAGCACTTAGGCCCGCCTCATGATCAAAATCAACATAGCGGCGCAGCAAGTGCTCAGGTGACAGGGATTCCGGGCTGATGGAATAAGCCACCAACTGCCTCTCTTTAGCCCGGGTCACAGCAACATTAAACATGTCGGCACGATTAAGATAAGTCGCTGCACGCAGGGACTGATTGTCTACAGAAAAAGACAGGAGCATCAGGTCCCGCTCCTCTCCCTGAAATCCGTATGGGGTTGCAACCAAGACGGAGAAACTGCGCAGCACTTCTGCAGGGAAGGCCTTATCCACTTCGGATGCCAGATAATCCGCCTGCTCCCTGAAAGGAGAAAGAATTCCAACCGTTGGCTTAAGTGGTGAGTCGGCATAGCGATGAGTATGTTCACGCAGCTGCTCAAGTATCCAATCCTTTTCCAGCCGATTTCTGCCGCTTTTTGCTCGCTTTCCCTCCAAGTAATGCAGAGTTAAAGCCCTCTCACTGGAGGCTACCGGTCTAGCCTGCATTACCTTGAGTCGATCTGTATAAAAAGCGTTATTGCTAAAAGCAATTAACTCCGGCTGACTGCGATAGTGTTCATCCAGTAAGGTAACGGCCTGTTGACTACCCAGGGAGTCAGAGACAATATCCAACAAGGACTGGTCCCGGTAACTCAACTTCATAGGTAATTCTTCAGGGCTGCCCAGGTCTTCCCACAATTGTTGTTGTTGCGCCACAGATAAAAAGGAGACGTGACGCAGCTGCTTGCCATCCCCGACGACAACCGCACGTTTTGCTCTGTGTAATGCTGGTAGGGCGCTGGCGATATCACACTGGGTGGACTCATCAAAGATAACGAGATCAAAGAGCTCGCGGGAGAGAGGCAATACTTCATTTAGCTCATCCAGGCTCACAAGCCAAATTGGGTACGCCTGTAAAACAACCTGCATATTCGTTTGAGCAAAACGCTCTGCTTGCGTTTTGGAGGTTCTAGCCCTGAGAGCCTGATTGAAAGCCGATAAATGCCTTCTTTCATGCTTTAAAAGATTTAGAAGGGCCTCTTTTCGGTAAGCATTAATAAATCGAGACGCATGCCTCTCAAAATTTTTACGCAAGGTCCCGATTACCTCCTGGAATTCCCACAGTGATTCCGTATCCAGTTGCCGACCTAAAATACGCAATCTCAATGCCACCAACCAAGCACCAAAACCATCGGAACCGAGTTTCTGAGAGGCACTTAACGCTCCATTAAAGCGGCGCTCAGCTTTACGCATTGATTTGAGTGTTACTTTAAGACCACGCTTTAGGTTGGCAGCGCTCACCTCGGGAGCTTCAACCCCTTCTTTGAGCAAAGAATCCAGATGAAATTTCAGGCTGGGTATAAACCCCTTTTCACCCGCATGTACATACCCTTCCTGTAAGTCATAGGCCTCACGCAACTTCTGCCGTACAACATCTATGGCCTGGGGGGTTTTAGAAACTACCAAAACAGTATTGCCATGCAGCATTTGGTCAATCGCCATTGCGGCAATGGTAAAACTCTTACCAGTGCCTGGCGGGCCGGAAACCAGACTCAAGGGCATCTTCGCAGCATTTCGTAAAGCCCTTTCCTGAGCCTCACTCAAAAGCCCCGGCAACATCTCCGGCTCACTATCACTTTGCCGGAAAGAATCGACCTCCTCCCCGAGGGCCAAATTTAATGGAGCAGAAAAGTTTCGTTCTCGGCCTAGAAGTTTCAGCTCATGAAGGACACCGCGCGATCCCCGCGACCTATCAGCCAGAATTAGGGCGCAAGCACTACTTATTGCCAGAGCTGGAGCCCTACCCAACTCATCACAATCAACCGTCTGTAGATTCGGCCAGCGACTAATCTCTTCAATACCGGTTAACCGACTGTTTTGTTCCAGCCAGCGCCCCATAGCTGCCACCTGGGGACTATCCAGCGGAAAGCTCGGTATAGGGAAGCTATCTGTTACTCTTGAGTCTATATCCGGCTTAAGGATCAAGCGCAGCAGTGGAAGGTTGATATGGAGATCAGCCGAGTTGACCTCCACAAAATACTCTTCGTCAGAACAAAGACGGGCAGGAAAATACAGTAGCGGGGCACACAATTGACGCTTGGAACTAAGCCCTAGCTGGCTCGGGAGTTCACCAGAGATCAAGAACACCGAATAGATTAAACTCCGCTCTTTTCGGTAAGCATCCGTTAGCTCTACGAGCTTAGTAGCCGAGGTCCCCACCAATGGCACTCTGGGTAACTCTCCACTGGCTAAAAAGTCCCGCTCTCTGAAAAATACCCGGCGATTACCCGCTAGCCGGGCAATATTACTCAGTGATAAATCATGACTATCCGCCTGATAGCAGCGCCTGAAATATTCGACCAACAATTTGGAGGAGTCCCGCATAACCATCCATATTTCCAATTAAAGGCAAAGCCCTGCCCGAAATTGTACCACCGGGATGATACTCCCCACTCAATGTGCCGGTAGGCATTTAGACTGGCTAGCCCTCACTCGCTATTGTGCGTAGTTTGCGAGATTCATCTCGACTCAGGCTCAGTCCATATTTCTCTACTATAGAAATAAATCGCTGAACATATATTTTACCGACGGGCGCATAGGGTGGCATCCACTCATCAGGCCCTTTGTGCCCTTTACTTTGATTGCGGCCATCATCCACCAACCAGAGATTATCGATATCCTCAGCAAAGCGCCTTTTCTTTGCACGGCTCCACCCAGCTCCTCCGTGATCATGGGCCCACTTAAGGGGCACAATATGCTCCACATCCAGATCAGAAGCTTTGCTGTAAAAATTGCCGGTATAAGGATCTAGCCACAACCCAGTATCCACCTTACAGCCGTTGGCGCGAGTATAAGTAACTGGCGAAAGGGAGTACCGTATCAACAGCTCATGTCGGGTATCTTGGCAATCCCTATCTGTATCAGACCACTTGGGTAACCACTCTGATCTCTCATAACTAATCGCCAGAGCAGAAAAGCTGAAAGAAAATAAAAAGAAGCACACACAAAATCTTGAAATTGACCGAACACTCATACATCAACTACCAATCAAATCAGATCTTTAGATTACTAGAAAACTGATCGGGATTGTATGTACCGGTTCAAACTGAGGTAAAAACGAAACCATTAATTACCTACAAACAGCGAAAGGAAAAGATAAGTGTATGAACCGGCGCAACGGAGGCAGTTAGAAACCACTAGTATCTGGGAAAGGAAGGATGATCCCACGCAATACTCAAAAAGGCATTGCGCAGGATCTCGAATTACCCACGATCAACGCAGGCTCATCGCACTATACAGAGACAACCTCTTTAGCAGGGGCTGGCTGCGACTTTAAATTCATCTCATCTAGATTACCTTCCACCTCATTAGGTTTAACCTTGTGGAAGACCGCGTAGAAAACAGGGATAGCAATCAGCGTAAGCACAGTGGCAAAACCCAGCCCCCCCATAATGGTTACGGCCATATCCGCAAAGAAAGCATCAAATAGCAGTGGCGACATTCCTAAAATAGTGGTCACAGCTGCAAGGAAGACCGGACGCAAGCGACTTACGCTAGCACGCTGAATAGCAGTGAGTCTTGGCAAGCCCGCATGTGTTTGTACTTCGATCTCATCGACCAAAACCACAGCGTTTTTAATCAGCATTCCGGATAAACTCAATACACCAAGAAGTGACATAAATCCGAAAGGCAGCCCCGTCGCCAACAAGCCTACAACTACGCCCACCAAACACATGGGAACTACCAACCAGATGATCACGGGTTCACGTACAGTACCGAACAACAAGATCGATACCAGGATCATGATTAGGAAGCCAAGCGGCAAGCCTTTACCCAGTGACTTCTGTGCATCGGTAGAGCTTTCATACTCACCACCAAATTCCACTTTAAAGCCTGGTGGCAACTGCATACTTTCTACCCAGGGACGAATTCTCCCAAACGCGGCCATAGCAGTAACACCTTCCGGAGCATCGGCACTGATAGTGATGGTCGGAACCCTATCGCGCCTTTGGATCAGGCCCTCGTCCGCAGTAACCTCAAAATCCGTGATCAACTGTCCCGCCGGAATATACCCTTGCTCGTTAGGGCTCCAGACCAAGCGATCCTCCAGGGAACCCACTTGATTCCTATCCCCTTCCGGCATTCGCGCAATAATAGGGATAATACGATCGCCGCTCTCAAAATCACCCACGGTATAACCGGCAGAGGCAAATTGAATCATCCGGCTAATATCGGTATTCGTGACACCAGCTACGCGAGCCCGCTCATCATCAAGGTGGGCATGGATAGTCGGCTCTCTACTGCGCCAATCATGGCGAATATCTTCCAGGCCCTTCTCGCGAAACTGTTGCTCAACATCTACGGCAAGCGCACGCAAGGTCTGAAAATCCTGACCAGAAATTCGCACTTCCACATCGGCACCACCACCAGGGCCAAACACCAGGCGCTTAAAGGTAATCAATGCTTCAGGCTGCTCTTCACGTAACTGCGCCTTTGCCCTCTCTATCAGTTGAGCGATCTGCTCGCGATTCTCAGTGCGAACAATTAGCTGACCATAGGAAGCGTTGGGCGGTTCAGGAGCATAAGTGAGCATAAAGCGATCGGCTCCCCGACCAGCTACAGCCGTTACCGAAACCACCTCATCCTGCTCTTTAAAATACTTTGTTGCCTGTTGAAGAGCCTTATCAGTACGGTTGATATCACTGCCCTGTGGCAAGAAGTAATTCACATAGAACAGCGGTGCATTGGAGTTGGGGAAGAATCCCTGCTTTACAAACCCAAAAGCAAAATAGCTTACTAATGTAACGGCAACAAGTAAGCCGATGGTAAGGCCACGATGCCTTAATGCTCCTGCTAAGGCACCGGAATACATGTTGTAAAAACGACCATTATAGGGGTCTTCAGAATCTGAATTCTTACCGGGTTTGAACAGGTGATACCCCAAATAGGGCGTTACAGTTACAGCGAGAATCCAGCTGAGCAGCAATGAAATCCCAATCACAGCAAACAGCGAGAAGAGGAATTCACCGGTGGCATCATCAGACAGTCCAATACCAGAGAAAGCCATAATACCAATTACAGTGGCCCCCAAAAGCGGCCAGAATGTTTGGCGCACTACCCGGCTGGCAGCGCTCTTGGGCTCCTCATTTCGTTGAACCCCCATCAACATGCCTTCTGCAACTACGATAGCATTATCAACCAACATACCCATGGCAATAATGAGGGCACCAAGAGAAATCCTCTGCAGGTTCAAACCAAACAGGTTCATGATTAATACGGTACCCAGAACCGTAAGACCAAGCACGGTACCCACCACCACGCCAGAGCGCCAGCCCATAAATACACAGAGTACGAGGGTAACGATCACAACTGAAGAGACGAGATTAAACAGAAAGCCATCGACACTCTCTTCTACCACTTGGTGCTGGGCATAAACCGGGTGAATTTCCACCCCCAGCGGCAGTGCCTGTTTTATCTCCTCAAGCTTGGCCTCTACAGCCTTACCAACATTAACAATATTGGTATTTTCAGCTCCCGCTATACCAAGCAATACCGCCTGATTTCCATCATAACGGGCGATAAAGCTAGGGCTTTCATCATAACCCAGGGAGATATCTGCGATATCTCTGATGGCCAACATTGCCGTTGAACCAGGTACACCCACAAGAATATTACGGATTGCTTCCAAGTCACTTGCAGGATTATCCACTACGATGCGGGTGCGCAAATCCTGACCACCGATTTCTCCAACTTTCTGTGTGGAGCTTTCCGATTGCAGAACCTGGGCTAGATCATCGAGAGAGAATCCAAACTGAGCGAGTCGGGACTCATCAATATCCAAATAGGCGACTTCATCAATGATTCCAGAACGGGAAACTTTCGCCACCCCCTCAACACCGAGCAGTTCACGACGAATCGCTTTGGTGATTTCACGCATTTCGGTCAGGGAAAAACCCTCACCGGTAATCGCATAATAAATACCGTAGACTTCACCGAAGTCATCATTGACCACCGAGGGATATGCCCCACTGGGAAGGTCACTTTGGGCATCATTGACTTTGCGGCGCAGCTCATCCCATACCTGAGCCAGTTCTGCGGAGGCGTATTGATCCTTAATCTCTACACGGATTTCTGACATTCCCGGACTAGAGGTAGAGGAAACCTTATCCAACTGTCCCATTTGCTGAATAGCGACCTCAAGCTTTTCCGTAACCTCCTCTTCCACCCTTTGTGCACTGGCACCGGGATAGAAGGTATACACTCGCGCTTCTTTAATGGTAAAGGCAGGGTCTTCAAGGCGGCCAATATCCGAAAGCCCCCAGAGTCCGCCGATCAGGCAAATCAACATTAGTAGCCAGCTATAAACCGGCTTTTCGATAAATGTGTCAGAAATCTTCACAACATTTCCCCCCTGTTCACAGGGCCAGAGCTCTCAAGCAAAAAATTAGTGCTGTACATAATTGCGAACTTTTGCACCGTCATAGAGATGCTGACCACCCGCAGCTACCAACTTCATCGCTGCTGACAAGCCCTTAGTGATCTGTACGGCTTCACCATTGGTACGACCAAGAGCCACCTGAACCTTGGAAACCGATTGATCTTCATTAATTTGCCAGACATAGGGTTTCCCCTCACTATTACTCTGCACCGCCGCCAGAGGAATCCAAAAATCTCCGCTGCCCTCTTTCATTTTGACCGTCACTCGGGCAGTCATACCAGGAAGGATCTGAACATTCTGCGGTCGCGGCATCCCCAGCTCCACCGCGTAGGTCTGGGTTACACTGTCGGCTTCCGCTTGGTGTTCACGGTATTGCAAAGCAAACTGCTCACCCGGAAGAAACTCAAACTCCGCTAACACTGAGCTTATTTGCTCTTCGTTGACAGTAGCCAACATTTTTTCCGGTACAGAAATTTGTATACGCACCTCAGAAATATTCTGTAAGCGCACAATGGGCTGGCCTGGCTGAACGTTAGTGTAATTCTCGACAAGCTGCCGTGTTGCCAACGCATCAAAGGGAACCGTCAGCTTGGTATAAGCTAAATCCTGTTCCGCTCTTTCCAGGGTTACTTTGGCAAGGTCAAAGTTACTCTCGGTTTCATCGAGCTGCTGCTGGGAAATCACTTTCGAACTTGCCAGTGAGCGCTGTCGATTCAATGTTTTCTCCAGAAGCTCTACATTTACCCGGGCTTCCTTTACCCGGCGCCGGTAATCGCGATCGTCAAGCTCGGCAATCAAAGTGCCTTTAGGAATGATTTCGCCCTCTCGAAGATTTAGCTTATCGAGCTTACCGCCAACCTGAAAAGAAAGGTCCACGCTCTGCACAGCTTTTACCCTGCCTGCAAATTGGCGATCTGCCACTTTATTGGTGCTCTGAACAGTGGCCACTTTCACCGGCCACAACCGCTCAGCACGTTGCTCTTCTTTCTCCGAGCCGGAGCAACCCGCAAGAATGACCACCGCTGCCATAAGCAGGGCTAGTGGGGCACGAGAACTTACCGACAATTTCATATTCGTCATCCAAAAAGCGTGTTTAAGAAAAAAATCAGGTGAGATCTGCAGAAAGCATCAACAAACGTTCGCGTAAACGGGTGAGCATCGGGTCTTCTGGCTCCACCACACCCAACACACGCCCAAAGAACATACCTTGGGCTGCGAGAATCAACAGCTGTGCAAACTCGGGGTCTTTGTAGGTTTGGGAGATTTCACTGCGCAATTCAGCCTCCTTAACCTTAACTGGTTCCAGGAGCGCCGGATCTTCGGCTACTGCTGCAATCAATGAACGGGGCAAGCCTTCATCATCTTCCATTAGTTCAAAAATGGAACTCAGCCGAGAGGTCAACAAGTCACCGCCAGCTTTGGTGCAAGCTTCAGCACTGGCATCTTCCCTAGCAATCGCTGCCTCCAACATCGCTTTGAGAAGAGACTGTTTGGTTCTGAAGTGATGAATTAAACCACCCTTACTTAACCCGCACTGGGTAGCCACTGCATCAAGAGTGAGCTTGCGTGCCCCCTTCTCTCGCACCACCTCTTCGGCAGCACGGACAATGGCAGATTTATCGACTCTAGACACATGACCTCCCGGGATTACCCAACAAACCAACCGGCTGGTCGGTATCTTAACGCTCCCCAGCAAAAGATCAAGCTATGCTAACCTCTGTCACCGTCAAGCAAGGTTAAAAAGTGTTTACGAAACGCGCTGACCGAACCAGTGAAAGTGAGCGCCCCCCCTTTAACGGAGTTACTTATGACGGATCATGCCTGCCCCTGCGGCTCAGGTAAGAAATTTCAGAGCTGTTGCAACCTCTTCCTCTCTGGGCAAGCCTATCCCAATACTGCAGAGAACCTGATGCGCAGCCGTTATTGCGCTTATGCGATGGGAAACCTGGCCTATCTGCGCAAAACTTGGCATCCAGACACCTGTCCAGATCTTCGCCAGGAGGACCTGGAGACCCAGTGGACGAGACTGGAGGTTATTAAAAGCAAAGCTGGCCTGAAGAGATCGGTGGTAGAGTTTAAGGCGTGGTATTCAGAAAATGAGCAGGAACATGTAATTCATGAAGTATCCCTGTTCAAACTCTACAAAAAAAAGTGGGTGTATCTGGAAGCGCTCCCCGGATGGCCTGAAGAAGGCAGAACCTAAAAACCGGCAAGAGTCAGTGGCAAAATAAAACGAACTGCAACTACAAGAGAGTAAGTATCGCGGGAGCCCCTCCACTCCCGCACCTCCTCCCTCATTTTTTGTTTATTTAAAAAACGTTTTCCTGACTTTGCTTTAACGTGCGCACCACCCTTCCCCATAAGTGGATTACGCGCGATATAATTGCGAATTTTCCCACTCCCCTTAGGTGGATTTTTTTTCATATACATTCTCCTTTATCGAAAATTTTGGCAGCCAAGTGCCAACAGCCAAGGTATTTTCCTGCTAGTCTCAGCCAAGTAACCGGCTTATGCCACATCAAATAACTCCTTTTCAAAACTGCTACAAACTAGAAGTCTACCCCTTAATACATATTACCTGACGCAGGGTATGCTCCACTTCGACAAGGTCTGACTGATTATCCATAACTCGGTCTATATCTTTATAGGCCGCCGGAATTTCATCAATCACTCCCTTATCTTTACGGCATTGAACACCCCTAGTCTGCTCTTCAAGATCCTGCCTGGTAAACCTCTGGCGCGCTGCGCTACGACTCATTTTGCGGCCAGCTCCATGAGCGCATGAGTGGAATGATTCGGCAATACCACGTCCACGCACAATATAGGACTTGGCTCCCATTGAGCCTGGAATAATTCCCAGCTGATCTTTTTTCGCACTGATCGCCCCTTTACGGGTAATAAAAACATCCTTCTCAAAATGGCGTTCGCGCACTACATAATTGTGATGACAATTGATTGCCTCACTGGTGAGCGTAAATTTTGGCAGATGATTTTTGAGACAATTCAAAACCAACTTCATCATTTCTTCCCGATTAACTCTAGCGTACTCCTGGGCCCAGCTTACCGCCTCGATGTAATCATCAAGATGGTGGTTACCTTCGGAAAAGTAAGCCAAATCTTTATCTGGCAGATTACGTATATGTCCTGCCATATCCTTTCGAGCCAACTGGATAAAGTGCTGTCCAATAGCATTGCCAACACCTCGACTGCCTGAGTGCAGCATCACCCAAACCGCATTATTTTCATCCAGACAAATTTCAATAAAATGATTGCCGCCACCCAGGGTCCCCATCTGGGTAACCCAAGTTTTCTGTGGCTGATGCAGCCTTTTTAGTAGCCCAGGATGTTTTCCAAACAACCTATCCACACCGGGAGCTAAAAGTTTGCAGGCAGATTCCCTGGCACTGATCATCTTGTGACGACCCTGTCCAATGGGTACTTTCACCTCAATGGCCTCCCGCAATGCTTTCAGGTTGTCAGGCAACTGATGGGCATGTAACGAAGTTCGCACTGCATTCATTCCGCAGCCAATATCCACCCCTACCGCTGATGGGATTACCGCATCTACTGTTGGGATCACAGAACCAACGGTTGCCCCTTTTCCTAAATGTACATCCGGCATTGCCGCAACATGGGAGTGTACGATTGGTAACTGAGCAATATTTTTTAGCTGCTGCAAGGCCTGCGGCTCGATTTCATCGGTATATATTTTTACCGGCACACTACCTTGCTGTACATTTTTATTTAGCACAATTTTTACAGGCATATAGAGTCCTTGGATTGATCCAATAAATCATTAAAAGCTCTCCAAAGCCCAAACAAAAAAGCCCCGGCAAATGCCAGGGCTCTAGAGAATTCTGGCTTGAAAAGCTCAATCACTTTTCAAGCAGATGCACATGAAAAGCGATCAAAAAAACAGGTTGTTAATATCCACATTTCGCATTTCATGGCTCCTTCGTGGCTGCGTTCCACGTCAATCAAGAAATAACTAATAAAAAATGCCAGCTTTAAGCAACTCATGCCGGCAACAAACTATGTGACAAATTTTATTGCCTAGCCGTAATAAGTCAACCTAAATTTAAACTACTTTTTAGTATTTTTTCTCAACAAGTTACTATCAGGTATTAATAACCAATTAACTGAGGCATTTTTTATATGCAATCACCACGTTTCGGCAATACACTAAGCAGCCGACATATGAGCCTGTATCAGATCAAACCATGAGTTGTGAACCAGAGATTATCTATGAGGACGAACACCTGCTTGCCGCTTATAAGCCTGAAGGCTGGCTCGTTCACCGTTCCGAGATAGACCGTCACGAGACACGTATCCTCCTGCAGCACCTCCGCAATCTAAGTGGTTATCATTTATACCCAGTTCACAGACTAGATAAGCCTACATCTGGAGTTATTATTTTTGGAAAAAGCAGTGCGGTCGCCGCTCAGCTCCAACATCAACTGGAAGGTAAGGGCTCCCTAAAGAAATATCTTGCTGTTTGCCGCGGTTATTGCCCCGAACAGGAGACCATTGATTACCCACTCCCACCGGTAGCAGACTTTAAACACCAGAGGAAACGCTCCAAGTCAGAGCTTCCCCGCCAGGAGGCCATCACCCTCTTTCAGCGGCTCGCCACCATAGAACTACCTTATGAGGTGGATCGCTATCCCACCAGCCGATATTCACTGGTAGAAATTCAGCTGAAAACTGGTCGCCGACATCAAATCCGCAGACACTTCAAGCATATTCACCACCCCTTAATTGGTTGCCCCAAATATGGAAAATCTTCCCACAACCATTTTTTTTCTCAGCAGTTTAATTGTGGGAGACTGCTACTACATGCCGTAAAATTAGAATTACAGCACCCAGCTAGTCAAAAATTATTAGTATTACAGGCCGAACCACGAGGAAAGTTCATGAAGCTTCTGCAGACATTTGGCTGGTCTGATGCACTCAACCACTGAAGCAAAGGGAATAAAATTAGAAAACCAAGAAACACTGTGTTCGAGCGAGATATCCTAGATAGAAATCACACTTAATTCAAATCGTTAGCAGGCAGTCCAAATTACGACGAAACATCTCCCTGTCCAAGCTGATCCTCGATACTCTTTTTACGTGAACCAAAGAGACCTCTTCGCTCCACCTCAAGTTTGGGCTGAGGCCTCAAGAAATAGCGCAATTTATCTTTCTCCCACATTGCATCCTGGTAGCCAAGCTCAATCAACTCCTCAATATAGGGCCGCTCAAAAAGCAAGTAACTTGCCGCGGAGACTCCGCCTCCAGACCGCGTCGCACCTGTGGAGCGAAATAACCAACGCAACGCCGGCGGTAGATACTTTAATTTTCTCCCTCCCAATCTGGCGAGACTCTGCGATGGTTCAATAACCACGGATTCTACTGGCCGAAGAGGAGAGAGATCGGCAAATTTATCTTCTTCCACAGAATCCAGTAAGGTATTAACCCTATCCAAATGTTCCAAATCCCCTTCCAAGCTATCAATAAAAGCAGCATTGAACCACTGAGCAGTAATCTGGGCCATTGAGGGAGAATGGACCTGATTATTGCTACGCCGACTACCCCAGTGAACTGGAGAGCGGTTATCGGAAACACCTACGATAAAGACACGCTTAGCTCCAAGGTGTAAGGCCGGGCTGATGGGAGCCATTTGACGAATTGCACCATCACAGTAGTAAATATCGTCGATTTTTACTGCAGGAAAAATTGCGGGGATTGCAGATGAGGCGAGCAGGTGATCCACCGTCAAGCGGGTGGAAACTCCAAACCGGCGAAAGCGCTGCCAACCTCTCACACCATCCGCAGCTTGATAAAAGCTCACCGACTCGCCCTCACTATATGAAAGCGCATTAATGCAAGTTGCGTGTAGATGGCCTGCGTCGATATTTTTTTGGATATTATCGAAATTAATTACATCCAGTAAAAGCTGACGCAAGGGGGAATTATCGAGAAGTGCAAGAGGTTTTTCTCTCCCAACACCCTGATTAAACAGCGAACGGCTAATAGACAATAAATTACTAATTAAGCTAAACCAGCTAGTGCGGTACACCCGCTCCACACTCAGGTTCATCCACACCGAGCACATACTCTCGATCGCTTCTTTAAATGTACCTGGGTGAGCGGCCAGCATCATGGCATTCATAGCGCCAGCAGATGTGCCGCAAATAATTTTAAAAGGGCGCGGGTTATCTTCGGGCACAACTTCTGCTAGGGCTTTGAGAACCCCGGCCTGATAAGCAGCACGGGCGCCACCACCCGAGAGCACTAACGCGCTGTTCTGCACCGGAATCAGGGACTTTTCGTTACCTTGAGACACTGTCATCTTCCAACAGAAACAGGCTATAAATCACGCTACTGGCTATAAGGCTATTGAAAAGCACAGGCACAGACAAACACCATTACTTATATAAAGAGGCATATGACTGTCATTCGCCTGTTCAGCTGTAATTTTTTCTCCAAATAAACCCTGAAATACTCAAGAAATCTAAAGTGCCATATTAACGACATAGCGGCCGATGCCATGGCCTCGGTGTAACCGTGCCAGAAATTCCGGTGCCTGTTCAAGTGATATATCTTCCGCAATAAGTTTTAGCTTATCGCCGATATACCATGGGCCAGCTAGCTTTTGCCAAACCGCGGCTTTCTTTTCTACTGGCAGCTCTACACTATCAACGCCCAGCAGACTGATACCTCGCAAAATAAAAGGGAATACATTTGCATGAAACTGTGCGCCCGAAGCCATACCACATGCCGCTACACCACCACCGTATGCTAGGGATTTAACCACATTAAAAAGGGTTTCCCCGCCTACTGTATCTACAGCCCAAGCCCATAAGGGTTTAGCCATGGCCTTGTTGGCAAATGGCGCTAGAGTATCTCGGTCAAGTACCTTCCAAGCACCCAATTCAGCGAGAAAGTCGGCCGCTTCAAGTTTCCCGGTCACCGCAGCTACTCGAAAGCCCAACTTTGCCAGCAGCGCCACCGCAATTGACCCGACTCCGCCAGTAGCACCGCTGACCAATACTTCACCATCTTCTGGCATGGCTCCAGCCTCCAATAGCCGGTCCACACAAAGGGCAGCGGTTAACCCAGCAGTACCAAGCGCCATAGATTCCCTGGCGCTGAGCCCCTCAGGAAGCGGTAGAGCCCACTCAGAGGGAATAGCAGTAACCTCCGCCAAGCCGCCGGGGGTATTCATGCCTAAATCATAACCTGTGACTAAGAGTTCAGTTCCTGGCGTGAATTTACCACTTTGGTCTTCGAGCACTGAGCCTACGGCATCAATACCTGGAGTGTGCGGGTACTCTCTGGTAATACTGCGGTTTCCAAATGCAGACATAGCATCCTTGTAGTTCAGAGAGGAATAGGAAACTCTAAGCAACAAGGGGTTACTGGGCAAATCTCGGAGATGTCGCTTCACCAGTAGTTGATCAAATTTTCCTGCGGCCACCTCTTCCACCCTAATGGCCCGAAACTCCCTTTCCTGAGAACTATTCATGCCTGCTTTATCCTAATGACAAACTGCCCTATAAATTGCCCTTGTCGACATCTCTTACTGGGCGTGATGACGCCATGCGCTCAATCTTGAGAATAGACGTGTCAGGGCCGACTCTACCCCGGCCTCAGCAGCCAACCCCATTTTCTTGGCGATATTTTTCTTCTCTTTGTATTCCACCTGAAACAGGTCAGCATGTTTAGCACAATCTGTCAGGTACTCATCAGATGTTTTCAACTCATCCACAAGGCCCATTGTCAGAGCCTTTTGCCCAAACCAAACTTCCCCTGTTGCAACCTTGGCAACATCCAAGTTGGGGCGGTACTCACTGATAAAGTGCTGGAAAAGTACATGTATTTCCTCCAGATCACTCTGGAATTTCTCACGTCCCTCTTCAGTATTTTCTCCGAACATGGTTACTGTGCGCTTGAACTCACCCGCAGTGAAAAGCTCATAATCCACATCGTGACGCTTTAGCAAGCGATTAAAGTTAGGTAGCTGCGCCAAAACACCGATAGAGCCCAACATTGCGAAAGGTGCAGCAAGAATTCTGTCTGCCACGCAGGCCATCATATAACCGCCACTTGCCGCCACTTTATCCACTGCAATAGTGAGCTGAATGCCCGCACTACGTACACGTGCCAACTGGCTTGCGGCCAGACCATAGTTGGCCACCATTCCTCCGGGGCTTTCCAAACAGAGCAGTACCTCATCACCAGCCTCTGCAACTTGAAGAATTGCAGTAATTTCCTCCCGCAAACGCGAAAGCTCACTGGCTTTGATGTCGCCATTAAAGTGGGTGACAAAAATACGCTTGCGCTCATCTGTCGAATCCGAGATTTTCTCTGCCTCACGGGCATCAGCTTGTGGCTCTTTCGTCTCACCGCTTAGATTGCCTTCTTTGGAGGTTTTCTCTTTGGCCGCTGCTTTATGCTTTTTAGCCAGGGCTTTTTCTTCAGCTTTCTTATCCTTTGCTAGCTGCTTTTTACGCTGATTAAACTCGTGTTTTTCCATAACGGCTTCGAGCAGAGTTTCTTTAAACTGCTCGTAGCGGTCATTCAATCGAGTAACACTGATGTGTCCCTGCACCCTCTCTTTAAGCTGCTCTCGATTAGCAAAAATAAAACCTATCAACACCATCAGAGCAACGATAACAGTTACTATTTTTGCCAAGAACAGGCCGTATTCAATTAAAAATTCCACTTATACTCCAGATTGCTGCCATGCAAATTAAAAATTATTTAGCCGCCCTACTGCCAACCATCCAAGGCAGTGGTCGCCTGCTGATTTAATGGTCGCGCCAACAAGCCGCTGTGACTGATACGCACCTCATAAACTGCACCATCCTCCATGGGCAAAAAGGTTGCGCTCCCGTAGACGGCATCAACGAAAGGAAGATTTTTATCAAACCCTCGCACAAACTGCCAAATATCAACCCCATAATTTGTGCCATCAATTTGATGCACAGAGCGTTCGCGTACTCTTTCGTCTTGCAAGGTAAGATAACGACCGCTCAGGCGATCCAGGCGATAAGCTGGCTCGATACCCCAGCGTATCAATGGGCCTTGCCACTTCAGCATACGGGCATCCAATTGCCACTGATCTCCATACAGCTCAAATTTTTGCGAAATACCATCGGCATCAGAAAACTTCACTTCAAACTGTTGCTCCGCGATCTTTTTAAATGACACAACGCCAACGCTATGCTCATTACCTAGATTTCGATAACTGTATACATCCGCAGCAACCAAAACGATCCAAAGGGCCAAACCAAAGAAAACCAGCCCTACAGAGCCGCGCAAAAAACCCATCACCCAAGAGCCACTCAATAGTACCCTCGCTCCCCAAAAGACGAGGAACAGAGCCACTACCGCTATTAGGAAGGTGATCACGATATACATGATGATACTTAACTCCTCTCTGCCAATTCCTTAAAAACGGAAGGTCTACAGCTTCAATCCGCCTGCCAATAAATTGGAAAACGTATGAATCAACTGTCCAGATAAAGTTTGCACTGGCGGAATAGCTGGCAGCGAACGATAGTGGAACCACTGAGCCTCCTCAATCTCATTTGGATCGGGGCATAGCTCCCCCCCCTGCCACTCTGCCAGATATCCCAACATCAACTGCCCCGGAAAAGGCCAGGGTTGGCTACCGACGTACCTGAGTTTTCCCACCTCAAGTCCAACTTCCTCTCGGACTTCTCGCCTTAAAGCCTGCTCTGCACTTTCACCTGGTTCAATAAATCCAGCCAGCGCGGTATAGGTGATATTTCTTCGATTGGCATGGCGAGCGAGTAGGCACTCCTCCCCACGGGTAACCAACATGATTACGCAAGGAGAAATTCTTGGGTAAACCGTCAACTGACAATTTGGGCAGGTCCTGGCCCGGTCTAGAGAATGGTAATGGGTTTCTGTGCCGCAGCGGCCGCAAAAGCGGTGATCTCGATCCCAATAAGCCACCTGCAGAGCTCGGCCAGCTAAAGCAAATAGATACTCCTCTGTCGAAGTAAGCAGACTACGCAGGTTACGCCAGTCATGCCCATGAATCTCAAACTGAGCTGAAAGTACTCTAACACCACAACTGCGACCTCCCAGCTCACCGAGATAGTGGCTTGAGATAGCAGTAGTAGGTGGCAATTGATCCACCTCGTGAATGAACCGGTCTCCACTACAGAGAACCAGGCCCTCCGCTACAATAATTTGCTGGGAGAACTCGGGAGCCTCCCAAACATTTGCGGCAGGCTCAAAGCGATCAACCAAAAAGTGACTCCTTTCTCAAGTTAGGCCGTTTCAACAGGACAACCTAGCGCTGCCAAGCTCTCCACTGCAAGATTCAGAGATTGAACATCTGCCTGGCGATGTAGCTTTACTTCGCCTAGATAGTATTCCAGGCTAATAATCGCATCGGCAAAAATATCCAGCTGCTGCTCCACTTCAGGGGCCGCATCATGCCTATCCACTGAGCTTTCAACAAAGTTCAGCAAACCTTCAACCACGGCTGCGGCACGGCGGAGGTTGAGCACAATCAGCCCCCCTCGAACGGAATTTAAAGTGGTGGAGACATTGCGGATATGCCCGTGATCAAAACCAGAGTCTGCATAGGCCGCCAACGCTCGCTTGATGAGGGCAAGGCCCGCTTCCGCCTCTTTAAGTACTGCCACCTCGGCCTCGGCCAACTGGCTGCACTCAAATGCAATATCCGCATGACCGTACTCATCAAGATCAATACTGGTGCTTTGCTTTAGCGCCCGCACAGTACTATCTACCATTAGCACTTGGCCTGTGAGCTTTTGCAACGCTGCATCCGCAACGGAGCCACCAGCACCTGCTGCGCTCTGGTATTCAGCTATGGCATTACGCAGGCTCTCCCCAATCCGCCTGAAATTGAGCATTTGTAAGGTGCCGGCAACCTTTTGCAGGGTAGTAGTCAGGCCATCATCTTCATCAATACCCGATACCCCAATCATCTCGATGTCATCGAGCATTCTCCGCACACTAGACAATTCTTCATCAAGGGCACCCGCAACTGCAGCAATAGCCGTTGCACCAGGGCCACCGAGGCTTGCGCGCTCTCTTTCCAGTTCATCCTCAGTGTATTCGAGTTCCTCCGCAGAAAAAGCATCAAGCAGTTTCTCTCCACTTTTATCAGGGCGTGAAAGAGCCAGCCAATAGATACATTCTTTTAAAAGAATTGGCGGAGCCGGTTGATCCAGGGCCGTATCACACTCTTTCTGTAGTGCACGCAGCCAGCGGTCAAACATACTGAAAACCATCACCCGCGAACGGCTGATCCGCATTTCAGCCGCAGCCATGCCGCCAAGTGCCGCTCCAGCCACCAGCCATAGGCGCCCATTGGGGCGGCCTGTGGTAATACTGGCAATACGCTCTAGTGCTCGCGCCATCATCGTGAAAGCGGGCCCCCTAGGCTTTCCACGCAACAGTGCCAATAAACCAACTTGGTACATATGACGAAATCTGCGCACAAAACTGCGAAGGTCTTCGGACATTACCGCCGAAGCCCCCAGGCCAGGTATCGAAGCACTTAGATTACAGCTAAAAAAGTGACTCTCTGGCACAGGAGGCTCGGAACGCGCCGCACGTAAATTGTTAATAAAAGGTATTAACAGCTCTGGGCGCGCAATCGCTCGGTTTTGCACGAAGTCAAGATAACGACCCAGCACATAAAAACCCGTACCCAAGGCTTCCATCAGCTCTTCTGTAGGCTGTTGGCGCCCCTCCAGCACCTCGGTCAAAGCGGCGATCTTTTCCTGCGCTAGCAATTCACCCGCATGGAGTTGCACCATTTGCAGCACTCCACTCACTTGCCTAAGAACAGCGACACACTGCTCCAAAGACTGTTTCTGGGTGGTATCTGCTGCAAATTTATCCAGGTGAGCGGCGGCATTGTCTATTGCAACAACCAGCTCGTCCTTGACTACATTGACAGAAGTGATGTTGATCTTGCGCAATTCACTTTTTGCCTGCACCACTACATTCTTCCTGTAACCGAACAAAAAACAACCAACTCCTGTGGAGTAGGCCTAATAAACGGCAATTTATACCAATAGCGAAAAGAGTCCACCTTTCCGCAGACAAATTCCACCGAATATTCGACAAAACCCCCGGCAATAAGGCAGACAGTCCTAAATTACTTGAATTTTGCGGAAAACCCAGTAGCGTTTGCTATTTTGATATTTGCGTCTGTACGCATTTTGTTCTTGCGCACAAAAAACAACCAGTACAAAAATTAACAGCTTTGCCGCAAGGGGAAGAGAAAGGGGAGTAGGCATATCACTGCTATTCGCCAATCAATTCCAACACTCCAATTTGGCCCTTAACTGGGTAAACCATGGAAGTAAATGATGAACACCTACAACAATGCAATTACCGCGTCTGGAAGCGGTTTTGGCCGGGCTTTTGCAGATAATTTTCTCGGTGAGGCTCCGGACTGGTACAAATTAACCATCGCCGCCTTCCTACTTTTAAACCCTCTCCTACTCTATGTCAGCGGCCCCTTCATCACCGGCTGGGTGCTAATCGGGGAATTTATTTTTACCCTGGCCATGGCTTTAAAATGCTACCCATTGCAACCAGGCGGACTGCTTGCAATCGAAGCCGTGTTGATGGGCATGACCAGTACTGATGCGGTTTACCACGAGGTAGTAGAGAATATAGAAGTTATCTTGTTGCTAATGTTTATGGTGGCAGGCATCTACTTTATGAAGAGCCTGTTACTATTTGTCTTCACCAAGATCCTTATTCATGTAAATTCTAAAAGCTTATTGTCACTATTATTCTGTGCAGTGGCAGCCGTGCTTTCTGCCTTTTTGGATGCACTTACCGTAACAGCTGTTTTAATTGCCGTTGCTGTTGGCTTTTATTCGGTGTACCACCGGGTTGCATCACAACAACCCCACCACCACCACAGTCACGATCACTCCAACGATGAGCATGTGGTCGAGTATCACCGTGAGGATTTAGATCAGTTCCGGGCCTACTTGCGCAGCCTGATCATGCACGGCGCTGTCGGCACCGCACTCGGCGGAGTGTGTACCTTAGTGGGTGAGCCGCAAAATCTCCTCATTGCCGAGAAAGCCGGATGGGAATTTGTGCAGTTTTTCCTACAAATGGCTCCAGTGACCATCCCCACCCTCTTTGCCGGACTAATAACTTGCGTAGTCTTGGAAAAAACCAAGGTATTCGGTTACGGCGTACAGCTTCCCCTAGCGGTTAGGGAAGTTTTAGTAAACTTCTCCAAGGAAGAAGAAAGCAAACGTACCAGCGCCCAGGTTGCTGAGCTCTGGATACAGGGTTTTGTTGCACTAGTTCTAGTATTCGCCCTGGCCTTCCACGTTGCAGAAGTTGGCATGATTGGCCTGATGATTATTGTATTGCTAACGGCCTTTAATGGGGTGGTTCAAGAAGCTCGTATCGGCCATGCCTTTGAAGAAGCGCTACCTTTTACTGCACTTTTAGTTGTGTTCTTCGCGATTGTTGCAGTCATTCATCAACAACATCTATTTGAACCCGTGACTCACTTCGTACTATCGCAAAAGCCTGAACAACAACCGGCTTTACTGTTTGTTGCCAACGGTATTCTATCCATGATCAGTGATAACGTGTTTGTCGCCACCGTATATATCAATGAAGTTAAATCGGCTCTCGTTGCTGGCGATATAACTCGGGAGCACTTCGACAAACTAGCTATTGCCATCAATACTGGCACCAACTTACCGAGTGTTGCCACACCTAATGGCCAGGCGGCATTCCTATTTCTTCTGACGTCGGCCCTTGCGCCCCTCATCCGCCTGTCCTACGGCCGCATGGTGATTATGGCACTACCCTATACATTAGTACTCAGTGCTGTGGCTCTGTTTTGTGTGGTTTACACTCTCTAGAGAATAATTCGCCGGCAAATACCCAGTATTAGCCGGCAGCCTCAAAGCTATGGCCCAATGACAAGAAGAGTAACCAACAATAAAAAAGCCCGCTTAGCGGGCTTTTTTATTGCTTACCAGAAGTGCTTCCCAGCAGATTTCTGCAACAGCTCAAGCATAGACAGGTGCGCTTCCTGCTCATGTCCCGAAGCCTGGATTACCCTGAGAGAGGGCCGATTCTGCGGAAGCCTGCGAATTACCGATGATACACTCTCCCCCGTTGCCTGCTCACTCTCCTCAGAGCTTTGCCCATCGCCCCCCTGAGCCAACCCCAAATCGGTTTGGCCTCCAGTCATCATCAGGTAGACGTCGGCAAGTATCTCCGCATCTAGCAGAGCGCCATGCAGATCTCGCTGTGAATTGTCGACGAAATAACGTTTACACAACGCATCCAGGTTGTTCTTTTGACCAGGATGCTTTTCTCGCGCAAGGGCCAGAGTATCCAACACACTGCAATGAGCATTCACATGCTGCCAGCGTGGACTGCCCAACAACTTTAGCTCGGCATTAATAAAGCCAACATCAAACGGGGCATTGTGAATAACGAGCTCAGCGCCCTCGCAGAAAGCCATAAATTCGTCGGCGATCTGCGCAAAGACGGGCTTATCCGCAAGGAACTCGTTGGTGATACCGTGAACTTCAATCGCTCCATCATCAACCTGTCGCTGAGGGTTGATATATTGATGATAATGACGCCCTGTAAGCTTACGGTTTTCAAGCTCCACACAGCCTATCTCAATAATTCGGTGGCCATTCTTGGGATCTAGGCCGGTAGTTTCGGTGTCCAGTACAACCTGGCGCATAACTCATTCCCCGTCAGAATTACAGCTCATCTATACCACGGTTAGCTAACTGGTCAGCCCGCTCATTTCCAGGGTGGCCAGCATGGCCCTTCACCCAGTGCCACTCGACCTGGTGCCTGGCAACACCTTCATCCAACTGACGCCAGAGATCGGCATTTTTTACTGGCTTTTTACTCGCCGTCTTCCAACCATTCTTTTTCCAGTTATTGATCCAACCAGTGATCCCCTGCCTTAGATATTGGGAATCGGTATGTAATTCAACCTCACAGGGCTGCTTCAGGGCTTCCAATGCCTTGATCGCAGCCATCAGCTCCATACGGTTATTGGTGGTATGGGACTCCCCTCCACATAACTCTTTTTCATGCTCTCCGTAAACCAGTAGAGCTCCCCAGCCACCTGGACCCGGGTTGCCACGACAGGCGCCATCTGTGTAGATAGTAATTTGCTTCAAAATCAGTGCCAGAAATAGGAGTAAATCAGCTTCTGGAGACTCCCCCAGAGCTATCGCTTCTGATGTTTTCCCCGTGCAGCGACACGGGGACTTGTAGGTGTTGCTACCAGGGCAGGCTTACGCTCAGCGCGCCAATCTATCTTGATTGTCCGCACCCGCGCCACTTCTTTGCGCGCGACTATGATGTAAAAGCCACCCCAAGGCAAGCGCAGGCGGTTAGCGAGCCTCTCCATCCAGGCCGACTTAGCAAGTAGCTCACGTTGCTGTAAAGGCAAGCGGAAGAAGCCTCGATGCATCTGTTCAGCCTGGAGATCCAGTAGGTTCATCCAGTCAGCAATCCTGGCGGCCCTCAATTGATTGCCTTTTTGATAGGCTCCACGTGAAAATAACAGGCGTGATAGACCCAACAAAGAAAAGGGATTGAATCCCATTACCAGCATGTGACCACCAGGTATCAGTACTCGCGCCGCTTCACGCAAAATTTGATGGGGATGAGTGGAAAAGTCCAGCAAATGATGTAAAAGGACCACATCAATTGACTCAGAGGGGAGTGGCAGGTGTTCCATCTCTACAATAGCCGCCCCTTGCTGCTCCGGGCAAACCGCCAAGCGAAAGCAATGATTAATACGGCTAGAAGCGGCAAAATCTACGGCATCAGTAACCCCCGCCTGCAATAGATGGTAACCAAAGAATCCTTCAACCAAAGGCTGGGTCAGCGCCAATTGCTGAGAAAGAATCTCATGCCCTAGACTGCTTGAAAACCAGTGAGAAAGGGCCGGACTGGCTTTGCGCAATAGCGATGACTCTATCGACTCACGAGATCTGGACTTATCAGTCATTCACTCTCCTTAAGAACCAGGCAGAAATCAAATTGATTATCCTGCACTCCCGTAGCCATCCTTTATGGTGGTTAGCTCTAAATGCTATGCAGTTTAACATCATGTCGATCATTCATTTACGAGACACTATAGAAAGCTTGCTGCTAGGTAAGCACCCTCCTCTACACCTTTCGGTTAATATCCATGATATCGTTCCGGCATTGAGTTGGCAGGCAGAACAAATATGCTCTCCGTAACCCCTATTCCCGCATTGAATGACAACTATATCTGGCATCTTGAGAAGGATGGTGAGCACTGGGTCGTCGATCCCGGTGAAGCCGAGCCGGTAATCAAGACCTTAGGGGAAGCCCCCCTAAGTGGCATTTTAATTACTCATCATCATTATGATCATACAGGCGGCATCAAAACACTGCATAGGCATTACGGGTGCCCAGTGTTCGGCCCCAAATCCATCAAGGGAGTAACTAATCCAATTGCCGACGGGGATACATTTTTACTGTTAGGACTACCAACTGAAGTCCGAGGTATTCCCGGCCATACCCTGGACCACTTAGCGATAATTCTGAAAGAGGAATCTGCCAGCGGCAGTCAGCAGCCTCATCTATTTTGTGGCGATACACTTTTTGCCGCCGGCTGTGGCCGCATATTTGAGGGAACCCCAGAGCAGATGCTCAATTCCCTACAAATGCTAACCAAACTACCAAAACATACCCTTGTTTACTGTGCCCATGAATACACGCTCGGCAACCTTCGGTTTGCCCATACTGTAGAGCCTGGAAATACTGCGGTTAGTGAACGACTAGCCCACACCCAAACCTTGCGGCAATCCGGCGAGCCGACCCTGCCTAGCAGCATTTCCGAGGAACTGGCAACAAACCCTTTCTTGCGCTGCCAATTTCCAGAGGTTGCTCAAAGTGGTGCCCATCATCTGGGGCGGGAAACTTCCGAAGAGCTCAGTGAAGTTGAAATATTTTCCAGCCTTCGCGACTGGAAAGACCATTTCTAATAGAGGTGGCCATAACCCCATAAGTCACGACCAGCAGCTTAGTGCCCTTAAATACTGTCTGTTTTTTATCCATCTACATTGACCGAAACTATTCCCACTAATTAGAATCAGAAGGCTATGATCCAATGCTCAGTGTTAGCAAAAAATAAGCGCCTTCGCGCGAGCTGAGTGGGAATTAAAAGAATTACTCGCGGATATCAAACATGGTTCACAAGAATTTTGCCGCAGCATTGCTGGCCGCTACGGTTGGAGCTTGCTCGCAAATACCTGAGACTGGCTCATCTCCCGATAGCGAAAGTCAGCAGACGCAAGAAACCAGCCCTGCAAATAACCTTGAGATATCTTCCCCTATTTCCACGGAAGCAGCCCCGCCCCCTACAGATATCTGGGAGCGCCTGCGCCGGGGATTTCGCCTCAATCACCGCACCGAAGATCCGAAGGTGCGGGATTACATTGCTTATTTCTCTCGTAATGAAGGCTATATGTCGCGGGTTACAGAGAGGTCTCGCCGCTATATCTTTCATGTTGCAGAGGAGTTAGAGCAGGCAAATATGCCTCTTGAGCTCGCCTTATTGCCTATAGTGGAGAGCGCCTACGATCCCTTTGCTTACTCTCATGCACAAGCCTCCGGAATGTGGCAATTTATCCCCGCAACCGGTCGCTCTTTCGGCCTCCAGCAAAATTGGTGGTATGACGGACGCCGAGATGTACATGAATCGACTCGCGCAGCCGTAAAATACTTCAAATACTTATTCGAGCGTTTTGATGGCGACTGGGAGCTTACTCTAGCAGCTTACAATGCTGGGGAAGGAACTGTGCGTCGCGCAATAGAGCGCAACCGCCGCAGAGGACGAGGAACTTCTTTCTGGGAAATCAAGTTACCGCGCGAAACAAAACGCTATGTACCACAGCTCCTAGCACTTGCTGAGGTAGTATCCCGCCCAGAGCATTACAAGGTACCTCTACACGAAGTCGCTAACGAACCCTACTATGCCCGCGTCAACGTTGGCAGCCAGATAGATCTTTCCCAAGCCGCAGAGCTTGCTCAAATCGAGTTGGATGAGCTTTATCTACTCAACCCCGGGTTTAACCGATGGGCCACTGACCCCAATGGCAATCACCACCTGCTTATCCCAGTAGATAGCCTAGAGCGCTTTGAGTCGGCCTTGGAAGAACTGCCCGTAGAGCAACGCGTAACCTGGGAACGCTATACTATCGCCCGCGGAGATACGCTTTCTACCATCGCGCGGCGCTATCAGACAACCATCTCAGCCATTCGTGAAGCCAATAAGCTGCGAAACAACAATATTCGCGCGGGTAAAACCCTACTTATCCCTAGCGCCTCTGGTCCAGAGGGCCAGTATGCGTACACCGTAGACCAGAGAGTGAAACAGCGCCAAGCTACTGGCCAAGGGCAGAGGTCGAGCTACACAGTACAACCCGGTGACAGCCTTTGGGCCATCTCGCGCAAACTGAAAGTGAGCGTCAAGGAGCTCGCTCACTGGAATAGCATGGCTCCAGGGGACACCCTTCGCCCAGGCCGGACACTGGTTGCCTACAATGGGGGGGCAGGTAGCAGCAACCGTACCACTCGCAAACTCTCATACAAGGTAAGAAGTGGAGACTCCCTCTACCGAATTGCCAATAAGTTCAGTATCAAAATCGACGATATTTTACGCTGGAACAAAATTCCCAAGTCGAAATATCTACAACCCGGCCAGCGCTTAACTCTCTTCGTCGATAGTGCACATAACAGCTAATCTTTTTTCCAAGCGGTATTAACCCCAATAAAAAACCCGGCAAAAGCCGGGTTTTTTATTGGCCAAATTGACCGGCCTATACAGGCTTACCTGCTATTCGCCTGCAGAACTAAGCTCCACTTTGGCCTGATCAGACAGGTAACGGCGAATTGCAGCCAATTCTGCACCACCATTCACTGATGCTAACTGCTGCATCAAGGCTCGGCGCTGCTCCTTACTCTGCTGGGAGAGGTCTCCTGGACGCACATCACGCAATGCCAAAACAATCTGGTTGCCGTTGCTCACTGCAAAAACAGCCAACTCCTCAGAACCTGCCGTAGGCACAGGCATAGAGAAAGCCTTGCTATTAATCTCAGCGCGCTCACCGAAACCACCTCGACGAGTCTTATCACTAGCCTCCAGGGTCAAGCCCTGCTCCTGGGCCAGCTCAGCAAAATCACCGCCAGCTGCCAAACTTTCTTTCAAGCTTTCCGCCTTTTGGGCAAGCTGAGCACTCGCCTTGTCACGCTTCAGAACGTCAACAATCTGCTCGCGCACCTCTTCCAACGGGTAAACACCTGCAGGCTTGGAGTCAGTCACTCGCAATACGACAGAATGCTCATTATTGAGATTCAGCACATCAGAGGTATTGCCGTCTTCCATCACCTCTGGAGAAAAAGCAGCCTCTACTACCTGACCATTAGCCAGTACCCCACTACCATTTGAGCGAGAGAAAAGACCGCTAGTTTGTAAGGATACCCCTAATTCCTCAGCCGGACCTGCCAAGCTTTCAGCATTGTAGGCCAGATCTGCCAAGCGACTCAGGGCATCCAGAAACTCTCTTTCCGCTGCCGCAGTACGCAACTGATTTTCAATAGCGCTCTTACGCTCTTCAAAGACCGGCGGCTCACTCTCTTCCACTTCTAAGAGCTTAATAAAATGAGTGCCACTATCAGTGGTAACTGGAGCAGATACCTGCCCAACTTCCAGTGAAGCAAGGGCCTCTTCAAAAGCTTGCGGGAATACATCGCCAGTAGTGAAGCCGAGGTCTCCCCCTTCATCACGGGAACCAATATCCTCCGAGTAACTTTTGGCCAGTTCAGCAAAATCTTCACCGGCGTCAAGTTTCACCTGAATTTCATTCAATTTTTCCTGATCTGCATCTTCCAAAAGAATATGCGCTGCACGACGGCGAAGATCAGAACCAAAATTAGCAAGCTCCAGGTCATATTGAGCGCGAACATCCTCTTCAGAGATATCAATGTTGGAGGCAAAAACCTCCGGAGTCAGCTCAATATACTCAACCGCTACCTGCTCAGGCCGCTGGTATTGACTCTGGTTGGCTTGGTAATACTGCTCAACTTCAGCATCACTAACGTCTGTAGAGGCCAATAACTCCTGCACAGGCAACACAACGTAGGAAAAGTCGCGCTCTTCCATAGAGGCTGCAACTATCTGCTCAGCGTCTTCCTTGGTGGTAAAGGCACTGGCAGTAACGCTATCCGCATATTGTTGCAAAGACAGATCGCCCTCAACAATTTGCGGGAAACTAGCTGTGCTATACCCCATACGGCGTAAGGCATCACGATATAGCTGGGTGTTAAAGGTACCGTTGACCTGGAAGGCCGGAATATCGGTAATCGCCTTATTAACCGCAGCGGTACTCATCACCATACCACTCTCCTGAGCAGCCTGGCGCATGACTGAAGTGGAAATCAATTGGCGTAAAACCGGTTCACGCAGCTGCTCATCACTGATCAAGTCCGCCGGAACATCCTCTCCGTATTGGCTCATGATCATACTGCGGCGGTTTTGTATGGCCCGCTGCAAATCCATATTAGTGATTTTTTCACCATTGACCTCGGCGACCGCGTCGGTGGCACCACCACTGGCACCGGTAAAAAAATCGATTCCCCCAATGACCATAATGAACCCAAAGAATGCCGCAACAATAATGGCTGCCGTTCCCTTCAGGTTATCGCGCATGGACTGAAGCATGCTCAGCTCCGAATTTTCACTCTAATTGTTCAACTGTTAGCAGATACAAAAAAGGCGTATCGAAATTGACACGCCTCTTTGCACTTCGACTTTTACAAGGTTTCGAAGTTCACCGAAACTTAGTTTACGGCGTCTTTCAGGGCTTTACCGGCCTTGAAGTTAGGAATTTTTGCCGCTGCAATTTCAATCGGGTCGCCAGTGCGTGGGTTGCGGCCAGTGCGGGCTGCACGCTCTTTTACTGCAAAAGTACCAAAGCCCACCAAGGCAACCTGATCGCCTTTTTTAAGCGCATCAGTAATGCTGTCAACCATTGCGTCCAAAGCACGGCCAGCTGCAGCTTTAGGAATATCTGCAGACTCAGCAATAGCTTCAATCAGTTCGGACTTATTCACGCTTAATCCCTCTGTTCTTTTAAATATGTTTAGGGCATGCCCTCAGGCAAGGCATCCCTACTCGTAACTTTCTAACCACCGGCAATTTTAGCGCCGGCCAAATAAGGCCCGTTTTATACCAACTGCCCGGTAGCGGGTCAAGGAACCATGCGGGTTTCCGGCCGGTAAGACAAACCTCAGGCAACAAAAATCAATTTTGTGGTTAGATTTTGGTCTTGTAAATTGTTACGGGGTGACAGTTGTCACCCCGAATGCGATTAATGGGTTTGAACGGATCTCTGTGAGCGCTCTTCAGCCTGCTTTTGCAAAGCAGAATATTCCTCATCAGTAAGAGACTCGGGTTTGTGCTCAAGCGCCAACTCAAGAACCTGATCAATCCATTTAACCGGTTTTACCACCAGATCCTGAAGAATATTGTCGGGAATATCCTTCAAGTCTCGCTCGTTATCCGCAGGAATCAGCACAGTTTTTATACCGCCCCGATGCGCTGCCAATAACTTTTCCTTCAGACCTCCAATTCGTAAAACTTCTCCCCTCAGGGTGATTTCTCCGGTCATTGCCACATCCGAACGAACTGGAATATTGGTCAGTACGGAAACCAGTGCCGTGCACATGGCGATACCCGCAGAGGGCCCATCTTTTGGCGTTGCACCTTCCGGAACATGAATATGGATATCCCTTGTTTCATGGAAATCAGGGCCAATACCGAGCGCCTGGGAGCGCGAGCGCACCACTGTCAAGGCAGCTTGAATAGACTCCTGCATCACATCGCCGAGAGAACCGGTCTTGATCATGCGCCCTTTACCCGGAACAGCAGAGGCCTCAATATTGAGAAGCTCACCGCCCACCTCTGTCCAGGCTAGGCCGGTAACTATCCCGATCTTGTTCTCTTCCTCGGCGCGTCCAAAGTCAAACTTGCGCACACCCAACAACTCTTCCAGTTCCTCAGGCTGCACTATCGCTTTTTTGTCCGAAGGATTACGGACATGCTCCGTTACAATCTTGCGGCAAACTTTGGCAATTTCCCGGTCGAGCCCCCGCACACCCGCTTCACGAGTGTAGTAACGAACGATATCCCGGATTGACTGGTCAGAAAGCTCCAGCTCACCCTCTTTCAACCCATTGGCTTTACGCTGCTTGGGTACCAGGTAGCGCTGGGCAATGTTGAGCTTCTCATCCTCGGTATAACCGGGGATACGAATAACCTCCATGCGATCCAGCAAAGGACCGGGGATGTTCATGGAGTTTGAGGTGCACACAAACATCACATCGGAAAGGTCGTAATCCACTTCCAGGTAGTGGTCGTTAAATGTCTTGTTTTGCTCTGGATCAAGTACCTCGAGCAGGGCCGACGCGGGGTCACCACGCTGATCCATACCCATTTTGTCGACCTCATCGAGCAGGAAAAGCGGATTCTTAACGCCGACTTTGGATATTTTCTGTACCAGCTTACCTGGTAGAGAACCTATGTAAGTGCGTCTATGTCCGCGGATTTCTGCTTCATCACGAACGCCACCAAGGGCCATACGCACATACTGGCGGTTAGTCGCACGAGCGATAGACTGCCCGAGTGAGGTCTTACCAACCCCGGGAGGCCCAACCAGACAAAGGATCGGCCCCTTCACTTTCTTGACACGTTTTTGCACAGCAAGATATTCGAGGATACGCTCTTTCACCTCTTCTAGGCCATAGTGCTCTTTCTCGAGAATCTCTTCGGCTTTCTTCAGGTCATGCCGTACGCGGCTAGCTTTTTTCCAAGGAAGGCTCAACATCCAATCAATGTAGCTACGCAATACCGATGCTTCTGCCGACATGGGCGACATCATTTTCAGCTTGGCCAGCTCGGCACGGGTTTTCTTTTCCGCCTCTGCAGACATTCCTGAATCTGCAATCTTGTTTTCCAGCTCCTCAATTTCATTGGGCTCTTCGGTAATTTCGCCCAATTCTTTTTGAATCGCCTTCATCTGCTCATTGAGGTAGTACTCACGCTGGCTCTTTTCCATCTGCTTCTTAACACGGCCGCGAATACGCTTCTCCACCTGTATCAGGTCGATCTCGGAATCCATCAAACCGAGCAAATGCTCCAGCCGCTCTTTGACATTGGAGGTTTCCAGCAGCTCTTGTTTCTGAGCCAGCTCGAGGGACATGTGCGCGGAGATGGTATCCGCCAAGCGCCCCGGCTCATCAATGCCAGACAGCGAGGTAATAACCTCATTGGGGACCTTCTTACTGATGGAGACATACTGCTCGAACTGAGACATAACCGAGCGCACCAAGGCTTCAGCCTCTCCCTCGGACAGCTCAGTAGTTTCTATAGGCTCGACAGTAGCCTCAAAGTGATTATCGTGCTCGGCAACATCGAGGATATTGACCCTCTCCCCCCCTTCCACAAGCACTTTCACAGTGCCATCTGGAAGCTTGAGAAGCTGCAGAACACTAGCAATAGTACCAACGCGATAGATGTCCTCGGCGCCAGGGTCATCTTCCGATGCTCTCCTCTGGGCTACGAGTAGCACTTGCTTATCCCTGCGCATGGCCTCTTCCAGAGCCTCAATGGATTTTTCCCTGCCGACGAACAGCGGAATCACCATGTGGGGGTAAACAACAACATCGCGCAATGGCAATAACGGATATTCAAGCTTGGTGTCGGATGACTGATCCATAGAACTCCTCTCGGCCCTATCACTGGGTATTTGGCGCGGCATCATGCTGCTGTTGAAATTGACAGCTTAATTTGGGCCACCGCCCGTCAGTTGCTAGAGATGGGGGGGGAGAGCCCGGAATACAAGTCTAATCTCGCGACCAATTTGTGCCGAATTCAACTGAATACTGGCTGGCCGCTGGTAGTTAAGCATGTCAAACAGGCAGAAAAGATAGATTTGAATAACAATTGGCTATAAAAAAAGCCCCACAAGTGGGGCTTTTTAATATGGGGAGTTATTCCTCTGGCGCCGCCTTTTGCGGCTGGCTTTCACTTTCGTAAACCAACAGCGGTGCCGACTCCCCCTTTATCACCGCCTCATCGATAACGACCTTAGCGACATCATCAGAAGATGGAATATCATACATAGTTTCCAGTAACACCGACTCCATGATAGAGCGAAGTCCCCGGGCACCAGTTTTGCGCTCCATAGCCTTAGTAGCCACAGCATCCAAGGCGTCTGGACGGAAGTCCAGCTCTACATCTTCCATTTCGAAGAGTTTTGCATACTGCTTGGTCAGAGCATTGCGCGGCTCAGTGAGAATTTGCACCAGAGCCTCGCGATCGAGCTCCTCCAGGGTCGCGGTAACCGGCAGGCGCCCAACAAACTCTGGTATAAGACCATAGCGAACCAGGTCTTCTGGTTCGAGGTCACGCAGAATTTCACCAAAGTTACTGGTTCCATCCTTAGACTTCACTTCAGCGCTAAACCCAATCCCCCCCTTCTCTGAGCGATCGCGAATCACCTTGTCAAGGCCCGCAAAGGCACCGCCACAGATGAACAGGATGTTAGAGGTATCCACTTGCAGGAATTCCTGCTGCGGGTGCTTACGACCGCCCTGAGGGGGAACAGAAGCCACAGTACCTTCAATCAGTTTTAGCAGTGCCTGCTGCACACCCTCACCAGAGACGTCCCGGGTGATGGATGGGTTATCGGATTTACGTGAAATTTTGTCAATTTCATCGATGTAGACAATTCCCTGCTGGGCCTTCTCAACATCGTAATCACACTTTTGCAGCAGCTTTTGGATGATATTTTCTACATCCTCACCGACATAGCCAGCCTCAGTAAGAGTGGTGGCATCGGCGATGGTAAACGGCACGTTCAGCAGCCGCGCAAGGGTTTCAGCCAGCAGGGTTTTACCGCTACCAGTTGGACCCACCAGAAGAATGTTGGACTTGCTCAGCTCAACATCATCTTTGCCTTTAACGCCAGTTTTACTACGTAGGCGCTTATAGTGGTTGTAAACCGCAACCGCCAGGACACGCTTGGCCCTCTCCTGGCCAATCACGTACTGATCCAAAATTTCGGTGATTTCACGCGGCGTGGGTAGGCGCCCCTCCGGGCCCTCCGCAGTCTCCTGGACCTCTTCGCGAATGATATCGGTGCAGAGCTCGACACACTCATCGCAGATAAAGACTGACGGCCCAGCAATCAGCTTCCGCACCTCCTGCTGGCTTTTGCCACAGAAGGAGCAGTACAGCAATTTGCCGCTATCTTCTCCGCTGCTTTTGTCGGTCATCAAAATACTCCGTGGTCACTGGCCTACCAGGGCCTTTAATTCAGCTATTACAGCAAGATGCTGTCTCTTGGCGTTTTTTTCAAGCCCCCTCTGCCTGAGAAATGACTTTGAAAGAACTCAGGTTCTCTCTTCACGCCTTTAGCAAAATATTTTTGTTGATAGTGTTACTTTTCAAGAGCCTGACGGCGGGAAAGTACATCATCCACTAGACCATACTCCTTCGCCTCATCGGCACTCAGGAAGTGGTCACGCTCAGTATCTCTCTCAATATCACTGACCGGACGGCCAGAATGGTGGGCCATCAACTCATTTAAGCGATGACGAATTTTGAGGATTTCCTGAGCATGAATATGAATATCGCTAGCCTGTCCTTGAGCGCCACCACTGGGCTGATGGATCATCACCCGGGAGTTAGGGGTGGCAAACCGCTTACCTGGCGCTCCCGCCGTCAGCAGGAAGGCTCCCATGCTGCAAGCCTGACCAATACACATGGTGCTCACATCCGGCTTGATAAACTGCATGGTGTCATAAATGGACATACCTGCAGTTACAGATCCACCGGGAGAGTTGATATACAGATGAATGTCTTTATCAGGATTTTCTGCTTCGAGAAACAGTAACTGGGCAACTACCAGATTAGCCATGTGATCTTCCACAGGGCCAACCAAGAAAATAACCCTTTCCTTCAATAGACGTGAGTAGATATCAAAGGAACGCTCACCCCTGGCAGTTTGTTCTACCACCATGGGCACCAAACCAGTCGCTAAGGGGTCAATTGAGGCTTGGGGATAATCGATTCGTGCCATAGGTACCATTGCTTCCTTTTGTGGCGTGTTCGGCAGGCCAGCATGCAAGCGCTAGGCGCCCGTGCTGAAAATTAGGTTTCCAGAGCTTAACCGGTCAGGCAGGATAAAGCCAGCCGGTAAAAAGGAAGGAGATGCAACGACGCCCGACTGAAGCGGGCGCCAATGCATTCGGAGATAAAGGGATAATTAACCCTGCTTCTGCGGTTTGATCACGTCGTCATAAGTACTTTTAACTTCTTCGACTTTTGCAGACTTCAGTACAAAATCCACAACCTGATCTTCCAGAACTACCGATTCAACTCCAGAGAGCAGCTCGCGGTTATTGTAGTAGTATTCAACTACTTCTTCCGGTTGCTGGTAGGTAGAAGCCAGCTCCTCAACCTTAGCTTTTACCAGGTCAGCATCTACAGACAGTTCGTTTTTCTTAACGATCTCACCGACAACAAGACCTAGAACTACACGACGCTTGGCCTGTTCTTCGAACATAGTGTCCGGCAACATACGCTCAGCATCTTCAGCTTTGATCTGGCCACCAAACTGCTGAACCATTTGTCCACGCAGAGTGCTAACCTCACCTGCGACCAGGGCAGAAGGCAATTCGACCGGGTGCTGTTCAAACAACTGGTCCATCACCTGGGTTTTAACCTTGTTCAGCGCTGCGTTTTTCAGCTCACGCTCCATGTTACCGCGAACTTCTTCGCGGAACTTCTCTTCTCCACCCTCCTGAACACCATATGCCGCGAAGAATTCTTCATTCAGCTCGGGCAGCTCAGGCTTTTCAGAAGAGGTAACTTTAATATTGAAGGTTACCGCAGCACCACGCAGCTCTTCAGCTTGGTAGTCTTCAGGGAAGGTCAGGTCCAGATCTTTCTCTTCACCGGGCTTCATGCCGAGGATACCTTCCTCAAAACCGGGGATCATCTGGCCGGAGCCCAGTACCAACTGGTGACCTTCGGCCTTACCGCCTTCAAACTCTTCGCCATCTTTACGGCCCAAGAAGTTGATCACAACACGATCACCTTTTTGTGCCTTGCGCTTGGTATCCTTCCAGGAAGACTGCTGTTTACGCAGTACATCAACCATATTGTTAACATCCGCATCAGTTACTTCTGCAACTGGACGCTCAACGCTAACTTCAGCCAGGTCGGCCAATTCTACTTCTGGATAAACTTCAAAAGTGGCGACGTATTCCAGATTCTCGCCAGCTGCAGTTTGCTTTGCCTCAATGCTTGGCTGACCGGCAGGCTTAACTTCTTCCTGCTGAACCGCATCGTAGAAGGAACGGCTCATAACCTCGCCGAGCACTTCCTGGCGAACGCCGGCACCAAAGCGCTGACGCACAACTTTCATCGGCACCTTGCCTTTGCGGAAACCGTTTATACGAACAGTCTTAGCCGCCTGCTGAAGGCGCTTGTCCACTTCTTTATCGACGACTTCCGCCGGCAAGTTGACCGTTAAGCGACGCTCCAGACCGGAAGTAGTTTCGATGGAAACCTGCATGTTTATCCTCGTGAGACTATCTCTGTAATCGCGCCGCAGCGCCAACGAATACCGGGTCACCGAGACTTAGTCAGCAACCTCATGGGGAAACATCAAAACAATATTTTGAGCTTCCGCCAAATACACAAGAAGCCCGCACCCACCCCTCCAGGGTAAGTCACACGGACTTCAAGGTTTTTGATTTGGTGGGGACGGGGAGACTCGAACTCCCACACCTTTCGGCACCAGAACCTAAATCTGGCGTGTCTACCAATTTCACCACGTCCCCGAAACTCTCTTACCGCTAACCCATTGATATATATAGGGTTTCGATCTTTTTGAAGACCTCATCGCGACAAGGGGTGCAGATTGTGCCACAGCATTTTAAAGGCATCAACACTTTACTGAAAAAAATAAAAAAGGCGCCAGAAAGGCGCCTTTTGTGGGGTGCGGGAGATTAAACTCGCTCAACAATCGTGGTGATTCCCTGCCCCAAGCCGATACACATGGTGGATACACCAAGGTTTCCACCCTCGTTTTGCATAACACTCAACAAGGTACCGGTAATGCGAACGCCCGAGCAGCCGAAGGGGTGGCCAAGAGCGATAGCGCCACCGTACAGGTTGACCTTCTCATCCATCTGCTCGAGCAGATCCAGGTCCTTCAGCACCGGCAGCGCCTGCGCTGCAAATGCCTCATTCAGCTCAAACTTGTCGATATCGCCGACAGTTAGACCCGCTCTCTTGAGCGCCTTCTTGGTGGAAGGCACCGGGCCATAACCCATAATAGACGGATCAACACCGGCCAGCGCCATTTCCTTCACGCGAGCAATAGGGGTCATACCCAAAGCCTGAGCACGCTCAGCGGACATTACCAGCATCACAGAAGCACCGTCGGTGATCTGAGAGGAAGTGCCAGCTGTTACCTGGCCGTGCTTTGGGTCGAATGCCGGCTTCAGTTGAGCCAGACCTTCCACGGTGGTGTCAGGACGGATGGTTTGGTCCGTCTCAACCAGGAAAGGTACGCCGTCATCGTCATGGCCTTCAATAGCGATAATTTCGCGATTGAATTTGCCAGCCTTGGTAGCCTCAGCGGCGCGATGGTGAGAGCGCGCTCCGAACTCATCCATCTGCTGACGCTGGATACCGTGCATCATCGCCAGGTATTCAGCGGTCATACCCATGGAGCCGGCAGCTTTAGCCATATAGCGACCCAGCATTGGGTTGGGGCTAACATGCTCCATCATATTCAGGTGACCCATGTGCTCAACACCACCCACAACGTACACATCGCCAACGCCAGCCTGGATGTTGGCAGCTGCAGTATGCAGGGAGGACATAGAGGAGCCGCACAGGCGGTTGACGGTTTGCGCCGGGATAGTGTGTGGCAGACCTGCGCGCAGCAGGATAAAGCGAGCTACATTAAAGCCCTGCTCATCGCGCTGCATAACACAGCCCCAGATCAGGTCATCGATCTCGGCAGGATCGAGCTTGTCATTGCGCTGCATGAACTTTTTCAGCAGTTCAGCGGACATATCATCAGCGCGAACATGGCGATATACACCATTCTTCGAGCGACCCATGGCCGTACGCGCGTAGTCGACGATTACGGCATCTCTAGGATTTAAACTCATCGCTATTCTCCTTACTTTTCGCCGTAGTAGGTTTTGCCACTTGCGGCCATTTCACGCATGCGATCGGTCGGCTTGTACAGCTCACCCAGATCGGCGTACTTATCGGCAATCTTCACGAACTCATCCAGACCAATACTGTCCAGCCACGCGAAGATTCCACCGCGGAATGGAGGGAAGCCAATGCCGTAGATCAGCGCCATATCGGCTTCAGCTGGGGAATCCACGATACCCTCTTCCAGGCAGCGAGCCAGCTCGGTTGCCATAGGCACCATCATGCGCTCGATAATTTCGTCTTTTTCAAACTCGCGACGTTCAGCAACGTGCGGCTTAAGCAGCTCGTAGGACTCTTCAGTAGCCACTTTCTTCGGGCGACCTTTTTTGTCCTGCTCGTAGTTGTAGAAGCCTTTGTTGTTCTTCTGGCCGTAACGACCCGCTTCATACATAACGTCGGAAGCAGCGGTAAAGGTTTTACCCATACGATCGGGGAAGCCTTCAGCCATTACGCTTTCCGCGTGAACACCGGTATCAATTCCAACAACGTCCATCAGGTAAGCGGGCCCCATCGGCCAACCCCAGCGCTCCATCACCTTGTCAACGGCCTGGAAGTCAGCGCCATCGCGCACCAGCATGGAGAAACCGGCAAAGTAAGGGAAGAGAACGCGGTTAACCAGGAATCCCGGACAGTCGCGTACAACAATAGCTTTCTTGCCCATCTTGTTTGCGTAGGCAACAACGCGAGCTACAGCTGTGTCGGAAGTTTTCTCTCCGCGAATCACCTCAACCAGCGGCATTTTGTGCACTGGGTTGAAAAAGTGCATGCCGAGGAAGTTTTCCGGGCGGGAGAGCGGCTCAGCCAGCTGGTTAATAGAAATAGTGGAGGTGTTAGAAGCGATTACAGTGTCTTCGCTTACTTTGGTTTCCACTTCTTTCAATACTGCGTGCTTCACCTTGGGATTTTCAACCACGGCTTCCACAACAACATCGATATCGTTGAAGCCGTCGTAGCTCAAGGTAGGCTCGATACGGTTGAGCACTTCACCCATTTTAACGGGGGTCAGGCGCTTGCGATCAACCAGCTTGGACAGCAGCTTGTTCGCCTCATTCAGACCAAGGTCGATACCCTTCTGGTCGATATCCTTCATCTTGATCGGAGTGCCCTTGTAGGCAGACTGGTAAGCGATACCGCCACCCATAATGCCAGCACCCAATACTGCCGCACGCTCAATCGGCTTATCGGCTTTCTTCTCCCAACCTTTGGCAACCTTGCCAATTGCCTGGTCAGCCAGGAACAGCCCTACCAAAGATTTCGCAGTGCCAGTCTGCGCGCAGAAAATAAACTTCTCTTGCTCGATTTTCAGCGCTTCATCGCGAGTCAGCTTGTAGCCCTGCTCGATTGACTCAACCGCAGCTACAGGAGAAGGGTAGTTTTTGCCCGCCTGCTGACCCACAAATGCCTTGGTGGTAAAGAAGGCCATCAGCGCTTCGGTGTCATTCAAGGGAATCGGAGATTTCTTGAGTTCGCGAATGGCTTTGTAGTCCAGCTCGCCATTGATAGCGCGCTCAAGCAGCTTGACCGCTGCATCTTTGAGTTTGTCAGTGGGGATCACCGCATCAACAGCGTGAGCCTCCAGAGCGGCAGCCGGCTTCTGCTCTTTACCTGCTGCAATCCACTCAGCAGCGACATCAACACCCACTACACGCGGCAGGCGAACGGTGCCGCCCCAGCCCGGGATCAAGCCCAGTTTAACTTCCGGAAGGCCAACTTTGGCCTCTTCGCCCATCAGGCGGAAGTCACAGCCAAGACACACTTCAAAACCACCACCGAGCGCGTAGCCATTAATTGCCACCGCAGTCGGTACCGGCAGATCTTCCAGGCGGTTGATATTTTCGTTGTTCTGATTCATCAGATCAGCAACGCCCTCTGCGCCTGCAGAAAAAGCACCGCCAAACTCAGTGATATCAGCACCGACAATAAAGACGCTCTTGCCACTGGTCAGCAGCACACCTTTGATGCCATCTGCTGCTTCAATTGCATCCAGAGCCTGAGAGAATTCGGAAACCGTTTGGCGGTTGAACTTGTTGACGGATTCGCCTTGCAGGTCGAATTTAAGCTCGGCGATGCCGTTATCCAGCATCTGAACCGTGAGCGCTTTGCCACTAAATAACATTGATTGACCTCTTTTATTCTGGGCCGCAATCCTGGACCCGGGGTCGGAATTTTTTTGCAACCAAGGGCCGCCCCGCAGGGTGCGGTGACACTTTGGCCCAATATGGTCAGCCGTAGTATAGCCAGATTCAAACGATTGTTTGAATACTATTTCTTACAAAAGAACTGGCACCAAGAGCGCCAAAGTACAGAAAACAACCAGCCATATCTCACAGGCTGGTTACACAGGCGGAGTCAGTCTATCGCGGATCAATCCACCTTTTCAGCACGGTGGCGTAAATCACCCTTTATAGAAAGACTCGTTTGGACGGGAAGCGCAGGGAATATTCGATGAGGGAGTGGCAGCCACGGCACTGAAAACCACACAGTCAATACTTCCGGGGTTGCGGAAGCGATGTGGGCGCCGTGCATTTAAGTAATAACCATCCCCCTCCTCTAGCAGGGCAAACTCTGATCCTGCTGTAACCTCCAGCTCTCCAGCAATAACAATCCCCCCCACCTCCCCATTGAGTAGCAATTGGCCTGAACCGGTATCCTGCCCAGCGGGAAACACTTTACGGAGGATTGTCATGGCGCGACCCTGGCGGGAGCCGCCGAGCAAATGACAGAAAACCCGACCATTACCAATATCGGGCATTTCATTGGCGCGAAAAAAAATTTGTTCTGGCTCGGCAAGTTCCAGGGAGAAAAACTCAGCCAGAGACATGGGGACACTATTCAATATCTTCTCAAGCGATCCCACAGATGGGCTGACCCGACCCTGCTCTATAAAAGACACAGTGGCATTGGTAACGCCCGCTTGCCGCGCAAGTTGTCGCTGGGAAATCCCATAAATTTTTCGCACCAGCTTCAGCCGGGCACCAAGATCCCCGGCATCACTAACTTCACTACAAACATCCATGCCTGACATTGAATCTCTCACTCCGCCAACTGCCAAAGGAGGTTTCCCCCTTAATTGGCAGGAAAAATTTTAAGCATCATACATTACCGATGCACGGGCCTTTTAAACCATATCGGTAAAGGGGTTATCAACATCGAGCTCTACAGGAGGAAACCCTGGAAATGAGACCTTATCGACAGAAAGGCCTATTTGAGCATCATCTACCAGCCCCTCTCCAAAACGGTAGATAGTTTGTAAATCTCCTCTGCTTGCTTTTTCATCGTACGCTACAGCATGCTCCACGACAGACTCATTTTTTCTATGATGAGCAAGCATCTTTTTTGACCCGTAGCGTTTTTCCAGCATTGAGCGGGTCAAGTGAGGAGAGAGTACAGCCGCAGTCGCATTATTCCCCCCAAAACCTTTAGAATTCAGGAAAGCGAGATCCAGTGAAGCGGGATCTCTCTCCACATGCTCACAAGAGATCTGCAGGTTATTCTGGTGAACATCATCTGCCACTCTGTCAATCGTGACGATACCCGGTAAAATTCCCCTATCAAAAACTCCCAGGGTCGAAATTAACTGGTCACCACTCGCCACCGCTATCGTGTGCCCAAGATAAGCTTTAACAGCACAAACCGGCCATTCCTGCACACCAAAAACGGAAGCCAAACGATCGAGAATCGCAGACTCTGTTACGCGATTTTGCGGTGTGCTAGATCCATGGGCCTGAACAAAACTGCGCTTCTTCAGACTTTCATCCCCGACAATAGCTTTCGACTCCGCCATCGCCCTGGCCATCGTTAGATAATTACCTGGCCCCGGTGCGGAAATCGACTTTTTGAAGCCATCAGCATTGATATACACCCCTGTAACCGCACCGTGGACACTCGCCCCCAGTTCAACAGCCAAAGCGTCATCCATCAAGATGGCCCACTGGGTACCCTCCCCCAAAGTAAAACCGCAATTCTCCCCAAACGGGCGACTAGTGCGGCGGAAGTCCACTTCGCCCGAAGAAATCTTTCGCAGGTTTTCAGTGGTAGCAAGCGCTCCCATGGTTGAGTAACCATCAACAATCTCGGGAACCAATGGCGCTTCAGTAGCACCAACAACGGCCACCCTGGCCCGACCACTGCGAATATCCTCTACCCCTGCGCGCAAATTGTATAAATAGCTCGCACAAGCTCCGGTAACCGCCCCAGTAGAACCAACATTACCCAGCACATAGGCGTTCACAAAGTCTGCCGGCATACTATTCAGCCCAAGCGCCAACTGCTTGGAGCTAACCCTGGAACCGCGCAAGCGGGACTGCATCAAGCCTCCGTTTCCATAAGGGTCGAGTTGACTCATCGCTGAGGAGGCGTAAACAGAAATATTACCGGGACCAGCTGCAGCAACAACATCCTGCCAATCCACCCCCATAGAGAGAACAGCATCAGATGCACCCAACACTGCCAACTGCAATCCCCTCGGGTGGAATCGGGAATTGTAAAGCTCACCAGGCTCAAAGCCTGTGGGCAGCTGTCCTGCCGCCCCCACTGGGATCTCGCGAAAGCTATCCAGCATGACTGACAAACTTGATGTAGCCACACGAACCCTACCACTACCAATAGTTTCCACTTGCCATCCCTCTGGCAGTGGATGGGGTAATTGGCGCGTAGAAATCTCAAAAGAAATACCAGCGGGATTTGAAAGATTCGCCGCCTGGTGAAAATGACACCTGTGGTAATCGTAGATTCGCGCTTCCAATTCTCGCACCAAGGTGCCCTTGAGAACCATTTCCTCCAGCGCTGACTCGAGGGGGCCTTTGGCCTCGACGCCTGTACGCAACCCCATCAATGCGGCGAGATCAGAAAGCGTATCAGTCCGCTCCCTCTGTCCGAGTTTGTCGAGCACCATGCGGGCATAGCCCCGGTGAAAGGAGCTGCGTCCTGCAGGGTTAAAACCACCGAACGCGGTAATTACGGGAAGGCGCTGCATCCTGACCTCCAGCCAAGCTAAACACTACAAATTTGATATTTGGGAGTGTAGGGGCTGGCGATTCCGTCCAGTTATGGGCATACTGGCCAGCAAAATTGAGTGTTTTGGCCAATGGCGCAACCCCGCCTGAGTATGTAATGCGAACGGTTACCTTTCTTCTGATTGATCAAATGCTGGCCACCGGCACAGTTCTGCCCTTAGAAATGCTGCGCGGTGCCGAAAGCCGCGCCCGAGTGGAAAGGCTGGCAGAGCCCTTGCGCCTAGTAACAGCCAGCATAGATGGACAAGCGGTAAAAACCCGCTGCGGCTTTACCTTTCAACCTGACGTGTCTTTGGAAGAGGCACCAGACAGCGACTTGATCTACATTCCTGCGCTTTGGCGCAATCCCCGCCCAGCCCTGAAGCGCAGTGGAAAGCTTTTAAGATGGCTACGGAGCCAGGCCGAAGGTGGAGCTGCGATCAACGCCGTGGGTACTGGGGTTTGCTTTCTAGCCGAGGCAGGCCTCCTTGATGGCAAACCCGCCACTACACACTGGCACTATTTCGACCAGTTCAGCGCGGACTACCCAAATGTTAAATTGAAGCGCCAGTATTTTATCACTCAGGCTGACAAACTTTTTTGTGCCGCCAGCGTAAATGCCTTGGCAGATGTCACGGTTCATATGATTCGCCAGCTCTATGGAGCCGCTGTAGCCAGTCATGTGGAGCGTAACTTCTCCCATGAAATTCGCCGACCATTTGAGGAGATTGCTTACTCAGAAGGTTCGGTGCACCTACATCCAGACGAGGATATTGTACAGGCCCAGGCATGGCTAAAAGAGCACTGTAATACCGAGGTGCGTCTCAGTGAGGTAGCGCAAATGTTCGACATGAGTGTGCGCTCCTTCAACCGCCGCTTTAAATTAGCTACAGGACAGACACCGCTGCAATATTTGCAAAATGTTCGTGTAGATATGGCCCGGGAACTGCTGCAATCCAGTAATCTATCCGTGAATGAAATTGCCGAAAAAGTCGGCTACCAGGATATGGGGCACTTCACTGCACTGTTCAAAAAATTCCTTGCCACTACACCAAGCGAATATCGGGCCACCGTCAGAGCCAAGCTATTCCGGGTCAATACCTGATTTTTTCAGGAAGATAACATCACTATCTGCAAAGTGTAGTTCCGCACCTAATTTTCGCGACAGCCATTGAAAGGTTTCAACACAAAAGAAGGAAATATGTGTTGGGTCGCGAATATAATGCCAGCTGGCAAAGCGTTCTCGAGAAATAACCAGCTTGGTCATCAGTGCCAGCACACCGCCAACACGTAATCGTGCCCACAAAGCCGACAACTCATCGCCAGGCGCGCTCAAGTGCTCCACCACTTCTGTCGCCACTATGAAGTCGTAGCTTTTTTCCTGCACCCGACGCTCAGGGAAGTAATAACAGTCAAACAACTCAACTTTATGGCCCTGCTCCTCTAAAATTCGCGCCAATAATGGCGCTGGTCCACAGCCAAAATCCAGCCCCACACTAGTAACAGAAAGCTCTTTCAATAAGGGCTTGGCACAACGGCTTAGGAAACGGCGATACCCTTCATCCTCCATAGAATTTTCATGCAGATTGTAATAGGCATGCTCTTCAACTGGAGTCAAATGGTATTCTGCGGGTACAAACACCAATTCGCAGTTATTACATTGGTAATAACTGCGAAATTTATCTCGATAATAGAATTGTGCCGCGCGATGGCGGCACAGGGGGCAAGAAAGTGTCAACTTATGCAGCTACCGTGTCAGGCTTTTTTTTCGCCGTGACGCTTTCAGCCTGCTCATGATTCAGTAAAGCGCCTTCACTGATCTGGATTTTTCGAGGCTTCATCGCTTCAGGTATTTCTCTAACCAGCTCTATATGAAGCAGGCCGTTGGCAAGCTTCGCATCAGTCACTTTGACGTGATCTGCTAGCTGGAAGCGTCGCTCAAAATTTCTCGCAGCAATTCCTCGATGGAGAAAGTTTCTTTGTGCAATATCTTCTGGTTTTTTACCGCTCACACTTAAGCGATTTTGCTCAACCTGAATATCGAGTTCAGATTGCTCAAACCCAGCCACAGCCATAGTAATTCTATAGCTATCTTCACCAGTAAGTTCTATATCATAGGGAGGGTATGAGGGTTGTTTTTGCTCACTGGAGCTCATTGCATCCAGCAGACTGGCCATACGATCAAAACCAATTGCAGATCGATACAGAGGGGAAAAATCAAAATTACGCATAGTTATATCCTCAATTCAGAGCAATATTCAATTTTGCTCGCCAATAAGCACGAGCATTGCTAACGGGGCACTTTCACACTCAAAGCTACCAGCCGTACTCAATAGGTATGGGCCACAAGTTTTATTTCAAGGTCCCAAAGGGAAAAAATGCAAAGAGAAGAAAATTTGTCAGATCAATCCACTAGCAGGTTATTTATTGGTATTAAACCTGATGTGGCATCACAAGCATTCCTAGACGAGATAACCACTCAGTGCCAAAAGCAGCTAAAAGACACAACTACTAACCATATACGCTGGACAACCCCCAATAACTGGCACCTGACCTTGGCTTTTCTTGGGAGCACTCCGAAAGAAAAAATCCCCCAGCTTAAGCAGGGACTTATTGAGCTTGCACACTGCAAAGGAAGTTTTCAAAGTAGGGTTTGTTCTTTAACCCCTTTCCCAAAACAGCACTCCAAAATTCTTGCTGTAGAATTAGCCCTAAATCCTAATTTAACTGAACTCCATGAGGAATGCCGGCAATTTATTGGCGAGCTTGGAATGGAACCAGAAAGTCAGGAATATCGACCCCATATCACCTTAGCACGCAGTCGCAATAAAGAGGGATTTCAGCATATTGCACCGCGCAACCTAAACTCATCCGTGTTAGTCGAAAATGTCATTCTTTATGAGAGTGTTCCCCTGGCAGGAAAAAGCCACTACCACTCCTTACTCAAAGTACCCTTACTAAATGACTAAAGCGTAGAATAAAAAAGCCCGCACTGAGCGGACTTTTTGCATCCTCTTGAGAGGCTGAGACTTCCTATTTGAGAGCGTCTAAGACATATTCTGGATACATCACTAGGCGGGGACGTGAAAGGCGCCGAGCATCAAAAATAAAAACATAGCGTTCGCCATCATCTTCTGCAGGTATGGTACGACGGAACTTCCAAGTGTTGATTTTGTATGTCTGTCGACCAGCATGAACTGTTGCCACTAAACGATACTGGTTCTTCCCCAGGAACTCAAAAGGTTGACGCCCCCCACTAGATGGCTTCAGAAGCAAATTGCGGAAAGTCTGTTTGTTTTCCCCCTCTTTATCGGAAAGTAAAAGACTCAGACGTTTCTGTTCCCGCTTGACATAGGCAAGCAACTCGGGATCAATATCTCTCTTAACAGTCGGAACCGGCTCAGGTTGCACCTGTCGTTTCTGGGGTTTCTCAATTGCCGCTGTCTTCAGCTTAGGAGGCTTTGGCTTTGCTGCTTCAGCTTTAGCACTTTTTGCCAAAGCGGCACGCCTCTCAGAAGCCTCTGCCTTGGCCAGCATAGAATCCACCACCTGGCTAATCTTATCCTGCTGAGCAGAAACCTTGGCCTTGGTCTCGGCAATGCCTTTTTTCTCTTCGTCGAGCCTAGCCAAAAGCTCTTGGTGGTTCACCTTGATAAACTCTAAACGTCGGCTGCGGCTATCCACCCCTCGCTCGGCCATTGCAAAGCCGTGCTTGGCTTTGGTCAGGCGACGCTCAGAATCTGAGGTGCCATTGGATTCATGGAGCCTACGCGCCTCCTCGAGCTCGACACGGCTCGCCTCATACTCTTTGCGAAGCTCGTTGAGAGATTCCTGCGCACGCTCGAGCTTATACTCATAAGAAAGCAATTCATTCTCAATATCTTCCAGCTCAACCTGCCTGTTTTCCAGGGACTGCTCCAGGCGCGCCAGTCGGTTTTTTTCCACAGTGAGGTTTGACTGCGCCTGCGCTGCCATTCCGCTAAAAACTACTAAGCCCGCCAAGAAGAGCGAGCAATACCGCTTTACCGCCATTGTCCAGAACCTGTTTCTCGATTTTTCGACACTCGTAAGATAAAAGCGCAGAGGTTAAATTTTGTTCAAAACTTTATGTACTCTGTCGCAGCACTGTCAATTTTACGCAGGCCTGAGCTCGCGAGCAATGACCTCTCGTCCACCCTTTGCCCCCATTTGATGAATAATCCCCTTAAACCTAAGTGCTAAAGTCGTCTTAATGACGCTTCGCCGAATTTTATGTGACATTTTCAAGCGATAGCGCTTGATTTTTTTTTTAGCGGAAGCATTATGGGTAACAGGGAGACGATCGCTGAACACAGCGGAAACCCGACCCGGACGTAAAACACCCAGAGCTGCTCAGACAGCAATTATTCGTTGCGCTACCGGCGACTCGGCGATTCAACTGCGGACTCGACCCCTCCCATTAGGGCGCCCTACCTTCTTTGAATAGCAAACCGCACAAGCGGCCTGCATGGTTTCCTATAACCGGAGGTATTTATCCATGAAATCAGCGCCTAACGATAACATTGTGTTCCGCGATATCGACAAATCTGCTGCCCTGTCAAATACGGTATCTAAGAAGTTACACAAACTGGAACGTTATTGTGGCGACATCATACATAGTCGTGTAGTTCTGGAAGCTCCCCACCAACACAAAAGCAAAGGCAAGCAATACAAAGCCTCCCTTGAACTTGCCATTAGTGGCAATCCCGTGACCATCAGTAATGAAAATGAGTCTATCCACCGAGCGGTGAATGACACATTTGCCTCCGCAGAACGCTGCCTAAAAGAGCGTAGCGAGCGCAAAAAAGCGCAGCGTCATCAGGCGCTTTATGAAGTCGAAGAAGAATCCTAGAAGAGAGCAAAAACGGCGCACCAGCGCCGTTTTTGCATTAAACCCCGCTTTAAAAGCAGGGGGGGGATTTTAAGATTTTTCTTTAGCGGCCCTCAATTTTAGAGCTAAATACTCAAGAGGCGCCTCGAGCATAGTCACCACAAATTATATCCACTACCAGATAAACACCTTACTGCACTGGTGTACGCATAGTGACGAACTCTTCTGCTGCCGTTGGGTGAATTCCGATGGTTTCATCAAAGACTTTTTTGGTCGCCCCCGCTTTCAAAGCAACAGCCAAGCCCTGGATAATCTCACCAGCATCATCACCAACCATATGAACACCAATCACCTTATCAGTGTCGGCATCGACCACTAACTTCATTAGGGTGCGCTCGGTATTCCCACTTACTGTATGACGCATTGGTCTGAATTCTGACTTGTAAATGGTAACTCTAACTCCGGAGTCCCTGGCCTCTTCCTCTGACAACCCTACAGTTCCAATATTGGGCTGACAAAATACTGCGGTGGGAATATTGTTATAATCAATCTCCGCAGTTGTTCCAGTACGCCAATGCTTTACTAGAGCCATCGCCTCCGCAAGGGCCACAGGCGTTAACTGTGGCTCACCGGTAACATCCCCAAGGGCATAGATAGAATGGACATTCGTGCGGAAATTGTCATCCACTGAGATTGTGCCATCGCGATGCAACACGACCCCTTGCTCCTGCAAACCGAGCCCTTCAGTATTGGCAACTCTGCCTGTTGCATAGAGGACCATGTCCACATTTAAACTGGAGCCATCCTCGACATGTACTAAAAAACTACCATCTTGCAACTTTTCAATGGCACTCACTTGATGGTTAAACTTCAAATCAATATTCTTTTTTACCATCTCATCACGGACAAAATGGCGAATATCGCGATCAAAGCCACGTAGGAATAAATCACGCCGGTAAGAGAGGTGGGTCTCAGCACCTAAACCAGCAAATATCCCAGCAAACTCAACGGCAATATACCCCCCACCAACAACCAGTACCCTATTGGGGAAGGCTTCCATGGAAAACACCTCGTTGGAAGTCAGGATGAATTCTTTTCCAGGAATATCTGGGACAAAAGGCCAACCTCCTGTTGCTACCAGAATTCTCTGTGCGGTGTATTCGCGACCATTCACCATCACCTTATTGGCACCAGTAACTTTGGCACGGCCGTCAATGACCGTCACATCTGAGTTTGCTAATAGGTTTCGATAAATATCGTTGAGGCGGGACACTTCACGTGCATTATTTTCACGCAATGTTGGCCAGTGAAATTCAGCCGGCAAACTGTTCCAACCATAGGCTCTAGCATCGGTGAAGTCCTCTTTAAATCCACTGGCATAGACGAATAATTTTTTGGGAACGCACCCGACGTTTACGCAGGTCCCCCCCATGTAGCGATCTTCAGCCACTGCCACCTTCATTCCCTGGGCGGCAGCCATACGCGAAGCTCGTACACCACCAGAGCCCGCCCCAATTACAAATAGATCAAATTCATATTCAGCCAAAGCAAACCTCTGTCTTTAATTTATTACCTAACTTACAACGCAGGAGATACTTCCCCACAACACACCTTTCGCGCCAGAGCTGTCACTCCGCACTTAATAACCGTTGACACCTATTTGTCGCTTCTATATTCATGTGACAACTATCACAAAAAATACTTCGCTAAACAAAGTGTTAGAACAACTGAGCAGGTTTGGCGGATAGAATAACAGTCACTAGAAAGAGTAACCCATGGGCAAGACAATGAACTCTCCTTCTTTAGCCATCCTTCGAACCTTGGGGCTTTTGTCTTTGCTGATTTCAAGCTCCCTTAGCAATGCCAATACCCATCCTAGTTATCTCACAAAAGAATACTGCAGCAGTGTGGTAGAGCAGTTTGTCGGGGCAGGCATGCGCAGCCTAGACAAATATGTAAACGAGCACTTCAACCCAGAATATAAAGGCGGTATCCGCAATACAATTCGATTTCTTGAACAGCGGCTTGAGTGGCTAAATGAATGTAACGCCTACTTGGTGGATACCAATAACGCTTACGTTTTTCATAGCCAGGACGATACTCAAAATATTTTTTCGGCGATAAACGAGTTAACTCGAGAACTGCAACATGTCCGCTCAGGCGTTGAATATCGGGACGATGCTGGAAATAACAACCCCGCCCCCTTTATCAAACGACGCTTTGCCACCCTGGCAGAATTGGTGGATCGCCACCATACACGCCTGCTGATGAAAAAGCAGTTCCAGTAGGGCCGTCACTACATCCTGAAAACATTCGGCCCGCAGTATCTTGCGAGCCTTGTCGCAGCGACGAAATCAGCTTTTTCTGGTGAACTTCGTCGCGGGCTTAGCGGGGGAGCTGCCAGCCCGACTGCCAAGCCCGACCATAGAAAAAACATCCGGCATCCGCTCTTTCAACCCGATTCCAATACGTTTAACCAATGCGCCTAGGCGCGGGCGCTGTTTTTCAGTAAAAGGGATGGGTCTACAGCTCTGCATCGCAGAAAGTCCAATACGCGCCACAAAAAAACTTGCGCCCACACCTTGCCCTAAACGGGTAGAAACTGTACTAACAACACTGTCGCCGACCAAATCTGGCCATATCTCGCTGATCGCATATTCACTGGCACCACTATAAGCCACCAGCGCAAGTACTTTCTTGAAAAGGCGCCAACGCACTACAAGCGAAGGTTGAATGCCATAAATTTGTGCAACATCATCAATCATTCGTAACGATTGGCGCAGGGCAACAAGGATGTCAATACTGGCAAAAGGACTGAGACCTACCAATGCCCCAGTTGCTGTCGCGTGTCGAACTACGCGGCGTTGTGCCTCCTGGTCGAGTGCATCGAGAAAAGTCACTTCCAAGTGCTGCAGTAACTCACTACTGTCATAATAATCCGGTGCCTCATCCAGTACCCGGTTGAGCAGTATACCCTGAGGTTTTCCTGAAAAATGCAGCTGCAACTGTCGACGGAGAGATTCCGCTTCTTCATGGCTGCGGCACTCTCGCATGTCGGCCGCCATCGCCTGTGTTTTTTGCAGCTTGCGCAGTGGCCGACCAGCACGGAAAAATTCCCACAGGGAACTGGCTATTGCCGCTGCAAGGCTCACTATCACCACTCCTGCGAGAATACCAAGGCTCCAGTGCTTATCTGCCGCCCAGGTATACATCTGGCGTAATTCCCAAGCGAGTACAGCCACTATTAATGCTACGCTTGAAAGCAGTGCCGGCTTTAACCATTTCAGGCGAAAAACAGGCAGGCGCAACTCAGAAAAGGCAATCCTATCGGGTAGTGATTCTCCCGTGGTAATAGATCTCGGAATGTCCTCCCCTTCCTCTTGCAGGGTTTCTACACGCGTAGTATCCCGGTGAGGGGCTTCACTTTCTGGTTCCTGCAGGGACTCTATCCGCGTTACCCGGCGAGGAGCCTGTTTATTCTCATCACCCATCAAACTTTATCTCCAAGCAACAAATTCAAAAGCGCATCGACGCGGATATGAGGAATGGAACCTGAGTCCATACCTTGCGGGGGACGCAACTGGGGTGGAGCAGCCCCGGTATAATGACCCCAGCCACTCTTTTCACTGGGCAGGCGCGAGAATATCTCGGCATTCTCAAAACCCAGATAGCGACCATCCAGGTCATATCCAACCAGCATACGCCGCCCATTACGCTGATCCTCGTGGGAACAACGCACAGCAGCGATGGCTTCACTAAAGATCGGCAAGCCACGATGGCGCGCTCCGGTAAAAGTTTGCTGCAGTTGCTGGCCAAGCAGCTGACGCAAGGCATCGTGATCAGCCGCAAGCACCTGATCAACCTTAGTCGCGGCAAAGAGCAAGCGATTCACCTTAGGACGCCATAACTTACTCAAGAACCCAGACTCTCCATAGCGGAAAGTATCGGCAATATGAGTAAAAGCCAGACGCATATCCTCCAAGGCCTGCTCACCCGCAAACAGGGTGCCGATCATATCCACCAGGACCAGCTGCCGATCGAGGTGTTTAAAATGGCTCTCGAGAAACGGGGCCACCTTCCCCTCCACATAAGCCTCATAAAGGCGACGCAGAACCTGATAATTACTACCATCAGGCAACTGTTTCAATTGATCGGCACTAAAGCCTCTGAGATCCAGCAGAGGTAATAGCTGATAATCCTCGTCATCCAACAATGCTCGTCCCGGCTGCAGATAGCTGAGCTTTCGCTTTTCGCGGCAGTCCAATAGAAATTGACGATATTCCCGCCACAATGCCTGCAGCTCTGACTCCTTTGCCTCAGCCTCGGGGGAGAGCGCTGCCAAGCGTGTCAGCAGCCCCGGGGCCAGCCCCGCGCGCGTATCGCTAGCAATAATATGGGCTTGATGGCGACACCAGTCGCGAAAATCCATTCTCAGCATCGGCAAGTCCATCAACCATTCACCTGGGTAGTCCCGCAGCTCCAGGATCAAGGTTTTATAATCGCCCCCCCCTAAACGACGATGCCGTCGCAAGTGAATGTGCAATTCCATTGCCGATACATCTCGGGTACTTTTTGGCCATCTCGGTGGATGCGACATCAAAGCACTCAAGCAGCCTTCATAGTCAAAGACTGGCAGACCAGAATCGAGAGCGGGCTTTAACTCCGCCCCCAAAAGGTCTCCATTTAACGCTGGGGCAAAGCCCGGTAGTTGTGCTTTCTGGGGGTGACTCAACTGGTAGATAAGGCTGGTAAGCAGAGTCGATTTACCAGCCCCACTCAAACCTGTCACTCCAACACAGACACGGCGGTCCATAAGGCGCTCTGCCAACCAATGAGATTTTTCCTGCGCACCCCGTCCCCAGTGACGCAACTTTTCCTTGAGACGCTTACTGCGTTTGTCTGCTTGATCTAAAGGGTACTCCAGGCTCACTTGCCCGGACCCTGTCGCCTGCGATTCCATGGGGAGTTCACTTCCAAAATAGAAAACTGGGCCGAAGAAGGTTTAGCCCTAATGAGGAGGGCACTGCGCTGTGGCAGTGCCTACTATGCAGATCAATAGAGTGGTTAGTCTACCAGTGCAACATCACCAGACCCCATAACGGAAAAAGAATCACTTTGCGGGCGTTTTAGAACGATATCCCCTGATCCCATGACCGCGCCACTGGCATTATCTGCGCGCAGGCTGCGGCCGACAAAGTCACCAGATCCCATGATACGAATATTGACATCTGCTACACGCCCTCCGACTCGCATATCACCGGAGCCCCTGATTTCCGCTGAGAGCTTCTCTCCTGTGATGCCTCCGAGGAAAATATCGCCGGAACCGCTGATCGCAATCTCGCTGTTGACCGATAGTGCCTTATCCAGAATCAAGTCCCCAGAGCCTGTCACGTAAGCACTGAGATTTTCTGCCGCAGCCTTGGCAACACGGACAGTACCAGAACCCGTGACTCCAAGGTCAATGGTTTCACTTTCTAAGGTTTCTGCCACGGCCTGCCCGGAACCAGCTACCTCTAATGCCTCAACCTTTGGCATGGTGACCGTGAAGTGCACCTTCTGGTCCCTATCACGGGTAATGGTAATCACACCAAACCAGTGTTGAGTGTTGTCATCCACATACAGCTCCAGAGTGTTGCCCTTCACCTCCGCTTTGACATGGGGCATAACTTCAGCCGGACCACTGGCATTCACGGCAAAATGATCCCCCTGAATCACTTCAACGTGAGAACTGCCTCGTAGAGATACCCGGGTAAAGCCATTGACATCGAAGCTTTTAGTTTCTTTTTTATCTCCTTCAGCCTGGGCGTTGCTGAGGACAAAAAAGGCCAAAAGAGCAAACAGCGGGGCTAAAAAAGCTTTTTTCATGGTTGCCATTGCAAAATTCTCGTAATTATCACTGTTACGTATTACTTGACTACCCGAGTATACGAATTGGATGCAGTGCCTCCAGAAAATTTATGAAGGCACAACGTGGATGACCAAATAGTCTATAAATTGCGTTCAGAAATTAACCTCTGACACACTCTGCCTCCGAACAGCCCTGCTGAACGAGTGCGCTACGAATTTTCTCAGCCTCAATAGCCAACTGCTCAGATGTTGCACTCTTTTGCAGGGAAAAATCAAAATCTGTCAATTCATCGACAGGAATCAGGTGTATATGGGTGTGCGGTACCTCCAGCCCTGCAATCATCACACCTACACGCTTGGGTGAATACACTGCCTTTAGTCCCTTGGCGACTTTTTGTGCAACCAACATTAAGTGTGCCGCAAGCTCGGCTGGAACATCATCCCAGTGGTTAATTTCTTCAACCGGGATTACCAGGCAATGCCCCGGCTTAATGGGGGAAATGGTCATGATTGCAATCGCTTTTTCATCCCTCCAGATAAAGTGGCCCGGTAAGTCCCCATTCAAAATTTGAGTAAAAATGCTTGCCATAATTTAATCCAATCAGTTGCAAATTTTTTATTTAGTTCAAGCGTGCAGTCTAACATCTACGCTAAAAAACTCAGAATAAAGGGATAAAAAACACTATCTTAAAAGCAATTTTTTATTTGGCGTAGATAAAGGCAAACTGGACTACTACCTGTCGAACAAAATGACAATTTTCTTAAAGCACGTTGGCAGTCCGAGAGAATATGACTTACGCTGCTGAGCAATTAATGTTGTACCGTTAATGAGCCAGTGCATCCTGTGCATTTTTTCTATCACAATATTTTGGGCTCTGCGGAATTTTATATTTCAGTACCAACTGCTCACCGGGGGGAGAGATATGAACAGCCTGTTAGAACAGGTCGGTGGTGCTAAATTTGTCTGTCATACAGTCAATGAATTTTACGAAACCATAGGCCGCCACCTTTCCAGTTACGAAACCTGTGATCATCGCAAACAACAAAGCCGCCAAGCACAATTCCTAAACCACGCCTTTTCTGAACAGCCCGAGCCTGATCGCAGTAGTCGCGCCAGCTTTCTGGCTCGCGGCCTGAATCCAGCTCTGTTTGACGCCCTGCTCGAATATCTGGAAGCGCGCTTGGAAGAGCTGGGGTTTCCATGGCAGCTTAGTACAAGTCTTATACAAACAGCGAGTAGTCTTTACGGTGGCTGTGAGCAAGACCTTTCCATCGCTTGTTAACCCCACTTGCGCCGCACAAGTTGCGGCGTATGTAACCTCTCAATACAATTGCATCCTCACAGCCTTTACCTCCCGTTTTCCAGCGCAGCGGTAAGCGCTAATTCACTCACTCTTCAATCAGAGACTATCCATGAAGATTGCCAACCACACAGTTGTGGAAATCAACTACACCCTGAAAGATGCTGACGGAACGGTCATCGACTCCTCCGCAAATGGGGAGCCGCTTAAGTACTTACAGGGCGTGGGCAATATTATTCCTGGCCTTGAGCGGGAAATGCTGGAAAAAGCACCAGGGGACAAGTTCACTGCGGTGATCTCTCCTGAGGAAGGTTACGGCGTGCAAAACCCAGAGCTGATCCAAACTATGCCCCGCAGCGCCTTTTCCGGTGTAGAAGAGCTCGAAGTTGGCATGGCTTTCCACGCCCAGAGCACCGATGGCCACCCCATTGAAGTCGAAATTATCGATATTGATGGCGATGAAGTTACTATTAACGGCAACCACCCTCTGGCCGGAGTGGAGCTGCACTTTGAGATCGAAGTTATCTCAGTGCGCGACGCAACCGCGGAAGAAATCGATCACGGTCACGTTCACTAAAGATATTGGCGGCCTCCGGGCCGCTATTTTCCCCATGCCCCACTCTCCTCCTGAAAAAATCGTCCTCTTCGACAGCCAGTGTAACCTTTGTAACGGCTGGAGCCATCTGCTCATAAAGTACGACCCTCATTGTCGCTTCACGCTCTGCCGAGTACAGTCCCAGGCTGGCCAGCACTACTTGAGGAAGCTTGGGCTACCCCTGAAAACCTATGAGAGCGTGATTCTATTAGAGCGACAGGGAGATTGCTTCCAGCAATACCATAAGAGTGAGGCGGCCCTTCGTATCTCAGCCAACCTTGATGGCTACTGGCGTTATCTTGTGGTTTTGCGCTACATTCCGCGCTCAGTGCGGGATTGGCTCTACGATTTGGTAGCGCGCAATCGCTACCGCTGGTTTGGCCGGCGCAGTAGTTGTTTACTGCCCTCTGCGGTAGACAAGCACCGCTTTCTGGAAGAAGTATCGGAAAAGAGCCCCAATGAGTCTGTCTGAACAATACCTACAACGCTTTGGCGGTATCGCCCGCCTGTATGGTAACCATGCCCTGGAGATATTGAATCGGGCCCATATATTAGTTATCGGCATCGGCGGTGTGGGTACCTGGATCGCTGAGGCACTTGCCCGAAGTGGTGTAGGCGCCCTGACACTAATTGATCTCGACGATATATGTATCACCAACACTAATCGCCAGTGCCACGCCCTCTCCTCAACGGTTGGACACATGAAGATCGAGGTCATGGCCGACCGACTCAGGCAGATCAACCCGGAGATTCAGGTCACCTCTATCGATGACTTTATCGCCACAGACAATCTGGCCGAGCTGATCGACCCCGATAGAGATTGTCTGGATATTGTTATTGACGCCATCGATAATGCGCGAGTTAAAGCTTCGCTGGTTGCCTACTGCAAAGCGCGAAAATTGCGCCTGATCACCGTTGGCTCCGCCGGTGGTAAGCGCTCCCCACAGGCCATTGAGTGTGCGGATCTCGGTCGCACCATCAACGACCCCATGCTGGCCAAGGTGCGTCAGCATCTCTATCGTTTTCACAATTTCCAAAAGAGCAGCAAACGGCAGTTCGGTGTGGACGCCATTTTCTCCCGCGAGTCGATGGTTTACCCGAAACCCGATGGTGACGTTTGCCAGCAGAAAAGCGCCATGCAGAATGGGGTTAAATTAGATTGCAGTGGTGGCTTTGGTGCAGCCACCATGGTTACCGGCACTTTTGGCTTTGTGGCAGCTTCCCGAGCTATAGAAAGGCTTCTACAGGCAAAAAGCACAAGCTAAGCCGACCTCAACTGAGTCCTGAGCAGATCCCTGTAGCGACGACTTACAGGGATTTGTTGGCCACCTTTTAAGCAAATACGCGCATCTCCACTTTCAAGGGGAACTATCTCGGCAATGGAATCCAAACGCACAATATAAGAGCGGTGCACTCGCACAAAGTCATCTGGGTCTAAACGTTCCAGTAATTTTGCCATGGTATCGCGAAGGGGGTAAATTCTTTCTCCCAAATGTAAATTTACATAATTCCCAGCGGCTTCCACCCACTCGATATCTCTTACATTCACCAGAAATTCTTTACCCAGCTTCTTTATTAAAAGGCGCTCCGGGCGCTCAATAGAGTCTTTAGGTCGCCCTTCATCCGGGGGTTCTAGTGACTCACCTTGTATGCGGCGTAGGAGAAAACGATATAAATAAACAGCCCCCAGTAGAAAGCCATAAGTACGAAAATCTTTCAGGTACTCATAGAAAAATTCAATTCCCCAGTGTCCAAAATTGTAGGAGCCACCTTCGAGGTAGTAGATCGCCGTACGCAGTGCCACCATAGCAACAACATGTAAAAGCGACCAAGGCAGGGTCAGCAGTAGATGTATAAATAAATGTCGAGCAAGTGTTTCCTTACTTAGGGGAAAGCGACGATCCCAGATCAGAATCAATGGGAACAACAGCCCCACAACCAGAATACTGGTGCCCTCCCAAACCAAAAACTCCCAAGGCTTAAATCTGGACTCCGCTCCGAGATGCTCCAGGTACACTACTGTAAATTGCACCAGCCATAGTACGAATAAGAACAGAATGCAGAGCCCTATTTCAAATTGCCGCCTGCGCGCCAGGTACATTTGTACCGTCATTTATTCCAATCCCCATGCATTTTTGCCGGTAGCATAGCTTCAACTCATCCCTGAAAACCACCATTCACACCTTTAGCAATGCATCTCACGTCCTTTGCATAGCAGACAGGGTATTTTCCCAAGGAACATAGCGAAACTTGTTTCAAATCCAAATGAAGGACGCCATGCAAAAAAACATTCATCGCCGCCATGACATTGATGCCCTGCGCGTGCTCGCTTTTGCCCTACTCATTTTGTATCACCTGGGGATGGCCTATGTGGCTGAATGGGGCTGGCATGTAAAGAGCACTTACCAGAGTGAACCTTTGCAGATCCTGATGCTGGCAGTTAACCAGTGGCGAATGCCATTGCTGTTCCTGATCTCTGGGGCCGCAACATACTTTCTGCTGGCTAAGCTTGGGAGCGCTCGGTTTCTGCTGAGGCGATTGCGACAGCTACTTATCCCACTTCTCTTCGGCATACTGGTTATAGTGCCACCACAAGCTTACTATGAGGCGCTCTCCAACGGCGTCATAGAGCCAGGTTACCTAAGCTTCCTCTGGCAATACTTTACGTTTCAACCCTGGCCGACCGAGAGCTTTGCAGGTAGCCATGTTGGCTTCACCTGGAATCACCTCTGGTATTTACCCTACCTGCTCTGCTACACGCTAGCCATTATTCCAGTATCTTATTTTCTGCATACCTACGGGCCAGGACTAGGAAACTGGCTATCTCGCTTTAGAGCCTGGCAGCTTCTATTCATGCCGCTGCTACCCCTCACTTTATACGGCCTCTATCTCTTCCCGCTTTTTGGTGGAATTAACTACGCCGTTGTTGGTGATTGGTATACCCATGCACAATTTTTCACTTTCTTTCTATTCGGCTACCTGCTTGTCAGCAATGAGGCTCCATGGAAACTGCTAGTGCGCCTGCGCTTCTTCCTGCTGATTGGGGCTCCGCTTTGTTTTTGCCTATTCCTGCTGTTCGATCAGGTATTGGAAGAGGATATAATTCCTGGGCAGTCTTTAATTCAACTGATAGTGATTTATGCCAATCGTTGGTTCTGGCTACTTACAGTATTAGCTTGGGGACACTACTGCCTCTACCGCCCGTTTACATGGCTGCCCTATGCCACAGAGGCAGTTTACCCCTGGTACATCCTGCACCAGACAATTACCGTTGCGGCGCTCTTTAAGTTGAAAGAGTTTTCCATGGGGCCGGTTATCGAGCCCCTACTGGTCTTTTTAATAACGGTGATAGGGTGTCTCGCTATTCATGAATTTATCATTCGGCGGGTGTCCTTGCTGCGATTACTGTTCGGCCTGAAAGCTAAAACGCCCGGTAGAGCCCCAAGCCTCAGCCCTGCCAACCAAGGTGTATAACCCTATCAAGACCGATCTGCGCCGCTCTCTATCTGATGTAATGCGCGGCGCATCAAAGCATAGAACCCATTACTGCGAGACTGACTCAAGTGCTTACTCAGCCCCAATTCATTAAATAGTTGGGGCAGGTCCAATGCTTGGACCTCGTCCGAAGTGCAACCATCTATCTGAGAAAGCAACAGTGCCCCGAGCCCCTTCACAACCCGGCTATCGCTGTCGAGTCCAAAGAAGTGACGCCCATCTATTTCCCTGTGTACTAACCAGGCCTCAGATTCGCAGCCACGAACGAGATTCTCCGGATTGCGGATCTCGGGCTTACGGGTAACCACTTTACTCCACTGCAATAGCTCACGATAACGCCCCTGCCAATTTTGATGAGAGGCCAGACGCTCAAGTTGCAACAGGGAAAAATCATCTCTTGCCCAGCTTTTGGAGTGAACCTCTACCCCAGATGTGACCAGCTGTTGGACCTCGCAATAGTCCTCTAACGCCTGCAGAAATGCCCTGATATCATCGTCGGTGTTATAAGCCGCTATAGAGGCGCGCACCGTAACCTGATTGCCACTGGTTCGCCCCAGTATTTGCGCACAGTGATGCCCCACCCGCACGGCAATATCCCGCTCATCCAGCCAGTGCATTAAATCCGTAGCACTGCCTTCGACCGGCACAAATGAAATTATTCCGAGGTTGTGACTAGCTTGACTGATCAAACGAAAGTTTGGGGATGCATTGAGTTCCCGGTGCAGCCAGTGTGTCAGTCTTTGTTCATGTTCGGCCATAGCGGTACGATCCTGTCGGGAGAGGAAATCCAGTGACGCCCCCAGCCCGGCTATTGCAGCCAGAGGTGATGTGCCAGCCTCAAATTTATGAGGTAATTCGGCATAGTGGCTCTGCTGGAATTCTACTTCCGCGATCATCTCACCCCCACCGTGCCAAGGGGGCATTGACTCCAAAAGGGTTTCGCGCCCGAAGAGAAAACCGATCCCACTGGGGCCGTAAAACTTATGTGCGGAACAAACAAAGAAATCACAACCAATTTTTTGTACATCAATTTCTTCATGAGCGGCCAACTGAGCGCCATCCACGATCCACTTAAGTTGCCAAGGTCGTAACAATTTTCGAATTAATGAGAGATCTGGACGCAAACCTATTGAGTTGGAACCACCGGTCAGAGAAACCACTCGTGTACGATCGTTCAACACCTCTCCCAGTCGATCAAACTGGGGAATTCCTGCAGTGTGGGGCACATAGCGCAGAATCAGATTATGGCGCTTGGCCATCATCTGCCAGGGTACGATATTCGCGTGATGTTCAGCGGTGGAAATAACTATCTCATCGCCAGGCAGTAATTCACTGCAAAGACAATGGGCGAGCAGATTCAGGGCCTCAGTTGCGCCGCGACAAAAAATGATTTCTTTGGCACTAACGGCATTCACAAACTGCTTGGTTTCATTGCGCACCTGCTCGACCATTTCAGTAGACCTGCGCGCTAATCGATGACTAGATCTATGAGTGTTGGCACTACTGTGAATATAGTAATCCCGCATCGCATTAATAACGGATAGCGGTTTTTGCGTGGTAGCTGCATTATCCAGGTAGACTAAACCTGCATTTTCCCCCTGGGCAAAAAGTGGAAACTGCTTCTTGAATTGCTCTGCAGAAAAACTCATAGGGCAAATAATATCTCAGTATTCTTTCGTGTTGCGCTGGCAATTTCTTGTAAAGAAATACCGCGCAGCGCCGCTAACTCGGCGGCTATTAATGGCAGATTTTCTGGGCTATTTCGCTGTCCCTGCCGCCCTGCCAGTGGCATATCGGGTGCATCGGATTCCAGTATCAGACTCTCTAACGGCATACGTGTAACGGTCTTGCGGGTTTTGGCCGCGCGACTGTAAGTGATAGTGCCACCAACGCCCAAATAAAAGCCCATTTTCCAGTAGTCCATAGCCATCTGCTCACTACCACTAAATGCATGTACCACTCCTCCCCTTGGTAGAGGGTATTGCTTCAATAGCTTAAGTACTTCGTTGTGCGCCCGATGCACATGTAAAATCAGTGGTAGCTGTAAGTCACTGGCAACTTCTAGCTGTGTTTTAAATACAGCAATTTGTTTTTCCAACGGAGTTGCTATAGCGGCATCCAGGCCACACTCTCCGACAGCAATACAGCGATACTGCTGCAGATGCTCGGCTAGTGCACGGTTCAGTTGCACCTCATTGATGCACTCTTCATCTTCCTGGCAGTTTTTTGACACCCACCAAGGATGGACTCCAGCAGCCGCATGCCAATGGGGCTGACCGTCAACCAACAGCGCAAGCCTTTGCCACTGGGATTTACAAACACCGGGGATAATCAGTTGACTGATCCCCTTGGCGACACAGCGCTGCCAGACCTGAGCCCGATCGGTCTCGAAAATTTGAAAATCAAAATGACAATGGCTGTCGATCAATTTCACTTGTGCTTCTCTGGTTTTGCCTGCATCTTAGCATGATGCCCACAATGGACCCTGAGGCCCCCTTGATAGAAACGCTGTTGCCCATTGCCCTTTTTGTCTTTTCCACCAGTATCACCCCTGGCCCCAATAACTTAATGATCATGTCCTCTGGATTAAATCACGGCGCCAGCCGCTCCTTACCACACTTGCTGGGTATCTGGCTTGGGTTTCCCGCAATGGTCATTGCTCTAGGGTTGGGCCTCGGCTCAGTCTTCAGCCAATTTCCAGTACTTCACGAGATTATCCGCTGGGTAGGCATTGGCTATCTGCTATATCTGGCCTGGCTGATCGCTTCAACACGCGAGATAGACTCCGCCAGCGATCGCCACCCCTTTTCATTTTTTCAGGCCATCGCCTTTCAGTGGGTCAACCCCAAAGGCTGGATTATGGCCATAGGTGCCCTAGCAGCATTCACAAGCCCAAATGGCGAAGTGTGGAAAGACATATTGCAGATCGCCCTAGCTTTTATAGCCATAGGCGGTCCCTGTGTCGCTGTTTGGCTGTTCTTTGGTATAGGGCTAAAGCGCTTTCTGACTAAACCCAACCACCTGAGACTGTTTAATATCACCATGGGCCTTTTACTGGCAGCCAGCGTGGTTCCTTTGGCGCTAGAAGGCCTATATTGAACCAGCGCTTATTGAGACGCAGGAAAAAGGGACTACAAGTGCCAACTTGTAGTCCCCATAAATGAAGGAAAGAAAGCGAAAAAATTTAGCGCGATGCGGTCTGGGTGGCAGTTGCAGCCCGCAAGGCTGCGGAGTCCTCTAGCCAAACGATATCACTGGCATCGATCTGGCTTTCGGTGACATCAGATAAGGTTTTCCCCAGGCTTTGCAGGGTCCTCTCTTGCGAGGTGAAAGTTTCTATCGGCATCTCAAGCCAGGCCTGCCCCTCTTCGTCGATTACCTGACGCACTTCGCCTCCATCCAGGCTACTGACGTGACGGTCGATTACAGAGCTACTCCCCGGCGGTAAATAAATGGTGCCATTGGTGATATCTACCGCAAAAGCCACAATACCGGGGATGATGCCAAATAACAGTGCGGCCCCATCTAGTATCAATACAGCCGGGTCAACCCGTCCACCACTCTGCCCTTTGCGCTCCGGATACAGGAAGTAACCACAAGCACTCATATTGATCACCACGGTCAGCAAACCGCTGAATACAATGCCACGCTTTAGATTTCTATTCATGGCCTACCTCTATTATTAACTTTGACAATATTGTCCAGGCGGATACTTCCCCTGTAATGGGCTCCGCCAAGCTTTCGTGTTTCTCCCCTACAGCTCTCAATCAACTCATTATCGACGGGGTGAAAGATAAGCAAATTTACGCCTATCTGCACCAACGTACAACAATTGCCCAATCGAACTGCCTAAACTTTAACCAGCACTTGTTGCGGGATGTTAAGGAGATGTAGTCGATTTCTGACAGTGTGGATTGACGCACTTGTGATCAGGCCGGGCAGTGAGCAGTCGCCAGGGGTCCGACACCGGAAATTTCAGGGAGCAGTAGTCGTAGCGGGTGCCGCCATGGAATGGCTAAAGCACGGTATCGAATTCGGTACCGTGCTTTTTTAATTTCAGAAAGCGCAAAATTGCACCCTCAAGTGGCGAAATCCCCCACTCTCCCCCTGAAAAAATCCCTCCAGAGCTGTATCCTGCGCCCAACAACAAGAGTGGAGCTCACTACATGTACATAACCAGTGCCTTTGACAGCGGCAATATCGAAGTGATCAACGCTGAAAGCAGCCCTATTCAGCTGGCTATACGCCAGGATAATAACTCCGATTTCTACCAGTGGTTTCACTTTCGACTAGAGGGTGAGGTGGGCGCAAGCTATCCACTGAGTATTGCCAATGCAGGTAAATCCGCCTACCCGGAAGGCTGGGAAAACTATCGGGTGTGCGCCTCCTATGACCGTCAGAATTGGTTCCGCATCGGCGCCAATTACGATGGCAAGACTCTCGACTTTACCGTAACCCTGGATGAGCCCAGTATTTACCTGGCTTACTTCGCACCTTACTCCTGGGAGCGCCACCTGGATCTGCTGGCCTGGGCTCAGAGCAATGAGCGGGTAAAAATCCAAACCCTTGGCAAAACGCTCGACCAACGCGATATGACCATGCTCACTATCGGAGATGCCGAAACCGCCAAGCATCGGGTATGGATGATTGCACGCCAACACCCCGGAGAAACCATGGCGGAGTGGTTTGTAGAGGGCTTCCTTGAGGCGCTGTTGGATGATGCCAACCCTCAAGCCCAGAAACTGCTGGCAGATACCGTTTTCTACGTAGTCCCCAATATGAACCCCGACGGCAGCGTTCGCGGCCACCTGCGCACCAATGCCGCTGGTGCCAACCTGAATCGCGAGTGGCTCAATCCCACCATGGATCGCAGCCCGGAAGTATTCCTCGTTCGGGAAAAGATGTTGGAAATCGGCGGGGATATCTTCTTAGATATTCATGGAGACGAAGCACTTCCCTATAACTTCGTTGCTGCCTGTGAAGGTATTCCCGGCTATGACGAGCGCCATGCAAAACTGGAAGAAACCTTTAAACAGGCCTACGAGGCTATCAGCCCCGACTTTCAAACCGAGCACGGTTATGAGCTGGACAAACCTGGCGAAGCCAACCTTACCATTGGCACCGCCTGGGCCGGTCATCAGTTCCGCACTCTGGCATTGACCCTGGAAATGCCATTTAAGGATAACGACAACCTGCCTGACCCTGTAGAGGGGTGGTCCCCAGCCCGCAGCCAGCAATTAGCCCGCGATATTTTGTTCCCAATACGCGAGACCCTAAAAATCCTGAAGTAATTTCAAATCAGCTTGAGCCCCGGCCCAATAAGCCGGGGCATTCTCCGAAATAAAGCTGAGCCTATCAGCAATTCACTTTACAGGTCGCTCAACAAACCAGGCCAGCCCCATCTGGCTGCGCCGTTGACGAGAGATCTGCCCGCTATGTAAATCCTCCCAAATTAAATCAAGCTCACCTGCAGTACTAACTTTAGCCCCCCAAAGAACCTTACTTTTTGCATATTGGTTAATACTGGAATCCAGGAAATGCTTTGGAAGAAAAGTTTGCGGTAATTGCGCAATGACTTCTCCCTCAGGTGAAATTTGCACTGAGATAGGTAAAAGTTCCGCTACTTTGTTTGCAGCAATTTCTTTTTCTAATTTTTCCTTTGTCAAATCTAGCCTACCAAGCCGTATCGCCCACCCTCCTTCCACAGCATCCACTAACTGGGACTTTTTACCTTCGATAGTGTTACCGGTGCGATCATGTTGAAACACCATTTGCCAGGTTTTACGAGTGGGCTCGGTAAAGCACCAGATTGAATGGACGCGATCTTCATTTATTCTATTGGAGTGTTCAAAACGTCCGAGTAGAATCCCACGACTATCCAGCAGACCATGCCACTGCCCAAAATCTGTGGAAAGCTCTATTTTTCCATCCTCAACTCTGGGAATTTGTCGGTGTACAGACTGGACCTTGGTCGCCACCTCTCCCGATACCACACTGGTAAATTGTGCATCTGACCAATGCGTGAGATCTGATTGTTTATCTCCATCGAAATCCAAATCCCAGCCCACCCGCATTGGTTCCCCACTGAGGGCAACATTCACTAGTCTCTGCTTGGAACCAGCAATCACAACTCCATCAAAATCTACTTCCAGAATGGGATCGGCACAATACGCTGACTGATACGCATTAACAGCAACAGAAAAACCAAAGAATAAACTTATCAACAAACACTTTATTTTTATCATTTTTAGCACCAGCAATTATTTCACATTAAATTGGAGAGCAATATACTTTCCCCTCTTGTAACACATAAAATTTTATACCTCATTTACAAGAACACAAAAAAGCATAAAAGCTGAAATCACTTAAACTCAAGTCAAACCGATGTACACTTTGCAGAACACCCCAAAAGCAACTAATCATATGCAAGTACTGCTATCTTGGAGGACGACCAAAGAGCAATATAAAATTTAAAAAAATATAGATTTTATTGATTCAGAATAGCCCAATATTGGCACCCCATAAATCCACTTAAAATTGGATGAAATAGTATCGCAACTTCAAATCCTGAGTTCCCACCCCCTTCCTAAAGCAAAAGGAGCAAAAAGTTCAGATCAAACATCTATGGCTTATGGCAATAGCCAAAAATAAAAAAAGACCCACCAACCCATTACACAGCTTCCGAGGCAAGTGGGCATAAGGGGTTTATCATGCCAACAACTTTGCCCTATGGCATCAATAGCGACCCTTAACTGGAGTATTTTTGTATTAAAAAATCCCGCAAAAATGAAATGCCTGGTCACTGCAGAACATTATCAATGGGATATTGGAACTTTCTATCCAAGCAATCCCAACAAAACCAAACCAATATCCCAAAAGCTGCTAAATCACACCACTTTCTCTAGACAGAAAATTCCGCCCATAGTAAAAAAAGAAAACAATAAAAAGGTACCAATAGGGTTCCGCAAAATAATTGAGCATAAAAGATTAAAAATCTCTCTCTTTATCTTAAAACCCCAAACGAACGAAAAGGCTATCCATCCAGAAAGCCCCCGGAGAATAATAATGAAACTCAATATCATGCAATCAATCCAGATTACAGCCGTTTTGTCGCTGCTTATCTGTTCACCACTATGGGCAGACACAGTTTCCGACTTTCAAAATAGCTGGACAGGCAGAGCCCTGGACTTGCAACGTAAAATCGATAACCACACCCCAATGAGTGAGAATAATATTCTCGGCACCCACAACACTTACAACTCAGAGGTCTATCGAGCCTGTAATTTCTCCGTTGGCTGCCGCTATCTCGACCCCCAGCAGGAATACTCCATTAAGGATCAACTGCGAATGGGAGCAAGGTTTATTGAACTGGACGTCCACTGGACGGCAAAAATGGAGAACCTCTTCTCCTACCCCAAACGCCTGCTGCTTTGCCATGGGCTCTGCAGCCTGAACGACAAGTATGCTACCGAGGGCTTTAATGAGGTGAAAGCCTGGCTTGAGGACAGCGCCAACCAGGATGAGGTTATTATCCTATACATCGAAGACCACTCCGACGGACGCCACCAGGATCTTTACGACCAGATTACCAGCCGCTTTGGCAACAGAATCTACTACAGCGGCGGCTGCCAGAGTATTCCAAGCACCTTGACCAAGAATCAGGTGCTGGCTGCCGGAAAACAGGTTGTCGTATGGAAAGATGGCGGATGCTCGGGTAATAACAGCATGAAGAATATGGCATTTACCGGCCTCGGTGAGATCGGTCGCGTCTGGGAAGACAGCACCACTATCGGCACCATTGGAGAAATCTTCAATGGCGGTATTGAGAGGATCACCGCTAACGATGTACGCAATGGCTTTGCCCAGGGTCATAACATTATCAACCTGGACAATATGAATACTAGTGACGGCCGTATCGCCGCCGCAATCTGGTCCTGGGATCAGAACGAACCCAATAACCTCAACAATGAAGACTGTGCAATGCAGTGGGGTAACGGACGTTGGAATGATGCCAACTGCAGCAATCAATACAGCTTCGCCTGCAAGAATGTAACCGACGGTAGCTGGGTCGCCACTGCCTCTACCGGACCCTGGGCTTACGGTAACGCCAACTGCCAAGCCCTTGGCAGCCAGTACGTCTTTGAGGTACCCACCAACAGCAAAGACAACCAAGCCCTAAAAGCAGCGAAGGAAGCCACGGGCTACGACAAGGTCTGGATTAACTATCAAGACCAATCCACTGAAGGCCAGTGGCTGCGCAGCGAGTAATCCCAGCCCAACTCTTCACTTACAAACATCCTTTAGAGCCCGCGTTAGTTTGCGCGGGCTCTCCCTTTTCTCCTCCAGCGGTACCAGCCTGCTTGACTAGCCTACTACCGAAGAATTGTCGTTAGTTTGCTCTATATCGTGCATAATCCGTGTCTGAGCAAGACTCACAGGACATAATTATGCGAATCCCTACTCTTTGGCGTCGCCTCGGTTTGACCATTGCCGTCGGCAGCGCACTAACCGCTTGTGGCAAAAGTACCACTGAAGCGGCCAAGCCGGAGGCTGATCACAACGCAGCCCATGCCGAACACCACCATGCTGACGGTGCCAAGTTATCTCTCGGTGAAGCCGAACAGGCTCAGGTCGATGCCATAGCTGCAGACCTACACAAACACATTGCGATCCTTGCTTCCGACAAGTTTGAAGGGCGCGCTCCCGCTACCAAGGGTGAAGAACTCACCGTGAATTACCTGGCAGAGCAATTCAAGGCGCTGGGCCTGGAGCCTGGGGCAATGGATGCGGCCGGCAAACCCAGCTGGTTCCAGCAAGTCCCTATCGTGGAAATGGAAATTGAAACCACTCCCCTGACATTCAAAGGCGATGGTTTCGAGCAAAACCTGCAACCAATAGACGATATGGTGGCCTTCTCCCAAAGACAGACCGCAGGCTCTTCCCTGGAGAACAGCGAGTTGGTATTTGTGGGCTACGGCATTGTCGCTCCAGAAAATAACTGGAACGATTACGCCGGATTGGATATGAAAGGCAAGACTGCGGTTATTTTGGTGAATGACCCCGGTTACGCGACCCAGGACAAGGCCTTGTTCAATGGCAATGCCATGACCTATTACGGCCGCTGGAGCTACAAGTTCGAGGAAGCCGCCCGCCAAGGAGCTGACGGTGCGATTATCATTCATGAGACAGGTGCTGCGGGCTATCCATGGGAAGTGGTTAGTGGCTCCTGGTCCGGTGCGCAAGTCAGCCTCGAAGCCGAAAATAAGAATGCAGACCGGGTTGCTATTGAAGCTTGGATGACCAATCAAGCCGCCAATACGCTATTCCGCTCCGCCGGCCTCGATCTGCAAAAGGAAATGGACGCAGCCAAAACTCAGGGCTTCAAACCCAAGGCTCTGGGGATAACCGCCAGCGTACAACTGAAAAACAGCCTGAAGAAGTCTAATTCTCGCAACGTGGTTGCCAAGCTTTCGGGCAACAAGCACCCCGACGAGGTGATTGTCTACACCGCGCACTGGGACCACCTGGGCGTTAACAAAAATGCAGATGGTGAAGACCAGATCTTTAACGGGGCCGTCGATAATGCCACCGGTACCGCTGGTTTAATCGCTATGGCCGCTGAGGCGGTGAAGCTGGATCGCCCAGAGCGCTCGCTGCTGTTCGTTGCCGTAACGGCTGAAGAGTCAGGCCTGCTTGGCTCCAAGTACTACGCCGAAAAACCTGTCGCTCCTTTGGAGAAAACCGTTGCTGGCATTAACTTTGATGCCATGAACGTATTGGGCCCAGCCCGCGACATTACTGTAATCGGTTATGGCAGCAGTGAGCTGGAGCAAATGCTGGAGGTATCCGCCAAAGGACAAGGCCGCTATTTAGCCCCGGAAGAGCACCCAGAGCGCGGCTACTTCTATCGTTCAGATCATTTCAGCCTGGCGAAGAAAGGCGTGCCCATGCTGTATTTCGACTCCGGCAGCGACAACTTTGAACATGGCCGCGAGTGGGCCCAGGCAAAGGGTGCCGAGTATGTTAGCCAGCATTACCACAAGCCTGGCGATGAATACGACCCCTCTTGGAACCTGAAGGGTTCGGCAATGGACCTGCAGCTTGGCCTAAAACTAGGTCTGAAACTGGCCAACAGCCGCGATTGGCCCAACTGGTATGAGGGCAACGAGTTCCGCGCAATTCGCGATGCGAGTGCCGAAGCCCGTAAATAATCCCCTCTCCAGCCACTCTGCGGCAGTGATACCATCGGTACTACTGCCGTAGAGTCCATATCCTTCTCATCGACCTTGCCACCACTGTAAACTCTTTGGAAATTGATTCATTCAGTTTTGCAGCACCTGCCGTCACTTTAATCGCGAGGCATGGCAATCGGACAAAAGCTAAACTCCCCCTACACAAGATAAAAATACCCAAGCAAATCCTAGATAATTGTCACGCGTTATAGAGAGCCCCCTTCCATAAGGCCTGAATTTTTCTACACCACATCGGGGCGAGGGCAGCCTACTAATAAATGGTCACTTTAACTTCACTAGGTTTTCCCAAAAAAAGATAAGGAAATTAACAATAAAAAAAGTTGGTCACGAAAGTATTAACAACGGAAAGATCCGAGCACCTTTTCAAGTATGCACTTAAGTGAGTGTTCTAGTCGCAACTGAAAATATATTGAAACAGTTGAGACCAGCGGAGAATGGCAGATTTAAACAGGCTTATTAGAGGGCGGGATTTAGGAAACGGCTATCGTTGGCGACACATCCTTGTGTCGCAGTTATCCGCCAATTAATTGCCAGATAAACTTATAACTAAGCGCCGATAGCATCCTTTTTCTTCAGTTCTTCATCGCGCAGTTCACGACGCAGGATTTTACCGACATTAGTCTTTGGCAAATCTTCACGGAACTCAACCTTTCTCGGCACCTTGTATGCCGTCATATTCTCTCGACAGAAAGCGATAACTTCTTTCTCAGTCAAAGACGGGTCAGCCTTGATAACAAAAAGCTTCACCTGTTCACCACTTTTTTCATCGGGAATACCAATTGCAGCGGCTTCGGTCACTTTTGGATGGGCACTGACGATATCTTCAATTTCGTTGGGATATACGTTGAAGCCAGACACAATAATCATGTCCTTCTTGCGATCCACAATCTTGATGTATCCATCATCCTGGATCACCGCCATATCACCGGTGTTCAACCAACCTTCACTATCGAGGGTATCGGCAGTAGCTTCTGGGCGCTGCCAGTATCCCTTCATTACCTGGGGACCACGCACACAGAGCTCACCGGGAGAGTTATTCGGCAGATCGTTGCCGTTTTCATCCACGACTTTAACTTCAGTTCCCGGAACCGGGATACCCACAGTACCCAGCTGTACGCCCTCGGTGGGGTTAAAAGAAACAACCGGAGAAGTCTCGGTCATACCGTAGCCTTCCATAACCACACAGCCGGTCATATCTTCCCAGCGCTTGGCAGTGTCTCTGGTCAGAGCCATACCACCAGAAGCCGTGGAGTGCAGCTTGCTGAAATCCAATTCGGCAAAATCTTTATTCAGCATCAAGCCGTTAAACAGGGTGTTCAGGCCAACAAAGCCGGTAAAGCGCTGCCCTTTCAGGGTTTTCACAAAGCCGGGAATATCGCGCGGGTTTGGAATCAGCAGAGAGTGATTGCCGGTAGAGAACAGGCACATGCAATGGATAGTGAAAGCGTAAATATGGTAGAGCGGCAGCGGCGCAATATAGAACTCCTCACCCTCTTTCATACCACTACCAAACGCTTCAAGAACCTGCTGCATATTGGCAACCAGGTTGCGATTGGTCAGCATCGCACCCTTGGCAACACCGGTGGTGCCACCGGTGTATTGCAACACGGCGATATCTTCTGGTGCGCGCTCAACATCCTCACTGCCCTGCTGTGCACCGAGAGTCAGTACCTCACGGAAATTTACCTGCTGGGCAAAAGAGAATTCCGGCACCATTTTTTTGATGTGCTTGGCAACGCCGTTGATCAGAACCCGCTTTAAAGGGCTGTGCAGGTCTGCGATCTCAGTAACGATCACTTTCTCCACACTGGTTTCAGCAACAACAGCCGAAGCGGTATCAGCGATATTCGCCAGTACAACCAATGCTTTGGCACCGGAGTCATTCAACTGGTGCTTTAATTCACGCTGGGTATACAGCGGATTGGTATTGACGACCACAAGTCCAGCTCGCAAAGCACCAAATACAACTACAGGGTACTGCAGTACATTGGGCAGCTGGATAGCGATGCGATCACCGGGCTTCAAATTGGTGTGATTTTGCAAATAAGATGCGAATTTCGCGCTCAAGGTGTCGATATCACCGACAGTCAGAGTTCGCCCCAGGCAGGTGAAAGCCGGTCGGTCACCAAATTTGGCGCAAGCGCCTTTAAATACATCGAGAATGCTGCGATCAATGTCCAACTCTCTTCTCCCATTCCTGATTGTTGTTATCGCTTGCTCACATCTCTCGCCCTTATAGACGAAACCTGCCATTTTTCGGAGCCAGCGAGAATTTATTTATTGTTTGTAGTATGTTGCGAGACAATAAAAAAGAGGCTTATTCATGCCTCTCCAAACCCATCGTCCTCTTTACCCTGCGCAGGAAACAAACCTGCCAACGCAGCGGCCAATTCTCTATCTCCAGAGTATTGGACATCTCCCAACAAAAAAGCATGTCTAGCGTTTAAATGGCCAGCCAAAATCGCATTCAAAGTGTGATTAGCCATTTCCAATATTAGCGCCGGTTCTTCCGTTTGCCCGAACTCAGAAACCACTTCGAGATCATTCGGAGCTCCTTTTACGTAAACATAAAAGTCACAGGCATCCGGCAGGCGGAACTGTACCCGAGCAAGTGGGTGCAAACAAGCTATGCGCCGCAGGCGCTCCTGAACTGAATCCGGCAATTGCATCGGAATGTCTCCGTCATTGGCCACTTCGGCGCCGGTAAAAAAAACCGCCGGTGAAGACCGGCGGTTTTTTAATGAGACTGGATTTAGAACGCGAAATGTTCTGCGTCCAGATCCATCAGGTTGGCCGCACCGCTCAGCATGGTTTCAGCATGACTGGAGGTACGCGGAAGGATGCGCTCGAAATAGAAACGGGCAGTCTTCAGCTTGGCTTGATAGAAATCTACTTCAGCAGTGCCTTCAGCTAACTTCTCGTTAGCTACTTTAGCAGCACGCGCCCACAGGTAACCCAGCACGGTGTAGCCGGAGAACATCAGGTAATCCACGGAAGCCGCACCAACTTCGTCCGCATTCTCCATGGCCTTACCGCCTACGTGCAGAGTCAGGTCGCCCCACTGCTTGTTCAGCTCTTGCAGCTTGGTAACAAAAGGCGCAAGCGCTTCATTATCAATTTCCGCCTGGCAGAACTTGTGCACTTTCTTGGTGAAGTGGCGCAGCAGCTCACCCTGACTCATCAATACCTTACGACCCAGCAGGTCGAGTGCTTGAACGCCAGTGGTACCTTCGTAGATGGTGGAGATACGCGCATCGCGCACATTCTGCTCCATGCCCCACTCGGCGATGTAGCCGTGGCCACCGAAGCACTGCAGGCCCAGGTTGGCAGACTCAAGACCGGCTTCGGTAATGAATGCTTTAGCGATCGGCGTTAGGAATGCCAGCAGATCTTCCGCTTCTTTCTTCGCTTCCTCATCACCTTTATGAGTGATGTCAACCAGTTGCGCACAAGTAACAACCAACATACGGCTGCCTTCAGAGATGGCCTTTTGGGTCATCAGCATGCGACGTACATCAGGGTGCACGATAATTGGGTCAGCGGGACCCTCTGGGTTCTTAACGCCAGACAGGGAGCGCATTTGCAGGCGATCTTTAGCGTAAGCCAAGGACTTCTGGAAGCCGATTTCGGAGTGGGCAAGGCCCTGCAAAGCGGTACCCAGACGCGCAGTATTCATAAAGGTGAACATGTAGTTCAGACCTTTGTTGGGCTCGCCAATCAGGAAGCCTTTAGCACCGTCAAAGTTCAGTACTGCGGTGGCATTACCGTGAATACCCATCTTGTGTTCCAGAGAACCACATACAACACCGTTGCGTTCACCGATAGAGCCATCAGCGTTAGGCATAAACTTGGGCACGATGAACAGGGAGATCCCCTTGGTGCCAGCCGGCGCATCTGGGAGGCGTGCCAGTACGATATGCACGATATTGTCGGTCATGTCGTGCTCACCGGCGGAGATAAAGATCTTGGTACCGGTAATCGCGTAAGAGCCGTCATCGTTGGGCTCAGCCTTGGTGCGCAGGATACCCAGGTCGGTACCACAGTGAGGCTCGGTCAGACACATGGTGCCGGTCCAGCTGCCTTCAACCAGCTTGGTCAGATAAACCGCCTTCTGTTCGTCGGTACCGTGCTCTTCCAGGGTGTTCATGGCACCGTGGGAAAGGCCCGGGTACATACCCCAAGACCAGTTAGCAATACCCACCATTTCGCTCATGATGGTGCCCAGAGAGGGCGGCAGGCCCTGACCGCCGTATTCGGGGTCGTGGGGCAGCGCCGGCCAGCCGGCTTCTACAAACTGCTGATAGGCCTCTTTAAAGCCTTCTGGAGTGGTGACTTCACCGTCTTTCCAGGTACAGCCCTGCTGATCGCCGATCTGATTCAGCGGAGCCAGTACGTTTTCACAGAACTTAGCACCCTCTTCCAGGATGGCATCCACGACATCAGGAGTGGCCTCCTCAAAACCCAGAGACTCGTAATGCTTATCTGAGTCCAGCATCTCGCGCATTACGAAACGCATTTCACGCAGTGGCACTTTGATATCGGTCATCCTGATACCCTCAATTCGGTTATGTTAAGACCAGCCAGAAACTGCCCGGTCATATTTGTGACTAATTAATAAGATTGGTTCATCATAGTAGTAAGGCTACAGCCCTCTCTATGGCGAAATCCGTCCAAAGCGGTGACAAATCGAGGCGGGAATTCGAAAAAATGTGACCAGACTAGTCAAATATCCAGGCCAGCTGCGGCTCGGCCCCCTCGGCGGTATTCGCCTGGCGTGATCCCAGTCCACTTCTTAAAGGCGCGGAAAAAAGCACTGGATTCATCAAACCCGAGCATCTCGGCAATCTGTCCATTGGAGAGATCCGGGCAACTCAGGTAGTGGAATGCCGCTTCCATACGGCACTCATCTTTCAATTTCTGGTAAGAAGTGCCCTCTTGCTGCAGGCGGCGGCGCAAAGTAGTCACCGACATATTGAGCCGCTCTGCCACAGCTTCGGCGGCGGGCATGGATTCGCTGACATCCCTGTTGAGGATGGTTTTAACCTTGGTTTTGATGCTGTTGGCACTGCCGTCGCTAATCACCAGATGATAAGGCGCGGTGCGGATAAAATCCTCCACCATCTGGGGGCTCTGCACCACCGGGTAATCGAGATAACGTGCATCGTACTCGAGGGCATTGAATGGCTGCTCAAAAGACAGTTCGCCCGCTTCGCTCTGAGCCAAGCTGCGAAACTCTTCCGGACAGGAGAAAGAAAAATGCAAACGTGCCAGCGGGATTTCACGCCCTGCCAACCAGCAGTAGAAACGGTGCCAAACTGCCAAGGTAGTGCGCACCACACTGGGGCTAGTGGCGGCCAACAGCCGATCAAACTCTCCTTTTTCCAGGGAGCTGATACCGTGGATTTCTACCCGCACGCGGCCATTTTCTCCATCCTGCAGCTCCGGCTTCACCTTAAATCCGCGACAGATCTCCATAAACTCGGCACAGAGCGTAATTGCCTGGCGCAGAGTGGCACAATTGACCACCGCCATACACAGCAAACGGAAAGAGCCCGAACGCACTCGCCCGCCACTGAGCATGCCAAACCATTCATTTTGGGCCAGCCACATAACCCGCTGGTAAAGACGGCCGTATTTTATCGCCGAAAATGCCGCCACACCCTCCAGCTCATGCTCATCAATACCGACCGACTCGAGCAGCTCGGCTTTGTCGCAGCCGTGGCGTATCGCCTCCTCTAGCAATCGCTCCAGGTAGGCAATGGGTATACGAATATCCTCTTCTGATGCCGCCATCTGTCTACTTTCGCCTGCGTAACCAGCTCAATACGGCCCCAAAACCCAACGCAGCTGCAATAATGACAAACAGCGCTAACAGTAAAAGGACCAGGTAATAAAGGACATCCTTGACAGGCAGGTCCCAGCTAAAGATCGCCGCCGCAACAAATGCGACACAGGCGAGCACGCTGGTAATAAATGAGCGGCGACTTTTATTGGCCATGGTGATCTGGATACATTGATTTTTAAAACAGGTGAGATAGCCACTTCTTGTGGCGCTACCATTGTATTGTCGGCACCTAAGAGCCTGTAAAAAGCCCCCATGAAACATTGTGAAATTAATCAAATGTTCCCCAGCTACCGACGCGGCGTCGAATCGTGAGGGATCGGCAGGTATCTGTCAACGCCGCAGGAGGCGCAAATGCCCAGAAGAATGCTGGAACCCGAAGATCAGGCTACCCTGCTGCGTCTCTTCCGCTGGATGATACTTATGACACTGATTGTCACCCTGATAATGCTGGGCATCGCGGTCTTTGCCTAACCCCCCCCTAATTAAAGAGTCGCTACTCCCCCACCAATCCTCCCTTCGCCAGATGTGCCGGGTCCAGCAGCCCCTCAAGAGTTTTGCGATCCAAATCCGTCATCTCCAGCGCCACATCCATCACCGGACGACCACTTTTATAGGCCGCTTTAGCAATTTCAGCGGCCTTCAGATACCCGATGACCGGATTCAGGGCGGTAACCAAGATAGGGTTCCGCCCCAGGGTTTCGTCAATATGGGCGCGATTCACGGTAAAGCTTGCGATAGCCTGATCCGCCAGCAACTGCGCGGCATTGGCGAGCAAGTGAACGCTCTCCAACAATGTGCTGGCCACCAGGGGCAGCATTACATTTAACTGGAAATTGCCACTTTGTCCGGCCACTGTGATGGTTGCGTCGTTACCCATCACCCTTGCCGCCACCATTGCGGCAGACTCAGCAATTACCGGGTTCACCTTGCCGGGCATAATACTGCTGCCCGGCTGCAGGGCTTTGAGCTCAATCTCCTTGAGACCTGCCAAGGGACCACTGTTCATCCAACGCAAGTCATTGGCAATCTTCATCATGGATACAGCCAAAACCTTGAGCTGCCCAGACAGCTCCACTGAAGTATCCTGGCTGGAAATCGCCTCAAAAAAATTCTCCGCTGGGCGGAATTGCTGAGAAGTGTGTGCACTCAACTTTTGCGCAAAAAGCTCGGCAAAGTCAGCGTGGGCATTGAGACCAGTACCCACCGCCGTGCCGCCTTGGGCCAACTGTGCCAGGCGCGGCATACAGCCACGGATTCGCTCTCGACCAGCTTCAACCTGTGCCGCCCAACCACTCAGCTCCTGCGCCATAGTGATAGGAACAGCATCCATCAGATGGGTTCGGCCTGTCTTGACCACGCTCTCCAGCTCGACGCTCTTATTGCATATTCCGGTATGAAGATTACGCAACGCCGGCAGCAACTTGTCGCGCACTGCCAGCAGAGCCGATACATGTATCGCCGTGGGAATCACGTCATTACTGCTTTGACTCATATTGACATGATCATTGGGGCTAATAGACAAGCCATTGCCCTCTGCAGCGAGGTGCGCCAACACCTCGTTCACATTCATATTTGAACTGGTGCCGGAACCAGTTTGGTAAATATCCACAGGAAAATGGCGCGCAAACTCCTCATCGCCAAGTCGATCACAGGCGTCGATAATCGCTTTCGCCCTCGCCTTATCCAGCAAGCCCAGATCCCTGTTGGCCTCGGCAGCAGACTTTTTAATCAGCACTATGGCCCGGAGAAATTCAGCAGGTAGGGGCTTGCCACTGACAGGGAAGTTCTCTACGGCACGCTGGGTCTGTGCTCCGTAAAGCGCCTCCTGTGGCACTTGGATCTCGCCGAGACTGTCCTTTTCAATGCGGAATTTATCGCCCATTTGTGTCCCTCAGGGTGCACTCCTGTGCACCGTTCAGAAATGTGGAATTGCCCGGGATCTACTCGACTACAACGGTAATCTTTTTCGATACCACCGGATTCTTGTGGGGCACATGCATATAGTTGCCCAGCACCAGTTGTAGCGTATGTTTACCGGGCGGCAAGGTGACTTGTGTCTCTGTCTGACCACCACCAAAGTGAATGATATTTTCAGTCGCGGGCAGGGGCTTACTCAAGTCCGGCATATCATCCACATCAATCAGCAGGTGGTGGTGGCCGGTATTTTCACGCTCTACACCCGCCGGAGCCACACCCATGCCAGACAGGCCAAATTTCACAGTGAAAGTCTGTGGCACCTTCTCGCCATCTTTCGGGGAGATAATATAGAGCTTGGTTTGCTGCGGGGCCTTTTCCGCAGCTTCGGTCTTGCTGCCGTGTTCCGCAGCTTGTAACAGCGGCGACAACATCAAGGCACTGGCGAAAAGTAGAGAGTTCACTTTGATCATAATCTTTGCTTCCTGATAAGGCGCCTACGACGCCAATTCTTATCATCTGGCTGAACAGCCCACCAACCCCACATTCTGCGGCGGGGTGGCAAACAGCACTTTACCAGACCAAAGTCCCACTGAAAGGGGGTTCCAGGGAATATAGTTGCCGAATCGAAGGCGAGCGCCAAAATCTGTGACTGACGCCTCGCGAAAAGCCTTAGGCAGAGGAAGCCTCTGAAAGAAGGAAGTATTAAGAGCTAAAAGAAAAGACCCAAGATACCGGGGATTGAGGCGCAGAGTGAGCTTGCCAAGTTAGACACTCACCCGCCCCTCCTGAGTCCATTCACAGCGTACCTGCATGTCACCACTTCCGGGTTCATGATAGAGGCCAGCAGCCTCCCAACTAAAGGAATGCACTCCGGAAAGCTCGGTTTCCAAGTGTACAGTGGCGGACACCCAGTACATGCTTCTCAACAATTCCTCAAACTTCTGAATCCACATATCCCATTCATACTCTACCGCACGATAGGAGGCACCAAAGTGGATCACATCCGTTTGGTATTGGGATTGCTTCATTTTAATGGTGGGAATAGAAAACATATCGCGACAGAGAAAGGGCCACTCGTCTGCACTGGGCAGAGCGAGTACCGCATTGCGGTTAATACGACGGCGTTCGCTACCTCCGGCAAGGCTATTGCTGTCTTTGATACAACCGTAGACTATGGATTCCTGATCGCCCTGAAGCATTAATTCCTTTCCTTACCACAGCGCCACCGGACATCAGGTACCCAGGGCAAAAAAGATCTAGGAGATGCACTTTAACGGCGAAGCGACCAGAAAGCCATAACTCCACGGGTGATCATTGGCATTACCATAATCATCGCCAATTTTTTTATAAATTACTTGTGAGATTTAACGGGAGGCGAGAGCACCAATTCACAGTGCCCGCAGCGACAGATTAAATTTCAAATCCCCGTTGGCGCAACATATCCATCAGACCCTCTTCATCCATCACCGGAATGCCCAACTCCCGTGCCTTGTTCAATTTTGAACCGGCACCGGGGCCCGCCACTACATGGTGCGTTTTTGCAGAGACACTACCGGCCACCTTGGCACCAAGACGTTGCAGGTAATCCTTGGCCTCGCTGCGTGACAGCGTTTCCAATTTTCCGGTCAGCACCCAGGTCTGGCCCGCTAGGGGTTGCTCCTCGGCTGCGACTTCTTCCACCACCCAGTGCACACCCGCCTGACGCAAGGCTTCGATCTCCTCCTGGGCGTGGGATTGCTGGAAGAACTCGGCAACAAAATGGGCAACAACAGGTCCCACATCTTCCACCTCCTGTAGTGCCTCTTCACTGGCCGCCACCAATACCTCCAGGGAGCCGAAATGGCGAGCTAGGTTGCGCGCAGTCGCCTCTCCCACCTCGCGAATACCCAGGGCATAAAGGAATTTGGGCAGGGTTGTATCTTTGCTGCGCTCCAAGGCATCGAGTAGATTTTGTGCAGATTTCTGTCCCATGCGCTCGAGCCCGGCAACCTGCTCGAGATCGAGGTGATAGAGGCCGGAAACCGAGTGCAGCAGCCCCTCATCCACCAACTGTTCTACCAATTTGTCCCCCAGGCCATCGATATCCATCGCCTTACGTGAAGCGAAGTGTTTGATCGCCTGCTTACGCTGAGCGCTACAAATCAAACCACCACTGCAACGGGCAACGGCTTCCCCGGGAGTGGATTCCACCGGCGAATCACACACCGGGCAGTGTGCTGGAAATTCAATTACACGGGTATCTTTCGGGCGCTTACTCTCCACAACCGAAACCACCTGGGGAATCACATCCCCAGCACGGCGAATCACCACGGTATCGCCGATCATCACACCGAGGCGCTGGATTTCATCGCGATTGTGCAAAGTCGCATTGGAGACGGTTACCCCACCCACAAACACCGGCTTAAGGCGCGCCACTGGGGTAACCGCCCCAGTGCGTCCCACCTGGAACTCCACATCCAGAAGCTCGGTCATTTCTTCCTGAGCGGGAAATTTATAGGCCATAGACCAGCGCGGCGCCCTGGCAACAAAACCCAAACGGCGTTGCAGGGGAATACTATTGACCTTAAACACAATGCCATCGATATCGTAGGGTAAGCCCTCGCGTTTATCGCCGAGCTCGCGGTGGTATTCGATGCAGGCCTGAATATCCGCCGCCAAACGCATTTCGTTATTCACCCGAAATCCCCACTGCCCCAGCAACTCGAGCGTTGCCAGATGCTCTTCCGGCAGAGAGGCCCCCTCGACCAGCCCAGTACCATAGACACAAAGCTCAAGCGGGCGCTGCGCGGTAATGCGGGAATCGAGCTGTCTAAGACTGCCCGCCGCCGCATTGCGAGGATTGACGAATAGCTTCTCGCCCGCGGCGGCAGCCTTGCGATTTAACTCGGCAAAGCCCGCCTTGGGCATATAGATTTCACCGCGCACCTCCAGTACTGCCGGATACGCTGTGACCCCCTTCTCTTGACGCAGACGCAGTGGCACCGAGCCCACAGTGCGTACATTCTGGGTAATATCTTCGCCAGTGGTGCCATCTCCGCGGGTCGCCGCACGCTCCAAAATGCCATCGCGGTAGAGCAGACTGATAGCGATACCATCCAACTTAGGCTCACAGGCATATTCGATTGCGCCCTTGCTATTCAGGCGGTCTCTCACCCGACGATCAAATTCCAGCAGCTCCTCATCGCTAAAGGCATTATCCAGAGAAAGCATGGGCACTTCGTGGCGCACTTCCGAAAAGGAGGATAGCGGCTCTGCGCCGACCCGTTGGGTAGGCGAATCCGGGCTCAGCAACTCTGGGTATTGTTGCTCTATATCCTGCAATTCTCTTAGGCGGCGATCGTACTCCACATCCGGTAATTCCGGATTATCCAACACATAATATTGATAATTAGCTTTTAGGAGCAGCTCGTGCAAAGCCTCTACTCGCTCGCGTATTGACTGGGGTATGGATTGTTTGGTCATCGACTGTTCGAGTGAAAATAAATCAAAAAAATTAAACTCAAATGCAACAACGGCCCCAGCTCGCGGAAAAGCCCTCAGGCTCAACCGCGGCCTGGGGCCGCGTTGTTACAAAGCAAGAATTGTAAAACTATGCGAACAAATAGTGTTGCAGGTTATCAGCCTTGCGCCTTACTCAGGGCCCGGCGACGCTGATACTCCACGACACGCTGACGATAGTGCTCAGCAGTCTGGGCAGTGAAAACACTGCGATTTTCATCTTTCAACTCGCCCCCGAGCAACTCGGCAATTTTGTAAGCGGTAGAAAGCATTTGATTGAATGCCTGGATCGCCTCGCCCTCAACCGGCAACGCCAGGAACATACTGACCCCCGGGGTGGCAAACTCCTCCATTTGCGCCAGGTCAAAAACACCCGGCACCACAATATTGGCCAGGCTAAATATCACCGCACCATCGGCACCACCTCCCTCGTGGTAATGGAAGATATTCATCTCTCCAAAACGCATACCAGAGGCCACCATTACCCGCAGAAGATCGTTGCCCTCAAAGTAATCGCCTTCGGGTGCCATCACATTAATAACCAACACTTCATCGCGGACCGAGCTTTTTTCTACAGCGGATTCTTTGCTTGGCGACACAACCGCATCGGCTTCGCGGGCTTGGGGCTCATCCCGCGGGGATGTGGGCTCTATCCGCTCTTCGGTGAGCGCATTGAAGCTCTCAGACTCATCCAGCGCCGGCTCAAAGCGCTGCTCCTCGCCCACAGAATCCATCAAGGTGGGCACCTGCTCCTCCAGGTCCAGCACTCCCTGCTCATGCGAGTTGCGCTGCGGTGCACTGCCCGCGAGGGGCTTACGCGAGGAAATAAAGCTCTCCTGCACTTGGCGGTTCACATGCAGTGCATCTTCCATAGCACGCCTCTGCACAACACGCACCTGACCTGGCAATTCACTGGTTGCCGGTCGCGGCTTTGTCTCTTCCTGGGAATCTCCGGGGGTCCCACTTGTTTCAGGCGGGCGAGCCGGTTCCTGCACAAGGGGGTCCGCATCACCCCCCACTTCGGATTGCATCGCTTTGGACAGATTCCGCGATACCTTCACCGCGGCTTTCTGCCGTAAAATTGCGCGGCGTACGCCGTCCAGCACCACTACAAGCAGCACTACCACGAGGATCGTAACCAGCCAGTTATCCATTTAAGCGCTCCTCCTTTTACGCCTTATGCAGAAGCCAGCTCAGCTGCTTCTTCCACATTCACCGATACCAGGCGAGAGACACCCGGTTCATGCATGGTCACACCCAACAGCTGATCAGCCATCTCCATCGCAATCTTGTTGTGGGTAATATAGATGAACTGAACGTGTTCTGACATTTCTTTAACCATTCGTGCGTAGCGACCTACGTTAGCGTCATCGAGAGGAGCATCCACTTCGTCCAGCATACAGAAAGGTGCTGGATTCAAGCGGAAAATAGAGAATACCAGGGCGATTGCCGTCAGCGCTTTTTCCCCACCGGAGAGTAAGTGAATCGTGCTGTTGCGCTTGCCCGGCGGGCGCGCCATGATCGCGATCCCAGTATCGAGCAGGTCCTCGCCAGTCAGCTCCAGATAGGCGTTACCGCCCCCAAAAACTTTCGGGAAGAGTTCCTGCAAGCCCGCATTGACCTGATCGAAGGTCTCCTTAAAGCGGCTTCTCGTCTCTTTGTCGATTTTCTTAATTGCATTTTCCAGAGTCTCCAGTGCCTCCATCAGGTCACCGTACTGGCGATCCAAATAATGTTTACGCTCAGACTCCTGTTTGTATTCATCAATAGCGGCGAGGTTGATCGGGCCCAAACGTGAGATACGCGCGGCTACCAACTCCAGATCTTCCTGCACCTGGGGAATCGTCAAGTCCCCGGGTAGCTGTTCGAGCAGCTGATCCAAATCCTGTTCATCTTCGCGCAGCTGTTCTACCAGGCCGTTGCGCTGCACTTCAAGGGTTTGTGCGGAGAGACGTTCCTGCTCCAGCTGGGCGCGCACCCCCTGTAAAGCCGCCTCTACTTTGTGTCGCTCCTGTTCCTGTTCACGCAGCCCCGTCTCCACCTCTTCGAGTTTTTTACGGGCTTCAGCCAGCTCCGTTTCCACCTCAATACGCTCACCCAGCTTCTCCTCCAGCTCCATTTGGAAATCCTGGGAGGGGTCCTGGGTTTCAGCCATCTGCTCCTGCAGCTGGGCCCGGCGGCTACGCAAGCGCTCCAGCTGCTCACCCATCACTTGCAATGTGCGCTCCAGAGAAACCATCTGGGTGCGCACCGACTGTTCGCGCATAGCCAGCTCGTGGGCGCGATCCTTGTCCTCGCGCGCACGCTGTCTGGCGGCATCCAGAGCTTCGCGCAGGGCTTCGCGCCGCTCCATCAGCATTTCGCGACGATCGGTGTCATCGCTCATGGCCTCCACGGCTTCCTGCAGCATCAGGCGCGCCTCAGAAAGCGACTCACCTTCGATTTCCTGCTGCTCACGCACCTCGGCAATTTCCTGTTCGATGCGATTGCGGCGCTCACTCATCTGCTCGGCGCGAGCGCGACGGGCAGAGAGTTGGCTGCGTAATTCGGCTTCGCGCCGCCCGAGCTGCTCGGAGTCGTTGCGGGCTTGTTCAATCGCCCGCTCAACACCGGTCACTTGTTCGCGCAGAGATTCACGCTGCTCACTGCACTGCTCAATCTGCTCTTCGCACAGGGATATCTCTGCGGACAGTGTTTCCAGATCCTGCTTGCGGGCGAGCACCCCAGTCTCGGCATCGCTGGCACGGCTCACTCGCAACCAGTTAGGACCCAGCCAGAGCCCATCCCGCGTCACAATAGACTCATGGGGTTGCAGGCCAGTGCGCTGTGCCAGCGCTTCATTGAGAGTGTCCGCGGTATAGATGCCGGCCAGCAGACCGGTGAGAGACGATGGCCCCTGTACAACGCTCACCAACGTGGGCAGCTGCCCAGCGGCTGCTGCCCCCACCGCAGTGCCATCGATAAAGACGGCCTGACCACTTTGCAGTTGCTCCAAGCCCTCGGTCAGACTTTCCAACTGCTCAACACAGACCGCCTGTAACTGCTGTCCGAGTACGGTTTCCACCGCAGTTTCCCAGCCCGCTTGCGCCTGGATTTGGTCGGCGAGACGCGGGCGATCACTCAGGGATTGCTGCTGCAGCCAATTTTCCACTGCCTTACCCTGCCCCAGCGCAGCCTGTTGCAGCGCCTCAAGGGAAGCCTGGCGGCCTCGGCTGGTTTGCAACTGCAGACGCAGCTGGTCCAATTCGGTCGCCAACTCCCGCTCGCGATTGCGCAGTTCCTGTAGGGATTCTGTGCGTTCGGCAGTTTCCTCGCGACGCTCCTGTACCTGCATCTCCAGCTCGGCAAGCTGTTCATTCAACTGCAGGGTTTCCTCGTCATCCTCGGAAACTTGTAGGCCAGCCTGCTCTGCAATGAGCTTGTTAATCCGCTCCAGAAGTCGCTGTCCCGAAGCCTCCAGATGCTGGATGCGAGACTGCTGCACCTCTGCTTTCTGACGAGAGCCAGAAGCCCCCTGATTAAACTGATCCCACTCGTTTTGCCAGTTGCGCATCTGCTCTTCGGCTTCGAGTAGCCCGGTGGCGGAATCCTCCTCTGCGGCGAGCACCATTTCCAGATCTGGAACAATTACTTCTAGCTCTTCCTCAAACTGGGCAGCCTTCTCGCGATCTACTTCCAGGTTGGTCTCCGCTTCGCGGAACTCCTGCTCGGTCTGAGTCAAATCGGAATGCAGGCGAGTGGAGCGCTCGCGGGCATGGGCGATACTCTGCTCCAGGCGGGCAATGTCCGCACCCACCGCATAGAAGCGTCCCTGCACTTCATTAAAACCATCGGATAACTCGTGATAGCCAACGCGCTTTTGCTCAATGCCGGTATCACAGTTCACCTGCCGGGTTACCAATTCCTCAACGGTAAGCTCCAGTTCGCCAATCTGTTGCTGCTTGGCGACAGCCTGCTCATTGAGTTCGCGGTATTTTAGGGCTTGCAAATTTGCCTTGTGGCTGCGCTCTTCCTCTTTAAAGCGGCTGTATTTTTCTGCCGCGGCGGACTGTCGCTCCAAGCGAGACAATTGCCGATCCAGTTCATCGCGAATGTCGGTGAGACGCTCCAGGTTTTCAGAAGTACGGCGCATACGGTTTTCCGTATCCCGCCGCCGCTCCTTGTATTTGGAAATGCCTGCAGCCTCTTCGATATAGACCCTGAGTTCCTCGGGCTTGGCCTCAATCAGCTTGGAAATCATGCCCTGTTCGATAATCGCATAACTACGCGGACCGAGACCGGTCCCCAGGAACAGATCAGTTACATCGCGGCGACGGCACTTCTCCCCATTTAGGTAATAGTTATTCTGGCCTTCGCGCGTGACCTTACGTTTTACCGAAACTTCGGAGAATGCGGCGTAGGCGCCAGTTAATTTGCCGGCAGAATTATCAAATACCAGTTCAATAGAGGCCTGGCCTACAGGTTTACGACCACTGGAGCCATTAAAGATAACGTCTGTCATAGAGTCGCCGCGCAGATTTTTTGCAGACGACTCACCCATTACCCAGCGCACAGCATCGATCGTATTCGATTTACCACAGCCGTTAGGGCCAACCACCGAGTTGAGGTTTGTCGGGAAATAAACAGTGGTGGGGTCAACAAAGGATTTGAAACCCGCAAGCTTGATGCACTTCAGACGCATGTATTCTTAAACTCGGTATTTTTATCTTTGCCGGCCCGATCACCAAGCACTCAATTGTACATGGCGCCACCGGGGCTTTCAGCGCGGCTTTTCACAGTATCTTTTCACGCGGATTATCGGCCGGATTGGCCAGTGGTCAAGTCAAGATCGCGCAATGGCTTTAACTGGTACCCAATGCCAACATTTCAAGCGGCACAAAATCATCACCAGTGGCAAAACAAAATCTATTTCTACCCGTGCGGCTGTGACCGCCCAGGCGCCAAATAGTTCTCAGGCCGCAGCACTCTTCTGAACACTGCAGCCTGCCAACGCGATGCTTGAATAGGGCCTAAAGCTCCCGGTCAATAACGATAGACTGCGACTCACTCCAGCTGGATTTAGGTAGGGTCTTGATAGAGCCCTGCCAATCGCCCGCCGCGGGGCGCGCGTCACCACGCAAAGCCAAGCGTGCGACCAATTGCACCGTATCTACGGTTGAAATGGAGCGCCCTGGCATCATAGCCCGGGATTCATCCAACACCACTTCGGCTGGTAACTGGCCAGCGGTTAGCCGAACAATCGCCAAAGGCATTGGGCTATCAGTGCTGCGGGCATAAATGAACACCGGCGTTGACGGATCTGCTTTAACTTGGTCACCCAAGCTCACTTGCACTCGAATTTCCGCTGCGGCCTCACCCGCAACTCCAGCATTTTCCTCTACAGCGGCTTGAACTATCTCAACCGCACCATCTTTACCATCTTCGCCCAGGGCCTTTTCGGCGCGGGCAACACCCGCCGCCAATGCCTCTGCCGCCGCAGACCCTGGAGCCAGCTGCGCAAGGGCACCCTGCCAATGATCACGCGCCTTGCGGTAATCCTTGTCCTCATAGGCTGCAATTCCCGCCAAGCCTAATGCTGTCCCATTGCTGGGCTGGGCCTCTAGCACCTGATCGACCAGAGTGCGAATTTCATCCGTTATTTTAGAGCCGCCCGCAAAAAATAACGCTTGCGCCAGCTCGGCCTTAACCATAACTGCCTCGGGTTCGCGTGCCAGCACATAGCGATAGGCCTCTACCGCTCCGGCGATATCACCAGTGACCAGAAGCCGTTGAGCCAGAACAAAGCGACTGCTCAAATCCTCAGGGTGAGTTTCTGCCCGCTGCTTTAACTGCTGGGTGATGCGCTCTTCAGCTGAGGAGTCTGTTTGCCCCTGCTGACTGGCCAACATTTCACGGTACAGAGATACTTCCTGGGGGCGCTCAGAAAAGACATAGGCCCCCACTGCAATCGCAGGTACAAGAACGGCCAGACCAATCAGCAACCCGGAGCCTTTACGCGAGGGAGTTACGGCATTCGCTTCTTCTTTGGCGCTCAATAATTCGCGTGCCATCTCCGCTTCCAGCTGGGCAAATTGCCGCTCATCCATAGCGCCACTTTGCACCGCTGCGCGAAGCTCCCGCGTGCGCTCTCGATACAGCTGCGCCAGGGCTTCACGCTTATCTCCACCGGAACGCCGGGCACCGGCTCCACGCAATCCCGGTAAAAGGAAGATAAATGCCAACAGCAATAACAGGATCGCTAAACCAAACCAAATATCAGTCATTTGCTCTTCTTCCCAGGGTCAGTCAAATCGTCCAGGTCATCACCTAGCAGTTTTTTCAGACGGCGCCTCTCTTCTGCAGTCAATTCTCCAGAGTCATCGTCCTGACTGGCACCAGTGCCACTGCGAGAACGCACCACAATCACAATCAAAGCCAGTAGACCCACCAAGGCAAAGATGCCGGGAGCCAGCCAAAGCGCCAGAGTATTGCGCTGTACCGGGGGCCTGTAGAGAACAAAGTCCCCATAGCGGGCCACCATGTAGTCGGTAATTTCTTTGTCTGTAAAACCCTCTTCAAGTAACCGGCGAATTTCCCGCCGCAAATCTGCGGAAATCGACGCATCCGAGTCGGCCAAGTTCTGATTCTGGCATTTTGGACAACGCATTTCTTCGATCAGCACCCGGTAGCGCGCCTCCAGTTCCGAAGAGGACAACTTCTCCGTCTCCACCACCGCCTGCGCCACTACGGATAGGCACAAGAGGCCAAACGCAAGTAGAAATTGCCCCAACCAGCTCATCTGTTTCACGGCTTACTCCACGCCCACACCCTGGAAATTTACGCGATTATAACAGTGTCGCCACTTGCCGGACACGCCCACCATCTCGTTCTTAAACGCCTTAACTCATTGAAAGACAAAAAAAAATTCAAAAAAGGCGTTGACGCCGCAAAGAATATCATTAAGATACGCAGCTCCTGACACGGGGTGGTTAGCTCAGTTGGGAGAGCGACGGCCTTACAAGCCGTAGGTCACAGGTTCGACCCCTGTACCACCCACCACTTCTCTTACTCTTGCCAGGCAAGAGCCACCAAGAGAAGCAGGAATGCGGACCGGTAGTTCAGTTGGTTAGAATGCCGGCCTGTCACGCCGGAGGTCGCGGGTTCGAGTCCCGTCCGGTCCGCCATATACAAAAAAGCCCTGCTCGCAAGAGCGGGGCTTTTTTGTATGCGCAGACATTAACACCCTGTAAAACTCCTTCTCCAAGCTCCTGCGCCACACCCAACACCCACCTGCAGCAACTCAAGCAATTAACAACAATAAGCGGCAGTAAAAAATCACTCCCCGCACAACCATTATTACCAACCTCACGTGCACACAATTTTAATCGCCAGTAACAAGACAACCAGCAATTCCCAACCCCAACGGGTTTCTTTCACTACCATTTAATTGTCCGCAGGATAAAAAACCAGCAAATTATTTTTAAGTTAAATAAATTCAGCGGATAAAACCCTGGAGGAAAATCCACCACCTAACTGATGTTTTTTATCCTAAATCAAGTTTTTAGAATTTTTTTGTCATAGTTGTTGACCGCTAAAAAAATATCATTAAGATACGCAGCTCCTGACACGGGGTGGTTAGCTCAGTTGGGAGAGCGACGGCCTTACAAGCCGTAGGTCACAGGTTCGACCCCTGTACCACCCACCACTTCTCTTACTCTTGCCAGGCAAGAGCCATCAAGAGAAGCAGGAATGCGGACCGGTAGTTCAGTTGGTTAGAATGCCGGCCTGTCACGCCGGAGGTCGCGGGTTCGAGTCCCGTCCGGTCCGCCATATACAAAAAAGCCCTGCTCGCAAGAGCGGGGCTTTTTTGTATATGCTCCGATCCCATGAGCAGCTCAAAGAAATTTTTGTTAAAAAAATTAATTAAATTTCGAAACTATATCCGGCAACCCGTTAAAGGGACGGCGCAAGTCTGAGTGATCGCCAGCCTGCTACAGAAAACCTCATCGAAGTAAATTCTTACCAAAAGCTTCCTTTGTGGACCACACAAATCAATCGCTTCACCCAATGAAATAATCTGCCAGTCCACACCGAAATATTCTTTAGATTTATTTTTTACTGACGACCAGCAAAGACAGAACAGCTCTTTATCTGCCGGAAAAACATTCAGAAAAAAGGTAAATTAAAAAAAATAATTGAGAATTGATGATTTTTCGATCTAAATAAATTTTTATTTAATTTTTTTTGTTAAAGCTATTTACCACAGATAAAAAATCATTAAGATACGCAGCTCCTGACACGGGGTGGTTAGCTCAGTTGGGAGAGCGACGGCCTTACAAGCCGTAGGTCACAGGTTCGACCCCTGTACCACCCACCACTTCTCTTACCCTTGCCAGGCAAGAGCCATCAAGAGAAGCAGGAATGCGGACCGGTAGTTCAGTTGGTTAGAATGCCGGCCTGTCACGCCGGAGGTCGCGGGTTCGAGTCCCGTCCGGTCCGCCATATACAAAAAAGCCCTGCTCGCAAGAGCGGGGCTTTTTTGTATGCGCCAATAATCAACAGAGATTGAGGGAAGTAGAATTGCCTAATGGCTTTTTAGGGTTTGCTGCGCCTCAACTTTCCAGTAACTCACCCTCTTCTCTTTCGATCACTTCGTGCAGCAGTCTACTCAGCTCATCCATTTCAGGCATCTCCGCAAAATGCTCGGCCTGACCACCAATCTCATCCCAGTACGCTTTAGAATCAACGTGTAAGTGGGCCATCACCTTACCGCGAAACTCTCCGTCTAGTAGTCCAGCCGGCACCCAAAAGTGCGTAGTATTACTCATCAGGTGAGGAACAGAGCTGCCGCATTCACTACAGAAGTCGGAACGAAAACCGGTAGGTTTTCGATAAGAGGAAATTTTGTCCAATCCACGCACCCAGCGAAACTGTTCACGACTGATGAATAATGCGGTATCTGATGCGGAACCACTTAACTTGCGGCAGAGTGAGCAGTGGCATTGATAGAGACCGGGCAGCGGCTCTTCCAGCTGAAACTCAACAGCGCCGCAGAGGCACTTTCCGTTCATTATCTACTCCTTTACCTTAAGTTTGTTATTCAAAATTTTTGCTTGGAATCCCACGAGTCACAGAACCACTCTCCTTATAGCCCTACAACTCATCCCATCACGGCAAGAAGGGGCAACTTAATAAACCCGAGCCAGGCAACCCTTCAAGCCGGCAGAAACACTATGAAAATTCAAAGGTTCCTTAGGTTAGCAACATTCTCCCCCCTTCACACAAGACTCCTACAGGTCAAAGAAGAAGTAAATGCCAATACTGGGCAAACTCCAGTAAAGCCTCTAGCCAACACGCCCCCAGCCTTACTGGCATACATGCAGCTGCCACCCTAGTGGTGAGCACCCGCAGCCCTTTACGGGCTGTCAGGTCCTATTGGCGGCAACTAATCCCCTGAATTTCTCAGGAAGCTTCGACCCAGCTCACTGCCGACCAGATACCCTTTCTCCAGCAACTCAACCTCCTGAGTAAAACGCTTAACGGGAAAGTCCGCAGGAGGCGCTATCACTGACACCCGGCAATCCGGTGGTGGCGCCTGGATAAAGTCTAAAGCGCGGTTGTAGCGCTCTCCGCGCTCCAAGACCGCTTCAAACAGGCGGGCGTGATCGTGGAAAAACTGCTTGATGAACTTAGGAGCTGAACCCACTGGTTTTCTATAACCCAGTGGGCGAGACAGAATCACAGTAATATCCCGCGCCCCCTGCTCGTATGCTCGAATAACCGGGATTGAGTCAGCCAGGCCACCGTCGGTCATTGGTTCCCCAGCAACAGGAGGAAACTCCCGGTAAGCCATGGGGATAGCGCAGGATGCAGGAAACACTTCATGCATATTCTCGGGCGTGACGCATACGTAATGGGGCTGCCCGCTATTGATGCTAGTTGTCACCGCATAGAGAGGCACGCCATTTTCCGTATAGCGCTCAATATTCAGAGGGACATCATTGTAAGAGGCATGCCATAACCAACTGATATCGCAAAAGTGCCCCCCTCGCAAATAGCGCCGCCAGTCAATAAAGTCCGCGCGTGTGGCATGGTCAAGTAAAATCTGGCGGCTACGGCCATGGTCTCCCGCCAGGTAACCAATCAGGTTGGTTGACCCCGCAGAAACGCCAATGGCGAAGTCAAAGGGGCAAAAATCCACCTCGATAAAAGCATCCAAGACTCCGGCTGCAAAAATTCCGCGCATAGCGCCACCCTCTACCACAAGGGCTGACGTGCTATCTCGCTCTTCAATCCGATTCGCCATAGTTAATCCATTGTGAAAATCGATGTTGCTCAAAATCTATTTTTGAAAACCTAAGCCGCGCTAAATCTATTTAGCCTCTCCTTTTATAAAGGGCCAATTACATAGACTGCGACTTTGCCAAGCCGATTCCATCAGCACTATGATTGAGACATTCAAACTGTCCATTACTTATTGAGTAATTTATGCCTCTTGTTGTTTTTCAAGCCCCCTGGAGCCGCCAACTGAAAATAATCAGCGCACTGAGTGCTTTTCTACTTTTGGCAATACCCTTCGTGCTGATAGCAAAATCCCAGCAAAGCCCTTCCCTCCTCTATAGCGTTGCTATTGCCCTGCCACCGGTCATTTTGCTACTAGGTGCCGTATTTGCCATCCGCGGTTATACCCTCGCCAACGACTGCCTGCAGATACTAAGGCCAGGCTGGAGAACCTCCATCTCCCTAGAAGGCTTGCAGGAGGTCAAAGTCGACCCAACAGCCATGCAAGGTTCGGTCCGCATCTTTGGCAACTCCGGCCTCTTTGGCTACATCGGGCTCTTCCAAAACCAGCAACTGGGTCGTTATCGGGCCTTCGTCACGGATCAAGAGAAAGCTGTTGTTTTATATTTCCCCGGTAAAACTCTGGTCATCACCCCGAACAAACCCGAACGCATGGCCGAATTACTGCGCCAACGTATTAGATGACTAAGCGGTACCCATTCAATGATGCTCCCCTCCTCACAGAGCGAGCACCTTGGATTTTTACAGGCCCCGCAGCATACTGCAGCCACGAGAGCCACTGCTGAAAGAAAATCAATGAAGAAGTTTTTTCTCACCCTATCGCTATGCCTTGGGTCTGTATTCGTGGGCGCACCGTCAGTAAACGCCCACTCGGCCTGTGTAATATTGCTGCACGGCCTGGCCAAATCGGATAGTTCCATGACAAAGCTGGAGCAAGCGATCAGTGCCGCCGGCTACAAGACCGTCAATGTGGATTACCCCTCTACCCGCTTCCCCATTGAGGAGCTGGCCGGCAGGGCCATAGCCCCGGCACTGGATCATTGCGCAGGACAGACTGAAATCAATTTTGTTACCCACTCCATGGGGGGCATATTGGTTCGCCAGTATCTGAGCCAGGTTAAGATTGAGAACCTCAACCGCGTGGTTATGCTGGGCCCTCCCAATAAGGGCAGTGAGGTGGTGGATAAGCTCGGTAGTTTCCCAGGGTTTGAATTTGCCTTTGGAGATGCCGGCCTACAACTAGGTACAGGCGAGCTGAGCATTCCCAATAAACTAGGCAGCGCTAATTTTGATGTGGGTATTATTGCGGGTACTCGCAGTATCAACCTGATACTGTCACGACTAATCCCTGAGACTGATGACGGAAAAGTCTCGGTTGCCAGTACCAAGCTGGAAGGCATGAATGATCACTTGGAAATGCCAGTCACCCATGTCTTCATGATGAAGGACAAAAAGGTTATTGCGCAGGTACTCCATTATCTCGAACACGGCTCCTTTGCAAGGGGTACTCAGGAAGCCCCTCTCAATTAAAATAGCAACCAGCCATTGGGCCTTTGTGAAAAAAATCAGAGGCCCACTACATACTGACTTTTTTTACCCTACCTGCCGGTTTAATATCCAATCTACTCCTAATAAAAAATACAAACCCAGTAAACCAAGAGGCAATACAAGTGCAGTGGCAATGGTGTAGCTTTCAACAACTCTCTATCGATCAGCTTTATGAAATCTTACGGGCACGCCAGGAAGTTTTTACGGTAGAGCAGGATTGCCCTTATCAAGATGCAGATGGCAAAGATCAAGAAGCCTGGCACCTAATCTGCTGGGACAAGGAAAGCCAATCCCCACGATTAATGGCTTACCTACGAGTGGTATTTCCAGGCAAAAAATATTCCGAGCCCTCAATAGGCCGTGTGCTTACCGCAGAGTCTAGCCGTGGCACGGGACTGGGCAAAGAACTGATCCGCCGCGCGGTAGAACAAACCTTGAATGAATATCCAGGTTTGGGGATTCGTATTTCCGCCCAAGAGCACCTACGTAAGTTTTATGGGGGTTTTGGCTTTGAGCAGGTCTCCACCCCTTACGAGGAAGACGGTATACCTCATATCGAAATGTTGCGCCCGGCATCGGAGTAGATACCGGGCTATGCCAGCTTAGTTACTTCCAACTGCCCCACCAACAGTGGAAACAAAGGCCCCATCCCGGTGGCGTACCCAGGTATAGAGGCAGGAGGCCGCGATACCTGCAGCAATCAGCAGCCACACAGCATTGACAACCAGTGAGGCCCTCACAAAGGAATCCGCCCCATACAGGGAAGCGTGAACAACCACAGCCAGAATGCAGGCTGCGGTGGTAGCTCCGCGGAGCAACATAGACCAACCGGCAACAGTCCCCACAAAAGCAGCTATCACACTTAAAACGATTGTGGTCAACCAGAATACCTGAGCGGCAGGAATAGCAAAGGCCAGGTAAGTCACAGCACTGAATGCAATAGCAAAAGGAATTCCCCAGACCTGAGCCATCCAAATACGCTCAAGGCGCACCGCTGGCTGACCCCGCTGGCGCTTGCGCACCAACCAGATATTAATACCTGAAACCACCAGCACACACATGCCAATGCCCAGTAAGAAATAGGCAATTTTTACTGGGAAACCGGAGAAATGCCCGAAGTGCAGACGGAATGTGGAGAGGTATACTTGCTTGGCCGCATCACCTTCAGACCATCCCTCTTTTTCTATCAGGCTGCCATCACCATTAAAGTGGTAGCGCTCTCCCCAAACCAGCTTTTCAGGAACCCGTGTCCAAACCTCCACTACCTGCCCCTCGCGGCCAGGGAAGGCAACCTCAAGCTTAGTACGCTCCTCACCCGGTGTGATCTGCTCCATTTGTGCAAGTATCGCAGCAAAATCTGGAAGAGGCACCTGTGCGGCATTCTCTTTCATCACCGGGTGCTCGCGATACAACATATGCTCAACTTTCTCTGTATCCCCAGCAAAGAAAACACCAGCAATTGCAAAAGCCGCAACCTGTGAAAGTCCAATAAAAGCGCCGGTAATAGCAATCGCCAGGTGAAATGGTGCAGCCCAGACGCCCAGCCGGTTGTGCAAGTCCACTTGCTGCAAGCGCTTTGAACCCGCCAGGCGCAAAGAGAAAGCATCCTTAATGATTTTCGGGTGTGCCAATAATCCAGAGATAATCAGTGCGGTCATCAATACACCGATCAAGCCTACAAGAGGAACCCCCAACCCCAAGGGCAGATTTAGTGCAAAATGCAAATAGGCGAGGAAGTGCGTCCACTCGTGCTGAACCTCACCCAGCAAAGAACCATCCTCGTCGACATAACGCTCAATATCACCCACTTCCACAGTCAACCTGGGCATATCTGAGTTGGGGATGGTAAATTTTACTGATTCAAATTCTTCGTTTTGCTCTTTCGCCAGGGCAACCGCCTGTTCAGTGGCAAGCTGATATACAGAGGGACTGACATCGAGGTTTTCCAGCTCTGAAGCCTGCTCCCAGCGTTCAAATTCATTGTAAAAAACCGCAAGTGTTCCACTGACACAAACGATATAGAGCAAAGTGGAGATGGCCAGACCGAGAACTGAATGTCCGTCAGTCATATCACGCACAAAAGCAGGGGTTGGCTTTAGAGAAAATTTCACGTTGAATTCCTAGTGAGGTCTCTTTGATCTCAAAATCATTATTAGCTTACGCCGCTGGCATTACGGCAAAGCCACTCGCCAGTGAAAAAACTACTAGCGCTGCACTGGGGCGCAGCAATTTCTTATCCGCACTACACCAAACCATCGCCAGGGTCCAAACAATAACGGCAACAAAAGCGCCCCCTACAAGACGGGCACTCTCACCAAACCCGGTGAAGCCAAAATAAAGAAGGCCGGTCAAAAGACCACTGGCTGTTGGTAACAATGCGATAGCCAGGAAACGTAAAACACCTCGCAGCCATAATTGCAGCAAGGCCTCATTGGATGCCGCCCCGCCCGATCTCTGTTTTTCCTGCCGAGGGGGGCCGCTCGGCCAATCACCTTTTAATGCGAGCAAGGTCAGGGCGACCAGCATGGCCAGGAGAGTGGCAATACTCACACCATATTCCACCCCCACCACTGCACTCCAAGCGAATGCCGATAACAACAGCAGGCCCCAGCCACTCCAGCGGCGCAACGGCTGGGAGCCGCTACGCAGCCAGGCTGAATAGAGACTAAAAATACCGGCAATGGCAAAAATAGTGGCCAGTCCGGCAATAAAATAGAAGGAACTCGGCATAAATGTCACACTGGGAGATTTCGGCTCCCGCCCGATAGTGAAACGCAAAAAAGGGAGCTTGCCCACAGACTCCCCCTGCGGACAAACTCCCAGTCTACTCTAACTTAGAAAGTGTAACGTGCCTCAGCAGTCACGTAGCGACGCTCGCCGTAGAAGCAATCACCACGGCTCAAACAAGAGGTGGTGTGAACTTCATCGGTCAGGTTTTTCACATTGAGCTGGAATTTCCAGCTTTCCAGGGTGTAGCCGATGGTTGCGTCATATAAGGTGTAGGATGGATTTTCTGTGGGAAAATCTGCTGAGCCAGCAGGAAGGCCACCATAATAAAGTGCATAAAGTGGAAGCACTTTATCAATACCGGTATAACTCTCACCAACATGACGAGCACCTGCCCCAACGCTTAGACCGGGAACCCACTCACTAAAGTCATAGTTGCCCCAGAGAGAGAATTGCTCCTCAGGTACAGTCTCGATCTCAGTGCCAACCTCAAATGGATTGCTGCTTTCTAGCACTTCAGTATCCATCTGGCTGTAATTAGCCACTAGCGTCAGATTGCCCCACTGTCCACTGGCCTCAAGCTCAAATCCATCAATCTGCGCCTCACCGATTTGTCGGAAAGATCCGTCAAGACCGTAAGTTAAGCGATTTTTCTGCTTAATCTCAAAAGCAGAAGCAGTCATCAGGATATTAGTACCTTCTGGCTGGTATTTAATACCGGCTTCAACTTGCTCCCCTTTAACAGGCTCGTAGGTACCACCCTGGCTATTCGGATCGGCTAAAACAGCTTCAAAAGATTCTGAATAGCTAACATAAGGCGATACACCACTGTCGAAGGCATACATTAAGCCAAATCTTTTAGTGAGTTCCGTCTCTCTCTGTTTGCCACTTACATTTTTAGCAACATTACTTTGTGTTCTCGATGATAATCTATCTTCACGCAAGCCCAAGTTAAAAATAAAGTTACCAAGGCTAACTTGGTCTTGGAAATAAATACCTACCTGCTCAGCATTGACATCGGTATTTTCTCTATCCCGCTCTTCCAGTCCTTCTGGTACAGAACCATAAACCGGGTCAAAAATATCAATGTCGCCACCGAGGCCTCGCACTCTCAGAATGCTGTTATCGATTTCTGCATTCTGGCTATCAATACCTGCAGAAATCTGATGCTCAAAAGCACCAGTAGTCAACTCGCCTGATAAGCGCAGGTCAAAAATCAAAAGATCGCTTTTCGCATCTTTCATATAGACAGTGCGCGACACTTCACGAAGGTCTTTTTGTAAGCGCAGATCATGAGTGTAGTCAGCATACATTGAGTTGTAGTCGACATCCCCTTTTGAATAACGGAGGCCTGCATTGATGCCCCAGCTATCGTTTAAGCGATGATCAACCCACAAGCTATAAGCGGTTTGTTCCGTGTCGTACTTATCCCAACCTGGCTCACTAATAAAGGTATCGGTCGGGATTTCACCATTTACGTTATCAACAATGGTGCCGCCCCAAGGCAAGAAGGCCGCAGTGGTACCTGTGTTTTCTTCTTGATGGTTCACCAGGAAAGTAATTTCGGTATCCGCACTGGGGCGCCAGGAAATGGAAGGCATAAACAGAATGCTGTCGTCATCGACATGATCAACCTGAGCATCGGCATCACGAGCATAACCCACTACGCGGTAGAGCCACTCTCCATCGCTATCCAGGGCTCCGGTGACATCGCCAGCAATTACCTTACGATCATAGTCTCCGCCCTGCACCATCAGTTCACCACCAAACTCCTCTTTGGGGCGTTTGGAAACCAAGTTGACAATACCTCCAGTAGAACCCTGCCCATAAAGGACTGAAGACGGCCCTTTAAGAATTTCCACGCGCTCAAAAGCGTAGAGGTTTGCACGTGAGCCGGTATAGCTACCGAAGGTTGTTTTTAGTCCATCGACAAACATGACTGGGTCAACAGCACGCACGGTAGACCAATCGCCGCGAGCATCAACACCAAACAAGCCGCCATTCACTCCAGCAGAGTACTGCAGGATATCCTGCACAGATTTGGAGCCAGTAACATCGAAGAAGTCTTTATCGCGCAGAGAGATAGAGAACGGTGTTTCATCAACCGGAATATCTTGCTTACCAATAGAAGTTTGGCGGGACAGGTTCAACTCGCCGGTTACGTTAACCTCTTCAAGAATTTCATTTTTATCTTCGGCAGCAAAAGCTGTTGAACTGCCTGCAGCAACAGCCAGCGCCAGCAGAGAACGGCTAAGGCCGGAGATAACAGGAGAGGAGTTTTGGCGTAAACCTTGGAAACGAGCGGTGCCCATGGGGATCCCTCAACAATCATTGGAAGATTTTTGTTGCCACAGCTACTGCTGCCGACATTTGATGACGCGGATCTTAATAGGAATCGTTATCACTTACAACATTATTAGAACATTTTTTTACTAGTGCAACTCACCCAAGAGTCAAAGGCCTGTAAACAAACAGGCCCAAACCAAGAGTGCAAACGTAACTGGCGCAGTAAAAGAGATATGCTGAAGGCCTTAGGCCCGGTGGAGCTGATTAATACAGCCAATCAGTAAAGAGCTGAAATTAGCCAATATTTTTACATTTTGGCGGGGGCGTGAAGAGCCGGTTGGAAGGTGTTCGGTTAATTTTCAACCGGCACTTCACGGGAGGTGAGGCGCCCTGAGTCTCGGGCACCTCTGAAGGTAAAATAATTTTATGCTCCAGCGCGGATTAACCCTCACCGGAGCCAACTGCTAAGGCGTCGGATAGGTATAGCTGGCCTGCAGACCCAAAGGCATACCCAGGTTCCAGTAAAGAACGAGGAACAACGTCCAGCAGATCAGGAACACCACCGAGTAAGGCAGCATAATAGATACCAGAGTACCTATACCTGTACTCTTCACATAGCGCTGACAATAAACTACTACTAGCGGGAAGTAAGGCATCAATGGCGTAATGATATTAGTGGAGGAGTCACCAACCCGGTAAGCCGCCTGAGTCAGATCCGGAGAGAATCCAATCTGCATCAGCATGGGCACAAAAATCGGAGAGAGCAACGCCCACTTGGCGGAGGCAGACCCTACAAACAGATTGATGAACGCCACCAGTACAATAATCCCCATCAGGGTGATCGGGCCCGGCAGGTTCATAGCCGCCAGTAGACCACCCCCCTCAATCGACAACAGAGTACCTAGGCCTGAGCGGGCAAATTCGGAAATAAACAACGCACAGAAAAAGGCCATCACGATGTAATAGGCCATGGAACCCATGGTCTTGGACATCGCATCAATTACATCCTTACTCTTGTGGAAAGTCCCAGCGGCAAAGCCAAAAACGACCCCCGGGATAATGAACAACAGGAAGATCAGCGGCACAATAGACTTCATCACCGGCGCAGCAAAGGAGGCGAGCTGCCCCTGGGAATCGCGCAATGCAGAGGTCTCCGGCAACATCCAGGCGATAAGGCCAACAATGCCGGCAACCATTACGGTAACTGCCAGGTACATCGCCTTCTTCTCGCGGGCGCCCAGCTCCTGCATTACCGGCATATCTTCTTTATCGCCATCAATGGCAACATTCTTCAGGCGGGGCTCGATCACCTTATCGGTCAGCCACCAACCCAACATGGTCACCACCAGGCAGGATGCCGAGGTGAAGAACCAGTTGTTAAGCGGGTTGACCTGCATCTCCGGATCAACGATTTGTGCCGCGGTTTGAGTAAAGCCCTGGAGTAAGGGGTCAATGGCCGAGGGCACAAAGTTCGCCGAGAAACCACCTGACACGCCGGCAAAAGCGGCGGCAATTCCCGCCAATGGGTGACGACCGGCCGCATAGAAAATCACACCACCTAAGGGAATCACCAACACATAGCCGGCATCCACTGCGGTATGGCTGACAATCGCCACCAGAATCAACATGGGGGTAAGCAGCATCTGTGGTGTTACCGCCAGCAGCTTTTTCAGCACTGCATTGATAAAGCCACTCTGTTCCGCGACACCCACCCCCAGCATAGCCACCAACACGACGCCGAGAGGTGCAAAGCCGGTAAAGGTTGTCACCATACTGGAGAGAAAGCGGGCCAGCTCACTACTGGAGAGAAGATTGGTTACCTGAATCGCTTCTCCCGTGGCTGGGTGCAAAGTATCGAAACTCACACCAGATAACAGCCAGGACAGCACCCAAATGGCCACCATCAATACCAGGAAGAGCACCGCCGGGTCGGGCAGTTTATTACCCACAACCTCAATAAAATTCAGTGCCCGGTTGATCCAACCATTTTTGTTATTGGCATCATCGCCCCCAGTGGGACCTGCCTGAACATTTTCCATATTGAAACCCTGTACTTTCGTTATTTGTTATTAGAGTGAAAGGCGTGGGAAGAACCTCGTAACAGCAGCTCCCCACGTTGTAAAAATGGCTACTGGCCAATCTTGCGAATACCCACCGCGTGGCGCAACTTCTCGATAAAAGGTGCCGAATAGGCACGGGCCTTGGCTGCACCTTTCTCCAGCTCCTCTTCAATTTGGGAGGGGTTTTCAAGCAGAGCGTTATAGCGTTCACGCGCCTCGCCAATCTGGTCATTGACCAGTTCGAATAGCTGCTTCTTGGCCTCGCCCCAGGCAATGCCCTCTGCAAAAGCCTTGCGCATTTCGGCGGTTTGCTCCTGAGTAGCGAATGCCTGCCAAATTTGAAAAACCGTGGAAGTGTCCGGGTCTTTGGGCTCGCCCGGCTCCAGGAGATTGGTCTTGATCTTGTTGATATGCTTTTTCAGTTTTTTCTCAGGCAGGAATAAAGGGATGGTATTGCCGTAGCTCTTGCTCATCTTGCGGCCATCCAGTCCCTGCAGAACAGCCACGTGGTCATCCACGACCGCCTCGGGTAGGGCAAAATGCTCACCATAGTGATGATTGAAGCGCTGAGCGATATCGCGGGCCATCTCAATATGCTGCACCTGGTCTTTACCCACCGGCACCTTGTTGGCATTGAACATCAAGATGTCTGCGGCCATTAGGATCGGGTAGCTATAGAGACCCATGGTGACGCCAAAATCGGAGTCTTCGCCATCTGCACGGTTGGCATCCACGGCGGCCTTATAGGCATGGGCGCGATTCATCAAGCCTTTACCAGTCATACAGGTAAGCAGCCAGGTCAACTCGGGGATTTCATGGATATCCGACTGACGATAGAAAACCACATTATCTGTATTCAATCCCAGCGCCAGCCAGGTTGCCGCAATCTCCAAGGTGGACTGATGCACCTGTTCCGGGTCCTGGCACTTAATCAACGCGTGATAATCCGCCAGGAAATAAAAAGACTGGTTGTTCTCGTCCTGGCTTGCGGCGATGGCCGGGCGAATCGCACCAACATAGTTACCCAGATGGGGAGTACCGGTGGTCGTGATACCGGTCAATACGCGCTGTTTGCTCATAAATCCTTCGTTTTCCGTACTGAGTTCAGGCAATAAAGGAGGAATCATAACCTGTTCGCGCCCGAGGTTGTATCAGCCGAAGGCATCCACTTCCAGGCCTTGCCCCAGCCATACCGGAGTACGTATATCGCTGTCCCTAACGCCAAAACACCAGAGAACCCGACATCAGCAGAAAACTTCCCGCAGTACTGACTGGCTGAAACCCTGAAGGCTCTGCGAAAGTGGTAACGAAGAGTGGTGCAACTTTCAAAACCGACCAGCTGGACTGATAACTCACCGACTCCAGCGCCTTTCTATGTAGTACACCCCAATTCAACCTGTGCAACCTCACTGTGTGCCAATATGTCTACGTGTAAAGTCTTCCGCTTTCCTGTCATGCTGCTCTCCTCTCCTAATAACCAAATTCCTTGCACGTTCCGACTAAACCACAAAGAAAAAGTTATTGGCGCAAAGTTAGCGCTAATTGGCCTTCAGGCCAGTCGCAGCGGATAGCAATTATGAGGATACTATTCCTCATGCAGTGATATTGATCAGATATCGTCCGGCGATGATGGAAGCCAAAAACCGCTGTCCAACCATGCCTCCAGCACCAAAACGACATATAGAGGAAGCTTATGTATCAATTGTTTATTGGAAATAAAAACTACTCCTCCTGGTCTCTTAGACCTTGGTTGTTGATGCACCATTTGGAGATACCTTTTAATGAAAAGCTGGTTACCTTTGAGGAAGGCGGTAGTTGGGAAAAATTTCACGGCTTCTCTCCAACCGGACAAGTGCCCTGCCTGAAAACAGAAGACGTGACGATTTGGGATTCCCTAGCGATTACTGAGTACATTGCCGAAGACTTCCCGCAGGTCTGGCCGAGTGAGCGAGTAACTCGTGCCTGGTCACGCAGCGCTTCCGCAGAAATGCATTCTGGCTTTTCTGCGCTGAGAAATATCTGCCCAATGAACTGCGGCCTGAGCGTTAAGCTGCATGAAATTTCAGAGCCCCTGCAAAAAGATATCAAGCGGATTGATGAGTTATGGAGTGAAGGTATCCAGAGATTCGGCGGACCATTTTTGGCTGGCGAGGAATTTACCGCTGTCGACGCCTTCTTTGCTCCAGTAACAATAAGGGTCAAAAACTATCATTTACCTGTTAACAAAACCGCGAAGCAGTATATTGAGCTGATTCACAATCTTCCTTCAATGCAAAAATGGATAGCGGATGCGATTCAAGAACCCTGGAGGGAGACCGCTCATGAGGAGGAAGCCCGGAGTTTTGGAACGATTGTGGCGGATTTACGCCAAAAATAGCCCTTACTCGCTTTTTTAATTAGATGCATCCGGCCCCCAAAAAATTACTGATTTTTAGTTCTGGAGCATAGTTATTCATACAACACGCCCCGGTGCAGCCAAGTACAGCTGCATCGGCAACTGCTCTATGGCAGAATGCCTTACAAAAATTTGTTTTGTAAAACTCACTCTACAAGCAGGTAGAGGCAGCAGCCACAAGTTCCAATAGCCGTAATGTTACACACCAAGCAAGAAGCACCTTTAAACTATAAATTTGGATTTATTACAGATGCTTCACCCATTAAGCCCCTAAATTTTTCAGGCATGGTACTGGAATGCCAATTCGACCAGGACAATTATCAGGATGATTTGTATTCAAAGCTGGGTATCCAATTTCCATCTGAAATCACCCACGCTTATAAAAAACGCAAAGCCGAATTCCTTGCAGGCAGGTATTGTGCGCACCTTGCACTAAGTTATTTTGGGCTTATTAACACACCTATACCCATTGGCCCCAACCGAAGCCCTCTATGGCCAGCAGATATCTCAGGCTCTATCACCCATGCGGATAACCTTGCCATATGTGCCATAAACAATAAACCACAGGCCCTAGGCATTGATTATGAGCCGACAATCGCTATAAGTACTGCGAATGAAATAAAAAGCCATATAATCAACCGAGCAGAGGAAGTCCTTCTTACTGAAAGCGGGTTACCCTTCCGACAGTGGATAACCATTGCCTTCTCTACTAAAGAGAGCTTATTTAAGGCACTCTACCCTACTGTTAAGCAATACTTCGATTTTCTCGATGTCGAAATAGTGCATATTGACTGTAAAAACTGCAAATTAGTATTAACTATCAATCGCGATCTGTGTACCGCTGTCAGTAAAGGGCAGCTGTTTTCAGGAACCTATAGGTCCCACAGGGAGGGCATTATTACACTGGTTGAACATCAGGAATTATTGTAGGCGCTCTTGGACAAGAGTCTGGAGCTTCTCGATTGTATCGAAGTTAATATCCAGCCCTTTCATAGGGCCCAAGATTGCGTCGATAGATCAATAGCTTTCGCTCAAAAGAACACACGCAGGCACCATGTTGGTTGAGAGCACGGGAACTAACATGCAGTAAACCTTGATCGGGGCGTGATTTGGATTTTCGCTTACCCAATACTTCCGACTCCAAATATAAAGTATCTCCAGCGTAAACCGCATCCACTTTGCAATTTACCATGCTCAAGTTAGCAACCACTTTACCAAATGTCCGGGTTGTCAAAGCCATTGCACTCAAAACAAAGGCCTCAGGCACTCTAACTCTGTCACCATAAACTCTACGAGCATAGCGTTGGTCAGAATATCCAGGGCTCAAATCAAAAGAGTGGCGTGCATAGCGTAAGCAGCTAGCCTCAGAGAAAGTATGACCTGGCCGATGCTCGAATACCTGCCCTTCTTCGAAATCTTCAAAGTCAACACCACAGGTTTCGATATAGGTATTTGGCTCAACCTCCCTGAGAAAATGTAACGAATCCTTCACAACTTTCTCCCAACCAAAATAGTTTTCAATAATTTTTTGCGGAAAATGGCAGATGTTCTCGCTTGTAAACCAGCATGGTACAACGTATCTCACAAGTTTTTTGTTGTTTTTGATTGGAGCCGCTCAGTAAAATCTCAATCAGGCCAGACTCCGAATCTTTCAGATTGGCACCGACAAACAGCACTTCACTTTCGGCATATAAAGTATCACCTCCAAATACCGGAGCCAGCATATCAATACCACCCCACTCAACAATTCTCTTGCGACGGTAGTAAGTTTTCCAAATCATACCCATTAAACGCTGAACGATCAGAGTTGTATTAATGAGAGGTCTTTTAAATTCGGTGTGTTCGGCATAGTACTCATCAAAATGAATCATCGCCTGGTTAAAAGTATTCACACACTCTTCGACATTATCTTGCTGACTGATCGTCACCCCCGGTCGGTGACGAAAAACCTGCCCCACCTTAAAATCCTCGAAATCCAAACCATAACGCTCCCGGTAGCGATTATTGCCAAGAAAAATATACGCGGGGAAACGATATCGATCCATAAGAGCCCTCTGCTTTAGGCATTAATACCAGTAGTCCTGCTTGAATTACTGCCTATCTACCAAGGTAACCAATTTTCTCGCCCGTTCTACCACTGGTAGATCCACCATGCGCCCATCAACCACCACTACGCCACTGGGATTCTCTTTAAACGCCTGTACGATTTTTCGCGCTCTTTGCACAGTTTCTTCTGTCGGGGAAAGCCCTTGGTGAACAGGGTCGATTTGCCTTGGATGCAAAACTATTTTTCCACGAAAACCTAATGCGGCTACATTTTGGGTTTCCTGTAACAAACCCTCAAGATCCTCTAGATCCAGATATGGGCCATCCACAGCATCTATATGCGCGTATGCCGCAGCCTGTAGAATACGACCCCTAGCGTAACGCAAGGATTCCCAGCTTATGTCCGCCCCCACTTCTGCACAAAAGTCTGCAAAACCAAAACCAATGGCCAGTACATTATCGGAACTGGCGATATCCAAACTGTTCTGCAGGCCTTTTGCCGATTCAACCAGCGGCAAAAGCCCGATTGATTGCTCAACTGGAGCCAACAAGTCATTAAACCAACTGATTTCTTCGGCAGATTCCACTTTGGGGAGAATTACAATATCTGGTTTTGACCCCATCCCCAACAGTAACAAAACATCCCTTAACCCTGCCTCTGATGACAATTGATTGATACGCAGCGCTCTCAAGGACGATTGAGTGTCTGGAGGTGGAAAAAATTCTGCTACATTCTGTCGCGCCGCCTTTTTAAACTCAGGAGCGACGGCATCCTCTAAATCTATGCAGGCTATATCTGCGCCACTCGTGAAGGCTTTTTGATACCTATCCGGTCGACTGGCAGGCACAAATAAAATGCTGCGACAAAGAAAGCTCTTCTTTATATGCATAGCAGTAGTATTCACTTATTGGCCCCATTCCCCGACCGCTCTTGTACCCATGCATAGTAGCAGCCGACCTCCGCCTTAAAATAAAAGGTACATTAGATTTAGCAATAACCTTGCCTATACAAAGAACCTTCCCGCTATACGCTTTATATCTAACCTAAACTTGCACTCACCAATATAGAAATCATCGGGAATGTCACTCTATGCTCCCCCTGAAAGACGTACGCGTGGTTGCTGTAGAGCAATATGGTGCCGGTCCTTTTGGCACACTCTATTTGGCTAATTTAGGTGCGGAAATCATCAAGGTGGAAGATGTCTCTCTGGGTGGTGATGTAGGCCGGACAGTTGGCCCTTACTTTGTAAAAGGCGAAGAGGAGGAGGAAAACAAGGATAACAGCAGTTTGTTTTTCCAAGGGTTTAATCACAACAAAAAAAGCCTGTCACTCAATCTCAGAACCGAGGAGGGACAGCAGATACTGCAAAAACTTATTGCCACTGCCGATGGAGTTAGCTGTAACCTTCGCGGCGATGTCCCAAAAAAGCTAGGCATCACCTACCAAGCCTTAAGAAAAATTAATCCACGAATTGTGTGTGCCCACCTTACGGCCTATGGCAGAAGTGGAAGCAGGGCAACCTGGCCCGGTTATGATTACCCCATGCAAGCAGAGGCGGGATATTTCAAATTAACAGGAGAACCCGACAGCCCCCCCACACGCTGTGGGCTCTCTTTGGTGGACTTATCTACGGGAGTAGCTATGGCTCTGGCCCTGGTATCCGGTATCCTCAGTGCCCGGGAAACGGGTCGCGGCCGCGATATAGATGTCAGTTTATTTGATAACGCGCTGTATAACCTCTGTTACGTCGCCATGTGGCAATTAAATGCCGGTCACAATCAACAGAGACCGCCTCGCTCTGCACACTTTTCCCTAACCCCCTGCCAGCTGTACACCACCAAAGATGACTGGATTTACTTGATGTGTAACAAGGAAAAATTCTGGGTTGAGCTGTGCAATGCCGTAGGGCACCCAGAACTGTGCCAAGACCCAAGATTTGTTGACTTTAAAGCGCGCTTAAAACACCGCGACAGCCTAACGGCTGAGCTGGACAAAATTTTCTCAAAAAAAACTACAACAGAGTGGCTCACTATACTAACCGGCCGGGTGCCTGCAGCTCCTATTTATGATGTTGAGCAAGCCCTGAATAATCCTTTTGTTACGGAAACCGGCAGAATTCGCTCCATGACTAGCGATGCGGGCAACGAGATCAAAATCCTGGCGCCATCAATACACTGTGGAGATGAAACGGTAGAATTCCGGCGAGCTCCACATATGGGGGAAGATAACGAGTCTATCTTACAAGAATTGGGTTACTCAGCCGAAGAGATCGGAAAATTCGCCAAACAAGGTATCATCTAGCCCAAATAGCTCAGCTTCTACGAGATTATTTAAACACCTCGAGCAAGCTGGAAAAATTAGTCCTGAAACTCAAATGCCTCCGCTAGCAGCAGCTCTCGTAGGGACTGCCATTGATCTTGCGGTAAAGAAATAGACACTGTTACCTTGCTGGCATAATCCGCCTGGCCGCAACTGCCCTGATGACGGGCCACCAAAAAACGCAAGCGGGATTCCTGGGCAAAATCACAGCATACAGAAGCCTGCTGTAACGGCACAAAGCTCTCCAAAGGCATAGCCTGTAAAGCAGCCCCCACCGATCCCCGATAGGCACGCATCAGGCCGCCAACCCCTAATTTGGTTCCACCAAAATAGCGGGTCACTATAGCGCCCACATTGCCAACACCCTGCTTGAGGAGCAGCTCCAGCATTGGGCGCCCTGCACTGCCGCCGGGCTCACCATCATCATCGGCTTGCATCATAGTGGGGTTGGCGGGATTGCCGATAATCAACGCCGTGCAGTGATGACTGGCATCTGGGTACTGCTGGCGAATTTGTTTGAGTTGATGCTGAAAGGCCGTTTTATCCGTTACAGGTCCCAACCAACAGATAAAACGGCTTTTCTTCTCTTCAGTCTCACTGACAACGGGAGATGAGGGAATCTGATAGGTCACCGGCAAATGCGTCCCAGTGCTGGCTTTTTAGTTTTTCGTAAAGTGGCTGTAGTTTAGTTTGCCACACCTTATCGTCCACGATGCCAACGTGTTTACAACGGATAGTGCCCTCGGCATCCACCAAGAAGGTTTCTGGAGCACCAAAGACTCCCAGGTCCAGGGCCAGTCGCCCGTCCCTGTCGGCAACGCTAAAGAGATAGGGGTTGTGAAATTTATCCAACCATTTTATGGCCGCTGAATCATCGTCCTTGAGGTTAACACCAATAATAGGTACGCCCTGCTCTGCAAGGGCGTTGAGGTAGGGGTGCTCAACACGGCAGGCCACACACCAGGTGGCCCAAACATTGAGAAGGTGCGGCCCCTTGGGCAGGTCGCCTTTTTGCATGACTTGCTTGTTATCAGCAACCTTTTCCAGGGAAAACTCCGGCACTGGCTTATTCAACAATGCCGAAGGCATTTCCTGGGGATTCAAAAACAAACCACGCCAAAACAAAAGCGCCAGGGCCACAAAAATTATCAGGGGTAAAAAGAGTTTTAATCTCGACATTTAATTCTTCCCGAAACTTAGGCCGCCGCCAAATTACCGCTGAGAGATGCCTCGCGCGCCGCCTTAGCTTTGCGGTAACGCTTATCCGCCACGGCAATGCCACCACCAATAGCCATTAGCAAGGCACCCAACCAAATCCACACCACAAAGGCCTTATACTGCAGGCGCACGGCCCAATCCCCACTGGGATTACTGCGGTCCATTGGCTCGCCGAGGGCAACGTAAATATCACGGAATAAGCCAGTATCAATTGCCGCTTCGGTCATCGTGTTGCCGCCAGAGAAATAATTGCGCTTCTGCGGATACAACTCTGCAACCGGTTTGCCATTCTTGCTAACGTGGATCACGCCCTCGAAAGCACGGTAATTTGGGCCTTGTGCCAGGCGTACTCCACCGAAATCAAAGTCATAGCCAGCCACCTTGTGGCTATCGCCAGCACCCATACGCAAATCTTCTTCCACGCTGTATACGGTCGTTAACACTACCCCCAGCACTGCCACTGCCAAGCCTATATGGGCAAGATGCATCCCGTAGTAACTGGCGCGCTGACGCTTAAGGCCGGCGACAAAAGATTTGGCATTGCGGGTTTTGGAAACGATATCTGCAAGGCTCGCGCAAAATACCCAGGCGCCAATAAAGAGGCCGAGTACCGCACCCCAGTGGTAATGGTCAAAGGCCAGAGGCCAAACCAGAGCCACCACCAGGGCTGCCAGGAATGGCAGGCGCCAGGCGCTAAGAAGCTTGTCCCAGCGACTGTCTTTCCAGTTCGCACGCACCCCCATCCCCAGCAGCAGGCAAAGCACCACCATCAGGGGCACAAAGAACAGGTTGAAGAAGGGAGGACCAACACTGATTTTGCCCAGGTTCAAGGCATCTGCCACCAGCGGATATAAAGTGCCAGTCAGCACCATCGCCATAATCAAGATCAGCAGGATATTGTTACCGAGCAGGAAGGTCTCCAATGAGCGGAAGGAAAATACACTGCGAGCACTCACTGCTGGCGCACGCAGCGCAAACAACAGTAAGGAAATCCCCACAACCACCGCCAGAAATCCGAGGATAAAGCTACCGCGCAACGGGTCAGTGGCGAAAGCATGCACGGAAGTAATCACCCCGGAGCGCACCAGGAAGGTGCCCAACAAGCTCAAACTGAATGCAAAAATTGCCAGCAGAATAGTCCAGCTTTTAAACAAGCCGCGCTTTTCCGTGACTGCCAATGAGTGCATTAGTGCGGTGCCCACCAACCAGGGCATCAGCGAGGCATTCTCCACGGGGTCCCAGAACCACCAACCGCCCCAGCCCAATTCGTAATAGGCCCACCAGCTACCCAGAGCGATTCCAAGAGTCAGGAAAGCCCAGGCGACTACCGTCCAGGGTCTGGCCCAACGAGCCCAAACCGCATCCAAATGCCCGCCCAAGAGCGCAGCAATGGCGAAAGCGAAGGCGACAGAGAATCCCACGTAGCCCATATACAATAGAGGCGGATGGAAAATCATCCCTGGATCCTGCAGCAGCGGATTCAGGTCGGAACCCTCCATGGGCGGGAATGGCAAAGTGCGATCGAAGGGATTAGACGTCAATATAATAAAGAGGAAAAAGCCGATCAGTACCATACCCAGCACTGAAAGCACTCGCGCTAACAGCTCCGGCGGCAACTGGCGGCCAAATAGCGCCACAGCCGCAGCCCAGCCTGCCTGGATCAACAGCCACAGCAGAATAGAGCCCTCGTGACCACCCCACACCGCGGTGACCTTATAGTAAATCGGGAGAATACTGTTGGAGTTCTGCGCTACATAGTTAACGGTGAAGTCGCTCTGGATAAAAGCGACTGTCAGGCAGACATAAGCGATAAAAACAAACGCAAAGACGCCCAAGGCCAGTGGCCTGGCGGCTTCCATCCACAGGGGACGCGCACTATAACTGCCCGCTATTGGCAATATCGAAAGCGCAAGAGACAGCAGCAAGCCGACTATCAGCGCAAAATGGCCCAATTCAGGGATCATATTTTCGCTCCATCGGTGCAGCCTTCGTGGGAAACCATGCTTTCCGCAACTTCAGGAGGCGTGTAGTTTTCATCGTGCTTGGCTAGTACCTGATCGGCACGCAAGACGCCACTGGGCATCAGCTGCCCGCTAATCACTGCAGCTTCACCTTCTGCAAATAGGTCCGGCAGAATCTTATCGAACACGACCGCCAATTCCGCCTCACCATCGGTAATAACAAACTGAACATCCAGGCTGTCTTCCGCGCGCTGAACACTGCCCGGTACGACACAACCACCGGCGCGTATGCGCTTCTCAAAAGGCACCTCACCAGCGGCAAATGCGCTGGGAGCATAGAAATAATCCATATTTTCTCGCATCGCATAGGTGACAAAACCTACTGCGGCACTGGAAAGGGCGACCAGAACAAGTACCAGGATCAGACGTTGCTTGCGTACGGGATGCATTGTTTAGGTGAACTCCATAAGTTTTTGATCTTATCTGCCCGGCCGCAGTAGCCACCGGGCGAAAAACCCTATCGAATACCAGCTAGGCTGGCTCTTCCATATCTGCCTGCTGCGCCTTAGCCTTGCGCCGGCGCTGTGCAATGCGCTGCTGCTTAAGCAACTCCCGCTGTAGACGCCGCCGCGCCAACTGTGGGTAGAGAGCTAAGGCTGCGAGGGCCGCAAAAGTAACAGCAAAGGAAATCCACACATAAATGCCGTGGCCATCCATCGCCAGAAAGTCTGCAAAATTGGCAAATTGAAACTGCACTTTACTTCTCCCCAGCTAATTCCTGCTGTACCCATTGGGTTTTCATCTCGCGGTGTAGTATCAACGCGCGAGTATGCATAAGCAGGGTCCAGGCATAGGTACAATAGAAACCGATAATCATTACCAGCAGCGGGTAAAACATGCTGGGATCGATACTGCTGGATTCTGTCAGGCGGATAGTTGCCGGCTGATGGAGGGTGAACCACCAGTCTACCGACTTGTAAATAATTGGGATATTCACCGTCCCGACCAGGGCTAATAGCGCACTGGCTTTGTCCGCCACCTGCTCGCGACTAACCGCTTGGGACAGCGCCATCACACCGATATAAAGAAACAGCAGGATCAACATCGAGGTAATCCTGGCATCCCAAACCCAGTAGGTGCCCCAGGTGGGCTTTCCCCAGACCGCGCCAGTAAAAAGGGATATAAAGGTGAGTACCGCGCCGATTGGGGCCGCTGCGCGCATCACCGCAAAGGAGAGTTTCATCTTCCAGATAAGGCCTATGGCGCCGCTGATTGCCATAATGTAATAGCCCGCCAGGGCCAGGAAGGCCGCCGGCACATGGATAAAGATAATACGGTAGCTGTTGCCCTGCTTGGCATCCTCAGGGGCAAACCCCAGACCCCATACCGAACCCGTCACCAACAAAACAACGCTGGCCAATGCCAGCCAGGGCAACCAGCCACTGGTTTTTTGATAGAACCAACGCGGTGAACCCAAACGGTGAAACCATTGCCAAGCCAAGAAGACCTCCGAATCAATTATCCAGGCTGATACGTATTGCTCCCGCTGCCGCCAGTGGTGCCAGGGCTGCGGCAGCAGCCAACAGTGCGGCCAGAATCGCCAGCTGCGCGCTGTAGGCATAGCCATCTATTGCCGCCTGCACCGCGCCGGTGCCGAAGATTAGCACGGGCACATAGAGTGGCATAACAATTAACGCCAGCAACAACCCTGGGCGGCGCAGAGCCACAGTGAGCGCCGCACCTATGGCGCCGATCAGGCTGAGGCTCGCGGTCCCCAGAAACAGCGACACGAACAAACACAAATACCCTTCAGAGGGCAGATTCAACATCAACGCCAGGAGCGGAGATAAAAGTGCCAGTGGCAGGCCCGTTGCGACCCAATGCACCAGGGATTTAGCCAATACGGCAAAATACAGGGGCTGGGGCAACAGTGCTAACTGCTCCAAAGTGCCATCTTCAAAGTCCCCACGGAACAAACTCTCTTGAGAGAGCATGGTGGCAAGTAGCGCCATCACCCAAATCATTCCCGGCGCCATTTTCGCCAACAGTTCGGGCTCTGGTCCCACTCCCAATGGTAAGAGGGCGAGAACTGTTACAAAAAATAATAGTGGGTTGGCAATATCTGCTCGCTTGCGCAATGCCAGGAGCATTTCAATTTTAAAGAGCGCCACAAAGCCTGGAGTAGCGCGTGCTCCAACGGACTGTAATTGGACATCAGTTAAAGACATGCTCTCCCCCCATATCATTAAAAGATTCCTCAACTGCATAGTCAGACAAATCGACAAAGTCCAAGCCAGGCAAGTTGAGAGGCTGGTGGGAGGTCAGAAGGAGAGAGCCGCCACATGCAAGATGGTCAGCCATTTGTTTTTCCAGTGCCGCAACACCGGTGACATCCAGAGCGGTCAGAGGCTCATCAAGAATCCACAGGCAGGGCGACAAGGGAAGAAAGAGTCGCGCCAGCGCCACTCGGCGGTTCTGGCCCGCCGATAAGCTGCTGCAAAGAGCACCCTCAAAGCCGAATAGATCAACCCTGTCCAGAGCCTCCATCGCCGAGGTCTCTGTAGCCCCATACCAAGTAAGGTTTTCCAGAGGCGTAAGACCTCCCCGAACCCCACCGCGGTGGCCGATATACAAAAGGGACTCACGCATAGCGCGCAGTCCCTTGGGAAAGGGGCTATTGCGCCATAGAATCTCCCCATTGAAATCACTGGTGCTACCGATCAGGGTACGTAACAGTGTGGTCTTACCGGCACCATTACTTCCCTTGATCTGGATTGCCCCACCGGCATCCAGGGAGAAATCAAGACCCTCAAACAAGCGCCGGCCATCTCGCTCACAGGCGAGGTCGCGCACTTGCAATACAGCTGGGGACTTGGGAGTCACAGACATTGCTTGGATTAAACCACTCTGATGAAAATCTGAACGGCATTATACCGGCACTTGTGCTAATTGCATGATATTCAACGCTCCTGACCTCACTAACTTGATCTCAAGCAAGAATCTTAAGGAATTCAGCGGGTTTTTTTACGCCAGTATTGGCCCCATGCACAAGCTCTGATATTTTCCTGAGGGTTGTGAGTTGGTACCCAGTACCACCCCTCATAGGAATTCGAGGGAGACTCAGTAGTCAACATCAACAAAAACTTTTGATGTAACCCGGTGCTGAATAAAAACACCGGACCAGCCTGTAAGGACACACAATAATGACTAGCCTAGCTGTGGATGCCAAACGCTGGCTTGATACCAGCGCCATTAAAAGCGACGATACCTTAGTCAATCACCAACCCTTCCCATTCTTTGTAGCCAGCGACGTTCTAACCAAAGAGATGATGCCTTCATTTCTAAAGGACTTTCCCCAATTAAAAGGGGCCGGCTACCTCCCTTACGAGAAACATGAATGTGGAGACTCCATCAATACCCTGATTGAGGAATTTACCCATCCAGAATTCGCCGATGCGATTGGGGAAAATCTAGGAATAGAAAAACTCTCCCAGTATCCAACCTATGTATCTATCAGCCGTACCCTGAAAAAGCGTCACGGCAGAATTCACACCGACGGCAAATCGAAAATTGCCACGGCCTTACTCTACCTCAATCCTGAGTGGACGCTGGATGGCAACGGCTGCTTACGCTTCCTAAAGCGCATTGACGACTTCGAAGATACCGTCGCCCCAGAAGTTCCCCCTTCTTACGGAACACTTGCTGCTTTTAAGCGCGCCGAGAATTCCTTCCATGGCCACCTCCCCTTTGAGGGACAGCGCCTGGTTATTCAAGTTGCCTGGCTGGTAAGCGCTGCCGATAAAGAACGCAAAGCCAAGCGAGGAAAGTTTTCTTACAAACTCAAGCAGTTGATGGGCTGGTTTGGCGGTAAGAAAAAAGAAGGCAAGGAAGATACGGTTACACAAATGTAAATTGTTCTGGCCATTCATATTTCACAGAGGGTTCTGGCCTATGGCCGGCACCCTCTTCCTACCCAACCCCAAAATTAATTCCCATTTTAGAAATCAGCACCAGAGATGGTTTAAAAATACTAATAACCCTCAGCATGAAACTCAATGACAGGTTGTTGGTCGCTTGATTTTCATCAATTGAAATAGACGAAAGAAGGTAGGCGATATACTTATAACGTAGATCCAGCTAGCTTCGATTAGCTGGTACTAATGCAAACCAAGCATTAACAAGAAAGAGTGCAAAGGCGAAAAATTTAATTGTGCGGTGAACCCTGTTAACGCTCTTATATCACCTACATCAACCCGGCAGACACCGCACTATCCTAAGACTATTGGTTAATTGGTTTTTAACTAGGCATCAAAGTCGTAATCCATTAATTCCCGACTTAAGCGTCTTTCCTCCAGTTTATCCTCAACCATGCGACGAGCATCCCGTGGCGGCTGAGATGTAGCTTGCCTTAGTACTTCATTTGCAATTTGTGGAATATCCACATCATCAAAAACCATGTGCTTTTCGTTTACGTTAACACCCATACGAAACTCCATAATCTTGATCCGTGAAAGCAGAAACATCCTTATCGCACTTTACGGTGCATTGGCAGATTAGCGATGCCAAACAATCCTGGTCAAGCAGAAATTTACAAGACAACTATGACAGGTTTACTGCAGAATCTTTTAAAATTTCGTCATGCAAAATCATCCGCGAATTAACCCATTAAATGTTACAAAGCTAACAAGATAAGTTGAGAAAATTACCAAGAATTGCCGAAAGTGAAAGAGAAGAGAAACTGCGGGAAGTGCAGTAACCCTGCCGCCGTCATGTTACTTCAAGTGACAAGGTTCAAATTTTTAGCGGCTTCTGGAAAAGTAAGGGGGACACTCTCAGATAGACAGAGAAGATAAACACGACATGACATTTGTCCTTGTAACAGATAGAATGGCCGCCCTTCGCGAGCAACTGCGATCTGCCCCCGTCGGTTAACAGGATAAACCACGGACCTCCTAAGTCCGGACTGGTGGTTCGAGTCCACCCGGGGGCGCCATTAATCACTCCCCCGCAACGCAACAGCTTTACTTAAGAACCTCTGTCAGCTTATGAAACCAGTGCTTTAGCTGAATGCATAAAAAGCGCCAGAAAAAGCCCCGCCAGAAGAAGACCACCCCAAAACATCCTAGCAGAGCGGTTTATATTCCTGCCTCGCTTCGCCTCTTCCCTCGCCGTCTTCGCCATAACTCAACTCCCTTTGTTACGCACTATCGGGCAACAATAGCAGCTCCTCCTTAAAACAGCACGCTTAGAGGCCTCCCCAAGCCCCTCTCCCAAACAAGCAGAGCCCGGGCTGAGCCGGGCTTGTATCACCTTAGTTAGCTGATAGGCGCTACTGTTTCTGCTTTTGCTTCTGCATATTATTGTTACCGCTGCCATCATTAGTGCCATTGGGGGTTGTGCCTGGATTCGTAGTGCCATTCGGGCTGGTACCTGTATTATTAGTACCGCTACCACCCTGCATATTCATCATCTTATTATCAGACTTGTCCTTGCCGTGATGACGCCCCATTTTATGCCATTCATCCTTAAACTTGGCCCAAAAAGACTCCTTCGGCGCCTTGGTACAAGCCGTAATAATCATCGGTGTCACCTTTTCAGTGCCATCGATATCCAACATGTCACCCTCTTCCTTACCACGCTTTGAGTAAGCTGAAGCCCAGTACACCGCCTTTGGCTTAAATTCATCGTCAATAGCCAGGAAATCGGCACAGGTCCAGTCCTTTGCTGGCTTCTTGGGATGTTTGTCTGCCAGGGCAGCAGAAGCAGCAAGACTGGCAATTACCAAGGGAAGGATGAAATGCGTGCTTTTCACAATAAAATCTCCAAGGTTTTCAGGGGCATTACCCCGTGAATTGACAGCAGGTAATATGCAATCCGCTCGCTTCCCAGGAGCAGACCAAGCCGACACCGACTGGTCACTTTGGGCTGTGCGCAATATAGCGAGTTACTACCTTACAGGCCTCACTCCAGCTCCATAACAGCGGAAACACTAGCCAAGGCACCTCGTGAAAGACTACCTGACCCAATGAAAGGATAGACGCTTTTTTCATTTTTTGGCGTGCCATTCAAAAAACCGTCGGAAAATTCTCTTGATCTCTCAGCTACCTATTAACTATCTCTGCTCCCACCCAATCATTTCCCTCTTGCTCTTTCCCAAGCAGGGAAATTCCAATCCAGATAAACCAGACGATCTGGCTTACGCCAAATATTTCCCTAAAAATTTCCTCTGGGTAAATAGTGGCGACACCTGCAGTACCAACGATCAGGCCAACTAGATTCAGGTATCTTGAAAACACTCTCGCTCGCAAAGCGACTGAACTTATTATGAGTACCCAGAGGCCACCCACCAATTCATTGCCACCCCCCAGGCTTTCAACCATCAGGTAAATCACACCCCAAGCTTCAAAGGCCTTATCCGGGCTGAGCTCCATCAATCCAATGGCATAGGCAAGCCCAATATTGGCAATCATACCGCTAGCAATCACCAATCCCACCCAGATTGCCCCAAACAGCGACGCCAAAATGGTGAGTCCAGCATTTTTATTTTTTAGCTCTTCATATAAACCTACTACCAAACACCCCAACAAGACAGCAAAGACTAAATACATCAATGTGTATACAATATTAAAAAGTAATTGACTTTCCTCCAAAAACTTCATCTTTTCAGCAGGGCTTCCGGCGGACGGGAAAGCCCAAAATAAACCAAAAAATATAAAAGCAGCGATATAGATTAGCCCCATACCTACGGCCGAAACTCCTGCAATTCTATTCATGCCCTCTCCTCTAACTGGAAACTGATTTAAGGAATTACTTTACCAATTTTTGATGCCTAACGGACCAAGAATATCTTCAATTATGAGGTCTTCAATAATCACTACCACAATCCCCAACGCACTAGAAGTTCAAGTGATCGCAGAACCTAGCCTTTAAGCCAAAGGTAGAAGGTGTCCCTTATCACTAGGCTGACATTAATGTCAGAATTCTTTAAGAACCCCAAAGAGATTTCTATTGATGTCCACAATTCAGATACAACAACCAGCTACCAGTAAATAAATTAGCCAGCCAAGAAAGTAAAATGGGATATTGGAAATTCAAAAAAGAAGAGGAAGGATCGATAACAGAATTAGCAGCCTTGAAACAATATAATTTGATTGCAAATGATTACACGCAATGTAAGAGATCACTATATAGCAAGCCAGTAATAAGTGGCTTGCTATGGGGTGTACTTCTCAATTTTTTACTGAGCGAGCCTGTACTTTCTGGCAATAGCTCTAAACTGCTGCATATAAATAGTTCGAGCGGGCTGATAAGGAGGTAACCACTTATCAGGCCCTCGGCCATTCCGGCTCAGGCCATGCCCCTTGCCAATCAACCAGGTATTGGCCGGGTCTTCAGCAAAGACCCTACGTTGCTTGCTACTCCAGCCCCTCCCGCCATGACGAAGAGCCCACGACTCAGGAACAACCGATTCAACATCCAGATCGGAAGCCTGTTGAATAAACTTGCCGCTATAGGGGTCCATCCACAAACCTGAGACCACCTTGCAGCCATCTTCTCCGCCCAGTGTGACTGGAGCCAGGGAAAGGCGGACTAACAACTTATACCGATTGCTTTCACAATCCTCTGAAGCCTCCCCTTCTGTAGGCCCCGCCAAATCAGATGACGATTGCAATGTACCCTCATTACAACCAACAATTACAAATATCAATACCATGGATATAATACGTAGGAACATCAAAAAACAACCCGAAAAAGTAACAACACTTCTAAACGCTTATCCTAATAAGTATACAATTTTCTGATAAGCCAACCTACCAACAAAACCTACAATTTTAATTAAAATATTCCACCACCTTCTATTTATCCACCAGAAACACCCTTGATATAGTTAATCCTTCCGCCAAACTTAATTACCTCAACTTCCCTATCAGATAAGTCATTCCTTAACCATATCGTTTTATTACGGCTAAGATTCTTAAGCTCCAAATACGTATTGTCACCAGTGAGACTCGCAAGATCAAAAAACTGAAGTCTATCTCCCTCACCAAAAAACTGATAATCACTCTCATTCCCCATGGTCAATATCAATACTCCGTGATCAATAAGGTTTTTCCTATAGGGTAAAGTAACACTTTTAGCGATGACGCAACGAACACCTAAATAGCGCAAAGTAATTGCCGCATGTTCTCGTCCAGATCCATACCCCAAATTGTGCCCCGCTACAAGAAATAGATCCTCTTCAATTTCTCTCGCTCGCTCATAAAAGGAGTTATCAATTCTGGAAAAGGTGTGGCGACTCAATTCTGGGATATTTGACCACATTGGCAATACCTCAGCACCAGCGGGAATAATATCATCCGTAGTGACATTATCCTCTACTTTCAATATAACCGGCCCATCAATCACGCTAAGCATTTTCTCCATAACCGGCAGTTTTTTAATATTGGGCCCTTTTTTTAACTCCACTTTTACGGGAATTTCTTGCGGGGCCCCCATCAGCGGTCGCATATCCAACAAGGTTTCCGGCTCTTCATAAACGGGATAATCCATCTCCATTTCTCTGGGGTCTGTAATTTTCCCAGTGAGCGCACTCACAGTAGCGGTTTCTGGGCTGCACAAATAAACCTGGTCCTCTTTGGTTCCTGAGCGGCCAGGGAAGTTGCGCGGTACCGTTCTGAGGCTATTATGACCACTCGCTGGGGCCTGCCCCATCCCAATACAACCGCCGCAACCGGTATCATGCAAACTAGCACCCGCCCCTATTAACCTCTCGAGATCACCGCTCTGGATCAGGCCATGTAGCACTTGGCGCGAGGAGGGATTTATATCGAAAGACATATTATCTGGCACATGACGACCACTCACTATTAATGCCGGTATAGAGAAGTCACGTAAGCCGGGATTTGCCGAAGACCCAATATAGCTCTGGGAGAGCGGTCTGCCGCTAACTTCTTTAACTTTCACCACCTTATCTGGTCGCGAAGGGCAAGCAATCATTGGCTCGAGCTCGGACAGATCAATAAAGGCCTCTTCATCATAAGTAGCACCTTCATCAGCGCTCAGTTCTGTAAAATCTTCCTCTCTAGACTGCTGGCGAAGAAACAACCTAACTTGATCATCAGCCGGGAAAACACTGGTTATAGCCCCCATCTCATGCCCCATATTGGCAATAACATGCCGATCCATAGCAGTTAGGTTTTTTAATCCGGGTCCGTGATATTCAACAATCTTATTCCAGCAGCCACTAGCGGTGTATCTACGTAAAAGCTCCAAGATAATATCTTTTGCACTTACCCATGACTGCAGATTACCCTCCAAATACACCCCTAAAACTTTCGGCATGACCAAGGTGAGTGGACACCCTATCATCGCCAAAGCAATCTCAATTCCCCCTGCGCCCATTGCCAGCATGGAAAGTGAACCTGCAGCACAGGTATGACTATCAGCTCCAAGCATTGTTTTGCCAGGAATTCCAAAACAAGACATATGTACAGGGTGACTAATTCCGTTTCCGGGGCGTGAATACCAAAGTCCAAATTTTCGACAGGCGCTCTCCAGGAAAACATGATCATCCCCATTTCTGTGGTCTGCCTTTAGAAGGTTATGATCTACATACTGCGCACAAAGCTCAGCTTTTACAGATCTAGCCCCCAGAGCCTCAAGCTCTAGCATGACCAATGTACCCGTGGCATCCTCACTGAGAACCTGATCAATTTTGAGCTGCAAAACCTCCCCTGGAACCATTTTTCCACTAATCAAATGACTCTCAATCAACTTTTCAGCAAGATTTAACCTGCTCAAACCACCACCCGCTTTCGAGAAGACTAATTGGAAATAACAAAAGTGCTCTAATTAGATAATAATCTGCTTGAATAGAAATTAGCAGTTTTGGAGGAAATTAAGTAAAAGGCGAACCTCTAATGATATTTAAAAGATAAGCACTGTGAAATTTTTTAAATTCAAATTACAAATATACCAACCCATTCAGCAGCTATTATCTAGAACCAGAATCCAATAAATCGGCATTACAAGCACAAACTAATTTACAGCTTCACCCAATAAAAATTATCAATGCCCACCAAAGAAACCAGAAATAGAAAACCATTGCAATACCGCCCTTAAATATTTAAACCATAAATTTATAAAAAAGTCTCAACAACCCTCCACCTCCTAACTTAAGAAAAAAGATCATTATTCTATTTAACCTTAAAAAGAAGGCTTATAAAGAACCAAACCTCCAAAAAACAAGCGTTCAACTGCTGGCCAACAATCAGTTTGAAAGAGCCTGAAAACCAATATTATAAAAAAACTTTAGATAGGCTGACCAGCCAGCCAGTAAAGGGCAAAAAGAAAGAATCCAACACAATCTCGGCATCCAAATCAAGAGCCAAGTGCAACCCCTACATCCTCATCGAACATACAACCACTATTGCATACTTAGTCATACACAAGACATTCCTCTAACAGAAGTAGATTGCCGTTTATCCAGCCATAATGGTACCTGGATACACTTCTGCTACTATTGGCTGGAATAGTACAAAACTATCATTTGATGATCATAAGAAATTTCTTTACCCTAGATTTCCACACACATTTAACCAGTGTCTCAATTTTTAACTTAACGAGGATTTTTATATTGAAATATTTGCAGCTTACCAGCTTTACTCTGACGCTACTTTTAATGGGATGTTCTTCAGAAAATTCTGGAGATCCTAGCCCTGGTGTAGGCTCAGATAAGGATAAACATGGATGTATAGCTTCAGCTGGCTACCTTTGGTGCGCAAAAACAAACGCGTGTGAACGCCCATGGGAGCTGGCAGAGAAGGCTGGTTTTCCAAACACCTCAGATGATTTTGAAGAGTATTGTGGTAAGTAAGAGTGACAGTAAAATATTCGCTGACCCTCAATGCCACGCCAAGACTTATTTCTTTAACCCCTCAAGCTACCAGCCAAGAAAAATACCTCTGCTGATGTAAGCTAACAAACCTACTGTAGCCTCTACATCTATTGCGAGCTTCACACTCACAAGGAATCGGCTTGTACTATTTGCCAGCCTGCTCATTCTGGAACTGAGCCACCCAATGAATGACTGTAAGGCCAGACTAAACAAGCTGTAGCGTCTGGAGGGTAGTACTCTGTATATTCCTGAATGATAGAATTGCCGTTATACTGCATGTTCTTTACGGTCTCATAGCTATAGTTCGAAAGAGACTCTCCGCTAAGTTGGCATCAGCTAAATTCTTACCCTTTTTTGACTCAAAAAGTTCGGGATGCTTATTCTTCCAATTATTGATTGTTTGCCGTGTTGCCTCAAAGAATTTGCCTAGCTCTTTGTCAGCCAGAACCAACTCACTGAGCTTTGTGGCCTGCTCAATCAACCGCTCCAACTTTCTATCAATGCGCTTAAACTCAACTATGTGTTTTTGCCCCAGAGCGTGCATAGCTGATTCATGCTGAATTGCCTGGGTGTTGGCGGCTATCCCTTTCTCAACATCAGAACCCTATATGAAAAAACCAGCCACCAATAAGATAATGCTGGCAATTTGGGCAATAGATATGCTTTTGCTAAGATGCCAATATTCTGCTTGGGTCATAGGCTTTACCAAGCAGAATTAATTTTCTACGAAATTTGATTGATAGAAGGTTTGCTTTGAGGGCAAAAGGGGTTTCGATTACAGGTCTTCAGCGTCCATATTTCGACAGCCCTCGCTTTAAAAAAAGTCCAAAATCTAAAAATTTATGTCCAAAACTTAAAACCAGACAAGCGATATCCAGGTAGATTGTTCATGTTAGAGCAAGGTTATTTAGTTAGTATAAAAGTCTACTCATGCCACCTAGTGGTGCTTTTACAAGGAGAGTCACTATGCCATTCGCTGAACCATGGAGAAGATACTGTTCTGGAGACTTTTTTTATGGATTTTCGGGAAGTAGAGCGAGGCTAATTCAACAGCTAACACAAAGAACCATGCAGGATTTTGCCAGCAAAAACACGGTCGCATGGCTTGATCAATTGCTAACCGGCACTGCTGTACACGATTGTCATTACTTAAATGAAGACTTTAATAATTTCTGTCGTAGTAAAGAGAAATATAAATGTGTTGTATCAGATGATTCCAGTATAGAGCCACCCCAAACAGGGGAGGAATCTGAAGACAACAAAAGGTTCAGGAGAAAGAGTAAAGCTGGAATCGAGTTCTTAGTAAAACACCATCACTTCATACATTTTGCAATAGACTATGATATGGATTGGAATGCCGTAATTACCAAACCAGGACAAGGTGAAGGTTTAGTAGAAGCAAAATTTCCATTTGAAAGAAAAACAATGTATCAGTATGACTTCGGTAATGGTTTAAAAAACCGTGTTATTACATATGCAGAAATTAGATTTATCTATAGAAACAGGAATGACGCAGATTTCATGAAAAGAATACAGTTTTGGTATCAAGATGCCGCTAACTCTGATAGCGCGTTCAGTCCTGAAGCCCCTCCTTGGGAAAGATACCCTGAAATCTGGGAAAACTATAAACCAAAAAGTGAAGCTTGATTAACTGACAACCCATAAAAATCACTATTTATAGTTTGTCCGTCTGAGTACCATGCGTTTTGTCATATGAACGCATGGCACCTATTCCGAGCATGGCCGCTATCATCGAGAACAGCACATCAGTTTCTAGCACTGGCGGTGGAGTCATCCCTGTAAGTATTGAGCCCTTAGCGCTGTAGATAGCCCAGACCCAACACAGCAATGGATATAAAACAAACTGATAAGCGAGAGCCAAGCCCCCAACCCATCCACTCCAGGGACGCCAGCCAGTGACAAATATGCTTTTATGCTGGGCTTCGGCTTTGTTGACCTCCAGCTGTCCGAGAAACAATTGAATTTGAGTATTTAGCTCTACCAAGCTGCCCCTTTGCTTGAGCTCCTCCAGCTTCTGCACTTCCCCAGCACATTTAACCCGGTCAGGCCAACTGCGCTCAATAGCCATTGTGCCTGCATCAAAAATTGCTGTTAGTGGGTCGTAACTCCACTCTGTGAGGCGGGTGCGCTCGCCTGGCAGTATGAGTCATGGTGGCATTAACATGGGCGTTGTGTACGGGGCAGCAGCAACCGGAATTAATGACTATTGGCTTGCCATGGCACTCCCTGACTTTAATCAGGCGATTGAGCGTTTCATCTTTGAAATGGTTTTTGCCACAACAACAGGCGAACTCCGGCTCTGTGAAGTAGTCTTTTTGGGACATTGGCCTCAAATTTTAGGCATAAAAAAAACCGGCTGGGGGGCCGGTTTAAGAAAGGATGAACGGTCGCTGCATGAAAACCAGAGCAGCTATGGGTATAGTAACCCCCGCCCACACAAACTGTCAATATATACAGCTGTATATTTATACAGATCATTACGCTGACTTAAGTTTCAACTCGCCAAACTGGCACAAAAAACCCCGCATTCAGGGAATTTCGGGACATTTAGCTAAGGAATTTCGTACTTATCCCAGTATGGGGCTTCTATATAGTTCTGACAAAGAGAAAGTCAAAGGTTTTCTACTTGCCAATATGGCACCACATTAACTTTTCTCGCTTATTAAACTGCCAGCATAGGTTTACCGCTTGACATTTTAACTTCGCCTCACATTAAATTTTACATCGCCGCCTAATCAAAAAATGGAGAGGACCAATGAGGGCCTACCCGATAATTTTTGCATTAATAATTAACTTATTTTCTTCAAGTAATACATTCGCCAATAAAAGCATGGATAACGTATTAGAGGATTCGAATTATAATTCGCTAAAATCCGTATCCGAACGTTCAATAGCCAATGAAGATATTTCTCGCTCAGACTTAGTTCAACTCACAAATAGAGCGCAGTTTCAAGTAGAAGAATCTAACGCATCCATACAGGCAGGTTTATCTGTTGATGGTCAATCAGTAAGATTTATTACGGAAAAATCTCAGAGTAACCCAGACTTTCTTAACATAACCATCAGGGTTGCTAGCGCGAACTACAGCATAGAGTTAGATCTCGAAAATTCCGAGTATGTAGTGTCTGGTTATGGCTCAAAACTTGGTATTGAAGGAAAACTACTTATTGCCGCTATAGCTTGGAAAATGGAAGAGAATAACTGGCATATATCCGAAAACTTATACAAATCCAAATCATACAGGATCGCCAACTGGTTCTCTGAAATGCCAGCAGGAATGATAATGCATACTATTGACTCAAGAATCAAACCAGAAAAGGGCGAACCAGACTCTTATAATAGACAATTCATTGTACCAAAAATATAAGTATTAGCTGGATTAGTTCAGACATGATCTGACAGTTACCGGTTTTTCAGGAGGTGCTCTATCAGGTTAAGTTTGAACTACTACAGATGAGCGAATATTAGTATGAAAAGTGCTATGTCCATTTTATCGGGGCAAGATCACTACTGAAGAAGGATAACCGGCATGGGGTTTTTATAGAGTTATGACATAGAGGGGGTTAACCTTATCCCCCCCATTTTGGAAAAAACTCTTAATCAATCTCAGAAGAGTTACTTACTACCTTAGATCCAGTCTATGATAAATTCCATTGTTTAAAGCACTTGTTGCCCCATTACCCGCCCAAATCTGAGTATGAGTAAGGTGTAAAGTTGTAAAAGAGGTTACCAAACTCACCACTCCGTTATCATCAAAAACGCCTGAGGTTAGTGCTGAAATATCCCAAATCGTACTATCATAAAAAGAATGAGTAGTCGCAGAATTTATTCCATCCGCATTATAAATCTTAACGTCCCCACTCGATTCATGCCTAAATGCCGTGACCAAGGAGGGCACCACCGAATTATTGTAACGATTTGCCTCCATGTCACTAACGGTCCACTGGGAACTTGAGTAGAAATACCCATAATTAACAACAGAGCTTGTACCTTCACCTCGGTAGATCCTTGTCCCAAATGAAGACTTATAAGCCGTAATAACCTGGTCTCTACCAACACCAGAAAAATCACCGGAAGTCATTGCAGTGATATCCCAGTTATTGATACTGTAGAGACTACCTAAATTTAATATACTTCTAACCCCATCGCCTCGAAAAACCTTAGTTTCATCAGAGTTCATCTTCAAAGCAGTCACTACCTCTGAAACACCATCACCATCAAAATCACCAGAGGTCATCGCGGATACTTTCACTCGCCCATTTGAGTAAATGAGGCCATAGTTCAGTAAGCTAGAGTCACCATCTCCACGAAAAACAATCGTGTGCCCAGAGCCGTCAAGCTCAAATACAGTTATGACCTCATCCTTACCTCTTTCCGAAAAATTCCCAACAGCAAAATCAGTAACATTAAGATAAGGAGATATATAAAGGACGTCTTTTAGATACCTACCCTGCCCGCCTATTGTTCTTACAACCTTACTAAAAGTGCCATAATTAAAGGCAACCAGCAATTCATCCACCCCATCTCCATCAAAGTCGCCCGCGGCTGTAGCGACAACCTCCTCGCTATCAATCTGGGCCCCATGGAAGTATTTTTGCCCTTCATCAACAAAAGTACTTTCATCCCCGCTCCCACCCAGATTTGCTGTCAGATTAATATTTTCAGATGTTTTATATGGAAAGGTTACAATGTTATTTTCAACAACATTGTCATATGAGGACTGCTCACCATTAACAGAATTATGCCAGCTAGATAAAAACGCCCTCTGCCCAACTCTATCTGCGTAATTATCATATATACGATTATCACTACTCCGATCTCTAACTCTGATCGGATCACCAGAGACCAAGTAAAAATAGTTGTCATAAATTTTATTGCCTACACTATCATGGGCGAGATAGACCGCATGAAGCAAGGATTGCTGAGAAGATATATTTTCCGCCCTATAAAACACATTGTTATATATTGAATTATTATCTGAATTTACAAAATCGACTACGCCATACCCTTTGCAGTCACCAGGACAATTAGATACATCAAAAAGAGTCCCAATCTCTATAAAATAGTTATCATGTATATGGTTACACCCATTCCAAGTTGTTGATCTATTATCCCTCCCACCATTGAGAAGAATTGCATAGCTAGCGTAGTGACTTATAGTTAGACGGCTTATCTCTACATTAGTACACTCTCCAACTCCCACTTCTAGCCTAAAAAATACAGCATTCCCCTCCCCCTCAAAAACAGGCTTTTCATCACCGTAAGCAGTTAATTTCAACTTAAATTCACGCGATGTTTTAGTCCAAGAAATAGTCTCACCATAATAGACTCCCCCCCTAATGAAAACAGTAGTATCTCCGTCACTGAAATCGACTAGATAATGCACCCTGCTCAAGGTTTTGACGGGATCAGAAAGAGAAAGCCCTGAATTTTCATCATCCCCATCCGTCGCCATCTAAATAATTTTTGAGAAACCAATCAAAGGGAAACTAACAAACACCCAAAAGACCGCAACCTGAAAAAGAAAAAAAGTTTTCACAATAGCACCCTAGTGTTATCTCTTACTTTACTAACACATACTTCCATTTAGCCTAATTGATTTACCTGCCAACAGACTCACATCAAGAATGATAGCAACAAAGTTACACTCGAAATTAAACATCCACATTAGATATAAAATTAGATTTGACGCCGCTTTAAGGAAGCAGCTAAAAATGGGCAAGTGCTCGACATAATTAAGGGTCAAGCAACCTATCTTGCCAACCCCAAATCCTACGACATTCTCGATCCCACTGACCTTTATTATACCTAAGCAAATGCGGTTCCTGACGAAGATTAATTCGTCTCCCTGTTGCACCACATAAAGTAGAAGGCGGCATACCCAGCAAGTCAGCGATTGGTATGCCACGAGAACAACAGTTACCCACCTATAAAACACTTGGTGCTGTCGCCTGCTGCCCCGATTTGCAATATGTATAGTGAATTAGATTTATCCATGCCGAGAGTAATACAAATTAATATGGCGAGGGATGTGGAATGGCATCAGCCTTAATATCTAGAAAATTTCTTAGCATACCTCGTTGACATAAAGTCGAAAGATTCACAGACTATAAACATAGTAGTATTTATCGAATGATTTAAGAAAAAGGCTTTCCTCATCAACGACAAATAGACCCAGGAGCCGTGAGTTGGCATAGCCAGAAGATCGAGGCTTGAAGTACTTGAAATAGATGTAAGGTTTGATAGCAGAACATAATGCTAGGTCGAAGCCGAGCTGCTCTCTATCTACGACCATCATTGAATAATTACCTGTTAAGGAGCAAAGCGGAGGCCTGACAGGGGACTGAAGATTCTTGAAACGAAAAAGCCCGGCATCAGCCGGGCTTTAAAATATGGCGGTGAGGGAGGGATTCGAACCCTCGATGCCTTTCGACATACACACTTTCCAGGCGTGCTCCTTCGGCCACTCGGACACCTCACCAAATTGTCACCCTCCGCGAGGGTAATCCTCTTTTCAGAGTAGCTCTCTCTTTAGCAAAATCTTCAAGGAAATCAGGAAGATAGCTGCTGTCTCATCGAGAGAGCGCGCACTTTACCCAAATGTTTCCGGTTGTGCAAGTACTAATTTGCTTTCCACTGTGAAAAAAAATCATCCACTTGTAAATCCGGTGCCTGGCGTGCCGCTTTATCGGGGGTTCCACAGTAGATAAACCCATCAATACGTTCATTTTCAGCCAAACCCAAACCTTGGGCAACCTGGGGATTATTGGCTAATGGTCCGGTGCGCCAGTAAACACCCACCCCCTCGGCATAAGCGGCTGTGAGCATTGCCTGCACCGCCCCTGCTGTGGACATATGTTGCTCCAGATGGGGAACCTTGGGGTGTTCCTGTAACCGTGTAATTGCCACAATAATCAAGGGGGCGCGCAGGGGCATCGCCAAGGTGCGTTGACGCTGAGCTTCAGTTAGGGGAACACCTTCAGACTGCTCAGCCGCTTTTAGAAATATTTCCCCAAGGCGCTCGCGCTCTTGTCCCTCTACCATTAGAAACCGCCAGGGGCGTAGGCAGGCGTGATCCGCTGCACGCAGTGCTGCGCGAAAGATATTTTGCCGCTGCTGCTCATTGGGTGCAGGCTCGACCAACTTGCCCGTTGAAACTCTATTATGCAGGGCGGTCAGGGCATCCATCGTTCTCTCCATTTACTGACTGAGCGCTGAGTGTACCCTAACCCATCTGCGCAGCGCATACGTACGCCCCACATAAAAACCCAGTACAGGCATCGGTTTTTTAGCAATCTGGCTTTTGTAGGAGTACACTTCGCTCAGTAAATCACTGCGCAACCACTCGCTCCCAGAGCTTTCCGGGACCAATCTGTGGCCTGCCTGCGGTTTGTTTATTACTGCTTAACGGACAAAAAGATAACCACAAATGCAGGACCAGCTTGAGGGGAACAAAGGGCGAAATATCAGCCCGCATTACTCGACTTATTTTCGCTGCCTAATTCTTTTTGCGGCTGCGGGAACCCTGGTAACTGCAATCGAGTGGTCATCTTCTTGGCAACCAGACAAACTGCTCAATGTTGGTGCAGCGGCTTTTATGCTGATTTATTGCACTTTTGCTCAATTCATACTCTATAGATCCCGCGATAAGAAGGCTTATAAAACCCGTCGCATCCTGAGATTTTCCGATACCGTATTGGTAGGTATTACCGTTGCCCTGGCTAATTTCAGCATGCTGCCATCTCTGTTATTCATTACGATGGTTCAACTCAATGCACTCTCCCTGGGAGGGGGGCGCCAGTGGTTTGAGCACAACACCGGCCTTTTAGTCGGCGTGGTACTGGGCTACCTGATGCACAGACCGGCATTATTGATTAACGCCGACCTCACCATAAGCACCATGAGCCTGATTGGTATCCTGGTCTACCTCTGTGCCTATGCTTTTTTTACCCACCGCCAGATTGGCAAGCTCAAGGAAGCCAACCACGCCCTGGCAACAGAGCAGCGCGTAAGCAAGGTGCGCTCTTACAAACTCTCCAAGTATTTGCCACAACGCCTCTGGCGCTCCGTAACCACCGGCGATGAAGAAGCACTGACTACCCAGCGCAAGCTGCTTACGGTGTTCTTTTCCGACATCAAAGATTTCAGCCAGTTGACCGAAGAGCTCGAAGCGGAAACCTTTACCCTCCTACTCAACAACTACCTCTCAGAGATGGCCCGAATCGCTGGCCAGTATGGGGGCACCATCGACAAATTTATTGGCGATGCGGTGATGGTGGTCTTTGGGGATGATGAAAGTAAGGGCCCCAAATCCGACGCCCTGCGCTGTGTGGCTATGGCTTTGGCGATGCGCAAGCGGGTACGGGAAATGAAGCAGGAGTGGTACAACAAAGGGATCTCACGCCCTTTGCAGGTGCGCATGGGCATTAACACTGGCTATTGCACCGTGGGTATCTTCGGCACAGCCAACTACCAGTCTTACACCGTAATGGGCACCCACGTGAACCTGGCTTCCCGCCTTGAAGGCGCAGCACAGCCGGGGGAAATCCTGATTAGCCATGAGACCTGGGCAATGATCAAACACACTGTTATGTGCCGAGACAAAGGGCATATTACGGTGAAGGGCATCAGCACCCCGGTTAAAGTCTACCAAGTCACCGACTTGCGTAAGAATCTCGGCGGACAGCAGAGTTACCTGGAGGAGCACGCCCCAGGCTTTTCTATGCACCTAGACCTGGATAAGATTCGCAACTACGACAAGGTCAAGGTACTGCAATCCCTGGAAAAAGCCACAACCAGCCTTAAAAGCAAAGTGATTATCTGAGCTTAGCGACCCGTCACATTGTGGTATGCATTCTCATTGCCAGGTTCCCCATGATCCAGGCAGTCCCCAAGACAATAATCAGTAAAATCAGCGTTGAAAAAAGGATCAGAGCCAGGTTATCCCGCCCTTCCTTTTGCGTTGTCACATTCAAGAAGCATTTGAGCTGTACCGCCAATTGGGCCACCCCAAGTAAACCTACTAGTATAAGTACACTCTTGTATTCCTTACCCAGAGCCAGTACCGCCCAGAATGCAGCCAACGTAAACACAACCGACAGCACATACCCGGTAAGATAGGTGCGCAAATGTGCGGAAAAACCGGATTTTTCAGCCATAGACCCAGCCACCAAAATAAACTACTGAGAAAATCCCAATCCAAATCAAATCCAGGAAATGCCAGAAAAGCGCCAACCGTAAAAAGCGCAACTTCACCAAATCAGTCATGCCCACTGTAAGTACCTGTGCGATCATGACCAGCATCCACAGGCAGCCAAAGCTGACATGTAAACCATGTAGGGGCACCAAACCAAAGAAGGCTGATAGATAGCCGCTGCGCTGGGGCGTCCCTCCCTTGGCTGCCATTTCAGAGAAATCGAGCAACTCAAGAGTTAAGAAGCCCAGCCCCAATAGTAAAGTCACCACCACCCAAAACAGGAAACTACCCTGGCTGCGCTGGTGCTTCATGGTGATAGTGGCTATCCCCACAGTGAGACTGCTGGTGAGTAGCAACATGGTCTGCGCAAAAAGGCTGCCGAAATCAAATAGCTCCCTGGGACCTGGGCCGCCTGCGGTCGCACCAATCATGGTGATATAGATAGCGAAAACGACCCCGAAAAAAATCAGGTCGCTCATCATAAAAACCCAGAATCCAAAGATCACCATATCCGGGTCTTTATGAATGGCTCCAGGGCTCTCTCTCATCCCCTTATTTAGCGCTGATGAATTCCCGTTCATCGGTTACTAATGCTCCAACTTAGCGTAGCCATGGTTTTGCGGAGTATTTTCCAGATCCCTGCCCACCGGTTCGGTATTTTTCACTAGTGTCAGCCACTTCTCCGTATCCTGCTGTACCTGACTCGCCGGAATAATTTGCTCACTGTCCCAGCGGAAGGTAGAGGCGATTACCACAATGATAATGGCCAGAACGGAAATCAGGGCCAACCACCACATGTACCAGACCAATGCAAACATTAGGATGCCGCTCAGAGCGCATAGAATAAATCCCAAAGGGTTATTCTTGGGCATCTCTATATCCCGATAGACTTTTGGCGGTAAATAAGCACGCCCCTGCTCCTTAGCCTCATTAAATTCATCCCGGTCCGTTACCCTCGGCAGTTCCGCAAAATTGTAGGAAGGCGCAGGGGCTGGGATCGACCATTCCAGAGAGCGCCCATCCCAAGGGTCCCCCACAGGAACACGATTTTTCTTGCGATCCCGTAAACTGACCAGCAACTGCAATACCAGGCTGATCAATGCGCATAACACCACCATGGCCCCGATAAAAGCCACCACCATGTAGGGTTTGAAAGTCAGATCCATATAGCTGAATGAGCGCCTTGGCATCCCCAGTAATCCTGCACCATAAAGGGGAAAGAAAGTGAGCATAAACCCGGCTACCCAAAGATATGCCGACCACTTACCCAAGCGCTCATCCAGGCGAAAACCAAACGCCTTGGGGAACCAGTAGTTATATCCGGCCAGCAAACCAAACAGCACTCCTGGAATTAGCACATTATGGAAGTGCGCCACCAAAAACAGAGTATTGTGTACTTGGAAATCTACCGTGGGGTTCGCCAGAATCACTCCAGACAATCCACCGATCACGAATAAAATCAAAAATCCGATGGCGTAAATCATTGGAGTGGTAAAACGAATTCGTCCGCGATACATCGTCGCCATCCAATCGTAAACTTTGACCCCGGTTGGCACCGCGATCAGCATGGTGGCGATACCAAATACAATATTGATGGTGGGACTCTGCCCCATGGTAAAGAAGTGATGAAGCCACACGGTAAAGCTCAATACGGCAATAGACATGGTGGCAATTACCAATGACTTGTAGCCATATAGGCGCTTGGCGGAGTAAGTGGAGAACACCTCAGAAAAAATACCGTAGGCCGGCAGCACCAACAAATAGACCTCCGGGTGTCCGAACAGCCAAAATAAATTGGCATAGTTCATCATATTGCCACCGAGATCATTGGTGAAAAAGTGAAAATCCAAATAGCGGTCGAAACCGAGCATTAACGCCGCAACACTGAGTGGCGGCATAGCAAAAATCATCAGGATGGAGGAACACAATACCGTCCAGCAAAACATGGGCATACGGAAAAATTTCATGCCCGCAGCACGGCATTTTAAAATGGTGACGGTAAAGTTAATCCCCGTAAGAGTGGTACCGGCCCCGGAAAATACAATCGCCCACACCCAGTAGTCTGGTCCCACGCCGGGATTAAAGTCCGCCCCCGTATAAGGCGGGTAGGCAGACCAGCCCCCAGTAGAGAATTCTCCCACCACCAGTGAGACCATCAACAGAATCCCAGAAGACACGGTGACCGCCAAGCTAATCTGGTTAAGTACTGGGAAGGCAACATCGCGGGCACCAATCTGTAATGGCATTACAAAGTTGACCAGACCCACAACAAAAGGCACGGCAACAAAGAAAATCATAATAGTGCCGTGGGTGCTAAATAGCTGAGCGAAGTGATCTGCGTAGAGAAAACCATCTGGGGCAGCAGCCTGCTGTGCCCGCATCACCATGCCTTCCAGCAGTCCTCTGGTCATCATCACCAGTGCAAAGACTATGTACATGATGCCAATTCTTTTATGGTCTGTGCTGGTCAGCCATTCAGACCACAAAGTGCCCCATACGCGAAACCAGGTCAGCAGGGCGAGGATGGCGATGGTGGCAAAAACAACAATGGCACCAGCGGTACTGGCCACCACTTCACTTACCGAAAAATCGGTAAACAGCTTACTGAAAACGATAGAATCCCAGCCCAGCTTTCCCAGCCAGCCATAGTCGGTAATATTCATGGCTGCGCACCCTCTGTTTTATCCTCACCCTGACCAAACTTCACCGTGCCGGGCTGCTCTTCCATACTAAGGGGCTTGCCCGAGTGATATCGCATAACAATGCTTTGAAACAGCTCGGGATCGGCAATGGTAAAATAGAGGGCATTGCTGGGCATTTGAGGCGTGGCCAGCTGCTTTTGCATCTCTTTGCGGGTACTTCTTTCAGCCAGGCGATTATAGGTCTGAGCATCCAGCTCAATCCCCCTGGCGCGGACCTGCGCTACCCAGGCCTGAAAATCCTCTTCACTTTTAATCAATACATCAAATTTCTGCTCAGTAAATCCCTTGCCGGTATATTGGGTGTTTTCACCCTGGGTTTTACCATTCTTAGTGGCAATAAAATTGAGTCGTGTGGTCATGCCCGGCATCACATAGATCTGCCCCGCTAACGCCGCAATCCAAAAAGACTGCATCACGGTATCGCTGGTTAAAATCATGGAGACCGGAGTGTGTACAGGAACAACCAGTTCACCTACTGTGGCAATTTTTAAGTCTGGGTAGATAAACAACCACTTCCAGTCCAGTCCCACCACTTGCACTTGGACAGGAGGAAATACGCCTTCTATTTCCTCATAGGGGTCCAGAGCAATGGTTGCGCGCCAAAGCATAAAAGAGAGAACAAAAATCACCATAAAGGGAACACCCCACATGACGACTTCCAAAGGGCCGTAAGACTCCCACTTGGGCGCATAAATACCTTTTCCCTTCTTACGGCGATACTTAAATAGAATAACTGGCACCAGAATAAACACGGGCAGCACCGCTACCATGGTAAGTGCTGTCGCCCAGAAAAAATGGGTTTTCTGTTCATGGGCAACGGGCCCCAACGGCATCAGAAAACTTTCAGTGGCAGAGCTTGAAGAGGGAATCAAAAAAAGAAAAAGAAATGCGAAAAGAAGGCATACTAACCAGAAGGATCGGTACTCAATACAACCCCAGTAGCGAACCCAGTATTGCACAAACCTGACAGGGGCCACGGTATTCCAATCCATTGCAATGCCTACCGACCTTAGGATTCAGCAGGCATTCCTATCAGATTACCCGCCACAAAAAATTCACCGTACACATAAACCACATCAGGTGCTCAGCACACTCTTCCGTACGGCTCTTCTCACCAGAATAGCTGAACAAATTATGTTTTAACTTCACCTACCCCGCAGGAGGAAATGGTTTGTGGTGACCAACACCATGAAACGATGGCATCAGCGCCTAGAAAACACCATCCTTCATCATTTGTTGAATAACTGTTTCCACATATTCCAGGGCATCTCCTTCCCTGGGACGGCGAATTTCCCCCATCATATAGTTCGCCAGGAAACTTTCGGATTCCAGGGACCAATACACCTCTTCCGATGGCGCAAAATATAAACGGGTTTCGACAATGGCCACTTGAGAGTTGGAAATATTCCTGTTCAGTTGTTTAAAGCTGATCAACTGTGTCACCAATAGCGTGTCAAATTGATATTCAGCCAGGACGTCAGCCAGCTCCCCCATCGTGGGAACCTTGCCATCGGCCGCAACATCACTCCATGAGAGGGCATTCACGCCGTAGCGGCCCAACTGCTCCACCCAAATACTCTCCACATAGATGCCAACTATTGGGCGAGGAACCAAGGTAAAGGCCAGGACCAAAGTTTTTCCCAGCGAGCGCTCTGCAACCAGCGGCGAATGCCAAGTGTCAGTCACCACTGTTCTCGGTGAATTACAGGAGGTTAAAAAACCGCATAGCAAAATAAAGCGCAACATTATTGATATCGCACATTTGAAACCACTAGAACGAGATGCGGCTGGTGAACTGGGTCCGCCAGACTGAACCATAGGCTCCATCTTTGTCCTCCCTGGTTCCATAAAGGGCCTCAACGCCAAACAGCCAATGCGGCGTCGGGGTCCAGGTCAGATTAATACTGCTGTATTGGGTTTGATAAAATGAGGAGCCCGGCTGGAAGTCCAGATTGTCCTGATGCACCAGCCCATAGGTTGCCACAGTATAGAGGCACGGACTCCACCAGTGTTGATAAGCCAAATACCAACCCAGAGTTGGAATCGCCTCCAGCCGATTATTGACGAAGTCATAACTCGCGTCGGGGGGCTCATCATCCAGAAGGCTTCCATAGCCATAGCCATAGCTAAAGGAGTAGGAGGCAAAATCCGGCGCAAGCCTACCGGGCATATCAATCACGCCACTTAAATTGATACCCCATCCGGTATCCGAAACAGCAGACTGTGGTTCCCCACTGCCACGCAGGTCCCTCAGGATAAAACTGCCCTGAAAGTTAATGCGGTCTGTTTGGGAAATAACCGCTACCACAAAGTCCGGCCAGCGAGACACTTCCAGTGCATTCTGAAAAACCCGATCAGTTGGCGCATCCAGGGAGACCTGCAGGGTGAGAGTTGGATCATATTTACGGCTCCAACGTGCAACCGGACGCATGAGCGCTAACAGTGAATTGGGGCCTTCGTAATCCAGGGTGTTTGGTGAGGCGGTTAAATTACTGAACGTGGACCAGTCGAGGCCCAGCCGTAAATCTCCGCCCAGCAAAATATCACTGACCTGGCCGTATGCTTTGCGCAGACGCAGCAAAGGCTCACTGACTGTCGGATCGCGAAGGAAATCCATAGAAAATTCATTTTCGATTAAACGACCGCCCCAGGGCGTTCTTGACTTGAGCACTAGTCTCGATACCTGAACGGAAACATTGGTCTGACCATCCTCACCCTCCGCTGCGGTTCTATTGCTGGTGACAATAGCACTGGTCGTGAACTCAGCCGGGCTGACAATGGCGCCGGTGTCATAGTTAGCATCCAGCTCGGCGAAGCCATTAATTTTTATTCGAGTGCGACTGCCGAGCACAGGGATAGACCCCGGCCAGTCGGTCGGTACACTGGAAATGATTTCTTCGATATCCGTCTGTTCCGGATGCTTTGGATCTCCCCTGGCCCGAGGAGGCGGCAGGGAGCCAGGCGGGATATCTTTGCGTATGAGCTCTAATTGATCGCGCAAATCATCGAGCGCAACGCTATCCACAGGCTCACTATATTCTCTCGATGGAGGAACTGACGGCATTGGTACTGCCGGAACTGGCGCAGCCGGGGAATTTTCTGGGGGCCTCGCCCTGCGCAGCTCCTCCACCTGTTGCCGCAAAGCCTCTAGATCAGCCTTTTGCTGCCGGATTTGCGCTTCCTGTGCCTCGAGTTGGCGCTGCTGCGCCTCGATCACCTTCATCAATTGATCGGCTTCAACATAAACCTGGGCATTGGCGGGAGTGGAGGAAATAATTTGGATGAAAACCACAAGCACAGCGGGTAGCGCTGGAGACTGTGTTTGGATTTCCATATCTAGGGGGCCTATGGATCTGTGTAAATCATTGGCGATACATCAATTGCAGCTTATTTACTTTTTATCGAGCCAAGAAAAGTGAATAGCCACTAATGTAACTGCACAGGCCCATCGATAGGCTACATCCAATACGCCTGCACCCAAAAAGCTATCCAGGAAAGCTTAGCCCAAGCGGGAACAGCGCCACGTGTGACACAAGATTTAAGGCTGGAGCGTTTTAATGCTGTGGGATTTGACGATATTGGCCACAGAAATACCTGAGACCAATATCACCAGTATTAGCAATAATTTACTGACGGGCGAAGCGCGGCGGTAGAGGCTTTTCAATGCAGGTGGAGCGCAGCGGGTTGATATCCAGCCCTCCCCTACGGGTATAGCGGGCACAAACTGTTAACTCGGAAAAGTCCGCAAGGTTTTGCAGATCGCAAAAAATCCGCTCCACACAGTGTTCGTGAAAATCCTGATGCTCACGGAAGGAAATAATGTAGGCCAATAGCGCTTCGCGCTGCAGCATCGGCCCCTTGTATTCCACCATTACCGTCGCCCAATCCGGCTGGCCGGTAACCGGGCAATTACTGCGCAGCAAGTGGCTGTAGAGAGTTTCAGTAACCTCCATACCACTCTCTTCCAGCGCCAGCAGTGTCGAGTCCGGCTGGTATTGCTCTACGGCAATATCCAGCTGGTCGAGACAGAACCCTTGCGGCCTCTGCACATCCAGGGAGATATCTTCCACCTCCAGCAGGGTCACTTCCACAGCCATACCCACCGCAGCGCTTAGATCCCGCACCAGGGTATCCTGAACCAGCTGCCAGGAATCGAAGCGGCTTTGGTTAAAGGAGTTTAAGTACAATTTGAAGGACTTGGACTCCACCATACAAGGGCTTTCCGCGGGAAAGCTGAAGCGCGCCACCGCCACTTGGGGTTTGCCTCTGGTATTGAGCCAGGAGAGCTCAAATCCCCACCACTCATCTTCCCCAAAAAATGGCAGGGCGCCAACGGACAGCCCCAGTTGGGCTCGGGAAATGGATCGCTGAATCGGGTGCAGTAGCTCTGGGTTATAGCTAGATTCGTAAACGGTTTCCCGACCCAGCGGGAGGTTCTGCCAATCTTCTCTGCTCATACTCAACCTCAGTGCCTCAATCGCTTGCCGTGACTCATCAGGTAAAGTCCCCAGCTGGCGAGAAGCGCAATAAAAACCAAGACCCCAACAAATGCCCAGGCCACATTAATGTCGGAAACACCCAGGATTCCATAGCGAAAGGAATTCACCATATAGAGAATCGGGTTCAATTTCGACAATCCTTGCCAAAAGGGCGACAACAGATCGATGGAGTAGAAAACACCACCCAAATAGGTAAGCGGGGTCAAAACAAAAGTGGGAATAATCGATATGGCGTCAAAGCTGTTGGCATAAATCGCATTGATAAAACCCGCCAGAGAGAATAGCGCCGATGTGAGAAACACAATAGCGATGGTGACTCCCAGGTGTTCGACACTGAGAGAAGTAAAAAACATCGCTACTAAAGTGACAATCAGGCCAACGACCAAGCCACGCGCCACACCGCCCAATACATAGCCAGCCATCACCGCCCAATTTGGCGTAGGCGAGACCAACAATTCCTCAACGCTGCGCTGAAACTTAGCACTGTAAAAAGAGGACACGACATTGCCATAGGAGTTGGTGATCACTGACATCATAATCAGCCCAGGCACCACAAACTCCATATAAGGGTATCCGCCCATTTCCCCGATACGGCTGCCAATAAGAGAGCCGAAAATCACAAAGTACAACGTCATGGTGATCACCGGCGGCACCAGGGTCTGTGGCCAGATGCGCATAAAGCGGCGCACCTCCCGGCGGAAAATAGTGCTGAAGGATATCCAGGTCAACTTACCGCTCACGAATCCAACCCCTCTTCTTTTTCCTCGGACAACATTGAAATAAACAATTCTTCCAGGCGGTTGGCACGGTTGCGCATACTGGTCACGGTAACGCCCTGGGCCTTGAGCTCGACAAAGACCTCTGTCAGTGACTGCCCTTTTTCTACAGTGATTTCCAGGGAATGATTATCCAACAGGCAGCATTTAAACCCCGTAAGCTCCGGTGCCTTACTTAGGTATTCGCTGCAGTCGAGAATAAATGTCTCGCGGTTGAGAGTCTTCAGCAGGGACTTGATAGAGGTATTCTCAACGATAACACCCTTATCGATAATGGCGATATTGCGGCACAGGCTCTCCGCCTCCTCCAGGTAATGGGTAGTGAGAATAATGGTGGTACCTCGAGCGTTAATTTCCTCCAGGAAGCTCCACATGGAGCGACGCAGCTCGATATCCACCCCAGCAGTAGGTTCATCCAGAATCAGTAGTTTTGGCTCGTGAATCAGCGCCCGTGCAATCATCAGGCGGCGCTTCATCCCCCCAGACAGCATACGCGCCTGTGTGTGTCGCTTGTCCCAAAGTCCCAACTGCTTCAGATATTGCTCTGTGCGCTCCTCTGCCAACTTGCGCGGCATTCCATAGAATCCCCCCTGAGTAGCCACAATATCGAAGACTTTTTCAAACTGACTGAAATTGAACTCCTGCGGCACCACGCCTAAAAGGCGCTTGGCAGCGGCAAAATCACTGTCGATATCGACACCAAAAATCGACACACTACCGGCAGTCTTGCGCACCAATGAGCAGATAATGCCAATAGTAGTGGACTTACCTGCACCATTGGGGCCCAGCAGAGCAAAGAAGTCCCCCGGCTGCACTTCGAAGCTGATCCCTTTCAGGGCCTGGAAGCCGCCTTCGTAGGTTTTTTGCAGGTTATGGATAGATAGCGCGGCGGTCATTGTGAATTCCTATGCTGAAGGCGCCATTCAACGCGCTTGCCCGAATAATTTCAACCGGCGGAAACACAGGGAAGCCCAAAGCCGCGGAGGCGGAATTCCAGGCGCACAGTCGCACTCCGGCAATACCAGTGCAAGCAATAAACTTAGAAGCAATATATCGGAAAATAAAAAAGCCGCTCAATTGAGCGGCTTTTTTATTTTGGAGCGGGAAACCGGGTTCGAACCGGCGACCTCAACCTTGGCAAGGTTGCGCTCTACCAACTGAGCTATTCCCGCGTTTTGTGTTGGCCCGGCAGCATTGCTGCCGGGCCGTATTGGCATCCCCAAGGGGAGTCGAACCCCTGTTACCGCCGTGAAAGGGCGGTGTCCTAGGCCTCTAGACGATGGGGACAGAAACTTTGCACTACAACCTCTTCGGTCCCGTGCTGCCACGCTGTCCATGGCTTTGCCACCTCGCGGTGACTTTACTTTTGAATGGAGCCAAAGATCCATCCAAAAATAAAATTGGAGCGGGAAACCGGGTTCGAACCGGCGACCTCAACCTTGGCAAGGTTGCGCTCTACCAACTGAGCTATTCCCGCAATTTGACCCGGTAGCATTGCTACCGGGTCGTATTGGCATCCCCAAGGGGAGTCGAACCCCTGTTACCGCCGTGAAAGGGCGGTGTCCTAGGCCTCTAGACGATGGGGACAGAAACTTGCACTTCGACCTTATGGTCCGGTGCTGCCATGCTGCCCATGGCAATGCCACTGATTTCTCGGTGGCGTGCTTTGTGAGCTGACTAGAGGTCAGCTCACAAAGCGGAAACTTGGAGCGGGAAACCGGGTTCGAACCGGCGACCTCAACCTTGGCAAGGTTGCGCTCTACCAACTGAGCTATTCCCGCGTGGCATCCCCAAGGGGAGTCGAACCCCTGTTACCGCCGTGAAAGGGCGGTGTCCTAGGCCTCTAGACGATGGGGACCCAGAAACCTTCTGTCGTTTCGCTGCGTTTTAAAGTGTAGCTCTGCGTCAGAAGTGGGGCGCATTCTATGTACCGTTCGGGATACTGTCAACACCCGAATTGAATTTTTTTTCTTTTATTGTCAGATACTTACCTAACACTGCCGGTTGCGGGAAGATAATTTAGGCGTCAGAGGGCTCTCCGTACTGCTCGCTGAGTACACGCAGGTGCAGCTCCTCAATAAACTCACGAATACGCTTTGCGTTGGCCCCTAGGTCACTGACTCCCACACGGGAACTGGAACGCACGTCCACCCGCGAGCCACCATCATCTTCCGGCCGTACTCGCACCACTATGTCGTCGGTAAAGCCTAACAGCAAGGTTCGGTCGGTTGCCTCGATATGCCCCTTCTCTGGTTCGTAAGACACAATCTTCCAGCCCAGTTTCTTGGCAACCTCCGCCGCCAGCTCAGTGGTGCGGGCTACAGACATATGGACATGCAGTGGATAGATGTCGGAATAGATATCGGTTTCACGCTGCTGGCTCGCCACAGGCTCGCCGCCGTATGCGGCACTATTGTCCCAAGGCTTACGCAAGTCGAGGACTGCTTGGTATGCCGGGGGGTTGCGGGTATCGGTAGTGATATCGTGGATTTTTGGTGCATTGAAATTATCTTTGCCCACCGTAATGAGGGGCACAGCTACTGGCAGCAGTCCCAGCAACGCAGCCCAGAGGGCATTGCTGCGCGCCTGGGGCCTGTGATTGCGCGACCCCCAGACAAACACCAGTAAACTCACCAGTGCGACAATCAGTGCCGCCCCACCCGCGTAGGTAAATATCATGAAGACCAATTCGAAGCGCAGCAATCCGAACCGCAGTGCCAAGCCTGCGAGCACAATAATCCCGAGTAGCCCCCACTGCACCCTGAGTAGCCAGCGACTCCAGTGTACTCTCCTCACTTGCCCTCCTCTTCGCCGTCTTCTTCGTTGAACTCCTGATCCAGCCTCACCGACAAGGAATTAACACAGTATCGAAGGCCGGTTTCAGTAGGCCCATCATCGAACACATGCCCTAGATGACTGTCGCATTGACTGCAGCGAATCTCGATACGTTCCATACCAAAACTATTATCGGCTAGCTCTCGAATAATCCCCACGCTAAATTCCTCATCGAAGCTGGGCCAGCCACAGTAGCTCTGGAATTTTGCTCCCGCATCAAACAACACCTCGCCACAACAGCGGCAGCGGTAGCGACCTTTGTCAAAAACATCCCAATATTCCCCGCTAAATGGCGCTTCTGTCCCCCCTTTGCGACAGACCTCAAACTCCTCATCTGTCAGCTGATCTCGCCAGTAGTTATCGTCTTTTGCTTTTGCCATACTGTCTCGTTCCGTTTTAATCGTTCTCGCAGGAGCGGTAACCGCCGCCAGTGGACATCCCGCCTATCGCGCAGCTCGCTCGCGGCTGAGGCTGCTCCTGCCAAGCTACAGGGCTGCCGCACCAACATGAAGGACATCCATAAATCTGAAAAACTGCACGGCGTCTGCTATGAGATTCGCGGCCCGGTGATGGAGCAAGCCCATCGCATGGAGGAGGAAGGCCACCGTATCCTCAAGCTGAATATCGGCAACCCCGCCCCCTTCGGCTTTAACGCCCCCGATGAAATCATCCAGGATGTCATCCACAATCTCTCCCAGGCCCAGGGCTATGTGGAGTCCAAGGGACTATTCGCCGCGCGCAAAGCTATTATGCAGGAGTGCCAGACCCTGGGTATCCAGGGAGTTGAAATTGATGACATCTATCTGGGCAACGGTGTCTCCGAGTTAATCTCCATGGCCACCCAGGCACTGCTCAACAATGGCGATGAGCTGCTGCTGCCCATGCCCAACTACCCCCTATGGATGGCTGCTACCAATCTCGCTGGTGCCAACCCGGTACTCTACCGCTGTGACGAGGAATCCGGCTGGCTGCCCGATATTGAGGACATAAAAGCAAAAATCACGCCTCGCACCCGCGGCATTGTCGTGATCAACCCCAACAACCCCACCGGGGCTATTTATCCCAAGGCTTTGCTGGAAGAGATTGTAGAGGTGGCGCGCAGCCACAATCTGGTGATTTTTGCCGATGAAATCTATAGCAAGATCCTTTATGACGACGCGGAGTTCACCCCCATGGCCAAACTGGCCCCGGATGTGCTCTGCCTGAGCTTCAATGGCTTGTCCAAATCGTACCGCTTGGCCGGCTTCCGCTCCGGGTGGATGATCATCAGCGGGATCAAGCATCGCGCCAAAGGCTTTATTGAAGGGATGGAAATACTCGCCTCTATGCGCCTGTGCGGCAATGTACCGGCCATGTATGCCGTGCAAACCGCACTGGGGGGCTATCAGAGTATTAACGACTTGATACTGCCCGGCGGCCGCTTGCGCCAGCAACGCGATCTGGCCTACCGCATGCTCAACGACATTCCCGGTGTCAGCTGTGTCAAACCTAGTGGTGCCATCTACCTGTTCCCCAGGCTGCACCTGGACCACCACAAAATCGATAGTGATGAACAGCTGGTATTGGAATTCCTGCGCCAGGAAAAAATCCTGTTGGTACAGGGCAGCGCTTTCCATTGGGACGCGCCCGATCACCTGCGTATTGTCTTTCTGCCCCGCGCCGACGACCTTTCCCACGCAATTGAGCGGTTGGGTTACTTTTTGGAGCGATATACCCGCTGATGTTGGACGATTTACATATCCACGACTTTTATCGCGATGCCGGCAGAATTCTGCTGGCACTGTTTGGCCAGTTCCCCCTGCCCTCCACCATTTACGTAGAGGACATTGCCGGGCCAGACACCCCCGACGAATTCGGCCTGCACTCACCACGGCACCTGGCGTGCCTGGGTGCCCTCAGCTGGTTAAAACAGAGCGGTTACATTCACTTCTCCCAGCTGGTGCGCCAGGAAGCTGCGGAGGAAGTGGTACTGAGCCACCGGGGATTTCTGCTGTTAATCAACAAGGAAGAAAATTCTGGCCAGAGTAACGCACAGCTGCTCAACAGCGCCGTGCGCGATGGTTCCTCTGCAAAGTTACAGGCGCTGGTGGAGCGCCTGATGCGGGAGTTTGCCGCACTGTAAATAGAGTGGTTTGGGCATCACCGCTATTTAGTATCGCTAACTCTGACGACGATATTTAACGTGCAGCATTTTTAGGGCGGCATCCGGGTCCCGATCGGGGAAATCCGGGTTTTGCGCTAGCCGCTCTACCACTTCATAGCCGCTATCGGCACCGAGTATCAACTCGCGAAAGTGCGCTTCGCTGTGGCGCGGGGAGTTGATCACCATCAGCAGGTCTGCCTCATCCGCGAGGCAGGCAGGCAGTTGTTGCAGCAGTTTTTCGTAGTTGTGACTCACATCGAAGCGGCCTTTCTGGCGTGTGGGTGGGTCTACGATAGCGAGATCAAAGGGCCCCCGGCGATCGAAGCGCTTGAACTGGCGCAGCGCATCGAATTGTAAAAATTGAATGCCCCGCAGGGACAGGCCATTCACCTCGTGGTTTTCTCGGCCGCGATTCAAAACGCCCCGATTCACATCCACATTGACGATCTCAATATCCCCAGCGGCTCGAGCCACGGCAGAAAAAGCACAGGTAAACGCGAACAAATTCAGCATCTTCACCGATTCGCGCTCCGAGCGCTCCCGCACCTGCGCTTCAAGCCAGGCGCGGCCGGGTTCGATATCCAGAAAGAAGCCAACATTCTGACGATCAAAGGTCAGCGGAAACTGCAGACCGTTGCGCTGTGCCACTGGTGCGGCCACCGATTCGCCACACAACCACTCCAATGGTGCACCGGGGAGATAGCGACGCTGCGCGGCCACCCCCTGATAACCGTATGATTCGGCCATCTGCCAGAGCTTCTCGCACAACTCCCCTTCCCCCTCGTACTCCTCAAAAAAAGTAACCAGTAATGCAGGGGAAAAACTATCGACACAAACCTGCTCCAGGCCTGTAAAACAGCGACCACGCCCGTGAAACAAACGCCGGCTGTCACCGCCGCCCTGAACTAACTTGGGCTCTACTTGCTGCAGCAACACTTGCCAATCGGTAGACACTCAGACTTCTCCATTGCTTAGGGGGTAGAGGATCGCATCACGGTAGCCGGTTACCACACGGATAAAGCCGCTCCACTGCCGATCCAGTTCGGGGTCACCACTATCCACTAACAGGGGGCGCCCGCCGAGTTCGGTTATTTTGGTTTTGGTGGCGACAGCCACCAGGTTTTCACGACCCACTTGGCTTAGGACTCTGGGGGAGAATTGCTGGTTACCGCGGCCGATCAGATGGCCCTGGCCTCCGATGGCAGTGAGAATAATTTTTACCTGACCATTTTTTTTCACACTCTTGTGTGCGGCAATCGCTGCCTCAATCTGCGGCGCGCTCACATCTTTTTGCAAGAGGGCGCCATCACAGAGCAGGTCCACCCCCAGCAGGGTGCCGTCACACCCCAATTCACTCAAGACAGCTAAGGTAGTTGAACCGGGACCGACGATATACAAGGTATCCGGCTCTAGTTCCTCGACAATCTCCGCGGCGATATCCGCCACAGCCAGCTCTTCCACCTCGCGCCCGGCGTTCTTTACTGCCTGCAGGAAGTGGCCCTCCTGGGGCACCAGCAGCTCGCCGTAGTGGCGAGTGCTCACCCGCCCCTGGCGGAAGCTATTTTCATCGATATCACGCACCTCGCGCTCACACAAATCCACCAGCTCACCGGCCAGTAATTTACGCAAAACTTCTCCACCGGCCTTGGGGGAAATCGCGAAACAAGCGGAGTGCATTTTGACACCGGCGGGAATACCCAGTACTGGAAAGTGATCACCCAGGACGTTGGTCATATTGCGCGCAGTGCCGTCACCGCCAATAAAGACGATCAGGTCGGCACCGGCGTCGCGGATCGCCATAGCCGCTCTCTCGGTGTCCTCGGGGTTTGATGGGGTGGACTCGGCTGCACCCACCTCACGCACGGCAAAGCCCAGTGCACTAGCCGTATCCGCCCCCATATCACCGGCAAAACACAAAAACTCCAGCTGCTGCCGAAACGGTAGCAAGGCCTCCAGGGCAATCGCGGCGCGCTTGTGGGATTGCGGCTCAATACCAGCCGCCAGGGCCTGCGCCACTGTCTCGGCTCCATCGCTGCCCTTAAGCCCCGCTGGGCCGCCAACACCAGCCCAAGGATTGATAATCAAACCCAGTTTCTTAACTTGTTTTTCTAATCGCACATGAGCCCCAGTACTGCCAACTCTTCTCTCTCTTTTTTACCCAGGGCCTGCGCTGCGGCGCGGTAATGGGAAAACTCCAAACGCTCGGGATATTCACGGCGCAGGCGGTCGAAAGCCTTGGCCATAGGTTCTCTCCCTCGAGCCGCTTCGCGCAGGCGCGCATCATCTTCGCGTGGGTCATACATTTGCAATAACAAATTCGCTATTGGCGCCGCCCCACTAATCACCGGCTCAAGTTGCCTTCTAGAGACTTCAGCTTGCGTATCGCAGGTGGCGCCAGTGTTTTCTGGCTGGGCCAGATCCAGCGCATTGGAGAGCGCCTCGCGAATTATGCGGGTGCCTGTGAGCTTGCCATCCAGGCTATAGCCGGCAATATGCGGGCTCCCTAGGTCCACCAACTCCAACAGCTCAGTGTTGATTCCCGGCTCCCCCTCCCAGACATCCAGTACCGTCTTAAAACGCTTTGCCCGCTGTAACACCTGTAATAACGCGCGATTGTCCACCACCGCACCGCGACCGGCACTAATCAAAACAGCGCCATCGCGAATCTGTGCCAAATGCTCAGCACCGATCATATGCAAACTGGGGAAGGGCCCATCTTTAACCAGAGGGGCGTGCAGGCACACAATGTCCTGACTCAGTACGTGTTCAAGGGGAGCAAAGTCGGGGTTATCTGGCAGCCAGGGATCGTAGACTGCACAGCTCGCACCCAGGGCATGCAAGCGCTTCTGCAGCAGCCCTCCCACATTGCCACAACCGACAATGCCAAAGCTGCGCCCGCGCCAGTCCACCGCTAGGGCGGCCAAAGTACAAAATACATATTCAACCACGGAGTTGGCATTGCAGCCCGGCGCGGCGCTCCAGTAAATACCATTGCGCTCCATCCAATCGGTATCCAGATGATCGGTGCCGATGGTACAGCTACCCACGAAACGTACCGGCGTGCCTTCCAGCAGGCTCTGATTCACTCGTGTGACGGAGCGCACCAATAGGATATCGGCATCAATCAATTGCTCGCGCGTCAGTGTGCGGCCCGGATAGCGTAACAGCGTACCCAGATCGCCAAAATATTGCTCCAGTGCCGGTATATTCTCATCGGCAACAATCTTGAGGCCAACGCCCTGTGCGTGGCTTTCACTCATGTAGATTCTCCTTCAGCGCTCACCAGTGTGCGCTCCATTTTTCCTGCCAGCCCGCCGATGCCGAATTCCTTGGCCAGAGCCGTGGCCAAGTCAACATCCACAGGTTGCGGACGCAAATTACTCACCTTAATGCCAAGGGGGATATCCTCCACCAGGCTTGCGAGGCGTTTTGCCAAGCGCAGCTGGTCGGAATATTCCCCCAGCCGCTGGGCGAGCCCTTTCGCACCCCGAATGGGCAGTGTTGTCACTCTCTCTTGCTGTGCCAACAGCGCTTCGACATCATCAAACTCGCCCAGTAATCGCGCCGCAGTCTTGGCACCAATGCCGGGTACTCCGGGAATATCGTCACTGCTATCACCCACCAGCGCCAGGTAGTCGGCAATCTGCGCGGGTTTTACACCAAACTTCTGCTCGATGGCCGAGCTGTCCATATGCTGGTTTGCGGCAAAATCCCAAAGACTGGAGGCTCCACGAGCCAGTAACTGCCCCAGATCTTTATCCCGACTCACAATGATTGGGGCATGATTGCGCAGTTTTCGCGTCAAACTGGCGAGAATATCGTCCGCCTCATAACGCTCACTGGAGAAACTGGCGATACCCAAGGCTTCCGCCATCTCCCGGCAGGCCGCCAACTGAAAGGCCAGGGCTTCATCTGGCAATGCGCGACTGCATTTATAGTCCGGGTAAAGCGTGTTGCGGAAGCAACTGCCGAGAGATTCATCGAAAGCGCAGGCGATATGACGTGGATTTCTCGCCAAAAGATCCAGCAGGAAGTTGGTGAAGCCGTAGACCGCTTCTGTGTCGTAACCACTGCGACTCTGCCAGTTGGGTGGCAAGGCGAAGTAGTAGCGAAAGATATAGACAGAAGAGTCGACCAGATAACTGCTCACGATAGCTCCCGCAGCTGATAGTCATCGCCGCTCAATGGATCTGGCTGAGTAAACGCCCCAGCGAGCGCAAGAGCGAAAGTACGCGCCCGTTCATTGGGCCCCTCCGCACAATAGCGCTGAACCTGGCGCCAAATAGCCTCTTTGAAACTGGCGCTGGGACCAAGGCCACTCTCCAAGTTGTCCGCACTGACACGGAAGCGGAGGTCACAGGCACGGGCGAAAATCCACTCCAGCGCCTGGGGTTTGACCTCCACCAACTCGAATTCTGCTTGTTGCTCGGCACTGCGCCCATCTGGAGCATACCAATAGCCATAGTCCGGCAACTGCCGGCGGGCCTCACCGGCCACACACCAATGGGCCACCTCGTGCAGTGCGCTGGCCGCATAGTCGAGAGTGAACTCGACCTGATGATGGCCCTGCTGGCCCCCGGCGGGCCGATAGTAAGGTTCGGAAAAACCACCGCAAAGTCGGGTATTTAGCCCTTCTGGACTGGAAAAACAGCGATTGAAGACCGCCACAATACGCTCGGCAGTGGATCTGGCTGCTAGGGGAGTATTAGAAACTGGAGCCATTTCTAAGTGAGTGACGGGCAAGATATTCTCCGGGATACCGCAAAGGCGGGGACTATATCAACGGGAGCGCCTCGATCAAAGCCGCGCCGCTTCTGCAGGCGTTAGCGGGCCGGTTGTATTTCCGGAAATCAACATATACCTTTACTCACAGGGAGGCCGCTGAACACCTGCCTTTTCAGCGTATTCCCCGAGGAGGGGTCTAATGCAGTCAAATACCCTCCTGCCCCGGTCTTCTTTCAGAGATAGGGCCTTGGCAGTCGCACCTTGATCTGATCGGAGACGGTATATAACCGGCCCTGCCAGGAGGTGTTCCATGACAGACCACAGCATCAACAATGTGGTTGACCTCTTCACCGGCGAGCCGATCGAAACTTCTGCGGACAGGCGCTTTATTCGCCTTTCGCCGGAGCTAGACGGCTTGGAAATGCTCTACTCCAACAACTCCAGCGGTACAGACCTATACAGCTTAAAAATACTCTGCTGGGGGCTTAAAGCGAATGGCGAGGTCGTTGGCCTCGTTCCCTGGTTAAACACCATAGTGGCCTGTCCAGATATCAAGGACCCTTTGGACGGACGCTTCGAAGGCTACTACGATCCCGGTATTGAAGACATCTTCCACCATCCCCCAATCCACAAAGTCGTCGAGTTGGAGACTGCGGCGGAATACTTTGAGTTTGAGAGCAGCAAACCCGAGGAAGTTCTGCAGGAGATTCCCGATACCATCGGCACCCATGCGGTGTTTATGGATAAGGACAGGGAGAACCTGACACTGATCGAGGTCATCAGCTGGAGGCTGCACGCCGACGGCGTTATTCACGGTATGTTGATCGATCACGATGTCGTTGAGACCACTCCGGTACTACCGGGAGACCACTGTCTATACCCAGCACAGGAGAGTGAAGGCTTTCGCTACTTCTTCCAACATCATATCGCCAACAAGATCAAATCTGAGGACCCTGAGGCACTAGCCGCGATCGCCGCTCTAGTAACGGCGCCATAAGAGTTAACAGGCCATAGAGTCAGTACAAAACTTATTCGGGAGTGTGCCCCCGGTGCCGTCGAAGCGGGACCGGGGCGCTATCTGACCAACTATTCCGCTTTCTTGATCCAATACACGAACTCGTCGTTCTCCTCTGCGTGCTGCACCAGTTCATAGCCGAGAAACTGGCAGAACTTGGGCACATCCCGCTGCGTCGAGGGATCGGTGGCCATCATTTTCAATACTTCCCCATCGGCAACATTTCTCACCGCTGAGTGCAGCATCATTACGGGTTCCGGGCACAACAGGCCGCGGGCATCGAGGGTGTGATCAAACTTCATAGTATTTATTGTGCGCAATTTAGCGCACTTCGTCATCTAGAAACTGGCTGCCGACTCTTCCGCTGACAGCCGCGCTAAAATCCATTTAGGCCCTATCGCATTGTGGGGAGATGATGATCTATGTATTGATAGAGCGAGAAATTGCCGCCGAAATGCAAAGCAGCTACGAGGAGGCCGCACGAAGAGTCCTTACCTGTGCCTACCGCACCGTCGGTTTTATCGAGGGGCAGACCTATATCGAAAAGGGCAATCCATTGCGCCGCTTTACCCTGTCTAAATGGCAGTCAGAACTGCATTGGCAACACTGGTACACCAGCGAGGAGCGACGCGCCCAAATGGCCCAGTTGGCCCCACTGCTAGTGGGGGAAGAGCGCGTCACGATCCTGGAAACCGCCGCATAAATCCCGCCACTTTATAAACCGCAGTCTGCCAGTGTTGGGCTTGGGTAAATCCACTCGCGCGACGGGGCTTAAAATCGTGGTCACCATCGGCCAGCCACTCAATCTCAATAGCCTCTGCCAATCCATAAGTATTCACCTCTGCAAGGCTGCCAAGTGGATCGCGATCTCCCTGCACAATCAAAGTGGGGCAGGCAAAATCTAGCAGGTGCTCAGTGCGGAGCTTCTCCGGCTTGCCCTGGGGGTGAAATGGATACCCCAGGCAGATAAGTCCGGCAACCACCCCCTGCGCATAGCTGTCATTGGCCAGGAGGCTCGCTACCCGCCCTCCCATCGACTTGCCCCCAATAAACAGGGGTAAATCACCGGCAAACTGCTCAATCTGGGCGTTAAAGTTCTCCTGTAACTGCGACATAGTGTTAGGCGGCCGCTTGCCACTTCCGCTGCGGCGCTGGGCCATATAGGGAAACTCGAAACGCACCACTTCGATACCCTGCTCACACAACCCAGTGGCCAACGTCTGCATAAATTCACTGTCCATGGGCGCACCGGCACCATGGGCAAACAGAAAGCGCGCTTGAGGGGCTTGGGGCACATCAATAAGGTATTCAGACATCGGTAGGCAGATCCTCGGCCAGCACCAGATTGACTGTCTCCTCTCCGGGATCGAACCAAATTACCACGTCACCGGACTGCAACTGACGGCGCAGGCTAGCCACCTTCTCCGGTAGTTCCACCTCGCGCTCACCATACTCGGTGCCCTCACGGGTAGCATACTCTTCCAATAGGTTCTGCAAAGTGTTGGGATCCAACTGCGCAAAGGGAATGATCATACAACTTTCATATCCGGGTGAGATGGGAGCGACGAACGCCGCTCCCGGTATTTACCTGTATTGGTAAGTGGTTATTTAAACTTAGGATTTTGGCTTGCGGAAGCGTAAAGTCATGCGGTCACTCTCGCCGATGGCCAGGTACTTGTCTTTGTCCTCATCGCCCAAGCGGAGAGAGGGTGGCAAAGTCCAGACACCTTTCGGGTGCTTGGCGCTATCTTTCGGGTTGGCGTTGACCTCACTGCTCTCTTCCAACTCAAAACCAGCCTTCTTGGCTGCTTCGATAACATACTCCTGAGTCACATAACCGCTCTTGACCATATCCTCTTTACTGGTACCAGGCTTGGCGCGATGCTCAACCACACCAAGAACACCGCCGGGTTTCAGAGCGCTGTAAAAGCTGGCAAAAGCCTTATCTTCATAACCGCGGTACATCCAGTTGTGTACGTTGCGGAAAGTCACCACCGCATCGGCACTGCCTGCTGGGGCTATCTCACGGCCGGTTTGCGGTGAAAACTCGGTCACTACGACATTCTTATAGGCCTTCTTGTCGGCAGCTAGCTTGTCTTTAAAGCTTTTCAAAGAACGTTGATAGTAAGAAGACTCGCTATCCTCGGGGAAGTGCGCTGCATAGAGCTTGCCCTTCTTGCCCAGGTAGGGCCCTAGGATTTCGGTGTACCAGCCACCGCCAGGAGTAACCTCCACTACCGTCATATCTGGCTTAATGCCCAAAAATTCCAGGGTTTCTGCCGGGTTACGGTACTGGTCTCGCGCAACGTACTCTTTGCTGCGGTGATCCCCCTGAATGACAGAATTCAAGTCGGCAGCCTGGGCGCCACCAGCCAGGGCCAGAGCGCCGGCCATAGCGAGCAGAGATTTCTTGATATTGATCGTCATAATCGTTCCTGTGTTGTTATCGTTAATCCAGCTTCGATCGCACACTGTCGATCTTATCCTGTAATGACTGTTCCCGGTCTATACGGGTTCCCAATTTCAGACTGGTAGTGATGCGATCGGCGCCCATCGCGTGTACTCGCTCATGGCAGGTTTTTACCGCAGCCATCACCGTATCCCAGTCCCCTTCTATGTTGGTGCCATAGGCATGTAGATGGTGGGTCAGTCCGGCTTCCACCAGTACTTTTTCACACTCCGCAACATACCTACTGACAGAAACCCCCACACCCATGGGTATCACGCACAAATCGGCAATGACCTTCATTGACAGTCCCTCGCTAAGTTACCTGTTGCCGGGAAAAGAAAAATGGCTTTGAGATTGGACGATAGAGTTATCCGACGAGATCCTATTACAATGCAAATGATACGTCTCTACTGAAGCAAAGGAACACTATATGCAACAGCATCTCGTTATCTCCATGATCTGCAACGATAAGCCCGGTGTTGTGGAAAAGCTTTCTGCAGTCATTGCGGATAACGGTGGCAACTGGGAAGACAGCCATATGGCCCATTTTGCCGGAAAATTTGCCGGTATATTGCGCGTTGCTGTTCCCGGTGACAAAACCCAAGACTTAAAGGTCGCCCTCACTAGCCTCGCCCAGGATGGCTATAACCTGATCGTTGAAGACGCGATCGCCGTTTCCACTAAGCCTCAACAGACACTGACATTGAAGCTGGTAGGCAACGACCGCCCCGGTATTGTGCGGGAAATATCCCGCGCACTCAGCGCCCACCATATCAATATGGACCAGTTGGAAACTACTTATAGTAGTATTCCGTGGAGTGGCGAGCCTCTGTTCACTGCCGAGTGCAAGATCAATGTGGATGAAGATATGGATCTCGATGGCCTGCGCGACGAACTCGACCAGATCGCCAATGAGTTGGGGGTGGAGATCGACTGCGAGGAGATCGCCACTCCCCTCTAATTGTGGAATAATCCGCTGCCATGCGGAGCCGGGCCCACCGCCCGGCTCAAATCATTCAAGCTAGATAGTACCGCTCCAGGGCATCCGCCAAGTAATGTTCAAAATTGTTCTATTCCAACCGGAAATTGCCCCGAACACAGGCAATATTATTCGACTTTGCGCCAATACTGGCGCCGAGCTACACCTAATCGAACCCCTTGGCTTCGATATGGACGACAAACGCCTGCGCCGCGCCGGGCTTGATTACAGTGAATACAGCCGCGTGGTTCGACACCCAGACTGGCAGGCTTTTATCGACAGTGAGAAACCTTCACGGGTGTTGGCCCTGTCCACTAAAGGCAGCCACAGCCATACCTCGGTGGAATACCAAGACGGCGATGCGATTGTGTTTGGCCCAGAAACTCGCGGCCTGCCGGCGGAGTTTCTACAAATGGTGGGCCCAGAGAACACCCTGCGCATTCCTATGCGCGCCGAGAGCCGCAGTATCAACCTGTCCAACGCCGCCGCCATTGTGATCTATGAAGCCTGGCGACAGCTCGACTTCAACGGCGCCATAGACCAGCAGTAAGAATTTTTTGTTATGCCAAGCTCCCAAGCTCCAATAGGCCTGTTTTACGGTTCCAGCACCTGCTACACCGAAATGGCTGCAGAAAAAATCCGCCAATACATTGGCCCCCAGTGGATCGACCTACACAACGTAGCCGAAGCGGATATTGCCCTGGCCGAAAGCTACGATTTCCTACTATTTGGCATTCCCACCTGGGATTACGGTGAACTGCAGGAAGACTGGGAGAATATCTGGGACGACCTGGCCGGGCTCGATCTGAGCGGTAAGACTTTTGCTCTGTTTGGGCTCGGGGATCAAGAAGGCTATCCACAGTGGTTCCAGGATGCCCTGGGCTATTTGCATGCCCAACTGCTCGCCTGCGGCGCCCGCGCCGTGGGTTACTGGCCTGCCGAGGGCTATGAATTTGAGGAATCCAAAGGACTGACTGAAGATGGCAGCCAATTTGTCGGCCTCGCCCTCGATGAAGAGAATGAATTTGACCTCAGTGAAGAGCGTATTGGCCGCTGGTGTGACCAGGTAATGCATGAATTCGGCCTTAAGGACGGAGCCTGAGGATAGTAGTGAAGTGAGCAAATCCGGCAAACACGCGGACATCCAATGGCGCGAAGACGGTCAACCCCTGTCCCTCGCCTATGACGATATCTATTTCTCCACAGCTTCCGGTCTGGAGGAAACTCGCTACGTATTCCTGCAACAAAATGCCCTGGCGGAACGCTGGGCGACCCTGCCCGAGAATGCCACTTTTACTATCGGCGAAACCGGATTTGGCACCGGCTTAAACTTTCTCGCCGCCTGGGAGCTATGGCAGAAAACCGCTCCGAAAAGTGCACAGCTGCACTTTGTTAGTGTGGAGAAATTCCCCCTACACCCCCAGGATTTGCAGCGTGCCCTAGCACTGTGGCCACAACTGCAGGCCTACTCCCAGCCACTGATTGAAGCCTACCCACCATTATTAGCCGAAGGTATTCACTGCCTACAGTTCGGCCCAGTAAAACTAACTCTGATTATTGGGGAGGCCAGCCGGGCTTTGGATAGCCTGCGCTTACAACAAGAGAAACGAGATCGCTACATCGACACCTGGTTCCTGGATGGTTTTGCGCCGGCCAAGAACCCGGACATGTGGACAGAAGAGCTGTTCACCAATATGTCCCACTTGAGCCGCCCCGGTGCCACCTTCGCCACCTTTACCTGCGCAGGGCTGGTTAAGCGTGGACTGCGAGAAGCGGGCTTCGCCCTACGCAAAGTACCGGGATTTGGCAGCAAGCGGGAAATGCTGTGTGGCACCCTGGAGCAGTTACACAACTGCCAGCAGCACAGCACCCCCTGGCACCTACCCAGCACCGAAGCACAGCATCCACAATCTGCCACAGTGATCGGCGGCGGTATTTCCGGCGCCACCATTGCCAGGGCACTGGCAGAGCGCGGCGTGCAGGTACAAATTATTGAACGCGGGCCGGCCCCCGGCAGCGGCGGCTCCGGCAACGACCAGGGCATACTCTACGGCAAGCTATCCCCCAAGCCGGGTCCCAATGGGGACTTCAACCTGCACGCTCTGATGTTCGCCCAGCGCTTTTACAAACAGCACTGCCCACGGCTCGCACATTTTAACGGCCTCTTGCAACTGGCTCAGAGTGACAGGGAAAAGCTGCTACAGGAACAGATCGCGGCTAGCCTGGCAGAACACCAAGGGCAAAACCTGGCCAGAATGGTTACCCGTGAGGAGGCCTGTCAGCTCGCCGGCGTAGATCTTCCTTTTGACGGGCTCTACTTCCCCAATGCAGGCTGGCTGGAACCCCAAAAGGTATGTGCTGCGCTACTGGAACACCGAAACATCACCCGTTATCAGGGCCGCGCAGTAGAATCACTGACTCGCCAAGATGACAAGTGGCTGCTGCGTACAGAAGGCAAAGAGATAGAAACGGAAGCGGTCATTCTCTGTGGGGCCAATGATATCCGCAGCTTTGCACCGGCTGCAGCCCTACCCCTGCGGCCAATACGCGGTCAGGTATCGCGCGTGCACGCCACAGAGGTCTCTGCAAAATTAAAAATTGCCCTCTGTGGCGAAGGCTATATCACACCCGCCCACGAGGGGTGCCAGAGTTTCGGGGCCACCTTCAAGCTCAAGGAAACCGCCACAGAGTTACGGGAAAGTGAACACAAGGAGAACCTGCAAACACTGGCAGAACTGCTGCCACACTTTGCCGAGGAATTCTCCAGCCAGGATTTCAATGGCCGCGCCGCACTGCGCGCCGCTACACCGGATTATTTACCAGTTGCCGGACCAATTCCCGACTGGGAGTCCCTGAACAACACCTACGCAAGTTTGCGTAAAAACCGAAAATTATTCATCCCCGAGCACTCAGTTTATCAGGCGGGACTCTATGTAATGGGCGGCCTGGGCTCACGCGGCTTTACCTACGCACCGCTAACCGCCGAATTACTCGCCAGCTGGATTATGGGCGGGCCCCTACCTGTTAGCGCAGATCTGGCGAAAGCCCTGCATCCAGCGCGTTTTGCCATCCGCAACCTGGGTAAAAATCGCTAGTCGAGTGGGGCTTAGGCTCCTCTTATCGCAAAGCTTTTAAACGCCCCCTCCCTAAGCTTTCTCTGCCTGAGGCCTCCCCGGTGGGGCCAACAGACTAGCGCTACCGGCGCCACAGGCCACGATGGTTTTCATGGCAGCCTCAACGCTAACACCGGGCAGTATTTCCACACACTCCGCCGGCACATGGAATACAAAACCCGAAGTGGGTACTGGAGCCGTTGGCACGTAAACCGTCATCTCACCATTGGCATGCTGAGAGGTCACTATCGCCGTTACCGCAAGCGGATTATCTGCACCGTGGATGCGCACCCGAGCCACAGGCCCGGAAAGTACCCCCTCATCACCACCGCCAATAAATTGCACAACCAAATCTTTAATAGTGCTATACCCAGGTGCCAGGCGACCAAGCCAGTGGTCAACATGGCGGTGTAGCCAGTTACCAATGCTGGTCTTTACCAATAGACCAATCAAGAAACAGCCCCCAAGAATCAGTGCTATCACCACAAGTCTGGCGAGGGTATCCTTAAACTCCGTATGGGCTTCCAGCCAAGTAACGGCGGGGGCGACAATTTCACTGACCTGGCCAAACAGCCACTGGAATAAAAGTACTAAGATTGCAATGGGCAGCACTACCGCCAAACCACCCAAAAGGGTCAAGGTGACAAAGGTTTTTACTCTGGTCATAGATAATTGATGTACCGACTTACTATCCGCAGCTACATACTGCTGCTCTTATCCTGCCTGCTGCCAATAGCAGCACAAGCACAATTGAAGGCAACCCCCTTCTCCATTTTGGAGGAGCGTCAACGTGGTGGGAATCATTTCACCCAGGGGCTTTATTTCGATGGCCAGCGCTGGTGGGAAAGCAGTGGCCTTTACCGTCGTTCCTGGCTTGCCGAGTATACCGACCCCAGTGAAAAACCTGTAAGGAGAAAGTGGCTGCCGGGCAGGCTATTTGCCGAAGGTCTTACTGTTCTGGGCGATAAGCTCTACCTACTGACTTATAAAGCCGGTGAGCTACATATTTACAATGCCAGCAACCTACAACATTTGGAGGTTAAGCAATACAACGGCGAGGGTTGGGGCCTTACCAGTGACGGCGAGTCCCTGATTATGAGTAATGGCAGTAATAAACTGACCTACCGCGATCCAGATACTTTTGAAGTCAAGCGTCAGCTCAAGGTACATGGCGCCGGGGAGGTCTGGTCGAATCTGAATGAGCTGGAATTCGCCGAGGGCCTGATCTGGGCCAATATCTGGCAAGACAGCCGCATCATCGCCATAGACCCCATAAGCGGACAAGTGCGCGGTGCTGTTGACCTGAATCGGTTAAATCCCGATGTCCGTAAACACCCTGACACGGTTGCCAATGGGATCGCTTGGGATAAGAAGCGAAATGGGCTCTGGGTAACAGGAAAATTTTGGAAACAACTGTACCTGATCCGGCCTGAAGGGCTGGGGTTTAGAAAACGCGCAGCCCAATAAGGCTAGCGCCTGCGATCTATCACGGTCAGCACCCCACCATTGCGCAAGTAGTCCATAGAGGAGAGCTGCAACTGCAGCCGAAAACCATGATCGCGACTCTGCAAGCTGACGCCATCAAGCCCGGCTTGCCCATCGTAAAGCATGGTGGATTCCCCCTCTTCACCCTGCCATTGAATCCCCTCCACATTGCGCATGCCGGGGAGTTCCAAAGTTACCAGAGTAAATTGCTCCGGTAACGGCTGCAGCTCGACCTGCGCGACACCGGAAACTGTCGCCAGGGAGAAGGCTAACTGATTCTCCGGTGCTGGCCGCCAGCCCAGGTGAGTATCCGCTACAATAGATTGCGCAAAACTACGCGGAGCACTAGAGGAACAGCCAGAAAGCCCGGCCAGAACTGTCAACCACAACACAAAAAGCACGATCAATGTGCGCATAGACCTATCCTTAGGCGATCGCTGTGATGAGATGCGGGGTGAGATGTGATTATAACCCGTGAATTCAGTCACAACTCCTAAGCTGCCATTGCAGGGTATTTCAAGGCAACCCCATCCTAAAACCCACCGCACAAAGTCGCTACGCGGGGTATACTCCGCCGCCATGAATTCCCCACAACATATTCTCGAACACGTCTTCGGCTATACCCACTTCCGCGATCCTCAGGAAGCGGTAATCAATACACTGATGGCCAGCGATGACGCCCTGGTACTTATGCCCACCGGAGGCGGCAAATCTCTGTGCTACCAGATTCCTGCCTTGGCCAGGCCCGGTTGCGGCGTGGTGATCTCTCCACTAATTGCCCTGATGCAGGACCAGGTTGAAGCCCTGCAGGAAGCCGGTATTCGAGCCGCCTACCTCAACTCCTCCATCTCCTATGACGAGGCCCAGGCCATTGAGAACCAGTTGCTCTACGGCGAACTCGACTTGCTCTATTTGGCCCCGGAACGCCTGCTACAACCCAGAACCTTGGCTCTTCTCCAGAGAGTAGAACTCTCATTGTTTGCCATTGATGAGGCTCACTGTGTCTCTCAATGGGGCCATGACTTCCGCGCTGATTACCTGCAACTCAGCTGTTTGCACGAGCAGTTCCCCAGAGTACCGCGCATAGCGCTGACTGCTACGGCGGACAAGCGCACCCGCGCGGAGATTGCCCTGCGCCTCGATTTGGAAAGCGCCCGACACTTTGTGAGCAGTTTCGACCGACCGAATATCCAATACCGGATCGAGCCCAAGGACAACCAGCGACGACAGCTCCTGCAATTTCTAAAAAATGGACAGGAAGGCCAAGCAGGCGTCGTGTACTGCCTGTCCCGCGCCAAAGTGGAAAATACCGCCGAATGGCTCAGCCAGCAGGGCTATACCGCCCTCCCTTATCATGCGGGTCTGCCGGCGGAAACCCGCTCTGAACATCAGCGTCGCTTTTTACGAGAGGAAGGGGTAATCGTAGTCGCAACCATTGCTTTCGGTATGGGTATCGACAAGCCGGATGTGCGTTTCGTTGTGCATCTAGACCTGCCCAAAAGCGTCGAAGCCTACTATCAGGAAACCGGGCGAGCGGGACGCGATGGAGAAGCCTCTATAGCATTACTGCTCTATGGCCTGGAAGATGTGGTCAAACTCGGACAAATGGTGGAATCTTCCGAAGGTAGTGAAGAGCACAAACGCCATGAACGCACACGCCTCAATGCCATGCTGGGGCTATGCGAAATGACCAGCTGCAGACGTCAAGCACTGTTGCATTATTTTGCTGAAACTCTCGAGCAACCCTGTGGCAACTGTGATATCTGCCTGGAGCCACCCGCTACCTGGGATGGCAGCGAAGCCGCTATCAAGTTGATTTCCTGCGTTTACCGCACAGGACAACGCTTTGGTGCCAGTCATGTCATTGACGTGCTGCGCGGCTCAGATAATGAAAAGGTTCGCAAGTTCAATCACGACCAACTCACTACCCACGGCATTGGCAAGGATTTCAGCGGCAGTGAGTGGAAGGCTGTGGTGCGCCAATTAATTGTAAGAGGCTATTTGGAAGTTGAAGGTGAATTTCAGGGGCTCAAACTCACAGAAAACTGCCGCCCATTACTGCGTGGAGAGGAAAAACTGCAACTGCGCAAACTCCCCAAGAAAGCCCCTCGCGCGCAAACCCGAAATACGGCAGTTCTAGAAGACCTAGAGCCAGGAGAGGAGCCCCTCTGGCTAGCACTTCGCAGCTGCCGTAAACAACTGGCCGAAGAGCGCGGGGTACCGCCTTATGTCGTCTTTCACGATGCCACCTTGCGCGGAATGGTTAAAGCACACCCGCAAACCCACAGTGAACTCCTGGCCGTCTCCGGTGTTGGCGATAGCAAATTGGAACGTTTCGGCGATGCTTTTCTCGCCGTACTTAGGGGCTTCCCCAAACATGATTAAGGACCAAAAACTCATTTAATTAGTAAGAAATTAAAGCGGTACAAGAGGTCCATTCTATTTCGGGCTGCAACAACTGATGAATTTTCCTACCTGGGGTTACCTGTGTTACAAAGGCACAAAGAGGTAAAAAATAACGTATAAATCCCCAACGAGAGGAAACCATGAAAGTTATTGGTCACCTGATTAATGGCAAACTATCTGCCAGCGACGATTCGGCCCAGCACCCTCGCCTACAAGACCTAACCAATCCCTCAACTAATGAAATAATCGGCAAGGTCGCGCTGGCCAGTAAAGCTACCGTTGAAGAGGCTATCTCTGCCGCAGAAGCTGCCTACCCCGCCTGGCGCAACCTACCCACAGCAAAGCGTGTACGCATCATGTACCGCTTGCGCGACCTGCTGGAAGAAAATGCGGAGAAGATCTGCGAGCTGATCACTCTGGAGCACGGCAAAGTACTTAATGATGCCATGGGTGAACTGCAACGGGGCATCGAGAACATTGAATATGTCTGCTCTGCCCCAGAGATGCTCAAAGGGGAGCATAGTAAGAATGTAGGCCCGGCTATTGACTCCTGGAGTGAATTCCAGCCTCTGGGCGTCTGTGCGGGAATCACCCCATTTAACTTTCCCGCCATGGTGCCTCTATGGATGTGGCCAATGGCGATTGCTTGCGGTAACACCTTTATCTTAAAACCTTCTGAACGCACCCCCTCTTGCGCCTTATTTATTGCCGAGCTGGGTATCGAAGCTGGCATCCCAGCTGGGGTTTTAAATATCGTCAACGGCGACAAAGAGGCAGTAGATACACTGCTGACAGACAAGCGTATTCAAGCGGTCAGTTTTGTTGGCTCAACTCCCATTGCAGAATATGTCTACACCACAGGGACTTCCCACGGCAAAAGAGTTCAGGCCTTCGGTGGCGCAAAAAATCACGCCATCATAATGCCGGATGCTGACCTGGACAATGCGGTCGCTGCGTTAATGGGTGCAGCCTATGGTTCCTGTGGCGAGCGCTGTATGGCTATTTCTGTAGCCGTTGCGGTTGGCGATGAAACAGCCAACACTTTAGTAGCAAAGCTTAAAGAGCAAATTGCCCAACTAAAGATTGGCGATGGCATGAACAACCAAAACGATATGGGACCTTTGGTTACCCAAGCACACCTAAACAAGGTGGAAGACTTAATCAGTGCCGGTATCGAAGAAGGCGCTGAGCTGGTCGTTGACGGCCGCAATATGAAGGTTCCTCGCTACGAAAATGGCAATTACCTGGGAGCCTGTCTATTTGATCGTGTTACCGAGGAGATGGCGATACACCGCAGTGAAATTTTTGGTCCCGTCCTCTGCGTAATGCGTGTAGATACCATGCAGGAAGCGATGAATATCATTGATGCTCACGAGTACGGTAACGGTACTTGTTTGTTTACTCGGGATGGGGAAGCTGCCCGTTACTTTAGTGACAACATTAAAGTAGGCATGGTCGGCATCAATGTACCTTTGCCAGTACCTGTTGCACACCACAGCTTCGGCGGCTGGAAGCGCTCCTTATTTGGGGACCTGCACGCTTATGGACCTGATTCTGTAAGATTCTATACCAAGCGTAAGACCATCACCCAGCGTTGGCCGGCAAGTGGGGTGAGAGAGGGAGCACAATACAGTTTCCCAAGCAATGGCTAATTAATAAAGTTAGGGGCGGATACCCGCCCTTTAACCGTTTAAGCACTCCTTCCCCACCTAAACAATCAAGCCTCCCTTGATGTATCGGCAATAACATAAGCCCAGCAATCTTAGGAGATAGATATGTTTCAAAGAACCAATAAAAAAACAAAAATAAAAGTATTTTCAGCCTTACCTTTTTTCTTGCTTACGCTCTCTACATCTTCTATAGCTCTAGCCCAGAGTACGACGCTGAAACAGTGCCAAAGCTGGAGCAATAAAATTGAGCACTACCAGGAAAAAAGGAAAAAGGGCGGATCAGGTAAAAAAATGGATGAATGGAAAGGAAAAATTCGAAAATACCGAGACAAATTTAGAAAAAATAAATGCAGCAGATACGGGAGAAGGTTGGGTTAAAGTCGCTAAACACAACTCAGAATAACCTCAACTTCACCCTCTAAGTGTTTATAAAAACAATAAAAAAGGGCGCAAAGCGCCCCTTTTCAAAGGATAAGAGTGATTACCAGTTGAAATCAAACTTATAGCCTACACCGATTTGGAACACCCAGGGATCAAACTCGTAGTCACCACCGAATCTGTGCTCCCAGAAGCGACCGAAGTCATCATCATCATCACGGAAATTGCGATAGAAGGTATCTACTTCAACATCGGTAGTGACATCATAGTAAATAGCCGCCAGATTGATCAGCCAGCTACTATCATGACCAAAGGTGAAATCAACACCAATTTGCCATGTATAACCCCAGCTATCGCCAAAATTCACACGGCCATCCCAGTCACGGAAAACCAGATCATCATCATCGTTACGATGCCAGAAGCCCCAGTGTCTTAGGCGCTCATCACTAAAGTCGGTATAGTTAATGCCGATGCCCATATAAGGCTGTATCAAACAGCTGGGATCCAGTGGATACCAATTCAGGTATGCAGCAGTCGTTTGGGGCTTCCAACGAGCAAAATCACCGCGACGACGACGATCAAATAATATATCGTCATCCCAGTCATCATCCCAAAAACGATAAAGCCAGGGATCACGACTACCACCAGTATGGCGATCGCCTTGCTGGAAACTCAGTGAAACACTCCAGTGATCGATAGGCTTCCATTCAGCATTAATAAACCAACCCCACTCGCCATCTGGATCAAGATTGGTTCGGAAAGCACCCCAATCACGGAAACGATGATAGTCATCATCATAATCATCGTCATCGTAAAAGCGCAGCCACCGATCAGCAAAGGTTACATTGTCTGAGTTTGGTGACCAGTATGAACCGCCAATCCGTATCTTAAACTCCTGGGTAGGAGGAGGGGGTGGTGGGGCATAGCCAGCAGGTCCTGCCGAAGCGACACTAGAGATTGCTAAGGCGAGGGGCGTCATAACGGGGATCAGAATACGCGTCATCTTCATTTGTGGTAACTCCATTGATATTCAGCAGATCAAACAGCAATCAGCCCAATCAATGGTCAGTCTAGTCGCACGAAATCACAGATGTAGAAAAAACAAACAAATGTTGGCGCTCAAATATAATTCTACGTTTTTATGGCACACAAAATATCTTTTGACGTTGAAATTCACATATTGGTATTGCTTCCAAAAGAAAACCAACGACACCCATTATTACTGCACTGCAAATTTGGACAACGTGCACTGCTTCGAATTCCACAACCTGTTTTGAACAGGAGCTGAAATATTCTCACTCAAAGAAAAAGACAAAGACGCCGAAAAGCGCCAAGTTATGATATTTCGGGAGAAGTGAAATCCAACTGAATGCACACAGAGGTTAATTAGCCGGTAAAAGGTAAATAAGAAACAACAAGCAGATACACAGGGAAATTGTGACTTCACTGGCGAAAGGGATTCAGGCTATTCAATCCAGTGGGACTCCAGCCAACTTTTTGATCTCAAACGCCCCAACCCATAGCGTACTTCTGAGGAAGGAGCGTCACTAAAACCTGCAAGAAATAGCAGGTTAAATTCGCAAATAAACTCTAGAGTTTGCTAGCTAAACTCTGCTGCTACTTACCCTTTCTTGCTACCACCCTGGCATTCAGGACTTTTGGGAGCATCGCCATCCCACTCATCCGGCGCATAAGTATGAAGAGCAAGGGCGTGGATCGGGCCAGCCATTTCATTCGCAAGCGCTGCATAGACCCTTTGATGACGCTGGACTTTCCGAACGGAATCAAAAACCTGGCTCACAAGCACCACACGAAAGTGCATTTCAGATCCCGCCGGCACATTATGCAAATGACTTTCGCATTGAACCTCAATAAATTGGGGATGGAAATTGGCAGTTAACTTTTCTTCAATTTGCTTTGCAAGACTCATAAACTCTCTTCGCAGTGTTCCAGATGATTATGCAGGGGTTTAAATTCAGAAATTGCGCTGAAACAATCAACCTATGTAATATCTAGCCAGAGCAAACCGCTAAATTACCCGCAGGTTATCCCGCCGTTTGGCAAGCTCTAATACGCTAATGTCACACCAAGATTAACTGACAACTTTTGCTTTACTCTTTCGCGCATCAACAATCGCCTCATACGCAACGGTGATACTCTTCATTTGATCTTCAGCGTGGCGCATAAACTCCTCTGGAAGCCCCTTGGAAGCGATCTTATCAGGGTGATACTCAGCAGCCTTGCGGCGATAGGCCAGTTTTAAATCCTTATCGCTAGTTTCCTCAGTGCAACCTAGCACTGCGTAATGCTGCTGAAGATCGGAAGCACTGCCTCCCCTCCCATGCCCAAATTGATTTTGCATGGCATCAAAAAGCGATTCATGTAAACCAAGATCCGCTGTAATTTTCCTGAGAATTACCTCTTCAGAAGCATGTAATTCACCATCAGCATACGCCACTGCAAATAGAAGGCGATAAACCATTTCCCGCATCGCCTGATTCTGCACCAACATCCGATACTGCTTTGCGTAATCGTAAATGCTGTACTTATCCGTTTTCGCATTCTCAAAAATCTTGATGGCATGTTTGCGATCCTCAGCGCCCAGACGAAGATTATTCTGAATAAAATCCTCAATCAGCTGAACTTCTGCTTTGGATACTTGGCCGTCCGCCTTAGCCATCTTCGCCAGCATGGAAAACAGGGTAACGATAAAAACTTTCTGGGCCCCTTCCCTATTCAGAACCGCAGCGGCATTACCCAGGCGTTTGAGGCCTGAACCAAAGGAGCTACCTATCCAGGCACCCAAGGCCGCACCAATAGGGCCCCCAAACATAAAACCAAATCCGGCACCTATACCCGCCCCTAACCAGGACATATTCTCTCCTCTGAGCGCCAAATAGCGCTCCACTGTCATCTAAATCAAACATTTACATCCGGCCTATCTTACCACGTGTAAGAGAGCGTCAACGGATAGGCGTGACCAAAAGGTCAAATGAGCCTCACATTAAGCCGTCACTTCGATCACTGCCAGGTACATTTAGTTGCCTAACAGTCCCCAGCTATCTGCCACAATGATGTACAGGGCATTCTCATAGGAAATGAGGAACAGCTAAATGAAACTGCGGCAAGAGGTAGACTTATTGCGCCACATAACAATAAGTCTTCTTTTATTACTGGCATTTACAGGATGTGGAAACCGACAGGACACTACTGGTCAGGATAGCCAGTCACAAACTTCCCAGGTTGATAATACTGGCCATCAAGACTGGGAGACGATTGTCGAAGTTCTCCTGCACCCCCGCTGCTTAAACTGTCACCAGCTGGAATTGCCACTTATCAATCAGGGCTCCCCCCATGTACCCCGGGTTGAGCGAGGACCCGAAAATATGGGGATGGGGACAATGCGCTGCAGTAACTGCCACTCTGACCAGAACAACCCTGTGACAGGCGCACCCGGCGCACCCGGTTGGGCCATGGCTCCAATAACCCTTAATTGGTCTCGTATGTCATCGGCCCAAATCTGTGCGCTGTTAACCACTCCCCAGGACAATGGCGGCCGCTCCCCAGAGCAATTGATGCTATTTATGAGTGAGAACCCCCTAGCTTTATGGGGATGGAACCCTGGGGGTAAACGAGAACCCGTCAATATCCCCCATGGCAAGCTAGTTGAGGCATTGAAAAGCTGGATAGCCGCGGGAACGCCCTGCCCACCCCAGGCACCATCTAGTTAACCCCTAAAAGTTAACCCCTGGTAAAGCCAAATAAGAGGGGCGCTAATTGAGCCCCTCAATTCTTGAGATGGCCTGAGCCAAGTCCTCTAACCAACCATCACCTCCCCCTCGCCAGGCAATAAAAATCTCTTCTCTTGGCTCAGCAAATTGGCCAGCGACATCGATTTTTGCCCCACCGATATCCTCTGCCAGCCCCTCTGGCAATAAGGCAAGAAACTGTCCCGTTTTTACTAAGCCGCACAGGACACCGTAATCATTTACCACAACCTGGACCTTGCGGACAGGTAGGTTATCCCCCCACCCGTCACTGCCAATACCCCTTTCCTCGCCACAGAAAGGAGAGATTCTAGGGGCCGCAAAGGGGTACTGCTGGACAACTTCGATTGGCACTTCCGCATTTGCCCACTCCCCAGAAACCAATCGGTGGCCGGGGCCCGCGACAACACACAAGTTTTCTGTGCCCAGCTTACGCGTTGCTATCTGGGCGGGGACCTGTCCCAACAGCGCACCGGTAATCATGGCCAAATCCACCTCTCCTCTAACCAACATTCTCAGGGCCAAGGATTCATAGGCGGAAGTCAATGAAAGGCACGCTTTTGGCTGGATTTCTGCCAGCTTGCTTTGAATAAATGCAGCCCAAGTCAATTGCAAGACTGCTGGGGCAGCTACCCGGCACTCCGAAAACTTACCCAGTTCACCCAGTTCAAAGTGCACCTGGCGTGCAATGGAAGTGATCTCAGCCGCTTTACCTTGTAGCCGTCGACCAGCATCATTTAGTCGGATTTGCTTACCTACTCGGTCAAACACGCGACTATTCAGCGCCGTCTCCAGGCGACGTAAAACCTTACTTAAGGCCCCTGGCGTTGTATCTAAACGATCTGCCGAGCGTTGCAGGTTTTCTGTCGCGGCAATAACAAGAAATTTTTCAAGATCTTCTATTTCCATATTGGAATCAAAAGTTGCCAAAAATGAATCGATTCGTAACTAATGTACGTCTAGAATCGCTTGCTGCCAAGTACGTAGAGGCTTAATAGCAAACCCTACCGCTAACCCGTAAAGAACAGGAGCTGAATGATTTATGATCACGCTTAATAGGCTCTGCAGTATTACTATCGCAGCTGTCTTAACCATGGCCTCCACAATCAGTTATGCAGACGACTCCATTGGCACTCATGGAATGGCGTTATTTTCAGTTAACGGACAACTCATTGCATCGCATATGCCTCTTCACGGCAAACGCCACGGACATCAGCTTATTCTTGCTATGGAATCTGAAAATAAAAAAGAAATGATGAATCTGGTCCAGAACTCGCCGCTTATCTCTCTCAAGCCTGAAGTTTTCTCTTTAAACCATTTGCGCAACGGTAAGTTAGGCCTCTTTAGCGGCGAAGTATTTAATGGCCACTTTGAGCGAAAAGGAAAAATTCTGCTTAGCTCGATAGAATTCACGGTAACCGACAAGCTATTAGATCTCCCACTCTCCCGTAAAAAGAATGGTCATTACCGCCTGGTGCACCTGGGCGACACGAGTCTACTTATTCATGAAATAGCTTCCCCGCCAAGTTTTGACCAAATCGTGGAAGTTACAGCAAAGGCAACTGTATCCAAATCCATAGATACAGGCAGCAAACTTCCTATTTCAGAAAAAAACTGGCCTGAAACCCTTAAAGAAGCAGGTATTGCTTTTCGTCGACAAGTTTATTTGGAAACACGGGACTTCCAATAAAATGCAAGAACCAATTCTTATTATCCAGCATGAAGAACATGAAGGGCCTGGATATATTGCAGATTGGGCGAGTCAACGCCAGATTCCAACAATTCTTATCAAACCACAGATCTCAACATTTCCCAATACGGGCTTTAGAGGAGTGATTATTTTAGGAGGGATGATGAACGTAAAAGATCACATCTCACTACCTTGGCTTGCCGGTGAAATACACTGGGTAAAAAGTATTATTAATCGGCAAGTCCCCATTCTGGGCATTTGCCTGGGTGCACAAATCCTTGCCCATACACTGGGAGCAGATATCAAATCAATGGAGCAGGAAGAACTAGGCTGGCAGCCTATTCACTGGACGGCTGAAGAACCCCTCACAATAGATAAAGCATTCCAAGCACATAGTTACTATTTTGACATTCCAGAAGGCGCTAAGCGCCTAGCAAGTTCAGAGCTATGCCAAAATCAAGCATTTTTATACAAAAACAATATTCTGGGCCTTCAATTTCACTTGGAGTGGTCGCAACAACAGGTCACACAACTCTTCCCAGAGTACACCCAAAAATACGGATCACCTGAGAACAATCACTTAGCTAACCGTGAGATACTATTTGAATTACTGAATAATCACTTCATTAAGCGACCAATAAAAAATTACATTAAAGAGCCATAAATAATCCACATCAAAAGAGCGCCTCACGCAGAAAAAAAGTCAATCAAGTAGACACCCCCCTCAACCCGCGCCCTTTACAAAAAAACCTCCCCCAAAAATAGTAAATTACTATCACAAAATAGTAATTTCTTCCCGAATACTTCCAGAAAAAACGCCTGAGATCATTCAGCTTACTTTACGGTCTATTATTTTTAGGCAAAGACTGCTTACCAAAGATTGATCTTTGCATTTTCTATAACATGAATGTTATTTTTTTGTACAAGGATGTTTCAAATGAAGATATTAAGCCAAAAAGTCCTGGCATCCATAGCCACTGCCGCCCTAGCACTCGGCTCTACCACATCGGTACTATCCCAAACGGATACCGAATTCAGCACTATCACACTAAATTACATGACTGTGCCAATTATTGACATCGCCTTTGTGGATAATCTTGACCTCCTGGCACCACCAGATGGTACTCCAGGCCCCATAGTCGACGATGATACATTCTGCGTTTCTGGAATGGGCTTTACACTTTTTAGTATTGTTTTTAGAAATCCAAACAATCCTACAGGTGGACCGTTTGAATTAGACTCTTCCGTACCCGGCGAGTCACCAATATTCTATGAAGTTTTCTTTAAAAACGACACTAGTCCAGGACCAGGCATGATGGTCTTCCCCGACAACCCCGTGTTTGGAAACCTGATACAAACAGCTATGTGCATGGACCCAACAATGGATAACGCAAAGTTTGATATCAGCATTCCCAATGCAGAATGGACTGGCAGAGCAGCCGGCGCTCCATTTGTTGGCGTACTCGAGATCATGGTCATGGCTGAATAAGCTTAAATTCAGCCTTCATCATCTCTAGCTGCGCCAGATTTTTATTCTGGCGCAGCACTTAAAAAGAAAAATAGAAAACTTAAAAACATGATCCAACCAACAAACCTCAAAGAAAAATCTTGACTACAACCATATACCACACCTCCAAAGAAACCTCAGATAACGATGCAATATTTTACCACCAGAAAAACAACAAACCACCCTCAATTATTAGCACCTCCCCTCTAGATTTTATTTGAATCACAAACTAATCATACTCACTCAACAAGCATCTTCACTTATCTTTATCTTGAATATTTTTTATGCACAACCATTGTGTACTTTTATGCAAAAGGAAGTAGCTACAATAATCTCCACCCTCAAATCACTAACACCTTTAGCCGCTACCGATCTAGACCTTGCCCCCACCCCTCAACACTGAACCTTTAAAAAATTTTTAACTTCACCCCCGAAAACTCATAAAACGCATACTCCCAATAAAAGTGCCCTAGACATATAACGGAATCATTTGGAACTCACCTTCACTTGACACCTAAACACCACTTACATATGAAACGATAGACCCGCCAACAACCAACTTACAGACATATTAACAACTGCAACACAATACAAACACCTCAAAGTGACCCTCTAAAAATAATTTCCAACCACAATAAACAACCATAGAATTATACGACCTACATATAAAAAACCACCCTAACAATAAAAACTGAAACTGACATCAAAAACAAATAAGAAATTATTCCTAAGCGCCAATAATTTATTCCCAAATTTCCCCTGAAAAACATAACCTTCCACACCAAAAAATATAACATCCACTATCATTCATTCACCAAGAGTTTTTAGCCATCTACACAAGGCTAGATTTTGGCGCTGACATTAACTGAAGAAAATTCTTTTTTCGCAAGGAGGTCTCTTATGAAAATTCTCAAGAAAAAGCTATTCACATCCATTATTGTGGCTGGCCTGACATTAGGCTCAACCAATGTTGCGCTATCTCAAGCAATGGATAGCGATACAAGCATTATCACCTTGACATTTTCTAATTTTATTATCATAGATAATGTAGATGCAGTCACTATTGCAGATCCGACTCCCGGAACCGATGCAATGGGATCAGACCTTTTCTGTGTTGCAGCAAGTGGCTTTGGTAGTTTTAGCATCACATTTCAAAATGTTGGCTCAGACCCAGCCTTTCTCTTACAGAGTAATAATGGCACTCCACCCATTCCTTACAACGTAGGCTACGCCAATAGTACTGGTGGGCCAGCACAGCCTGTAATGGCTGGTATGCCTCTGGGCGGACAGGGAATACAGGCAAGTAATTGTCAAAATGACAATGCACGATTTGATATTGATATCCCAGCCACAGTATGGAATGGTAGAGAACCTGACGGGCCTTTTACGGGTACGTTATTGATTACAGTTCAGGGTCAATAAGGCATTTGAAAGTTAACGTTTTAGATACACCAGACCTAGAATCTGGTGTATCTAAAAATCACATATCAAACTTACTTGACTCAAAAAAATATAATTTTAAGCCAAACACAAAAACCAAAAATTCAGTAAAATCAAAGCTCACACTCCTGATTTAACCAAGCACTATAGCCTTGCTTTATAAGTTAACGTAAACATTATTACCGGTCGACAAAGCCTTGAGCCCTAAAACAGAGAAATATATAGCCACTACCCTTCACTGAAATTCGGCCTTAAAACGATATATATCTCATTGGTCAGCAAAGCTTCCTTAGGTATGGCCCTACTCTCTCCCCGATTCACTAAACCTGAAGTCAACCCAATGCTACTCAGCTGAACAGGTAATTCTATTTTCAAAACAAACACCGCCCCGTGTAGAACAGGTTTCCAGCAGTTTGCCTTTGGCCTCTACCTCAGAAAAGCCTTTGGAGTGCATACCGCCAGCCCGCATATCTTTCATATAGCAGGCCCATCTGGGGCGTTCCTTTACTGGATGGAGAACGACATCTGGTTGGGCATTGTTAGATTGACCTTCTACCAGGGCCTGTAGGTCCACAATCAGATCCTGCATGGAGCGAATATCTTTGCGCAACCTGACAACCTCTTTCTTGAGTTTGCGCATTTCATCCGCCTCTTGATTTTTATCCTTCAGGGCATGTACTTCTTTGCGAAGTTTTACCATCTCTCTTTTAATCTCGTGCAGATCTTCAGCGGTGCGATGATTGTCGTGGGCCAGTAGAGGAGAGGAGAACAGAGCAAGGGAAATTAAAAGCGGCAAACTACGCATGGTCTTACTTCCAGTAAAATTTCTTATTACAAGCCAAAACTCGGGAAGGAATATAGCGCAAAAAACCTTAACTCAAAATGAATCGTGTCGAGCACCCATTAATACTACCCACGCAGCTCTTGAGAGAATATGTAGTAAGAAGCCATTTAAAAGCATTCAGGGAGCTAGAGAGCCGTATTTTGTTTGCCTGTCCATCGAAAATTAAACAGGTAAATAGATATTCCTGACAAATACCTTGCAAATACAGCCATATTCCACTTTAAATTTTATCAAAGAAAAAGGCGAACCGAAGTTCGCCTTATCAGGAATGGCTTTGTGGGCCAAGTCAGCTGCCGGTTAAACTGCGTACCATGCTGATCATGACTCCCGCAGCAACCGCAGAGCCAATAACCCCAGCCACATTCGGGCCCATAGCGTGCATCAGCAGGAAGTTGTGCGGATTGGATTCGAGCCCCACTTTATTGGATACCCGTGCAGCCATGGGCACGGCAGATACACCGGCAGAACCGATCAGTGGGTTTACCTTGTGCTTACTGAATACATTGAGCAGTTTTGCCATCAATACCCCTGCGGCAGTACCGATCGCAAATGCCACGATACCCAGGGCGAGGATTCCCAGAGTTTTTGGGTCAAGGAATTTATCTGCGGCCAGTTTCGAGCCGACCGAGAGACCTAGGAAAATCGTGGTGATATTGATCAACGCATTCTGAGCAGTATCCGAAAGGCGAGACACCACACCACACTCACGCATCAGATTACCGAAGCAGAACATACCCAACAGAGGGGCTGCAGCGGGGAGAAACAGGGCAACCAGAATCAACAGCAACAGCGGAAAGGTAATTTTCTCGCGCTTGCTTACATGACGCAGCTGCACCATCTCAATTTTGCGCTCCTGCTCTGTAGTGAGTGCGCGCATAATCGGTGGCTGAATCATGGGCACCAATGCCATATAGGAATAGGCTGCTACCGCAATCGCACCCAGCAAATCAGGGGCCAAAATGCTGGAAACGTAGATTGCTGTGGGGCCATCTGCACCGCCAATAATACCGATAGCCGCGGCATCGGCGATGGAGAAGTCCATAATCCCCGCAACTGAGAGTCCGACAGCACCCAGTACAGTGGCAAAGATACCGAACTGTGCCGCCGCCCCCAGGAACAGGGTACGCGGGTTAGCGAGCAGCGGGCCAAAATCAGTCATGGCTCCCACCCCCATAAAAATCACCAACGGCGCTACACCCGAAGCAATAGCCACAGAATAAAAGTTATACAGCATGCCGTTGCTGAAACCGGCATCGCTGGCAAACTCTGCGGCCTGTAGCTGCACCGCAGCCGGGGCAGCACCCAGGGCAGCTTTTAAATCCTCGAGGCTGGCAACAGTCTCCAACCCCAAGATCTGGGCCATTTGGGCAAGAACTGCTGCATTTCCCTGGACCAATGCGGTCTCAGCTGCAGAGAGTGCCAGATCTGCTCCGGGAATATTGGCCAGGATACCGCCGAAGCCAATTGGCACCAGCAACAGTGGCTCAAAGTTTTTGCGAATAGCCAGAAACAGCAGCCCCAATCCAACAAAGATCATGACCAGCTGCCCCGGCATCATTTGTGCGATGCCGGAGGACTGCCAAAGCGTGAGTAAATTATCCACTTGCGACTCCTACCCCAATCTATGCGATAGACAGCAGGGCATCACCCACCGCCACGGAATCGCCCTCTTTTACCGCTACGCTGGCAACACTGCCACTGCGCGGCGCACTCACTACGGTTTCCATCTTCATGGCTTCGAGCACAATAATGGCCTGGCCCTCGCTGACCTTGTCACCGGGCATCACCATCACCTTAAAGATATTGCCCGCTAGGGGCGCATTGACCGGCTCACCACCAGTGGCTGGAACCGAACTGGCTGGACTGGCTGCAGGGGCGGCCGCACCTACCGGGGCAATATTGGTCAGATCGCCACCATCGGCCACTGTCACGGTGTAGCTCTGGCCTTCCACAGTGACCGTATACACCTCTTCCCCGTTGTCATTTTTCACTGCGGCATTTTCGTTGCCAGTAGGCACTGGCTCAAAGGCATCGGCGTTGCCGCGATTTTTCAGGAACTTGAGGCCGATTTGTGGGAAGAGTGAATAGGTAAGCACATCGTCAATTTCACCTTCGCCATTGGTCAGGGCAATGTCCTCTGCCCCGGCTTTTTCCTGTAACTCCAAGGTAAGCCTGTCCAACTCTGGAGCGATCAAATCCGCAGGGCGACAGGTCACTGGCGCTGCGCCTTCCAATACCTTCACCTGCAGCTCCTGATTCACTTCGGCAGGGGTCGCGCCATATTCCCCTTTCAAAACGGCTGCCGTTTCTTTAGAAACAGATTTATAGCGCTCACCGGTCAGCACATTTAATACTGCCTGGGTGCCTACAATTTGTGAGGTGGGCGTTACCAGGGGGATATAACCAAGATCCTGGCGTACGCGGGGAATCTCTTCGAGTACCTCATCCAGTCGCTCACCAGCACCCTGCTCACGCAGCTGGTTTTCCATATTGGTCAACATGCCACCGGGCACTTGGGCCACCAAAATGCGCGAGTCCACGCCTTTAAGGGAACCTTCAAATTTCGCGTACTTTTTACGCACCTCGCGGAAATACGCGGCAATTTCTTCGAGCAGATTAATATCCAGACCAGTATCCCGCTCGGTACCTTCAAGCATGGCAACCAGTGTTTCCGTGGGGCTGTGGCCATAGGTCATGGACATGGAGCTGATGGCTGCGTCCACATTGTCGACGCCCGCCTCGATACATTTGAGTGCGGTGGCAATAGAAAGACCCGTGGTCGCGTGGCAATGTAGGTGGATGGGAATATCCACCGCCGCTTTAAGACGCTTTACCAGATCGTAGCCTTCGTAGGGGCGCAGTAGGCCGGCCATATCCTTAATGGCAATGGAGTCCGCCCCCATATCCTCAATCTGGCGCCCCAGGTCCACCCACAAGTCCATGGTATGTACCGGGCTCACGGTATAAGAGATAGTGCCCTGAGCGTGCTTATCTTGTTTTTTTACCGCGGCCAGGGCCGTCTTCAGGTTGCGCATATCGTTCATGGCATCGAATACGCGGAAGACATCCACCCCGTTGACCGCGGCACGCTCAACAAATTTTTCCACGACATCATCGGCGTAGTGGCGATATCCCAGTATATTTTGCCCACGGAACAACATTTGCTGCGGGGTGTTGGGCATGGCTTTTTTTAATTCGCGAATCCGCTCCCAGGGGTCTTCGCCGAGATAGCGAATACAGGCATCGAAGGTGGCGCCGCCCCAGGATTCCAGCGACCAAAAGCCGACTTTATCGAGCTTTTCTGCAATCGGCAGCATATCGTCCAGTCGCATGCGGGTGGCAAACAGTGACTGGTGGGCGTCACGCAGGACTACATCGGTAATCCCCAATGGCTTTTTAACCTCAGTCATGGGTTATCTCTCTCGGCAGAAATTATTGGATGTTCTAATGAAGCGAAATTTGGCGATTAACGTTTTTTTCGATGTTGTTCGATGGCCGCCTTGATAATGGCGTGCAAGCGGGCATTGTCATCGTTACCGCTAGCGGGCGGAGTGGCGACGGGCTCCGCTTCGGGAAAGTGGCGAGTAATAATTCGGGACATGATACCGGTGCCTATCACCAGTAACAGCAGGAAGGTAAAAACAATTCCCATACCGAACAGGGTAATATCCAACCCCTGTTGAAGTAGCGTATCTTGCACTCTGTATCCCCCTAAGCCTTCGGATAATAAAAGGTTAATATCCGGGCGATTATTCTTCGGCCTGTGGCCGTTTAATGTTAAGCAGCCACTATGCTTGGGCGCCTATAAAAACTGCCAAACAGCACCGCTAAACTTCCGCACAATTCCCAGCTTGACCAACACCAAGCCACTCCAATTGCAATCCCCAAAATTCTGCGACTGAGCGCAGTGATCTAATTGGTAACCTGCCTGGCTGGCAACCCATTTACGCCCGGCAATCTAGTCTTCAAGCTGGGCAAATACAACCTCGTTGGCGGTTCCACCCCGACAAGTAACCATACTATTCACTGCCAGAGGGTTTTTCTGCAGCATGGAAGTGCAGTCAATTTTCTATTATCAATACAAGTTGCTTTTAAAATCAAACACTTAATGGTTTCAGTGGCAACGATGGCGCATGGTTCATTGCGCCCTTTATTGGTGCAAACACACTCGAATTTGAGTTCAAATCTCCTATTAAAACTACCAGCCGAATGATCATTGTTACGGAATAGCGATCACTTGCTGATAGAATATGCGCCAACCATCACACCAATTTTTCCTATTTCCAACTTTATGACCGATAAGACAATTCCCCTGCAGCCGAAGATTTACCAGGCCCCCATGGAAGGTGTTATCGACCACCATGTGCGCAGACTGCTTTCAACGATTGGCGGGGTCGATATCTGTGTAACCGAATTTGTGCGTGTTACCGATACCCGCCTACCCCGCAGGGTTTTTACTCGTCTGTGTCCGGAGCTCTTGGAGGGCGCCAAAACGGCCAATGATGTCCCGGTACGCTTGCAACTTCTGGGCGGCAATCCCGAGGCCATGAGCATCAATGCCGCCAAAGCGGTTGCCGTGGGGGCAAAGGCGATCGATCTGAATTTTGGTTGCCCAGCCAAGTCGGTCAATAACAGCGATGGGGGCGCCTGCCTATTGCAAAGCCCGCATCGGGTAGAGGCGATTGTCGGCGCTGTGCGCCGAGCCGTACCGGATCACATCCCTGTCACCGCGAAAATCCGCCTGGGGTTCAACGACCGCTCTACTTATATGGATAACGCCCTGGCCGCAGCCGCCGGTGGAGCCAATGAGTTGGCGGTTCACGCTCGCTCTAAAGTCGATGGCTACAAGCCTCCGGCCTACTGGGAATATATCGGTGAGATTCGGGAAAAACTGCAGATTCCAGTAGTCGCCAATGGCGATATCTGGACACTGGCTGAATTTCAGCGCTGCCACGAGCAAACCGGTTGCCAAGCCTTTATGTTAGGCCGCAGCCTGTTGGCAAGGCCTGATTTGGGGCTGCAAATCAAGGCCTTCTGCGCCGGAGTAGAATATCAGCCGATGGCATGGCCGCAGATTGTCGAGTTACTCTGGGGTTACTATCAAATTACCCGGGAAGTCTACCCGGCCAAGTATCTGGGCAACCGGATCAAGCAGTGGCTGGCCTATCTCAAACTCGCGTTTCCAGAGGCCCAGGTATTTTTTGAGAAACTTAAACGCCTGCGTGAGGCTGAGGCTATTGAGGCCATTTTTTCCCAGGAACTGGAGTCACCCCAGGAAATCATTAACCAGAAAGCTATTGCAGCCGCTTAATAGCGGCTGCAAAGTTCGTTAAAGCTCAGCGGTTGACTGGCGACTTAGGTAAGCCGGGTTGTAATACTTTTCCGGCAAATCATGGGCCTGGACACTCTCATAAATAACCCGTGTCTCTATGCCAGTATTGATCGTATCCTGCAGCCGCATTTCCGCCACTACCTGCCGCCCCTCTCTTTGCCCAGAGGTAAAGTGCGCAACCTTAGCCAACTTGCCGGATTTCAGGTAAAGCTCGGCTTTTACCGGAAAATGACTTTTGCTATCCACCCACAAGTTAATACGCTGATAACTGGCCCCTTTGGTTTTAGCGGTAAGGCTCAAACGGTTTACCAGCTGATCCTGTAATGTCTCCTGCCCGGCATAAACGCCCTGATAATCCTCACTCCAGGTAAGTGTGGCCACATCCCCCACCGATGCCCCCCCCAACAATTTTTGCATGGGTGTAATCCGTATAGGGCGGCGGCTGCGCGGCATCAGCATCCAATAGTTATCCTGCAGCATTAACATTTTGGTGCCCTCCTCTCCCTTGCCTTTGAATACCACTAGAGATTTGCGCTGTGGGCGGGTGTACACATGGTAATTATCCATGCTGTCCAGCTCGCCATTTTTGTAGACCTGCACCTCAGTGACTACTCGCGCGGAATTTTCTTGCAGACGGTAAAAATCGGCTTTGGCAAGCATGCCCTCCACTTGCTGCGTGGTGTAGATAATCTCGTTGCTGGCCCCGCTATTGGTATTGAGTGAATTGGCCAATGCCATTGGAGCCATTGCTATTACCAGAGCGCTGCCCAAAACTTTACAAGCAGTTTTTAGTTTCGCTAACTTATACATGTACCAATGCCTCTGTTATCGGTTTGTTTACACCTTTGCGCGCTGCCATAAAGGAAGACAGAACACAGATTGCCGCTACTGCTAACGAGATCATCCAAGCAAGATTCATTGAGAAATACACCACCAGGGGATAGCTCTCGGTTTTACCGGGAGGGGGCGGCATGGTGACTTCAAACACCATCAAACCCATACTCACCGCAGCTGCCAGCAAGATGCCCACGATCGCTCCTACCAGGGACAACACCAATGCCTCCAACACAAAGCCCAGCAGTAATTCGGCGCGGGACGTACCCAATGCGGAAAGAGTGCCGATCTCACGGGTTCTTTCTGTAACCGACATCGCCAAGGTGTTAAAGAGAGAAACAAAAATCACCATCGCCATGATCACGCCCATCAGACCAAAAATTCGGTCGTAAAGACTTTTCACCCCTTGGTAAAAGAAGGCGCGATCCTCCCAAGTGGTAATTTCCAACTCGGGAGCCTGCTCAGCCAGACGCGCCTTTAATACTTCGGTGTCTTCCAGCTCATAGCCGTACAGGTGCATGGTGCTGACCTTTTCACTATCGAGAATAAACTGAGCAGAATTTATCGAGAGATACACCTGACGCTTATCCATGTCAGGAACACCAGTTCCAAAAACACCCTGTACTTTAAAATCCAGTGCGTTAAGCGCCCCATCTACAGTCGTAGACATCAGGGTGACATAGTCCCCTGTTTTTACATTCAGATTTCTGGCCAGATCCTTGGCCAGCATAATCTGCGGATCGGTAGGATCTTCATTCTTACTCAGAATGCCACCTTCGGTCATATTTAAGAAAGGCCCTTTTACCCGAAACTCGCTCGGCAAAATCCCCTGCCCCAAAAATATGGTCGACTTATCTCCATTGGAGATCAAGCCATTCAAATAGATACGTGGTTGTACCGCCTTAACCTGGCTATCGGTCAATAAGCGCTTTCTCAATTCGTCGGCATTTTCCAAGCCATTTTGTAATGGATACTCTTCATCGCTATTGAAATATCCCGGCTGGGTAAACACCAGATGCCCCTGACTGCGCGCCGCGCCTTCTTTCAGGGATTTATAAGTGTATAGACCAAAGCCCCCGGAAGTCATCAGAGCCATCACTACAATAGCGACAATTGCGACGGTCAAAAGGCTGCGGCGGCGGTTGCGTAATAAATTCAAAACTGCCAGTTTTAAGCGACGCATGGGGCTTCCTCCTGCAAAATCACACCGTCTTGTAAATTGATCACTCTGTCACAGTGCTGAGTCATACGATCATCGTGGCTGGCCACAATAAAGGCCGTTTTCTGTTCCCTGCCAAGGTGTTTCATTAATTCAATAATCTGCTGAGCCGTTACACTATCCAAGCTAGCGGTGGGCTCATCAGCTATCACCAATTTGGGCTTGTGCACCAGTGCTCGAGCTATCGCCACCCGTTGTTGTTGGCCGCCGGAGAGGCGGTCGGGGCGATATCGGGCAAACTTGGCCAAACCCACATAATCCAACATCTGCATTACCCGCTGTTTTACCTCTGCAGAATTCACACCATTGAGCTGTAATGGGTAGGCGACATTTTCAAAGGCACTCATCACCGGAACCAAATTAAATTTCTGAAAAATAAACCCCATCTGAGTGCGACGTATCTTCATTGCCTGCTGGTAGTCCCTGGTCATTAATTCACCGGCAAAATGCACCACACCGGAATAATCTTGGTCCAATAAGCCACAGATATTTAGCATGGTACTTTTACCGGAGCCTGAGGGCCCACAGAGGGCCACCATAGTACCGGGGCGAATGGCCAAGTTGACATCTCGCAAAGCCTGGTGCTTTATTTCACCTGTCTTATAGGTCTTTTCTATATGTGTCAGCTGCAACATCGGTCTTTCTCCAATCCCAATTACTACTCAGTATCCAGCTTACAAAGTGCCTGAGCCCCTCTTGTATTGACCTTTGCCTGCCACTCACTTTTCTGATCTGACTTTTCACCCAAATCCGCAGCCTCCAGGGCACCACAGTAGATCCAACTCACTGCCTGTACCGGCATGTGCGACAGACGCGGATCATTCATCAGCTCCCCATAGAGCTCAAATCCTCGATCAAAAGCATTGAAGAAAGCGGGTACCTTGGTAAAAGTGGTGGCTGCAATCCCCTTAAAAAGTAAATCCCGGGGCACCCCCCTAGCCGAGCGGCCAGGATTTTCAAGCTCCTCCAGCATCAATAGGGCTTTGTCCATACGGGCGATCCCATTTTCTGCATAGCTCACCTTCTTCCACGGCAACCAACTCTCCTTAGCCATCAGAGTCTCACTGGCACCCAGGTAGAATAGGGCTGCAGGGTCTGTGGGATCTAGCTGCTGGGCAACTTTGAAAGCCTTGTAAGAAACTTCAATGGCATCCCCTCCCTGCTGCGCCGCCTTGTTGTATAGCCCTTCTAACTGCGCATCCACTGCAGCAAAAGCGGAAGTAGACATACCCAGTTGAATCAGTGCCGCTGCAATAATCTTCTTCATGATTTCTCTCCTTGCGTTTAGGTTGGGAGCAGGTTAGCGCTGGTTATGGAGGTGGTCTTGATCGTGCGACAAAAGGGGAAGGAGAGGGATAAACGGGGAATCTTTGGGCTGAATGGAGTTAGAAGCCACAGATAAGTGGTAAATGGCGGGGCGTCAACTATTTTGGCAAGTTACTTCCTGGGAGGTGGTACAGCAGAACCAGTTAATTGATATTGTTCCTAAGCGACCTATCAAATCAGCTCGAACACATACATAAATATTAGGCCCAACATATTGAGAGGGTAAGCCCAAACTCACCCATCTGTAAGCAAGCCATAGTATTGAAAATTGATTCTTAAGTACTGTCAGCTATCAACTTGTTAATAAATTTTAAAGCAGAGAAGCCAGGGGTGTTTAATTTTTCTAAATTTTTAACCATTGCTAAAGGTAGATAAGGCTTGGCTGCAAACAGAAATTGAGCCGCCCCGGCTGGTGATTCAGTTGAAATCTTAGAAGAATAGAGATTCCATAATTCATAAATGGAAATAGAACCCTGCTCTTTTAACTGTTGATCTATCGCATTTATAATCAGCAAACCACAGTCATAGTGAATGCGTGGATTCTTACGTGACGCATCCAGGTAAACCGGATTTTCCTTCAGGCTGGCAAGGCATTTCTGTTCTGCTTGCTTTTTCTTCTGTGACAGAAAATCCTTAGAAAGGATACTCTCGAACGCCAAACCGGCAAAATAATCAGCCGCCCCCTCATGAACCCAGGAGTCAGCTGTATCTATAACATCTGCGCCCTCTCTCTGGTACAAATGGGCAACTTCATGGGAAAACAGCCAAAACAGTTCATCGACATCAATTGCTTCAACAACAGACTTCTTACCATACCAATGCATAAATATCTGGCCTGGCAGAGTTCCGCCTTGATGACCATGTCGACCATCGTCTGTAGAACTAAAAGAAGCAAACAATGCGGGCCTATAGCCAAGTGCGCCCATTTTATCGGCAAAGAAATCCATCAACTCAGGCAACTGAGTGCTCATCTGATGTAGCAGCTTCTCTGGTAGAAGTTCATCGATCACACTTACAAAGCGATTACTTTGTATCGGTTCTCCATGACCAATATAGACCTTGCTGCCTTCATCGAAAGCCGTCCACTTAATACTTCCCTGATAGATCCTGCCATGCAGGATAATATTGTCAGACTCGGGAGCAACAATCGTCATATACCACTTCTTTAGGCTAGGTTGGCAAGAATCTGCACAGGCAAAAAATCTCCCCGTATACAATAGATAACTTCCATCCGAAAACGGGGAGAAAGGGGCATATTCCTTGGGGAAGGCCGTATAAGTAGGGGTAAGATGAAAGGTAGCTTCTGTAAAGGCACTACCGTCCTCACGCACTAAACTCTCCACCCCATCAACAAACTCAAACTGATAGCCATTAGAAGTGGGAGCCCAACGCTTGCTTCTTGAGTTATCCGGAGAGCTTTTGAAGGCGAGCTTCTTTATTGGCTTTTCTGACACAAAGGTAACAAACCAGTTACCATTTCCCTTCTTTACCAGCTTGGCGCTAATAGTATTTGCAACTGCTATAGAGCTGAATCCTATACAGCTACATACCACAGCCATAGTAATTGCAAGGGCTATTGTACGAAACGATTTTTTTATTATCATTCTCAACCTTAATCACAAAAAGCTTGTACTCTGAGCGTTTGAATAAGCACTTAATATTTTTTTAGCATTATATCCACGAGTTACCTCTCCATTAATCAGCAAGACCGGGACACCTTTACCACCTAGGCGATCATACTGAGACCTGCCCTCCTGGAACTTCTAAAAATCATACTTATAAAATGGTATATTGTACTCTCTCAGCAATTCACGCGACTTCTGGTAGTAGCCGCACCATTCGGTAGCGTAGAGAATAACCTTACCCGGCCGCAGAGAGGCGTAATCCAGAAGCGGATTGAAATACTGCTCTATCTTATCCCACTTTTGAAAAATCAACAGAGCTACAGCCAAAATCAACACATTCTTCATGCAATGCCCCTAAAACTCAAAGAATCAGGCAAATAACCTCTTAGCAGCTCAACAGCTAGAAAGCAAATGAGAGGACCGCAATATGTACCAACTTAGGTGGTTCAGCATTTTATGTATAAGACCCACTAGGGGATTATGCAAGATGTTCATCTTAAACTTTCTATGCTCACTCATAACATCCTTACAAATATCAGCCCTTGAGCCATTCTTATTTATTACATCCTCTTAACGTCCCCACCGACACACTATCAGGCGCACCAAGGGTTTCGCCTTTAAAGTAGCGTTGATCTGATGCTTTTCCTGTAACTAAGGTGATCACTCTAAGTGAATGAATTTGTCAGTAAAAATTAGCTCTTAGTTAATACAGAGGGAAGGGGAACCTGTAATTTTTCAGCCCAGGGCTGAAGATCCTTGATAATAGAGGAATATAACTCTACCCCATCACGCAATTGCCGTGTTCGATTCGCCCAAGCACGCTGGCCAGGCACTCTTACAGGCTCATCGCTATCACTGCGGTTTTGCTCCCAGAGGTTACTTAAAGCAATGGTTTGACGAAGAAAGTCTGCTTTTTCCCCAAAAGCCTGGGGATCAATTATCTGTAAGAAAACCGAGTTGGCCTCTTTATCGTGTTTGGCTGAATCATCGTCACGGCCATAGCCTCCAAGTGCCATCGACAACACCTCCAACATCGCACTTAGTGCCGCCCCCTTGTAACCGTGATCAGCACCACCAATCGGTAAAATACTGCCACCATCTTTGAACGCCGAGGGATCATCAGAAATCTTGCCAGTATGATCTTTAAGGCAAGCTGAAGGCATTTTCCTACCCTCTCGCTTTGCACGTGACACATAGGCACCAGCTGTAATAGACATACTCACATCAAACAACAGAGGGTAATCTCCGGCCGGAGCCGCAAATGCCAGGGGATTCGCAGAGAACAATGGATCAATTCCCCCTTGAGGCGATACAGTATTTTCTCCCGGAGTTGAACAGGTTAGGATCGCCACATAACCCGCTTCGATTACCTGAGGTAAATAGGCAGCTAGGCAGGCAATATGCTGGCTGCGGCGAATAGTAGCGGTAACGACACCCTGTTCAGATACTCGTGACAATGCCTGTTCTATGGCTTTGCTAAGCACCCAGGGACCAGGTAAAAATTGTGCATCCCAGTTAAAGCAGTTACCCCTATCGGACAACACTTTGGGTTCACCACTAAGCTTGGACTCACCACTTTGTAACCACTCTAAATTGCTCACAACCCGGTGCAAGCCATGGGTGGTAAAACCGAGCAAGTCTGCCTGCAAGAATACATTAGCGATTATGTCGGCCCTGTCCTTAGCGAGCCCCACACGCTGGAATAAAGCACTGGCAAAATCTCTTAATTCTGTGGAAGAGTAATAATCTTGCATCCTGACTCCATGTCATTCTTAGTTAGGACAATAAAGAACCGGCGCTTACTGTGAACCGGTTATAATTAATCCGCCTTACCACCTTAAATTTATTCTCTCTATGTAACAAACAAAAAATACACTCACATAGATTTAAACATTGCTGCGGCCCTACGGCTCACAGAAAACTTTTGCCCATCATCCATAATTACCGTAGCTGAGCCCGTCAGCCCTCGGTTAATCTTATCGATTCGCTTAATACAAACAATCGTTGATCGGTGTATCTGCCAAAAAAGATCAGGCTCCAACTGCGTCATCAATTCCTTAAGCGGTGTGCGTATAATATGCTGGCCCTGGTCTGAGTAAACAGTGGTGTACTTCTCCTCAGCGACAAAAGCCGAAATTTCATCACAGGAGATTAGGTGTACATCCTCTCCCTTACTAGCCCTGATCCAGCGTAGATATTCCGGCTTACCGACATTGAGTTGCTGCAATAAAGCCGCAATATTCGGACTCACTTGCGCCTGCTCTTCCGCTCTACTTTCCAGACGCTTCTTGATACGTTCACAAGCTAGCTGAAGTCGCTCATCATCAATGGGCTTCAACAAATAATCTACGGCTTCCTGCTCAAAAGCATTTACTGCATATTCATCATAGGCAGTAATAAAGACCACTACGGGTTTGATTTCCAGCTTGTTAAGCGCGGAAGCAACCGCAATACCGTCCAAACCCGGCATACGGATATCGAGAAAAATGACATCAGGCTGTTCTTGCTGGCAAAGAGTTAATGCCTCCTGACCATCAGCTGCTTTACCAACTACCACAAGTTCCGGAAAAACATCAGCCAACATTTTATCCAGATGATGACGCAACAAGGGTTCATCATCGGCAATTATTGCGCGCATGGAAACTCCAATCTAGCGGTAACCCCGCCCAGTTGATTACTACTTATCTGCAGCTTGCCTTTTTCCTGGTATAGAGTGGCAAGACGCTCCTTGATATTATTTAAAGCCAAACCATTGTGCTTGTTTGACGTTGACTTATTGGTTGCAGCCTGCAAACCAATTCCACTGTCCTCCACTTCTATGATCCACTGACTAGCTTTCGTAGCCACCCTGAGACAAACCAGCCCTCCTTTCTGTGAAGGTTCAATACCATGGAAAATGGCATTTTCCACCAATGGCTGTATTAATAGGGGCGGAACTTCCGTTGAAGGGTTAACGGTTTCTGCCAGTTCGACCCTATACTGCAAGCGCTCACCCAGTCGGATTTGCTGAATAGCCAAATAGCTTTCAAGACTGCGAAGTTCATCTTTCAGGGACACATAGTCAGAACGCGATTTATTCAAACTAAAGCGCAAGAGATCGCTAAAATTGTCCAGTAATAGCTCTGCCTTCTGTGGGTCGTGCCTAATCAGCATCTTAAGATTGGCCAGTGTATTAAACAGAAAGTGAGGTTCTATTTGACTTTGTAATACTTTCAGCTGGCTTTGCACCAGAGTTTTTTGTTGCTGGGCCTGTAGTAACTCTGCTTCCTTGCGCTCAGTCTCCAGCTTGTGGGACTGTTCACGATTAAGATAAAACTGGTAGAGTAAAGTCGTCAAAAAGATAGCCAGAATTAGTGAGTAAATCAGGGCATTAACCGCAGGAAAAACTCCAAAGCCAGAGACCCACCACCAAACATTAATAGAACCCAGCACCGTCGTTGCCGAAATGGTTACTGCATACTTGAGCACATGTGGCCAGTTCGGTTTTAGGTGGAGCATAAGCTTGCGCGTAGAAAAAGCAACAAAGCCATAGGTTAGGGATATACCAAAGTTGAGAGAGTAACTCCCTCCCCACACTTGTTTAGTGATTAGGGCCACAACAATACAAAGAATCAATATACGTAAATATTCACTGAGCAACTTCACCATGATTCCTTTTATATATTCATGTTCGCAGTCAAAGTAACAAGGGTTTCATTAGGCAATTGTGTAAAATACGATTTTTTAGCGCCGCCAAAATACCTTATTGATGCGCCAAGAGTCCAATCGCCCTTCATTTCATGGTTAATACCAGCAGTCAAAACCATGCCTCTATCGCCAGGGGAATATAAAATATCCAATTTGGGATTGTAATTGTGATTAGATAAGCTCCAGTGCATCATTAGGTTATGTCGATTGCGTGCTTCGCTTAAAAAAGCTACCGCAGAAGCATATCTGGTAGCATCCCACCCTTCCCCCTGTTCACGATACCAGTTGGCATTGTCTGCAAGCCTTTGCCAATCGCGAGTATGCCACGCCCTGCTATCAAACCAGTATTCAGCGATGATTGTATGCCCTGCGTTATGGGTCCAGGTCATGCCCAACAGAGCCTGCCAGCCATCGCTCTGTTCTCCCTCTCGGGGTAAAGTGCCAGTTCTTGGAGAACCAGGCTTTAGCCATTGACGATAACGCTGCTGGTAACGGCCTTCGCTATGTAACTCCCAAGACTCCCCATAGGTCGTAACCCAGCTGGCGCCGATATTCAAACCACGTTGATCATCCAGGTAACCGAGCAGTTGCCATTCACTCACACCTTTCAGCTGGTACCAACGTGCAGCCAAACCTCTCGGAAGCTCTTCATTAATAAGTTGACTAGCATTAGCATCAACCAACATCAGGCTCAGCTCTCCACTTGCTGTGAAGCGGCTGGCTGATACGACAGCAACGCCCTCATCAGCCCGCAGAGATACCGGGTTGCGCTCCATAGGCAGGAATAGATCCAAAGGTCTGTGAGCGTAGCTAACACCAAAATCCAGGCGACGCTTACCTGCAAGCAGGTCCCACCCGAACCTATCCCCCTGCCAAAATAACTCCTCCACAACAAGTTCTGATTCCTCACCAGCGCCACTACCTGCCTCATGCAGCATGGAAACCTGTCCTTCCCAGTCCGATACCTGCAGCGCACCTTGTAATTTAACTTGGCGCTCATAACCTGACCCAGAATCGAAGAGGGCACTTTTCGATTGATTCTTAGCGCTAACAGCCATTGCCAACTCCCACTGCTGAGTAAGTGACTGAGCATTGAGCTCACCCACCAGAGACATCATCAACAGCAGCCAAAAAGTATTCCTTTTCATCATCACCTCCAACTTGATAGAAGCAATTTAGCAACACGAGTTGTTGTCTCCAGCCCAAGTGATGAGTGGTCTCCATGATGGACAGGCCGTAGATGGTTGGGATAAATGGTGAATAGCGGCTAGTGCAGGCCAGCGAGTGACGAATAAAGCTGGCCAATTCACAGATCAGTAGTGATGCCACCATCATCAATTCTGAACAGCAACCAAAGTGATCGGTGGGCCATAACGCTCTATATCTAAACGCTCTGTCACCCAGTGCAAAAGGTCTCTCACTTCAGGCTATCAGAAGTGTTCCTCTTGGAACCCTCCTGTGCTCACCAAACCACAAAACAGGCACATAAGAAGTGAAAATTTTTAGCTTCCCGCGACGAAATCAATAAAAAATACTCTTTAAATCACAATTGGTGGAACCGTACCAGTTGATAGGAGTCCATCTTTTAACTCATTAAACACCGGCTATGACCTTATAGAGATAAATTGGGGGAACAATGCCTGGTCCACTTAAAACTTTTAGCGCTCTCACATTAACCGTAATTCTGGCCGCTTGTAGTGGAGGCTCTGGAGGCAGTAATAATTCTGATAATAATCAGCCTAATAATGAAACAAATGGCGGATCTAACACCGGCACAGATGCCGATAACAACAATGATAATGATGGGGGCAACACCGATACTGGCGACTACAGATTCAATCCTGGCACTCCGCTAAGTACATTAGTGGTAGGAACTAGTGAATATGCACAGGGTACACTGCAATTAGAGGATACCGATAGTACCAGCCCCACCTTTCAGTCTGGGACTTATGCCGGAAAGTATGGTGACTTCAAACTATATGACAGCGGCAATTGGGAATACCAACTGAACAACAATGCCAACGATTTAAACAGCGGCGCCTCGGTAGAAGATACTATCGTTTTTTCTCTCAGTAACGGAGATCAGCTAAACATAACTTTTGCGATCCAAACGATTGAAGCCACCCAAAATAGTATCGTTTTTATATTGGTGAATTTTTCCGATGCCGCCGTAACGGATGATGTCAGCATCTCCCAGCTTGCGGATATGACATTCAACGCTACCGACTCCCTCGATAACACTTACAAAGAAAACTCACTGGGCCAGCTAAAGTTCCAGCGCCATCTCAGCAGCAATAATTCTCTAGCACAATATTGCTATGGTGAGGACAATAAAGAAGAAAGCTCTATTGACTGCTTTATATACAGCATCCCCGACAATCAAAACGGAGGGATTTTAAGTGTTCAAAATGCTCAGAACCGTGCCACAAGCTCTCAGGATGGGCAATATTCCGATGGAGGTTATACTTGGAGAGATAACGCAAGCCGCTGGGTAGAAAGCAATTTTGTCGATGCCAATAATCGCCCAGTAGACCTCAACGCATGGCGCCATCGAGTATTTATATTCCCAACCGCCGCTTACAATGCCGGGTTAGTTGGTACAGGGGTCGCGGCGGTCAATGGCCGCTGGAGTATCGTTACTGCAGATAGCGATCAACTAATTATGGGGCATGAACTGGGTCATAACATTGGTTTAGGCCATGCAGGCAATGATAACAACAACGATGGGGATACCAGCGACCGAGGGGAAAGTGAATATGGCGCTGCCGCAGCCTTCATGGGCAATAGCTGGCAGTCACGCTTATTTGGCAGCGCTCATAGGGACTTTATGGGTTGGTACAACAGCTTCCCTGGCTATTCCAAATCTGTTTCTAAAAGTATGGGGAATGCTTCAGAGGTTCAAATTCAGGCTATCGAACTTACCGCCGGCGAATTAAATAAAACAATGCCACAGATTATAAAGGTGGAGAGTAACGGTAGCAGCAATCGAGAAAATCACTATTTCGTGGAATATCATATTTCCCACCCCATCCTAAATCCTCGTTCACAGCAAGATAAGGCCGTAACTGTGCATTATCTGAAAGATGACACCGCCAACCAAGTGGCCACTCTTGAAGAGCCCGGCAGCAGCTTCACAGATTCGGCTGCTGGAGTCACCATAGAGTTTAAATCCAGAAGTGATGAAATGAATACTGCCACCATTTCAGTAAGCTATACAAATTAAAGAGAGAAATAGCAATGAGATACTTACTCACAATAATTTCGACCTTTCTGTTAATTCCCACCGCCTCTGGCCAGGAAACTATAACGGGAGTACTGGAAGAAGAGGTTTCAGAAAATTTTAAAACAGGAAAAATTGATCATCGCTTTTCCATCAAAGATGAAAACACAGGGCAGTATTATTTTATAGATGCCAAGGAGATCAAAGAAAAGGGCATGAGATCTGGTGAACGAGTCAGAATACGAGGAGAAAAACAAGAGCGTCGTCGGCTTCATATCAAGGAAACCGAGAGAATCATTTACGAAGAATAAGCACGTAATATCCAGCTGCTCATAAATCTACGCCAGGGCATATACTTCATCAAAATAGCCCTGGCGACGTAAAAACCTACCGGATAGCACAACGCAATAAGCCGCCCTGTTTTGCTATTATTTCACTGGTTATGTCTAGGAATTTGCCAACCCCTTTTGTTGGCGATACACATGCCAGGGAGTAACGGATGAAAACAGTTGTATCAATCGTTCTGGGTATCGCTCTATTTCAATCACTTTCAGCAAGTGCCGCCTGGACTGAACAGGCGCGCATTGACTATCTCAAAGTTCACAGCCAAGGAGTAGACGTTCGATTAAAAGGATTTGAAAATACCAGTGCTGAAGTGGCATGTTCTGACACTAGGACATTTGTACTAGTGAATGATGAATCTCAAATCTATGACACCAAAGTCTCTTTTTTATTGTCTGCTTTTATGTCAAAGACCCCAGTAAATCTGAGTTACTATGGATGCTATGAAGATAGAATCCGCTTGTATTCCGTCATAATCAGGGACTGAAGCGCCATCAAGCGATGTTTGGAATAACAATATTTTATCTGGAAGGATACATGGATGTATCCACTCAACTCTTAAAGAAGTATTTCACCAAATTCAATGTATAAGACCCGCATAATATTTAAGCGGATCTTATACAGGCCACTCTGACCTTCATTATAAACCTACGGCACTTAAATCACGGGATCAGAGATTATCGTGACATTTTCCAGGCCATAATACTCTACAACCCAAGAATAACTTTCATACACTTCATAGCGGTCTGGGAAAGCTTTACCCACCACATCCCAGCGTTTACGAGATTTAGAATAACTTGATCCTTTGATCACACCAGTGAAATTGAATTCGTCACCGTTATGGGGATTAGTCACAGTAGTGGTATAAGGGATTTCAACCTCGCTATTTTCTACCATCATACGTGCCACCAGTAGGCTATAAGCGGGTACACTCGCGGGCATCGCTTCCTTAACGGTTCTCTGATTACTAACCGTCGAAGTTTCTCCAACCGTAGTTGAGGCTGAAAAAGTTTCAGAAAAATTGAACGTGATCGAGCCACTATTTTCAACGGTACCCGGAACTCCAACCTTGTAACCCTCAGTCAAGCTCACGCCGGCAGTCACCGAGATGCCGAGTGTATTGGTCCAAGTATCAGTTTCGCTCTTGCCATCCGTATACCAAACTTCGGTACTATCACTCTGAGTTACGCTAGAAAAATTCTCTAACAATCTTTCACCAAAGAAGGTTTTTGTATTCTCAGGGGTTTCCACAATTTGATCCCAGTGTATTTCAACCCCACTCTCAACCAGATCAAAACGGTCAGCCACACAAGGGTAAATACTCCAAATCTTGCTATCTCCTGCGGTACCAGCAAAACCCACAACTGAACGGGTACCAATACTTAGCTGATACTCTTGCCACTTATGCCAACCATTATTACTGCCAAAAGTTATCTCTCTAGTAGAGTTATTTGACATATCTTTTAAGTAAACACGGATACGAGAAATATTGCCATCGCGTTTCTTATAAAAACGCCAACCCTGGATGTATTCCATATCTCCAAGGAGTTTGCGGAATCCTGAACCAGTCGTTTTACCCACCTCGTCATCATCAGCGTATAGATATTCAAGCTTCAAGCCTTTGATGCGTTCATCCCCGCTATAACTGGTAATAGCAGCTATTTTATCTCCCGGCACACGCTTAGTGGAATAGCTATCACACATGTCAAAGTCACTGCCATTACCACTCTTACCATAGGAGAATATTTCATCATATCGTAAGGTTCCGCCTTTATCTGCGGTATTAAAATAGAGATCCAATATATTGGTAGCTGCTAAAACTGGGGCAGAAAGAAAAAACCCGATCACCACTGTAAAGATATACCTCATGGCATTACCCTTTTATTAATTGTGCTATCAGTCCGTCATTGTTAGTTACCTCATTACCTCTACCACCTGAGTATTTTCTCTTTTCGCACCTCCTTTAATTGCTTATTAAGGGGTTCCATCCTGTGTGAGATTCTTTTAAATCAGTGAATAGCTTTTATCGGTTATATTCATTGGAACACAAACTCAACAATCACCAGAAACTGCCCACCACCAGGGCAGTAGTAATCAGCAGTAATACTGAAAGTACACGATAATTGCGCCATAGGGGCTCACTGCGCAGCGCCTCGGTTTCCGCATCAAAGTCTTTGCGAGACCAAACAAACTGCCTGGCTTCCTCACTAATCTTTGCCGGGCTTATCAAGCTGGAAGCCACCAACACCATGGAGCAGAAAACAAAGAGGATTGGCGCTATATAAAGGAAATGTAAATTAGTCCAACCCAGCACCTCATTAGCGAGGAATAGAGTTACTCCTCCGGCAGTGCCCAAAACCAAAGTGGTCATTGCACCCTTGGAGGTCGCTCCCTGCCAAAAAAAGCCAATTAGGAATAGAGCCAAAACAGGGGGTACGGCATAGGAAAGTACTTTTTGCAGATATTGGAACAGAGAACCAAAATTCTCTATCTGCGGCGCCCACAGCACAGCCAGAACCATAAAGATGAAGGTGACCAGTTGCCCCACGCGCATCAGCTGATGCTGGTTCAAAGAGGGAAAACGCTGTCGCACGAAATCCATCGTCACCAATGTAGATGCAGAGTTCAGCGTGGAGTCAATCTGAGACATAAGGGCTGCAACAAAACCAGCCAAGACCAATCCCAAAATGCCCACAGGTAACAATTCAAATAGTAAGGTTGGATAAACCATGTCTGCCCGTTCCAGCTCGGGGAACAGGACAATCGCCATAGTGCCGGGCAGGACCATAATAAACAGCACCGGCAATTTCAGAAGACCGGCAAACAACGCTCCCCAGCGCCCATGGTTAATATCTTTGGCGCTCAGCACCCGCTGTACCATGAATTGGTTGGTACACCAGAAATAGAAACCCAGTAGGGCCACTCCAGTGACCAGCCCCAGCCAAGGCACACTGGAATCTCCGATTGGACGGATCAAACTCAATTGATGGGCGGATACCTGGGAAACCACATTCTCCCAGCCACCAGCGCGATCCAGAGCGAAAATACTGATCAGAATTGAACCAAAAATTAGCAATAGAGCCTGGATAGTATCGGTGTAAATTACCGCGGCCAAACCGCCGGCAATCGTGTAAATACCTGCGATCACCGCCAAAATCGAAATGGTCACTGACATCGGCATTTCAGGAAAAATCAGCTTCATCACTAAGCCTCCGGCATAGAGGCTGCCGGCGGTATCTACCACGATATTCAGGAAAATTGTCAGACCGGAAAAGTAAGTCCTGGCGGTGCGATTAAAGCGCCGCTCCAGCATCTCGGGCATGGTGTAGATACGGGAGCGAAGTATTGTCGGCAGATAAAAAATCGCGAAAAACACCAGGATGACAGCAGCCATCCACTCATAGTTGAAGACCGCAATGCCGGTACTATAAGCATCGCCAGCCAAACCAATCAGGGTCGTGCTGGAGATATTCGAAGCGAACAGGGAAAGCCCTATCAGCGGCCAAACCATCTTTCGCCCAGCAAGGAAGTAGTCTTCAGCGGTGTCGTGGCGACGACTGAGATAGAGCCCCAGGCCAATTGTGAAAACGAAATAGACGACCAAAATGATCGCATCGATGGGGTGGAGACCAAAATCGACCGACATAACTTCCTCGTTCACCGCTAGTTGCGTATTTTTATGGTTTGCGGAACTTGCAAAAAATTAAATCACAGTGGTTTAATTAAGTAAAGCAAACCACCAAAATATAAATAAAACCTTTAAAATCAATAGATTAAGGAAACAACCGTTTATCTCACTTTCATTGCTTACGCTAGGCAAACGCAATAAAATCCTATATGGACGTATTTGTCACAAATAGTCTCAGACCAAACTCTCGGATACGCGTTTTCTACAAAAGGGGCACAGAGATGGGTAAGGGAAGTAATTCCAGCGGCCTGCGTCGCTATAACGAACGGGTTTTGCTAACCGCGCTGCGGAAAGCAGGTACTGCGTCCAAGTCTGACCTGGCGCGCCTCACCAACCTCACCCCCCAGGCCGTTACACGCATCGTGGATGAATTGGAGAGTACTGGCATGGTTATGCGTGAGGGGCGCAGGCTTGGCGGCAAAGGCCAGCCCTCCATCATGTACACCATCAACCCCACCGGTGCTTACTCCATAGGCATTAAAGTCGGGCGGCGTAATGTTGAATTATTGTTAATGGATTTTGGCGGCAATATTTTGAAGAAAATATGCCAGGAATTTGAATGCCCTGAGCCCGACTTTCTTCTCAGAAATATAGAATCGGGTATCGAAAATTTAAGTGCAGAATTAGTCAAAAAAGACCAATCCAAGCTCGTCGGCGTTGGTATCGCCATGCCCTGGTTTATCGGTGCCTGGACAAAAGAATTGGAAATGAGCGATACCCTGGCGAACGAATGGCGAGAAATTAACTTCGCAGAAGAGGTTTCCAAAGGCACCCACCTACCCGTCTTCTTTGAAAATGACTGCTCTGCTGCAGCAGTCGCCGAGCTGCAATTCGGTAAAGGCACTGAAGTTTCCGATTTTCTTTATATCTTCGTTGGCACTTTTATCGGCGGCGGCCTGGTGCTTAATAGCAGCCTGGAGACTGGTGTACATGGCAACTCAGGCAACCTGGCCACCATGCCAGTCCCTGCCTCCAAGCTCAGTAGCACCCCAGAACCCGAAGGGGCCTTCGAGACCTTACTTAATCGAGCCTCACTATTTGGCTTGCGCCGACACCTGCGCGCCAACCAAATTAATATCAATGACTCTGCTGATTTATTGTCGGTGATGGATCAGGCCCGCCCTCTCATACAGGAATGGCTGGACGACTGCGCTGATGCACTGGTTTACGCCATTCTCTCCGCAGTCAGCGTACTGGACCTTGAGGCCGTTATTATCGATGCGCACCTCCCGCGATTCCTGCTGGAGGAGCTGGTGGAAATCATCTCCAGGCGAATGCAGCAAGCCGCCCCGTCCGGAGTTTTCAAGCCCCAGATAATGAGCGGTAAGATCGGTATTGATGCCATCGCGATTGGCGGTGCCATCCTGCCCTTTTACTCCAATTTTGCACCAGATAAGACCGTGCTGTTGAAGGGTGGAGTTCCTGAGCGGGTTCCGGTTTAACCTGAAATATAGCGGAAAAACAAGGCTCAACTAATTAGGCATTAAAACCGTATTGGTTCGTTTTACATAATCATAACAGTGAGGTGACCAGCGAGATGGCATTTAACCTAAAAGACAAATGGGTTTGGGATTTTTGGTTCGCCGTTGATGGCGATCAATACCATATGTTTTATCTACAAGCGGATAAATCCCTCGGCGATCCAGAGCTACGCCATTGGCATGTCTCGATCGGTCACGCCATTTCCACCGACCTGATTCATTGGGCCCCAAAGCAAGACGCGATAAAACCCTCCCAATATCAAGAGGGTGGCATCGATGAGGCTGCGGACTCCTACACAACCTGGACCGGCTGCGTACATAAAGAGGGCGACACCTGGTACATGTTTTACACGGGTACCAAACACTCAGAAAAAGGGCTTATTCAGCGGGTCTGCCTGGCTACCTCCAAAGATCTTTTAAACTGGCAAAAATGTCCGGAAAATCCTCTGGTGGAGTTAGACCCCAAGTTTTATGACGGTCTAAACCTGGAATACTGGCATGATGCCTCCTGGCGCGACCCTTGGATTGTCAAAGATCCCGATCAAGCCCTTTATCATATGTATGTCACTGCCCGTTGTAATCAAGGCAGTCCCGACGGGCGCGGCGCAGTGGGTTATGCCAGCTCCACCGACCTCCTGCACTGGAAAGTTGGAGAGCCCATACTGGCACCGGGCTGGTATGGAGAAATGGAAGTCCCGCAGATTGAAAAAATCCAGGGCCGCTACTATCTCTTCTGCTCTGTCTCCACTCAGTTTCACAGCCAAGTCCACCGCCAGTCTATGAGCGGAAAACCACTTACCGGCACCAAGTATTTTGTCTCCGATGCCCTAAATGGGCCATACACTGTTATTGGTGATGGATTCCTCAGTGCTGACGAGCAGGGCAGCCTATATTCCGGTCGGGTGATACAGGGGCCAGACCAACACTGGTATCTGCTCGCCTTTAACCGCGACGATGCACAAGGCAATTTTATCGGCGGGATTTGTGATCCCAAGAAGATCGAATTTCTTGCGAATGGACAACTAAAATTGGCAGAGTAGCGATAGATGGCCAACGGCATCTTGCGAAAGTACCGGTGCCGTACCGCCTGCTAAATATCCACCAGGGCCGAAGACTTCACCTAACCTGTAAGCAATCAATAGCTGAAAACTTCCCACTGATTGCAGTTTCTTTAGATATTTATCCCCAAGATCTCAGTAAAAACCCTTCCCTTTGCCCCACTCCCCACAAACCAAGCAAATTTTCTTCAGCACCCAAGCAGTACCCGGGCTCTTTCCATTGAAGAGTAACTCTCACTGATTGATTTAGTTACACTCTTAAAATCAATAGGCAAATTTCCAGAAAAATTCTATTGCCCATATTAAATCACAGTGGTTTAATAAATAAAAAATGGCCATCCCGCCATGCGAATCAAGAAAAAAGAAGAGCCCAACCTAAATGGGCCGCCAGCAAAAACTAATAACCATAAGTGATGATTGAGGAGAGCGTCGTGAAGGCAGAAGACTTTCAAGCCGATTGCAAATGGGTCAGAGGTTTTAAACCAAGTTCAATCGCCCTGGCGATAGCGGTGGCATCCAGTGTTAGCACTGCGGTAACCGCCCAAGAGCAGCTGGAGATTGAGGAAGTCATCATTACCGCTACGGCACGCCCCGTAACGAAAATGGAATCCAGCATTTCCGTCAGCGCCCTAGATACCGAAGAATTGTCTAACTACGCCCCCCGCTCAACCTCAGAAGTTTTTCGCAGCCTGCCAGGTATACGCACGGAATCTTCTGGTGGCGGTGGCAATGCCAATATCACTGTAAGGGGAATTCCGCTTGCCACTGGTGGCTCCAAGTACATGCAGATCCACGAGGATGGGCTGCCAGTACTCGAATACGGCGATATCAATTTCGGCAATACCGACAACTTTATTCGAGCCGATTCTTCCCTATCTCGAATTGAAAGTGTACGCGGCGGCTCCGCTTCCACCTTTGCCAGCAACTCCCCCGGCGGTGTGATCAATATGATCAGCAAGACTGGAGAAGAAGAAGGCGGGAATATAGGCCTCTCTTTTGGTGCAGATTACGATGAAACCCGCCTGAACTTCGGCTACGGGCACCACCTCAGCGATACCCTGCGGTTTTATGTAGGCGGCTTCCTGCGCGAGGGGGAAGGTGTTCGTGAAACCGGCTTTGATGGCGATTCCGGTGGCCAATTAAAGGCCAATCTCACCAAAGATTTTGACAACGGTTATGTGCGCCTTTACTACAAACACCTTGACGATCGGGTGACCACTTACCTACCCGGCCCGGTAACTTATAAAGGCAATGGAGAGTTCGGTACTGTAGCCAACTTCGATGCCAGCAGCCAGACCCTGCACTCAGACAATTACCGTAATATCTCTACTTTCGATGCCTATGGCAACCCGGTAAATCGGGATCTCAGCGACGGTATTGAATCCCTGGTAGAAGCCTATGGATTTGAGAGTCAATTTGAATTTGAGAATGGCTGGACCATTACTGACAAGTTCAGAATTTCTGATATAAGCGGTAGCTTTATCTCTCCATTTACTGACACCTTTGGCAATTATGGCCCACAATCCGCACAAAGTATGGCAGACCTGATCTGTGCCAATGCCGTTAGCGGAGAGGGTTCTGCAGTGGACTGTAGTGCAGGAACCACCGTGACCTACGCCAATGGCGAAGAGATCGATGAATTAGCCTATCTGAACTTGTTGTTCGATACAGAAATCCATGACCTGGGGTTGATCGTCAACGATTTCAAAGTCGATAAGCTCATTAATGACAACATTGTTGTTTCCGCAGGCTTTTACTACTCCAAGCAAAATATCAAGACCAGCTGGAATAGTTGGAATGCCCTAATCCAAAGCGTGGATGGCAGTGACTCCCAGAACCTAACCATCACAGCGAATGCCAACGGGGATTTGTTAGTCGATGATGGCCTCTGGTCGGCAAGCTTCCTGTCCTATGCCTGGGATCTGGAATATGAAACCTACGCTCCTTATATGAACGTGTCTTTCGATGTTGGGGACTTCACCTTCGACGTCAGTGCACGCCACGATATGGTCAATGCAAAGGGCTCTCTGGTTTCCAGTTGCTGTGGTGGCGATACCGATTACGATATCAACGAAGATGGCATTATCAGCGATGTGGAAGATGCGAGCGCATCAGATGCCTTTGGTTTTACCGGTGGCATTATCACTATGGCTAACGGTAATACTCAGCTAGTCGACTATGATGCAGATAACACCTCCTTCTCCCTTGGCGGCAACTATGCAATCAATGACAGCATGGCGGTTTTTGCTCGTTACAGTGAAGGTGGCCGCGCAATTGCCGATCGCCTGCTGCAAATTAGCGGCGCTTTAAATAGTGATGGCAGCCTCAGCAATACCACCGATGGCTTTGATTCTGTTGACCAGCTAGAGATCGGTTACAAGTTTACCGCTGGTGATTTTGATATTTTTGCCACCTATTTCAATACCGTCACCGAAGAAACCAATGCGGAAATCACCAGCGGCCTAACTTTCGTACGCGAGTATGAAGCACAAGGTATAGAGCTGGAAGGCTCCTATATTTATGGCGATTTCTCGGTTAACGGCAACCTGACCTGGACGGATGCCGAAATCAGCAAAGATGCGAATAACCCATCGGTAGTCGGCAATACTCCCCGTCGTCAGGCAGATATCATTTACACCATTACCCCGCAGTATAATTTTGGTGACAGCCTAACCTTCGGCGCCAGCCTGCAGGGCTCTACTGAGTACTACGTTTCCGATTCCAACCAGCTGAAACAAGATGGCTATGTGTTGGTAAATCTGTTCGGCTCTTATTATGTTACTGAGGATCTCACCGTTTCCTTTAACGTAAACAACCTTACTGATGAATTTGTTGTAACTGAGGTTGAAGAGTCTTACGCAGAGGCGGGAGATATTGTTCGCGGCAGAGCCATCAGCGGCCGCTCCACCAGTGTCAGCTTCAATTACGCTTTTTGATCGTTGTCCTCCCTACTCCAGTAAGTCGTTTGCAGCCCGTTTAGGGCCGCTTGCAAACACCGGGTGTCCAGCCTCCCCGTTGGCACCCGGTCTTTTTCTTCAACGAGAAACTTACTGCAGTCACTCCTCCAGTGGAGTAGCCTGTTAAAATTAACCGACCAAATATTTCTTTAAATAGAATACCCAGCCAGTGGAGCGAATTAGGATGGAAGTGCAAGGCAACGCAGTAAATACCTTGCTTGGAGGCATAGAAGCCGGCGGCACAAAATTTAATTGTGCAATTGCCGCAAATCCCGATGATGTCTGGGAGAGGGCTAGCTTCCCAACCACCACACCGGAAGAAACCCTCGGTCAGGTCATTGAATTTTTCCAGGCCGGCGCCCAACGCCATGGCCCTATTTCCACACTGGGTGTCGCAAGTTTCGGTCCGGTAGATTTGAACCCGCAATCGAGCCAGTACGGGTTTATCACTAACACCCCTAAAAATGGATGGTCCAATACCAACCTGGCCGGTCAGTTACAGGGGGCACTCTCTATTCCTGTAGCTTTCGACACTGATGTGAATGGCGCAGCGCTGGGAGAACACCTGTGCGGCGCCGCTGTAGGTGTAAAGAATTTTGTCTACGTCACCATCGGCACCGGTATCGGCGCCGGGGTAATGGTGGATAGCAAACTGGTAAACGGCGCCATGCACCCGGAAATCGGCCATATGTTGATGCCACAGGATCGACGAAGAGACCCCTACCCAGGCCACTGCCCATTCCATGGCAATTGTCTGGAAGGCCTTGCCTGCGGCCCCGCTATTGAAGACCGCTGGGGCCTGCGCGGCCAGAGTATGGACAGTGACCATCCAGCCTGGGATCTACAGGCGGAATACCTAGCCACCATGTGTATAAACCTGACCAGCTGCTACTCACCGGAACGAATTATTCTCGGTGGCGGCGTTATGGAACAAACACACCTGTTCCCACGCATTCGCCACAAGTTTCTCGACCTGGCAGGTGGTTATTTCCCCCAGGTATCCCAAGGCAACATCCGCTCTTTTATAGTCCCACCAAAACTCGCCGGCCGCTCCGGAGAGGTGGGTTCTCTGCGTATGGCCCAGGCACTTTGCTCCAGCTTTTAGATAACCAAATCCTCCCTCACAGGATGTGGAAGCGCCAGGGGAATATTCCTGGCGCCACTCCACCCGCCAAACTGCGCCCCACAACTCCCTTTCCAACTTATATACTCATCTTTGCGACTGTTGGCACAGCGCAAGGTAGCTAGTCTCGTATCCGATCTGATAGGCTTGTCAGTCTTGACCGCCCACTGACGCGGCTGAGCACGCTAAAGCGTGGCTCATTAAGGGATAAAGATGAAAATAATTAAAATATTGTTTATAGGCTTAATGGTTTTGGCCACTCAGTTTGTGCAAGCCGGCACCGCTGAACCCACAACATTTACCCGCCAGGGCATTCTCTCTTACAACTTTCATTCCGACTTACTGGGACGTGGATTTGTAATTGATGTGCTACTGCCGCTCTCCTTTAACCCGGAAGACACTACCCGGTATCCGGTCATTTATATGACCGACGGGTATATGAACTTCCCCATGGTGGCACCGAACCTGATCCACGAACAGGTCCCAGATGAGCAAGGCAATACCAAGCTACCGCCAGTGATTCTGGTTGGTATCTCACACCCACTGGACAGTTCCAACTTCACCTTACGTTTAACGGATTTTACTCCAGTACCTGGAGAGATTAGGGGGAATACTCTGGGTGGTGGCGCCAACCAATTTCTGGAATTTTTGGAGAACGAGCTCAAGCCTTTTATCAATAATTCGTTCAAGGGAGATGAAAGCGACGAAACACTGGCTGGCCACTCCCTCGGCGGGCTCTTAGCCCTGCACGCCCTCTTCAATCACACCGATAACTTCGACCGCTATGTGATCGGCAGCCCCAGCATCTGGTGGGCGGATAAGCAAATTCTAGAAAGTGAACTCGCTTATGCCGAACGCCAGACTGACTTACCGAAAAGCGTGTATATGTTTATTGGTGGGGAGGAAATCTGCTTAGAAGAAGGAGAGGTTTGCGGCGTTCAAGATTTTAGGGACCTAGCTCAGCGACTCAAGTCCCGAGATTATGAAAATTTGACTCTACGCAAACGGGTCATTAAGGGTGAAAACCACGATACCGTAGTTAATCCTGGTTACGATAAAGGGATAGAACAGGTTTTTAAAAGTAAAGTGCTACCACGAAAGTATTCGTTTTAATCGAACTTTCCGGCCCTAGAGCAGAGAAACGCTACAGGGCCCTGACTACTACTCGCCTGGCTTGCTATCCATTACTCATACGCGTCACTAATACACTCCTCGGCCTCTAAAAAGACCAACATAGTCTTCTCCAGACTTTCTGCTGCATCCATAAAAGGCAAGTGATGGCTATCTTTTAGTACCGAGAAACATTTACTCCCTTTATACCTTTTATAATCTGCCTTTACCTGTAAAGGCGTGGTAATGGAATCATTCTCACCGACAACGAATAGCGCTGGTATCTGTAAATGATCGATACCTCCATTAACGCTCATCGCCTGAAGCTCATCGTTCATCTTGTCGGCTAAGCTTCCACGCCGCTCCTGCCACCCAGGAAATCTCTCACTAATCTTTTCAGCGGCTAGAAAACCTCGAATATCAACCCCATTTGCGATACCACCATTCGCTCGACTCGCCCACTTGGATAGCAGCAGATAATGCTCAGAGGGAGACTCTTGATATTTTTGCAACTCCTGTATGGCTAACTGATTACCTTCCTTCTTCGCCCATTGCAGGGTTGCTTCAAAGCTGGCTTCTGCCTGCTTCTGCGCATCCTGGAAGGAAGAGATAAATACCAACCTCTCTAATGTCTCAGGATGCTCACTCGCATAGAGGGCTGCAAGCCCCCCACCCCAAGAGTGACCAACTAAGGTAATCTTATCCTTCTTATAATGCGTTTTTAAAAAAGAAATCACATTGTGCACATCTTGAATATTGTTCTTTATCGTTAATGTGTCTTCGCTCACCTCAAGAGACTTTCCAGCCCCTCTTTGATGAAGATAAGCTACTAAATACCTTTCTTCGAGCGCCCGCCCAACAGTTACCTGAAATGGAACCAACCCCAACTCCACATCTCCAGGGCCGCCATGTAGAAACAGGATTAATGGTTTAGAAGGGTCACTACCAGACACCTCTAGGTGCAACTTTGCACGACCACTTAGCACCTCCCCTTTATAATTGACTTGATTAGCAAACACCCCACCAGACAAAAAAACAAAAATAAAACTGGCAGGGAGAAACCTTAACCATAATGGATTTAACATATGTTCACCGATTTAAGATTTAAAATATTAATAAGATGCTTCTTTATCAAACACAAAAATCCAATAAAATTGATAGAAAGCCAACAAAATTCAAACTTAAAGGAGCTTATATTACAAACACATCAAAAAATACAAACCTTGAGACGAGATGGGGGTAAGACAGGGCAAAGTAACATTCAACAGGAATTCTTCGCTTCACATATAAGAAGAGCGCCATTTCTCTTTACCAATCTTAACCTTCTCACTGTATCGCGACACCTCATGAGAAATGCTCACGAAGTCAGGATATTAGGACTCAACTGAAGGCAGAGGAAGAATTTACACAAGAGGGCATCAGCAAAAGGACTATTTGTGGAGTAGGGATAATCCAATATAAGGGGGGGGATAAGAGAACAGAAAAAGTGTTTTGAGCCAAGCAACTAGAGGGTACCCTTCCTATCATAGGATCATTTTAAAAGGCCGCATAATAAATACGGCCACCTAATACAAGCTAGCTACATCGCAAAGCGGGTAAACGCGCACCCTAAGAGGAGCTATTTGCCAATATTGTACCAAGCAAAAGTGGGGTAGGCGCCATAGCAGCTATCTAAAAGATTGAACTGAACTTTCTTGCCCGCAAAATGCGCAGCTGTTAACAGACTCAGCGCTTCCTTTCCGCTGACATTATCATCCTTATTCCATCGAATAGAAGTTTTATTACACTCTGCAGGACCAACACTTTCATTTACATAAACGTAACAGGTAGAATCATTTAGATGGCAACCTATTTTTTCGATTTCTAGATAGCCTGTTGTGGTTGTAGCGGATACAAGAGAGGGCAACAATAAAATAGAAATTAAAGAGATAGAAATAATATTTTTCATAAAACACTCAAACGTCCAAAAAGAAATCAACAATCTTAATTTAACAAAAAAAGATGAAAGTGGAGTTGCTCTAGCTAGAGGACATTACCAGCCTTCAAACGACAAAAACCTTTAAAGAACACGCAATGAAATAATCTCACAGGTCTTAAAGGCGCTGCTTCCACTCCAAAGGCTGTCAGTATCCCCAACAATCCGCACTGTAGATTTGGCATGGAGTGACGCCAAGATAGAAGCCACTGAGTTTTTTTGGCCTACGCTCTCTTCCGACTTTATCCAATACTGATGACAACTCTCAGTTTCAGCGTCCAACTTCACGACCACTTCGCCATCTCTAGAGGAGGCACTCGAAAACACCTCGATATAGCGCACTGTGGATTCGTTAGCATCCCCTAGAGCCAGCACATCACCCGATAAGAGCATCAGAGCCAAGCCTAAAGATTTCATCAACACCTCGAAAAATTAGCGATTCACAACAGCTGGTCAGCAGCTTGCTATTATAATATTCTTGTCAAATACCGTATAGGTTGTCTATCAACCTTGTTACTCTTGAATTTCAAGATCAATTATCAACCAATCCGATCCAAGTGCGGTTAGTTTGTCGCAAAGCTTGCAGCAATATGGCGCTCACAAACTGCTCCTTTAGAGCAGCCCTTAACTTAACCTTTTCTTTTAGCTTAAAAAAAATATCGAAACGGCAGGATAAGAGATTGAAGATATCCAGCCCCAGAAGATATGCTTATCAAAAACTACATATTTTACTGAGGTAAGTAATTTAGTATAATTCCAAAATTATATTGCAATGAAAACCACTCACATCCAAGATGAAAAAACTATTCGCCTTACTGTTTATTGTTTTACCCACCTCATGCCTGGCCGAATTTGTCTTTACAGGAAAGTTAAGTCAGATTCATACTGGCCCACAGTATCAAGGTAGAATTTTTGTTAAAGTTCAGGGAACACCTTTGGGGGAGGTTCCCTGCTCAACCAACACAAGCTATAGCTTTGCGTTTGACGGTATAAACAAAGATGCTAATAATATTACCAATGAAGAGGGCAAAATATATCTCAGCCTACTTTTAAGCGCCCTCGCCGCCCAGCAGACTGTTACTTTGAAAAGTAGCGATGACTGTACAACCTACCACAATGTTGCAGATTTGAGGAATCTCTCTGTTATGCCATAAAAAATATATGGCTATCGATTTTCCGTTTAACTTTTAAAGTAGGTCGAGCTTAAAGCAATACAATCTACCCACTAAATAAACTGGCATTCAACTCGATCTCTCATATTTTGAATGCCGGTTTATATGCGCAAGGGAACAAAATTAAATAAAAATAGATCGTCCCACTCTACTAACTCAAAGCCTCGACCGCTAACAAACTCAGAATCATTCAGATCGATTATATCCTGGGCAAGGCAAATTTATTGGACACGGCACCATTACTATTTTTTCTACTCAGGAAACATAACTGAAGATAGCAGTATTTTGGAACCCGTGCTATTGCATTCATAATAGCTAAAGCTAACGGCTTCCTTTGCCATATACGCAGACAGTAAGAATGAGAGCTTTGTATCAAATAGTTTTGAATCCTCAACAGTAAGATGAAAATCAACATCACTTTTACAGTTTATCTCTGGGCTGGTATTGGTGAAATTTTGCAATCTGATTTCAACCCCAGCATCATGGACTTTCATATAGGAAATTTTTGCATAGGGAGTCCATTCGGCTCGACCTAGCAAAGGTACAAAGGAAATAATTAAGAACAATATTTTTCCGAAATATTTCATTTTCTTCTTCAAACAACAATCATCTTCTTTTAAACAATGTTAACCAGAAAAAACTGTGGGCTCCCACTCTCCCCAGCTTTCACCACCCAATTTGTGAGATTTAGCCCCCTGAATAAATGCTTCTCTAAATATAGAAAGATTATTTGCAAATACTTCACGAAAATCGTTAGGAGCACTAATGATAAGGCGGCTCACAGGTTTGAACGGATACTCAAAGAGCTGAATCAGGCTTAAAGGTTGCTTCATTTCCTTTAGTTTTGCTTCGATTACATAAGCATCAGATTTGTTTCCCCCCTGAAGGTTTACCCTCCCTTCGCGCCCATAACACCATCCTACCCAATCTTTTTCTTCTTTCGCTATAGCCGCACGAGCCTTCTGATCTGCTAACGTCTGTGACTCTGCTTCGAAAGGAGCAATCGCACTTCGTTCTGCATCAAAAAAACAACAAAAGGGAACAAGTAATTCCTCTTCTTTAGTAACACTACCTATATATAAAGCATTACAGAGAGCAAAACCTGAATGATAGCCTAACAGTTTGATATCCATTGGAATGCCTTCCTAAAATTAGGACTGATGCTTGATTAAACATAAAATTAGCCAAATGGCAATTAAATAAAACCAAATTTTAATATGTGAATTTAGTCAAAAATGAGCAAAGCTTTTTACGCGATGAATTAAAGGGCAAGACGAACCTTGCCCCCATTTTAAACTCAAGAAAAATAATCCAATACCTTGCCAATAAGCTCTAGCTCTTGATAACCTTTAGGATCAATTTCTCTGCGAAGCACGCGTTTTATATAATCCGTATCTCCAAGCAATCCACGCACAATACAATAGTATGTAGCCCAGATACCACGCGTTTCTTCAGGGACACTTAGGTAAAACGACTCTTTGCTATCTAGGCAATATTGCTTTCTTAAGTACGCCTGCCCAAACTCGATTATATTATCCAGATCACGCATAACTTTCGCTACAGCTTTTTCCTGGCTTTCGAAATCTTCGGCATAAACTGTTTGATCAAAAGGGTTCTTCAGGTCAGCTATTTTAATTCTTCTTGAAAAAGTAGCAGTTTGACTCAGAGGAAGATCTGAAAGATGAGAAAAAATATCTTCCACCTCTTTGATGTATACACCTGCAGCCGGCTGGGTTGTTACCCAAGCAGGAGAACCACTAAAATTCCAAAAAGGAGCTATTAATAGATCACAAAATTTCACTGGGCGAGATCTATATCTCTTAGAAACAAACTGCCAATCTGGGAGTTCGACCGCCTTTTTCTTGGCGGCCTCCAAGATTTCTTTTTTAAAAGTCATCGTAATCCTGCCTTTAATCATGTGGAGATTTTGTTGACCTTAGAATATAAACAAATATCTCATCCATCTGTCCCCTGAGCCCACCTTCATCAGCGTTAGCGCCACATGCACTTGCCTGGCCGGAGGTACATGCATCATAAACTATTTTTTGGTTTGACGTTAATGTTGCATTCCCTGTCTTAACCTCGAGAAGTGCACGTCCCTTTGAGTCAAGCTGGATCTTTCCTTCAGGTATATGATTGCCATTTAGATCAAATAATTCAAATCCATCAGGCACATCAATAGATCCATCTCTTTCACCTGTCACTGATAGATCTGCCCGAGCGATCATACCATGGTATTCGTGCCCCACGTTGTCATACTGAACTGTCACTTCCTTTTGAACTTTAACATTCGGTATTTTTCCATATTCAATAAAAATTGCATCAACCTGCTCATTATGGAATCTGCGGTACTTATCAACATTGGCTGTAAATGGCGAACTCGTGGAAACTTGAACACCATTTTCATCTACATAGAAGTAATTAGATCCCTTCTCACTTTGTAAAACCGGTTTGCCATCTTCTAAAACTCCGGTATCTCTATATTTTTTACCATTTTTTGTAATATAAAGATCTCCCTTTCGTTCGTAGAAATCTGTCAGTCCCTCTAAATATTTCGTTGTATCTACTTTACCACCATTTAATTCAAGTCCCTCTTTATCATCTCGCAGCTCTCTTCTGAGAATATACCCCTTAAGTCCCTCAAGAGCTAACTCACTTTTATCACCAAGGAGGGTTAAAAATGCATCTCCTGTTTCTTTGGCAACATTTCCAAGCTGATCCCCCCAGACTTTAATTGCTTGGAAAAGCTCATTCTCATCCATCTTAGAAATAAGCTTATTACCAATTTTTCCTCCAGGGAACAGAATAAGAACTAAATTGGTAGTACCATTAACAATAATATAATCAGCTAAAGCTTGATTACCTGCATCGACTCCTCCATCACGATAGGCCTCGTATATCGGGTATAAATCGACACCAAGTAGCGCAAGATCAATCGCTTTTAAAATAACTGGGATTAAGAATATAAAGAGTGCATTATTCTCAGCAGTGATAGCGCCAACATCCGCAGCCGTATTAACGCCTGCCGCTTCTGCACCCGCTAGAAATACAGAAAGTCCAGCAGAGAATCGAGCTAAATCTACTCCTTGCTCTTTTAACTCTGTAATTTGCTGCTCAATTGCACCTAACCCGTATTCATTACGGAAAATATCTTTAATCTGCTCACTAGAGTAACCTCTACTCTCATAATCTACTACATCATCGCCATATTTTTTAAATAGGTTTTTGATTGCAGTATTCGCTTTATCAACCTGAGGCTTAGTTCTTTCCCTATAAACAGAGGCGGTGAATTCTCCAATAACGGCACCAGCTCCACCACTGACACAACCATCAGAGGCATTTTGCTGGCCAGAATTCTCCGCCGTAAGCACGCCAATAACACAACCGGAACCCGCATGTGCGATATATTTCATCGCCGTATCCCAGGAGTTCACTTGAGCATTCGGGTCTTTAGGGTCTTTAGGGTCCCAAGCTGCACCAATCTTTTGCGCCATATGAGCGCCCAGCTGGTTGATACCCTGCTGTACAAGCGTTTGAGTAAAGGTGTCACCAAAGTCAGTGCCATAAACTCCAGCTTGAATTCCAGTTTTCACCGTAGCGTGAGTTACAGCTTGGAGCGCCTGCTGGGTTAGAGATAAGGTACTTCTCTCCACAGCCTTTTTATAGGCAATCTGAAATGCCTTGTCAGCCATGGCATAATCGCCAGGGTTGGCCTGTAGCCAGGCATCACTCGCCGCTTTACCTTCTTTATAAGCAACTGTATCTCCTTCGAAAAAGGCTGCATCAATCTTACTCAATGCTCCTGCTGTAGCAGCCGCTACCGCTATCGACTTCACCCCATCCTTGCTGAGAACAGCTTCAAAACCTGCTTTATAAACCTCCTCAAAACTACCACCATTGACCGTCGCATTTGCTGAAGCAATTGTTGCAGTATTAATCATTGTGGTAAATGCAGCATTCATGGCTGCGCCCGATGCGGTAGCACCAGTTGTACCAATCATGGCTGCGCCAGCACCAGAAGTAACAATGGCAACAACAATAGTAATAATTGCCATTGCTGCAGCATTTAGAGAGGTATTTGATTCATTCCACTGCTCATAAGCTAAATCTATTGCTTGCCAATCAGCATTCGGAAGCTTCTGGCGTACTTCCGCCATCCACTCCATACCTTCGAATTGGCTAAGTACTTGGATTTGTTCATCCAAAGACAGACTTGGGTCACCTTCATACTCCACTTGAACGCCCTTAAGTGCCTCTACGGCTAAGCCTCCAATAATTGAGTTAGTAACCCCCGTTTCAATAACATGGCCCTTGTTCTTAGTCGATACAGTGAACAGTCCCTTCTTAATTGAGCTATAGCTATACTGATCGGTCTCTGTTGTCATCAACAGGTTGACACCACCGTTTGTGGCCTGAATTCTCGTGCCATCTTCACTGGTTATATCCGCCGCACGTAAAGTGATATCACCAAATTCACTGTGGAGACTAATTCCTTTACCTGCATCCAGAAAAGATCGAATAGCTACAGTCTGATAGATCGACTCTTCAATTTTCTTCTTGCCAAACTTCCCTTTCTTAAAGGATTGGGTTGTTTCCAACTCATCCTCAATAGTAATACCCAAGCCGGCAAGCAGTTCAATATGTCCTTGATCGCTTACAATTTCTGCAGCATCCAGAACAATTTGTCCTCCTGCAATCAGCTGGATGGTTTCTTCCGCGGTAAGCTTGGATTGTAAGTAACTAACTCCAGATTTCTGTATGTACCAACCACCTTTCTTACCGTCATAACTTGAAGTTACTTCTTCAGTTCCGATTGAAATATTGCCATTCGCAGCGAAGGTTAGTGTACCTCCTGCATTAACGGTGACGCCGTTAAGGGTGATATCAGAGTGACTACGCACCACGACACTTCCATCGGCTGAGATAGAAGATACCTCACCAAAGAAACCGCCAGTCTCATCTCCAAAGTCGTAACGGTGAACAAGCGTCTTGGCTTCAACGCTGCCGGCAGCAATAGATAAGTCACCACAGTCATCAAATTGACTGGACAGTAAAAGAAGAGAGCCTCCGGCCACTAGACTCAAATCACAAGCAGTCACATTGCTGTTCACGGCTGTGAAATGACCGGCCACGTTTAGGAATTTCTGACGGCCAAGCTTGATAGCTACATCTTGAAGGGTGATACCCGCAAAGCTGGCATTGCCATTTATCTGTACTTGGTGATCTGTAACTTTGTGATCTCTAACGGTGCTGGCACTGAGATATACCACTGGTACAACCACGGTTTCACCCCGAATAACCCGACGCTCAGGCCAAATCATGTCGTAGGGGCTGTTCTCACGGCCAAATTTACTCGAAGGAATAGGATCGCCATAGACTTCTGTTGTGCTCGCCGATGTCGCATAAAGATAGGCATTGTCATAAAGCGTCTTTAATTGAGATGCTTCATCTTTAAAACGCTGATCCGTCGAATCGATCAGATGGCGTCCTAATAACTCGTGAATCTGGTCACGTACATACCGGGATTGAACAAAGGAGTCGCCTACCAGTTTAGGGTTATCATATACCGGTATTATGGTGGTGATGTCTCCAACCCCGATTGGTACATAGGTGACCTCTCCCAGGGACTTAATATGTCCATCCCTCAAGCGCCTATAGAAGTCTTCGATACTTGTATAGCCATTTTGTACGGCAGTATCAATATAAGGTGCCGCAGAGTATTGGTAACTTCCACTACCGGAAGTAAACTCAATTTCCGCAATTGAATCCAAAACCTGCTGAATCTGCCCAGAGGTTAATGCCACCGCATAAGCCGGCAACATTGTCTGAAACAAGAAGAAAAAAACGATTAAATGGGTGAAAAATCGCATACCCATGCCTTTCCTTTGACAGGTGTTTATATCTCTATTCATTTTTAACAACCGACTCCTTAGGTCCACCAGTCAAATTCTGCAAAGAACTTAGAGATCGTACTTTTCAAGGATTCGTACATATCTTTCATCACTTCGAAAAGAGAGAATTCTTTACTTTCGGCTTTACTTCTTTCGCCGGAAGTCAGATTGAGAGGTATACAGCTACTAGATGAACATCCAGTGGCATCACTTACCTCAAAATACCAATCATGGGTCCAGAATAATTTAAGGGTATCATTTGATATCTGCGTGCTTGGAGTCCAAGTTTGATTAGTCATCCACCCCCCCCAAACGGGAACACGACCATCTGTTGCCCAAGCTAAAGGGTGCATATAATAATATTCGTCTTCCCACCATTCAGGGGCATGAGCAGTAATCAGATTACCTATAGCTACCTCTTGAAATCCATCAAAAGTATTTAATGTTCTACTTACAAATTGAGAATTACTTTTCACATTTCCATGAATATAAAATAAGGAATCCGCATACCTCGCATCATTAACAACAATCTGTGTGTCTGGACCACTGCCTCCCCCTTGACACTCAACATCAAAACCAACAGGTAGGTTAGAGGAACCTATACACACACTGAATTTATCAACTGTGGTCTTACTTACTCCTTTATACCCAATTCCATAATCATGGAGGCGACCAACGGTAACTGTCTCCCCTTTCTCATTGAGAACGCCTGTGGTAAGGACTGCATTACCAAATATCTCCAGATAGCCGGTACTATTGATAATCCCCTTAGATGCATAAGCTTCCAAGTCTCCTAAAGAAACAATAATTCCGGGGGGGGAGTAAGTATATGCCCGGCTATCTATGGTTTCTTCGGTCTCTCTATCCCAGTTTGACGAATCTATGCCTGTATAATAGTTCCTATCCAGAAGGGTGAGGTTTCTATATCTCTCATTAATAATATAGGGTGCATCAATCTTAAATCCGCCAGACTTATTGTTTACACGTAAAACAGCCGAAGAGTTTAAGATATAATTTCGGGCCTCGATTTCTAATCCATTCTCACCAGCCACTGCAGTTTGATTAACCCGATTACGAGACAATAGGGTATATTGGCTTTCTGGAACCTGCTCCCAATAGGGATTAATATTTTCAAAGCCTTTCGCCTTGATTCGCACTTTTTGACCATGAATCTGAGCCGAGGTATCTGCTGGCTGGTGATGGCTATTTGTGGTACTTACATTTATTTCACTTCTATAAAAGGTTCCCAGCTCTGAAGTCTCTGACGTTGTTAATATCAAATCATCTGAAACAAACGTGAGCAGCTTGTTAACACTGGACTCTGGAGCCAGGTATGGAGTACGTGAACCATTTCTCACAAATCCATTTTGCGACTGAACATCAACAGTTCCACCGGTAATACGGCCACCAAACTGATTGTATACATTTTTATCAGCCCAAACTGCAAGTGTACTACCACCCTCAAGTTGACCAAAATTGACAAATTCATCGGCGGCCAATTCCAACTTATGGGCAAACAAATCCGCCTTATTTTCAATACGCCCTTTGGCGATTGCCACAAGGTTATACCCTTGTATATCACTAGCTGAGATGGGAAAGAGAAGATCACTATTTGACTTTAAGGTGATATCGCCATCACTTTTAATATTACCTTCTATTTTTGAGGTGCAGTTACCAAATGACTGAACGGTAATCGATTCACCTGAAGATAAGACTTGATCCTTGTAACGCACCGAAGACAGAAAATCAGAGGTCGTATCAATATCTGTCTCTAGCAGTAAACATCTGGAACTTGTCAACTTTACAGAGGCCGCTTGAATCTGCCCCTTTAGAAGGTCGGCCGAAGAAGAAGCTATAGTCGTTATATTTTCTATCTGTTGTGAATCATAATTCCAATTCACATTGCCAATCAAGGCATTGACTAAGCCGGTACCGAGCTTATATTTTCCATCCTCGGACGGTACATAGCCATAGCCCTCTTTATTTACTGGCTGCTGAAGGTTTATGCTTCCATCTAGATTCAACTCATTGGCAAGTACCTCAAACAGCAAAGCGCCAGGCGCCTCCATGTTTTTAATGGTAACTGCGCCTTGTTTAACTGTTAATGCACCAATATTTGAGCTTGTATCCGTGATACTACTGGCAGGGCTGCCGACTGCAAATGTTAATCTAGCAATGTTATCAAAACTGCAGTTGCTACACTTGATAGTGCCGTAGTTATCTTTAGAGATAAACAATACATCAGCCGGTGCGCCTAGAATTTCTACGGAACCGTTTATATCTATATGATTGGCTGCAATAACAATTAATGATGCAGGTTCAACAGATGAAGAGTCTTCCAGCTGGCCAGGGATATTTAACAGTTGCAGGGGCTGACCTGATACTGAGAAGGTGTTGAACTGGTTATAAGAGATGCCGCTAGAATTCGCGGATCTAATTCTTAGCGTATCGACACTTTCATTATCTATTAATGATATTTCATCTGAATGACCGCTCCAGGGCGATATTGTAGAAGCATATGCCCCTCCCTGCACCCCAAGAAGCATTAAACCTAATAACACTCTCTTTGCAATATTCTGCGAATATTTCCTCATTTGCTCCCCATAATTTACCAATACGATTCAGCCAATTATTCAACACCTAAAAACAGGGCACCATTCCCAGGCATATTTGGGCGCGGAGGTTAGCAGGCACATACATGGCCGGTCAACCAACTTCTAACTCAATCTCAGTCTTTTATCTTAAGCGATCATATATTTAATAAATGCACCTCCTGACGGGCACCACAAGAGCACAAGAGGGAGGTAGCAAATAATAATGAGGAAAAAGAAGAGAAAGTTTCTACAGAGAGTATCTGAACAACCCAAAAAGCCCTATAAAAGACCCATTCAAGCCTTGCACCTCGCTGCAAAACTTGATTTCAGCGCAACATTACATTTCACTTAATTATCATAAGATCTTATATACGGAGTAGTACAGGGACATCTCCATTTATCATTCTAAGCATTACCGCATGTTGAGCCTTTTAATTGGCAAGAATTCACGCATACATCTTTACTGAATTATCCAGGATGGTCTGGCCAGGTAAGATAATGTTCGCTCCTATTCGCCCCTAGCAGTACAGTACAATTTAAATAGTTCTTGAGCACACTTCGAGGCTTTACCAAAGTGCCATTTGAAAATACGGTTACCCCAGACATCCCTGACTTTCAGTAATCTGCACTATTGTCAGCATGTGCTAAATTTATCCCCCAATACAAACATTCCTGCTATTACTTGCAGGAATGGTTTTAAAGCTCACTGTTACCCCTAATCCATCTATTCAAAAGATGTTAAAATCCGCTCTTCTCTGAAAGCGCAACTTATGCGCGCAACAGCTAAGTAACTCCCCAAGACTGGAATTGATTTAACCTATGTCAAAGTATCTACTTTTTTTCTCACTCCTCCTGCCTAGCCTTGCTTTTTCCGCTGGTGGTTCAACTGACACTGGTGTCATTGAGGTTATGTATGTCAATGGAGGCTGGACGATGGTTCGACTACCCGCTTTAGATGGCGCACAACCTGGAAGCAAAAACAACCCCGATAGCTGCCCCAATAGTAGTTACTATGCACTTCAACCGGATACCGCTAACTATGAAGCTTTGCATTCAACTCTTTTAGCCGCTCAGTTGGCCAACAAAAAGGTAAATTTCTGGGTAAGTGGATGCGGCGGACAGTCTAATCAATATCCAAAGATAAGTTCTGTCTATTTGTATTCAAACTAAAGAAACTCTAAAAGCAGTCATCTATTACCAGGTTACAGTCATTACGGCAATAAATGACTGCTTTTTAGTCTCAGTTTAACCACATATTACAATTAACATACATTTGTTCATCTATATTTATTTGCACATCAAGGTTAAAACCAGCAATGAAGACAATAGCTTTAGCATTCCTCCTATTACTTTCTAGCTTTGCTCAAGCTGGCGCTAAGTCAGACCAGGAAAATAAACTTTATATTAGATGGATTGAAACCGGGTGGAGTAAAGACGGAATTGTAATCAACTTCGATAGAGTTATCACCTATAGCGATACGGCCCCAAATTGTAACTGGGGAAGTAGTGTATATGTCAGTAAGAACAATAACGCAATGATGGATCAAATATTATCCATTGCCTTGGCCGCGCAAATGGCAAACAAACCTGTAGCAATCTATGTATCTGATGTCTGCGCAGGAAATCGTGCTGAATTAATCTCCATTCAAATATGGAGAGAGTGAAGTCTTTGCACCCCATTTAAATAAAGATACCCACCTACTACGAATGCTCGCTGCATTTAATTCTGATAATTTAAAACTAAAAAGAGGCGATGCTATATTTACATCGCCTCTTTTGTAGGGATCACATATCGTCATTTAAATGCAGATGATCACTTAGGCTGACTACTACTCACGTAGAAATTTTATTTGATAAGCAACAGGAATAATATTCGCTCACTCCAAGCCTTACAGTGGTCTTTGCCATCATAATCTCTAAAGCCACTTATTACTGCTCAAGACTGACTCTACTTCTCGAACATTCCAATAACCTTACAGGTGGTTTCATCAACATTCACAGACACACTTACCCCCCGAGCTTTAGCTGACAATAAGAAAGCATATTCTTGATCAAAGCTATCACGACTTCTATCAAGACAATTCCTTGTTGGCCACGCAGGGTAACAGGTGCAACTATTTCTCGAAACTCCAACCTGAGAAAAAGTTATTGTCTTTCCATCATAACCCACCCCCACATATTCTAACTTCCCCTGATGCCAATCAGCTGCACTTACCGAAGAAATCAAAGATAAAACCAACACCAATAGATATTTCATTTCACCCACACATTAACACTTATATAAACTTACAATTTAAAGAAGCGATTGTTACTACAAAGAATATGTTACAGCTTCAAAAAGGAACGACTCAATGTTGGAACCGCCTCTTCTGAAGCACTAACACACGCCATCTAAATACATATGATCACTCTACAAAATTATTACTATTTACGTAGAATATCTATTCGATAAGCAACAGGAATAGTATTTGCTCCATTCCAAACCTTACAGCGATCTTTACCGTCATAAGCGCCAAAGGCCACCTTGTTTCCGCTTAAGTAGGCAGCCAGTAAGGCGCTGTACATCTCTTGACCTTCTTCTGTATCAAACTCAATAGCTATATATCTTCCAGCCCCCCAATTCTTCCAAGTCGCAGTACAACCGTTAGGGTTCGGCCCCTCATCGGTAAGAGTGGCAATAGCATATCCCTTATAGGTGCGAAGATACTCAACAGGACTACTCCCCACATCATAAGAAAGAGCCTGCCCACTCAGTAAAACTAAACCACTGAATAACCACTTGGCAGAATGTAAAATTTTACCCATCTATTAACTCTCTTTAAAATTTTTGAATCATAGCCTTAGAGGCGGAAATATATCAAAGACCCCACTTGCAAATATACACCTTCATAATTTTTATGATCTCCCCGCAATCTGCGCAATTACACCTCACCGGATTTAAGCATGTTGATAACATAGCTTGAGCAGAGATGGTCATGCTTTAAGTTTCCACCCCAGAAACAGTTAATCAACCAGCAGATTTTGCCCAGCGACAGGAAGAGGCTCAGTAGATGCTAGAAAATGTGATCATAGCTCATTCACTAAATTTTTTTGGAAACCTTATAACCCATCAAGTATTTACCGGGTCCATCTGAAAGCGGAAGTTCTCTGCAATCCTGGCCACCAAAAGAGATAGATCAGGTAACGAACTCCCAATGCCATGGATGTCTACGCTTACCAGCCTGTCATCACAATAGAAGCGAGAAGGTCACCCATCTCTACATCATTTTACTTGCAAATATTTCCTGCCAATATATCGCCCACCAATAATACAGGGAATATATATTACTAATGCATAAATAATGGCCCACTCAGAAGAATTCATAAAAGCAATAAAGGTAACCAGCAAATAGGGGACTGCTGCAACAGCCAATACAATTTTGGCATTCATTGAGGCCGTATCCTCACTTGTACGCGCCGCCAAAACGCCACCCATTAACAATATCAGGGGTAATGAGATAATACTCATCAGCAAGTACAGGGAATGGAAAGGAATAGCAGATAATAGATACAACCAAGAGGCCAAACCGGCAGTAACGGTAAAGAATGCTATACCACATGCCGCCGGGCTTTGCGGTATATTCTTACTGTTTGCTGCACGGTAAAGTGCAATCAATATAGTAACAGCCCCAACTATTAATAAAACATTCATATTAAACCTCAATTCTGTTATCTACAGCCGCACAAAAAAGCCTAGAAAAGAAAATTCATCGAAAAATACATATCAAAAAAAATAACAACCCACCACAAAAAGTGAACTCTCCCAGCCTTACAACTAATTTTCAGGAAAAATAATCAAATACCTTACCTATAAGTTCTAGGTCCTGATAACCTTCAGGATCAATCTCTCTGTTTAGCACCCTTTTTATATAATCCGTATCGCCAAGCAACCCACGTACAACACAATAATGTACGCATCGCATTCCTCGCGTTACTTCAGGAACACTTAGGTATAATTTTTCCTTAGTATCTAAGCAATACTGCTCGTCTATATACTCCTTACCAAACTGAATTATTCTACCCAAATTAGAAAAAACTTGTTCCACTGCCTCTTGCTGACTGCCAAAATCTTTAACATAGACGGTAAATTCCAGAGGATACCCCAACTCTTTCCTATGAATTTTTTTTGAAAAAGTAGCAACTTTACCAACTGGAAGACCTGACAAATCAGATACTATAACTTCGACCTCCTTAATATAAACACCTACCGCAGGCTGTATCACTGCTGCGGCGGGAGAACCATAAAAAAACCAAAAAGGATCAATTATGAGGTCACAAAATTTTACCGGGCGAGATTGATACCGTTTAGATACAAACTTCCAATCTTCAAGTTCTTCCGCCTTCAGTTTGGCTGCCGCAAGAACATCTGCTTTAAATGTCATATAACCTCTAGAAAAGCAAAACTGCTTAAAAATGAGCAAGCAGCCAATCAAGTCTTTATTGCACTAATAAATTTGCTCTACAACTCCACCCGATCCCCATGGCTAGGCGGCATTGAAGTAACGATAAAAACCAAATCTATGGAGGTCTTATTGAACAGCTGATGAGGAATCCCAGCGGCTATATGCAAACCCTGGCCGGGAGAGAGCAAATACTCTTCACCACCACATTCAATCGTGGCCGTGCCCTGTAGTACAAAGAAAAACTGTTCAGATTGCCGGTGCAGGTGTCGAACTTCTGAGCAACCAGGAGGCACTCTCTCCTGAATCACACTGAGAGAATTGGTTCGTACCAAGTGCCAGCCATCGCAGCCCTCTCCCCAGGAGTAGTGGGCAGCATTTTCTTTTGTGACTACTGGCATCACCCCTCCCCCCGCAATCTACGCAAATACTCCTCGCGGGATTTACGCATATTGATGACATGGCTTGCGCTGAGGCGATCGTGCATCAGGTTTCCACCTAAGAAGCAGTTAATCAACCAGCCGATCTTGCCCAACGGTAGGGTGAGGGTGAAGCTCAGTAGGCGCCAGAGGCCGTGGCCATAACCTATTCGCTCAAATTTTTTGTTGGTGACTTTGTAGCCCATCAAATATTTACCCGGCGTCGCCTGAAAGCGGGAGCTCTCTGCAATCCAGGCCATCAGCAGATAGGCCAGGCAACAGATTCCCAACGCCATGGTTATGGCGGCGCCTTCTGGCATATCGTATACCTTCATCATCACAATGGAGGCGATAAAGCCAACCACGACGTACAACAACAATACATCCAGTAAGACAGCAACGCCTCGGGCCAGCAAGTGGCCAAAGTAGTATTGATCGTAGGTTTCTTCCGGCTGAGTTATTTTCTGCCGGATCAGCTTGCGCCCACCTCGGAGCCCTTGGGCGGGGTCCACAGTAACTTCTTCGCTATGCAGCGAATTAAAAATGCAATCACAAAGGGACTCGCCCAAGGCGCCGTATAAATAGGAGGCATTACCATTCCAGTCGAACAAGCTATTGCAGTACTGAAGAATATTGTTAGAAATCTGAGCTTGTTTTTTACCTTTAGAGGTAACTTCACTAGCCTGCAAATTTATTCTGGCAAAACGTTCGAAGATTGAAAGGCCCAGATTCCAATTATATTCCTCATCGAGCATATAAGGTGTATCGGTGAGAAAACGCCAATTCTCTTTTACATTGAATTTACTGGGCGCTTGCAGCAGCCTATCCACTTGCTCCAACACCCGATGGTACTCGGCAATTCGCAGTGCTCGCTGTGGGTCTTGTTCAGTGTCATCCTCTTCAATAGGATTTTCTTGCACATTATCTTCTTGTGCATTCTTAACTTCAGGATGCTGCTCTTCAGCATGTTTCTCTGTAGAGGCCCCCTGCTGTCTCTCACCCCCAGTTTCCTGATCCTGGGCTTGATTCAGGTCAAGAGTGTCTTTTGATGGAGCTTGCTCAATAGCTTCTGAAGAGACTGGGGAGTGGTCTTGATGATTTGGCTCACTATTTTGTTGCACCTGGGGCTCTACTTGACCCTGTAATTGCACGGCCTCAGGGGAAAGTGCAGCCCGCTCAGCACTTGCAACTTCCGCAAGCACCTCGGTACTTTGCGGTTCCTCACTTTCCTTTTTCTCTTCTTTAAGCTCCTCAGCGGCTTTCAGGGCCCATTTATAGGCGCTGTGTAACTGCTGAAACTCTTCGGGCTTTTCATCCGGGCGGGTTTGCTTCAGTTTTTTTGCGTAGGCGCGCTTGATCGCCCGCGCATCATCGCAGGGTGCTAGCTCGAGTATCTCCCAGGGGCTCATTAAATCCAGTCCTCACCGTCGAGCTTATCGAAAATCTCCGTGAGTTCGGTACGCGCCTTGCCAATCTCCACCAGGTTTTGTTTATCCAAAACCCGATCGAAGCTGGCGAGCAATTTAGCTATATAATCGCGCTGCTCGCCGAGGCTCGCTTCATACAAGCGTTCACCACGGGCGAGTAGCGCCCGGTTTTCCTCATCTTCACGGGGATGAAATTTGAGCTTGGCCAGTTTTCCCAACGCTTGGGCTTTATCCTGTTCATTCAGGGCGCCCGGCGTAAATTCCACTAACTTATTATATGTTTTACCGGTGGAAACGACGGTGACATCCACTTCCAGCAAACCGTTCATATCATAGCTATAGCGCACTTCCACCACTTCCTCGCCCCGGGGTTTCTTGGGTACCGGCACCGTGAGCTCGCCCAGATAAACATTTTTCTTTACCAGGCGATTTTCCCCCTGGTAAATATCGATACAAACTTCGTTCTGATCATCGCGGGCAGTGCAGACGCTACGCACAATACTGACAGGTACCACGGTGTTGCGCTCAATAATCGGCAGGAAGTAATTGCCCAGCTGCGGGCTGTCTTCATTCACGATGCCGGTACCCAGGGTGTAGGGGCATACATCGGTGAGGACGATATCATCCAGCGCGGAGTTTTTTTCCTTGAGCCCGGCTTGAATGGCCGCTCCCATGGCGACAACAGTATTTGGGTCCAGGTGGCAGGAGGGTAAGCGGCCAAACATACGTCCCACCATAGAGCGGAACAGTGCCAGGCGGGTGGAACCGCCCACCAATACCACTTCGTCAATTTTAGCGGGCGGCAAATCAGCATCGCGCATGGCGCGCTCAATCGGACGCTTGGCTCGCAGCAGTAACGGGGTACTGAGTTTCTCAAACCATTCGGGAGTCGCTTTCCATTCGAGTTCGCGTCCACCGAGGTTTAATTTAAGTAACTGCTCTGCCTGCTGGCTGATACGGCGCTTGGCCGTTTCCATCTGCATATACAGGTTCTGCAGTTCGCGCGGTTTCAGGGAAGATTTTTTCAGCTGCAATTCTTCCAGAACGCTATCGATCATCGCTTCGACAAAATCCTCACCGCCCAGGTAGTTATCCCCAGCACTGGCATGTACTTCCATAATGCCATCGAAGAATTCCAGGATGGAGACATCGAAAGTACCACCGCCCAGGTCTAGCACCAGGAAATTCCCCTCCCGCTTATCGTGCAGGCCGTAGGCAATTGCCGCAGCAGTAGGCTCGTTGATCAGGCGCTCTACCTTGAGGCCTGCCAGCTCTCCAGCCAATTTTGTCGCCTGGCGCTGGTTATCGTTAAAGTAGGCGGGCACACTGATTACCGCTTCGCTGACCTCTTCCCCCAGGAAAGCCTCTGCATCCTCTTTGAGAGAGCGCAGTACCAAGGCGGAAAGTTCAGTAGCAGTAAATTGTTGGCGACCCAGTTTGACTTGATGATCGGTGCCCATCAGGCGTTTAAAGGCGGCAACGGTGGTATCACTGTGATTGATCAGGCGCTCTTTTGCGGTTTTCCCCACCACTAGCTTGCCAGTGTCATCCAAACCAACCACCGATGGGGTCAAGGCCTCTCCCAGGCGATTGGGAATCAGCTTCACGCCATCTTCCGTTAAAACCCCACAGGCGCTATTGGTGGTACCCAGGTCAATACCAATAATGGCCATAAATCCCCCTACCTATTTTTCTCAAAACTTGATCAAGCACAGTCGTACCAACGGGTTTTTATACGGTATTTCCCGCAAGCTGGTTGGCGCGATATTCTAAGCGTCCCTGCACAAAAATAGCCAGAGAGTGCAAGCACACGAAAGGCAAGTGCTGAAAACCACACAAATAGACTGGCCGTAAAACAACCCTCCTTCTGGCAGTTCCACATAACTGCCATATCCTTAGAGTCATTCGAAATCCACGAAGAGGCGCGGCCTTGTTGATGGGTAGATTTGAGGGAGTGAACCTCAAAGGGGATCTCTTTGGTGGAGTCACCACAGCCGTGGTTTCGCTACCCATGGCACTGGCGTTTGGGGTTGCTTCCGGGGCAGGAGCCAGTGCAGGGCTGTGGGGGGCCATTCTGATCGGGCTATTTGCCTCCTCGTTTGGGGGTACCCGAACCTTAATCTCTGAGCCTACCGGTGCCATGACAGTAGTAATGGCTGCGGTGATCACCACCATGATGGCAGAGCACCCCGACCAGGGACTGGCAATGGCCTTTACCGTGGTCATCATGGCGGGCATTTTTCAAATTGCTTTGGGGGCGTTAAAGCTTGGCAAATATATTGTCTTGATGCCCTACAGCGTGGTCTCAGGATTTATGTCCGGGGTGGGTATTATTCTGGTAATTTTGCAGATTGGTCCGTTACTCGGCCAACCCACGCCCGCTGGCGGGCCGATGGAAACCGTGCAGGAACTGCCGGAGCTAGTCAGAAATACCCACTATGGGGAACTCTTCCTCGGTTTACTCACCCTCGGAATGCTGTTTTTTTTACCAAAGAAACTCAAACAGCTGGTTCCACCCCAACTGGTGGCACTAGTCGCCATTACCTTGCTTTCCATGGTGTTGTTCGACAACGAAGAGATCCGGCGCATCGGCGAAATTCCCAGTGGGTTGCCCTCCCTGGTTTTACCCAACATCACTTTTGATATGTTGTCCACCATGCTGATTGAAGCGTTGGTGCTCGGCACTCTGGGCTGTCTCGATACCCTGTTAACTGCGGTAATAGCCGATAGCCTGACACGCAGGGAGCACAACCCCAGCCGGGAATTGATCGGCCAGGGCATCGCTAACACCGTATCCGGTTTGTTTGGCGGGCTGCCCGGCGCGGGTTCCACTATGGGGACCGTGGTGAATATTCAGGTAGGGGCACGTTCTCCTCTGGCCGGTATAGTGCGTGCGCTGATTCTACTGCTGGTAGTGCTCTGGTTTGCCCCCCTGACGCAACCGATTCCTATGGCGGTATTAGCCGGTATCGCGGTGTTCGTCGGCATTAATATTCTCGACTGGAGTTATATCCGACGCGTTCACCATCACCAGGTGGCAATATTCCCAACCTTTATTATGTACAGCGTTCTGCTGATGACCGTGTTTGTGGGCTTGATTTATGCCGTGGCCATTGGTGTATTCCTCGTCAATATCATCACCATTGAGCGGCTCAGCCGTATCCAGGAAAAAAGTGTTAAAGCGATTTCTGATGTCGAGGAAGGCGACCCCCTCAACCGGCAGGAAAGGGAGATGCTGCGGCAATCGAAAGGCCAGATCCTGTTTTTCTTTTTATCGGGCCCAATGTTGTTTGGTGTATCCAAGGCCATTACTCGCCAGCAAGCCGCAGTGGGTAAATTTAAAGTCATCATTATGGATTTAAGTACAGTACCCATGATTGATACCACCGCTGCATTGGCACTGGAAAACACCATGCGTGATGCCATTAGTTTGGGTTGCAAAGTCTATCTGTACTGCCCCAATGAGCCAACACTGGACAGGTTGGAGAAATTACATATCCGGGATTGGATGGACGAGGATTGTTTTGTAGAAAGCCGGGTTGAGGCCCTCATCAAAGGCTTGGATTTTCTCAATCGCGAAGGCGAAAAAAAGGCCTGACCCGCCCTACTAATAAATGCAGTATTTATAGAATAAAACATCTATTTAACCTGCAGCCTTAAAATGACATTTTAATGGGTAAGCTTTTTTAATTTGGCAAATATTCATTACCCTTTTCTATTTTGCCTGAATGTAAAATGATAAAAATCAAAGCAAAAAGCGGAGTCATAACCCCGCTCAAATTTTCCACGCCACACTTTAGCTAAAATTCTGCAGCCATTAGGGAGACAAACGATCCAGCGTCCACAAACCTCTATCATCGGCGCGATAAATAAAGCGGTCGTGCAGGCGATTGGCACCACCCTGCCAAAATTCCACCGAGTGTGGCACTACCCGATAACCGCCCCAAAAATCTGGCAGCGGCACTTGTCCATCTGCAAAGCGCGCCTTTTCTTGGTCAAACTGTTTTTGCAGTTCCTCACGGGATGACAGTGGCTGGCTCTGGCGCGAGGCCCAGGAGGCCAGCTGACTTTCCAGTGGCCGGGACTGGAAATACTGCTCGGCATCCTCACGCGTCACCGACTCCACATTGCCGCTAACAATGACCTGACGCTCCAGGCTGTGCCAGGGGAACAGCAGGGATACCTGCGGGTTCTTCTCCATATCATGCGCTTTTTTGCTCTGCAGGTTTGTGTAAAAAACAAAGCCGCGCTCGTCAAAACCTTTTAGCAATACAATGCGCTGGGTGGGCTGGCCGCTGCTATCGGCCGTGGCCAGACACATGGCACTAGGGTCAGAAAGTTTGGCCGCCAGTGCCTCCTCAAGCCATTCGCGAAACTGCTCCACCGGGGTGGCTTTTAACTCCGAACGGCGCAAACCGCCAAGCAGATATTCACGACGCCATTGATCGATTTCCATGGTGCTACTTCCTAAGTTATTCAAGCTCAAAATATATCCAGCCAGCTGAAGCAAAGCGATTTTTATTCCAGCTACGCGACAAATCTTCTTGTATCGCAACTCCCTTTACACAAGGAATCTTGCGGCTCGAGCGCCAAGTTTCCTGTCGCGATACGGGACGAATCTCAATTTTCCTGCGTATTTCCCCTCGCAGGTGCAGACTCTGCGGGCGCTTGCGTGCTTTTTAGTGGGCCGCTAGGCTCACGGCATTTTTACACAAATAAGGAAAATGGTGGCTATGTCCTCTGCGCCCACATGCGCCCAGGTGCTCATGCGCCTGCTGCGCGACTACCAGGTGGAAAAAGTCTTCGGCATCCCCGGTGTCCACACCATCGAACTGTACCGAGGTCTGCCCGGCAGTGACCTGATGCATATCACTCCGCGCCACGAACAGGGTGCCGCCTTTATGGCGGATGGCTATGCCCGTGCCAGTGGCAAGATTGGTGTCTGCTTCCTGATCACCGGCCCCGGTCTCACCAACGCCGCCACCGCCATGGCGCAAGCCTATTCCGATTCGATTCCCATGCTGGTGATCTCCGCAATCAATCGCCGCGAAGACCTGGGCATGGGCCGCGGTCGCCTGCATGAACTGCCACAACAGAGTGATGCCAGCCGCGGCTTCTGTATCTGGCAGCACACGCTCAGCCAGGCTGAGCAATTACCAGAGGTGATGGCACGGGCATTCCAGCTGCTGCAGTCCAGCCGCCCGGGGCCTGTGCATATCGAAATCCCCATCGACCTGTTCCCGGCTCCCATGCCCGGCCAACTGGAAGACTACAAAGCTGCACCAGCCGCTATGGCCCCGGCGGCAAATAGCGCTGCTATATCCACGGCCGCCGAATGGCTGCAATCCGCCCAGCGCCCGGTCATCCTCCTCGGCGGCGGTGCCCAGAGCGCCGGCAAAGCGGCTACCCAAATTGCTGAAAAAATTGCTGCCCCGGTATTTCTGTCTCTGGCCGCCAAGGGCGTTGTGGATGAACGCCATCCACTGTGTGGCGGTGCCAATCTGAGTTTCGATTGTGTACGCAACCGCGTGCAGAATGCGGATGTGGTGCTGGCCGTGGGCACCGAACTCTCTGAAACCGATCGCAACCTGGTGCGGGACGATTACGCCTTCTCCGGCAAACTGATTCGTATCGATATAGATGCTGCACAGCTGGTATGCAACGCCCAACCGGATCTGGCGATCTGTGCTGACGCCAAAGAGAGCCTGCAGCAATTGGAAGCCGCCCTGATCCAACGCGATGCAACAGCAGGCGAACATTCTGAAAAAGAGGTAGCCCAGTTACTAAAAGACTGTCGTAAAGAATGGTGGGATGGCTCCGAACAACGCTTCCCCTGGGTTGAGGCCCTGCGCGAAGCCCTGCCGGAAAACGGTATCCTGGTGACAGACTCCACCCAGCTGGCCTATAACACTAACCACGCCCTGCCCCTATATCATCCGCGTAGCCATGTGACCTGCACTACCGGTTATGGCACCCTGGGCTTCGCCCTGCCTGCGGCAGTTGGCGCCAAGCTCTCTAGCGAGCGGGATGTGATCGCCCTGATCGGCGATGGCGGCCTGATGTTTACCCTGGGCGAATTGGCGGTGGCTGTTGAGCAACGTTTACCTCTGCCCATCCTGGTATGGAATAACGCCGGCTACGGCGAAATCCGCGACTTTATGGATGCGGCGGAAGTGCCGCAGGAAGGTGTAAACCTGAGCACCCCGGATTTTGTTGCCCTGGCCAAGGCCTTTGGCGCCGAGGGCTGTCGTATCGACCAGCCCGGCCAATTGGCGCAAGCAGTAGCCGATGCCCTGGGCCGCCAGACCCCAACCCTGATCGAAATCAGCGCGCCTTCAGGCGCAGAACAAATGGAAGCGTGACATGACAGATCTCAGCAAACTGCCCACGGGCAAGCTGTTTATTAACGGCGAATGGCGCGAGCCTCTGGGTACCGGGACTCACCCGGTGATCAACCCGGCCACCGAAGAATTAATCTGCCAAGTGGCCGAAGGCTCGGCCGAAGATGTGGATCTCGCCGTGGAAGCCGCGCGCCAAGCCTTCCACAGCTGGCGCAACAGCACCGCACAGATGCGCCGCGAACTGCTCAACGCCATTGCCGACGGTATGGAAAAACGCAAGGAAGATCTGGTTCAGGCCGTGTCCCAGACACTCGGCTGCCCCGAACATATCACCCGCTGGTTGCATGTGGATGGCCCTATCTATGCCATGCGCTACTACGCCGAGCGCACCGCAGAAATGGAAAAAACAGAGAAGGCCGGCCATTCCGTACTGTTCCGCGAGCCCGTGGGCGTGTGTGGTTTTATCACTCCCTGGAACTACCCACTGCACCAGTTTGTGGGCAAAGTGGCCCCGGCCCTGGCCGCCGGCTGCACCATGATCACCAAACCCGCCGAGATCACGCCGCTGCAAGATTTTGTGATGGCGGAAATTATTGAAGAGGCAGGAGTCCCCGCCGGCGTCTTCAACTTGGTACCCGGTGCCGGCTCCGAAGTGGGTGCGGCACTCTCTGCCCATCCCGGTATCGATATGGTCTCCTTCACCGGTTCCACTCGCGCCGGTGTGGAAGTGGCCAAGGCCGCTGCGCCCACGGTGAAGCGCGTAACCCAGGAATTAGGTGGTAAGTCCCCTCTGATTATCACCCCCGATGCAGATCTGGAAGCCGCCGTGCGTTGGGGCTGTGAAGATGTGTTTATCAACAGTGGCCAGACCTGTACCGCCCTCACCCGTATGCTGGTACCTGCCGAACGCTATGACGAAGCGGTAGAAATCGCCCGCCAGGTAGCCGAAGACATCGCCATGGGCACCAATGAAAATGCCTTTATGGGCCCACTCTCTTCCGCGCGCCAGCGCGAGATAGTGCGCGGCTATATCCAGAAGGGTATCGACGAGGGTGCACGCCTGGTCACTGGCGGCGCCGAGGTGCCCTCTGGGCTGGAGAAGGGCTTTTATGTGAAGCCCACAGTATTTGCCGATGTACACAACGATATGAGCATCGCCCGAGAAGAGATCTTTGGCCCTGTGACCTGCCTGATCCCTTACAAGGATATGGATGAGGCAATTACCATCGCTAATGACACCGAATACGGCCTATCCAGCGGTGTTTGGGCAAAAGATGCAGAGAGCGCCATGCCTCTGGTGCGCCGCATCGAGGCAGGCCTATGTTTCGTCAATGGCGGCGAGTTTAATTACGACGCACCCTTTGGCGGCTACAAGCGCTCTGGCAACGGGCGCGAATTTGGCGAGGCCGGCCTCGGCGAGTTTATCGAACTGAAATCCGTGCAACTGCCGGCATAAACTTCTGCACCGCCTGCAATCGTGGGCGGTGCAGTTGACTGCCAATCCCCTCCCCGCTATCTTTGCTCGCACATCACGAGAGTGGCTGACGCCAACGCCAACCTGCCGACCGGGGCAAGGTGGTTCTCTCTCTGCTGGCACACCAAAGCCTGCGGGGAGGATGGGGCTCTACAAGAGCAATCCAACCGGATTAGCGAATACCCTTTCGCCGCTTCCACGTCAGCCCTCCAAAGTTTTACCCTTGGAGGGACCATGTCCGAATCACCGTTATCCAGTAAAGACGTTATAGAAATTCAAATTGCCAACCAACGCAGCCGCACCGCGGTGAGAGCCGTGAGACGGGCCGATCGGCAATTGTTGTGGCAACTACTGTTCGACACCGCGGAAGAAGCTTTAAAATTCGCCACCAGCTGCCGTGCCAGTGAGCAGCCAATCACTGCCCACAAGGCCTGCGAGCTGGCGGGATAAACGAGAATCCAGTGGCGCCATTTTGATTCGCGCCAGATACCTAGTGCCACGAGCACCCGACAGGAGCTAAAAACAATATCATGTCCAAGCCAGAACAATTCTTTGAGCACCTGCGCAACGAGCTAAAACAAATTGAAGCCGACGGCCTCTATAAGCGGGAGCGGATCATTACCTCCCAGCAGGCCGCCGAGATACAGGTGAACAACGACACCCAGGTACTGAACTTCTGTGCCAATAACTACCTGGGCCTGGCCGATCACCCGGACCTGATCAAAGCCGCCAAAGAAGGCCTGGACCAGTACGGTTTCGGTATGGCCTCAGTGCGCTTTATCTGTGGTACCCAGGACATTCACAAGGCACTGGAATCGCGCCTGTCAGAATTCCTACACACCGAAGACACCATCCTCTACACCTCCTGTTTTGATGCCAATGGTGGCCTTTTCGAAACCCTGCTGGGTCCAGAGGATGCAATAATCTCCGATGCCCTGAACCACGCTTCAATTATTGACGGCGTGCGCCTGTGTAAGGCCAAGCGCTACCGATACGCCAACAACAATATGGCGGAGTTGGAGAAACAACTACAGGCAGCTGACGCCGAAGGCGCCAAAACCAAGCTGATCGCCACCGATGGTGTCTTCTCCATGGATGGTGTGATCGCCGACCTAAAAGCGATTTGCGATCTGGCTGACCGCTACAATGCCCTGGTGATGGTCGACGACTCCCACGCGGTAGGCTTCCTCGGTGAACACGGCCGTGGCACCCACGAATACTGTGATGTCATCAATCGTATCGATATTATTACTGGCACTCTGGGCAAGGCCCTGGGCGGTGCTTCCGGCGGTTTCACCTCTGGCCGCAAGGAAATTATCGATCTGCTGCGCCAGCGCTCTCGCCCCTACCTGTTCTCCAACTCAGTAGCCCCAGCTATTGTCACTGCCTCCCTGAAAGTGCTCGATATGCTAATGGAAGGTGGCGAACTGCGGGAGCGGTTACGCGAAAACTCTGCGTATTTCCGCAAGCGTATGTCCGAAGCTGGCTTCACCCTGGCTGGTGCCGACCATCCAATTATTCCGGTCATGATCGGCGATGCCGCTCTGGCTCAAAAAATGGCAGACAAGATGCTGGAGCGCGGCATTTATGTAGTGGGCTTCTTCTACCCTGTAGTACCTAAAGGCCAAGCCCGTATTCGCACCCAGATGTCTGCGGCGCACACTCAAGAGCAACTCGATCAGTGCATTGATGCCTTCATTGAAGTGGGCCGCGAGCTGAAAATTATTTAATTCCCAAATAATCGCGGCGCTGTCTAACAACGGATCAATCCTATTGCCAGATGGTGCTGCGCCTTTCTTTTTGTAGTTTTAATGACAATGAAAGCACTTTCTAAACTGAAGTCTGAAGTGGGTATTTGGCTTACCGATGTGGAAATCCCCGAGCCGGGCCATAACGACCTGCTGATCAAAATTCACAAAACCGCCATCTGCGGCACCGACATGCATATTTATAACTGGGATGAGTGGTCGCAAAAGACCATCCCAGTGCCCATGGTAGTGGGGCACGAATATGTGGGTGAAGTAGTTGGTATGGGCCAGGAAGTTGCCGGTTTTGAAGTGGGCGACCGCGTTTCCGGCGAAGGGCATATCACCTGTGGCCACTGCCGTAACTGCCGCGCCGGCCGCCGCCACCTTTGCCGTAACACTTACGGTGTTGGTGTGGACCGCCAGGGCGCTTTTGCCGAATACTTGGTAATCCCGGCATTAAACGCTTTTAAAATTCCAGACAACATCTCCGATGAGCTGGCTTCCATTTTTGACCCCCTCGGTAACGCCGTACACACCGCCCTCTCTTTCGATCTGGTGGGCGAAGATGTATTGATCACCGGCGCCGGTCCTATCGGCATTATGGCCGCAGCAGTCGCCAAACATGTTGGCGCACGCCATGTGGTCATCACTGATATCAACGAATATCGCCTGGATCTGGCCCGCAAGATGGGGGCCACCCGTGCCGTGAATGTCTCCAAGGAAAACCTTAAAGATGTGATGACAGAATTGGGCATGAGCGAAGGCTTCGATGTGGGCTTGGAAATGTCCGGGGTTCCCGTTGCCTTCCGCGATATGCTCGAGGCAATGAACCACGGTGGCAAGATAGCCATGCTCGGTATTCCCGCCGGAGAAATGGCTATTGACTGGAGCCAGGTCATCTTCAAAGGTTTGATCATAAAAGGGATCTACGGCCGCGAAATGTTCGAAACCTGGTACAAGATGGCCAGCCTGATTCAATCCGGTCTGGACCTGACCCCGATTATTACCCACCAGTTCCCAATCGACGATTTCCAGAAAGGCTTCGACACCATGGGCTCTGGTGAGTCCGGCAAAGTGATCCTCAACTGGCAATAACTATTGCTCTTGGCCGTGGATAACTCCACGGCCTTACCTCCCGCTTTCCCCTCTACTAATAGATTTTTTGCCCAGCTCTTCCTCTTTTTGTATCTTGTAATGCTCGCAGCTGAAACAGCTGTATTGATAAATAAGATCTGATGAATTAGACCTATAGATGCAAAAGGAATTTTCGGCGATTTGGCGTAGCCCAAAACACAGTGGCATAGAACTATTTCATGCACACTTTCGCAGTTTTGCCTTTAATAAACATTGGCACGATGAATTAGCCATTGGCATTATCCAGGCAGGCGCGGAGAAATTAGATTATCGCGGGCAAAGTAATATCATCCCCCAGGGGAACATTGTCGCCATTAACCCCGGTGAAATACATACAGGTTACAGCGGTAGCGAGCAAGGCTGGCATTACCGGATGTTTTATTTTGATACAAAGCTGGTTACACAAATATTGCGGCAACATAGTAGCCCTGGTAAAACCCCGATGCCTTTCCTTAAGGGCCCTATTATTCATGATCCTGAGCTTTTCAAGCTACTCTTTCAACTTCACTGCAGCCTGAATGGTACTCACTTACCGCTTGCCGTAGATAGCCTTTTAACGTTGGCGCTTACCAAGCTATTCGCCAATCATGGCGACCAGAACATCAGCCCTCGAAATACAAAAGATATCTCAGCCGCAATAAAAATCCGCAACTATTTGTGTGATCACTGGCAATACAACGTAACGCTTGAGCAACTATGTCAGCTCACGGAAATGAGCCAATACCAATTAATCCGCTGCTTTAGCAAGCACTATGGTATAGCTCCCCATCAATTTTTGGTTCTTTACAAAATTCATCAGGCCCGCCTTTTGCTACAGCAAGGGCTAAATGCTGCCACAGCAGCAACTGAGTGTGGTTTCTTTGATCAAAGCCATATGAGTAGAAACTTCAAGAAGACTTTTGGTATTACGCCTGGGCGTTATCTAAAATCGATATAGCGCAATTTTATACAAGATAGTAATAGCTCCTCTCTATAGACTCATCCCTCACCGCCAGTAAAGCTGTTTCCACAACCCTCAACTGGTAACTTCTGAATGTTTGGCATAGGTACGTCTTATGAGTATGAAATTTGTTCTCGCGTGGATGGCTGTTATGTTTCCACTTATCTTTAGCCCTGGTCCTGCCAATATCACCTTCGCTGCAGCCGGCGCAAGCTTGGGTATCCGCAGGTCACTGCCACTAATGGCCGGAATAGATTTTATTTTTATTGTGAAAGGGTTCTTAGTTGGCTTTGGCTTAATGACTTGGTTAACCAGCTACCCTTTTGCCTTAAGAGCACTTCAAGTTGGCGGTGTAATCTATCTAATCTATCTCGCTTATCATTTCGCCAAACCTAAGTCGCCACTGAGCCAGGGAGAAGCGCCGAAGATTTCAATATGGAATGGAATGTTGATTCAAATTCTAAACGTTAAAGGCTGGATTATAACATTTACCATGTTTTCTATCTTTGCGCCTAACCTTCAGTACGAACCCACCACAACCATCCTATTACTAATCGCACTAATGACTATCCTTAATCTATCAACACACCTCTGCTGGATTGTATTCGGAAGTGCACTCGCAAAATTCGCCACTAATGATAGAAGCCAAAGAGTACAGGGAATGCTATTTTCTTTGAGCTTGCTCTCAGTGGCGTTATGGATAGCATTAGACAATCCAATTATGTTGATCTAAAAAAGAGTGATTGGCAATTAAATGCTTTAGACACGAAAAACAACACTGGCTGGCAATGGCAACCTAGCAATATGCTCATAGCATATCTATTGAACCCGGCATCCTTTCTCTGCAAGTTAGCAGAAATCCAACATCTTCTCTTGAGGAAATATTATGTGCCAAAATAGGTCCATATCATACATTCCAATTTGATAGCCTTTACAGCCCTGTTAGTATTGAAGGATTATACAAACTTCAAACAACTAAATCGTTGACTCAAAATTTATAACCAATGTGGATATCAATCAAATGGGCTGATCAATGAATGATCAATATCCTACTGAGCAACATCGATTTTTCAGTTAAGTAATTATAACCACTACAACCAATACAATGAATTTAACTTCCATTACCCATACACTTTTCACTCTTGGAACTTTTGCTGAAAGAAAAATATCGGGCCTAAAGCTCAAAAAAATTGAAATTGAAGAGGGGGAAATTAGTTACTTGCAGGGTGGGTCAGGTACACCGCTCGTTCTCTTACATGGTTTCGGGGCTGACAAAGATAACTGGGTTCGCTTAGCTAGATATTTAACCCCACACTTTCAGATCATTGCACCCGATTTACCTGGATTTGGAGAGAGCTTTAAAGATCCAGACTTAAACTATGATGTCCTACCCCAAACTCAACGCCTGAACAGCTTTGTGAATGCAATGGGTTTAGAGCACTTTCACCTTGCAGGCAATTCAATGGGTGGATACATAGCTGGAAACTATGCTGTAGAGTTTCCAGAAAAGATAAATAGCTTATGGCTTTTAAACCCTCTTGGAGTGGAAAGTTCACCCAGCAGTCCAATGTTTGAGCAAATTTTACGCGATGAATTACCTGTTATTCTGTCCAAGAACAGAGAGGAGTATGAATCGCTATTAGATAATGTTTTCCACAAAAGACCTTTTATACCAGGCTTTGCAATATCAGAGCTATCAAAAACAGCTGAAAATAACTTTTCACTGCACCAAAAGATATTTAAAGATATTCATCAGATAAAAGATGGAAGTATCAAATTTTCATCTCCACTAGAGGGAAGATTAAAGGGGTTTTCCAAGCCTACTTTAATCACCTGGGGCGATAAGGATAGAATACTTCATCCTGGCGCAGGCACAATCTTATCGAGAGAAATTATTAACTCCCAACTACAGCTGATCAAAGACATTGGGCATTTACCAATGCTTGAGTCCCCAAAAACTACAGCCAACCAGTTTATCTCATTCAAATCATCCCTACCTGAAGCAGGCTCTTACTAAAAACCGCCTTAACGTAAATAGAAAAGCACAACAGCAAATGATAAACCTTAAATCACAACGCAATTAAGCAGAAATATCAATAACATCTCTCGAACTTTATTCCCAGATTACTCCTGCCCATAATCAAACAGAAAAAACCCAGTAGTTAAGCTTTAGATATCCAGCTTTCTTATTAAACGCCCGCTGGTAGTTCCTTGCACCAGCAAGGAAAAAAGTACTACACCAAAAACCATAGATTGGATAGTCCACCAGTAGGGCAATTCAACGGGAAGGGAAAGTACCAGGGCTACAGCAATCACTCCACGCAAGCCACCCCAACTCATCAGCAGTCGCCAAGACTTTGGAATTGGCGGACCCACGAAGCGCGTTAATGGTGCTACCAGCACCACCGACAGGGCCCGAGCGCCCAGTGCTGCGGCCGTGGCAATTAACATCGCCAACCATTGATGGGTAAACATTTCGAAAGTAATGACCAACCCCATGATCACAAAAATAATTGAAGTAAAGAGAAGCCCCAACCACTCCCAAGTGGTTTCTGCATCTACCAGATAGGTTTTCCTTTGTTTTCGCAAGCAGGCTCTAGCCACTATGGCACAGGTCATAACAGAAATAATACCAGATACATGCAAAATGCTTTCCGCAAGGTAAAAGCTACCAAAAGCCACAATCACTAGAGTCATTAATGCTGCACTTGGTGTTCGTAGGAACAAAATAACCAGTGTTGTCAGCAACCCCAAAATCAAGCCTACGGCAACGCCACCAAAGAATATCATGCAGAAATACAGCGTTACTGAACTAACACTCAGCGATGGAGCCTCAGCGCTTACTCCGGTCCCCTGTACAATTGAGTAAGTGGCCAACCCTAGGACCAGAGAATAAAGGACTACCGCTGCGGCATCATTAAATAAGCTTTCCCCTTCAACAAGAGAAAGTAAATCTTCCCCAGTTTTTTCTTGTCGCAACTTATTCACTACCGCTACAGGATCGGTAGCCGCCAGAATAGCACCAGTCAACAATGCCGCTATCCAGGGAAATCCCGCAGGATGGCCAATTCCATAATAAGTAATTGCTGCGATCAGGAAGGCACAAATGACTAACCCTAGAGTCGAAAACAATAGAATCGGACCAATCCAGCGCTTTAAAATCCTTGGCTCAAGCTGCCAAGCAGACTCAAAAATTAGAACGGGCAAAATCACAAAAAAAACCAATTCCCTTAAGCTCGTTGCCCTCAACCCTGTATCATAATCGATTACCGGTAACAGAAAAGCAGCCAATACACCAGCCAATAAGCATCCTAGTGTATTATCAATTCTTAATATCCGGGAAATACCCAAACCAATAATTGCTGCCACAGACAAATAGAGCCCTTGCCCTACAATGACAACCACATCATTCACAAGTTTACTCTCCAGTGGAATGTACTATCACCCATCTCCTCAGAAGGATACAATCTTGTGCCATCATCTGTATAAAGCACTATGAAATTAACTCTTTCCCGCCAGCTAATTAATAAACTCCTAAATAACCACAAGGCCTTAGCTACATATGATTTGATGACTTTGATCAACTTGTAAAAATTCCTAGCAATCACAATTTATTAGGGTCGATAACTCATCAAAAATGCCGATAAAGTTCATGACTAATATTCATCCAACCGAACCACATCACAAGGATCTCTCACCCTGCCGGACAACATTACTCAATAGAAAGTCAGCACTAGTACTGCTCAGAGGTTTGATGCTCCCCCGCTTAGAAAGTGAAATTTGGCCCCCAAAATACGACCTGACAGTCACCCTCTTAGAGTTAGCATCTTGGGAATGCCGCTCGAGAAAAAATGGCTCTAAGTGCATGTTTGAGCCCTACATTGGTGGAAGTTGTCGTATAGAAAGGCTATACAATCAGTATTCAGTATAGGAGAAAGGGGGGAAATGAACGGCAATATATCAATTTAAAAATTGAACAAACAAGGGTTCATCAGTTCAGACCTCATGAGGAACAAACAAGCTCTTGCAATAACTCCATATACTGATCAGCCATAGCTTTCGCACTATTTTTACTAATAAGTGGCTCACAATACCCAAAAACAAATACCCCATTTTGATTGGTAGTATAGGCAATCACCATCATAGGGTAGTGACCATGATTTTGAACAAGCATACCAGCAGCTATATCAAAATGTTTCAATTCACCACACAATCCTCTCATACTGCCTAAATTCGAAACACAAATGCCCGCTGGAAATGACTCTCTTTTATGGGAGTATTCATTTGCAGCTTGCATGATATCTTTTAGCCTGCAACTAGACTCAAAAATCAAGCCTTTCAACTCGCTGGGATTAAATCTTTCATTCAAATTATTTTGTATTTCTATGGCCAAGTCCAAAACTCCCACACCAGAATTGTGCGGTGAAACTTCCACAGTTGTTATCGCGGTAAAGGCCCCAATAACATTTAAACCTATCTTTGGTTTACACAGACCACGTACATCCATTGGCAATACGATCTCTGTCCAGGATCGATGATTGGCCAACTGCTGAGATGAAATAACTGCCAAAGCACTGAACAGCGCAGTAAAACCTATTTTTTTCTCTTTGATTATTAAGGCTAATTTTTCTACATCATCGAAACATAGAGTACGCAGGATTGCTCTACTTTGACGCCTGGCCAAGTCTGCGGTTTGCTCGACCGGCCATGCAAGATAGTCCTTACCTGGTAGAAGCAGATGATCACCACCACTGTACCCCGCTTCCTTGAGATATTCCTCTATAGGCTTATATAATGGCAGCGGCTCTAGCTCTAGGTTTCCACCTTTATTCAAATATAAATCTAGATAAAAGAACAAGACCATTATTGATCTACCGTCAATAGCCGCATGATTTGCAACTAAGGAAATCCATTCCACACACTGGTTATTACCAATGTAAAGTGTAATCATATAAGTATACTTTTCTATATCTATAATTTTTTTAGACTGCCTCACATACTCCAACTCAAAATTGAAACTATGTTCAAGCACATAAATTTCTAAAGGGATTGAGCTAAAGTCCACATTACAATGCCATTCGAAATTCGCCCCCAATTTAACCCTTGCTCTCAACATAGGATGCAAATGGTGCACCCAGGCCAGCCCGTCTTGCAAAGTCTTCACATTTAATGGTTGAAGTACCTTAATAAAGGAGACAATTTGAGTCCCACCATGACACTCCCTGGCAAACTCGACCATCAAGGCCTCGACCGCACCTAACTCTCGTGAATATGGCTCTGATTGCATAGCTTCAATCCTGCACAGATGTACATCACAGGTTAAGATGACTATTTAATTAGTATAGAAAAATAAATAGATTACTTAATATCGACACACCCAAACGTATTTTCATTTAAAATTCTTTAAACAAAAAGAGACCGATATCCAAGGTGCAGTCAATATACCTGTAAACCCTTAAATCTATTCATCTACAATCAATAGCCTATCTAACCTCTACTGTCGGCAATCACCGCAAACTTGAGAAACCTTATACTCTGGAAATAACTCAAATGAGAGTAAAAAACTGGGGGATTCAGGAATGCATCTATTAACTATAAACTTAGGAAGAACTGCTATACTTTTAAAGCAGCTTTATTCAACAGCATAACTATTGGAAATATCGGTAATTAATTCCATGTAAGTTTTCACATATTTAAGCGCACTCTCCTTACTGATAAGTGGCTCACAATAACCAAAAACAAAAACACCTTCCCCACCTAGAGCGTAAGTCACCAGCATTATTGGGTGCGCCCCATGAGTTTGAACAGTCATAACCAAACCAAAATCAAAGAATTCCAATAAACCCGTATACCCAAACACATCCCCCACATTAGAAACACAAAGACCTGACGGGAAATAGTTTTTTTCAGAAGCATAATACTCAGCCAGACCTTCTATCTCCACGAGCCTATAATCGAGCTTCAAAGGAGGCTCAAAAAAACTTTTACGCCTTAAACATAAACGAACTTTTTTTTGTATTAGCCGTGCAAGACTCAACAAATCGAGGCTGGTATCTTTTGCGGATAAGGATAAAGTTATTGTAGTCGTACACTCTCCTACAACATCTTGATCTATTTGAGATTTACACAAGTATTGGGCATTAATAGGTAACATTAATTCTGTCATGGGATGGAAGCTTGGTAACGATCTTGCAGCGAGGACAGCAATAGCACTATAGATTGAAGTGGTTTGAACATTCTCCTGTTTTGCAAGCAAACAAAAATGATCGTGCAGCTTTTTAGGGAGAAGCCGATAAATAGAGCACCCACTCCGAGAGGAAGCATGTTCAGCCTTTTCAACCGGCCATTTTACGGTTTTACAATTATTGTTGTAAACGGATAATTGTGGCTTTTTAAGCCTCTGCCTTGAGCTAATATATTCCACCATAGACTTATCCATTATGGAGGCGGAAAACTGGTTTTTTTGCTGCCCCCTCAAGAACCTATCCAAATCACGAATCAAAATTAATGCTGAACGTCCATCAATGGCAGCATGACTTACAACAAGAGCAACCCACATTACACATCCATGCTTATCGGTGTAAATCGTCAAGCGATAACTATATTTATCCAACTCAAGAATTTCATTTCCCAAGCGGTTAAACTCTGCTTGATAATCAAAAGAAGATGTATCGCTCTTAATCTCAGTAGGAATATCTCGGAATCCTACATCACAGAACCATTGAGCATAAGATTTTTTTTCCACACGAGAACGGAGCATAAGATGACGATTATGTAGGTATTCCATCCCCTCCATTAACTCTTCAACACCTATAGACTTGCATGCTCTGAAGAAGACAACCAGTTGTACTGCACCATTAGACCTCTCGGTCAACTCTACAAAGAGAGCCTCCTGAGCGCCAAGCTTACGAAAAGGTTTTGTTTTTTTCATAGCAGGCTCGCCCCTAAAGGGAGGTTACTGCCAATTAGTATAGAAAAGAAATAATATAAGGCTTAATCATAAATCAATATCCCCTCCCGGCTTCCCTATGTCATTGCGAGCATCAATCTCACAGGGTTAGAAACCACAATCAATGAATATATGTAACGATATGGTCGCAAGAGATCCGGCTCACCAGTCAAGCACCTTAGCTGTAAGGCGCTATTTTTCAAGAAATTGACTGTATAGCAGATAGATTGCGGAAGTTGCTAACAACGCCCCCATCACTCTATTAAATATTTTAATTCTCACTTCAGCCCCTAACACCAGCCTGATTCTATCCCCCATAAGAGCCCAGGCGGTTAATGACAAATAACAGACAAAAAAATAAATCCCCACAAAATAAAATAAACTGTTACTCTGAGGGCTTGAAAACAAGGCAACACCAGATACACAGGCAATCCATGCCTTTGGATTTAACCATTGCAGAAGAAACCCCTCATGGAAGCGCGGCAGGGTACGTTCAGCAACAGCTATCTCTTCCGTGGGCCCGCTGGCAACCTTGTACCCTAGATAGATGACATAGAGTGATCCAGCGATAGCAAGATACTGCAACACCTGTGGATAACGCTCCAGTACCTGGTAAAGTCCAAAGCCGATCATGGCAAGCAGTAAGGTAAATCCTATTGTCGCCCCAGATACAAATGGAATGGTACGAGCAAAACCATACTGCACTCCAGATGAGACGATCACCATGTTTACAGGCCCTGGCGTAATCGACATAGTGAGCGAAAACCCAAACATCGCTAAGAACAAGGACATATTTACACTCGAATATTATTTAATTTATCATCTTAAAAGAATGATTGTTATTGGGACGCAATCAAGATAAATAAGCGCTACTGAGAATGGCGAACCCTAAGAGAGTTACCCCAATTTAACTAAAGGAAATCAAGTTGAAAAGAATTATTCTCCTAGCAACCTTGCTCATGTGTACCAGCTTTCAATCACTCGCAGAGCCCACAGCCGAAGAACATATCACAGACTTCATTAATGAATTTTCTTCGAACAACATAAAAGGCTCCGCATCTCACTTCTTCACAGAATCACCTCACTTTATCTTTGGCCCACACATTTTAACCCCACAAGATTCAGCACAAGTAGAAGAAGTACTATCTAAAATACGTGATGGTCTAGCCAAGCGAGGCTATAAAAATTCCGAGATCCTTGAATTCAAGACATTCTTTCAGGGTGAGAATATGTCCGTTACAACAATACTGCTTAAACGCTACACCTCAGAAAAACAGGTTCTGGATCATCGATGCAGCACTTATACATTGGTCAAAATTGAAGAAGGGTGGAAAATCTTATCTTGGCTCCCTTCCGAGCCAGAAAGTAATACAAAATGTTTTACAGGTAAAAGTTAAACAATAAAATAGTAGTAGCCCCTAAAAAACCTAGAGGGATTTAGAAATGAGATCTCATAGTGAAATCAGAGTGCTTCTTACAGAATTGTATCAAGTGATTTCTGGCCCAGAAGGGTTCAAGCGCGACTGGAAAAAACAATTATCGCTATTCACACCTTACGCTAAAGTCATTCGAACCTCTTTAGATCGTGAAGGTAATCCCCAGGCGCTGGTCATGAATATCCAGGATTACCCTGAAAATTTTCAGAGGGTGGTTGGAGATGCCGCTTTTTATGAGGTAGAAATTCACAATATTATTGAGTCTTTCGGCAATATCGCTCATGCATTCAGTAGTTACGAAGCCTGGAGAGATAGTGATAAAACCCAGTTTATCAAACGGGGAATTAACAGCATTCAGCTTTATCACGATGGGCATTCATGGAAAATCGTCAATATGATTTGGGATGATGAGCGGCCCGGACTAACCATGCCACCTAAATATAACCCCCAGGCCGAAACCGAAAGTGTCTCGTAATTCCAAATTGGCCCCAAAATAATTGATATCTCGGAAATAAGATTCATTAAGGTCAATAAAACCCTTACGCATTGGAGACGGAATAAATAATCTATAGCCAATTAGTAGAGAAATTCTAACAATTTCTGACATAGCCAGGTTATGCCAGTTTCTGCCTGCGTAACACTGAGGCTCTTAAAATGGATGAGGGCTTTATGGGGGGGCGGCTCTCACCTTGTAGGGTGAACCAGCTTCTACTGCAAGCTTCTCTTCCAGGCCCTTATTTCCTCGACATATAATTCGGGCTGTTCAAAAGCCGAAAAGTGCCCTCCCCGTTTCAAGTGATTCCAATAACAAATGTTCTTATAACGCCCCTCAGCCCAAGAACGGGGTATTCTTACCATCTCTCCAGGATAAATACTGACTCCAGTGGGCAATTGCACTACCTTTTCCTGATCGGGGCCATAGGGGGCATCGAAGCTTTCCCAAAATAGTCGCGCAGAAGAGGCCGCTGTATTTGTCAGCCAATAAAGCATGATATTGTCTAGTAATTCATTCCTGGTAAAAATACTCTCCAAAGTTCCCTGGCAATTGCTCCATAAATGAAACTTCTCTAATATCCAGGCAGCCTGTCCTATGGGAGAATCCGCAAGACTATACCCCAGTGTTTGAGGACGGGTACTCTGTTCCTTGGCAAAACCGGAATCCCAACAATTGAAGAATCGTATTCCGGCCAGAGCCTCTTTCTCTTCCTCGCTGGGCCAATGCAAGGCTTCAGCGGTTGGCTCTTCCTTGGGATTATTGATATGAATAGCCCTGCACGCGCCCAGATTCTGTATGCCAATTTCAGTGGTCACCGACCGGCCCCAATCTCCCCCTTGAGCCAAGTACGATTGATACCCCAGGCGATGCATTAGGGTATCCCAGGCAGCGGCAATTCTTGGGATACCCCACCCCGTCGTTACAGGCTTACCCGAAAAAGCGAAACCAGGGAGCGATGGGCATACCACATGGAAAGCCTCCTCAGCACTCCCCCCATATTGAGTCGGCTCAGTCAGGGGCCCTATCACTTTGAGAAATTCCACAAAAGAACTGGGCCAACCATGGGTTATTACGATTGGCGTGGCGCTTCTATGACTGCTTTTGACATGAATTAGATGAATTTCCAGGTCGTGAATGGTTGTTATGAACTGGTCATATTGATTCAGCCTCTGCTGAGTGGCATACCAGTCATAGTCATTTAGCCAATAATCACAGAAATCCTTAAGATAATTCAAAGGGATTCCCTGCGCCCATCCATCTACGGTTTCTGCCTCAGGCCAACGTGCCTCCCGTATCCTTCGGTGCATATCAGCCAGCTGAGATTCTTGTATATCAATCCTGAAAGGTTGGACCTGAGCCATTCGTAGATTCCATCTCCTGAGTGAGCTGACTAAGTAGCCGCGGATAGACAATTACAAAGATTGATTGGCCATTGCTTTGTACTGAACCAAAACCGTAAACTGTACAAACATACAGCACCCTAGTTCCGATGAAAAAAATAGAATCAAACAATCCTCAGCCCTTACATAAAGGGCGCGGAGCCGCCAGTAATATCACTGGTCGTTTTGCCGAGCACATCAGTACACGGGAAAGCGATGGTTGGCAAACCGAGGCTGAGCCTCTGGAGCGACTACTGACTACCGCCATTGAAGAGAAGGCCAAGTCGATTATCGCCACCAATCAATCGCCCGACATCCCCTTTACTCAGTCTATCAATCCTTACCGTGGCTGTGAGCATGGTTGTGTCTATTGCTACGCGAGACCAGCTCATGCCTATATGGATCTTTCCCCAGGGCTCGACTTCGAAAGCAAGATCTTTTTTAAGGCTAACGCGCCCGTATTGTTGGAGCAGACGCTGCGCAAACCAAGCTACACCTGTAGTCCCATAGCACTAGGCGCGAATACAGACCCATATCAGCCTCTAGAGAAAGAGAAAGGCATAACCCAGGCATTGCTTACAGTAATGCAGCAGTTTCGACAACCGGTCACCATTGTCACCAAGAGCCAGCTGATTTTACGGGATCTTCCCATCTTGGCTGAGATGGCACAGGACAACCTTGCTCAGGTGGCAATTAGTGTGACTACTCTGGAGAGGGATTTAAAAAGGAAATTGGAACCCCGCACAGCGGGGCCTTCTGCCCGCCTGCGTACTATCGAACAATTGAGCAAGGCTGGGATACCCACGGCCGTACTTGCAGCTCCAATGATCCCGGCACTTAATGACTGTGAGCTGGAAGCTATTTTGAAGGCCGGGCGGGATTCAGGTGCCGAGAGGGCGGCCTATATCCTCCTGCGGCTACCCCATGAGGTGGCGCCACTTTTCCGTGAGTGGCTATCACTACATTACCCACAAAGGGCCGACCATGTAATGAGTCTGATACAACAGAGCCGCGGTGGGCGGGACTATCAAAGTGACTTTTCCCAACGCAGAACCGGTACAGGGGTTTTCGCTCAGTTACTGCGGCAGCGGTTTATTGTCGCCATTAGGAAATTGGGGTTAAATCACCGGCGCCTATCCCTGGATAGCAGCCAATTTAATGCACCACCCCTAGCCGGCGAGCAGCAGTCTCTTTTTTAACTGAGCTATGCGTTTTAACCTACAAGAAACTGAGAAAAACCCCTTGCGGACAAGATTTTAATGGATGCCTGGTTTTTGTATTTAATCCGCACTTCCAGCGGTACCCTCTATACGGGGATAACTAAAGATATTCAACGACGCTTTGCCGAGCACTGTGGTGGCGGGGCCAAAGCGGCCAAGGCCCTTCGCGGTAAAGGGCCTCTCACACTTGAATATCAGGTAAAAACTCAGGATAAATCTTCTGCACTGAAATTGGAAATCGCCATCAAGAGGTGGCCCAAGCATAAAAAAGAAGCGCTTATTGCCGGCACAATGGCATTGCCTGATTTACCCAGCTAACCATCATTGTGCCCTCGTGAGCCCTAAGCGACTAGCGCCTGGTAAGCAGCCAAGCCACTTCCCTCGCTGGTACCAGCCCTTTTAAGCCACCTGGCACATCCCTGGAGGCCAGCATCTTCAGGTGGTAATCCGCATTGTAACGCTCAAAAATCTCCTGAGTGCTGATGGAGAAGGGGGGGCCCGCTAACTCAGACTGCTCATACTCAAAAGATATCAGTAATTGAGGGGCCACTTTTGTCATCGCCATCAAGTGCTGGGCATACACTGGGCGAATGTCTTGTGGCAACGCCACCAAGGCGGCACGATCATAGATACCATCAACTTCCTGTAGTATTTCCTTATTCAGGTCGAAAATATCCCCTACATAAATATCAATATTGCTGGCCTTATAGCGCTTAAGGTTGGCAATTTGCTCGACTTCTGGGGTTATATCCATCTCTTGAAAAAGTTGCTCTACCGCCATTTCACTCAGCTCGGCACCAACGACTCGATAACCTCCAGAAAGCAACCAGGCGATATCACGGGTTTTGCCACATAGTGGAACAAATACTCTATCGCCTTTGGAGAGAGAAAGCTGTGAAAAGAACTCCGACAGTAAGGAATTACCACAGGCTTCGTGGAAAGCTATATTATTTTTCTTCCACTTCTCATGCCAATATGTCGCTTCCATGTTGCACCCCCGTGTGCATTCTAACGGTTATTTCTGATAACTCTAACGGATAATTCAGAGATCCTTCACACTCACTAAACCTAATATAAAAGGTATTCCAGTTCAGACTCTGCTTCAGGACCGGAAGCCTCGGGCTCAGTGAAAGCCAGTGCAGTTAAAAAAACAAAGGCCCCTGTAAATACGATGCTCTTCAACATTACCGATACCTCAGGTCATTTCTTTCACAGATGTAATGGGAAACCGGAGTACTCACTCTGTCTTCAACAGCCACAAGTTATTTGCTTTTCGTCGATCCAGAGATAAAGAGTTTTCCCGGCAAGATAAAATCAACCAACCCCGCGACTATCGCGCCAAGTACAGCAGCAGTAATAAGCAGGAAATAACCATCTAAAGAGATCGGTTGCTGAGCTGTGAAAGCGACCAAGATACCAATCCCATAACTAATAATATTGCCAACCCCAGTAACCAAACCCATTGCCCAGGCCCCAATGGCCGATAATAATAAGGCCATAGGTAAAGCTAACCATGGTTGTTCCAGTTGCCACCCTGCAGTTCCCACAATTGCGACCAATCCTAGCCCAAGCCCTGTAACTGCACAGGCCAGGTTATAGCCACCGGAACGCAAACTGCCGCCTCTGGCAAAATAGGTAACAGCACCCAGGGCCGCCACCCAGCTGGGCACACCAACAAGCTGAGCTGCCACAATCGCCAAAGAGGTACTCAGAAAAATCCGCAACCCAGTAAAAAGACGTTCCTGAGATTGCCCGTTACTATGCTCGAGACTTTCAGTTACGCTATTCATTACTTTCTCTCAATCTCCGCTGCACGCATTAATGACTGGCAATTCCTTGCCTAAATGCTTTCTACGCCACGCTGACTACTGATAACAATAAGTGGAGGAGCTATAGTCATCCCTCCATTAAGTGTATTTTCTCGCGTCTTTTGAATTTGCGGGTAGCAGACTTCTTCCGCATCCTTGCCCAATCTTGCAATCGGTACAAACATGCGGCAAATTCAGGGAGTGGTTCTACCTACCCAAAGGGCGTTTTCTTAGTAGGTGATCAACAGAGGCCAATTGAGGAGATATGGGGATTACCAGGGGATTTCACTGCCATCATAATTATAAAATCGTCCACTCTTACCCTGACCCGCTTGCGTAAGCAGTTTCTTCAGGGCCGCCACACTTTGTGCCGTTGAAATCAGGGCACCGGGACCTCCCATCGCAGTTTTCACCCAGCCCGGGTGCAATGCCATAACTGTGATTCCGCGATCATGGAGATCAATCGACAAGCTTTTAACAATCTGGTTGAGTGCTGTTTTGGAGCTTCGATAAATATAGCCACCGCCAGAGCGGTTATCGGCGATACTGCCCACCTTGCTACTCATCATGGCTATCAGCTTGTAGTCGCTGGCCGATACGTTATCGCAAAAAGTTTCCGCCATCATATATGGCGCAATGGTGTTGGACTCCAATACGCGGCGCCATTCTTCCCGGTCCACTTTGCCAAAACCAGTGCCTTTTGGGCCGTAATATCCCGCATTATTGAGCAAGATATCGATAGGCTCCCCTTTCAAGGCCTTACCGAGAGCAATCATTTGCTCATAGTCGGTTACATCCAACTGGATGGGCTCTATCAATGGGTATTTAGCCTGTAACGCGTTGAGTTCATTGGCCTTTTTCAGATCTCTACAACAGGCAAATACACGCCACCCATCCTTGGCAAACTGGGCAGTCAACTCCAGGCCTATGCCTCTATTACAGCCGGTGATCATTATGGTGCCAGACATCGCCTCTCCTTCAGTGTTATTCTTGCGGATCGCGATCATAGCAACTGTAGAACAATGTACTACTCACCCGACAATCTACTTTGGTTATTACTATTAGCTACCGTGGCTTGGTATATCTGGGCCAATATGGCAGCAAAAGAACATGTCAGGCGCGCTGCGGCCAATCACTGCAAACAACTGGGAGTGCAACTTCTCGACGATACGGTTGTGCTGGTACGCACCCGCTTAAAGCGTGACCGTCGTGGCCAGATCAGCCTGCAACGCAGTTATGAGTTTGAATTTACTTCCACTGGAGAACATCGCTATTCCGGTGTAGCAATTCTCCACGGCCGCCGTATTGAGCAGCTACAGCTGTCTCCACACCATTTGAGTTAACTTGGTATTTGTTGATGAAACCCGGCCTTTATCGCCACTACAAAGGAAATCTTTACGAAGTCCTGCACACGGCCATCCATAGCGAAACAGAAGAGCTCCTGGTGATCTATCGCGCTCTCTACGGAAACTATATTGTTTCGGCTAGACCTTACGCTATGTTTAGCGACACAGTCTCAGAGGATGGAAAAACATTCCCCCGCTTTAAACTCGAAAAAGCCTTCGAAATGATGGATAACACCCACTAAAAAAAAGCGCCAGAATAAATAAATCCAATCAGTCTCTAATCCCTGTCTTGCGCCATTTAATGCCAGAGGGATAACCTCTCGTGTCAGACAGAAGCCGATATTAATCGATAAAATTTGGCGCCTGACAAACAAGCTTGATCCTCTCGGACAACCCGCTCTCGAACCCACAAGGAAAACCGGTGAACAACAAGAATATTATGATCTATGGCGCCTATGGTTACACTGGTGAGCTGATTGCCCGCCAAGCTGTAGCGCTGGGTTATCGCCCCATTCTAGCTGGTCGCAATGCTCAAAAATTACAGCCTCTGGCAGAAGCCCTTAATCTCCCGGCCATGGCCATCGGCTTGGCTAATACGGAAGTCTTGGAACGCAGCTTGCGGGACGTTTATCTGGTTATCCACTGCGCCGGTCCATTTTCTGCTACCGCTGAATCCATGATGAGGGCCTGCCTCAACACCCATACCCACTACCAGGATATCACTGGTGAAATTTCCGTTTATGAGACCGCACATCGTCTTGATGATGTAGCCAAAGCCAAGGGAATCGTACTTTGCCCTGGTGCGGGATTCGATGTCATTCCTACTGATTGCCTCGCTGCCGCATTACACAAGGCTTTGCCGTCAGCCACGCACCTGGCGCTTGGCTTCGACTCGGAGTCGAGTTTAAGCCCCGGTACAGCCAAGACCTCTATCGAAAGCCTCGGTATGGGAGGCGCCATTCGACGCAATGGCAAAATCGAAACCATTGGCCTTGGGCAGCTTACCCGCACCATCGATTTTGGCCGAGGTGAAAAGTTTGCTGTCGCAATTCCCTGGGGTGATATCTCTACTGCCTTCCACTCAACCGGTATCCAAAACATTGAGGCCTACATCCCCATGAGCCCTGCAAGGGCAAAGAAGCTAAAGCGCCTGAATGGATTTCGTTGGCTGCTTCGTACCCAGTGGCTACAAAACTGGCTGAAAGCAAAAGTGAGCAAGTCTGTTCGAGGCCCCAGTGAAGAGCGTCGTGCCGGCCAGAAAACCTGGGTTTGGGGAGAAGTGCGCAATGACCGTCGCGGTGAGCGTAAAGTTGGCCGACTCACCACCGCCAACGGCTACGATGTCACCGTCTCTGGTTCCCTGGCAATCATGCAATATCTCCTCGACTATCAGGGCGAGGGGGGCTATTTCACGCCATCAAAACTCTGCGGCCATAAGCTGGTGGAGGATCTACACGGCTCTGGAACGATCGAAATCAAGCCGGCCTAGCCACTATTCTCAACACCTTTCTGCTTTTTTCTAACGGGCAATTCATGGAGCCGCGGACAGCTGCTCCTACTCTATCTTTCCAGCCATTCCTTTCTTAGCGCCTTATTCACCTATCCTGGATCAATTTTCTGCCAAGCTTTTAAAAGCGGTATATAGGCGTAAATAACATCTATTTTGAGATTTCACTATTACGACATCATTTGGTCAACTCCGTGCAATAATCAATTTTTAAGTTTGCGACATGCGAGACTTATCCATGAATTTGAAGAGTATTGATGTGTCCCTGGTTCTGTATCTTACGGAACGGGCGTCACGTCCCACTTCACGCAGACGGTACCTTTGGCTATCCAAATCTGGAGATGGCTGGCTCACCGTCGCCGTACTCCTCAGTTATATTATTTCCAACGCCGCCACTCAGCTTTTTATTGCCGCATTCTCTGGCTTGGCGGTAGAACGTTCTCTCTATTGGACAATCAAAAACACGACCCGCCGCAGGCGTCCACCTCAGGCTATCCCCGGTATACGCCCGATTATTATCGCCCATGACCGTTTCAGCCTGCCCTCGGGACATACCTCTGCAGCCTTTCTTTTTATTACATTTATGACTCAGCAAGTCAGCCCAATGTGGGGGTTAGGCTATATCTGGGCGACCGGGGTGGGCGCCGCCCGTGTAGGCCTGGGGGTACATTTCCCTTCTGATATTTTCGCCGGTGCCCTTCTCGGTTCATGTGTCGCATTAGCCTCTGGTGCCGTCCTTTTATGAAAATACTCTATGGCGTTCAGGCCACCGGCAATGGACATATTGCCCGTTCACGCACATTGGCAAAGGCATTGCAACAATACCCAGAGCTCGAAATCCAATGGCTGTTTTCAGGTAGACCCAAGGAAAACCTGTTTGGCATGGAATTGTTTGGCGACTACTGGTGGCGGGAGGGAATGACCATTGTCCACAGTGAGGGGCGCCTCAGAAGCTTGGCCACGGTTGCCCAGGCTAAATTGCGCCAATTAATCCAGGATGTCCGCAAACTGCCAGTCAGCGAATACGACCTAATTATCAGTGACTATGAACCTATCACCGCCTGGGCGGCGAAAATGCGCAAAAAGCCCAGTGTGGGTATCGGTCACCAATACGCTTTTTTACACTCGATTCCCATGCCCAGGTATAACTGGCCTCTTCATACCGTTTTACGTATCTTTGCTCCCACAAAAAAAAGCCTGGGTTTGCACTGGCATCACTTTGGCAACCCCATATTACCGCCCATAGTCCCCCCTCAACCCAAACCCGAGAGTGACACAGAAGATTACATTCTGGTTTACTTACCCTTTGAACACCCAATACCCATGCTGGAGGAACTGGCCAAAGTAGAACGGCAATTTATTGTTTACGGTGTGCCAGAAAATCTGCCCACGGCAAACAATATCCAGATAAAGTCGCCTTCCACACTAGGATTCCAACAGGACTTGGTCAATGCCCGTGCAGTAATCTGTAACAGTGGTTTTGAATTACTGGCAGAGACCCTGGCTCAAGGCAAACCCATTCTAAGCCGACCATTGGCCTATCAATTTGAACAGGAAGCCAATGCCCAAGCACTGGAACAACTAAAGCTGGCGAAGATCGTACGCTCCATAGATGCCAATAGTATTCACACTTGGTTGGAGGAGGGGCCAAAGTCTGTACGTATCCAATGGCCAGATGTCGCACAAGCTATTGCTGCCTGGATAGCGCAGGGCTGCAAGCGCGATCCCGCAGATCTCGCCCGCAGTTTATGGCGACAAGTGACCCCTCGCCCCACCGAAGGGACTGTACCCACCTACCAGAACGCTACCGACTAACCCTTCTTTTTTTTGCGCTATCCGCAGTTGTAAAGACCATTGCCAGTCTATGGCCCACGGTCTTCTACCACCATATCGCCAAGCGCATTCACACAAAAAGTCATTGCCCAATTTTGAGCCTCAGCGTTTACTTGTCTGCCATTCAATCACCAACTAGACATTTATTTATCCAGCACTTAAAAAATATTTGATCAGCACGGCACGAGTGTCTATCTCCAGCAATAGTGCAGTGGATTTGAAATTTTTGTAGTCGGACTAATATGTACATTTGCTCCATAAAAAAAATAATGAGGTAAGCATGACTAATTCATTGCTCAACGACCGTGATACCGAATTTCTACTCTATGAATTTCTCGATACCGAAGCGCTGCTACAGCGACCACGTTACAAGGAGCATTCCAGGGAAGTTTTCGATGCAACACTGAAAACCGCACGCACTATTGCCGAAAAATTTTTCGCCAACCACAATGCCAAGGGCGATGCCAATGAGCCCAACTTTGATGGCGAAAAAATACAGATGATCGCAGAGACCAAGCAATCTTGGGATGCCCTCTCGGAGGCCGGTTTTCTCGCGGGGCATTGCAATTTTGATGAAGGCGGCATGCAGCTGCCCAAAGCGATAATCAGCACGGCCCTTGGCTATGTTAGTGCCGCAAATATTGCCAGCGCTTGCTACCCCTTCCTGACTATTGCCGCCGCCAACCTACTGCGCTCATTTGCCAGCGACAGCCTAAAGGCACAGTTTTTGCCGCAGATGCTCGATGGCCGCTTCGCCGGCACTATGGCCCTCACAGAGCCCGATCAGGGCTCAGCTCTGGCCGATATCCGCACCAGTGCCGAACAGGCCGAAGATGGCAGCTACCGTATTCGCGGACAAAAGATGTATATCTCCGGTGGCGACCAGTCTCTGACAGAAAATATCGTTCATCTGGTATTGGCAAAAATCAAGGGTGCTCCCGCCGGCGTTAAGGGAATATCCCTATTTTTAGTGCCTAAAATGCTCCTTGATGAAAACGGCCAGGTAGCCCAGCCCAACGATGTAAAACTGGCGGGATTGCTGCATAAAATGGGCTTTCGCAACACGACCTCTACAGTATTGAGCTTTGGTGAGGATCAGGGCGCAGTGGGCTACCTGATCGGTGAGCCTCACCAGGGGCTCAAATATATGTTCCAGATGATGAATGAAGCTCGGATCAGTGTCGGCGCAGGGGCCTCTATTCTGGGCTATCAGGGCTATGCCTACTCCCTGCAGTATGCCAAGAACCGCCCCCAGGGACGCCTGCCTTCCAACCAGGACCCCAGCACCAAGCAAGTACCCATTATTCAACATGCAGACATTCGCCGTATGCTGCTGATGCAAAAGGCCTATGCCGAGGGTGGCCTGGGCTTAAGTATGTACGCCACTTCTCTTTATGAAGACCAGCACAGCGCACCCACGGAAAAAGAGAGCCAGCTGGCAGCCACTCTGTTAGACCTGATTACTCCGGTAGTGAAATCCTGGCCCTCCAAATACTGCCTAAAAGCCAATGAACTGGCCATCCAGGTACTCGGCGGCGCCGGTTATATTCGGGAATTCCCCCTGGAACAGCTTTATCGGGATAATCGCCTGAACGCCATCCACGAGGGCACTGAAGGTATCCACGCCCTCGATCTACTCGCGCGCAAAGTGCCCAGCAAAAATTTCCAGGCCTACCAGCTGCTGCAAACGGAAATCCGCAAAACGGTATTGGAAGCACAGCAGAAAGAGAGCTTGGTTAGCATGGCCGATACCCTGGAGGAATCCTTGCAAAAGCTCGACGAAACGGGCATGGCCCTGTTTACGCAATTACAGGAGGATGTGGATCGCGGGCTCAGTAATGCCACTCTCTACCTGGATGTTTTCGGCTGCATTATGGTGGCCTGGATCTGGCTGCGACAGGCGGTTATCGCCGCGAATGCCCTGGAAGGAACTACCAGCGAGGAAGATGGCAATTTTTACCGTGGCAAGTTGCACACCGCCCTCTTTTATTTTGAATGGGAACTACCCAATATCCAGCCGCAAATAAGCCTGCTGCAAAGTGGCAATAACCTGCCGTTCGATATGCGAGTCGATTGGTTTTAGCGAGTGACGATCCGGAGGGGCCACGTAGTAACTACAGCAGTACAGTAATTTCCGTGCCCCCTTTGGGAAGAGATTCAGCGCTGATTTGCCCCTGGTAACTCTCAACAATGTCCACCACAACAGCCAGGCCAATACCCTGGCCAGGCTGCTGCTGGTCGGCACGTACTCCGCGCTGGGTTACTTCGCGCCATTTATCGCTATCTAGGCCGGGCCCATTATCAGCGATCTGGATAGAGAGCTTGCGCCCCTCCTCGGGGTTCTCAATAACAACTCGAACCTGGCCGGCACCGTACTTGTAAGCATTATCGAGCAGGTTGCCAAGCAGCTCCATCAAATCGCCCTCATCCCCATAGAACAGAGCGTTCTCAGTACACTCCCTTCGCACTTCACAGGGCCTGCTGCGATAGACTTTTTCCAGGGCATCCAGGATCTTTTCCAGAAGTGGCGCCACGGCAATACCGCGCAGGATAGATTTGGGAGAGCTGGCTACCGCACGCTGAAGTTGGTAGCTAATAATGCTGTCCATACGCTGTACTTGATCCGCAAGGGTTTTTCCGGCGGCATCGGGGTCCTTTTCCAGACTCAACCCTTTGAGTACCGCCAGTGGCGTTTTCAGACTGTGGGCCAGGTCCGCCAGGGTATGGCGGGTCTTTTCACGCTGACGCCGCTCATTTTCAATCAACAGGTTCAGGTTGTCGGTAAGCGGGCGCAACTCCAGCGGGAAGTTTCCCTCTAGGCGATCGCTGCCACCCTGCTGCATATCGCGCAGGGCCTGCGCCAGTGCGCTTAACGGCGCAAATCCCCAGCGCAATACCAGCCATTGAGCCAAGACCAGCAACAGCGCCGCCACCCCCAGCCACTGCCAGATGGTCGAACGGAACTGCCCGACCTGTGCCTGTAGCGGCGCCGCATCCTCCAGCACCACAAAGGTAAAAGGGTGCTCATTTTCCAGACCCCAAGCCACTCCCTGGCGGAAGCTGCTGTAATTGGCATCGCCACCTGGCAGGGAAATACGCATAAAAGACTGCTGCCCTTGCGGCAGCGGGGAAAATTCCACCTCTGGCATTGCCAGGGCCGATTCAGAACGCCAAATTACCCGCCCTTGCCCATCCAAAACTGCGCCAATCAGGCCGGAATCTGGCTGGTTGAAGCGCTGTTCGGGCAGCTCAGGCGGCAGCACCAGACTCTCGCCCTCGGGTTCTGCCAGTGCCAACAGGGTGTAGATATAAAGCTGCAGCTCGCGCTGTTTGGCCTCATTCAAAGAGGTGCGATAAGCGTGCTCCAGCACCCCGGAAATCAACAGCACAAATGCCACCAGCACCAGGCTGGTAACCAGTGCCAGGCGGCCTTTTAGGGAATTCAGCCAAAAGGAAAACAGTCGCATTACAAATTAGGGTCAACTGGGAGCCATAAAGCGGTATCCGCGGCCACGCAAAGTTTCGATGGGCTTAAGCTGTGCGGCCGCATCAAATTTCTTGCGCAGACGCCCGATAAACACTTCGATCACATTGCTATCCCGGTCGCAGTCCTGTTCATAGATATGTTCGGTGAGGGTGGTCTTGGAGACTACTTCATCCGGGTGCAGCATCAGGTATTCGAGCACCTTGTATTCAAAAGAGGTCAACTCCAGTTCGGTGTCGTTGACTGTGACCCGCTGAGAGCTGGTATCCAGCAGTATCGGGCCCGCTTTGATCGTGGGTGAAGAAAACCCGGCGGAGCGCCGCACCAGCGCATTCAATCTCGCCAGTAACTCCTCGGTGTGGAAGGGCTTTACCAGATAGTCGTCACCACCAGCTTCCAAGCCGGCCACACGCTCCTGCCAGTGGCCGCGAGCGGTGAGAATCAGGATAGGGAAATGCTTGTCTTCGCCACGCAGTGTCTGAATCACCTGAATGCCATCCATTTTTGGCAGCCCCAGATCCATAACCGCAACATCGTAAGGATATTCACGCCCCAGGTAGAGCGCTTCTTCTCCATCCGGCGCCTCATCTACGGTATAGCCAGCGCCGCGTAGTGATTCTGCCAGCTGCTGGCGCAGTAAAACTTCATCTTCGACTAATAGTGCGCGCATATTCTTTCCCTTGTACTGCGAGTCTGTGGTAGCGGGTGATTAACGGGAGATCCTACCGCTCTTCTTGTCCACAAAAACTACATAGACCTGACTCTTATCGGACAGCCCCTTTACCCGGTAGACCACCTGGCCTTGTTTGCGGGTTTCAGAGACCGATAATATTTTGCCGCCAAAACGCCGTTTCACAATCGAAGCGGCCTTTTCCCGGGAAACACCCCCATCCTGTACCCAGCGGAACTCATGCCGGAAGTTTTCCCTCTGCGGAGCCGGCCCACCCTGCCAGGAGGCAGCACATAGACCGGGAAACAAAACGATAAGGAAAAGAAAATGCCGAATAAAAGTGCGGCTCAATTTCACTGTGCGGCTCCTGTGGATGTCCTGGTTTTCCACCTTTTACTATTTCGACCGCCTTCCGCCGGCTCAAGGCGCCGGCGAGACTGCGACACGAACCCGGATTCTCTCGCCCGGGTGGTAATCTGTACGAGTCAGATAAACCTGACCATTATACCGATAGCGCACATCGTATCCGACTAATTCCCGCTGTGTACTGAACTCGTCGACAACCTGGCAACGAGATTCAGTGGCGTAATAAGTTGGGGCGTTGGCCCGACTGATCTGGTTACCCACCAGCGCTCCCACCAGTGCGCCCGCAACAGTGGCTCCAGCCCGTTGGCCGTGATGGTGGTGATAGCGACCGTGATGACCGCCACGTCCCAAGCTGTTGCCAACAGCGGCACCGATCAGCCCGCCAACCACAGTACCCGCCGGAGAAGCGGGCTCCCGGTAGGCCACCTGCTCATCCCGGCAGTAAGTGCGCGGGTTACGGACCTGAATATCGGTGTAAACGGGAGTAACCTCGGTGACGCGGGCAAAGTCGTAGCTATCCGCACCGTAGGGGTCTGTGTAGCCATTGGGGCCCGCTTTGGCGGTAGCACTCAAGGCCACCAGCGCGGCGACTGCCGCGCCAGCGATAAACTGCTTGAAGAGTTGCACAATCGATCTCCCGTTATTCATCAACGGGAGCCAGAGTAGTCAAATTCATCTGAATAGACGCTGAATTACACCTGAGGTGGTAAGAAATATCAGGTTCTCTCCGTTTCCTCTCGCCTCTGCCGCCGCCGCTCCTGTCTCTCCCTGCGGCGCCGTTCCCGCTGGTTCCGCCTTTCCCGATTCTCCGTACGGCCGCGTTTATCCTTCTCCCATTGTTCCCGCAACTGTTTGCGCTGCTGGGGAGGCATCTGACGGAAGCGCTTGCGCGCCTCGCGAATACGCTGACGCTCCTCCTCGGGTAGGTCCATAAAGCGGCGATAAGAGTCCCGCAACTGGGCGCGCCGCTCCCTGGGTATATCCTGCCAGCGCTTATACTGTTGACGCGCTTCTTGGCGCTGCTCGGGGTTCATTTCACTCCAGCGCCTGGCCCCGCGTAACAATTGTTCCCGTCGATCTTCACTCAGTTGTGACCAGCGCGTCTCAAAATTCTGTAAAAGTCGGCGCTCACTGTCACTGAGACTCTGCCAATCCTGTGCCTGGGAAATATTCACAAAGAGCGATAAATACACGGCGGCCAGCCAACCACACAATATGGTTCTTCGCTCACTCATCGCTCAGCTCCTCGTGGGTCTCCCCTCCCCCGGTATTTGGTCTGCCTGTTATGGCTGGTTTTTCCGGCTTGGGCAACAACATCTCCAGCGTTTCCGGCGCTTGTATATCTCCCTGCTCATCGGCCCACTCCCCGACAAACATCAGGAAGTCCTCATCCAGTGGCTGCAGATCCTTCGCCAGTAGCGGGTCTGTAAAAAAGAGCACCGTATAGAAAAGGCCTTTAGCGATACTTTTCTTAGTAAAAAGCACTTTTTCATCACTAGGAGGATTGCCCATTCAACTCTTCCGCCAACCACTGGTAGAATTCCATATCCTCAACCATTTCGACATCCATTTCCTCATATAAATACCAGTCAGTGGCACTCAGCAATTCGGTAGCGGCCTGCTCGCTGGATACAGGCCAAAACAGCAATAACAACAATGATGCACAAGCGCCAGTGAAAACTAGCCGGCCGGGAGAGTCGCGATAATACGATTTCTTTGCCGCCACTGCGCGTTGTCTGGCTGCAGCAAGCCGCGATAGAGTCTCTGTATCAATATCACCCTCCCGTCGGACAACTGCATACTGCGCAGCTTTCTTTAATGAATCACTCTGCACGACTGGATTTTCTTGCCGACTATTCATTGCGTTGCCTCTAGTTGGAATGCCTCTAGATGGTTGCGCAAACTGCGCATAGCTCTTGATAAATGGGTCTTAACACTCCCCTGACTGCAGGACATTGCCCGCGCAGTTTCGGCAACATCGAATTCCTCGACACAGCGCAGCAGGAAGGCCTGCTGTTGGCGCAGGGGCAACTTGGCCACAGCACTATCGATGGCTTCCAATAGGCGTTCGCCAGCAAGGACCTTATCCGGGGTGGGATTATGGCTATCGACCCATTCCAGCGGCGCTGGATCTAGCTCATCGCTGTTTGCCGGTAGCTTTTCCCGAAATAGTTGCCAGCGGGATAACTTATTGTTACGCCGGTGCCAATCGGTAATCCGGTTGTTGAGAATAGTGAAAAACAGCGGCCGCCACTCGGCCCGATCGCGGCCACTATATTTCCTCACCAATGCCAACATGGAATCCTGCACGATATCCAGTGCATCATCCCGATTGCCAACAGCGTAATTCGCCATGGTGAATGCCCGTTTCTCCACCTGGGCGAGGAACTGATTCATAGAAACCGGCTGAAGTCCTTGCGCACAGAATACTCTTCCAGATTCTTTTTATTGATTTTGAAGTCGTCATACAAAGACTTCGCCCGCACTTTTTTATTTATGCCACCCCAGTTCTCGGGATCATCCCTCTTCACGCTTGCGAGCCTTGGCACGTCGATCCATACGGCGATCTGTGCGCTCTCCTTTTTTGTCTAGCCGGTTATTGATTTTTGTACCCTTGTTATCCAAGCGTTCGTTAATTCGCTCGCCCTTCTGGTCAAGCCGGTTGTCGATACGATCCCCTTTGCGGTCTAGTCGCTCAGCCAATTTATCATTGCCATTAGCTGCAGCCTGCTCAGCTCTTTGATCCAAGCGTTCATTGATGCGATCACCCTTGTTATCGAGGCGCTCTTCAATATGATCTCCCTTTTGATCCAATCTCGCCTCTATGCGATCGCCTTTTTGATCGAGACGATCTTCAACATGGTCACCGTGGTCATGCGGTTCGCTCTCATCACTCTGTGCATAAAGGGAATAAGGAAAAGCCAGGCCAATAGTCAACAGCGAGAGTCCAATCAGTTTTTTCATAAATCGCTCCAGTTCCATTTGAGGAAAGCCAATAAGATTTAAACTGCACTGATTAGAACGCTCTACTGGACCAGAGGTTGACAAGAAATTTTATTTTTTCAGGTGCTTATTCCACAGGCCTGCGACTCTTACTTATCCTTCTACGACCTCTGGACCGGGCACCTCATCCCCAAGCCAGCGCTGGGTCAAGGTACCCGCCGTCATAGCGCCATTCACGTTGAGAGCAGTGCGCGCCATATCAATCAGCGGCTCCACAGAAATCAATAGCGCCGCGATGGTAACTGGCAAACCCATTGCCGGCAGCACCACCAGTGCGGCAAAAGTTGCCCCACCACCCACTCCGGCAATACCGAAGGAGCTGATGACCACCACTGCCAACAGGGTGCCCAACCACATTGGGTCCCACACGTTAATACCCATCGGCACCGCCACCATGGTGGCAAGCATCGCAGGATAAATTCCCGCGCAACCATTTTGACCAATAGTGGCACCGAAGGATGCAGAGAAATTGGCAATAGCCGGTGAATTGCGCAGCTCATCTACCTGGGTTTCCACATTCAGGGGAATGGTGGCGGCACTGGAACGGGAGCTAAAGGCAAACACCAGCACCGGCCAGACCTTGGTGAAGTAGTGCAGTGGATTCACTCCATTTACCAACAGCAATAGACCATGCACCAAAAACATTAGGCCTATCGCACAGAAAGAAGCCACGACAAAACCAAACAGATTGGCAATATCCGCCCAGCTGGATTTGGCAATCAGTCCAGCGACCAGCGCCATAACTCCGTAGGGCGTGAATGCCATAACCAAACGCACCAACTTCATAATCCAGACTTGTGCGACATGCACAAATCGCTCGATAGCGGCACCTTCCTGCGGAAACTCACGGCGTACAGCCAGGGCCGCAAGCCCCAATAGCACAGCAAAAATAACCACTGAAATTACAGAAGTGGAGCGGGCTCCGGTCAAATCCAGGAAAATATTGCGCGGAATAAAAGAGGTGATAATTTCGGGAATCGAGAGATCGCTGACCCGCCCAATTCGCTCATTGAGCACTTCTACCCTTGCCGCCTCACGGGTTCCTTCGACAAGACCCGCAGCAGAGAGCCCAAACAAATCGGCCATGGCCACACCTATCAGGGCGGCAATTGCAGTAGTGCCGAGTAAAACCCCCAGCACCGACACACTAATTTTACCCAGCGCCTGAGTGTGACTCACTTTTACCACTGCCACCAGAATAGAAGTGAGTACGAGTGGCATAACCAACATATACAATAGGTTTACATAGCTATCGCCCAACATCTCAATCCAGGGCAGAACCTCACCCGGAGCAACAGCCCAGTTACGCGATAGCTGTAGAAGCGCCCCAAAAGCCACACCCAGTAACAGCCCAGCAAACACACCAGGGGCAAGGGTGTCCCTGCCACGCTGCCAGCGGTACAAGCCAAACATTAAAACCACAAAACCGAGAAGCAGAACAAAAGCGCCGATGTGCATGGTATGAGAATCCCACCCTGGGCAAACTAAAAAAGTGGCGGCATGCTATCAGCGATATGCCAATGCCCTATAGTTACCTTGGTTATAGATACTTTGGTTATAGTTATATTGATTAATTTTTTTTAATTATCTTAGAGAGACAACTTTACTGGATAGCCACCTTTAAGTCCTCAGCAGTCTGAGGGCCAACCAGTGTTTTTATCCAGCGACCATCTTCACCAATCACTAAAGTTGTAGGCAGTACTTCAGGCCAGGGTTGCCCCCAGCGGCCATCTGGCTCTTGGGCCAACAGCGGAAATTCTATGCCCAGTTTCTGCGCCTGCTCTATTGCTGCAGGTGTGGGCAAACCATCAAAATTAACCCCCACCACTACCACATCACTATTGGTTTGCGCCAACTCATTAAGTACCGGCACTTCTTCCCGACAGGGTTTGCACCACTCCGCCCAATAGTTGACCAGGACTATTTTCCCCTCGGTAACAACCGGCGCACCACTCACTGAGTGCAAACGGCTGTCACTCTCACAAGCGCTGATTACGCTTACCAAGAATAGAGAGGTTACTACCAGAGTTTTCTTCATTTTTTTTATTATCAGCAACATCATCCTGACCCTCCGTTTCCATAATTTCATTTTCTAAGTATTTTGGTACTTCCGTTTCACTGGCTTCGGCCTGCTCCTTTTCTAAGGCTGCGGTAAAAAGAGATCCAATTGTGATTCCCAGCTGTTCCCCGGCAGTCCCGCGCGCCTTGGCAAAACGACTCTCCACTTCGCTGTACCACTCGAACCCTTGTAAATCGCTTGTGTTACCACTGGGAATCCACTGAGGATTCAACCAACTGGAAAGCTCCATAAGCGATACGGCATTAAGATCGCGCAGTAGGACATAATCACTCCCGTCGGTCTGGGCAATCACCCGATGTGCTTGTAAAACGTCCCGCAAGCGGCGCCACTGGCCAAATTTAATTCCCAGCAATGAAATATCACGCTCGCGCAACGGTTTGCCATGCCATCCACCTTTAAACATTTGCCAGAGGACAATCAAAGTGGCGACCAGGTCTGAATGCTGACGGCCTTGGGTTGCAGCGCGATACACAGAAAGGGTTCGCACCAGTACACAGCCTGCCAGCACCAACATCCACATCATATAAATCCACAACAGGAACAAAGGCACAAAGGCAAAGGCCCCATAAATAGCCTGTACAGAACTGCGCGCAACGATGGCACCAAACAGGTATTTCATAATTTCAAAGGCAATAGAAGTGACCACCCCTCCCTCAATACCATGGCGCAGGGACACATAGCAGTTAGGCACAGCGACAAAAAGCAGGGTAAAAACAATCGTGGTGAAAATAAAAGGCAGCACCCTCAGCACCACAGCCATCATGCCGATACCCTCTTCCCCACCTAAAAACAGCTTCTGTGAGAGCAAGAAAGTACTGGCAGCAAGCCCTGCCCCTAATAAGATGGGCCCAAGACTGAGAATGGCCCAGTACAATAGAAAGCTCGAAACCCCACTGCGCCCACGGGATACATCCCATATAGAATTAAAGGTGCCCTCAATGCTGCGCAGTGTAAGTCCCGAAGTTACCACCAGCATGGCAATACCCAACCCGGTAAGCCGCTGCGCCTGGGCGGAAAAACTGCTGATATACTCCTGAACCTCACGCCCACTTTGCGGTACAAAGTGGGAAAAAAGCTGTTCCTGCAATCGAGTTTGCAGGCCGGCAAAGTCCGGGAACAGCGACAGCATCGCAAAACTCACTGTCACCAGCGGCACTATGGCGAACAGAGTCATATAAGTGAGAGCCGCCGCACTTTTTTGGCAGTTTTTCTCCACAAATAAAGACCATAAAGAGGTCGCAAAGCGCCGCCATTGAACGAGCCAGTCTTTCACGCTTGATTTCAATTTCATTCCCTGTGTGCGACCTCCGCCAAATGCAGCGGGTACTCGACTTGCGCCTTAGAATTCCGCTACGGTATTCGGTTAGAATACGCCAAACAGTAACAGGATACCGACATAATGTGGACGATCTACCACAACCCGCGCTGCTCAAAATCCCGTCAAACCCTGCAATTGCTGCAGGACAACGGTGTGGAACCGGAAGTGATTCTCTACCTGCAAAACCCTCCTTCTGCTGAAGAGCTAAACCAGGTACTGCAAAAACTCGGCATCCCTGCACGCGACCTGTTGCGCACCGGAGAGGAGCCGTATAAGCAACTCAACCTGAAAGACGGGGACCTTGACGAAGCTCAGCTAATCAAGGCCATGGTAGAAAATCCCATCCTGATCCAGCGCCCGATCGTAGTAAGAGACGACAAAGCCACGATCGGCCGCCCACCAGAAAATGCGCTGGAGCTGCTCTAAATGTCGCCCGAAAGCGAAGCCTATGTGCTGATTCTCTATTACAGCCGCAGCGGCGCCACTGCGCGCATGGCTGCTGAGCTAGCACGGGGGGTGGAAGCCAGCGGTATCGCCGCACGCCTGCGCACCGTACCCGCAGTGTCTCCCGACACCGAGGCCAGTCTGGCCCCTGTGCCAAGTGAGGGCGCGCCCTACTGCACCCTCGACGACCTGCGTCAGTGTGCGGGCCTGTTGATGGGCAGCCCCACCCGCTTTGGCAATATGGCATCACCGCTGCGCTATTTTCTCGACCAAACCAGCGACATTTGGCTGGATGGCAGCCTCACTGGCAAACCGGCTGCGGTCTTTACCGCCACCGGCAGCCTACACGGTGGGCAAGAGACCACACTTACCTCAATGATGCTGCCACTTCTGCATCACGGCATGTTGATTGCTGGCATCCCCTACTCCGAAGCGGCCCTCATGCGGACCAGTACCGGCGGTACGCCCTACGGTGCTTCTCACTGGAATAAAGGGCATACCAGCGACCTGAGCGAAGATGAAATCACCCTGTGCAGGGCGCTCGGTACACGTGTCGGCCAACTGGCCCAGACCCTTGCGGTTCCAGCTGCCAAATAAAGGATTCAACGTGAACGACACTATTCAGCGCAAACTACACATTGCGCTCCGTATCAATTGGTTTTGCTATATCGGCCTGTTGGTGCTGTTTGTGGTGCGGAACCTGTTTGTCGAGGGGGGCTCTCTCTCCCTTTGGCTGATTCAGACAGTACCGTTACTGCTGGTGCTGCCGGGCTTGATCAAGCAACGTTATCGCAGTTATCTCTGGCTCTGTTTTATTCTGCTTTTGTACATTACCACCAGCATTGTCGACGTAATGATGCCTACACGAGGCTGGGAGGATGGCGTAATGATGGTTTTGAGCCTTATCCTATTCTTTTCTGCAATGATGAGCAGTCGCTGGCATCGCATGCAGTAACCCCATGACGGAATTTCCGCCAATGGTTCCAGACACAAAGGCGTGGAAACATGCGCTTTCCACGCACTGAGGAGTTTTGAGGTTTGACTGATTCACCCCAGAAAAAAGGGTTTGCCCGAGGCTTTTTAGCTGCGATTGGCGGCTCCATCACTTGGTTACGACGAGTATTCACCAATATCGTCTTCCTGCTGATTTTGCTGTTTCTAGGTATCGCCATTTTCAGCAAGGACGAGCGTTTAGTGGTTCCACAGGGCGCGGCCCTGCGCGTAGCGCCCCATGGCTTTCTTGTGGATGAACTGGCCCAGCCCGCCACTTTACCGATTTTCCTGGGCGGCAACCGCGGCCCCGCAGAGATACGCGTCAAAGATCTGGTAGACGCTATCGACAATGCCGCCACGGATAAGCGTATCTCCTCACTAGTGCTAGAGCTGGACCACATGTTGGGTGGCAGTCTCAGCAAGCTCGATGAAATAGGCGCGGCTCTGCAACGCTTTAAAGCTGCGGACAAACCTATTTACGCTGTGGGTGACAACTTCACGCAACCCCAGTACTTTCTCGCCAGCCACGCAGATAAGGTCTACCTCAATCCTATGGGCTCAGTGATGCTCACCGGCTTCGGTGTTTATCGCAACTATTACAAGAGCGCCCTGGAGAAACTCAAAGTCAACTTCCATGTGTTCCGCGTGGGTGATTACAAAGACTTTATCGAGCCCTACACCCGTGACGATATGTCCCCTGCCTCGCGTGAAAACAACCAGCGCTGGCTGAATGAACTCTGGGGAGAATACAGCGAGCAGGTAACCGGCCTGCGTAACCTGCCCGCCGAGAGCATCGACCTGTTTATCAACGAGTTGCCACAAAAACTGCAGCAGCATCAGGGCAGTTGGGCCGAAGCCGCACTAGCCAATAAACTGGTGGACCAGCTCGCCAGCCGCATTGAGGCAATGGAGGAGCTGAAAAAGAGCATCGGCGAAGATGATAGTAAAAAGCGCGAGTACAAGTTTATTGACGCCCTCGCCTACTTGCGCAGCCATAAACTTGCCGAGGCAGCCAAGCCTATCCGGGAGTCCAAGAAAATTGGTCTGATTACCGCCAGTGGTTCTATTGTCGACGGCCAGGCACCTGCCGGTCGCATCGGCAGTGAAAGTCTCGGCAAATTAATCCAACGCGCCCGAGAAAAAGAAGTGGATGCCCTGGTACTGCGTATCGACAGCGGCGGCGGCTCCGCCTTTGCCTCCGAGGCCATTCGCCAGGAGTTGCTGGCTACCCGCGCAGCAAAAATTCCAGTGGTGATTTCCATGGGCAGTCTCGCCGCTTCCGGTGGCTACTGGATCGCTACTGGCGGCGATCGCATCTGGGCCTCCCCGGCCACGCTCACCGGCTCTATCGGTGTATTTGGCGCCTTCCCAACGTTTGAGAACTCCCTCGAGCATATCGGTGTTTACACCGATGGCGTAGGTACCTCGGACCTGGCCGGCAGTATGCGCCTGGATCGCGCCCTGTCGCCAGCAGCAGCCAGCATTCTGCAGCAAGGGGTGGATAACACCTATGCACGCTTCCTGCGTATTGTCGCCGAAGCCCGCGGCAGCACTCCCAAAGAGGTGCACAAAATTGCCCAGGGGCAGGTATGGACCGGCCGCGCCGCCAAGAAATTAGGATTGGTAGACGATCTCGGCAATCTCAGCGACGCCATCGCCGACGCCGCGCAGCTTGCTGAAATCGAAGAATACGACGTAGTAGAGATCCAGCGTGAACTGAGCCCCGGCGAAAAATTCCTGCGCGCTTTGAGCGACAATGTAGACGCGAAAATTGCCGCGAGCCTTGAAGCCAATCTGCCACTCGGCGCCTGGCTAAACAGCGTGCAGCCGGTATTGGCGCCAATCGCCGAGCTGCAGAGTTATCGCGACCCGCGCGCCCTCTATGTGCGCTGCCTGCCCTGCCAAGCGCCCTAAAGTTTTTCATCTCAACACCACATTCCGCCGCCGGCTCAATGCCGGCGCGGACGCCCGTAAAGCCCGCGCAATTCTTCCTTGGCCTGTTCCAGTAGTCGCCGCCTTTTCGCCGGCAGCCTCTGTCCCGCCCGGTTGATATAGAACGTCAGCATAGACATAGCGGAGCGATAGGAGTCAGACTTGCGCCGCTGGCTGGATTCCGCAGCCGCTTTCAATCCCTGTGCGATCGCTTTCGGGTCCTCCAGGCTAAAGAGGCCCTCACTCAAATCCAGGGCATGACTGTGGCGCGTGACCTCTTCCGACCAATTGGCCTTTTTGGCGGGACTCACCAATACCTCCACTCTTGGCTGACCCACCTAACTATATGGTGGCGGCGTCTATGTTGGTCGCACGAAGCAACTCAGACCTCGCTGTCAGTGATTTTGACCCGGCGCAGGGCACCACTTAAAGCCACCAGGGCAAAGGCGAGCAGACTTAAAATCCCCGCCCACAGCAAGGTGGTCAGGGGGGCAGCGTATTCACTCAAGACTCCAGCGGCCAGTGCCCCAAGAGCGGCGGAGCCAAACAGCGCAAACTGATAAATGGAGATGATGCGGCTGCGGTATTCCGCTGGGGCGAGCAACTGTACTATGCCGCGACCGAGGCCAGCGGAAGCCGCCGCCACCGCCCCCCAACACAGACACAGCAGGATTAGGCCAAACTTCGTAGGACCGAGGCTGATGGCAATCAACAGCGCTGCGCTATAGAGCAGGCACATAAGAATACCGCGACCAGGTTCAGCCCCCTGGCCACGGCGCAACATAGTCACCGTAGCAATTACGGTACCAGCTACGAAGGCCAGTTGCAGCGTGGCGTAATAACCGGCGCCGCGACCGTAATCCTCCGCCAGCAGCGGCAGTACCACCAGAAAAACACCGATATGCACAAACCCATTAAAGGCCATCAACGCGGTCAACTCACGCAGTACTGGGTGCCGCCAGGCCTGGGATAAGCCATCGAGAATCAGGCTGTGGGTGATTTTTTCCTTAGTCATGCGGCTGGCCCCACTCGCGCGCAGACTAATCAAGGCTGTTGCCGCCAACAGCAATACCCCTATCTGTACTAACAGCAGGGCTTGCAGCCCCCAGTGTTCGAAGCGGCTCGCCAGCAACATCCCCACAGCCTGACCACCGTATTGGGCCAACATCATCCAGGTCACAGTTTTCTGCACCCGTCGCTCGGAGGTTTGCCCACCGCCTTGGCGTGCACTGCGCTGTACCAGATTGTCCCGCGCCGGTTGCAGGAAAGCGCTACAAATCCCAAGGCAAATACCGTAGAGCATCAATATCGGCAGGGAGATCATGGACAGGAGGTAAACCAGCAGCAGAGTTGTGTGGCAGAGGACCAGACCAATGCAAGCCAGTGCGGAGACAGTGGCCGGATCACGGCGGTCGGCCAGGGCACCGCCGAACAGCAGGAACACCAGATTGGGCAAAAGCACCGAAGCCTGCACCCAGCCCAGTTGCAGAGCCGGCAAATCCACCACGGTGAGCGCAATCCAGGGCAGGAGAATCACCTGCAGCCCGGTAGCCAGGGAAGTGCCACTGTAGCCCAGCAGAAATTTTTGCAGCCTATGAGGCATCTTACGCGATAGACTTTCCAAGAGTTAATGACCCGTCAGCCGGTTTTTACGTACCGACACCCCAAAAGAGAGCCCCAAGCGCCAGCGCAGTAGTCGGCGCAGCTCATTCAATGCTTCTTTATCCCCGCCATAAGCGGCACGCTCAAAGGCGTCTGTCGCACGCCCGGAAAACTCTGCCAATGGGGGACTCTCCAGTGCGATACGTTCGGCGAAGTCCCGCGGCGCCTCACCGGGTCGCCGTTTGATACCTGCCCGAGCCATGCGCTTACAGAAAACCGCATAGAGGCGCTCTACCACAGGCTGTTTTCGTCCTCGCCCAGTAAAACGGGTCCACAGAAGAATGCCAAATAGTACAACCGCCACCGGTGTGGCAAAAAAAAGGGCCATCCGCAGGGGGGAGAGCTCTCCCACCAGGCGCTGCAAGGTGTCCCGCTGCTTCTCACTATCAAAACTAATCACGGTCTGATACCAGCGGTAATTGATCATGTCCCATTGCAGGCGCAGCTTCACCAGAATATCGAAGCGGTGCACCGGCAGTAGCGAATCCCGCATAAACTCCTCCCCGGCAGCGCTCTCCAGACCATCCCGGACCCGCTCCGGGGCAACCGCAGCAGTGGGGTCCACCCTCTGCCAGCCGCGTCCATCGAGCCAGATCTCGGCCCACGCATGGGCGTCGTACTCGCGCACCAGCAGGTACTCCTCACCACTCACCCACTCGCCACCCTGGTAACCCGCTACTACCCGTGCCGGCACTCCGGCGGCGCGCATGGCAAAAACATAGCTGCCGGCAAAGTGCTCACAGAATCCCTTTTGGCTGTCAAACAGGAATTCATCCACACTGTCTCTGCCGAGTGCCGGTGGGCTCAAGGTATAAGTGAATTCGCGATTGTAGAGGGCCAGTAACTGTGACGAGATCTCCTCACCGCTCAACCCCCGGCGGCGCAGGCGCTCCACCCAGTCTCGGATGCGCAAGTTTCCATCTGCCGGTAGCTGCAAATTGCGACGGCGCTCGGCACCGCTGAGTGTGGACTGAATAACCTGGGAATCTTGGGGCCAGGAACGCACCTCATAGGCAAAGCGACTATATACCGGGGAACGTTTTACCAACCGGTCATCCGTGGTTTCTCCCACTCCCGCACTGTCCGAGGCGGGTCTTGCCAGGGCGAACAACCAAGGGCTGCGGCTCGCCTCCTGGATCACCTGGTAGCGGTAGCGTGGACCGACTTGTGGCAGTGGGCGCTCTCCACTATTCCAGTACACCCGGCCACCATTGCGCGGGTCCACACCAAAACCCTGCCGCCAGGTACGCCCATCGAATTCGGAGTACACCAGCCCTCGCCAATAACGTTGCTCCGGCGGCGGTATGGGTCCATCGAAAGAGATACGCAGTGCCGGCTTGGCGGATTTGGATAAACGGGTGAAATCACCCGGTGCCATAGAGTCACTCACACCAGTGCGGCCGGCAGAAGTATCCTGGGGCACATTCCACAGAGGGCCCAGGCGCGGCATAACCACAAACAGCAGCAGCATCAAGGGTGTAGCCTGCGCCAACAATCTTAAGGAGAGCCCCAAGGCCCGACGCGGCCGCGCACTGAAGCTTCCCAGCTGTGCTGCCAGTGCAGCGGTAATCACCAGGGTCGCGATCAATCCGTAGAGGGCATAGGGAATCGATTGCTCACGCACAAACAGGGTCGCGGCAACAAAATAGGCCAGCAACAAACTGACAAAGGCATCGCGGCGGCTGACTAATTCCAGGTTTTTCAGGGTAAAGGACAGAGCCAGCAGCGCCACCATCGGCTCCAGTGCAAACCAACGCTGGTAGGTTTGCGCCAAACCCGCCACTGTAAGCGCAATCACCAATAGTTTGAGGGCGCGCCCCGGCAGATCACGGCGCCCGCGAAAGACCTCCAAGCGCCAATAGACCGCAAACGCCCAGGCAAAACCAATCCACAGTGGCAACTGGCTCAGCTGTGGTAGCAGGGCGACAAACTGCGCAGCGAAAATCCACAGTAGGCTTTCGCGCGGCAATAGATCCCGGTTGCTCGCCATCAGCCACCCCACTTGGGAAACAGGGCCAGCGCTGACAACACTCGCTGCTGGTGCTCGGTGCCGAGAGAGGGCGGCAAAGTAGTGCCGGGGATGCGCAGGCCATAGGCAATTCCCTGCTTCTCCGCCTGCAAGACCCAATCACACAGGTTGCTCAGGCGGGTCTCTACATCGCGCCCATCCAACAACTCCCAGTCGAGCCAGAGACGGGTATCGGTGCGGCTCTCATACTCCTTGCTATAGAGATCGCGACCGGCGGCATATTGCTTCCAAGCCAAATGGCGCAAGGAATCACCGGGCTGGTAGGGTTTGAGAGAGGCATAATCATCCCCGCCGCGACGTACCTGGCCGGATGTACCCTCTGCCTGGGCCTTTCCCAACGGCAGGGGGCCAGCGGCGAGTGGTCGCGGACACACCAGGAATTCAACATCCAGGTCGATGCGGCTCCAGCAGCGAAACAGCCCCAGTGGAAAGCGGCTCTCGACTCTTAAGCGCGGCGCCTGAATTCGCCCCCGCTGCAGGGCTGGCAGCGCAATACGGAAGTCCGCCGAGGGCTCCTCACAGAGATCCACATATGCGCCCTCTTCCGGTGGCCAACAAATTTGTATCCACTCCCGTTGGCGTTTGTCCGCTCGGCTCAGATTAATATGTGCCTCGGCGAAATCGCCGGCAAAGGCCGCTTCAGTGCCCAGCAATTGCAGGCGCAGTCCACTCAAATTGGCGAAGGTATGCACAGGCAAGATAACGAAGACACTGATCAGCAAAAAGGTCAGGGCAAAAACCAGATTGTTCTCGTAATTGGTGGCCAGCAGCCAAAGCAAAGCGGTTATCAATAAATAACCAAGCCCCGCGCGGGTGGGCAGGATAAATAGGCGGCTGTGATTTAGGGTGATGTCCCGTGAGCGAGGCGCTCGTCGGCTGAGCCAGCGCTCACCCAGCCTGCGAAAAAAATTTCGCGAGCTTGTACTGGAAGCCTGTCGGGGAAGGTCGCGGATCACACTCATCTGTTTAGGCCGCGATAATATCCACCTGGCGCATAAGGCGCTCTACCAGCTGATCGCCATTGCCGCCATCACTCTGCAAACGGTGCCCAGCCACCGAGGGCAGCACCGCCTGGATATCTTCCGGCAGGACATGGCCGCGATTATGAATCAGCGCCCAGGCCTTGGCAGCACGCAGCAGCGCCAGTGCCCCTCGGGGCGATAAACCCACCGCACAATCTGGGCTCTGGCGGGTATGCAGCACCAAACGCTCTAAATAATCGAGCAGACTGTCAGAGGCCTTCACCTGCCCCACCAGACTTTGCATTTTTTTCAGAGTAGCGAGATCGATACGCGGCTTTAGCTTGGCCAGCTGTTGGCGGGGATCAGCGCCTAAATACAGGGCCCGCTCAGCTTCGCGGTTGGGGTAACCTAGGCTGATGCGCATCAGGAATCGGTCCAGTTGTGACTCCGGCAGGGCAAAAGTACCGGACTGCTGCAGTGGGTTCTGGGTGGCAATCACAAAGAAAGGCTGTGGCAACGCGCGGGTTTCGCCGTCGACACTGACCTGGCGCTCCTCCATTGCCTCAAGCAAAGCACTCTGAGTTTTGGGAGAGGAACGATTGATCTCATCGGCCAGCAGTAGCTGGCTGAAAACCGGCCCCTCATGAAAATGAAACTGCCCGGATTCCCGCTCAAAAATTGATACACCGAGAATATCCGCCGGCAGCATATCGCTGGTAAATTGCACGCGTTTATAGGAGAGACCGAACACCTGCGCCAGAGCATGGGCCAGGGTGGTCTTGCCCATACCTGGCAGGTCTTCAATCAACAGGTGACCTTTTGACAAAAGGCAGGCCAAGGCCAACTTCACCTGACGCTCTTTTCCCAGCAAAACACTGCCAATATCGGAAACGATGGCGGAAACTATTTTTTGCACGGCAAATCCATTACTGCTCATTTTTTTCTCAGGCCAAGGAGCGGCCCGGTGTAAGCACCCGCCAACGCTGTGGGGCGGGTGCTATGGTGCCAAACTCGCAAAAATCGAATTTGGCACCCGCTATTAATCATAGGAAGACAGGGAGTGCCCTGGTTTAAGCAAAGGCCCTGCAAAGCGCCTACAACAAAGACAGCCCCCGCATCAGATCGCGCTTCAGGTCTTCTGCATTCTCCAATCCGACGGAAATACGAATCAGGTTTTCGGTGATGCCCGCGCGGGCTTTGTCCTCATCACTGAGACGCCCGTGGGTGGTAGTAGCCGGGTGTACGATAGTGCTCTTGGCATCGCCGAGGTTGGCGGTGCAAGACAGGATTTTACAGTTGTCAATCACCTTCCAGGCTTCCTCGCGACCACCGCGCACGGAAAAGCTCAACACCGCACCAAAGGCATCCTGTTGTTCGCGGGCCAAGCGGTGCTGGGGGTGTTTGGGCAGGCCGGTGTAGTTGACCTTTTCCACCATCTCCTGTTCATCAAGCCACCAGGCCAGGTCCAGGGCGTTGGTGCAGTGGGCCTGCATACGCAGCTTGAGCGTTTCCAAGCCTTTAAGGAAAATCCAGGCGTTAAACGGGCTCATACTGGGGCCGGCAGTGCGCAGGAACACCACCAGCTCATCCATAACCTCTTTGCGACCCACGGCGACACCGCCCAGGGCGCGCCCCTGGCCATCGAGGAATTTGGTTGCGGAGTGCACCACGATATCGGCGCCAAGCGCCAGTGGGCGCTGCAGGGCCGGAGTACAGAAACAGTTATCCACCACCAATAGAGCGCCGGCGCTGTGGGCCACCTCCGCCAGCGCGCGGATATCCGCCACTTCACACAGGGGGTTGGAAGGGGTTTCCATAAACAGCAGCTTGGTGGAGCCATCCACCGCCTGCTTCCAGGCATCCATATCGGTGAGATCCACATAGCTCACACGCACGCCGAATTTTTCCATATAGCGGCCAAACAGCGCGGTGGTGGTACCAAACACACTGCGAGAGCAAATCACCCGGTCGCCACTTTTCAGCAGCGCCATACAAATACTGAGGATCACGGCCATACCACTGGCCGTGGCTACCGCAGCCTCGCCACCTTCGAGTGCGGCGATGCGCTGCTCGAACATACGAACGGTGGGGTTGGTGTAGCGAGAGTAAACGTTGCCGACACTCTCGCCGGTAAAGCGCGCAGCGGCTTCTGCAGCAGAGGGGAATACGTAACTGGAGGTGAGATAGAGGGCTTCGGAGTGCTCGCCCTCTTCCGAGCGGACCTGCCCGGCGCGAACGGCCAGAGTTTCCAGAGCGTAACCGTCGTCTTCAAACATATACCGCTTCCTAGTCAGTATTTTTTGGAAGCGGTCATATTAACCGAAACAGTCGTGCATGGCGCCCTCTTCTGCCGTGAACAGAGCGCCGCCGGAGATAACTTACAGAGTGCTGGTGTCGGCCTTCTTGTGCTTGGCCTCGTCGTTGCGCGCCGCGTGAAGGCTATCGAGGTAATCTTCGTCAACATCGCCGGTAATATAGTTACCGTCGAAAACGGAGCAGTCGAACTGATCGATTTTCTGCTTACCTCCGCTGGAACTTACGACCAAGTCTTCCAAGTCTTGGTAAATCAACCAGTCTGCACCGATTTCTTCACAGATCTCTTCAGTCGTGCGGTCGTGCGCAACCAGCTCACTGGCAGACGGCATATCAATACCATACACGTTGGGGTACTTCACCGCTGGCGCCGCGCTGGCGAAATAGACTTTCGCGGCACCCGCATCGCGAGCCATCTGAATGATCTGCTTACAAGTGGTACCGCGCACAATGGAGTCATCCACTAACAGCACATTCTTACCGCGGAATTCCAGCTCGATGGCATTCAGCTTTTGGCGCACCGATTTCTTACGCTGTTTCTGCCCAGGCATGATAAAGGTACGACCGATATAGCGGTTCTTCACCATCCCTTCACGGAATTTCACCCCCAGCCGGTGTGCCACAGTCTGGCCGGCGGTGCGGGCGGAATCGGGAATGGGGATCACTACGTCGATATCGTGGTCGGGGCGCAGGCGCAGAATCTTATCTGCCAGGTGCTCACCCTGACGCAAACGCGCCTTGTGTACGGAAACGCCATCCATAATGGAATCCGGGCGGGCGAAGTACACATGTTCAAAAATGCAGGGGGTCAGGGTCGGGTTTTCCGCGCACTGCTCAGAGTGCACAGTACCGTCCAGCTCGATATACAGCGCTTCACCGGGGGCCACATCGCGCACCAGGGTGTAACCCAGTACATCCAGGGCAACAGACTCAGAGGCCACCATATACTCGGTGCCTTTCTCGGTCTCACGCTTACCGTAAACCAGCGGGCGAATACCGTTGGGATCGCGGAAGGCGACGATACCGTAACCCACAATCAGGGCCACACAGGCATAGGCGCCGCGCACACGTTTGTGCACACCGCGCATGGCAGTGAAGATATCTTCAGCCTTAGGCTGCAGCTTATGTAACTTATGCAGCTCATGGGCGAATACATTGAGCAGCACTTCGGAGTCGGAATCCGTATTAATGTGGCGCAGATCCTGCTGGAAGATCTCTTCAACCACATCCCGCACATTGGTGAGATTGCCATTGTGTGCCATGGCAATGCCATAGGGAGAGTTCACATAGAAAGGCTGCGCCAGGGCAGGACCGGAACTGCCCGCAGTGGGGTAGCGCACATGGCCGATACCAAAGTTACCTTTCAGGCGCTCCATATGGCGCGCGCGGAACACATCGCGCACCAGACCGTTGGCTTTTTGCTGGTTCAGGCGATCATCGTCACAGGTCACGATGCCCGCAGCATCCTGCCCCCTGTGCTGCAACAGAGTGAGCCCATCATAGAGCTGCAGATTGACATCACTCTTACCGACGATACCGACGATACCACACATATATTTGACCCTATTGATCGAAAAAGCGGCGCTAGCGCCCGATTAAAATAACTCTACGAAATAGTCCTTCACAGACTTGGCCAGCTCCCGCGCACTGCCCTCAAATTCGAGGAAATGGGGGATTAACACCGACTCACTCCACCAACTATCCTGCTCCACCGGCACCAGTGCCGGGGCCAGAATCAGCAGTGCCATCACCACAATGGCCCCACGCGCCAGACCAAACACCATGCCCAGTACCCTATCGGTACCCGATAAGCCAGTGGCCTCAACAAAAGCGGAGAGCATCATATTCAAAAGCGCCCCAGCCAGGAGCGTTCCGAAGAACAGAATGGCGAAGGCGGCAATCGCCTGGAGGGATGGGGTGTCGACAAGGTTTGAAAGCAGTGGCGCCAGCTGTTCGCGAAACATCATCGCGACCACAAAAGCGGCAATCCAGGTGAGCAGTGACAGGGTTTCGCGCACGAAACCTCGACTAAGGCCGATAAGTGTGGAGATACCCACAATAGCCAGAATGGTCCAGTCAGCCCAATTCATTCAACCCTACCTGCGTGGCGGCTGCTGCCGCGAAGAGCGCGCATTCTAACTTAAGGGACTAAGCGCGTGAAGCCGTAGACGAATCGATTGGAATTTCCTTTCCAAACTGCAAAACTCCGTAGATTAATCACCTTACGGCAGTGGATTTATGCAAAAAAAAGCGCAGATGAATTGCCCTTTAGACGTGCCTCTGCGTGAGGACAGCCACGGGGCAAACAACCAGAGCAAGAAGTGAAAGAAGCCCAGCCAATATCCCAGCCATCCGCGAAATACTGGCACAAGCTGGATAGGTTGCCGCTACTTTGGTGACCAGACCGGCACACCCTCTTTACCAAAGTGCCAACCCGCCGCAAGCCACAGAAACCTCAAGCTTTGAAGCGAAGCACCAGGGTTTGCGCCTGCAGTAGTGCGTCCAGCTCCCGCTTAATAGTCTGTGCGTCGGCTTTATTCACTTTCGGCCCTACAAAGACCCGCACAAAGCGCCCCTTATCCGTTTCCACAGCGCGGGTGTACGCGCGATACCCCTCATCCATCAAACGCATGCGCAGCTGCTGTGCACGGGAATCATCTTTGTAGGAGGCCACCTGAACCACCCAGGCCGTCGGCTGCCCCTGATCATCAACCAATGGCGATGCCGCCTGCTTGGCAGTATCAACTTCCACTGATGAAGTGGAATCATTTGTATCTTTTCCCTTCCCCGGCTGTGTATCGGAGACAGCAAATTTTGCCGCACCCTCTGCGGGGTTAGAGAACTTCTCGGGTACTTCCGGCTGAAAAATTTCCCCAGCCTCCGGTGCTGGCGCCACACCGGCAACAGGCTCCGGCTGAGCAATCTCAATAGGGCTGATATCCGGCTCTGCCGGGATCTGGCTTACCTCGCTGATATGCCCCTTTGACTCCCGGTCCAGTAGACTTGGCAGGAAAATCACGGCGAGCGCAATCAGCACCAGCGCACCGACAATACGCTGTTTAAAGCCGTCGTTCAGCCGCCCTCTGCGGGAGGCCTTATCCTCGCAATTCTCCATTACCCTCGTCTCGCATCTGCTGCAGAACTTCCGCCACAGTAAAGAAGGATCCATATACAAGCAACCTATCCTGTGGATTGAGGGTTGGCAGCAGTTGCCGCAACCCTTCAGCCACTATTGGACAGCGACGATCCACATTCGTCTCATCTACCCCAGCTTCTAGCAGACCGGTGCACAGTGCCTCACCCTCTGCGGCACGACCATTTTCCGGCAGCAAGGCCGGGTGCCAACGGTCTACCAACTTACGCAGAGGAGCGAATAGACCGACGAGATCTTTATCTTCCATCGCCGCAATCAAGGCGTGGGTCTTCCCCTCCACCGGATTGTCCTTCAACCAAGTAGCCAAGTGTTCAGCCGCCGCCGGATTATGCCCCACATCCAACAGCAGATTTCGCTCACGCCAGTAGACTTGCTGACAGCGCCCTGGCAGGGCTATTTGGGCCAAGGCAGCCTCTACTCCCTCCTGGGGTAGCGCATCCAGAAGCGTCAGCGCGGTAAGCGCAGCAGCAATACTGGGGCGCGGCAAAGTGATATCCGGTATTGACAGAACCAAATCGTCAAAGTGATAAATCTCACTCTCACCACTCGAAGTGATACTGAAATCCTGGCCGATAAAATAACTGGAACTGGCCTGCTTTTCTGACGCAGACAGCACAGATTGGGGTGGAGAGCTATCTGCACAGACAAAAGGAGCCCCGGGACGCAGGATGCCCGCTTTCTCGCGGCCGATGACTTCCCGATCGCTACCAAGCCAATCCTCGTGATCTACTGCCACGCTGGTAATAACCGCCAAGTCGGCATCCACCAAGTTGACTGCATCCAACCGACCACCGAGACCGACTTCCAGCAAAGCATATTGCACCCCCGCGCGCTGGTATAACCACAGTGCAGCCAGGGTAGTGAACTCAAAATAGGTAAGGCTGGTCGCCCCGCGAGCAGCCTCCACCGCGACAAAGGACTCCACCAACTGCTGATCCGATACCTCCTCGCCATTGATACGTATCCGCTCATTAAAACGCAATAGGTGTGGAGAACTATAAGCGCCGACGGAGTAGCCGGCGCGGCACAAGAGTGCCTCCATAGTCGCTACGCAGGAGCCCTTGCCATTGGTTCCAGCCACGGTAATCACCGTAGGGGCGGGTTTTTGTACCCCCAGGGCAGCTGCAACCGAAGAGACACGCTCAAGACCGAGCTCGATTTCAGAGGGGTGCAACCGCTCCAGGCGGGTGAGCCAATCTTGTAGTGAGGACATAATTGGATAGATCGCTGGTGGGAGGCAGCAGCCAGGCGTTCTTACTGACTGCTCTTAAGGACCTCCGGGGAATTGGGAAATAATTAATTACCGCTCAGTTTACCCAATAAGCGCGAGACGGTGGTACGCATATCCTTGCGTGGAATAATCATATCGATGGCGCCATGTTCCAGTAGAAATTCACTGCGCTGGAAGCCCTTGGGCAACTTCTGGCGGATGGTCTGCTCGATAATATTGGGGCCGGCAAATCCGGCACGCGCACCTGGCTCGGCCGCATTGATATCGCCCAGCAGGGCCAAAGAGGCTGAAACGCCGCCGTACACAGGGTCGGTCATAATGGAGATATAGGGTACTCCCGCCATCTTCATTTTTTCCAACACCGCCGAGGTCTTGGCCATCTGCATCAAAGAGATCAGGGCCTCCTGCATACGCGCCCCACCGGTGGCAGAAAAGCACACCAGCGGAATACGCTGTTCCAAAGCGCGTTGAGCCGCGCGGGTAAAGCGTTCACCCACCACATAGCCCATGGAGCCGCCGTGGAAGGCAAATTCGAAGGCCACCGCTACCAAGGGCTCTCCATTCAGGGTGCCTTGCATGGCGATCAGTGCATCTTTTTCGCCAGTGGATTTTTGTGCTTGCAAAAGACGGTCTTTGTACTTTTTGACGTCTTTAAACTTCAGGCGATCCACTGGCAACACATCGGTAGCCAGCTCTTCGCGTCCATCTTCATCGAGGAATATATCCAGGCGACGGCGGGCGCCGATGCGCAAATGGTGGTCGCACTTGGGGCACACATCCAGGTTGCGCTCCAGCTCCGGGCGGTAAAGCATGGCGTCACATTTGACACACTTCTTCCATACCCCCTCTGGGACCTTGCTGCTGCCGGCACGTCGCTCGGTGCGAATTACCGCGGGAACAATTTTTTCTAACCAGCTCATCTCGTTTCCAAATCCGGATGCTTTCTGTAGGCCGGTGCATTTTACCGACCGGTGAGTTTCAGGCTACGAATTAAAACACTAAGCTGAACATCAAACTGAGCCAGATCAGCCGCTATTTTTGGTGATCTGGCCAGTTTTTCGCTTAAACTTGGGTGAAAGCCTAGCGGTCCAGTGCCTGGCGCATCTCGCTGACGATTTCCCCCAGCCTCGCCTTGGCTGCAACTAGGTCCGCAGCTTCATCCACCGCGGACACCAGTACACTGCCCACTACCGCCCCGTCGCCATGGGCACTGACTGAGCGCGCTGAGCTGCCATCTTTGATACCGAAACCCACACACAAGGGCAGATCGGTGAAACGGCGAATATGTTCGAGGTTATCGCGCACAGAATCCAGGTCCAAATGGCCAGCACCTGTGACCCCTTTCAGGGAGACGTAATACACAAAACCGCTGGCCAGGCCGGTAATCTCGCGAATACGCTCCTCAGTGGTGGTGGGCGTCAGCAAGAAGATATTGCGCAAATTGCGATCGGCCAATAGCTTGTTGAGCGGACCCGACTCTTCCGCAGGTAAATCCACCGTAAGGGCACCATCAACACCGGCCTCTAGCGCCGCATCGGCAAACTCGCGCTCGCCCATACGCTGGATCGGATTGGCATATCCCATCAGGATAACCGGGGTCTCCGCATCCACCTGGCGGAACTCTTTCACCAACGCCAGGCACTTGCGCAGCGAGGCGCCATTGGCCAGGGCGCGCTCATGCCCCTTTTGGATTACCGGCCCCTCAGCCATGGGATCGGAGAAAGGCACACCCAACTCAATAATATCCGCCCCATTGGCCACCAGCTGGTGCATCAACGGCACGGTATTATCCAGGCCGCCATCGCCGGCGACGATATAAGTTACCAGGGCCTTGCGGCCCTCACCACGCAGTCTCGCAAAGCGGCGATCAATTCTATTTTGTTCTGTCACTGTGTATTCCCTGAGCTACTTCTGGCCTAGTGCCAGCTCACTTGGTCACGATTATTTCGATACGCCCACCCGGGCAGGAGGGCAGAACGCCTCTAAACCTCAATGCCATCGATAGCGGCAACGGTGAAAATATCTTTGTCCCCCCGGCCGGAGAGGTTCACCACGATATTTTGCTCAGGCGCCATTTCAGCTGCGAGCTTCATCGCATAAGCAACCGCGTGGCTGGACTCCAACGCCGGCAGAATACCCTCGGTGCGGGTGAGACGACGGAAGGCATCGAGCGCTTCTTTATCATCGGCGGTAACATACTCCACACGGCCGATATCTTTGAGCCAGGCGTGCTCGGGGCCAACACCGGGGTAATCGAGGCCAGCAGAAACGGAGTGGGTTTCGATAATCTGGCCGTCCTCATCTTCCATCAGGTAAGTACGGTTGCCATGCAGAACACCGGGAATACCATCGTTGAGTGGCGCCGCGTGCTTACCGGAGGCCAGGCCTTCACCGCCAGCTTCAACGCCAAACATCTTCACCTCTGAATCATTGAGGAAGGGGTGGAACAGACCAATAGCATTGGAACCACCGCCGACACAGGCCACCAGGGCGTCGGGCAACTGACCAAAGCGCTCCAGACTCTGACGGCGCGCTTCGCGACCGATAATAGAATTGAAATCCCGCACCAATTGCGGATAGGGGTGAGGACCAGCCACTGTACCAATAATGTAAAAAGTATTATCGACATTCGTTACCCAGTCACGCATGGCCTCATTCATGGCGTCTTTGAGGGTCTTGGAGCCGGACTCCACCGGTACGACTTCGGCACCCAACAATTTCATACGGTAGACATTGGGGGACTGGCGTTTGACGTCTTCAGCGCCCATATAAACGGTGCACTGCAACCCCAAACGCGCGGCCACGGTAGCGGTGGCCACACCGTGCTGGCCTGCGCCGGTTTCGGCAATAACACGACTCTTACCGCTGTGCTTGGCCAACAACGCCTGACCCACGGTGTTATTTACTTTATGTGCACCGGTGTGATTGAGATCTTCGCGCTTAAGCCAGATTCGCGCACCGCCCGCCTGCTCAGTCAGTCGCTCAGCAAGATACAGCGGCGATGGCCTGCCTACGTAGTGCGCCAGATCGTGATCAAAGGCAGCGACGAAATCCGGATCATCTTTCAGGCGACTATACATTGCCTGAAGCTCATCCAGTGCGCTGATCAGCGTCTCCGATACAAAGCGACCGCCGTAGGGACCAAAATGTCCGCTCGCATCCGGGAAGGTGGAAAAATCGATAGCACCTGGCTTACTCACACTCATACTCCGTGGGTCACGTGGTTTTTAAACTATTTGCCTATTTATTAATGCTTGAATAGTTCCTCCTGAACTATTCAAGCATCGCCAGAAAATACTGGCGCAGATGCGTGGATCTGCTGGTATTTACTGGCTCGCGCCGGCACTGCCGGCGGCGGCACTTCCCTGTGCCGCTTTCATCCTATGTAGCGATAGTTCCTCCTGAACTATTCAAGCATCGCCAGAAAATACTGCCGCAGATGCGTGGATCTGCTGGTATTTACTGGCTCGCGCCGGCAATGCCGGCGGCGCCACTTCCCTGTGCCGCTTTCATCCTATGTAGCGATAGTTCCTCCTGAACTATTCAAACACCGCCAGAAAATACTGTCGCAGATGCGTGGATTTACTGGCTCGCGCCGACATTGCCGGCAGCGACACATTCTTGTGGCGCTAAAATATTCTGTCTCGCCAGCTAGTTGTTCTTAGCTGCACGAATAAAAGCACTCACTTTTTGTCGATCCTTGATACCCGGCGCCTGCTCTACGCCGCCGCTGACATCCACGCCCAGAGGCCGCGCTGCCGATATTGCTGCAGCAACATTATCCGCTGTCAGTCCACCGGCAAGTACTATGGACCGGCCGCTTTCCTGAGGAACCCTATCCCAGTCAAAAGTCTCACCGGTACCACCGGGAACACCAGGGCGATAGGCATCCAGTAAAAACCCGCGTGCTTTGGGGTGCTCCTGCATTGCTGCGACAACATCCAAGCCCTCCTTCATACGCAGGGCCTTGATATAGGGCCGGCGAAACTGTTCGCAGTAACGGGCAGCTTCCTCACCGTGAAATTGTAATAAATTAAGAGGAACCAACCCCAAAGTCTGGTCCACTTCACTCTGGGCAGCATCCACAAACAGGCCGGTCAGGGTAACAAAGGGAGGAACCGCCTCGGCAATCACTGCCGCAACCTGCGGATCGATATAGCGGGGACTCGCCTTGTAGAAAACCAATCCCAGTGCATCCGCACCGGCATCAATCGCCATCAGGGCATCTTCTACACGGGTGATGCCGCAAATTTTCACTTGCATCGCTTAACCTGGAGCCAGCCGAGCGGCCAACAAAAATGAGGGAACGCTGGATACTAGCAGATTGACACCGGGGGCGAAACGCGTGCTATTCAAGTGGCGTAGCAGCCTCACGGCTGCATCGGAAGCAAAAGCTAGCTGTTAAGGCTGTGCAAGTGAGCCGAGCGGCAGAGGCACCAGCAGAGGACCCGGATCACAGCTAGGCAACTGAAACTCCTTCGGGTATTGCACATCCACCAGATACAAACCAAATGGCGGCGCGGTAACTCCACCCGCGGAGCGGTCGCGCCTCTCCAGCACTTCTCCCACCCAACTCGAGCTGCGCTCACCCCGGCCCACCGCCATCAGCACACCGGTAATATTGCGCACCATATGATGCAAGAACGCATTGGCGCTCACTTCCAGCACGATCAGCTGGCCAACACGGGCAATATCCAAGCGGGTAATTTCCCGCACAGGGCTTTTGGCCTGACACTGGGAAGCGCGGAAACTGGTGAAATCCTGGCGGCCAATCAAGTGCTTCGCCCCCTCGCGCATGGCATCCAGATCCAGTGGATGCTGGGTCCAGGTCACCTCTGACGAGCTGTGCGCCGAGCGGGTCGGGGCACTGTGAATCAAATAGCGATAAGTCCGCGCATGGGCGGAAAAACGCGCATGAAATTGCGCCGGCATCTCACGAACCCAGCGCACACGCACAGAATCCGGTAACTTGGTATTCACCCCTTGAACCCAGGCGCGCTCCGGGCGCTGGGCACGGGTATCGAAATGAATCACCTGATTGGTGGCATGCACACCGGCATCAGTGCGCCCAGCACAGACCAGGGTGACCGGCTCTGCCGCAATATTTGACAGGGCACGCTCCAGGTGGGCCTGCACAGTTTCCGCCGCTGACTTCTGCTTTTGAAAACCGTGTAACCGCGCACCGCAGTACTCAACTCCCAGCGCAATACGACGCAACCCCTCGGGCAGTTGCTCGCCAGGGGGAACTTCGCCATTGGCCTTGTAAATATATTCGCGTTCAATTGCCTGCGTCATAACGGCAAAATTACTCTATTGATGCCACCTCAAAGTCGAGGAGAGCGTAAAAAAGCAAAATCCAACAATCTGGATATAAACTGGGGGAAACCGGGAATTCTCCGACAACATAAAAAAACCTCGCAACCAGTGCGAGGTTTTTTCAGACGGAGTTGCGAAGCGCTTAAACCATGCGCTCCAACAACTCCTCTGCGCGACTCTTATGCTCGCCGCCGCCATCTTGGGCCACTTCTTTGAGAATATCCTTGGCGCCCTCTTTGTCACCCATATCCATATAGGCCTGGGCCAGCTCCAGCTTGGTACCCATCTCATCGCCGCCTTCGAGTAGGCTCAGTTCGGAGTTGAGATCATTTTCCAAGTTGAAATCCAAGCCGGCAAATTCAGACTCGGTCTCCTGCTGCTGAGTGGCAACAGCCTCACCCGCTTGCTGCTGGGACTCTTGCTCAGAGAGTCCCTGCGCTTGGTCTGCCGTAGCCTCCAACCCCAAATCACTTTCGAGGTCCAGACCGGTAGACAGATCCCCATCGGTGGACTCATCAATCAGGGCCAGCTCCTCCTCGAGAGAAAACTCTTCTTCTACTGAAGCCCCATCGAGGGACAGCTTCTCTCCAGTCGCTTCCAGAGAGGCCATATCAAAATCGAGATCCTCTTCCTGGGGCAGGCTATTGGGCACAGTAGTATCCGCTACAGCGGCGCCATCTTCACTCTGCAGAGATTCAGTAGAGGCAAGGTCCCCGGCAATATCATCGAGATTAATACTGTCGAGGTCCAGTTCCCCATCGAGCTCTGAACCAATCATATCCAGGTCACTCTCGGAGAAAGTCTCCAGTGAGAGCTCATCCTCGCTACCCGCGCTGGACGTAATATCGAGATCAGCCTCCAGAGAGTCCAGTTCCTGGGTCTCAAGACTCTCCTCAATCGCCAGGGCCTCATCGGCTTGCGGCTCTTGCGCGGCCTCTTCCATCATGGAGAGATCCAACTCGAAGTCCAGACCACCAATAGATCCACCGGACTTCGCCTTGTCAGCCGCCACTGCAGACTCTTCGGGCTCCGCTACCAACTCGTCGGCACCCACCTCATGGCTCTCAGCGCTATCCAGCGCCAGGGAATCAAGATCCAATTCTGAGGTATCGAAATCAATTGGCGCCAAGTCTGACGCATTCTCGGCGGCAACTTCCTCTACTGGCGAGTCTTGCAATGCCAATTCCGAAGTTTCACCTGTATTCAGATCACCGAGATCCAACTCACCAAGATCGAGGTCGTCGAGGTTTAGCTCTTCATTATTGTTGGACGCCAGCTGAGAACCATCCTGCTCGCTGTCAAAGGCACCATCGAGATCCAAGTCATCAAGGTTGAACTCATTGTCCAGATCGAGGGATTCACCCGCCTCCAGCGCAGATTCTGTAAAACTATCCTCCAAATCGAGAGACAGTTCTTCAGAGGCTAATTCGCCATCTGCTTTCTCACTATCCAGCTTCTCACCATCCTGGGAGAGATCCATGGTGAGGTCGTCAAGCAGTGAATTGTCGCCATTAAAATCGTCTATAGAGGACTGGGCCGGTTCTGCTGCGGAGAAATCCTGATCCAGTGCAGCACCGATATCATCCAGTTGCGCCGCTTCCAGAGATTCGCTGGAAAAATCCATCGCCGGGGCTTCAAAGTCTGGAGCATCAACAATAGTTTCACGCAGGCGCGCGGCGCGGTCGGCCGCAGGGCCATCGCTGATAGCCAGCAATTGGATGTAGTGATCGTCGAACTTCTCAACGTCCTGATTGTGGGCGTAAACTTCCATCAACATCAGGCGTGCATCTACCACCTGGGGATCTTTTTCCAGGCCCAGCAGCAATTTACTTTCTGCCTCTTCGTACTGCCCAAGGGACAGGTGAATCTCGGCCTCGGAGATGGGGTCATCGGTGCCCACATCACCCAGATCGCCGAGGTCGAAAGCGTTATCGGCTTCCATGCTCTCTACGGCAGCCAATGTCTCATCAGCTTCAGCGGTCTCTTCCGGCATCACCTGCAGAGATTCCTCTGCGGCCAACTGTTGCTCCAGTTGCTGCTCTGCTTCCTGCTCAGCCTGGCGACGACGCCAAGTAAAGAAGCCAAACAGGCCCACTAGCAAACCCGCGGCACCGATGCCGACCAGTTGCATATTGTCGCCAAGCTTCTCCATCAGGCTGGGCTCGGGCTGGGTCTGAACAGACACTACGCGATTGCGCGACTGCGGTTCAGTTTCAGCGACCTGCGTATCATTCTGTTCTGTTGCGTCATCCAGAGACTCAGCGGCGAGGGACTCGTCCAGCTGCGTCTCATCACTCCCCAGCGTATTATCTGCCAGCTCAGCGCTGTCAATATCACTGGTATCAAGGAGCGGGTCAGACAATTCGGCTGCGGCTTGCACCGCAAGCATCTCCTCATTGGAAACCTCTACCAAGGCCTCCATGGTATCGATCTGCTCATCGAGTTCGGCGATACGCTCGCGCAGCTCGGTATTTTCCAGCTGCGATTTATCCAGCTCTTCCTCAGCCACCGTCAGGTCGCCTTCCAGCGCCTCGCTGTCTTCTGCACCGCTTCCAGAACCCGAAATTACAGACTCATTGTCGCCGGGCGCAGTCAGGCTGACACGCCCCTCAACCTCATTGCTGACAATGCGTTCTTCCTCCACCGGGCGCGCATCCAGCGGCGCACCCGTGGCGACTTCCTCAACACTGCTGCGTTGGCGCCAGGAATCATTCTGTTGGGCGACCTCTGAGATTGCCTCGGTGAGGCTCAGGCTGCGCAAATCATCACTGTTTGGCAGACGCAGCACAGCACCTTTTTTCAACAGGTTAATATTGCCGTTGATAAAAGCTTCCGGGTTCAGGCGCTGAATCGCCAACATAGTTTGCTGAACGGAAAAATCACGACTCACACGATTTTCCAGGGCGATCTCCCACAGGGTATCGGCAGAGGAAACCGGACCGTAAACTTGGCTGCTGTCGCTGCTATCTGTGGCAGCGCGCTGCGGCTGACGGCGCACAGGCTCGGGCTGTTGCGCCGCTGGTGTTTCTGCGGGCTGCTCCACTTCAGGCTGGGCAACCGGTTGCTGGGCAGGCTGTACCGGGCGCGGCGCGGGCCTCTGCACCTGGGTGTCGCGGCGTACCTGCTGGCGCTCGCGCTCAGCGGCGCGCACCGGCTGTTGGGCGCTGTTTGGTGAAAACGCCGGCAGGTCCATTAAAAGGGTGTATTCACGCAATAAGCGGCCACTGGGCCAGCGGGTTTCCACCAGGAAATTCAGGAAAGGCTCGCGGATTGGCTCGCGGCTGGTAATACGGACCACCGGCTTGCCACCAGAGTAATCCACATCAAAACGCAGTGAAGTGAGTAGGTAAGAGCGTTCCACACCTGCGCGGTCAAATTCATCCGGCCCCGCGAGGCGCACTTTGATCTCAGCATCGTCTAGACCGCGGATTTGCAACAGGCCAATTTCCGCATCGAGTGGCTGATTAAGGGTGGAGTTGAGTTTGATCTCCCCCAGTCCGAGCGCCAGAGCCGCATTGCTTCCCAGTGCACCGACTAGACCAACTGCAAGTGCCAACTTACGCACACGCATATCCGATTCCCTTTATTGTTAGAATCTTCCCAGGGCATCTGAAAAGCGCGCCTTCAGAAAATCCCCATTACTGAACAGTAATCGTTCGACTATTTGACCGCCGTGCAGGCGGCCACCAACCTTGGCGATTATTTCGCCATTTGCAGCCGGACCAAAGTTAAGATAACACCTTCACTATGGCGGCTAAGTATTAAGTATCAGTAGTTTTTTAGCAACAAGTGAGCAATTTGTGCACAGTTCATTGCAACGTCTTTGCGCAGATTATCCGACACCGCACAAAGATTTATCTGACACTTGCCCAAAAGGCTTTGCCGCAGGCGACCGATGATTGTCACGTCACTGCCCACAGCGTTTTCCGCCGAGGGTTGCTCTGCCAACTGAAGGCGCACACCATTGGCTAACAATGCGCGTATTTTTTCCAGGTCCACGTCTTCGCGTAAAACGATACCCAAATTGGCCAGCTGCCCGTGAAACACAGAAACGGTGTTAATGCTGGCATCCACCGCAACGTTATCGCCGAGCAAACGGCGCAAATCGTGTATCAACGTCAGTTCGCCGAGCGTGTGGCCACTGGCGAGCAGGGCTTCACTGGCACTGAGCTGATTAAACGCGAGGCGGTGCCCAATGGCGGGGTCGACTTCCGCTTCCTGACCGCTGAACATACGCGCTGTCTGTGCCGCTGTGGCATCGATGGCGGCTTTACCCAGTGCAGATACAGGCTGATTGAGTTGCACCTGTACACCCTGCAGTTGTTCTGCCAGTGGAAATAGCGCCTCGGCTACCATGGCCGCACCGGCGCTGGGCAATGCCACCAGACGGCGCTCTGCGTTAGCCAGTTCCGCCGCATTAAATGCCGGATGGATCAGGGCAACGCTCTCATCGCCGCGGGTATTGTTGGCCGCATCCACCACCCAGGCACCACTGTTTTCAGCGCTGGTCATCGCCGCGTTAATGGCATCGCTGGAGTCCAGCAAAATCACCACCTGCCCCTCAGCAAAAGCGAATTTTTCCAGGGCTTGTACAGAGATACTGCGATTGGCGAACACCTGGGGGTCCACTTCGCGCTCCTCGCTCTCCAGCAAACACAGCTGCTCGGCGGTAATAATTTCCCGCTCCTCCAGGATTTCAAGCAGAGGGGCAAAGGCGGCGTTATCAACACCGACGATGACCAATTCGCGGGCGGCTTCGGACATGGCTATTCACTTCGTTGAGTTGGAAAGGAAAAATGAGGGGGCGATTATACCCGTGGGGAAAAATCGAAAAAGCCGCTATGACAACCAGTAGCGGCTTTTTACTTGATGGGGTTCACAGCTTGGCAAAATGTCCTCTATTAACAAGTGCTGCAATAAGCGCCTCCAGATAACTTATACCAAACTGTACCAGTTACAGCTTACCCAGCAAAATCAGCAAGATACGGCGCAGCGGTTCTGCCGCCCCCCAGAGTAATTGATCGCCCACAGTAAAGGCATTCAGGTACTCTGGACCCATGCTTAACTTGCGCAGGCGCCCCACCGGAATATCCAGCTTGCCGGTAACCGCCGTGGGCGTCAGCTGTTGCAAAGTGGCTTCGCGCTCATTGGGTACTACATTGACCCAATCGTTAGCACTGTCCAGCAACTGCTCGATTTCTACCAGCGGCAAATCCTTTTTCAGCTTCACGGTAAAGGCCTGACTATGGCAGCGCATCGCGCCGATACGCACACAGGTGCCATCTACTGGAATTGGGCTCTGGGTTTGCAGAATCTTGTTGGCTTCCACCTGGGCCTTCCACTCCTCACGGCTCTGGCCATTCTCCAACTGAGTATCAATCCAGGGCAACAGGCTGCCGGCCAGAGGCGCGCCAAATTGCGCAGTGGGGAAATCTGCCGAACGCATGCCCGCAACCACCTTGCGATCGATATCCAAAATGGCGCTGGCAGGGTTTTCCAGCTCTGCTGCCACGCCGTCGCGGATCGCACCCATCTGTGTAATCAGCTCGCGCATATTCTTGGCGCCGGCACCGCTGGCGGCCTGGTAGGTCATGGCACTCACCCACTCCACCAGACCGGCCTTGAACAGTCCGCCCAGGGCCATCAGCATCAGACTGACAGTGCAGTTGCCGCCGATAAAATTCTTCTGCCCGACAGCAATTGCGCGGTCGATCACATCGCGGTTGACCGGGTCCAGTACGATTACCGCGTCTTCCTGCATACGCAAGCTGGATGCCGCATCGATCCAATAGCCCTGCCAACCGGCCTCGCGCAGGCGCGGGAAAACCTCTTTGGTGTAATCACCGCCCTGGCAACTGACAATGGCATCCAGCCCTGCCAGCGCATCAATATCGTAGGCATCTGCAAGTGGCGGCAGATCGCGGCCAATATCCGGCGCCTTGCCGCCAGCATTAGAGGTGGAGAAGAAGATCGGTTCAGCGATATGCGCAAAGTCATCCTCGGCGCTCATGCGTTCCAGTAATACCGAGCCGACCATTCCACGCCAGCCGATAAAACCTATTTTCTGCATTGCTTTGTCCTGTTAGTGATGTGATCAGCGTGCGCCACCGAGAAAGCGGCGCGATAGTAAAATGTGACGCCGCGTGCTTACAGCGCGGCGACAACAGCGGCACCCATCTCCGCTGTGGAAACTTTACGGCAACCTTCTGTGTAAATATCAGCGGTACGCAGCCCCTGTTCCAGTACCTCACTTACCGCAGCCTCAATGGCATCCGCCGCCTCACCCATATTCAGGGAGTAACGCAACATCATCGCCGCAGACAGGATAGTGGCCAGGGGGTTGGCAATGCCCTGCCCGGCAATATCCGGGGCGGAGCCATGACAGGGTTCATACAGACCAAAACCATTTTCGTTCAGGGAGGCAGAAGGCAGCATTCCGATAGAACCGGTGAGCATGGCAGCGGCATCGGAGAGGATATCACCGAACATATTGCCGGTTACCATGACATCGAACTGCTTGGGAGCACGCACCAACTGCATCGCGGCGTTGTCAACGTACATATGCGACAGCTCCACATCCGGATACTCCGGCGCCAGGCGGTCCAGCACTTCGCGCCAGAGCACGGTGACTTCCAATACATTCGCTTTATCGACGGAGCAGAGCTTGCCATTGCGCTTTTGCGCCGCTTCAAATGCGGAGCGCGCGATACGCTCGATTTCCGATTCGCTGTACACGTAGGTGTTGTAACCCTGGCGCTCACCATTTTCCAGGGTGCGAATTCCGCGGGGTTCACCAAAATAAATTCCACCGGTGAGTTCGCGCACAATCAGAATATCCAGCCCAGCCACCACCTCCGGCTTGAGCGAAGAGGCGTCGGCCAGTTGCGGATAGAGAATGGCCGGGCGTAGATTGGCATAGAGGCCAAGCCCGCTGCGGATTTTCAGCAACCCCTTTTCCGGACGAATTTCACGCGCCAGGGTATCCCACTGGGGCCCACCGACAGCACCTAGCAATACCGCATCACATTCGCCTGCGGCCTTGAGCATTTCGTCGGTGAGGGGCTCGCCGTGTGCATCGATGGAAGCACCACCAATCAGGCCCTGCTCAAAGCTAAGGCCCAAATGGTATTTACCGGATACGGCCTCCAGCACAGCCATGGCCTGTTCAACAATTTCCGGGCCAATGCCGTCACCCGGCAAGATCATCACTTTCTTTGTCACAGGAATTTCCTTTAATTATTGAACCGCATCGAAAAGCCACGGGGCTTTTTCTCGTCGAGCCGCCTCATAGGAGCGGATATCATCAGCGTGCTCCAGGGTCAGGCCGATATGATCGAGGCCATTGATCAGACAGTGCTTGTGGAAGGCATCCACCTCAAAGGCAATCGCCTCACCACAGGGCTTATGTATATGCTGCTGCTCAAGGTCGACCGTGAGCGTGTAACCTTCCTGCGCGTGAGTTTCCTCGAACAGGCGGTGCACGACCTCTTCTGGCAAAACGATTGGCAGCAACCCATTTTTAAAGCAGTTGTTAAAGAAAATATCGGCAAAACTGGGTGCAATGATTGCACGAAAACCATGGTCTTCCAGCGCCCAGGGGGCGTGCTCACGGCTGGAGCCGCAGCCAAAATTTTCCCGCGCCAGCAGCACCGAGCCACCCTCATAACGGGGGAAGTTCAGAGGAAAATCCGGGTTGATCGGGCGGTTTGAGCAGTCCTGGCCGGGAAAACCCTCATCCAGATAGCGCAATTCATCAAACAAATTGGGGCCGAAGCCAGTGCGCTTGATAGACTTCAGAAACTGCTTGGGAATAATCAGATCCGTATCCACATTGGCGCGATCCATGGGCACTACGAGGCCCTGGTGCTGAGTAAATGCTCTCATCAGGCCATCTCCTCTTGCGCTTGCACTGGTGCCATCTCGCGCACATCAACAAAGTGTCCGGCAATCGCCGCCGCAGCTGCCATCGCTGGGCTAACCAGATGCGTGCGACCGCCGTAACCCTGGCGCCCTTCAAAGTTGCGGTTGGAAGTGGAGGCGCAGTGCTCTCCAGCTCCTAATTTGTCCGCATTCATTGCCAGACACATAGAACAGGAGGGCTCGCGCCACTCGAAACCGGCTTCGACAAAAATTTCGTGCAGCCCCTCGCGCTCCGCCTGGGCCTTGACCGCCTGGGAGCCCGGTACAATCAATACCTGCTTAACACTGTCGGCCTTGCTGCGGCCCTTGGCTACAGCGGCTGCTGCGCGCAGGTCTTCAATACGGGAATTGGTACAGGAGCCGATAAAGACACGGTCGAGGCGAATATCACTGATCTTCTGCCCGGCACTCAGACCCATATACTCCAAAGCTCTCAGCATGCCGGTACTCTTGGTGGCATCGGTTTCGGCGGCGGGGTCCGGCACACTGGCGCTGATGGGCACAACCATTTCCGGCGAAGTCCCCCAGCTCACCTGGGGCTCAATTTCCTCACCTTGTAGTACTACAACCTGATCAAAATCCGCATCGTCATCGGAGTGCAGATGACGCCAAGCCTCAACTGCCCGATTCCACTGTTCGCCTTTTGGCGCGTAGGGCTTGCCTTTCACGTAATCGAGGGTGATCTGGTCTACCGCCACCATGCCCGCGCGGGCACCGGCTTCGATAGCCATATTGCACACGGTCATGCGACCTTCCATGGACATCTTGCGGATGACTTCACCACCGAACTCAATGGCATAGCCAGTACCACCGGCAGTACCGATCTTGCCGATAATCGCCAGTACCACATCTTTGGCAGTAACACCGGGAAACAGAGTCCCATCCACACGCACCAGCATATTCTTCATCTTGCGCTGGATCAGGCACTGGGTGGCCATTACATGCTCCACCTCTGAGGTGCCAATACCGTGGGCCAAAGCCCCCAGAGCACCATGGGTGGAGGTGTGGGAATCACCGCATACGACCGTCATCCCCGGTAGAGTAGCCCCGGTTTCCGGGCCAATCACATGCACAATACCCTGCCCCGGCTCGTTGATACCGAACTGCACCACGTCGAAATCCCGGCAGTTCTCATCCAGGGTCTGCACCTGAATACGGGAGATATCATCGCGGATACCACTGACACCGGCGGCGCGTTCAGCGCTTTCGGATGGCACATTGTGATCGGGAGTGGCGACCAGGGAGTCCCTGCGCCAGGGTTTGCGGCCAGCCAGGCGCAGCCCTTCAAAGGCCTGGGGGGAAGTCACCTCATGAATCAGATGACGGTCGATATAAATCAGTGCGGAGCCATCGTCACGGGTCTTGATCAGGTGGTCCTGCCAGAGTTTGTCGTAGAGTGTTTGCCCTGCCACAGCCGTTCCTCTCAATAATTGTGACCCCGAGTCTAACTAGGCCTGGAAAATAACACCAATTTATATTTATTATTCAATCTATTCCTTTATGGAATTTGAACTTTACTCTGAGGCGCTACCGTGGCCAGAGTTCCCTTATTAGGAGGTATACCGATTGGAAATTCAGTGGTTGAGGGCATTCCTGGCAATTGCCGAGCAGGGCTCGGTATCCGGGGCTGCAGAACAGCTGCACCTGACCCAGCCCGCGGCTAGTAAGCGCCTCGCAGCCCTGGAGCAGCAGTTGCAGGCCCCGCTGTTTGACCGCATCGGCCGGCGCCTGCAACTAACCGATGCCGGGCGCGCCCTACTGCCCCGCGCTCGCCATATCCTCAACGAAATCAGCGATACCGAGCAGGAGTTGCGCGCCCTTGGCAATAATGTCAGCGGCAGCCTGCGTATCGCCACCAGCCACCATGTGGGCCTGCACCATCTGCCGCCAGTGCTGAAGGAATTCAGCAATCGCTACCCACAGGTTGCCCTGGATATCGACTTTGTAGATTCTGAGCAAGCCTACGAAGCCCTAATGGCCGCCAAGTACGAACTGGCCGTAGTTACCCTGGCCCTCAAGGATTACCCCCACCTAAACGCACAAGTCATCTGGCCAGACCCTTGTGTGGTAGTGGCTGCACCCGGCCACCCACTCACCAGAATCCCTGAGCTGGAACTGGCTGACCTAGCCAACTACCCCGCGATCTTGCCGGATCTCAACACCTATACCGGGCGGCTGATCAAGCGGGAGTTCGACGCCTTGGGCTTAAAGCTCACCGCCAAGCTCGCCACCAATTTTTTGGAGACGATCAAAATGATGGCCTGTGTCGGACTGGGCTGGAGCGTTTTACCCCAAACCTTGGTGGATGAGAGTTTGGCGGTATTACCGGTAAAAAAATTGCAGGTCCTGCGTAACCTCGGCGTAATCAGCCATCGTGGCCGCACGCTCAGCAATGCTGCCAGCGCACTGCAGCAGATGCTTTTTGAAGCAAACCCGTGAATTTCTATTTGGCAATTGGTTGATCGAGATTCCTTATAATTCATGCCACTTTTCTGACATGACTTCACACTATTTCAAGGAAACAGAAACATCATATAAACGTCAGTTCGCTCTATTGGCCGACAAATTTGTAAAAATGTGCAACTTACAGCAACAGAAAAAAAATAACCCTGTACACTCCGCGACAAATTTATCACGGAGAGAAGCTCATGAAGAAATCTGCTATTGCACTGTGCGCCCTTCTCAGCAGCGCTACCGCCAACGCGGATACAGTTCTCGGTTTTGATGCCAGCATCGGTGCCTGGCTGCCAAATTACAACGGGGATATTGGTAAAGATGATTTCAATGTAGATGAGCTTTCCCTCAGCGAGGACCACATCACCTTTATCCAGGCCGCACTGGAGCACCCGATCCCCTTAGTACCCAATATCATGCTTGCACACAGCAATATTGATACCGATGGCAGCGCTGAACTGCAAAGCACTGTGACTTTCGACGATGAAACCTTCCAGATCGGCGCAACCATCAACACCGATCTCGACCTCACCCATACCGACGCCACCTTCTACTACGAAATTCTGGATAACTGGGTAAATCTGGACTTGGGAATTACCGCGCGTAAGTATGACGGTGAGTTTACCGCCATTAGTGAAGACCGCGCCGAAAATATCCAGCTAACTGGCTACCTGCCAATGGCTTACGGAATGGCCCGGTTTGACTTGCCATTTAGCGGCTGGTCCATTATTGCTCAGGGCAATGGCACAGCTTATCGCGGCGATACTCTCACAGATTTCACTGCAAAAGTTCGCTGGGATTTCGTACCTGCTGTGGACCTGGCGATTGAGGCCGGCTACCGCGTAATGACCTTAAACCTCGATGAGCTGGATGATCTGCAAAGCGATATTGAAATCAAAGGGGCCTATATTGGCCTCAACCTGCACCTGTAAGCCCAAGCCCTGAATCATTCACATCGATTCGCAAATTACTTCCGGCACGCTATAGCTAGCGCGCCGGAATTCCCCTAAGGTGGGTTCATAATTTCGCCCCTTGAGATACCGCAATGCGAAGCACGAACCTCTCTCAACATCACCGCTTAATATCCCACTAGGTATTCCTGAGGGCCGCAGAAACACAGTAAACTCTCCAGAGTTTCCTTTGAGCATGAACAGCGAGGCGAGCGGGCAGTGCAACCTTTTCTGCAAACACTAGGAATTTCCCACCCCATTCTTCAAGCACCAATGGCCGGTGTATCTACCCCTGAATTGGCTGCGGCCGTCTCCAATGCGGGCGGACTCGGCGCCATCGGGCTCGGCCCCTACTCCCCGCAAAAAGCCGCCGAAAAAATCCAACAAACCCGTGCACTTACTCAGCACCCTTTCAACGTCAATGTCTTTTGTCATCAACCTGCAGTTGCAGATGCCCAACGTGAGGACACCTGGCTCAATTTCCTGGCTCCATATTTCTCAGAATTAGGGGCAACACCTCCACAAATATTACACGAACCCTACCCAAGCTTTCTTGGTAACCGCGAGATGCTTGAGATGCTCCTGCAGGAAAAGCCCGCAGTGGTAAGCTTTCATTTCGGATTGCCCGATCAAGCCACAATCAATGCTTTAAAAAATGCTGGTATCACCCTGATTGCCACCGCTACAACCCCAGAGGAAGCAAAATCCGCAGAAGAAGCGGGAATGGATGCCTTAATTGCTCAAGGTATAGAAGCCGGTGGCCATAGAGGGGTGTTTGTACCTGAGGAAGACCGGGAAATAGGTACACTCGCTTTGGTTCGCCTGCTTTGCTGCCAAAGCAACCTGCCTATTATTGCTGCAGGAGGCATTATGGATGGAGCCGGAATACATGCGGCTCTTTCCCTGGGCGCCAGTGCTGTGCAAATGGGAACCGCATTTATACTTTGCCCAGAGTCCGCCGCTGACGAAAACTACCGAAAAGCACTTAAAAGTGAGCACGCCCATAACACTGCTGTTACTGCGAATATCTCTGGGCGCCCTGCTCGCGGTATCTCCAACCGCTTTTACACTGATCTAAACCGCAACGCCCCGACAAGACCTGACTACCCAATCTGCTACAGTGCTGGCAAAGCGCTCGCCAACGCTTCAAGTACAGCAGACAGTGATAGCTTTGCCGTGCAATGGGCCGGCCAGGGAGCCCCTCTATGCCGGGCACTACCCGCAGCAGAGCTGATTACTACCCTGGTGGCCGAACTGGAAGCCACAAAATAAGCTGAAGGGCATCAGCGGGAAAAGATCGCTATCTTATTTCCATCCAGATCGTGGAAATAAGCCCCTCAGAAGGCTCCAGGGTCTCTATGGCCAAGTTCACCTTCGCTCACAGCACCCAAGCTAAGAGCCATAAAATACGATCAACCTCCTTTTTATTTTCGGCTTTAAGAGCAACCATAGTGCCATCACCAAAGTTGGCAGACTCATTATTGAAAGGCACAGTGAGCGCGAGTTTCGTAGAGGAGTTGAGAAATTCCCAAAAGACCACTCTACCAGACGCATAAATTTCCTTACCCCCAAGTAAGCTAATTAACCGACCATAAAAACTGCGAGCCTGCTCCAGGTTATTGGCACCAAGTGAAATATGTGAAATCACTACAATCACTCCTGTTTAGGGTAATTGACGTAAGATATTGTTTTTAGGAGCAGCGAATCAAAATATAGCCGGGCTATTACCCGGCAACATTTGGTTTATTGTTGATCATCTGAGGCTATCGCCCGAAAGTTACATAACAATCGAGATCAGCGGGAGAGAATTGCCCCAACCGCAGTTTGAACCTCATTATCACTGGCATTGATACCGAAGCAGAAAGACCGATATTCATCACCGCTCCCGCCAAATCTACGGTCAATCTCGGCCAGGCAATGCACCATTTCACCATCCAAAATAAATGAAAGTTCTATTTCCTTCGCCCCGAAGAAGCCACCGCCCTTAAATTCAATTTCTTGGTAGCACCCAGATTTAGAAGAAAAAGCGCCCCCATTCAAATAGCCCTTTTCAACATCTGTCTTCACCAAATCAAAGCCTTCGCTCTCAATCATTGCAATAATAGACTGCACCACCGGCAAGGGCTTTATTTCCAGATAATCTCGATCCTTAGGATCAATGGCAAAATCAATATCCAGTGCCGTTTCCAACCAAACCCGACACTGATTCTTTCGAGCCACCAATGCAGTGATGGGTGTCTCATCGTTTAGCTTGAATTCAAAGGGAATCTCTCTACCCTCACCAGCACCAATGGTAAATGGCTCCATAATTCTTACAGCGCTCAAAATCATGTTGACATGGCTAGTACCATTGTCATTTTCAACTTTCACTTCGGTACAAAGCTTTAAGTTAATAGCTTCAATCGCCTGTTCAATATCACCCCCCTGAACATGGACATTCCCCGTGATTAGCCCTCCCTGAAATACACTCGCGCTTTCCAGTACCGTATCAACCTTAGCCGCACCAATTCCCAGAGAGGCCTTTAACTTCTGCAACATAATTTCTACCAACAATTAAAACTCATCGACCAATACTAAACACAGCACCTACGATAAAACAAGCAGGATCACACAGGTGGAGCACAGCGACAGAAAAAATCTTCCTTAGTCTAATAATGATTACTCTGCATATTCACTTAAATAAATAATCTATCTGCCAAGAATAGAAACCAATGGAAAACTATCATCTACGAATAAAACCGATCATCAGATAAAACAAACTATCAACAACTATCACAACCAAGAAAACGAAAAGGCCATATAAAAATGACCGCCCCCAAGATAAATCAAACTGCAGACGCAACATAAACAAGGGCACGATAAAATACAAAAGCGCTAGCAGAACCAAAAAACGCTTATCAACTCCAACTATCCCAGCTCCAATATTGGCCAATAAGATCAACAATGCCGGCACAAGAACAAAAGCTATAGATGCAAACCCATCCAACCCTCGATTTTTACCCCGTTCAAGGAACTTTAACAAGATAAAAACCACACCTGCCGATACCAATACTTGAAGCATAAATTTCTCCACCTATGCATTTAAAAGCAGCATATTGACTGGCTCTTAGCGCACCACAATAAACCCCAATATAAATTTGGAAAAATCACTACGGACAATAAAAACGCAGGTAAATCTTTCACATACATGGACAGTGTATTGAATTCATATTAACCCCACAAACAGTAGCATTTAGTCCGCAGAAGATACACGGATAACATGACCATCAGGATCCTTTACCAAGAAGGTCTCACCAAAGACATCTGTATATAAGTCTTTATATATATTTATCCCAGCATCCGCCTTCCACTCTTTATAAAGCTCTTTCACTTCGGCATCAGTCTCAAGATTAATACCAATCTCTGCAAATCTTGGTGACTCATGCTCTGGAGACTCGCCACCTGACCAAATAGCAAAATCCGCAACCCCATCAACCTTAAAGACTACATATCTAGGGCTTACAAAGTAGGGTTCAAAATTAAATAAATTTTGATAGTATTCAGCGGAGTGCTTTATATCCGAAACATAAATTAACTGTAAATTGGGTTTCCTGATCTCTATCATGAATACATACCTTTAGTTGTGACTTCAAAACACCCGAAATGAACATGTAACAGACAAATCTGTATTAAGGGTACTACAAACACAATGCATACTCTATTTGAATTTATATAGAAATCACATGAAAAAAGGGTTTGTTAAATCAACATTTATAAAAGATAAGTTAAGATTCAGATAATCCAGGCAATCGCCTTCATTAATTTTATGGGTTCCATCACTATAAAATCCGAAAACTGATAAATGAATATTCCTACTGACTACCTAAGGCTTACCCACAGATGTCGCTTCAAACTCAACCGGAAGCTTACTGAAGAAATAACTTTTCGATACTTTCAGCATTACCAGATGTAGAAATTTTTGTACCACATTACCAAATGTGATTTATTGCACATTTTTCTCAATGAAGCTATTCAATTCAGAAATCGATCGAACAACATACAACTTTTTATTTGTCGATAGCTTTTCCAACCGTTGTAAAAATCTATCATTCCAAAATTTTGGGCAGAACTTTAATATTTTGTAGCTCTCAAGCGTTCCCTTTAAAATGGAACTCCCATTAGGCCAGCCTTCTGGTTTCTTAAACAATCCTGTAAAGAGCCGCTTCGTCACTAACCAATAGGTAACAAAGTAAGGTAAATCTATATAGATAAGCGTATCGGCTTCGCCTAAACGCCTATTAAAAGAATCCAATGAGCTTATTGGCCCAAAGCCTTCAATAATCCACTCTTCGGAAGCGAGAATGTTCCCGTGAGTCTCTTCATAGCTAAGAAGATCTACTTCTTGACCACTCTGCTGATATAAAATGGAATCCAAAGCATACAATTTTATACCGGTTACTGACGCTAGCTTTTTACCTAAAGTAGATTTCCCATTTGCTGGCTTGCCAAAGATTGCTATTTTTTTCATTCCAGTTCCTTCATCTAGTGCAACCCCCAGAGGCAGAAACAAAAAACCCGCCTCTTTGGCGGGTTTGATAAATTAGTAACACATCAACAATCCCACCATTCTTATGGAATGATAAGAATAATTCGAGGAGTTGGTTGCGTTGAAATTGTATTCATCTAATCATCTTGATTTAAGCATCACTCAATGTCAACCACTTGCCTGATAAAAATACCTCACCGGACTGCGCTTTGGCCACCTTCCCTCTAGTCATTGGAGATACCAGCCCAGAAACTAAGAAAAAACAACTACTAAAAACGGTGTCAGTAATTTCTTAGCTTATAGCGCCAATATAGTTTGTGGCGCAATTTTGGCGACTTTATTGTACCTTTTACAATAAAGTCGCCGAGCTTGGAATCACGATTGATGCTGTTAAGAATTTTCTTATTGCGAGAAAGCTATTGTTTTGTCAACCAAGCAGCCATTAACAGATTTGGGCTCATTAAGTTTGTCAATAAGCCAACACTCTTCATAGATTGAACAATAACAGAGCTCTATACCTATAAATTTATCGGTTTCGCCAAGTTTATCTGATTCTTTGCCTGTATATGATAATGGCTTAACCGTATTTTGTGGCGACAGTATTCTATTACTAATGTGGGATTGAGTAATACTAGGTAAATTTGGAATGTCATTCCAAAATTTGATAGGCTCAGATTTGTATTGAACTATCCCATACTTAATTACAGCAGGACCATTCCCACTATTCGTTACACTATACTCAAAACGTGTGGTGTTAAAATTACGATGTATTTCCAACCTTGGCCAAACAGAAGCTCGAGCATAAGCACGATCTACATAAGCAGAATACATGCTAACTATAGCCGTAACGAAACTAATTAATAGAGCTGAGAAAGCAACAACCATCTCAGGTTTTTTGTACCACTTCACATTATCCATGCATTCATATTCCTAAACTTTGGCTCTATCAGCCACATAGCCAATTAACATTGCCAACAGGAGCAGCCAGACCATTTACGGTCAAAGCGGGCTGATCAACCAACCGGCTCCCTGCCAACCATTTTTGACTGGCTACAGCCTGGTAAATTTGCAGGGTAAAATAGCATATTTTCCTTACCAGTTAACTATCTGATTAGCACTCCACAATGAAGCATCAGGCTTGTAGGACTTATTGATTTAAAAGAAAGGCACTTGAATGAAAATGCGCTAGTAGTTTGAAGAAAAACACTCTGGGGAAATGTACTCAAGTAGAGATTGAAGCTTGCAGCAACTACAATCCTTCCAAAAATTGACCGCCACTATAACCGGCATTCTAAATACGCGGTATAGCGCAGCGGAAGCATACTTCAAAATATCTGATTCATTGCCTTGTTATACGGTGAGCTCTCTCTCCATTACAAGGACTTCTAAGCCGCAATAAGTAACTTTTTCTATTGGATTCCAACCCAAACAGCTATAAAGACCTCCGTCTAGATACTCCGTTTGGAGATAGAGCTTCGACACACCAAGCTGTTCTGCTAGTGAGATGATTCTGTCAATGATTGCTTCTACGATTTTCTTTCCGCGATGGGACTTGGAAACATACACACCACCGAGTCAATGTTCCTTTTCTGGGTAAATAGTCATTTCACGATATTTCAACTGTGCCGCACCCAAGATTTCTCCTGATTCAACTGCTATAACGAGAAGTGGTATTTTATCGGTGTTTAGGTAGTCAGAAAGCGATTCTCGAGTTTTAGCCAGGCTATTGCTTTCCCTTAGGTAACCCCATTCCGTAAAATACCACTCCGCAACAATTGGTAACGCTTGTTTATTCTCGGCTAATAGCTGCAATTCCATCTCTCAACCTTTCGTTTGTGGTTTGCCGCATAATATTCACATGCGGCGGTGAAGCGTAGCGTAAGCCGCTCGGCGGCGATAGCGGCGATAGCGGCGATAGCGGCGAACAACATGCCTTCGTTAACTGATTTAACACCCACCATCACCACCCCCTCCATCTCCAAAACCTCCAGAATCACCACCGCTAAAGTGACCGTCCGAGCTAGAGCCCTAAGTTACTCCAAACTTCACTATAAACCACAGTACACTAGAAATTAGGAAGCCCGTAAATACTAACGGAGCGAAGACTAAATTAAGCAAATTTTCGGAAGTTAGATCTATCATGTACCAAGCTCCAACTAGACCAAAAAAATTTATTGTGAATGATTTCATTTACTCTCCTTGTATCACTTAACACCCCGCAAAGGGACGAACAAATAAACGCAGTGTTTTGGCTGTCCCAGCGACCAAAGGGAGCGATTGCTGCGGATTGCTATGTGTTATATTTTACCCACGAAAGATACCTTCTGAGAATTTCCATTTGACGAGCCATAAACCTTGAAAAATTAACTGCACTCCATAATATGAATGCGAGAAGCACAAGTAGCTAATAAATATGAAAGACTTAGGCAATAAAATTGTCCACAATATATACCAAAATCACAGCCGCAAATACAATCCCCGACGAATGGCTTCTTCGACAAAAGCTAAAGAACTAGCTTTCCTTATTTTCCATCAATAATGAGCCTTAATCCTTGAGGCGAATTAAAAGATCTCACATAAAACTCATAATAAAGCCTGCGAGGCATCTCTAAGAACGAATCCACACCCGAATGTTCAATTTTAATCCAATGTAACACTCTTAATTTCCCTTAATTTTAATGTGATAACAAACGACGGCAAAAAACTAACACCACGCTTTATGGCTAGTTTAGAGTGGAACAGTAAACCAGTCCGACAACATGCATTGTTAAGTGGTTCACTCAAGTGCAAGGTCATTTGATTTACCGTAAGCACCACACAGGCAACACATTTCTGGATACCAAAACACTTGTAAGAATGGAATATGCCCTTCAATCTTTTTTAGATCGAAAGTAAAACATACTCAGTGCCTCTTTCTTTTAAATGAACTCTTTTTGAATATTCACCGAACCTATGCTCAGAATTTTCAGGATAGTATTCTATAGTTGCTTCAGCTCCGTAATTTAAGCCCTCAGCATTCATAGAAATTGTCTCCTGGAATGTATTCGATGCAATCTTTTCTACTTTAATGAGCTTATCAAACTCAGACCCCATTTTAGGAGCGATACAAGCAAACGCCAAACTAGAAGCAACCAGACATGCAAGAGTGATTAGAAATCGATTCATAGCTATTCACTTAACGTAAAGCCAACTTGCGCGGGTGTTCTGGTATGAAGCCGGTGAGCACAATAAAGTTATTACTTTAGCAATTTACTCAAAAAACCCCACAAACCCCTTACGTCTAGTTCAACGCCTCGTTATGCGCCTTTCCACTACCGCACACAATACCATTGCCACTAGCGATCAGGGATATCGCCATAAAAACCTATTACACAAGATACTTTTCCTTGCTCATCTATTTCTGTTACGTCAAACCCAGCCATAAGTAACTTGTCTTCCTGATGTATAGCCCAATGGTAGCGATGAAACCCATGCTGAGAATCTACTCCGCTAGCTCTAGAGTAAACCGCACCTGGAAGCTTTGATTTCACTTCATGGACATTTTTTTCAAATCCATCAATACCAGAGACATCAATGGACGGATCAACAAACCGGACATTGTTACTTAGGGCATTTTCAAGGTGATCGCGTACTTTGGTAGAGTCAGGCTCGTTCCATGCCGCCAGCATATAGTCGAGCGCTTCTGGGTAGTCTGCCATATTTTCTTTCTCAAATATCTAGAAAAATTCAGGGTTCAAAAAACGTGATCGCATAACGTTTTGCTCAGCAGGCACCGGAAAGTGCTACCGTAGCGTACAGCACAAAACGCCCAGGGTGTAGGTGATCGGATACGGTAACTTGTTATGTACTGTGGATAGCCAATAATAAATCAAAAGCATTGCTTTCTTAGCTCCTTAAATAGTTCTTTGCCTTTTTCATTTAGTTTACCTTCATCCCGGCCACAAACTTCGATATAAGGTGAATTTATGTGTATTGCTTTAATAGCTCGCTGCCGAATTACTTCTAATTTTGGGTTAGCAATCTCACAGGCCTCAAAGTAATCCCAGCGTTTGTAGTCAACATCATCCTTGATCCATGACTCAAGGAGATTTGCAACCTCCTCAGGCTTCCACTCAACCAAACGCACCTTCCACTTCTTAAATAAGTAGAAGGCAATAACGGCCAAGCCACCTAAGCCCAGCCAATATAAAATGCTCATACTGATTTACGCATAACGAGACTGTAGAAAAACAGTTTTAGAAAAATCTGCCATTTCCCAGATTCCTCCAATTGAAATTTCGGCCAAATTTTATCTATACCACCAAATTTCATTCATTGTATTAAATTTAGGCATCTTGATGCCCTTAATTTATACTCAATCAGTGGATACTGCCATATCTCATCAACTTTTCAATGTTATGTACCAAGCAGAACATCTGCCATTGTCCTTGAACCTTACTTTTTCCTCGTAGCGAGAAGCGATTCAATCGTTTATTGGTACCAATGTTTCCAAATACCGGTTCGACAGCAGACATTCGATGTCCATAAATGGTCTTGCCCTCGATACTATCAACCCTCTTCTTCATCCAGTCGGTGGCTGTCCGTCCGTTTGTCCACGTAAGGGATACTTGCCTTCCGTGTCCTTTTCGAGAGTCAGCAGAGTCTGGGTTTCGCATACACTGACTTTTAAGGCTGCATGCCCTGCAGTCGGTGAGGCGCCCTTCGAACAGTAGTTTCTTCTTACCTTCACTGACATGCTCTTCTTTTAACAAGAGCATGGCTTTTCCTGCAGGACAGATACAGGTTTTCTTTTTCTTGTTGAATGTAAATTCACTAGCTGGGGTAGTCTTCTGGACATTAGCCCTACCTTTTTGATTGCGCTTGCCATACTTGGTTTTTTGCGTTGTAAAAGCTTTATCACGTGAACGGAATTTATTATCAGGTATGTAGGCATTGATGCCGTTCTCTCGCAGGTAGTTGTAGTTAGCGTCGTTGGAGAATCCAGTATCAGCAGTAATGATGACCTGTTTGGCCAAGATGTCTTCATCTATTCCTATATTCTGATAATGGCAACTGATGCCATCAAGAATAGGTTTCAATGTATGATGCTCCTGGCCCTCTCCAAAGGCCTGGGCCTCAACAACTATCTGATGCTTCCTATCAACTGCGGCAACACCGTTATAGCCCTGGATGGTTCCCTTGCTGGTAGTCATCTTAGCTGATTCATTGTCCGTGATATTACTTTTCACTTCTTTAGGTTTTTTACCTTGCCCCATCCTGGGGGAATGATTCTTTAAGAACTGATCAATTTTATCAAAGTGTTTCTGCAGCGTATCCGCCGCTTTAGCTACCGCTTGCTTTCGCTCTTTTTCTTTAGGCTTCCTGCCATCCAGCCTCTTGTGCTCTTTGAGGAAATATTTGATCTTCTTGCGAATTTTTTCCTGCTTCTGTGCTAGCTCTCTAAAAGTCCCCGAATGTTCTTTGCTGGCATTGGATGGCATCTTGCATCCATCTATTGCGAAAAGTTCGTTTCCAAGCAGTCCCTGCTGATCGCAGACCAGTAACACTTGCTCAAACACCGACTCAATCGCATCAGGATAACTGCTTACGAAACTTGCAATACTAGTAAAATGCGGAACGGTATCGCATGACAGTGCTTTGAAGAGGATATTGTTCTCACATTGCCATTGAATTTCACGACTTGAGGTAATGCCTTTTGAGTAAGCAAACAATATGATTTTCAGGAGGATAGCTGGATCATAAGCGGTTCGCCCGCCGCTATCATTTTGATATTTTTTATGGAAGGCAGAGAGGTCGATATGATCATCAATCAGATGATGAAGTGTAAACTCAAAGGTTTCAGGTTGTAATTGTTCTTCGAAATTGATGACGACCATTGCATCTTGGTTGTAATCGTAACGTTTGAAGTTGGGCATATGGATAATCTCGACATCAAGACCTCCATTTTAACAAAAAAGCTACCTTTTAAGAGTTTTTCTACAGCCTGAACGCCGCATTCAGCGGCTTGTCCGCTGCAATGTTTTCTAGCCGAATGCTTTAGTGATATTTGAAAATAAAGCTTTAAACCCTTTAAGGTCAGAAGAAGAAATGTTTTTTGTCTTTTTAAACTCTTCGAGCAATTTACTTTTAAGCTCATTTTTAGCCGACTTCCTAGCCTTCGTATCTGTAGATGTCAATTTCATTACAGTGTCAGTATTCTTTCCATAAACATTGCCAAGCACGGTTTGAGGTAAAAGCCCTTCGATACAATCTTTACCTGCCTCATTCAAACCCACAGCCATGTGGTCATTTTCATTTTCCAAACTAAGTTGATTCATAATCTTTTGCAACTCATTTTTTGCGTCTAGATCGTATGTAATGTAAACACGATTAAATTTTTCAATAACGAATTTCAGCATTATCGAGTTTTTTAGAGCATCCTTTCCTCCATACGCAATAACCTCAACACCTTCCGGTATGGAAAAACCTTTAATCCCTAACGATGAAATATACTCTAAATATTCTTTATCTATTGGACCTTCAACTAATATCGCGTTATCTCTTGATGCTTTTACGACATCACCCCATGGTTCAACAGACTCATGGTTCAATCCTAATATTTCACCAAATGGCTCCATCCACTTATCGCATGAAACATCGACAACAACAGTTTCTTTTAATCTTTGTCTGAATAATTTTCTATCAAGAAGCACGTTAGATTCGGGTTGCTCTTGACAAAGCATGTATGGGCTATGAGTTGTTATGATTATTTGTATCTCAAGCTCTCTTGAAAGCCCTCTAATTACTCTTCCAAACTCAGCTTGAGCAGAAGGATGAAGAAAGCTTTCAGGCTCCTCTATGATAATAATCGGCGTAATTCTATTCTCATCGTTTGTTTGTTGCTTAACCCGACTAGCTGAGAGGATAGACATCATAATTTGAGTTCGATTTTGAGTTCCAGCACCCCAATCATCCAAAGGTACTTCCAAGCCTTTATCTTTAAGGTTTATTCCTAAAGGAATTGAATTCCTGAAGAGTCCTTCGAAAACGGTTAGCTCGACTTCATATTTTTCTTCTAGTTTACCTAGAAGCCCAGACAACTCACCTCTATGCTCTGAAGCAAACTTCTTTACTTTTTTTCTAATTCTTTCTTGCTCTTTATTTAACTCTTCTTTCTCATCTTTTGAGAGTATCATCTCATGGAAACTTCTAGCTCCGGAGGGGCGGTAGATTTTATTACCTCCACCTGTTGAATTGTGGAGAAATACAATATTTGATGAAGATAACCTCTGATATATTTCACCCGTTTCATATTTTTCGAGTTCATTACCGTTAACTAGTATAGATATTTCTTTTTCTTCTTTCTCTCTAATCTTCACTCTCACATCTAGTGTAAAATTCTCATCTAGATCATCTATTTCAGCGATCTTTTTAACGAAGCTGTAAAGACCTGGATCTGCCTCTTTAGAGGCGGTAATGAAATAGTTAAATTCGATTGCTGCACCGCTATTTGCCCATTGGGTTTTAGAGGTTGTGTAAGATATAGAATCTTCATCTTCAAAAAACGAAAACTCCCTTTCTTTCCCTTTAAAAAGAGACCGAATACACTTGATTACAGATGTCTTACCAGCATTATTTTTACCGCTAATAGAAGCAAAGTACCCATCAAAGTTTAAAGTCACATTTTCAAGTGTTCTAAAATTTTTAATCTCTAATTTTTCGATCTTCATTAAATCTATACTTCCTGATGTATGGGATTTCTAACGCCTGGCGCACAGGCAAAGCGCGCAGTGCTTTGCCCAGCCACACGAAGTGTGGCGATTGTGCCGTCACTTGTTAGCTGTATTACTCATGGATGAAGTAAACATCTGTTTCTCTTCCTTCATCTACCATTGGAACCTCAATTGAAACCAGAGCTTCTAAAATAGATATGAACTCATCCTCAGATACAATTCGCCCCTGCTTTTTACTATATAAACTTCTTAGTTCTTTCCTAGAAATACTAATTTTATCAATACTCAACAGGTTCTTCTCATTCAGAAGCTCAACTAGCTTTCTAACATTTTCAGGCGGTGCTTCTGACTCTTGTACGTGCCAGATGAACTCTTGAACCTCTTCTGGTTCATCAATTTCGTAAATAACTGTTCCAGAGATACTTGTATCCGTCTCCTTCTGCCATTGAATTTCTTTGGCGCCGAGAGCACCTAGGAATTCTATAAGAAATTGCTTTCTTCGCATGACTCTCTCGTACAGCTAACGCCCGCATTTGCGGCGGCTGAAGCGCAGCGTAAGCCGTCCGGCCGCGATAGCGGCGAACAACATGCGCTTGTTATACGTGGTTAGCTCCATATAACCCATCCGATTGCCACCCCTAAAACCAAACAAGAAACGCCTATTTTGACCTGTAATTTATACTCTGCTTTATCCTCCATTATTGCGCCTTGAATGTACAAATTTAGAGCTTCTTCAGCTACTTCTGAAGATGGAAACTCTTTATAAAAGTTCAGTAAAGCATTTTGAACTTTGGGAACCCATAAGGATGGATGATCGTCCTCAGAAGGATAATCTAATGCAGACAAAATATGAGGAGCCTGTTTCTTCACTAGTTTCCCGATGTTCTCTGCTTCATCATAATACTGAGATATATCCATTGCCGTATCTACGTATAACGAAAATAGATATGCGGAACCGTTAAGGAAGTTGGCGGTACCTTTGCGCAAGCAAAGGGAATGACAACTTTTAGGTTTCCGCATCATCGGGTTGTTATTTGTTGCTCGTGGCATTGTGTACAAATCCACTACAAATATCTTTCTTGCTACTGTCTACCACGATTCGGAGAGAGAAATTAGCAGCTCTAGGTTCGCGGCCTTGCTTCGAAGCGGCTGCGCCGTCCGCATCAACTTCGTTATGCGAGCGTCGCTGAAGCTTCGAAGCTTACACGAAGGTCGAACCGTTGACTATGGGCTCCCCCGCCAATACTGTTTTTTTATACAGCACCCCAATAATCATCTGCTATTCTTAACGGAACCCTCACAAAACTGGAGCGAGCGACCAATAACGCCCGGCCTGTGTTTTATACACATCATTTAAGTCCATTTAAAGCCTCCGCTGCCTCCATATAATGGAGAAGTTTAGTGTACCCCTGCCAAACGGTTTTAACTCCAGGCTCACCATCGCCGCTCCGCCCCAGAAAGCCTCCAAGTCCTGCCAGCATACGAGTTATATCTCTCATACTTGGAGCTTCATTTGGTGGGGAGGTTTTAGCCTGCATTATCCATATCATACGCCACTCTTTTTCAGAGTAGACTTTCGTACACGATGTATCAGGAAGCGTTCGTGCTCGTGTTGTCATGGAGTGTAGACGCCACCCAATAATCATATAGATTGCAATACAGTTCAGCATTCGCTGCTCGGTTCTAAAGCGATTACTTTCTATCTGGCATCCGCCTTTCACCACTCTAAAATAGGTTTCAATTTCCCATCGACTTCGATACCACTCAATGATAATCCTTGCTTGCTTAAAGTCCTCAACTGCAAGATCGGTCAGCAGCATCCATTCAATACCTTTTTTGCCTTCTGGTGGGCCTAATTCCTTAGCAAAAACTGCGTAGATAGAAAGAGGTCGTTTTGATTTTCCTTTTCCCTGCAATCTTACTTCTGCAATGGATACACTGACCTTAGCTTCCCTTTCTGGCTCTCCATTTCTTTTGGGGATACCTACTGTATATTTTCCGATGGACTTCTGTTTGGTCAAATAGTCCCAAAGTAAAGTCGTATCTTCTCCTTCGATCTCTAAACTACGATTAGCCTTGGCTCGAACAATATAACTTGCACGCCGATGTTCATTTTGATCTTCAGCTAATTGAAACCACTCATGAATATCCCCCTCTCTATCCGCGATGCTCACAATCGTGGTTTCAGGACAGTGCTCTTGTATCTCACAAGCTGATTCATAATGGTCTAGCCAACGTCGACTCTCTTTATCTTGTATCGACTTGGTATAGCGAGAATTAGCGCTAGATTCTTTATCTCGCTGCCACATGCTACCCTCAATAATACCCAGATTATCTCTGGATGGTGTTATAGCGATAGACGTATGTAGGAGCTGCTGATTAGTCTCTTTGCGTCGGAGTGTTCCCATTTCTTTGCTTTCTAAATCGGTAGCAAAATTTAGGAAAGTGGTATCCTGAGGGATAAGAACAACTGGTTGAACCTTGATTCTTTCAAGAGTGGCTGATTTATGGCCACTCATAATGGAGTCAAAGCTGACTTTATCATTTTCGATAAATCGATAGGCTGCAAAGGTTTCTGCCCAAGACTTGTTTGCACAGGGAATACTGCTCTTTGGGTCGGAACTTAAATTACTGAGAATATTGGACAACCGCTTATTCAATCGTGTATCACCCATAACCTGATTTTTCACTTCGTCCCTGACCCAGTCCTGCATAATTATCCAGCCAAATCTGTAGCTCCTATACCGTACAAACTGTAACTCATTGATTTTTATAATAAAACTGAAAAAACTTGTGTATAAAACTTAGCGCCCGGCTAAGCCGCCGGAACGGAGTTGGTTGTTTTGTGCGAGCGTAGCGAAAAAGCACAAAACGAGCAACGCAGTGGAGGTCGGTTTAAGCCGTTTGTTAGCTGTTTACTCGCCGTCAAAGCCGAGGCCCTCTCTTGCCTCACATGTTTCGTAAGATAAAATGCCTTCGTTCTCCCACCTATAAAGCCAATTACACACTTCGCCATAGTCGCCTTCTGGCTCTACGTCGATCGCGAAAAGAGTGCCATCTGCGTTTTCATGGTACGCCTTGAATTGATTAAGTTGAGATAAAAGCGATGCTCGCTCTTGCGCGGATGCTTGATTTAAAAATATGACCCGTAGCGTTTTATGACCGCAATACTCATGAACTTTTAGTATTGAAGGTTTTAAATCATCACTTTCTGGCTTTGCTAATACGATATCGTAGAAATTTATTCCATACGCATGGAAAGGTGTATTTCGCATGCGATATAAATTATCTCCGAGATCCTCAGCCCAGAAAGATTCTCCGCCTACCTCTTCGTTTCTCGGTAAGTCTAAATGAATTTTGGTTAAATTTTCTTCGATCATATGATTTTATAGCTAACAGTTAATTCAAAAGCAGCGTCTACATATCACCCTCCTATATAATTCTGCTGCCCTCAATCAAAGCCAACTTAAAAACCTAGTAAAGTCAAAGAACTACATTGAGTGTCACAAAATAAAACAGGTAGATATATAGCAGCGTCTTTATAATTCAACGCTCTCCCTGCTTTATATCACTTTTCACATCCGTTAAAAATCAACAAGTTATAGAATTTTCCCTAGAAATAGGAGCAGCGTCTTTTGAATTCTGGTATACGAAGCAGGGCTTAGCTATCAGTACTGTATTTCACCAACCTACTATGCACACATGTCCTAACTGGAAGGATTCACTACCAAGTAGAAAATTGGCTTTCTTAGTACACGGTCTTGAAGAGTCGGATACCTCCCTTAAAAAAATCAACAACAGTCTTTTTGGAGCAAAGAAAAGTGAAAGCCCTTACCTCAAAAGCAAAACATCCCACTTCTCTATTAAAGTTCTCATAAAATCACAAGGTCGCTAATAGCCATCTCTCCAGCGGTTGATAAGCTATCCATAGTGGTTTGTCCTCCACTCTGCTATTCTGCGCCCCCTATAAAGAAGCTCTTCGAACTTTGGCCTGGACCTTTCTGTCCAGATCTATCCCGATTGCATGCTTCAAGAACATCAGGTTTGGGCTTGCCGTTCATTATTTGATCGAACGCTTCTGCTAATTAAGCCCCCAGGAAACCTGCCCCCTACCCCAATCTGAGCCGACCGCCACTCCTGCGGAGCTCTTGGGGTTTGCGAACACTTTTGTAACTTACTGATTTTCTTAGAGAAAAATGCCTAAAACCGCAAACAAGACTAAGGCCGCGAAACCCGAACACACCCCCATGATGCAGCAATACATGCGCATCAAGGCCCAGCACCCCCAAGAGCTGGTGTTCTATCGTATGGGGGACTTTTACGAGCTGTTCTTTGATGATGCCAAGAAAGCAGCTGAGCTGTTGGATGTCACTCTTACTGCGCGTGGCAAGTCCGGGGGTGAGCCTATACCCATGGCCGGTATTCCCTACCATGCAGCTGAGGGCTACTTGGCGCGGCTGATTAAAGCTGGTGTTTCCGTTGCCATCTGTGAACAAATCGGTGATCCCGCCACTAGCAAAGGGCCGGTTGAGCGCCAGGTAGTACGTATTGTTACTCCGGGCACGGTCACGGACGAGGCACTTCTCAACGATCGCCGCGATAACCTCCTGGCTGCTATTTCGCACTTGGGCGATGTATTTGGCCTGGCACTGCTGGACCTGGCAACCGGTCGTTTTGTGGTTCAGGAAACAGATTCTCTGGAAGCCCTGGCCGAGCAGGTTCAGCGCCATAACCCGGCTGAGCTACTCGCGCCAGAAGACCTCTCTTTGCCAGTGGAAATTGAACGCCGTGCCGGTGTACGCCGCCGTGCGCCTTGGGAGTTCGAGCTGGAAACCGCCCTGCGCCTGCTCAATCAACAATTTGGCACCATGAACCTGGAAGCCTTTGGTTGCAGTCATATGCACGGCGCTATAGTGGCCGCCGGCTGCCTGCTGCAATATGCACGGGATACCCAGCGCACCGAGCTGCCACACATTCGCGGCCTGCACACCGAAAGCGGCGAGGAAACCGTGGCCCTGGATGGCGCCAGCCGTCGCAATCTGGAAATCGATCTGAACCTGAATGGCGGCGATGATAATACCCTGCTGTCGGTTCTCGACAGCTGTAAAACCGCCATGGGTAGTCGCCTGCTGCGCCGCTGGCTGAACAACCCGCTGCGCCAGCTCACTACCCTGCGCAACCGCCAGGATGCGATTGCTGCATTGATTGAAGAGTATGGTTTCGAGCCCCTGCGCGACGCCCTCAAACCCGTGGGTGATATGGAGCGCATTCTGGGCCGCCTGGCACTGCGTTCCGCACGCCCCCGCGACCTGGCAAGACTGGGTCAGTCTCTAGCCCAGTTCCCCGAAATCCAAGAACAGCTAGCGGATTCCAGTGCCGTCCTACTCAAAGAGCTTTGTGGCCAGATCGGTAAATGGCCGGAAACCGTTGAGTTGCTGCAAAAAGCGATTATTGAAAATCCGCCTGTCGTGATACGTGATGGCGGCGTAATCGCCACCGGCTACGATGAAGAGCTGGATGAGCTGCGCGCTATCAGTGAGAACGCAGGGGATTACCTGGTACAACTGGAACTGCGTGAAAAAGAGCGCACCGGTATCCCCACATTAAAGGTGGGTTACAACCGGGTCCACGGCTACTTTATTGAAATCAGCCGTGGACAGAGTGACAAGGCACCGGCGGAATATATCCGCCGCCAAACCCTGAAGAATGCCGAACGCTTTATTACTCCCGAATTAAAAGAGTTCGAAGACAAGGCGCTCTCAGCCAAGAGCCGCGCCCTGGCGCGGGAAAAGGCCCTCTATGAGGCGCTGATTAATCAACTGAATGAATCTCTGGCTGAGCTTCAAGCCGCTGCGGCCGGTATTTCTGAATTGGATGTTCTGGCCTGCTTGGCTGAACGTGCCGACAACCTGCGCCTGTGCCGCCCTGAGCTGGGCACCGATCCTGGCCTGCATATCACCGGTGGACGTCACCCGGTGGTGGAACAGGTATTGGACGAACCCTTTGTCGCCAACGATATCGAGCTGCGCGACGATCGCCGTATGCTGGTCATTACCGGCCCGAATATGGGTGGTAAATCTACCTATATGCGCCAGACTGCGCTGATTGCCCTGCTGGCGCACTGCGGCAGCTATGTCCCAGCAGACAGCGCCCAGATCGGTCTGCTGGATCGCATCTTTACCCGTATCGGCAGTGCCGATGACCTGGCCGGTGGCCGCTCCACCTTTATGGTGGAAATGACCGAGACCGCTAATATCCTGCGCAATGCCAGTGAACACAGCCTGGTGCTGATGGATGAAATCGGCCGCGGCACCAGTACCTATGATGGTCTTTCCCTGGCCTGGGCCTGCGCTCATTACCTGGCCGGAAAAGTGCGCGCCTTCACCCTGTTCGCCACCCATTACTTCGAGCTGACCGATCTGCCCAATCAATGTGCCGAAGCAGCCAACATCCACTTGGACGCCACGGAGCACGGAGAGGGCATCGTCTTCCTGCACCGCATTCAGGAGGGACCCGCATCCAAGAGTTACGGTTTGCAGGTGGCCAAGTTGGCGGGGATTCCCGCCGATGTACTCACAGAGGCCCGTACTCGCTTGGCGGCCTTGGAGGCCGGCGCCCAGTCAGTAGATGTACCCGTAGCGACTCCCGAGTCCACTCAAGCACCTGAGCAGGCAACGGAAACGACTATAGCGCCAGTACTCTCAGCACCAACTCAAGCTGATTCTCCCCAACAGGTCGATCTTTTCGGCAGTCCCAGCCACCCGGCAGTGGATGCGCTGGAGGAGCTGGACCCAGACGATTTGACCCCGCGCGAGGCCCTGGAAGCGCTCTATGCTTTACGCAAGTTATTGAAGTAAAAGGCCGGGCGGCAATTGTCGCCCAGTGCAACTTGTTATAAACAGTGAACTAAATCGACTGAAAAGCCACTACAATTCGCGCCAGTAATTGATAGAATCCGTGCACGAAAGAATCAGTGCACTATTGAGGGACAATCATGACATTCGTAATTGGGGAAAACTGCATTAAGTGCAAATACACCGACTGTGTAGAGGTTTGCCCGGTAGACTGTTTTTACGAAGGCCCTAACTTTCTAGTGATCCATCCCGACGAGTGTATCGACTGCGCCCTGTGCGAGCCGGAGTGCCCCGCCAATGCGATTTTCTCTGAGGACGAAGTGCCCGATGATCAACAGGAATACATCGAGTTGAATGCCGAACTCGCCGAGGTTTGGCCAAATATCACCGAGAAAAAAGACCCGCTACCCGATGCCGAAGAGTGGGATGGCAAGAAAGGCAAGCTCGACCTTCTCGAGCGATAGCAAAGCACAAAAAGCCGTCTCTGACGGCTTTTTTCTTTTCTGGTCCAGATAAAATTGCCGCATTAAATGAGAATAATAATATTTACGGTATCGAGCATTTTCCTATGCCTGTCTCTGGCAGTACTGGCAGAACCCAAAGAGAAAAAACGTATTGCCCTGGCTTTTAGTGGCGGGCCTGTGCCGGGCATAACCGAATCCCTGTTACACCAGCTTGAAGCCCTGCAAATACCCGCAACTTTCTTTCTGGTTGGCAAGGATATGGAGCGTTATCCCAATCAAACACACGCCATAGTGAGTGCCGGCCACCAGGTGGGAAGTCACGGTTACTCTTATGTCGACTTGGCAAATCTACCTTTGAGTAGTGCCAAAGCAGAGATTAAAAAGACCTGTCTGCTTTTACAGCATCATGGCTATCGAGAAAAACCGGCGATCCTGCCCCCTTTTGGACGTATCTCTGAAGAACTTGGCAGCCTTCTGGCTGCACAAAATTTCGAGTTGGCTCAATGGGACCTGGAGCCTCACCTGCATGTGGATATGAGCAGGCCCGAGCTCATCGCCGACTACATAGTTCAGAATGCCAAAGACCGTAGCGTGGTGATGCTGCACCCAATGTATGCGCATGGTGAGGAGGTGACAGCAGCACTGCCTCTCATCCATGCGCAGACCACGAAACAGGGGTTTTACTTTGTTAGCCTGGATAAGGTCACAGACACTGGCGGTGATAGAAATTTGTAATTACCGACTCCATTCACTACCAATTAAGAGGTTGGGAGTCTGCCCCCCAAAGTTTTGCAACCGGTTCCCTCTATCTTAACTGGAGACCACCATGCTACGTTGGGCCATTATTTTCCTGGTTATTGCACTGATAGCCGCATTTTTCGGTTTCAGTGGTATCGCCACCACAGCGACAGAAATCGCTAAAATCCTCTTCTTCATCTTTATTGTGCTTTTTGTCCTGACATTGATTTTTGGCAGGGGCCGGCCACCCAAGTAGTACCCTTGCGCTATACAAGATTTAACCCCGGCAATTCACCGGGGTTATTTTTGGTGGGGCGTTCTGGTTGGCACCAGGTCCAGCACTTCTGCCAGGTGGTTGAAGCCCAGCACCAGCTCCATAACCCCCAAGGCTTCCAATAACTCATCATCCCCCGCTCCCAGCTTACGTGCCTCAGCGATCAGGTGCTGCCGGTGATCGTCTGGGGATGTATTGGCGTTGCGAGCTAGGTCAAACAGCGCATGCTCCTTCTCGGAAAAGTGCACATTCTTTGGATCTGTGCGAATACGCATGACTTCATCGGGGGTTACCCCGAGCATTTGCAGGGAGGTACTGTGGTGGTAAATGCCATAATCACAGTGATTATCCGCAGAGACCGCCAAGCCAATAGCCTCCTTCAGCTGGGCGGAAAGACAGCCGTGTAACATCACTGCCTTGAACTTCTGCCAATTAGCTAGCAGCAGTCCTTGGTGGTGGGCATAAATCCTAAACAGGCTGGGAATCCCACCCAGCTCATCCTGAATTTCTGCAAAAACCCTGATGGCTTCATCTGAATCAGGGGTCTCCACTAGAGGAATGCTACTCATCGTTCACCTATCCGTTGTCAAACCGGCTCTGTCTAATGGTAGAAATAACTTCCTGGCGCCATAAAACACTGTATATAATCACAGCATGAGAAAGATTATCCACTGCGACTGTGATTGTTTTTACGCTTCGGTCGAAATGCGAGACGATCCCAATCTTCGCGGGCGCCCACTCGCCGTAGGTGGTAGCAGTGACCGCCGCGGGGTAATCTCCACATGCAATTATGAAGCTCGCAGTTACGGCGTGCGCTCCGCCATGCCAACCGCCCAGGCCAAAAAACTCTGCCCTGACTTGATTGTAGTACCCGGCAACATGGCCAAATACCGTGAAGTCAGTCAGCAGATCCGCGAAATTTTCCTCGATTACTGTGACGATATTGAGCCCCTTTCGCTGGATGAGGCTTTTCTAGATGTCAGTAATAGTGGGCGCTGCCACGGTAGCGCTACATTAATGGCGGAGGAGATCCGCCAAAGAGTGAGAGAGACCCTTGGCATTACGATCTCAGCCGGCGTCGCCCCAAACAAGTTCCTCGCCAAGATCGCCAGTGACTGGCGTAAACCCGATGGACTCACGGTAATCACGCCAGAGGAAGTAGATCAATTCGTATTGCGTTTACCGGTGAACAAAATCCATGGTGTGGGCCGAGTAACAGCAGAGAAAATGCACCGCCAAGGAATTCACACCTGTGCCGACCTCAGGCGCTATTCCCAGGTGGAGTTGAGTAAAACCTTTGGGAAGTTTGGGCGCCGTCTCTACGAACTGAGCCGCGGCATCGACGATCGCCCAGTGAGTGGAGATGGCTCTCGCAAGAGTGTCAGTGTGGAGCGCACCTTTAACAAGGATCTCTGTGAGTTTAACGAATGGTTGGAGGAAATGACTCACCTGTATACGCGACTACTAGAACGCCTGGAAAAACTCGGCGATCGTTATGAGGTAAATGGTGCCACCGTAAAGGTAAAATATGCTGACTTTTCCCAGAGTACTCATGAACGCAATAGTCGCGCAGGTCGAATTTCTGAATTTCGCCAGTTACTACAGGAATGTTGGGATAAACGATCGACTCCCATTCGCCTGCTTGGCGTAGGTCTGAGGCTAACAGATCTGCGTGCCGAACACGGTCCCTTACAACTGCCTCTACCACTGCCGGATTTGCCGACACACCACTAACCGGGAGACTTCTCAAGCAAATTATTTTTATAAATAGTTTGCCCTGCCCCCGCAGAACCGGTCGCATTTTTTCTGTCATATTTTCAAACAAAGCGAACATCGACAACTTTAAAGAAAGCACTCTTTATTAAGAGAATTTTTGAGTCAAAAAATTCATTTCGCGCCAATTACCCCTCAGAAAAAGGTTTAAAGCGCCAAACGACCGTTCATCAAGTTATGGCGTTACCCGTTACCCTCTGTAAGCCCTGGCTAAGCAGGGGCATCTATACTTCGCAGGCCAAGAGAGCTTGGGCGGATCTAAAAGCAATAGGCACCCAAAGTCGTTCACTTGGATAAAAAATTTAATGTCTAAACCGACTACAATTTTTATGATCAACGACGCATAAATCCAGACCTAAGCCACCTCTGGCTTTCGGGTTCACTGCGTACGGAGGCACAACACTTTGTCTCGCAAAGCGTTCCAACACTTTTCTGATGAAAAACTGCTCGAGCATTACCGGGAGAAACGCAGTCTTGCTGTATTTGAGCCACTGTATAACCGCCACAAAGACGCTCTCTATCGCTACTGCGTACAAATGGCACCCTCTTCAACCACACAGTTGCTACAGGCCCTGTGGGAAAAAATCTTACAGAACCCTCCGCAACTTCATGGCCGGCTATTTAGAAACTGGCTGTTTATTCAAGTCAACAAAGCTCTGCGGGAACACGTAGACAGCACTACACAATCTGAGGCATTAACCAGTGAGAGTAAGGTTGTCGCAGCTATTCAAAAACTCCCCAAGCTTCAGCGTAACGTATTACTACTGCATATGGAGTGCAAACTCTCCCTGGCCTCAGTAGCTGATATAGAGCGTATCTCACTGAAAAAATGTCGAGAGTATTACCAGTTGGCTCGACAACAAATTGAAACCCTGATCTACGGATCTCAAGCAAAACCCTGGCAAGTGGAGGCCATAAAAGAGTGATTGAGGTAGAAGCATGAGTAACTGGGAGCACCAATACCGCGAAGAGGCGTCAGCTTTTACCTCACCGCAACAGTTAGACAGTGGAATCTTATTACAGGCAAAAGGCTATCAACCGAAAAAGGATATAGGCCGAATCTTATCCGGAGCCTCCCTGAGTTGCGCTTTGGTGACCGCTTTTTTAATGTTGGTACATCCGGCACAGCACCTTGGTGCCCGAACCCCCGCTATGACTCAGAATAATGAGATTCAACTAACCACTCAGGAAATTGCCCAGTGGCAACCTCCTCGGCCAGAACCTGAAGTAAAGGACGACCCATGGCAGACATTACGCAGCCAGGTTAGTGCCGAAAACTATGTTGCTCTTTGCCAAGAATGGCGCCAACAACAAAATAATATTGCGGAACCGGTCTTACCCCGAGAACTGCGTAAGGCAGCGCAGAAACGCTGTCGGATTCTGCCATAGAAACAGTAGCTCTCTTACCAGTGTGCTACGTCTATTTCTACACTTAAGCATCAGTGTCGTTGCAGTGCAAAATGACACTTATAAACAATAAAGTTACAAAGAGTGAGCTGGCCGTGGTGGGCATCTATGGCGCGGGTGGCTCCAATGCCGGTGATAACCAAGCTTTGAGGGCTTGGGTAACCGAAATGGGCGGGGCCATGTTCGGTCCAACTGAAAAAAGTAAAGCCCGGGATTTTCTAATGGGGGCATCCCTACAGCAGAAGCACTTATTACTGCTTGGCTACAGCCGTGGGGGAACCACGGCCATCAACCTGGCCAATTTACTCGGTCGCAAAGGCATATCCCTAAACCACCTGATAATCTTCGATGCACATAGTGTCTTCGATAATAGAATTTTTTATCTCAGATATGACAATGTTCAGCGAGCGATCAATTTTCTGCAGAGAAACCCCAGAAGCGCTGGTCGATATGGCTGGTGGGGAACAAATCCCTACTGGGGAAGCCCACTAGTCTCTAACTTTATCAAAGTTCAAGAAATAGATTTTACCGGTGCATTCTTTAGAAAAGGGATGCCGGTTTCCCATTTAAATATCGTGCGTCAATCTCTTGCTTCGCTCTGACTTCTTAAAGTCAAAGGCAGCGATAAAAAGTAGCAACAAAAATTCTTCACCCATAAAACTCTAGAGAAAGAGCAGAAAGATAACCTACTCATAAACCCCAGCATTTTTTTCAGCACAAGCAATCACTTAATTTCAACCATCTATTCCCAAACCGGTTTCTTGGCTGCTTCTGGGTTCGCATCAATACATGGTTTCCCCATGATTCACTTAGGGAAACGATTAATGCATCTCTAAGTAAGTTCTAATCTTCTTATAGAGTCTCTCCCAGCGCCTTTAAGACTTCCCATATTCTCTTTAGAAATCAATTTTTACTTTGAATATTCCCTTTAGAACACTATCTTCATTAATAACTTATTACATCGAAGACTCATATTCCTTTGCCCCCTTTGAAAAAAAGACAAAAACTCCATATCAAACAAAACATTGTCTTTAGCCTAATATATCTACATTACCCTATTAACCTCAGATATCCGCTAAGCAAGTGAAATCAATATGCCATCAAAAATATTATCGCATCTTAGCCTACTCCTGATCTGCTTCGCCTTCTCAAGCCACGCCAAAGAATTGAAAATTGCCATATCTCAGGATGCCCCCCCCTATGTCATCAATCAGGCGAAGAGTGGGTTAGAAGTCGATGTCATCACCCAGTCTCTTCCAAATTACACCATCTCATTTATCCAAATGGGCTGGGGGGAGATTCTTGGAGCAATAGAGCGAGGTATGGCAGAGGCTGAAGCGAACGTACACGGAAATAATGGAGACCTCTATTATTCAAATGACTATATAGCTTTTATCAACTACGCAATCAGCCGTAAAAAAGATCAAATTAAAATCAATCAACTAAAGGATCTAGTAGGACACCACGTAATAACCTGGACAGGAGCACACAAGGATCTTGGGCCAGAATTTAGCCAGCTCTTCTCTCCCGGAAAGATAGGTGCAAAGAATTATGTAGAATTAGAAAGCTCTCAAGATCAGGTAAGGGAATTCTGGAGGGAAGACAACTCAATTATAATCATTGATAAAAGTATTTTTTCTTATTTCTCCTCTAAAGATGGCCACTCTATGAATGAGGTCGATATCCATACAATCGTTGTACCTGTTCTGACATTTAAAATGGCATTTAAAAATAAAGCAGACAGAGATGCCTTCAATCACGGTCTCAGACAGCTATGCCATAAAGGAATATACGAAGCTCTCCTAAAGCGGTATAGCGTTGCACCAGAAGCCAACATCTGCAAAAACCTTTCGCAATAAGCTTGCTTTTAGGATTCTCCATCGCGGACTGGTTTTCATCAACCAAAAAAATATCAGGTTGTGGGCTGTTAACACCTACCTGCCTTCTCCCTTGCTCGGCAATAAACCTTCAGGAGTGGCAGTGCAGGTATTAACAACACCTATTTTGATCCACCTCAGCTATCAATAAGCCGATAAACCGCCATCCACAGCCAGCGCCTGGCCGGTAACATAAGTCATCTTCGGAGAAAGTAGCATTAACATAGCCGCTACTACTTCTTCCGGCTCACCAAGACGCTTCATCGGACAACCTTCGGCGAGAAAAGCCTGTACCTCTTCCGGGCTGGCCCCTGGGGCCTCCACAGAAGTCACCATTGGCGTCAGGCAATAGAATGGGCAAATGGCATTCACTCGAATACCGTACTTGGCGTTTTCCATTGCTGCAGTTTTGGTCAGCCCAATAACCCCATGCTTGGCGGCAGCATAGGAGGCAATTTTGGGTGCACCCCCCAGCCCTGCCATAGAGGAAACATTGAGAACCACACCGCCTCGATCTTTCATTAATGGCAGCTGGTGCTTGAGACCGAAAAATACGCCCTTCAGGTTTACATTGTATTGATGGTCCATCATCGCTTCGTCAGTCTGCTTCAGGGACATCATCGGTGGAGCGATACCGGCATTATTAACCGCCATATTCAGGCCACCGAACTCAGACTCGGCCAGTCGCACCAGAGCAACACAATCCGCTTCAGAGGAAACATCGCAACGTTGAGCGCGCACCTGGATACCATCACTACCCAGGTCATCAGCGAGTTGCATCAGGCCCTCTTCATTAATATCTCCAAGTACCAAGCGCCCTCCGCGAGATCCCAACTCTTTAGCCAGCAGTTTGCCAAAACCACTGGCGGCACCGGTAATTAGGGCAACCTGGTTGTCGAAATCCAATATTGGATCTTGCATATTAAATTCCCCCACAGGAAGTCATTCCGCCATCCACCACTACGCATTCGCCCGTGGTGTAACTGGAGGCGTTGGAAACTAAGTAGAGTACTGTACCCGCCATCTCCTCAGGCTCGGCGTGACGGTGCATAGGGATATGGCCGATTGCGGTTTTATAAATATCCTCGTGGGTGAAGAGTGCCCCGGCAAACTTGGTTTTGGTCAGCCCAGGCAATAGGGCATTAACACGGATATTGAACTGGGCACACTCCTTGGCAAAGGCTTTGGTCATATTGACTACTGCCGCCTTGGTGATGGAATAGATTCCCTGCCCCACACCAGGCTGCAGGGCATTGACCGAGGCAGTATTCACAATCACACCACCACCCTGCTCACGCATCAACTTGCCCGCTTCCACAGACATAAAGAAATAGCCACGAATATTCACTTCAACCGTTTTTTCAAAAGCCGCGAGGTCGGTATCAAGGATATGACCAAAATAGGGGTTGGTAGCCGCATTGTTAATTAGGATATCCAGCCGCCCAAAGCGTTCGCGGACATCGGAAAACATTTTCAGGATATCTTCCATATTGCCGATATGGCAAGGCACCGCTTCCGCTTTACCGCCGGCATCGACAATCGCATCGGCAACAGCCTGACAGCCTTCAATTTTTCGGCTGGATACCAGCACATGGGCGCCCTGCTCTGCCAAAAGTTTTGCAATTGCCTCACCAATACCCCGGCTAGCACCGGTTACCAGAGCAATTTTTCCAGTGAGATCAAAAAGATTCTTTGCCATTTTTTTATCCTTATCATTTTTCCAAAGCACAATAAAAACGAAATAAATTGTATCGAGATGACCTTCTAACTAACTCGCCTCACTGGCAATGCTCATTGCTGTTTGTGCCAGTGGCGCTACCAGAGCACCGAGGCTCGCCGCATTGCGATTAGAGGCGTTGCCATCCTGTGCGCGTTTGGCCACGCCCTGGACTATCGCCGCTAAACGGAAAAAACTAAACGCCAAATAAAAAGGCCAGTGATCAATGCCCTCAATCCCCATACGCTCACAATACTTGGCCACATAGGCCTGTTCAGAAGGGATACCCAGCGAGGCAATATCCAGCCCCAACAGACCGGACATCTTGTCACCCCCAGCAGGCATGCGCATTTGCATGCACTGATAGGCAAGATCGGCAAATGGGTGGCCCAACGTCGAAAGCTCCCAATCCAGCAGGGCAATCACTTTGGGTTCTTTAGGGTGGAAAATCATATTGTCGAGGCGGTAATCACCGTGTACCAGAGCTATCCGACCATCGTCTTCCGGGAGCGCACTGCCAAGCCATTCAATCAACTCTTCCATCGCCGCAATAGGCTGTGTCTCGGAAGCCCGGTATTGCCCCGTCCAGCGTTCCAGCTGCCGCTGAAAATAGTTTCCCGGGCGGCCGTAATCGGATAACCCCATGGCGTCGATGTTGAGACTATGTAATGCGGCGAGCACCCGATTCATCTCATCGTACATAGCACTGCGCGCAGGAGCATCCACCTCGGGAATTGCCGCATTCCAGAAAATCCGCCCCTCACAGTATTCCATCAGGTAAAACATGGAGCCGATCAGATTCCGGTCTTCACATAAATGAAAAACTTTGGGCACCGGTACATCGGTATCTGCCAGTGCCGACATAACACGGTACTCACGATCCACTGCGTGAGCGGACTTCAATAGTTTTCCCGGAGGTTGCCGACGCAATACATAGGTATTTGAAGGCGTTTCCAGCTTAAAGGTGGGATTGGATTGACCGCCGGAAAATTTACTGACTTTCAGTGGCCCGGAAAAACCTTCAACATTTGCGCTGAGGTATTCCTGCAACTTTTCCAGCGGCAAAGCTTCCACTGAGTTACGTGACTCCTTTACGGTTTCAGACATGCTCCTCTCCCTGTGCAGTCTCTGCGGCATAACGGGCAGCCAGGTTACGTCCCAGCTGCATCATATGTACTTGGTCTGGTCCATCGGCTAAACGGATTGTCCGCGCGTAGGCATAGTGGTGGGCCAAGCTATAGTCCTGGCTCAACCCTGCCGCACCGTGAATCTGGATAGCGCGGTCAATCACCTTGCAGGCCATTTGCGGTGCAACAATTTTAATCATGGCAATCAGGTCTTTGGCCGCTTTATTGCCAAGTCGATCCATTTGCGCCGCAGCTTTTAAAGTTAGCAAACGTGCCTGCTCAATGTCACAGGCAGACCTGGCAATATCCTCCCGCACTGAGCCCTGCTTGCTCATCGGGCGTCCAAATACAATACGATTTTCCGCTCGGCCTGCCATCATTTCCAGGGCGCGCTGGGCCTGGCCAATTAAACGCATGCAGTGGTGAATTCTGCCCGGCCCCAAACGCCCCTGGGCAATTTCAAAACCACGCCCTTCTCCGAAAATCAGATTAGACGCAGGCACCCGAACATTCTCAAAAATCACTTCAGCATGGCCTTCCGGAGCATCGTCGTAGCCAAATACCTGCATGGGCCGAATTATTTTTACCCCAGGGGTATCTGTGGGAACCAGGATTTGCGATTGCTGGCGATGCCGATCCGGATTAGTGGGATCGGTCTTGCCCATCACAATCATGACCTTACAGCGCTTATTCATCAGGCCACTAATATAAAATTTATGACCATTAATCACATATTCATCGCCATCGCGCACGATAGAAGTTTCAATATTCGTAGCATCGGAGGAGGCCACCTTGGGTTCGGTCATGGCGAATGCCGAGCGAATATTGCCCTCCAGCAATGGCCTCAGCCAGGTTTCCCGCTGCGCTTCCGATCCGTACTGGGCCAGCACTTCCATATTGCCGGTATCCGGAGCGCTGCAATTAAAAATTTCTGAGGCAAATAAGACCTTGCCCATCTCCTCCGCCAAAGGCGCATATTCCAAGTTGGTAAGGCCGGCACCATAGCGGGAATCGGGTAAGAATAAATTCCACAGCTCAGCCTCACGGGCTTTTTCTTTTAAAGCCTCCATAATAGGGGGCTCGCCCCAGGGGTCATCCTGCAACTGCTGTATATAAGTACTCTCAGCGGGATACACATATTCCTGCATAAAGTTTTTGAGCCGCTCCAACAGGCCCTGTACCTTTTCTGAATATTCAAACTCCATGTCTTTTCACCTTTAATTGTGTTGTAGGTTTTAATTCAGCTGTAAGTCACGGAAGTGTGGCGCTCATCTCTCTCCAAATGAGGCACGTGATTAAAACTGTTCAAGCTGAGCCCCTGCCCTGCGCTAGAGAAAAAACGGGTAGCGCCGGTATTCTGTATCTGCATATTGAGTTTGATCACCGACTCGGGGGGACCGCCCAATACCTGCCGCACCATCATGGCAATAGCCCCACCGGAACTGACCACCAGAGTTTTACTGCCTTTGGGGCTATCGCTGATTAAATCCAAAACTTCACGAATGCGATTTTCGAATGCCTGCCAACTCTCTGCCGGTGCAATTTCCCCTGCAGACCAGGCGAGCATGCCCTGCATTAGAAAGCGGTAAAAGTCGGCACGGGGTGCATTGGGGCCCGGGGTAGCTGTGGGTTTTTTCTCACTGTAGAGGCGAGCTACTTCAAGGAAGTCGAACTCATTCAATTGGGGAACCACCGTCAAGTGGCCCTCTAAGTCGATGCCAAGGCCTGCACAGATACCCTCGGTAGTTTGCCGATGACGGCGCAGGCTGCCGCAGAAAATCCGGTCAAACTTCTGGCCAGTGCCCCGCCAGTATTCCCCCAGCCAGCGGGATTGCTGCCAGCCGATATCGGAGAGATTGTCGTAATCATCGGCGCCGAAGGACGCCTGTCCATGGCGCACCACGATTGATTCGGCCACAGCGAGTTCCTCTTTTTATGGAACTCCAACCCTAGTCCTCTCGTTTGAATCATCAAAGTTTATTATGCGAATATATGATCATTCACGCTGGTTATGATTGAGGCACAGATGCAGTTGCAAAAAATGGATATGAACCTGTTCTTGGTTCTGGAGGCCATTTATAACTCGGGCAACCTCACCCGAGCCGCTGAGCAGTTACATATCACCCAGCCTGCGGTGAGTAATGCCCTGGCACGTCTGCGCCGTACCCTGGACGACCAACTATTTATTCGCGGCCCATCCGGCATGACTCCCACCCCTCTTACGGAGTCCATTATGCCCAGGGTGCAGCAGGCCCTTTCCCTGCTTGGTACCAGCCTGAATGAACACCGCCAATTCAACCCCGCCCTGGCACACAAAACATTGCGACTATCTATGAACGACATGGCAGAAACCCTACTGCTGCCGCCTCTCTTAGAGCGCCTGGAAAAAGAAGCGCCGGGTGTAACAGTAGAATCATTTCACGTTCCTAGGGATCAGCTTGCCAAGGAACTAGCCGCCAATACATTGGATTTCGCCCTGGATGTCCCTTTGGCTACAGCGCCCCAACTGCAACAACAGCGCCTGCACCAGGACCGTTATCTCTGTATGTTGCGCAATGAGCATCCCTTGGCCCGGGAGTCGAGCCTGACACTGGAACAGTATTTACAACTGGAACATATCCATGTTTCCAGTAGGCGCACGGGTCCTGGCCTGGCGGATATAGCACTGAACAAACTGGGGCGGCGACGCACCATCAAACTGCGTGTACAACACTACCGAGTAGCACCTTTAATCGTATTACGCACAGATTTGGCTCTAACCGTACCGGCGAGTCTGGCCAGTCAGTATTCTGCACGTCTATTTGAACTTCCGTTCCAAATACCCCTGATGGACTGGCACCTGTTATGGCATAAAAATCTACAAGAAGATCCCGCCAATCGATGGCTGCGAGAGCAGCTTCTGGCGGTTTTGGCTGTGTAAATGAACAGACGAAAACCCCTTTAAAAACAGGCATTTCCGCCAAATGAGAATGGGACGCAAATAGCTTAATAAAACGTCAGGAATTGATCACTGAATTCGACCGGAAAGGTCACTGTTTCGCGTCAAAGGCTCTTGTTATCCTGCTGGGCAACGATATGCACTTTTTTGCATATATAAATGAACCCCAAAGGTTACAAGAAGAGAATTTTGCCATGTCCCAAGCCTACCCTAATATGCTTGCCCCCCTGGACCTGGGCTTCACCACCCTGAAAAACCGGGTGCTGATGGGCTCCATGCACACCAACCTGGAAGAACACCCCGGTGGCTTTACCCGTTTGGCGGCATTCTACGCTGAGCGCGCCCGCGGTGGCGTTGGCCTGATTGTAACGGGGGGTATCGCGCCCAACGAAGAGAGTGGCGTATTTAAGGGTGCCTCTAAAATGAACACCCCAGAAGAGGCGCAACAGCACCGGGAAGTGACCGAGGCCGTTCATGCCGAAGGCGGCAAAATCTGTATGCAGATCCTGCACACCGGCCGCTACGCTTACAACGAAAACCTGATTGCTCCCTCCCCCATCCAGGCTCCGATCAACCCTTTCACTCCGCGCGAGCTGACCAGTGAGGAAATCGAAGGCCAGATCGACGATTACGTACGCTGCGCCACCCTGGCCCGCGAAGCCGGCTACGACGGCGTGGAGATCATGGGCTCCGAGGGTTACTTCATTAACCAGTTCATCGTAAAGCGCACCAACAAGCGTACCGATGAGTGGGGCGGCAGCTTCGAGAATCGTATCCGCCTGCCGATCGAAGTGGTTCGTCGTGTGCGCGAGGCTGTTGGCGAAGACTTTATTATTATCTACCGCCTGTCCATGCTGGACCTGGTGGAAGACGGCAGTGACTTCGACGAAGTGGTTGCCCTGGGCCAAGCTATCGAAAAAGCCGGCGCCACGATTATCAATACCGGTATCGGCTGGCACGAAGCGCGCGTTCCCACTATCGCCACCAATGTACCACGCGCCGCATTTACCGATATTACCGCCAAGGTGAAACATCACCTGTCTATCCCGGTAGTTGCCAGTAACCGCATCAATGTGCCGGAAGTGGCCGAAGAAGTGCTGGCCTCCGGGCAGGCCGATATGATCTCCATGGCGCGTCCATTCCTGGCAGATTCCGATTTCGTCAACAAGGCCGCAGAGGGCCGCGCCGATGAAATCAATACCTGTATTGGCTGTAACCAGGCCTGCCTGGATCACACCTTCCAGCTGAAGCTCACCTCCTGCCTGGTCAACCCACGCGCTTGCCATGAGACTGAGTTGAACTACCTGCCTACCGAAAACGTGAAAAAAGTTGCTGTTATCGGTGCCGGCCCCGCTGGTTTGGCTGCCTCCACCGTTGCCGCCGAGCGCGGACACCAGGTAACCCTGTTTGAAGGCAGCGACAAAGTCGGTGGCCAGTTTAATATCGCCAAGCAGATTCCCGGCAAGGCAGAATTCCAGGAAACCCTGCGCTACTTCAAGCGTCGCCTGGAAGTGACTGGCGTTGAAGTCAAACTCAACACTATCGCTACCGCAGAAGACCTGCAGTCTTTTGACGAAGTGATAATCGCCACCGGGATCGAGCCGCGCACTCCACCGATCCCCGGTATTGAGAGCGACAAGGTGTTGGGTTATCTGGACGTACTGAAGCACAAGAAACCAGTCGGCGAAAAAGTGGCCATTATCGGCGCGGGCGGTATCGGTTTCGACGTAGCGGAATACCTGACTCACGACGGCCCCCACTCTACCGAAGAGGAAGTGGTTGCCAGCGATAAAGAAGAGTTCTTTAGTGAATGGGGTGTGGATATTGAGCTGGAACAGCGCTCTGGCCTGAAACCCCGTGAAGCGGTAAGCACCCCTCGCCAGGTTTATCTGCTACAGCGCAAAACCACCAAAGTGGGTGCGGGCCTGGGTAAAACTACTGGCTGGATTCACCGTGGCAGCTTGCAACACCGCAAGGTTGAGATGATTGCCGGTGCTCTTTACGACAAAATTGACGAGCAGGGATTGCATGTTCGTGTAGGCGATGAAGAGCGACTGCTAGAGGTGGATAACATTATTGTCTGCGCCGGCCAGGAACCTGCTCGCAAACTGTATGAAGCGCTGCAGGAGCGCGGAGTAAAGACCCACCTAATCGGTGGTGCCGACGAAGCCGCAGAACTCGACGCCAAGCGCGCCATTGACCAAGGCTCACGCCTCGCCGCAGAGATCTAAAAAAATTCCCCGGCAATATTCTTGTCGGGGATTTTCTCAGGCAAATCAGAACGGGAAACTCCATGCTTACTACTGGATTTCCCGTTTTTTATGCCTCACAGACACCATCTATTTCTATATCTGAAAAACCTCTTTTTAACTATCCAGTGATTTTGGCACTTTCACCTGAAGAGATTGTCTGCTCTTTCTGCTCCGGCCACTGTGGGCGGGAGAGGTAAGCTGTTGTGCGATAAAGCGCGAATACTACACCGCAAAGCGCCAGCAACATCCAATAAAGCGTCGGTCCACCCCACCACTCTAAAACCACCCCTCCAGCCAAAGGAGCCAGGGCCCAACCAAGAGCGTAAAAGGAAGAGGCCCCAAAATAGGTACCGCGTAAATGCTCAGGCGCCAACCGGTCTATCTGTACACTCATGGTTGGAAAGAGAATCGCTTCAGCCAAACTGAGGACAAAGGTCGCCCCCATCCAGCCCCAAAACCAGTGCACCGGATTGAGGGCAAACCACATTTGTGCCGCGGCCAATATCACCAGCCCGATCATAATTCGCCCATTAATATCCAGCTTGCGCATCAACTGCATGAGTGGAAACTGCAATAACACGATGGTCATTGCGTTCACAAAGATCATACTGGATATCAGCTCAACCAATCGCGGAGCCTCCGCCCGTGTCAGATATTGCACCAGACTGGAATCCATATGGGCATAGATAAACATCGTGAGAATATTGGCAAAAATCACCACCATAAACACATGGTCCCTGCGCAATATCGCCAGGGTACTGCCTAAATCGACAGAACCATCACCATTGCTCTTTGAGAGCTGTCCCTTCTCTGTTTTTGCAAATCCCCAAATAAACGCCAGCGCCAAAAGCAGATAACTGAGAGAAGTTAAGCCAAAGGTGGACTGCTGCGCACTAAGCCCCGCCCAGACACCAACAATGGGCCCTAATGCCGCTCCCGCATTAATAAGGAAGTAACGCAGCTGCAGAGCTAACTCACGACTCGCCTGGTTATCAATTAAGTCGCCAATCAATGCGCTGGCTGGCGGTTCCCAAACGGCGCGACCAATTGAGCAAAGAGTCATCGCCAGAATAAATCCCGCTAATGTCTGGGTCACTGCCAACAGCGCAAAAGAACATAAGTTTATTAGCGAACCTAATAGCAGGATATTCCGACGCCCATAGCGATCAGACAAGGCCCCCACAAAAAAGCCCAATAGCGCCGCACCAATTGCTGAGGCACTGAGAATCAAGCCAATTTCCGCTGCACCCAACTCAAATTTATTGAAAAGAAGAATGGCCAGAAAAGGCCAAACCATAAAATAAGTGCCACGACTAAAAAAACTGCCTACTAATATTATCCAGACCAGAGGAGGAAATCCCCTGAGGTTCTGCCACCAATTCCAACGCATTGCCTAATACTCCACTTCTATTTCTTCCTTGATCTCTAAAAGCCCTCTAAGACTCTTTGAGCTCCGCACCAGGTAGTAAAATTCAAACAAAACCAGGGAGGACAACCCTTCGCACAGACTTAACGCCCATGTGCCGCCTTAAAAATCGACAGGGTAATCAACCGCGAGAACCAATCTTTAATTGGTCGGTTAATAGTTTTCTGACAAAAAACCCGAAAGGGTCGCCTTTCGGGTTTTAGGGATTGGCAAGCGTATAACCTGCAAACTCATTCAACCTGGAGTTAACCCTTTTAAGTTGCTTATGGGTTAATTGTGAGAACCTTCGACACTTTGCGTGCCTTCTATTCTTAAGCGCGGTATCCCTAATACTATCCAAGTGGATTAGTTTTGAAAACCTAATTTTCTATATTCATAAAAAATTTACCTGATCAGATTTTTCCTGCAAGATTTCTCTCATTACCAGCAGAATCTGTTCGCATGTCTATACTCCAGCAGGAAAGTCCTCTTTTAGTTACCCAGTAAAGCTATACGAATAATGTAGCCGTCACCCCGATCCACAGAGAATAATAGCGACATGTCCCTATCCAGCATGCTTAGACGAGCACGCCCCATGGTAGAACGGGCACTGCGTGATCTCAGCCCACCCTATACGCTTTTTTTTTCTATCAGTGACGCCAAGCAACGAGCTCAAGTACGGCACACCCATGCTAAGGACTTCCCAAGCGCTTGGCAGACTCTCACTGAAATTACCCATAGGGCAGCTAAAAGCTCCAAAATAGAACCCTGCTGGCTACGGGTAGATTGGGTTACCCGCAGGAGTACAATGACTCTTGCCGGTTTACATGAACTTCTCCAGGACACCAAGCGCTCCTACTTCCGCTACGGCCTTGCATTGGATGTCGATTGCAAATTTGCTTTTCTCGAACAAGAGCTAAACGGGAATGCCATGCTACATGGCGGCGATAAAATCGAGCATGGATTCCTCAGTGAAAAGAATTTTACTTCATACTTCAAAAAACGTTTTGACCAGCAAGAAGATCTGGATTTTTCCGATGAACGAAGCATTGTACTTCTGACCACTGCAGGGCTTTTTTGCGAAGAAGAACTGGAGCCTTTGTGCCTATATGAATCGGGATTGAATACTGGACGCCGGGTTATTGAAGAGCTGGATAGCCAGAATGTTACAAAGATTATTGAAAGTAGCAGCCACTATCTAGCTGGTCAGATAACGCCCAGTGGGCATTTTTACTATGGATGGCATGCCTGTTTCGATCAAGAGATTATCAATAACAAAAACTTATGCCACGCAAGTAGTATCTGCGCGATGGTTGAGGCCTGGGAAGTCACCAAAGAGCATTCTCTATTGGAAGCCATAGAGGAGGCATTGAAATATCTTACCTCTAAATTAATCCAAATAACTCTCCCAAACACAAGTGAAGTCGCTGCCTTTTGGGTAGAACAGCATAGTGAAATCAACCTAGCTAGTAACGCGGCAAGCCTATTAGCTCTGGTTAAATATTCTGAGGCTTTGCAGTGCAGAACTTATGCAGACCTGATGGAGCAATTAGCCAGGGGCATAGAATTTATACAAAACACGGACACTGGGCAGCTTCCCCTTGTTCTGGAGTTTTCTTCTTTCACCATTAAACAACAGCCGGCCTCGAATAACCCTCTGGGTAAAGCAGCTTTCGCATTAATATGCCTTTATGGCTGGGATAAGAATCCGCGCTGGTTAACACTGGTAGAGAAAAGCTTGGATCATTTTATAGCGGCTGAGCACTGGCGCACTCACGATCACTGGGTGAGCCACTGTGTAAACCTGCTCACGATTTATAGGCCGAAGGAGAAATACTATCAGTTCGGTATCCGTAACTTTGCCAGTATTCTGGACTTTGTTGAGAAGCATATAACTGCATCCCCAAGGTTACTCGAGTTAATGGTGGCTGCGGCAAAGATGATCTCGGATCTAAACACCCAAGAGGCATATCAATATCTACTGGACCAAATTGATCTTGAACACTTTTATCGTGCATTACATGGTAGGGCCCATCACCTATTAAACGGCTATTTTTGGCCTGAGATTGCCATGTTCTTTAAGAATCCGACGAGAGTCACTGGCAGTTTTTTTACTCGTCATGAAAACTTCAGGGTCAGATTAGACGAAGTGAGTCATTGTCTTTCTAGCTTGATCGCCTATAGGAAATATCTTTTATCCCAAGCAACTAAAAAAACAGGGGCTACTGCCAATCTATACCATTCCAAAATCATTACTGATGGGCAAGCCACCGCGCCCCCTGTCGCTCAAGATCAGCCAGTGATTGCCTGGGGCGGTGATGTAAATCTGGGGCGCAGACAACACTACCGTACAGCCCAGCTGGGCAATGAACAGGTTCTGGGGCATGTCCCAGCAATGAATAATGCCGATCTCAGCGTTATCAATCTGGAGTGCGTGATCGCCACTAGCGGTGAGCAGGGTATTCCTAAGGGAGAGGCCTCCCCATGTTATTACCGCGCTAGACCAGAGATGCTGTCCATACTCATTAATGCAGGAATAGACATAGCCTGTACTGCTAACAATCACAGTGGCGATTATGGGCCTGCCGCATTAATGGAACAGGGGCAGTGGCTTGATTGCACAGGGATTGGACATTCAGGTTCCGGCAGGAATCTTGAGGAGGCACTCAGCCCTGTAATCAGACCTGCTGGAAATATTAATGTAGCGATATTCTCTCTTGATGCCACCCAGCCTCGTTATGCTGCCGGCCCCACGCATCCTGGTTGTGCTCACCTCCCCCTATCAGTACCAGAGCTATGGTACGACACTCTGCGGCCCCTTATTACTGCAGCTCGCAAGAAAGCCCAGGTGGTTCTGGTAGCCGTGCACTGGGAAGCAAACCCTAAGGCTCACCCCTGTCCGCAGCAAGTCATCGCAGCCCACAAAATTATAGAGGCTGGCGCAGATGGTATTCTGGGCTCTGGCAGTCACAATCTACAAGGTATAGAACTATATCAACAGCGCCCTATTATCCACGGTGCCGGGGACTTACTCTTTGATTGTATCCGTGAAAGCGTGTCCGATAGTGGCGTTTTTCGCCTGCACCTAAGTACCAGCGGCATTGAGCAAATCACATTTGCTCCTGTTGAAGCTGGTTTTGGCTACTCAAAGCAATTATATGGTGAAGCTGCTAAAGCACACTGTAAAAGGTTTTCCCAAATTTGTTTGTCACTGGGAACCCAACTCCATTTATGTGAAGACGGCACAGCCAATCTAAAGCTTACTCCGCCCTCACGCCTGGCAAGAAAACTCTCTATTAGTAGCAAAACCACTTATCGGCAAGAAAAGATATTAGCAAAACGCCCAATAAACCCCCAATGGCAGGTTCCTTCGGTACCTGTTGATGCCCAAATCCCCCCCCAAAAAATTGGCCCTCTAGTGCTACTGGGGGTTAAATTAACTCCTAGAGAGCTAATATCCCGGCAGATGCTATGGGTGGAGTCCTTTTGGAAAATCGAAAGTAAACTCTCTGAGGACTTCAGACTGGACTTCCGCGCTATACCAACTTTGCAGAGTTCCATGCCCTGCTGGGGAACCTCTATGGACCACGACCCCTGTGACTGGCAGCTCCCCACTAGCCACTGGGAGCCCAACACGATTTACCGTGATTTTTTTGGGCTTAGAGCCCCTGCAAGCAGAGATCTTAGTGATGCGGAGCTACATCTATATGTCGGTTTGATTTCCAATAAAACTAAAATCAAGCCAATACCTATTCCAGGAGTAATGAGCAAACTAAGCCTCACTCCGCAACGTGAATACCAAAAGAGCAAAATTCCAGTTTATAGAACCAAGTTTCCAGACATTATTTATAATCATCTACCTGGGCAAACTTGGAATGCAGAACAGCTGGCCACTATCTCTGGAGGCACCTGGCTGGAACCTCCCCCTAAAGATAAAGAGTGGTTCGTAAGCAGTGTAGTTTCAGATAGTGGATTTATTGAAGCATCATCAGAGCCAGTTCTCTTCGTTGCACACACAAACTTGGATCGCTCCTACCATGCGCCGATTCCGAAGGTCTCAGCAAAATTCTGGGATTCTCACAAAAAACTACCATCGTTTGCTGACCGAATTGCCGGAGCTATAGTCTCACGCCCTATCCCCGGACTGCCTAAAGGACTGCCAGTGTTAAAGGTGGATGACCCTCTTAAGACGATCATAGAGCTAGGTCTTGCAGCCCGCGAGCGTTTCGATGGTGAAGTCATTGCTATTACTGGCACATCAGAGGGGCTTCCTATACGAAACATGATCACACATACACTTGGTCCAAAGGATAAAGTTCTAACTAATTCTGGTGCAGACAACTCATGCATAGCAGCCCCATGTGTGTTGGCCAGTCTAAATAAGGATCATGAAGCTGCGATTATTGAAGTTACGCAAATTGCCCTCAGTATGAAGCCTGGGCCAATTACACATCGTATTAAACCGACAATATCTTTAATTACTGAAATTGATTTACCGTCCACTAACCAAACGGCAACTTCGATAGCCGAAATGGCCAAATTGAGCTCTCGGATTTTTGAAGGTTTAACCGGTCCTGCTATTGCAATAGTTGGAGAACACCTTCAATGCTTTGACTATATATACAAAAAGGCTAAGAAACACGCTCGAAGAGTTATTCTATTTGGGGAAAGCACTAATGCTGAAGTCCGTATCAATAAAATATGCGCAAACGACAATGATAACTCGGTTTCCCTACAGTTACCAAACCGAGAATTAGAAATAAGTTTACCAAACTCAAGTAACGAAGTTTTATATCGCATAGCAGGAGTAATTAGTATCATCTATGCAATGAATGGCAATATTGAAGAGGCAGTTTCTAAACTTCAAAAAATCAATTTGAATGCGAAGTCCAAGCAACAAGAAGCCATCTCTCCACCACAATATATCAACTGGACATGATCACTAAACACACAAACCAAGTTACAATGGTCATCATTAAGGGAACGCATGAAGATCTTCAATCTCATAAAAATAACAATCGACTAAAAAGTGGGACAAATTATCTCAAACGAGGCATGTTTCTCATAAACGTTATAAATAGTGAAGTCAGCGTTTTCAAAGACAAGAAATATGAAAATATGAATTTTTTATGAATGTAACATGACCAATCAGATTGCAACATAAAATTCATGAAATCTCCAACCACTTTTTAAGGCCATCACTTAATACCCGACCAGCAGTGCACTCCCCCATGACTAATCATCCTTAAAAACCCTAATCTAAACAAACCTCAGACTAATAGACAGCTAATACCCCACCGTCAGCAATCCGCTGACTAAATTATAATTCACCTCATTAAAATTACGCTCATGGTATAAGTATGCACTCCCCAACAGCGACTTTTTGTAAATATGATTTCAGTTGAGCCTGTAACAGTCATGCAACCATTCACACTGAAAAAACAAATCTGAGATTTCATTTTAGAGATAGGGGCGCCAGAAATGACTAAGGATCCAGATATTGGCAAACACTTAAATAAAAATCTGACGCCAATAATAGAAACTAGCTCTGGCCCCATCATCGGTAAAAGTGATTTGAAATTGGGGATCCATAAGTTTCTTGGGATACCTTATGCCCGCCCCCCCGTAGGAGAACTACGCTGGAGTCCTCCTGAAGAGCTCCCCCCCTGGACAACTCCATATCATGCAGAAGAATTCGGCATGCCGGCTGCGCAAAACCCATCCACATTAATGGAAGTCCGAGGACGAGATGGCGAAATTCCTGAGCGGGAGGAGTGTTTACATCTCAACATTTTTTCTCCCTCAGTCAACCCCTCACAGAAGCTTCCAGTTATGTTCTGGATTCATGGGGGATCTTTCTATATGGGCTCTGGCTGTCAACCTATTTACAATGGTAGTTACTTAGCTGCCAGTGGCAGGGCCATCATCATTACATTCAACTATCGACTAGGCTCTTTTGGGTTTTTGCGCCTCAAGGACATCAGCGAGATTCCCTCTACCGGTAATGAGGGCATTCTGGATCAAATTGCCGCACTTAAGTGGGTAAAGAATAACATCTCCGTATTTGGTGGAGACCCAGACAATATTACACTTTTTGGCGAGTCTGCAGGCGCCATGAGTATCGCCTCTATTTTGAATATTTCTGAATGCCAAGGATTATATGCTCGTGCCATTGTGCAAAGCGGCCACCCCAGAACCCTTCACTCTATCGAGCAGGCAAACCAGATGGCAGAAGCCTTTACTTTTCATCTCAGGAAAATAAGTAAAGGAAAATCACTTTATCACTATACAGCAAAAGAACTTTTACAAGCACAGAAAAAAATTCTAGAAGCTACACAGCTACATCAAAAATGGGGAAAACTTCCGTTTAAACCCGTTATTGACAATAAACTTATAAAAGATACAAAACTTAGTAAAAAACCAACAGAAAAAGACCTCCCACTCCTTTTAGGAAGCAATCTAGAAGAATGGAACTTGTTTAGTGCATCCAATCCGGAAATATATACACTTACTTATCAAAAGATTTGTAAACACCTAGAGTGGTTAATTCCTGAAGATAAGCTAAAACCCATTATCAATTATTATTATCAACAAGCCTCTATAACTAAAGATAATCATTGGCCAATATGGAGTAAAACCTGGAATCTAATGCTTACAGATATGGTATTTACCCTCCCAGGCCTCAGGCATCTCAATGGATATCCCGGTAATTGTTTTCACTACCATTTCACACAACCCCTTGCCTCTCAACCTCTGTTAGGGGCTTGTCATGCAGTAGAGCTCGGCTATGTATTTGGAACCCATGGCGAAGATTCTCTTAAGATGCTGTACGGTGGAGAAACCGAGGCCCATCTGCTCAGCGCCTCTATTCAGGGAGCCTGGCTTAGCTTTGCTGAAATAGGTACTCCTGGAGGGGATTGGGCTGTCTATTCAGGAACCAACAGTAAGCGATTAGGCCAAAATTCAACCTCTAGAGAATTTAATGCCACGGATTTACTCAACTTATGGCAAGATATTCCCAATGAAGCCTTAAATAAATACCTATAAAATCAAAAGCATGATAAAAATTCTACTTGCCCGTCATGGTGAGGCCGAAAAAGGTCCTCTTATACCTGACCCAACTCTCACCACCTTGGGACATAAACAAGCCTCAACTTTAGCTCAAAGTTTCACTGAAAATACGGATCTTAATATAGTTAGTAGTCCCAAACTTCGCGCACAGCAAACTGCACAACCTTTAGCAGAGAAGTGGAGGAAAATCGTTACTTTAGAAAACAGAGTCAGCGAAATCCCTACACCCAAAGGGGTCACATTACAGCAACGCTTACCTTGGCTACGTTCTTTATTAGATCAGAATTGGGACCCCAACAATACACAACAAAAGAAGTGGCGTGACGGAATCATTCACTATCTTTTAAGTGTTCAAGAAGACACTATAGTATTTTGCCACTTTATGGTAATCAATTCTGTAGTAGCACATGTTCTGGATAACTCTAAAATTCAGCAGTTCCGCCCTGACTATACATCCATTACCGAACTAAAACTACTCAACGAAAAACTTAACTTAGTTAGACTTGGCAGCGAGCGGATAAGACCAATATTATAAAGAAATTTAGAGTGCTTCACGCTCAAGTCACAAGTGGGGCAATTTATCGCCCCATTTAACGAACTCGACAACTGAGCTTTAGTTTATACTTTTACTCACCACCTCAAAAACATCCTTAGATAACTCACCAGAATCAAGAATACCCTGAAGAGCCTCTCTCATTTTACCCGAAAGATCATCACTGTATTTTTGCCAGCGTGTAATCGGCACAACAAGCCGTGCTGCTATCTGTGGATTAATTTTATCTAGCATAACGACCTGCTCAGCAATAAAGAAGAAGCCGCTACCATCTTCCTTATGAAACTGCTTAAAGTTTCGATTAGCAAAGCCACCGAGTACCGCTCGAACTTTATTTGGATTTTTAATCTCAAAGGAGGGATGCTTTATTAAATTTTTGATATTGGCAAGAGTCCCGTTTCGGGCACTGCTACTTTGCAGCCCTAACCAAAGCTCCACAACTTGAGTATCATCTTTCCAGCGCTGATAGAATTCTTGTATTGCTGAATCAACCTTCGGAGCACTTCCGTAGTTAATCAATGCACTAAGTGCGGCGGCGCTATCAGTCATATTCCCAGCTGTCTCAAACTGCTTTTGTACAATATTTAACGCATCATCTTTTTCTGTAGCTGCAAGATAAGATAAGCAAGTATTTTTCAAACTTCGCTCAGCAATATCTTTTGCATTGGGACTATAGGGTTTCTGGTGATCCAACGCTGTATATCTTTGTAACAGCTCAGGAGCCAATGCCGTTGCCAAAGTTTTTAAGGCGAAATCTCGCGCTACAACTATCGCTTCAGCATCAATAAGATCATTCATCTCTGCAACGGATTGCTCACTTGGCAATCGTAGTATTTCTGCCACTAAGGCGGGATCTAGTGTGCTATCTTTTAGCACATCCCGGTATGCCTCTATCAGTTCAGGCTGTAACTGAAGTGCCTCTCCACTACGATAGTCTTGCTGTAGTTGTGTAAGGGCCATAAATGCAAGACGCTGCGATGCATCCCAACGGTTAAACGTATCTGAATCATTACGCATCAGGAAAATCAACTGTTTCCCGGTATAGGGGTAACGAACCTTGACAGGCGCAGAAAAATCACGCAGAAGTGATGGCAGGGGTTTTTCCCGAAATCCACTAAACTCAAAGAGTTGCTCAGGCTGAGTAACCTCTAGAACTTCCTCAATGTCCCCTTCATTGTTGAGAATAGAGTTATTTCCATCCACATCCAGCAAACCAATTTTAATCGGGATATGAAGTGGTAGACTTTTATCCTGGTTCGCCCTAGTTGGGCAAGACTGAGAAACTTTAAGGCTATATCTGCCCGTTGCTTGATCAAAGCTGTCTGTAACCTCTAAGATTGGAGTTCCAGCTTGGCTATACCAATGTCGAAACTGGGTGAGGTTTACCTGATTAGCATCTTCCATCGACAGGATAAAATCTTCACAGGTTGCTGCACTTCCATCATGTCGTTCAAAATAGAGATCGCTACCTTTGCGAAACTTCTCCTTCCCCAATAGGGTGTGCAACATCCGGACTACTTCCGCGCCTTTTTCATATACTGTTAATGTATAGAAATTGGAAATCTCTATGTAAGAATCTGGTCTTATTGGGTGAGACATGGGGCCCGCGTCTTCAGCAAACTGGTTGGTTCGTAATAGTGAAACATCTTCGATACGCTTAACAGCCCGAGAATTCATATCAGCAGAAAATTCGGCATCACGAAACACCGTAAAACCTTCTTTTAAACTGAGCTGAAACCAATCCCGGCATGTAACTCTATTTCCCGACCAGTTATGAAAGTACTCATGCCCAACGATAGATTCTATTCTCTGGAAGGCAGAATCGGTTGCTGTCTCAGGACTCGCCAGCACACAAGCTGAATTGAAGATATTTAGCCCTTTATTTTCCATGGCCCCCATATTGAAATGATCTACCGCCACGATCATAAAAATATCTAGATCATATTCTCTGCCATATACTTCCTCATCCCAACTCATAGCCTTTTTCAGGGAGCGCATGGCATGCTCGCATTTACCGATGTTTTTTGCTTCAGTAAAAATTTGCAGTTTTACTTCACGCCCGCTACTAGTAGTAAAAGTATCCTCTACATTTTCCAAATCCCCTGCCACCAAAGCAAATAGATAAGATGGTTTCGCAAAAGGATCCTCCCAGGTCGCAAAATGACGACCATCCTCACAATCGCCAAAATCAATCTGATTACCATTGGATAGCAATACAGGATGATCTTTTGGCGCAACGATAGTAGTGGTGAATTTCGACATCACATCTGGACGATCGGGGTAAAAAGTTATTTTTCTAAACCCTTCTGCCTCACATTGTGTGCAATACATACCATTTGAAAGATACAAACCTTCTAAAGAAGTATTATCTTCAGGATTAATTCTATTATGGATTTCCAATATGAATTCAGGCTTATCCACCAATATAGACAATCCCTGGAGGGTTTCTTGATATGAGACCTCGGGAAGAATTGAACCATCAATTGCAATAGATAACAGCTCTAAATCGACGCCATCCAGAAGTAAAGGCGGCAAACCTTGACCTGCCTTGGGGTTCCTACGGATTTTTAGCTGTGACTTTACCAGAGTCGCCTTGGGCTCCAATTCAAAATGAAGATCTGTGCTATCTACCAGATAATCTGGTACTTGATAATCTTTGAGGTAAATAGTCTTCGGCTGAGCGTCTTGCATTTTTTAAATATCCTCATTCAATTCGCCCCCATGGAAGATTAATTCCGTGTAAATTGGGCTTGTATATGCCAACACAGGCTAAAGAAAACATAAATAGATAATACCTCTTCTAATTTTGAATATCTCTAAGATCCATCCCCTGTTTACCAATCACAAATTAGGCTCAACTTGCACAGCTCAAGCAAAGGTTCCTAAACAGATTCAATACCCACCCAGTATCATCTCCGTGTTTATCCCTCTAGCGGATGGTCAATTTTTTAGCTATTTAAGCCTCTCTCCACCAATCACCGACTAAAAACCTTATATTTTTAGTTTGATAAGAATGGGGTTCTTGAACTGTTTGTTGGTCCATTGACAGAGGTAGTCGTTTAGTAGGGGTAAACTGATCGGTTATCTTCTAATCAATGAAAACTTCTAGTTACCCGCCACTCCTGTGGCAGCTTTCAGCCTGGACAGCAACTCTAACCACGTACGGACTGCCCCCTATCGTGCGAGAGAAACTCCATAACATAAACAATTAGAAGACCCTCAATAATAGCTTCAGGCTATTTAATATGCACCTTAATCACTGAGTGAGTCTTTAAAAGATTCCAGGTGTTACAGGTCAAGATACCCCTCCCTCATGAGGTATCTGCATTGCTATCAAAGCCCAATACAGCCTTAATACTTCATTCGAATGGGACTGCATGGCTAAGCCTGTTGCTTTCTGGCTTTTACACCCAAAGCCGGAGAATAATAACAGATGCAATGACACCTAAAACTGCTGCAGGACAGAGTGGCTGATATCTTATGACTCAACATTCATTTCTCATTTTGGTGGGTAGGTGAACCATCTTAGTAGTCAATAATCTAACTCTCACAAAGTATTATCCTGACAGTCTGATAAGATATCTTGTTACAGATATGCAAAAGACGCTATTAACCCGTTACACGACTGCTGCAGTTTTCTAGCGATTATACAAAATCACCTCCACTCTATAAGTTAAGAGTTTTAAAGTGCGAAAACCCCTTATTCTTATCATTGTGACTACAGTACTCTTAGCTACCTTTCTAGTTGGTAGTTGGTGGAAAAAAGATATTGTTGTCTCTCAGATGATCAACCTATTTGCAGGCGAAGTTGTTATTCAGCAATTATCCGGATTGAAATTAGGCATCAAGGAAGCTTCTATCGAACAAGTCCGCCTTCAGTCCAACCGAAAAAATAGCCTTATCCTGAACAAGGTTAAAATACTCTATCCTTTTCATATTATTTTTGATCGGGATAATACCCAAAAGATTGAGCTATCAATTGGCAAACTCACATACTCTAAAATAAAAAACTCTACATCAAGCAAACCTAACAAAACTGAAAAGATACCCTCTAAAGAAAACACTCTCACCTTAAGTAATTTAACTCAGAATATAATAAGCTTTATACCTGGATCAGTATTCGTAAGAGAAATTGAATTTGGTGGTGATTTGAAGGCTGGCCCACTGAAAATTAACCGGCATAATACAGAGATCCATATACAAACACCTTTCAGCTCAATCAAAACCGGAAATCACGAACTTTCACTAAAAGCCAATTTGACTTCAAGCGACATTACTACAGTTACAGAAATAAGCTCTGACTTAATTAAAGAACCTTCTCGACTGGAAATAGATATATCCAAAACCCATAAAAATCAATGGGAACTAGATGCGAGTGCATCATCAAACCTAAATTCCATTGAGTCGATTCTAAACATCTCTGAAGTATTGGCCGAAACCCCTGTAGATGGGATGAGAGCCAGTGGGAATATACTGATTAATGCTCGCGCCTTCATTCCAGACGAAATCTTATCCAAGGCAAACTATCAGGATATTCTATTTAAAGTTGAGAGTGATAACCTGGGATTGAGCTTACCCATTGAATCTTCCAATAAAAAGATACAGGCTCACTTGTCAACTCAGTCACCCATAGAACTCAAACTAAAGACTCTAAATCCTATTCAGTTAGAGTCCGTCACTGGTTCTGGCTCAATTGAGGTTTCAACACTAAAAGATTCTGGCAGCAAAAATCTTTTGGCAAATCTTAGGTTCGAATATAGCGAACTAACACCCAACCCTAAGTTCCAATTGAAGGGCTCTGTCGATCTGGCTGGCGCAGAACCACTAATCAAGCCCCTTTTGACTAAGAATTACTTTCCCTCACTCAAAATTACCAATCCCAAAGGATATCTCAGTTTTCAAAGTGAGGCTCACTTAAATTTTACCGAAACATCGTCTATAAATAAAAACTGGCTTGAGCAAATTCGTCTAACTATCTTACCAAAAAGCAATTTACTGTTTGATGCAGAAATAACCGGTCTGAAAGAAGAGTCTCCCTTACTCACCAGCGGGTTAAATCATAATCATATTCAAGCCGAAGTTAAGAAGAACATTCATATTACCGGGAGCCCCTCGGAATCCAACTCCTTCAACTTACAAATTCACGATGGATTAATTGTCACTCAGCTAAAAGCCAAAAACACCCCTAATTCAGCCTCTTCAAAAATTGAACACATTCAGTGCAACATCAAAAATTTTACCGAGTGCAGGTTTAAGCTCGAGGCCAAATCTCCTGTGCTAATTGATATGCCCGCGGGTGTTATTCTCAACAAAATGGATATCTCCTCTACCATTCACTTCCAGGAAGATGGCGACATTCAGAATTTAAAACTGGAAAAAGTTAAAGCCTCATTTGGAGAACTGAAAGCTAAGGAATTCAAGATTAGGGAAGCGAAATTTATAGCGCCTAAAGTCAATTGTGAAATTTTATCAGGCATCACAAGTTGCATTATTGAGAAATCAAACAACCATTTTAACAACCTCTCCAATGAGCATGCGACTTTATCTGGAACACTAGATCTGAATAATATAAAAGTAATATCTTCAAGAGATAGCACACAGTTCAGCAGTGACTTTAGTAGTAACAGACTTAAGGTCGCTACCCCTGAAAATTATACCCTTGAGACTTCTCTTACTGGCTCTCTCTCCCTGGACGGGAGTAAGCTTGAGGGACAAAGCCAAGTTAAGGCCGGTAATTTACAACTCACCTCAAGTTTGCATCATGATATCGAGTTAGCAGTTGGCGCTTTTCAATTTTCACTGCCATATGTTGAGTTCAATTCCGCAGCACCCCTCAGTAAGGTTTTCCAAGGCTTACCTTTAGATATCGTTTCTGGGGGGCTTTCTGCCAATGGCGCTATATCATGGCCTCGCCAATCAACTGATACTATCGACATAAGTTTAACTAATATCGCTGCGATCTACGATAGTAGCTTTGCTGCAGGAGTTAATGGGAATGTTCTGGTGGAAACTCATAGAGGAAAATGGTTTACATCTAAACCACAGCCTCTGACTATAGAATCCATCAACGCAGGATTACCTCTAAATAATTTGTCCTTTTCTCTGTCTGTAAATAAAACACAAGATCTTATCCTAAACGATTTTTCTGCAGAGTTTCTTGATGGAAAACTGTCTTCCGAAGCTTTGTATTGGAATCTGGATAATATAGAGCGCAACAGTACCTTGTACGCAGAGCATGTATCTCTTGAAAAGCTAGCTCAAGAAACCGAATCGGAAAGTTTCAAAGCCAAAGGGCGTCTAAACTTAACCATACCTATTACCACAGGCCCCCAAGGGATTACCGTTAAAAATGGTCATTTGGAAGCAGTCGAGCCAGGCGGAGAGCTAAGATATTATGGTGCCTTTTCTCAGCAGATGCTCAAGGGCAATCCCCAGCTGAAACTGATCTCAAATGCCCTTGAAGACTATGACTTCCGCACCCTGGAAGGCAATTTGCAATATCCCCCCAGTGGAGACCTATTACTCAACTTAAAACTTGTCGGGCGTAGTGAATCAATGGATTCAGAAAGAGACCTGATTATTAACCTCAACCTTGAGAATAATATTCCTGCAATGTTGCGCTCGTTACAGGCCAGCCGTGACCTGACAACAGCGTTAGAAAAGCAACTGGACCAATAGGTTGCTAGTACAGTAGGCTCTCCCCACTAGTGCATAAGGTCGACTAATTCAGAGCGGGTTAAGGTAGAGCCATTACAATTGCCAAATGTGGTCACTCCCGACGCAGTTGGCGAACCTGGCCTGATTTTTGACGTAACTGCTGAAGATGCAACAAATAAAAGGCGCCTAAGTGGCACCATAAGGAGTATCAGATGAGGGCCAGCCGGCTGATTCTTTTAGGAGTACTGTACACTTTGATTGCTATAGGTTGCACACCTACTGTAGCAGTGAAGGCCCCCAGCGAGCCAATTACTGTAAACCTGAATGTTAAGATTGAACATGAAATCCGGGTCAAAGTGGACAAGGATCTTGAAAACCTGTTTGACGACAAGGAAGGCATTTTCTGAGGAGATAGAATATGAGTATGGTAAAGAAAGCTCTATTAGTTCTGGGCTTGATAATGGCGTTACCCGCAATGGCGATTTCCTTAGAAGAGGCCAAAAAGCAAGGGTTAGTGGGAGAAGCAAACAGTGGCTATATCGCTATTGTGGACGCCAGTTCGCCTGAACTGGAGAAGCTGGTAAAAAAAATAAATGCGGAACGTAAGCAGGCCTATACCGAGATTGCCAAAAGCCACAATGTCGATATTGCCCAAGTTGCGGCACGTGCTGCCGAGAAACTAGAGGCCCGCCTATCCCGTGGGGAGTACTACCAGGACAACCTTGGTCGCTGGGTGAGAAAATAAGCGCTCGTGGAGTAGAAAAACGGAAACTGTGACGTATTACATCGCTATCACAGTTAGTTTGAGGAAGCCCCACGAAACACACCTTTCATGGGGCCTCCCTATTTAGGGGCCAAAATTAGAGATTTCCAAACAGGGATTGCCCGTCAAGTCCCTGCTTTTCCATCACTTCCCTTAAACGTTTCAGTGCATCAACTTGGATTTGGCGAACCCGTTCACGAGTGAGACCAATCTCACGCCCAACTTCTTCTAGGGTGCTCGCCTCAAATCCACGTAATCCGAAGCGCCTGGAAACAACTTCACACTGCTTGTCGGGAAGCTCACCAAGCCAGCGATTAATGCTATCGAAAAGGTCGCTATCCTGAAGGAGTTCTGCCGGATCAGACTCCTGCTGGTCGGGTATAGTATCAACCAACGTCTTCTCGGAAGAAGGGCCTATAGGGGTATCTACGGAGGTGACTCTCTCATTGAGCCCCAGCATCCGTTCGACGTCCTCTACTGGTTTTTCCAACAAGTTAGCAATCTCTTCTGCAGATGGCTCGTGATCCAGCTTCTGTGCAAGCTCACGAGATGCTCGAAGATACACATTTAACTCTTTTACTACATGGATTGGCAGGCGAATAGTGCGAGTCTGATTCATAATGGCTCGTTCTATTGTCTGACGTATCCACCAAGTAGCATAAGTAGAAAAGCGGAAACCTCGCTCCGGATCAAACTTCTCAACAGCACGAATTAACCCCAAGTTGCCCTCTTCGATTAGGTCTAACAATGCGAGGCCACGACTAACGTAGCGACGGGCGATTTTTACAACAAGGCGTAGGTTACTCTCGATCATACGCTTTCTTGATGCAGCATCACCACGCAAGGCCTTGCGTGCGTAATAAACCTCTTCTTCAGCGGTCAGTAGGGGGGAAAAGCCTATTTCATTGAGATAGAGCTGGGTGGCATCCAGGTTCTTCTGTAAATGGCCATCGCCATCCAACCTGCTAACCCGACTCTTCTCTGTGGGGGAGGAAACGGAGTTATTTTTTGCCGCATTTCTCCGCGTACGGCCACTACTTTTACCTTTATCGGAATTTAGTTTCTGCTCATCATTCTCTACCGCCAACTCAGGAGGAAAGTCTTCTGCCTGGCCAGTCATGGACTGGTCTTGCCGTTGTGCTTCCATTTCCCCTGCTCCTTGTACTTTGCCAATATCAACCGCATAGCATGAGACCAGAATCGGTCTAAAAAACGACCAATCAAGTACACATGTGCGACAGCCACAGAATCGGCTTGACCATTTGGTCGCCACGATTGCTGTGACCACCCCAAGTGGTATTAGTTAAAAGTCCATTTTTATTTGCAGAGCTTTAGAGCACTCTCCCGACTTAAGGCAGATACGCGAGAGGGTCCACTGGCTGACCGTTTTTTCGTATTTCAAAGTGGAGCTTGTCGCGGTTGGTACCACTCGAACCCAGTTCCGCTATCCGTTGTCCAGCTTTGACCTTACTACCCTCTTTCACCAGCAGTCGGTGATTGTGGGCATAAGCACTCAAGTAAACATCGCTGTGCTTAACGATCAGCAGTTTTCCATACCCTCTCAGTGCACTGCCAGCGTAGATAACAGTGCCATCAGCTGCTGCCGATACAGATTCTCCCTTTTCACCGGCGATATCAACACCCTTCCGCAAGGGGTCTCCAGAGCGGAACTTGCTGATGACTTGTCCACGGACAGGCCAACGCCAGTGAATCGCCCCTGTTCGCTTACTTTGAGGCTTATGGCGCGTAGAGCTTCTCGTTAAAGATTTTTTATTCTTGGCGGGAATAGCTTTTTTTGTGGGCACAGGCTTAGCCACAGTTTTTTTTCTTGCTACAGGGGAGCTTGAGGCGACTTGACGCGGCACTCTACCATTCAACTGTAAGCGTTGGCCGGGATAAATATTATAGGGAGGCTTAATGCCATTGATAGCCGCCAGCTTGCGGAAATCCTGACCGTAACGCCAGGCAATAGAATACAGGGTATCCCCGCGGCTCACAGTATGATGATTGAGACGGATACTTGGAGGCTGATTTAGGGAACTACTCGGTGCTCTGTGGCCAGCACAGGAAACCAGGGCTATAGCCACGACACAGACGCCTAATATTTTTAACATCAAAGTCAAAAAATGACCAATATTAGGCTTATTGTTCCGCCAAAAATGGGCCTCAACTTGTCGTAAAAGATGACATTCCATTATTCTCTTTTTACATCAGACCACGGCATTTATGGAAAAAGTGTCTAAAGAAAAGCTCTAAAAATCATTGGAAAAGCTTCATAAAAAGCTGCCATACCGAGATATTCCAGATCTTATTGCGGTGTGGCGCAGGATTTACCTCGATGCCCTCCTCCGAAATAGTCCACCGCGAGAACCAGTACTGCAGCAACCAAAGCGGCAATAATCGCAGGCCCCAGATTCGCATTCTCACCTGTCTGGGCCATAAAGTTCGACGGGGATGTATTGGCGAGTAATGGCGCAAGCTTACTAGAAACAGTTTCGGCGCCATTGATTGGTAGCTTCCAGGGCCAAATTATTTTCAGGCTACCTAATAAGATCCCTGCAAGAAAAGCCAATGTGCGAGCGACATATTTGTGCATCAACCAGGAAAGCAATCGGCTAAAAAGCATTAACCCCAGAGCGGCCCCAACCGCAAAGTACAATAAATTCGACAATTGCAGCTCATGTACTGCAGTGAGCACCTTGGGATAAATCCCAATCATAAGCAGGATAAAGGCACCTGAAATTCCGGGCAAAGCCATGGCACAAATTGCCAATGCTCCAGATAAAAATAAAGTAAGTGGCGTGGCTGGGATATCCCCAGGACGAAGCTCACTGACAACAACTGCCAGCGCGATGCCTAGAAGGAGAAAGATCGCTGTCGAAAGAGACCACCTGGGGATATTGCGGAGAATAGGCAAAGTAGAAGCCAGCACTAGGCCGAAAAAGAAAGACCAGACGAGAATAGGATATTGCTCCAAAAGGCCACTAATAATCCTCGCCAGGCTGAAGATACTGATCAACACCCCCAGAAACAGGGATAACAGGAAGCTGCCATTGATGTGCTTCCACGCCGCTGATAGCCCTTCCTCCCGCATTATCGTAATACAGTGAGGCCCTATCCGGCTCAAAGAGTCGAGTAACTCCTGGTAGATCCCTGTGATAAAAGCAATGGTCCCCCCGGAAACCCCCGGAACAACATCTGCAGCACCCATTCCCATACCACGCAGCACTACACCCGGGTACCGGCTCTTAAAGAGCTCTCTAAATTTCATCGAACCACACCACTAAGCAGTGGCACAAACCGCACTGCTTCTAGCTTTTCCACATCGAACTGATCGGTATCCTGGCGACGAGAGATCATCATCAGGTGCTGTTGCTCCGAACCCACAGGAATAACCAGCACACCATTTGGTCCCAACTGTTGCTTGAGTTCATCGGGAACCGTTGAGGGAGCCGCTGCTGCCAGGATTGCATCATAAGGCCCTTTTTCCGGCCAGCCAAAACCACCACTACTGAGATTGTATTCAATATTCTGATATCCCAACTCGGTAAGACGCTGGCGGGCCTTATCGAGCAAGGGTTCGACACGCTCAACAGAAAAAAGTTGTTCAACCAGCCTAGAAAGAATTGCGGTTTGGTAGCCGGAACCCGTACCAACTTCTAAAACCCTATGCAGGGATTTGGCCCTGCTCAGCAGCAACTCTGTCATGCGGGCAACAATGTAAGGTTGGGATATTGTCTGGCCATAGCCAATTGGCAGAGCTGTATCCTCATAGGCGCGGATCGCCAGGGCTTCATCCAGAAAAAGGTGCCTGGGGGTCGAAGCCATCACATCGAGGACTTCTTCATTGCTAATGCCCTCATCCCTCAAGCGTTGGATCAGGCGATTGCGAGTTCGCTGGGAGGTCATTCCCAAGCCTTCGTGTCTCAAGCGGTCCATAAGCTTTTATTCCATCCCCTGTATAACTCTCGCTTTCAGCCACAAATTTTATGTGTCCGAGTTCACATTGACCAGCTGTGCCACCTCCCTTAGCAAGGCTGTTGCGAATGCCCCAGGCGGCAACGCAAATTCCAAGAGGAGGTCATCAGACTGCCACTCAAAACGAAAAGCCTCTGGACGTAGGGCCAGTGGTCTTCGCTCTTGCTTGAGCCCGCAATGTTCCAGCCAGTTACACCAGCTCAGCCACTTCTCTAGTACTTGCTGCTCCAATTCGCCTTGAGGACCTGTGGCGAGGTTTCTACCGCGCCCCCACAAAGGACCACTGGGCTCACTTTGTGGCTCACCCTCAATACTTTGCTGCCAGCAGTCTTGAGTGATTCTTTCTGCCAATACCTGATTAAACAGCCAACTGCGCGCAGCCGACATGGCAAAGGCCTTTTCATTCTTACGACAGCGTCCCTCTTCTTCCGCCAGGTGACGCGCCAGGTTCAGGTTGCCGCCATCGATACCAAAGCGCTGCTCACCGAAGTAATTTGGCACTCCGCCGCCTACCTGTTTAAGCACCTCTTCCGCAGCCGCCCGATCACCGCTTACATTGCGCAGGCGAATTTTAAACCGATTGCCTACATGCTCCCCGCGACGTAGTTTACGGCCGCCTCGAAAAAACCTCAGAAGTGAAACTTCTTCACTATTGATCTGCGACCAATCTGCCTCTGGCTTCTGTCCGAGCCAAACACTAAACCACTGCGTGGTTACGGCATGTCGATCCTTCAACCCAAAGTAGCTGACATCCAGAGGGCGTACTCCGGCGAGTTTGGCTAGCTGTTTTGCCACCCAGACAGTATTGGCCCCCCGCTTCTTAATATGCAGGTACACATGCTCCCCGCCCTCTGTAGGTTCGGGAAAAGCCATCTCATCGACAACAAAATCTTCCGCAACAGTACGAAAATCAGCAGAGATTGCCGCCCCACCCAAAGCGCGGGGCCAATTTAGATTCCAGACTTCAGACATCATATCGCTCAAGTAAAACAGTGGCCTGGGCCGCAATTCCTTCACTCCTCCCGGTAAAGCCAAGCTTCTCCGTAGTCGTTGCTTTCACACTAATATCGGCGATATCCACACCGCAATCCGCAGCAATATAGCCGCGCATGGTTTCTATATGAGGAGCCATCTTGGGAGCCTGCGCAATGAGAGTGGTATCAGCATTCACCAGGCGATATCCTCTTTCCTTAATTAGGGTCATAACATGTTGCAAAAGGGCGCGACTATCCGCGCCACTAAAACGCTCATCCGTATCGGGAAAATGATGACCGATATCACCGAGAGCCAAAGCACCAAGAAGCGCATCGCAAAGTGCATGCAGCAACACATCCCCATCGGAATGGGCTTTTAAACCAAAGCTATGGGGAATTTTTGCTCCACCAAGCACAACATGATCGCCAGGGCCAAACGCATGCACGTCAAAGCCCTGGCCAATTCTAAAACTCACTATCGATAATCCTCGGTGGGAGCGTAGCGCAGACGTAAAATGGTCTCTGCCATTACGATATCGGTGGGGTGGGTCACTTTGATATTGTCACTCCGACCTTCAACAAGTTGCGGAGAGTGACCAAAAATTTCCAACGCACTTGCCTCATCTGTAACAGCTTCACCTTGCTGCAATGCTTGACTGAGGCAGGAGCGAAGTAGTGCAAGAGGCGCTCGCTGAGGGGTCTGCGCAAGCCATATCTGTTTGCGATCCAGGGTTTGTTCAACACATTGAACACCGCTTATCTCAGACCCTCTCTTTACAGTATCACTGGCCTGACGCGCTAGCAGCGCGGTCTGTGCAACCTGGCTGTGCAATAGTGCACTAATGTCTTCCATTGCAACACATGGCCGAGCGGCATCATGTACAAGCACTGGGGTGTCGCCATGTTCCCGTTGAGCGAGAAATTCCAGGGCTGAGAGGACAGAATCCGCTCGCTCAGCGCCACCAATTACAGTGTGCATTAATGGGTGAGAGGCTTCTTTCAAGTGCGGGAAAAATTCATCATCCTTTGATAGGGCCACAACAACGCCAGCAAGTCCCGGCCAACTTAAAATATTCCGCAGGGTTAGGGACAATAAAGGGCGCCCCAGTAATGGTAAATATTGCTTGGGGCGATCGGCTCCCATGCGTTTACCAACACCCGCAGCGGGCACAACCACCCAATAATCTGTAATCACTTTTTAGCCTCTTCCGAGTCCAGGAAGATAAACAGGGTTTCCCCTTCCTTAATCAATCCCAAATCATAGCGTGCCTTGGCTTCGACACCATCAGTGCCCACTTTCAGGCTTCGTACTTCTCTCAACAACTGGCGATTTTCCCGCGCTAAAGCTGCATTTTTTTCCTGTTGCTGAGCAAGCTGTCGTTTGAGACGGGTAACTTCGGCAAGACTGCCATCACCAACCCAGAGACGATACTGAGTGGCAAGCAGAATAAAGGTAAGAATTCCCAGCAGCCATTTCATACGAGATTACGATATTTCGCTTGTTCGTATTATAGGTATTGCAGAGGAATCCCTCTGCAATACCAATGTGCGATTCAAATATTGATTATTTGAATTCAGCACGGCCACGGTAAGGAGCGGAACCATTCAGTTCAGCTTCAATACGCAGCAGACGATTGTACTTAGCTACGCGGTCGGAGCGACACAGGGAGCCGGTTTTGATTTGGCCAGCAGCGGTAGCTACAGCCAGGTCAGCAATGGTGGTGTCTTCAGTTTCACCAGAGCGGTGAGAGATTACAGCGGTGTAGCCTGCATCTTTTGCCATCTTAATCGCGTCCAGAGTTTCGGACAGGGAGCCGATCTGGTTGAACTTGATCAGGATAGAGTTACCCACGCCTTTCTCGATACCTTCTTTTAGTATCTTGGTGTTGGTTACGAACAAGTCATCGCCTACCAGCTGTACTTTTTCACCTATCTTGTCGGTGAGAATTTTCCAGCCGTCCCAATCGCTCTCGTCCATACCGTCTTCGATAGACAGGATCGGATAGTTGGCGGACAACTCAGCCAAATAGCTGGCGAAACCTTCGCTGTCGAACTGCTTGCCTTCGCCAGCCAAGTCGTACTTGCCATCTTTGTAGAACTCGGAAGAAGCACAATCCAGAGCCAGGGTAATGTCATCACCCAAGGTGTAACCGGCCTTTTCTACCGCTTCAGCAATCACTTTCAGAGCGGCTTCGTTGGATGGCAAGTTCGGAGCAAAGCCGCCTTCATCGCCAACCGCAGTGTTCAGGCTGTTGCTGGACAGTACTTTTTTCAGTGAATGGAAGATCTCAGCACCTTGACGCAGGGCTTCGGCAAAAGATTCAGCTTTAACGGGCTGAACCATAAACTCCTGGATATCCACATTGTTATCGGCGTGCTCGCCGCCGTTTAGGATATTCATCATCGGAACCGGCATAGAGTATTCACCCGGAGTGCCGTTTACTTCAGCAATGTGCTGATACAGGGGGATTTTTTTGGAAGCTGCAGCGGCTTTAGCGGCCGCTAGTGAAACCGCCAAAATAGCGTTGGCACCCAGGTTAGCTTTGTTTTCAGTACCGTCGGCATCGATCATCGCCTTATCCAGGGCGCGTTGATCAGTTGCGTCCATACCTTTGAGCAGATCGGCGATAGTGGTGTTGATATTCTCAACCGCTTTCAATACGCCTTTGCCCAGGTAACGACTTTTATCGCCATCGCGCAATTCCAGAGCTTCACGAGAACCAGTGGAGGCGCCAGAAGGAGCGCAAGCGGAACCAATGGAACCGTCTTCCAGGATTACATCGGCTTCGACGGTAGGGTTACCGCGGGAATCCAGCACTTCGTAGGCTTTAACAGCGACAATCTTGCTCATTAACAATGGGCTCCGTATTAGTACTAACTAAACTTGTTACTTATTAAAAAGGTAATTACTGAAAGAAATTTTCCAATAGCTGCACGCAACAATTAAGGGTTCTTACTCTTGTGAAACTTTTTCTCACAGTTTTTTGTGAGTATCTCTAATCGTAGCTTCCATGAATAATAGCTACAGAATAAGTACCAAGTGCCCAAAAAGGGCGCGCGCTATGTATTTCTTACTTTTATTCAGTATCCAGAGGCGTAAAGCCTTTGATTAAATCATCCACAGCTTTCATCTGTGCGAGGAATGGTTCCAGCTTCTCCAGTGGCAATGCACTGGGGCCATCACACAATGCCTTATCTGGATTCGGGTGTGCTTCCAGGAACAGGCCGGCAATACCAATAGCCAAACCTGCTCGGCCCAGCTCAGTGACCTGTGCACGGCGACCACCAGAGGCAGCACCGGAAGGGTCGCGCATTTGCAGTGAGTGGGTGACATCAAAAATCAGCGGCGCACCGCCGGAGGCATTGATCATGGTACTGAAGCCCAGCATATCGACAACCAGGTTGTCGTAGCCAAAGCAGGCACCGCGCTCACACAAAAGAATATTTTCATTGCCGCACTCAGCAAATTTCTCCACCACATTTTTAACTTGCGGAGGGCTCATAAACTGGGGCTTTTTGACGTTGATCACTGCACCAGTCGCTGCCATAGCGGCGACCAGATCAGTCTGGCGGGCCAGGAAGGCCGGCAGCTGGAGAATATCCACGACTTCGGCAACCGGAGCAGCCTGGTGTACTTCGTGGACATCGGTAATCAAGGGGACCTTAAAAGTGTCTTTGATTTCCTGAAAAATCTTCAGGCCTTCTTCCATACCCGGTCCGCGATAGGAGTTGATGGAAGAGCGATTGGCCTTGTCAAAAGACGCTTTAAAAACATAGGGAATACCCAGTTTTTCAGTGACTTTTACATAGTGCTCAGCCACCTGCATCGCCAGGTCGCGGGATTCCAGTACATTCATACCGCCAAAAAGCACAAAGGGCTTATCGTTGGCGACCTGAATATTTCCGACTTCAATTGTTTTCACTGTCAGCTCCCTGTCATCTCACCCCCAATCACAGAGACCGGGGGCGGATTACTGATTAACCCTGGTTTTCACGCTGCTTCATTGCGGCGGCAACAAAGCTTTCGAACAGCGGGTGGCCGTCGCGCGGGGTTGAAGTAAATTCCGGGTGGAACTGGCAAGCAACGAACCAGGGGTGGTTCGGCAATTCAACCATTTCTACCAGGGTATCGTCTGCAGACCAGCCGCCAATTTTCAAACCGGCTTGCTGCAGGCGATCAACGTAGTTGTTGTTCACTTCGTAGCGGTGGCGGTGACGCTCTACAATGACGTCTGCGCCGTAGATATCGCGAGCCTTGGTATCTTTAGCCAAGCGACACTCCTGGCCACCCAAGCGCATGGTGCCCCCCAGGTCAGACTGCTCGTCGCGCTTCTCGATATTGCCTTCACTATCGATCCACTCTGTGATCAGGCCGATAACAGGGTGCGGGGTTTTAGTATTAAATTCAGTACTGTTGGCACCTTCGAGACCGAGCACATTGCGCGCAAACTCGATAACCACAGACTGTAAACCGAGGCAGATGCCCAGGTAAGGAATATTGTTTTCACGAGCGTAGCGAACAGATTCAAGCTTGCCCTCTAAACCGCGCTCACCAAATCCACCGGGAACCAGGATTGCATCGGCATCCTTGATCAGGTCAATGCCGTTTTCACCCTCAACGTCTTCAGCGTTGATAAAGTCGATATCCACTTTGCAGCGATGCTTGATACCCGCGTGGGTCAGGGACTCGATCAGGGACTTATAGGCATCCAGCAACTCCATGTATTTGCCAACCATGGCAATTTTCACTTCGTGCTGGGGGTTCAGCTTGCCATCGACCACTTCATCCCACTCGGAAAGGTCTGGTGCCTGGCATTCCAGCTGCAGTTTTTCCACAACGATATCGTCGAGGCCGTAACTGTGAAGAAGACGCGGGACGCCGTAGATGGTTTTGGCATCGGGCAGCGGTACTACAGCGCGCTCTTCAACATTGGTAAACAGTGCGATCTTGCGGCGGGAGTCCTCATCGATCTCGCGCTCGGAACGGCACAGCAGAATATCCGGCTGCAAGCCGATAGAACGCAACTCTTTAACAGAGTGCTGAGTCGGCTTGGTCTTGGTTTCACCAGCAGTGGCAAGAAAAGGCACATAGCTCAGGTGGATCAACAGGGCGCGATTGGTGCCCATTTCCACACGCAGCTGACGCACAGATTCCAGGAACGGTTGGGATTCGATATCACCTACGGTGCCACCGATTTCAACAATAGCGACGTCGACATCGCGGCCACCTTCTACAACGCGGCGCTTGATCTCGTCGGTAATATGGGGGATCACCTGTACGGTGCCACCCAAGTAGTCACCACGGCGCTCTTTGCGCAGTACGGTCTCGTACACGCGGCCGGTGGTGAAGTTGTTACGCTTGGACATCCGGGTACGGATAAAGCGTTCGTAGTGACCCAGGTCCAGGTCAGTCTCGGCACCATCCTCGGTGACATACACCTCACCGTGCTGGAAGGGGCTCATGGTACCCGGGTCTACGTTGATGTAGGGGTCCAGTTTGAGGATGGTAACCTTGAGGCCGCGGGCCTCGAGAATGGCGGCCAAAGAGGCGGAGGCGATACCTTTCCCCAACGAGGAAACCACGCCACCAGTTACAAAAATATAGCGCGTCATGCAAAACCTTGGTCAGTTGAGCGCTCGATGAATGTCGAGCTTACAGGGCTGGCCCGGGCGGATAATCCAGCTTCTCCCGGTGCCTTTGAGACGGGGCGCCAGGGTAGCAGAAAACCCCTCTCCGCTCAATCGAAAAACCGCCAGCTGGGCGGTTTCACCGAAGGTGCTACTGGCAAAGTGGAGCAGCCCGCCTTACAGCAGAATAAATCGGCAACTGCCACCAGCTCTCCATCCAGATACACGAGCGGTATCCGGTCTCGCAGCCAGGGTTCCAACGCCCTCTCCTGCAGCACCTTCTTGAGAGTTTGGGAGCGAAGTCGGTCGAGAGGCTGAACGCGCTCACCGCCCCGGCGGTATTTCACTTGATATACCCCCTGAGGCCAACCCTGCACCGATTCCAGTACACCACCTCTGGGCAACAGTAGTGCTGACACGCCATCCCATTGAAGGCTTTCATCGGTGGTAGAAAAGGGCTCCATGACAGGGGTCAGATAGAGGCGCCGCTGAAAGCGTCGCACTACACACCCACCCAGTCGTACTTCCACCTGGGCATCCGCACTCGCTTTCTCAATTTGCACCAAAGCTTCTTGCAGAACCACGGATTCCGGTGCCATACCACCCTGCAGCAACACCCAACCGCGCAGTAGATTTTTGCGCCGCGCAATACTGAAATTCATGAACGTCGCTAAAAAGAGGCTCTCCCCTAACCTCTCTCGCCTGATATCACAGATCTGCAAGTCAGCAAGCGCCAACTCCTCTAGCAGTAATGCAGATTCCCTAAGATTATCTGCAGCCCGCTGAATACTCTGCCGTGCCGACCAACGGGTGGATAAAACAGGCATGACCTGTTGGCGTAAATAGTTGCGCTCAAAAGCCTCATCAGCATTACTCTCATCCTCAATCCAGCTGAGCCCGTGTTCAAGGGCCCAGGCTTCCAGCTCACGGCGCCCCGCTGACAACAAAGGACGAAGTAAGGATTTACCCTCACCCAACGGCCGACTCTCCGCCATACCCGAAAGCCCAAGGACGCCCGCTCCCCGCAATAGTCTATATAGAAAGGTTTCTGCCTGATCATCCCCATGGTGACCGAGCAAAATTTGATCACCGGAGGACATCACCGAATCAAAAGCCTTGTAGCGAGCCTTACGCGCCCCCTGCTCTATCCCACCACCGCTTCTATCGACTTGCACACGCACCGCAACAAAAGGCACTTGCAGCTCACGGGCAACAGCTTCGCAGTGGCCAAGCCAGCGCTCTGCATTACTACTTAGGCCGTGGTGCACATGCACTGCCTTAACGGGGATACCATTCTGGTTGAGAAGATGCAGCAAGACAGTGGAATCCAAGCCACCAGAAAATCCAACCCATAGCTGTCCCAGAGCCGGGTGGCGCTGCATCGAAGACTTTATAAGTTGCGGTAGAGAATTTGCTGCGGATTTGGAGGTCACGGCCTATACCCTGGAACTGAGATCGACACAGTATACCGGTGCTGGCAACTTGAGTTGATGGACTTCTGAGCGGGAAGCGGGATATTGCAGAGCTACAGCTCTTCAGCAACTCAATCACTTAAAAGAGAGGTGTAGCCCAGACCTCAATTTTTACAGACCCGGGCATTTAATTACCAAAAACGGCTAGAGATAAAAGTCACTAACCCGCACAGCGAATATCAGCAGAAGCTGCCGCATCGGGTACCAATCGAACATTGGCTACGGCTATCGCTGCGACCCCCTCACTCTCCAAGCGGAAGGCACTGAAAACCTTGCTAAAGTCAGCGCCAGCTTTGGCGAAGCATTGCAGGTCCACCGAGAGACGGGTCCAGTTATTCAGCGGCATGGTTTTCAGAGTGGCTTGCAGCGGCACTCTGGCAATACAGCCCTCTCCACAGGTCACCGCCGCTTGTAACGGTTCACGCAGCTTCTGATCAACGCGAATATTCAGGCTCAAGGCTGAGCCCTCCTCCAAATAAATGTCCAAGTTCTGCATATACTCCGCAGACAACTGCACAGCACCGGGGCGCAGGCCCTTCCACTCGATCAAACGCGCATCTTCTTGAGAGGACATATCAATCGAGGTCACAACGATATTGTTATCCTCACCACTGGCCGCTCGGTTGCCATTCACTGGAACTGCCTTGGCTCCGTCCTCGGCAATATTCAATACCCAGGGAGCGCGCGGACGGGAAACCAATAACCAGGCATCCTCCAGTCCACCCGCAGCCATATTTTCGCTGGTCTCAGGCAAGTCGTTGCTGACCAGGGATTCCTCATTCACACTCAAGCCGTAACCCAAAGCAAACAGGGGATCGTAGTGCTCGTGGTATGGATTCAAAACCGTTTGATTGGTGTACATCGGCCAGCTAAAGGGCAACTTACCAGTGAAATCGTATCGAATCTCACCTTTGGCACCTCGGAATAATACATCGGCCACACCGGCACCCTCAGACCCCGGCAGCCAAGCGGCCACAAAAGCATCCGATGCATTTAATTCACTGTTCACCCAAAGCGGGCGACCGGACAGGAAAACACTGACAACTGGAATTTCCTGTTCATGCAATTTCTTCAACAGTGCCAGATCTTTCTTGTTACCGCGCTGGTATTCCAGATTTGTGATATCACCATGCCATTCCGCGTAGGGTTCTTCACCATAAATGGCAATAGCCACCTGGGGTGCCTTGCCATTGGCAAAGCTGGCATCGGTAAAGCTTCCATCCTCACTCAGTATGGCTTCACCACCCACGCTCTTTACGGCTGCGGCGATGCCCTCAAAGATGGAAGTAGCACCGGGAAAATCTTCACGGGTATTACCAGTGCCCTGCCATGATATTGTCCAACCACCACTTTGTTTGGAGAGGTTGTTGGCCCCATCGCCGACGACTAGAACATTCTGCTTCGCGGCTAGCGGCAACAATTGATCATTGTTTTTCATTAACACCAAAGACTTCCGCACTGCCTCTCTGGCGATAGCGCGGTGCTCGGCATTGCCGAGAATACCAGCCTTGCCCGCTAGGGGCATATTACGCTCGAACAAGCCGGCGCGAAGTTTCACTCGCAGTATGCGGCGCACCGCATCATTCAAACGCTCAGTGGGGATTTCACCGCTCTTCGCCTGAGCCAAGGTATTGTTGTAGAGGGCCTTCCAATCCGCAGGCACCATAAACATGTCCAGACCAGCGTTAATTGCCGCGGCACAACTTTCCAGAGTGCAACCCGGTACGAAACTGTGACCATTCCAGTCCCCGACTACAAATCCATCGAAACCCAAACGCTCCTTCAAGACATCTGTCAGCAAGTATTGATGGCCATGCAGCTTCTCACCATTCCAACTATTAAAAGAAGCCATTACCGTTTGCACACCAGCAGGCAAAGCGGTCAGGTAACCTGCCGCATGTACTTCTGCCAGTTCCTTTTCAGGCACAGCGTTATCCCCTCGGTCGATTCCACGTGTAGTTCCACCGTCACCGACAAAATGCTTAGCCGTGGCGACCAGGTTTTCCCCGCGAAGAAAATCGACTTCGTTCTTGCCCCCCTGCAACCCTCTCACCATGGCTTTTGCATAGTCAGCCACTACAGCCGGATCTTCAGAATAACTTTCATAAGTGCGTCCCCAGCGGTCATCCCGCACTACCGCCACAGTGGGGGCAAAGGTCCAGTCGATACCGGTAACAGCGACCTCGCGGGCGGTCGCGCGACCAATACGCTCGATCAGCTCAGCATCCTTCGCCGCCCCGAGGCCAATATTGTGGGGAAAAAGAGTTGCCCCAATAACATTATTGTGACCGTGCACCGCATCGGAGCCCCAAATCAGGGGAATAGCAACACCGCCATCGGAAGTGTCCATGGAAGCCTTGAAAAAGGCATCGGAAAGCGCGAGCCAATCTTTAGGCGTGGCAAACTTATCGTTGTTTGGAAAGGCACCACCACCGTTTAGCACTGAGCCCAGATGGTATTTCTTAACATCTTCAGCGGTGACGTGGCGGATCTCCGCCTGAATCATTTGCCCCACCTTCTCTTCCAAAGACATGCGCGACATAATTTCGGAAATACGCGCTTCCAGCTTTTCGCTGCGTGGAAACGCGGGCTCGAGTAGCGGCCAGTTTTCCAGGCTACCGCCACTGCTTATCTGGGAGTTATCCTCTTTTGACGGAACTTCTTCCCCCTGCGGCTGACAGCCAACAAGTGCCGAAACACAGAGCATTAAGCTCAGTGAAAATCGTTTTTTTAATTTCACGGATAACTCCCAAAGTTTTCCCACGCGAGTCCTTCTGTCCTACCAATTCCATCGCTATCAGAATGAGTAACACAGATATTATTATTTCGGTGTAAATCCCATACTCCAGCCACAGCCAATAAGGCCCCGATTGGATTTCAGGTATTCCACGCAACGGTATCAACGGAGCAAAGTGCAATACTTGCCGAGGAGCGCCAATAGAAATCCGATGGATTGGGCCAAATCACAGATAAGGCGGAAAACAATTTCTAGCTGGACTACTTAAAAAATAGCCTGGAGAAACGTTTCAGCTGCCTTTGCCCACTACTCCATCGCAGCGCCGGAGAAAAAGCACCGTAATAAGCGATATAGCAGTAGCACAGCAGCGGTACTAAAAAAGAAATCTGAATACCCGCTTCATCGGCGAGCACCCCCTGAAGCAATGGAATAACCGCACCGCCAACAATGGCCATGCACAGGACACCGCTGCCCTGACTGGTGTACTGACCCAAACCTCGCAACGCCAGGCTGAATATGGTTGGAAACATAATGGAGTTGCAACCCCCCACAGCGACAATCGACCATACAGCCAAATAACCAGAGGAGAGCATCGCCACCCCGATAAGTACTACAGAACCCAGTGAACACACTGCCAGTGTTTTTCCCGCAGAAACATAGCGCAGCAGCAGGGCCCCGGCAAAGCGGCCTACCATAGCGCCACCCCAGTAGTAGGAAACATACTTTGCCGCTTCAAATAACTGCATTTCAGCAACAGAGGATTCACTAAAAAAGCTAACCAGGAAACTTCCTATAGCTACCTCGGCGCCTACATAGGCAAAAATACCAATTGCCCCCAGTGTCAATCTGGGAAAGCGCCAAATGGAAAAAGTCTCACTGCGGGGCGGGCTTGTACTGTAAGAAAGGCGGTGTTCGGGGATTGTCGGCAAGCGAATCCAGGAGAAAAAAGCCACCATCATCAACAGCACTACTGCCAACCAGAAATAGGGTTTTTCCACCAGGGCCGCCTCCCTAGCGCGAAATTCATCGACACTAGTTGCCGTATCGGGATCGGCGCCTATTGAAATCGCGGCAAAAAAAACGGCACCACCGGCAACCGGCGCCAAGGTAGTTCCCAGAGAGTTAAATGCCTGGGTTAGGTTTAAACGGCTTGGAGCCGTTTTGGCACTACCCAAAGCAATAACGTAGGGATTTGCTGATACCTGCAATACTGTAATACCAGAAGCCAGTACAAAAAGCCCCAATAAAAACACTTCATAGATTTGCAGGCGCGCAGCAGGAATAAAAACCAAGCAACCAGCACAAGCCACTAATAAACCAAAGACCAACCCCAACTGATAACCAACTCTACGCAACAGCAACCCAGCAGGAACGGAAACCAGAAAATAGGCTGCAAAAAAGTAAAACTGTACCAGGACAGCGCGGGTATAACTCAGCTCAAAAACATTTTTAAGATGTGGCACCAGAACATCATTCAGCCCGGTGATAAAACCCCACAGAAGAAAAAGCGAAGTCAACGCTGCAAGATTTAAATACCCTGGAGAGCGCCCCTCTTGAGCCTGGGCATCTGAATCACAAACAGCCATTTCGTTCGAGTGAAGACTCGAATCGGGCAACATCTGGCGCATTGGAAACCGATCCCCAAATTTCAAACTCGTTTCTTGGCGATTATACTGTTCTTCCTAAACGCTTTTGAGTCGCCAGCGGAAAATTAAGGACAAAATGTGCAATTTTTTATAACCCTTAATAAAAAACACTTTCACTCAATGAAAGTTGTCTTATGGGTCCAGATTGCCGAAAGTAACTTGACTAATCACCCCGAAAAGCGACAAAAAGGACTAAATAAGGGCTAAGCTGGAATCCTAGCGCACAGGCCCACTGGCGGGCACCGGTAAGCCAAGGTAATATCTTCCGGATAATAATGAACGCGATGATGAGCGTCTATCCCGTCATTTTCACAAAATTAAATATACGGGACATCATGCAGTACTCTACCCGTCAATACTGGAATACAACTGCGGAAATTCCTTCGACCCGCTGGTTTTGGAAATTACAGCTGGTCAGCTGGATTGGCATTTTGCTGGTGACATTCCTCTCCCTGACTCTCTGGCATTCACCCACTGAGTGGCCAAGCTTCGAGCCAGCAAATACTATTTTCCAGTGCGCTGTGGCTTTTGTTCTCTCGGTATTCCTAAGACCCATTTTTGATATCGCCTGGGACTCTGAACTGGCCGTTCGCACAGTTATCTATCTACTCGCCGTTGCGGTGATTTCCGGCATCTGGACCCTGGTGCGCATGGAGGCCTATATCCGCTTGAGCGGGGAGCACTCCATCTGGTCTGAATTCGGCGGCTGGTATTATGCCTCCCTCTTTGTCTTTCTTTTTTGGAGTGCACTTTACTGTGGGGTTAAATACCACATACTGCTGCAAGGGGAACACAAAAAAATGCTTGAAGTGGCCGAGGACAACGAGCGCGAGCAACTTCGTAGACTCCAGGCAGAGGCTATCGCCAATGAGGCCCAGCTTAAAATGTTGCGCTATCAGCTCAATCCCCACTTTTTGTTCAATACACTAAATTCCATCAACGCCCTGATTCGCTTTCAACAGGCCGATGAGGCCCGCGAAATGGTTGTACGACTCAGTGATTTCCTGCGCCTCTCCCTAAAAGAGAGCCCTATGCAAAAAGTAGAACTTGAACAGGAAGTCAAAGCAGCACTCCTCTATCTGGAGATTGAAAAAACCCGCTTTGCTGACCGCTTGGTTGTAGATCTCAATGTCGATGAAACGGCCCGGCAAGCATTGGTGCCCAGTATGTTGTTACAACCACTGGTAGAGAATTCAGTAAAATATGCCATCGCCCCCAATGAACTGGGCGGCACCATTGGAATCCATGCGAAGAGTAGTGGCCAACGCCTGTTGCTGGAAGTACAGGATTCAGGCTGCTCAGAAGATTGCGCCGGCGAGAGAAATTTCCAAGCAAGTTCCACCGGTGTTGGACTGAAGAATGTACGGGAGCGACTTTCCAGCCTCTATCCACAAAATTACCATATAGAGCAACAGGAAAAACCTGACTGCGGCATGTCGATACGAATCAATATTCCACTAGAAATAGACACTTATCCCACCTATAAAACACGGGGAGAAGTCCAATGAACAAACTCACTGTCGTGCTGGTGGACGACGAACCCCTAGCCCTGCGCTTTCTGCAAAGCATGTTTGAGGAATTCCCTGATATAGAAATTTCCGCCTGCTGCCGCAATGGACGCGAGGCGTTGCAAGCCGTATCTGAATACAGTCCAGACCTACTGGTTCTGGATGTACAAATGCCAGGCATGAACGGCTTTGATGTGGTCAGTCGTCTACAGGCCGACACCATACCATTGGTAATATTCGCCACCGCTTTCGACGAATATGCCCTCAAAGCTTTTGAAGTTCACGCTGTCGATTATGTTTTAAAACCCTTAGATAGCGCCCGCCTAGAAACCGCCCTTGATCGCGCGCGCCAGCGCTTGCAATTGGCACATGTCGGCAAAAAAGACATCCACCAGGAAGAAAAAAACCGGCTGCTGCGCTCTATTGAGGAAATGAGCTTAACCAGGGGACAAGCCTCTGAGACTCGCACCCCAGTGATCAACAATCGCCTGGCGATTAAGGATCGCGGCAGTATTACTATGGTCAATCAGCAGGATATCGAGTGGATAGATGCCGCCGGTGACTATATGTGTGTGCATGTAAAAGGGGAAACCCATGTTATGCGCAGCACCATCAAAGACCTGCAAAAACAGCTGTGCCCGGATAATTTCAAGCGTATTCACCGCTCCACCCTGGTAAATCTCAACTATATCGAACACATCAAAGTACTTACCAAAGGGGAGTACTTTCTCACCCTAACTAGCGGCGCCAAAGTCAAAGTCAGCCGTAACTATCGCCTACCGATCAAAGAATTTCTTGAAGCCAATCGACACGTAGCTTCGGAAGTTTCCTGATAAGACGTCCATTTCCATTCACTCAATACTGGCAGGGATTTGCCGGTATACCTAAAATTTTCAAACGAGAAAAACTTCAACCACACTGCCCTCCAGTTAATACAGGGTTATCATTTATTTGTAAGCAAAAAAAGCCGGCATGGAAATGCCGGCTAAACGAGCTCAGAAGAGAAGAAAAAAATTAAGCGCGTTTGTCTGGGCGGTGACCAATGGCACCGTAGTAAAGAATATAGAGGTAGCAGAAAATAGGCAGGACAAATGCCAACTGGATACCCACTTGGTCCGCCAATAATCCCTGCAATAACGGCACTATAGCGCCACCGACTATAGCTAGGCACAAGATACCAGAACCCTGACTAGCCGCCTTGCCAAGTCTCGCAAGAGCCAAACTGAAAATTGTTGGGAACATAATGGAGTTACACAGCCCCACCGCCAAAACAGCATACATTGCCAGGTAGCCGCTACCGGCTACAGTGATAAGCAGAAGTAGGCAGGAGCCCAGGGCACAAATTGCCAGCACTTTTCCCGCAGAAATAAAGCGCATAATCAAGGCACCGGCAAAACGCCCAACCATGGCCCCACCCCAGTAGAGGGAGATATAGAACGCTGCCTTGGATTCCTCAAGACCGGCAATAGAGTCTTCGGCAATAAAGTTCACCAGGAAACTGCCGATAGAAACTTCCGCACCGACATAAACGAAAATCGCTACCGCCCCTAATACAAGATGGCGATAATTCCAGGCCGAAGCTTCACCTACCTCCGATGGGGTCTGTGAAGTATTGCTGACAATAGACGGCAGATTCAAAAACGCAAAAACCAGAGCCAACACGGATAGGGTAGCCGCCAGAATCAGGTAGGGCACTTCGATCACTGAGGCACTGACTGCGCCGACGGCAACTCCCGCAGCTGGGAGAATTAATAATGCACCGAATTGTGGGGCTACGGTGGTACCTAGTGCATTAAAGCCCTGGGTCAAGGTTAGTCGGCTGGGTGCCGTTCGCTCATTTCCCAAGGCGGCAACATAGGGATTTGCCGACACCTGTAAGATAGTAATACCGGAAGCGAGAATAAACAGGGCCCCAAGGAAAAGCCCATAGACCTCCATGCGCTCCGCAGGAATAAATAGTAAGCAACCCAATACCGCGATAGTGAGGCCTGTGACGATACCTTTTTGGTAACCAATCTTACTCACCAGACTACCCGCCGGCAGGGAAACCAAAAAATAAGCCCCAAAAAAACAGAATTGCACCAACATCGCCTGGGCATAATTCAGCTCAAAAATCCCCTTGAGATAGGGAATCAGGATATCGTTTAAACAGGTAATAAATCCCCACATAAAAAACAGTGAGGTCAAAGCTACCAGCGCAAATTTTTGTCCCGCTTGATCACCAGCTTGTAACTGCACAGCATCCGTTGCCGTATTCCTCTGCAAAATTGCCATATTTGATTCCCAGAAACTTCTGCCGCAACTAAACCGTAAATGGCAAGCCAGCACTTAAACACTCGTTATTCTTTTTGCTTTCTACCATGGAGGCACAGATACGACGCAGCGGTTTTCGACAAGGGGGGTTAAAAATGGGGGCAGAAGGGACAGTGTAAAGTGCCCTGGGCACGCTCAACTAGCGGGACAAACAAATAACAGAAGAGGAACAAGCAACCCAACAAATGGGGAATCGCCAAATATAGAGCAGATCTCGTAAAAAGAAACTGGACTCAAAAGAAAGAAAAAAGGGCAGCGCCATGATCGGAACTGCCCTTTTTAAGAATATTAAGAAACGATATTGCCGTAGCTCATCAGACGCTGGTAGCGCTTTTCCAGCAACTCATCAATAGGAATAGCACTCAACTGCTCCAGTTGTTCACCGAGGCGCTCCTTCAGGCTCTCAGCCATGGCATCCGGATCGCGGTGCGCACCGCCGAGGGGCTCGGGGATGGTTTCATCCACAATACCTAACTCCTCCAACACACTGGAAGTCACCCCCATAGCCTCGGCAGCCAGTGGAGCCTTCTCTACGGTTTTCCAGATAATATTGGCGCAGCCCTCTGGAGAAATCACAAAGTAGGTGGAGTACTGCAGCATATTGAGCTGATCACCAACACCAATTGCCAGAGCACCACCGGAAGAACCCTCACCAATCACGGTACAAATAATCGGCGTGCGCAAACGGGACATCACCGCCAGGTTCTGGGCAATGGCCTCACTGATGCCGCGCTCTTCACTATCGATTCCAGGGTAAGCCCCTGGAGTATCGATCAAAGTCAGCACCGGCATTTTAAAACGCTCGGCCATTTCCATAATGCGCAAAGCTTTGCGGTAGCCCTCCGGCTTAGGCATACCGAAGTTACGCGCAACCTTCTCATTCACAGAGCGCCCTTTCTCTTCACCGATCACCGCTACCGGCTTGCCATTCAAGCGTGCGATCCCAGTAATAATCGCCTTGTCATCACCAAAATGACGATCGCCGTGCAGCTCGTCCCAATCAGTGAATAGCCGCTCAATATAATCCTTGGAGTATGGACGCTGCGGGTGCCTGGCCACCTGGACCACTTGCCAGGGGCTCAGGTCTGCATAGATGGACTCGGTAAGAGTTCTGCTCTTATCCCGCAGCCGGGTCACTTCATCGGCGATATTCAGCTCATTGTCGTCCCCGACCAGCTGCAACTCTTTAATTTTGCTTTCCAGCTCTGCAATCGGCTGCTCAAACTCGAGAAAGTTGAAATTCATGAAATCTGCGCCTTAACTCTTTTCCATGCCTCTGGGCAATCACAGCGACATAGCTTAACTGTACAGAACCGACCAGTCGAGCCCAGTGGACTTTAACGCCGCTCAGCGTATTGAAGTGCCACCCGCTCACGCCCCAGCAACTCCCGCAGGGACTGAACCATCTGATCATTCGGCTCCACATTCCATTGTGGAGGCAGGCGGTAGAGACCTCGCGCATCGTGGCGCAACACTTCCAGACTGACCCCGCACTGGCCACCGGTATAGGGCTGCAAACACGAGGCCAAACGCTTGGCTAACCCAGGGGCCACAACACCGGTATCGACTTGCAGACGCACACCGGTCACCCGGCTCTGACGCAGCTCATCCAGAGTGGAAACCCCATTCACGGTCATTTTCAGACCGCCGCTGTAATCGTCATTGGCCACGGGGCCTTCGAGTACCAGCAGCGCATCCTTAGCCAGCTTGTCGCGGTGTTCGCCAAATGCCTCGCTGAACATGGCCGCCTCAATACGGCCGCTGCGATCATCCAGGGTAACAATAGCCATGGAATCGCCACGCTTGGTCTTCATCACCCGCATGGCAACCACCAGGCCCGCCACTTTTTGCGCTTCGCGGCCAGGTTTTAAGTCGGCGATTCGCGCCTTCACCAGGTGCTGTAACTCACCGGCATATTCGTCAATGGGGTGGCCGGTGAGATACAGACCCAGGGTGTTTTTCTCACCCTCCAAGCGCTCGCGAATACTCCAGCAGCGAGTGCGACGGAAGTCCTCGTACACATCACCATCGGAAGATTGGGGCACCACCTCACCGAACAAATCCATCATGCCTGCATTGGCATTAGCCTTTTGCTGTTCCGCCGCCTTCACCGCTTCATCCAGCGCGTTAAACAGTACCGCGCGGGAATAATCCAAGCCATCACTGCCGCCAGTATCCGGCCCAATGCTGTCGAAGGCACCAGAGCGCACTAGCGCCTCTAGTGCGCGCTTATTCACCTTGCGCGGATCGACACGCGAGCAGAAATCGAACAGATCGGTAAAGGGACCGCCCTCTTCCCGCGCCGCAATAATATTTTCAATCGGCCCCTCACCCAGGCCCTTGATGGCACCGAGACCGTAAATAATACGGTTATCGATATCCACCGAGAACTGGAAGCTACCCAGATTCACATCCGGCGGCACCAGCACCAGCTCCATGGCGCGACACTCTTCGATAAAGGTCACCACCTTATCGGTCTTATCCATATCCGAAGACATGGTCGCCGCCATAAACTGGGCGGGATAGTGCGCTTTCAGCCAAGCGGTCTGGTATGACACCAGTGCGTAAGCCGCAGAGTGCGACTTGTTAAAACCATAGCCTGCGAACTTCTCTACCAGGTCGAAGATCTTAATCGCAAGTTCGGGGTCAATTCCTTGCTCTTTTGCCCCATTTTCAAAAGTGGCCCTCTGTTTGGCCATTTCCTCCGGTTTCTTTTTACCCATCGCCCGGCGCAACAGGTCAGCGCCACCGAGGGTATAGCCCGCCAACTCCTGGGCGATCTGCATAACCTGTTCCTGGTAGACGATCACGCCGTATGTGGGCTCCAGGATCGGTTGCAGTTTCTCGTGCTGGTATTTGGCATCCGGGTAGGCCACCTGAGCGCGACCGTGCTTACGGTTAATAAAGTCATCAACCATGCCCGATTGCAGCGGACCCGGACGGAACAGAGCCACCAAGGCGATCATATCTTCCAGGTTGTCCGGCTGTAGGCGCTTGATCAGGTCCTTCATGCCCCGGGATTCCAACTGGAATACCGCAGTGGTCTCTGCCCGCTTGAGCATCTTGAAGGTTTCATCATCGTCCAGTGGCAGCGCGGCGATATCCAGAGGTTCCAGCCCCTCGCGCGCACGGGTCTCATCCACCATGCGCTTGGCCCAGTCGATGATGGTCAGCGTCCGCAGGCCGAGGAAGTCGAACTTCACCAGGCCCGCATCTTCCACATCGTTTTTATCAAACTGGGTCACCAGGCCTGCACCGGTCTCATCACAATAGAGCGGTGCGAAGTCGGTGAGCTTGGTGGGGGCGATAACCACACCACCGGCGTGCTTGCCCACGTTACGAGACACCCCTTCGAGCTGCAGGGCCATCTCCCAGATTTCCTGGCCCTCGTCATCGCTTTCGAGGAACTCGCGCAATATCTCTTCCTGGTCGAAGGCCTTCTGCAGGGTCATACCTACATCAGGGGGAATCATCTTCGACAGCTTGTCTGCGAGGCCGTAGGACTTGCCCTGCACCCGCGCCACATCTCGCACCACCGCCTTCGCGGCCATGGTGCCGAAGGTAATAATCTGACTCACCGCTTGGCGGCCATAGTTATCCGCAACGTAGCCAATTACCCGGTCGCGCTTCTCCATACAGAAGTCGATATCGAAGTCGGGCATGGATACCCGCTCCGGGTTGAGGAATCGCTCGAACAGCAGATCGTATTGCAGCGGGTCCAGATCGGTAATATCCAGCGAGTAGGCTACCAGGGAGCCGGCACCGGAACCCCGCCCCGGGCCCACCGGGATATCGTGGTCTTTAGCCCACTGGATAAAGTCCATTACGATCAGGAAGTAACCGGGGAATCCCATCTGGATAATGATATCCAGCTCAAAGCGCAGCCGGTCTTCGTAGACCTTGCGACGCTCGGCATAATTCGTAGCGGACTTGTCCAGGATAGTTTCCAGGCGCCGCTCCATACCCTCGTAAGAGACCTTTTCGAAGAACTGGTCTTCGGTCATACCCTCGGGAATCGGGTATTCCGGCAGGAAGTATTTACCCAGCTGGATTGGCGCCGAACAGCGCTTGGCAATCTCCACGGTGTTTTGCAGGGCTTCGGGGATATCGCCAAACAGTTCCCACATCTCTTCCGGCGTGCGGAAATACTGTTCGGCGGAATAACGGCGCTCGCGGCGGGGGTCATCGAGGGCGCGGCCTTCGTGAATACACACGCGCACCTCGTGGGCCTCGAACTCGCTCTCTTCCATAAAGCGCACATCGTTGGTGGCTACCACTGGCAAATTTAATGCCTGCGCCAAATCCACCGCCGAGTGCAGGTAGTCTTCATCGCCGGCGCGACCGGTGCGCTGTAACTCCAGGTAGTAGCGGCCGGGAAATAACTCCGCCCACTCCCGTGCCAGCTCCTCTGCCTGGGCGCGGCGCCCCGCTACCAGTGCACGGCCCACATCGCCGTACTTGGCACCGGACAGCATCAGCACCCCTTCGCTGTACTCCTTAACCCATTCGCGTTTGATATAGGCGTTACCGTGGTACTGGCCTTCCATCCAGGCGCGGGAAATTAGCTCGGTAATATTGCGGTAACCATCGGCATTCATCGCATAGAGCGTGATCAGCGTCGGCTTGCCTTCGCCGCCTTCGCTGAGCCAAAAATCCGCTGCGGTAATCGGCTTGATACCGGCGCCCAAACAAGCCCGGTAGAATTTGATCTGCCCGTAGAGGTTGCACTGGTCGGTAATCGCCAGGGCTGGCATTTCCAGCTCCTGGGCGCGGGCGATGGCCGGCTTGATTCTTACCAGGCCATCGATCAGGGAAAATTCTGAGTGAATTCTTAGGTGGACAAAGGGTTGGGTCATAGTCGCATTTAGTTCCGGGCCCTGCGAGGCCCGGCCCCGACAAAGCGCTATCGATTGTTTACCAGATTCGGCCCATTTGCCGCGCGCGCTCAGTGCAGAGTTTTAACACTACACGGCGCTCATCATTGTTCATGGAGCCCCAGCGGCTGATTTCATTACCACTGCGAAAACAGCCCTCGCACAGGTCCTGCTCATTCAGGGCACATACGGAGATACAGGGGGATTTCACCGGGCGCTCTTTCGGCTCCACGGTTTTTACCGGTTGTTCAGACATCTTTAGCCTCAAGCGGGACCAGTTCACTGGCGAATTGTTTGCCGTTGGCCGCATAGTGATCGCTGCTGGCTTTGAGCAGCTCGTAGGTGGCGGGATCGAGAGATTTTACTACCTTGCCGGGAGAGCCCAGCACCATAGAGTAATCGGGAATTTCTGTGCCCTCGGTCACCAGCGCATTGGCGCCAATGATACAGCACTTGCCGATTTTGGCCCGGTTTAAGATCACGGCATTGATACCAATCAGGCTGTAATCACCAATGTCACAGCCGTGCAGCATCACTTTATGGCCTACGGTGACACCGGTGCCGATGGTTAATGGCACACCGACATCGGCATGCAGTACCGAGCCATCCTGTACGTTGCTGTATTCACCGATAGTAATAGGCGCACAGTCACCGCGCACCACCGCGTTAAACCATACGGAGCTGTGCGCAAGCATACGCACATCTCCAATCACATGGGCACCGGGCGCAATATAGTGGCCCTCACCTTCCAGTTGTGGCTGTTTATCCCCCAATCTGTACAGCATTTGGCCTCCGGCTCGATATGATTATGAACCGCTTATTATCTCGCGCCAAAGAGGCCGTGGCTAGGGAGAGATGATTGCGCTTTTCCCAATATTACCCGCTAGAGCAGCTCGCCCTGCTGGACAAAGTTGGCACCCTCAAGGGTGAGCAAGCGCGCTTTCAAAGACAGGCCGCCAGCGTAGCCGGTAAGGCTGCCATTAGCTCCGATTACGCGGTGGCAGGGAATAACGATGGCAATCGGATTTGCACCATTGGCCCGCGCCACCGCACGAATAGCCCGTGGCTGGCCCAACCACTGGGCTTGCTGGCTGTAACTGCGGGTTTCGCCAAAAGGAATTTGCAACAGCGCATCCCAAACCCGGCGCTGGAATTCAGTGCCTTTTGGCGCCAGTGGCAGATCAAAATTTTTGCGCTGGCCGGCGATATATTCCCGCAACTGCTGGACGGCCAAATCCGTCAGCTCCGAGGCGCCCCGCTGCCAACCGGCCCCCAAACGCAATGGTCGTTCATCGTCATAAAACTGGAGTGCAACTATACCTCTGGCGCCTCGGGAGAGCCCCTCTTGCTCGCAGGCTGCGATGGCAACATCCCCCAATTCCGTGGTGTAACTCTCATAGACAATCATTTTTTCTCTCCAGATTTCAGGGACTGCCACAACAAAATGGCTCCATATGCCCGCCAGGGCCGCCACTGCTCTGCCCGCTCCAGGGCCTGCTTGGGTTTTGCCTTTTCACCATCACTGCCCAGGGCTTGTAGAATACCCAAATCCGACGCGGGGAAAGCATCCGGCATCGACAGGCCGCGCATAGCAATATAATGCGCTGTCCAATCGCCAATACCCGGCAGTGCTGTGGCTTGGCTGCACCAATCCTCCAGGGACTGATCAGCAAAACTCAAACGGCCATCCAAAGTTGCGGCGACAAACTCCTGTAGGGTTTTCACCCGAGCCCGGGTCAAGCCCAGATCGACAAAATCCGCCTCGGCGAGACGCTCCGCCGTTGGGAATAAAAACCGCTCTCTGCCAGCATCGTCCACAAACGACTCCCCGTAGCGGGCCACTATACGTCCGGCAATAGTGGTCGCCGCCGCGACACTGATCTGCTGACCGAGAATCGCCCGCAGTGCATATTCGAATGGGTCCCAGGCACCGGGCAAGCGCAGGCCCGGATTCTTCGCCAACTGATCTGCCAGCAATGGATCTTCGTTTAATACTGTCTGGATCTCCTCAACATCCGCATCCAGATCAAACAGCCGGCGCAGGCGCTGGTTCAGCAGATATAACCCTGCCCCACCTTCCTGACCAAAAACCTCCACTACCAGGCGATTGCGTTCCGGATCGTGGGAGACCTCCATCACGCCGCGACAAGCATCCAGTCCGAAACTGCGTGAATAGACCTCCCCCTCCACCTGCTCTACCCCCGCCAAAGCGCGAGTTCCCAAAAAAGCCAGGAGTTGTTGCCAATCTAACGGCGGGCGGTAATCCAGGTACAACCGCACCCGTGTGGCACTCGCCTTCTCCACGCGCACTGCGTGCCCCTCCCTGCGCACCTCGGATGGAGTGCGTTGATAGATCTGTTTGAATACGCCGTTAAAGCGTCTCAAACTGTTAAAACCAGCCTCGTAGGCTATTTCAGCAATAGGCAAGTCCGTATCTCGCAGTAAACGAAAAGCAAACAGTGCCCGCTCGGTTTGCCAAACCGCTAAGGGGCTTACCCCCAGGTGCTCAGAGAACAGACGGCGTAAATAGCGGCTGCTGACTCCGAGACGCTCTGCCAGTCGCTCCACAGATTGAGGCTCGCGCTCACTGCGCATCAGTTTTAAAGCGCGCTGCACGGTGGTCGATACCAATCCCCAAGCTGGACTGCCCGGCGCAGAATCGGGGCGACACCGCAGGCAGGGCCTAAAGCCCGCATTGGCCGCCTCCGCCGCAGTCTCAAAATAAGTGACATTGCGCTCCAGCGGAGGCCGAGCGGGGCAGATGGGTCGACAGAAGATACCTGTCGTCTTCACCGCCGTAAAAAAACGCCCATCAAAACGCCGATCGCGGGCAAGCCGCGCGCTGGAACAAATTGCCGCATCAATTTTCATTTGCCCTCCCGAATCTGACCTCCAGTGTATTTCCACGCTGCCTTGAAAACTAGTCAAAAACGGAACTGACCCAAAAACCATTAGACCCGATAGTCATAACAAGACTCAAGCCTTCGTTATCATGAGAAATCAATTCACATAACCAACGTTTGCCGCGGCAAGGACTATATCCGGTTGCCCGATTAATTTACGCACCTGATTACTCTTTACAGCTCACAAGAAATTTTCAAAACTATCAACGTCTTTCCGCTTATTCCCCATCAAAAATACACACCGGCAACAAGTTGAAAATTTCTCAGCACAAATGTGCAGGCATTTTCACCTCCCTCACTGCCAACAAGAAAAACTAAAAAAATAAACTGCCATTATTTTTTCAATCATTACCTTTATTCAGAGAAATCACACATATTTATCCACATCGAAATTCGGTGGCCTATCTATTCTGATAAGAAATAAAAATCAGATATTTACTCCACCAATTACATCTATAGGGAAGCAACCTTCAAGAAGTGGGCACTTATTTTCACTTCTATTTTCTCGTAGCAAATGACAGTTCTTCCCCAAAAGATAACAAAAAAGTATTTGTTTCCAGAGATTTCAAAGCATGTCAAAAATATCGTTAATTGTATTTTTTCTTTCGCTACTGCTATTGAGTGCCTGCGGATCGGACAAAGGAAAAGCCCGAGCCGCCGATAACTTCCCCCCGGGCTCCAATGTGACAGACAGTGATGGAGATGGCGTTCGCAATTCCGACGATAACTGCCCCAGCATCAGTAATCCCTCCCAAGATGACCTCGACAGCGACGGTAGCGGTGATGCCTGTGACAACGATGATGACAATGATAATCACCTGGACTTAGAAGATAACTGCCCACAAATCGCCAACATCGATCAGGCAGATAGTGACGGCGATAAAGCTGGCAATGCCTGCGATGAAGATCTCGATGGTGATGAAGTAGTCAACGATTCGGATAACTGTCCTGCAAACGCCAACCATGAACAGAGTGACATGGATGGCGATGGTGTCGGTGACAGCTGCGATAACGACCTCGATGGCGATGACTTCACCAATAGCCTCGATAACTGCCCTACCGTCTCCAACCCAGACCAAACCGATCTAGACAATGACGGCATTGGCGATCTATGTGATAGCGACAGTGATACCGACAATGATGGCCTGGATGATGGTGTAGACAACTGCCCGCAAGTGCCCAACGAAGATCAAGTGGATACCGACAACGACGGCACGGGCAACGCCTGCGATAACGACGATGACGGTGATAGCATCGAAGATATCAGTGACAACTGTCCTGGCAAACCAAACCCAGCACAAGAGGATCAGGACAACGATGGATTAGGCAATGTCTGCGATCCGGACCTCGATAACGACGGCATTCATAATGAAGCTGATAATTGTCCTTCTATCGCCAATACCGACCAAAGTGATATCGACTCCGATGGAAAGGGCGATCTATGCGATAGCGATGATGATGCGGATGGCATTGAAGACCATGCCGATAATTGTCCCGTCGATGCCAATGCAGATCAAACCGACACCGATAGAGATGGCAGAGGCGACCTATGTGACTCCGACCGGGATGGCGATGGGGTAGACAACGATGCAGACAATTGCCCCCTCGTGGCCAATGAGGACCAGGTAGATACCGACGGTGACAGCTTCGGCGATGCCTGTGATAACAACTCTGATATCGACGGGGATTTAATTACTGACTATGTCGACAACTGTGTAAACATTGCCAATACCAGCCAATTCGACCGAGACGGAGACGGTATTGGTGACGCCTGTGACAGCGATAAGGATGGTGACGGCAGTGTCAACACAGAAGATAACTGCCCTGCCATTCCCAATCGAGATCAAGCCAATAACGATAATGACCAGATCGGCGATATCTGTGACAGCGACGATGATAACGACGGTATCATCGACCTGATCGATAACTGTCGCTTCGACCCCAATGCCCTCCAAAAGGATAGCGATACCGACTACCTCGGTGACGCCTGCGACCCCGATCTGGATAACGATGGCATCGTAAATAGCAGTGACAATTGTCCCCATAACCCCAACACACTTCAGGAGGATCATGATGGGGACGGCGTCGGGGATGCCTGCGATACCAATACCGATGCAGATAACGATAGCTTCGACGATGGTGTAGACAATTGCCCCGCAGTAGCGAACCCGAATCAGTCAGACCAGGACAACGATGGCCTGGGAGACATTTGTGACAATGACCGGGATGGCGATGGTACGACGAATGAACAAGATAACTGTCCCTTAGCTCCCAATGATCAAAGCGATAGTGACGGCGACGGAAGCGGTGATCATTGTGACAACGATGTCGATGGAGATAGCATCGAGGACACCCTAGACAACTGCCCACATGTACCAAACCCGGAGCAGGAAGACGGGGATGAAGATGGCAACGGCGACGCCTGCGATAGTGATATCGATAATGACACCTTGGATGACAGCGCAGATAACTGCCCAGCTATATCCAATCCAACGCAAACAGATAGTGATGGAGACGGACAGGGCGACGCCTGCGACCCCGACGTAGATAACGATGGTGTGGAAAACACCTCAGATAACTGCCCTCAAACCTGGAATCCGAATGGAGAAGACTCTGATCAGGACGGCATTGGTGACGCCTGTGACTACGATACTGTCCTTTCCTGCACTTCCTTCGAGGGGCTTGAAATAATGGATGGCGCTAGCACAGAGCTGGAACATGGTATCAATGCTCCCTGCGATGGCTGCTCAGTAGTTTCATTAGCCAAAGTAGGCAATGGAATACCCTCCGATGCCGCCAGAATGGAAGTTGCGAGCGGCGCTGGAGGCAGCACTTATATCCAGGTCAACCACAGTAACGTGAAAAGTGGTCGCTACCTACTTAGCTTCCTGGTGGAAAATACGAGCTCAGTACTGGATCTTATCTACCTCAACAGTATTACCATCAGTACCTATCTGGACGGAACTGCTACAGGTGAAAGCATCAGCGGTTATAGGTTAGCTCCATTTAAGGTCAATGGTGCCCAGAATCACCGCCTGTTACTGGCAAATACTCAGGCAGACTTTAACCAGGTACGCCTGACTCTTGGCGGATTGGAGCTCACCAATAACAAGCTGGATATCTATCTCGCCTGTGCGGTTCCCATAAGCCTGCCGTAGTAAAGCCCTTATAAAAGCAATAAAGCCCCGAGTTCCGGGGCTTTATGTTTACAAAGGTTTATTGAAACGATATTTGACCGCGCATATAGTCAACGGCTTGGCCGATAAGAATAACCTCATCACCTACAACCTCACAGGTGAGCACTCCGCGCCTCTTTGATAGCTGCATTGCATTGAGATGTGACCTACCCAAAACCTGACTCCAATAGGGTGCCAACTCGCAATGTGCAGATCCTGTTACTGGGTCTTCATTGACTCGCAGCTTGGGAAAAAAACAGCGACTGACAAAATCACAGTGATCTCCCGGTGCGGTAATCACCACCCCCCTCAAATCGAGCTCAGCTAGCAACATGAAATTAGGCTTAACGCTCTTTAGTTGAGTCTCGCTATCCAATACCACGATATAGTCAAAGGCAGCCAAAGTTTTCACAGGAACCACACTTAAAGCCTCAGCCAAACCTGAGGGACATTCCGTTGGGGCAGGGATACTGATAGGAAATCGCATTTTATAGCCGCCTTCGCAGAGCCCCACTTTTAACAAGCCACTGCGCGTTTCGAAGTTGATAACAGGCTTTGCGTACGATAAATGTTTAAACAAAACATGGGCTGCTGCCAGGGTGGCATGACCACAGAGATCCACCTCAGCTTCAGGTGTAAACCATCGCAGCCTATAACCCTCTCCCTCTGGAACAAAAAAAGCCGTTTCAGATAAGTTATTTTCTTCAGCAATATTCTGCATCTGTATATCTGTGAGCCACTCATCAAGTGGACAAACCGCGGCCGGATTACCAGAAAACATACTGGATGCAAAGGCATCTACCTGATAAATATTAATTTCCATGTTCTTCTAAACCTCCCACTTATAAAATAACAACTAGATTATTACTAGTAGCGCCTCTATTACAGGCAATATATACAACGCAGCACAAAATAAACAAATATAAAAAAGGGACAACTTAGTGCCCCTTTAAGTAGAAACCTGGCTTTAAATATTAAATTACATTTTCACCTTATCCATACCGCATACTCCAGAACTCTATCAATCCAAAGGGCAAACACTTGCCAGGGAGGTAGTAAAAGCCCGCTTCATAAACTCAAACTGCTCATTGGTTTCCATATGTGCACTCAAGGAATTCCTGGCCGAGAGAAAGCGCTTTTTCTCAAGCTCCGTCATGCCGTCATGATAGAGGTATAATTTTTCAATCGGCTTCATGGCCGACTTTTCACTTCTATAAAATTTATCCTTGGACATAGCAAGGTCAACCTTATCCCGTATTGATCCATCCGGCATTATCTGAACAGACACACTGGGCACATAGTTTGCAATTGGCCCCTTTAGATTTAACACCTCGGGGTTCAACTCACTAAGTTTCTTGGCGATATAGACTTTCAGTTTGTTATTTCTAACTTCCAACTTCACAAACGGCTTTATTATTTTGAATTTATCTTTATCTTCTTCAAACAACTGCACAGACGCCTCCAACATCACTAAACTCTGGGTGTTTAGAAAACGTTCATATTCCTCTAATTGACAAGACGCCTGTACATACTGACTAAAGAAGAAGGCAAGAACCAGGGCTGGTATTTTCATAGTTCTAATAATTATCCTTAATTTTTAGATATGGACCGCCCAATTCCACTGGGCAAATCTGACGTATATCACACCCTATTCTAGTCGTCTTTTTTTCTTGGATAATCTATAGGTTCACATTTGCGGATCTTCCCACATAAAATACGCAGCTTCCTTCATTTTTCAGGTTATATACGCCATTTGAGGACGACACAAAGAGGTAAAAGAACTAGTTCCTAAAGTACCCATTGAGTGAGGAAACCAGTAATGGAAGCCTCTCTCCTCTTTACCTTCGGTAGTCATCCAGAATTACCGGCGGCAAGCTTTTGGCTTCCGACATCCACTCTTCCACACTCTCTCTTGCCAGAAGCCTCATTACCCATTGATGAGCCCGGGGCCAATCGCACATTTCCGGGCTATGGGTATACAACCTGATAACCGTGGGCACCAGTACCAGATCTGCGAGGGAGAGATCACCACAAAGGTAAGGGCCACCACTATGGGCTAATTCTTGCTCCCAGCAGTGAAACAGTCGCTCCGCATCTGCCTGCTCAGACTGGGTCATCTGACGCTTATCCTGATAAAAAGCGCTTTCAAAAGAAAGTCGTGGACACAACCCTGAGAGACCCGCATGTTGCCAACTTAAGAAAGAACGTGCTCTAGCCTTGGCCAAAGGATCTGAGGGAAGTAAACTTCCGCCGCCAATATCGTTGGCATATTCCATAATGGCTAGGGAATCAAAAATAACACTCTGGTTTTCAACCAATACGGGTACTGAAACAGCGGGGGATATCTCACCAATCCGGCGAAGATTTTCAAAGCGCTGCGGCTTGCGAATATCAACAACCTGCTCTTCAAATTCAATACCCAGCTCCCTAAAAGGTAGCCATGCCCGAAAAGCCCAGCTGGAGGCATTTTTAGTACCAGTGTATAAAATACGTTCCATGTTTTTCCCTTAAAATTTTTAGATACGGTCTTTAAAACAGATAACAGGGTAATTAAATAGACTCAACTATAAATCCAAAATGATGATCAACCTACTTTAGTGTTTCTTCAATGTAAACCTCCTCATTTTTTGTGATTAATCACTTAGCTTTTTCTATCAACCGATAAAAGAGTCTCCGTAAAAGCAATATCTGATACTCAATATATGTTGCATCTAAACTTTCCCCTACTTTTTCCCTAAGAGTTTATTCCAGGTAAAAATAAAAAACCCGGCAAATGCCGGGTTTTTAAGATGAAAATTTGCTTAGCTTTACTTCAAGCCAAGAACTTCTTTACCCTGGATGAAAGTAACATCCACGGGTATATCCGCCTCTGCCAATCGATCCAGGTCAGCCTGCAACTCAGGACCGATAACCCCTTTTTCAGCGAGCAGAGTTTTGGCCTGCTCGTAGTTACCATCACCCTGAATAGTCAGGATCAGGCGCGACAGGTTGGTCATGGCCTGCTGCATTTTTTCGAAATCCACACTGTATTGACCGGTTTTCGGATCGCGGGTAAAGGCGCCCTGCTCTTTGAAGAAGTTAAAGCGCATCATATTGGCCTTACCGTGGGCACTGGCTGCACCGAAGCGCACGCTGCGGAAAATACCAGCGAGGAAGGTAACGTAGTTATCCATCAGCTCGCCCTCTTGGATCTCGCCTTTCTCATGCAAGCGGGTCACCATATAAAGGCCGAGAATATCGGCTTTGCCTTCTTCCAGAGAGGAAGAAGTCTCCTTCAACACCTGGCGTACATTTGCTCCGCCGGTCACAGTCTTCTTAATACCCAGGCCGTGCGCCACCTCGTGGAACATGGTATTGGCAAAGAAAGCGGGGAATGTGATGTGCTTGCGCTGATCTGGAGCAATCAATACATCGCTGATGGGCACCAGGATCTTGTCAAACTTGGCACGCATAGCGTTTTTCAGCTGCAGCCGACGAGTGCCTTTCGCCAGCTGAACTTCTTCATCGTTAGGCAGGTTAATGGCAATCGTCTTGGAACCCGCATTGCTGTGACCTGCGTAGAAAAGTACATCGTACGCATTCAGATCAGAATCGGTACCTGGCTCTTCGGCCTTGTACTTTTCTTCTACCGGCAAGCCTTCCTGTAATTCAGGCAACAGTGCAGCAAACTTGGCCAGCTTCTTACTCCACTCTTTATCTTTGAGGAGTACGTAAGACTCGTAAGCCGTGCGATAGGCGAACATTTGATCTTCGTAGTTTTCAATGGGGCCGATCACTACGTCGATATCATTTTCCTTCATGTCCATCCATGCCATATCGCTGGGACGGAAATTATCATTGAGCAGCGCGTCGGCACGCATGCCCAGATAGTTGGCGAATTCTTTACTTTCCGCCAGCGCGGCTGCCTGGCGCAGGATATCCGCTGCCTTCTTCAGGTCAGCATTGTAGGCTTTGCTGTAGGGGATCAGCTCCAGCTTACCGGCATCGTTGCGGCGCACCAGAGAGTAGAGGCCATCTTTTCCAGGTTGGTCCCAGTTCTCAAACTCTTCGCGAGTCATATCTGCCGGATAGAAGTTGGCACCCAGGGGTTTGAGACCGTAGCCAGTGATAAACGGCTTATTGTCATTGAGGCGATCCCAAGGACCGTAATTAATCTCGGCAAACTTGCGCGCGCGGTTGTCTTCGATATCAGGCAGCAGCACTTCTGCTGGGCCGTAGGACTGCAACCAGAACAGTCGATCCATAATCCGGCTGGCATCAATCAACAGGCCGATCATCTTACGCTGATTCTCGCTAAGATTACTCATATCAGCGGTAAGTTCTACCGGTACATAAATATTAAAACGCTTATCAGCGTTTTCTATGGCTTGGCCTGCGGGCGGTGTGACCGTCTCAGATTCTACAATCTGTGCCTCCGCTTCATCTTTACGGATTTCCTCGGCCTGTTTGTCTTTGCTACAGCCGCCCACCAGCGCCATGGCCAGCAGTGCGGCAGCGATCTTGGTAGTGTGAAAGGGAATGGTCATATCGCTCTGCCTATCATTTTTTTGTTTCGGCGCCACATTAGTCTGGCTACACACAATTATCAAGACAGGCTTTTATGGCTCCGCCACCTGAGAAGCCACAGGAGTTTCCTCTCCTATTCCAGCCGTACGCTCCTGCTGCTGCATGCGCCACAGGGTCGCATAGTGCCCGCCTTCCTCCAGAAGCTGGCTGTGGGAACCCTGCTCAACGATCTGGCCTTGATCCATGACCAAAATCTTATCGGCATCCACAATTGTCGAAAGACGGTGGGCGATCACCAGTGTGGTCTGTTCGCGGGCAATTTCTTTCAGAGAGGCGACAATACTGCGTTCCGAACGACTGTCCAGAGAGGAGGTGGCTTCATCAAAAATCATAATCGGTGGTTTTTTGAGCAGCGCCCGCGCTATGGCAACCCGCTGTTTTTCACCACCGGATAGCTTAAGGCCGCGCTCACCAACCAGAGTATCCACCCCCTGGGGCAGCTGGCGGACAAAATCCGACAGGTGAGCATGATGAATTGCAGCCATCACTTCCTCATCAGTGGCATCCACCCGCCCATAACGCACATTTTCTTTGATTGATTGGTTGAATAACACCGCATCCTGGGGCACCACACCAATAGCGCGACGCAAGGATTCCTGACTGACCGTACGAATATCCTGGCCATCAATGCGAATCGACCCATCACTTACATCATAAAAGCGGAACAACAACTTAAACAGGGTCGACTTACCGGCCCCGCTGGCTCCCACAATCGCCACTTTCTGGCGTGGCAGCACGGAGAAGCTAACTTGGCGTAGAATTTCACGATTGTCTTTGTAGCCAAAGCGCACTGCATCAAATTCAATTCGCCCTTCCTGCACTTGCAAATCTGAGGCCTCGGACTGATCGGCCACCGCTGGCTTAACCCTGAGCAAAGAGAACATCTTTTCAATATTGGCCAGGGCACCTTTCATTTCCCGATAGACAAAACCGAGAAAATTCAGCGGGATAAAAATTTGCATCATAAAGGCGTTAACCAGGACAAAATCTCCGATGGTCATCTGCCCTTTGGTCACGCCTACCGCCGCCAAAACCATCGCTGCGCACATGGCAGAGGCAATAATCAGTGCCTGGCCAGTGTTCAGGCTAAATAGCGATAGGCGGTTTTTACGCCGGGCCCGCTCCCATACCGCCAGCTCACGATCGTAGTGATTCGCTTCATGCCGCTCATTGGCAAAATATTTCACCGTCTCATAGTTGAGCAAGCTGTCTACCGAACGACTGCTGGCCTGGGATTCGGCTTCATTCAGGGCGCGTACAAAACGGGTGCGCCACTCTGTGGCCACGACAGAGAAGCCGATATAAACAATAACGGCGACCAGCACTACCAAAGCAAACACGCCGCTGTAATTCCACCAGAGCAAGCCCGCTACCATGGCGATCTCAAGCAGAGTGGGTACGATATTGAACACCATAAAGCGCATCAAAAAGCCGATGCCGCTATTGCCCCTTTCAATATCCCGAGAGAGCCCCCCGGTGCGCCGATCCAAGTGAAAGTCCATATCCAACTTGTGTAGGTGCCGAAATACCTCCAGGCCAACTCGACGCTGAGCCCGTTCCGTCACCCGGCCAAAGATGGTATCCCGCAACTCACCAAACAGAGTGCTGGAGAATCGCACCGCACCATAAGCCAATAACAGTCCCAGTGGCAGGGCTATGGATTGGGCAACACCACCGGTTTTATCCAGATTGTCGACGATATGTTTGAGGATAAAGGGTAAAGTGACCCCCGCAATTTTTGCCCCAATCAGGCACAAAATTGCCAGGGCGACAGCCCGGCGAAACTCCAATAAGTAGGGGAACAGGGTTTTCAGCGCACCCCAGTGCACCTCGTCCAGAGAAACAGTGGACTTGGGTCTCGGCATAATCAGTTCCGAAAGGAAAAATAGCCGCCTATTATAAATAGACTTAAAGGGTTAAATAGACGCTCAATCGCAGAAACCGATTGGATACAGTACCCATAGACCAAAAGTTGAGCAGCAAATCTCAAACCTTGGCTACCAAGCCTCCATCCACATTAATCGTTTCTGCCGTGATAAAGCGAGAGTCATCTGACGCCAAAAACACAGCGGCATTAGCAACATCGAGCGGGTATCCCGGCCCCCTCAGCATCTGCGCGGGCTCTAAGAAGTTAGTAAAGACATGCTTGCCCTCTGGAGAGGTCACCGCCTCGGTCAGTATCTGCCCAGGCCGCAAGCAATTGGCTCTGATATTGTGACGTGCCCCAATTCCGGCAATATAACGAGTAAAGGCTTCCACCCCTGCTTTCGAGGCATAGTAAGAAGCTGATGGCAGGAAACTAACCTGCTCCAATTGCGTATCGGTTGGCGCACTCTGCGCAGCAAGCGAAGACACATTAATAATGGCACCACCCCCTGCGCCAATCAGGTAGGGCCAAACCGCTTTACACATCAGAAAACAGCCAGTCAGGTTGACTTTAAAAACCTCCTCCCACTCCTGTAAGCCCTCGTAGGGAAACATATTCGGCGCACCCGTCCCTGCACCGTAAAACAGGATATTGATTGCCCCATAGCAACTGATTGTCTCCATCACTGCTTGACTGACTAACTTGTTATCGGTGACATCGCAGGGGATATAAGTAGCTTCTCCACCGGAAGAACGAATGGACTGCTCGACCTTTCGCCCCTCCAAAGCGCGGCGCGCCAAAATAGCCACCTTGGCGCCCTCCTCCGCAAAGCGATGAGTAGTCCCATCACCGATACCTTCATTACCGCCAACAACAATGGCGACTTTGTTGCTTAGTTTTCCCATAGTCGGCACTGCCAAAGTCGATAATTACTGTATTGATGAAGAGAGTACTTATAGTTAAGGAGTCCCTGAAAAATTCCGTAATACATTTGTGGACCCCTAAGGCTGTAGAGGTTAGACAAAACTCCTGACCAATAGCCTTTGCAAGAGCTGAAACCCAGCAGTTGCAACCTTCAACATCAGCCTTCTAGCTTTCAAAGCAGCCTAAAGAATTATGAAGAAATTCCTTAATTTTAGGTTAGTTATATAAAAGCCTAGTATCACCGTGCGATATGCCAACCAACAAATCGACCAAAGAATATTTTCATGCCTCCATAAAGAGCATATGAAAGACATGCAAATATACGACCGCAAGAAAACTAAGCCTCGTTAAAAGTGTGATTTCAGGAAAATAGATTAGATGCCATCGACAGAAATCAAAAGAGAAAGCTCAATGCAAAAATTAAAGGAAAAGCCTTACCGCAACTCCGCTGATTTACAACTAGCGCTGATACGTATTTATATTGGGCTTAACTTTACTCACCATTTTGCTGAAAAGTTCGGACTTCTAGGCGCCAAGACTTACGAAGAAGTCGTTCAATATTTCACAGCTATAGGTTTTTCCAGCATCATGGTGGTTATATCTGGGCTTTGCGCATTTGCCGCATTTATTGGTTTCACTTTTGGCCTATTCACTCGTTTCGCAGCAATAGGAACGTCACTTTACTTGCTCATCGCCTTGTTTTCAGGGCGTCACTATCTCGCCGGCTTCTCCTGGGCTGACCATACTAGCGGCATTGTTATTAATGGTGTAGAGCAAACCGTTTATGGGTGGATGGGAATACCCCTTATTTTGGTCATTTATCTGCCTATCGTTCGTGTTAACGGGTGGTAGAAAGTGGTCCTTAGATGCACATTTAAGAAAATCCAGCTCTGCTATTATTAGATTTTTAAGCCAGTGAGTTACTGCGAAGAAAAAATTATCGGTTTGGAAAATTACAAGCGTCTAGGCGATAGGCCTCTTTAGCAATGAACAACAAACTTAAAGGGTAAATCTATGCAATATAGCCTTCACCCACTAATTGAAACCGATGCACATGAAGGCCTCGTATGGGTCGATTGGCAAAAGAGATTATATTTCACCTCCAAACCTTCAAGTGATTATCGAACTCCATCGGCCATTCGTTATTTTGATTTTAAAGACAGGTCTATACATACGGTAATTGAGCGAAGCAATATGGCTAATGGTATGTGCCTGGCAGCTGATAAAAATCACCTGCTAGTGGCTGAGCAGGGATTCCATGATAGTCCTGGATGTATTAGCCGCATAAATTTAAATAGCTTTTGCCGAGAGATTATTGTTGATAACTTTAAAGGACTACCCTTTAACTCACCTAACAAGATTGTCCAAGCAAACTCCCACTTTTTCTTTACCGACCCCGATTATGGTTACTACCAGGGGTTTAAACCACAAAGCGAATTACCCACCGGATTATACTCCTATGATGTACAAGCATCGCAATTATTTTGCCTGGGCGATGAATTTATTGTTCCTCACGGGCTTGCACTCTCCCGCAATCAAGAAACTTTGTTTCTAGTTGATAACTGCAGCATCACAAAAGAAAAGCCTTTTTACGCCCCCAACCATGAACAAATTATATTCACCCTCCAGCTCAGCTGTGGGTCAAGCAATGCTCAAACAGAAACAATCATCAAAATACCCCCACAGGGTTTTATCGATGGAATAATTATTGGAGAGAACAAACAGCTAATATTTACCAGCTTAAATAAGTTGATGACCTGTTCAGTACAAGGAGAAAACTTGCAGTGTCTCTACGAAAACTCTGAGGATATTAACTTTGTAAACATAGCAATGGCAGAGGGAAGACTTTACGCCACTTCAGATAATGCCATCTACTATCTTGAAACTTAATGAAAAATATGAAAACAAACCATGAAGCCCAGCAAAAGTACTACCACCTTTGGACAGACAAAAGTCATATTTCCAGGACAACAGAGCACTATTTAACTGGCTTTACATTAATCCAATATTCCAATCCCAATCCAGAATATCACTACAAAGATTTGCCAGAGGTAATAAACAGTGAGTTTGCCATCTTACCTCCCAGCTGGGAAAGCGATTTCCACCCAACCCCCAGTCCACAATGGGTCATTACCTTATCCGGCCGATGGAGAACAACAACAAAAGATGGGGTTTGTGTAACCTACCAACCAGGTGATGTGCACTTTGGTGGAGATTTACCGCTGAAGGGAGTGCCGTTAAATCAACAGGGTCACAAAGCGCTTAACCCATCCTCCAAAGAATCGACAAAGGTACTGATACTTTCTGTCAACACCCCTATTTCAACTCCTGAAAGCCAGTTCTGAGCCTAAATACCATAGCTATATAGAAAGAACATATAAATTATTATAGAGGATGAGAATATTATTTTTGAACAGCTGGCAATTTTCGATTTGCTGTCAAAGTTTATTCTCACTATAGATAATCAAGACGCCAAGGTCTGTGCCTCGCTATTTACCGAAAATGGTCGCTTTGAAAACGGTAGTTTGATGATTAAAGGGCGGCAAAAACTTTATGAATACCTGCTTGTCCACAGCCGTTTGGGTACCCGACATATCACGTCTTCATATCTTTATGTTATTTCTCTCGATAGGGCGACCGATAAGGGAAAATCAACCATAGTAGTTTTTTGCAGCAACTCGCGCGGGTTATCGCGTGGTAATGGCGGGCCAGTATGACGATGAACTTGTGAAGGTTAATGGTGAGCGGCTATTCCTGCGCCGAAGTGCCATCGCTTCTGGCTTACCTGAAGATCCAGAATTTTCATTACTCAATGCAGATCAGCAAACTGCACATATAATAAAATCCTTATTAGATGCATGGCAGCAACTGGGCGAACCCATCAGGCATTGATGGCACCAATTGTCGAAGCCCCTATGACAGTTACACGAGCACCAGCCATACTGCAAGAATATGGAAAATCAACAAGAAAAAAACGATTCAGCACCTGACCAAAACATAAATAAGATTTGCTGTATTCTATGTTTGCCCTGTGGAGAGATAATCACTTCAATCAGTATCTATCCAGGCTTAACGCAATTGGCTCTGATATTGTAATCTGCCTAAATTCAGGGAATGTAATAAATAAAGCCTCCCACTCCAGCCTCAGAGGGCTAATCATTGACTAGAAATAGGGCTTCAATTGCGCATCCGTCAGGACACTTAGTGCAGCGAGTAGAAACACATTGATGATCTGCCCCCACTCACTACGCTAAGCCGCAATGTCTCGATAACGAAATAATAGAATTAATATGCTTTAGCCCCAGCTCTGGCTATCCATGCCTTACATGCACCACAAGGAGGCCTTCTATCCGATTTCCCTTTGTGCTTATTGGGCTGACGAGCCGCAAAAATACTATTTTTGATAGATTGACTGTTTTCTCCTGATTTACGCCGCTGACTGAATGCCCTTCTCAGGCAGTCTACCTCAGCACAGGTTCGACCAAAGATATATCGGTCTACATCCAATTCTGCCGGAATAGTGTTCCAAATCGTATTCGGGATATATCCTCGACTGGTTCCATTCCCTGTTGATCCTTCAAACCACTGTTCTAATACACTATCGTACATAACTGCTACCATACTCGGTGTGTTCGAACCATTTCCGCCACGATCCCTGGCTAGTGTTCTAACTTTATTGACGGCCTGATTCCCCAAATTTTGGGCAGACCCAGCCTTAGGTACCGTCTGAATATATTTGACATATTTTTGGCAGTGCAACATTGGCCGGCGCTTAGGGGCTATCCCCTTATAGATAGGACCAAACTGACTGATAACATTATGGGCATGGTAATAGGCATGTTCCATCACCGGAGGAGGCAACGGAGAACCGTTTTCAACCACAAAAATACCACACTTATTACACTGAAACTTATGATGATATTCTGGCATCTTGTATATCCCTTACTTTAACCCAATTTAATTAAAATATTAATAACTGCTTTTTTAATTCTCAGAGAAATCTACACACCCTTTAATTGAAAAGGCACCTCTTAGTCGAGGGTGGATCTGTTTTTGTTACATTAAATATCTATAAAATAACTATTCATTAAAACTGGCCAAAAATTCTTGACCAGCGAGCGTTGGCAATACTGCTAGTTAGCAGCGAAAATCAGAAGTATTTATACTGTTACCTTCAGCTTGGTTCTATAGCTTCAAAGTCATCCTCGCGCAGGCGCATGGTTCCATCCTCTTGCAGGACCCATAGTTCCCGAGTGATAACTCCTTGCGCATTGTTCATCTTCCACTTACTGGTAAGAACTGTTGAGGAACCATCAACTACCTCAATCTCGGTATCCTGATAAGCCACATCAGAGAATCCCTGAGCCACTAGGTTTTGCCAGAAAGCTTTTATCTGCTCCCGACCATGAAATACACCAAACGGCCTGGCATTCATTTGAGCATTCTGTTCATACATTGAAGCGCAGCCCTCAGCATTCCCGTGATTAAAAAATGACTTCCAATGTTCGCTGGCCACAATAGTTTTCTCAATAAGTAGCTTGTTCATATCCGACTCCTCTTGATAAAGGCTTGGTCTTTAACTTCCATAAGCATATTGCCCTAACGCACCGCCTGTGATAAACACACATTCAATCAAATTAGTGTTTAGCGAAATTAAACTATGAAACCCAGTCTAGAGGACATGCAGATATTTTTAGCCGTAGTTGAGGCCCGCAGCTTTACTGCCGCAGCAGACAAGCTGGTACGTACCAAGTCGGCAATTAGCCAGGCAGTGACTAGATTGGAAGAAGATCTCGGTACAAGGTTGCTTTACCGGAGCACCCGCTCGCTTTCACTGACGGAGACAGGAACCCAATTCTACGCCCACTGTCGCGAGATCCGGGATATCTACAACAACGCCCTGGCCGATTTAAAAAGTAATAACAAGGAACTCTCGGGCATACTGACAATCACGGCTCCCCACGCGCTCTGCGAGCCGGTTATAGTTCCTGCAATTAGGCAGCTTAGCGAGCAGCATCCACAGCTGGGGGTTCGATTACTGGCGGATGATGCCCCAATGAATTTGATTGATTCCCAAGTAGACCTGGCAATTCGTGTAGGCAGCCTGGATATGCAATCCGCCAAAGTGTCAAAGCTGGGAATACTCCGGGAAAGCCTCTATGCGAGTAGAGGATATATAGAGCAACAGGGAGGAATACCTGACGATCTTACCGAATTACGCAACTGGCAACATATCATCAATGATTGGCAAGGCACCCCGGTGAACTATCAGCTGGGTAGTAAAAAAGAGATTCGAGTTATTCCCAAGATACGCTGCAACTCTCTACATAACATTTTACAAATGACAACAATGAGTTTAGGGGTTGCAAGACTACCAGACATTGTTGCAGAAAAATTAGTTAGAGAAGATTCTTTAAGGCATCTAGCCACAGTAGCTTCAACTCCCGTTCATTATATGCACCTTTTTTCTAAAAGGCCTCCGCCAAAGGTTCAACACTTCACCAAGATTTTGAGAACATTAATGTCATCTTATCACTAGCCTCCGAGTTATCTTCGACTGAGGGGCTATTGAACACAGGTAGGACCTTAGCCTTAGTATCCGATAAAATTCACTATAAATGAAAAGAAAAATCCCTAAAGATAGGGTCAATTTTCAAGTGCCAGAGTTCTTTCCCGCTCCACAAAAGAGCGCTTTACAAACTCAGAAGCGCTAAGACCCAGCTCCTCTTTGAATGCCCGGGAAAACTGGCTGGTGCCGTTAAATCCACAATTGAACGCCACCTGTAAAATACTCGCATTTTTCCCGACTGCCAATAACTGTGCGGATGCGGCCTCCACCCTGGCACGTCTCACCAAGTTAATATAAGAGGTATTATGAAAACGCAGCGCTCTATGTAAATAGGAGGTTGAGATATCCAATGACGCTGCCAGCTGTGGCGCGGACAAATCCGAGTCACAACAGTGTTTTTGAATCAGCCTGCAAGCCTGTTGAAAAATAGACTTTAAGCGACTCGGAGTTTCCGACTCCGCTTGCAAATTGCCACGACTCTCCTGGATACAGGCAATAATTAATTCGGCTATCGGATTAAAGAGAAAGCTGGAAGAAGCAAAGGTGCACCTTTGTTTGGCCTGGGGAAACAGCAAAAGATAATTACGTAATAAGAGACCGGGACCACTGCTACCATCTATGGTCAGAGGACAGTTATCCTTGGGACCTGAACGAAACCCCTCGAGCTTCTCACGGGGAATGCGACACAATAGCGAGCGACTTTCATGAACCAAATCATGAGTAATTGTCTGCGCCAGATCAACCAAGTAGAGTCCACCGGGATTCATCGGGGTAAAATAACTCCCACGCTGTATAGCACCACGGCCAGATAAAAGATATACCAATGTATAATTGGCATACCCATCACTCAAGTGATTACTTGCTCGATGAAAAGAATTCCCAGAGAAACAGGCTCGAGCAAATGAATCTCCCGTTTCAGGATTCGAAGATACTGCAAATTCCCCATAATACGCGCTGTTATGATGAGACTTGAGCAACAATTCACAGCGGTAAGGTAGACCAGCCTCCATCAGCTCCTTCCAGCGGCGCCAGCGTTCATTAACTACAAAATCATCTGTCCTGGCCACCCAGTCAAAAAACGGAGTCTTATCGCGATCCATCGAAACATCAGTCTGCATGACATGCTTATCCTTAAGCTGCCCATTTATGGTATTAAGCAAGAATAATAGATTTTTGAAAGCCTCTTTGTACCCAAAAGTTATTTCGGCGGCATCCTAATTTTTTCTACACCAGGGTACAGGCTGGAGAAGCTGCACCTGTAAGTGATCTCCAGAAACACGGCTTAGGAGCTATTTTCATAAATAGTGAAACGAAATAATCAGTGGATAAAATGATGAGTGAACTTCAGCTATTCAGAGACCGATTCGCAATTAGCGACCTACTTGCTCGCTACACTTTAACTATCGATAACTGTGATGCCCGAGGTTGGGCGTCACTTTTTACACTTGACGGTCGCTTCGAGCATGGCAATCGAGTAATCCGAGGAAGAGAAAAACTAGAGCGCTATGCAGTCATCCACAACAAACTGGGTAGCCGGCATATTACCTGTTCGCCATTACATCATATTTCAGAAGATGGGCAATCTGCCTCAGGCAAAGCAACTACAGTATTTATTTTAGTGACTCGCTCTGGTTATCGCGTTGCCGTAGCCGCAGAATACCATGATGAATTAGTCAAGGTAGACGGCAGCTGGCTATTTCAATGCCGCCGTGGCGTTATTGCTAAGCTACCGAATGATCCTGATTTTCCCATACTTACTGCTGATCCCAATACTCGTGACCAGTTAAGTCTTTTAGAGGATGCCTGGAAAGACTTGGGTGAACTGATATTAGATTAAAGCTACCAATATAACGAGTATCAAAAAATCCGAATCCGTGAAATATTCTTCTAGAGCAGGGCTAATTCAATGTACGTAATGGCACATCATCCCTGCGCCCAATAGAAGCGCCCAGTATTCTTACCAGGAACTCGGTTAATACTCCGGCAGTAAAGCCCCAGATTTCATAGTCGCCAAACTGGTAGGCGGGTAGATAAATAGCTTGATTATCGATAGTGATTCGGTCAGTGCGGATACGGGGATCGTCAAGAAAAAACGACAAAGGCACACGAAAAATCGCATCCAGCTCACCAGGGTTGGGCCTGAGATGGGTATCCGGTGAGATCACCCCCACCCAGGGAGTGACATGTACCTGCCAGCGAGTAGTGCGCGGCCACAGAGGGCCGAGCATCCGCACCTGATTCATAGGCAGGTCCACTTCCTCTTGAGCTTCGCGCAGGGCGGTATATTGCAGGGAGGGGTCGGTAGCATCCCAGCGTCCGCCCGGTAGGGAAACTTCTCCGGAATGGGTAGATAGTGTATCGGCGCGCTTAGTCAGCACTACATGGGGATCTGGCTCTTCGGTAAGAGCAATCAACACTGCGGCATGGCCATACAATTCTGGCCCTGTTGGTACGCCAGCCTCCAGCTCTTCTATTTGCTGGGAAATTTTCTTTTCGATAATCGATAACATATCCACTTATCCCGCCTCATACAACAAAGGCTCCCTAACGTTCATCATACCGATTCCCGGTGATAACACCGAGCTGTATACCGCAATCTCCATTTGCGGCTCCCAGCCAGTTACTGCCGCTCAGCCGAAGCTGCATCCAGCTGGGACTGGGGCGTATAGCCCCCTTTGAGCTTCTCACGAATCGCCTGCACCAACGCGTAGTACACAGGCACCAATAAAGTGGCAAACAGGCTGGCTGCGAGCATACCGCCAAACACGACCAATCCCAGGGAAATACGGCTTACGGCACCCGCGCCTGTGGCTACCAGCAACGGTATCACTCCGAGAATAAACGACATAGCCGTCATCAATACTGCCCGGAAACGCAGGCGGGTGGCTGAAATCGCAGACTCGGCAATAGACTTGCCTTTATCCCGTTCCACACAGGCGAACTCAACAATCAAAATCGCGCTCTTCGCCGCCATACCAATTAACAATACCAAACCGATCTGGGTATAGAGATTATTGATAGATCCGGCCATCCACACCACCAACATGGCACCGCAAATCGCAATAGGCACGCACAAGAGCACCGCAATAGGAATACTCCAGCTCTCATACTGGGCCACCAAAAACAGGTACACAAATATTATGGCCAAACTGAACAGGATGGGAGCCAGATTGCCCGAGGTAACCTCCTGTAAACTGATCCCGGTCCATTCATAGCCGTAGCCTTCCGGCAGCCTGGAGGCCAGCTCCTCCATGGCATCCATGGCCTGACCACTGGAGTAACCCGGCGCTGGAGCGCCATTAATCGTCACGCTGTTATAGAGGTTGTAGCGGGTGATAGTTTGTGGTGCCACAACCGGCTCAATAGTGGAGACCGAGGTAATCGGCACCAGACCACCACTGTTGGCGCGCACATAGAAGCCCGCCAGATTTTGTTCGTCATCGCGAAACTGCGCATCTGCCTGGGCGATCACTCGGAATACTTTGCCATATAAATTAAAGTCGTTTATGTAATATCCGCCAAGAAAAGTCTGCAGTGTCGAATAAACCTCTGGCAACGGCACACCAAGTACGTGCGCTTTTTCTTTATCGATCTTTAATTCCAACTGGGGGGTAGCCGCCTGGAAACTGGTGAAGGCCTGGGAAATTTCCGATCGCTGATTGGCCGCGCCCAGCAGATCAATCATTACTTGTGATAATTCCGTAATACTGCGCCCCTGTAAATCCTCCAACACAAATTCAAACCCTCCCACGGTACCGATACCCGGCAGGGGTGGTATGACAAAAGGCATAATCTGTGCGTTGGGTATCTGCGCCAGTTTTTTCTGTGCCCGCTGCATAATGGCGAACTGGTGATCCTCTTCACTGGTGCGGTCATCCCAGGGTTTTAACACCGCAAACATCATTGCGGTATTAGATGAGACACTGTTGGTAAGCAGGTTATAGCCGGGCACACCCACCACATGGGCCATACCAGGTTCTTCCAATAATATGTCTGTAACCTGATTCACCACCGGGCCCGTGCGCTCCAGGGAGGAACCATCCGGCAGTTGCACGTGTAGCATAAACGTGCCCTGGTCCTCGTCCGGGATAAAGCCAGTGGGGATACTACTAAATAACCAAAAGGCCAGCAGGAAAATACCGATAACGGAGATAATTCCGATTAGCGGAATCTTTACGCAGGCTTTTACCATACCCACATAAAAATTGGTGGAGCGATGTAGCCCTCGGTTGAAAAAACCAAATACCCCGGTCTCTTTCACTCCGGCAACTTCGCCTTCCTTACCCACTTTTAAAATACTGGCGCAAAGTGCCGGGCTCAGGGTAAGCGCATTAAGGGAGGAAATCGCGACCGACATAGAAATAGTAACCGCAAATTGCTGATACATTTTTCCGGTGATACCCGGCATCAACATGACCGGTACAAACACCGCAAACAACACCAGCGTAGTGGCAATGACCGGCCCAGTAACCTCACGCATAGACTGCAACGCAGCCTTTTTTGGCGTTAGGCCGTCACTCATCAGTCGCTGGGTGTTTTCCACCACAATAATCGCATCATCAACCACTATGCCAATCGCTAGAATCAGCGCAAACAAGGTGATGGTATTAATAGTCATACCAAACGCCAGCATCAATGCAAAAGTGCCCACCAGTGAAACAGGGATGGCAATAGCGGGGATCAGGGTGGAGCGCCAATCCTGTAAAAACAGGAAGACCACCGCGATCACCAAAATCAGGGCAATAAATAGTGTCTGCACCACCTCTTTGATAGAGGCCTGCACAAACAGAGTGGTGTCGTAGAGGATCTCTGCCTTTAGGCCATCTGGAAAACGCTGGGAAAGCTCTTTGACCTTGGCCTTGATGCCGTCAGCCACTTCAATGGCATTGGCTTCCGGCAACTGATAAACACCGATCACTGCCGAAGCCTGGTTATCCAATTGCCCATAGGAGGAATAGGACTCACTGCCTAATTCCACCCGCGCCACATCTTTCACTTTTACCATGGCGCCATCGGGTTTGGCGCGAATAGTAATTTCCTCAAATTCCTTGGGATTCACCAGGCGCCCCTGCACCAGGATGTTGTATTGAAATTGCTGGTCCTTGCGAATGGGCGGCGAGCCAATCTGCCCAGCCGCTACCTGCACATTTTGTGCCCGTACCGCGCTGATAACATCCTCGGTGGTAACGTCCAGGGACGCCATCCTATTCGGGTCCAGCCACAGGCGCATGGCGTAATTGCGCGAGCCAAAAATAACTACGCTGCTCACACCCAATACGCGCGCCAGCTCATCCTTCAAATAAATTTCTGCGTAATTGGCTAGGAAAAGTTCATCGAATTTCTGCTCAGGAGAAAATAAGTTCACGACCAATAGCAAAGTGGTGCTTTGCTTGGAAACCACCACACCATCGCGCTTTACATCCTCAGGCAATTGCGGCGTGGCCTGCTCCACACGGTTCTGTACATTGACCTGAGCGATATCATCGTCATAACCAGATTTAAACGTTACCGTGAGACTGTAAGAGCCATCGTTGCCACTGGTGGAGGACATATAATCCATGCCTTCCACGCCATTCACTTGGGATTCGATGGGCACGGCAACACTATCGCGCACAACTTCAGCACTGGCCCCGGCGTAATTGGCTGCGACGTTTATTGTGGCTGGAGTAATTTCTGGAAATTGCGCCACCGGCAATAATGGCAACGAGAGAATACCCGCAAGAGAGATCAGTATGGAGATGACAAAGGCGAAACGGGGCCGCCGTATGCAAAAGGCACTGATCATAAATTCGCTAAGCCCCCCCCATTTCAGGCGGGCTATTTATAATCATGCTCTTGTCCCTCGTATCGGTGGCGTTCGCCCTCCTCCACACCTTCAGGAAGTTCCATGTCATCGGGGAGCAGTGTCCCCTGCCCGAAGCCTATAGGCTGTTTGGTACTTTGCTTACCTACGGGAGAAGCGCCACCGCTTGCGGGCTCTGCCGGCTTTTCTGATGCGTCGTAGGGGTTCCGCGGCGTGTTTTGAGGGGTCACTGGCTTGCCCGCAACAACCCGCTGCAAGCCGTTAACGATGACCGACTCCCCAGCAACTAAACCATGATTAACCGCCCAGAGCTCCCCCTCCCGCTGCCCCAGAGTGACATAACGTTTTTCAGCAATATTTTTCTTACCCAGCACAAAGAGGTAACGCCCCTGCATGTCCTCCAGCACTGCAGATTGCGGCACCAGCGGTTTAAGTGCCTCACTGCCGGTATACAAACGGATTGAGACCCGAGCAAATTGTCCTTGCACCAGTAGGCTGCCCGGATTGGGAAAGAGTGCGCGTACCGCTACGGAGCCGGTGTTGGGGTCTATCTGGTTATCGATAAATACAATCCGACCCTGATAGGGGTAAAAATTACCATCCGGCAGCTCTATACGCACATCCAGCCTCGTTGGCGGCAACCCCTCCCGGCGGCGGCGCTCGGCATCCACCTGTACGGCATAGAGTTGGTTTTCAGGAACCTCAAACAACACATAGATTGGGTCCATCTTGACGATGGTAGTGAGTGGGTCCGAATCGGGCCCCACCAGGGACCCCTCAGTAAACTGGGTACGACCAATGCGGCCGGTAAGTGGCGCGTAAATCTTTGTGTAGGAGAGGTCTAGGCGAGCACTTTCCACTTTGGCCCGATCTGCATCGACCTGTGACTTGGCCTCCTCAAAAGTGCCCAGTAATTCATCCATCTGAACCTGGCTGATAGCACCTGTAGCGACCAACTTGCGACCACGTCGATAATTGCGTTCGGCGATCCGCAGAGTTGCCTCGGCGCGCTCCAAATTGGCGCTTTGGTTATCCAATTCAGCGATAAATGGGCGCGGATCTATTTCAAATAGCAGGCGCCCTTTCTTAACCGTTTCCCCCTCTCTAAAATCGCGGCTCTGGATATAACCTTGCACGCGCGGGCGCACCTTATACTCATCGGTGGCCTCCACCCGGCCGACAAATTCAAAGCGCGGAATCACTGGCTGTTCTCGCACCACCAGCACCTCTACAGGAGGCGGTGGCGGTGCCTTTTGCTTATCGTCTTTGCCGCCACAGGCTGTCAAGGCGATCAGCACAAGCCAAAAAAATAAAATACGCGCCATAGTAAAGCTGGCACCGCCCTATGAACTTCAACACCTTTAACAACTATAGGCGTCAAAAAGCTGGAAGCTGGCGCTGGAATCTTGCATGGGTATACTGACGCCATGAAATTTTGTAGCCAATGCGGCAGTAATGCCGTCACATTTTCCATCCCCCAAGGCGATGACCGCCCTCGCCACCTCTGTGGCAATTGCGGCACCATCCACTACATCAACCCGCGTGTGATTGTCGGTGTTTTACCCTACCTGGAAGACCGGGTCTTACTGTGTAAACGCGCCATTGAGCCACGCCTGGGACTCTGGACCCTGCCCGCCGGCTTTATGGAAAACGGTGAAACCAGTGAAGAAGGTGCTTTGCGCGAGTCCTGGGAAGAAGCACGTGCCAGCATTCGTGTGGACGAGCTTTATTCAATTTATGACATTCCGCATATCAATCAGGTTTACCTGATGTATCGCGGAGAGCTCACCGATACGAATTTTGGCCCCGGGCCGGAGTCACTAGAAGTGTCACTATTTCGCCAGGAAGAAATCCCCTGGGCTGAAATTGCCTTCCCGATCATGCATAAAACTCTCAAGCACTATTTCAACGACACAGAACAGGGGCAATACCAGCTGCACCGGGGCGTTATTTCGCGGAAGCTATAGTGGTAGCTGCAGCGCGAGCCAAGCTGAAGATAGTGCACTGGAAGAGGACTCTGGGTGGGAGAAGCACTCACCCACCTGGGTACATTTAAAAAGGATGTTCCAATGAAATACGCCTATATGCTTGCGGTACTGTTATTAGTAGGCGTGGGCTTACCCATGTTGATTCCCGGTACCGATGGCAAACCGATTATGTCTCCCCAAGACTGGCTTCCCGATCAGCAGACTCTGGACACAGTTCGCCAGCAAGGCCAACGCGCCATTCAAGCGGTGAGCGACAGTACTCAGAAATCTGCCGAGCAACTGGAAACCCTGGTGGAATCCAGTGGCCTTTTGCCAGAAGAGCAACATAAACAGACCAGGGAGGTATTTAGCTGGCGGGACAGTGAGGGCAATTGGCACTTCTCTGATTCGATACCCGAGGGCCTGGATACTCATGTACGTATACATCGGATAAAACCCATCAATACCCTGCCCGCCACACCCAGCAACGATGCTCAGCCACAAGGCCCCCAGGCACAGCTATTGCAGGAGAACCGTGAGGGCGATAGCCGGATTTCACAGATTTTGAAAGAGGTTCAAGCGCTAAAAGAAAACAGTCAGCAGCGCCAGCAGGCACTGGATAACCTTTAAAGCCCTCTCTCGCGAATGGCAGGATACTGTTTATATCCTGTCACTAGCGAATTTTGCCGCCACAACGCTCATCCAGGCGCCAAAGGTCAAAGGCCGGCTCCTCGTAAGGATGTGCCTGGTAGAGGGCTTCAAGTGCTGCATCCACAGACTCATCGGCACACGCCATCTCAACCCGATATTCCTCTACCTGCTCTATCTGCCCGGACTCACCAATAAACGGCTGACTGCCCGCTAGTGGCCGGAACTGACCGACACCCAATACCTGCCAGCAACAACTGTCGTAGTCGCCGATTCTGCCAGCTCCGGCGTTAAACAGAGCTTGTTTGACAACTTCCAGATGACTTGAGGGTATATAGATACAGAGCTTATGCATTCTGCTGATTCACTATTCAACGGTGTATAAAGTAAAGGGGCCTTCAAGGCCCCTTTACAGTGCAATACGATTGAAACGTCTAGAACATCAACGTCATCAGCTTACGCTGATATTGGGTGGCGATGGGGTCGCCGGCACCCAAGCTTTTCACCATATCGAGAAATGCCTGCTTGGCCGCGCCATCGGCAAAATTCATATCCTTGCGCAGGATATCCAACAACAGCTCCAGGGCTTCCTCGTGACGATTGGCCTGACTGTACTGTACCGCCAGCTTATAGGCGGAATCATAATCCTGCGGGTTCTGCTCCAGGGCCTTCTGCAGCGCCTGAATCTCGGGGGTATCCGCCGCCTGTTGTTTTAGCTCCAACTGGGCCATCAGGCGCTGGTATTCCGCATCCTGATCCGCCAGCAGAATTTTGCTGAGCACGGTTTCTGCTTCCGCAGCGCGGTTTTGATCAAGCAGCAACGCCGCCAGGTGTTTGGCAATATCCACCCGCTCGGAGGATTCAGCGTAAGCCTGGCGCAGCAACGGCAGGGCTTCATCCACCTTGCCCTCACCAATCAGCGCCTGGGCCTGCTGCAATTTGATGTCCCAGGGTTTGGGCAGATATTTGTCGAGCATTTCACGAATCTGGCTTTCCGGCTGCACCCCGGCAAAGCCATCTACCGGCTGCCCCTCTTTGAGCAGCATAACTGTAGGTAAGCTGCGTACCCCCAGCTGGCCGGCGATCATCTGCTCGGTGTCGGCATTCACTTTTGCCAGGAGGAACTGGCCCGCATATTCATTCGCGAGCTTTTCCAAAACCGGCATCAGCTGTTTGCACGGCTCGCACCAATCGGCCCAGAAATCCACCAGAACCGGGCGATTCATGGATTCTTCAATGAGTACCTGCTGGGCGTTTTCTGCCGTTACATCGACAATAAAATCGTTCACAAACTCTCCTGAGTAATGTCTTGCTAATCTGCTGAGGTTCTAGCGGTAGAGGGTATCCGTGCCATAAGCCAGCTCAAGGGATTGCCGCTCAATTTTACGCAGCCCCTTAACCACAAGGCCATAGGAGCGATCCGCCATCCGCTCAATTTCATAATCCGGCACTGTGCCATCGAGCAATACAGTATTCCAGTGCTTCTTGTTCATATGGTAACCCGGCAGCACGCCAGGGAAGATATCCCGCAGGGCCTGAGCCTCGTCGGGATCACACTTTAAATTGGTCGCATCTACCTCGCGGTAGCGGCTGAGAGTCGCGAACATACGCCCCTTAATCTTGTACACCGCAACATCGGGACCAAAGGGGAAGTCCTCAATCGCCTCTGGTCGCGCAAGTAAATAACTCCGCAGTTCCGCCTTGTGCATTGTTAGCGCCTACCAGTCTAGCGAAGAGGGTAAGCGTGGCGACGACAACAGCTTGGCGAAACGCTGCCAGCGCTCTTGTGCACTGTTTGTATCTCGCTCCACATAATCAGCTACCAGTTTTTTGCCCCAGTTGTAATTAATGACATAGGCACCGTAGGCATCGACAAAATCCTTGCGCTGCTTTGCCTTGGCCGGGCTCATCAGAGTGTATTTCTCAAACAGTACCGCAACTTGCTCTGGGGCAATTTCACCATCGATATACTGCCGAGCAATTTCATTGCCGGCAAAACTGAGCTTATCCACCAGTCCCATCACCCGCTCATACTTTTGTGCACTTTGTGGATCCAACCCGGCGAGGGGATAAAGTACCTCCATCTCGAAGCAGTTTTTTTCCTCCCCAGGAAAGGCCAGGTCGATACCGTAATTGGCACTGCCCTCGGCAATCAGAGATTGGGGACTGAACAGCGGATACACGCTATATTCCACCCAGCCACGGTCTTCCACCAACGTCTGTTCCAACAACGCGTTATAGGTATGATGGCCCGGGTAGCCTTCATGGCAGCCAAGGTCGATCGCGCGATCAATGGTAATCGGCAAGCCACTGTTCACCTGTATCAGGCTATGCGCCCCTCCCTGATACCAGTTGTAACCGCTCCAGGGTTTGTCACTGACATATTCAAGGGCAAAATTTTCATCCTGTGGCAGCGGGATATACTGCTTGGTGCGCTTGCGACACTCCGCAATGGCTGCATCAAAAACCTCTTGGAGCTTGTCCACTGGGATTTCATACTGCTGCCGAAACGCCTGCACTCGCGCACTTAGGGGCTCATTGCCGGGCAACAGCTCATCCAACTCCTGCAAGAGTGGATCGAAACCAGTGAAATTTTGCCTGGGGGGCTCGGTGTCATAAAGCTCGCGCGCTTCTTTGGCAAAGTTGCGCTCGCTTTCGCCAGCAAGGCTGCGGGCGTGAGCCACCAGCGCAGCCAGTTGAGTTCGCAGGTAGTGTAGACGCAGGCCGTCAAGGGAACCATCCACCACGCCATCCCCGGGTAGCTGAGCGATGAGGGCGTTACCGCGTTTGGCAATATCCGCCGGGCTGGCCTGGCTCTGCTCCGCCTGCTCTCGCCACTGCGCCGGGCCATAATAGGCATCGACATAACTCTTGTCGTGATTACCCAATTCCAACACCAGGGCAACATAGTCCCTGGCCACTGTATCCATGGACATATCCCCTTTCCCTTCTATTGCAGTTTTTTGCCCTTTAACCTCTACTGCTTCTCGTAACTTATCCTCTGATCGCGCTTTACCCTCGCAGGCGGCAAGAAATAGAGGTGCAGCCAGAATTGGCAACAGACACACCGCCTTTACTACTTGTTTCATTATTATTTCTCTTGAAATTTATTTCACATCTGGAAGTTTACTCAGCCGGGAAAACCCCAAAACGGCCTGCTATGGCAGGACCAGGCCGGGAAGCCCCTCAACGTTGACGACCGGGATTTTCCTGAGCGGAACTATCTTGCTTCTCTAAGCCTTCTTGCTGAGCTTCACTGCCCCCCGCAGGCTCAGGTTCCCGGCCATCGGTCTGTACATCAAACTCTTCAGTAACTGGCGCAGTGCGCAGTACCAGGAAACCGGCGATACCGGCAATTACAGAAGCCAGTAAGATACCTGCCTTGGCCTGATTCAACAGGTTATTCTGGTAACTGAACGCCAGTTCGGCAATAAAGATCGACATAGTAAAGCCGATACCGCCGAGTAATGCCACGCCAATGATATGCTGAAAATTAGCCAACTTAGGTAAGCTGCCCAAGCCTAATTTCCAACCGATCCAAGTAGCCCCCACAATCCCAATCAGCTTTCCGAATACCAGCCCAGCGATTACCCCCAGGGTTACCGGGTTGAAAACTGCACTTGAGCTAGTAAAGCTATCGAAGGGAATGCCTGCATTAGCGAGCGCAAAGATGGGAATCACCAGAAAGCCAACCGGAGTGTGCAGGCGGGTTTCCATACGCTGCAGAGGAGACTGCGCCAGGTTAACGCCACTGCCTAGGGCCATAACCCGTGCGCGTAAGGCATCATTGGCAATGATTTTATCACCGGGACGGAAACAGCGATCGAAGCTGCGGATAATATCTTTAACAAAGGAACTAAACGCCACTGGATCGTACTTGGGCTTCGCCGGCAGCGCCATTGCAGTTATGACCCCCGCAATGGTGGCGTGAACTCCGGCCAGATAAAATTCATACCACAGCAGAATGCCCACAAATACATAGGGGGGGGAGTTACGCACGCCAGCCGCCTTCAGCAACCACATGATCACAACCAGGCAACCCGCAGCGATCAGCGCGGTCATATTTACCTGCTCTGTATACCAGATAGCGATCACCAGAATGGCGCCCAAGTCATCAACAATAGCCAGAGCCACTAAGAAAGTCACAACCGCGCGAGGCACACGATTACCCAATAAGGCAATACAGCCCACGGCAAAAGCAATGTCCGTGGCCATGGGGATGCCCCAACCGCGCTCCGCCTCACCGCCAGCATTGAATGCTGCATAAATCAATGCCGGCACCACCATACCACCGATTGCCGCCATCACAGGTAGTACCGCATGGCGTAAATCGGACAGCTCCCCTACCATAAATTCCCGCTTGAGCTCCAAGCCCACTAAAAAAAAGAAGATCGTCATTAGACCTTCATTAATCCAGTGGTGTAGCGATAAAGAAAACTCCCAATTTCCCACAGTGAAACTGATGGGCATATGCAAAAGGGTTATGTAGACATCTTCCAGGGGGGAGTTTGCGATAATGAGCGCCGCCAGCGCAGAAAGCATCAGTAAAATACCACTGCTGCTCTGCCGGTGGATAAACTCTTCAAAAGGTGTCACCAGGCGCCCAAAAGCCTGTTCTAAAGGCGCCTCAAAAACCTTTCCTTTGCGGATCTTGAACTTATTCAGAACGCTTTTTGCCATCGACATCCCCCTCTTTAGTAAAGAGTAGCCCGACTAGAAACGGAGCCGCACTTCTACCTATGGGAGCCAGAGGTTAGCATGGCCACACTATTCTTAACCATTTGACAGGACCCAGTAGCAAAACATGACCCGCTTGGACCAACTGCTAGTACAGAGAAAACTCGCCAATTCCCGCACCCACGCCAAAAAACTGGTCGCAGCCGGCAGGGTCACGCTATCCGAGGGCGGCCCCATGGAGCTGGCGCGCAAAGCTGGGCAATCCGTCAGTGAGAACTGCGCCTTAGAAGTCACTGCACTACCCGAAGATCAATATGTTTCCCGCGCCGGCCTAAAACTTGCCGCGATACTCGATCACACAGGATTAAACCCTATGGGCTGGCACGCCCTGGATGTAGGCTGCTCTACTGGAGGCTTTAGTGACTGCCTGTTACAGAGAGGCGCCACTTCCGTAGTAGGGGTAGATGTAGGACGAGATCAGCTAGCACAAAAATTAATAGATGATCCACGTATGCACCTCTTCGAAGGAATTAATGCCCGTTATTTAGAGGCATCACAACTTTCTCCTTACGCAGATACTGGCTTTGATGCCATCGTGATGGATGTATCCTTTATTTCCCAAACGTTGATACTGCCGCAGCTGCCTTCTTTACTAAAACCCGAAGGCCAGCTGTTGACTCTGGTAAAGCCACAATTCGAGGTGGGACCTGAGGGCATTGGTAAAGGGGGGGTGGTGCGTGATGCAAATCTCTTTCCACAAGTACGCCAGAAAATTGCATATTTATGTGATGAACTAGGACTTGAGATTAAAGAATATATTAACAGCCCAATTAAAGGTGGCGATGGCAACCGGGAATTCTTACTCTGGGCTGCACATAAAGAAGCATGAGCTAAGAGAACAAAAAAAGTTTAATATTACACTACTGAATCCACTTGAACGCTCTATCCTGACATAATTTTAATTTACGCTAGGGTCATCATATTTCGAGGGCCCTATCGATTACGTTTCAAAATAAAAATTTCCAGACAGATCTTAGATACCTACCGCTTAGAATTAAGAAACATCCTCATTTTCGCCTATCAAAACACTCTCACCCTTTAACAAAAACTATTTATTACTATCACAATCTATAAATAAACACGTAATAAATACCCCCTATCCTGCGCACATAAAACAACGACGCAGATAATCCCAATGAAAAGATTAATTTTGCTGTGTACGCTCTCCACTTCATTACAAGCGGCTCCACTGACTAACTATAGGATAATAGACGGTGACACAGTTCACGGATATGTTTCTGGTGAATATGTTGAAATACGCCTTCAGTGCATTGATGCACCAGAAACCTATCCCAGCACGCAAATATATGGCCCAGAGGCTACTCAAACCCTGAATCATTTATTGTCATTTGGCACTGTGGATTTCCAATCGACAGGAAGGGATCAATACGGCAGAGAAACTGGTTATCTATTTGCAAATGGATACAACATCAATCAAGAAATGGTTGCAAGAGGAGCCGCTTGGAATTACGCCTACTATTGCAGAGATAAATTCAAGATTGAGCAAGACTTTGCATACTACTCCAATCTAGGATTATGGGGCGAAATGGAAGCAAAAGACCCCTACTGCTTTCGCAAGAACCTAGATCACGATTTTTGCTATTACAATCCGGAAAACAACTTCTTTTTAGATGATTAAAAACTAAATTTTCTGAACATGAATTTTACCCACTAAGCAAACAGTTCCCATAAAGCTCAAAATAAAAATATCATTAGAGCTACCAAACTGGCCTATAACTTACACTATACGGGAGTATATGGGACTGTTTTCTGATATTTTAAGAGGAGATTCCTTCGGTTTTACCTTTGGGAGGTTGGGTAAGATTCTATTGCCTGTCCACCCTTTTTATAGAGCACTCCTCCTTTCATAACCAATGAGATATTAGATAGAAGGTTAATATGCCTCAGCACATCCCCTCTTACTGCGATGATATCGGCAAATTTTCCTTTAGATACAGTCCCTGATTGGTCCGAAACCCCCATCATTACTGCGGGCCAGTAGGTAGCTGCTCGAATTGCATCCATAGCGGAAAAATTCATCTCTTCAACCAAAACGGCCAATTCGTTCCAAGTGCTTTGGCAATGAAATTTAGTTGGGATACCACTATCTGTCCCCACAAGAAACACCACACCAGTATCTTTAAGCTGGGAGATTTTCTTTTTCAAAGTTGGTTTACGTAAGGGAGTTAACTGCATGTACTGCAATTGCCCAGGGTTTCTCAATGACTGTTTAATATCGTCAATAGTGTCTGGTTTTAGTCCTTTGTGCCAGCATGTATCATCCAGCCTTTCCGGGTTATCCACAGTGTTACTATAGTTCCAGAGACCTTCTACGGTTGGAGTCCAGAAAAGCGGGCCTCCAGCAACGCGGCCCTTAGCAGTGCGCTCTTTTAATAACTGGATGATATCTTCAGGGTACTCAGGTGCTGTTGTCAGCCCTGTATGTTCAAAGTTATCGACACCTATGGCCAGCCCTCTGCGGATCTCATCTGGGCGGTGCGAATGAGCTACAACTTTTAAAGCATGCTTATGGGCCTCATCCACGACCGTTTGAGCAACTTCTATAGTCATCTTGTCATGGTCAATCAGCTTAATTATATCGACACCAGCTGTTGCCAGTAAGTTTACTTTCTTTTTTGCTTCAGGGGCACTAGAGACTGACCAACGAAAAGCTTCAGTGCCAGGATAAACTTCATGTTGGATAAATGGTCCGGAAACAAATAGCCTTGGCCCGGCAATTTCACCAGAAATGATTTTGCGCTTTATCTCTAAAGATGCTTCTAGCGGAGCACCCAAATCACGAACACTAGTAACCCCGGCTAGCAGTAATTGTATTGCACTAGCAGGCATTATTTCATTGGTCAGGCGATGTAGGTAGTGTTTATCCCAATGCACATAGTCCGAGTGTCCACTGAGCATTAGGTGAGCATGATTTTCCCAAAGTCCAGGTAAGACATCCATCCCCTCAGTAGAAATAATTTGATACCCGTCGGGGACGGGAAGCGTTTCAACCGTGCCAACTTCCTCAATTTTGTCGCCCCGAATTAAAATCACACTATTTGCGATTGGCCGATTACCAAAACCATCGATCAGCCGTCCCCCCACAAGCGCACTTCTCGTCTCCGCCTGAGTTGACAAGCTGAACAGCAACATAATACCAAGAGATAATGCCTTAATTATTTTTTTTATCATTAAAATTTCCTTCTATTAGCTGGTGATAAATTCAAATCGACAAAACAGGATAAAAAGCCCCCCTCTCAACTAAAAGCGCTTAACATGCATTATCTAAATAGACATACCCAATAGCGCTTCATAGCTTTTCAACCAACATCGAATCGCATAGCTAGTTTTGACCTATATACACCCTACTAACTTAACGAGTAACACTGCAAAGACCATAAATCAGACAATACATTCATCTCTCACATAGTCTAAACAGTTATCTTATCTCTGAGTGTAAACATATTGCAGCATCGCTCACCATCAAGCCCATATTTCATAACGCATGATCAAATCCGGACATAATAGAGACAACATTAATTTTTCACGACAAACTATCATTATATATCGCACTGAACAACAAAATATACAGACCAAAATACAATCAAGAACACATAATGAGAAGATAAAAATATTCCAGCCAAAGAACTGGGGCTGTAACATTAATTTTTTATGGATTTATAATTCAGTGGCTATCCTACCCACACGCAGTCGTTCATCTCCATTAATAAAGCATTAGAAAGAATAAAAATTAGACAAGTCAAAAAAATAAGCATCTAGAGAACTTACCGCAGCATCTTTTGAAATTCTTGCAATCCACTTAATACAATTAACAAATAAACAACTTAGAATAAAACCCCTAAGAAGGAAATGATGACTACACCTAAAGACGACGTAATATCAACTTGCCAACCCTACAACAAATTGCTCAAAACCATAAGCTCTCACGTACCTACATAAATTCCTAGCACATTGCTCAGAAACTTTTATCTTTCGGCAGAGATAGATAAGACCGACCTCACGAAACCCAAGAGAACCCCTTAAAAATTTGGAATCTACAAGCTTATCATGTATTAAATATTGGCTCTCTTAAAGCCAAGACAGACAGATATTCTTAGAAAAGACAACTAAACTGCATGCTTTTAATCACCCTAAATATACAGGTCAAGAAGTGATCAAAACAGCTACAAATAAAGTGCCGTTGATTATAACGTTGCTCCTATTTTCCTGGCCATCGATACTCTATGCATGCTCCCGGGTTACCTGGAATACTGAGCAAGGTGTTTTTGCCGCCAGATCAATGGATTGGGGACATTCTTTTGAGGATATTCTTTTTATAAATCCTCGAGGTATGAAGATGGTTGGTGAGGATGGCCATAACCCCGCCAAATGGACTTCAAAATATGGAAGTGTTGTACAAAGTATTATTCCTTATGCCCGCCAATATGGCTTCTCAAATAATGGCGGTGCTACCGACGGAATTAACGAGAAAGGTCTAACAGCACATATTTTATATCTTGGAGCAACCCGCTACGCCAAACCAAATAATACGCCAGGAGTATCCTATATGCGCTGGCTGCGTTTTATTCTCGATAACCATGCTACAGTCGCAGATGCCGTCATTGGGATGAAAAATATACGCATATCGCCAGTGAAAGTTGGTGGCGAAGTACTTGGTGCACATATGGCAATAGAGGACCCAAGTGGTGATTCAGCTATCTTCGAAATAATCGATGGTAAATTAGTTGTACATCACGGTAAGAAATTTTCGGTCATGACAAATGACCCACCATATGGATGGCAGCTCCAAAACCTGCCTTTTTACCAAGGCTTTGGAGGGCTTAAATCTGTTCCTGGAGGGATTGATGGCGCTGACCGTTTTGTTAGATTATCTTACTATCAACACAATCTACCAAAACCTGCCAATGCTATTCAGGCAGTCTCTTACCTCCTAAGTGCAATCCGCACTGTGGCCGTTCCTTTTGGCGCACCTTATAGCCGTCCCAGCCAGGAAGAAGGAACTAAAGAACCAGCTACTTATCCCACTTGGTGGCTTTCGGTGATTGATTTAAACCGCCGAATTTACTATTTCAACTGGGTTAAAAATCCAAATATTGTTTGGGTAGATTTACATGGAATCGATTTTTCAAAGGGCACAGGAAAGCGGGTTGCCGACCCAAAGAACCCCAAATTGGTTGGAGATATCACGGATGTATTTAAGCCACTAAAAAAATGAACAGAAAGAAACACAAGGTGTACAAATTACTCTAAAAGCATCGCTGAATATAAAACACTCTGCCCGATACCCAATATGGCCTTAATCACAGCCAAGAATTTACATACTTTGAAATAGATCTACTTCAACATGTACATCCCTTCACTTTCAGGGCTGCTTAACTTAAAGCCAAACTTCTCGTACAGTTCCGGTACATCCGCCATAAGGGTTATATAAGCAGAAGGAAGCGCTTCACGATCCAAATAAGACATAATGTGTTCCATCACAACCCTTCCCAACCCTCGACCTTGAAAAATTGGGGCGACAGCGACATCCACAATCTCAAAATTTAAGGCTCCATCACCAACCACCCGCCCCATGGCAATGGTGGTTGAACGAGTTTGAATGTGAATGCCATAGAGACTATTTGGCAACCCCTTTTCTGCAGCCTCCCGACTTCTTGGGGATAGCCCACTAATCTGCCTGAGGCGCAGAAAATCCTCAACTGAAGCCACAGTTTCAATAACTTTAAACATACTGCCGTCTACATCAGTATTTATGAAACCTACTCACTTCAATGAGTAGTTATACCTCCCGAATCTCAGTAACCACTTCCGTTTTTACGGAGTTAGCAATAAAGCACTGCTTGTGGGAAATATGGTGGATTTTTTCCAATTGCTCGCGACTAGGTTTCTTTTCGCCAGAAAAGCGGATCAAAGGCCTCAGGGTGACCTTAGTCATGGCCAACTTACCCCCCTCTATTGTATCCATCACGCCTATCGCTTCATCGCGATACTCATCAATGACGAACCCCCTTTTTGCGGCAATTGCAAGGAAAAACAACATATGACAACTAGATAGCGACGCCACGAAAGCTTCTTCTGGGTCGACATTTTCCGGGTGTGAGTAGGGGATTGGGACAATATGGGGAGATGAAGAGGCAGGAACTGACAAACCGCCATCAAACTGCCAAGTATGAGCACGGCTGTATTGATTGTCGGTAAAAATCTGGTCATCACGTTGCCAGACCACTGTAGAAGTATACTCAGACAAAATCTCTCTCCTTCTATCCAGGGCACACACTTTCAACTATTGATTTACAGGGGCTACCGAGCGACTCCACGACTCCGGAACCAGGAGGTATTTAGCGGAGTGAATAGAGCCGAAGGGTTCCTTCTAGGGCAACCTCAGTTTAGAAATGACGCGGGATGGCAGAAAATTGGGCGCTAGATGCGCCCTTGGGAGATGCTTAGTCTGCATCTACTTGCTGGTCGGTGCGCGCAGCCATAATAAAATCATTCTTGTGCAACCCCTTGGCCTCATGGCTCCACCAGGTCACTGTTACCTTACCCCACTCGGTAAGCAGTGCCGGGTGGTGGCCCACTTCTTCTGCGATGGCACCTACACGGTTAGTAAACGCCAAGGCCTGCTTGAAATTCCGAAACTTGAACACGCGCTCCAGCTGCATAATGCCGTCGCGGGTCATTGGCGTCCAATCGGGAATTTGGCGCAGCAATCCTGGCAGCTCGTCATCGCTGACGAGAGGGGCATCGGCGCGGCAGGCTTCACACTGTTGTTGGGCTAGCTCAGTCATGAATAAATCCTCAAAACCTTGTTTATTATCGGTTATTTCACGTGGGGCTCACTCTAACCGGGGCTCTTCCACGACACAAGCGCAGACGTTAAAAACGCATTATCTACGGTTTTCACTCGCCAATATGGGACAGTGTGCTAAATGCTTGGATATCAATTCACGGTGTAAACAACCATTGTCAGGCTGATCAAGGGTCTCCGGCCGATATGATAATTTTTAAGCAGATATACAAGCGTTTATAAACCCCTTTTGGCAAGGATCGCCATGAAAGCCCCTCTTAAACTGTTGATTTTGACGTCGCTCACCCTTGTTTGTGCCTGTGGCCCCCAAGGTACCGATAGGAAGCGCATAGTGCCCCCTCAAGTTGAAACGATGATTGAAATGCGTGCCGAGATGGAACTGGCCTTTCAGCAGCTGAGCCAACAGTTCGTTAACGGTCTGTGGAAACTGTTTCCTTCCTGGGCAGTCCGCGAAGGCTATTATGAGGCTGCCATACATTTACAAGTGCCTGACAAGGCCTTCCGCGCCTATCTACTGGACTTCGCTCAAACTTATGAACGCAAGTTCGCCGCTCTGGATAGTGAATTACTCAGTATTTCTTCCCTCACCGATATGGCGCTTATTATGAATTTCCTACAGCGCCTGCAGTGGGAATATACCACCTTCAAATCCTACCAGTGGGACCCTTCCATATATAACGTATCCCATCCTTTTGCCCTGATTTTAAATACCGAGTACGCCCCCCTCAAGAACCGACTGCGCACCTTCAATACGCGTATGCGCTTGGTTCCCGATTACTACCAAGCCGCAAAACAGGCTATCCGTAGGCCCGCCGCGCCACAATTAATGTTGGCTATTCAACAGAACGAAGGTGCCCTGGAAGTTTTTGGAACTAGGGTAGAAAACCTGGTAGAAAGCAGCCAGATGTTTGATGATGAAAAAGAAGTATTCAGGCAACGTCTGCACGCCTCCCGTGAAGCGATAAAAGACTATGTAAACTTTTTAAAAAATTTACAAACCAGCCTGGAAAAATCTGCAAGGTTTCGTGATTTCCGTATTGGAGAAAAACTATATGAAGAAAAATTCCGCTTTGATATTCAGATTGATACCAGCGCCAGCGCCCTTTACCTGCGTGCTTTGGAAGAAAAAAAACAGGTCCACAGTAAAATGGCGGCGCTCACCGAGCAACTTTGGCCGAAACATTTTCCCGATACCCAGTCACCATCAAATCAAATGGAAAAGGTCCGGCGCCTACTCGAAAAACTATCCCTTAATCATGCCAGTAAAGATACATTCAAAGAGGTGATAGAAAAGCAAATACCACAGCTGGCAAACTTTGTCATACAGCACAATCTACTCGACCTGGACAAAGAAAAGCCACTAATAGTACGCACTACCCCCCCCTATCTACGCGGCTTTGCTGTTGCCTCTATCAATGCGCCTGGTCCCTACGATAAGGATGCCAATACCTATTACAATGTGTTGCCCATAGAGAATTACAGTGACGAGCAAGCGAATAGCCTGCTGCGGGAATATAACCATTACACTTTGCAAATATTGAACATTCACGAAGCCATCCCCGGTCACTATACCCAGTTGGTTTATGCCAACCAGTCTCCGAGCATTATTAAAACCATCTTTGGTAACAGCGCCATGATTGAAGGCTGGGCGGTCTATGCCGAACGTATGATGCTGGAGGCTGGATACGGTGATTTTTCGCCGGAACTCTGGCTGATGTACTACAAGTGGAATTTACGCGTGATTACCAACACCATTTTGGATTACGGTGTACAAGTCAAGGGGATGACAGAAGCCGAAGCAATGAATTTAATGGTTGATGGGGCTTTTCAACAACGGGCTGAGGCGGAGGGGAAGTGGCGTAGAGCAACTCTCAGCCAGGTTCAACTCACCAGCTATTTTGCCGGATTTACAGAAATCCTTGCCTTACGCGAAGAAGTAAAGAATAAGCTCGGAGATAAATTCGACTTAAAGAAATTCCATGAAAGCTTTCTAAGCTTTGGCAGTGCGCCAGTGCCGATTATTCGAGAACTAATGTTGACCCAGCTGGAGAAGACGGGTTCTATTTGAACCAAGCATTCTGTAGAGCTCTAACTCCCACTCTTCTGACAAGATCCAATAGATTTCCAGTGAAAAGTGCCCAGCAAAAGATCAAACAGAGGGATAGTCAAATTAAAATTACATTTATTCATCCACTTACGTTGATGATGTATGCGATGCAATTGAGCCAACTCACGCAAAACGGGAACTCGATGGAACCAATGATCTAGAGGCTGGTGGTATCCCAAGTGCAACAATTCATAACCCAAATGATTTCCCACCATAGTCACAATCAAGAGGTAACCAGCATTCATCGAAAAAAGTATGGAGAAAAAGTATCCTAAAATTGGCGCAATCACTAAAGCAAGAGTCGCAGTTAAATAAGTGGGGAAAAGTACTATTCTCCAGTCTCTGGTAGAGTCAATAGAAAATAGGGGTGGAGAGAAAAAACTGTGATGATCCCCGGTATGTCTGCGATAAAACAGCCCTGCAATCCGAATCTTTTTATGACCAGCCCAACGGTGACTAGCGTATTCAGAAAAATTATATATAACAGTCCCTGCGGGGATCACTAACAGTTCCCAAGTTTTTAACAAATCCAATTGAAACATGCAGAAGATACAAACTCCGGCACCAATAGCTAGAATACCCATTAGATGAAGCCATCCATGGTAACGGCCTTTCACTCGCGCCCTGTATCCAGCCCTGAAAGGGGCCGCATCGTGATTGATCGACATATTTGCTCCTTTTTATTAGCGTTGGAATTCCGTAAAACTATATAAACAATCAAAACCCGGCAGTTTGATTACATCCATCTAATAGCGATGTACAGAGTGTCCCTCATCATTTGCACTAGAAAATTTAAGAATTTGATTGACCAGAAATATAATCAGGCGGATGATTGAATTCTAATAAATAATAATTAACAGCATTATTTGTGAGATTGATAATGTCGAATCATCTCAGATCAATGGACTTGAATTTACTGCCTGTATTTGATGCCCTGATGGTCGAACGCAACCTGACTAGGGCTGCAGTAAAGCTACACATGAGCCAACCTGCAGTAAGTGCTGCCTTAAAGCGTTTGAGATCCACCTATAACGATGCACTTTTTATCCGCACCGCAAAAGGCCTACGCCCTACCGAGCGTGCGCTGGCACTACACCCTTCCATTCACACGGCTCTTGGGGCAGTGAGATCAAGCTTCCGGCAGCTCGACTTTGAACATCGCGAGGCAGAACGGGATTTTTCGATTGTTCTACCAGATGTGGTGGAAACCCTTATGATTCCAGGACTCAGCGCCTGGCTACGAGAGTATGCACCAGGGATAAAGCTCACAATATTACCTGACGAATCAGAGATGACTTCCAGAATGGTAAGCAATGGTGAAGTCGACTTAATTATCGATTATTTACCATTAGAATCTCCCAATTACAGCAGCCTGATTATTGCCGAAGAAGAATTGGTGGTGATCGCAGGGGAGCATAATGAGAAGGTAGGAAAATCCATCTCTGAGGCGGATTTTCAATCAATACCACAAATATCATTGCTGAGAGGAAACCCCGTAGGCTCACCGATGGAGAGGCTGGCCAGACCGAATAAATTGCAGCGCAATATTTGCCTGCGTGTCCCTCACCTTTCCTCCTTTCCTCATATAGTCGCCACCACCGATTTAATTGCCGTTGTACCCGCAAGGATGATGAAGTCCTCTCATTACCGAGCACTACCTGTTCGTACAATTGAGCTGCCTATGGATTTCCCCAAGGTCAGCCTGCAGCTGATTTGGCATAAGTCACAAACCAACAACCCCGCCCATCGCTGGTTAAGAGAAACCATTTTGCAGCTTTACCCAGAGCTGGGGATGTAGAGGCTTTTGGAGTGGGCTGTACCAGAATGAATCTAATTGAGGCATCAGGTTAGGCTTTTACTATGCCTGTTTTACCGTGACTAGCTGAGAAGACAACCTAGTCCCGCCAAACTTCACCCCGAAAAGCTTGAAGACAAAAAAGCCGGGAACCTCGCGGACCCGGCTTATTTAAATTGGGGCAGCCCTTAGGCGATACCCTCCTCAATTTTCGCTTTCCAGATCAATGGTCCCGTGGTATGCACAGACTCACCTTGGCTATCGACTGCTACGGTTACTGGCATGTCCTCCACCTCAAACTCGTAGATGGCTTCCATACCCAGCTCCGGAAAGGCAATTACCTTGGAGGCTTTAATCGCCTGAGCCACCAAGTACGCAGCGCCACCCACAGCCATTAGGTACACCGCTTTATTGTCACGAATCGCTTCAATTGCCATTGGGCCACGCTCTGCCTTACCGATCATCCCTTGCAGGCCGGTCTCTTCGAGCATGGTGCGCGTAAATTTATCCATACGGGTGGCGGTAGTTGGGCCTGCGGGGCCAACTACTTCATCGCGCACAGGATCTACTGGCCCTACGTAATAGATAAAGCGGCCAGTCAGGTCCACTGGCAGCTTCTCCCCTTTCGCTAGGATATCCACCATTTTCTTGTGAGCGGCGTCGCGACCAGTAAGCATCTTGCCATTCAGCAGCAAGGTTTCACCAGGCTGCCAGCTCTGTACATCCTCTGCAGTAACGGCATCCAGGTTGACACGGCGAGTATTGCTGCCAGCTTCTCGAGTAATTTCCGGCCAGTCTTCCAGCTTCGGCGGAGTCTGGCGCGCGGGGCCAGAGCCATCAAGAGTGAAGTGGGTATGACGAGTGGCGGCACAGTTGGGAATAATTGCTACGGCCTTATTTGCTGCGTGAGTGGGATAATCCTTCACTTTCACGTCCAAGACAGTGGTCAAGCCACCCAGGCCCTGGGCACCAATACCCAGCTTGTTGACGGAATCGTATAGTTCCAGGCGCAACTCTTCGGCACGGTTGGAAGCACCGCGCTCCTGCAACTCCTGGATATCGATAGGGTCGAGCAGGGATTCTTTGGCCAGCAACATAGCTTTCTCAGCAGTACCGCCAATGCCAATACCCAGCATGCCCGGCGGACACCAGCCCGCCCCCATCTGAGGCACCATCTTCAGAACCCAATCCACTACAGAATCAGAGGGGTTGAGCATGGCAAATTTGGTTTTGGCTTCACTGCCACCACCTTTGGCTGCCACATACACTTCCACAGTTTCACCAGGAACGATTTCATAATGAATCACTGCCGGAGTGTTATCGCCGGTATTCTTACGGGCGCCATCTGGGTCGGCAAGAATAGAGGCGCGCAACACGTTGCTGGCATTTTGATAAGCGCGGCGCACACCTTCGTTGACCATGTCGGTAACGCTCATGTCCGCTTCCCAACGCACATTCATACCCACTTTCAACTTCACGGTGACAATGCCGGTATCCTGGCAGATAGGGCGGTGGCCCTCGGCACACATCCGTGAATTGATCAGGATCTGAGCCATGGCGTCTTTGGCCGCCGGGTTGACCTCTTTCTCATAAGCCTTGTTCAGGGCCTGAATGAAGTCCTGTGGGTGGTAGTAAGAGATAAATTGCAGCGCATCAGCAACGCTGTCGATCAGATCATCCTGGCGGATAGTGGTCATGCCCAACTCCGATTAACGTCTCAAGGCCGGCGATTCTACACGAAATGTAGGGTTATTGGCCTGTTATTAAAATGGCGATAAATTTTCCACAGGCAATAAAAAAGGCGAACCCAAGGTTCGCCTTTTCTAGCCCCTGAAAAACTACATTGAGGAGGCTGTAGGCTCACTGGACTGCAGAGAGCGAATCGCATCGCGCAGTTGTACCAGATCTTTGTTCACCGAGCGACGGTAGGCATCAATAGACTCCACTGCCTCTTCATTGGCTCCGACACGCATAGTCAGATCACTGCGCACAGAGGCCAGCTGACGCTCCAGGCGTGAAATTTTGTCGGTCATCTCACGCTTGCTCTCGATACTGCCTTTACGCAATTCCGCCAGGGCAGATTCAACCGCAGCAATCTTTTTCACACTGGCATCGAGACTACCGAGCTTACTGTTGAGTGAAGCAACTTGTTTCTTGTTAGCTTCGTTTGCGGCCTTATTGGCTGCAATACTCTTGCGGTTGGTATCGTAAGCCACCCCCCAAAGCTTGCGGATCTCGGAGGAGTTCTCCTTGGCCTTGGCGCTCAGCACCTCAACGGAAGCTGTAGACTCCTCATCGGAGAGACTAAAGCGCTTCTCCAGCTCAGCAATCCGGTTCTCGGCATCGGCTATGCGATGCTCCGCGTTGACCAGCTGGGTACGGCTTTCCTGCCACTGCTGGTAGAGGAAACCAGAAGCAGCAAGTCCCCCCATGGCTAAGACCAAGGCACAGAGGCCTAGGAAGGAGAAGCCACCGCGGCGCTCCTCAACGATCACTTGTGGTTCCTGGGCCTGCTCGCTGCGCTCAGGAGAGCTGGGCTCCAGTGCGGGTTCGATGGCGGCGCTGCCGTCCAGTGTGGGCTCTCTACGTTGCATGTATCAATACACCCGGTAACTAATCTGGTGGGTTCGGTACTGGTCAGTTCGGGATTGTCCCGCCCGGCACCGCTAAATTCATTACTTAGAGACAATCAAGCCGGGACAGATTCGTCGAATTATGCGGCAGTTATACCAAAAATTGACGAAAAAGTAATCGGCCACAAGTAAGAATAGACGACAGCAAAACATTGGTGTCATCAAACACCACCCCTTGAGTTCGAGGAAAACGTCCCAAAATCCCCTATTCTACTGCGCCGGCTTAATTCTGGCATACGGCGCGTGTAGAATGCTCTCACCAATAACCCTAAACAAAGGAAGGAAGACACCATGGCTTTCGAATTGCCCGAACTCCCCTACGCGATGAATGCCCTGGCCCCCCATATCTCTGAAGAGACTCTGGAGTACCACTACGGTAAACACCACAAGACTTACGTTGACAAGCTGAATGGTCTGCTGGAAGGCACTGCTGACGCCGATAAATCCCTGGAAGAAGTGATCAAATCCTCTTCCGGTGGCGTATTTAACAATGCCGCACAAGTATGGAACCACACTTTCTACTGGAACTGCCTGAGCCCCAACGGCGGCGGCGAAGCCACTGGCGCTGTTGCAGAAGCTATCACCGCAGCATTCGGCAGCTTTGACAAGTTCAAGGAAGAGTTCACCACCAGCGCGGTAAACAACTTTGGCTCTGGCTGGACCTGGCTGGTGAAAAAAGCCGATGGTTCAGTGGCTATCGTAAACACTTCCAACGCAGCCACTCCGTTGACTGATGAAGGCGTTACCCCACTGCTGACCTGCGACGTATGGGAACACGCTTACTACATCGATTACCGCAACCTGCGTCCTAAGTACATGGAAGCTTTCTGGGCGCTGGTGAACTGGGAATTTGTAAACCAGAATTTCGCCTAATCGCGGAATTACCTAAAAAGCGGGCACTGCCCGCTTTTTTTATGGGAGGAAATCACTCCGGACATGGCTCCAGAATACTGCCCCTAGTCAAAGACCCATCTAGTGCGCACAATACCCTCTGGAGTGCGCTGTTCTCGCCACGTTAAGCGCGGCCAGAATTAGCTCAAAAACCTAAAGAATGCCACCCAAGTGGCACAATATAGCAATGATTATCCGAACACTGGGAATATGCTTATGAAGTTGAAACCAACCCTGATCGCAGCTGCCATTAGCGCGCTGGTTATCAGTGGCTGTGACCGCGGCGCCCCCGAAGCTACACAGCAGAATGCTGCCTCCGTCACCGCGGAAAGCAAGTCCATTCAAGACAGCACTGCCAAGGTGAGCCAAGAGGCCATCAAGCAGGTAAACCAGATGTTCGAGGACTTCTTCCAGGAGCATCTGTCTCGCAGTCCGGAGTTCAAAACCTTCCTGGGCAAAAAAGAAGATTACGATAAGTGGGATAATCTCTCCCCAGAATTCGCCAAAGAAACACTGGAAATTAACAAGCGCCAGCTCGCCGAGCTTAATAAGGTTGACCCCAATACTTTGGATGAAGCCACTCGCCTGAGCCTGCGTCTTGCCAAGCGCAATCTTGAGCAAGACATTGAAGGCTACAAGTGGCGTAACCACTACTACCCGGTTAACCAGATGTATGCCACCCATACCAGTGCGGCATCCCTGCTGATCAGCCAGCATCGTATCGATGCAGTGAGTGATGCCGAGGCTTACATCGCCCGACTGAACGGCATGCCCCAATACTTTGCCCAACTGGAAGAGAACCTGAAAGCCAACGCCAAGGCCGGTACTATTGTGCCGAAGTTTGTCTTCCCCTATGTGATCAGCGACTCACAAAACCTGATCAGCGGCGCACCTTTTGAAGGTGAGAAAGACAGTCCGCTTTTTGCTGACTTCAAAGGTAAAGTCGAAAAGCTGGAAATCAGCGCCGAACAGAAAAAAGCGCTGATCGATAAAGCCAGCACCGCCCTGCAAGAGAGCGCTGGCCCAGCGTACAAAAAACTGATCAGCTACTTACAGGAACTGGAAAAGAAAGCCACTACCGATGACGGCGCCTGGAAGCTGGCCAACGGTGATGACTTCTACAAGTTCCGCCTCGGTGTATACACCACCACCGATATGACAGCCGATGAGATCCACCAGACTGGCCTCAAGGAAGTTGCGCGGATTCACGATGAAATGCGCGAGATTATGCGCAAAGTGAAGTTTGAGGGTAACCTGCAAGAATTCTTCGAGTTCATGCGTACCGACAAGCAGTTCTACTACCCCACTTCTGAGGAAGGTAAAGCGGAATACCTGGAGAAGGCTACCGCCATTATCGACACTATGAAGGGCCGCCTGGACGAGCTGTTTATCACTAAGCCCAAAGCCGACCTGGATGTACGAGCTGTGGAACCTTTCCGCGAAAAATCCGCAGGTAAAGCTTTCTATCAGCGCCCGGCGCCCGATGGCTCGCGCCCAGGTATTTACTACGCCAACCTGTATAACATGGAAGATATGCCCACTTACCAAATGGAAGCACTGGCTTACCACGAGGGCATCCCCGGTCACCATATGCAGCTCTCTATCGCACAAGAGCTTCAGGATATCCCCAAATTCCGTAAGTACGGCGGTTACACCGCCTACACCGAAGGCTGGGGCCTCTATTCAGAGTTAGTACCGAAAGAGCTGGGCTTCTATGAAGACCCCTACTCAGACTTTGGCCGCCTGGCAATGGAGCTGTGGCGTGCAGGTCGCCTGGTAGTAGACACCGGACTTCATGCCAAAAAGTGGACTCGCGAACAGGCTATCGATTATCTGGTTGAAAATACACCAAACCCGAAAGGCGATGTGGTTAAAGCCATCGAGCGTTACATTGTGTTGCCTGGTCAGGCGACGGCTTACAAAATCGGTATGCTGAAAATTATTGAGCTGCGAGAGAAAGCCAAAGCCGAGCTGGGTGATAAATTTGATGTGCGCGGCTTCCACGACACCATTTTAGCTAACGGTGCGGTACCTCTAAATGTTCTCGAAGAACTGGTAGACGGCTGGGTTGCAAGCGTTAAAGCTAAGAGCTAACTTCACCGGGTAAATAGCACCCAATAAAAAAGGCCACTCTCAGAGTGGCCTTTTTTGCAACTATCTAAAGGAGTTAAAAACTACCTTATCCTTTTTTAATTGCAATCCAGTCATCCACTTGGCGCTCCAAGATTGCCAATGGCAAGGCCCCATTGGTCAGCACCACATTGTGGAACTGGCGAATATCAAACGCCTCGCCCAGCTCCGCCTGGGCCCGATCACGCAACTGCAGAATTTTTAACATTCCAGCCTTGTAGGCCAGTGCCTGCCCAGGCATTACCAGATAACGCTCGATTTCTGTGGTCACTTCGGTTTCGGTCATGCCAGTTTTTTCCACCATATATTCGATGGCTTCTTCGCGACTCCAGCGCTTGTAGTGCATACCAGTATCCACCACCAAACGCACCGCACGGAACATCTCGGCCTGCAAACGGCCAAGATCATCGTAGGGGTTTTCCTGAAAGCCCGCTTCCTTGGCAACCTGCTCAGAATAAAGTGCCCACCCCTCAGCGTAAGCCGTAAACAAACCCAATTTGCGGAAAGTGGGCACACCCTCTAGCTCCTGAGCAATCGCCAACTGGAAGTGGTGGCCGGGAACCGCTTCGTGATAGGCCAGCGTGCGCATACCAAATTTCTTGGTTTCATGAACATCACGCAGGTTTGCATAGAAAACCCCCGGACGGGAGCCATCCATAGCCGGAGGGTTGTAGTAAGCCCCCGGTGCGCCCTGCTCTTTAAATTCTGGTACCCGCCGTACTTCAACCCCCATCGCCGGCTTCACATCGAAATAATCTCCTAGCCCAGCATTAATCTCATCGATCATCGCTTGGTAGTCGGCAACTATGCGCTCGCGCCCTTCATCCGAATCTTCGTATAAAAACTGGGGATCATTGTTAATCACAGAAAAGCGGGCGCTGATACTGCCGCTATCTTGCCCAACTGAAGAGAAAATACGATTCATCTCCCCCTCTATTCTTGCCACCTCTTCAATACCAACTTGGTGCAACTCCTCGGGGGACAAATTCGTTGTGGTGTGGCTACGAACCTGGTACGCGTAAAACGCCTCCCCATCAGGAAGCGCCCAAACACCATTATTTTCGAAAACCTTGGGCTGTAACTCACGATAGTAAGCAATCAGATTCTTATATGCAGGATATACTTCTGCATCAATCAAGGCCTCTCCCTGAGCGAGGATACGCACCCGCTCCCCATCTGCCAGACCTTCAACTTTATTTAGGCGTTCTTCAAGGGAGGTATAAAGAATATTCTCATGGGCCGGTACCGCTATAAACTCTTGCATCTCTTCCAGCACGCTGTCGATAACAAAGCGGGGAGGCAGGATGTTTTTTTGCTCACGGATTTTTAGGCCATCAAGCACCTGTGAAAATTTGCGGTCAACCTCACTCAGGCGGGAAAGGTAATAATCTGCTTCTTTGACATTATGAATCTGGTGCACTTCCGCAAGAAACTCCGGCAGGCTGTTTTGCACTCCAAACATTTGGTTAAGCGGATAATTGTGGTGTTTCCAGCGCTCCCCCTCCACCATATTGCCAAGAAAGTAGGCAAATACATCGTAAGAGATCGCTTGCTGGCCATCCATACCTGCACGATCGTACTCCTGCAGAACGGCAAGCTCATCCTTAATCATCTGCATCTGGCGCTGCTGTTCAGCCTCAGAAGCGTCATCAAGATGGGCATTGTGTCCATCGATTCCAAACTGCTCGAGCAATCGCAACTGGGAGAGAATTTCTGGACTGGTACTGCCGAGCTTGAAAAAGGCCCGCTCAAAGTACACATCTATTGACCAGGGTTTAAAATAGATCGCGTTGACCGCAACAACAGAAACCGCCGCAACCCCCAATAACAAAATACCGCCAAGCCATTTGGCCAACGTTTTAATCATTTTTTATTCTCCTAATATAGATATTGCGGTTCTAACTCCTCTCCGCCCCATGACGGCCCTACCCTGAGTGAGCCATGGCCAGCTAGGTCATAGAAAAAACTATACTGCCGACACACCGCATGCCCATATTAAGTGCTATATCTTGATGGGAGAAACAAAATCACTGGGCTTTAACGCAAGCAGAGAGCAACTCACCTTTTGCAGAATATTCTCGGCAGTGTTTCCCATAATAAAACCGGGTATACCCGCACGACCCACAGTACCCATGATGAGGAGATCCAGCCCCTCCTCATCGATCAGCAGGGGAATATAGCTATCTGGGTGAGCAATGACATGGTGAACTTGAATATCCCCGCCGATACCCGCAGCCCGAATAAGTACATCCAATTTTGAGCGGTGTTGAGCTCGAGCCGCTTCTGTAGCCTGGTCCAGCTCCTCTTCAGAGGCGCTGATAGGGAAGTGACGACGCAAGAACTCATCAACGTCATAATCCCAGCAGGAAACAACGTGTAAAATACCGTTACAACTATCCGCCAACACCCGCGCCCAACGTAGTAAGCGGATCGCCAGATCGTAAGTACTCCCCTCATCACACTCGGGATCAATCGCCACGGCCACCCTTATCTCAGTGTGCGCACGCTCTATGGGACGACACAGCCACACTGGGCAGGGGCACTTGCGTAATAACTCCATATCAATGGCTTTGAAGCCCTTGAGCTGGCTCAGCCCCTCCACATTTTTAATTACCAGATCGTAACCTTCGCTAAGTACGCGGCGAATAACTCTCTCTGCAGGGCGTGGACCGCAGTCAGATTCGATCTCTATATTCACCTGCTCTTTCGACAGCTTCATACGCTCTCGAGCTGCGGCAATTCCTTCATTTACACGTTCCAGCATTGCCTTAACACAGAAGCTACTAAAGTCCTCAAACCCCGCCGGTACTGCTGGGCAAACCAACAGCACCTTAATTTCCGCATGATTATTGCGGGCTATGGCAAAAGCCTGTAACAACCCACTGGACTCATCTTCAGCAGCATGGCTCACATAGAGGACTTTATGAATATTCGGCATAACAATTTCCTCAAACTGTGGGCATTGGAGGTAAAAGCAGACGGAGACCACCATGCAGCCCCTGCGGCCACCACCATTTAATATGGTCGATGAAAGCCAATTCACAGAAGAAGAATAGAAGTGCAGCTCTAGTCACCACCAGATTGAATACAAACCTGGGAACAAAAGAGGAAGCAAAAAGGGGGGGATTATAGAAGGGGCGGCGGCAGATGACCCAGAACTCTTTGACAGTCTCCTAGGTCAACTAATGAGTTAGGCTTAGGGGCAAATTGGATACCCTAGATATCCAGCACCTGCTTTACAAAGGGGATGGTAATTTTACGCTGTGCCATCAGGGAGGCCCTATCTAACTGCTCTAACAGCAGGAACAGTGCGCGAGTATCCCTAGGCGCGCGGTGCAAAATGTATTGCGCCACATCTTCAGGCAGATCGAAGCCGCGCAGGCGGCTACGCCTGCGCAAGGCAGCCACTTTGTCGCGATCATTCATTGGCTGTAACTGGAATACCAGCGACCACTGCAGGCGCGACAACAAATCAGCCAAGGAGATATCCATCCCCCGCGGAGATTTTCGCGCCCCTAATAATAACTGCCTACCGCTGTCTCTGACCCGGTTGTATAAATGGAACATCGCCGTCTGCCACTCGGGCTGCCCCTCTAACAAGTGCAGGTCATCAATACACACCAGATCCAACTGCTCGAGGCCGTCGAGCAGTACAACCGGGTCCATGGCCATCAATTCAGCCATAGGAATATATTGGAAACTACGACCATTGGCCTCGGCACTCTGACAAGCAGATTGCAGCAAGTGGCTAACACCACTTCCTGCATCCCCCCAGATGTAAATCACCGCTTCGGGATTTTGCCCACTGGCAAATGACTGCAGCAGAGCTACAACTTGGCGGTTGGGGTCCGACTCCGACAGATAAAAGTTATCGAAGGTAGCATCGTCTCGCAGGGATACTCCCAGCGGCAACTGTTGCGGAATACTCATCTCAATCCCAACGATAGCGCAACGGATTATCAGCGCTGCCCAAAGGTGCACGGTGCCCATTCAACTCAATGGCATCCTCGTCCCCATGTGCTCGCAACTTATGATTTAACGCCAGGGTATCGCGCAAATTGCGTAGGCCTACGGTGGCACTCAATGCCAAGCGCATCCGATCTCCCTCCACAGAAAGGAGATTTGCACTGCTCACCTGCGCCAGTCCCTGTAAATAGGCCGAGGCCTCTGCGTAATCGGCAAAGCTATCCACGCCAGATAACTCCACAAAAATTGAGCCCTGTTGGGCATCCTCAATACCGGGGCGCACTGCATAGCGTTGGGCAAGCAAGTTAGCCATCTGATTAACACCGCGCAGTGCAACCTCTTCCAAAGAGCCACCATTGCTATCAAAGGCATAACTGCGACCACCGTGCAGTAATAACCAATCAGCCTGCCAGCGGCGTCCCGACGCCTGAAGCAAGCGCCCCATCAAAGTGGCATCCGGCCTGTAGCGTAAACCAGCGCGCTCTGCGGCCTGTTCACTCTGAGCCCAAAGGTCACCAAGAGGCATATTGTGCTGATCATTGAGGTCCATCACCGGGAAATCCAATGGCACACCGCGCTCCACAGCCATAGCGTCCAATACCGAAAAGAGCTCCGGGGCATCTTCTTCCCTGAGGATACTGCGCCCTTCCTTTAGGGTATCCACAGCCAGCCACACCAGAGTGCCGGGGCGATTATTGGGCCACATCGGCAAACCCAACTGATGGACTTGCCTGGAAATAGCTTGGGGATCAAAAGAGAGATGAAGGTAGAGCTGGTTATCTTCGCTGGTGTAGCGGTAACCTTCTAGGAAATGCTGGGCTTTCTTCAGGATAGGCTGCAAATTTGGATTACTGCCAATTGCTGCGTCTCCGGTGACACGCATAAATATCCGCTCCAGCCCCCGGCTGCCAGCACTTGCGCGGTCAGTAGCCCCACGGCTCGGTACAGCCTCGACCACTTCATACAGGTCCGAGATAACTCGAGCCTGGACTGGCAGAATTAGGGCACCGAACAACAGGACCAAAAACTGCAACACCAATCCCTGCCGGAGCAGCTTGTGCATAGGATTCTTCTCCAAACCTCATTCCAACCCGTGAGCTTGCACGAAATCGTTGTTATTGCGCAAGACGCCAAAATCCACGGCTGGGATAAAAATTGGGGCTATTGTATCAGCGTCAGCGACTTCTCTCAGCCCCGAGTTCTCACTATTAGAGGGTTTCTAGCCGTTTAACTGAAGATAAATACCAGATTCCTTCATTGAGATGCCCACTGGGCGTGGCTACCGGACCAAGACCCGGCTAGAATACGCGCCCTTCGAAGACCCACTGCAGGAAGAATCATGAGCGATTCCAAGCCGCAATCCGCTGAAACATCCCTCTCTTATAAAGACGCCGGTGTCGATATCGACGCAGGTAACGCCCTGGTAGAGCGTATCAAGCATGTCGCCAAGCGCACTTCCCGCCCGGAAGTCATGGGAGGCCTGGGCGGTTTTGGCGCTCTCTGCCAACTCCCCAGCGGCTATAAAGAGCCAGTCTTGGTTTCCGGCACCGATGGCGTGGGTACCAAATTACGCCTGGCGATGGACCTGGGCATCCACGACACCATTGGTATCGACCTGGTTGCTATGTGTGTCAATGACTTGGTGGTAGCAGGTGCCGAACCACTTTTCTTCCTCGACTACTATGCCACTGGCAAGCTGAATGTGGATATCGCCGCTGAGGTTGTCTCCGGTATTGGTAAAGGCTGTGAGTTGGCAGGCTGTGCCCTGGTCGGTGGCGAAACCGCCGAAATGCCCGGCATGTATGAAGGCGACGACTACGATCTGGCCGGTTTCTGCACCGGGGTCGTTGAGAAATCCGAGATTATTGATGGCAAAAAAGTAAAGAGTGGTGATGTGCTCATTGGACTCGCTTCCAGCGGCCCCCATTCCAATGGCTACTCTTTAATCCGAAAGGTACTCGAAGTCAGTGGCGCCGATTTACAACAGGAATGCGGTAGCGAAACGCTGGCCAAGGCATTGATGGCCCCCACCCGCATCTATGTTAAGAATCTGCTTCAACTGATGAAGAGCGTCCAGGTAAATGCCCTCAGCCACATCACCGGCGGCGGCCTTCTGGAAAACCTGCCCCGCGTACTCCCAGAAGGCTGTCTTGCTCGTGTAGACGTCACTAGCTGGGAGATGCCCGAAGTGTTCCGCTGGCTCCAACAGGCAGGCAACATCGACGCCCGCGAAATGTACCGCACCTTCAACTGTGGTGTCGGTATGGTAATTTGCGTACCTGCGGAACAAGCCGACCAAGCACTGCAAACCCTGAAGCAAGCAGGTGAAGACGCCTTCGTCGTGGGCAAAATCGAAGATGCTGTGGCAGGCGCAGATGCCGTAGAGCTGGCGGGCCTGTAATGTCACAGGGAGTATGCAAAGTTGCCGTGCTGATTTCCGGTAGCGGCAGCAACTTGCAGGCGCTCCTGGATGCCTCGGCAAATGCCGGGGCAGACTTTTCCGTCTGCACAGTAATCAGCAATAAGCCCGAGGCCTTCGGCCTCAAGCGCGCCACCGAGGCCGGAGTCCCCACATCAGTGGTCGACCATCGCAACTTCTCCGGCAGAGAAAGCTTCGACCAGGCGCTAATCGCAGAAATCGACAGCCATCAGCCGGATTTGGTTGTCCTGGCCGGGTTTATGCGTATCCTCACTCCCGAGTTTGTTCGCCACTACAGAGGTCGCCTGCTCAATATTCACCCCTCTTTACTGCCAAAATATCAAGGGCTCCATACCCATCAGCGTGCTCTGGAAGCCGGTGATAGTGAGCACGGTGTTACCGTTCATTTTGTCACCGAAGAGCTCGATGGCGGACCACCCATCGTTCAAGCCGCCGTACCTATAAAGGAAGGGGACACTCCCGAATCTTTGGCAAAGCGGGTTCAGGTACAGGAACACGTCATTTACCCCATGGCTGTTACCTGGTTTGCCCAGGGGCGCCTAAAAATGCTGGCGGACCGCTCGCAACTGGACGGCGAGCTTCTACCTCTTAGTGGCGCCAGAATCGATAGTTAAGCAAAGCCAAGCTGGCGGGATCAGCATTGCAATGTACTTTGCGGGTCGCGCCAGCTAGTATTCAAAGAGGTTCAGATTTTGCGAGGCTCTGTCGTGCGCATTTTTATCTCCTCTCTGTTTTTTCTCTTTCTCTCCACTCAATCTCTCGCCAGCCAATTGGAACCCTTTAAGGCGACTTATACCGCAAGGTACAACGGCATTAGTGTTACAGCCACTCGTGAGCTTACTGGGCAAGAAGGGAGTTGGCGGCTGGACTTTAATACCTTTGCGCTTTTTGCCAGTATTAAAGAATATTCCCGCTTTATCAGCCAGGACGGCAATATTACCCCCTACCACTATGAGTATCGCCGCAAAGGACTCGGCCGCGATCGCGGTACAATTCTCAGCTTCGAACCCGACAAAGGCATGGTGTTCAACGTCTCCAACCCAGAACGGGATATGGAAAACGTATCGCCAAACATCCTGGATAAGTTGAGCTATCAAATGCAGCTAACACTGGATGTCGCCGCAGGCAAAGAAAATCTCCAGTATGAGGTCGCCGACGGTAAGAAGATTCGCAAGTACACTTTCGCCAAAGAGGGCTCCGAAGTAATAAAAACACCAATGGGGAAAGTAGAAGCAATAAAGGTACGCCGAGTTAGAGATGCGGACTCAGAAAGAGAGACGACCGTCTGGATTGCGCCTCAATGGAACTACGCCTTGGTGAAGCTGGTGCAGCGCGAAGAGAATGGCAAAAAGTACCAAATAACCTTGAAAAAGCTATCTATCAATGGCAAAAGTGTCGGTGCAGGCCAATAAATTACCATTTTTTTACAGAGGCAAAAAAAAAATTCACATTCGATGGATTTTTGCCTCCTTTCTCTTTATAAAGTGACTCCTTTCCCTTGCACAGGCAATTCCTTGTTGCCTTACCTGTTTAAAAGCGAGGGATTTGCTACGAAAATGGAAGGTATCTATATAAATCTAATTGCCTTCCCTCCATATCTCAGCATTTCCAATGCTACTTATGGTTTTCAGTAATCAGCAGACTTAGAGATGGGCTCTCATGAATAAGAAATACCTGCGACATGCAGTTTTAGCCGCAGCAATCGGCTCCGTTTCCCAAGGCGCTATGGCCGCGGGCTTCTACCTACAAGAAACCAGCGCATCCGGCCTTGGCCGCGCCTTCGCCGCCGAAAACACTATCGGTGATAATGCCTCCATCCTAGCCCGCAACCCGGCTGGTTCTGCACTGTTCGATACTTATACTTTGACTGGCGGTATCACCTACGTTGATCCCGGCATTGATGTAACCGGTGATGTAACCTATTACGCCCAAGTTGCTCCCAACACGTTTATCAATGCGGGAACCGTTATTGCTGACGCCAACGACTACGCAACCAGTGCCTTTATCCCCAATGGCTATTTAGCAGCACCAATCAACGATGATTGGTCCTGGGGCTTGGCCATGTATACAGACTTTGGCTTGGAAACTGACTTTCCCGACGACTTCCCCGGGAGCATTATCGCCAACAAGACCAACTTGCTGACCCTTAATATCCAGCCGTCTGTCGCCTATGATATTAATGATACATTTAGCATTGGCGCATCTATCAACTTCCTCTATGCCGAAGCGGAACTGCGCACAACATTCCCAAGTGATTTTGAGCTAAACCCGACTTTAGCCGGGGCCGAGATTCTTGATGTGAAAGGTGATGGCTGGGATGTGAGCTGGAGCGTTGGTGCCCTGTGGCGCATTGATGATAACACCCATGCGGGTATTTCTTACCATGCCATATACGACCCTAAGCTAAAGGGTGATGTCAATTCAGATGTCACACCTGAAGACGCCCCATTTGACGATGCCAGCGGCAATCTAACTCTGAACCTACCAGATACACTAGAGCTTGGGCTGTACCACCGATTCGAGAATAATTGGGCCATTGCATTCGGCTATATGTGGACCCACTGGAGCCGCTTCGAACGTCTAGAGGCTTTTATCCCTTCTGGCGGAGAAGGTTTCAACCCTCTTCAACTTAAAGAGGAAAACTTCCAAGATGGATCACGCTACAGCCTTGCCGCCGAATACTTCTTTAATGACAGAGTAACTGTACGCTTTGGCTACGCCCATGACGAAGGCGCAGCCCGTGACGGCTTCAACCGCCACGAAGAAGAAACAATCAAAGAAGAAACCGGCCTGGATCTGCCGATCACCTGGCGCACCCTGTCCATTCCCGATACCGACCGCCAATGGCTGACTATAGGTGGCACCTATACACACAATGACCGACTGAGTGTAGATGCCGGCCTCGCCTATCTTTGGGGCGATGATGAGCTTATTCAGGAAGCATCGAACCTTGGGACACTTGTTGCCTACTACGATGGCGGCACCACCAAGACCGAGGCCTGGCTATTCAGTGCAGGTATAAACTACAGCTTTTAAGTAGTTTCGCCTTCTCGGCAAATAAAAGGCTCTACTCCGGTAGGGCCTTTTTTAATTCTCCTATCGACCTCTCACCCTAGCGCCCCCAAACCCACCAACACCTCACCCCCCTCAGTATCAATACCACTTAATAGCAATATTAAGAATTAGTGGTTAGATATCTATCGAAAGTAATTTGTTATATAGCCTCCTCAACAATTAAGAAAAACAACACAACATCGAAAATCGATTCATTTTTGAAAACATACAAATTATTAACACTCACTTAAAAGAAAACAAAATGATTTTATTGCGAACACCAGCTTTCTAGATAATTTTTGTAACATGCCACAGTGAGCAACAACAGTGCCCCTAAAACAGAAAGGTAACCCTCTCACTAATAATTCTGAAATGGGGCAGCAGAAAAACCAGCAGGCAGGCCCAAAACCTCAAACTTAAAAAGTCAAACCAAAAGAGCAAAACATGAAGTTAACCGCGGTATTTATCCTATTAATAGCAAGTCTTGATGTTGCAGCATTATCCATGGGAGAGGCAATTAATATAGCAGGGCGTCAACGAATGCTATCTCAAAGAATCACGCAAGCATTTATCCTAAACGGTATACAACCCGAAGCACAACGCCACCAGAAAGTATTGAAACGGTCAGTGCAGGAATTCGAGCGTAACAATCAGAAACTCAATACGTTCCCAGCTGCAGAAAAAATCAAAGATCAGCTAAAAAAAGTACAGAGCGAATGGCAACCCTTTAAGCAACTCAGTCTGCAACCGGTAACCAGGGAAGGAGCAACCGACTTATTCCTGCGCAGCAATAAACTATTAACAGAAACACACAGCTACGTGGTTAAATTACAGCAGCTCGCCAATCACAACTCTGCCGAACTAATCAATATTGCCGGTCGGCAGCGAATGCTTTCTCAAAGAATTTGCAAGAATTATGCTGCTAAACTTTGGAAAATCTCACCAGCTGAAGCGGATCAAGGGCTACAACAAGACCTTACAGAGTACTCCAGTCGCCTAACCCGCCTTTTGGAGAGCACACTCAACACCCCTGAAATCAGCAGTAACCTTCTCAAAGCCAAAGATCATCTCAACTATGCCAGCCGAGGCTTTGAAGGGGAAATGAAACTATCTGAACAGCGTCAGATTCAAGTAATTACCGGTACTACAGACTTGATGCTGCGCGATATGGATGTCGTTACCAAGCAATATGCCAGCTTGCTGGACTCAAGAGAATAGCCATGAAAACAGATGTTGAATTTAGGCCCAGTATGGAGGAGCTTCTGGAAAAGCTGGCAACGCCAAAATTCCGAGGCCTAAATCAACAAGCTAATGACGAAACTATAAAACGTATGAAGCAGTCCGTGCCGATATTAATCGGGATTGGCAAAGCTGGGGATCATATACCCGGCATGCGCAAAAATCTGATTTTACACGCCGGCCCACCAATCACATGGAACCAGGCCTCTGGCCCTTTAAAGGGGGCAATTATTGCCGGCCTCCTATTTGAAGGGCTCGCAAAAAACAAAGAAGCCGCCATAGAGATGATGAAAAAAGGGGAGGTGGATTTAGAGCCCTGCCATGATCACAATGCCGTAGGACCAATGGCCGGCATTATTACCTCTTCAATGTCAGTGTATATTGTTGAGGACCAACTCTCTGGCTATAGAACTTACTCCAACCTCAGTGATGACAGAGGTGATTTTCGTGGAAGCTCCATTCGCTTTGGCGTTTACGAAAAAAGCGCTATCGATTACCTCCACTGGGTTGAGAACAATGTGGCCCCAGTTCTCAATCAAGCCATTGCCGATGTCGATGGGATTGACTTCCTGCCAATCATCGGCAGAAGCCTACTTATGGGCGATGACTGCCATGTAATGACCAATGCTGCCACTTTAATATTCTCCAGAATTCTCCTCCCTGGTGTTATCAAGGCCAGCCCTAAAAAAGAGTGGATAGAGAAAATTGCCTCACAGATTTACCAAGATGAATCATTTTCCCTGAACGCCATTATGGCCACCTGTAAAGCAATTGCAGATGCGGGTAATGGCATACCACATAGCAGTATTATCACAACCATGGCGCGTAATGGTACCGAGTTCGGCATCAAGATATCAGGACTCGGTGAAAAATGGTTTACCGGCTTGGCCGGTGTTGGACGCGGTTTTTTGATGCCCGGAATTACGCCTGCTGATGTCAACCGCGATATGGGTGACAGCGCAATAACCGAAACCGTAGGGCTTGGTGGTACCGTGAAATCGCTATCCGGTTCAAACCTGGATACGATCGACAACACACTCAAGATGTATAGCATTGCACACTCAGAGAGTGACTCATTCCTAACTCCAGGTATTGATGATCGGGGGCCACCACTCGGGTTCGACCTATTAAAGATCGTCAAGACCAATACAACCCCAACAATCAACTCCGGCCTGGCTCACAAAAATATGAATCGCTATATGGCCGGTACTGGATCACTTCACCCTCCAATGGAGGCTTTTATTAAAGCCGCTGTAGAGTTTTCTGAAATTGAAGTCCCCTTAACTCAAATGCAGTCCTGACATTTTTTAAACAAAAAAAGGGGAGTAACACTCCCCTTTTTTGGCCACTTCTCGCAAAGCTAGCAGATTACCAGCCGCACTGACGACCCTTGTTCTGCTCTTCCAAGTATGCCATCAAAGGCTGGAAGTAATCGATAATTGCAGATGCATCCAGATCGCGCTGGCCTGTCAAAGCTTCCATTGCATCCGGCCAAGGCTTACTGGCACCCATAGCCAACATGGTACGCAATTTCTTGCCCGCTTCATCATTTTGATAAATAGAGCAGCGATGCAGTGGCCCGGTCTCGCCAGCAGCTTCACACAATGCACGGTGGAACTGGAACTGCTGAATGCGAGCGAGGAAATAGCGAGCATAAGGAGTGTTGCCGGGAATGTGGTACTTGGCACCCGGATCGAAGTCCGCTTCGGTGCGCTCTACCGGGGCCTGGATACCCTGATACTCCTCGCGCAGCTTCCACCAAGCCTTATTGTAATCAGCCGGCTGAACCTCACCATTGAAAACCTGCCAGCGCCACTTATCTACCAGCAAACCAAAAGGCAGGAAGGCAATTTTATCCAGCGCCTGCTGCATCAGATAACCGATATCTTTGCTCTCATCCGGCACCTCATCCATCAGGCCAATTTCCTTCAGGTACTTAGGTGTGATAGACAGGGCAATGGTATCGCCGACAGCTTCGTGGAAACCATCGTTGGCCCCCTCTTTATAGAGGAAGGGCTGCTCCTTATAAATGCGCTGATAGAAGTTGTGCCCCAGTTCATGATGGATAGTAACCAGATCTTCTCCGGTCTTGTTAATACACATCTTGATGCGGATATCATCCTGGCCGTCCATATTCCAGGCGCTGGCGTGACAGACAACATCGCGATCACGGGGCTGCGTGAACTGAGAACGCTCCCAGAAGGTTTTGGGCAATGGTTTGAAGCCGAGAGAAGTAAAGAACTTCTCACCCGCCTTGACCATATCCTGCTCGCTCATACCCGAGTCAACAACGAGCTGGGTCAGGTCATAGGGTGCCTGCATGTCATCGTCTTTGACCAGGTCATAGACATTGCCCCACTCCTGAGCCCACATATTACCAAGCAGATGTGCGGGGATTTTACCCTGAGCAGGTACTACCTCATCACCGTAGTGATCATTTAGCTTGGCGCGTACATGGCAATGCAATGCCTCATACAAAGGCTTCACTTTGCCCCACTGAGCATCCATATCGGCAGCGAAGGCATCTGGCTCCATATCGTATTTGGAGCGCCAGAAAACACTCAGGTTATCGTAACCCAGCTCCTCAGTGCCGGCGTTGCCGATCTCCACTTGACGCTCATACAGAGGCTTCATTGGAGGGGAAACTTTACGCCAGCCCACCCACAAATCCTTGAGCAGCTCTGGGTCGCGGTTGGTAGCCATAACCTGACCCATCTCGGTCAGGGTGTAACACTTTTCAGCCCCTTCCTCTTCCCGACAGTACTTACCGGCACCATACATACCCTGCATTTTCGAGCCGATCTGGGCCAGCTCAGCGGTCAAAGCGGGATCTTTCGGCGCCGGGAACACCAAACCCTGCTTCAGCATGGTCAATTGGCGACGGGTATCTGGATCGAGCTCCAAGTCATTAAACTTTGCCGCTTCCGAAGCGAGCTCCACAGCCATCGTTGTATAGCGCTCGGAAGCGAGGGCTTCTACATATTGCGAATCAAGATTGATATAAGTGGATGCCAACCAAGCGGCGTGGCTCATTTCCTGAGCCATTTTCTCCAGGCGGGCCTGGGCATCATTGAGGAATGCCTTGGCATCCTCAGCAGTCAGCGGGCCATTTTTGGCCGCTGGGCTTTCTGCGGTGGCCTGAGCCACCCCCATGGATTTTGGTGACTGCTGATTGCTGTCACAGGCAGACAGCGCTACTGCAGCGGCAATGGCAAGAGCAACTTTCTTCATCTTCCCCTCAAATAATCGTTATTGGGCCTAGCTATAACTGTCGCCGTTTATAGCATAAGCAAGCTGCTAGCAGCGACGGTAAGCTTATGAGTTAGATACAGATCGACACAAAATCTCACGTATTCGGCGGTTTCTGGGGAAAAATACGGCGTGATCGGGTACGGCTGCCAACAGACAGCGGGACGATTAGCCTCGGAGGCCATCTGGCGAAGAATCAAGGAAAGCTTTAAAAAGGAAGGCGTTTAAGGAGGCAGCCCAACCAGCAACACCCTCGGCACATGATACCACTGCTACCGTTGCTCCCTTCCGGGCCTGGCGGGGTTCGCAGCTGCTCATTGCGAGGGGACCGGAAGGGCCACCACAACGATCTTCGGTGCATCCGAAGAGGGCGCGATTATAGAGGGTTAAAGGCGCAAGTTCCAGCCCTATTAACAGGTTATAATAGGCGACTACTACTTTATCCCGTTCTGAAGAGTTAACCATGCATCTGTTTGTCGATAATTTGACCAATGTTGATTTCAGCTACCTGGACCACCAGCGTGGTTTAGTGGGCGAAACCTGGCTAGCGAATGCCGCCCTGGATGGGGCTCTCGATCACCAGGGCATGGTTTGCGATTTTGGTATCGTTAAAAAGACATTGCGCCACTGGCTAGATGATCAGCTGGATCACCGCCTCCTGGTTCCGATCCTCGCCCCTGGCCTGGCGCTAGCCCATCAAGACGGCAATATCTCTCTCAAGTGGCAACTCGCAAGCGGCGAGCAGATTTCAGTATCTGGACCAGAACAGGCATTCGCCCTGGTAGAGAGTGATAGCATCAATGCTGAAAGTGTTGCCCGCTGGAGTGTTCAGCAACTGGCTAACTCCTTCCCTGCCAGTGTTGAGCAGCTCAAGCTATCTTTTGAAGACGAGCAAATTCAGGATGCCTTTTACCATTACAGCCACGGTCTGAAAAAACATCAGGGCAATTGCCAGCGTATTGCCCACGGCCACCGCTCTCGCATCCAAATTTTTGTTAATGGAAAGAGAGACAAATCGCTAGAACAAAAGTGGTCTCAACGTTGGAAAGATATTTACCTGGGTACCCGTGAAGACCTGCGCGAAGAAAATAAAGAGAATGGACATAGCCTGGTCTTCGCCTACAGAGCCCAACAGGGAGATTTCACTTTGCAGTTGCCCGCAAGCGCCTGTGAAATTTTGGATTGCGATACCACTGTTGAGCAGCTGGCTCAATATATCGCCACGACTCTTGCCGAACAGTACCCCGGCAGCGAAGTCAAAGTGCGCGCCTATGAGGGGCTCGGCAAAGGAGCCATTGCCAGTGCTAAGCTCTAGCCCCTGTAAAAGCCACTAAAACCAACAATTCTCCATAGTCTCAAGAGACTTGATTTTGAATCTGATTCTTTTGCAAGAAACGGACTTTATCAGCCCTGATGTCGTCCGCCTCTCTGGCCGTAGGCTAGAGCATATTGTCAGTGTCCACCGGGCCGAGCCCGGTCAGCAACTGCGCGTAGGTCTGCTGGACGGAAATATCGGCTATGGGCAAATCACTACTCTCGCCGATCAGCAAGTAGAGCTCCGGGTGGAGCTAAGTAAAAACGCTCCACCACCTCCTCCAATCACCCTGATCCTGGCGCTGCCACGTCCCAAAATGCTGAAGCGCATTATCCAGCATGTCACCGCACTGGGAGTTAAAAAGCTGGTCTTGATCAATAGCTACCGGGTGGAAAAGTCTTATTGGCAAACCCCATGGCTAGAAGAGAAAAAGCTTTTTGAACAATGCCTGCTTGGGCTCGAGCAAGCCGTCGACACACAAATGCCAGAAATTCTATTGCGCAAACGTTTTAAACCTTTTGTGGAAGATGAGCTACCTGAACTGTGTCAGGGCTCTCAAAAACTGGTTGCTCACCCGGTCGGTGGCACAGCTTGCCCAGTGGATATCGAAGAGGCCTGCACCCTGGCAATTGGTCCTGAAGGGGGGTTTATTGCCTACGAAGTTGAGAAGTTAAAAGAAGCTGGGTTTCACTCTGTACACCTGGGCCCACGAATTCTCCGAGTAGAAACAGCCCTACCAGTTCTGGTAAGCCGACTTTTCCCCTCCTGTTAAGTGTAAGTCTTGAGTCGTGATCACATGCCAATTTTACAGTGCATGTGATCCATACTTCTCATATTTATTTCATAAGCCATTAATATCGCTCGCCCCAAGCTTTCAAAAAGCTACGGCAATATGGTCTTGTTTACCGCAAATTGTCCTGGACTCAAATTTGAGACTTTTGCACGCTTCCTTCATGAATATTTCATCATTTTGTCACAATTAAGACATATTTTGCGGCCTCGTTTTACTTCCCTAGGCTCTGAGATCACATGTACCTTTTTCTTCAACGACTGTGCCGCTCATTAATACTATTAATACTGCTTGCTACTAACCTTCTAAGCCCTTTCGCCACCGCTGAACTTCCTCCTTTTCCTCCAGACAGCAATGGAAAGCTATTTAGTCTACACGGCTCCAATACTATTGGCGCACAACTGGCACCCAACTTGGTTCAAGACTATTTCACTGCGAAAGGGGCGAATGAAATTAGTGTCCAGCCACTAGACGCTCCCAACGAAGTCCGTATTCAGGCAAAAGTTGGCAACAATTCTGTATTTGTCGATATTGCTGCACATGGCTCCAGTACGGGTTTTACTGGGTTAAAACTGGCAAAGGCCGATATCGCCATGGCTTCGCGCCCAATCAAAGACGGTGAATTCACAGAGCTGAGCACGCTGGGCGATATGCGCAGCCGCAATGCGGAGCATGTCATTGCCATAGATGGACTGGCCATAATAGTGCATCCACGCAACCCACTTCACCAACTGACCCTACAGCAAATAAGTGCTATTTTTTCTGGTCAAATTAAAGACTGGTCGGAACTCGGTAAAGGCAAAGGGCGAATTAACGTTTATGCCCGAGACGACCAATCAGGCACCTGGGATACCTTTAAAAGCTTGGTGCTTGGCAAGCGTTACGCTCTCACCAGCAGGGCCAAGCGCTTCGAGTCCAACGATCAACTTTCCGACCGTGTTACCTCTGACCCGCGCGGAATCGGTTTTGTTGGACTAGCATCCATTCGTCAGGCAAAGGCTGTAGCCGTTTCTGACCAAAATACACTGCCGCAGGCTCCAGAGCACCTAACCATTGCTACGGAAGACTACCCACTGTCACGCCGCCTTTTCCTATACACTCCGATTTATTCCTCCAACTCTACAGCGAAAGAATTTCTGCATTTTGTACAGAGTGAGCTGGGACAGGAACAGGTGAAATCCTCTGGATTCGTCGCGCAAACTCCCATCGGCTTTAAACCAGAGGATTCTCGGGAAGGACCAAGCGAATATTTGAAGCTTACCCGAAATGCTGAGCGACTCAGTATCAATTTTCGATTCTCCGAGGGCAGTGCCTCCCTGGATAACAAGGCTCAGCAGGATATTGAAAGACTGGCAAAGTACATGGAAAAGCCACAGAACCAAGGACGAAAACTATTACTTGTCGGGTTTGGCGATGAGAAAGTCAGCCCTGAACGTTCGGTTATCCTATCCAAACTTCGCGCAGTTACCGTACGTTCAGCTCTGCGCGATTATAAAATTAGTACCGCGCCAGTGCAGGGTTTTGGTGCTTACCTCCCAATCGCCTCGAATAACTCCAGCGCAAAAATTAAAAATCGTCGAGTTGAAGTTTGGCTACTCTAGCCATTAAAGTCCGGCCGGACTCAGGGAAGAAGAAACGAAAAAGGCTGGATAAATAGACATCTAAAGGGAGGCCACCGCGGCCTCCTTTTTTTACGACACAAATCATTGTATTTGTTGAGAAATGAAAAATAGTTAAGGAGTAAAATTATTTTTTTAGGGGGAGCGGAGCTATCGTTCAAGGGTAACGATAAATTAGCAATAAAAAAGCCGCGTATAAACGCGGCTACAATGGTGGCATAAGCCACCAGGTCTCACAGAGAGGAACGCCAAAGAGCGCTCCGGGGAAAATTTCCCTTCAAAACAAGCGCGTTACCGCTTTCTTGTTCAAGGTGCGGCTGACGCAGCCGCACCACATTAAGCTACGGCGCCTTCCGCCTCAGCTACTTTTTGCAAAGCCAGCTTCGGATCTACAAACTCATATCCCAGTACATCGGCAACTGCCTTGTAAGTCACCATGCCGGCGTGAACATTCAGACCTTCCAGCAGGTTGGCATCATCCAGCAACGCCTGCTTAGCGCCTTTGTTTGCCAAGGCTACAGCGTAAGGCAGGGTAGCGTTGTTCAGAGCCATGGTGGAGGTACGCGCTACACCACCGGGCATGTTGGCCACACAGTAGTGCACTACACCATCGACAACGTAAGTGGGCTCCTGGTGAGTGGTCGCTTTGGAGGTTTCGAAACAGCCACCTTGGTCGATAGCTACATCCACTACCACTGCACCCTTCTTCATACGGCTGATGATATCGCGGGTCAGCAGCTTGGGAGCTGCGGCGCCAGGAATCAGCACTGCACCTACGACCAGGTCTGCTTCCAGAGCGTGCTTTTCAATCGCATCATTCGTGGAGTACTCGGTGCGTACAGCACCACCAAAAATGTCATCCAGCTGACGCAGACGTGGCAATGAACGATCCAAGATAGTGACGTCGGCACCCATACCCAGCGCCATCTTGGCGGCATTGGTACCAACAACACCACCACCGATAATGAGCACTTTGGCAGGTGCTACACCGGGAACACCACCCAGCAATACACCGAGGCCGCCCTGGGCTTTTTCCAGGTGATGCGCACCACACTGTACAGACATACGGCCGGCAACTTCGGACATGGGGGCCAGCAGAGGCAGGCCGCCAAAGCGGTCGGTCACAGTTTCATAAGCGATGCAGGTTGCACCAGATTTTACCAGCAGCTCGGTTTGCTTGGGGTCTGGAGCAAGGTGGAGGTAAGTGTAGAGAACCTGCCCTGGGCGCAGCATTTCGCACTCATTGGGCTGCGGCTCTTTCACCTTGACGATCATATCGGCAGCAGCAAAGATCTCTTCCGGAGTCTCGATGATTTTGGCTCCGGCCTGCTCGTACATTTCATCAGTAAAACCGATAGCGGCACCGCCATCTTTCTGTACGATTACTTGGTGACCATGGCCGATCAGTTCGCGAACACTAGACGGCGTCAGGCCAATACGGTACTCGTGGTTTTTGATCTCTTTCGGGACGCCAATCAACATTTTCTGCTCCTTAATCTCTGCGTTTGGCGTAGTCTCCGCAAAAAGCTTGGAGCTACACCTACTTTCTGTGTTTTACCCAGTATAGGGCCACTTTAAAAGTGGATTTCTGTAAGAATTTTCAACAAACTAGTGGAATCAACTACTTACAATAGTAATAAGACTATTTATTGATCTGATCGCCCACAAAGGAAACAAGATATGCGCAAGCGCGCGGGAGAGCTGAATACCGTAGACCGCAATATCTTGCGGGTTCTGCAGAAAAATGGCCGTACAAGCTATGCAGAGCTAGCTCGTCAAGTGGGATTGACTGCTACGCCATGTGTCGAGCGGGTGAAACGGCTGGAAAACGATGGGGTTATTCAGGGCTATACCGCGCTGATCAATCCAGAGTTTCTCGACGCAGCCCTGGTGGTTTTTGTGCAGATTCGCCTAAACCGTTCCGCCCAGGACGCCTTCGAAGAGTTCCGCAATGCTGTAGCAGCCCTGCCGGAAGTACAGGAGTGTTACCTGGTATCAGGCAACTTCGATTACCTGATCAAGGCACGAGTTGCCGATATGAGCGCCTACCGTAAGTTTTATGGTGAGACCCTTCTGACCCTACCGGAGGTACAGGAGTGCACCAGCTATGTGGTGATGGAGGAAGTGAAAGAGACTTTAGAGGTGCCGGTCCATTACAACCGCTAGCCCCAATTTGCGGAGTTAGATCACAAGAGAGACGACTGATCCATCGCCTCTCTTGCTTGCTAACAGCACATGAAATCAGTACAGAATTCCGAGCTTTCGATAGATGAAGCCTATCACCCAGGCGGGGCCGATAAGCAGGAATTGAATATCCTTGAAGAAGGAAGGTTTTTTCCCTTCGATATGGTGACCGATAAACTGAAAAATCCACATCAGAACAAACAGTCCCAGCGCGGTTTGCCAGACGGGTATTCCCAGCCGCTCTACCACAGACCAAGCCCACAGGCACACTAGCGTTAGTGCAGTCATCCCCAGGCCAATGGAGAATGACAGGGCGAAATAGAACAACATCACCGGCACTGTGATCACTACGGCCCAATTTAACCAGGGTATTGATGCCATAAATTGCGGCTGGGGTATGGCCCATAAGAGGCCAGCGACGGTGGCGTAAATCACTGGTACCGCAATCCAGTGAATCGATTTATTGACGGGGTTCTGATGGCTTTCACCATATTCGGCAAACCACTGTTGGGCACTGCGCATGACAATCTCCTTTTCTTATTTTTTATTGTCAGACGCTCATCTTGCTAAACAGCTGCAACGCAATCAATGGCCGAATGTATCAGGCAAAAGCGCAAAGTAATCAGCTAACGCCGCACATAGGCATCCAGTTGGGTGTGATAGAGCTCTGCCATTTCCTCGTCGAAACAACAAAAAACAATACTCACTGGCGCCCCTTCCCTCTCCTGGTGTTGCTGTACCTGCTCTACAGCAATTTCCACAGCCTGCCTGGGAGGGTAATCGTAAACACCGCAGCTAATCGCGGGGAAGGCTATAGAGTACATGCTCTCTCGCCGCGCTAAGGCCAGACACTGGCGATAGCAGCTCGATAGCAGCTCTGGCTCACCCAAGCGGCCCCCGCGCCAAACGGGTCCGACCGTGTGATAAATACGTTTAACGGGGATTGAGAAAGCGCTGGTAGCACGGACCTCGCCAACTGGACAGCCGCCGATACTTCGACAAGCTTCCAGTAGCCTAGGACCTGCGGCACGGTGAATGGCCCCGTCCACACCACCACCGCCGAGCAGGCGTGTATTGGCGGCGTTGACGATGACATCGACGTTCAATCGTGTGATATCACCGAGATGAACTTTGATCACTCAGTATCTCCAACCGCTATTTGAATAATCGCTGCGGATGGAAATCCTTTTCGCTTCACAACAGTCGCGCCCATGAGTAGGACGCGTCCTTTGCACTGCAGACAAGTGGCCGGGCCAATGCAACAGGGCCCCGCAGCCCCCGGGCTTATCCCAGCAATTTCTTGTGTTGGGAGGCCACAGTTTCCGGGCATTTCGTCAGCGCGCTAACTATGACGATAGCAGCTGCTGAGAAAATGAAACCTGGCAGCAACTCATAGATATCGAAGATTCCCCCAGACAGCTGCTCCCAAATCACTACGGTAAGCCCACCGACAAGAACCCCGGCAATGGCTCCACTGCCCGTCATACGGGACCAGTAAAGGCTGATCAACAGTGCCGGGCCGAACGCGGCACCGAGTCCTGCCCAGGCATAGCTCACCACATCCAAAACCTTGGAATCCGGGTCCATCGCGATCCACACCGCGATCAGGGAGAGCCCAACAACAGCCCAGCGCCCCACTTTAACCATGGCCTCCGGACTGGTCTTGCGACCAAACCAAACATGATAGATATCTTCCGCCAATGCCGCAGATGACACTAACAGCTGGGAATCTGCCGTACTCATGATGGCTGAGAGGATTGCTGCCAGCAGTACACCGGCAACAATCGGGTGGAACAACACCTGAACCAGCTCCATAAAGACAGTCTCGCCATCGGGCAGCCCTTGCTGCATTTGCAGATGGGCAAAGAGGCCCACCGCCATAGCGCCGAGAAAACCGATCAGGGACCACACCGCGGCAACGGTTGCTGCTGCCGGAACATCATCAGGGCTGCGCACTGCCATAAAGCGCGCCAGGATATGGGGCTGACCAAAGTAACCCAGCCCCCAGGCCAAAGAGCTGAGAATCGCTACTAAGCCCAATGTCTGGCCGCTACCATCTGTGAGCCAGTGTGTTAATTGCGGTTGCTGCGCTTGCAACTGAGCCCAACTGGCGGAGAAACCACCCTGGTCAGAAATCACAACCAGTGGTACGGCAATCAGAGCAGCGCTCATTAATAAGCCCTGAAACACATCAGTCCAGGATACCGCCAGGAACCCACCAAACAGCGTGTAGGAAATGACAGCTATAGCACCAACAATTACCGCCCAGTGGTAATCCCAACCGAATACCGTTTCAAATAGCTTACCGCCGGCAATCAGACCAGAAGCCACATAGAAGAGGAAAAACAGCAGGATAAAGACCGCGCATACCGTGCGCAGGTAGGGGTGCCCCATTTTGAAGCGACGATCCAGGTAAGCGGGAACTGTGAGGGAGTCATCCAACTCATAGGTATAAATACGCAGGCGACGCCCCATGCTAACCCAACTCAACACAATTCCCGAGAACAGGCCTATAGCGATCCAGCCTGCGGAGAGACCGGCAGCATAGGCAGCTCCCGGCAAACCCAGCAGTAACCAACCGCTCATATCCGAAGCGCCAGCCGACAAGGCTGCTACAGCTGGGGGCAGCGAACGGCCACCGAGGAAATAGTCACTGGCATTTTTGGTGCGTAAATAGGCGTAAATACCGATCACCAGAATCAGAGCCAGGTAGGCGATAAAAGTTAGGGCGACGAGCCACTGTGCGGACATGGGAATTCCTTCTGCTCAAAAACGGAATGGCACCAAAAGAAGGCAATGACTGCGACATTTGCTCGCTTTTTGAGCAAAATGCACTACAGAACCGGAGCCACTTCAAAAATAATTATGTTTATTGCGCGTAAATCTACTTAACGGCTGGCGCCAACTCAATCCACAAACTAAATATTCAGAACAACCACAGAAAAAAGACAATACTATGGGCATCTGTCTGGACGAACTGCGCCTCCAGGTTATCCGTCCAACCCTCAAGCACTTGAGAGCCTGGAGCCAGGGCATGGAAAACCTTTTGCTGGGCACCGCTGCACAGGAGTCACAGCTGGGCTTTCATCTCAAGCAGGGACGGCGCCACGGGTTGGGGATCTATCAAATCCAGCCACATACACACCAGGAAATCTGGGATAACTACCTGATTGATCACCCCGCACTGGCCTCAAAAATTCGAGGGCTCGCCAGCCAACGGGACTTTCTCGACCACCCCCACAGCGAACTGACCACCAACCTGCGCTATGCCACCGCTATCGCCTGGCTGGTTTACCGCTCGGCAGAAGTGCACAAAATACCCGAATCAGACACCCACGATGTGGCCAAAATGGCGCGACTGTGGCACCAGCACTTCCATCACGGACCCAGTGCCACTACGCGGGATTTTGAATGCAGCTATGCCCAGCTGGTGAGTGGTGCCGATCCTACAAATTCAGCGCCGAGATATACTGGGGCTCAACCTCCTGGGCATCGTCCGGCTCCCACGAATTCACCTGGCGCTGAATTAAATGGTCAGGGCGCTCGGCAGCCGACGGCTTAGAGCGGTCCAATTCCAGACTTTCAAAATCGTAGAGATCCCTGTCCGCCAATTGCGACGGGGATATACGTGTTAATGCGGCAAAGATATTTTCACTGCGCCCTGGGAATTTATTGTCCCACTCCCGCAACATCTGCTTGATCGCCTGGCGCTGCAAGTTTTCCTGACTACCACACAAGTTACAGGGAATAATGGGGAATTCCTTGAACTCCGCGTAACGGGCAATATCCTCTTCTCGGCAATAAGCCAGCGGGCGAATCACAATATTGCGCCCATCATCCGCACGCAGCTTGGGCGGCATTGCCTTCAGGCGACCACCGTAAAACATATTCAGGAACAAGGTCTCGACAATGTCGTCTTTATGGTGACCAAGGGCCACTTTGGTAGCACCGATTTCCTCGGCAAAGCCGTAAAGGGTACCGCGACGAAGTCGTGAACAAAGGCTACAGGTGGTCTTGCCCTCAGGCACCACTTCCTGCACCACCGAATAGGTATCTTTCTCTACGATATGGTGTGGCACGCCGAGGGAGCGAAGATACTCCGGCAGGATATGTTCAGGGAAACCAGGCTGCTTCTGATCCATATTCACCGCCACCAATTCAAAGTTCACCGGGGCGGTTTTTTGCAGGTTCAGCAGAATATCCAGCATGGCGTAAGAATCCTTACCACCGGATAAGCAAACCATGATTTTGTCGCCCTCTTCAATCATGTTGAAGTCGGCAATAGCGCGACCCACATGGCGGCGTAGGCGTTTCTGCAGTTTATTGAATTCGAGTCGCTCGCGGCGATTTTCCACTTCGGACATGGTGTCTCTCTAACTATTTCGGTACCGGTGACCGGGGCTGGGGGTCACAGCCATCGCCTATCAGTGTGGAGCGAGGCTTTCATATTGCTAGGGGGCGCGATTGTACGCATTTCGATCACGGAGTACACGACTCCCCATCCGACTTATCCGCTAACAAGAACTCAACACAGGGCCAAACATGCTCCAGCAAGGCAGGCTGTGCCTTGGCGGTTGGGTGGATACCATCGGATTGCATGGCGCCGTCTTCAAGAGCGACGGTTTCCAGGAAGAAGGGCACCAACCCGACCTGTTCGGATTTGGCCACCTTGGGGTAAACGGCGGCAAAAGCATTGGTATAGGCACGGCCGTAGTTGGGCGGGATACGCATGCCAAGCAGCAAAACCTCTACACCAGAGTTCTTCGCCAGTTTCACCATCTCCATCAGGTTGCGCTGTAAAGACTGAGGAGGGTATCCCCGCAGACCATCATTGCCGCCCAGCTCTACAATCAGCCAACGTGGATTGTGCTCCTGCATCAGGCGCGGCAGACGCGTCAATCCACCAGAAGTCGTCTCTCCGCTGATACTGGCATTGATCACCCGAACTTTTTTGCCCATTTCCTGCAAACGCTCCTGCAGTAATTGCACCCACCCCTGCTCTTCATTGATACCGTAGGCCGCGCTGATACTGTCACCCAAAACCAACAAGGTATCTGCCTTACTTGCCTGGGCAGCTCCAATGGGGATAAACAGCAACAGTACCAAGCTGAATTGAGCCGCCATCTGCCGAAAAATGGCTGTCGTCATGTCATACTCTCCAAAAATTCGCGCATCCGTATAGGGAACACAGTATGTCCGCCATTCTTACGGCAGAAAACCTGTATCACAGAGTCTCCACCAGCGAAGGGCCATTGACCCTATTAAACAATATCTCCCTGCAGCTGGCGCGTGGAGAGAGCCTGGCTGTGACCGGTGCCTCAGGTTCCGGCAAGTCCACCTTGCTCGGTCTATTAGCTGGATTGGACAAGCCCAGTGAGGGAAAAATCTGGCTGGCCGGCGAAGAAATTACCGCCATGGATGAAGAACAACGTGCGGCGGTACGCGCCCGCTGTGTGGGGTTTGTCTTCCAAACCTTCCAGCTACTACCCGGTCTCACCGCTCGCGAGAATGTCATGCTGCCCAGTGAGCTGCGCGGTGAACGCGGCGCCGCCAAGCGCGCGGAGGAATTCCTGGCCAAGGTCGGACTCGAGCATCGCCTGGGCCATTACCCGCGCCAACTCTCCGGCGGGGAGCAGCAAAGGGTCGCCATTGCCAGGGCATTCGCCAGCTTCAGCGGTGAGGACGCTATCCTTTTTGCCGACGAACCCACCGGCAGCCTGGATGCCGGCAACGGCGCCAAGATCATCGATTTACTCTTTAAGCTCAATGCCGAATCCAGCACCACTCTGGTGTTGGTGACCCACGAGCAGCGCCTGGCTGAACGCTGCGCCACTCACTTGCGTATGTCTGCAGGTGCCGTGGAGTCTTACGAGCCCCTCGCCGGTGACGACAACTTCTCGGAGGTATCCGCCTGATGCTGCCTCTGCGACTGCTTTTCAGGGACTGGCGCGGTGGCGAGTTGGCGCTAATTGCCTCAGCCCTGATTTTGGCTGTTACCTGTGTCACTGCGATCGCCCATTTCACCGACCGCCTTACCCGAGCCATGGAGCAGCAATCCCTCACCTTCCTGGCCGCAGAACGGGTGCTGCGCAGCAGTAAGCCTGTGGATAGCGCATGGCTGGAAGAGGCCAATAAAAAAGGGTTAGAACAGGGCCAGATAGTCCAGTTTTCATCCATGATCTCCGCCAACGACCAGTTCCAGTTTGTCTCGGTCAAAGCCGTCGACAAAGGCTATCCGCTGGTGGGGCAACTGGAAATCAGCAAATCCCAGGGAGGCCCAAGGGAAGTGGCACCACAAGGACCTCCCCCGGGAGAAGCCTGGGTGGAGTCCCGCCTTCTACCTTTGATGGGAATCCAGCTCGGCGATCCTATCGCCCTCGGCGACACCCAATTAAAAGTGACAGCCATACTGGAGCGGGAACCCGATCGGGGCACCAGCCTGTTTGATATGGGGGCGCGAGTATTAGCCAATACCGCAGACCTGCCCGCCGCAGGTGTAATCCAGCCCGGTAGCCGAGTGCGCTACCGCTACCTGTTTGCCGGTGATGACCAAGCCCTGAAGGATTACTTTGACTGGCTCAAACCTCAACTGACTGAACACCAGCGGATCTTGGACCTGCGCGAAGGCCAGCCCCGGGTTGCCTCTGCTCTGGATAGAGCCGAGTCCTTCCTGTTTCTCGCCGCCAGCCTGGCCGTACTGCTCGCCAGCGTCGCCGTTGGCCTGGCAGCCAGACGCTACGGACTGCGCCACGGCGCCTACGTAGCCGTAATGAAAAGTCTCGGCGCCGGGCGCAACAAAATTCTCGGTATCTACCTGGGACAGCTGGCCGCCCTCACCCTGATTGCCACCGCTATAGGGCTGGCACTGGGCACCTTTATCCAGAGCCAGGCGGTCAACCTGATGGAAGGGTTTTTCCCGGTACAACCCCCGGCTACCAGCTGGAGCCCACTGCTGATCGGGCTCGCCACCGGCCTCGCCTGCGCCCTGGGCTTTGCCCTACCGCCTCTTTTCCGTTTGGCGCGTACAGACCCGATGCAAACCCTGCGGCACGACTGGAGCAATCCAGACAGACGCGAATGGCTCGGGCTGATTCTCGGCCCCAGCGCCATGCTGCTCCTGATCTGGTGGCTTTCCGGCAGCCTGCTTATGACGCTCGCCCTGTTTGTCGGCATGCTCCTATTGGTGGCGGGCAGCGCCCTGGTTAACCGACTCCTGGTGCGCGGCAAGCTGGCTTCCCTGGGCGGCGCCTGGCGAATAGCCCTGGGCAGCCTGCAACGCCGCGCCGCATTCAACACCTTATTGATTGCCGCTTTTGGCACCGGATTATTGGCCATGCTGGCCATGGTCTTTGCCCGTACCGCCCTGGTGGACGAATGGCGGATGCAATTGCCGGAAAAAGCCCCCAATCACTTCCTCCTGAATATCGCCCCTCACGATGTTCCAACCATGGAAAATATGCTGGCAGAGGGTGAGGTAAGCAGCACCGAGTTTTATCCCATGGTGCGCGGCCGCTTGGTGGCGATTAACGGCGTCTCGATTAAAGAGAAAAAAGATCGTCCCGGTGGCGTTCGCCGGGAATTAAACCTGAGCTACACCGATACCCTGGCGCCGGATAACCGTATTTTGGAAGGCGAGTGGTGGGACAAGGCCAGCGAAGGTGTTTCAGTAGAAGTGGAGCTGGCAGCCCAGCTGGAACTGTCACTGGGAGATCAATTGCGTTTCTCTATCGGCGGCCTCGAAGTAGAAGCCCCGGTAGCCAGCTTCCGCTCGCTGGACTGGAACAGCATGCGGCCCAACTTCTATATGATATTTGCGCCGGGCACTATCGATGATTTCCCGGCTACCTATATCACCAGTTTTTACCTCCCACCGGAGGACAAGTTACTGGTCAACGACCTGGTTCGCGCCTTCCCCAGCGTCAGCGTGATAGAGCTGGATAAGATCATCCAGCGTATCCGCGACACCATTAACCAGGTGTCCTTTGCTATCGAATCAGTCATGGCCCTGATGCTGGTTGCCGGGGTCCTGGTATTAATTGCCGGGGTGCGCGCCAGTATCGCCGAGCGATTGCAGGAAGCGGCAATTATCCGCACACTGGGGGGCCGCAGGCGCTTGTTGCTGAGAAGCCTGATACTGGAATTTGGCCTACTGGGTTTTGCCGCCGGCTTGCTCGCGGCTATCGGTGCTGAAGCCACTTTGGCCGTGCTGTCTTATTGGGTCTTTGAACTGCCAGTGATATTGCACCCAGTCCTTTGGCTAACTGGACCACTCACCGGTGCAATACTGGTTGGCACCGCCGGTACCCTGGCCTGTTACAGCTCGATCAGCCAGCCCCCGCTCAGAGTACTGCGCGAACTGGCCTAACTGATGAATGTCAGCTCTTGAGAATAAAGATGTAGTTTTTATGGACCTGGATTTCGATCGCAAACATATTTGGCATCCCTACTCCTCCCTGATCGACCCGCCCCCAGTGTACCCGGTAGCGCGGGCCGAAGGGGTAAGACTTTACCTGGAAGACGGGCGCGGCCTGATCGACGGTATGTCCTCCTGGTGGAGTGCCCTGCACGGATACAATGTGCCCGAGCTAAACCAGGCCATGCGCGAGCAGATGGACAAAATGTCCCACGTCATGTTCGGGGGCTTAACTCATGAGCCCGCAATCGAGCTGTGCAAGAAATTGGTGGAAATCACTCCACCCGGCCTCAACCGGGTATTTCTGGCTGACTCCGGTTCAGTGTCTGTGGAAGTGGCCATTAAGATGGCTCTGCAGTTTTGGCACTCCCAGGGCAAACCGGGAAAGAGTAAATTGCTGGCCCTGCGTAATGGCTACCATGGCGATACCTTTGGGGCCATGGCCACCTGTGATCCCGTTACCGGCATGCACCACCTGTTTGCCGGGCAATTGAGCCAACACCTGTTTGCCCCCGCCCCACAAACCCCTTTCGGCGAAACCTGCCCGGAAGAAGATATCCGTGAACTGGAACAACTGATTGCGCAAAACAGCGAGCAACTGGCTGCGGTAATTCTCGAACCCATAGTGCAGGGTGCCGGCGGTATGCGCTTTTATTCCGCAGATTACTTGCGCCGGGTACGAGCACTCTGTGACGAATACGACCTGCTGCTGATTGCCGATGAAATCGCCACCGGCTTTGGCCGCAGTGGCAAGATGTTCGCCTGCGATCACGCTGGTATCAGCCCGGATATTCTTACCCTCGGCAAGGCCCTCACCGGGGGCACCATGACCCTCGCCGCCACACTCTGTACCGATAAAGTGGCCGAAGGTATTTGCAGAGGGGAAGCCGGTGTCTTTATGCACGGCCCCACTTTTATGGGGAATCCACTGGCTTGCTCCGTTGCTAATGCCAGCATCCAGCTACTACTCAGCAGTCCCTGGCAAGAGCGAGTAGCGGCGATCGAGCAGCAACTGACCGAGCAGCTGGCCCCATTAAAAACCGCACCGGGTGTGGCCGATGTTCGCGCCCTTGGAGCGATTGGCGTGGTGGAAATGCGCGAGCCGGTAAATACGACCAAAGTGCAGGAAGCTTTAATCGAACACGGAGTTTGGCTGCGCCCCTTCGGCAAGCTGGTCTACGCCATGCCGCCCTATGTGATTACTAAAGAAGACCTCAGCCAATTAACCTCGGCGATGGTAAATGTACTGGGAGAGATTTCCTAGTTTCCGTACCAAGTAATTTGTGAAGCCGGTCTCAATAATACCGGGTTAACCGGCTCCTTCTGTAAATAACCTTCTCTTTGCTACCACGAAGAGAGGGTTAACAGATCAAATTCCATAACACGGGATAGCCTCTTCCTGGCTAAAAACCTCCGTAGCCCCCTCCCCTGCGCATCCTTTCCAGATTCAATTTTCTTATGCCTTACAAATTTCGATCAGCTTGATCGCAATTATTACGACAAATGTTTTGAGCACCTAAAAATTCCTGTATCATGAATGTTAATGATAGTTATCCTCATTTACGATGGCGATCAAAGTGGTCAAAATGATCACTGATAAATGTTAGGCATTCACCTCGCCCGATCAATGCCTTATCAACCCTTAAAAGTTTGGGCGTTAGAGAGGAAAGATGAGAACTTTAATTGCATTACTTTTTGCGGTTACTTTTGCTACCACTGCTCAAGCTAGCGATGCTTCTGGAGAAAAGCCCATTCAGCACCTTAAAGTAGCGGATGTTACTTCGATGAAGGATGCCAAGAAGATTTTCGTTGAGAAAACCGCAGAAATTAAGAGCAAGCAAAAGCTTGATGCTGCTGAGCTTCACCAGATACATGTCATCACCTACACGCTTGAAAAAAGTGTTGAGTATTTCGCTGAGAACCTGAAAGGCGAAAGACAGAAGCTGGCAAAAGACATCGCCGTTGTTGTGGAAAACATCCACATTAACTCCGAAAACAACCGCCCAGAAAAAACCCGCAAGGATCTGAATCACTACTTTAAATTAGCAGACAAATTTGCTGCTGGATTTAAGCATAAGCATCACTAATACAGATCACTTCCGAGCTTAACCTGTGGCTGTATCCGCAGCGAAAGGCTCGACTGAAAGCGCTAACTATCAGCAGTTAGCGCTTTCATAGCAACACCACCCGTTCATGGCGACACGCCACAATCCCAATCAGATTCTCAACGATTTCCACTGCCCATATTGCCTTCCCTTTTGATCCGTCTGTAAATCTCCTCGCGGTGTACGGGCAAGGATTTTGGAGCAAGTATGCCTACCTTTACCTGATTACCCTTAACGCCTAATACTGTGACTGAGACATTCGCTCCAATCCGTAAGTTTTCGCCTGTACGGCGCTTTAAGATCAACATATTTATTTCCTACTGATACTCAAGCCATAGATAGACCTTCCCCGCTGAGGAAGCTTGGATAGTAACGTTTTGAGGAAATATGGGGTGGTGCGCGAGAACGGTAGGCGTAGAAAAAGAAAAGGCAGACGCAACGCCCCCAGGGCTTAGAGAATCTCTCCAAGCCGCTGATTGTGCTCCACTTTATTGAAGACGAGCGGGTTTCTAGCGTACTATGCATATAGCCATCTTGATAGGGTCTTTATCAATTTGGTTAGCTGGCCCCAGGTGTTCCAGCACCTTGGGTCAGCGCCTTTTACTTATTCTTACTTCACGCTACCGTTCTCCTTTGAGGGATTGGTTTTTAGAAGATTCTTGGGTTCTTGATTCTCTCGATACTCTCGATACTCTTGAACCGAGCTGCTTTGATTATTTCCGTTAGATGGCTTCTTAATCTCGGCCAAAATACCAATAAATATCTATCGATTTTACGTGGCTTTGACACTAAAACAATCCTAATAAAATCTAATAAGATTATTTTTGTGCCTATATTTTTTGTCGCTCTAGCATTAAAAATTTCGGTTGCATATAAAAATGGCCGTTTAGATTAATATGCCCGCCGCTCCCACGCTGGAGTTCAGACAACGATAGATCATCAATGCTTCGACTTAATACGTACTCCATATATCTACAGAAAAGATCTCTCCATAGACCAAAGTCACTTGCAGAATATTACTGCGAGATTTAAGAGCCTCTGAACAACCCAGTGATGCCTCTACTTACAGAGTGGTTTCAATAAGAGCGCAGCTTCACAGGAATGACTGGACCTTAGAAGAAGTCTCAACACGGTGCATAAATCGCTATGAAAGCCCCTCAGGTCGATCCTTGAAGACCACATCTGCTGCGTTGTAACGCTTGCAAAGGGCTACGTCCATTCGCAACGAACTGTGCCTAACATCTTTAGCCTTCAAGATCCGCAGAGATATTACAGAGTGATTCAGAGGCACCCTGGATACCTTAACCACTCCCCAACTAATACCAGCCTGTAAAAGTTGGCGAGTGGTAGCTTAGGGATTTGCGATCATATTGACCGTGATATTAGAGAAAAAGAAGATAAACCCAAAAACAATCATGAAATCAACGGGTTACGGGCTAGCGTTAAAATTGGAATAGTAGTCAAAGTGATCGTTTTTCCAGTTTGTACGGACGTATCAGAAAGCTTTAGGTCTATGGTTTTAAATAAAAATTTAGGCCTTGGCGTAGAAATTGATTCTGAGATAACAATCAGGATAATAATGGTCAGAATGATTACTATATATCTGTTAGGCAAAAGGATCAGATTTGAGGTCGCACAAAGAAACATACATAAAGTACGAAGAAAATCGAGATGCTCTCTTCGTATTTGGGGCAGGGGCCTCTATTGCTGAAGGCGCTCCTCTTCAGAGAGATATTCTTAAATTGATTTATGAATCAGATGATGACCAGATAAATAGGTCTGAAGCTGCTGTGCAAGTACGCACTTTTATCAATGAAAACTTCGACACTTCAGAAGGTGTATACCCCACTCTTGAGTCTGTCTTTGGCTACTTAGATTACTTTATCAGTAAGCGAGAAGGGTTGGGAAATGAGTACACAACTTCACGAATTACTGAGATCAAAGAGTACCTGATTCGACTTGTTCATTACATAATTTCAAAGCCTTCTGGAAAGCGTGACGGAGCATACCGAAAATTTTGGAATTTGGTATCTGGGAAAAATAGAAATATTTCAGTTGTCACAATGAATTACGACACTTTTATAGACGAATCTTTTGACTTCCTTTATCCGGACAGGGCCTATATTGATTACTGCATAGAACTAATGAATTACCACCACTACCACGAAATCAGTGCCTTCGACTGGTGGGTTAATCCTCGCGAGCCAGTGCCTGTGTGGGATGGGGGTGATCCTAAACCTATTAAAATTATTAAAGTTCATGGGTCACTTAATTGGAAATACTGCAACTGTTGTAACCAGGTACTTTTAACAGCTTGGGATACAAAAATTGACCTGGAATCAATGGGATTCAAAGGGTATATACATGCCAGTTGTGAGAATCCTGAAACGGTTGAATTTGATTTGACCTGTCCCTTAGATGGCAATAGTTTTGATACATTTATTGTTCCGCCATCTCATATAAAAGAACTATCGCATCCTGCAATAAACAAACTGCTTGATGAAACAGCAATTGAAATACGAAAGGCGAAGAAAATAGTTTTCATTGGATATTCATTCCCTGAAGCAGATGTGCATATCAAGGCTCTATTTAGAAAAAATATAAGAGCTGATACGGAGATTCATGTTATTGATCCGTATCTGAATAATTCAATTATATCAAATTACAAGAGTTTATCGCCCGCGCCAACTTTCTATGAGAAAACATTTGAAAACTTCATTAAAGATGATTTATTAAATTTGATAGATTCGCCTAACAAGTCAAAGCACTCGGACGCAGCAAGCTGTGCCGGTGTTTGAGGCGTTATGCCTCCAAAGTATCGTATGTTAAACGAGAGATATTATGAAACGTGAAAAAGATTTAAAGCGATACGGAAAGGTATTCAGCCAACTTCTTTCTAATTATTTAAAAGAAAAATTTAGCATATCCATCGACATTTACCCCACAGAGACAGATGGTGCGATACTAAAATTCAACATCAATGATACCGACAAGAAGGTAAGACTACACAAGCCTGCCAAGAGTGTCGGCGTTGCACTTGGTGAAATCGAGCAGAATTTCATCGAAGTAGTAGATTTTTCGAAAGTTAAATTTGAGGGAACAAATCTTTTTATGGATGACAATTGGGTCGTCCTGATTAAAGGTGAAAATGATCAGCAGTCTTGGAGCAACAAAGCTGCTGGCGAAGACGTAAAGCGCATTGTTGAATCCAGCTTAGGATCAAGCAATGCCTAAAGAAAATATTTATACAGACAGAGTAGTCGGAAATCTTAGTCGTGAGCTATTCAAACAAAAAAAGAGACTTGATGCTCTTGAGGAAAGTTCAACCACACCTCAAAGCAAGTGGGAACACCATTTTAATCAGAAGCCTTGGCTAGTTCTCTCTTCTTTTTCGGCTGCACTATGTTTAGGTTTCTGGGCAATCTTTAATTGGCAGGGAAATAGGCACGAGAAAGAGCTGGCTAATGTGAAGGCCGATTATGAAAAGCAAATTACATGGTTGAAAGAAAAGAATACTCAGAATATCGCATCAAATAAAAAGAATTGCGACTATGATTTGAAAGTTTTAAGCGATAAACACAAGATTTGCGAGTCAAAACTGGCGAGCATAGATAGGACGGAAAAAGAAAGCATAATAAGTAAAGGTACCGGACGCGATAAAGCCGCGCCGTTGCTCTAGACGTTAGTTTAAATGCACGTATTAGGAAGAATATGCAGATAACAAAAATATTCTTGAAGAGACTGGACTCTTATGTAAATCCTAAGATTGAGAACCGTGTGATTTATGGGACACTCATAGCTGGATTGAGCCTAATTATGGCTCCAAAGTTTATGGCACTGCTAAATAGTGTTTCCATCGAATCTGAAAAATATAAGATAAACATACAAAGCAATACGCTAGATGAACTAGGCATAGTTACTGGAGCCACCCTGATATTTCTAGCGGTGCTATTATTGTATCTATTTAAGTTTACCAAGCGGCCAGAGTTTGTCATAACAAGTGACTCTCCGTCTGCGAAACTGTGGGAAGCACACGGATATTCTTTTCAAAAAGAAACTTTGATAAATCCTCTTCTGTTAAAAGACTTCGTCGGATGCTTTTCAGACAGCGGGAGGCAAATAGCCTCTATCGATATTTCTGGAGCTAATTCTAGCAATAGATACTTTGGCGAAATTGTGGAACGAGTATCTGGAGAACGAAAATATATAGAAGTTTCGAGTGATGATGATAGAGAGCTGTTCGGGTACGAATATCTCGGAACATCAGAGTCTGGGATTCATGTTATTCATGCTTACTATTCAACTAGTGGTTCTGCAACTTTTCATTGGTTACTGCTACTTCAGATTGAAGAAAGCAGCATCTTAGAATACGAAGATAAAACTCCTGAAAAGAAGACAACCCCAGTTTTGAAATTGGTCGGTAGAATTAGTCTAGGTGACCGTTACAACGGTAGTGTAGCTATGGAACGTGGCATTATCCGTATAAGTAAGGATGAAAGCCATCATCCTGATCACGTGATTAACAAAAATAGAAAAATTGTAGTTAAGTAAAAAGGTAAACTAACAAGGAGATGAATTTCGTTCCGCCCCTACGGAGCTCCACCAGACACACCAGAAGAAATACTAGGACACCCACAAATTGAAAGATGACATCGGAAATAGTGCAGGCCTTCCACCTTGACGGCCATTTCTCCTGATCAGGTATAGGGCAAGGTGAAATACTGAAGAATTACGCTTTAGGTTTGAAAGTTGCGTGATTTTGGCCAAACAGGAAGGAATAGTATCGAAAGGTTGGGCGGGAATTAGTGGGGCGTTGCAGAAAGGAAACGTTGGCAATCGCCTATACCGTGTACCCAGCGTTTATTTAACTGAATACAGACTTGCCGTACGGCCTCTGCTGATCCCACCAGGCCTTTAAAGCGGCTTTCAAAGTTCCCAATAAGATAGAGCCAGTGTTTTGTTGAGATTCCCACCCGCTCAAGAATACGGGGCGTCTTTTGACAAATGGCACCGATCGGCCTGAGATCTACATAGGCTATTAGAGTAGGCCTCCTGAATCGAGGCCAACACTAGGACACCCATAGATTGAAAGATAACATCGGAAATAGTATAGGCCTTCCACCTTGACAGCCATTTCTCCTGATCAGGTATAGGACAAGGTGAAATACTAAAAATTATGCATTAGGTTTGAAAATTGCGTAATTTTGGCCAATCCGGAAGGGATAGTATCGAAAGGTTAGGAGGAAATTATTGGGGCGTTGCAGAAAGGAAACTTTGGCAGTCGCCTATGCCATGTACCCAGCGTTTATTGAGCCGAATACAGGCCTGCCGTACGGCTTCTGCTGATCCCACCAGGCCTGTAAAGCGGCTTTCAAAGTTCCGATTAAGATAGAGCCAGTGTTTTGCAGAGATGCCCAGCCGCTCAAGGATAGGAGGTGTCTTTTGAGAAATGGCACCGCGCTTTTTGGGATCTAAATGCCGGCCACTCCAGTCTACTAACGCCAAATAGTGATCCAATTGAAAAGGCAACCCTTTCGGCATATTAAGGCGCTCGCCGCCCACAAACGGTAGTAGCTCTTTAGGCTGCTCACCTGAGATCACAGCGCGAACACGCTGCTGAATGGACGTGTGATCGGAGTCCTCCGGGGCTTTTGCAATATCGGCACGGATAGGATTTAGATCGACATAGGCCATGCAGGCAGCCAAGGCTCTTTCATCCAATAGCGCCTGAGACTTGAAACGGCCCTCCCAGAACCGGCCAGTACAGCAGTCTTCTGCGTTGGCTTGGCGAGCAATAGATTCGTTTAGGCAGCGCATAAACCAACTGATATCCATTAATCGCTCTCGCCACAGCTCAATCAGCTCTTTAAGCTTGTTCTTTTCACTGCAATCCAGAGAGGCACCCTGAAGAAAGCGCTGAGCCAAATTAGAAGCTTTAAATAGCTCCTGCCAGCGGAAAATGACCTCAGTATCAGACCAAGTTTTGGCTGTTTTAGCATCAATATAGAGCACCACATGGTAGTGATTACTCATTACCGCATAGGCAGCGATATCCAGCGCAAAGATAGCAGCTAGCTTTTGCATCCTAGTCTCAATCCACTGGCGCCGGTGTTCATAATCCCTCCCCAATAGAGCATCTCTTCCACAAAGGAACGCCCGGCGTACACAGCGGGAGACGCAGTGATAGTACGGAGTCGCATCAAGTGAGATCTGTGACCGGCGAGGCTGGGTCATAGGGTATGGATTTAACTGTTTTAATATCCAGTATTTTTATTGTAATTTCAGTATTGTGTCAACAGTTGTGACGCCTTAAGCTCTACCTTTGATGGGTGTCCAGAAACGGCCTCCAGCTATCTCCGCCTTGCTATTCGGGCTCGAGGCCCACATGACTATCCGAGTTATGCCTAGTGAGTGTCTGTCACGTTCCTACTTGTTAACGGTCTTTATAAACCGGCGCAGCAACGAACTGTGACAAACAAGGCCTTCGGTGGCCGCCGAAGGTGGGTCTCAATTTACCCGTTAGCGAAAAGGATTTTCAACATCAGAATCGGGCAAGAACAACCATACAAGGTGCTGCAGCTAACGGCGTTATGTTTCTTGGGTAGTGAATCGTCAATAGATATCTTGAAATATACCTTGGCTCTCCAGATGGTTTGAAATGCCTGATACAAGGTATTCTCAGTAAGTTACTCCAATTTTACAGGAATAGCTTATGATATGGTCTGTCTGAAGAGGTGTTGAACTATGTAGACTCTTTAAACTCTGGTTCAGAATTAGAGCCTATGGATGTAACGCAAGCTAGATATATCGACAAGTTTATTGAGTATGTAATTGAGTTTTATGGTGAGTATCATGAGTTCCCAGAAGGGTAAAGCTTAACATCGGTTAAAATACATAACAAAGTATTTGAGGCAGTCCCTCTGTGTGGGCCTGCCCATAACCGAGGCGCTATACCTCAGAATTTAGCAACCGACTTAATAATCTATGAGCTGCGAAGTAGATTAGAGCTGCTATGGCTTGCATCATCAAAAAAGTAAAATATTCCGCATCTGTCAAAAATGGATCTGAATCGTTGACAATAAAAGGGCTTGCAATTGACAAGAGCAAATATAAAACAGCAAGTTTTCTGACCATTCCTTTATATTTTTTCTGCATTAAAAACCATGAAAAATATGCTGGAAGAAAGAGCATTCCCAAGATCAAAAAAATCTTTTTTAGATTGATATTCTCAGGCTCGCTCTCTTCGGTGATTTGAGCTGACGTAGCTTCTTGCTTTGCCAGTACTTCTCTTGCAATTTTTTGAACTTCTCCTCGAGAGAGGCCAGTAACCTCCTGAAGTGTTTCAATCTGGGTTTCAAATTTCGCCTTTTTAGCTTCCGCTTCTTTTTTTTTCTCAGCAGCATTTAATACTGCGTCGGTAATTTTATCGTAGACATCGTCGTTTGTAGACACAAATTATCCCCATATTCCATAACAAAAGTTGATCAGCGCATAATGAAATGATCTGTCAAGCATCAAAATTAACGGGTTTTATATACCTGAGAAAGTGAGTATATTACAGATGATTGGATCGGGGCTACAATAGGTGGTGATGAATACAGCTAAGAAATCTGTGGACAAAAAATTTAACCCTGTGATTTATCACAACATCAGGACATCCACAGATTGAAAGATGACACCGGAAGCAGTACGGGCCTTTCACTTTAACGGCCATTTCTCCTGCCTGGAACTGGAAGAGGTTAATACAGGAAAATTATGTTTGAGCTTTAATATTTAGTGATTTTGGCCAAAAACCAGAAGGAATAGCATCGAAATGTTGGGAGGGAATTAGTGGGACGTTGCAGAAAGGAAACATTGGCAATTGCCTATTCCATGTACCCAGCGTTTATTGAGCTGAATACAGGCTTACCGTACGGCCTCTACTGATCCCACCAGTCCTTTAAAGCGGCTTTCAAAGTTCCGATTGAGATAGAGCCAGTGTTTTGCTGAGATGCCCAGCCGCTCAAGGATAGGGGGCGCATTTTGAGAAATGGCACCGATCGGCTTATGATCTACATAGGCCATAAAGTGAGTTTCCTGAATCGGGGTTAGCGAATTAGGCCCTATTATGACTTTCAGGTCACGCAGACAGCAGCAAGCTAAACAGACCTCTCCAGATAAGAACGTGAACTTTCAATACACGACTACATCATTAGCTCGGCCCATTGGCCACATAGCTGCGGTATCCTTAGCCTCCTCGCCTCCAGGCTAAGCCGTATATGATGTTTCTGTCTGTCAACTCGCAGTTTTACTAGCGGCTTCCCCCACAAGACCTCGTGGTGTGTAGTTGCCATTCGCCAGTAGTTAACATTTAATGGACCCCATTAAAGGGTGATCTTCCTACACGGGGTTTTCACCCCATTAGTTCACGCTCATGCTGGGCGTACCAAGTCAATTAACTACGCGCCTTTGGCGCCCGACAGCTTACACGCCGCTTCGTTATGTTTCTGAGGGTGACTAGTGCATAAAGATCAAGTTTGAAGATTTTATGAGGTTCTTTGGGATGCCCACGATAAGAAAGCAATGCCATCGATCCTGCATGAGAGCTTCTCCTTTAGAGGATCATTGGGGCAGGAAAAGCGAGGTCACAAAGGTTTCGCTGAATATGTCGATATGGTTCACAAAGCGCTGGGTGATTACAAATGCATTATTGAAGATCTCGTAGAAGAGGGAGACAAGGTTTTTGCAAAGATGTCCTTTACCGGATTTCATAGAGATGAGTTTATGGGCTTTTTACCATCACATAAACGCGTAACTTGGAATGGGTGCGCCTTGTTTACCTTTGAAGGTGATCGAATCTCTGATGTATGGGTACTGGGTGATTTAAAGAGCCTTGAAAACCAGCTCAAGAAAAACAAAATATAACAGTCGCAGTCAGCAGGACCGTCGCTACGTGCCGACCTCTGCTGCAAGGCGTTAGTTTTCATTGGGCTTCGATCAATGAAAGTTATATATCTAACCTTATTAATCATCCTTTATTCTCAGCGAGCCATTTCGTTTGAATATGATCATAAGAATTTAAGCGTTGATTTGAATAATGCCACTGACATTGTTATTGCTAAGAAAATCTCAGGCCGCATCGCGTACGCAGATCTGACACATGAAATTAGCTCATATAACGCAAAGCCTATTGAGTGGCGTGACTCTCCAGCGTGGGAGAGATTGCAAGATCTGAATCGAGGTATCGACTCAACTTTCTTGGTATTGAATTCAATCAAGAGTACTTTTTAAATAGGGGATCGATTTACATTTAATGACTCATGGATACCTGTTGAATTGGGTTCAGTTCAACTGTATTTTCTATATCGGAAAAACAATCAAATCCAGTCTAATCCGTGTCATCGAATACCAATCGGCGACAACAAACAATCAATCGTCGAGCTTTCTTCAGATCCTAATGGGATTATTGATTTGGTTTTACGCAATAAGCTATCATTTTGCGATTTAAAAAACTGACAAAGCAATGTACTTGACCTCCACTGCGCCGCTTTATTTTGTGCTTTAATAGCACAAAATCAACCAACTACGTTCCGGCCAGTGCTTGGGGCGTTATGACTAAAACTTTCCACTGTTAAGGAGGTAATACAATGTCAAAGGAAAGAACTAAGAATTTAGTCGATTTATTTTCGTCTAGGCTAACGACTCTTGGTCATATTCTTGAAATTTCTGAACAGCACTTCCATGAGGAGTCAGAATCCATATTGGATTTTCGACTAATTGAAGACATGCTTCCTTTTGGCACACAGATCGCCTACGCATGTAATCAGCCTTACAATTTCTCGCTTTGGTGCAAAAATCAGGAATCCGATAATCTATCCCCTAAAATTGAGTCCTTAACTGTAGCTAAGAACCTAATTGAGCGAACTAAATCTCAACTTCAAGATTCGGAGCTAGGAGATTCAAAATTGTCAGAACTAAAGCGAATAAACCTTAATGGAAATCAATATCTTGAGTTAGAGGGGAAGGATTACATTCAAGAATTTCTAATCCCCAACTTTTATTTTCATTTGGTTTCTGCTTACAACATCATGCGGATGAAAGGGGTTCCTTTGGGAAAGGTAAACTATATGGCACATGTAGCTCCCTTGGTTAAAGTGGCATAACAAGTGACTATGATCCTTAGTCAATTATTTAAGCCATCTTTTTTCGTTTGCCAGCAGCGACTAAGCGCTCATACATTGGTTTTAATTTAGGGTGAATTGTATTGCCGACATCATAGAAAAAAATAAGACCGTACGCACACGATGTCGTCCGCCTCGAATATAGGGCTAACCCTGGAAGCTGCCACTATCACGGTTCATCCGGGCGATACCTACAAGTGCAGCGATTTCTTTACGGTTCAATTTTCCTACCTCGGGAAGCTCACTCATCAACGTATAAGCCAATACATTTCCGACCCCTTTAGCACTCAACAGTAGGTCGCGCCTTTGCCGCCACTCAGACACACTGTTAACGAGTTTATCCTGTTATTTGTCGATATCTTGTAACTCTTTTTTAATGGTGTTTAGAATGGTCTGGATAAGTTTGTGCACTGACTTAGGCATCCTCTGAAGTCGATTCTTTTGGATTGTGCTCATCTCTAAGCACTGGCTTATTACAGTCAGTAAGTCACTGATATCCCTGAGCTTTTCTTGTTTTAGCATCTACAGTCTTGGATTCATGGCCTCACCAGAATGTGCAATATCAATTGCATCTAGCTCGTCGGTTTAGCTAGGCGTCCTTCAGATTTAGCGAAGCTTCTTATCTGAGACAGACTGCAAACGACAATAGGTAATCCTGCTTTATCTGCGGCGCAAACAAACTCTAATTCGAGCCTTCCAGTAGACTCTATTAATACGCTCTGAGGTTTAAGAGGTTATAGTTGTTTAATGGCATCCTAACTACCATTTTTATCATTGGTAACACTTAAGAATTGGCCAGTAAGTCTCATATAAATATCAAGTTTTTTACTGCTCGTGCCGATACCGACACTGATCTCTTGAGGTTCCATAAGATAAGCTATCTCCGCCTTGCTATTCAGGCTCAAGGCTCACATGACTATTCGAGTTATGCCCATTGAGTGCTTATCACGTACATACTAGTTATCGGTCTTTTACGAACCTGCCAGACAGCGAACTGTGATAAACAAAGCCTTCGGTGGCCGCCGAAGGTGGGACTCAATTTACTCGTTAGCGAAAAGGATTTTCAACATCAGAATCGGGCAAGAACAACCATACAAAGCCCAGTAAAATCGCCGCCAAAAACACGGCTGGATCTCTCTACCATTCAGCATTTGTTGGCGGCGTTATGCCACCTCATCCATACACAACCTGTTTTTGTAAAAAACTTTTAAATTCGGTCTTAAGTGTCTATGATTCTCATTCGTAATTGAGTGAAAGTTATTTTGGAGAAATATATGACACTGCCGAATTTGAAAAAGTGGGCTTTTTTCTATTTTTCAGCTGGCTTTTCACCTGAAGAAAACACTAGGATAAATGAGAATCAACATTGCACATTCATAACCGTTGGTTTTGACCCTTCTGCTAAAAATGACAATTCTATTATTGAAACAGCAGTAAAACTTGTTAATGAAGGTGTTCAGTCTATTGAGTTGTGTGGTGGTTTTGGACCAGAATGGGTTGTTAAATTAGAAGAGGCATTACAAGACGACACTCCAATCGGCATTGTAATGTATGGCCCCAAGTATAGAAAAAAATTACTTGAAATAATGAAGCCTTGATACTTAACATTCAAACAAAACTAGCAATAAATGCTTATAGGTATTTCGACAACAATAATCTAAAGGGTATAACAAAAAAAACAAGCGACGCCTCAGCGCCACTGTATAGGAGTTATAGGGCCTGGAATGGCAAGGCAAGGCAAGGCAAGGCAAGGTTAAAACTTAAAGCTGTAATTACACTTTTCGTAATGGCGCTAAGTGAAAGACTTACCCAATAAACTAATGTCAAAGAAGCGTAAAATGAGATACAGAGAGTACGTAGATCATCCACGATATGGTTCCAAGCCAATATACTCCGGAAGCAAGATGACGACTGAAATGGCTGCGTCTGCTCATTGGAGCCTTGATAAAGATAGTATTTTCCCCGAAACGGCTATCCCTGCAAATATTGATAGGCAGAACTATTCAATATTTCCGCGTAAGTTTTACGTAGATATAGAACGCTGTTGTATTCAATGCAGGCGATGGTTTATTTTTTTTGCTAACGAGCAGAAGCACTGGTTTGAAGGGCTGGGGTTTTATGTTGATGCCGATTGTACCAAATGCGTAGACTGCAGAAAAAATGATCAGAACATCAAGCTGATGCAAAAGAGATACCAGATCCTTAGTGTGAAAAAAGATCGTAATGCAAAAGAGATATCTGAGCTTAAAAGAATTGCCTTAGAGCTATTTCAGTTGGGATATATCAAAGATCAAACTAAAGTGGATAGAATTGGCTAACAAACGCAAACAAACCGGCCTATCGGCCTCGACTCACAACACTCACGTTTCTTGCAGACGTTAGATTGCCATGGTCAAGTCATTATCAACCGTTGTTTTAGAAATCTTGATATTATTTGCTATGAAGCAGTGGATGCTTTCTAAAGATAAGCAAGAAAAACTTGCCAGGCTCAATGCAATTGAAACAGCAGAACAGTGCATCGCGGTTGGTGGGGAGCTTCGTCCTGTATGTATGTCCGGTACTAGAATGTGCATCGTTAACTATTCAGATGCCGGAAAATCCTGTCTAAGTAGCTCACAATGCCAGGGTGAATGTAGGGTTTCGGAGAGTAAGGCTGGCAACGTTTTTGCCATGGGTCAGTGCTCTACCTCCAATAATCCTTGTGGTTGCTGGGCAAATGTCGAGCTAGGTATGGTAAACCATGCTATTTGCTTCGACTAAATCTACCAAACGAAAGCAGGATGCTAAGGCCCAGCGGGCCTCCGCGGACGTTAAGGCACTATGAAACTACTACCAATAATTTTGTTTCTTTGTTCCAGCACCTGCTATAGCTGGGAATGTGCCGAGCGTGATCCGCCAGTTTGCATAGAGGAATTCTAGAATCAGCGCCCCAGAGTTATTGTTGCCCAAGTAGTTTCAGGAAAGTACGATCTGAAAGCAAAAGATGAGTATGAGTACCAACTTTCGGTCAAGCATTGGCTTAAAGGAAATTTGGGAAGAAACTGAAATATACAGAGCCGTGATTCTTTACAACTTTCAATTGGCGAGAAATACATTTTTCCAATTAAAAATAGTACGGTTGATTTTTGTTAATTGATTTTGCCGTTTTCGTATAGCTGGTTAGAGCGTTTTGATATTCCTGTGGAGCGGGCTTGTGTAAAAAAAATTGTGGAGCTTTCAGGTTACAAACCCTAACGATACACAATGCAGTCAATGTTAGAAAATCTATGAATAACGAATACAGAGCAAGGGATTGGATTAACTTCATTTTAGAGAGATGTCAGTTCCCTGATACACAAGCGCTAAAGAATCATCTCGACAAAGCCGTGTTTTCTGAGTTCTGTCAGTGCGGATGTAATAGCTTCAAAGTTCTGGTCCCGGATTTCACCAAGGCCATTGCAGTTCCAGGTAAATATGGTGTAATTTTTGAAGCAAACTTTAATCTTGTAGAAGCAGGTAAAACGTTAGAGATCCTAATATTCTCTGGAAAATCAGGAATGGTTGAATACATAGAAATAGACTGTAGTGATAACAACTTTCCTATCCCAGAAATAGTTGAGGTTGTTGGGGAACCGTTTCATGTCAGTGCCAGTAGTGCGCTTGCTCTCTAACGAGAGCCGGCACAAGCAGGGACTCCGTGTGCTGAACTCCCAACAAGTTACTCGCCTGTACGGCGGGCGCTATGAAACAACATAAAGTCTCACTACCTGTATTCTGACAACTTAGCAACTTGTTTCTACTGATTTCACCTTCATTTCACCTTTGCTTCTTTAAAGTGCTGCACAACCAGTTATTTAAAGAAGCTATCCATGTCGAGCAGCATTCACTTAAAGCAAGTTGACCATCATTTTACCTTGGCCAAACAACAGGTCAGCCTGTTTGAGGATTTAAATATTGAACTGCACAGTGGTCAGTCTTACGCCATTGTGGGGCCCTCTGGAGTAGGTAAATCAAGCTTATTACTGTTAATGGCAGGTCTTGAACCTCCCGTTTCTGGCAAAGTGCAATTCCAGAAAAACGGTAAGCCGCAGCTAATAAAGAGCCTACGTCAAATCTCAGGTTTTATTTTTCAGCAGTTTCATTTGTTACCCGAACTTGATGCCTTAAACAACGTCGCGCTGCCTTTAAAACTAAAAGGCGATAAACGTGCATTAACCACAGCCGAATTATGGCTCGACAAAGTGGGGCTAGCTGAGCGAATGTACCATAAACCACAGCAGCTCAGTGGTGGTGAGCAACAACGGGTGGCCATTGCCCGTGCTTTTGTCATGCAGCCGCAATTTATTTTTGCCGATGAACCCACGGGTGACCTAGATGAGAAAACCGCGCAACATATTGCGCAATTGATGTTTGATTGCTGTCAGCAAAGCGGCGCGGGGCTGGTACTCGTCACTCACTCGATGGAATTAGCGCAGCAGGCCGATACTTTACTGCAATTGGGTCAAGGTAAATTAACGGTCAAGGCGCACAACCAAGCTACGTCTATGGTAGGCGCATTATGCTGATTTTATTAGTGTGGAAATTATTCCGCCAGCAATACCATCAAGGGGACGTGCGCTTAATTCGCTGGACCCAAGCAAGTTTGATGTTCTTCATTTTAACGCTCAGTTTGACCAGCAGTTCTATTCAGGCTTATTTGGCCAATAATTTGCAGCAAATGCTCGGCAGCGATTTGGTAATTTCTCAGCATCAAGCCCTAACCGGTGCGCAACTAAACAAGTTGCACCAGCATGCACAGCAGTTGAGCGTGAGCCAGCTGGTGAACGTAACCTTGACCCATGATCACCATTGGCAAGCAGTGCAGTTAAAAGCAGTGGATGATCATTATCCAGTGCAAGGCACCGTGCAAGTGGCGTTTGAGACGGATGGACAAGAGCAATCCCTGAGCCATGGGCCTAAATCCGGTGAAATCTGGGTCGATAGCCGATTGTTTGCTTCGCTGCAGCTTACCCTTGGCCAACCCTTAGATATGGGACATGGACAATTAAAGCTCACAGGTTTGGTACAACATGAACCCGACCGCCTGCTCGAAGGCCATTCGGTGGCGATGCGGGCATTGGTGCATCTAGATGACCTTCCACTGATACAAGCCGACAATGCCCTCTTTCGCTATTTACTTGTGGGGGATAAAAGCGAATTGAACACCCTAAAACAGTGGGCCACCACTGAGCTAGTAACTGCACAGCTTTATGACAAACACAGCGGCCATCCGTTGGCAATGTTTTGGCAACGGGTTGAGAATTTTGTGGGCTTAGCGTCGGTACTGTTGTTTTTGATGGCAGCCATTGCCATCGACCAAGCCGGTCGACGTCAGTTGTTATCCCAGCAGCGTTTTGCGGCGGTGTGTTTGGCCATGGGCAGCAATAAACCCCAAGTGTTTGCTTTATCATTTGGTCAATGGCTATTAACAGTCATTGCAGGGCTAATTCCGGCAACCGCCTTGGCATGGGGGGCCGAATACCTAATTTTGCTACAAATGCAGACACAGTTTGCTGACCTAACCACCACCTGGGTATGGACAGATTTACTCAGCAGTTACGCGCTATTGTTAGCTCTATTGGCAATTTTCCAAATTCCCAATTGGTTAGTGATGGCCAAAGTAACCCCGGCACAGTTGATTCGCCAAATGTCGAGTCCGAATCACTTATTACCTCGCTATGGATTTGCATTAATCAGTGTGGCTGCGGTGGCTTTTGTTTACTCCGACAACGGTCTGCTCACGGCCATGACGCTATCCGCTATGGCAGCCACATTGATACTGATGATGGTATTGACTTGGTTGGTGCTGAGTTTGGGCCATACGGTGACGAGCCGTGCAATGGGTATGATGGCTTTTGGTTTTTATATGATGAAGCAGCGCTTACTCAGCAAATCCATTCAAATTTTGGGCGTTGGAATGTGTGCCACCTTGTTGCTGTTCACCTTGAGTTTGATGAAAGACATTGGCCAAACCATGGAAGGCTATACCCGCGAGCACGATGGTAATCTGATCATCACCCAGGCCAATGAACAACAGGTGCAAGACATTCGCCAGTGGAGTGCACAAACTGGCAGTGACATTCGCCAATTAAAGCCGTTTTGGTACGGACAGTTAAGCCATATCAATGGCCAGACGTTGGCGGAATTTGCCACCAGCCCCAGCGAAAGTTTGGCTAGTTTACAAAAGCCTGTCCGCTTGCATTTCAGTATTCAGCAAGCAACCAACAACCAAACTGAGACAGGCCAACGCTGGCAAGATCGAGATGCCGACTGGCAACAAGTGTCGGTAGAGCAAGAAGTCATGACTGATATGGGGTTGAAACTCGGCGACCAATTACAGTTTGAAGTTGCGGGGCAATCTTTGAACTTTGAAATCAAAGCCAGTCATAAATACGTGCCTGGCAAAGGTTCCATCACCTTTTGGTTTAATGTGCCACAAAGCACCATGAACCAGCTTCAAACACCGCCACTTTATATGGGTAGCCTTGAGCTTGCGGACACTGCTTGGAGTCAGCTGGCAGAGCTTTGGCAGCGTCACCCATCATTGCGGTTAATCTCGGTGCGCGAATTGACGCAACGCTTTGATGATACTTTGTCGATGGTGATTAAGCTGGTATCTGGATTTAGTTTGATGATTATTTTACTGGCACTGCTAGTGATCAGTACGTCAGTCAAAGGCTATGAAGCTGATGAGCGTAAAAAGAACGCTTTACTGATCAGCTTTGGCCAATCACGTCTTGCCTGCTGTAAACTAAGTCTGTTTGAGTGGTTGCTGACTTCTTTAATTGCTAGCGTGGGGGCCATTTTAGGTACCAACCTTACAGCTCAATTGATCTATCAGTCTCAATTTGGCATTAATTACAAGCCAGATTGGTTATGGATCATGGCTACTTTACTTGTCAGTGCATTGGTGGTGTGCAGCGCTGGCATGATAGCCAATCGCAGCAGTTTAAAGTTTTCCGTTGGGACCTTGTTAAGAAACGTAGGGTGATCAACTTTATTGATGGAAGACCAACAGGATTCGGCCAATAACGTCATCGAATATCTTGATCCCAAAGGGCTGTCGGTGGATGACGTAAGTAGGTCTCAATATACCCGTTAGCGAAAAGGATTTTCAACATCAGAATCGGACAAAAAAAACTATACAAACACAGGCAGTTTGTTCCAGCCCTTCTGGCCTCTGCTGACGATAAGACGGCCATGTATAACGATATTGATAACAATTGTATTGTTGCTTTCAGGCTGTACAAGTACCAAAGAGCAGAGAAAGCCGGAGCCAAAGTTTCAGGTTCAAATTGAATCTTCGGGAGTGGAGTATTCAGTTACAAGAACTATTGCATGGCAATATCTCTCCTATGTGTCACGGTATAACTATGATGGTGAAAGTATTGAAGTTAGCAAATGTGACGGCACAGTGACCAATGAGTGCCATTATTATGTGAGCTATATAGGAAATGGTTGTGGGCAGGACTCATATCTCATTGAGCAATGCATATCAGATAAATGTACTTTCAGTTTTACTCCATACAATGCCGGGACCGTAATTTGTGAATATCCTTAACAAAAGGGTCCAATCAACGCCCAAAGCTATACACCTTCTTGTGCAAGGACCTGCATCCCTATTATGCTACAAACAACGTCCCACTTCGGCTACCTGTGCTGGCAACGTTAGGTCTGAATAAATTATCTGAGATCTTCAAGAAGATGGAAGTTGATAAAAGCGGCACTCGAAAAAGAGCCAATCAAATTAAGCCTTATCGCTGTAAAAATCTAATATGTGTTCTTGAATACCCGATGGATATGAAGAACATAGGAACAGTCATTCGAAACGTCAATGCTTTAGGCGTCGAAAAAACCTATATTATTGATCCACGCAACTCACTGCCTGATGAATGGAAGGAAATGAGAGAAAGGAAATCACTCTCAAAACCGTCTGTCTCAGCAATCAAATGGAGCTTTGTAAAGCGATTTGATAGTACCGAAGAATGCCTGGATCATTTGGCGAACAACAGATTTACCTCGATTGTTACCTCTCCTCATGTAAAAGGAAAAGACAACTTTATATTGCATGAGGCCGATTACACTCAGCCAAGATTAGCAGTATGGTTTGGTAACGAATCTAGAGGTATCAGTGATCTTGCAGTCAAAAGTAGCGATTTCTGCGTATCTATTCCAATGTTTGGAATGATAGAAAGCTTAAACCTTGGAACAACTTCTGGGATTGTATTGTATGAAGTTACCAAGCAGCGCCGCGAGTACCAGGAAAAGTATAAGCGAGCCAACCGTGGTACCTGACAGAGCAATTCAGCTGACATCTTGCTTTGTGCATCTTTTGTAGAGTAACTGCACTGCTATTTACGTTCAAAAAGCACACAAAGTAAGCCGCGTCTGATTGCGATGTTAATTCTTACCAAGAACAAAATTCATGATGGATAAATCTGAAGAAGTTATCAACAGGATTAAGGCTATAAAAAGGGTCAGCGTAGCTCTTCCATGAAGAGCTTGACTTACCGATTTACCTTCAATATCGGCTGCTATCGTATATGTTCGTTTTGCCCAAGAAACATTGGCAGTAATAGCCTATTTGATCTTTAAGCTGGAATCGTTTTCAATGAATAAGAATCTACGCTCTCTTCTCTACACATACATCGCATGAATGCTGAATGGGAGGAATATGATGAATTTCCTGAAATAAGGATTCTTTGTGTAGTCTGATTTAGTTTTCACTGGTAAGTAGGCTATTTTTTCGTAAAATAACCATACAAAAATTTAGGTGTTTTTTTCTATACCCTCGTTAAGCGCTAAGGTGATCACTTGCTAGTAACCGTTGCTAGATTCTCATTTCCATATGAAGCCCAGATTGCAAAAGCAAGACTTGAGTCTGAAGGAATAAGCGCCTTCATTGCAGATGAGCACACAGTCAATATGCAGTGGCTATATTCTAATGCTATGGGTGGAGTAAGGCTTCAAGTGTCGGAAAGCGACCTTGATAAAGCCCATGAAATCCTTAAGCAAGACCGTTCCAATCTTGTAGACCAAGAATTAGGCTGTGATGGGGAAAGGAAATGTGAGTCCTGCTCTTCACGAAATATTCAGCCATTTACCAAGGGAAAAAAGCCCGCATTTTTGGTCTTCCTACTCTTGGGTATGCCTCTATTTTTCTACCAACATGGTATTAAGTGCAGGGATTGCGGCCATTTCCAAAAACTTAATAATCACAAGTAATAAGGCATCTGCCCTTTGAGCCTCCGTCTAGCTATCTAGATGAGGACATTCTTTACCCTCTGGTCGTTCGAGTATGATCAATAATACGGGCAAACAGTGACTCAAATAATAGTAAGTGTTCACCGTGATCTCAGCATCCGAAATGAGTCTAAAATTAACGATTATATCAGTGTGATAAGGACGTCCAAATTTATGAGGGTAATAACATATGACCGCCAGTTCTTATTTACCGCAGATAGGCTTAACCGTGACATCCACGCCTAAACCCAAGGTGCCGTTAATAGGGAAAAATAGCTCACAGCAACTAAATTTCAGCGAATTTTCCTGTCTTCTTGGGCAAGGTACAGTTGACTGAGCCATCGCTAACTACCTTAACCCTGCCCAATAACTTCGCTGTCACAAGATGATTGGTGACCCCCTCTTTATGCGCGTAAAGTAAATGACCAGAAAGTACCGATAAGAATAATACCTCCAATACAATTAGTGTTTGTGGGAGCATTATTACTTTAGTGTGCAATAGGAAACCCCCGACGCAAAGGTCAAAACGATGACCAACGTTAATAACTGAGTAAAACGCTGCAACTGACTTAGAGGTGTCAAACTGGCTTATTGCCCACAGTCGACATAGACTTTATCTACATAAGCATCAAATTTCATAGGTAAACTCGATGCCCCTTTGATGGTGTTTTCGATCTCACCCACAGGGTAAAACGAAGGGTTGAAATTGACTTAGGCCTTCCAGAAAAATTCAAAAGCTTAGTACAAATTAGCGAATTTCAACCAATTTTTTAGGTTAAGGCTATTGTTATATAGTTCATCAAGCTTTAAGACTCTGGCTTAAATGACAATATTTTACATACAGAGAAAACCACTATGTGTTTTTCAGCCACAGCATCATTCGGATCAGCAGCTGTCCTTCTTGTTGGCGGTGCTTTGTGCACAAGACACGTTATGAAAAATGATAAAACCTATTTATTACTCGCGATTACCCCTATCCTTTTTGCGTTACAACAAGCCATTGAAGGAGCGGTATGGATTGGGTACAACGAGAACATAATATCATTGATGACACTTTCTTCTATTTTATTTTTATTTTTTGCCTTCTTCTTTTGGCTTACTTGGATACCTATTGTAGCCTATAGCCTTGAAACAAAAAAATGGAAAAGAGTTTTTTTCATTATATTTATCATAATAGGTTTTGTTTTTGGTTTATACCTATGGATACCTGTCCTATTAGAAACAGGGCCAAGGCATTTAATAAAAACAAGTGTATGTGGACATAGCCTGTGCTATGAAGTGTCCGGCGGCGGATTGTTATCCGTTATAGTACGAGATATTATCTATGCCTCGCTTGGTGTTTTATTTTTATTATCGAGCAATCGTCTATTTAGGAAATTTTGGGCACTTGTCATGCTATTCGGTGCTATCACTTTCTTTACTCAACGTGAAACATGGATATCAACCTGGTGTTTCTTTGCTGCACTATCGACCTTATGGATTTATTTTCTATTAAAAAATAACCATAAAACAAACATTAAAAAACAAGCATTATGATTTTAGGGATAAAGCTAACTTGACTGCAAGCGTAAAGGGAAAGACCTCCAAGGAATTTTTTAAGGAGCTAAGACCGCGATGCTTTTGACCTGATGCTTGCTTTCAATATCACATAACGCGTTACTGCATCAGACTATGGTATAGTGCTGACAACACTATACAAGCCAACACCGGCTATTAAAATATTATGAATCTCAAATTTGTTTCGCCGAGCATGAAAAGATTGTTTTTCACTCTGTCAGTTATATTTATTTCCGGATGTGTTTCTACCGCTAACATATATGAGAGAAATACCAAAGCTAATGAACTAGAAGCACAGGCTGAAGACGCCAGAGTAAACAATAATTATTCCATGGCCAAACAGCTGGACAGAAAGGCAGAGAAGCTACGAGAAAAAGACTCTATCAACAAAGAGGATATTGTTGCAGGTATTTTTTCCGAGCTTTTTAAGCGATTGCTCGGAGGAAGCTCTAAAAACGATCAACATGGCTGGCAGTAAAGCAAAGCACTAAAGTAAACCTTTACCAACAAGCATTACGCGGCTCAAGATCTCTATGCCGAGGCTGATGGTATCATCTGATTTGGATCGGCTTATTTTACAGTTAGATATCGATTCTATTTAGCTGGTCACTGTGGTTCTGAGATAGACGAGATCTTATTATCTATGAGAAAGAATACATTAGCCTATGAGGTTTAGAGTGAGTATTTACTGCTTAAAAAACACCCAGCTTTGCTCCAACTAAAAGAAGCCTTCGCAGGGCTGCTAATAGTATGCTTCACACGGGACTAGTTGCCGGTTAGCTTAGTGATAACTATGATCAGCAACTACACCCGAACGCTGCCCGAAGTGTTTAAAAGCCAAATTACCGGAAAACCCGTGCACCCCATACTCTCCATAGAAAACCTGCAGTGCCGCTACGGCGAGCAGGTGGTTATCGAATCAGTTTCCTTTGCTTTACAAGCCGGGGAGATTGCCTGCTTATTGGGCCCCAGCGGCTGCGGCAAAACAACCCTGCTGCACGCCATCGCTGGATTTCAGCCAGTCGTTGCAGGGAATATTCAACTGTCTGGAGAAGTAATCTCTTCTCCCAAAGTAAAGGTTCCAGCGGAGCAGCGGAAAATTGGGGTGGTATTTCAGGACTATGCCCTCTTCCCACACCTCACCGTTGAGCAAAATATTGCCTTCGGTATCCAGTCAATGCCGAAAGGCCAACGGCAATCCCGTACCCAGTCGTTGCTACAGCTAGTACGCCTGAAAGGTTTTGGGCAACAGTATCCGCACCAACTATCCGGTGGTCAGCAGCAGCGTGTCGCTCTGGCTCGGGCACTGGCACCGCGCCCCAAGTTGTTGCTGCTGGATGAACCCTTCTCTAACCTGGATACCGAGCTGCGCCGCAGTCTTGCCGCCGAAGTCCGCCATATACTGCGTGAAGAGAAGATCCCTGCGATTATTGTTACCCACGACCGCCACGAGGCTTTTATTGCTGGAGACAAGCTGGGAGTACTCAGCCAAGGTCAATTACAGCAGTGGGACAGCCCACAGGATACTTATCAGAAGCCAAAGAATTTGGCGGTTGCGAGAATCGTTAGTGAAGGGAACATTATTTCCGGCACTGTCCTGGGCAATGACCTGATCAGCACCCCATTAGGGGAAGTAAATATGCCAACAGCTGCATACGAAAGTGGAGATAGGCTCGAACTGTTTGTGCGCAGTGAGGATATTGCCGCAGGCGAACATCCCGGTGCGGTTATGGCTCAAGTTGTGGAAAAGAATTTTCTCGGCAATCAAGTGAGCTATCGCTTTCAGTTAGCCGCAGGGGAAACTGTCGAGGCCGCTTTGAATACCAATGTTCAAGCGGCTCCCGGTGATAAACTCCCCCTACGTCTCTCCTCTGCGCTGGTGTTTGACCAGGCCCGATAGCAGCTATCAAGACAGGGCGGGCGCTTCAGAGCTCGCCAGGGCTGTGCGCTCCTCACCTCTGCGCCACCCAATGGAACGGCTCAACAAAATCACCGGGATTAATCCTACCAGGACAATCAATAAAGCCCCCAGGGCCGAGCGTTCCAGCATCTCATCAGAAGCAAACTGGTAAACATAAGTCGCCAGGGTGTCAAAGCCGAAGGGGCGCAGAAGCAACGTCGCCGGCAGTTCTTTCATACAATCCACAAAGACCACCAAACCACCCGTTAGCAACCCTGTACGCACCAAGGGGAGGTGCACGGCCCACAGGGTTTGCCAGCTATTGCGCCCCAGAGAGCGGGCAGCCCTATCCATTGATGGGGTTACCTTCTCCAGGCTGGATTCTATGGCCCCAGTAGATACCGCCAGGAAGCGCACCGTGTAGGCAAAAATAATGGCAAAAATACTGCCGCTTAACAGTAGCCCTATGGAGATATCGAAGTGCTCACGTAAAAAAGCGTCGACGGCATTATCAAATGCGGCCAGTGGAATCAGGACTCCAATCGCCAATACCGCCCCGGGCATTGCATAACCCAGCTTGGAAAAGCCGACCAAGAGCCGTACGGACCTTTTGGGTTGCAGTCGCTTACCGTAAGCCAACAGCAAGCCCAGCAGTACGGAGACCAGTGCTGCTGCAATAGACAGTAACAAGCTATTGCTGGCGATCTGTATAAAATCTTCGCTCCAATAGCTGGAAAAGTTACTAAGTGCGTATCCACCCAGAACCAGCAGGGGAATAATAAAACCGGCCACCAACAATAACCCACAGAACAACAGGGCTACACCAGCCCGCCAACCGCACAATACATAACGTTCACGCTGGGAATTTGGCGACTGTACAAAGTGCTTCTGCCTCGCCCGCCCCATTCGCTCCAACGTAATTAACAGAACAACAAAAATCAGGGTGCTACAGGCAATTTGTGCCGCCCCCCCTAAATTACCGCGGCTCAGCCAGGTATCGTAAATCCCAACACTCAAGGTGCGCACCGCAAAGAAGTCGACAGTGCCGAAGTCATTCAGGGTTTCCATCAGCACCAGTGATAAGCCCACCGCAATTGCCGGGCGTGCCATTGGCAGGGATACACGCAAGAAGCTTTGCCAGGGCGTGCAGCCCAATGACCGGCTCGCGGCCCGTATACTGCCGCACTGTTCGATAAAGGCCGCGCGCGCGAGCATATACACATAGGGGAAGAGCACCAGTGACAGCATGGCAATCGCCCCACCCATACTGCGGATCTCAGGGAACCAGTAATCCCTGGCCGTCTGCCAACCAAACCAAGCCCGCAAAGACTTTTGCACTGGGCCCGCGTACTCCAGCAAATCTGTATAGACGTAGGCAATCACATAGGCGGGAACTGCAAACGGCAGTAGCAACGCCCACTCGAACAACCGGCGCCCGGGGAACTGGCACATACTCACCAGCCAAGCGCTGCCAACGCCAGCTATCAACGTTACTAAACCGACACCACCAGCCAGAATCAATGTGGAGGACACATAGTGAAACAGCACCGTGTCTAACAGGTGCGGCCAGATATTTTCTTCAGGGAAAAATGCCAACCAAAAGATAGATAGCACTGGCAGGGCTACCAGTAGGGAAATAGTAGCTACCAGTAGCAGCCAGCGGGACGCTGATAAATTCGCTCGGTTTAGCATGAATTAAGAAATCAAAAGCTCATTATAAAAGAACGGCCCTGGTCTCTCGACAGGGCCGTTCGAATAAGGCTGAGATAGTGCTGTCAATTTACTCGGCAGCAACTCCCATTCAGTTAATCATTCTAAAAGTCAAAGCGTACTTCATCAACCATACGGGAAGCCGCCGGAACGTAGGAACCGATTTCCGTGAGGCTCAGATCGTCTTCTTTAAACTCACCCATATATTCCTTGATCAACTCAGAGCGAGCAGTACCGGGGCGTACAGGGAACTCAAAATTTTTCTCAGCGTAAGCGTATTGAGCATCGGCACCACTGAGGAATTCCAGCAGCTTAACGGCGTTTTCACGGTTGGGGGCATGCTTGGTCAGCGCCGCGCCGGAAATAAACATATGGGTGCCGCGATCTTTCTGGTTAGGGAAGACCAGGTTGACTGACTTGGCCCAATCCACCTGCTCCGGCTGCTCCTTATTGGTAATCATTTTACCGAAGTAGTAGCTGTTACCCAGGGAGAGGTCGCAGACACCTTCGCTAATGGCTTTCACTTGTGCACGGTCATTGCCCTGCGGCTTACGCGCCAGATTCGCTTTCACGCCTTGCAACCACTCTTTGGTTTCTGCTTCACCGTGATGGGCGATCATGGAGGCGATCAGGGACAGGGTGTAGGGGTGCTTGCCGCTGCGGGTACAGATTCGGCCCTTCCACTTGGGGTCTACCAGCTCTTCGTAGCGAGTGATTTCACCGGGTTTAACGCGGTCTTTGGAAGCGTAAATTAAACGCGCTCGGGTTGTCAGGCCGAACCAGTTACCGGCCTTATCACGGAATTGCGCCGGGATATTGTCTTCCAGGATTTCACTGCTTACCGGTTGGGTCAGCTGCTTATTAAGCAAGTCCATCAGACTACTGGTATTGGAAGTCAGAACCAGGTCGGCAGGGCTGTTGCGCCCTTCCCTTTGCAGCCGCTCGTTCAAGCCTTTGCTGGCGTAGACCACTTTGGTCTCAATACCGGTTTTCTCGGTGAACTCCTGCAAGATCGGCTCAATCAGGAAAGGTTGTCGGTAGGAGTAAATATTTACTTGCTCAGCGGCATTGGCCCCAATGGCACCAATCAAACCAACAGTTGCAATCGCTTTTTGAAATAGAGATCTGGTAAACATGGGAGTCCTATCACCCTGGGGTTAATTTGAGAAGCATTCTCATTTGGAAAGGTATTAATGTCAACCTGGAACTTCTATACCCAGCAAAGTCGCAAAATCCCTCCTATGCTTAGATTCAAGCTAGTCACCTGCAGAGTCTCTATGCATTACCTTATTCTGCCACTCGCTCTGGTTTTTGCCTTATCCGGCTGCGACCGCAAGGGCGAGCCACATAAGGCCCAATCATCGGGTAGTGAAGTAACCGCTGGTCAAACAGCCAGCGAGGCAATGAAACAGCCGATTAACCGAAACGCGAGCAGCACGGCGGAAGACCCCACCAATCAACTACAGGCTACCGCTTCGGGTAGTGAAACCATTTGTACACCGGGCTGGTTTACCTGGGTACAGCGGCAAGTGATGGCCCAACAAGATGGCGACCTGAAAAAAATGTACCCATCAGGTCTACCCCCCATTGGCAGTGCAGAGTGGTTTGATGCAATCACCAAGCTGACGGGCGGCAACCTGGCCGATGTAAAGCCCGGCAGCCCGGAGTGGTGTCTAGCAGTTCAGAAACGTCTCAGTCACCCCGGTGACCAGGGCCTGTAAGGCAATCAAAAGGCCAAGTATCTTGCTGAGTAAAAGCGAGATGTAAACCTTCTATTACCCGGTCAATTTTTCAACCGGGTCCGCAAGCGAGGTAGTGAAAAATGAAGTTCTTCAGCAGAATGTTGCTGGCACTAATCGCCGCAACCACGCTACAAGTCGCCATCGCCGACGAGAAACCCCCTCCCGGGGCTATGGCACTCTCTATGGTGCTCACAAAGTTAGAGCAACAGGGGTACACCCCTATTGTGGAGGTAGACCTGGAAAGAGGACGCTGGAAAGTGGAGGCCTACAAGGGCGATCAGAAATACGACCTGATTGTGGATCCTAATTCAGCAGAGGTCCAATCCGAAAAACCCGATAACAGCTGACTCGCATAGTCTGCGATCATTCCTACCAGTCCTCCCCGGATTAGGGATACTCCGGGGAGGGCCTGAATTCATCACAGTTTTTACCAATGTGGTGGCAACTCACGTAACCACAGTGATTATGTCTATTCACTGACGTAATTGGTCAAGCACCGCGAGGATGAATGCGTTAGTCTGGTCTAAGACAAACGCCAAAGGATAATAAAATGACCATCCAGACGCTTACTCGGCAGGATGCAGACAAGGCGCTACTCCAGAACCAGCTAGACAACCAGCGCCGAGCCCATCACGCCAACCCTGTTCCCAGCTATCAGCAGCGTGTTCAAGATCTAAAAACCCTGGCGCGAATGCTGCGTGAACAGCAGGAAGCCATCATTGAAGCCATATGCTGTGACTACGGCAATCGCTCGCGGGAAGAAACCCTGCTATTGGAGATATATCCTGCCCTTTCCGGCATCAAGGATGCCATAAAGAACATCAAGAAATGGATGAAGCCCAGGCGGCGCCATATCGACTTCAAAGCCTACCCCCTGTCAAAAAATACTGTAGTACCTCAACCCCTGGGAGTAGTTGGGGTAATAGTGCCGTGGAACTTCCCCATTAACCTTAGCTTTTCACCTCTAACCAATATCTTTGCCGCAGGCAATCACGCGATGGTAAAGATGTCTACCAACTCCTGTCGGCTTGCTGAGTTGTTAAAAGAGGTTAGCCCCAAATATTTTCCAGAGGAGAAACTCTCTTTTATTGCTGACTATGGTGAAATAGGTCCACTATTTTCCAGCCTAAAATTTGACCACCTAATTTTCACCGGCTCCAGCGCTACTGGGCGGGCCGTGATGCGCTCCGCTGCAGAAAACCTGACTCCAGTCACACTAGAGCTTGGAGGGAAGTCCCCCGCTATCATCGCCCCCGATTTTCCCATCGAAAAAGCTGCGGAGCGTCTGATCCACTGGAAAATGGTCAATGCCGGGCAAATATGTGTCAATGTAGATTATCTCTTCATCCCTGAGAACCAACTGGATACCTTTATTGAGCATGCCAAGCGGGTAATAAAAAAGCACTTCCCCAACTGGCAGAGCCCTGACTATACCTCCATTATTGACAACGCAGCCTACCAGCGCCTGTGGAAAACACTGGATGATGCCGTCGATAAGGGGGCTAAGGTTTACGACCTGAGTGCCGGAGAACTCAAACGAAATGACAGCCTGCGAAAGTTCCCTCCCCATCTATTAATCAACGTAAATCGGGACATGCTGGCAATGCAGCGGGAAATTTTTGGCCCGCTTCTGCCAATTATGACCTATTCAAGGCCTGAAGAAGTCATTGACTATATCAATGCTCAGCCACGACCACTGGCAATTTATCCCTACACGAACGATAAGAACCTGCAAAATCGCTATATTGAGCAAATTATGTCTGGCGGTGTGTCGATAAATAACTGTGTATTACATGTTGGACAGCACGATATTCCATTTGGCGGGGTTGGGGAAAGTGGCATGGGTCATTACCACGGTTACGAAGGCTTCCTTACCTTCTCCAAATTGCGCCCCATCTACCAACAGGGACCAATCGACCTATTGAAATTAATGCGCCCCCCCTATGGAAAACTTTCCAATAAACTATTGAACCTTATGCTCAAGATGACCCGATAAAATTAGGTACTGGAAAGCATAATCGTATTTAAAAATAATAACCCGGCGAACCCATACGCCGGGTTATTATTTTCGATTCATTCAAACATTTAATTAAAATCACTGGCGTAATGATCATCCACCGTCCACACTAAAAACATGGCTTAGTTGTAGTGTGGAGCCTCGCGTGAGTTTTATTGTAACGGTCATGCTCGTTAGTAATTTGACAAACCCCATTCCCCCAGGGCTAGACCCGAACAAACCCGCCCCAATCTATGATAGCCCCGATCTTTACGGAGCAACGCCTTCGGTTATTGCTCTAGATCCATCGACTATTAGGGCAAAACTCTACAATCTGGGGTTTAAGCCTATAACCAGTATGCGCTTCGTGGGGGGGCGCTGGAAGATTCAAGCAGTTTACCAGGGCGAGCTCCGAGCCCTGGAAGTAAACCCAGATAATGGGATTATTTTTGCAGATCGACCAGCCAAATAGGTAACAAGAAAATCCTGAACGAACTTTATGAAAAAAGGAAAAATATTAATACTCGGAGCAGGCTCCATTGGATCATACCTAGCGGCAAAATTTTTCCGGGCAAACTATCATGTAGATGTCATAGGTAGAAAAGCGGATAGAATTGGAGAATATCTCCTCATCAACTCTAAGAGATATGACTTCCCGCCCACCTCAAAAGAGATCAGCGCACAATCATCCTATGACTTTGTTTTTTTAACATGCAAAATCTATGACCTAAAGAAAAACCTCATCAATTTAAGCAAGACAAGCCCAAAATCAAAAATTATTATTCTATTACAAAACTGCCTTTTTGATATCTCAGAGTTTGAACACACTTATCAGAAAGACTTCACGAGTGTCTTGGTATATGACGGCTTCAATCTGAACAACAATAAACTGAAGCATACAAAAGGTTCTGGGTTTCTCGTTGGAAATGACAAATATTCAGAAAGCTTACTACAGCTATTCAAAAACTCACTTATCGAGACCAGAACAACCAGTAACATAGTACAGCATCGTGTTGAAAAGACTATCTTCAATTGCACAACAAATATATTTTCTGCCACCTATTCAAGAACCCTCAGGGAGCTTTTTGCAGACGACGAAATAACCAAGCACATGAAAAATGTACTTTATGAATCCTACGAAGTTCTCTCAAAAGAGATTGAGATCAATCAAGACAAACAAGAGATGTGGAAAAAACTCACCCTACAAGCCAAAAACCTGGATCATTATACTTCAACCCACCAGGATGTTAGAGAAAATAAAGTTACTGAGCTTTCCTATTTGAATGGTTTTATTATTAAATTAGGCCGTAGAGTAGGAGTTGCCACTCCTTACAACATTGAGGCCGTGAATAATTTTAAGAGAAAGCATCCTAACTTATATTGAGATTATCCAGCTGTCCGCCCCAAACTCCCAACTGGCCTTATAGTAGAGTATTTAAATAGGCCTACGACTTTATACTGACCATGAAGAAGCATATTTAACTATACCGCTAGGGCCCAGTATGGTTTACCTTCAATCTAGTAGCAGCACTAAAACCAAAGACAAATATGATCAATAAATCGAATTCCGATATTGAAGAGGTGTCACCCCTTTCCATCCTCGGTAAGCGCGTATAAATGAATTAGGCTCCTTAAATCCTAGCATAAAGGAAATTTCTCCCAGATGGAGATTAGACTTAGAGAGATAGTGATCAGCCAAACTTACCCTAATCTCCTGTAAGACAGACTGAAAAGTGTGATTTTCCTCCCCAAGTTTTCTCTGTAAAGTTCTTTTGCTGATCATTAAACGCTCAGATACAGCCTCAATAGAGCTCTCACCAGCTGGCAATAACTCCATTAACACGGACCCGACCCGCTCTCCCATTGTGGCTTCGCTGCCCAGATCCTTTAGCTGTTGACTCAATTTACCTTCAAAGAAATCCCACATAGGGGCATTGGCAGTCAGAAACGGTTTTTGTGCATCTTGTGCTGAGAAGCAAATTCTCACCCGGTCTGATTTCTTAATTGAGCAACCAAAGAACATCTGATAAGGCGTTTGGTCTTCCGGTAACTGCGGTAGAGCCAATTCCAAAGGTTGAATTTTATCCCGGGTTCCCAATCGAGCCAGGCGGATATAGAAAATTAATTCACTCAATCCCAAAGCTGTGGGGATAATTTCATCACTGCCATAGCACTCTAAATTAAGCCTTGTGTACTTATCAGTAATATCCAAGTGCAATTCCATTGGTCCAATCAATGGTTTGTACTGCTGTATCCGCAATAAAGCTTGATTCAGGTTTTCGCTGCAAAGGCTCGCAAACACAGGGGGATCAAATGTTTCAGCCGTAAGATGCTCTGCCAATAAGAGCGGCAGTGGCTTATCCTTCGAAGCCTGGTCAATACCACACCAGAAGCGGAAATATTCCACCGGAGTCAGTGTCACAGACTCCCGCTGTAATAAATCCGCAGGTAACCCGGCATAGGCCAGAGCCAGCGCTGTATCGATATTCATATCGTGTAATATCAACTTCCAGCTGGGAGGTACCAAAAATTTAGCTGCACGCCTGATCATTACCGGGCCTTCCTACAATTAAGACTTTTCCATCGTCTGACGGGAAAACTTCAGTAGCATTTTACGAGGCAATAAAGGCATTATCCAATTCAGAAACAACTTTAGCCGCGTCTCATTAAAAGCAACCAGATCGCCACGCTCCATGGCCTGATAACCACATCTGGCAACAGACTCAGCTGAGCGGGCATTCTTCCAAATATCGACACCCTGAAGATCACCTGCCGCGACGAATCCTGTTGCAACAGCGCCGGGGCACAAAGCGGTTACTGTCACACCTGTGCCGTTCAGCTCCTCAGCCAGTGCCTGGCTGAATGAAGTTACATAGGCTTTAGTTGCGTAGTAAACCGCCTGTAAAGGGCCAGGAATAAAAGAGGCTGTAGATGAGACATTAAGGATATGCCCGCTATTTCGGGCAACCATACCCTTTAAATACAGATGGGTGAGATTGGTAAGGGAAATCATATTTACCTGCATCATACTCTGCTCAGCTTCCAAGTCCCGCTGATGAAAAAGGCCATGACCACCAAAACCCGCATTGTTGATCAGGGTACCAACCTCCACATTCGCACCTTGGGTTCGCTCAAAAATTCTCTGTGCGGACAACGGGTCAGATAGATCTTCAGCAATTACCATTGCTTGGACACCAAACTCTTTCTCCAGCTGCTGCTTGAGTGATAAAAGCTTCCCCTCAGACCGAGCAACCAGAACCAGGTTGCCACCTTTAGCCGCATGTATCTTGGCCAACTCCAGACCAATACCACCAGAGGCTCCTGTGATAAGTGCCGCTTCCATCAAATTGTCTCCCAAGTGTTAATCTTAGAATCAGTATATATACTAAAGACGCCAGCCAAGAATCCGATTGTGCCGGTTGGCTATCCAAACATGCCATCGCTCAAAGGGATAGTTTCAACTTATCTAAGATTTTTTCAGAAGCGATGAAATAAGCTCGAGATCTCGTTTCTCGTATTAAGGGTATTGAAATCGCAACCCCAGAACTTGAGAGACGCTACTTTTGGGTAAAGACGGAATAATTTCCTAGGATAGCTTTCACTAGCGGTGACCATTGCCCTCGTATATACCATACCTATTAAAATTCAGTGTATTCAGGCTACCGTTACTTATTATTTTTGATGCTGTGACTTTATGGTCGCGTCACTGTCCACTCTGGAGACTAAGAACCTCTACCTCAATTGAGTCATATACTGTGACTCCGTAAACCCAGCGTTCTAACATTCATACACTGATTACACCAGCCTGGGCTTAAACAACAGGGTATTCTCTTGGTACTTGATTTATATAGCATTGATATTACAAGGGGCATGAAGCACACTTAACACACAATTTAAGACGCAGTTTTAGCCTAACAACTGTTTTTTTGCTAGTGTTCTCCACATGCAAGAATCTAGAAAGACTTCACTACTCCCAACCCTTCAGTATGGTGTAAAAATAGCATTTATCACTTTTAAATTAATTATGTTCATGTCTAAAAGGCTGAAAGTTCCTGGCAACATTTAGTTACCCTTTAATATTCACCATGCACACATGACTTAGCCTGAGATAAATCAAAAACTTAAAAAATCAATTTAAAGAACTCGATCAACAAGTAACTGGCAACCAAAACTATTTACCAGCTAAAGATATATGCGAATCTTTATAATAGAAGACGACATCAAATTAAGCCATTACCTTCACAAGGGCCTCAACCAGGAAGGGCATAGTGTAGAGCTATGCCATGATGGAAAAACAGGATTAATTCAAGCTAGCACCGAAAATTTTGATGCAATCATCCTTGACCGAATGCTTCCTGGTATGGATGGGCTAAAGCTATTAAGGTCCCTGAGGGGAATGGAAATCAGTACACCAGTTTTAATGCTAAGTAACCTTGGAGACGTTGACCATCGCGTTGAAGGTTTACGTAGTGGATGTGATGACTACCTTTCCAAACCTTTTTCTTTTACGGAGCTTTTAGCCAGAGTCGAAGTCATTAGTAGGCGCCAACCTCAGTCCAATACCTATGAAACCCTTATTGTTTCAGACCTTGAGCTCAATCTCTTAACAAGAAAGGCACAACGCAGAGGCCGTAGTATTGAGCTATTAACCCAAGAATTCAAACTCCTAGAATATCTTATGAGACATGAAGGTCAAATTATTACAAAAACAATGCTTTTGGAGCAAGTCTGGGACCTTCATTTTGACCCCAAGACCAATGTAGTAGAAGTACACGTAAGCAGACTGAGAAAGAAAGTTGACCAATCCCAGGATAGGCCTCTTATTCACACAGTAAGGGGGGCCGGTTATGTCCTTCATGAAAAAAATTAAGCTACATAAAAGCTCTAGTTTCAGACTGGCAATTATTACATTCAGCTGCGTCTGCCTTAGCTCCAGTATTTCACTGGCAAGCATCTATTTACTCACAAAGCAATCCTTGACAAATCCAACATTTCATAAAGTTGAAAATATAACAAAAGAATCTATTGCGGCAATCAATGACCTAGAGTTTTTTCACCCCGACCTTTTCCCAAACTTCCAAAATGTAAAACCTAGAAATTTTATTAACAACCACGCTTCACCATCAAAATTTACTAGCGATTACACACACCATTTCAAACACCTTTTAAGTAAAAGCAGCTTAAGTCAGCAAGAGAAACTTGCTATTCAAGGGCGATTATTCGCACTGGGAGAGGACATAACCCCACCTCTAGAAAAGATTCCGGCCAACTTAATCTGGTATCTGCTTAACAGCGAATTTCCCGAAGATTTTCACGATTATGTAGACCAGATTACTGATGAACGATTTAGCCATTGGCCCCAATACCATAAAAAACGTCACATAGATACAACACTACTTACAAAATATTATATTGAAACTGAGTATTTTTTAGATACAGAGGACCTCTGTGTACAGCTTCAGGATAGAAAGGGAAATATTATACTCAGCAATATCGAAGGAACTTCTCCACAAAGCACTAATTATAAGTCTACATACACAGCAACCTACAATCCAGACTCTACATTTTCTCAAGAACATGAACAACACATATGCCTAGCAAAATCTTCTCAACTTAGTGATGGAGGAGAACTCATACTGGGAAGGGATTTCACCCAAGAATTTCACTTATTGAAAAACCTTAACTCAGCTATTTTTTATGGGCTTTTGATCACTACAATTATTAGTCTAATTTGTGGATATCTTGTATCTAGGCAATCAGTCAGAAGAATAAGCGAGATCAACAAAGTATGCCGCCAAATTATGTCTGGCGATCTGGACAGACGGATCCCATATAATAGTAATGGTGGAGACTATGATCAATTATCTATACATATCAATACAATGCTGGACAAAATTCAACAGTTGATGATGGGGATAAAGCAGGTTTCCGACAACATTGCCCATGACCTAAAGTCCCCACTTTCTCGGCTACGAGGCCAGCTAGAACTATTATTGCATATAGAAAAACCAGATAAAGATACCATCGAAGCCATTATTAATGAAAATGACAAAATCATAGAGTGCTTTAATGCATTACTCAGGATCTCACAAATTGAGCAAGGAACGAAAAGGTCAGAATTTCGACACTTTTCACTACACAAACTCCTTAAAACCCTAATAGAAGTCTATGAACCGACTTTTCATGATCAGGGAATACTTCCATCCATCACTTTAGATGATGAGCAGCATATGATTTTTGGGGATAAAAACCAATGGTCTCAGTCTATTGCAAATCTATTTGATAATATAATTAAGTACGCACCAGGAAGTGGCATTCTGGATATTAGGCTTTCAGCCCAATCTCAGCAGGGTAGAGATTATCTTCGTCTGCAGCTACACGATAACGGTCCAGGAATTCCAGAAGATGATCAAAAAAAGGTCTTTGAACGATTCTACCGGTTGGAATCGCATAGGCATACAAAAGGCAACGGGCTTGGATTAAGTCTTGTTTTAGCTGTTTGCAACTTACACAAAGCCAAGATTCATTTAGCTAACTGCAATGGACTAAAGATACAGATAGTTATCCCATCAATCACAGAACCACATTCCGCCCATCCTTTAAGTTCTCAAGAAAGCAAGCCCACTAAATTATATTGAGTGTTTATCTGTAAGAGGAAAATAAAAAATTATTTATAGTTAATCTCCACTTACAAAGCAGAATTGCCATACTATTGTATGGCAATTCCTCTTATTCTTAAAATATAACAACCAACAAGAAGGTTAACTCTCACCAACAGAATCACGAATAATTTCAATGGATGAATCCATGGTCGCCGTTACAGGCAACCATATAATCAAAGTCTGAGATCCATCAGTATCTCTGATAATACCCAATTTTACATCGGATAATGCTTTGCCATTGAATTTTACTTTCGGAGTTTTACTTGTTCCCCATTGGCGAATAATTAGTGATGGGTTTACCAAAGGACTACTATCATTAGCTTTTACCAGCAAAGAAATATCTCCTGATATCCCATCTGATGTCAGGCTATAGGCTCTTTCATCTGTGATAAAAGTAATTGCATTGTCCTTAACACCTTGAACCGCATCTATGACAGGTGGAGAAATCCATGAACTTGCCAAGTCTTGTAAATCAACCGGTGTTCCCTGAGTAAATCCATACATCATAGATCCAGAACCATATTCAAAGGCCTCTAGATTACCAACCGCAAAGTGAGAAACTCTATCATTGGCAACGGAGAATCGACCATCGGAAGGAATTTGAGCTATTGGCCAATGATTCCAAGGGCCTGCAAACGGAAAAATACCTCCCAGGAAATCTATATGCTCTGAACTCTCCTCATTAGCAGAGGGAAAAAAACCACCAGCCTGACTTACTCCAAAGACCTTCCAGTTTGTTTGGCTATTGAGCACCGCAATATTACCGGGCAAAGGGCTGGGGTCTGCTCCATCACTAGGTCTGTCTAAGGATATAGGATAAATTATATCAGAGGAGTCCCCCTTAAGCCCCGCAATCGAAACTGCATTATAATTCAGGAAGTCCTCAGCCTTTTGACCAGGTCCTAGTAACCATTGGAAGTCCTGGTAAAATTCTACTCCACCTTCATCAGCTGCAGGATGGTAAAAAACATCCCGGATTGCCACCCCATCGGGATAAATTGTGTGAACCTCATCAATATAAGCAGTATCCATAACGAGTAAATCAAATACATCTGCAGCAGCATAACGCCAGTGAACCTTAACCCTTGCAGGAGTATTTTCAATCATGCGAACATGGGTTCGTAGAGCCGCCTTATCAGACATGTGTTCAGCCAAAGAAACAATTGGATTGACTGAAACTGGAGTTTCAGGATCATCTGGATCTGGAATCACTAACTCCACACTTTGATCAGACATCCACCGATTATCCGTCACCAAGTTCATGCCGTGTGATGTTCCTCGCCAATATACATAGCTAATCGGCTTATTATCGAACCGGACTACAATATCTTCGTTGTCCGTAACCCTCCATAGGTTATCCCAAGCATCATGAAAGTCTAACTTTGTATAAATTCCACCAAACTTCTGAGGGTATTTTTCCAAGTCTGGCAATTGCCGCTTTGTAAAACTAGGATCTGGAGCTTTCTTTTGTGCTAATAAAAAACCATTGTAACTATCATAAAAATCCTTAGATGTCAGAGAGCGCTTATAAATGGCAACTTCGTCTATTGCCCCCTCAATACCGAATATACTGGAGAAGTGATTGAATTCATTTAATTCACTCTCCCGAACCCCATCGGTTGCCGGTAAAGGTGAATTATTCATCCCCACAATCATTGGCATATCTGGAGTCGAAAGATTGACATCATAAGGTTGACTCTTATCTAAAACACCATTGATATAGAGTGATAAATTCTTTTCTGCAGAAACACCAACATGAACCCACTGATTAACTGGGATTACGCTATCAGAGATTAAAGTTTTTCCATTTACCGTAAAAAGGAGTTTACCATCAGAACTTACTCCAAAATAATACCCCTCATTTCCCATATTATCTGACTGGTGAATGATAGGGGCGTTATTCCATGGATAAGCGGCTAGATTAACCCAGGCTTCAATGGAAAGAGCCTCCTTAAATATGGGTGCCTCATCCTGCGCGACCACCACTGCTGATCTATAACCGTCAAAAAAAAGGGCCGAACCAGACACACCAGCGACCCAATCTCCTCCGTGGCTATCAATATATCCAGTCACTGATTTCAAGCTCTCAACAGTACTCGTGCCCTTACCCTCATCAAACTTCCAATGAGCCACTGGCAAGCCAGGGGGAGTATAATTGACTATCGCATTTCCATTACCCTGAGACACATCTGCCTGTAGCTCTCCAGACTTATTTTGTACATCAGCTATGCCATTTTCCGTGAGACGCATAGTTTGAATAATGGCCCCTCTACGCACATCCCAGTCTGTGATGGTATCAGTGCCTGGCCGGTATAACCTGGTTACATTGCCATCTCGAGTAATCGTATAAATCTCATGGACTACCCCTTCGGGATCTCGCCCCATTTTCGCATTAGCTTTCGGGAAGTAACGCCAATGAATAACAACCTTTTCATCTGACTGCTCTAAGATACGAACATAAGAAAAGTCATTTGATTTATCAAAGCGAGTATTGGCATCACTCGAAATATCAGCCAAATGTGCTACAGGATTAGAATTGTTTCCAAAATGCCAGACAGGCCGGTAACTATGATCACGAGCAAAAACAAGCTTACCTTTCCCTTCAAGGTTCACAATGATGTCAGCATAAGGCCCTGTGATCTTTTCCGGAATATCTACTGAGTTGACACGGGTATAGTGCGCAAAAAAACCAGCCGACGCTTGGCTTAAGTCTACTTGCGAACTCCTGGATTCTAACGCCTGCCCCTCTCCAGAGCCCCCCGAATCCTTGCAGCCTAGTACTGCAAGACAGGCAGCTAGTACAAGATTACCTTTTGATAGCAACATATCTGCTCTTTCCTCCCATTTACTGAAAGGGAAGTCTAAAAGGGCATGCTAACCCTTTGCTGGACTGAACATTAAATATATGTAATGTTTCTCCTCCAAATTAGTATCAATTACTTATATATCGAGTCCTTGCCGACCTATATCATCATCCTTGTTACAATCCAGAAAGTAATAAACAAAAACAATCAGAGGATTATTTTCAAAAGAAAGGGCTATCTCCTCAATTACCTATTTCACCAAATAAGGATATAGATCTTAAACACACTGCACAGAAATAAGCCGAGAGTTAACCTAACCTAAGCGGCAATTGGCCCATTTGAAAGTCTGAAACAATGAAAAAACCCGAAAGTTATTTAAAACTTAAAATATTTTTTCTTATCTCTCTATTAGCAGTAGGAACTTTTTTATTAGTAGCGCAAAAGACGCAAACTGATCAAAAACACCAGAAAATTCTCTCCGTGCTTTTTATTGGTAATAGCTACACTCGCCCGCTTCCTACAATGATCCAGTCAATCGTTAAAATTAATGGGACACATATCACCTATAGATCCTTAACCCCAGGTGGATGGACCTTGCGAAAACATTCTGAGTCTGAAGAGACGTTAGAAGCTATTCATGAGAGAAAATGGGACTTTGTAGTGCTTCAGGAACAGAGCCAGCTTCCATCTTTTCCTGAAGAACAGAGACGAAAAGAGATTTATCCCTACGCGAAAAAACTGACGGATGAGATTCGAAAAGCTGGAGCCACCCCTCTGCTCTTTCTAACCTGGGGACGCAAACATGGAGATATTCAAAATATTCCTGACGATACTCGCAGCAAAATGCAAACTCGTCTGCTAGAAGGCTACCAAAATATAGCTAAAACAACATTCTCAGAAATCGTTCCAGTCGGCCTTGCGTGGGAGGCAATTCACTCTTTAGATAAAAACATCGACCTTTACACTCATGATGGAAGCCATCCCAACCGTAATGGTGTCTATCTATCTTCTTTAGTCTTTGCTTTCCATCTAGTAGGCTTATCGCAGTTAAATACTCCTCCTATCACGGGTATTCCCGAAGAAACAGCAGAGTTACTTGCACAACAAGCAAAGGCACTCACATTGAGTCCATAAACTTTTCCCAAGTCTAACCATCATTGGGAATATCCAGGCATGCTTCGACTCGTCACAGCAGCTATCTAGCATTTTGTTCTGGACAAAAAAAAGCCCCGCAATTGCGGGGCTTTTTAGATAGGCTGTTAGGCCGGCTTACATCATGCCGCCCATACCGCCCATGCCACCCATACCGCTCATGTCAGGAGCAGCCGGCTTGTCTTCCGGGATCTCAGCAACCATAGCTTCGGTGGTGATCATCAGACCAGCAATAGAAGCTGCCGCTTGCAGTGCAGAACGGGTTACTTTAGCAGGGTCCAGGATGCCCATTTCCAGCATGTCACCGTATTCGCCGGTAGCAGCGTTGTAACCGAAGTTGCCTTCGCCTTGCTTGATCTTATCAACAACTACAGAAGCTTCATCACCAGCGTTGGCAACGATTTGACGCAGAGGCATTTCCATAGCGCGCAGGGCTGCAGCGATGCCGTGGTTCTGGTCTTCGTTGTCACCAGTTACAGAGATAGCCTGAGTAGCGCGAACCAGAGCGGTACCACCGCCAGGTACTACGCCTTCCTCTACTGCAGCGCGGGTAGCGTGCAGAGCGTCTTCTACGCGAGCTTTCTTCTCTTTCATTTCCACTTCAGTAGCGGCGCCTACTTTGATTACTGCAACACCGCCAGCCAGTTTGGCTACGCGCTCTTGCAGCTTCTCTTTATCGTAGTCGGAAGAGGACTCTTCGATCTGTGCACGGATCTGGCCAACGCGAGCTTCGATGTCTTTAACATCACCAGCGCCATCAACGATTACAGTGTTTTCTTTGGACAGGGTTACACGCTTAGCAGTACCCAGGTGCTCCAGAGTAGTACCTTCCAGCTCCAGACCAACTTCTTCAGAGATTACGGTGCCGCCAGTCAGGATAGCGATGTCCTGCAGCATGGCTTTACGACGGTCGCCGAAGCCAGGAGCTTTAACAGCAGCAACTTTAACGATGCCGCGCATGCTGTTTACAACCAGAGTTGCCAGCGCTTCGCCTTCTACGTCTTCAGCGATGATAAGCAGCGGCTTGGAAGCCTTAGCTACTTGCTCCAGCAAGGGCAGTAGGTCGCGGATGTTGGAGATTTTCTTGTCTACCAGCAGGATGAAAGGGCTATCCAGCTCAGCAGTCATGTTTTCTTGGTTGGTGATGAAGTAAGGAGACAGGTAGCCGCGGTCGAACTGCATACCTTCTACTACGTCCAGCTCGTTTTCCAGGCCAGAACCTTCTTCAACAGTGATAACGCCTTCTTTGCCCACTTTTTCCATGGCTTCGGCGATGATGGTACCAACGCTCTCGTCGCTGTTAGCGGAGATAGTACCTACCTGAGCGATAGACTTGGTGTCTGCACAAGGAGTGGACAGACCAGCGATGTGGTTGACCGCTGCGGTTACCGCTTTGTCGATACCGCGCTTCAGATCCATCGGGTTAAAGCCAGCGGCTACGGATTTCAGACCTTCGGTTACGATAGCCTGGGCCAGAACGGTAGCGGTGGTGGTGCCGTCACCGGCAGTGTCAGAAGCTTTGGAAGCAACTTCCTTCACCATCTGCGCGCCCATGTTTTCGAACTTGTCTTTCAGTTCGATTTCTTTTGCTACGGAAACACCGTCTTTGGTTACGGTAGGTGCACCGAAGGACTTGTCCAGAACTACGTTGCGGCCTTTAGGACCCAGGGTAGTTTTAACGGCGTCTGCCAGGATGTTTACGCCTTTCAGCATTTTCTGACGAGCGTCGTCACCAAAAATTACGTCTTTAGCTGCCATGATTCTTATTCCTCAAATTCTTTTTGCGAGTAAAGTTAAAGGCTTTTCTTAGCCTTCCAACACGCCGTAGATGTCACCTTCGCTCATGATGATCAGCTCTTCGCCGTCCACCTTGAGGGTATTGCTGTCGGCATAGCGACCGAAAACAACAGTGTCACCCACCTTCACAGACAGTGCGCGAACATCGCCATTGTCCAGCTGCTTGCCCTCACCCACGGCTACCACTTCACCTTGGTTCGGCTTTTCTTTGGCAGCGCCTGGCAGCACGATACCGCCAGCTGACATCGCTTCTTCTTCCTTACGGCGTACTACGACGCGGTCGTGTAAAGGACGAATTTTCATGGATAAGTTCTCCATTGAGTCGTTTTTTTAAGGTTTTCAACATCGGCGGCACTGGCTTTATGGGCCGGTAACCTCACCCCTCCCTGATTCCCAGAGGCGGGGCTTAATTCTCAGTTGAACCCTATCTATGGGCGCGAGAATGGATTTCAACACTCTTCAATAAAAAAACTACAAAAGTGCCGGCTGAAGCACAAAATAGTGCACTATTTAACCAGCTCAATCTTTATGATGCTTATGATCTACCTGATCCATAGGTTTTCGCTCATCTCGAGAAAATTCCCCCTCGATAATATCTGGACCGCGTTGGTTGGGGTCCGAGCTGCGGGGGTCACCAGGCCGCACAATGGTGATATGACGCACCAGTCTCCCCAGTATCAGTTGGCGTAAACCCGGTATCAGGCAAGCAAATCCGATGGCATCGGTGATAAATCCAGGAGTGAGCAACAATGCCCCGCCCACGGCAAGAAAGATTCCTTCAACCATCTCCTGGGCAGGTATATCGCCTGTTCGCATCTTCTCCTGAGCCCGCATTAGGGTCGATATGCCCTGCCGCCGCAACAGGGTTACGCCAACAATAGCGGTTAAAAATACCAATCCAATCGTAGGCAAGGCGCCGATTTCTCTCCCTACGGTGATTAAAACCCACATTTCAAGTACAGGTAGGACTATAAATAGAAGCAGTAATGGGCGCATTGAGGGAATTCCTAATAAACCAGCTCTACGAAGCTGGGACGATCAAGGTTTTTCAATATGCTGAAGTAAATGGAGTGGGGAGGCAAATTATTCAAGGGCGCCTCAATCAACCCACAGCAACTAGGAGAGAGGGAGGCTTTGATGGCAAGCGAGCAGCAGGACACCATAGAAGTGCCGGCCATTGGCCGCAGTCGCCACATGGTAGACGAAATATTAGCCGAGGCCGACATTCAGGTGAATGGTGACAGGCCCTGGGATATACAAGTCCACCGCGAGGAGGCCCTAGATGAGATTGTCGCTCGTCACAGTATGGGGCTCGGTGAGACTTATATGCGCGGAGATTGGGATGTCCAAGCGCTGGACCAATTTGTGTACAAAATTCTGGAAGCCGACCTTGGCCGCCATGCAAAGACGTGGCGCTATGCTTGGCGCTACCTGCGCAGTTTCTTAATCAACCTGCAAAGCCGTCGTCGCGCCTTCGAGGTTGGTGAGCACCATTACGATCTCGGAAACGAGTTTTATACAGGTATGCTCGATAACCGCCTTACCTATAGTTGCGGTTATTGGAAGGATGCTCAAACCCTGGACGAAGCTCAAGAAGCCAAGCTCGACCTTATCTGCCGTAAGCTGCAACTAGAACCTGGGATGCGTCTATTGGATATCGGTTGTGGCTGGGGGAGCCTGATCGGCTATGCCGCCCAGAAATACCAAGTAGAGTGTGTCGGAGTAACGATCTCCCGCGAACAAAGAGCCTATGTTTCCGAACGCTATGCCAACCTACCGATTACCGTCTCCCTACAGGATTACCGAATGCTTGATGAGCCTTTCGACCGTATTGCCAGTGTCGGAATGTTTGAACATGTTGGGCGTAAAAATCATCGAGCTTTTATGGAAGTGGCTAAACGCTGCCTAAAGAAAGATGGAACTTTACTGCTCCATACTATCGGTAAAGCAAGACCGGCCAATACCGATCCATGGATCGAAAAGTACATTTTCCCCAATGGAGAAATACCGGCTGCAACGCAGATAACCAAGGCAGCCCAGGACCTTCTCACACTTGAAGATCTGCATAACTTTGGGCCTGACTACGATAAAACCCTGATGGCATGGCATAAAAATTTCGAGGAAAATTGGCCGCGCTTTGCCGATCGTTACGGCAGACGCTTTTATCGTATGTGGCGCTATTACCTGTTGTTCTGTGCCGCAACATTTAGAGTTCGCAGAGTACAGCTCTGGCAGTGGATGCTCTCAAAAAATAGGGTTGGCGGTGTGGAGAGAATTTGCTAGATCAAGAAATTTTTGATTAAAGACTTCAAATTCTTCCAACATTGAGAGTTCCAAAAGTCTGGGGGAGCAATTGGTAGCAGCAATTTAGCTTTACTTCTATCAAAGCTTCACCCAGACCATTCTCCTGATAATCAAATCCATTAACTATCGCCAATTGCCTGTAAGCCTTATTAATACTTGCTGCCGCCAGGTCTTTACTAAATGCATTATCTATTCACAACCCCTGAAGGACTAAATCTATTTATAGAGGTTCATACGGTTGCAGCCATAATCTTAACGTTTATTACTATCCCATTAACTCTTCTGATGAAGAAGGGCAGCCGTTACCATCGGATCGGTGGCCTCAGCTCATTGTTGATTGCCATTATCTTTTCCATCAGTGCCCTGCTGATGCTATTCAACCCTTACATCATCCCGCATCTCAAGGCAGATATTCCCAAGTACCAGATCGATATTGCCTATGTCTACAATACCCACCCAGACCTTTTATTACTGGGATTGATCAGTATATTCAGCTACTCCATATTTTCTGCTTACCGAATATGGCCGAGAATCAAGCACTCTAATGATGGCAGAATCACTTCCAATATTATCGATTGGGTATTGGCTGCTATAGCTGCCTGGGTCGCGGTCTTCTATTTCCAGGTTTTTCTTTACGATATTGGTAAACACCCCAATTATGCCAACATTTACTTGGCTCCATCCGCGTTAATGCTGGTTTTTGTTGGACTCGATGTCTATACATTTTTTTTCCGACCACAAATAACAGGCCGACCATGGTGGGTCCTGCATATGTGCAAGATGTTGTATGCCTGGTCGGCACTAATCAAAGGCTTTGTGATGCGGGATTTTCACTTATCTTTAGAGCAAACCGTATTTCACGAAGTGGCATCCATCCTGGCCTGGCTCATTATTTCCTTATTTGTATACCTGTTTTATCGAAAGACTCTCAACACGCGATATGCAAGGAAGGGATAGATAAACCTTAGAGTCATTACTGAAAGGGAAATAAAAAGGGCGAACAAAGTTCACCCTCTTCTGATCGCGCACTGCTTAATTATTAAATACGTGCACCACCATCGATATCCAGAACTCGACCAGTTAGATAATCATTCTCCAGAATAAACGCCACGGTTGAGGCAATTTCCTCTTGCTCACCCAGGCGTCTCAATGGCACTTGCTTAACCAGACTTTCCAGGATTTCCGGGCGCATCTGCGCAACCATATCAGTGCCAATAAAACCTGGAGCAATTGCAGCTACCCGTACACCGTAGCGAGCCAGTTCACGGGCCCAGGTTACGGTCATAGCGGCAACGCCCGCTTTGCTGGCAGAGTAGTTGGTCTGCCCCATATTACCTGCTCGGGAAAGGCTGGAGATATTAACCATCACCCCGCCCTTGCCACTCTCCGCCATAATGCCCGCTGCCGCTCGGCCACAAAGAAAGACACCTGTCAGATTTACATCAATAACAGACTGCCACTGGGCCAGAGACATACGATCGGTAACTTTGCCCTCTTTGCATTTCAACAACATGCCATCGCGCATAATTCCGGCATTATTGATCAGCACCTGCAGGCCACCAAAATCTTCGGCAATTTGCAGAAAGCCCTTATCTACCTCTTCTTCACTGGCAACATTGATAATATAGCTACGAACCTCGGCGCCATGCTTTTCACAAGCGGCAACGCTCTGCTTGAGGCCTTCCTCATTGACATCAATCAATGCCAGCCGTGCTCCGCGTGCAGCCAGGTATTCCCCCATTGCTCGCCCCAAACCCTGGCCTGCGCCAGTAATCGCCACTATGCTGCCGGCAATCTGCATGATGAACTCCTTATTTTTAAATTTTATTGCTGCTGTGCCTTGGCAACCTTCTTAAAAGCAGGTTGCCAGCAAGATACTACCATTCATAACCGACTCCCACGGTTACCTTGGTATCCTCTTTTTCACTCTCGAGTGATGGTGTGTTGTCGTACTGCCACTGGTAGCCGATTTCCATCAATATGCCTTCAACCAATGGTGTGCGTACACCCAATTCGGCATTTGTCTGATAATCATCACTGCGGTCAAAAGACTGTAAGATTTCCTGTTTGAAGTAAATTTCCGGGCCAAAAGAAAATTTATAGTCATAATCTAATTTAAGCCGGCCTGCCACATATTGGTCATCCTGGTCTTCGCTCAACTCGGTATCGATAAAATCTTCCTGCAGGCTACTGACACCACCTGCCAGTGAAAATGCTGTTTTATCTGTATTGTAAAATAGGTAACCGAGACCGAGACCCATAGTGGTCCCCAAATCCAAGTTGCGCGCCTCTTCATGCTCCCACTCAGTGTTTGCCTCGGCAAACCACTTTTCTGCGAAGATCCAGCGCAAGTCATAGGTCAGCTGGTATTTTTCCAGGGCACCATCATCTTCACTATCTTGGTTCTGGTAGAGAGCTCCTATCAGATGATGAAAATCCCCATGACGAACATCCAAATTGAGTTTGGTGTCCAGGTCTTTTCGCTCACGGTTACCAGATTCAAAGACACCCCCAGCACTCACGTTGCCTTTGAAAGTCAGTGGGTTACTGACAAAGTGCGGATACGGCTCTGCCCGCTCGACTCCAGGGAAATCAATTAACCAACCATCTCCCTCTGCGCAGTAGACTTCCCACTGCTCCTGCCGGTGCCCCGCCAGGGTACAGGGTTCATCGCGCCCGGCAATTTTCAAGTCGGTATCAACGTCCATAGAGACGACTTTGGACTTATCGACTTTAACTTGGCCAAAAGTTTCTGACTTCCAAATTACCTGTTCGCTATCAACCAGCACCAACTCTCCCTGAATACGGTCACCATTCTCAAGGGTGAGCACACCAGCATGGAGTGGCAAAGACGCCAGACAGAGAAGAGTTTGCGTGAAAAACCTAGACAAGCGTGTCGATAGAACCACAGGAGGACCTTAAAGTTTCTGGGTGAACCAACAGTGAAAACCGTTCTAAAAAAACAAAACAAGCTGCAATAATGCCATAACTGTCATTAATCTGGCACGCCGTTACTACCCAACTACCCATGGCAATACATGGGCAAGACTTCTTTAGATGCTCATTTATAGCCTATTCGGCATCAATTGCGGCAAACTGAAGCTAACTTCCGGTAAATGGTTTAGCAGAGAAATTTTGTGAGCAAAGAACAAGCCAGCGATACACTTGCCAGAATATGCCGCGTTCTGGCCTCAATCCCATGTGGCCATGTAGTCACCTATGGGGATCTGGCGGAAATGGCCGGCTTCCCCAGAGCTGCACGACTTGCGGGCCAACAACTGAGGAAGTTACCCAAAGACACAACCCTCCCCTGGCACAGGGTGATTAATGCCCAGGGCCGTATCTCGCTGCCAGAGCCCGGAGCCTCTCGCCAGCGGGAGCGGCTGGAGAGTGAAGGAGTTAGTTTTCTTAGGGGGCGGGTAGATATGGCGAAATATCGCTGGAAACCCTAAATCAGGCATCCTCTGCACAGTCATGGAATGATCTTGCCACTATTAAGCCTCTTCGCCCTCGCCTCGCCAGGGGGCTACGACAAAGAGTAACAGCATCCCCGGCACCGCAAGCGCTGCGCACAGCAGGAAGAAGTTAGTCCATCCCATAGACTCTACCAAGTACCCCGTGGAGGCATTGGCAAAAGTTCTGGGCAGGGAGGTCAATGCTGTAAAAAGCGCTAGTTGTGTCGCAGTGTGTAATTTGCTGGTTGTTCGAGCAATAAAGGCAATAAACACCGCTGTCCCGAGCCCCACCCCTAAGTATTCAAAAGCAATCACCACTGCCAGTAACCAGAGGCTGGGCTTAAAGCCCGGGGTGCCAACCAAGCCCTCATTGGCTTGGGCCAGAATCATAAAGCCGAAGATCGAAACAAGCTGAATAACCCCAAAAATCCACAGGCACTTATTAATACCGATACGTACGATTAACAGGCCGCCTAGAAAGCCTCCAATTACCGCCGGCCAAAGTCCAGCATTTTTAGCAACAATACCAATATCTGTATTGGAATAGCCCATATCCAGGTAATAGGGTGTCGCCAGGGCTGTTGCCATACTGTCGCCCAGCTTGTAAAGAAACATAAATGCCAATACTAAAATGGCATGCTTAACACCGTTACGACCGAAGAATTCCACAAAAGGCAGGACAATTGCTTCGCGCAAGGACCTAGGCCGCTCCGCCGGGTGTTGCGGCTCAGCTACCATCAAGGTCATAAAAACTGCGATCAGCATAAAAGCTGCCGTCACCCAGAAGACCTGTCCCCAGGCCAGATGATCAGAGAGAATCAAGCTGAGAGAGCCCGGCACCAAACCGGAAATCCGGTATGCGTTGGCATGAAAAGAGTTACCGAGCCCCAACTCCCAGTCCGGTAGAATTTCCCGGCGAAAAGCATCCAGGACAATATCCTGGCTTGCACTAAAGAAGGCTACGCCAAAACACAGGGCCGCGATCGTCCAAATATTAAACTGGGGATTGAACATGCCCAATGCGCCAATAAAAAGGATCAGCAGCAGCTGCATCACCAACATCCACCCCCGGCGGCGCCCCAGTATTGGAAACGCATAGCGCTCCATTAGCGGCGCCCAGATAAACTTCCAGGTATAGGGCAATCCCAACAGGGAGAAGATGCCTATCGTCGCCAGGTCCACCCCTTCAGTTCTCAGCCAGGCAGGTACCAGCTGAATCAGCACAAACAGCGGCATCCCCGAGGAAAAGCCGGTGCCGATACAGATCAGCATTCTCCGGTTAAATACCGCTTCCCTGACTGTTTCGTGGGACATAGTTTGTCGCGTTTATTCGTTAACTCTGCAATTGAAAATGTGCGTTCTCCCACTAACCAAGCGGAAAGCCCAAATGCGGGGGGAGTATTAGCGGCACACAGGAGAGGTAGTGGTTTCCCCTCCACCAACATAGACACAAGCTGACAAAAATGCTCGGTGACTGCCGTCACCCAATGCACAAATAGCTGGTAACCAAAAACGCTAAAGGCCACGTTCAGTGGCCAAAAGGAAAATCGATAAGCCTTCGATAGGAAAAACGAAAAGAGAGGGGGCACCTTATGGCCGCGATAAGCCCTTAACCCGGCTGGGGCTGTTCTTCACTCCAGCCGCGTCTCTCCCGCCGCCAAAAATAGATAGAAAGGAATATAGCCGGCAGCCCCATTAGTGCCGCATAAATAAAGAACAGGGCGTAGCCCTGAGCATCCACCACGATACCGGAGAAGCCACTGATAAATTTACCCGGCAGTGTCATGAGTGAGCTGAACAGTGCATATTGGGTGGCTGTATAGGCCTTATTGGCCAGGCTGGAAAGGTAAGCAACGAGCACAGCATTAGCCATACCACCACTGATATTGTCGGCACTAATCACCAGCGCGAGCCACGCCTTGTCCGGTCCTATCAGTGCAAGCTGAGCAAACAAGAGATTGGTACACGCCACCATCACTGCACCGAGTATTAATGGGCGCAGCACACCATAGCGAACAACTAAAACCCCGCCGAGAAAGGAACCGATAATGGTACAGAAAAACCCAAATAGTTTACTGATTTCCGCGATTTCAGTCTTGGTGAACCCCAAATCCAGATAAAACGGATTCGCCATTATCCCCATCGCAATATCGCTGAGACGGAAAATACCGATAAAAACCAATAAAACGAGGGCAAAGCGACCATTGCGCTGAAAGAATTCAACAAAAGGGCACACTACGGCTCGAATAAACCACTGTTTCAGGCGGCTGTGCTCCCCCTTCCCCAACAGGCGTTCTTCCCACTCACTTTGCAGCTTATCTGCCTCTTTGTTCACCTTGCTGTGATCAGGCTCGGAGACTACCAAGCATGTAATCACCCCCACCCCCATAAGGGATGCCATCACAAGATAAGCACCTGACCAGCTGAAAGCATCCGCAATAAATAACGCCCCGGCTCCGGCAATCAGCATTGCGACTCGGTAACCGAATACGTAGTTAGCCGCCATAGCACCCTGGTAATCTTCATCCATGGCCTCTATTCGGTATGCGTCAATTGCCACATCCTGCGAAGCCGAACAGAAGGCAACCCATAATGCGAGCAGGGCTACTTCCATCAGTGATTGCTGCGGGTTAACGCTGGCCATACCCACTAGCCCGATAGCAATCCCCACTTGAGATACCAACATCCAACCGCGGCGTTTACCCAACTTATCAGTGAAAAAAGGCAATCGTAGTTGGTCAATAATTGGGGCCCAAAGCACTTTTATCGAAAAGGTAATTCCCACCCAAGCGAAGAAACCAATAGCTGTGCGGCTTACACCAAAATCTCTCAGCCAGGCGGTCAGGGTAGAGAAGACCAATAAGAGCGGAAGGCCGGCAGAAAAGCCAAGAAAAAACATGGTGAGTACACGAGGCTTAAGGTAAGCACCGAGGGCTTGCCCCCATGTCAGTTGCTGCTGCGACATATTCAACCTTTCCCCTTAAACCCCATAATTGGCCTTGGTAAAATAATGCGGGCAACTAGCCCGCACTTGGCCATCAATTTAGAACTGATGCGCTCAGTGGCCCCACAGAACCTCGAGCTCGGCCTCCGCCAATTTATTGGCATTTACATTGAAACCCACTTTAGCGGGGGAGGAGTTCTCATCCAATGGCAGCGAGTCTACTTTCAGGGCATAGACTCGAAAACGGTAGCGATGATCGCCGTGCCCCTTTGGTGGACAGGCGCCACCATAACCGGGGTTGCCGTAATCATTGCGCCCCTGAACGGCCTCTGGTACCAAACCATTTTTCAGGTCGCCCGCGCCCTCTGGCAAACTGGTTACCTCAGCGGGAATATTGAACATCACCCAGTGCCACCAGCCACTGCCAGTTGGCGCATCGGGGTCGTAAACCATTACCGCATAGCTTTTAGTACCTTCAGGGGCGCCGCTCCAGCTCAATTCGGGGGAGAGATTTTCTCCACCACATCCACTGTACACATGAGCCAGCGGCATTTTGCCACCGGGTTTTAATGAGCTGGAAGTGAGCGTCAGCTGCCCAGCTTGTGCAGCCATTGCCGCCAGGAAAAGGGCCGATGCCACCAGGCCCGCTCTGAGTTTGCAGTAAATAAAGCGGCCAAATCCTAAATTCATATTCAATCGTCCTGTAGTTATTTTTCGGCTCCGGCCAACAAGCTCGAAGCCCGGTCCAAATCCATATTGCCGCCGGTGAGGACAATCGCAACATTCTTATTGCGAAAGCGCGCGCTGTGCTCTAGCACAGCTGCCAGGCCAACTGCCGCAGAGGGCTCAACCAATTGCTTGGTACGCGTCCACAACAGCTCCATTGCCCGCACGATACCATTTTCTGAAACTGTCACAATATCTCGCACCGTGCGCCGAATTACAGAGTAATTTCTGCGCCCCAGTGTGGTGCGCAGGCCATCTGCGATAGTTTGCGGCTGCTGGGTGGTGACATGCACACCACCACGTAGTGATCTCTGAGCGTCATCAGCGCCAGCGGGTTCCGCACCAATTACCAAGACATCTGGTGCCAGGGCTGCCATGGCCAAACCAATTCCGGCGAGTAGCCCCCCGCCCCCCACGGGTGCCAGGAGTACATCCGGAGTAAAACCCTGATCGCGGCATTGCTGCACCACTTCCAGGGCAACGGTACCCTGCCCAGCGATAATACGACTATCGTCAAAAGGCGGAACCACATGGGCTCCCGTTTCCTCTACTACGGTTTGCAGTGCGGCCTCGCGCTCCGATTGGGTAGGATCACAAATAATTATTTGTGCGCCATAACTCTGTACAGCCTCACGCTTAGCCCTGGGCGCCGTCTCGGGCATCACCACAATGCAGGGTAGGCCCCTCTCAGCAGCAGCCCAGGCCAAAGCTGCACCATGATTTCCCGAGGAGTGAGTCGCTACCACTTCAGCTCCAGCGGGCAGATTGGCAAGGGCATTGGTGGCACCGCGGGCTTTGAAGGCACCTACTTTCTGTAGATGTTCACACTTGAACCAGAGGTTAGCGCCCCCCACTTGGTCGAGTAATTGGGAGCGAATTAGCGGTGTTCGGTGGACAGAGTCAGCAATGGTTTGCGCGGCACAAAAAACATCCGCACTGGTGGGTAGGTCATTACGATCCGAGGGCATAGCATTTTTATCTAAATAATTTTTGCTGAATGTACCAATTCAGCCGCCCAAAAAACCAGTAAAATCCCCGCTGCTGGTCACACTTCTCAGTATTTCTACTTCTGCAGCATTCTCAACAAACTGAATTTACGTTTGCTGTAAGGGGCGTAACGTAAATTAACATCCAAAATATTTTTGCGCTTCATTACCGCTTTATAGTGGCTAAAAGTTTTAAAGCCATGTTCACCGTGATAACAACCTATACCGCTGGCTCCCACCCCACCAAATGGCAGATCTTGGGCCAGCATAAACATCATGCAGTCATTCACACAGGCGTTACCGGAGCTGCAGCTGGAAAGAATCCGCTCGGCCAAGCTGTCGCTTTTAGTAAAAATATACAGGGCCAGCGGTTTTTCCCGCTGATTGACAAATCCCTCCACTTTTCCGAAGTCATCCAGTTCGACTACCGGCAGGATTGGCCCGAAGATCTCATCCTGCATCACTGAAGCTTCGAGATCGACGCAGCGCATCAGTGTCGGCGCTATATAGCGGTTGTCGGCATCTACCTCACCGCCATAAATAACATCTCCACCACTGAGAAGATCCGCCAGGCGCAGGGTATGCCGGCTATTGACGATACGTCCATAGTCCGAGCTCTTTTGCGGGTCCTCTCCGAACATTTTTGTCACCGCCTGCTGAATAGCAGGCACCAGGAGATCGGCGGTGTGACGGGTGCACAGCACATAATCCGGTGCGATACAGGTCTGCCCTGCATTGGTAAACTTTCCCCAAGCAATGCGGCGGGCGGCGAGTTCAATATCGGCATCGTCAGCCACAATACAGGGGCTCTTGCCCCCCAGCTCCAATGTAACCGGGGTCAGGTGCTCAACTGCAGCCGCCATAACAATCCTGCCGACTCTAGCACCACCGGTGTACATAATATGATCCCAGCGCTGCTCCAGTAACTTAGAGGTCTCGGCCGCAGCGCCTTCAACACAGGCAAAAGCGTCGTGGTCGAGGTAACGTGGCAGCAGTTCAGCAATCAATTGGGAGATACTGGGAGCCAGCTCCGAGGGTTTCACAACTGCGCAGTTACCCGCAGCAATCGCGGGAACCAATGGCGACAACAACAACTGCAAAGGGTAATTCCAGGCACCAATAATCAGAACCACCCCAAGCGGTTCCGGCTGGATGTAACTGTTTGCGGGCTGGGTCAAAAGTGGTGAGGATACTTTGCGAGGGCGAACCCAGCGCTTCAAGTGTTTCAGAGTATGTTCGATATCAGCGTAGAGGAAAGCAATCTCGGTCAGATAAGCTTCTTGTGGCGCCTTATGTAAATCTTCACCCAGGGCCTGAATAAAGCGGGATTCATTTTCACTGAGCATCTTGCGCAGTTGATTCAACTGCCGGCGTCTCCAGCTCAGTTCCACAGTGGCACCACTACGGAAATAAGCCCTAAGGCCAGCAACCAAAGCTGCGGTATTGCCACCACTTGCCACACTGAGATCTGACAGCATTTGTGCTTCCAGTAATGAAACCTTCAACCCCTGCATCCTCCACTAAGTATATGTCGCCCGCAGCCAGGCAAAGAACCTGGATTTTGTAGCGGGCGCAATCTTCTTGGATACTGGTGTTAAGTCAAGTAACTGTTAGCAAATTAATCCCACTTTATAATTTTTTGTGGAACTTTGATTCCAATGGGTGCGAGTGTTCACATTTAGAAAAACAAGACAGTAAGTGCCAGTGCGGTAATCCACAGCAGTAGGGACCTGGATAGTAACGCCTGCAAACCTTCGATCTCCGCACCACTCTGGCGCTGGATATGGGAGAGATCTGCAGAGGCACTGCACTCACTGGCATCAATCCCTCCCAGGGCCCCCTCCAAATAGGATTCGAGAACCTGATCAGTATCCCGTTCCCGGCACATCAGGCACTGCCTCCAGGCCCTGTAACAGCCGGCAAAGTTACCGACAATGGCGAAACTTAGCCCCATCAACCTTACTGGCACCCACTCCAGCAACCACAGCCAGCGCGCGGCCACAGCCTCTCGTTCGGTTCCCCGAGCACGCTCCGCGTAAAGAGCGCTCAGGCGAAACAGCAGCGCCCCCGGAATACCCAGCAGGATAAACCAAAACAAAACGGCAAAAAGTCGCTCGAAAGCGGAATAGGCCGCTCCGCGAAATACCTGCTCATGCAAACGTCCGCCCTCGGCGGCACTCTCGTGAATTTCCCGCAACAGGGGGCGTGCCGCTTCGGCGGCCCCGTTAAAATCACCCCGATACCAGTTGCGCAGATAAGCACTCAAAGTCTCATTAAAATTTCCACGCCCCAGGCAATAGAGCAATAGAGGGACCCCTAGCAAAAGCCCCCCCAAAGCCCCAGCGAAAGATTGGGCAAAAGCCATTGCCAGCGCCGCCACCAGAACCGGCGGCAGGACGCTAAATCCGATTAGCAAGCCTTCTTTTCCCTGTAGCGGGGAAAGCCCCTCGATGTGGGTACTCCAGCGATCGAACCAGTGATCGCGATGTAAAGGCGCGCCCGATCCCCAAATTTGTACCAAACCTAAGGTCAATAAAATAATCAGCAAGGTCATAACGTTGCCGTGATAGTGCGTAAAGAAATTCAGTTACCGGCACAAAAGTGCCGAGATTCGATTGTAAGACTCTATTGATAAATATGCGCCAATAATACCGCTCACAATTACTCGGCGACTTTTTTTACGTGCCCCAGATAGCGCTGCCAGTCAAAGCCTGGGCCCGGGTCTAATTTGCGCCCAGGAGCTATATCAGAATGCCCGGTAATTTTATCGACTCCTATCCCTGGATAAGCCTGCATAATCGCTCGGGTAACTTCTGCCAGCGCCAGATACTGAGCATCGGTATAAATATCCGTATCCAGGCCCTCCAGCTCAATACCAATGGAAAAATCATTGCAGTTGCTGCGCCCCCTAAACTCCGACTTGCCCGCGTGCCAGGCTCGCCGGTCCAAAGGCACATATTGAGTGACGATGCCGTCGCGATCGATAAGCAAGTGGGCAGAAACCTGTAAAGCGGCAATTTCCGTGAAGTAAGGGTGGGCATCAATGTCCAACTGCCCAAGGAAAAACGTATCAATATAAGGGCCACCGTACTGACCAGGGGGCAGGCTTATGCTGTGAATCACCAGTAGGTCTACAGGGCAGTTATCCGGCCGGCTGTTGCAGTGTGGGCTGGGAACACGACGCGCCCCTGATAACCAGCCGGAATCCACTTGATATTTCAATCTGCGATCTCCGCTCCAAAAAAACTACCAACCCGAGTAGCCCGGGATTTCAGCAGTAACCATTTTATGGAAGCGTTGATCGATATGCCAATCCGTTTGGAACTGTCTGACGACAGAAGTGGAAACCCGGTCTAGACTGCCGGGTATATGAAATTGCCTTTTTATTCCCTAACGCTGTTCACTGCGTTTTTTACGTACATTACCGATTACTGACTGCAAGGCGCGCTCGAACAGCATGCCGTCATCTAGGGGTAACAACTGTGCTGAGCGCAGGGCATGGGCCAGTTCCAGGCGGGCAAATTCCGCTACTTTGGCACCATTGCGATTTACAAAAATAAACTGGTCGATATCCCGGATCACCGCCGCCAAACGGCAGCGGAACTGTTCCTCTTCGGATCGCTTCAGCTCGAACCAGCTACCCTGAGCCAGGCGGAAGGTCATCTGCCAGTGGGGATCGTCTTCATCGAGTTGTGCCAGTCCCTGCTGCTCCTCGGTAACCGGGGCGACTTCAGCTTGGGCCACCGCCTGCTCTATCTCCTCCATAGGCGGCAGAGCAACTTCCTCCTTGGCTTCGGCACTATCAACCGCTACCCGATCCTCAGCCAAGGCCACTTCAGCTTCTGGCGATTCTGCAACACCTTCAATCTTGGCTGTTTCAGCCGGTGTTTCCGCCACCACTTCTAAGGCAGTAGCGGCTTGGACTTCCCTGGCTACCTGCTCTTTGACTAAGCGCTCACGCTCCTCTGTTAAGCGTTGTGCCAAGGCGAAGCGCTCGCGATAAATTTCCTTAAGGCCGGCAAACAGACTACGGGCCTCAAAGGCATTGTAGGAAAGTGCTTCAATACCTTCCCTCAGGCGCTCCTGCAAAGTTGGCAGAAGGCTCAAAAGCTGCTTTCGCGCTTCCGGCATCGGCGCCTGCACACTCCAGACCAGGTCCCGAGCGGTGCGTACATCGCGACTCCAGGCCTCACTGTCAGTACCCTCTTTAACGCAGGTGAGGAATAAAACGTTATTCCAAACCTTGTTGAGCCAGTCCTGCACAACCGGCGGCAGATCGCGCTCCGCCACCAACGCATCCATAACAGCGGCAACGCGCGCTCGCGCGGCCTGGGTTTTTGCACGGCCATCGGCCTCATCCACCACCCGGCGTTCTAGCATCTCGGCGCGTTTGCGCTCACGGGCTATAAATTCACGCAGGGACTCCAACAAGGATGAAAAGATATGAATATCCTGATCAAACTCATTCAGGGCGCGCTCAACAATCTGGGAGATTTCCCGGAAAAGAGGGTCGGACTCATAGTTTTCCGGAGCCTGCCAACCCGTGGCTGCATCGGCGAGTTCGTTGAGCAGCTTACGTGCGGGGTGCCCCCCTTTACTAAAGAATGATTTATCGGCGATAGCCACCTTTAGCAAGGGCAGCTGTAAACGACCCAACAAGGATTTAATGGGCGTTGCCAGGCTGCGATCTTCCAGGATAAAGGAGAACAGCATCTCCACCAGCTTGATAACATCACTGTCCACTTTCGCCAGCGATGCCGCTTGGTTTGCCTCTACCAAACGCTGCTGTAATAGCTCACCCACATTGAGCAATTGGGCCGTACCACCGCCCTGGTAATGAGCTCCGCTCTGTAAGGCGCCCAGGTGGCTGAGCAGATCTCCCGCCGGCATGGGGGTCATACCAGCTGTAGTAGGTACTAGGCCCGGAGCAACGTGGCCGCTAACTGGAACGCCTGAAGCAACCGGCCCCTGCCCCTCAGCCTCAGCATGGCCAGTACCCGCTGTAGTCTGGGCACCACCTGACACCGGCGTAGAATGTGCAGGCCGTTGGCGTGCCGCACGCTGTTGCTCCCTCAGAGAGGGCAATACTCCCTGCTCCACCAACAACTGGTTACAAAAATCATAAAACCCCCGCAGCTGTTGCATAACAAGCTGCTCAAACTTTTTCAGCAGGGTGAGGCGGGCGCGAATATGTAGATCGAGAGGCTGGATTGCCTCCACAAAGGCGTCGCAAATAACATCGGGCCCCAAGGGGTTGTTCTTGTCGTAAATCTTAACCGAATAAAGGGTATCCAGGCGCAGACACAATTCCGTTAAAGGTTCTGCAAAATCGCGTTTTGCAGAAGCCACCATGGTATCTGCAGCCACCAACTGCTCTAGATCATCGTTGTGTACCAGTGACAGATTATCTGGAGCAAAGCTGGGTGTGTCCTGAGCCTCCTGGCGAATCTGAAAAGCCTGTTGGACATTGCCAATGAAGTTTTCTGCAATATTGCGGCGCTCAACCCGCAACAGGCGCAAGGCTTGGAACAATCCATCTTGCTCTTCCTGACCATGGGCACGCTCGGCCATGGCAAAAAGTGAGTCATCCACTTTGCCAAACAGTGACTTGACCCGCTCGAATAACTCGGCGCAAGCCTTCTCCTTCAACATTGCAACGGCCGATGGAAGCACCATGGCTTTACCTGCAAGCGCCGTAGATCGCTCTGCGCTTTTCTCTGAAAGGGAAACTACCTTGCTGGATTCACTCATTTCCAAGAGGTCCTTCAAATACCATCCGGCTATTACGTATTTGCTGGCTTAAATCTTGTTGGCCGCACAAGTCGCGGTAAATAACCAAGCCTTACTTTTTACCCACACCACTTCTATCAATCAGTGGCAACAGGTTGGGATGCACACCGCCACCACTAATTGAAATTAATCGACATTCTGCTTGAAAAAACCAATAACCTGTTGATTTTGCTCAGATTTCAAGCTTTTTAATGCAGGTAAATTGAATAGTGAAGACAGGGATAACGTGCGCCTACGCCGATACCCATCCGCCTTGGATTTTACCCATGATAACTGCCCTATTGACACAGTTTCGCGACACATTTGAGACACTTGTCACAGCGAAATGTTGGGGCAGCTGCTATCGGGAAAAATACATGCAAAGGAGTGGCATGGACCCCCAGGCAATCCAAATCCCATGGGTTTTGGTAAACTGCCCGCGCGTTTATTTCGAGGTTTGCCAATGCACCCTAAAGACTCCACCATCCCAAACATCATGACCGACCTGCAAAGGGCTGTGCGAACGGCACTGGAGGAGGATATTGGCAATGGCGATATCACCGCCCAGCTGATCCCCGTTGATCGCAGTGCCCGCGCCCGCGTGATCACCCGCGAGGACTGCGCCCTGAGCGGGCGCGCCTGGGTTGAGGAGATCTTTCGACAACTGGATCCCGACCTGCAATTAACCTGGCATTTTACTGATGGCGATAGAGTTTCCGCCAATAGCGTGATTTTTGAACTCGAGGGCAATGCCCGCACAATCCTCACCGGCGAGCGCACCGCACTTAACTTTCTGCAAACCCTGTCCGGCACAGCAACCACTGCCGCAGAGTTCGCCGCACGCGCCACCGGTACCGAGGTGAAAATCCTCGACACCCGCAAAACCATTCCAGGCCTACGCAGCGCGCAAAAATATGCCGTACTGTGCGGCGGCTGCCACAATCACCGCATCGGCCTCTACGACGCTTTTCTTATCAAGGAAAATCATATCGCCGCTGCCGGTGGTATCGACAAGGCCGTAGCCCAGGCGAGAACGATTAAACCGGGGGCACTGGTAGAGGTTGAGGTGGAAACTCTCGAAGAACTCCAGCAAGCGCTAGATAGCGGTGCAGATGTAATAATGCTCGATGAATTCAACGATGCGGACACCCGCAGTGCTCTGGATATGGCCAAGGGGCGCGCGCGAATTGAAATTTCTGGCAGTGTAGATCGGGAGCGCATCGCACAGCTGGCGGAACTGGAAGTCGACTACATATCCTCTGGCAGTTTGACCAAGCACCTGCGTGCTGTCGACCTATCGCTGCGTATCGAATTTTAGATTTGATGGGGCACAGTGCTGCTACTGCCGTGCCCCACAAGCCCGCCAACAACAATCAGTGATGATGGTGGTGGCTTTCTTCCTGTGGCTTCTCCTCAACAGATTCCACGGCATTCATAGCACCGTGATTGCTGTGATCTCCGTGCCCCCCATGGCCGAGAGCGCCCCACAATGTCCAAAAGCCAAACAGCATAATCGCGGCGGCAAACCCCAGACGCACCCCTGGCTTCTGCACGAAATTACGCACCTGTACGGCGGCGGCGCCAGTGGCCAACATGGCTGGCAAGGTGCCTAGGCCGAAAGCAAGCATCGCCAACGCTGAGCGTTCCGCACTGCCCTGGGCCAAAGCAAAAGTCAGGGCGCTGTAGACTAAACCGCAGGGCAACCAACCCCACAGAGAACCCAGTGCAATAGCCTGTCCCGCGGAGCGCACCGGCAACAACTTAGCGGAAAGCGGCTGAACATAGCGCCAGAGGTAGCTACCGCCCTTCTCAAGCCACACCAGGCCGCGCCAGATACCCGCTACATAGAGCGCCATCACAATCAACATTATTCCTGCAGCAAACCGCAACGGTGTCAGTGCCGGAATAACGGCAGCCCCCAGGGCACCGGCCAGGCCACCCATCAATGTGTAACTGGCAACGCGCCCCAACTGGTAGGAACCCAGTTGCACCCAGGCGGTCTGCCTACCTGGCACCGCCATGCCCAGCGCGCCAGAAATCCCTCCACACATACCAATACAGTGACTACTACCGAGAAAACCGATGGCGAGCGCAGCCGCCAAAAAACCCCAATCCCCCACGAACTACTACTCCTTTTCCTCAGTCTTTGTGGATGATGCCTGCAGATCATCTTCAAACAAGATTCGTCGTCCCTCCGTCTCCAGATCGTCATATTGGCCGTTATTTACGGCCCAGAAGAAGACTTTTATGGCGAGAGCAACAAATACCACCGCAATAGGAATCAGGAAATAGAGACTGTCCACGCTTCACTCCTCTGTATTAATCCGCCAATCTGGGGCGAATATTGGGCTCTACACGGGTGGTGTCCTCTGTAGAAGGTGCGGCTCGAGACAAGCGCAGTGCATTGATGACCACTACCAGAGAGCTCAGAGACATACCAATAGCGGCGGCCCATGGAGGCACCAGGCCGCACACCGCCAGGGGTAGTGCTATGACGTTATACCCCAGGGCCCAGGCCAGATTTTGACGTACCACCCGGCGACACTTACGCGCCAGAGCGACAGACTGCGCCAACACCCGCAGGTCACCGTTGAGCAGAATTGCATCCGCGCGGGATTGGGCCAGGTCAGCGGCAGACATCATCGCCACCGACGCGTCAGCACCTGACAATACCGGCACATCATTGAGGCCATCACCCACCATCAGGACTTTCTCCCCCGCGTCCTGCCGCTGCTTCATATGGGAGAGCTTGTCTTCGGGCGATGCACCAGCGCGGAAACCTTCGATGCCCGCCTGGGCAGCCAACCGTTTTACTTCAGCGGATTGGTCGCCGCTCAACAATTCAACTGACAGGCCCATTTGGCCCAGCTGCTCAACCGCCTGTGCAGCGGAGTCCCGCAATTTATCGCCAAGCGCGATCCAGGCGATGGCGCCAACCTCATCGGCCAGCAACAGCCACTGCCCCTCTCCCTGTGGAGCTGTAATAGATTGCATGATGACAAAATCGGCTCGGCCCAGGCGGTAGCGGTTGCCCTCTATCTGCCCCTCCAGGCCGCGGCCTGTATGTACCTTGAGCTGGCTTGCAGTCAGGTTGCCACGCCAGGCACGAAATGCCCGTGCCAGTGGATGGTGAGTTTGGGACTCGAGTGCTGCAGCCACATCTTTGACTTTCTGTTCGGTCCAGCCATCACGCAGTAAATCAATATGCAGGATGCGTGGTTCGCCACGGGTCAAGGTACCGGTTTTATCGAACACCACACGACTGATGCGGGGCAAGGTCTCTAAAAGACTGCCGCCAGCAACCAACAAGCCCAGCTCCTGCAGACGCAGAGTTGCTGAGGCCAATGCCGCGGGAGTCGCCAAAGACAAAGCACAGGGGCAAGTCACCACCAACACGGACAAGGCCACCCAAAATGCCCTACTCGGGTCCAGTTGCCACCAGACCGCGAAAGCACTCAGGGCTGCAACCAGTACGACTCCGACAAAAATGCCGGCAACCCGATCCGCCAGGGCTACCTGAGCTGGCTTCTCCAGCTGGGCGCGCTCCACAAGACGCTCAATTGCCGACAAGCGCGTGGATTTTCCGGCGGCAGTGACACGCACGGTAAGACTGGAATCGCCGTTGACGCTGCCTGCATACACAGGACTGCCCACGGTCTTTTGCTGTAGCGCGGATTCACCACTGAGTAGCGATTCATCTACGCCACTCTCACCTTCGAGTACCTCACCATCAGCGGGAATCGTATCGCCGGGGCGCAGTAAAATCCGGTCGCCAGCCGCCAGGGCTGCTACGGGGACGTGGGCAACCTCAGTGCCGTCATATCTTGCCGCGGTCATGGGCAACAGCTGCGCGAGCCCACCGCTGGCTAGCCCCGCTCGGTGGCGCGCGCGCATCTCAACAGTGCGCCCCAACAGCAAAAAGAAGGTAAACATGGAGATGGATTCAAAATATACCTCGCCGGTACCGAATACGGTGGCATAGAAACTGGCCCCATAGGCCAGGCCAATAGCGAGGGAAACCGGCACATCCATACTTAAATGGCGCGTGCGCAGACTGCGCAGGGCCGCGCTAAAGAAAGGCCGCGCGGCATAGAACACTACAGGAGTGGCTACCAGCAGAGAGACCCAGCGGAAGTAGCGTTCGAACTCACCCACATCACCGCTGCCGGCACCAAAATAGAGGGCGATGGCGAACATCATCACCTGCATGGTACCGAGACCAGCGACCCCGAGGCGGCGCAGGGCAGCGCGATGCTCACTCTGAATTACACTTTCGCGGTTGGCGGCAGTCGCCGGCGCAGGGCGATAGCCGATCTGCTCCAGGGCCTCAAACAGGGCGCTGGGTTGAATCTGCTCTGGATCGAAAACAATTTGCGCACGCTGGGTACTGGCGTTGACCGAGACTTTCTCGATACCGGCTAATTGCCCCAGATGTTTTTCTATCAACCAGACACAGGCGGCACAAGTAATACCACCGATCAGCAGCGCCGCCATTTGGCGCCCGCCGTCCCAGTCGTGCACAAACTGCTGCTGCACTTCGGGAAGATCATAAGCACTCCAGCGATCCTGTGGCTGGTTCTGCTCCGGGCGATCACTTTGTTTTTCCCGATAACGGTAAAAGCCGTCCAATCCCCCGGAGACAATTGCACTCGCCACGGCCTCACACCCCGGACAGCACATGCTGCGCGGGACACCTTCGATCACAACAGAGTGATTACTGCCAGCGGGAACCGGTAGCCCACAGTGATAACAGGGTGACTTCATTGACTGCCGGGATTCATGGGCGCCGCGTTGCCCAGGTCGAAGTTAATCTCGCCTTTCAAACGCCACTCGGCTTGCTGATGTGCACTTGGGTCAAGTTCAGGCATCAGGCGCAGGTACCAGCGGCTTTTTAAGGCGCCCGGTACTTCACCGGAATAGCGCCCCACAGAGAGCTGTGACAACTCGATATGCTGGTCCAGATCCTCTTCCATCGGGTGGCTCAAAGTCAGCAGAAGTTTTTCCGGGTAGTCGGTATTGCCATTCAATTCGACAGTAACGCCACCTTCAGTGCGCTGGAACTGCACCAAGGCCGCCAGCCCCAGAGCTTTGGCACGCTGGTCTTGCTCCGCGGAAAAATGGTACATGCGGCTGTCTTTGTAGTAGGTATCGCTGACCTGATCATCAGCAAAGCGCACGGCAATGGAGACCGTAATAGAGGAGACTACAACCACCGTAATCAACGGTGCCAAGACCATCCAGGCCCAGAATTCCCGATACCAGGGTTTCGACGTTGGTTCATTCATCGCGTTACCAAAATTACCGTTTTATGCAGAAAAGCAGAGCCCGCCTGAGCGGGCCCGTACTTTGCAACGGGAACGGCTTCCCGTCTACTGCTTGGGACCAATAAATACCGCTCGATGCTTATTGACCAGCTCCGGGTCATCGACAGCCTGCACCACGATATCAATATCGTGCTTGGTGTCCTTCAGCTGAGTCTCGGGCACACTCACCCGAATCGGTACCGGGTAGATCTCCCCGGCCTTCAGGTAAATATTGCGCGGTTTGCGCACCGAATAATCATAATTCGGATTGCCCTCAACACGGATCGTGAACTCATGAGCTGCCTGATCCATATTGCTGATCTTCACGGTATACACATTCTGCACCAACCCTTGTGAAACCCGATACATACGGGCACCGCGGTCACGGGTGACTTCTGCCTCGATAGGACTGCGAGTTGCCACCTGATGCGAAAACAATCCTATCATGGCCAGCAAAACGACTGCGTAGCCAAACAGTCGCGGACGTAAAAAGTTCGTCTTGCCAGTCTGTAGTTCGTCTTCAGAGGTGAAGCGAATTAAGCCCTGCTCATAGCCCATCTTATCCATGACGCTGTTACAAGCATCGACACAGAGACCGCAGTTGATACACTCAAACTGCAAGCCATCGCGAATGTCGATATCCACCGGGCAAACCTGCACACACCAATAGCAATCGATACAGTCACCCATACCTTCGGCTTTGTAGTCCACGTTCTTTTTGCGCGGCCCGCGAGTCTCACCACGCTTGGCATCGTAGTAAACCGCAAGGGTATCCTCGTCGTACATCACCGACTGGAAGCGCGCATAAGGGCACATGTATTTACATACCTGTTCCCGCAAGAAGCCCGCGTTCATGTAAGTGGCAAAGGTAAAGAAAGCTACCCAAAAGACACCTTGCGGATGAGCTTGAAAGGTGGCGAGGTCTACAACCAACTCACGAATGCCATAGAAGTAGCCAACGAAAGCCAAGGCTGTAGCCAGAGAAATCAACAGCCATAAAGCGTGCGTGCCGCCCTTGCGCAGAACCTTTTCCACGTTCCACGGGGCCTTATCCAGCTTCATGCGCTTGTTGCGATCACCCTCGCAGATACGCTCCGCCCACATAAACATCATGGTCCATACGGTCTGAGGGCAAGTGAAGCCACACCAGACCCGCCCCATCCAGGTGGTAACAGCAAACAGGGCGAAGGCGGCAATAATCAGCAGCCAAGCCAGTAGGAAGCCGTCCTGGGGGCCAAAGGTTGTCCAGAAAATATGGAATTGTCGGGTGGGGAGATCAAAAAAGACTGACTGGCGCCCGTCGATATTGATCCAGGGAAGAAAGAAGAAAGCCAGCAACAATGGCAGGCCGGTATATTTGCGGATACGGGTGAAAACACCCTTGATATGTCGGATGTAAATTTTATCGTCCGACTCATACAGCATGCGATAGCGAACCTCGCCATCACCTTCCTGTTCCTCACGGGTTGGAATTAAATCACTCACACAAACCTCACTCTCGCACGGACACATCTTGTACGCGGGCCAGGCAGCCACTTATTTTGAGGCTTTTTTCTCCGTCCCTGCAGCGCCCGGAGTCCCTTGAAAAAACAAGGCCCAGCAAATGCCGGGCCTCAATAGTAAATTACTGCTGTTCTTCGTCCTGCTGGGACAGGCTGTAGACATAAGCCGCTACCAAGCGGATTTTGTCTTCACGCAGTTTATCTCTCTGCGCGGGCATCATATTGGAGCGCCCACTGCGAATGGTGTGCTGGATCTGCTCCCGGCTGCTGCCGTAGAGCCACAGATCGTCGGTCAGGTTGGGAGCACCCAGGGCTTGATTACCCTTGGCGTCCATTCCGTGACAGGCCATACATACAGTGTTAAACACCTTCTGGCCTTCAGCAGCCATCGCCTTGTCGTGGTTTAGGCCATTGAGAGAGAGCACATACTCGGTGGCATTGCGCACACCCTCTTCACCAATAATCGGACCCTGTGGAGGCATCATACCCTGACGCCCATTGTATAGGGTCTCAAGGATTTTCTCCGGGGTACCACCATACAGCCAAGCGTTATCGGTCAGGTTGGGGAAGCCAAAGTTACCGCCGGCATCGGCACCGTGACACACCGCACAGTTGTTAGCGAAGATTCGAGAACCCATTTTTAGGGCTTCCGGGCTCTGCGCAATCTGCTCAATAGGCATATCGAGGTATTTGCCAAACTGCTCGTCGAACTTTTCCTGGGCCTTAGCCTGGGAAGCTTCCAACGCGCCGACAGATGACCAACCACCAAGGCCTTTGAAGTTACCCAGGCCTGGGTAGATCACCAGGTAAACTGCTGAGAACACCAGTGTGGCGATAAACAGCAAGAACCACCACTTGGGCAGAGGATTGTCGTACTCCTCAATACCGTCGTAGACGTGGCCGGTTGTTTTGTTTTCCGGTTCAGCCTGGTCGTCAACCGCTACTTTTCGGTTGGCGAACAACACCCAGGTAATCAACGCCAGATTGGCGAGGGTGAGTACAATTACCCACACACTCCAGAATGTACTCATTACTTATCCTGCCCCTGTTTTCGTTCAGTCCCGGGCTTTTGCCCGGATTTGGATTCGTCCTTCTGAGCAGCCGACGAATCATCCTTATCGGCTTGCTGCTCATCATCGGCAAATGGCAAATTGGCATCTTCTTCGAAGCGCTTCTTGCGCTTCGGAGAGAAAGCCCACCAGCAAATAGCCAGAAAGGCCAGTGATCCCAGAACCAGTCCGATTTCCCGCAAAGTTTCGATAGTCACGAGTTTCCTTCCTCGCTATTAGCGTTTTTGGGTAACCAGGGTACCCAGCTGTTGCAAGTAAGCGACCAGCGCATCAATTTCTTTCACCTTGCCACCTTTGAAAGGCTCAGCGGCATTGGCGATATCCTCATCGGTGTAGGGCACACCGACCAGGCGCAGCGCTTCCATCTTACGCGCGGTGTAATTACCAGTAACCACATTGTCGAACAACCAGGGGTAGGCCGGCATGATGGATTCAGGCACTACACTGCGCGGGTTGTACAGGTGAGCACGCTGCCATTCATCGGAATAGCGGCCGCCCACACGGGCCAGGTCAGGACCAGTACGCTTGGAACCCCACAGGAAGGGATGCTCGTACACGGATTCCTGTGCCATGGAATAGTGGCCGTAACGCTCCACCTCGGCGCGCAGCGGGCGCACCATCTGGGTGTGGCATACGTGACAGCCTTCGCGAATATAGATATCGCGGCCTTCCAGCTCTATTGCGGTCAGCGGCTTCTGACCCGGCAGCGGAGTGTAGTTCGCCTTGGTAAAGAACTGCGGGACAATCTCTACCAGAGCACCAAAGCTGATGGCGATAATGGTGAAAAAGATCATCCAGCCGATATTTTTTTCTACGATGTCATGATTCTTCACGATCTAAACTCCTATGCCGCAGGCACTGCACGAACGGTGTTATCGGCTTCGGCATCGTTTACTTTCTCAGTAATCGTGCGGTAGACGTTGTAAGCCATCAGCAGCATACCGACCAGGAACATGGCACCGCCCAACCAGCGCACCACATAGCCCGGGTGGCTCGCAACAACACTTTCCACGAAGCTGTAAGTCAGGGTGCCGTCGGCGTTGAAGGCGCGCCACATCAGACCTTGGGTAATACCGTTTACCCACATCGCAGCGATGTACAGAACCGTACCTACAGTGGCCAGCCAGAAGTGCGCGTTGATCAGCTTGGTGCTGTACATTTCGCGACGCTTCCACAGAACCGGAACCAGGTGGTACAGAGCACCGATAGAGATCATCGCAACCCAGCCCAATGCGCCGGAGTGTACGTGACCGATAGTCCAGTCGGTGTTGTGAGACAGAGCGTTCACAGTCTTGATGGACATCATCGGGCCTTCGAAGGTGGACATACCGTAGAAGGACAGGGATACCACCAGGAAGCGCAGGGTAGGATCGGTGCGCAGCTTATGCCAAGCGCCAGACAGGGTCATGATGCCGTTGATCATACCGCCCCAGGAAGGCGCCAACAGGATCAGGGACATTACCATCGCCAGGCTCTGTGCCCAGTCGGGCAGCGCTGAGTAGTGCAGGTGGTGACCACCGGCCCATACGTACAGGGAAATCAGTGCCCAGAAGTGCACGATAGACAGCTGGTAGGAGTAAACCGGACGACCAGCTTGCTTAGGTACGAAGTAGTACATGATGCCGAGGAAGGCCGCAGTCAGGAAGAAGCCTACCGCGTTGTGGCCGTACCACCACTGGATCATCGCATCCTTGGTACCGGAGTAGATGGAGTAAGACTTGAACGGAGCAACCGGAATTTCCAAATTATTAATAATGTGGAGTACGGCAATGGTGATGATGTAAGCACCGAAGAACCAGTTGGCAACGTAGATGTGGGAAGTCTTGCGCTTCATGATGGTGCCGAAGAACACCAGCGCATAAGCCACCCAAACTACGGCGATCAGGATATCGATCGGCCATTCCAGTTCAGCGTATTCCTTGGTGGAGGTGAAGCCCATCGGCAGGGTAATAGCCGCTGCCACGATAACGACCTGCCATCCCCAGAAGGTGAAGGGAATCAGCCAGCCGCCCCAAAGGCGAACCTGACAGGTGCGCTGCACCACATAGTAGGAGGTGGCAAACAGAACACTACCACCGAATGCGAAGATAACCGCATTAGTGTGCAGTGGCCTCAATCGCCCAAAGTGCGAGAAGGGCTGCCAGAAATCGTTCAGCTCGGGCCAGGCCAGCTGAGCCGCGATCAATACGCCCATGCCCATACCAAAGATGCCCCAGACCACGGACATGATGGTGAACTGGCGCACGATATTGTAGTCATAGTCCGGCACAGGGCCGGTCTTTGCCACCGTTGTCGTCATGTTTTTACTTCCGTTGCTTTTAAAATTCGGTTCCACTGAGCGGGCCTGGCCCACCACTGGGTCTGCAGCAGTCATGTATGAACCCGCTCATAACGTCGAAGGCATACACATAACTGTCACTGTTGGCCAGAAAAGGATTTAAGCGCATCCATTTCCAGCCTTGACTGATCTAAATCAACTAAGCCGACTAAATCAATTTTCTTCCTTTACCGGCGGCGATGCGCAGGCGCAGGGCATTGAGCTTGATAAAGCCCTCTGCATCTTTTTGGTTGTAGGCCCCGGCATCATCCTCGAAGGTAGCGATACGCTCATCGAAGAGGCTATCTACAGAGCGGCGGCCTACTGCAGTGACACTACCCTTGTAGAGTTTCAGGCGTACTTCACCATTCACCACTTCCTGGGATTCATCGATAGCGGCCTGCAACATACGGCGCTCAGGCGACCACCAGTAACCGTTGTACACAAGATCCGCGTAGCGCGGCATCAAGGAATCTTTCATATGCGCCACTTCGCGATCCAGCGTAATGGACTCGATAGCGCGGTGCGCCTTCATCAAAATTGTTCCACCGGGAGTTTCGTAACAACCGCGGGATTTCATACCCACATAGCGATTTTCCACAATATCCAGGCGGCCAATGCCGTTAGCTCCACCCAACTTATTCAGTTTTTCCAGCAGGGTGGCCGGGCTCAAACGCTCACCGTCGATTGAGACTGGATCACCTTTCTCAAAGCCGATGGTGATGTAAGTCGGCTCTTCTGGCGCGGCCTCTGGGCTCACACTCCAGCGCCACATATCTTCCTCGGCTTCCGCCCAGGGATCTTCGAGGATGCCGCCCTCGTAGGAAATATGCAGCAGGTTGGCATCCATCGAGTAAGGGGATTTTTTCTTCGTAGAAGAGAAATCCACTGGAATCTTGTGCTGCTCGCAGTATTGCATCAGCTTTTCGCGGGAATTTAAGTCCCATTCGCGCCAGGGCGCGATTACCTGAATACCCGGCTTCAGTGCGTAGGCACCCAGCTCAAAGCGCACCTGGTCGTTGCCTTTACCGGTGGCACCATGGGAAATAGCATCGGCACCGGTCTCGTTGGCAATTTCAATCAAGCGCTTGGCGATCAACGGGCGCGCGATAGAGGTGCCCAGCAGGTACTCGCCCTCGTAAATCGCATTGGCACGGAACATTGGGAAAACAAAATCCCGCACATATTCCTCGCGCAGATCGTCGATATAAATCTCTTTCACACCGAGCGCCTCGGCCTTGGCCCGCGCCGGTTCAACTTCCTCACCTTGGCCAATATCCGCAGTGAACGTCACTACTTCACAGCCGTAAGTATCCTGCAGCCATCGCACAATCACTGAAGTATCCAGTCCGCCGGAATATGCCAGTACTACCTTCTCGATTTTGCTCATTGCTGTCCTCTGCTGCTGGATTTTTGCCGCCACGATCAAAGTGCGGCGATTGGAATCACCTATCTGTGAAGTTTGTTTCGTTCTGGGGGAGGTTATTCTTGGAGGTATGCCCAGGCTCGGTATTTATGGGCACAATTAATACCCACACACTTTATCGGGGCGCGATTGTAGCGCCTCTGCTCGCAATCGACTAGCGCCAAGGTGAGAGTCTATACAATTGATTAACTTTTAACCGGACCGCGCATCGCATTTTGACCCTGCATCGGGTAGCATGCGCGCCGCACAGAGACACTTCTACAGCAATTGATATCCTGGAGTACCATGACGGAGCAAATCACTCTTCGCGCCCCCGACGACTGGCATATTCACCTGCGTGATGGCACCGCCCTGGAACGCACCGTTGGCGATGCCGCCCGACAATTCCACCGCGCAATTGTGATGCCAAACCTGGTACCGCCCGTCACCACCGGTGAAGGCGCAGCCGCATATCGCGAGCGCATTCTCGCGCATATCCCAGCCGGTCGCACCTTTGAACCGCTGATGGTGATTTACCTCACCGACAAGACCGATGCCGAAGTGATTCGCCAGGCCCACGCCAGTGGCGTAATCGCAGCAAAACTCTACCCGGCTGGTGCCACCACCAACTCCGACTCCGGCGTAACTGACATTGCCAATATTTACCCGGCTTTGGAAGAAATGCAGTCCTGCGGCATGAAGCTGTTGGTACACGGTGAGGTCACCACCAGCGATATCGATATTTTCGACCGCGAGCAGGTATTTATCGAGAAGACCCTAGCGCGCCTGGTAGAAGATTTCCCCACTCTGAAAGTGGTTTTTGAGCACATCACAACCGCCAATGCCGCTGAGTTTGTGCAAAATGCCCGCGAAGGCGTTGCCGCGACGATTACCGCGCACCACCTGCTGTACAACCGCAACCATATGCTGGTTGGCGGTATTCGCCCGCACTTCTACTGCCTGCCAATTCTCAAACGCGGCGATCATCAGTCGGCACTGATTGAAGCCGCCACCAGTGGCAGCCCGAAATTTTTCCTCGGCACCGACTCGGCCCCCCACGCGCACCACAAGAAGGAGCACGAGTGCGGCTGTGCCGGTTGCTACACCGCTTACTCCGCTATCGAGCTGTACGCCGAAGCCTTTGAGCGCGCCGGCAAGCTGGATAAGCTCGAGGGCTTCGCCAGCAATTTCGGGCCGGATTTCTACGGCCTGCCGCGCAATCAGGACACCATCACTCTGGTGAAGCAGCCCTGGGCACTTCCCGAAGCGCTGGATATGGGCGGCGAAAAGCTGATCCCCCTGGCCGCCGGTGAAACCCTGAACTGGAAGCTCGTATAATTCCAGTTCAAACCCTCGCGGGCCCAAGCCCGCGAATCCCCTACCCCGCCGGATTTACCCCGGCACAACTGAGATTTACAAGGACCCAAAGTGACCCCGGCCGAAGAACCCACAGGACCAAAGAGCTCCCTTGCCCAGCGATTTCGCGGCTTCCTGCCGGTTGTGATCGATCTGGAAACCGGCGGCTTTAATGCGCGCACCGATGCCCTGCTGGAAATTTCGGCGGTAATCCTGGATATGGATGAAGAGGGGAAACTTTTCCCACTGGAAACACACAGCTTTCACCTGGAACCATTCGATGGCGCCAATGTGGAGCAATCGGCGCTCGACTTTATCGGCATCGATCTGGAATCCCCCGAGCGCGAGGCCTGGCCCGAGGAAATCGCCCTGCCGGAAATGTTCCGCAAGATCCGCAGTGCCGTGAAGAAACACAGCTGCACCCGCGCCATTATGGTTGCCCACAACGCCCACTTCGACCTGGGCTTTGTGAATGCCGCGGTTGAACGGACCGGGATCAAGCGCAATCCCTTCCACCCCTTCTCCTGCTTTGATACCGCCACCCTCGCCGGGCTCGCCTACGGCCAAACCGTGTTGGCGAAAGCCTGCCAGGTAGCCGGTATTGAGTTCGACAATAGCTGCGCCCACTCCGCCGAATACGACGCGGAAAAAACCGCAACCCTGTTCTGCGGTATCGTCAACAAATGGCGGGAACTGGGTGGCTGGCCAGTGGCCAATACCGAACTCCTGGAGCAGGAGACCGAATAATCCTCGTTCGGGCCAGTGCAACTGGCCCTCTCCCACAAACCGCCCTTTAGTGACAGTACAATCTCTGTATATGGCGGCAAACTGTGCACTATGAGTGCCACTTAGGCAGTTGGATGCTTTTTTATCCAATTTGCTGTATGATGACTGGCCAACCCAAAACACCGGACAGTCACCGTGGCCAAAAAAGCATCCTCCTCTTCCAGTCGTAAGCAGACCGCCCCCTTAGAGACCAGCGAGAGTATTGAGGCGCAAGTGCAAGCCTTTTTGGAGAAGGGTGGCGAGATCGAGCAGGTCCCCAAGGGTGTCAGCGGCCAGACCAACACTTCCGGCCCCAAACATATCACTCTGGGCAAAAAACCTCGCAGCTAACTGATTGCCACTCGCTACGCAAATTACCCCACAGTGAAAACCCCGATTGCAGTGCTTACTTATCAGTGACTGAACAATCGGGGCAAAAAAAAGGCCGCTAAACAGCGGCCTTTTTTATTTGGAAGCTCTTCCCGATTAGGGCATTTCTTCCAGCTCTGCGCCTTCTTTCACCGGCGGCATCAGATCCTCTTTGCTGATCTTCAATGCCATCAGCACGTTCGCTGCGACGTAAACAGACGAGTAAGTACCCACAACCACACCGACAATCAACGCCAGGGAGAAGTTGTGGATCAGCTCACCACCAAAGAACTGCAGTGCCCAAAGCACTAACAAGGTGGTGAAAGAGGTCATAAAGGTACGGCCCAGGGTCTGACTGATAGAGATGTTAATAATCTCCTCCGACTCTGCCTTGCGCACTTTACGGAAATTCTCGCGGATACGGTCAGATACCACGATAGTATCGTTCAACGAGTAACCAATCACCGCCAGCACCGCCGCCAACACGGTCAGATCGAAGTCCAGCCCCATCAGAGCAAAGAAGCCCAGCACAATAATGACGTCGTGCCCCAGTGCCGCTACCGCGCCAACCGAGAACTTGTACTGGAAGCGCAAAGCGACGTACATCATCACCAGTGCCAACGCCACCAACATACCCAGGCCGCCGTCGTCGCGCAGCTCGGCACCCACTTGCGGGCCGACCAGTTCGACCCGGCGCAGGGTAACGGTGCCCTCACTGCCAGCACGTAGAACTTCAACCACCTTGTCACCAATAGGCGTTGTGGTCTCCTGATCGGTGGCGCTAATGCGAGTTTCTTCTTCGGCTACCTCTGGGGGCAACTTGATCATCAGCTCGTTATCAGAGCCGTAGTTAACAACCGTGGCGCCCTCGAAGCCGGCATCTTCCAACTGAGTGCGCACGTCGTTAATAAACGGAGTAACTTCGTAGCCCACTTCTACCTGGGTACCGCCGGTAAAATCCAGACCGAACTTCAGGCCCTTGGCCGCCAGTATCCCGATCGAAGCCAGCACCAGTACAACGGATAGTACGGTGGCAAACTTGCGCCAGCGCATAAAGTCGTACACGCGCTTGCCCATGTACTCGGTAATCTTTCCGCTTTCCACTTTGGTCTCACTCATGGCCAGCCTCCTTAAATCCAGAGTTTCTGTACACGGCGACCGCCGTAGAACAAGTTGATGATTGCGCGCGTGCCCATGATGGCACTAAACATAGAGGTGAGAATACCGATAGACAGGGTCACCGCGAAGCCCTGTACAGGGCCGGAGCCGATAGCGTAGAGGATCACCGCCACAATCAGGGTAGTGATATTCGCATCCACAATGGTGCTGTAGGCGTTATCGAAACCGGCACTAATCGCTGTTTGGGGAGGCATCCCATTCCTGAGCTCCTCCCGTATTCGCGAGAAGATCAGCACGTTGGCATCCACCGCCATACCCACAGTCAATACGATACCGGCGATACCGGGTAGCGTCAGGGTGGCGCCGAGAATCGACATCACCGCCACCAGCAGAATCATATTGACCGCCAGGGCAATATTGGCGGCGAGGCCAAATACCCGGTAGGAGATCAGCATACAAATAATGACTGCGAGCAGACCGATCTGTACCGATTGCACCCCCACCTTGATGTTATCCGCACCCAAGGACGGGCCGATCACACGCTCTTCCACAAAGTACATGGGAGCGGCCAGCGCACCGGCGCGCAGCAGCAGGGCCAGTTCCTGGGCTTCTGCCGGGCTGTCCAGTCCGGTTACACGGAACTGTTTGCCCAGGGCGCTCTGCACGGTGGCCAGGCTGATAATCTTTTTATCTTCGGTTCTAACCTGTTCGACAATCTCATTGCCCTCGGCATCCATTTTGGTCTGCGGGGTAAAACGGGTCTCGATAAACAGGGTACCCATACGGCGGCCGACATTCTTCCAGGTGGCGCGGTGCATCAGCTCACCACCACGGGAATCCAGGGTGATATTCACCTGGGGAAGACCGCTCTCATCGTAGCCGACACGCGCATTGGTTACGCTGTCACCCTTGATGATGATCTTGCGCTCCAGCCAGGCGCCGCCGTACATCTGCTGTTGGCGCTCGCTGCGGTACTCGAAGTACTCCTTGTTGGTGACCAGCTCATCGGGGCGGGCCTCCATACGGTATTCCAGGTTGGCGGTCTTACCGATAATCCGCTTGGCTTCGGCGGTGTCTTGAACACCGGGCAGCTCCACCACAATACGGTTGCGCCCCTGGCGCTGTACGATCGGCTCGGCCACACCCAGCTCATTCACCCGGTTGCGCAGGGTGGTGAGGTTCTGGGAAACCGCGTAATCCTCAAGTTGCTTGATCTCTTGCTCAGACAAGGTGGCCCGGATTTCCAGGTTCTCGCCACTGCCGGTTTCGCGCAGTTGCAACTGCGGGAATTCCTTGCGCATGGTGGAAAGGGCCAGACTGCGCAGCTCCTCGTTGCGGAAGCGCGCGACAATCTCGCGATCGTCGATCAGGTTAACGCTGCGGTAACGGGCCTTGGCCGCGCGCAGTTTGGTTTTCACATCCTGCACATAGCCTTCCATATTGGTTTTTACGATGGTGTTGGTATCCACCTCCATCAGGAAGTGCACACCACCGGCCAGGTCGAGACCCAGCTTCATGGGGCTGGCGCCGATATCACTGAGCCACTGGGGGGTAGTCGATGCCAGGTTTAGAGCAACCACATAGTCGCTGTGCCCCAGAGCCTCCTGAATCGCGCGCTTGGCAGGCAGCTGCTGGTCGATGGATTCGAGGCGAATCAAAATCGCCTTGTCACCAACCTCGCCACCGAAGTGGGGAATACCCGACTCATCCAGGGCTTTGCGCGCCTTGGTGAGGACGTTCTCGTCCATCTCCATGGCACTGGACTGCCCGGAAATCTGCACTGCAGGGTCCGGCTTGTAGAGGTTGGGCGCGGCGTAGATCAGGCCGAAGGCCACAACCGCGAGAATCAGAAAGTACTTCCAGATCGGGTAGCGATTCATGCTGTTCTCATTGTTCTAGTGTGACCCCGAGGGCCGGTAAATCTTGGCAATCTGCCTGGATATGTGGGCGCAGTACACAAATTGCAAGGTGCACAGCCGCCGACAAAAGTGGGAGCGATTATACGGGGATCGAATGAACGGACAAATGACAGGGGCACAATCGTGCGATCGACTGTGCCCCAGATAGGATAAAAGTGCGACAGGGTTAGGCCTGCAGTGGCGGCACCTCGCGGCCCAGACCGCGGTAGAACTCCGCGACATACGCCTCCAGCTCATTGGCGGCAATGGCGTCGCGCAGCTTTTGCATCAGACGCTGGTAGTGGCGCAAATTGTGAATCGTATTCAGCTGCGCACCGAGAATTTCACCGCAGCGATCCAGGTGATGCAGGTATGCGCGGGAGAAATTCTCACAGGTATAGCAATCGCACTCTTCCTCCAAGGGACCCGTATCGTGGCGGTGCCTGGCGTTGCGGATTTTCACTACACCCTCAAAGGTAAACAGATGGCCGTTGCGGGCATTGCGCGTGGGCATGACGCAGTCGAACATATCCACACCACGGCGCACCGCCTCGACAATATCCTCCGGCTTGCCCACGCCCATCAGGTAGCGCGGCTTATCTTCCGGCATCTTGTGCGCCAGGTGATCCAGTACCTTGATCATCTCTTCTTTCGGCTCACCCACAGACAAGCCGCCAATGGCATAGCCATCGAAACCTATCTCGGTCAGGCCGCGCAGGGACACATCGCGCAATTCCGGGTACATACCGCCCTGTACAATACCGAACAGCGCCGATGGGCTATCGCCGTGGGCCTTCTTGGAGCGCTCCGCCCAACGCAGGGACAACTCCATAGATTTGCGCGCTTCGTCAGTGGTGGCCGGATAAGGCGTGCACTCATCGAAGATCATGACGATATCGGAACCCAGGTCCCGCTGAACGCGCATGGATTCTTCCGGGTCCAGAAATACCGGACTGCCATCGATCGGCGAGCGGAAGGAAACCCCCTCTTCGGTAATCTTGCGCAGCTCGCCCAGGCTAAACACCTGGAAACCGCCGGAGTCGGTAAGGATCGGTCCGGACCATTGAGTAAAATCGTGCAGATCGCCGTGGGCTTTAACCACTTCGGTTCCCGGGCGCAGCATCAGGTGGAAAGTATTGCCGAGAATAATCTGCGCACCGATCCCTTCGATATCCCTCGGCAACATGCCTTTCACGGTGCCGTAAGTGCCCACCGGCATAAACGCCGGGGTTTCCACCACACCGCGAGGGAAGCGCAAGCGGCCGCGACGGGCCTTGCCATCAGTGTTATCCACTTCAAACTGCATAAAACATTCGCGGCTCACTGGGTATCTCCTTTCGCTGGTGCGACTTCTTCTTTTTTGGCATTGGGATCGCGGGTAATAAACATGGCATCGCCGTAACTAAAGAAGCGGTAACGCTCCTCAACTGCGGCCTTATAGGCGGCCATCGTATGCTGGTACCCCGCGAAGGCGCTCACCAGCATCAATAAGGTGGATTCCGGCAGATGGAAGTTGGTGACCAACTTATCCACAACCTGGAATTCATAACCGGGATAAATAAAGATATCTGTCTCTCCCACGGTGGCCTGTAACTGGCCACTGCGCGCCGCACTTTCCAGCGCGCGCACGCTGGTGGTGCCCACCGCAATCACGCTGCCATTGCGCGCGCGGCAAGCGGTTACCGCATCCACCACTTCCTGGGAGACATCCAGCACTTCGCTGTGCATCTGGTGCTCGTAAATATTGTCCACGCGCACCGGCTGGAAAGTACCCGCACCCACATGCAGGGTAACGAAGACAACCTCGACACCTTTATCCCGCAGCGCACCGATCATTTCATCATCAAAGTGCAGCCCCGCCGTCGGCGCCGCCACTGCACCGGCGTTGCGGCCGTATACGGTTTGGTAGCGTTCGCGATCGCTGGCATCGTCTTCACGATCAATATAGGGAGGCAGCGGCATATGGCCGAGGCGATCCAAAATCGCCAGCACACCCTCTTCTTTGGGGAAGGACAATTCAAACAGTGCATCCTTGCGGCCGGTCACCTCTATACGGGTACCGTCTTCAAGGACAATGGTTGAACCGGGTTTGGGCGACTTACTGGAGCGCACATGGGCCCAGATATCCGTCTCATTGAGCACCCGCTCCACCAGGATTTCCAACTTACCGCCGGTCTCCTTTTGCGCGAACAAACGCGCCGGGATCACCCGGGTATCGTTAAAGACTATCAGGTCACCTGCCTGTACCTGGTCGAGAATATCTGGGAACTGCCGATGTGCAATGGCCCCGCTGGGCCCATCCAGACACAAAAGACGGCTGCCACGGCGCTCTTCAGTAGGCGCGCGGGCGATCAGCTCATCGGGCAGATGAAAGTCAAAGTCCTGACGCTGCATGGAATCCTGGAAATCTAGAAACTATGGAGAGGTCGCGAAGGTTATAGGAAATTTTAGGAGCTGTTAACTGGGACGACAGAAAATGCGCTAAGTTATTGAAATCACTGGTTGACCCAGACTAAAGCATTGCTATAATCACGCCCTCTTCGCACCGACCCCAAGGTCGAGCAGCGAAAGTGCCAGAGTGGTGAAATTGGTAGACACAGGGGATTCAAAATCCCCCGCCCTTAAAAGCGTGCCGGTTCGAGTCCGGCCTCTGGTACCATATCTCAAACCCGCGATAGCGTAGGCTTTCGCGGGTTTTTCGTTTCTGCACAGACAACTTTGTAAAAGACTCATTTGTTGGTTTAAGCGCCAAAGTGTCAGCGCAAAATCACGTTGACACCTTGCTATCCCCTAAGCCTTCCGGCTGTGCAATATCCTTTCACTTCTCTTCGCAACTCTTCAAAGTGTGAAATCCCGAGCATCTCCAAACCCCGCACCATCTCAAGCCTGGCCCGCCAGACTCATTTCATCAACTAAAAGAGCGCCCAAAATCGGCAGGCGTGGGGAGGAGTGACCGGCGCCATTTTTTACTGCACAATTAATAACCAAAGAAAATCAGAGGGAGCTGATTTTGCGAATTTTTAAGGAGTTTTTGAATGTTGGAGCCTGCTTGGTAGCTTTATCTGGCTGCCAGGATGCAATGAAGGGAAATGAAATCTACCCAACGGTAGATAACCTGGTAGAAATCGAAGCTAGTCGAGTCAAAATCATGGAAGCCAGGAACACTGATAATGGTATCCAGATTGTGCTAGATGAATCATTAAGCAACAAATGTAATATTCAAATCCACAATGAAAAGTTAGGCTCCAAAATTGTGTACAACTCCTTAGAGGGGCAGCCTGATGGAGTTACAGCAAAATGCCAGTGGAACGGCAATCACTTCAAGCAATCTCGCAAGCACTTTACTTCCCTCGCTCTAAGGCTTGAAGAAAATGAAATTACAATTGATCTTCAGCTGCTAGACATGAGCAATAAAAATTATTTAGCTTTTACGCTGCTTGAAACCTCACTATCAAAGCAACTAAAAAAATCAGGACAGGTGTAAAGTGGAATTAATCTATCACTACACCGACATCAATGGACTTTATGGAATCATTGGTGAAGGTGAATTCTGGCTTACAGACCATCGCTTTCTCAATGATCACACAGAGGGTCATTATGCACAAACAATTTTAGAAGGATTTCAAGGTGAAATCTTAAATGATTGCAAAACGGAACATCATCAAGCAATCCTAACTATTCTCTATCAGGAATATCGAAATTTCAAAAATAACAGAGTGTATGTCGGGTCTTTTTCTGAAAAAAACATACTAAGCCAATGGCGAGGTTACTGCCCGAAAGAAGGTGGATATTGTATTGGTTTTAACAAAGCTAAGATAAGAGATATACGGCCTTTTCAAATAGCCACATGCAATTACAACGAACATCAAGCGATTAAGCAGTGGAAGCAGTTAGCAAGTTCAATAAATAAAAAACTAGAAAAGTATAAAAGAATTAAGGCCATTGGACCTGCCCTTTCTGCAGAATTCACACTTGAAGATTCAGCCTGGCCATTGACGATTGATTCTCAAGTAAACAGAATTAGAATGACCAACAAGCATCCTGACTATATGGATGAAAGAGAAACGCGAATATTTAGATTTGTAGAGCCAAGCTCAAAGCATAAGATTGTTAATGAAGAGTTATATGTGATTAAAAAAAGACTAGACATAAGAAAAACAGAGGTTTATTTCAGAAAATCAAAAACAGGGCTTGTGCCGTACATCAAACTTGAAAACATCGAAAACCTAATTGAAAAAGTACACCTAGGACCTCAAGGTAACCCTGAATTAAACGAACTAGCACTTGAAGAATTTAAGATCCACAATAAGAAACTAAAATTCGACATTGAAAAATCCGAAACACCATTTCGATAACAAAGTAGACTAAAGTCGTTAGCGGTCAAGCAAAACCCATATTTTTCACCACCACAAAGTTAACAATCAAATTATTTAACTGAGAGCACATGTCGAATTCACCTTATATAACACCTGAGATTAAAGAAGAGATCGCCACCCAGGTAAATTCTCTACTCATAGATTATGGGATGGCGGGACTTATAATTTTAATTATAGCTGGCGCTATACTGAAATACCTTAGCAAAAGGTATATTGACAAATTAGTTGACACAGAAATAAGAAAGTACCAATCAGAGCTAGACAAAAAATCACTTAAGACCATTGATATCTGGAAGTTTAAAAAAGAAGTCACCTTCGAATTTATGACATTCATGGATAAGAATGTATTTTTCAATCCGAAACTAAGCTCAGAAGGGGAAAAAGAAGAAGAAAAAAAGAGGGTCTTCCGAGAGCTTAATTTCTTATATGCGAAATTATTCGTGGTATTCGACGCTTCAATGCTGAAAAATATCAATAAAATTTTAGACGGATCTGTTAGCGAAGTTCACAGATTCTATTTGTATCGCGAGATTAGAAATGAACTGCAAGGCTATCTCAACGATGCCAAACCTAATCCAGATGACTGCCCATATATTAACCGTGAGGTTGCCAACATACTAACTCCGGAAAATGATGGCAGTGTAAATACTTTCGACCAACTTAAGACAATATATCCTTTCATTGAAGCGGGAGATACACAATCGACAATAAAGGGTACACCCTTTTATGGGGTGGTATAAAAATTGAGATCCCTAATTATCTGTAAAGGTCCCCCCTAATTAATCATCATTAGTGCGCTGCCTCCTCCAGACATACTAAGCCATAGTATTCTGAGGAGGGCAACAACAGTTTATACAAGATCTAACAGGCAGAGCGTTCCCTTTTCTCTAAAACCCCACCCCACTTGATCGAATACTCGGTATAGGTACCTGTCACAATATCCAAAATCTGCAACCAAGAATAAAACGCCGCTTTCTTAGACTTCGCAATCTCTTTTGCTAACTCCATTGCCGCCTCTTCAGTAGGCGCAGAACCTCTAAAACTCTTAGCACCACCATTCATCAAGTGGACTCGTTCGGCAAAAATGGCATACCTGTTTACCTTATTTTTCATAACTTCTCTCCTTTTAAGTGTATAACCCGCTTAGGCCCGAACCGCGCTAAGCTGAGATTTCAAACTATCCACACTGCTCTTGTGCCCATTAATTGCCGCATCCTGATCCGGTTTTTTTCCATTACTGGGGTGCGTGTGTGTAGCGATGGTGGCGGCCAGGGCCGATACGACGCCGATTAAATCCTCTAGCACTTTAAGCACATTTAAAGATTCACTGCCTAACCAAACCTTGCCGCCATCTTTTACTTTGATAGCTTGGCGGACCTTGGCCACTGATTCGCGAATATTTCCGATCTGTTCTTTTAAGTCGCGCCCCACGGAAATATTAATATCACTGCCGCTTGTAATATTTAGATTGTCTAGGGCTGACAAGTTCAGGCCACCAGCAGATAAGAAACGTAAAGCTCCAAGAACTTCAATTATTTTTACGCCGGCCACTTCTTCCACCGAATGTTCCCGCACTTGTCGGTGTTCGCTGTCACAGTTTGTCTTTATTTCCGCGGCCTCTGTAATCCTGCGTAATGATTTCTCACGTATATCCCCGTGGGTTTCCCGGCTCCAGTCTGTGCTGTCATCCACTTTTAGTCACACTGAGTCGCATTGCTGCCACATTAAACTCCACGGTCGAGTACTAGGTGCCCTACCCCGTGCGATAACACCGTACGAACAAATGGCTCATCAGCCATTGCCTGCATAGTGCAGCGATAGCGGTACAAAAAACAGGCAAGCAATCAAATGAAAAACCTCTACCATCTCGTAATTTATATCGAAATAGGACGGATAAATAACTAGCCAAGCTACCAACATTTATGTTTACATCACGTTGTGTGATCTGCATTTACAATTCAAACAAATCATCTTGTCGATAATAAAAAAGCATACTTAATTTAGATTCTTAGTTTAAGTCAACTTTTACATCTACAGGCTCAATATATGAATAGTGAGAATACAATTACTTCCGGTGGTTGCTTGTGTGGCGCTGTGCGGTACGAGGTTAAAGGGCCACTACGCAACGTAGTTAACTGTCATTGTAGTATGTGTCAAAAGTTGCATGGAAGTTTCGGCCCTCACACAAAGGCTCGCAAGGTCAATATTAAGATAACAAAAGATAACGGGCTGGCGTGGTATAAAACATCAGAAGTAGCCCGCAGAGGCTTCTGTCAGCAATGTGGCTCAAGCCTCTTCTGGGAGCCATTTAATCTCGATGCCACTGGAATTATTGCAGGATCACTCGATGGCCCAACCGGGTTGAAAACAATGGGGCATATTTTCACCGGAGAAAAATCTGATTTTTACGAAATTGATGACGAACATCCTCAATTCAAGGGGTCATCAAATGGGCAGCTTGTCAATGACTACAAATAAATCATTATTTTTTTGACTGAGAGAAAACCACAGGTCTAAACGAAGAAAAGAAACATAAAATTAATATTTCGGTCATAGGCTCAACCCCTATCTGACCGAAAATAATCAATTTAAATAGCAAGTGAGCTGACACTTAAGTGAAAATACCGACTTTAGTGACAGCTCAAATTAAAATTGGAACAGTGCAAAACAACATAGCTGATAGCCTTTTAACAGAATAACAACCTCTCGAGAAAAGGATTTCACCGGCCACTCTCGCAACGGTTAAGGCTCCCTTCTATGATGCCTTCTTCTATGATGTCCTCTTCACTTTTATCGAACCTGGCTGAAGCCAGAGGGTGCCATTCATTAGCTATTCAGTTTTTACTGTCCGGACACTCTCTTTCCTCCAACACCCCACCGGTCTTGATTGAATACTCGGTATAGTTACCAGTCATAATATCGAGAATTTGCAGCCAAGAATAAAACACCGCTTTTTCAGACTTAGCAATTTCTTCTGCCAGATCCATGGCGGCTTCTTCTGTGGGTGCAGAATCCCTAAAACTTTTTGCACCGCCATTCATCAAATGAATTCGTTCTGCAAAAATTGCGAATCGATTGATCTTTCTTCCCATGATCTATCTCCTTATCGATAAAACTGCTTAAGCACTTACATTCTTATGCAGTGACTGCCAGCCAATCCATACTGCGCTCAACCTCCCGCATCTGCGTCAATGTCAGATCCAACTCCTTGCGCAGATTTACACCCACAGAAACTGAAAAGCTGCGCACATACTTCGTATAATTCAGCATACAGATAGCATACATTGCTCGGTTGTCATAATCCGAGCGATACCGGCAAATCCGGACAGGCTCTCCGTCGAAAATGATGCTTCTGGTTCCCATGACTACCCTTACCAAACTACTGTACATGCATACAGTATAAGATATGGTGATCCTGCTTTGTCAACCCACAATGGACTCAACACCCTTAATGAGCCCTGAATAGGCTAAAAATCAATCTGTTATCACAAAGTGGGGTCTTGAAGATTTTTGAGGTCTGAATGAGTCGCGGAATAAACTGGGATCTGTTAAACAACGAAAAATCGTTAAATAACATTACTAAAAGTTGGTCGTTCAGAAAGGTAGCCCTGCACCAATTGCAAGTAGTCAAGGGAGACTGAACTCCATTCAACGCTACTCTACTTATTAAGAGAAACAGATTTTCTGAAATACGGCCTGAATAACCGATTTAAGCGCTCACTAGCTTATCTTGGTTTATATCGTTGAGTAGATAGCGCTAACTTGGTCGATCAGCACAATTATTCACTAATGGTAGAAGGCATTCCAATCGTTCAGTTTGCACAGCATTGAATTTATATACCATCACTTTGCCAATACATGCTGTCATTTTTAATAGCCTGTTTTTATAATTCAGAACATTCAAAATTTAGTATTGACTAACAATTGTCACTTGAAATTAAAAGGCGAGCAACATAAAGTGTCAACATTATTAATAACAGTCAATATCGCTATTTTTGGTATTAGGTTTTTAACATTATTGGACTATCAAATGGAAAAGGTTGCCATTCTTGTTGACGTGCAGAATGTTTATTACACATGCAGGCAAATCCATAAACGAAACTTTGATTACAATAAGTTTTGGTCTGAAGCAACTAATGGAAGGAGAGTCGTAAAAGCCGTGGCCTACGCCATCGACCGTGGCGATAGAAAACAGTATCAATTTCAAAATATCTTAAGATCTATCGGTTTTGAGGTGAAACTAAAACCCTTCACACAACGGTCCGATGGTTCCGCCAAAGGTGATTGGGATGTGGGGATAACGATAGATGCGATGGAATATTCAAGCTTAGTAGACACTATAGTTTTAGTTTCAGGTGATGGTGATTTTGATATTCTTGTGCATAAGCTCAGATTAGATAGAGACAAAAAGGTTGAAGTATATGGCGTACCAGAGTTGACAGCAGCCACATTATTCAACGCGGCGAGTGAATTTATTCCAATTGATAACAAGCTTTTACTTTAACAGCTATCTATCTAAGTATACGACTCTTTTATAGGCTAAAATGCACCTACAAGACCCCAGCATAAATTCCAAAGCCAAACATCAAAAAAGGGGCCTGGTGCTAACTTGAAATTTTTATACAGGAAGTATGACTCTCGACACACATGACCCTCTGTGACTACAATTCAATTAAACAAATAAAAACTTCGGAAATTATACGGTTGGCTAATGCGAAGAATCAAAATTTTGAAGTTTTATTATGATGAATGGAAAGGATTTTCTTTAATAACTCTCTTTTTTTTATTAGTTCTGCTCCACTTAATCAACCTAGCGAGAAATACTGAAAAGGTAATAGAACAGAACGGCAGAATTACATCAAAATATCACCACGGTTTTTCTGGTGCAGGTAGAAAGGGGACGCTAGAGTATTCATATAATGTAGAGTTGAATAATAGGAGTGTGATTCAGGTAGTTAGTGATTTGAATCTAAGCATAGGTGATACTGTTTGTGTCGCAAGTATAACCTATAAAAACAGCTTGAGAGTTGCCCAGTATGTAATAGAGACTAAAGGAGTGTGCCGTCAATAACGAGTTACAGAAATAGAACAGGAATATATCTCCGTACTGACATAATCATATCTATACGATTACTTGAACGATCAATAGAAGTATGATGTCACAAACCTTGGTAAAGATTAGTCAGACTATATCAATAGGAAAGATATAAGCTTAAGTGAAAACAGTCAGAAACTTTTAAAAGTTTAGTATGGATAGTTGACTTATTTCGTAATGACTCCCTCATAACTCTTATAAAAAAGCCTGAATAAATACAGTATTTTACTCTAAAAATGAAAAAAAAACCGAAAGATTAACTTTTGTACATTCGTAAAGATTAACGAGATAAATCCCGAATTGGAGAAACACTATCTTCGAATAAAACATGTCGGCGTCGAAATTTTTTGCCCTTGAGATACTCCGGTTTACTGATCCTATCCATTCGAAAATGACGGAAGTCTTTGCGTGCGGGATCCCATGCCACCAAATACCATAGAGGTGGTAAAATCAGCATCGCCTGTGGCTCAACAACCCTACTGGTTACAGACCCCTTTGCATCACGGTATTGGAAGCTTAGTTGTAATCGCTGGAGAAAAGCTGTCTCGAAAGTGGGAAGCAGCGCGGGCTCCATTTCCTGAATATTTGATACGTCTACCTGTGGTGAAAGCTTACCGATATATAAGCAGTCTAAAAACCGGCGTAAATCACGTACTTTGTCCGGTGGCAAAGCTTTCTCTATTTTGGCAAGCCCAGTATCTGCAAGCCCCGAAAAAGGTAAATTCCCGGCCGCACGCATTGATGCAACGCTGATAAGGAGTGCAAAGACCTCGGCAACCGAGAGGCGCGCTGTGGTTTGGACCGATTGCGGGTCTAATTGCAGACCGCCCCCAGGACCAGGGTCAGAATGGATAACAAAGCCCTCATCGCGCAGTGCGCTAATATCACGCAACACTGTACGCCTGGATACACCGACCTCTTCTGCTAAGTCAGCAATCGTAGAAGTACCATTTCGGCGAAGGCTGCGCACGATGGCGTCTTGTCGAAGGCGAACACTCATTTTGTAAAGATATTATTAAATGGTGACATTATTTGGCACCATTTGATTTTAGCCTATGTCTGTTCTTTTCAGCAAAGGAGTTCTGAAATTGCAACGCACATCCGTAGCCCCAAGTCGAAGAAAAGGGGCTGTCCGGCACATAAGGCATTGTTGAGCCTCAATAAGGAGAAATACATTGTTTAATCTAACCGAATTCCCCAAGCCCACTCTTATTCCAGTCAACGGCGTTGAGTTAGAAGTCTTTGAAGCAGGTCAACAGAATACGGGAAAACCAATTGTGCTTTGTCACGGCTGGCCAGAACATGCCTATTCTTGGCGCCACCAGCTGCCTGTACTTGCCGCAGCCGGCTACCACGTTATCGTTCCAAACCAGCGTGGTTATGGCAATTCATCCCGACCTGCCGATATAACTGACTATGGCATTGAAAACTTGTCGGGTGACCTCGTCGCGCTTCTTGATCACTACGGATACAAAGATGCCACGTTTGTCGGCCATGATTGGGGCGCAATGGTGGTTTGGGGGCTTGCGCTATTACATCCAAACCGGGTCAACAAAGTTATAAACATGGCTTTACCTTATCAGGCTCGAACAGAAAAGCCGTGGGTCGAGTTTATGGAAGAATTTCTAGGAAGCGACTACTACATTGTTCACTTTAACCGACAGCCAGGCATCGCGGACACTGTGTTAGATGCAAATACTTCACAATTCCTTCGCAACATATTCCGCAAGAACGTACCTCCAGCACCACCAGAGCCTGGAATGATGATGATCGATCTCGCCAAAGCAGAAGCGCCACTTGGCGAGCCCTTAATGAGTGATAGCGAACTGGCTGTTTTTGTTTCCGCATTTGAGAAAACAGGGTTCATGAGCAGTATTAATTGGTATAGAAACCTTGACCGAAATTGGCAGATCTTGGCAGATGTAGAGCCAACCATCCAAAAGCCAGCACTTATGATTTACGGCGATCGAGACTTGATCCCTAAGGCTCCAAACTTAAAAGAGTTCGTTCCCAATGTTGATATAGTCAGTCTCAACTGCGGCCACTGGATTCAACAGGAAAAACCGGAAGAAACAAATCAGATCATTCTAAAGTGGTTAGAAAAACAGGATGCCACTTAGCGTAAAAGGCTATTCGATATAAAAATTATCTATGAAAGCATCTGAGTAATTTACGGGTGCACTAAAACCCACTATTTCTCGTTACTCAGATACTTTTCTCGTACTTGATTAATCATACCACCAGCCTCTAGCACTTCAATTTCATCCGCTGACAAGTCACTGCGTAGACTAATACTCTCACCAGATGGCTTAATCAAAAGCTTTACAGAATTGTTTGATTTCAGTTGTGCTATTGGCTTGTCAATCTCAAGGATTGAATCCTGCTCCAGTCGGTCGTAATCATCAAAGCTCTCAAAAAGTAATGGCAGAACACCAAAGTTAATGAGATTACGGCGATGGATACGAGCCATGCTTTTTGCAATTATGCACCTTACCCCAAGAAATCGTGATGATACCGCTGCATGTTCACGGCTGGAGCCTTGCCCATAATTTTCACCACCAACAACAAAACAGTCACCATTCAATTTTATCGCCCGCTGGTAAAAGTTTTCATCAATACGGGAAAATGTATAGCGACTAATGGCGGGGATATTTGAACGTAAAGGTAAAATCTCCGCTCCAGCAGGCAGTATTTCATCTGTCGAAACGTTGTCACCCGCTTTCAGTAATAGCGGACCCGTTAAGGTATTTGGAAGCTTTTCAAAGTTTGGCAACGGTTTGATATTCGGACCTTTAATCAGCTCAACGGCTACGGGGATTTCTTGTGGTGGCTGAAGTAAAGGTCTTATATCTGGCAGATATTCCGGCTCACTAAAGCTGGGATAGTCCATGTCCAGATCACGAGGATCGGTGATCACGCCCTTCAGTGCACTGGCAGTGGCGGTTTCAGGGCTGCATAAATAGACTTGGTCATCTGCTGTGCCGGATCGACCGGGGAAATTACGTGGCACAGTACGTAGGCTGATACGGCCAGTGGCCGGAGCCTGCCCCATACCAATACAACCGCCACAACCTGTTTGGTGCAAGCGCGCACCCACTTCAAGCAGTTTTGTGAGATCGCCACTCCGGCTAAGCTCCTCTAGCAATTGGCGCGAGGTTGGGTTGATATCAAAAGAGACATCGTCGGCTAATCGACGACCTGCGACAATACGCGCTGGTATGGCGAAATCCCTCAGCCCAGGGTTAGCAGAAGAGCCAATATAGCTCTGGTAAATAGGGCGACCAGCCACTTCACGTACGGTTATCACTTTGTCTGGACTGGATGGGCAGGCGATCAGCGGCTCAAGATCAGATAAATTAATGGTGTCCTCTTCGTCATAGCTTGCACCCTCATCGGCTTTCATTTCTACATAATCGCTTTCCCGATGCTGTTGCTTGAGGAAGGCCTTCACAGCGTGATCGGCAGGAAAGACACTGGCCGTGGTACCCATCTCCTGCCCCATATTGGCGATTACATGGCGGTCCATAGCAGTCAGATTGGCGAGGCCTGGGCCGTGGTACTCGACAATTTTATTCACACACCCCTTGACCGTTTGCCTACGCAACATTTCCAGGATGATGTCTTTGGCACTGACCCAGGGAGGCAATTCACCCTCAAGCTTTACGCCGAGCACTTTCGGCATTTTCAGCGCGAAGGGAACGCCAGCTATAGCCATGGCCACCTGTAGACCACCAGCACCAATGGCCAGCATACCCATAGAGCCGGCTGCACAGGTATGGCTATCGGCGCCAAGTAGCGTCTTTCCGGGAATATCAAAGCAAGCCATATGTACCGGGTGACTTACACCGTTTCCAGGACGTGAAAACCAAAGTCCAAACTTGCGACAGGCGCTTTGCAGGAACAGGTGATCATCCGCATTTTTGAAGTCCGTCTGTAGAAGGTTGTGGTCTACATACTGTGCGGAAAGCTCAGTTTTGATTTGTGATAAACCAAGCGCCTCTAGCTCTAACATCACCAGAGTGCCAGTACCATCCTGAGCCAGCGTCTGGTCAATCTTTATCTCTATTGGGCTACCGGGTTCCAATGAACCGCTCACGAGATGACTCTTAATCAGTTTCTGTGCGAGGTTCATAGCCATAGTGGGTACCCTTGAGCAAATTTCCTTAATCTGAGAAGCTCCACTTTCGGCGCCTCTTAAACCTGATTCATTGTAGTCCGGGTCAAGATAGTTACTATGTGTGTCTAAATGCCCTTCTGTATTGGCATGATTAATTAAACGCCGGGCCGACAACCTAAGGTCTTGGACAATTCGAAAACACACTAGCCTCAATATGCCATTAAAAATAGCCTTCTCTTTTTCCTTTTGACAAACCAGTGATCAAACCCAACAAAACTCACGCCCTGTGCCTATGTGAGTTTTCTTTAAAATTAACTTATTCATTTTATGAATACAGCCGTACTGCTCAACATGTATTTTTTAATACCAGAAACTTATTTTTACATGCATTAATCACCGCTCACATTGAAGGCATTAACCATTGAGCCTAGTGCTATCTTTCTACAATTGCACTCAATGAATGAATCCAGGGAGAGTTAACAGTGGCGATCCGAATCCTATCTATTGATGGAGGGGGAATAAGAGGCATACTGCCTGGTGAGATATTAGTCTCTCTTGAACATAAGCTAAAAATGCAATCAGGCAACCCCGACGCCAGAATAGGAGATTTTTTTGACCTCATTGCAGGAACAAGCACTGGCGCCGTATTAGGCGCAGCCTATATTTTCCCTAATGAAGAGGGAAGACCAAAATTTTCAGCCCAGGAAGCCGTTAATATTTATTTTAAAGAAGGAGACAAGGTATTTAATGGTGGAATCTGGCCTTACCTGGATAAGCTGAGACTCCTCAAGGAAGAAAAATACTCTACACATGAACTAGAAAAGATATTAAAGAAATATTTTGGAAAAAAAAAGCTTAGTGAACTATTAAAACCCACCTGCTTTATTTCCTATGACATTAAAAAGCGCGAACAAGTTATCTTTAGGCAACACTGCGCATTAGTGAGAAATGAAGACTTTCTAGTTAGAGATTTACTACGAGGCAGCACCGCCGCACCAACCTACTTTGAACCCGCACGTATTTACTCACTATCACCAATTAACAAAAAATATATCCTGGTAGATGGTGGTATGGTTGCCAGTGACCCCGCTTTATGTGCTTACTCAGAAGCCATTAAGTTTAGCGGTGTGAGTGGGATCAAGGATATGATTATTGTGTCTCTTGGTACTGGTAAGCAGCTAACAAGTTACAAATACAAAGAAACGAAAAATTGGGGTATTTTCAACTGGGCAAGGCCAGCTATAGATATTGCATTAAGTGGCGGAGCTCAAATGACCCATTATTACCTGAAACAAATTTCATCAACCGTAGAAAACACAAAGTACTACCGAATTCAGCCAGATCTCTATGATGCGAATTCTGCATTAGATGATGCATCTCCCAAAAATTTGAAAAAACTGAAGAGGTCTGGTGAAAGAAATGCAAAGTACTATGATAATTTATTAGATGACATTGCTCGGACACTGACAAATACACAAGATAACCATCAATATGTGCAAAGATATTGATACCTATCAATACCAAATTAGCTATATTAATAAATAATCATTCAAGCATCTCGTCAAACAGAGACCATACATTAAAAATTTTCTATAGAGTTTACCAATACTCAAACCATATCTATTCTTTATCTTTAATCCGCTATTTATAATTGAATAATATAGAAACAATCGGCAGCAACACTAAGCTTGTTAAGCTCATATGATTCTTTATTCAGGCCTCACATAAAACAATGTTTATTAACTTTTCTACTCGATCTCCGGTATTACTCTCTCCATATTCAATATGCCTTTCACAGCACAGAACCCTAAAGCCAGCTTCAATTAATTGAGTCCGAATATCGCTTTCATCAAAAAGCTGAAACCCAAACGATGTAAATGATAAATTCTGCATAAAGGACTTATCACCAAAAGCTAAACAAAACTTTCCTTCAGGCACCAATACTCTGTGTATTTCAGACAAATGCGTTTTGATAGATTCCCAAAAGTAGATGGTGTGGACAGTAATCGCCTTCTCGAATTGACTGTCAGCAAACGGTAACCTCTCCGAGGTTCCAACTTTAAAGTCCATCTGTCCCGATTCAATGTGTTTAGAGTTGAGAGTTTTCGCGCTCGCAACCATTTCACTAGACCAATCAATTCCGGTATAGCGAATGCTAGAACCTTTTCGAAGTACATCGACTGCAAATTTACCATTGCCAGGCCCAATCTCAAGAATATGGTCATGATCCACCACACGAAGTAATTCTAGTGCGGCCAGGTTCGTTGCTTTATTAGCCTTATTCATCTGCAGTGCAGTATCTGAAGCTAAGGCCCCAGATGGCTTCCTTAGTTGTTCGGCGACTAGTTGAGGATCTTTAGACATTGTATCTCCATTTAGTATTCATCATAAAATGTATATTAATATCCAAAATATATTATTTATGATACTTACAAATTGACATTCATTCAGAGATTAAAAATAGTCCTCTCGAGGTGGTTTTGCCTTAGTGTTTAGCCGCCATAAAGAAATTGCTATCTTTTATTGCTTAGCTTATAAAGCTCATCATTAAATTTAGCTAAATACACCCAAAACAAGCAAATACTTTTATAGAAATCCCTAGAGTGAAAAATAGACTACCCTAAGCAATTTCAATATATAACGTTAAGCGGATTCGTTAGGAGGTTTTAAATGTCGATTAAAATAAAGACTAAAGGTATTCCTCCTGCATACGCCATAGCGCAGCAAAAGTATATACATATACAAATATGTAGCTGTGGGTGGATAGCAGCTAATGCTCATCCGGATTCTCAAAAACCAGCACCTATCAATTAAACTACTAGATACCGGCATAATCCTTAAAGAGAATCTGGCATGCTAAATGGCGCTATGCTTGTCTGGTTTATTTTCGCGGCTATAAGTGTGGTCTTTGTCGTTTGGGATTCTATCACCAACGCGCCGACCAGCTGGGTACAGCGCATGGCGTGGATACTGGTTATTGTATATACAGGTGTTGTTGGGTTGATTCTGTATTTACTGACTTGCCGGCGCCCCTTTCCCGGTGGCCACGATGCATTTACGCGCGCCACTTGGAAACAGAGTGTCAATAGTGAGATGCACTGCCTGGCCGGTGATGCCACCGGTATTGTTATTGCCGCATCCATTGTACCCTTCTATGGTCTCACCAATGGCCGGGATGCCACCATTGAGTATATTGCTGGCTTCATTTGCGGGCTGTTCATTTTTCAGGCGTTGATGATGCTGGGTATGTACCAGGGCAACTATTTGAAAGCGGTGCGCAAAACATTTTTTGCTGAAACGGTTTCTATGAATATGGTAATGGGGGGAATGATTCCTACCATGGTGATACTGGCTTCACTGTGGCCAGAATCGGAAGATCCCACCAATGCCACATTTTGGTTTCGCATGAGCCTTGCAAGCATTGTCGGTGGCTTTATCGCTTATCCCATCAACTACTGGCTGGTAAAAAACCACCTAAAACACGGATGCATGACCCTACCAGGACTGGATGGTCCTGCGCCCTGTCTAGGGTTCTGTTCACCGGAAACTGATCCTGATATCAAGAATAGCCAGCCAATCCCCTCATCCACCCATGATTCACAATCCGAACATAAGGGGCATACCATGACAATGCAAACATTGCCTTTTATTGCATCCAGTTTTTGGGTAGTGGGAACTTTTCTGTTTCTCTTATTTGCGATACTAGTGACTAATCAGTTTGTGCCGTTGAAGTTTTGACTGTTTATTTAATAATCAGTCTCGAAAAGATCAGCAAGTAAGATTGAATTATCCTCTGATTCGAGGATTTATGGTAGGATTCGGTTCATTCATCAGTGTCCTCTGGAAGCTAAGAACCGTTCGCTTTAAGCAATAAGGCTCATTTCCTTGACCTGATTTTAAGTATAAATTGCCTTGTAAAGGCTTATCATTGTACTTAATTACGGCTCGCCTTAAATGCTATTTATAGCATTTCAAGCTTGCTCGTAGCAGCGAAATAAATTCTAAAACCTATGGGTTTTCCTCTGCTGATTAAAGGAATACAGCAAATCTATGAATAGCCGTTTACTTAACCTTGATGCACTGCGGGGGCTTGCAGCAATTCTTGTTGTTTGGCAACACAGTAGTGAAGTTTTTATTCGTAATTCCAGTATCGCCCAACATGGCACCGAGCTGGCTGAGTTTGTGAACCAACTAGATTTTGGCCGAATAGGAGTAATCTGTTTCTTTTTAATTTCGGGCTTTGTTATTCCTTTTAGCCTCTCTAGTGCTCAAAGCTCCTTAAAGAACTTTGCCATTCGCCGTTTCTTCCGTCTGTATCCAGCCTACTGGACATCGCTATTTATGGCACTTGGCCTAACTTGGCTTATCAGCGACTGGATGTATCCTGCAGCTACTATTGCCGCAAACACAACCATGCTACAGGGGTTAATGGGGTTTGATAATGTGCAAGGGCTTTACTGGACCTTGACAGTTGAATTAATTTTTTACTGCTTATGTGCATTGATTTTTGCCAAACGGCAACTTGCTAACCCCCTGGTCCTACTACTTTTCTGTTGGGGGGGATTATCCCTATTTATAGGTTGGCAATTATTAGAGCAATTACCCATTAAGCTGCCAGAGATAGCTCCCACCATTACTTATATTCCTTTCTGTCTCGCCGTTATGTTCTGCGGAACCTTGATCCGACATAGTTATGTGAGTAAGAAAAACTACTGGTATGCCATTCTCGCAGTAGCAGGCACCTTCTCTATTCCGCTGATGGTTTTGTTTCTTTATTTTCTCGGTAAACCGGTCACCGAAGACCCTTTGCGCTTTGCCCTACCGCATCTCATTGCTTTGGCTATTTTCTTTGTAGTTCTGCTAGTACCCATTAGGCCATGGCGCAGTCTGGTAGCATTGGGAACCATCAGTTATTCCGTTTATCTATTCCACCCCATTGTGATGCGTGGGCTGAATTGGACCATACAGCAGTCGTGGGCACAGTCATTTTCTGCTTATTCTGTAGAGGTCTATATGTTGGCCACAACTCTTGTGAGTATTGCCCTGGGAACTTTGGTGTACAAGCTGATTGAGAAGCCGGCTATCAATATGGGTCGCCACTTAAGCAGAAACACAGAAAATAAAGAAATGGCCATTGCCTAAGAGGAAGCTGCCACCAGTTAGTGTTTTTTAACTTGAGGGTATTGAGAAATGCCTGGATAAACGTGCTTTATTCAGGCATGTATGCATCAGAGCAGTGACCCAATAAAATTTACCTGCCACCACTCCTTATTAAGTGAACTTACTACTGTGCCCAGAGAAGGCTGGCAGCAATCGACCACATCATAATACCCACCAGTACATCCAGCACGCGCCAGGTTTTTGGGTTCTTAAATAGTGGCTGCATCATGCTGCCACCAACCGATAACAGCGCAAACCAAAGCACCGAGGCACTGCAGGCACCAATCACAAAGAATAAAGTACCTTCTCCTGCGTACTGGGCACCGACCGAGCCAATCAGGACAACCGTATCCACATAAGCATGGGGGTTTAACAGGGTAAGCGCCACAGCGGTAATCAAGGCAGAGCGCCTGGATTTAACCCACTCTTTCTTATCCTCTAGCCCCTTATTGGTAAAAGCTGAACGAAACGCCATAGCACCATAGCCAATCAGGAAGGCCACGCCCAACCAGGTCAACCAGACCATCCAGTTTCCTTCTGCTTGGGCCAAGTGTGATACCAGGTAGACACCACTGGTGATCAGGACAATATCCATCAGAACACACAGCGCAGCGATACTGTAGTGGTACTGACGGCGAATACTCTGCGTCAATAGATAAGCATTCTGCGCGCCAATTGCCATGATCAAGCTGATAGTAGTGATAAAGCCCTTGGTCAGAGGGGCTAGCAACAAACCTGAAATCACGTTGCCTCCTGTGGTCATTGGGGTCTGCCCGCGGTGTGCGGGTCGGAAAGTGGCGGGAGATTAAGAGGCGAGCTAGAATAAGTAAATTTAATTATATTGATACCTCATAAGAATATCTTATGTTAGATCTCAAACAGCTTCAGGCCTTTGCTTTCGTGGTAGAGGAGCAGAGTTTTGATAAGGCCGCCGCTTTGCTTCACGTCAGTCAATCTGCAGTATCCCAGCGAATCAAAGCGCTTGAGGGACAAGTCGGGCAGGCCCTGCTCATCCGATCAACACCACTACGCCCTACTGAAGCCGGTCTTAAGGTGCTGGGTTATTTCCAACAGATGCACCTTTTGCAACACGAGCTGCTAGCAGACATAGACCCGGAGGGCAGTAAAACCCGTTATAGCAACCAAAATAAGGTGCGTATCGCCCTTAACTCGGACAGCCTGGACACTTGGTTCCTTAAAGCCGTGACCCCCATCATTCGTTCCCACCACCTACTTGTTGACTTGAAAGTCGATGACCAGGAAGCCACCTTGGAGCTGCTCAAGAACGGAGAAGTCATTGGCTGTATTAGTTCGGTAACCAGTAACCTGCAGGGCTGCCAGTCCATTCTATTGGGACACATGGCTTACTACCCGGTATGCACTCCGGCTTTTAAGGAACACTACTTCTCGGACCCAGTCGATGTGGATGAATTTCGCTATGCCCCTGCAGTTGAATTCAACTATAAGGACCAGCTGCAAAGCCGATACTTAAAGCAGTTTTGGGGAATAGAGGCCGGCCAATACCCGTCTCACGAAATCCCCTCCTCTAAGGGATTCCTCAATTTTCTGACATTGGGCTTGGGCTGGGGAATGGCACCAGATATACAAGTGGAGGATTTGTTAAGACAGGAGAAACTGATCAAGCTGACTCCAGATCAGCATCTGAAAATCCCCTTGTACTGGCATGTTTGGAATTTGAAATCCAAGTTAATTAAAGAAATCACGCATACTTTGGCTGAGTATGCCCATAAAGCATTGCACCAGTAAGCAGCACTGGTGCAAATAAACACTTGACCTTTGCTAGGCCTCATCTCACTACCTGTTTCAAAACACCGAAGTAGTTACTGGCCAGCTCAACATCATCGTAATAACCACGATCCTTTAGCAACTTATGCAACGCCCTGAGGTTATAAGTGGGCACTGCCATGAAGGCATGATGTTCACAATGGTAACTCAAACCTTCTGTGGGACTGACAAACAGAAGCCCTAAAATACCCCTAGGCACCGAACGCGTATTGTATTTTGGTTCCAAGTGGTAAAGATCTTTGACCCCTGCGTGTTCGGCGATCTGACGCATCCGAATAATAGCCATATACACGGTAAGATAAGCCACAATCCACAATAGATATAACTGCGGGACACCAAAAGCCCACAGTATGGCAAACATTACACTATTAACGAATAAACCTCGGGTTAACTGAAAATTCACTCGCTTTTTACGGCTTAGTAAGTCTCGCCCACTCAAAAATAAATATAAATTCGCTTTTAAACCAGTTAACCCCAAAAAATCTCTGGAAAACTTCCTAACCAAACTCTTTTTACTGACAGGATAATCCTTATAGTTTTGCAGGTCTGGATCTTGATCTGTACCGGCTTTACGGTGATGCATCATATGACTTTTTATATAGGTTTCTCCATCCATTAACAAAAACGGTGAAGACAACCACTTACAAACAAACTTATTATAGGCTCGAGTTGCGAAAAGCGTTTTATGACCAGTTTCGTGCATAATGGCTGCCAGGGCCTGCTGCCGTCCAGCAAGTAAAAATACTGCAACAATATAAATTGTCCAGTGTGGCAATAACGCTGCTATGGTAAAAATTCCCATAATACCGAGCCAAGTACTGACCACTATCCACCAGGCCTTGGCATCACTGCGCTGTAGGAACGGCTTAACCTCTTCTTTACTAAGGGGGATATTCATTGCAAGTCACCATTTTGTGATTATGTGTCAACGCCTAACTTCTGCAATTGTTCCAACCAAATATTGCGACCTGTACGGTCATACTTACGTACAATACTTTTAAGTTCCTGGTATTTATTTTGTGGCCTGATTACTTTTGGTAGTAAAGGGTCAGTCGCTAAACGATGGATAGCCTCGCCACCCAAGCGGCATGTTTCAGATAACGAAGCTTTGGCAGGCTTTGATGCCAGGTTTGTAAGACTGCTCTCAAGAGCATCTATCAAGGCATCATACTCTCGATCTAAACGTTCAATATCCCACAAATCGTCTCCCCATTGATTAACCAGTGTGTCCGATACATCCTGCAAGACAAAGCAGTGCGCATTGGTTTCGAGACCTAGTGTAATCAGCATGTCGGTTAATTTTGCATGACTCAGTGTGAGATTATTGGGTCGCACCAGCAGGTGATCCAGACCTTCGGCAAATCCATACCACTCAAGTACCATTAATGATTTCTTACGAACTGCACGTGCTGCTCTTTTAGGTAAGTGGCAGGCTATCCACCTAAAATCCCAGTTATCGTATAGAAAGGTTTTGTTTTTCCAACGGTTTATAAAAGCGCGTTTGGACAGTGCTTTTTCTGTCAAACTGTAGATACCACGCCGATTTTGAGTGATCAGGCCTGTGCCCACCAATCTATTAAGTGTCACCCGTAAATTATTTGTGGAAACATCAAATGCATCAGATATAAAACCCAGCTGATTGGTTGCCAGTTCATGTCGCTTATTAACACCCATCAAATCCAATAGAATATTTTTGGGGGTAGGCTCATAGGTAAACTGATACATAGTGAATATTACGTCATTAGTCTTGAGATACCTTTTGTGTAATATTACAGAACCAGACCCAACACACAACACTTTGTAATTTTGATTTTAGAAAAAGTCATTTAAATCAACATAAACATTACCTGGATATTACTACAGGTATTCAGAACGCACTCTCACTTATTGCCACCTAATAGCATTGCGATTAATAAAACACCCTAAACATACCCATAGGATGACACATTTCCCCACACCCTACTTAGACAAGCACTATACAAATCGTTTACCACTACTGAACTCCTTTAATTGTTGATCTAATGTACACAAAAAGAGGCCACCCATATAAACGACCAACCAAATAAAATATATTGACCAATAAATTAGCACCTCCAAAAATGGCAAGATTAAAATTAACCTACAGAAGATCTGGAGCAACTTTCATTGAAAACCGACTGAAACTTTTACTGAGTGATCGCTATTAATCCATATTTGTTTTAATCGCAGCTACAACTCACCTTGAGATTCCGGCCCAACAGCCTCAAGAGAAATCCGGGCTACTTAAAGTAAGTTTACTCTAGGGCACCATTCAATAAATATCATGCTGCTTCACTTTCCACTATTACAAAAAATCAAGCATCAAGATTAAAAAACGAAAAATAAATAAATTTTTCACTAATTAATTTACCTTCTCAACAGTCCATAAACCATCAATCATATTGCAATAAAATACATGTCACGCTTCACAGAATAACGGAAATGCCTCTCTATAATTCGCTCGATTTTATAAAAGTACAACGTGTAAAGTGGGTCTGATATGAATGATTCCTTCAAACTAATAACAGCTATCTGTTTATCCGCCCTCCTGGCTGCATGTTCAGGTGGCGGGGGTGGTTCCGACAATGACAATAAAGGCATTCCTGAGGTTAATGATGATGGAGGGATGAACCAAAATCCCAGCCCTGATCCTGATCCCGATCCCGATCCCAATCCCAATCCCGATCCCGATCCCGATCCCGATCCCGATCCCGATCCCGATCCCGATCCCGATCCCGATCCCGATCCCGATCCCGATCCCGGTGAAGATGGTTCCTTTGAACTCTCTTTGGAACAAAAACGTATCATGTTAGACACTCATAATGAGTACCGGGAGAGATGCGCGAAGGGTGAATCTGGAGAAGGTAACGGCCCAGAATCTGCCGGTAATATGCAGACCCTTTTTTGGGATGATGCTTTGGCAAAAATGGCCAAAGAAAGAGCATCAGCCTGCTATTTTGGTCACTTAAATGAGGCAACCGGTATTAGAGAGGCATTTGAAAAAGTTAAAGGTGAAGTATCTTTTGTATTGCCCGCTGGTAGTATTGAAATCGGAGAAAATGTTTCAATTAATATTTTTAATCCACCGGCATCGCAGTATGCTGCCGAGACCTGGGCCGGCTCAGTTAAATCTTGGTATGATGAAAGCTATGGGTATGACTGGGATAATGAATTCTGTCATGCGGAAACATGTGGCCATTGGGCCCAGGTATGCCATGGAGAAACCCGTTATGTTGGCTGTGCTGTAGCGGAATGCGATAGCATTATTGGCTCTAGTAACCCTGCCTATAACGATGGCGCACATGTGGTGGTATGTAATTACTTCCCCTCATTAGATAAGAGCCGACGTATTCCTTTCACCAACGGCTGGGGATATGAAACCTGTAGAACGTGCCAAAACTACGACCTTCCCTACTGTGTTGATAACATGTGTACAGGAGGGATAGCCAAAGATTGGAATGCCTCAGAAAAAAGAAACAAGAATGTAGATCAGTGTACCGATGGCTTGGGCAGAGATATAGTACCTTGTAGCTTTTACGATAATGAGGGTGTTCCCCCCCAGGTAACAGGGTTCAAATATAAATACTCTGAAGGAAAAGTAAAATTATCATGGAATGAATCCATTAAAAATGGTGGCACACATCACTATAAGATTTTCCGAGATGAGGAGTTTGTAGGTAAAACTCGCCACTTGACCTACAGTGACTCTGATTTAGGTCAGGAAAAAAATTATAGATATAAAATAATTGCTGTGGATCATGCTGATCAAAGAAGTCAGCCAGCATTTCTGGATATAATTATTGATTAAGTTTACAAGGTCATAATATAGCACTTGATGACTCAAGGGACTAAGAAGGTTATTAGGGTCTACCTACTTCAATTATCGTAGATAGAATAATGAGTGTAGGCAGGCCCTAGTAAGAGTCTCAAGAGTTGTTCTTCGTAATAAAAATTGCAGCCAATATAAATTGGCTCAATGCGTACCTTGATGATCCGATTTATTAACTCACCGATCTTTAACCGCTAATAACTATTTTATCTGTCATAGAGGACCATAATTTTAGCTTTTCCATAGTCAGAACTCCTTATAGCGGCTCTAAAGGATCTCTGAAGAATACGGTAGATTTTCCTTACCCGATGATGGGTAATAGGGAGCTATATGGGCTTCCAGCCTATGCCATGGGAGGAGGCCATCCATTTGAGAAAGGAATTTTCCCAGCGGGTTTTAGGACGCTTCAAACGGTATCCTGCTTCGGCAAAGGTGACTTGATGCATGATCTATCATAGCCTTGACTGACAACCGAATACTATTGAATTTGATTCAAATTATTCAGGCCCCTTAGAAAAGAAGGTAGCCTCCATGATAACTACCTCAATGTAGTTATCCTGGCAGGGGTTTAGTGCCTACTAACACTTCAAGATAAGGGGATAAAATAAACTAAAGCACGTCATCTAAGTGCTGTAAGAAGGGTACTATTGTTTGATTCCTCACATCCTGACTCATATCTCGACCGATACTCGTATGATCCAAATTTACCCATCTCTGTGAATACCATCCTAGGTCAGTATCTTGAGCTGTATAAGTAAAAGAGTGAACCCCAGATAATTCAATGACCTCAGCCCCACCAGTCAACTGCCTAAGATATAAATTATCTTTGTAAGGAAATTGTGTATTGAGATCAGTGTAATAGCTTAAGTAACTAGAATTCATGGGGTTACGATGGAATGAAGAAGTTACTCCCAACTCATTTTGGGTCCATTTACAAACACCATCAAAACTGTGTACAACAGTTCGTATATTACGAAAATCGGGATCAGCTCGCATAGCTTTCGCCAATCTCATAACGAGACAACCACCACGAGAAGAACCCGCCAAGTAAATAGTCTCTAGATTGGAGGCATAAGCTTTTGACTTAAGCCAACTGAGGTATGCCTTTTCTATACGAGACTTCTCATTACCATTAATCATCTGGTTAAATTGCGTATCAAAAGCAATCGCCAAGAAGGTCTCATCTGTTGGAAAATGCTCTGAATCTACCAACTGTCGAGCAAGTGAACGTCCATCTATACTGCGAGAGCAAGATCTCTTTAGTACTCCACAGTCTTTTTTATAGCCAGACCTCTGGCCTGTCACAGAACTTTCTGCACCATTTCCTGGTGGCTGTTGTCCTGCAGCAATAAATACTAAGTTTTTTACTTTATCGCGCGCTGGGTTTTGCACTCTAGCAATCTGAGTATGAAGTTGACGGCTATTACTAACACCCTCTATCTCCCAGGCTCGATACTCAGATGGAGTGTCTTGTTTAAGGCACAAAAACTCCTGGCAATACCGAACCCGCTCCAAACTCACCGAAAAATCTGACTTTGGCTCGAAAGCTTGAGCCTGGGCAGAATTAAAAGCAATCGACAGCCAAAATAAATTTTTTATTATTTGAAATTTCATTATTCACCAATAGTGTACTTTAACGATCTAATGAACCATGAGCGCCCAAACCGCATATAGCCCTAATTACTGCCTTTAGCAATGAAGTAGACCGCAATTGAAAACTATTCTACTCCAAGCGAAAGAGCCATCCATGGCTCTCACTGAGGCAGTTACTACTCAACGGTTTCTGGATTATTTATATTCTCGGCATCAGATTTAGAAACATCAATATGCCGGAAAACTATTCTATCTACCTTAAATTTCTGTGAACGGCCTGACATCACCAGTTTATACGATTCGCCTGCTTTTAGCTTATAAACGGCGACACGTTTATTATTATGACCACCAGGATCAAATTTATTGCCAGATTCCCAGATGAATTTATTATGTTCTCCACCAAAGAACTTTGTATCTTTTTTTAATAGTTCCAGAGGAGCATCTTTACCATGACTATTCCCAGCATTAGGTCCCGCCTCATAATTTCCTTCAAGTCTAAAGTAAGCGTCATTTGCTAGGTCTGTACGAAACTCACCCTCATACACTAAGTTTTCTTTCGCAGCGTGCAGGTGCAAATAGTACAAACCACTTCTTGTTATATTGAAAGTGTACTCCAAGGGAGATTTAGGTGGGCCATTTAGTGGCGTATTACCATTAAACTCAAGATAACTGCTCCCTGTATGGCCGCCAATATCATTTTTCTTGATCCATTCACCTAGATTTGAGTAGGTATTTTCAGCCTCCATAATTACCAGGCCGTTTTGTTCCGTGTAGTCACCTTCAGGTTGATCTGGGTTTAACTTATCAAAATTCCACCTCGGGCCAATATGGCCACACCCTTCTTTACCTATATCCACACGACCTGGACAGTAATCCTCATCACCGGCATCATTTGCCGGGCCGTTGCCGCACTGAATATCATTATATTTGGGACGGCCAGCCGATCCTGGGCCCGGGCCAATTAGGTCACAAGCTTCTTTAACCGTTATTGTTCCATGGTCGGTCGAAACCATAATATCGGCAATGTTGTGGTCAAAAGTTGACTCACAAAAACATTGATCGCCAATAGAATAACTATCCTTCCAATTAGTTTGAGGTTCGAGTAAAACATCATTAGGGTTAATTGGTAGAACTTTTACAATATCTGGGTGAACATTGCTATTTATACCTTCCGCTTTGATGACTACTGCCCAGTCCTGATTAGCTTCTGTTGGGGCAGTGCCAATACTATGAGTACCTATTCCGTCAAGTTGATTACCCGTTGTCAACTGGCCGCTTCTTGGATTGAACCAGTAAACCTTATAGGTATCCTCATTTGGAATCTCTATATTCGTTGTGCCACCTTCACGCAAGTAAACTAGATAAACTTTACCGCTATCTGAAAGCACCCAATCGTTATTGGTTGAAGTTACTTCATTATCCACATTCAAACTGTGTAGATTAACTTCAAGTTGATTTTGCAAAATATCGTTAAAGAATTTAACAAAGTGACCAGTTTGCTCCCAATGGTTGTCAAACTCCCTTAAGTTCTCTACCGCTAAGTCATACGCGTGGCCGGAATTAGGATTTTTTAAATACCACTCAAATCCTGCACCACCTCCCATAACACTGCCCCACATCCAGTTGACCCTCTGAACTTGGGTAACCTCAGAATGGGGCACAGGCGCTTGCCCGCCGGAAGCTTCAGTGAAAGTAACATACCAAAGATGGTTATTATTCTGGGATTCAGTCAGCCACTTTCTACTCATCTGATAAGGGGCATTGCGATGGTTCGCATCGCTAGGAATATTATCAATTTGAATACTCGGTCCATCAAAATTACTATTTCCCAACAATGGCCGATAGTGCTGATCCCACTGGCCACCATACGTATGAAGCAGGGTGGGATGATCGTAGGGGTCTACATCCTTTAAATATTTAGCGATTGCCTTGTGTTGCTCTTGGCTAAGAGTGCTCTCCTCACCCATATTCCATTGTAGCGCCGGGTGATGTCCAAAGCGGGAAATCATCTCCCGGTAATATAGTTTACGTTCAAGCCCTAAATTACCGTTATTCAGAACTTTATTATTCTCTGTTTCCTGCGTCATAAAGTGAATCAGCATGCCTTTACTGGTCATGTGATCCATCGCGACTTCCCACTGGTCTAATTTGCTGACATCAAAAGCCCGATGGTTACCATCATATACCGTCCAAGGATGGGCATCGCAACCATCACCACTCTCGGTGTTTGCCATGATATAAATTGCGTTGACATTTTTTTCAGCTATATAGTTCACTAAACCAATAAGGCTTTTTCCTTTACCATCTTTCCAGGTAGGGTCTCCATTATTCCAATCACCAAGGTGGGGCTCAAAACTGTGTAATATGCCTTTGCAGGAATTTACGTTATAGTGTTTTTCTGTATTATCAAAGCCTGAATAACCAAAAATATTTTCAGGGCTATCCATTCCACCTTCTATATATACCGACTTATCCCCCAGATGCTGCAAGTAGCGGGTTCCTTTTTTATGTACCAGTAATCCCTTACTCCTCATATCAAGCTCAGGTGCTGTGGATTGTAATACTGGGAAATAACCACTTTCACCATCAAATGAAATAGCATTACCTGCATTTGTATCTAGATCAACCGCAACCTGGCTTCCTTGTCTCATAGATATATCGAAGAACCATTTACCTGAAGTTGGCGGTGAAAAGTAGGCACGCCACTTAGTTCCTTCAGTTGCACCTGTATTTGCTGAATTGCCATCAGCGGCGAAATGTCCAGGCACTGTGTAAGACAAGTCACCTTGTGTAAATATCACGTTATATCGATAATCGGTAAACGTAGCATCATCATTTTCTGATGCATACAAATCATCACAAGTGATCGTTATACGGTGCCACTTTTCCAGCGTACCGGAAACAGTACAATGTTCACTATGGCCGATATCATCCGGGTCAACTGGACCCGGAGGATCTGTTGGATCTGGGTCTGGATCTGTAGGATCGGTTCCATCATTCTGCTTTACAGTAAATGTAATTGAGGCACTGGTTCCGGCAGTGCCTGCCCCATCATCCAGAGAATAAGGTGTTGCGGTAAGGGTGTAAGTTCCAACTGCGGGGGTCCAATGATTAAAATCACCCTGATCATCACCAAATAGAGCATAGGGCGAGACATTTTCAGTCATATTGTGCGTCTGAGCCCCTGTCAACTCAAATATTACACTCTCTGCCTGATCACTATTTGCCCTAATATTTAACTGGCTTCCAACCTGGCTTAGATATATCTCTGCACCATCGGTAAGTGAAAAAATATCCGAGTTGCCCTGTGAATTGACCAGAGTGAAAGACGATATTGCTAATCCATTCCCAGGGTCCGTTATATCAGAACCTGTCGAAGGAGGCGGGCTCTCATTATCAGATCCCCCAGATGACGAGTCGCCACCACAACCAGCCAATGTGGCGGTAATCAGAAGTGCCAAAGGCAAGCTACTGTTATTCATTTCCAGTTTTCTCTACTTTAGAAGTAAACAATTATTTACTAATTACAGGATTTAATGGGCATATAGAAATTGGCTACAGCATGCAGCACTGGCCAGATACTAAATCGCTCAGATACATACCTACCGTGAATTCAGTCACATGCAATCATGACTAGTTCCACAGCTTATAGATTGGCGAAAAAAACTATTTTTTTTCATTTTTCTCAAACAAGAAGGTTTTGATCCACCTTCACTTTAATAGCATTAGAATTACTCTTATCAAATCCTTAAGCTAATCAACAAACCGAACAAAAGATTCTGAATAGAACCAACAGAACAATTAGCCCCAACAAGATAAAATAGTGAGAAATAAGATGAGTAATGCTAAGAAATTATTCGACGGAGCGGGAAATCTGGACAATGCTATACCTCACTCAAAATATACACCTGCGAGAAAGCTATCTGTTACGATAGAAGAGATTACTTAACCCGATAATTTATAGCTTCAGATCATATTAAAAGCTTTCGCGCGATATTACGATAGCGCTTTTATTTTCACTCCTGACATATATTAAACCATTTTTAATTTATATCTCCGCGGATTAGACAAATTGGAACACCAACTGTTTAGCAAGGATCAGTTAAAATCGGAAGCGTTACCGCCAGCGCAGTAAAAATTATACTTTGTAAGTACTGGAGGAATTTAATCTCACCAAATCCAAATCGCCAGTCAAAAAAACTGGTTCAAAATCACACTTTAAGTGTTAAACTAATACTATAATGGCGTTGCTTTATATATTGACTTAAGAAATTCACCCCAATAATTTATTTGTCATTTGGCGACCAACTTCATAGATTATTAGCAGTACAAAAAAAATCAGTATGACTACCAATAACCAGGAACTTTATGCTTCTGAGCCAACAGGGTTGGCAACTTCCACTTATCGTCACGTACTATACTGGCAACACCTGGGGTTTCCAAAAGATAAGTTAAAGAATATATATGGTGATCATTACTCTGAGTTTCAAAACCTACAACATCGTGTACCAGTAAGGCTGACTGGACAAGCACTTCAAGAGGTATCCGACTACTTCAGTGATAACACCATAGCGTTTCGTACTGGTCTAGATGTGTCAATTTCCAGCATTCAAGCATTTGCTCATGTCTTAATGGCTTGCCCTACTGTCAGGCATCTTGTTAGCCTCGGCACGCAATTCCAACAACTGGGCACACAAGGCTATCAAGGGTTATTCAGTGAGGGGAATGAACGCTCCAGTTTTGATATTTTAATTCCTAGCTTTTCGCCTCTCACTACACAACAAGTTGAATTGAATATTGGAGTCATTTTTAAGCTAATTTCAGATATTGTTGTCGATTATGAAAGCTGTCATCCGGTTATTCACTTTGCTCATCATAATTCCGAATTAATGAATAATGCCTCCTCCTTAATTAATATTCCCATTGAATTTGGACATCAAAAAAATTGTATTAGCTTTGATAACTCCATTCTTGATAAACAACTATGTAGCCCAGGAAAATCCTCTCTTGACTTTAATAAGCTCACTGCAAAGAAGCAGCTCCAGAAGATGAAATCAGATGAATCATTACCCAATCGATGTAAAGATATTATCAAAGATTATTTATCAGTGGGTGCAGCCAACCTGGATTTCTTGGCAGACATACTGCAAATTAATAAGCGTTCCTTACAGATTCGTCTAAATGCACAAAATACATCTTTTAGACGTTTATTGGATTTAGCCCGGAGAGAAAAACTGAACTCACTAGATATCCAGTCCATGGACAAGTTACAAGTCGCAAAAGAATTAGGGTTCTCAACAATTATAGCGTACGAAGAATCCTACAAACGCTGGAAAAATATTTGAGCAAGCCTGTCAAATAAAAAATAAATAAAAGAGAAAATCAACACACCACCAACCAAAATCATCTTATTTAAACTCTAACTGTTAATTCTACAGTCCACGAAAATACTTCTAGCGAGCATATAGATGTCACTCGATCTATATTGCTCGCCCCCAGAAATTCAACTATCTATTCTTCAACAACTCCTATGGAACCTTTCAGATCATGCTTTCACAACTGAAATTTTAAGAGTGGACCTAGGACCAATCTTCTATTTTTGAAACTCTGGAGAACGTCAGTATCTTCATAAGTCGAATCAAACACAATTAAGCCATCTAGAAGCAACAAAAATCAGGAATTTTTAAACCACTAATGATTGTCATCAATAAAGCAAATCAATCGCCCCATAATCTAAAGGCTCACATTTAACAATATTAGTGCCGATGTATCTCCCCCACTAAACACCGATCTATATCTCCTGGAGCACTTTCTAATTGCTTCAATTGCTTTTGGCTCTCCAGCAGAAGATTATAGTTAGCCTGATATTTAGGCTTAAAACCCATAAGCCGCTGGTGAGCAGCACGATAAATATTCTTCGCTTCAGCACTCATCAGAAAATCTGTAATCGTGCTACTAAACAACAAGCGATGACTGTAAAACGCCCCTTCAAGCTGGGCCCTCTGAAGTAAACTAGATGGCTCTGAAGAAATATTTCTAGCTCGATAATTTGCAGGAATATCTATTTTACAAACATTTTCCACATGCGGTTTCGACTCAAATTTATATCTACAATCAGACTTAAAACTCTGCTTCAGCCTTTCTATATTCTTCCCAAAATCCGGATCTGATTGGCCATATATAACTCTAGAGACCTCAAGAAAAATCATCATACCTCCACACATCATACAGGGCTCCAGAGTGCTGTAGATCGTAGTATCATTCAGGTAATTAGTATCTTTCCCTCTACATTTACTGCCGATACATTGCTGCATTAATCGCACTTCCGCATGTTGGGTTTTATCTCGACACAAACCAACTGCATTGCGCTGTACGCCTATAATTTTTTCCTGCGCATTGTCATACAGGACTGCCGCAATATTGTAGCCGCGCTTCTGTTTTTCTTTTGGCTCCACCCAATCAAGGTAAGCTACCGAGTAAGCAAGCAGCATGAGTATCTCGTCTTTCTCCTGCTGAACAACTGAGCTGGGCGGCAACTCAGCCTGAGCACCCATAGCAATAATCCAAAAATATAACCAGCAAATAAAAAGCAACATAAAATGTCCGAAGTATTCTAACGGTTTAAAGCCACTCCCTAGCTAAAGCAACCACAGTTTTTACCCGCGCCGGTAACGCCTTGTGGCGACGTGTAATTAGAAATAAAGTCTCAGTGATGGAGTTCGCCAAGCGATGAGGCTTAATTTGCGTAAAATTATGAAAGGCATTGACTGCATGAGCGGGTAATACCGTAAAACCCAAGCCCATACTGACCGGTTCCAAGATCAGGCCAATTTGGTTACAAAATCCCTTGAGTTTAAACATATCTACGTGCTGGAATTCTGAGAAATTTGCCCCCAGTAACAAGCCCGCTTGATGAGCACCATCTGGGTGACCGATATAACCCAACTCTAGCAACACCCTCCAACTCAACTTCTTGACTGACGAAGGGGTCACAAGCAGTAATTCTTCACTGCCTACAGGCTGACTCGCTATCTCCGCCATTGTTGACGGATTAGTTACAAACCCAATGTCTGCCTTATAACCAAGTATGGATTCTTCCACAGCCTGATTTGGAGCAAAACGATAGTCTATGGTCAGTTTCGGGTATTCTCTTTGCAGGTCCAGTAATTTTGGATAGAGCTTTAGACCCACACTACCTGGGGATTGAATACTCACTTGTCCCTCATAAGCTGGATCTTCGCCAAGTCGTTGACCCAGTGTAGAGAGGGATTCGACGATATCTTGAGCCTCTAGGTATAGCTTTTCGCCTGCCTCGGTCAGGGTGAATTGTTTCCCCTGCCGATGGATCAGCGCCAACCCAAGGAAGTCTTCCAGGCGGCGTAAGTGTTGACTAACGCCAGATTGGGTCATATGCAGGTGCTGCGCCGTTTTGGTAAAGCCACCCTGCTCCACCAAAGTACAGAAACTACGCAGCCACACAGGATTAATCATTACAAAAGTTACTCAAAAAAATCACAAATCATAATTATACGTAATGATCTGGGCACAGTAACTTATACGAAAGTAATTGTTGGAGAGTGACTAATGAAGAGTGTTTATCCGAGAAACTTTTCTCATATCGGTATTTCAGTGCCAGACTTGGAAGCTGCCGTTAAGTTCTACACAGAGGTCATGGGCTGGTACCTGATTATGCCACCAACGGAAATCAGTGAAGATCACAGCGCCATTGGTGAGATGTGTACCGATGTCTTTGGAGCCAAGTGGGGTAGTTTCCGCATCGCTCACCTTTCCACCGGCGATCGTATCGGTGTGGAGCTATTCCAGTTTCCCAACCAGGAAAACCCCAAGGATAATTTCGAATACTGGAAAACCGGCGTATTCCACTTCTGTGTTCAGGACCCGAACCTGGAAGAACTGGCAGAGAAAATTGTCGCAGCTGGTGGTAAAAAGCGTATGCCAAAACCCAGATATTACTATCCAGGAGAAAAGCCATATCGCATGATTTATATGGAAGATCCGTTTGGCAATATTCTGGAAATATACAGCCACAGTTACGAACTGATTTATAGTAGCGGTGCCTACAACTGATTCTACAGTGAACCGGCACCGGTACTTCCGGTGCCATAATCAGCATTTGGTTGATCCCTGGCAGTTTGTATTTCTAGTGCAGGACTTTATTGTCTGAGAGGAAATCAGCAATCACCTTACCTAGAACCGAGTGTTGATTCTCGTCTAAATGAATACCATCCCGTTCACTGACTTTGACCCACCTATTTGCATCCAGAAATAAGGTACCCAGATCGTTAGAGACTTTTTCCAGCTCCTGCGGGAAACCTTCACAGCGTTTTTTCGCACCAGTAAATTTATAGCCAATAATGCCGCAAGGATTGTTGATCGTTAGGGGAGCAACAATTAGAACCTTAGGTACTAGCATACCCGGCTCGATAGGTGCACTGCGAATTACGGAGACTAGCTTAGCCACCCCCTGGGCAGACATACTGGCTTTATTATCGTGAGTATCCTGGAAATCATTGGTGCCCAACATTAGGATTACACAATGCAATGGGGAGTGCATTTCAATCACCTGTGCCAATCCCTCAACACCCCGCCGGCCCTCACGAAATGGATCGTCCCAAACGGTCTTGCGACCATTCAGGCAATTTTCAATCACTCGTACATTATGTTTATTTTCGTTTAAGTGGAACTCCATAACTCCAGGCCAACGCTGGGCAAATGTCATGCGCTGTCGGGTATCCGGAATGATGCCCCAGGAAACACTATCGGAATAAACCAGAATATTATCCATCTTGCCGACCTCCTTCCTTATATTTGGGGAACTCACTTACAAAGAGATTCCCGAACTTTATGGACAAAGGGGCCAACTCCTTAGGAAATTTAAGCCCAAGCTAAATTTAAACTCTAGTATGGCACCGCCAATTGCGCTATTCCCCGCAAAGTTAGACGTGAAATAATCAACGAACTGACACCACAAACAGCAATAGCTGCCGTTAACGGCAAAGGCGTGCCATCAAAAACCAGACTGGTTAAAACAATAGCCAATGCTCCGAGCAACATTTGTAAAGCGCCACCCAGGGCTGCGGCAGTACCAGCAATGGGGCCATGTTCTTCAAGAGATAACACCATGGAAGTGGGAATAACCAGCCCAAGGAATATATTACAGGTCAACAACATTGCCACCAGTAATAAAAATTGATCATAACCCCAAAACACAACCATACACATTACCAGAGAGCTGATGGCAAAACCTGCAGTAGCCCACTTCACCACCGCCACTGAACCAAAACGGGATCCCAGGTTTGCAGCAAACTGACTAGAGATAAAGAAACCCAGCGCATTTAAGGCAAAAGCAAGGCTGAACTCCGTTGGTGTCAGTCCATAAAAATCGGTGTACAGGAAAGAGGCCGTGGCAAGGAAAGAAAAAAAGCTGGCGATACCCAAACCACCGATGCTAGTCAGACCCACATACACAGGGTCACGCAGTAATGTCGAGAAAGCGCCAAGCATGGCATTTAAACGAAATGGTACACGGTGATGATGATGTAAGGTCTCCGGCAAGCTGGTTACTGCCAGCAATAAGCTGGCCAGGGTCAGCAGAGCAATCAGTAAAAATACACTGCGCCACCCAAAAGGGACTATCAAGGTACTGCCTATCAGCGGGGCGAGCATCGGCGATATAGAAATCACCAACATCACCGTAGTCATTAAGCGAGTGGCCTGGGTACCTGTGTAATAATCTCGAATCACTGCCCTGGGGATCGACATCACCGAAGCGGCACCAACGCCCTGTAAAAACCTTAAAGCGATCAGCGCCTCTATAGAGGGCGCCAGAGCACAACCGATAGAAGCCAGGGTAAAAAGAACCAATCCAAAATACAGCGGTGGCTTTCTACCAAACATGTCCGAAGCGGGGCCATAAAATAGTTGGCATACCCCAAAAGCAACAAAGTAAGATATCAGGGTGTACTGAGCAGCCTCTATAGGGGCTCCCAAATCCTGGGCGATATCCGGTAGGGCCGGCAGATACATATCAATAGCAACAGGCCCAACACAGCTCAATAACCCCAGAATGAGTGCCATCTTAATAAAATTCAACTTCATAGAATGTCCAATAAATCAGGCTCGGAAATACAAAAAAATCGAAATGTCGCTATCAGGAAATAACCTGATGCTTCCAGAGTAAATTCTCTTATTTCATTCAAGCTAGCGCTCTTGCAGTACAGAATACCTGCCTAGGTATAAGAAATGCGAACACAAACGTTTACAGCCCAAAAGTCGGCTCAACCCCGCAATCTTTTTACTCCCCAATTCCCACAGTTATTCAGTGGCAACTAAAAGCTCTATCGCCCAGAAGTACTGACCATTTCCTAAAAGCCTATACCGACTGGATAGTCGGACATTAAGATTAGCCAAGGCAAAATTTTGGATGGCGATGACCTAGGAGGATAGCGTTCAAGACGCTGGGGGTTAGGTAAAAATAGATGAAATTATGCATTCACTCCCCTACTGAGCCTGTTGAACTGCCTTTTTAGCCCTCTGATGATGGGGTAGAAATATGTTCGAATCCTATATCTCACTAGCCAGACTGCAGTTTACTATCGGTGGTTTTATCCGTTCACAGAGAAATCAGAAATTGTGGCACTAGAAAAACGCCGCAGGAATCACTCTGTACCCAGTTGGTCATTAGCGGCTGCAAAAGCCGAACGTTTGCCCCTGCGCTCTCGCCACCGCTTTGCCCCACAAATTCCTTTGCGCACTCGGCCGGCACTCAACCGGCGGCAGCAAAAAACCCCTTTGTTTATTGCCCACACGCCCTGCTGGGTAATCACAATGTATCCAGAGGGCGAAACTGTAAATCGGTTACTGGGAACCCTGAAATCTCAGCGCCTTCGTGCCAGCCAAGTCGCTGGCGTTGAAGGGCGCAATGGTATACCCAAGCTTGAGGACGATGAGGTTCTCTGTAACGCCATCACGCGTTGGCGTCACTTGTGTGAGCTGAAAAGTTCTGAGATTGGTTGTTATCTGGCTCACCTTCGCGCTATTCGTCAGGCTTATCAGGCTGGTCTACAAAGGGTATGTATCCTTGAGGATGACGTTCAAGTGGAAGGTGACTTTGCCAGAGTATTGGCGGAGCTGGAGCGATTGCCCCCAGAAGTGGAAATGATCCGTTTGATGGGCCTGAAAGTACGCAAGCGCAAGATCATCCGATCCCTCAATGATGGTGTGCACAAGCTAGTTCGCCCAGAGCGGGGCTGGTGCGGGGCCCAGGGTTATTTGATCAATCGCTGTGGAATGGAAAAGGTTCTGAGGTATGCCAGGCGGATTTTCGAGCCTATCGATAAGGTCTTTGATCACTTTTGGCAGTTTGATCTGAAGCTTTATGGTATCGAGCCCCATCTACTATGGGAAACCGAACACATTTCCAGTATCGAAAAATCTAACGTCCACAAGGCCAAGGTGGCCCGTTGGCTGTATTGGCTACACCCTTTTGGCAAGCTGTGGCGCAGTATTGAAAGACATAGCTACCTATATCGTTTTAAAGGCGATTTTTACCCAGCAGAGAAACCAAAGAAACGCCCAGGGCGCACTGCCCGAATGAAACTCTAATTCAAGAGATAACCAGGGCGCCTCTGAATAATTCCGTGATGCCTCTGGGTTTCAGAGCCGTTCTCTATCAAAAAGTGGCTTTGCACAAATATCTAAGACCTTTCAAGAGAGCACAACGCATAGTGTGAACACTCCACAAGGCCCGCATAGATCTTATGGAATTATTCAGTGGCTCCCTAGATATCCCAATAGCGCTGCATTTTTAAAAACATGAAAGAGGCCGTCCAGGTAATCATGACCAACCCCGTTAAAGCCTCTAAGCCAGCAGTGAAGCGTAGATGCCCCAAAGGCTCAATATCGCCAAAGCCAAGGGAGGTATAAGTGGTAAATGAGAAATACGCACAATCAAGTAGGCTGCCGTTGAAATTACCTTCTAGTGTGCCGAAGTAAGGCGAATTCACCATAAAGTAATAGCCATAGGCGAAGAGCCAGATTTCCGCTACGTGAGCCAAAAGGGCACCAAACACCCCCAGCACTATGGCAAAGTTGTGCCGCACCGGTAGCCAGCGCCCCAGGTGCACCAAAGCATTGAGGACTTCATGATGAATCAGCACCACAATAGCAACAATGATGCTGTTCACCGCAAAGGCAAAAGCCAATTCAGCGTCGATCATGGAAAAACTCGCGCACCAGCCTCCCGGCCTCTTCAGCCATCACACCAGACTCCACAGAAATTTTGTGATTGAAGAAACCGGCTTCACCAAGCTTCAGCTGGCTTTCAACCACACCGGCACGTGGCTCTTTGGCACCAAAAACCAAACGACCAACACGCGCATGCATCAGGGTTCCAAAACACATGGTGCAGGGCTCGATAGTGACGTAAAGCGTGGTATTTGGCAGGCGGTAGTTTTGCTCTGCCTCCGCCGCGTGACGCAATGCGACAACTTCCGCATGAGCGCTGGGGTCACAGTTGCCAATAGGGCGATTACTGCCCTCGCCAATGATTTTACCTTCCCGCACCAATACGGCCCCAACCGGTACTTCTCCCCGCTCTGCGGCAAGCTCGGCTAATTCCAGGGCTCTGCGCATAAACGCATAGTCTTTAGGTGTCGCCATAACTCTTTCTTAGACCTCTACTACACGGAGTACCAGCACATACACAAAGTATTTCGCTGTCATTTCTACTAGATTATTTTCTCTTGATGAAACGACGAACAATAAAATCCGCCTCGAGAACCAGGCTTTCCTGCCCTTCCAGCTCCGCGCGAGCCTCTCGATTGCCCTTCCAGGCAAAAGGCGTCATCGCGAGAAAATCCGCAATCGCTTCGTGCCCGCGCAATTCAAAAGGAAAACAGCAGCGTAAATCAACCTCGGGATACAGCCCCTCAATCAATTTTGGGGCTGGGTGTTTACGAGGCTCCCGGTAGAGGTGTCCCTTCAAACTCCACAAGTGATCCGGACCGGGAGAAACATCCAGCAAATGCCCCCCCTCCTTTATTACCCTAAGCATCTCAGTATCCGGTGCAGGCGCAAAAATACGTAAGAGGTGATCCACGCTATTTGAAGCCACTGGCAGGTTGGTATTGCTGGATACAACAAACTGAGCACCACTGTCGGCTTTAGCCGCCATACGGACGCCTGACTTGGAAATATCTACCCCGGCCAACGCATGGCCGTGCCATCCGGCAGACTCCAACTGGCGTAAATAGTAACCTTCGCCACAACCGATATCCAAAAGCCGGCGCCCAGACTGGTAGGGCAGCAGCGCGGTAATCGTGTCCACTAGTGGGCGATAATAGCCCGCCTTGAGAAAGCGGCGACGGGCATGCAGCATTTCTGTGGAATCTCCCGGGTCCTTGCGCCGCTTGCGATAGACGGGTAACAAATTAACGTAACCCTCCCGCGCGCGATCAAAACTGTGCCGGTTACTGCAGTGCCAGGTATCTTTACCCAGCGTCAATGGCGTTGCGCAGAGGGGACATTGCCAAATCATTCAACTTCCTGAACTTGTGTATTCTTCATCATTGAGGGAGGGGTGCGCTGTAAAATAAGATCCGCTGCCTTCTCCGCAATTGCGATCACCGGTGCATTGGTATTACCGCTGACCAGGGCCGGCATTATGGAGGCGTCCACAACCCTCAGTCCATCTACTCCATGTACTTTTAACTCCGCATCGACTACTGCGAGATCATCATTGCCCATCTTACAAGTGCCCACCGGGTGATAAATTGTCTCGGCATGCTGACGAATATAGTGTTTGATGGAAGCCTTGCTGCTGAGCTTATGCTCCGGCAGCCAGAGGCGCTTCTGGTAGCGTTGTAAATCTTCCTGGTGAATGATGTCCCGAGCCATTTCGAATGACTCCAGCATCACCTGCATATCTTCGGGCTCGCTAAGATAATTGGGTTGGATACTCGGCAGGGCCTTGGGATCCTCTGTATTGAGAGTTATTTCACCACGGCTTTTGGGGCGCAATGCACATGCATGTAAGGTGTAGCCATACCCCGACTGTTTATTGAAACCGTGTTCAAAGGATGGCACTGCCGTGAAGTGGAATTGTATGTCCGGGCGGCCGTTGGCCAAGGTTGAACTCGCGAATCCCCCCGCTTCGGCAACATTACTGGTCAATGGGCCCCGATTCAGGAAGAACCATTCAGGCGCACGCATGGCGTGCTTCACTCTCGCCCACAAGTCATTCGAAAAAGTGATTGGGTCTGAGGTCTCCACCACCTGAGAGATATCGAGGTGGTCCTGAAGGTTTTTACCCACCCCTGGCAGGTGGTTCTGCGGCAGAATATCAAACTTACGCAGCTCCTCTTGTGGGCCAATGCCTGAGAGCAATAGCAAGTGCGGGGTCTGTATTGCGCCTGCGCAGAGCAATACCTCCTTATTGGCCAATATTTTTTTACCATTGAGCAATTCCACCCCCACAGCCCTGTCACCTCTCAATATCAGCCGAGCGACTGGACTACGCGTGAGTACTCGTAAATTGGGACGCTTTTTTATCGGATGTAAATAGGCTGCAGCAGCAGAGCACCGCCGACCTCTGCGCTGTGTTACCTGGTAAAAGCCCACTCCATTCTGCTGGCTGCCATTAAAATCACTGTTTGCCCGGTGTCCAGCAGACTGAGCTGCGCGCAGGAAAGCCTGCCCAGACTCAGTTTTCCACTTCAGATCACTTACCGTGAGCGGTCCATAGCCACTATGGTGCGCATCACTGCCACGCTCATTGCCCTCCGAGAGAAGAAAGTAAGGCAATAAACTACGCCATCCCCAGCCTGCATTACCTGCGGCTTCCCAGGCATCATAGTCTTCACTTTGACCACGGATATAAACCATCGCATTAATCGCGCTACTGCCACCGAGGGTACGGCCTCTCGGCCAGAACAATCGACGCTTGTTCAGGCTTTGCTGTGGTTCCGTGTAATGGTGGAGGTTATAGTCTGTGCCTGACATCAACATCCCGATACCCAGGGGCATGGATATCAATGGACTGCGATCCGGAGGCCCTGCCTCGAGCAGGCAAACACGATGCTGCTCATCAGCACTCAGCCGGTTGGCCAATACACAGCCGGCAGAGCCGGCACCTACGATCACATAATCAAACACCATTTGAGTGGACATGGGACCTCAGCACCTTTGCAGCTGGATTTTCCTCGACGGTACACTCAACCTCGTCAAAATTACAGAGATGAAGGAACGCAAAGATGAGGGATTGCGAATTTAGTGACAATAAAGTCCTACGCAGCTGGCACAATAATGCCGGCGAGTGGGTGAAGGTGGTGGATCGGGGGGCAATACCCAGCCGCAGGCTGATCACCGACCAGGCAATTTTTGAGGCTGTCCTTGCGCATAATCCCTCCAGCGTGCTGGATATTGGCTGTGGTGAAGGATGGCTATCCCGCCGCCTAGCGGCAGAGGGCATGGATGTCTGGGGGATTGATGGCGTGGACGAGTTAATTAATGAAGCCAAGCGCCGAGGGCAAGAACGGCAACAATTCCGTACTGTTTGTTATGAAGAGCTAGATCCGCAGGCATTTGAGCGTAAATTTGATTTGATTGTATGCAACTTCTCTCTGATTGGGGAGGAAGCCACCAATGCCATTTTTCACAGGGCTTGCTCCCTGCTCAACCCACAAGGGTATCTACTCCTCCAAACTTTACATCCCCTACTCTCCTGTGGCGATGAAAAGTACCTGGATGGATGGCGACCGGGTTCCTGGCAAGGTATAGACGGTGATTTTCAGGAGGCAGCGCCCTGGTATTTCCGTACGCTATCAAGCTGGACCCAATTATTCATCGAACATGGATTGATGCTCACCACCCTGCAAGAACCCCTCAACCCAACCACCGGAAAACCTGCCTCATTAATCCTGGCAGGACAAGTTTGCCCTTAACCCCTGAAGCAGTTACTGGCGCCAGTTTTTGAATGCCCGGTTATCAGCGTAGTCGCTTTCAGCGACACTTTCGCGCTCAAGTCTACTGAAACCCCACAAGCTCCCCTCAAATACGGCGCTCAAAGCAAGACCGTTTTTTCATCAACCATGGCGCACCAATATCAAAAAAATAATAAAAAAACATTGGCGCTCTCCTGATCACAGCTACGACTGCTTGGACAAAAATGGAAAAGGGTCCAATCCATGCGGCTTTCAGGGATGTTTCCGACAATTTGCGACTGTCCAGTAAGTGAAGTAGCAGAAGCCGCCTATTTTCTATGGGAAAACGCTTCGAGGTGGGTATCCCATAATAAATTCAACGACCGCTTGCGGCCTTCCGAAATGAGATGCAACACCTGGGGTAGATAGAATGGCACTCTGCAGTTTCAGAATCAGACCGGGCAAATCCTTACCCAAAACAGTTGGATTACTGCTTTTTCCCACCTGTTGTATCTGCTCTGCGGACGAACTTTTTATCCCCGATTCACAACAAGCCCTAAATATACAATCCGTGAACCTGTTTTTCTCCGACAGTGCCTTCGCCATGGACAATGCTGCACTATTCCAAGCCGCAGATTATCTTCGCAGTAATTCCATGAATAGTACGCAACGACGCCTCAACTACCAGTGGCTACAAATGCATACCTACCCCAGTGAGTTTCGACCAACCACTGGCGGTAAGGCACTATTCAAAATTGTTAAGATTGGTTTAGATACCTACAAGCAGCGCAACAAGAGCACGGTGCAGAAAAGTCTTCTGCGTTACACCACCAACCGGGGCAAGATAGGCAACTCGGTAGATTATGGCATCAACCTTTCTGACGACAAATTCAAGATTTCTTTCGAGTACGAATTTTAGACCTGGCAGACGACTTGCCCTTGCCCTCCCCTAGTTTTGTTAGAATCTCCGCCAATCGATTTTGGCGGAGATAGCCGTGAGCAGCTCAAGTACCCCTTCTTCATTTCCCGAACTTCCAATCGCCAGCGTCGGCCGGCGCTTGGCGGCCCTGATGTACGACCTGCTAATCCTGATGGGACTAATGATGGTGTACGGCTTTATCGCCCTGCCAGTGGCCTCGGTATTTGGTGGGTTAAGCTGTCAGCCAGAAGCTATGGATTACAGCCCTTGTGTCGGCGGACCAATTTATCAACTGGGCGCTCTAGCGGTAATCGCCGGCTACTTCTTCTGGTCCTGGCGGGTAGCCGGACAAACTGTGGGAATGCGCGCGTGGCGCTTGATCGTGGCGAATCCAGATGGCGTACAGCTTACTTGGCGCCAATGTATCCTGCGAGCCATTGTCGCCCCTCTCTCTATCGCCTGCCTGGGCCTCGGCTACTTTTCCGCCTGGGCCCGCTCCGACAAGGCTACTTGGCACGACTTGATTTCAGAGTCTCAAGTGCGCCTTTTACCCAAAAAGAAGAAAAAAGGGTAACTGCCAACAAATTAAGCTCAAGGGGCCCTATCGGGCCCGCTTGAGTAATAGCCAGCCCGCACCAAAACAAAGAAGAACCGGTAGCAGTACAGCCAGCAGTGGTGGAAAACCAAAAACCAGTGAAGAGGGGCCGAGTATCCCCTGCACAGTTTGGAAGATGATCCCCACCATAATCCCGGTAAAAACTCTCAACCCGGTGGTTACTTCACGCAGTGGGCCAAAGATGAAAGAAATTGCCACCATAACCAAACTGGCAATGGTCAGTGGTTGCAGTATTTTCTTCCAAAACTCCAGCCAGTAGCGCCCGGAATCTTCACCCTTACGATCCAGGTAAGTACCGTAATCCCAGAGGTTACGCGGGGAAAGGTCTGAGGGCAGCGGCACGATCAGGGCAAACAACTCCGGTGAGACCTCCGCTTTCCATACACTGGTTGGCAGGTCTTTACTCTGCGTATCTTCCCCCAGGAACTGGGTGCTGCGACTGTTCTTAAGTAGCCACTGCTCATTCTGAAACTGCCCCCGTTCAGAGAACTCCACCCATTGCAGCTCCCGGTTATCCGCAAAGTGATAACGGGTTACGCCATAGAGTTCACCATCTGGCAGGGCAGCATTAAAGTGCACAAATTCGCCACTGTCTTTTAACCACATACCACTTTCGAGGCCACTCGCTTCAAGCTCACCCAGGGCGCGTGCTTTGTTGTTCTCGGCGATTACATTGGTCTTAGGAATCACAAACTCCGCCAGGGCCAAACCGATAAAAATCAACAGAATGATTGGTTTCATTACCGCCCAGGCAATACGGCCGATAGAGACACCAGCCGCACGCATAACGGTCAGTTCACTGGTGCCTGCCAGTGTTCCCAGCCCCACCATACATCCCACGAGGGCGGAAAAGCCCAACTGCTCGTAGATACGCCCTGGCAATCTCCACAGGACATATTGTATTGCCTGGCTAAAGCCGTAATCGCGCTTGAAGTCCCCCAATTGGTCGACAATGGCGGAAATAATATCCAGGCCGAGAATAATCAGCAGCACCACGAAAACCGCTAGGGCAATGGTACGACCAATATACATATCCAGCTTATACATCGGCCGACTCCTTAACACCTTCCGGCAATAGTCTGGGTTTAGGACGCCAATTCCTCGCCGCCAGAAGCAATAACCCAATTAGTAGGAAGGGCGGGTGTACCAACCAGATCACCGCGGGGTTGGCAAACTTACCATCCTCAACAGCCCCGCGAACCCCCTGGAGGATTAGCAGATAAATAAGATACAAAAGTATCGCGGGGAACATCTTGATAAAGCGTCCCTGGCGCGGGTTGGTGCGCGATAGCGGTACTGCCAGCACCGCAACCACCAGCACCAGCACCGGCAAACTCAGCCGCCAGTAGAGGTAGGCTGTCTCCCTGGGATTATCACTGCCAATCAGCTGCGTAGTGGGAGCAGACTCAATCTGGTCGCGCCAACGGCTGCGCAGTCGTGGCGCCTCCATCAACACTTCATAGCTGGAGAACTCCATCTGCCGGTATTCCCGCTGTCCTGGTACTCCCTCATAACGGTAGCCATCGCGCAGTACCAGGTAACGCAGCCCTGTCTCGGGGTCGATTTGCTGGACCCCTTCCTTGGCGCGAGTAACCACCTGACGATTCGCCTCAGTCTCAGCTTCAGTGGCCCTCAACTCGGCGAGGAACACTCCCAGCATGGTGGACTTATCCTCACTCAGGGCCTCTGCGTAATACACTGCCTGGCCACCACTGGTGGAAATAAATTTCTTCGGTATCAGGTGATCAAACTCATTGCGGGATTTTTCCGCGTTGAGCATCAGGTTGGAACGCTCGGCACCAGCGGGGGTCAGGTACAAACTCATTGATGCCACAAACAAAGCCACTGCCAGAGCCGGTGCCAGGGTGTAAAACAGCAAACGCCATTCACTGAAACCACAGGCGTGCAGCACTGTCATTTCGCTCTCTATATAGAGGCGCCCATAAGCCAAAAGAATCCCGACGAATAATCCCAGTGGCAATATCAATTCCAGGAATCCCGGTAAGCGGTAGGCCATTAAGGAGAAAAGGATATTAGCCGAAAGATCCCCTGCGGCGGCTTCCGCAAGGTATTTCACAAATCGGCCACTCATCACCATTAATAGCAAAACTGCGCTGACCGCCAGCGTGGCAAACAGCAGCTCGCGGCAGAGATAGCGGAAAATAATCACAGGGCGAACGAATTCCTTGGTGACAGCGGTGTGATGAATTGGACTTCAGTCGAACAAGTTGCCCACTAGGTACAGCAATCCATAGACGAGCAGGTTAAACTTGTGCGACGCATTATCACTAAAAATTCTTGCTATGTCTCGGTTCAGAGCTATGCAATCTATTGTCAGATTTTAAGGAAAGCGAAAAATGCAGTTCTCCGCAAAGGTCTCGGATATCTCCAAACAGCGCGCAGCCTGTTCCGTTATTTCAGCTGATGCTAAAAATGGCTTAAGCCCCAGCGGTAAAAACCTCGATCAACTCGCAAAAGGAACCATTGGCAAAATTCTCAAGCGTGGTGACCTGGGCGTAAAACCCGGCAGCACCCAGTTAATCGACCTGCTGGACGGACCCAGTGAGCGAGTGCTGGTCGTTCGCACCGGCAAGGGAGACATCAGCCAGGCAGAGTTCCGCAAACTGGCCAGCGCCAGTGCCGCAGTGGTGAAAAAGTTCAAAGACGCTACCAGCTACCTGTGCGAGCTCGAAGTAAAAGGGGCTGATAAAACCTGGCAAGCCCAGCAGATTGCGCTGGCCACAGGTCTGGCCACCTACCGCTTCACCCAGTGCCTCACTGATGCCAAACCCTACCCTCTCACTAAATTCACCCTGCATGCCATTGATCGCAAGCAGCTAAAAACCATCCAAAAAGGGATGGAGATTGGTGCCGGCCAAGCACTGGGAAGCAATGTAGCACGGGAACTGGGTGATCTGCCTGGCAATATCTGTACACCCAACTATCTGGCAGCTCAGGCCCGCACACTGGCCAAAAAACACACAAAGCTCTCCACAACTGTGCTCGACGAGAAAAAAATGAAGGCGCTTGGTATGGGCGCACTCCTCAGCGTAGCAAAAGGCAGTGACCAGCCCCCCGCCCTGATCGCCATGAACTACAAGGGTGGCAAAACCAGCGAAAAACCCATTGTGCTGGTGGGCAAAGGCATTACCTTCGATAGCGGTGGTATCAGCATCAAGCCCGGTCAGGCTATGGATGAAATGAAATACGATATGGGCGGTGCGGCCAGTGTTTTCGGTGTGATGAACGCCCTGGTGGAGCTGCAGCCATCTATCAATGTGGTGGGCCTGGTCGCCGCCGCAGAAAATATGCCCAGCGGCCGCGCCAGCAAGCCCGGTGATATCGTCACCTCCATGTCCGGAAAGACTATTGAGATTCTGAACACCGACGCCGAAGGCCGCCTGGTACTTTGCGACGCACTCACCTATGCCAGCAAGTACAAGCCCCGCGCGGTCATCGATATCGCCACTCTCACCGGTGCCTGTGTAATCGCTCTCGGCCACCACGCCACTGGCCTCTATGCCAATAACGAAGAACTCGCCCAAGACCTGCTCAAGGCCGGCGAAACCAGTGGCGACCGCGCCTGGCAAATGCCTCTTTGGGATGAGTACCAGCCCGCCCTGGACTCCAACTTTGCCGATATGCAAAACATCGGCGGCCGCGATGCCGGCTCTGTAACCGCCGCCTGTTTCTTGTCCCGCTTTGCCGAAGAGTACACTTGGGCACATATGGACATCGCCGGTAGCGCGTGGAAATCCGGTGCCGCCAAAGGGGCCACCGGACGTCCGGTACCGCTTCTGGTGGAATACCTGCTGGGAAAATAACTGGCAAAAGCGCACAATAGCCGCCCCCGAGCGGCAGCCGTAACGGCCCCTCGCGGGCCGTTGTCGTCTCTGTACAAATAAAAGCCAGCATGACCCGTATCGACTTTTACATCCTCTCCTCCGATCAGCCCCAGCAAGCGGATATCTTCGCCTGTCGCCTGGCGGAAAAGGCCTATCGCAACGGTCTGCGGGTTCTGCTTGCCGTGGATAACCAGGAACGTGCCGAGCAACTCAACCAACTGTTGTGGACCTTCCGTGAAGACAGTTTCCTGCCCCATGCCAACCAAGTGAATGGCGAGCAGGCAGCCATCGAAATCAACTGCGGTGAAGATCCGCAGGCACACCACGGCCTACTGATCAACCTGTGCAGCAAAGTCCCCAACTGGTTCAGCCGCTTCGAACGTCTCGCCGAGATCGTCGTTCAAGAAGCCAATGCCCTGCAACGCTCACGATCGCGATTTGGTCACTTCCGCGATCGCGGATATCCGTTACAATCCCATAAGATCAACCAGAGCATGTAATCACTAACTACCGCCATGTCCGGTCGAAAGAACAAGCACAAGCAGCGCGGACAACCACGCAAACCTTCCAGCGAGCTGCTCGATGAGCTGAACTCACTGCACGACCTACTCAACAGTGACGATCTCGATGAAATCCCACTGCTCAACCAGGTAGCGGGCCAAGCAACGGGGAAGGATGAGCCAAAAACCCTAACCGCTGCGCCTCCTACAGAGCCGCCATTGTTATCCACCGAGCCAGAAGCCCCGCCCCCTTCCCCAATGGATGACGCCTTAGAAGAGGAACTGCTTCAGCAGGAGGACCTGCCCATATTGTTTTCCCCAATCGAGGAGACACTGGGCGAAGAACATAAAGTGCAGTTGGCCGAATCAGATCTAGCCCTATTGCGCCCCTTACAAAACCTGCCCGGCAAAACAACCGCAGAACCCCAAATGCAGGCTTCCCAGGAAGCGTCAGCCCATGGCGATAATGACCAGCCTGGCAATAACGCTCAATCGAATAGTGAGGGGACTGACATTGATCGTACAACCGCAACGGATACCGCTGCGGAGGCTCCCGTACCGGCACCCGACAACCCCTTCTTGCCAGCCCATATTCGCTCGCGGCTTACCGGGGGGCGTATTCCATCCCATGAAAGGCAGCCCCAAAACAAACCCGAGGCCATAGAAACCGCCAGCGCGGGTACCCGTACCCAGGCATTGGTAATGGCCCAGGCGATTGCAGAAAAGGAGGGGCCAGTAGAAAAATTGGAGCCCTCAGAGAAAGAGCGCCAGCGCAACGATTTGATTGAAGAATTGGTAGCCCAACAGCTTCCCCAACTGGAAAAACAGCTGCGTGCCCAGATAGAAAAAGTGGTCGACGAGCTAGAGATCTGGGACTGAGTGCGATTTAGCCCCAAAGCTGCCTTTTGCCCACCCTACCCCCGGCGGTATAATTGCCGCCTTTTCCGCGCAGCCCGAGCAAGCACCAGACTATCCTGAGCCAAAACGCTGTGCACGCAGTCAGTTAAACACAAGGTTTCCCGCCCGCATGGACAAAACATACCAGCCCAACGCCATCGAACAGCAGTGGTACAAAACCTGGGAGGAGAACGGCTACTTCAAGCCTTCCGGGGATACTGAGGCCAAGCCCTACAGCATTATGATCCCGCCGCCGAACGTCACCGGCAGCCTGCATATGGGCCACGGTTTCCAGGAGTCCATCATGGACGCCCTGATTCGCTACCACCGCATGCAGGGAGACAACACCCTGTGGCAAGTGGGCACCGACCATGCCGGTATCGCCACCCAGATGGTGGTAGAGCGCCTGCTGGGCGCCGAAGGCGTATCCCGCCACGACCTGGGCCGCGACAAGTTTATCGAGAAGGTCTGGGAGTGGAAGGAAGAGTCCGGCGGCACCATTACCCGCCAGCTGCGCCGCCTCGGTGCCAGCCCCGACTGGTCTCGCGAACGCTTCACCATGGACGACGGCTTCTACAAAGCGGTGCAGGAAGTCTTTATCAAACTGTATGAAGACGGCCTGATTTATCGCGGCAAGCGCCTGGTGAACTGGGACCCGAAATTCCACACTGCGATCTCAGATCTGGAAGTATTAAACGAAGAGAAGCAGGGACACCTGTGGCACTTCCGCTACCCGCTCTCAGACGGCTCCGGCCACTTGGTAGTTGCCACTACCCGCCCGGAAACCATGCTCGGCGATACCGCCGTAGCCGTACACCCGGAAGACGAGCGCTACCAGCACCTGATTGGCAAGACCATCAAGTTGCCCCTGGCGGATCGCGAAATCCCGATTATTGCTGACGAATACGTCGACCGTGAATTCGGCACCGGCTGTGTAAAAATCACCCCAGCCCACGACTTCAACGACTACGAAATGGGCCAGCGCCACAACCTCGAGATGATCAACATCCTCGATGCCGACGCCCACCTGAACGACGCAGTGCCGGAAAAATATCGAGGCATGGAGCGCTTTGCCGCGCGCACCCAGATTGTCGACGACCTGGACGCCCTCGGCCTACTGGAAAAAGTAGAACCCCACACCCTCAAGGTACCTCACGGGGACCGCTCCGGTGCAGTGATCGAGCCCTGGCTCACCGATCAATGGTATGTAAAAACCCAGCCCCTGGCCGATGAAGCCATCGCCGCCGTTGAAGATGGCCGCGTTGAGTTCGTACCGAAGAACTACGAGAACATGTATTTCTCCTGGATGCGCGATATCCAGGACTGGTGTATTTCCCGCCAACTGTGGTGGGGCCACCGCATCCCCGCCTGGTACGACAACGACGGCAATGTCTATGTTGGCCGCAGCGAAGAGGAAGTGCGCGAGAAGCACAACCTGGGCGCCGATATCAGCCTGCGCCAGGACGATGACGTACTCGACACCTGGTTCTCCTCCGGCCTGTGGACCTTCGGCACCCTGGGCTGGCCAGAAGATACCGAAGAACTGAAAGCCTTCCACCCCAGCTCCGTACTGGTCACCGGCTTCGATATTATTTTCTTCTGGGTTGCACGCATGATGATGCTGACCCTCTACTTCAAAAAGGAAGTACCGTTTAACACCGTGTACGTGCACGGCCTGGTGCGCGACAACCACGGCCAGAAGATGTCCAAATCCAAGGGCAACGTGATCGATCCTATCGACTTGATCGACGGTATCGACCTGGAGACCCTGGTAGAGAAGCGTACCTCTGGTCTGATGCAACCGCACCTGCGCGAGAAGATCGAAAAGCAAACCCGCAAGGACTTCCCCGAAGGTTTCTCTGCTTTTGGTACCGATGCCCTGCGCTACACCTACTACTCGCTGGCATCCACCGGCCGCGACATCAAGTTTGATGTGGGCCGTATTGAAGGCTTCCGCAACTTCTGTAACAAGATCTGGAATGCCTCCCGCTACGTACTGCAAAACTGTGAAGGACAGGACTGTGGCCAGGACAACAGTAGCGACTTCGAGCTGACTATCGCCGACCGCTGGATTATTTCCCAACTGCAGCGCACCGAAATTACCGTGCGCGAAGCGATGGATACCTACCGCTTCGACCTCGCCTCCCAGGCCCTGTACGACTTTATCTGGAGCGAGTACTGCAGCTGGTACCTGGAACTGTCCAAGCCGGTACTGTGGGACGACAACGCCTCCGACGCAGTGAAGAAAGGCACCCGCCGCACCCTGATCCGCGTACTGGAAACCATTTTGCGTCTGGCCCACCCGCTGATGCCGTTTATCACCGAAGAAATCTGGCAGCGTGTAAAAACCCTCGCCGGTGCTGAAGGCGATACCATTATGTTGCAGCGTTATCCAGAACCTAACAAGAATAAGATTGATGAAGAAGCGGAAGCGGCTGTTGCCTGGTTGAAGCAGGTAACTGACGGCATCCGTAATATCCGTGGTGAAATGAAGATCGCAGAGAAAAAGAATATTCCTCTCTTCTTCAAAAATGGCTCTCAGAGAGATCAAGAACTACTAGAGCAGTCTCGCAATCTTCTAATCAAACTGTCGAACCTTGAGGGGATAACCTGGCTGGAAAGCGGCGAATCCGCACCCGCTTCCGCTACCGCCCTGGTAGGTGAACTAGAGCTGCTAGTACCCATGGCCGGCCTGATCGACGTTAAAGCCGAGAGTGCGCGTCTGCAAAAAGAGATTGATAAACTTTCCAAAGAACTCGCACGGGTTGAAGGCAAACTCAACAATCCCAAGTTTGTAGACAAAGCTCCCGAAGCCGTTGTTGCCAAGGAGAAGGACAAGCTCGCGGAAATGAAAGGTGCTCACGAGCGTCTGCAACAGCAGCTTGAGGAAATCAGTAACCTTTAAGGCTTCTGTAATCCGCTCCAATAAAGAGCGGATCTGATTTAAAAAAGGGGGCTCTGCCCCCTTTTCTTTTTTTGATATAAATCAAACTGCCCCTTCTAGCCCTAATGCCTTTCGATTTTCTATCAACTTCAGAACCCGAGTATGTGCGCAATGTACCTGCATCGCTTATGAGTTTGTCAGCTCCAAAATCAGCTTTACCGAGGTGGTATACGACCTAAAGCGCAGTGAAACGCTTCAGGCACTGCTCAATTTTCTACCCTCCTAAGTAACTGATAAGAAATCAACATGATTCTGAATCGGTTTGGCTGTTATTTTTTATAGAGATCCTGATTGGAGATATTACGGAATTATTCAGAGACTCCCTATGTATAACAGCGAGTAAAAGAAAGTTTATTCATTGGGGACAGTGACCAAAGTAATTATTTTTGAACTTGGGACAAAGGTCCTAGATTCTATGTGATTTATTCATTCGTCAAGGTTATTACGCACTTCTTCATTAGATTGATTCCAGGGTGGCAATCATGATAATAGTGGTCAGAATGATTACTATATAAATGTTAAGTGCCAGGAGATCTAATGTTCGACCTGAATATAGATAATAAAAACAATCTCCATGTCATTGAAAATGGCAATGAACATATAATCCCTATTGTAATGGAGTATTGGAATACCAGAGATTTAATACTTCACTGGGGATATGAAACATACGACTTACTAGATGGTTATGCTTTGAGGTTTCTTTTAACAGGAATGCATGTTCTTAAGGGGCAAGGTTATATAAGAGCATTTCGAACAGTTAGGACACGTAACAAAATTCACTTTGATGATGTTCTAATAGTGGCGCCATGGAACGTACAGCAATGGGAGCCAATAGAAGCGCTCGAATATATTGTATCTCCGCATACTCAAACGGTTTATGACTATCAATTTAAACTCCCAGATAGAATTCCTGAGTTTTTTGTTACAAGTGATGAGCTCTCTTTCTGGAATAATGAGACAATAGAAAAAGATCCTCTGGCAGGTACTTATGAGCCAAAATATAAGCTATACACAGAACAACAAAGCACCTAACCAGCGAAGGCGCACAAAAGTCGCCGTTGCTGCGTACTTAAGGCTATAGATTATGTATCGAGCAGGTGAGGAAATCATCAATAAGGGGCTGAGCCCATTCACTCGCATACTACTTGGCTTTGTATCAGGAATGTTTGGCCTTGTAATGATCATCTCTGCACCGCCAACTGATAAAGCAATCGGCTTCTATGTCTTTGCTGGTGCTTGTTTAAGCATTTCATTTGCATGTATCTTTACTGGTAGAGTTCGTCAATTTTTCGGTAGCTTAATTGGTCTTGGATTGTTTTCTGCATCAATGTGGTATCTTTTAACTCAGCTACTACATGGCCCACTATTCTCGGCACGCTCAGAGCAATCTATTCTAAATGCAGTGTTATTTCTCGTTTTCTTCGGTGTTCCAGGTGTTTCTTATATATTCAAAGTTAGATTTGGTTTTGTACGTAAAAAGTCTTAACAAACGCAATCACGCGGACCGGCTTTAAGCTGTCTCCGCTTCGCTACATCAACTTAAAGCCATCCAGCGTTGCGGGCGTTAACTCTATCACCCGGCGGACTGAACACGCCAATGCGCGCGCTTGCTTCGCGCGTTCCGAAATCTCAACCACCTCCATCCCCCAACACCGGCTCCTTTTGCAAACGTCTATAGATTTCCTCACGGTGAACGGGTAGGGATTTGGGAGCACGTATGCCTATCTTTACTTGATTACCCTTAACTTCCAATACCGTAATTGAGACGTTAGCTCCAATCCGTAAGTTTTCACCCGTCCGGCGCTTTAAGATCAACATAATTGCTTCCTATGAATACTCAAACCATACGTAGACCTCCCTTAATGGAAGGATTTGAAAGTAACTTTTAAGGAAAGCAAGGTGGGGCGCGAGAACGGTAGGCATAGAGGTAAAAAAGCCAGACGCAACGCTTCCAGAGCCAGGGGACATGCCCCAACCTGCTGAATGAACTCCACTTTATTGAAGACGAGCGGGTTTCTAGCGTATGATCCATATAGCCATTTTGATAGGTCGATTATCAATTTGGTTAGCTGGCCCCAGGTGTTAGCGCACCTTGGGTCAGCGCCTTTTACTTACTCTTACGTCACGCTACCGTTCTCCTTTGAGGGAATGGTTTTAGAAAATTCTTGATTCTCTCGAATCTCTTTGGTCATCGGCCTTTAGAAGGCTGCTCAATGACGACCCAAATACCGATAAATATCCACCGATTTTACGCAGCTTTGACACTAAAACAAACTGAATAAAATCCAATAAGATTATTTTTGTGCCTATATTTTTTTGTTGCTAGCGATTTAAAATTTAGGCTGCAAATAAAAATGGCCATGAAAATTAATACCCCCACCCGCTCCCACACTGAAATTCAGAAAACAATAGATCATCAATACTGATGAAATATCTTCCACATATCTACAGAAAAGGTCTCTCGATATATCAAACAGCATGTAAATTTTTAGGATATTACTACAGGATTTAGAAGCCTCTGAACAACTCAATGATGCTTCTAATTACAGAGCGGTCACAATCAGAGCCTAGCTTCGCAGGAATGTCTAGACCTTACAAGCTGTCGCAACACGGGGTATCACTATGAAAGCCCCCTCGAGCCGAGGCTTGAAGGCCACAGCTGCTGCGTTGCAACACCTGTAAAGGGCTACCGTCATTCACGGCAAACTGCACCTAATATCTGTAGCCTTCAAAAGCCGAAGAGATATTACGGACTGATTCAGAGGCACTCTAGATACCTTAACCACTCCCCAATTAATACCAGCCTATAAAAGTTTGTGAGTGCTAGCTTAGGGGTTTACGTTCATATTGACCTTTATATTGGAGAACAAGAAGATACACAAAAAAAAATTGTGAAATCAATGGGTTAAGAACTGGTGTTAAAATCGGGATAGTAGTCAAAGTGATCGCTTTTCCAGTTAGTACACACGTATCAGGTTGCTTTAAGTCTATGGTGTTAAATAGAAATTTAGGCTGTGGAGTAGAAATTGATTCTGAGGTAATAATCATGATAATAGTGGTCAGAATAATTACTATATAGCTGTTAGAGCAAATCACGAGATACTTAATGGAAGATTTACTAAATAACGGATGGGTCATTGGAGTTGGAGGCGGTATTTTAAGCGGCCTTTTTGTTACTTGGCTTACGAGAACACTATTCTCCAAAAAAGACCAAAAAGAATTAGCGATAAATATATCTTCTGCGAATCGTGAAATTCTCTATGCCATCAGGCCTGAGATCTCTGAAAATGAGCTTCCATCCTTTGAGGTGGTTGATGCGTTAAAAAATGCTACCGCTAGAAAGTATAAGATCGAGCCAGAAAGGTTATTTAGCACTACTCAGATAATCGAAGAGCTAATTAAAGAGATTATGGATTCAAGTTTTATCTCTTCAGCAACTAAGAAATCTTATTGTGAAGCACTAAATTCAATCATCCCTGAAGCGACTGAAAGTACACCTGAAGAAATAGATAACGAGTTTTTTGTAGCGAAGGTTGAGTACAAGGAAAAAATGACAATGCTGCTGTCAATGACAGTAGGTACTATTGCAGCATTTGCAACAATGTTTTCCCTTGTAAAGAGTACCTTTGATTCATCCAATGTATTTGGCAAGGTGATGGACTCAATTTTTCCAATGCTGTTAGTAATGGCAGCAGTTGTGTTGGTTATGAATGTTATGCAAATTGCTTTAAAGCTAAGGCACAAAAGATTAAGAGCTGAGTACGGTATTCCTAGCGAACAAAGCTCTAACAAGTAGCTGCACAGAAAAAAATTACTCGCTGCGCTCATAACTCCCCTATGAACTAGGCGTTATATGTCCGGCTGGCGCATGAAAATATACATAAATTTATCTCTTATGATTCTTTTAGTTAGCTGCGCGCACCATGCGAACTTGACTCCGGTAAGCCCTGGTTCAGATGAGTATATTATGTTCTATGACAAATCAGACGTACAAATTCGGATGGCTAAAGGAGTTTCGCCTGAAGATAGAAATAGAATATATGAGAGCAAAGTTAAATTAATTCTAAATACTGACCCGGACACATCAGAGTGTGAAGTAGTAAAGGGAAGCGTAAATTTGGGGGAGCCTGGATCAGGTGGAACTGCTAAGGTCATTTGTCTTAGGTCACCAGCGTTAGAAAAAGACGGCATGTTTAATATGGATGGTTCACCCAATTATCGTTACCGGTTAAAGCCCTATGGTCGCATATAACAAGGCAAAACTAGGGACGCTTCCTTCGCTACGGAAATTTACCCCAGCTCGTAGCGCTATGAGTCTACATAAACGATGAAAAATCTGGCACTAGCACTTGGGAGTTTATTCGGTACCTATTTGTCACTTTTCTTTCTGTGGGCGCCAATCAATATGATAGGGGTGAAGTACCACCAAGTATGGCTGATGAATCTCTCTTACAAGTATGATGCAATTGCCAATAGCTCATGGGTTAGTAAGCTCGAGAAGGAAAACATCATATTTAAGCTTCGCTACAACAATACAATTTTTTGGTGCAATCAATTTGAACGCTGTAGCACGGATGAAAATTCATAACAAGTGCATGTTGTTCACCCACTTCATGGGCTGGGACCTACGCACTGTGTACTCCAGCCCCAAATGTAGGTGTTAAATTTAAATCATATGAAACTAAATTCTCATAAATTATTAAAATGTATAGTAAAAGGAAGAGAGGTTTCTCTTGCCAATATTATTCCTTTCATTGATACGAAGTTCAATGACTACAGGGATTGCTATCCGCTAGCAATGCTATGTGCGGATGGCTATGTCAGATGTGATTGGAGTGTTAACGGTTCGGTACCTGACGAATACACTCTGGCCTCAATGATTTATTCGTCTATTTCAGGGCAGAAAAAGGTCAATAACTACACAGCTTCAAATAAGCCGGTTAGTCCAGAAAATAGTAGATTTTATACAACCTCGAAGGCTGAGCTATATTTTGCACAAAACGCTGAAAAACGCTCGGATAGAATTTATGCAATGGCAGTGGGTATCGTCGTTGGCATATGCACCGCTATTGTTGCATATAAGCTTGGGGTTAAGTAAAAATTTAACAAGGCCATTAAATTCGTTCAGACCACAAAAAGCGTGGCTTCCTTCGAACTGCCTACGCATTGCTTCGGCATCCACTTATGGCGACGTTATAACGCTTTGCTAACTTGGTTGCAACTCTATAAAAAGGAAAATAAATGAATGATTTGATTGATGATGAGTTGTTCTTGCAAATAGAAGAGCACTTGAAGTGCAGTGAGCAAAGTTGGCTACTGGGTGCAGGAATAAGCTTCGAGGCTAAACTGCCGCTAATGTATCCTTTGACGAACAAAGTTAAAAAGGATGTAGAAGCTAGCCACAAAAAATTATATGATGATATTATAACTCCACTATTTCAAGATTTGCCTGAACAATGCCATATAGAACATGTTCTTAGTCATCTTGGCGACTATGCTGCATTAGCTGAAAGAAACAAAAAGAAAAAGACAATTATTAGTGGCGGTGAGGTTGAGTTAGACACCTTAGAAAAAGTACATAATACGATCCTTGAGTCTATCTCAAATGTGATCCGATGCGGCTATGTTGAGGACGAGGATGGAAATACAGTTGAAGAAGGCTCTTTGTCTAAACCAATCGTGGACATCAACGCACATTTAGAATTTGTTGATACTCTGTTTAACCACGCATCCGCTGGCGTTCATGAGCGAAGAAAAGCTGTAAATATTTTCACAACCAACTATGACACTCTTTTAGAAGATGCACTAGCACTAAGCAAAGTACCTTATTGGGATGGGTTTGATGGCGGAGCTGTAGCCCATCGAACTCATAAGTATGGGGAGCCCGCACCAGGGAATGGACAACGTGCGAATATAATAAAAATGCATGGCTCAATAGATTGGTATCTTTGTGACAAAGGGTATGTATGGCGAGTTAGAGACAACGACCTCTACCCAAAGGCGGAACGGAGAGTGCTAATTTACCCACAAGCTACAAAATACATTGCCACTCAACAGGATCCGTTCTCTACGCAATTTGATCTATTCAGAAAATCTCTGAATTCCTCCAATAGCAATATCTTAGCTGTTTGCGGATATAGTTTTGGCGACGATCACATCAACAACGAGATTGAATTTGCTTTATCAAAAGAAGAGAACAAAACCGTATTACTCGCTTTCTTGGAGTGTAGGGATGAAATTCCTCCATGTTTAGAAAAATGGCGTAGTGATAGTTTTGGTTCAAGAGTAATTATTGCATCCATACACGGCCTGTATATTGGAAAAGGTGGCCCATATAAAAGAAAAGACGAAGACGATTATTGGTGGACATTCAACGGTGTAACATCAGTATTAAAGAACGGATGCGAGGTTTAGTTATGTTTACACCATCTGAAGAGCTGAAAATTGGCCAAGTTGTCGAGGTATCAGGAACCAATATAAAAGTTGAGATTTCCGATAAAATATCAGAATTAACAAGAACTTTTAATGGTCGTGTTTACCCTATCGGTCAAATAGGTAGCATGGTTAAAATTCACTATGGTCGTAAAATAATTTTCGGCTTGGTGACAATGCTCAGAATGCGATCAGAAGAGTTAATTGAAGCAGGTATGCCTGTAACTGCTGATTCTGATCAGCGTGTAATGGAAGTCCAACTGCTAGCTGAAGGCAGCTGGAATAATACAAAATCAACTTTGGCTTTTAATCGTGGCATTAAAACCTATCCTTTGCCCCAACAAGGCGTATTTCTTCTAACCAACGAAGAAATCTCTTTTGTCTATCGCTCCGCAGAAGGTACAAGAGATGATGAAGTAGATCCATTAGTTCCCTTTGCAGTTTACAGTGCTTCTGAATCTACAGCCTGTCGAGCTAACATTAATAAAATGTTTGGTATGCATTGTGCGGTTCTTGGCTCTACAGGTTCTGGTAAGTCAGGTACCGTCGCTGCGATTATTCATAGCGTACTATTGCATAAAAACAATGAGCAAGAGCTGTCTCCTCAGATAGTGGTCATTGATCCTCATGGAGAATATGGTTCAGCCTTTAAATCTAGAGCGGTACAGTACCGAGCATATGACATCGCAACTGGTGATGACGGGCAAGAAGAGATAAAGCTTCCGTATTGGTTAATGTCTAGCGACGAGTTTACTAACCTGATCGTCGGTAAAACAGAAAGAAGTGCTACTAGCCAGAACAACGCGGTTCAGAAAGCACTTGCTCACGCCAGAATGGTTGCAGCTAAGATTATAAAGCCTTGCCCTAGAGAGTTTGGAACAAAGGAACTAGATCACTTAGAAAGTTTTGATGACCCAGACCTTTGTGATGGCAAAGATACGTCGGACATTCTGGAATTCGACCGTGATAAACCTAGACCATTCTGTTTGGAAGAATTTGAAAGTCATATTAAATATATACAGGGAGGTAGAAAAACAAATGCTGGACATGTAACTCTCACAAATACTGATCTGGCAAAATCACCTGTTCCTTCCATACTGGATAAGCTCAAGGTTCTTCGAAGAGATACTCGGCTTTCATTTATGATGAAGTGTTGGATCGATAATGATGATGAAATCCAGCTACATCAAGTCTTGAACCAATTCATAGGTGCGCCTAGCCAGGAAGGTAAAGATATCAGAATTATTGATATTTCAGGCCTGCCAAACGAAGTTGCAGGGCCACTGACTGCATTAATCGCTCGATTACTTTTTCAGTATAAAGTATTCCAAACTCAAGAAGAGAAAGAGAAAGACCCTATTTTACTGGTTTGTGAAGAAGCGCATAGATATGTTCCAGATCATGGAGAGGCTCAGTACGCAGCTGCCCAGGGAGCAATAAGACGAATAGCAAGAGAAGGACGAAAATACGGAATTGGTCTAATGCTTGTAAGTCAACGACCAGCTGATGTAGACAGTACAGTAATATCACAATGTGGTACATGGGTTGTTTTAAGACTTACAAATTCTGCAGATCAGCAACATGTTGCTCGATTCTTACCAGATGGACTTTCTGGTATGGTTGGAGCGCTACCTATTTTATCTCAGCAAGAAGCAATTTTTGTTGGTGAAGGCGCTGCTCTACCTTCTAGAGTAAGAGTAAGAGACCTAAAAGAAGAGCAATTACCGAAATCTAATACGATTCCGTTTGCTCAGGGCTGGGCGAGTGATCGCTTAGAATTAGATAAATTGAAGAAAATATCTGAAAGGATGTGCAGCTAATGAGCGCGTTATAAATCGGGTGGCCGGTAGTTTCTAGCTATCGGCTACCAAACCACTCATCGTGCGGATCCGCAATGAATCTCTACCCAACGATAGTGTCGAGCAGCTCTTCATTTGAGTTGAGTGTCATGGCAGTGCGCTACTTCTGAGTCAGCGGCCACACTGACAGCTTCACAGCAACTAGCTAAACAGATCTCCCCAAATAAGAACGTGGGCTTTCACTACACAACTGCATCATTTACTCTACCCGTTAGATCACCCGGCTTCGGTGTCCTTTGCCACCTCGCCTCCAGGCTAAGCCTTATAGGATTTTCTGTTCGCCAGCTCATAGTCTTGCTAGCAGCTTCCTCCCAACAAAACCTCACTGTGTAGCAGTTGCCATTCGCTGGTAGTTATCATTTAATGGCGCCCATTAAATGGTGATCCTCCTACAGGGGACTTTCACCCCATTAGTCCTCGCCCATACTGGGCGTACCAAGGCGAAGTACAATCGCCAGCAAAGCTGGCTGGACCTACATTCCGCAGCTTCGCTGCTTCATTTCGGTCCATGCTACTGGCAGCGTTATAACTCATGAGGCCTCTGTGACCTACATAAAGTACTTGTTTGTAATCTTGTTTCCTTGGTTAGCTTTTTTCGTAGGAGATATGATTTATGGTTCTTCGCACGTGATGTTTCATCATCCCTGCGAACAATCAGAATATGGATGTTGGCCTATGGATTCTACAAGTTTTGCTATAAAAGGGGCGTTGTTTGGTATCTTTATAGGCTTGGCAAATTTGTCGTCCTCTCAGCTTAAAATATCATTGGTGTCGGCATTAGTGTTGTTGGCTTTGATTACCGTCAGGCTGGGTGCTGTTCAAATGGAGGGTATTCTGTCTGTACTATTGGGCGGGTATTATTGGTTAAGTTTATTTGTCCCATTATTATTTAGTGCAGTGTTTTTTTACCTAGGTTCAAAGTATGTGTCAGGTAAGTTATAACAATACCAAGTACGATCACAAGAAAAGCTGGCTGGACCTACATTCCGAAGCTTCGCTGCTCCATTTCGGTTCATGTTGGCGACGTTAGTACTATAGAGATATAAGTAATGGGAAGACCTTGGAGTAAACTGCAGAAGGAATTTTATTTGCTGCGAGCAGATGGACTTGATCTGCAATTGCATTGCCGAGCCTATAGAATGGATTCACAAATGGGATCTACCGATATTCCTAGATATTGGATTACATTAGGCAAGGAGATAATCTGGGACTACCCAAGAGATTTTATTGGGAAGAATCATCCTAAACGAGTAAATACTAAGTGGTATCCTTATGGCAGTGATGTTCCAGATATTTCCAATCTAATACGAGAGTATATTGACACTCCAAAAGATGAGCTGATGTCAAAGAATTTTCAAAATGACCATTGGGGGTTGATTAACATATTTCGAGCTTCAGATAAGCGTATAGGTTTAAGACGCCTACCTGAGCTAAAGAGGAAAACAAAAAATAGGGCCGCATTGAAAGTAATTGAGGTGCGGCTAGAAAGCACTAAATCGGGTAGCCGGTAGCTTCTAACTACCGGACCCCAGACCACCCATCATGTGGGTCCTCAATAAGCAGCTCCCTATCCGTAATTAATCTCTACCCAACGATAGTGTCGAAAAGCTCTTCATTTGAGTAGAGTGTCATGGCAGTGCACTACCTCAACTTTAACCGACTGGAAACATATCGGTAGGCTAACCCTGCCTTCTAACTCGTGAAATTTGGGTTCAGGCCTTCACCGTACCCAAGGTATTAATCTTGACATTAGGCTACTATGCCGTCGGCTAACTTCAGCTTAATCATTACTGACCAAGGCGCTGCTATGTCCCGCCACTTTTGTCTATCCCCACGATGATGGCTAGCGAGCTGGGCCTACTTATGAATCAGCGGCCACGCTGCCAGCTTCACAGCAGCAAGCTAAACAGATCTCCCCAGATAAGAACGTGAACTTTCACTACACAACTGCATCATTTACTCTACCCGTTAGATCACATGGCTTCGGTGTCCTTGGCCACCTCGCCTCCAGGCTAAGCCTTATAAGATGTTTCTGTTCTTCAGCTCGTAGTTTTGCCAGCGGCTTCCTCCCCACAAGACATCCCTGTGTTGCAGTTGTCATTCGCTAGCAGTTAGCATTTAATAGAACCCATTAAATGGTGATCTTCCTACAGGGGCTTTCACCCCATTAGACCACGCCAATGCTGGGCGTACAACGTAGCAGCAATACGTAGCCTTTGGCTGCTGGGCTCAGCACTATGAGTTTCACCGTTGACCCAGACACAATAACTCAGTAAGGAGGACTAAATGAAAAAAGTGATTGGACTCGCCTTTGCTTTAATGTCTGTAAATACTTATTCTTCATGTGCAGGCGATGAGTATTCTAAATACCTAAATGCTCAAAATAAGGCTTTCATGTACGCAGCATCAGAGATGTCCAAGGCAGATTCAGAAAACTACAATAAAGTAAAAGAATTCGTGTCACTGCACATTAAAAGTAATAACTTACAAGTTTACATAGCAAAGAAATTTGAACAAATAGCGCCTGAACAGTTGAATACAGACAGTATTATCGGGAAGTACGTAATAAACAACAGTATAGTTCTTGCCGATGGCACCACAGCACCAGCTTGGGATGAAATTCTTAAGGACGACTATCACTACACCAGTGAGAGAAAAGCGCTTGAACATTTTAATGATTTTTATATGATGGGCGGCTTTTCTTCGGACGTTGAGGAAAAGGCAAAGTTTGAAACCTTTTATAAGGCTAGAAATATATTTAACAATTACTTAATGCAGGCGCCAACAATGAAGATTGTTACTGCTGCTTTTAGCACAAAAATAAAAGATGTCTGCTCATTATAAGTCGGGTAGCCGGTAGCTTCTAGCTACCGGCCCCACACCACCCATCGTACAGGTCCGCAATGGGCGGTTACCTATCGGTAATAAACCTCTACCCACCGATAGTGTCGAGCAGCTCTTCATTTGAGCTGAGTGTCATGGTAGTGCGCTACCTCAACTTTATCCAACTGGAAACATATCGGTAGGCTGGCCCTGTCTTTGAACTCATGGATTTAGGTTCACGCCTTCACCCTATCCAAGGTATTAATCTTGGTATTAGGCTACTATGCCGTCGGCTGATTTCTGTTTAAAAACCTCGGCCATTACTGACCGAGGCGCAGCTGTGTTCCACCATTTTTGTCTATCCCCGCGATGGTGGCTAGCAGGTTGGGCCTACTTATGAGTCAGCGGCCACGCTGACAGCTTCACAGCAGCAAGTTAACCAGGTTGCCCCAGATAAGAACGTGAACTTTCACTCCACAACTGCATCATTGACTCCACCCGTTAGATCACCCGGCTCCAGTGCCCCTGGCCACCTCCCCTCCATGCTAAGCCTTATAAGATGTTTCTGTTCGTCAGATCGCAGTTTTGCTAGCGACTTCCTCCCCACAAAACCTCTCAGTGTTGAAGTTGCCATTCGCTAGCAGTTAGCATTTAATGAAACCCATTAAACGGTGATCCTCCTACAGGGGACCTTCACCCCATTAGTCCTCGCCCATGCTGGGCGTAACAAGTACAAGTAGGTTGCTACGGGCCTTTGGCCCTTCGCGGAACGGCCTACGCTGCGCCCCATCCACCCCTGTTGTAGTCGCTATGAGTAAGAGCATGGAATTCAGATACTTTAGAGATCCAGAAGGGTTTGCACTTCTAGTAGACAGCCCGCAACCTTGTTCTGTCTGTAGCAAAGTAGGAGTTTGGTTTGATACTGGCGGCTACCCTGGTATCAATGAAATTGACTGTATTTGCGAAGATTGTCTCAAGTCTGGAAAGTTAATCGACTTAGAAATAGAAGCAAACCAATTCTACGACGATGATTCGGAAGAGTCGGTCACTCTAATGTATAAGACTCCAGCGTTACCCACTTGGCAGGAAACTGCATGGCCTTTAGTAAACGGCGAGTTTCCTGTGTTCGAGAGAATTGCATCTAAGCAAGATTTCGAAAGTAAGGACGATTTTTTGAAGTCATTTTCAGGGGAAGGTCAGGACGTGTCAGAGATCGAATGGCTGTGGGATAGACTACCAGAAAAGAAATTGAACAGTTACAAAGATGCCGGTGATGTCTCGGTTTACCTATTTACATTGGAAGGCAATAAATACTGGGTGTGGGATGCAAACTAAAATTTATAACAAAAACAGCCTAGGCGACGCCAAAAAGCGGCCCGCTTGCTGTTGACGTTAGGTATTGATGGGTATGCTCATAAAAAGAATTTATATAATGTCACTTGAACATCCAGGGCCCGGATTTAACGGGACCTTGGGGCGAGTCGGTCAAAAAGCTAATCTTCTGGATCTAGAAATGTTTGTGAGAGGCTATGAGTCATGCTTACTAGATGCTTATGGTGAGAAAAGAGCTGAAGATGAGTGGCTAGATTTTATTGAATACTTGCGGCATGAAGGGTTATTTCCTACAGAAGGGTGGGCAGCGAAAATCAGTCAGCAAAACCAATATAGTGAAGACTGTTTTGAGTACTTTCGTGAACTTCTCCATAAGTACCTTGTGTTGCGAATGCCCGATTGGTTTATTGAGTTCAACTGCTCAGCTCAGCCTAGCCCATGGCATAATGTCAATGGTCCTCGCAGTCAAGATATACGTCTAAAAAAACATATAGTGGCCGTGAACAAAGCCTAAATTGGGTAGCCGGTGGTTTCTAGCCACCGGCCCCCACACCCAGCATCGTGCGGCTCTGCAATGGGCGGTTCCTATCCGTAATCTCTGCCCAACGATAGTGTCGAGCAGCGCTTCACTTGAGTTGAGTCTCATGGCAGTGCGCTACTTCTGAATCAGCCGCCACGCCGACAACTTCACAGCAGCAAGCTAAACAGATCTGCTCAGATAAGATCGTGAACTTTCACTACATAACGGGATTATTGACTCTACCCGTTAGATCACCCGGCTTCGGTATCCTTTGCCACCTCGCCTCCAGGCCAAGCCATATAAGATGTTTCTGTTCATCAGCTCGTAGCTTTACTAGCCGCTTCCCCCCCCCTCAAGACCTCGCAGTATTGCAGTTGCCATTCGCTAGTAGTTAGCATTTAATGAAATTCATTAAATGGTGATCTTCCTACAGGGGACTTTCACCCATTAGTCCGCGTCCATGCTGGGCGTACCAAGTACAAGCAGGTTGCTGCGGGATTTTGGCCCTTCGCAAGACGGCCTACGCTACGCTCCAGCCATCCCTTTTGTGGTCGTTATAACCAAGGATAGATATGGAAAATAATAAGATATTTCTAACAATCAACAGAGTTAACTCAATACTCTTTCTACTCTTATTGATTGCTTCATTAATTGGGGCTTTTTTTATCTTTCAAGAGATAACGAAAAACACAAGGAGAAATGCGATAGAAATCGCAACTCCTGACAAAGAAACTAAAGAAATAATCGAGCTTTCAGATGTAGAAACAATTCGAGACAAAGGAATCCAGTATATACGTGTCTATTCAAAGCGTGACGGTGTTTTAAAGTCTGGGGGATATAGCCGAACCCTTCGAAACCTGCTTTTCTTAAGTCAAATCGGAGAGGAACCTACATGGTTACTTCCGGATAATAGCTCTCAAATTATTAATCATCGCATTCTTAGAACATATGATGATCAAACAAATGAATCGACATCCGACTACATATATGTGGAGATTAGCCCTAAATCTGAAGGGGTAAGCGCTTGTGTCAGCGCCACCGATGGAACAACCCTTGAGTGCCTTGATACTGGATTAAACAAAATCATCCAGTACGAGTATTTCTCAGATAAACAGACGTTGGGCTTGCTTGTTCAAGTGTCAGATGAACTTCGCTACAAAGTTTTTGACCTTATCTCGAAGAAGCTAGAGTCTGACAAATTTGTGATAAAGCTATAAATCGGGTAGCCGGTAGTTTCTAGCTACCGGCCCCCACACCACCCATCGTGCGGGTTCGCAATGGGCGGTTCCCTATCCGTAATGAATCTCTACCCAACGATAGTGTCGAGCAGCGCTTCATTTGAGCTGAGTGTCATGGCAGTGCGCTACTTCTGAGTCACCGATCACTCTGACAGCTCCACAGCAGCAGGCTAAACAGATTTCCCCAGATAAGAACGTGAACTTTTACTACATAACGGTATTATTGACTCTACCCGCTTCGGTGTCCTTGGCCACCTCGCCTCCAGGCCAAGCCATATAAGATGCTTCTGTTCGCCAGCTCGTAGTTTTGTTAGCGACTTCCTCCCCACAAGACCCCACGGTATTGCAGTTGCCATTCGCTGGTAGTTAGCATTTAATGGCGCCCATTAAACGGTGATCTTCCTACAGGGGACTTTCACCCCATTAGTTCACGTCCATGCTGGGTGTGCCAAATTTAGGCAAGCGGACAAATTACTACGCCTTCGATTCCGTAATTTGCCGTGGCTAAAGGCGTTATGTGGGGCTAAACCGAGGTCTTATTGAGAGATGTGGCGTAATTGACATTAGCTTAAAGAATCATCCTGACACTCACTGTAGTGCTACGACAAATTTACCAGACACAATAAGTTGTTTTTATGCAGCCTTTTAATACTCAATTTACCTTATCTAGAGATTACCTTGCCGAATGCTATGATCAGTCTCTACCCTATGGGAAAAATGTCAAGCCCAATTATCTTCTTCCTACATTATTATTATCTTCTGGTGCGGGATTACTGTTTTTTACTGAGCAGCCTAAGATCGCAAGTTGCACGTTAATTGCATTAGGCGTGCTGGAACTGATTCACATTCGATATCGACGAGCTTGGTGGTTAGCACGGCAGATGCTTGGGAAAAGTGCCGGTAGTGAGGTGAAATTAACCATAGATAAGGATGGAATCCAGACACAGAATCCTTATACGACAACAGCTCTATTGTGGGCAGATATCGAGCATATTATTGAAACCGATTTAGGGCTTATTTTGGTGGCTAAATCCGGGGGGCAGCAGTACTTGTCTAAATCGTTATTACCTGCTGAATTAATTCATGAGATAGTTACCAAGATTAAGGGTAAACATTGATTTCAATAAAAATTAAAATCGTGCCTACAATGCAGCTAATACAATACATAACAAGCTGCTCAAACGCGACGACCCTACGGGGTCGCCGCTTGGCAAGGCGTTAAATACACACAAGGAACACGTAATGCAGTTCATCCGAAGAATACAGCGAAATAGAGCGATAAAATCGTACTTACGGAAATTGCCTAAGTTGCTAGCGAAAGATTATGGAAAATCTAAAAGGTATCGCCCAAAACAAGTAAGGGCTACGATTGAGAGGTCAGGGCTCTCAATTATTTATACCTGTTACGCGATTTCAATTTTTTGCTCAAAGAAGGAATTTGATGCATATCATCATGAAATTGGTGAAGTGTGTGATTACGGAGCAATGCGTGGAGAAGTAGGAAATCTTCATTTTTACGGAATTGCAAACTTTAGTAGTAACGATGTTGCATCTGTTGGCTCTGACTTTGGTGTCGGTTCACATGGCATGGATGACGGCGGCACAGATTGAGGCATTTAAATCGGGTTTAGCTACCGACCCCCACACCGCCCATCGGCGAGTCCACAATGGGCGACACCCTATCCGTAATGAATCTCTGCCCAACGATAGTAACGAGTAGCTCTTCATTTGAACTGAGTGTCATGGCAGTGCGCTATTTCTGAGTCAGCGGCCACGCCGACAACTTCACAGCAGTAAGCTAAACTAATCTCCCTAGATAAGAACGTGAACTTTCACTACGCAACTGCACCATTGACTCTACCCGCTAAATCACCCAGCTTCGGTGTCCTTGGCCACCTCGCCTCCAGGCTAAGCCTTATAGGATGTTTCTGCCCATCAGCTCGTAGTTTTGCTAGCAGCTTCCTCCCCACAAGACCTCGTGGTGTTACAGTTGCCTTTCACTAGTAGTTAGCATTTAATGGAAACCATTAATCGGTGATCTTCCTACAGAAGACTTTCACCCCATTAGTTCACGCCATACTAGGCATATCAAACGTCTGCAATCTGACTTCCGGCCATTGGTACCTTTTGTACAAAAGCCGTACAAAAGCTGCCGGCAGTTAAGGTAGGCGTTAGCTTTAGTCGGAAATAGCAAACCAACAAGGAAGTTAAATGGTACGTTTTGATAGATTATGGGAAAACTACCCAAATGAAGATCCATGCGACGCAAAGAACCGGGATGGTGAAAAGCTTTTTGGAAACCAATGCGCGATTCGGCTAAGTCATGCAATGAAAAAATCTGGTATTAAATTCAATACTTTTCCAAAAGGAAGGAAGTGTTGGGTTCACCCAGGAGAGGAACATATTCTCGCAGCAGCAGAGCTTGCAGATTGGATTCAAAACTCAAAAATTCCAAATATGCTAGTTACTGAAAATATTACCGGTGAAAACTGGAGAGAAAAAGTAGAATCGAGGAAAGGAATTATATGCTTTGAAGATTACTATCTCCGCAGTGATGGTAGCGGTGGAGATCATATCGATCTCTGGAATGGTAGAGCTATGACTGGAATTGGCTCATACTTTCGTACGAGATTCAATATAGTTATTCCAAGCATTTGGTCTGACTTAGGTAAATCTAAAAAAATAAGGTTCTTTCCGGTAGCATGATGAAAAAATTACTCTGGTTTATCATCGCGTTTGTTTGCATCAGCATTGCTTATTTCTTCTTAGTGTATTTGGCTGGGTGGGCCTTGAGTCTGGCAGATTTCAGGCTCTACAATTCTGAAGCGGATCAGCAGCGTAATTTCAACATCGTAATGTCAGGGTGGCTTTTACTTTCCATAGTGGGTGCTGCTTGGTTAAGTAGGCGAAAAAACTGATAATGCGCAGCAAGCTGCAGTAGAGCGCGGAGTTAGCACCAAAAAGGTGTTAAGCAACGCATCAAGAAGAAGCTCAGGCTTTTGTACTAGATATCCTATGGTCAGTTATCTACGTGTGGAACCACAATTATATTTCTAATAAAGTTGACTATAAAGCTAGCTGCGCTAAAGCGGGTAGCCGGTAGTTTCTAGCTACCGCCCCCCACAACACCCATCGGGCAAGTCCGCAATGTGCTGCTCCCTATCCTTAATGAATCTCTACCCAACGATAGTGTCGAGCAGATCTTTATTTGAGTTTTGTGTCATGGCAGTACGCTACCTTAAATTTATCCGACTGGAAACATATCGGTAGGCTAGCCCTAACTTTTAACTTGTGGATTTTGGGTTCAGGCCTTCACCCTGTCCAAGGTATTCATCTTGGCATTAGGCTACTATGCCGTCGTCTGACTTCTGCTTAATCACCTTGATCATTATTAACCGAAGCGCTGCTATGCTCCACCACTTTGTCTACCCCACGATGGTAGCTAGCAGGCTGGGCCTATTTATGAGTCAGCGGCTACGCTGACAACTTTACAGCAGCAAGTTAAACAGACCTCCCCAGTTAAAAACGTGAACTTTCACTCCACAACTGCATCATTGACTCTACCCGCTAGACCACCCAGCTTCCGTGCCCCTGGCCACCTCGTCTCCTGGCTAAGCCTTATAGGATGTTTCTATTTGCCAGCGCGTAGTTTTGCTAGCAGCTTCCCCTCAACAAGACCTCACAGTGTTGCAGTTGCCATTCGCTAGTAGTTAGCATTTAATGGAATCCATTAAATTGTGAGCTTCCTACAGCGGGACTTTCACATCATTAGTCCATGCCCATACTGGGTGTAGAAAGTCAATCAATGCCACCCCTTCGGGGCTGGACCTCCACACTAAGTGCTTCGGCCCATTATTGAGGCGTTAAGTGAAGTGATGAAATACACTCCATTACTCTTACTATTGATGTGGGCTACACCAGAAAATGTTTTTGCGTGTATGAAAATTGCTCCCTTCATGCTTAAGGAGTATGAGGGTATGTCAGCCTATGAATCGAATTTGGCTTCGAGTGATATTGCTTTTCGAGGGTACTTGATACAAGCGGAAACTACGGCACGAGCATCTCGGGAAGAGGGTGGTGTAAGAATCTATAAGTATCTCGTAATTGAGCCATTTAAAGGGAATATTAAAAAAAATGAGATCGTAGAGGTATCACAAAATCGTATTTATTGTAGCTTTACCTATAGTATCGACAAAGAACATTTAGTTTATCTTACAGAAGATAAAAACGGACTATATCAATTTGGTATGGCTAACTCTGGCCCGCTATTAGATCAAATTCTTGATATGGAAAAAGAGGAAGATGAAGAGTTTTATCAAGAGATCGTGGAAGCCGGTAGAGGATCTGATTATACGGTGCGATCATATTTTCCCGACGGGAAGCCAAGAATTTACACATATAGTGCTGAAAAACAGCTGGACAAAGTTCGTGCCGCATCATTATTTAAATCGGGTAGTCAGTAGTTTCTAACTGTCGGCCCCAAACCATCCATCGTACGAGTCCGCAATGGGCGGCTCCCAATCCGTACGAGCCAACGATAGTCTCTAACAGCTCTTCATTTGAGCTGAGTGTCATGGCAGTACGCTACTTCTGAGTCAGCGGCCACGCCGACAACTTCACAGCAACAAGCTAAACAGATCAGCTCAGATAAGATCGTGAACTTTCACTACATAAAGGTATTATTGACTCTACCAGTTAGATCACCCGGCTTCGGTGTCCTTTGCCACCTCCCCTCCAAGCTAAGCTTTATAGGATGTTTCTGTTCGTCAGCTCGTAGTTTTGCCAGTAGCTCCCTCCCCCACAAGACTTCCTGGTGTTGCAGTTGCCATTCGCTAGTAGTTAACATTTAATGGCGACCATTAAATGGTGATTTCCCTATAGGGGACTTTCACCCCATTAGTTCACGCCCATGCTCGCGGCATTATGCGTCATTTAACATAGGGTATTGATTGAAGAATGAGTAAAGAACAACCAAATAATCCGCTACATGGTATTACTCTTGAGAAAGTTGTTACACGATTGCAGGAGCATTATGGCTGGGATGGTTTGGCAGATAGGATTAATATCAATTGCTTTAAGAGTGACCCATCAATTAAGTCTTCGCTCAAGTTTTTACGCAAAACCCAGTGGGCGCGAGATAAAGTCGAGAATCTGTATATCTCAACTTTTGAAAATAAATCTCCGTGGGCTAATCGTAAATAAGCACTATTTGGTAACCACATAGATGTCGCTGTGATTAGGTAGGGACAGGCGCATAAATCGGGTAGTCGGTAGTTTCTAGCTACCGGCCCCCACACAACCCATCGTGCCAGTCCACAATGGCCGGTTTCCTATCCGTTGAATCCCTACCCAACGATAGTATCGAGTAGCTCTTCATTTGAGTAGAGTATCATGGCAGTGCGCTACTTCTGAGTCAGCGGCCAGGCTGGCAGCTTCACAGCAGCCAGTTAAAATGATCTCCCAAGATAAGAACGTGACCTTTCACTGTATAGCTGCACCATTGACTCTACCCTTAGACCACCCCCTCCAGGCTAAGCCTTATAGGATATTTCTATTCGCCAGCTCGTAGTCTTGCTAGCGGCTTCCTCCCCACAAGGCCTCACGGCGTTGCAGTTGCCATTCGCTGGTAGTTAGCATTTAATGGCGCCCATTAAATGGTGACTTTCCTACACGGGACTTTCACCCCATTAGTCCACGCCCATACTAGGCGTACCAAGTTACTCAAGTACACTCCGTTCCGCTTCCATGGGACAGCCTACACTGAGTTTCAGCTGCCTATTAGCAAGGGTTTAGAGTACACAAGGATAAGTATGATTACTCGGAATACAATAAAATTCAAAGTAACTGAATTACCGATTTCTGATGTTGTTACAAAATTTGGCGGTCAGCCTAATTGGCTTGAGGAAGCTCAATGGCCAATAAGCTCTGAAATGGATTCTCCCATGCGCTTTATTTGTCAGATCAAACTTACAAATGATCTATTTCCAGGCTGTGAGGGAAAAGTGGCCTATATCTTCATGACAGATGATGATGAGTACGTTGATGGAACATGGGAGCCAGATGGTGGCGAGAATGCAGTAATTATTCAACCGGGTGGTAAGCCTCAAATTAAGGTACGAAATATCACCACTGGACCAACTTTACAGGACTATGTTGAAGTAAAGGGGAAAACTGGTCTTTACCCAATAGACATCGAATTAGCTGTTGATCTTTCAGCCTCAAAAGACCCAGAGTTCATTCCAGAAGCAGAACGCTTTGACCTAGCTGACGAGGACTATGAAAAATACTGTAATAAGCTGGGAGGAAATAAAATTGGTGGGACACCCAGCTTTCTTCAAGGTGACGAATTTCCCGGACATACGGATGACTGGTCACTTCTTATGCAACTAGATTCGTGTGAAGTTCCATTTAGTATCAATTTTGGAGACTCCGGTGTTTCATACGCATTCATAAATAAAGAGGGAACGATTGGTAAGTTCCTCTGGCAATGTTGTTGAGCTGCTCAAAATCATGTAGCCGGCAGTTTCTAGTTACCGGCTACTACATCAGTCATCGCGGGGGTGCGTAATAGGCCGTTCCTTATCCATGTACTTAACGATAGTCTCGAACTGATTAGGCCTATATATGAGTCTGTTACCGCCCTGACAGCTTCACTGTAGTAAATTAAACAGACTTCCCCAGTTAATTTCACTACACAACTGCATCTTTGACTCTACCCTTTAGATCACCCGGCTTCAGTGTCCTTGGCTGTTGCAGTTGTCATTCTCTAGTAGTTAGCATTTAATGGAACCCATTAAATGGTGATCTTCCTACAGGGTACTTTCGCCCCAATTAGTCCACACCCATACTGGGTGTACCAAGCATAGGCACACCGACGAAACTGGCGTTGCGCTTAAATTTTGCTCGCGCTACGAGCGCTAGGTGTACGCATGGATATTACGATTGATGGACCAACTTTCTACGACCAAGAAGATGAAAATATTTTCTTTTCCTGCATCTATGAGCTTCCTGATTACAAACAGGTGCGAGGCCATGGACTGGAGCTAACTATCAGCTTTAACCAATCACCTTCAGATGAGGCCATAATTAAGTTATTGGTAATCTGTAGGCGCTGGCATATTAATGCAAATATGCTTGAGGGTTTTAAACGTAAATCAAATTTAAAATGCTACCTATGGCAAAATGAAATCCCACAGTCGAGCACCTAACAAATAAAGGCTGTACGCCCTGCGGACTGGACGTGCTAACCTGCGCCGCTGCTTTGGGCATTATGTGTAGGGGAGAGAAAAAATGAAAACCTTTGCATTAAGCTTGATTATTATTGGTAGCGTCATTGGTCTGTCTAACTGGGTATCAGGGCTAAATGCTTTAATAAAGAAAGGTAGTACATCATTTTTTCCATATATAGGCGGTATAATTTTCTTGGGTGGAGTATATTTACACCCAACATTACACTTATTGGATTATTGGTGGCTTGCTTTAATCGTAGACTTTACATTGCTTCCATTAATATTAGTGTTAGCTTGTCAAGCTGCTAGAAATATAGGAAGAAATGAAAACACATAAATCGGGTAGCCGGTAGTTTCTAGCTACCGCCCCCCCATCGTGCGGGTCCGCAATAGGCGGCTCCCTATCCGTAATGGCTCTCTACCCAACGATAGTGCCGAACAGCTCTTCATTTGAGTAGAGTATCCTGGCAGTACGCAACTTCCGAGTCAGCGGCCACGCCAACAACTTTACAGCAGTAAGCTAAACCTATCTCCCCAGATAAGAACGTTAACTTTCACTATCCAACTACACCATTTACTCTACCCGCTAGATCATATGGCTTCGGTGTCCTTGGCCACCTCGCCTCCAGGCTTATAGGATTTTTCTTTGCATTAATTCGTAATTTTACTAGCGGCTTCCTCCCCACAAAACCTCGCGGTGCTGCAGTTGCCATCCGCCAGTAGTTAGCATTTAATGGAGCCCATTGAACGGTAATCTTCCTGCAGAGGACTTTCACCCCATTAGGCTACCCCCATGCAGGGCTTACCAAGTAAAGACAGCATCGCCCCTTCGGGGCTGGACCTCGCTACGCTCGGCTACTGTTCGCGGCGTTAGATTTTTTTACTCATCGGAGATAGGGAATGTCAACGAGAGAAATCTCCAACTATTATGACTCAACAGAACATAGTGATACTCGTGAAGATTTGATTTTTGCTCTAAGTAAAGTAAAAGGAAAAAGGATTTCTGTTGATTGTGGCTGTGGAGCAGGATCAGATATAGCTTATTTGCGCAGTAATAATTTCACGGTTCATGCCTTTGATATCGAGAATGAATCTATATCTAGATGTCGTAAACGATTCAAAGATGATGAGCAGGTTATTCTATCAAGGGATAGCTTTAATACTTTCCATTATCCTGAGTCCTCGCTGGTAGTTGCTGATGCCAGTCTTTTCTTTTGTCCTGAAAAAGATTTTGAGTCAGTTTGGTTGAAAATAACTAACTCTTTGACAGAGGGTGGAATCTTTTGCGGTTCATTCCTGGGGCCGAAAGATACAATGGCTGGGCCTGAGTATGATAAGGAAGCATTTTGGAGTGATACTCTAATTATGAATGAATCGAAGATTAAAAAACACCTCAGTAACTTTGAGCTATTAAAGTGGACTGAACATGACCTTTCAGGAGAAACTACAGATGGCACACCGCACCATTGGCATATATTCTCCATCGTAGCGAGAAAAAAATCTAAATCGGGTAACCAGTAGTTTCTAGCTACCGGCCCCCACACCACCCATCATACATGTCCGCAATGGGCGGTTCCCTATCCGTAATAAATCTCTACCCAACGATACTGTCGAGCAGCTCTTCCATCGAGTTGAATGTCATGGCAGAAGAAAGGAGGTGATAGCAGATGTAAGAGCCTATATTGCTTTTTACAACTCAAGCAGAATACATACAACACTGGGGGACCTAGCCCCTATCAAATTTGAGAAATGTACTTAGAGGAGTGTTCGGTTGGAGTTGACCGCAACAGAGTGGGGTGAAAGAACTTAAATAGGCGTTTAAATTTACTAACGGTGGTTAGAGTCTGGCAATCTGACTTAAGTGCGCCACGCCCCTGAGCTATTTTTTTAAAGAGGCTAGGCTACCGTAGATTATTTAATTGCAAATATATTTACCAGATTGCCACTTTATAGGAAATCTATAATCTAAAGTAGCTAATAGATTCGCTTTGGAACTTAAAGGGTCTTTAATAGAAAGATAGATAGTGAACCACTGGCTCCCTGGTCAACTATTACATGAAATCAGGGCTCTTAACTCATGAGTAAAGATACAAGATTTTTTCATAGTGTTTTTTCAATATACGGTGATCTTTCCAAGGAGCAGTGGAAGCTGGCGCTATGTAATGTAACGCAAATATATACAGCGGATAAGATTAAAATGTTCTCTGTCTCAGAAAGAAAGGGAAGAAGCGAAATTGTAGCTTCAACGAGAGAATTTGCTGTAAAGCAGCATGCAAAGTACGAGGATTACAGCAAGATAATTAAAGCTAATAGGCGCGGGGGGCTGGGTATGTTGATCGTGGCCGGCACCATGATTGCCTTCTCGGTCTTCGTCCTCCCTTTGACGGGGGAAACGGCCACCTCATCAGACACGACACCCGCGGCGCTTCCGCCGCTGCAGAACACCCCACTCCCCGATCGGGTTAAGCTGGGATTCCTTCTTTACAACGACCTGAACATCTCGGCCAGGCGTAACACCGGCTGCGTCACCTGTCACGCGCACTCGGCCGGTTTCGCCGATCCACGCAGTGCCGCCGATCCCGTAAACATGCCGGTCTCCCCCGGGTCCGAGCCAGGGAAATTTGGCACGCGTAACGCCCAGACCGCCGCTTACGCGACGTTCAGCCCCCCATTCCACTGGGATGAGCAGAACCAGACCTATGTCGGCGGGCAGTTCTGGGATGGCCGGGCCAACTCGCTGAAAGACCAAGCAATCGGACCGCCACTCAACCCACTGGAGATGGCCATGCCGAACAAAGAGGCGGTCCTCGCGCGCCTCGCGGAGAATCCGGTCTATCTCGAGGCCTTCCGGCGGCTCTACGGCGTAGACCTCAAGTGGCCACAGGTCGAGATGGTCTACCCCAAGTTCGGCGCCGCAATCGGGTCCTTCGAGCCAACTGACGAGTTCGCCGAGTTCAACTCCAAGTACGACTACTACGTTGCAAGCAAGATCGACCTGACCCCGCAGGAACAGTTGGGACTCCAACTGTTTAATGGCAAAGCCAAATGCAGCAACTGCCATAGTAGCAAGCCGCCGGCGAACTACCCGCATGCCCTGTTCACCGACTTCACCTACGACAACCTGGGGCTTCCTGTGAACCCACGAATCGCCGTCCTGCACGGCGTCGACAGCCTGCCACTCGACCTGGGCCTGGGCGGTAGGCCGGAGATTGCCGCCAAGCATCCCGACGGATCGCAGAATGGTAAATTCAAGGTGCCCACTCTCCGCAACATTGAGATCACCCCACCCTACGGGCACAACGGCGTCTTCGCCACGCTCGAGCAAATCGTCCATTTCTACAACACCCGTGATACGCTCGGTGAAGTGCCCGACGCAACCGACCCGAACTTCGGAATCACCGGCTGGCCCAAACCGGAAGTCCCTAAGAACGTCAACCGGGCCGAGCTGGGCAACCTCGGGCTGACAGACGAAGAGGAAGCTGCGGTCGTGGCGTTCCTGAAGACGTTGACCGACGACGCGTTCGACGAAAAGGACCTCGAACACCCCGAAGGCCAGGCGCCGCTACGCCGTTGACGATAATCAAATTGTCGAGCAGCTTTGGATGCCTGCAGTCCATTCAAATAACGGTGGATCCTATCCAGGTAGTAGACTTTCGGACATCTCGCTCAGCTGGATGGTAGCTAGTGCCACTAAGCATACCGACCTCTTTCTCGATGAAAAATGCCTCCCATACCCAGATAGCTTTGAATCCAACATCAGGGACTGGTTACGAGAGTCAATCAACCTTGAATCTGACTTCTAGACTTTATCCCTATCAACGCCTGATGAATTAGAAACTACCGGATAGTAGGGATATCGGGAAGAGGTTTCGACACAAATTCGAGAGCACTGATCGACGCAACTTACTGCCTGCGGGTTTCAAAACAATCGGGGATTACTTGGCTTTTAGTATCGTTAACCTTGAGCTTAAGCTTGCGCTCAACAAAGCGTTTAATACTCGCCATAACCCGTCCACCCGCGCGTTTAGAGGAAACGACGATCACAAAATTCTCCGCATAGCAGATAAAATTGTGTCAACGTTTTTCCAGTTCTTTGTCTAGCAGGTCGAGTACAATATTGGAAAGCAGCGGCGATAAAGGGCCACCTTGTGGCACCCCCTCATGACAGGCTTTCCAATATCCATCTTCTACACATCCTGCGCGCAAGTAGCTTGCGATCAATTTGAGTAAACGCTTATCGCTGATTCTTTGGCCAAGTAAACTCATAAGGAAATCATGATTTACTCGATCAAAAAATTTAGATAAATCGACATCCTCCGCTATTCGTTTCCCTTCCTCGATATATTTTCTAAGCTTGCTCACTGCATGATACTGTGATCGTTTTGGACGGAAGCCATAGCTAAACTCCGAAAAAATTTTATCGAAGTTGGGGTGGATAACTTGGGCAACAGCTTGCTGAATAACACGATCAAAGATCGTAGGTATCCCAAGACCTCGCTGACCACCATCTGGCTAGCGGATGTAGACACGCCTAACGGGAAGCGGTTGATAATGACCTTGCCGAATAATTTCAACAATCTCATCGCCAATTACCTTGAAGTGCCGAACAAACTCATTGATGGTAATCCCATCAATGCCTGTGGCACCTTTATTGCCGGCTGACAACAGATCGATAGGCTGCCCTGTCTTATAACTCGTGGATTTTGGTTGAGGCCTTCACCGTGCTCAAGGTATTAATCTTGGCACTTAGCTACTATGCCGTCGGCTGAGTTCTGTTTAATCACCCTGGTCATTTCTGACCGAGGCTCTGGCTATGTTCCACCATTTTTTCTACTCCACGATAGTGGTGGACCTACTTATGAGTCAGCGCCCACGCTGACAGCTAAACAGATCTCCCTAGATAAGAACGTGAACTTTCACTGCACAGCTGCATCATTGACTCTACCTGTTAGATCACCCAGCTAAACCTTATAGAATGTTTCTGTTCCTAAGCTCGAAGTTTTGCTGGCGGATGTCTCCCCAAAAGACCTCGCGGTATTGCAGTTGCCATTCGCTAGTAGTTAGCATTTAATGGAATCCATTAGCGGTGATCTTCCTACAGGGGACTTTCGCCCTATTAGTCCAGGCCCATGCTGAGTGCACCAAGCGCCTGTAAATTGACCTCCGGCCATTGTCATCTTTTTTGCCAAAACCTTAATAAATAAGGTGACAGTAGCCACCGGCAGTTGAGGCGGGCGTTAGGTGCGTAATATCGACGACCTCTTTGAGAGATGATAATGAAGAAACTCAAAAACGAAAAAGAGATGGTGAAAAAGGCTATAGCACTCGGTACTGCATATGGTACCAAGCGAGGCGTTGTCGAATTCGAAGCTACCGATTCAGCTCACGAGAAACTCGAATATATTTACCGTCTTTTAGTTCACGATAAATTAATTCAACCCCTTCCAGAAGACAAAATATCACAGAAGGCTATCATGCATAGGTTAGCAATATGGGCCTCAAAGCAGTGAAGAGAGGAGTTTTATCGTAAGACCAGGAAGTATTTGGTAGACATACTAAAAGGGCTTAAAAAGTCATAGTCATGGATTAGCAGCCATTAGCGCCGATATTCCTACGTTTCACCACAAATAAAAACTAAACCATATCCGGCATTGTTTATAGCTTAGGTAAACACCGTAAACACAAAAAAACCGATAAATCGCCAGCCTTAGAAGAAGAGTATGAAGTGGCTTAAGATAAGCCACTTCAGTCACAAACAGCTAATATCCGCTAAAGGGGCAGCGGCATAGGTTTTTCATTCACCTTAAACTCGCTGTCTTTCAGACTGATATTGGAGCTGTAGCCGTCATTGGTTGATACTAACAAACCTTGTTGCTCAAGAGACGCTAATATGGTCGGCACTTGTTGAGCAGCTACTTGCTCCAGCTGCTCTTCACTCATGCCTTGGGTTTGCGGGTTATTTTTCAATTGAGCTTTCATCACTTGTACGGCCATAAATTCAAACAGGGCTTTATCGCCGCTTAGATTGCCGTCAACTAAGGCATGTGACAGCCAGAAAGCCGGATCTAGTGGTTGCTCCGGTAACACGCTAATGCCAACTAAGCTAGTATGAAGGTTACTGTTAAAGCTGCCTTGCGGGAAAGTACCCCGTAAGCTGGTAATATTCACTTGAGGTTCGCCAGCCACTAAAGATAACAGATTAGCGTTCATAAACTCCATAGCCTTAGATCCTGCGTCTTCAGCAGGCAACGTATTGCGTGAGTAGGCAAAATCCTGATAAGACTTCCAAAATTCTTGGCTGATATTGGCGACCTCAATCTCAAGGGCCAGATCTTCACCATGGAATTCAGCTATGTCGACCTTTTTAGAGCCGTAGGCAACCTGCATATTTCCCAGTTGTTTTTCTTGGTTGAATTCAGTACTGCCCTTCACATATAGGTCAGCAATGTCAATATTTTCGTTTTGTTCTCTATCATTTAAACTGATGGTACCAAGATTAATTGTTATATCAGAATCATAAAAAGCACTTTCAAAGATTGCCTTAAGGGAGGAGGGCATGGTCATATCCATAGTCAACCTTTCAGCCTTGACATCCCTTAACTCAGAAGTGACAGTAAGGCTATCGGCACCCCCCTGGTAAGTTAGTTGCCCATCCTGATATTGCCCGTTACCCTGAAAACCGCTGAAAGTTAACTGAGCTTTATGATCTTCAATATCAGTAGTAAATGGCGTAATGCTGTCGTTATAGTAATAACCACCTATAACATTCATATTGCCATGAAGCTGGTAAAAAGGAGTTTTCTCAGCCCATACCAAATGTTCACGTAATTGATCACTGGCAACTTCTAGCGTCCAGCCAAGCCACCCAAAACCGGCATGTTCACCGAAGCGAAAGGGGCCGTGGGAAGCACTGAAATCTACTTCCACAGAAAAAGATTCAAGTTCAGGGGTATCTGATACATCCGAGAAAGCATTGAGATCCATGCTGACCAAAAAGGTGGCCTGGGTTGAAAACCAGGATGAATCCATGCTTTTTATTTCAACCGTGTATGCCGAATTTTCATTTGCGGCAGTGACTATTTCATCAATGGATGACTCAAGTTGAATGCCGGCAATTTTCGGTGCAACAACACCAGTAAGCACTGCTGCTGGAAGCAATACACTCAATAATTTCCTCATTAAAATAAATCCAAACTACAAATTGGCTGAGAAGTAAGTCTATTATTATCTCATATTTACAGGCAGCTGTAAGTCAAAATATAAAATACTTATTCTTTCTTGGTGTGAACTACAAACGGACACCCCTATAACAACGATATTTAAAGCGGACTCAATGAAACTCACCACATCTACTCCGTAATGTTGGAGGCGGGAAGCCTTGCTCGCCGACAATGCGAACGCTGTAATTAGTTGTAATTGGTACAAACTTTTATATTCTATAAGGGATCGCGTAAATGTAACCATTGGTAAGTTGAGATTCAGTTTGCTGGGCCACCCGAAAGTATAAATTCATGTATTTGTAAATGTAATTATTGCCTACATTCAGCTTTAAAGTGCATCACTTACTCTACCCGTTAGATCTACCGGTTTCTGTATCCTTGGCCAGCTCGTAGTTTTTCTATCGGCCTCCTCCCCACAAGACCTTGCGATATTACAGTTGCCATTCATTATTAGTTAGCATTTAATGAAATCCATTAAACGGTGATCTTCCTACAGGGACTTTCACCCCATTAGTCCACGCCCATGCTGGGTGTACCAAAGCCATCAACCATTGCCAGTAAAGCTGCCTGGACCTCTGCACTATGTGCTCCAGCCGCTTATGACGGCGTTCAGGCTGTAGAAAAACTCTTAAAAGGTAGCTTTTTTGTTAAAATGGAGGTCTTGATGTCGAGATTATCCATATGCCCAACTTCAAACGTTACGATTACAACCAAGATGCAATGGTCGTCATCAATTTCGAAGAACAATTACAACCTGAAACCTTTGAGTTTACACTTCATCATCTGATTGATGATCATATCGACCTCTCTGCCTTCCATAAAAAATATCAAAATGATAGCGGCGGGCGAACCGCTTATGATCCAGCTATCCTCCTGAAAATCATATTGTTTGCTTACTCAAAAGGCATTACCTCAAGTCGTGAAATTCAATGGCAATGTGAGAACAATATCCTCTTCAAAGCACTGTCATGCGATACCGTTCCGCATTTTACTAGTATTGCAAGTTTCGTAAGCAGTTATCCTGATGCGATTGAGTCGGTGTTTGAGCAAGTGTTACTGGTCTGCGATCAGCAGGGACTGCTTGGAAACGAACTTTTCGCAATAGATGGATGCAAGATGCCATCCAATGCCAGCAAAGAACATTCGGGGACTTTTAGAGAGCTAGCACAGAAGCAGGAAAAAATTCGCAAGAAGATCAAATATTTCCTCAAAGAGCACAAGAGGCTGGATGGCAGGAAGCCTAAAGAAAAAGAGCGAAAGCAAGCGGTAGCTAAAGCGGCGGATACGCTGCAGAAACACTTTGATAAAATTGATCAGTTCTTAAAGAATCATTCCCCCAGGATGGGGCAAGGTAAAAAACCTAAAGAAGTGAAAAGTAATATCACGGACAATGAATCAGCTAAGATGACTACCAGCAAGGGAACCATCCAGGGCTATAACGGTGTTGCCGCAGTTGATAGGAAGCATCAGATAGTTGTTGAGGCCCAGGCCTTTGGAGAGGGCCAGGAGCATCATACATTGAAACCTATTCTTGATGGCATCAGTTGCCATTATCAGAATATAGGAATAGATGAAGACATCTTGGCCAAACAGGTCATCATTACTGCTGATACTGGATTCTCCAACGACGCTAACTACAACTACCTGCGAGAGAACGGCATCAATGCCTACATACCTGATAATAAATTCCGTTCACGTGATAAAGCTTTTACAACGCAAAAAACCAAGTATGGCAAGCGCAATCAAAAAGGTAGGGCTAATGTCCAGAAGACTACCCCAGCTAGTGAATTTACATTCAACAAGAAAAAGAAAACCTGTATCTGTCCTGCAGGAAAAGCCATGCTCTTGTTAAAAGAAGAGCATGTCAGTGAAGGTAAGAAGAAACTACTGTTCGAAGGGCGCCTCACCGACTGCAGGGCATGCAGCCTTAAAAGTCAGTGTATGCGAAACCCAGACTCTGCTGACTCTCGAAAAGGACACGGAAGGCAAGTATCCCTTACGTGGACAAACGGACGGACAGCCACCGACTGGATGAAGAAGAGGGTTGATAGTATCGAGGGCAAGACCATTTATGGACATCGAATGTCTGCTGTCGAACCGGTATTTGGAAACATTGGTACCAATAAACGATTGAATCGCTTCTCGCTACGAGGAAAAAGTAAGGTTCAAGGACAATGGCAGATGTTCTGCTTGGTACATAACATTGAAAAGTTGATGAGATATGGCAGTATCCACTGATTGAGTATAAATTAAGGGCATCAAGATGCCTAAATTTAATACAATGAATGAAATTTGGTGGTATAGATAAAATTTGGCCGAAATTTCAATTGGAGGAATCTGGGAAATGGCAGATTTTTCTAAAACTGTTTTTCTACAGTCTCGTTAAGGCTACAATGAATATTCGAGAATCTATCCAGTCTCAATTTTCCGGAAAAGCTTTCGAAAGACCTTTGTTCTATACCCACAAAGGAGGCCTTCGTTTTGAGCTTTCCTTAGGTGGAGATTGGCTCGATCAATTTGATTTAGCATTACGTAAATCTCACGAAATATATGAAGAAATATTCGATAAGGAGATTGTTGCCTGTTACCGTATCTTTAGTAACGAACCCCTAGTTTCTTCTATCTCCACTTTTCGTGAGCTTAGAAACATTGGATTATTTCCCAAGAAAGTGAAAGAGAAAGAGCACTGGTTTGAGCGTGTAGCGGTAGATGAAGGCTGGATTGAGGGGGAAACTGAAGATTACTGGCATACAATTGCGATAAAACTACCCAAATCAAGTCTGAAGAAGCTACTTTGGTGCAGCATGGCACAAGACTTAGGCGTCAAGCCATGTCCGCTAGTAAACATCTACCTCTTTGATCTAACTAAAGGAGTTGAAGCTTGGCCTTATGATGTTCGAGGCATGGACGTTATTGGCAACAAGGCCATACTGTCTCAGCTATACAAGAAATTCGACTCATACCTTCTCGACTACGATAGAGAGATGATGGACACCAATTTCGGCTAACGCCTTAAATCGGGGGGCACAGTCTCCTGATTTATCTCCGCACCACTCCCCATACGAATCCCAATCCCAGCTCTCTCTATCTTGCATCGCCTTTTCACCTATTTTATTGCGCCATACATGTCTTAAATATCTCCATTTATTGACACAAAATTAAGTTTTCCGATCACTGACGTTAATTATCACAGAATTCCATCTAATAAAAAGTAAAGGTATAAGAATTAAACGTTCCTTAGTGATACTGGCGTAATCTTGGACTAAGCCTTATAAACAGTGAACAAGCAAACAAGGATTTTGGGAGCTAGCAGGCACCTCATTGAAGTAGAGGGCAACTCAAAAGTATTCCATTCGTTTTCTGTACTAGAAATCGTTCCTATCAAAAAAATACCAAGTATTTTCGCGGCGGTACTAAGAATCAATTCGGGCGTGACCCATAAGAAAAACGGGGAGAAAGAAGTTGAACTACCCAGAGCAGCTCAACCCGGAAGTGTGGCCTCTTGTCGTTTATTGCCTTGCTGTACTCGCACTAATTGTCCTGATGCTGAGCCTTTCCTATTTTCTCGGGCAGAAGAGAAGAGATCCCGCAACAGATGAACCTTTTGAATCCGGGATTATCTCCCAGGGCAGTGCTCGCCTGCGAATTTCAGTTGCCTACTATTTGGTTGCCATTTTATTCATTGTATTCGACCTGGAAGCGGTTTATCTGTTTAGCTGGTCAATTGCCTTCTTTGAGACCGGACTTCTCGGCTTTATCGAAGCCACAATCTTTATTGTCATCCTACTGGTAGGGCTGATCTACCTATGGCGCCTGGGTGCATTGGAGTGGGGCGGACAACAAAAAAGTTTGATTGGCCGCAAAAATAATCAATAAAGAAACCAGGAAAACACCATGCGCTGGCAGCTGAGTAAGGCAGATGATGTCATCGCCTCTGACTCCCGTAAGTCAAGTGGCGAGGAACTCGAAGAAGACCTGCAAAAAAATGTTCTACTCGCCAAGTTGGAAGAGTTAGTCGCCTGGGGACGCTCTAATTCACTTTGGCCATTTAACTTCGGGCTTTCCTGCTGCTATGTGGAAATGGCCACTGCATTTACCAGCCGACATGATATCTCCCGCTTCGGCGCAGAAGTCATTCGTGCAACGCCACGGCAAGCTGATCTTATTGTAATTTCTGGCACCGTATTCCTAAAAATGGCGCCTGTGGTACAGCGGCTCTACGAACAAATGATCGAGCCTCGCTGGGTGATATCCATGGGCTCTTGTGCCAACTCTGGCGGCATGTACGACATTTACAGCGTGGTGCAAGGTGTCGATAAATTTTTGCCTGTTGATGTCTATGTCCCCGGGTGCCCCCCACGCCCAGAAGCATTACTGCAGGGTCTCACTCTGCTACAAAAATCCGTTGCTGCCGAGCGCAGAAATTTCAGTTGGGTAGTGGACGAACAGGGAACCAGAAAAGTAGCCAAACCAAGCCAACGGGATTTGCATCGTGAAGAACGGATGCGTACGGAACTACTGCGCTCTCCAGATACGGTTTAAAGCTTAAAGCGCTCTAATAAAACAATAACAATGGGACCCTCATGACAGGCGTTATAGCAAAAAGTATTTACAGTGAGACTGCCTATAGCAAGGAAGCTGAGCTATTCCTGCGTGATATCGACCAGGAATATCATTTGCACAATTACTGGTTGCAACCAAATTGTGGAGATATGCCCACTCTATGGGTAGATGCCCAGTCCCTGATTCCCTTATTGCAATTCCTCAAGGTGGATATTTCTCGTCCATTCGCCATGCTTTACGACCTCAGCGCAATAGATGAGCGCTTGCGAGTAAACCGCGGAGAAGGACCTGAAAAGCAGCCAGCTAGTGATTTTACCCTGGTCTACCAACTCCTCTCTTTCACTCGCAATTTATTTATCCGCATTAAAGTCGCTCTGGACGAATCCAAGCTTTCAGTGCCATCAATTGATAATATTTGGCAAAACGCTAACTGGTATGAGCGGGAGGTTTGGGACCTCTTTGGGATTAATTTCGAAGGGCATCCACATTTGCGCCGGATTATGATGCCCACTACCTGGAAAGGACATCCCCTGCGTAAAGATCATCATGCCCGCGCCACAGAAGTAGACCCTTTCAGTCTTTCTGAAGAAAAAGAGCGTAAGGAGCAAGAGGCACTATTATTTCGTCCTGAAGATTGGGGCATGGCTCGTGCCAATGAAGACTCAGAATTTATGTTTCTAAATCTGGGGCCAAACCACCCCAGTGTGCATGGCGTTTTTCGCATCGCCTTGCAACTCGATGGTGAACAAATAGTGGATGCGGTACCAGATATCGGTTATCACCATCGCGGCGCAGAAAAAATGGCAGAACGCCAAGCCTGGCATACCTATGTGCCCTATACAGATCGCATTGATTACCTGGGTGGCGTTATGAATAACCTGCCCTACGTTTTGGCTCTGGAGCAACTCGCTGGAATTCAGGTGCCAGAACGTGCCCAGGTTATTCGTGTAATGATGTGCGAGTTTTTCCGCATTTCCAGCCATCTCGTCTTTTTCGGCACCTTTGCTCAGGACGTCGGACAGATGTCCCCTGTCTTTTACATGTTTATCGACCGGGAGAAGCTATTTGGCATAGTCGAGGCCATCACTGGTGGGCGTATGCATCCGGCCTGGTTTCGGATCGGCGGTGTTGCCCAGGATCTGCCAGAGGGTTGGGAAAAGATGGTCCGGGAATTTCTCGACTATATGCCACAACGCTTGCGCGATTACGACGGGATGGTAATCAAAAATAAACTGCTACAAAAACGTACACGGGGCATCGGCGTCTACAATACCGCTGAAGCACTGGAGTGGGGAGTGACGGGTCCCGGTCTGCGCGCAACCGGGCTTGAATGGGATTTACGTAAAAAACGCCCTTACAGTGGCTATGACCAATTTGAATTCGATATTCCCAGCTATGATGGTGGTGATTGTTTTGATCGGTGTCGTGTGCGAGTGGATGAAATGTGGCAGAGCCTGCGCATTATCCGTCAGTGCCTGGAAAATATGCCGGCTGGGCCCTATAAATCCGATCACCCATTGACGACGCCTCCACGAAAGGGGCGCACTATGCAGGATATAGAAACCCTCATCCAACACTTTGTAAATAACAGTTGGGGACCTGTAATGCCCGCCGGTGAGGTGTGTTTCCCAATCGAAGCCACTAAAGGCCTCAACAGTTATCAAATTGTCAGCGATGGAGGGACGACATCATACCGCACCAGAATACGCACACCCTCATTCCCACATTTACAAATGATTCCACTTATGTCACGGGGACTGTTAATTGCGGATCTTATTGCAATCATTGCCAGTATTGACTTTGTTATGGCAGATGTTGACCGATAACAACAATAAATTCAGCTTAGATTATGGGGAGTTTTATGAAATACAGGATTCGATGCTCTTATGTCGCAGTAACCACCGGCGGCAGTAGCATCTTCTAGATGCCTCCGTGATTCAACCATAGGAGGCGAAAATGTCCAGCGTACTAGAACCGGAACTGATCGAAGTAATGGAGCAAAGTAACAAGGATCCAGAAGAACTCTCCGAAACCCTCACCGATGAGGAAAAGCGAGAAATTGATGAAGAGGCCTCTCACTATGAGGGAAAATCTTCTGTGGGTTTAGAAGCACTTAGAATCGTACAAAAGTATCGGGGCTGGATTTCAGACGGTAGTCTACGGGCCATTGCAAACTACTTGGAGATGCCTGTAGCCCAACTGGAGAGCGTAGCCACTTATTTTCAACTAATTTTTCGTCAGCCCGTTGGGAAAGAAGTGATCTTGCTTTGTAAAAGTGCCAGCTGCTGGGTTATGGGCTGTGATCAATTACAAAAACACATAAGCCAGAGTCTACAAATTGAACCAGGGCAGACAACAAATGATGGAATATTTACTCTATTGGAGGCTCCCTGCTTAGGCGATTGTGATAAAGCGCCTGTACTCATGCTGGGAGAGGAAATGTATAGAAACCTCGATGAATCAGCTATCGACGCACTAATCGATAAAAAGAAACAAATCCATGCTGACAAATCCTCTCACTAAAAATATCACCAAAGAAAATACCGCAGCAGATATCACCCGGTACCTGGATAATGATGGTTACCAAGGATGGCGCAAAGCGCACTCTATGGTACCGGATGACATTATCAATCTTGTTAAAGATGGCGGGTTACGTGGACGCGGTGGGGCGGGATTTAACACTGGATTGAAGTGGAGCTTTGTTCCCCGAGGCGAAGGATCCCCTGAGCAAAAGTTTGTTGTCTGCAACGCAGATGAAATGGAGCCGGGCACATTCAAAGACCGCCTCCTTATGGAGCGTGATCCACATTTATTATTAGAAGGGATGGCAATTGCTGCCTACGCCATAGGCGCATCCATTGGTTACATATTCATTCGCGGGGAATATCACCTGGCAGCAGAACGCCTGGAGCGAGCAATAGAGGAAGCAAAATCTCAAGGTCTTATCGGAAAAAATATTTTTGATAGTGATTTTTCATTGGAAATTTTTGTGCATCGCAGTGCAGGTAATTATATCTGCGGTGAAGAGACAGCTCTTCTCAATGCTCTCGAAGGGCAACGTGCAATCCCCAGAGCTAAACCACCATTCCCTCAAGTAAGTGGCTTATGGGGTAAACCTACAGTTGTAAATAATGTAGAAACCTTCTGCAATATACCCCATTTGGTAGCATATGGAGTCGACTGGTACCGTGGCTTGGGCGTCGGACAGGATGCTGGCAGTAAAATATTTGGCGTCAGCGGCAAAGTCAAAAATCCCGGCACTTGGGAATTGCCAATGGGTACCCCTATTCGCGAAATTATTGAACAGTATGCCGGTGGCATGAGAGATGGACTTCGGCTAAAAGGCTTCCTACCAGGCGGAGGATCTACTGATTTCCTGGGGCCCGATCACCTTGATCTTCCTATGGATTATGACGTGATCGGCAAGGCTGGTAGCCGTATGGGGACCGGTACAATTATTGTGTTAGATGATAAAACCTGTCCTATTGGGCTGGTACTAAATCTTACACAGTTTTTTGCGCGCGAATCCTGTGGATGGTGTACTCCTTGCCGAGATGGCTTGCCCTGGATTGTGAAAGTTCTGCAAAGAATCGAGAATGGGGAAGGTCTACCCGAAGACCTTGAATTGCTACATGAGCAATGTAAGCGCATTGCCCCAGGTAAAACTTTCTGTGCATTGGCTCCTGGGGCAGCAGAACCCATTCAGAGTTCCCTCAAACTATTTGAACAGGACTATATAGATCATATCAAGAAAGGCTGTTGCCCCTATAAATAACTAGCGAAAGAGATTGGCCGGACTCCCAATAATATCAAATAAATAATGGATTAACGATGCCAACCATAACGATCGATGGCGAGAAGTATCAGGTTGATGGCGATCAAAATCTTCTCAGCAGCTGTCTGACTGTAGGTCTAAATGTCCCCTATTTTTGCTGGCACCCTGAAATGGGCTCGGTAGGTGCCTGCCGGCAATGTGCCATGATCGAATATAAAGACACTGAAGACCAATCGGGTCGATTAATTATGAGCTGTATGACACCAGTTCGAGATGGTGGTATCTACAGTGTCAATGCCGAGGCAGCAAAAGAATTTCGCGGTAGTATCATTGAAGACCTGATGACCAATCATCCCCACGACTGTCCAGTTTGTGAGGAAGGTGGTGAGTGTCACTTGCAGGATATGACTGAAATGTCAGGTCACACCATGCGCCGCTATAGGGGCACCAAGCGCACACATCGCAATCAATATCTTGGTCCATTTATCAATCATGAAATGAATCGGTGTATTACTTGCTATCGCTGTGTACGGTTTTACAACGATTATGCTGGAGGGAGTGATTTACAGGCACTCGGTCGTAATCATCAGGTTTATTTTGGTCGTCAAGAAGAAGGTCGCCTACAAAATGGCTTCAGCGGAAACTTGGTTGAAGTCTGCCCTACCGGTGTATTCACTGATAAAACATTCAGTGCACATTTTGTTAGAAAATGGGATCTACAAACAGCGCCTTCGGTTTGTGAACACTGTGCAGTAGGGTGTAACACTGCACCTGGTGCAAGAGAATCCAGCAATGGTAAGGACCCTGTACTAAGGCGTATTACCAATCTCTTCCACCACGATATAAACGGTTACTTTCTCTGCGATCGAGGTCGTTTCGGGTACGAATATGTCAATGGCTCAACACGCATTGATCAGGTATTGAGTGTACATAATGAGGAGCTTATTAGCTCCACTGCAGATTCAAAAGATAAACTTCACTGTAAAGTAAACCCCCGCGATGGTGTTCTACACCTATCGGTACAAGTCACCGCTGCTCAACGCCAACTCCGCCGGATCATTGGCGTTGGCTCTCCCCGAGCATCAATAGAAAATAATTTTGCTCTACAGCAACTAGTTGGAGCCGACAATTTCTTTTCTGGGCTAAACCGTCTCGATCAGCAATTATTGCAACAGATCAACGCTATACAGAGTGACGAACGAATAAAAAGTCCCAATACTCCAGAAATAGAATCCGCAGATGCGGTTCTGATAATCGGTGAAGATATCTATAACACGGCGCCCCGTATTGCCTTGGCTGTGCGTCAAGCAGCACGTAATCGTCAAAAAAAGCAAGCACAAAATTTAAAAATTCCTTTGTGGCAAGATGCTTCCGTAAGACAACTAGAGGGTGATCCCAGCCCGATTATTTTTATAGGAACAGAGCTTACCGACCTCACAGATATAGCCAAAACTACCCTGTTTGAGTCACCAGAAAAAGTTGTACAGTTTACTAATGCACTCACTGAGGAAATCAAAAATTCTAACAACCAGGGAACTGAAAATACCTCAGAACTACAGAAACAGATTAGACACGTGGCTCAAATACTGGAAAACGCGATTAATCCACTGATTATATCCGGAGTATCCAGCAGGCATCCCGACACTTTAAGCGCCGTAGCCAAGCTGGCTTGCGTAATAAGCGATCGCAAAAAGTCACCCACTAATCTGTATTTAAACTGTGGCGAAGTTAACAGCTTGGGATTAATTCAGCTTGTTAATGAAAGTGATAACAATCTGGATCAGCTCTTAGAGTCACTGACAACAACAAAGAATACTATTCCAACCAGTCTTGTTGTGCTGGAAAATGATCTATATCGGCGACTGGATACACCATCTGCAGAGAAGATTTTTTCTCTAGTGGATGAAGTTATTCTGATGGATTCTCTACTTACGCCTACCGCCAAGAGAGCCAACTGGATCTTCCCAGCATCTACAACGGCCGAATCACAAGGTACTTATATAAATAATAATGGTTTAGCCCAGCGGTTTTATGCAGTCTATGAAGGCAAAGGGTACATTCAGGAGAGCTGGCGCTGGCTAGTAGATGCTGTAGATTTCTGTACTGAGAAGTCCGCTAACCTCTCAGTGATCAACAGCTGGAAGCACAGTACAGATCTCAGTAATGCCATAGCGAAGGAGTTCACGACACTGGGGGTTCTCGCTGATCTCGGCCCCAATGAAGACTATCGCATTGATGGTCTTAAGATCGCTCGACAAAGTGCCCGTTATAGTGGGCGTACCGCTATCCACGCCCAACAACATGTTTCAGAAACACCCCCTATTAAAGATCCTGATGCTCCCATGAGCTTCAGTATGGAAGGCATACACAATCCCAATAAAACTCCACTCCAGGCAAATATTTGGTCACCAGGATGGAACTCCAACCAATCTATCTTTAAGTTTCAACAACAAGTTGGTGGTGAGCGTAAAGGGGGGCCGTCAGGCAAAAGAATTGAACGAGCTCCACGACCTATCTCTGAATACCTCCCCTCTAGTGGTGAATTAGAGCATCCATCAGAAACCTCCAATAAAGTACAGATGCTTCCCATTTATCGCCTCTTTGGTAGTGAGGAACTCAGTAACCAATCAATGTCTCTCTCTGAGATTATTGATGCTCCATTTATATTAATACATCCAGATACCCTAGCTCACTACACTCTGACTATGGGAGAACTGGTAGATATAGAAACCAGCAATGACACCCATAGAGCAGAAATAAGACCCTGCAACACCATACCCCATGGGTGTATTGGTGTGCCTTTTGGATTACCGGGAATGGAGAGCCTGGCTCCTCAGATTCCTGGCTATGCCTCTCTACGTCCGGCAGTGGCACCTATGATTAGCGAGGATCAATAAGCCATGAGTACACCAATCTGGATTACTCTGCTCAATATTTTCGGTGTACTTATCGTTACCGTGTTACTCGCAGCTATTCTCACTTGGGGAGAGAGACGACTTCTTGGATTTTGGCAGGATCGGCCAGGTCCAAATCGGGTGGGTCCCTTCGGCACATTACAAGTTCTTGCCGATATGATTAAGCTGTTCTTTAAAGAAGACTTCATTCCTCGGTTTGCCGATATTCCTGTCTTTGTTCTAGCGCCTACAGTCGTTATGGCAACCATGCTGATTGCTTTTGCCGTAGTGCCCATGTCACCAAGTATTGGGGTTGCCGATCTTAATATTGGTCTACTGTTTGTGCTTGCAATGAGCTCCATTGCCGTTTACAGCATCATCCTTGGTGGCTATGCCTCTAATAATAAGTATGCGCTACTAGGTGGTCTCCGAGCCGCCGCACAGACAGTCTCCTATGAAGTCTTTATGGGGTTGAGCCTGATGGGTGTAGTGATGATGTCCGGTAGTTTCAATTTGAGGGATATTGTCAATGCCCAGGCGGACACCTGGTTTATTGTGCCCCAGTTTCTAGGTTTTATTGTTTTCTTTATTGCCGGTATCGCCGAGAGTCGCAGGACACCCTTTGACCTCCCCGAGGCAGAACATGAATTAACAGCAGGATTTCATACTGAGTATTCAGGTATGAAGTTTGGAATGTTTTTTGTTGGTGAATACCTTGCTGTAATTCTGATATCCGCACTAATCACCACTTTATTTCTAGGAGGATGGCATGGCCCTCTACTCCCTCCTATTATCTGGTTCTGCCTCAAAACTGCTTTTCTGGTTGCCATTTTCATTCTATTGCGTGCAGCCCTTCCTCGTCCTCGATACGACCAGTTGATGAAATTTGGCTGGAAGGTCATGTTGCCCTTGTCTCTGTTTAATCTGCTCGCAACCGCTGGAGTACTGTTATGGATCGCCTAGGCATTCAATCACATCCCCACAGTATTGCAGGAGGACGGAAATGATCGCCAGTCAAATTCGCAGTATGTGGTTAATATTTAAACACCTATTCCGGCGTAATGTCACCGTTCAGTATCCAGAGGAGAAACCTTACCTAGCACCACGCTACCGTGGGAGAATTATTTTAAGCCGGGATCCCAATGGCGAGGAGCGCTGCGTAGCCTGTAATCTTTGTGCAGTTGCCTGCCCGCCAGATTGTATTTCTTTACAGAAAACCGAAGATCCTGATGGTCGTTGGCGTCCAGAATATTTCCGTATTAATTTTTCGCGCTGCATCATGTGTGGACTCTGTGAAGATGCATGCCCAACTTATGCTATCCAATTAACACCTGATTTTGAAATGTGTGAATACGATCGTCAAAACATGGTGTATGAAAAGGAAGATCTATTGATCGATGGACCAGGAAAATATCACGACTATAGTTTTTATCAGGTCGCAGGCAAAGCCATAAAAGGAAAAGATAAGGGCCAGGCAGATAATGAAGCAGAGCCAATTAATGTTAAGGGCCTGAATCTATAGCTTTAAAAATACACATCATTATTGGCCCCAACAATCATCAACAAGCCAACAGTCGCCGGCAAAGAAAACAATAATTAAAAACAACAAAAATAATTCACTAAACAAGAAAAGTCGCTGAGAAAAAATCACTCAACCGACTAACACAATACCAGGGAGCCGAAAGGCATGAATCTTATCTTCTATTTGACAGCTGCCATAGCCGTAGCGTCCACAACCATGGTTATTTTTCATAAAAATGCTGTACATGCCCTTCTTTATCTAGTGACATCGCTACTCGCAGTGGCTGTAATCTTTTATCAATTTGGAGCCCCTCTCGCTGCTGCTCTAGAAGTGATTATTTATGCCGGGGCAATTATGGTATTGATTATTTTTGTCATTATGATGCTCAACCAGGGAGATTCCACTGTAGCTCAGGAACAGGCGTGGCTTCAGCCCAGAACCTGGATCGGCCCGGCTTTATTGTCTGCCTTATTATTAGCTCAACTTATTATATTGGTGAGTAATGGACAAATCTCTTCAAGTCAAACCTATCACTACATAGGCCCCAAACAAGTAGGTATCGCGCTATTTAGCCACTATGTTCTCGCTGTAGAGTTGGCTTCAATGTTATTGCTGGCTGGATTAGTTGGTGCATTTCACTTAGCTCGTCGTAGAAATATTGATTCAGAGGGATCTAATAATGCCAATTGAAACCGCACCAGGTCTTGAGGCAGGTGTTCTACTTGCAGCCATCCTTTTTTGCTTGGGACTGGCAGGATTAATGATGCGAAGAAATGTCATTTTCATGCTGATGTGTGTGGAGATTTGCACAAATGCTGCAGCACTGATGTTCGTAGTCGCTGGTGCACATTGGGGGAATGCTGATGGCCAGGTAATGTTCCTATTTGTCGTCACTCTTGCGGCAGCTGAAGTAGCAATTGCGCTTGCTTTAGTTCTGCAATTTTATCATCGCAAGCATACTGTTGATATTGATCAATTAAATGAACTGAGAGGCTAACATGCAGGGCCTATTAGCTTGGGTGCCACTTTTACCACTGATTGGCTTCCTCACATTGGTAGCTATCCCACTATTTCATCGGGATGAGCCTTCGCAAAAAGTGATTGCCTATATCGGCGTAGGCAGTGTTGGCTTGGCTGCTCTATTTACAATAATTGTGGCTATTGTTTTATTTTGGGGGAATCCCTCTGAATCAATCAATATTTCTCTATGGTCGTGGATGTTGGTGGACAACCTGAAACTAGGTTTCAATTTTCACGTGGACTGGCTAACCATGGTGATGTTACTGATTATCACTGGTGTTGGGTTTCTTATCCACCTCTATTCAGTGGGCTATATGCGGGAAGACCTGGATTTCCGCCGTTACTTCGCTTACCTAAACCTGTTTGTCTGTGCCATGTTGATTCTGGTTTTGGCTGATAATCTGGTCTTACTTTATCTTGGCTGGGAGGGTGTTGGACTCTGCAGCTATCTTCTGATTGGTTTTTGGTATAAGGATCCAGCCAATGGAGCAGCTGCCCAAAAAGCTTTTATCGTCACCCGTATTGGTGATACGGCAATGGCTATCGGCTTGTTTCTGCTTTTCTATGAATTCTCAACACTAAACATTCCTGAGCTTGTCTCGACCATAAACGGTCCAGATGTAAACAATGACATAGTCACTTTAGCGTGCCTTCTCTTACTGGGTGGTGCCGTGGGTAAGTCGGCACAATTACCACTGCAAACCTGGCTACCTGATGCCATGGCTGGTCCAACACCAGTGAGTGCCCTGATACATGCTGCCACTATGGTTACCGCAGGTGTATATTTAATTGCCCGTATGCATCCTCTTTATATGTTATCGGAAGTGGCAATGACCGCTGTGGCAGCCGTTGGCGCTCTCACACTACTTCTGGCTGGCTTCAGTGCAATAGCTCAAAGTGACATAAAAAGAGTACTCGCCTACTCCACAATTAGTCAGATCGGTTACATGTTTCTTGCTTTAGGCGTTGGTGCTTGGTCTGGCGCTATTTTTCACTTAATGACTCATGCATTTTTTAAGGCCCTGCTATTCCTATCTGCAGGATCAGTAATTTTAAGCCTGCATCATGAACAAAATGTTTTTTCAATGGGTGGACTCTATCGAAAAATACCACTCACTTTTATTTGTTTTACCATTGGATGTGCATGCCTTGCTGCACTTCCCTTCACCTCAGGATTCTATAGTAAAGACCATATATTATTGAGCGCCTGGGAATATCACCAAGGCATTAACATCTTGTGGCTCGCCGGCATACTCGGAGCACTCGTAACTGGAATTTACAGTTTCCGTGTATTATTTCTCGTGTTTTTGGGAAGAGAGGGTCAAGCTTCCACTCATTGTAAAGATGCCAATATTCCTGTAATGAGCATACCTCTCTGTATTCTCGCAGTGTTGGCATTATTTGGTGGCTTATTGGCCCCGCCGCTGCAATCCGTATTTGGTGTTCGCCCAGACGAAGCCCACTCCCCCTGGATCGAAGGCACTGCTATTGCAATGCCATTAATAGGCCTTGCCATTGCCTGGAAGTTATTCCGTCATGAGCAAAGAACAGGAGAACAACGTTCAAGTCTATTGCAGTTCTGGTTCTCCGGCTGGGGATTCGATTGGATATACGATCATCTACTGGTGCGACCTTTCAAGTTTCTTACTCAAATAAACCACAATGATATTATTGATAGTATTTACAAAGGCACCGCAATAATTAGCCGACAAATGCATGCTCTTCTAAGTACCTCGCAAAATGGACAAGTGCGTTGGTACCTAACTACCTTCGCCGTTGGTTCCATTCTATTCCTCGCACTTCTGGTGGCGTTATGACCCTTTTAACGATCATTATTATATTGTTCGCCGGCGGCGTGCTAGCCTGGCTAGCTGAGCGCTATTTTAAAACTGGTGGGCGCTGGATCAGTATGATCAGCTTATTACTTGCCGCCTTATTACTCACAAACTACTCAACATTTATTCATTCAACAGAAGTTGGCACATCGGAGCCTTGGTGGGAGAGTTTACAAATACCCTGGATTCCCAGATTTGGAATTGACTTCCATTTAGCCATTGATGGCTTAAGTTTTCTCATGCTGGTACTGACACTGGCAATGGGAATTTTTGGGATAGTAATGACCTGGAATGATATTAATTTTCGCAGAGGTTTCTTCTATTTCAATTACCTATGGACTTTAGCCGGTGTTGTTGGTGTCTTTACCGCTATTGATCTTTTCCTTTTCTTCTTTTTCTGGGAAGTCATGCTGATACCCATGCTGTTCTTAATCGCAGTATGGGGTTATGAGCAACGTATTTACGCCGCAATCAAGTTCTTTATTTTTACTCAAGCAAGCAGTCTTCTAATGCTTATTGCGATAGTTGCTCTTGTTTATATCCACTACACCAACACCGGGCAGCTCACTTTTAATTACAATGCCCTACTAGATGCCCGTCTATCACCCGGAATTGCCTACTGGATAATGCTAGGGTTCTTTGTTGCTTTCATAGTCAAATTACCAGCTTTACCTTTCCATACTTGGTTACCAGACGCGCATACTCAGGCACCTACAGCAGGGAGTATCCTGCTGGCCGCCATTCTCCTTAAAACGGGCGCTTATGGCTTGTTGCGCTTCAACCTACCGCTATTTCCTGAACGCTCAATAGCATTTGCACCGGTAGCAATGACTATTGGAGCACTCAGTATTATTTACGGAGCAATGCTCGCCTTTGCTCAAAGAGACATGAAGAGGTTGGTAGCTTATTCCAGTGTTAGCCATATGGGGTTTGTGTTACTTGGCTTGTATGCCCTTGATACTATTGCTATTCAAGGAGCTGTTATGCAAATGATCGCTCACGGCTTGAGCACTGCAGCTTTATTTGCCCTGGTGGGTGCTATTCAGCACCGCTTTCACACCAGAGATATGCACCAGTTGGGCGGTCTTTGGGCCAGATTGCCAAAGTTATCCGCCGTTGCGCTTTTCTTCGCAGTAGCATCTCTGGGCCTACCTGGTTTAGGCAATTTTGTTGCTGAGTTCACCGTACTCGTAGGTAGTTTCCGAAGTAATCACTGGCTTACAGCCCTGGCAGCAGTTGGACTCATTGGTGCAGCGCTCTATGCTTTACTCATGATGCAAAAGGTATTCTTTGGGAAACTGAACAAGCGACTGGAAAAGCCGATTCAGGAGTACGAGGCTACAGATCTCAGCATACGGGAATCTAGCGCCCTCCTCACTCTCGCCGTCCTATTAGTCTTTATCGGTTTACGCCCACAACCAGTTTTTGATATTGCCGATCCAACTGTTCAACGGTCCGCAACAAGAATTGATGCTGTTTTAAATGATCAGAAAATCTTAAATGAACAATTATCATCTCAGACTCTCTCACCCAAGCTTAAACCGACCTCAGTTGAGGATAACACCCCATGAGTGCACAGGAACTTTTTGGAATACTGCCACTACTGATACTTAGTGCAGGTATAGTTATTCTATTATTACAGGTATCTTTTTGGCGTGGGCACCTGGGCGCATTGGTAACCACCCTAATCACTCTACTGCTTGCCATGGCTTCTTGCTTTTGGGTTGCCGATGAACTAACTGGTGCGACAAGCTCGCTTCAGGTAACTGAGCTTATCCTGATCGATTACACTGCATTATTTTTCACACTTATATTACTGGTAACCGCCTTTGCCGTCAGTATTATGGGGTTCAACTACCTACGTCTACGCTGTGACCCAAAAGGAGTAGCTGGTAGTTATCCAGAGGAATATTATATTTTATTGCTTCTGGCAATGCTTGGTGCCTGCACTCTGATTTTCTCCAGCCATTTTGCTACATTTTTCCTGGGACTTGAGTTAATTAGCCTCTCTCTTTATCCTATGCTAGGTTTTTCCTTAACTGGCGATCTATCCCCAAAAAGAGAGCAGCTTCAGTCCCTTGAATCAGCCATTAAATATTTAATTCTATCAGCACTATCCACTGCATTAGGCCTGTTCGGTATTGCGCTTATTTATAGCGCTTCTGGCGCGCTAGACTTTACCGGCATAGCTTCTCGAATTACCGAGTTATCCCAGACCTCCACGCTATTTGCGACTGGAGTTACTTTATTTCTTATCTCTGTGGCTTTTAAATTATCACTTGTGCCCTTTCATATTTGGACACCTGATGTTTACCAAGGGGCCCCCACGCCAACAACAGCCTTGATTGCAACCGTAGCCAAAGGGGCGGTTATTGGCTTCCTATTACGTTTCTTTAATACTCTGGACCTATACAGCAGCAAAACTTTAATCGATATGCTTTCTATTGCAGCCATAGCCAGTATGATTGTAGGAAATCTTCTCGCATTAATGCAGTCGAATATCAAACGCCTTTTAGCCTACTCTTCAATTGCACATATCGGTTATTTGATTGTGGCTTTTATCATAGGAAAAAGCACCTTTGGCACAGAGGCCGTTATTTATTACTTGATAGCTTACATAATTACTACCCTAGGTGCTTTTGCGATAGTGGGCTTGGTCGCCGATTCGGTTGAAGAAAAAGTGCTCAGTGGAGAGTACCCTGAAAATCCCACTTCAGATAGCCAGAACCCCTATCAGCGTGCATTTTATCAGGGGTTGCTTTGGCGCTCCCCCTGGTTGGCCAGCTGTTTCGCTGCCATGCTCCTTTCCCTTGCCGGCATACCGCTAACTATTGGCTTCATTGGCAAGTTCTACGTGTTTACAGCAGGGGTTGAGGGTGAAATGTGGGGGCTTCTAGCGGGTGTGGTTATCGGTAGTGCTCTGGGACTTTTCTATTATCTAAGACTACTTCTTACCCTAGTACAGCGTGATAGCTCCCTGAATACAACCTCTAACGGCACAGTACAAATTGCTGCATCTGGCCAGTTGTTACTACTGGCACTGACGGGGGCTCTGTTAGTATTCGGTATTTTTCCTCAGATCTTGATCAACTGGATAAATGCACTATAAAGATTAATTAGGGTATGGCCGCAAGAAGATACGACCTGTTTTCCGCCCAATAACAATTTCCTGGGTATCAAAGGGCAGACCTATGAAGACTTTCAAGCAGGCATTTGAAATCATTCAGGATGCAGAAAAGTTTCACCTGGATATGGCAGACCTTTACGAGAATTTACTTGAAAAATCTGAAGATTATCGAACTCAGCTGTTATTAAGGCATATGTTAGAGCATGAACAACGTATGGCGAGAAACCTCTCAAACTATGGAGAAATCGCCCAGCAAAAGGTCATGCAGACCTGGTTGCAGTACACCCATGAAGAATCCGCCCACGATTTTATTCGTCAACTGCCACTTAGTGACCCCCCCACTATCAAAGAGGTCAATAATATTGGAAGGGAAGTAGACCGATATTTTTCCAGTCTTTACGAAGCGGTGTACGGCGCTATTGAGTCCATGGAAGTAAAAGAAGTCTTTGAGGACTTGAAGCAGATACAAGACAAAGAACGTATCACCTTATCTATGGCAACTAACTCTCTCTGGGACATGTAAAAAAGCCCGCACAAAGCGGGCTTTTTTATAGTAACGAAAGCTTTTAAGTAAAGCTATTCACTAAGGGCTTAAAACTCATACTGTGCACGTACGTAGTAGAGCGCACCATTAAAGCCCATTGGTGCTGTCTCGGGGTATTCAGCGCCTGCAACACCTGACCAGGGGTTCTTATCTGGGTAGTTATTAAACAGATTTTCAGCCCCTGCGATCAGCGACAGCGAATCGCTAAAGTCATAGGCACCCTCTATATCCACAGTCCACTCATCACCGGCATCAATGGGTAGGCTGTAATCATCCAGGTGCGCTTCCCAGTAGCTGCCATAGTAGTTCAATCGAACTAGACCACGCCATCCTTCACCCGCATGAGAAATGGTTGCATTACCACGAATGTTGGGTAGACCATCTTCCAACTGCCCAAGGCGCATATCACTGATGGTTTCTTCCCGATACTTGGTGACTTCTGTATCAGTCCAGTTTGCTGCGAAACTTAAGTCAGTGGCATCTCCGAGCGGATAGGTTGCCACCACATCAATTCCACGGGTCTTGGTGTCGAAGTCATTGGTATAAAAGCGAATCGAGGTTAGAGAATCAGCTCCGCTAATACCATCGGCTACTAGTTGCGCTTTTTCCGCTTCACTTAGTTCCTGATCCGCAGACTGGGTGATACGATCACTTACGGAAATTTGGAAATAATCGAGGGTAATATCCCAGTCACCGGCAGCAATAATGGCGCCAATAGTAAAGTTTTTCGACTCTTCAGGTTGTAGTTGCTTTCCACCCTTTAATACCGCAACAGGGTTTGTCGGTGGGATAGTACCTTTATTCTCTAGCTGACCATCTGCAAAAGCCGTAGTCACATTACTTATATTTGACTGGGCTGGTGTAGGTGCACGAAAGCCGGTACTGTATGTAGAGCGCAAGGCGATTACATCATTAATTGCCCAATGTCCGGAAACCTTATAGTTGAAAGTACTACCGAAGTCTGAGAAATCTTCCCAGCGTAGGGCTGTGCCCAAACGAAGATTATCAGTCGCTTCCAGTTCAAAGTCGGTATAGAGCGCAATATTATCGCGGTCGAAAGTACCAATAACTTCAGGTCCGAACCCAGAAAAACCATTAGAACCGATAAGGAATTCTTGTTCTGTCAATGGACCTTGAGTCCATGAGGCTTCATCCCCCATATTGACTTCGAACTCTTCCTCACGCCACTCAAAGCCCCCGGCCATATACAATGCCTTACCGGAAATTTCAGTAGCCTTGGTCAGGTCAATATTAAAATTGGTCTCAGTTTGCGCATAACCACCAGGGCTAAAGCTGGTTGGGGTATTTGGGCCCATTGTGGCATTAATGGTATTGTAGATATGGAAATCTACTTTGTTCTGGCCCCTACTGGCACTGACATCGTAACCAATACCATTGGCCAATTCACCACGTAACCCGAAGACCATGGAGTAATCTTCTAGATCACCACCAAAGCGTGGAGTAAACCCGCCAGGGAACATCTCGGTAAAGGAGAAACATTCATCGAGATCATGGGCTTCAGAGACACTGACATTCTGACAATTATCAATACCATTGCTGGGATCTAAGTCACCTATCAGAGGTAAAACAACCTCCTTGTCAGGGACCCCATCACCATTTGTGTCAATCTTATCCTTATAGGTAAAAACCCCATCTCGATTTTCTGGATTACGGAAATAGAATCCTCCATCGGTGGAACGGCTGGCATAGTTACCAAAGGCATATAGTTCAGCAGTATCGTTCAGCTCAATGGCACTGTTAATAAAGAACTTAGTGTCATCATCAACTTCGGGCTGACCCCAAATTTGCGCTGGATTAGCAACATGAGTATTGCCATCGGCGATCAGCTGCGCAGCATCGTCCCGCTGGGTACTGCGGCTTGTGGAGTCCTGCTCGCGATACTCCATACTGAAGTTTACAAAACCAGAATCGGTCAACGGCAGGCCAAAGTTGGCAGCAACCATACTCTGGTCGCCATCACCCTCGGCAGTGGTAGCATGCTTCACCTCAACGGTGCCACCCTCAGCAGCATCTTTAAGCTGGAAGTTAATCACCCCAGCAATGGCATCAGAGCCGTACTGAGCGGCCGCACCGTCACGGAGTACTTCAACTTGTTTCAGTGCTATGGCTGGTATAGCAGAGATGTCCGGGCCCTGAGCGCCATCTGATACGCCACTACCAAGGAAAGCAATCACAGAAGCACGGTGGCGGCGCTTACCGTTTACTAGAACCAGGGTGCTATCGGGCGGCAGTCCACGCAGGTTGGCCGGGCGTACAATCGATGCGGCATCGGAGATCGGCTTGGCATTGACATTGTAGGAAGGCACAACATTGCGCAGCAGGTTGTTGAGGTCACCATCACCTTGGTTAACAAATTCGTCACCAGTAACGATATCGATAGGTGCGGAGGAATCCGTAGCCGAACGCCCCTCAACACGGGTACCGATAGTGATGACTTCCTCCAGAAGTGCATCCTCGGCAACTGCGGGGCTGGACACAGCGGCAACCGCCATTGCCAATAGCGATGGCGCGCCACAGGCCGCTAGCCAACGCTTCTTATTTTCTTTCATGTAATTACCCTGTCAATTATTGGTTTTATCTTCCAATGCTAATCGATCATTTTTCGGCAGTGTGGTACCGGGTACGAAGCAATCTATCCTGATTGGAACAGTACGTGCCGAATAGCGTACTGATATAGCCCGCCCCTCCAATGATGGACATCATCATTCTTCATCACTGCAAGAAGCGTGACACAGGTAAAAAATGCCAGCAAAAATGGAAAATTAAAATACCTAAATAACAGGTATTTACAATTTAAATCATGTCTATTGAGGTGATAATGACATTCATGTCACTTTGAGAATTCACAGCAAAACGAACTAAAGGAGATTAATAGGAAGTAATTTTCAGAGTACTAGGTAGGCAACTGTCATACAAACAAAGGATATGCGAAATAGTAACTGATTTTTACTCCAGAGTGAAATAGCCCATCCTAAAAAGGTAAAATAAGTAGGGACCAACATCCACATAAAGGTATTGGACCCCAATATATTCCTATAGGCCCCAAAAACTAACTAGGAAGCGTTCAAGGAAAATTCCACAGCTTTATTCGCATGAATTTGAGTAGTATCCAACAGTGGGATAGTCACATCCTCTTGTGAAACCAGCATACCAATCTCGGTACAGCCAAGAATCACACCATCCGCCCCTTGAGCTGACAACGAGTGGATAATACGCAGATATTGCTGCTTTGATGCAACTTCAACTTTGCCCTTACAAAGCTCCTCATAAATTACCCGATGGACAATTTCCCTATCCGCGGCTGTGGGAACTATCAGGTTTATTCCGTACTTTTCCTGAAGGTATTTACGATAAAAATCCTGTTCCATGGTGAAAGCAGTACCCAGCAACCCTACCTTATTGACTTTATCTCTAAGTAAAACTTCAGCTACAGCATCGGCAATATGTAAGAGAGGAATACCTACGGAAGCCGTCACCTGATCCGCGACTTTATGCATGGTGTTGGTACAAATTAGAATGCAATCTGCCCCAGCAGCTTCCAACGCTTTGGCGGCTTGTGCTAAAAGGTAGCCTGCCTCATCCCAGTTACCGGATCGCTGTAGCTTCTCCACTTTATAAAAGTCGACACTGTATAAAATAATCTCTGCTGAATGTAATCCTCCAAGACATCGATTGACCCCTTGGTTAATTAACCTGTAATAAAGCTGTGTACTCTCCCAGCTCATACCACCAATTAGGCCAACTTTTCTAACTTCACGCTTCACTACTTGCTCACCTAACTTTTATAAAATTAAGCAACAAATTTAAAGTAACCCAGAAGTAAAAACAACCAATAGAAAAACAATCAGATAAAAGAAATAAAAATATAAAATATGGCTAATAGCTACTCGGTGTACTTTGATGGATCCATGGACATACAAGAAGCAATCAGGTTTCTTTTACTGAAGTTATAACCTGAAAGAAGAGCCATCATATTCTCCCTCCCCAAAAGGCGACGAGTAATTTCTTTAAGTGATACTCCCTGGCGCCCCAACTCCTGAGCAGAACTCGACAGGTTAAGCAAGTAATCATACTTTTCTTGAAGCCTTTTCTTACCATTCTCTACCAAACCCCGATGGGGACATAAGATAAGATCAAATTCATATTGAAGTACTTTGCGCATGCTTTTCATCAAAACCGGAATACTCTCATCCTTACGCAACATTTTTAGATGACTGGCCACATAGAGGTCAGCAGTAAAAATCCAGCCCCGGTCTTCCATCAGGTAACAGGTCATATCCTTAGCATGGCCTGGTGCAGCGATAGGTATTGTTTTCTCACCGGCTATACGCAGATCTTTTGGCAATTCGGCTGCTTCAGCCAGACCGGCAGCTCCCCAAATTAGCCTTTGAATTGGCGGTATACGAAAACCCCGTTTAAGAATTTCTATAGTGGCTTTGGGCGCACGAGGTTGAACTCCTGTCAACTTATAGATTGCGCCGGCATTGCCGCTATGATCCTCATGATGGTGAGTAAGAAGCAGCTGACGAAACGGTTTGTTTTTCACAAACCACTTGACATACTTCCATTGATTGCTAGGCCCTGTATCAATAATGGTATCTTTTAAGCGATAAACAATAAATGTGGTATTGATCCCAAAATCAAATCTGCCAACTCTCTGCGCATCAAGATCTTTGTAGTCAAATGAATCAATGACCGACACACAAGCCTCCCATGCCTGAGACCGAAAAATTGAGAAGACTAGAGATTTAAGATAGTTATACCTCAGTGAGAAGGTCTAGATATCTGATAAAGTAGGGATAAAATTGGTGACACCATCGACCTATTGAGTCATTAATCTGCTAAAAAGGCTATTCCGTGAGTTCCATACGCAATTTCAAGCCAAGCTTGGTGGTAGCACCACTGGTAGTCCAGGCAATCTTTCCGTCACTCCCCACAATAATCATCGTTGGCGTTACTTTGATTCCCCAGCGGGAACTTATTCTGCCCACGGGGTCATTGATTGTAGGAAACTTCAGATTGTGCCGGAGCATATATTTCTCTACCTCATCCTCATCACCAGATCGCATGGCAATTCCCAAAACCTGATATTCCCGCGCCAGCTCAGATATTTTGGGAGATACTATACGGCAATAAGGGCACCAGGAGCCCCAAAAGTAAATAAGGACTGGTCCATGAGTTGCCATCTCTTTAAGGTTTAACAAGTTTCCATTTATGGTTTTACCTTCTAGTGGTGGAGCTGTGTCTTTGGGAAGGTCTCTTTGCTGGTAATAGCCAACCGCAGCCATTACCACTATAGCTAGCATAGAAAAGGCTACTATTTTTACCGCCGCCCGGTACCATTGAATTTGCACCGTAAACTTTTCCTATATTTTGAATTTTTCTAGCCAATTTTGGAAATCCATCACACCCAGTACAACTAAGAGTGGTTCAACTCTATCGCTCCTCATCCTCTTCGTTGTTATTACTATCTTCGAACAAATCGACAATCATAAATTCCTGCAATACCTGGGGTAGAAGCTTGGGTCTCTTTGCTCCAGCAGGATACCAAGCATAAACAGGGATTGAGTTGCGCCCTAATGCGGCCAGGGATTCAGTAATTTCTGGGTCTTCTCGAGTCCAATCGGCACGCAGTAACAAAACATTATTATCCTGAAAGAGTTTTAATGTTTCCTCTTTATCAAGCACTCGCTTTTTATTTACCTGACAGGTAACACACCAAGCAGCTGTATAGTCGACAAACACTGAACGCTTTTCTTGTTGCGCCTGTTTAAGCAGTTCAGGATCATACTTTTGCCATGAAACTAAAGTTTGTATCATTTTCTGATCTGCTCGCTCCATAACCTTAAAAGCTAACGGCAAACTGATAAATAAGAGCCCCCAGGAAATTCCCCTAATTAAACCTGTGGAGTTATGTATCATCCAGAGGATAATCGTTGCTATCAGTACCATAGAGGTACCCATTAGCCAACCCATCTCTCCTTCCATTCGACCCAGAATCCAAAGGAGCCAAATCACTGTAGCGTAGAGCGGAAAAGCCAGAAATTGGCGAAGTTTTTCCATCCATGGTCCCGGAGATGGAAGCCTTCTTAGGAGTGATGGGCTAACACAGAGAATTAAGAATGGAGCTGCTAAACCAATCCCCATAGAGACAAAGATAAGCATGGCCTCCAGTGGAGGTAATATTGTTGCAGAACCCAACGCTACGCCCATAAATGGTCCAGTACAGGGTGCAGCAACAAACACTGCAAGGGCACCTGTACCAAAGGTTCCCCCTTTACTCAGGCCTGCAACCTTCACCAAGTGTTGACCAAATTCAAAGACTCCATGAAAAGACATGGCCATCACCCAAAATAATACAATCAGGCTCAACACCACTTCAGGGGACTGAAGTTGAAAACCCCACCCTATAGATGCCCCTCCTGCTCGAAGTAGTAAAAGTAACAAGCCTAGGATCGTAAAGGTGCTAACCACGCCAGCAGCATAAATGAGCCCTTCCAACGGGCGAGAACCACCGCTATAGCCCTCCCCTATTAAGCCAAGCAGCTTAATTGAAAGAACAGGAAAAACACAGGGCATCAGATTCAATATAACCCCGCCAATAAATGCCGTGAGGATGATCAGCCAAATGGGACGCCACTTCTCAGTAGGTAGAGGGCTACCGAAGGAGACATCATCAAACTTCCAGGCCTGTTTTCCATCACTGATGACAAAACTAGTTACCGCGGGAGTAGTCGCCTCAGGCTGGCGCTGGAAGAGATAGATGAGTGACCAACCATCTCGTCGGACCCTTGGCTTGGCGGGAGAGATGACTTTTCCATCCAGTGGAAAAACCTGTGGTACCTGACCTTTCTCACGTGCTTCAATCAACAGGCGTATGCGGTCTTTTCCTTGAGGAACCAGCGATTTTATCATCCAAGGGCTGCTTTCACTCGAGATAGGCACTCTCTCTGCAAAGTAATCCCTTATTATCAAGTCATCTCCTGTCCATTTGGGCTGCTTCCCAACAGGGCGGGTTAAGGTTATGGTGCCACGTCCTGGAATGCACTCGATCTTACACACAAGCCATTCAAGATCCGCTTTCAAAGCGACTTGCTCAGCTCCTGACTTGGGTTTCAGGTCAAAAAGATAGGCAACACTGCTCTCATAACCCAGGTTTGTAAGGTGTTCCACCTTCAAACGAGTTGGAAAAGGCCATTCAATATTTCCTATGCTTGCCCCCGAAGCCTGTATATTAAAACGGGGCGCGGCTCCGGAATCTCCCGGGTTTCGCCAATACACGTGCCACTCAGGGTCCACCTCGAAGTAGATACCAATTTTTTCGGTGCGTACTTCTTCAAAACTAGAAGGGGCCAACCAACGTATACGCACATGATCGCCGGAAGTCTCTTCCTGTGCATAAAGGAAAGAACCATAAAAAAAAGCCAATCCACTAATGATGATTATCAAGACAAACTTGATTTTAAACACACTCTTTTCCTTGGGCCTTATGCCTGGGAAATTTAAAAATGCAATACTGGTTATCTATGAACACTATACTGAGAGATAACCACTTAAGATCAATAAATTGGACGCAGATTACCCCGTCAATATCCCCTTACTCACTTTGGTAATTAGACGCAGGTTCTCGTTTGAGATCTTGGTCAGCCCTTTAAGTTTTTCAATAATCTATAACCATCGCTCCTTAGGCTCCAGGTTGGTCAGAGACCTAAAACTTACTCACAGCTCATCTTGGCACAAAAAATAGCCGCCGATTAGCCTGGTATTTAGATACTCATCAGCACATAGTAGGAAAATAATTGATTGGAAATAGATATCGAGGCTTTGGCAGACCGCTTACAGATCAACCACTTGTCAGTCGCTGAACATGATGACGGCGTCCCTTATGCCCTTTCCATCGTTTATTACTTCCCACATTGGTCTCTCGCTTATTCAGTATCAATCTTAGGGAAAAGGGAGTGACGCCTAAGAAAAAGGCAATCATCTGAAATTTATCGGAAAAATCCGCCAGAATATGTTTTCTGATTTAATGTATCTGCGCTTTTACAGCGAATAGTGTCTCAAAGAGATAGGTAATTTCATCTGACAGACTGTAGAGAAAAACAATCAGAAGCAATAATTCTAGTGAGCACTTATCTTTCAACACAATGTTTAAGATTTCTTTTATTTCTGGGCTTATAAAGAGTGGAGAAAGCATTTATAAAATAACAATGGCACTCAGGAATTGAAACTTTAGGCTTGAAAATCTGTAAAATTCAACCTCAACTTTCTATGAAAGTTTTAATGATATCATTGATATATATAATACCCTTACGCGAGATCGAAAGATCCCCCAACACATACCTTCATCTTTAATCTGAAATGGGTCATTACACATACTTATTAAATACAAGCGGGACTTAACTCTTTTTATCTACACTATCAATATTTACGTAGTTTATCTTTTCAATATTCAGCCAATACAGGATGCTCAACATTAACAGGAACCAAATTCTCCAAAAAGTCCTCAGTAGCCAAATCCCAGCAGAAAGTTCTCGCTCGTGCGATACAATCCTCTGATTTGAATGTAAGAGCTTTTTTAATAGCCACCCCAAGATCTTCATCCATTGCACCAACGGGTGCATCGCCAATGATGTCTCTTGGCCCGGTGACCGGATAGGCCGCAATTGGCAGGCCACAAGCTAACGCCTCAAGATTCACCAAACCGAAGGTATCTGTTAAAGATGGAAATACAAAAACATCCGCTCCAGCATAACACTCGGTTAATGCCTCTCCCTCTTTTATCCCAAGATAAATCACCTCTGGAAACTCTTTCTTTAATGTATTTAATTGAGGACCATCTCCTACCACCACTTTGGTTCCAGGAGTATTAATAGACAAAAATCTATCTAGTGACTTCTCCACAGCAATACGACCAACATTTAACATAATTGGCCTGGGCAGCCCTGAAAAAATTTCAGTTTCAACGGGGTGGAATTTATCCAACTCCACTCCTCGACGCCAGCGAACAATCCTACTAATACCTAAATTTCTTGCTTCTGCCTCCATACTTGTTGTTGTCACCATCGTTTGAGCTGCAGACTGGTGAAAATCCACAAGTAGTCTATGCAACCAACTTACAGGTATTTTGTATCTTAGGGAAACATATTCAGACAGTCTTGAAAGCCATGAAGTTGTATATCTTAAACCTCGCTTTTTACAATATCTCCGCATGGAAATACCAATTGGCCCCTCTGTCATAATATGAATAGTATCTGGGGAAAAATCATCAACAATACGAGCAAGACGGGAACCAGGGAATACTGCAATTCTAATTTCATGATATCCAGGCCAGGGGAAATACCTAAAGTCATCAACAGATAAAAGCTTGACTTCATGCCCTCGAACAGACAATTCTTTTATGGTTTTCTCTAGAACCCGCGATACGCCATTAAGCTGCTTCGGATAGGTGTCCGTAGCAATCAATATTTTCATACCATAAAACCTTTATCTAAAGAGAAGAATCGTTTCAAAGCAGCGCCAACAAAAATACGAAACCACTAAATAAAGCTGAGACGATTCCGACACTTACCATTTTGACAAGCAGGGTATTTTGCTCTGATCACAGCGACTGGAATATTTCTTTGCCACCTGCTCCACTTCTGATAAAAGCTTATCACTCAGTGTGATCGGCTGTAGCCCCATCTCCAGCAACTGGTCATTAACAGCCAGTAAATCATTTTCTGGAGACTCTTTTCTTGGGTTATCCACATAGGCAATAGCCACGTCAGTTTTATCAGCAATCAACTTCGCCAGATCCCTGACTCGATGTATTTCAGTCATCTGGTTCAATATTTTGACCCGATCATCTTTTTCCGGAGGATTTTCTATCGCTAACTGTATACAACGGCAACTATCCTGAATATGGATAAAAGCACGTTTCTGCCCACCGGTACCATGAACTGTAAGGGGATAATTAATCGCAGCCTGCATTAAAAATCGATTCAATACAGTGCCATAATCTCCATCATAATCAAATCGATTGATAAGATACTCATCCCTACGGGTTTGATTTGTTTGTGTGCCCCAAACAATACCCTGATGTAAATCAGTAATACGCAGCCCATCATTTTTATTATAAAAAGCAAACAATAACTGATCCTGAGCCTTAGTCATATGATAGATAGAACCAGGATTCGGAGGATATAAAATTTCCGAACTGATAAATCTACCTTCCTCTTCCACTTGCACCTCCAGATATCCTTCTGGAATTCTCATGCCGGCAGTGCCGTAACCATAAACACCCATAGTTCCCAGGTGTACAAGATGAATATCCAGCTTACTCTCTACAATCGCGGCAAGAATATCGTTGGTCGCACTCAAATTATTATTAACCGTCAATCGTCTATGGCTTGATGACTTCATCGAATAAGGCGCTGATCGCTGTTCGGCAAAGTGTACAATTGTGTGCGGTTTCTCGGTAACCAATAGCTCTAGCAGCCTGTGATATTCTTTACCGATAGTGATTACAACATGCCGAATATTCTTGCCCGACACTTCTCGCCAAACCCTCAGCCTCTCTCCTAATGGCTGAATAGGCGTGAGCGACTCGACTTCCAGCTCTATATCGGTTTTTCTCCTTGAAAAATCATCGACAATTATAACTTCATAGCCTGCATCAGAAAGATGAAGGGCGGTTGGCCACCCGCAGAATCCATCCCCACCAAGAACCAGTACTTTTCTCACCCTAACCTCATTTATTAGTGACAGAAAAATGACTTCTATTTGAATACACTGAATCAACTATTGATAACGAACTAGATTATCTTCACTAGCGGCATATCCAATCCAAGAGCAAAATCCTTTCGCTTATTGGTTATCTTTATCAGTAATTTCCACTCAAACTTAACTCACGAATAAAGCCAAGCATCTCTGCTAGAACTATCTCACTGTTTGCAGTGTGAAATATATGGCGTCAAAGGCAAAACAAGCGCCAATCAAAGGGAAATAGCGCCAATCTTCACTTTCTTTGGCTTTTGTGGGAACAGAGTAGATCATTCAGGAATTCAGCGTTACTTTGAACAACCTTCAAATTACTAAGCATGTCCCAACCAATCAGACAAGATTTACAATCATTTTTGATTATCTTCACCGGCGTAGATCATCACCATTTCATGTGCAATAGACATTTGCACATTCCTTCCACATTCCAATCATGATCAGGAAAACCTGAGCCCATCCAAGCAAGGCAGAGCCAACAGAGCGACTAAACCTATTACTCACTTTGAAGAAAACCTGCACTCATATAAACACGGGGCTTTATTATTTGCTGTACCAAAAATTTATGCCTGCCAGGTTAAAGCTCTGACCACCATTACCAAGAGGCCCACTGTCATCGAAAAACAACTTTTTAATTTATCTAAATTAATGGGAACTTCACACGCCGAGATGACAACTAAGACACGTAAGACAAATACAAAAGGTCTGCGCAGCAACGCAGAGGGTTATGGGCAAAAAATAAATATATGGGGTCGTACTTAGGGCATTAGCTCTAGCAGAAAGTTAGCTCTCTAAAAAAGCCAACTATCAGCAAATCTCCCTATTTTTTTGAGCCTACTTTCGCAAACGGTTTTCCGTAAGCGGCTTGCAAGGATGCATTTAGCTTTATTGAAATGCACTTTGTGGGAATAAAAATATCCTGATCAAGAATCTATTTAGCAATTTTTCCTGAGACTGACTGATCAGCCCCTGGATAAATTGCCGTACTTTCTACCCGTGCATTTTCATAAACATACTGCTCCATCCGCATTCTATTTCGTACCGGGAGATATAGCTGATGATTTCCAGAAGACACTTATTGCCTATTTCCCTGGCAATATCGGCCCTAACATTTATTGCACCTCCAGTCCTCGCGGATTTTGGTTCTAAACATGACAAGCATCGGGTACCTAAGAACGCAAGAAAAAGTCCGCGGCCACCCAGGCAACAACCCTTCGATTTCAGTTCAATCTTTAACACCGTCCAGATTCTGGAAGCTGGCGCTGTGGAAATACACCTCGGTGGCCATATTGATCAGGCCACACTGGAAGCAATGGACCCAATTGAGGCCTATGTTCATGCTTTCGAAGAAGGTGATGAGCTATTTGAAATGAACTACAACGCGCTCGATGGGGTAGGTGTCAATGTCGGCAACGGTAAGCGCTTCACCAGTTTTCCGCGCCCTGATCTCAGAGGCCCAAGGGCCTGGGCCAATATTTTGCCCCATCGAGCTACAGGCCCCAACGGTGATTCCTGTATCAGTTGTCACAATGTTCCCGTTGCCGATGGCGGCGGTGGTGTGAACGATAACGTGATCCGTATGGACCCAGAGCGTAAACAAAAAGGCTTTATTGAGCGTAACTCCCCGCACCTGTTCGGCATGGGCGCGGTACAGTTGGTGGCCGAGGAAATGACCACCGAATTACACAACCTCAGGGATCAGGCTGTCGACGACAGTTGTGCCTCCGGTGACAGTGCCACTGTGGAAATGGTAGCCAAAGGGGTGAATTTTGGTGAAATATCCGTTTCCTGTGAAAACGTCAACTACGACAATCTCGCTGGCATTGATACAGATCTTGTTGTGCGCCCCTTTGAGTGGAAGGGACTCACCGGCTTCGTACGTGCTTTTGTGCGAGGTGCTGCGCACCAGGAGCTCGGTATGCAGGCCACCGAACTGGTCGGTGATGCCGATAGCGACTTCGACTCTGTCAGTAACGAACTGAGCGTGGGGGATATCACCGCACTGGCAATTTACAATGCTGCACAACCACGGCCAGTCACCAAGCTCGAATTGAACAGCGTGATTGATACCCTGAATGAAGAGGAACGAGAAACCTACGGGCTACCTCTCAGTGAGGCAGATATTGCCAGTATTCAAAATGGCGAGGAAATTTTCTCCTCTATCAGCTGCGCCTCCTGCCACTCTCCCGAGATGGAAGTCGCCTCACCAGTATTTTATGAACCGTCGAAACACGCCAGCTATCGCGATGAGACCTACCCAGCGGGCAACATTGCCGGGTTACCCACTACCTCCCTGCAATTTAACCTGCTGACAGATATTCTCGACAACCCTCAGGAGCTACCTTCCGGCCAGACCCTGGGACAGTTCGAGGAGTCCGAGAATGGCGGAGCAATTGTACGCCTCTATGGGGACCTGAAGCGCCACGATATGGGCCGAGCCATGGCTGAGGAGTTCGATGAGGGCAACGTGGGTGCCTCGGTATTCCTTACCGAAAACTTGTGGGGAGTAGGCTCCACACCACCCTATCTACACGATGGCCGCGCCACCACCATGACGGAAGCTATTCTGTTTCACGGAGGGGATGCACAATCCAGTAAAGAGCAGTTTGTAGCCCTTAGCGATGGTGACAAAGCCGACCTGCTGAATTTCCTGGATAACCTGGTACTTTACCTAGCTCCAGAGTAAGCCTCTAAAAACCCACAATCCAACCGGGGCGGCCTATCGGCTCGCCCCAACTTCATGCAACCCAGTCGCCCCTTTCACATCTCAGTAAAAATTATGGCGTTGATGCCACTCTGCCAGTGACTCATCTGGGTACTCATCAAAATGCTTGTCTGCGGCTCGAATATCCGGCTCTACCCAGGTTTTGGCAAAGGCCAGCATCATATGGGTAAGTTCTGGTGGTACGGGAAGTTCACTATCTATCGCAGAGGCAAATGGGTGGACCAGATCGGGCCAGCGGGGGTCCCACAACCAAAGCGCACTGCCACAGCGGGAACAAAAATGGCGCTGCGCCGGGCTGGCACTATTGCTGCCAGACTTATCTCGCAATATTGCCTGATACACTGAGATAAACTCCTTCCCCTTTACCGTCAGCGACTGGTAATCCCCTCCCAGGTTAACGGCATAGCCCCCTCCCCCAGCCGTCTTGCGGCAAATCGAACAGTAACAGCGGTTAAATGGGTATGGTTGTGCACATTTAAGATTGAATTGCACCGACTGGCAGTGACAGGAACCTTTTAGTTTCAATATAAAATCTCCCCACTTGTCTTGCTTACACCTCCAATGTCTGTATCTAGGCTAGACTGGTTAGCGGTCCCACAATCAAGGGTTATGCCGCCATGGCAATAGATAAGCCCGTCAGACACGATAAGTGGCAGGCCCAAGAATATGTAAAGGCCTCCTCCATGCAGTGGCGGCACGCCATGGAAGCTATCCAGCGCTGCAACTATCAAGGCGCCAGTACTATCCTCGATGTGGGCTGTGGCGATGGCAGAATCACCCGCTATCTAGCCGAACACCTCAAGAGTGGCAAGATAGTCGGTGTGGACCTCACTGAGGATATGATTCGCCACGCCCGCAAAGCCCACTCCGGCGTACCCAATCTCTCCTTCGAGCAAATGAGCGCCGATGAAATTCAGTTTGATAAGCAGTTCGACATTATTTTTTCTTTCAGTTGCTTGCACTGGGTGGCAGACCAGAAGAAGGTCTGGAATGGCTTTTACAAACACTTACGAGAGGATGGCAAGATTGTGGTCGGCTTTCAGGTTGACCATGAGAATTTCTGGGATACTGTGTACGAATTCCAAAACAACAATCAATGGCAGGCACATTTTGAGAACTTTCTCGATCCTTACAATCATTATTCCCTGAATGAAATGCGTAATTATATCGAGGATGCTGGATTTTACCTGCCCAGGATCGATGAAATCCATCATGTGGAAAATTTTGGCACCCGAGACACGCTCACAGCGTTTTTCTTATCTTGGGTGCCTCAATTTCGACATCTGCAGAACTCGCAAAGACAAGAATTTGCCCAACAAGTGATGGACGCCTACTACCAAAAAATACATCCAGAAATACGCAAACATGCTGGAGTGCGCATCAAGCGATTTATTATTGAAGCCGTCAAATGAATCGGCATCCATGTATTAATTTTAAAGCTAGTGAACTCAAATCACCCTTAGCTGCTAACTTTTTAGAGCTTAACCATTCTCTGTAAACTTTTGAAAAAGTATCAACAAAATAAAATCACAAACGGGCCATTGTATCTAGGTCCACCTTTAAGCAAGAGGCAATTAAGTTTCTCTTACAAAAGTTGTGGCCAGTTAAAATACTTACCAAGCCCTCTTTTCCCAGCAAACGCTCGCTGATTTGCTCTAATGGCAGCCCTTGCTGATCAAGCTGCTGTGCCTCTGCAGATAAATTCAACAGAAACTCATACTTCTGCTTTAACTGCTGCCAGCCATTTTCTACAACTCCTCGATGGGGACAGAGAATGACTTCGAAGGAGTGCTCCAATACACTTTTGATGCTGTTTAACAGGATCGGAATATCCTCATCGATGCGAAGAAACTTTAAGTAGTTGGCAATATATAAATCCGCACTGAACAACCAGCCACGCTCAGGCAACAGGTAACAGGTCATATCTTTGGCATGACCAGGGCTAAATAGGGGCCGAACTTCTTCAGTACCAATGCGGATATCTTCTGGCAGTGGCGCTACTTCGGCTTTTCCAGCAGTTCCCCAGAATAGTTTTTGCATGGGGGGAATACGAAAGCCCCTTTTTAATATCCCTATAGTTAAGTCCGGAGCAAAAGCCTGCACGCCGGTGAGCTTTTGGATAGCACCGGCGTTGCCGCTGTGATCCTCGTGGTGGTGAGTCAGCAATAGTTGTTTTAGCGGTGTATTTTCAATAAACGGCTTAACATATTTCCACTGGTTACTAGGGCCAGTATCTATTACTGTGCCATTAAGCCTATAAACGACAAATGTGGTGTTGACCCCCATATTCAGGCGGCCAACTCGGATTGCCTCCAGGCCCTGATAATTAAATGTTTCTCTTACCGACATGGGGAACTCTCTTACAGATTTTGGAGTATTTTCAGGCAAGTGGCACAAGCGGAGAAATTGCAATTTCCTCGAATGTAGGTGACATATCACTACTAATCTCTAGAAGGGGACAAGCAAGAAGGCCCAAGTGAGGCATAAATCCCCTAACCCAGTAGCAAACTGTTCTCACAATGCATCCAGCGACACCACCTCAATCCTTCTTTCCGTGTAGCGCCAACACAAATTGAACCCACACAGCGCCATGCCATAAATTCGCTGTGGATCGTTTTTTTGGTAAGCGGGCCGGGGATCTTGTGCCAGAACCTGCTCAATTAACTTCGGCAGATCGGTGCCCCAGTCATCTTTATAGGCCTTCGCTTGGTGAAGAATCGCCTCCGGGATATTTACAGTGATTAATGCCGGGGCGGCATCGGCAAAAGCGCTTTCAGCATGGTGTAGGGCATCGGCATAGGGCACATAGGGTTTGATATCCAACACAGGTGTGCCGTCTACCAGGTCAGCTCCACCGACAATCAATTCCACTTTGGGGGAGGTGCGCACTTCCAGTAAACGCACCGCGGAAAGACCAATATTATTGGGCCTAAAGGGGGAACGAGTGGCGAGTACACCGAGCTTTTTATTACCACCCAGACGCGGAGGACGGACCTTGGCGGACCATTGCCCGGCAGCCTGGTGAAACTGGAAAACAACCCAGATATGACTGTTTTCCTCCAACCCCGCTACCGCATCTGCCACATTCAGTGGCGGTAGTAGTTCGATACTAGCCCGACTGGCATCGGTGAGCAGTGGCTGACGGGGAACACCAAATTTTTCACCAAAACAGGAGTGCACACGGGCAATGGGCTCAACAACCATGGAAAATCCAGACAACCAATAATGAGCCCGATATTTTAAACCAGTTGCGGGAATTATTTATCGACACCAGCAATACATAAATATTTTATTTCCATGTAGTCCTCAATACCGTATTTAGAACCCTCCCGTCCCTGACCAGATTCCTTTACACCTCCAAAGGGCGCCATTTCATTGGAGATAATCCCTTCATTCACACCCACCATGCCGTACTCCAGCGCTTCAGACACTCGGCAAACCCGTCCAATATCACGGGAATAGAAATAAGAGGCGAGGCCAAACTCGGTATCATTAGCCATGCGAATCACCTCTTCTTCCGTGGAGAATTTAAACAGTGGTGCCACTGGACCAAAGATTTCCTCTTTAAACAGATTCATTTGCTCAGTGGCATTTCCCAGTATTATGGGTGCATAGAACTGATCGCCCATAGCATCGGGTCCACCAGCAACCAGAGTTTTCGCACCTTTTTGTAGGGCATCTTCTACCAACCCCTCCACCTTTTCGACCGCTTTGACGGTAATCATGGGGCCAATATCGGTTCCCTCTGCAAAGCCATTCCCCATTGTTAGCGCGTTAACTGCCTGGGCAAATTTCTCCGCGAAAGCCTCGTAAACCCCTTCCTGTACGAAAATACGATTGGCGCAGACACAAGTTTGCCCGGCGTTGCGGTACTTACAGACAATGGCACCTTTCACTGCCTCATCCAGATCCGCATCATCAAAAACAATAAATGGCGCGTTGCCGCCCAGCTCCATGGAGGTTTTCTTCATGGTTTCAGCACACTGGGCCTGCAGTTTCTTACCCACAGCGGTGGAACCGGTAAAGGTAAACTTGCGCACTAGAGGATTCTTCGTCATCTCGGTGCCGATGGCCGGCGCATTTTGGCCAACCACAATATTGAAGATCCCCGGGGGAATACCCGCTTCCTCCGCCAGTACCGCCAGCGCCAGGGCGGATAATGGCGTCTCATGGGCCGGCTTGGCGATAAATGGACAACCGGCCGCCAGGGCCGGCGCCATCTTGCGGGCGATCATGGCATTGGGGAAATTCCATGGCGTGACTGAACAAGTGACCCCAACAGGTTGCTTGATCACCACGATGCGGCGGTCGTTGGCGGGGGGCGCTATGACATCGCCATAAATGCGCTTAGCCTCCTCGGCAAACCACTCGATATAGTTGGCACCGTAGACTATCTCTGTGCGTGACTCAGAGAGGGGCTTCCCCTGTTCGGCGGTAAGAATTCTGGCTAAGTCCTCGGTGTTATCGATCACCAAGTTGTACCAATGCCGCAGTAACTTGGCCCGCTCCTTAACCGGAGTAGCGGCCCAGTCTGGCCAGGCAGCACTGGCCGCCTCAATAGCGCGACGGGTCTCATCGGCACCAAGGTCAGCTATGCTGGCCACTACCTTGCCGGTGGCCGGATCTTTAACGTCGAAAGTAGCGCCGGAATCGGCATCGACCCATTGGCCGTTGATATAGGACTGGGTGCGCAATAGCGCGGGTTTTTTCAGCTCCAGCATCGCCATCTCCTTAGGTGTCGTCCATGATCCCGGTCGGATCCGCGATCTACCGCTAAGGATATTAACCCGTAAAATGCCCCCCGCAGTGCAAGACAAGGGGGGGATTGGCGACACTCTGGCTTGTAGGCGTGTGGAACTTTATTTTTTCTTTTTCACAAACTTCATGAGGCGGCGTTTCTTGGCCTTCTGGCGATCACTCAGTTTGTTTTTCTTACCGGCGTAGGGGTTGTCACTGGTACGGAATTCGATTTTCACCGGTGTCCCGTGTAGCTCCAAGGCCTTGCGGAACGTCTTTTCCAGATAACGTACATAGTGCGCAGGCACCTGTTCGGTCTGATTGCCGTGAATAACGATCACCGGCGGGTTCTGGCCGCCCGCATGGGCGTAACGCAGTTTGATACGATGGCCGTGCACAAGCGGTGGTTGGTGCTCACTTACTGCCCATTGCAGAATACGCGTGAGGTGGTTGGTGGAGAGTTTATCTGTCGCACTCTGATAGGCGGCCTCGATAGACTCGTACAAATGGCCAACGCCAGTACCGTGCAGGGCGGAAATAAAGTGCACATCGGCAAACTCGACAAAACGCAGGCGGCGCTCCAGCTCCGTTTTCACGTAGTCGCGGTGATCTGCCTCCAGGCCATCCCACTTGTTCAGAGCCACCACCAAGGCTCGCCCAGCCTGAATCACGCTGCCCATCAGGTGCATATCCTGGTCCACCAGGCCCTCGCGAGCATCAATCACCAGCACCACCACATTGGCGTCTTCCACCGCCTGCAGGGTTTTGACGATAGAGAACTTCTCCACCGATTCCTTAATGTTCTTGCGACGGCGAATACCGGCAGTATCGATCAAGGTATAGGGCTTCTCATCGCGCTCATAATTGATATAGACACTGTCGCGCGTGGTGCCAGGCTGGTCGTATACCACTACGCGGTCCTCGCCGAGCAGGCGGTTGACCAGGGTAGATTTACCCACGTTGGGGCGCCCAACAATGGCAATCTTGATTCCAGTGGCCTCTTCCGGCTCCTCTTCAGCCGCCACCTCAGGAAGATCCTCAACCACGCGCTGCATCAGGCTGCGCACACCACGACCGTGGGTGGCAGTGGTGGGAAAGAGTTCACCGATACCCAGCTCATAGAAGGGCGCCAGGGCGATATCCGGGTTGACACCATCGACCTTGTTGGCAACCAGGAAGGTCGGCTTGGAGCGAGTGCGCAGCCGGTCTGCGATCATTTCATCCGCCGGGGTCAGGCCATCGCGACTATCCACCAGGAACAGCACGATATCCGCTTCTTCGATAGCCTGCATAGACTGCTGCGCCATGGCCGCATCAATGCCCTCTTCTCCGCCGGTGATACCGCCGGTATCTACGAGAAGTACTTTGCGTCCATCGATTTCGGCCTCGCCATATTTGCGGTCGCGAGTAAGACCGGCGTAATTAGCCACCAAGGCGTCGCGGCTCTTGGTAAGACGATTAAACAGTGTGGATTTGCCCACGTTGGGGCGCCCGACCAGGGCGATAACTGGCAGCATAGAATTCTGGCTTTAGCCTAATAAATAAATACAAACGCCCGCACAAGGCGGGCGATTTCAATTCACCTGCGAAGCAGGCTCCTTTTGCGGGCTGGTGCCCAAAAGCGGACTGCCTGTCCGCCACAGCAATATTGCGCGCTTAGCTCCGAGCGAGGGTCAGGGCTACCAACTTGCCGTCATCAGACAGGACAAACAAAAGGTCGCCATCCACCAGCATGGGGATACGAATCGAATCGTTATCCACCTCTTCGCGGCCGATAAACTGACCGGAACTGGGGTCAAGCACATGCAGGTAACCTTCCAAGTCGCCGACAATCACAACATCCTGGAAATAAGCCGGGCCACTCAGTTCGCGGCGCAGTAATTCATTGTTACTCCAGGCGATCTGGCCAGCGCCCACATTGTAAGCGTATACACTGCCCGAGGCGCCGCTCAGGTACACATGCCCTCCACCAACAGCCACTGAGTGGTTGGTAGAGGCATCACGCGCCCAAAGGCCACGACCGTTTTCCTTGGATAAAGCGACAACACGCCCCTGGTAGCTGGCGGCAAACACCAGATCACCGCGCACTACCGGCGACCCGTCGATATCCACAACCCGCTCCAATTCAGCAGAACCCTGCGGAATGGCAACGCGCTGTTCCCAGCGGGTTATGCCGTCGCGGGCGTCCAGGGCAACCAATTTGCCATTATCGAGACCGGCAATTACCAGACCGCCGCTAATCACGGGGGCCGCGGTGCCGCGGAGAGTCAGTACTGGCAAGGTGGTGGTTTGGCTCCACAACTCTTCACCACTGCTGGCATCCAGGCCCACCAACTTACCGTCAACGGTTTGCAGGACCACAACACTGGAGCCTATTGCCGGAGCGGAGACCACTTCACCAGAGACTTGATAGGTCCACAGTTGAGCGCCATTTCGCAAGTCCAGGGCCACCGCACGGCCGCGGTAGTCAACAACTACAGCGATACCCAATCCAACACCGACACCACCGCTCAATTCAATATCCAGATCGGTTTCCCACTGGGGCCTACCGCTGCTGCGATCAAAAGCGGTCACTTCACCGTCACTGCTGGCGGCAATCAGTTTACCGTCAGCCAGACCCGGCTGCAGCATCGCATAACGCTTCTCATCGATGCTGCCCACATCCGCCGACCAGACTTCGCGTAGCTGAACACTAGGCGCGAAATCGACCAGGTCTACCGGCTCGACATCCTCCTTACTCTCGTTGGAGGCGCAGGCACCCAGAGCTACCGCTAGGGCAACCGCTGCGGTGCGCCCCACAGCGCGATTGAGAAATCCCATTATTCGCCTCCCTCAGGTGCTGGTTCACTTGGTTTCTGCTCTTCGCCAGAGTCTTCGCCAGAGGCCACTGCTAGGCTCTCAACTTTGAGTTGTAGCAGCTGGGTACTGCCCGCCTGCTCTGGTAACAGCTCGGTCAAAGCCTGTTCGTAGGCGCTGCGCGCGCCGGCGTCATCGCCTTTCTGTCGGAGAATATCACCGCGCGTCTCGGAATAGAGGGCGGCAAAGGCCGAGGGCACACTGCCCTCAATCAGCTTCAAAGCTTCATCTGGTTTGCCGCGCGCGGCAATCACCGTGGCCAGGCGGCGCTTGGCCAGCAGCTTCATGGCATCTTCTTTGGAGTTGTCGAGCACCCACTGCAAGTGAGTCTGCGCGACTTCCAGATCATTCTTGTCGACGGCAATTGCGGCCAGGCGCAGAGAGGCCTGACTAGCGTAGATACGGCTGCCGTACTCGTTTTTCAGCTGCTCGGCGAGTGACTTCGCAGTAGTCAGCTGCTTGTTGTCTGGCTGGTTGTCATTAGCGGATACCGCCTGGATAAAACCTTGGTAAAGGTCCGAGGCCGCCTCAGCCTTGGAGCGCTGGTCACCCTGCCACCATTGATAACCAAAGTAGCCGGCCAGAGCCAGGACTATGCCGGTAAGAATGCCCCTGCCGTTTTCCGCCCACCAGCGCTTCAGCGTTTCTATTTGTTCTTGTTCGGTAAGATGCTCAGACATTGGGTAAATCGCCTTTCCTGTGGTTTCTAACTATCCTGGCGGGGGCCACCGCCACCCTGAGTATTTGAATCAGCCCTGCAGCAATGCCGCAAGTTCCGTGAGCGCGAGAGTCTGTTGCTGTTGCTCGGAGCGCAGATATTTCACTGTAATCTGACCATTTGCAGCCTCATCCTCGCCGATAATCAGTGCGTAATCGGCACCGCTTTTATCCGCTTTCTTCATTTGGCTCTTAAAGCTCCCACCTCCGCAGTGCGCCTGCAGACGCAACCATGGTAGCTCGTCGCGCAATTGCTCGGCGGCAGCCAAGGCGGCTGATTGTACATCACCCACCGCCACCAGGTAGGCATCTACTTGCTGCGCCAGACTCTCCGGTAGTACTTCAAGGGTTTCCAACATCAATACCAGGCGCTCGGCACCCAGGCCAAAGCCAACTGCTGGAGTGGGCTTCCCACCCATCTGTTCTACCAAACCATCGTAGCGGCCGCCGGCACAGACAGTGCCCTGGGCACCGAGACTGTCGGTCACCCATTCAAAAACGGTTTTACCGTAGTAATCGAGACCGCGCACCAGTTTGGGGTTGATCTCGTATTTCACCCCTGCTGCATCCAGTAGCTCGCGCAACTGGGCAAAGTGGGCGGCAGATTCCTCATCGAGGAAATCCAATAGACAGGGCGCCTCGGCGAGCAGTTCCTGGGTTTGCGTATTTTTACTGTCGAGAATACGCAAGGGATTGCGCTCCAGGCGGCGCTGACTGTCCTCGTCCAGCTGCTCGCGGCGCTCGCTGAGGTAGGCCACCAGGGCCTCACGATAGGCTGCGCGGCTGTCGGAGTTGCCCAGGGAGTTCAACTGCAGGGTGACGTGTTCACCGATACCCAGCTGACGCCACAGCCGCGCGGTCATAATCAGTATTTCCGCGTCGATATCCGGCCCTTCGATGCCGAACACTTCCACTCCAAACTGGTGGAACTGGCGCAGACGGCCTTTCTGTGGGCGCTCATAGCGGAACATGGGGCCGAAATACCACAGGCGCTGGGGCTGAATCAGCAGGTTGTTTTGGATCGCTGCGCGCACGGTCCCTGCGGTGCCCTCTGGGCGCAGGGTAACGCTGTCTCCGCTCTTGTCCTCGAAGGTGTACATTTCCTTTTCGACAATATCGGTAGCCTCGCCCACGGCGCGGCTGAACAGCTGGGTTGCCTCCAGAGTGGGCGTACGGATTTCACTGTAGCCGTAGCGGGCAAAGAGTTCACTGAGGGTGGCTTCCACATATTGCCAAACAGGGGACTGTTCCGGCAGCAGGTCGTTCATGCCGCGAATTGCGCGAAGTTGTTTCAACGCTGTTCCTTAAATTTCTAATTACTTAAATCAACGAATAGGGCAGTGCAATAGACGTGCCTGCTACGCTTTGGCGATGATATCTGCCTCACGCTCGGCCTTGGCAGCGGCCTTTTCGCGAATTAGGCGTTCCAAATCATCCACTAAATTCTCATTTTTGAATTTGCGGTCTGGCTGGCCGTCCACATAAATCGCGTGGCTCGGTGTACCGCCGGTGAGGCCAATATCCGCTTCCTTCGCTTCGCCCGGGCCATTGACGATACAGCCGATCACCGCCACATCCAACGGCGTGGTGACATCTTCTAGGCGCGTCTCCAGCTCATTCATGGTTTTTACCACATCGAAGTTCTGGCGTGAGCAGCTGGGGCAGGCGATAAAATTGATCCCCTTGCTGCGCAGGCGCAAGCTCTTCAGAAGATCCCAACCTACTTTCACCTCTTCCACCGGGTCTGCCGCCAGGGATACCCGCAGGGTATCGCCAATACCGTCGAGCAGCAGGGCACCGAGACCAATTGCGGATTTCACCGTACCGGCTCGCAGGCCGCCGGCCTCTGTAATACCCAGGTGCAAGGGCTGTTCAATTTGCTGGGCCAGCTTGCGATAGGCAGCGGTAGCCATAAAGATATCCGAGGCTTTCACGCTCACCTTGAAGTCCTGAAAATTCAGGCTATCAAGAATCTCAACATGGCGCAGTGCGGACTCCACCAGTGCATCTGGCGTAGGCTCACCGTATTTTTTTTGCAGGTCTTTTTCCAGAGAGCCCGCGTTTACACCGATACGAATCGGGATGTTCAGATCGCGGGCCTTGTCCACCACCGCACGAATACGCTTCTCACGGCCGATATTACCGGGGTTGATGCGCAGGCAATCCACCCCCAGGTCGGCCACTCGCAGAGCAATGCGATAGTCGAAGTGAATATCCGCCACCAGCGGAACATTCACCTGCTTTTTAATTTCCCCGAAAGCCTCAGCGGCCTCCATGCTGGGCACTGAGACCCGCACGATATCCGCACCGGCATTTTCCAGACGCTGGATCTGGCCCACAGTGGCGGCCACATCACAGGTTTCGGTATTGGTCATGCTCTGCACCGAGATCGGCGCATCGCCACCGACCGGTACATTACCCACCATGATCTGGCGCGACTTGCGGCGGACAATGGGAGATTCAAATTGCATAGGGCTGACCTGGCAGTATTGCTGCTAAAAATTCGAGGGGGAGATTATAGAGAGATTGGGCGCAAACCTACAGAGTTCGCGCCCAAACGGCGGAGATCCTTTAATTGCCCACAATCAGGCGGCGGGTGCGGCGATTGCCAATGGGGTCGCTTTCAATCGTTTGCTCGCGGTAAACCACCTTGGTTGCACGGGCATTACCGAGCATCACTTCGAAGGGCGCGCGCCCATCCAGGTTCTTGGAACTGCCGGCTTGCTGAACACCGGCGAGCAGTACAACACCCTCGGCATCCTTTACTTCAACCCAGGAATCCTCGTCGAAACTGAGACGCAGCGCTCCTTGCAACTGTTCATCCAGCTGCGCAACGGTTGCGGGTAGCTGGGCGGTAGTGTCTTCAGCTTGCACGCTGACCTGGGGTTCAGTAAGCGTATTATGTTCGGGAGTTTGAGCCTCCTCCGTGACTTCTTCCCCGGCGGGCTCTAGTTGTTGCGCCGGTGCCTCAGCAACCTGCAACTGGGTTGAACCAGGCTCCGCCAATGCTATTTCATTGATATTTACGGATGGCTCAGCAACGGATAGCTCAGCAGTTTCGGCAGGGGCTGCATTTTGCTCTACTGAGTTCTGCAGACCGGGAATATTTACCGGGCCAACATAGAGCCACCAAAATACAGCGCCCGCCACCACAAATGGCAGGAGAGCCAACAGACCATAGCCGTGTTTACGCGCCGGGCGCAGGGAGTCGGCTTTCATCTCGATACGTCGCGATTCTTTGCGCACCTGCTGTTTTGGACGTGCGGCATCGTAGGCGGTAAGCACAGGAGCGGAGTCAATGCTCAGCTCCCGGCAAATATTGCGAATATAACCCCGCGCATAAACCACTTCCGGCTGGCGCTCGTAAAGGTCTTCTTCTAACCACTCCACCGTATTGTCGATAATACACAAGCGCCGGGACAGCTCCTCGCGAGACAGCCCGGCCGCCTCGCGCGCAGAGTGCAGTAGCGCACCGGGAGAAGCCTGTGTACTGGATTCGATTTGGCCGCTGTCGCGGTGCACGGAGTTACTATCCGTCATTACCACTCAACTCCTGATATTTCAGTGTTTCCGCAGAGTACGGGTACAGATTTTTCAGCGCAAGAGCATAACTCAGCTCCTTGTCGCGGTTGCCAAACACCTTCTCAATACGTATCCCCAACCATAGGGATTGGGGTGTCTGGCGGTTATTCTCACTGTAACGATCAAGGTACTGTTTGGCCGCAGAATAGTCGCCAGCCTCATATTTAAGCTCCGCCAACTCCAGTAGCGCTACCGGCAGATTGCTGTTGAGAGCGAGCGCACGTGTGTAGGCCCGTTCTGCTTCATCTGCTAAGCCCAGGCGATTGGCAGTGCGGCCATAGTTAACCAGGGCAAAGAAACGGCGGTTATAAGTCAGGTCACCGGAGGCGTGACGAAATTGATCTAAAGCATCCTCATAGCGCTCCTGCTGGTAAAGGAACACGCCATAGTTTGTGCGCGCCATGGAGAAATTGTCGCTGTAGCGCAGGGCCTTTTTGAAATGGGACTCGGCCACCTTCAATTCGCCATCGGCCTGATACAGCAGAGCCAGGCCATGGTGGGCTATAGGATTCTTCTTGCCCAGCTCCAGCGCCTTGTTGAAGTGGCGGCGAGCCAGCTCGCGGTTCTCTCCACTCTGCAGATAGCGAATACCCAGTTGAACATGGGTTTCCAAAGCCTTCTCCAGATTGACCTCCTGGCGCTCTGGCAAACCAGTGGTTACACACCCTCCCAGTAATACAGTGAGAATCAGGCCTAAGAACCGCAGGCCAAAAGAATTTGCAGACACGACATCACCTGTACATTTATTTTTCATCTATCCATCAAGCGGGATCGCAGTGATTAATCACTATCGATCAAGCACCAGGGCGGGGGCAAAGTAAAAAAATAGTGGTGTGCCCACTGTGATGGCAGAGCAGTCCCCAAGATAACCTGTCTGCAATGCCTCTTCCGATACTGGACCCGGACGCTGATCCTGCCTCCCGACTCATATAGTGCCGCAAAGCACCGTGAGTTTCAGCTGTGTACCCCTAATTAATTCCAATTGACCCGGCGATATCTCCCGCTGATAACAAAATAAAATCGGGGCAGTGCGGAACCTGCACAAAAGTCAGAAAATTTCGTTAATAACGATAATAAAACCACCACTACAGCTCCTTACCGGAGCTATCCCTCGCATCAAGCTGTTTGCCATCAGGACCCCCGTCGCGGGTAGGGATCAGGGCGCGAACGGAATTTGAAGAGGTGTTGGCCGCATCCGGGTCGGTCAGGGTCTCAAGAAAACGCACGACCAGGTCGATCTCGGCATCGCTGAGATTATTACCGGCATCACCACCGGTGGTCGCAAGGATTGCCTGGGAGAGCGCAAGGCCATTGGGCGCCACCTTACTGGCACAATCTGTTAACCCAGAAAATTGTGACAAATCGCACATTTCGCTATTGGTGTAATACTGGTTAACCGATGCCGCACGGTCGCGATAGTGTTCGACATTTCTGCGTAGCGTCGCAAATTGACCACTGTGCCCCCAGGGGCCAGTGAGCGCGACATTCAGTAGTGTTGGGGGACGGAAGGCACCAGCACCGTTCGCCCCCAGATCCGCGCCACTGCCATTCTCATCGGTACCTATACCAATTTGTGGATAATTCGCAGGCCGTGGCCCTTCAGTAGTAAAAAATGCACCCGCATGGCAATTAGTACAGCCGGAATTCCCTGACATAAAAGTAATGGCACCGCGCTTCTCATCATTATCGAGGGCACTCAAGTCGCCATCTACATAGTCGAAGAAAGGGTTGTCGATAAAGAGCTGCACCGCTTCAAAAGCGGCTATAGCCTGCGCAATACGGCTGAAAGTAATCTGGTCGTCACCAAAAGCTGCGTTAAATAATCCACTCCAGGATTCCCGCCCCAGATTGGCCGCCACTATATCTTCGCGGTAATCGGTGGTGCCGCTATCAATACTCGCATCGTAACCAAATTGAGTAACATCACCCATTTCCGCAGGATTGGTTACGGGAAAATGCGCCTGCGCCATCATCAAGGCCAGGGTGCCTGTACCCACCGCCGCTTCGGTATTGAGGCTGACGTCCCGTGAGTCGGTGCGGATACCGCGATCGGTAAGCGCCACCCGGTTATCCCAAAAGAGCCCACTACTCCACAATGCCACATTACATATCGGCTGGGCGTTTCTGGGTACTATGGGTACCTCATTGATACCGTCAGAGCGACCTGGGCCAACCAATGCAGGATCTAATGGATTCACACCCACGGGCATAGAGAGATTGTCACCGCCACAGCCGATAGCAGCGTGGTGACAGGAGGCACAGGCTACATCGCCATTGGCACTGAGGGATTGACTGTAGAACAAGCGCATACCCAGCTCGACCATGGCAGGGTCTTGTTCACTTCGCACCCTGGCAGCAAAAGCGCGCATATCTTCCAGATGCCCAGCCATGTTGTTCGATTCCAGCATGGCCGCCAAGCAGGTATCCAGATCTTCATCTAATAAATTCAATGCACTGCGAACATTTTTACATTCACTAATGTTCACAAGGCGCTCGAGGACCGGTACTGCAACCGCACCATTGTTAAGGCCGCTATTCGTATTATTGATTAGTGTTTTCGCATTGACCCGGGCCGTTTCACTCTCGCTGTTCACATCGCCACTGGTCACTGAGTAGCTGTACTCGGTATTTATCGAAAGGCCCTGGTCAACATAAAAATGATTATCTGTCTCGGCAATTTTTTCTCCGCCACGATAGATAGCATAGGTTGCCCCATCGCGCTGCCAGGAAAGGCCGATACTCGTTCCTGAAAAAGCATTGGCGATCAAGGCCTTCGCCGCAATGCCTTGCCCGGTCTCTGTGCCATTGCCTGCATCATCGTCATTATCTGTGTCGCCGTCATTACCCGTATCATCACCACCGGAGTTTGTATCGGTATTTCCCCCAGCGTCGGTGTCAGCTTCCACCGTTTCCGAGCCAGAGCTGTCATCGCCACCGGATGAACCGGAGCTGCAGCCCACTGCCAACAGAACAAGCGGCAGTAGCACTAATCGCAACAGTGCTGCGCATGATATCGGCAAATTATTGCTCTGGGTTTTCATAAATACAGCTCGACTCCGCCACTGAAAAATCGTTTTGAACAGCACTGGACTGACAATGGAGCTACTAGTGCCCTACACGGCACCAAAAGCTAATATTTTCGGAACTATCCAATGTTTTTAAAGGTAGTTTTTTGGGGAGCAGAAAGAATTGCCTGCCCTCACAATACTTTTCATGAAACCGAACTTTTTTGCCAATTTCACGGTATACCGAGGTAGTGACCCTAAAGCTTTTACTTGGCAAATTCTGTTGAGAGAGTCGCAAAGCACTGATGCTGGCACAGTGATATTGGATACTGTGAATTGTCTCTGGCTTTAAAGAAGTAGAGAAAACGGTACTGAGAAGGCTACAAGCTAAGTTTGCCCATACTGCGACCCAACCTAAAAAATTAAATTCACAAATCGCAAAGATAGGCATAGAGGGTATAAAAACTATACCCTCTGTACTTTTGACTTTTTTCTAGCTATTCAATTGGCTATAAAACAAGGCAAACAGGGAATTACAAACTCTCCCCATTCCGGTTTCTAGCATCCAGCTGTTTGCCATCCGAACCACCGTCTCGAGGAGGAATCAAAAATTGAATCTCATTAGAGCTACTATTGGCGGCGACTGGATCAGTGAGAGTGCCCAGAAAAATGACAACAAGGTCGATCTCATCATCAGTCAGGCGGTTGACACCACCACCATCATTCCCTGCAAGAATATCCTGGGACAGAACCAAACCATTAGGCGCTACTTTACTGGGGCAATCCTGTAAATCTTTAAACTGTTCAAGATCACACATTTCATTATTGGCAAAGTAACTGGCAATTGAGACACCCTGATCCCTGTAATGCTCGACATTTCTACGCAAGCTGCCAAACTGCCCGCTATGTCCCCAGGGGCCGGTAATCGCCACATTTAACAGAGTTGGGGCTCGGAATGCCCCAAAACCCAAAGACCCTTCTCCCCCCAAATCGGCTCCACTGCCACTCTCGTCAGTACCAATTCCAATCTGCGGATAGTTGGCAGCCATCAGCGCCTCGGAAGTAAAGAAGGCCCCCTTATGGCAGAAAGTACAGCCAGAATCTCTCGACATGAACGTGATAGCACCACGCTTCTCTTCGGCGCTAAGCGCTTGTAAATTGCCCTCAACATAGGCAAAAAATGAATTATCTATAAATATCTGCACCGCCTCATAAGCTGCAATAGCCTGGGCAATACGGCTAAAGTTAATCTCAGGATCACCAAAAGCGGATGTAAATAGCGGCCCCCAAGCTTCGATATCCAGATTCGCCGCCAATATATCTTCGCGGTATACAGTAAAGTTTTCGTCGACAGAATCATCGTAGCCAAAGTCGACGATATCCCCCATCTCAGGTGGTGCTGTAACAGGGAAGTGTGCCTGTGCCATCAGTAGTGCCAGGGAACCAGAACCTACCACGGAGGAAGTATTTCGGGTAACGTCCGTTGAATCTGTGCGCAGCACACCATTAGGACTCAATGAAACCCGGTTGTCCCAAAACAGGCCACGAGACCAGAGCGCAGTGTTGCAGGTCGCTGGTGAATTCCGCGGCACTATCGGCACTTCATTAATACCGTCAGAACGCCCCGGCCCTAGCAACGTACTATCTACCGCATTAATGCCAACCGGCATTGATAGATCATCCCCACCACAGCCAATCGCCGGGTGGTGACAAGAGGAGCAGGAAGTATCTTGATTGGCACTCAGGGATTTATTGTGGAACAGGCGCATACCCAGCTCGACCATGGCTGGTTCCTGCTCGCTGCGAACACGCGCGGCAAAAGCACGTATATCCTCAACAAGAGAGGCCATGCGATTGAGCTCAAGCATGGCTGCCAAGCAGTTATCAATATCTTCCTCGAGTAAATCCAGGGCGCTGGAGACATTTTTACACTCGGCAAAAGTGGATATACGCTCGTTTAAGACATCGTCTTCTGTGCCGTTATTTAGCCCAGTATTCGTGTCATTTACCAATGTCTTAACAACAATCTGATCGGCCTCAGAGGCGCTGGCAGTATCGACCGTATTTAGCAAGTAGCTGTACTCAGTCGCTACCGTGAGGTTTTTATCGACAAAAAAGTTATTACTGGTTTGCGCGACTATTTCACCATTGCGATAAACAAAATAGGTCTCACCATCCCGCTCCCAAGCAAGGCCGATGCTGGTCCCGGAAAAGGCATGGCCAATCAATTTACCGGGCCCACTACCCCGCTCAGATTGCGGATCTGGGTCTGGGTCTGGGTCTGGGTCTGGGTCTGGGTCTGAGTCTGAGTCTGAATCACCCTCTACAGTATTCGGTGTCGAAGTATCATCATCACCTCCAGATGATCCTGAACTGCAAGCTGCCAAGGATATACAGAGTATTAAAAATAAATATCGCAATAGGACATTGGCAGACACCTTAAAATCCACTTTTTCAGTACGCATAAAATTTAACAGTCCTTTCCATCCACTTTCGTAAAGTTTTGGACTGTTAACGCAGTATCCAGGGATTTGGTTGACACCAATAAAAGGGAGATCAGAATAAAATGGAGAGGCTTTAAAGGAATTACGACCCTAAGGCCTACAGAAATGATAGGACAAGCCCGGATCTAAGCTAGCAAGTGGCTATGCAAATCATCCAGGCTGGATTGAGTGATCAGCCGACTATACGGACGGGGCGTTCGGCGTTGCGGTAGCGCTCGGAGCGGCGGGTGCGGTCGTTAACACTGCCGGCCAGCTGGCCACAGGCTGCATCGATATCGTCGCCGCGGGTAGTACGCACGGTAACCGTATAACCCTTATCAAGCAGTATCTGCTGGAAGCGACGCAGTGCGTTATTGCTCACTCGCTGATAGTCGGACAGCTCAAACGGGTTAAAGGGAATCAGGTTAATTTTCACCGGAATCTCTTTCAGCAGCTCCGCCAATTGCTCAGCGTGCTCCGGGCGGTCGTTAACCTCGCGCATCAGCGTGTATTCAATGGTCATTTTACGGTGCGTATCCGGCATACGCTCGATATAGCGCTTAGCGGAATCCAACAACACCGCAATGGGGTATTTCTTATTGATCGGCACCAACTCGTTACGTAATTCGTCGTTGGGCGCGTGCAGGGAAATCGCCAGGCTCACATCGGTCACATCAGCTAGGCGGTCCAGTGCGGGCACGACACCGGAAGTTGACAGGGTGACGCGGCGCTTGGAAATACCGTAGGCATTGTCTTCCATCATCAGGTTCATGGAATCGACCACATTGTCGAAATTGAGCAATGGCTCACCCATGCCCATCATCACCACGTTGGTGACTTTACGCGGTCCTTTCGGGTCCAGCTGGCCGAAAGACTTACAGGCGATCCACACCTGCCCGATAATTTCTGCCGCGGTTAAATCGCGGTTAAAGCCCTGCTTGCCAGTTGCACAGAAACTGCAATCCAGGGAACAGCCCACCTGCGAGGAGACACACAGAGTGCCGCGATCGCCATCGGGGATATAAACCGTCTCGATAGCATTGCCACCGGAGACTTTAATTAGCCACTTGCGTGTGCCGTCGGCAGAATCCCACTGATTCAATACTTCCGGGGCACGGACTTCGGCCACTTCCGCCAGCTTTTGACGCAGGGCCTTGCTGACATTGGTCATCTCAGCAAAATCATCAACCCCATTCTGGTGAATCCACTTTAAAACCTGAACTGCGCGGAAGCGCTTCTCGCCCAATGATTCAAAAAAGGCGGCCAGCTTTTCTACTGAAAGGCCGAGCAGGTTGGTTTTCTCTGTGGTCATTCATTTCACCTCGGGGGAAGAATTGCACCGGTCCGGACAGACCGGTGCGATTTGTGGCGCTAATTAAGCGCGCGCGCAGATTTCGTCGTCGGCGAAGAAGTAGCTTACTTCGCGGGCGGCGGACTCTGCGGAGTCGGAACCGTGTACAGCGTTAGCGTCGATGCTGTCAGCGAAGTCAGCGCGGATGGTGCCAGCAGCCGCTTCTTTCGGGTTGGTAGCGCCCATCAGATCGCGGTTTGCCAGGATAGCGTTCTCGCCTTCCAGAACCTGTACAACAACCGGACCGGAAGTCATGAAGTCAACCAGGTCTTTGAAGAAAGGACGCTCTTTGTGCTCAGCGTAGAAACCTTCAGCCTTTTCACGGGACAGTTGAACCATTTTCATGGCAACGATGCTCAGGCCAGCTTTCTCAAAACGGCTCTCGATTTCACCGATTACATTCTTGGCTACTGCGTCCGGCTTGATGATGGAAAGGGTACGCTCCAGGGCCATGGTTATCTCCAAATTGATTTTTGTAACTTAACTTACATATAGAAAGAGCAACCTACACAGTTGCTCTTCCCTAGTATTCCTTTCATACCCACCGGGGGTACTCAATTTTTGATCACCGCATTTCGCGGCCGGCGGATTATACGGGGTATTGATCGACTTTTGTACTCCAATACCAATACCCCCTTAAACCCATTCTGACTACTCGCGTTCCTCAATCCAGGCGGCCTGAATAGCCTCCAGAATCTTTTCACCACAACGGCTCGGCTCGTCATCAAACTCAGGTAACGCCATCACCCAGTTGCGCAAGTCAACAAAATTGACGGTAAGCGGGTCCACATCTTCATGGGCTTCGCAGAGCTCAATAGCGATATCGTGAATATCGGTCCACTTCATTGTTTTGGCTTCCTCACTACCCGCGGCACTCAGTGCTTTTCGGACACCTGGTTGATGGTGTATTTGGGAATTTCCACCACCAGATCTTCGTCTTCAACGATCGCCTGACAAGACAGGCGCGACTCGGGTTCCAGGCCCCAAGCCTTGTCCAGCAGGTCTTCTTCCAGCTCATCGGGCTCCTCCAGGGAGTAGAAGCCTTCGCGCACAATCACATGGCAGGTAGTACAGGCACAGGCCTTCTCGCAGGCGTGCTCGATCTCGATATCGTTGGCCAGTGCCGCATCGATTACACTGACACCGCTCTCCGCTTCCACCACTTTACCTTCAGGGCACATTTCCGGGTGGGGTAAAAATACTATCTTCGGCATGGGTACTGACTCTCTATGGTCTCAATCCGACGGGGGCAAGCCCCGGCCGCAAGTTGTGCGGGCTAGGCGCCCACCGCTTATTTATCAAATTCATCCAGGCTGTGGCCGCGCATGGCGCGCTTGATAGAAGCATCCATACGTTTGGCCGCAAAGGGCTCTGACAGCTGGTTAAGGGTCTCCATACGCTGACGAATCTCATCGGCATCTCCCCCGTTATGGGCCAGGCGCAGAGCTTCCATTGCATGCTCCAGCTCACTCAGCTCATGCTCTTCCAGCAGCTCGGCGCCGTTTTCACGCAGGGCCATCAGCAAACTCTCTAAAGTCCGCTCCGCCTCAACCTGCGCCTCGCGCAAAGCACGCAGGGCAATATCCTCGGCGGCGTGGGTATAGGATTCCTGCAGCATGCGCGCTATGTCCTTATCCTCCAGGCCGTAGGAAGGCTTCACTACGATATCTGCACTAACACCACTGCTCTTCTCCATTGCAGTCACCGACAGCAAGCCATCCGCATCCACCTGGAAGGTCACGCGAATATGAGCGGCACCCGCCACCATTGGAGGAATTCCGCGCAATTCGAAACGTGCCAGCGAGCGGCAGTCGCTAACCAGCTCTCGCTCACCCTGCACCACATGAATCGCCATGGCGGTCTGGCCATCTTTGAAAGTGGTGAATTCCTGAGCTTTAGACACCGGAATGGTGGTATTGCGCGCAATCAACTTCTCGGTGAGCCCACCCATGGTCTCAATACCCAGAGACAACGGGATTACATCCAGCAGCAGCAGGTCGTCGTCGGATTTATTGCCCACCAACACATCGGCCTGCAGGGCGGCACCAATGGCTACCACTTGATCCGGATCGATTTCAGCATGGGGCGCACGGCCAAAATAGTCTTCGACCCGCTCACGCACCCGCAAAGTCCGAGTGGAACCACCCACCAGAACCACTTCCTGCACTTCATCCACACCGATATCGGCATCGCGCAGGGCGCGTTTGCAGGCGCGCAGGGTCTTGTCGATCATGGGATCCAGCAACGAGGCCATGGTCGCCCGATCGAGCACGCCCCGCCAGTCCCCATGGTGTATTTCTACCTGCTCGGCACCACTCAGGGACTCCTTAGCAGCGCAGGCACTATCTAGTAACAACCGCTGAGTCGACGCATCCAGATCAGTGCCCAGGCCCGCCTGCTCGGCAATCCAGGCCGCAATAATGCGATCAAAGTCATCGCCACCCAAAGCCGTATCACCACCGGTGGCCATTACCTCAAAAACACCGCGGGACAGTCGCAGGATTGAAATATCAAAGGTGCCGCCGCCCAGGTCATAGACAGCGATCACGCCCTCTTCCCCCCGATCGAGGCCATAGGCTACCGCCGCGGCAGTCGGCTCATTGAGCAGGCGCAGCACCTTCAGGCCGGCCAGCTTGGCCGCGTCCTTGGTCGCCTGGCGCTGGGCATCATCAAAATAGGCCGGCACGGTAATCACTGCGCCGTCGAGCTCGCCATCCACTTTGCCGTAGAGTGCATCGCGGCCACGCTGGGCCAGCTTCTTAAGGATTTCCGCAGACACCTGCACCGGGTTAACCGGGCCGGCGGCAGTTTCAATTGTGGGCATGCCGCCATCGGTATCGGAAAAATGATAGGGCAGCTGCTCGCCCAGGCTTTTTACATCGGCGACCCCACGGCCCATCAAGCGCTTGATCGACAGCATGGTGTTGTAGGGATCAGCAGCAGCACGCAGACGCGCCTCGCTACCAACGGTAATACCGTCGCAGCTGTAGTGCACCGCCGAGGGCAGGATAACACTGCCATCCTCTGCCGCAATGGCCTCTGCCGAGCCGCTGCGCACCGTGGCCACCAGTGAGTTGGTGGTGCCCAAATCGATGCCCACCGCGTATTTGCGCTGATGGGGGTCGGGACTCTGCCCCGGCTCGGAAATCTGCAGTAATGCCATTACTTATCTCTTCTATCAGCGGGATTTATCGCGTTGGCACCGCCTGTGCCAGATCCCGGTTTATTTTCTGGTAGCGCTTGTTTAATCGCCGAACAGATCAGCTTCCAGCTCTTCCACTTGCGACTGCAGCTTGACCAGGAATTGCTGCTTGCGCAGGGCGTCTTCTGCTTCGCTGAACTTGCCCGCGGCATAGGCCCCAGCAAATTGCCGCTGCGCACCGCGGTAGAGGTCATCCACCTCTTCGGCGAGTTCCTCCAGGGCAACAGTGGGATTTGCTTGCTCGCGCACTTCCTCCAGGCGCTCGCGCAGCAGCATCTGCTGCATCAGGAACTCTGTATCGGCGGTAGTCTGCTCAGGTGGCACTTCCACCCCAGCCAACTTGAGCAGGTAAGCAGCGCGTTGCACCGGATCGCGAAGTACCGTGTGGGCTTCATTGATCTGCGCAGCCATTTGAATAGCGAGCAACTGTTCGCGCTCGGATTTGGAAGCGTATTTATCCGGGTGGAATTCCCGCTGCAATTCCCGATAGCGTGCGGACAGAGCACTGCGATCGAGTTCAAAGGCGGGGTCAAGCCCGAATATTTCAAAATGGGTCAGGTTGGTTGCCATCTCAGTTCACCTGCCGGCACTGGGCCTTAAAAACTGGGCGGCGGCGCCGCACCCGGCAACTGCCGGGCCAATAAAAAGGCCGGCATGCGCAGTGCATCCGGCCTCGCTGAAGCGGGCCACACTCAGACGTGGAAACTCTCGCCGCAGCCACACTCGTTTTTGACGTTGGGATTGGTGAAGGTGAAGCCTTCGTTGAGCCCTTCCTTAACGAAGTCGAGCTGGGTACCATCCAGGTAAACCAAACTCTTGGGGTCTACGATCAGCTTTACTCCATCCTGCTCGAATACCACGTCTTCGGCCTCTGCCGAATCGACAAATTCCAGTACATAGGCAAGGCCTGAACACCCGGCGGTCTTAACACCCACACGAATGCCGATTCCCTTACCGCGCTTGGCCAGCTGACTCTTGATATGAGCCTCAGCGGCCTCGGTCATAGTAATAGCCAAAACAATACCTTCACTGCTATTGGGCCCTGGGCCCGGTGGTTAACCTGCGGCGGATTCCGGTGCATCAGCGGCTTCGGTAGACTCACCGCGCTTTTCACGGATGTTGCGTACAGCGGCCTTGATTGCATCTTCGGCCAGCACGGAACAGTGAATTTTCACCGGTGGCAGCGCCAGCTCCTCGGCGATAGCGGTATTTTTGATCTGCTCCGCCTCATCGATAGTCTTACCTTTCACCCACTCAGTGAGCAGGGAGCTGGAGGCGATAGCGGAACCGCAACCGTAGGTTTTGAACTTGGCGTCTTCAATCACACCCGCGTCGTTCACCTGGATCTGCAAGCGCATCACATCACCACAGGCAGGCGCACCCACCATACCGGTGCCTACATTGTCCGCCTTGTCGTCCATGCGCCCGACATTGCGGGGGTGTTCGTAGTGGTCAATTACTTTATCGCTATAGGCCATGACTTTTCTCCTAACTCTTGTGCGCGCTTAGTGAGCGGCCCATTCAATCTTGTTCAGGTCCACACCGTCTTTGTACATATCCCAAAGCGGCGACAATTCACGCAGTTTCTCCACTGCCTTGCGCACGGCGGCCGCGGCGGTGTCCACGTCCTGCTCGCTGGTGAAGCGGCCGAAGCTGAAACGCAGGGAGCTGTGCGCCAGCTCATCGTTTACACCCAGGGCGCGCAACACGTAGCTGGGCTCGAGACTGGCGGAGGTACAGGCGGAACCGGAGGAAATTGCCAGGTCGCGCAGGGACATAATCAGGCTCTCGCCCTCTACAAAGGCAAAGCTCACGTTCAAGTTGCCCGGTACACGCTGTTCCGCGGAACCATTGATATGGACTTCTTCCATATCTTTGATCTGATCCCAGAAGCGGTTGCGCAGGGAAACCAGACGCTCGCCCTCTTGCACCATTTCCTCTTTGGCGATGCGGAAGGCTTCACCCATACCGACAATCTGGTGAGTCGGCAGAGTGCCGGAACGCATACCGCGCTCGTGGCCGCCACCGTGTATCTGCGCTTCCAGACGGACGCGGGGTTTGCGGCGTACATACAGGGCGCCGATACCTTTGGGGCCGTAGATTTTGTGGGCGGAGAAGGACATCAGATCGACCTTCATCTCCTGCAGGTCGATAGGCAGTTTGCCTGCGCTTTGCGCCGCGTCCACATGGAAAATAATTTTGCGCGAGCGACACAGCTCACCGATCGCGGCGATATCGTTAATTACACCGATTTCGTTGTTCACGTGCATCAGGCTCACCAGAATGGTGTCCTCACGCAGCGCTTCCTCAACCTGTTGCGGGGTCACGATGCCGTCTTCACGGGGGTTCAGATAGGTTACTTCGAAGCCTTCACGCTCCAGCTGGCGACAGGTGTCTAGTACTGCCTTGTGCTCAATTTTGGAGGTGATGATGTGCTTGCCGCGGCCCTGATAGAAGTGCGCCGCACCTTTGATCGCCAAGTTATCGGACTCGGTGGCACCACTGGTCCAGACGATCTCGCGGGGGTCAGCATTAATCAGCTCAGCCACCTGACGACGGGCATTTTCCACCGCCTCTTCGGCTTTCCAGCCGTACAGGTGAGACCGTGAAGCCGGGTTACCGAAGTTGCCTTCCATCGTCAGCTGCTCTGCCATCTTTGCAGCGACACGCGGGTCAACCGGACAGGTAGCTGAATAATCCAGGTAGATGGGAAGCTTCATAGTCATACCGTTTCCGCTCAATAATTCTCAAATATTCCGCTTTGGCCACAGTTGTGGCCGATATTTACAAGCCGCCGAGTACGGCGACCCGCTCTTCCGGCGCTTCGCGCATATCCTGGCGGCGTGCCACTTCCTGTACCTCGGCGCGAGACACCAAGTTGGCCAGGCTGATTCCGCTCAGGAAACCGTGAATCTGATCACTCAGGTCTGACCAGAGGTAATGGGTCAGACACTGTTCGCCATTGGCGCAATCGGCGTTGCCGCCACAGCTGGTGGCATCCACCGATTCATTGACTGCATCAATGATCTGAGCCACAAAAATCTCTTCGCCATCGCGGGCTAGACGATAACCACCGCCGGGGCCGCGCACACTGGACACCAGTCCGGATTGCCGCAGGCGGGAAAATAACTGTTCCAGATAGGACAGGGAGATGCCCTGCCGTTTGGAAATATCTGCCAAGCTGATCGGCCCACGCTCTGCATGCAACGCCAGATCCAGCATGGCGGTTACCGCATAGCGGCCTTTGGTTGTTAAACGCATACCAGCTCCCAACTGATGAACAGCCCTTTTCCGATCGGGGCGCGAGTATGAAATAACCCAGCACCTTAGTCAAGTATATAACCAAGCAAAGTACTCGGGTACTCAACTAGTCTGGGCGTCCCTTGCCACCAGAGCGGTGAATATAGTTCTGGATGGAGGTGAGCATGCCACGCAGGATACCCAGCTCCATATCATCCGGGCGCACACGGCTGTACAGCCTGCGCAGTCGGGTCATAGTCTGGCGAGGGTTATCCGGATCGATAAAGCCCAGTTCACCTAAAGCTTGCTGGAGGTGCTCAAAATAGAGCTCCATATCGCTGGCTTTGGACGGTGGGCGATCCCAGTCTGCATAACTCATAGGCTCGCCATTCTCTGCTTCCAGCGCCGCCATACGCACCTCATAAGAAAGCACCTGTACGGCGGTCGCCAGGTTTAGAGAGCTGTACTCGGGGTTGGCCGGAATATGCACATGGTAATTGCACGCCTGAAGCTCTTCATTGGTCAGGCCGCGGTCTTCACGACCAAACACCAGCGCCACCGGGTGGCTGGAGGCCTCGGCCACTGCGCGCTCACCGCACTGGCGTGGTGTCAGCAGAGGCCAGGGAATACGTCGCTCGCGGGCACTGGTAGCCACCACCAGGCCGCAATCTGCCACCGCCTCTTCCAGAGTGTCCACTACTACTGCACTGTCGAGCAGCTCCGCCGCACCAGCGGCGCGCCACACGGCATTGGCCGCAGGGAATTCCCGCGGTGCAACCAGATAGAGCTGGCTCAGGCCCATATTCTTCAGGGCGCGCGCCGCGCCGCCAATATTTCCTGGGTGGGCACTGTTAACCAGAACCACACGCACATTGTCGAGCGCACTGAGCGGAGTCGTGTCTAATGGGGACTTGGCCATACTGAAAGTAATAATTCGGTGTCATGGGGGCGCGCGAGTGTAGCAAAAAGGAGCGGGAATCCATACAATCGCGTCCGCTGCGGTTAACCCGCGGTCTGCTTTTTAACCACTTCAACCACTTAGTGCGGAATAGTTATGGAACCCATGCTAAATATTGCCCTGCGCGCGGCGCGCAAGGCCGGAGAATTGATCGAACGGGCCTGGGAGCGCGGCGACCTGATGAAATTCGAGGAAAAGGCGCGCAACGATTTCGTCACCGAAGTGGACAAGGCCAGCGAACAGGAGATTATTTATCACCTGCGCAAAGCCTACCCCAAGCACAGCATCCGCGCTGAAGAGAGCGGCCTGATCGAAGGCGCCGAGCCCGACTACGAGTGGATTATCGACCCTCTCGATGGCACCACCAACTTTATCCACGGCGTACCCCAGTTTGCGGTATCTATCGCCTGCCGCTACCGCGGCCGCATTGAGCACGCGGTGGTACTCGACCCGATTAAGCGCGAAGAATTCACCGCGAGCCGCGGTCGCGGCGCGGCCCTTAACGGCCGTCGCATCCGCGTTTCCCCCCGCCAGGGCCTGCGCGGCGCTCTAATTGGCACCGGCCTACCCTTCAATGGCCCCGCTCTGGAAAACATCGACCCCTACCTGGGCGCTTTGAAAGAGATCGCCGGGCAGACCGCCGGCATCCGCCGCCCCGGCGCCGCCGCACTGGACCTGGCCTATGTAGCGGCCGGGCGCTTCGACGGTTTCTGGGAGATGTATCTGAATACCTGGGATATCGCTGCAGGCTCGCTACTGGTCAAAGAGGCCGGCGGTTTAATCAGCGACTTCCGCGGTGGAGAGGACTACCTGGAATCCGGCAATCTGGTCTGTGCCACCCCCAAAGTCTTCAAGCCGCTGGTGCAGATCGTCGGTAAGCACCTGGGCTCCGTGCGCTAAGCTTCATTCACTCGCTGGCCCGGCGACTGCCGGGCCAGCTGTTACGGTGCCGCTAAACTGACCGACCGGCCCGCCCAAGGGTATCCGCCAGCACACGCGACAACTGCATAAAGTCAAACTCTGCCGGCAGTGCCGGATAGTTCTCCCCACTAGGTTTTTCACCAACCAGTACAAAGCGCATGGCTCTGGTGGCGATATCCTCCTGCAAAATAGAGATTAGGTCCGCAGCGGACATGCCCGGCACCTCACTGTGAAACAACAGTACATCGGGGCGCTGCGTTCGCGCGATAAAAATTGCCTCCACCACATCGGTGGCAATCAGGCACTGAACCTGGGGACTCTCCTTCAGCATTTCCTTTAGCTGGTCGGCCGCAGCAGGGCGGTTATCCACAAGTAAAACGCGCCCCTCCGGCAACTGCGGAGGCTCCTGTGGATGAGCGGAAAAGCTCATAAGGGCATCGGGCGCATCGATCATAGGGAATTCGATCCAGAAAACTGAGCCCTGCCCCTCCTGACTATCAAAGTCGATTCGCCCACCCATAGCCTCGGTGAGCCGCTTGGCAATTGCCAGACCCACGCCGGTCCCCTCTATATGGCCCTTTTCCTCCCCCAAACGATTAAAGGGTTCGAACACCTCGCTGCGCCGATCCGGAGAAATGCCCTTACCGGTATCGAGAATACTCAAGCGCAGCCAGCCCTCTGCCTGGGGAGTGAAATTAATAATGACCCTGCCATTATCCCGGTTGTATTTCACTGCATTGCCGGCGAGGTTTAGAACCACCTGTTTGTAACGAACTGGGTCTGCGCAGATATAGGCGGATTCCCAGCCGAGAGGCTCGTAGACCAGACTGACCCGGCGGGTCTCCGCCAGTGGTTCCAGCAGGCGCTTACATTCGGCCACTAGTTCCACCGGGCGCACCGACTCCATTGAGGGGCCGAGCCGCCGACTGTCGATACGGGCGAGCTCCAGCACATCCCCCACCAGGTGCAATAGGTGTTGACCCGCTCGGCGAATCTCCCCAAGCCGCTGGCGTTGGTCGGAGTTCAAGCTCTGATCCAGTTCCACCATTTGGCTGTATCCCAAAATGGCGTTGAGAGGGGTCCGCAGCTCGTGGCTCAGGCTGAATAAAAGATCGGCTCGATGGGCATTTTCCTCACGTTGCTGGTGCAACTCCCGTTCCAGCCGCGCCTGGCTCTCACGTCCAGCGCTAACATCCTGTAAAACCCCGAACACCCGCACCGGTTGACCACGGCTGTCCAGTTGGGCCTTGCCGCGACAGCGAACCCATACCAAGCTGCCATCGGAGCGCCACAGGCGGAATTCCACATCCAGGGGCAGCCGGTCGCGCACATGGTCCAACATGGATTGTTCCACCCTGGCTATATCCTCGGTGAGAATACGCGCTTTCCATTGCTCCGCAGCAGAGCGCCCAATACTACGAATCGGGCTCACCTCGTAGCCGAGAATCCCCCAACAGGCGTCATCGAGTACCATTTCATCGGCGCGTAAATCCCATTCCCACAAACCATCTCCCACCCCGGACAACGCCTGCAGCGGTCGCTCACTGGGTAGATTGGTCAGATAGCGCTGCGAAAGTGCCTCGCTATAATCGGCACAAGTGCCAATCGCGATCACCTCGCTGCCATCAGCACTGGTGGTAGCCCGGCCACAAAAGCGCAACCAGCGCATTTGTCCGGAGATGTCGTAGGCGCGAAAAGCGATATCGAAGTAGCCACCCTCGCTGGCGATCCTTTTGCGTAACGCCAAAATACGGTGACGCTCATCAGAATGCACCGGGTGCAACTCGGCGCCAGACCACAGCCCCTGAAGGGCGCGATCAGCACTATCGGCAAACAAATGCCAGATATCCCCCTGAGCGCGCTGGGCGCCACTATTTAGGTGCCACTCCCACAGGCCGCAATCCACATCCATCATCAGCCCCTGCAGGCGACCGGTTTGGTGTGTGAGCTCCAGAACATCCAGAGAGTGCAACTCCTCTGGAGTTGCCAGCAGGAAAGGGAGATGGGGCGGAACGGGGTTCTGAAATTCGGACACGCTTAACTCGATTCGTTGGCATTGCTGGCAAAAAAAAGGGGCATTTATACCTAGGCGCGAAAAGGGCGTCTATTTACCAAGCATTAGTGCCAATCAGAATTCCACACAGAGTCACAAAAATAAAATTTTTTTCGAGTGGGAGCGCTTGGAAAGAGGGATAGAAGAATAAAAAAGGCCCCGCAGAGCGGGGCCATAATCAGCGATGATGAGAGAAAACGGGAAGTCCCTCATTGGAAACGGTTTACCATAACCCCATGCAAACTCCCCGAAGTACGGGTCATGCGTCCCGTACGTTTCTAATATTGCAATCGGTATGCCAACTTTCTCGTAGGATTTTGCGGTGGCCGATCTCTTTTTTTCCTGGCGACCAAGCAATATGAACCAACAAGTGCCAAAAAACCTAAATATCGCACCAAAAAGAGGCGCAACCTGCCAAGGACAGCAACCACTAGAGGCCTGATGTAAAAAAATCCCTCTGAGAAATTCTGTGCGCCACTAGATTGGATGATCCACAAATATCCCTTAGGTAGAACAATGCCAAAGGCCTTTAGTGGGACAACATTGTGATGGGGCAACACCGCCACTCTCTGCTGATCGCCGCCAGTATGAACTTTGCTTTCGGCCTAATCCTCGGTCTGATTACCGGAGGTATTGTCGCCATGTTTTTGCTGGCAGGTGTTTTGCGCATGGTAATCAATCACCATGCCGCCTTCGCTTTCAACTCTTTGGGGCCACCACTGGAGCAAAAGAAAGTTCAGGGCGATATTTCGGCCCGGGACAACCCTGTTATCCATACTTTTGCATTTGGCGAGGGCTATCAAAACTCCCATCACGCCTTTCCCAAAGACTATCGAAATGGCGTAGGCTGGTTTGCGTACGACCCGACTAGACTAAAGAGCTGATAAAGGGCCTCAGTTGGCTGGGTATCACTTGGCAGTATGGATGGCTGCAAAAAGCGCACTGCGCCTCCTCACAATAATTATCTATATTCTCTGTGTAGCGTCGTATTGGTAACTGGAAATTATCCCCAGAAATACACCGCCAAATAACATCATAGAAAAATTGCGCCACTAACTATACGGGGCTTCCCGAGGCCGTTTCACAAACAGGCTCGAATTATGAATACTGCTTCACCAACATCCACAACCAAGCGCAAATGCTTTTGGGTTCCCACAGTGCTGTTTGCCAGTACAGGTTTCCTGGCCCTGACCGCCGTGCCCATCTACGGGCTGATGGTTGGGTATCACTGGTACCAGTGGCTCGCCTTCGCACTATTAGCCGCCTTGTGCAGTCTCTCGGTAACAGCAGGCAATCACCGGCTCTGGTCTCACAGAAGCTATAAAGCCCACTGGTCTCTACGCCTGTTCTTTGCCTTGTTCAGCGCGGCTGCCCTACAAAACTCCACCCTGACCTGGAGCGCTGCGCACCGCTTGCACCACCGCCATATTGATGACAATGATCGCGACCCCTACTCAGCAATGCGCGGCTTCTGGTTTTCTCATATCGACTGGATGATGCACGAATATCCAAGCAGCCACTTGGATTATAAAAATGTCGGGGATCTGAAGCGGGACAAGATCGTGATGTGGCAACACAATCACTATATCCCCATCACCCTCAGTATGAACCTGGGTATTCCTTTAGCGCTTGGGCTTCTCACCGGCGATGTGATCGGCATGCTATTGCTCGCAGGAATACTACGTATCGTAGTCAACCACCACACAACTTTTTTGGTCAACTCCCTGGCGCACATGTGGGGCAAACGCCCCTACAAAAACGATATCAGTGCGCGAGATAATATCTTTCTGAACTTGTTGGTTTTCGGTGAGGGATACCACAACTACCACCACGCCTTTCCTGCCGATTATCGCAATGGCGTAGGCTGGTTTGCGTACGACCCGACTAAATGGATGATCAAGCTGTTCAGTTGGATCGGTATCACCAACGACCTAAAAACCCCCTCAGCGGTACAAATACAGAAAGCCAAACTGTCAGTGCAGTTCAGCCAGGCGGAGGAGAAGCTCGGAGGCAGCGCACACCGGGAGGACTGGTTAAAACTATTGGAGAACGAGGCCATACAATTCGCCAGGGCTCTGGAAAACTGGAAAAACCTGCAGTTACAGCGCGCCCAGTGCCGCGGGGATAAGATCGCGGAGAAGTGGCGTTCGCTGGCAATTCAAAACAAGGTTAAGGAGTTAGAGTTCGGCTTGAAAATGCAGAGCCGGCGTCTGAGCAGACTGATAAAGCAGTGCCAGACGGATTCAGCCACATCCTCCTAACAGTGCTGCGAAAATAATGGAAAATGGCAATAGGCAACTGCCTTCGAGCGGGTTAAAGGGTTTTTTCCGCAGCGAATTCACGCATGGAATACGCCACCCGCTCGTCCACCCCTTTCTCGAGCATCTCTTCATCCAGCCCCTCGATAAAGCGCAGGCGCTGGCGCAGACCCACACCGTTAGCTACCTGAATTGCGAGACCGGGACGAGCATTGGCTTCGAGTAATAACGGACCGCGCTCACGATCCAAAACGATATCGCACCCCAGATAGCCGAGTCCGGTCATTTCATAACAGCTCGCCGCCAGACGCACCAGATCGTACCAACCCGGAACCTTCAGCTCTCCGAAAGACATCTTGGTATCCGGGTGGTGCTGGATGCGTAAGCCGCGCTGTACAGCGTGGCAGCTCTTGCCTGTGGCCAGGTCGATACCCACTCCTACAGCGCCTTGGTGCAGATTAGCTTTACCATCGGAGCTATGGGTAGAACAGCGCAGCATTGCCATCACCGGAAAACCGCGAAACACAATCACGCGAATATCCGGTACTCCTTCAAAAGAGTAATCCTGAAACACCGGGTCAAAATCCACCAGAGCCTCCACCATTACCCGGTCAGGCTTGCCGCCGAGGCTGTAGAGGCCACTGTGGATATTGTTAACGTGACGCAGAATATCCAGGGCTTCAACTTCAGAGCCGGAAATCTTCTTGTACTTATCCCCATCGCGCCCGGCAATGACCAGGATACCTTTGCCTCCCGAACCGCGCGCGGGCTTGATTACAAACTTCCACAAGGGATCGATCACTTCCATCACACGCTTGCGGCTGGCCGGAGTTTCAAAGGCCGCGATCAATTCCGGTACTGGTATGCCTGCGCGCTTGGCCGCTCGCTTAGTGTTCAGCTTGTCGTCGACAATTGGGAATTTTTCCCGATCGTTGTAGCGCGCAATGTAATTGATATTGCGTGCATTCATCCCGAGTATGCCCATCTCATTCAGGGCCATCGGCGAAACCATACCACCGCGAACCTTGTTGATGATGTGCTTGAATGAAAATTGAAGCATCGCAACCCCCTACTTGATCAGAGGCCGAAAACGCATCAGCTCGCTGAGGCGATAACCGGTGTAGTTACCCACAACCAAGATAAAGGCCAGCAGCACCAGCAGCAGCTCGGGGAAATTAAAGGTCCAGTGTTCCACATAGCGGTTAGTCATCACCCACCAGGCCAAAACAGCCACCAGCAGGCTGCCGCCGGCCTGTACAATTACCTCGTAGGGGCCATCCTCCTCCCAAACGATGGACATGCGCTCAATGGTCCAGGCCAAAATAATCATCGGGAAGAAGGTCACCGTCAGTGCCTGCTCAATTCCGAGCTTATAACTGACCACACTGATCACCCCCATAATGAGCACCACCGTGACCACCACGGCGGCGATCCTCGACACAAGGAGCAAATTGAGCCGACTCAAGTAGAAACGCACCCACAATCCGAGCACCAGGATCAATACAAAAATTGATAGCCCTGTGAGCAGCTGGGTTTCAATAAAGGCTATTGCCAGGAGTACCGGCATAAAGGTACCGGAGGTGCGCAAGCCGACAAAGATGCGCAGCAGCACCACCACCAGGGCACCTACCGGCACCAGTAAAATCAATTTAAAGATGCTCTGTTGCTCGATGGGCAGGCTGTAGATGGAGAAATCCACCAGCGCCTCTTTTTCGCCCTTTGTGCTGCGCATGGAGACATCCCGTGCAGGCACGTCATTGGAAATGACCGAGAAAGTCACCTGCGAATTGCGGCCACCCTCCAGGTCCAGCAGACTCTTGCCACCGCGCTGCCAGATAAAGAAGTTTTCTGGAATTCCGGGCAAGCCGCTGCTTGGCTCGAAAACAATCCAGCGCTGCCCATCGTAAACTTCGAGCAGATCCTCTGGAGCAAGGCGGCGACGGTCGTCCTCAAGGTAGAGGCCGCGGATGCGATGCGCGGGAATATCAGCGGTGGCCAGCATCAGCAGAGCGACATCCACCAGGGATTTATCGGTGTAGTGGCGGAAGACCAGGTTGCGATCCTGGTTACCATCGTCATTCAGCTCAAACAGCAATTGAGTGGTGAAAGATTCCACGTCGGAGGAGCGCTCGCGGGCCTGCTTAACCAACGAATCAATCGCCAGGCGCACGGCTTCTTGCTCCCGTGCACCGAGGAAAGGTTTCTGTACCTGGGTGCTGAGATTCAAAGGCTGCTCGAGCGCCGCACCGGGAGTCTGGTACACATCCAAGCGATAGAACAGGGACTGGGGTCCCTCGGCGGAGCGGCGCGTCCAAACTGCCCGATACTCATCATTTTCCCGGGCGATAAAAAAGCCAAAACCGGAGGAACTGAAAGTCTCACCGAGGATTTCCATATTGCGTTGCTCACGGGGCAAAGTCAGCGCAGCTTTTACCGGGCCGCCCTCCGCATCGAAACCCACTTTGGCCTCAATGGTCCAGACAGTACGGTATTCACCCGGCAGCAGTGGAAAACCTAATTCGAAATGTTTGTAAGCGGTGAGACCCGCCCCGATCAATGCGAGCAATGCCGCAATAACATAAACTTGAACGCGCGGCGACATTCGCCCTTCCCCGTAACTCTAGGGTTCCAAAAGGAACCTAATCTTAATAAGCGGCCTATTTATACCCGAACACCCGAGGCTGCCCTTGGATATTGCGCCGGCTCACATCGACAACCGCGGCATCTTTGAGGAAATTGCGTCCCAGCACCATCACAATATCGTTGCGGCCCTCATCCGTCAGACTGACCTCAACCATATGAGTAACCTCACCCACAGTGAGATTCATCTCCACTACCGGGCGACGCTGGCTCGGGAAACCAATACGGTTCGCACGGATATGGCGTTTGATGGGCAGTTCGATGGTAGAAGTTTCGGCCTTACCATCCACTTCCGGCAGTGCCAGCTGAATTCTGATCCAGTCCTCACCATCGCGCTCAAAGCGTGTCAGTGTATGGGCGCGCAAGGTGGTTGTCGGCGCACCGGTATCCACCACAGACTCAACAACCAGACCGGAGGGCTCGATAGAGATTTTCTCCACTGCCCCTAGTACCAATTTGTCCTTGGCGACGGGCACTTCGACTACTTTTTCTAGGGTTCGTTCGATGACTTTTTCAACGACCCTGACCTCTGGTTCTGCGCAGATCACCTCCACAGGCTCTGGGCACTGGAGTATTTCGCCCTGAGATTGGCCCGATTGTGCAGTAGCGGGTTCTGCCCCTTGCTGGCTCTGTGCGGGGTACATCAGCGACTGACAGCCCAGCAATAACTGGACCGCGACCAATAACCACAGAAGGGAAAATTTCTGCATCCTAACGATTACCTCTAGCCCCATTAGCATTCCAATCCGACCGCACTGTCTTCGCAGCGTTCACGGTAGCAAGCGCAGAAATTCCTCCCAACGCAAGCAAAAGGCCGATATTAGCCTATGAAAGAGCTTGGTGAACAGGGATGTTCCTAGAGTCGAGCGATGCAAGCGCCACAATGTGACACGCGCCAGATCTTGAGAATTTGACGGCCAACCGTGAATCGTTATAGCTAACAAAGTAGATGAAAGCGAGGTGGGGCGCCCAGTGGACGCCAGAGAGGAGGACTCAGCCGCGCTGCAGGCGCTCGTCGATGCCCTTGAGAATCTTGATCAGAGGCTCAGCGCCTCCCCTCTCTTTGAAGAACTCTTCCGCGATTGGCGCTATGCCACACTGTTGCGGTAGCGGCATCTGCCCCTCAATTAGCTGGCGCATACGCGGCAAAAAGATGAATTGCAGCCACTGCGGCAGAGTCAGGGTATCTACACAGAAAGGTTCCCTGCTGGCTAAGGCTTCCGCTGTTGGGGCCTCCTCCTGCCACAGGGCCATGCGGCGCAACTCGGCTTCGAGCTGTAACAATTGATCGGCGACTTCAGAGTAAATAGCTTGCATAGATCCAATCCCTAAACCGCCCTGCCGGGCGGCTTGTAATCCCAGTGCCCCTGGCAGGAATTCCAAACCTGTAGACGAAAATGGGGCACACCAAAGAGTAAGAGGTTATTCGATATGGCGGTTAAAAGGCGGCAGTGAATTGAGAATCGCCTGGCCGTAGCGACGGCTCACTACACGGCGATCCAGCAGGGTGACTGTTCCACTATCCCCTTCCGCACGCAACAAACGACCGCAGGCCTGTACCAGTTTCAGGGCTGCATCCGGCACGGTGATCTGCATAAATGGATTGCCACCCTTGGCCTCAATCCATTCTGCCAAGGCCGCCTCAATTGGGTCATCGGGCACCGCGAAAGGCAACTTGGCAATCACCACATGCCTGCAGTAATCCCCAGGCAAATCCAGGCCCTCGGCAAAACTGGCAAGACCAAACAACACACTGCTGCCACCACCATCGACGATTTCACGGTGTGAGTCGAGTAAATGCTGACGGGACTGTTGCCCTTGCATCAGGATACGGTTGCGCCAGGTACCGGGCAGTGCCTCGTAGACCGTCTCCATCTGGCGGCGAGAGGAGAAGAGTACCAGGGAGCCACCAGAGTCCTTAAGCAACTCCGGTAGAGCATCAATCACCGCATCGGTGTGCTGGTCCGCATTACCTGCATCCACGGCACAAGCGGGAACCTGCAGGGTGGCTCTGGAAAAATCAAAGGGACTGGGGACCACTTGGTAGCTGGCATTTTCCGGGGTACCGGCACGCATGCGCAGGCGGTCAAACTTGCCCAGCGCGGTGAGCGTCGCGGAGGTAAGCACCGCACCGTAGCAGCGCCGCCAAAGGCTATAATCCAAAGTCTTGCCGGCCAGGATGGGCGAGCTGCACACCTCAAAATCGGTCGAACCACCCCAATCCACCAGCGTGACCCAGCGCGCCTGAGGCAGGGCACCATCGGCATCGGCGCGGGCATAGTTGGCCCAGAGCAACAAATTCGCCTCGGCACGCCCATACCAGCTGCCTAGCTGCGGGTACCAACGCTCCAGGTCTACAATAGGCACCGGAGAGTGGGCGTCCTCAAGCATACGCTGAGCCGTTTGCAACATTTTGCCGAACAGCCCCTCAAGCTCGTCAAAATCCTCGCGCAGCTTTTCCGCCAGTTGCATCATGGAATCCGGCACCACTCCACCCTCGAAGCGGTGTCGGGTGGTATTACCCCGCTCATCCTCAAATTCGCACAACTCCTCAATCAGCGGCCACATCTGCTCCAGACCCTGTTTGGCAGAGGTGAGCACCGCCGGTAGTTGCTCACCACAGCGATCCAGTTCGGCGCCATCGCCGATCTCTCCCAGCATCTGGCCAAGGGCCTTGTTGGCTTGGTCGAGCCAACCGGTGGAGGCGCCGACACGGCTGTGATGGGAGAAATGATTGAGGGCCTTGTCCGGCAGGTGATGGGCCTCGTCGAGCACGTAAATCGTCTCTTCTGGGGGAGGCAATATGGCACCGCCGCCCAGGGCCAGGTCCGCCAGTAACAAATCGTGATTGGCAACAATCACTTGGGTCTTGCCCAAGCTCTCGCGCGCGCGAAAGAAACTGCAATTGGTGACATGGGGGCAGCGACGGCCGCTGCACTGACGGTGATCTGTAGTGATCCGACCCCAGTCATCGGCCTCGATAGTTTCCGGCCAGTTGTCGCGGTCACCATCCCAACGGCCAGAGGTCAGACTGTCAGTCATCTTCTGGTAGAGGGCAACACTATCCTCTCCCACCTGGGGCAGCTCGTCTTCATAGAGTCCCAGAGAGAGGCCGGTACCGCTGGCGGAAAAACTGGAGAGTAGTTGATCTAATTTTGACAGGCACAGGTAGCGACCGCGCCCCTTAGCCAGGGTGAACTCAAAGTTGAGGCCACTGTGACGCGCCACTTCAGGCAGGTCCTTGTGGATAATCTGTTCCTGCAAAGCAACTGTGGCAGTGGAAATCACCAGGGTTTTGTCCTGGGCCTGGGCCAGAGGAATGGCGGCAAGTAGATAGGAGACCGTTTTACCGGTACCGGTACCGGCTTCCACCACACAGATATGCTCGCCATCTGTCTTACTGCTGTCGCGCTCGCCACTGGCACTTTGCACAATCGAGCCCAGCGTGCGGGCAATGGCTGCCACCATCAGTTTTTGCCCATAACGGGCCTTGAGGCCACGGCTGGAAAGGAATTGGCTGTAGGCAGCCTGGATGGCAGTTTTGTGTTTATCGTTGAGCACGGGGGAGAGTCTATTCGCTAGTGGGTGGCGCAGGGGGCGTTATTATCCACTAAGCGCCCCCTCCTCACCAGCACCGCAGAGGCTGAGTGCCCCTCTTACACTGACTCCAAAACAGTTATTCAAATGCGAGGCGTGAAACTACCGGATTGGCATAGGCCTGGATCGCCTTTTCCCGCCAACGCTCATCGACCTTGGCCATGCGCGCTTCAAACTTCTCACGGGTCTCCAAGTGTTCACTGGCATCCCAGGGCTTGTGCGGGTAACCCACCGGCAATCCGGACACCTCGCCGTAGATCATTTCGTAGGCGATCAGATTCGTGGGATGCAGGGTGTAATTGCCGACAATCTGGCGATCAATCTCTTCAGCGACGCTGTTAACGTCATTGAAATCCGCCTCGATCGGTGTACCAAATGCGGTGTGCACCCGCCCTTTGAAGCCGATCACACCCTTGCCGATGGAGGCCAGATCCTCGTTCTTGGCCTTCTTGTACTCGTCCTTGTGTTCGGTGATGTAGAGTTCCTTGGCTTTCTGGGCATCGCAGGGGTCCCACTCGTAGGAGATGGACAGGGGCACTATGTGCAACTTGCGCCAGAAATCCGCAAAGGGCATATCCCGATCTTTAGTCATGGCGAACATGGCCGCCAAGGCCGGATTAGTACGATCCATACCATCCTTCGCACGCCCGGAGCGCTGCGCGATCCACACATGCTCATTGTCATTCACGATGGAGTGGTAGATGTAGTTAGACAGCATTGTCGCCGACTGCAGCTTTTCCCTGCGGGTGCCAGAGCTGCGCTTAACGGTAAAGCACTTGTTGAGCTTCATAATATCGCCGGCAAACTGCTTGCCCAGCAGGTTATCGCCGATGGCGATTCGGGAGGTCTCATGCCCCTCCTTGTACATGGACACGATGGCAAAAGCCGGGTCCATGGCAATATCCCGGTGATTGCTTACAAAGAGGCAGGCGCGGTCCCGCGGCAGGGTATCCAGCCCGGAAATCGTCAGCCCGGAGGTGGTGCGGCTCACCACCTTGTCGATATATTTTTCTACAATCGCCTGCACACCACGTACATCGTGCACTTTGCGGAATTCAAAACGCAGGAACTGACGTACCAGCCAGGCCAGGGGGCCTTCCAAGCGTGCCAGTTTGGGGATCAGGAAATGCGCTACAGCGTGGGACATTTCCGGATCGGCGATCAGCCTGTCCAATACAGCACGCACCTCATCGTCGCGATAAGGGCGCATATCCTCAAATTGAGCGGGGTCTAACTCACTTGCTCTCATGACATCACTACCTGCCGGACCGACTATCTACCCGTGGCCCGGGCTCATTTTATTGTACGGCCACAGGGTAGCCGGGATAAGAAATCGGCGCAGAACATACCGGAAGCCTCGCCGAACTGCTAGCACCTCACCCGACCAGATCGATGACCAAGGCGATGAAAGAACCGTTAGACGGGTCAGTCAGCAAAAAGGTCCTCCTGTCCCAATGCTATTCAAAGTAGACTTCACCGTCCCAAGCCGGGAGAATAGGAAGGTCAACCGCCGCCGACGGCAAAAACAACGATAACGAATACGGCACAAGCCACGCAGTCAAGCAGGAGTCCACCTTGTCTCAAGCCACCCCCATAAATGAACCGCGCACGCCCAGCCTGCTGGATGCGTTGATCCCCCTGGGGATCCTGATCGCTCTCTTATCGCTGTCAGTGTACTTCTATGGCGCCGACTCCTCTTACGGCCCCAACCAAATTGCACTGCTGTTGTGCGCCTGCGTAGTTGCGCTGATGGGCATGAAAAATGGTCACAGCTGGAGTGATATGGAAGGCGGTATGCTGCACGGCATTGGCCTGGTATTCGGCGCGATTCTGATACTACTGGCAGTGGGTGCTTTGATCGGCAGTTGGATATTAGCCGGTACCGTGCCGTCGATGATTTATTACGGGGTACAGATTCTCTCGCCCCAATGGTTCTACGCCGCCAGTTGTATTATCTGTGCCGTAGTGGGTCTTAGCATCGGCTCCAGCTGGACCACCGCCGGCACACTGGGTGTGGCTCTGATGGGGATTGCCGGTGCACTTGGCTTGTCCCCGGAAATCACTGCGGGTGCGGTAATTTCCGGCGCCTACTTTGGCGATAAGATGTCGCCGCTATCTGACACGACTAACGTGGCTGCGGCGGTAACATCGAATGATCTGTTCCAGCACATCCGTCATATGATGTCGACCGCGATTCCAGCCTTCGTTATCGCCTTGGTGGTGTTCGCGTATCTCGGCCTCACTTCTGAGGCCAGCACTGCCTCCGCCTCAGATATCGAGTCTTTACTTACTGCCCTGAAGAGCGAATTCAAAATCTCCCTGATCAGCCTGCTGCCTCTGATCTTGCTACTCGCTATGGCCTGGCGCAAAGTCCCCGCCTTCCCCACGTTGATCGTCGGCTCCCTGGTGGGCTGTGCCATCGCACTGATTTTCGAACCAGAAGCTGCTCGCCGCCTAGGCGGAGGAGAAGGCGCATTGGCCACGCTCAAAGGCGCCTGGTACAGCCTGTTCGATGGCTATAAATCCACCTCCACGAATGAGAATGTCGCCGCACTCCTCTCGAAAGGCGGTATGAGCAGCATGCTCAATACCGTGTGGCTGATCACCTCGGCCATGGCCTTCGGTGGCGCCATGGAGCGCGCCGGCTTCCTACAGGTCATCGTTCAAGGTGTTTTATCACTCGTTAAAACTGTAGGTGGCCTGGTAACTGCCACCGTATTCACCTGCTTTGGCATGAACCTAGCCGCTGGTGACCAGTATATGGCGATTATTATTCCGGGCCGTATGTTCCGCGAAGCCTTCAAGGAAAAGGGCCTGCACGGGCTTAACTTGTCACGCACCCTCGAGGATTCTGGCACCATCACCTCCGTGCTGATTCCCTGGAATACCTGTGGAGCCTTTATGGCTGCAACGCTGGGTATTGGAACCTGGCAGTATTTACCTTTTGCCCTATTCAATATTATCTGCCCGCTGCTAGCGATCGCCTACGGCTGGTTGCACTTTAAGCAGATGCCGATCTCAGTTGCGGCCACAGCACCCTCCGATAAAAAAGAAGGAAATCTACAAAGCTGTCATGAGTGAAAGCGGTAGCCTGAGCGCCCTGATAAAAGAGGCGGACTTTAAATTACGCTGGTTCGATCTGGGCCGGCGTCTTCAATCTGTACCAAAGTCTACAGCCGAGGCTTTCGAGGCGGGCCAAAAAGCCTGGCCTCACCCCTATTTGCGCCAGGCCTGGAGCGGACTCTTACTGCAGCCCGTTGAGGGTGGTGAACCGGCGGTTTGGTTCTTGCGCTTTCCCCTCGATGAGCAGGGCAAGCTACAGCTACAGGCCCGCGATGGCTTGCTGCGCGCCCTGGCCCAAGAGCTGAAGCAGGCGCCCGCTTCGGAATCCGCAGCGCAGCTGGACCAATTACTGCAACAAAGCGGTCTACTTTATACTCCTTCCAACGAGCGCCAAGCTGCATTTCACGCGCACACCCAACGGCTTCTGAAGCGTACACCTAGCGCGCACTATGCAGCAGTACTCGACTATTTTCACAACCCCCAGAAGTCCCGCTGGGATAACCTGGCCCTACAGGGCATTGCCGATCTATCAGCCCGCTGGGACTCCCAGAAAGAGCTTCTGTTAAATCAGTTGTCCCATATTGCTGCGCCAGTTTTTGTCAATCTGTGCCACTGTCTGGAAAATGAAGCGGTCGATCACCAGTTGGTAGAAGTCATCGCCACTCGGGCACGTGACTCTTTACAAGATGACACTCCAGATTTCACCCTGATTGCCGCTGCAGTGCGTGGTATCTCTCATTCGCCGGCGCAGGGGTTGCGCAGCACTTTACTGCAAGAAGTTTTAAAGCATCTGACACAAAAATCATCGAGTGGCACTCAGAGCATCAAGGCTAAGTCTATAGAGCTTCTTGCTGCCATCGGCAGCCGCTGCCCCCAAGACCTAGAAAATCCACAATTAGCCAAACTCTGGCTCAATGCACTGGCAGATAGCGATAACCAGGATACCTTTAACTTATTGCTCTCTGACTTGATGTTTCTGCCCAAGGTGCGCACCTCTCTACTGAGTACATTACGTGACCCCGAACGGAATGAAACCCTTGCTCAGGCCTTCGGTCATTTCCTTCATGGACCCAAATCCATTCACTAGGATCTTCAATCTGGCAATGATGTAGCAAAATTTTGGCCTACCTCATTGCCATGCTTCACTCCTTAGCTTTACACACTTCACCTGTAAATGAATTTCGCCATCTTCATAAGAAGAGTACCCATCTGCGTAACGAATAAAAGACTGCCATTTTTAAATTCGCCAACTTCTATTCCAGCAATAGTTCACCTAAAATCCCGCTAAAGAAAACTGCAACAAAAAACATTAAAAAATAAATTCCAACGCCCTCCGCCGCCACAAAAAACAATACACTTAGCAGCGCCTCAGAAAGAAAACGCTATTTTTACAGCCTAAAACCCCACAAATTGGCGCAAGCTTCTTCCTGACTTTGCACCTGACAGCTATTTTTTTCCTGCGCCTATTACACTCAATTAGGCGGCTTCTTTGTAAAACACATTTTACAAAGCTGACCAACAGGTGACGTTTTATTGGCTATGCTAATGGCTAACATCAACGGAAAGGAGTTAGGGGATGAATTTCACTCCAGCCAAGTACTTAATCGGTATTATCAGTGCACTGGTTCTAGCAGGTTGCTGTAGCCCTCCGGCACCGCCAGCTTACTGCCCACCAGGTGCTGAACAAATTCCAGTTTCCATGGCCTGCCCTGCAGATGCTGACTGCTGGATGGCTTCTGACAGAGTACGCTGCATGAAAGTGGTGAAGTAAAATCTTTTCAAGCAGAACAGCGTGGTGATTCATACTAAATGAGGTTTTGACTAAATTTACACTGACAGACACACAAGTAACAAAGCATTATTTAGTATGGATCACCACCAAATGCCGCTTTAACGAGCGGCATTTGTTTTTTCTCTCCCCCATTCTTAGCGAAGACTCTTTTCTTGTAATAGACTGTACCGTCTCAGATACTGGTCCCGCGAAAGTAATAAGTTAGGATTGCCAACCCTTCGACACCAAGCGCCGTTCAGCTTGGGAAGACCGAAAAAATTACTCAAAAGAGAGTTTATTAACGACCACCATGACAAGTGAAACTCTGGCCCTGAGCCGTGCCTCTGCAATCAGACAACTCCAATTTCATTTCAAACAACAAAAGTGGTCTTTACGCGAACTTTTCGCCACCGATCCCCAGCGCACAACCAGTTTTAGCTGTGAAGCCTCTGGTATTTATCTGGACTTCAGTAAAAATCACCTGCGGCAGGACACTCTGCAACTGTTACTCGACTATGCCGAAGATCAGGATTTGGGCAGCCAGATTGCCGCCCTGCTTGACGGTGCCAATGTCAATAATACCGAACATCGATCAGCCCTACACACCGCCCTTCGCTTTCAGGGAGCGGCAAAAACCGAACACGAACGCGCCGTGGCCGACTGTCGCGTTCAGATGCAGCGATTTGCCGATAGCATCCATCAACAAAAATGGCTTGGATTCAGCGGCAAAGCTATTCGCCATATCGTCAATATCGGCATCGGTGGCTCCGATCTCGGTCCGCGTATGGTGGTTGAGGCTCTCGGCTCATGGCACAAGGAGAGTATTCGAGTACATTTCGTAGCAAATATTGATGGTGCCGACCTCAGTAATACCCTCAAAGGTCTCAACCCGGAAGAGACTCTCTTTATCATTGCCTCTAAATCTTTTTCCACTCTGGAAACCCGAGAGAATGCTCTAAGTGCACGTCGATGGGTACTAGCGGCGGGTGCCACTGAAAAACAATTATCCCAACACTTTGTTGCCGTAAGCAGCAATATTGTGGCCGCACAAGACTTTGGTATTGCCCCAGAAAATATTTTCCCTATGTGGGACTGGGTAGGTGGCCGCTACTCACTGTGGTCGGCCATTGGTCTGCCGATCATCCTGGCCTGCGGCTACAACGTTTATGAGCAACTATTGGCCGGTGCCCATAGCATGGACACCCATTTTGCCAGTGCCCCTCTGAAGGAAAGCCTGCCGGTATTGCTGGCTCTTATTCAGTTCTGGTATCGCCAGTGCTGGGGTGCCAGCAGCCAAGTGATTCTGCCCTATGCTCAGCGTCTATCCAAATTTCCCGCCTGGATGCAGCAATTGGATATGGAGAGCCTGGGTAAAAGCGTGGATAAAGAGGGCAAGCCTCTGGAGTATCCCAGCGGCAGTGTGATCTGGGGCACTGAGGGGACCAATGGACAGCACTCCTTCCATCAACTATTGCACCAGGGCACCGACCTGATTCCAGCGGATTTTATCGCCATCAAGCAACCGACCTCTGAGCTAAGCGAGCAACACCGCTGGTTACTGGCTTGCTGTATCAGCCAGAGCCAGGCTCTACTACGCGGCAAATCCCTGCACGAAGCCCGCCAGGAACTGGAGGATGCCGGCTATACCCACCGCGAAGCCCATGCGCTGGCACCACATAAAGCCATTCCCGGTAATCGCCCAAGTAATACTTTGATACTGGAAAAGTTAGACCCGCATCACCTGGGAGCTCTGTTAGCGCTTTACGAACACAAGGTATTCACCAGCGGTTGCCTTATGGGAATTAACCCATTTGACCAATGGGGGGTAGAGCTAGGCAAACAGTTAAGTGCGCAGATTTATAATGCCGCAGATGGAAATGTTCCCGAGGATTGGGATAGTTCAACTCGCTCTCTGATGGAAAAGCTCTTGTAAGACCATTTACAGAGAGCTCCACTAAAAAGGCCACATCAAAATGTGGCCTTTTTAGTTATGTTTCACAGAGAAAGAGAATTCTTTATTTCTGCGCCTCAGCACCACGTTTCAATAGAGGCTCAATCAAATCCAGTGGAAGTGGAAACACAATGGTTGAGCTATTATTTGCTCCGGCAATATCAATCATGGTCTGCATATAGCGCAAAGTAATGGCGTTAGCATTTTGAGATAGCTGATTGGCAGCTTCTGTTAACTTTAAGGCTGCCTGGGCTTCGCCTTCTGCATGAATTACCTTGGCTCGTCGTGCCCGCTCTGCTTCAGCCTGCTGGGCAATAGCACGCACCATGCTCTCATCCAGATCGATATGTTTAATTTCGACATTAGTGACCTTAACACCCCAGGCATCAGTTTGCTCATCAAGAATTTTTTGAATATCCACATTGAGTTTGTCCCGCTCGGAAAGCATCTCATCTAACTCATGCTTACCCAGTACAGATCGAAGCGTCGTCTGGGCCAGTTGACTGACAGCTTCATGATAAAATTCAACATTGATAATCGCTGACTGTGAATTAACAACCCGGTAATAAACTACCGCATTCACTTTTACTGAAACATTATCGCGACTTATCACATCCTGTGTAGGGACATCCATCACTACGGTGCGCAAGTCCACGCGCTCCATGGTCTGGATAATTGGGATGATGATAATCAGGCCAGGTCCTTTCACCGTCTGAAAGCGCCCCAGAAAAAAGACCACCGCACGCTCATATTCCCGCAAGATTCGGATGGCATACATCAATAGCAGTAATACCGCGAGCACCAACAGCCCAACAAAATAACTGACCATGCTTATCTCTCCCTATAACTGCTTATAAATTTTGCTGGGGTAAATTCGCACCAGCAAAAGCCAATTTAAATGCCAACCGCAATGACTAGCCCGGCTCAACATAGAGCAGCAAACCACGCTGGGCGATAACACGCACTCGCTGCCCAGGCTCCAGTGGCATCTCACAGTGCGCCCGCCATATTTCACCACCGAGGTGCACCAGCACCTCTTCTTCGCTCACATTACTCACCACCGCCACACGTCCCACCAGGGCCTGATCGGAGGCAAGTCGCGGTTTGCGCAAACTCCTACCCACCGCCATTAAAAGACCCAAAAGAAAAACACCACTCACTCCAGCAATTGCCGCGATGAGTTTTCGCGATACCTGCATGCCCGGCACATCGGTATCGATCAACATTACTGAACCAATCACCAAGGCAATAATTCCACCAATTCCCAAGGCGCCAAAACTGGGCATAAAGACTTCCGCCACAATCAAAAGCGCCCCAACAATAATCAACGCCAGCCCGGCATAATTAATCGGCAAAACCTGCAAAGCATAAAATGCCAAAAGCAGGCAGATAATCCCCACAATGCCGGGCACAAAAGCACCGGGGCTATACCCTTCAAAAATCAGCCCATAAATACCGATCAATAAAAGAATATAAGCCACCTGGGGATTGGTAATCAGAGCCAGTAATTCATTACGCCAATCTGGCTCGTAATTTTCTATGGGGAGTTGGGCAATCTCTGCCGAAATGGTAATTTCACCGGAATCAAGAGACACTTTACGTCCGGCCACTTGCTTCAGTAAATCCTCGTCATTCTTGGCAACAATATCGACAACATTCATCTCTAGCGCTTCCGAAGCGGTCAGAGTTGCCGCTTCACGAACGGCCTTCTCCGCCCACTCGGCATTGCGTCCATTGCGTTGTGCCAAGCCTCGAATAAAAGCAACGGAGTCATTAACCATCTTGCGCTCCATGGCGGTGCCGGATAATGGCTTTTCCTTTTTGTCCTCGTCTTTACCTTCTTCGTCGTCTTTATTCGCTTTTTCTTTTTCCTCTTTTTGGTCGCTCTCTTTCGGGTTGCCACCTGGAGATGGCGTTCCCGGTGGCCCGCCTATTTGTACCGGCGTGGCGGCCCCCAGGGTTGTAGCCGGGGCCATGGCTGCTATCTGGCTGGCATAGAGGATATAGGTGCCGGCACTGGCTGCACGGGCGCCCGAGGGGTACACATACATGGCAATAGGAATAGGAGAGGAAAGGATATGCTGAATAATATCCCGGGAAGCCGCATCCAGACCGCCTGGAGTATCGATATGCACAATGATTAGCTCAGCACCCCGCTCACCAGCACTCTCAGTGGCACGCTTAAAGTAATCCGTCGTAGAGGGACCTATGGCGCCATCAATAGTCAACAGCGCCACATGGGGGGAAGTACTTTCCTGTGCGGCACTTTTTGAAATCAAAACGACGAGGAGCAGCGTCAGGATGAGCGCGCCGCGCAAGAATACCGCTGACGATATCTGATTCGACATGCATCTTTCCCTGATGCGATTGCGGAGAAACCCGGGCCAGCCATCGTATTTCTGGCCGGGGTAACTCAATCAGATTAACAGAAAAAAACGGCGTTATCCGAAAACAAGGAAAGTGACGTTAAACCGGGTTGCGACGGCTATGCCAGTTTACTTCGCGGGCGTATTTATCCACTTGACGTTCCACCCCTAATAGCAGGGCGAACAGAGCCATACGCACCAGCAGGCCGTTATCGGTCTGGCGGAAAATCGCCAGGCTAGGATGTTCGTTCAGGTCGGTATCCAGTTCATTGGCCTCTGCGCGTGAATCCCTCGGCAGGGGGTGCATAATCACCGTATTGGGCTCTGCATAGCGAGTAAAAATCGCCCGGTTAAGGCGGAAACGCCCGCGATAGCGGTTGGCCTCATCCTGAGAGGCAAAGCGCTCTTCCTGGATACGGGTGGAATAGACGATATCCACATGAGCGATCGAGGATTCCAGCTGGTCGGTCACCGTTACCTCGTGCCCCACCTCGCGCAGCTTCTCCACAATCGCATCGGGCATTGCCAGCTCCGGTGGGGAAACCAGAGTGATATGCACACTGCCAAATAAGCACAGCAGCTTGCACAGGGAGTGCACGGTACGGCCGTGTTTGAGATCGCCAATCATGGCAATGCGGAAATCATCCAGGGTGCGGCCATGGGCGGCCAGCTCTTTGCGAATAGTGTAGAGATCCAACAACGCCTGCGTGGGATGCTCATTAGCGCCATCACCGCCGTTCACCACCGGCACGCGGCTCGCTGCGGCAAATTCTGCCACAGAGCCCTCCTGCGGGTGGCGCATACAAATCACATCGCTGTAGCCGGACAATACCCGCGCCGTATCGTAAAGGGATTCGCCCTTGGCCATAGCGCTGGCAGTAATCCCCACAGTTTCCCGAACCGTGCCACCCAGCAGGTTAAAAGCAGCCCCAAAACTCAGGCGGGTACGGGTGCTCGGCTCCATAAACATATTGCCGAGAATCGCCCCCTCCAATACGCGCGTTACTTTTTCGCGCTTTGCATAAGGGGTCATGGCGTCAGCCACATCGAATACGCGCTCTATATCGGCACGTTCGAACTGGCTGACAGACAGAATATTGGCTCCGATAAAGTCCATGGTTACTCCAGTGATTGCGCCTTGTGGGCGCGGGTGTTCGCGAGCGGCATTCTACTCGGGCACCGCAATAGAGCCCAGTGAAAGAATGGCCGCTGGCGCGATTCAACACATTAGGCGAGTAGGCTATCGCCCCAGTTTTCCAGCTCGGTAATCAGCGATATCCGCTCTGGATGCTGTACTCGCAGTTCGGACAGCTGGCGGAAGTAATCTTCGAGGGTGATAGAGGCCCCTGCGGTGGGATCGGTTAACCGCTGGAAACACCAGATCTGCCAGCGCTGATGTTCCTCGTCCGATAGGGTCTCTGGGAAGTTGCGCGCACGCATGCGGAACAATAACTCGGGTAGGCGCTTGTCACTGAATGGCACTTCGCCAGCCAGGGCTTCGGGCCCGCGGGCTGCCAAGCCGCGGTGCAGCTCACGGCAGATATCTCGGTCAGCATCGCTAAGGAAACCGCTGTAGAGATCCGCCTCTACATCTTTCTGGGGAAACTCCCGATCCAGAAATACGTTGTGCAGTTTCTCGGTCAGATCAACGCTTTTCAACTTCTGCCAGTTGGCTTCGCAAGCCGCTCGGTCGATGCCCAGTTCACTGGCACGTTTATCGTCGAGCATATTGGCTGGGGCCAATATCGGGCACTTGTTCAAGTGCACCAGTTTCAACCCAACCGGCAGTTCGCTTTCACCCAGTTGATCGCGAGCGGTATAGAGGCGCTCACGCAGCGTATCCGCATCCAGGTTGAGTAAAGGCTCGGGGTCCATCGCCAAATTGGCAACAATTACGGCGTTGCGATTCACCGGATGGCTGGCCAACGGCATCACGTAGGTCAAATGCCCATGATTGGCAGAAATCTTGCCAGAGATATGCAACAGCGGGCGGCGCTCACGCATATCAATCATCTTGGCGGCTTCCTGCTTTCGGCGCAGGCGGAAAACATAATCGTAAAGCTTCGGCTGTTGCTTGCGGATCAGCCGCGCCATATCTATCGTAGCGTGGACATCAGAGAGTGCATCGTGAGCGCCCTCGTGGGAAATTCCATTGGCTGCGGTCAGTTCTTCCAGGCGGAAAGACGGCGCACCGTCTTCGCGTGTCGGCCACTGGATACCCTCGGGGCGCAGGGCATAAGTGAGGCGCACCATGTCGATAATGTCCCAGCGGCTATTGCCAGAGCGCCACTCGCGCTCATAAGGATCGAGCAGATTGCGGTACAGGGTGTAGCGAGTTACTTCGTCATCAAAGCGCAAACTGTTGTAGCCCACTCCGCAGGTACCAGGAGCACCCAGTTCAGCGAGGATACGCTGGATAAATTCAATTTCCGGCACGCCGTTAGCCAGGGCCTTTTGCGGGCTGATGCCCGTCACCAGACTCGCCATGGGCTGCGGCAGGCAGTCCGCTGAAGGGCGGCAGTAAATCATCAATGGCTCGCCGACGATATTCAGCGCTTCGTCGGTCCTGATACCGGCAAACTGCGCCGGTTTGTCGGCACCCGGGTCTGTGCCCCAGGTTTCATAATCGTGCCAATAAAGTGTGGTAGAACTCACGGTACCTCCATAATTTGGCGGCATCATACCACTGAGCACCACACCATCTGGACACCTGACCCCAGATTTGAGTCGCTCTCCAGCCCTCGCTGGTTGCAAAGCCGCCACCGCCCATTAAAATTCGGCGTTTCCACGAATTTAAGACAGCTATAACCCTCTATGAATATTCGCCAACTCCTCTCCGACAAATTCCAGGCCGCCATGCTTGCCGCCGGTATCCCCGAAGAATGCGGCCCGATTGTGGCACCTGCGAAGAAAGCCGGATTTGGCGACTACCAGGCCAATGGCGCTATGGGCGCCGCCAAGCGACTGGGCACCAACCCGCGTGAGCTGGCCAGCAAGATCCTTGAGCAGCTGGACAAGGGCGATATGATCGAAAAGGTCGAGATCGCGGGTCCTGGCTTCTTAAACATCCATCTGAGTGAACAGTGGCTGAGCCAACAGCTGTTGGCTGCCCAAGGCGATAAGCGTCTCAATATTGCCTCTGTTGAAGAACCCAAAACCGTAGTCATCGACTATTCCCACCCCAATTTGGCCAAGGAAATGCACGTAGGCCATTTGCGAACCACCATTATCGGTGATGCCTTGGCGCGCTTATTGGAGTTCCAGGGCCACAAGGTGGTCCGTCAAAACCATATGGGCGACTGGGGCACCCAGTTCGGTATGTTACTGGCACATCTGTCCGACAAGCTGGCAGACAATGCTGCGGAAGTAGCCCTGGCCGACCTGGAAGTCTTCTACCGCGAAGCCAAAGTACGCTTCGACGAGGAAGAGGGTTTTGCAGACCGCGCCCGTGAATACGTTGTAAAACTGCAGGGCGGCGACGAACAGTGCCTGAAACTGTGGAAACAGTTTATCGATATTTCTATCAGCCACTGTGAAGAGATCTACTCCAAGCTCAATGTCACCCTTAAGCAGGAAGACGTTTACGCGGAGAGCCAGTACAACGACGATCTGCCAGTGCTGGTTAAAGAACTGCTGGATAACGACATCGCCGTAGAGGACCAGGGTGCTATCGTGGTGTTCCTGGAAGAGATGGCCGATAAAGAAGGCAATCCAAGCCCGATGATTATCCAGAAAAAGGGCGGTGGTTACCTATACGCTACCACCGATCTGGCTGCCATTCGCTACCGCGCAAACCAGCTCAATGCAGACCGTATTCTCTACGTAGTGGATGCCCGTCAATCCCTGCACTTACAGCAGGCCTTTGTCGCTTCACGCAAAGCGGGCTTTTTACCAGAATCCGTTTCTCTTGAGCACTGCGCTTTTGGCACCATGATGGGCGACGATGGCAAGCCGTTTAAAACCCGCAGCGGCGGTACGGTAAAACTGGCCGCCCTGCTAGAGGAGGCGGTAGAGCGCGCAGAAAAACTGGTAGCCGAGAAAAACCCTGAGCTGGATGCACAAACCTGTGCGGAAATCGCGCGCAAGGTAGGCATCGGCGCGGTGAAATATGCGGACCTAAGCAAGACCCGCACTAACGATTACATCTTCAGCTGGGAATCCATGCTCAGCTTTGAAGGCAATACGGCGCCTTATCTACAGTATGCCTATACCCGCGTGCGCAGTATTTTCCGCAAGGCCGGTATTGAGGCGAGTGAACTCAAGGGCGATATTAATCTGGAAAGTCCCCAAGAGCGCGCACTGGCAGTAAAACTGAACCAATTTGGTGAAATACTGGATCAGGTAGCCAAAGACACCTTCCCACACGTGCTCTGTACTTATTTGTACGAGCTTGCCAGTGCTTATATGAGCTTCTACGAAGCCTGCCCGGTCTTGAAAGAAGGGGTAAGCGAAGAACAGAAGCACAGCCGTCTGCAGCTGTGTAACCTGGTGGCCAGCACTATCGCGACTGGCCTCGGCTTGCTCGGTATTGAAGTTATGGAGCAGATGTAAATTGTTCTTGCCCGGCCATACCTCCAGCAAATATGCAGGCTGGCTGGCCGGGCGGCTCTCTGGCGGGCAGGCTTCCCTAGCCTCCAGCCAAACTATCCTGCACCATTCATTGCCCCACATAGGCCACCGTTTCCCCACTGGTCTAATTAAAGGAAAGTAACCCGTGAAAATCCTGATTACCGGCGCCTCCGGCCTGCTGGGCCGTAGTGTATTTAAGCAACTTTCCAACAACCCTACTTTTTCCGTAATCGGCACCGCTTTTTCTCGCTCAGGCGAAAACTTAATTCGCCTGGACTTATCGGATAGCAGCGCAGTGAAAGCTTCCCTGAACGATATCAAGCCGGAAGTGGTGATCCATTGTGCCGCTGAACGCTGGCCAGACCGCTGTGCTGACAATCCAGATACCACCTGGCAACTCAATGTCAGCAGCACAGAGTTGTTGTCCAAGCACTGTAGCGAAATCAATGCACAGTTGGTGTATATCAGCACAGACTATGTCTTTGATGGTACTGCCCCACCCTATGCCCCTGATGACACACCCAATCCCGTGAATTTTTACGGCCGCAGCAAGCTGGCGGGAGAGGAAGCAGTATTGAAAAACGGTAACCATTGGGTTTTAAGATTGCCCTGGCTGTTTGGACCCGTCTCCTACCTGGAAGAATCCGGTATTACCGCCCTATTAGAGACACTGCGAGAACAAAAACCGGTCACACTGGATCACTGGGCAATTCGTTTTCCCACCAGTGTGGAGGAAGTGGCAGAAGTATTGGAGCAATGCCTGTTGAAAACCCAGCGTGGCATCCAATTTGAAGGTATCTATCAGTGGAGCGGCGACACCGCCTGCACTCGCTTTGAACTTGCGCATATTATTGCCAAAGTGTGCGAATTGAGTGCTGACCATATCAGCGCAGATAGCAAACCCGATTTTTCAGTACCGCGCCCCTACAATTGTCAGCTGGATAAATCGCGCTTAACAAACCTGGGCATCAAAGGGACCGAACCATTGCCTCAGCAACTGGCACGCAACCTGAAATCTTTTATCCAGAATTAAAAGCTAATGGAAAACGAATAAAAGAAATTAAATGGTATAGGGATATACCTGTGCCGGCCTATAAGCCGGCATTAACTTTTGTAATTGAGCACTATTTATAGCTAACAAGCGTTAATGGTAGTTATTACAGGAGTGGCCATGTATCGACACAGGGAAGGGTCGTGAAATCGCCAATTAAAGACTCTCGAACCATAGGGAAATATAGATGAAATTAAAACGTTGGCTATCTGTCGGAGCCCTGATTCTTGGTAGCTTTGCAACCCTGGCCTCCTGCCATGCGGATAATGGTCGTCATGGAAAGCGCCTGCACCAAGCAACCAAAAATGAAGATGCCCAACCGATTATCTGGATCGGCGACTTCAATAACTTTGACGATGCCGTAGCATTGATGCTGATTGCCAAAGACCCGCGCTACACCCTGGAGCTGGCAGTGGTTGAAGACTCTTTCAATACTGTAGCGCACGGAGCCAATACGGTTTACAACATCCTCGAGTGGTTGGGTAACAACGATACCAAAGTGATACGCGGTGCCTACTTTGCCACTGAGGAGGTCGCTTACGGGGCTAACGGTAAGGCTTCCAGCGCTCCGGTAAATGACGACAACGCTGTAACTGACCGCGATGATTACCAGCTGCCCAACTCCTCCGATTTCAGCACCGGCACATGGAATCTGGAGCGCCGCAATGCCATGGGCATTAACCTTTATGGCCAGTATGTGCCCGGTCCCTGGCGTGACAACGGCTCCACCTTATACGGAACTGACCACCTAATCCCCCGCGCAAAACAGGAACACTACCGCTACCAAGGTAACAATGGTGTCTCCTTCAATTTTGAACTGGCCGAAGACATTATCCTGGAAACTCTGGATAAACTGGAGCAACGCCCAGTGGTTTTCAATACCGGCAAACTCACCACACTGGCCCGGGTACTTGGAAAAGCGAACGAAGAGCAGCTGGCAAAAATTGATCGTGTGATTATGATGGGTGGAGGCTTTGAGAATTATGAGCCGTTTACCGAGAATCACCAAGCAGCCTGCTTTGGCGATAAATCTAGAAATCTGGGCGGCAATATTTTCTCCCACCCAAGTTTTGGCTGTGACAGCGACTTCAGCACCCACCAGGAATTCAATATTCTACTCGACCCACTGAGTGCGCAGTGGGCCTTTAACGCCCTGAGTGAAAATGATATTGAAACCTATTTGGTACCCACCAACTCTACCGACATGGCCAAGGTACAGGGCAGCACCATCGAAGCCCTGGCTAAACGTCGCGCAACCCCTGAGGCCTGCTATACCTCTAAACTCCTCAGCTCTATCCGTGAATTTGAAGGTGGGGATTTCCAGGGTAATGGTGACTTCGCTATGGATGCAGTAATTCGCCTGTGGGATATTATCGCCGCACTGGTACTGTTGGAGCCTGAAACTCTAGAAATGGATCTGGTGGCCGGATTTATTGAAGTCGACCAGTTAAATACCGGTCTGGCTGACAGTATGACTCCTTACGACCCTATTTCCTTCGACCCCACCGTGGGTAAAACCACTTTTGCCGAAAACGGCGAGGGCCTAGAAGTGAATGTCGTAATGGGTATCAACCACGATGCCGCCCGCACTGCAATGATTGAGCGCCTGCGCGATCGTTTTAATTCTGCCCGTAAGGGATCTAGATGTAGACTGTAATTTACTAAATTGAAATTAGCCCCCCGTACTCTATTGACAGAGTGTTATGAGGGATATTGGGGGGCATTCGAAGATCCTTAATAAGGTAATTTTGAGAAATTAGTCAACCCTAAAGTACTAGTAATAATATTCTAAACCTACCTCTAAATAATCATCTTTTTGGAAACTACTCAATGGATCCTCTTTACCATAACTATTAAAAATCCATCCATTCACCCTCCACAGCCAAGAATTTGTAATCCTGCTCGATGCTTCAAGCTTTATAGCTCTGGAATTAAAATAATCAAGATCCTGGGTTACCCCCAGCAATATCTCAGTCCCTGCGATATCATTAACTGCAAGTCTAGTTCCTATAAAAATATCTTGCTGCCATGCTGTCGTAGCACTCTGTCCACGGGAATCATACAAAACCTCCGTTAGAATACCTAAATCCATATTTGTATCAGTGATCCCTACAAGGCTGTATTCAAAACCTGCGGTTATTGCAAAGTACTCTTTTTCACCAGTATCACGCCACAGAGCTTCGGAAACCCAAGAAAAATCTCCTTTTAGCCACTGGGCATCAATTCCAACTTGTCTAATCTGCCGGTAAAAAGGTAACAATTGCTGCTGGTTATAGATAAAATCAGGATCTCTACCAGTGCCCTGGAAATAGCTTACCCCCAGATCAACCGAATTCATACTAGTAGAGTATCTAACTGCAAAATCCAAATGCCTATTCCCTTTCGAGGACTTATACTGAGCAGACGAATTTTCAACGCCTAAACTAAGTCTCCCATCCTCACCTGGAAATGTACGTTCTCGAAAATAAGGGAGTAGAAAACCCTCAACACTTCCCCATTCCTTAATCCATGAAACATGAAGCATTGGCTGACCGAGTTTATCCTCATTATCTAATGATTCGATACTGTCAGTTTGATTAATTATATCCACTAGATGCTGAGACTCAGTTACACCCCAAAATACCTTACCTATTCCAAGATCAACCTCAAGATCTACCTCTTTAAAGTGATATCGCACCATAAATTCACGGATATCCCAGTGAGACCGTTCATCATCTAAAGCATCTAACCGTAAAAAAGGTACTATAGTGATGCTAGCACTGTCTTTCAAAAAAGATTGATAGAGTTCTGGTTCAACAAAAACAGAAGGCTGAAAGGTCTTCTGACCAACCTCGCCTCTAGCAAGGAATTGGCGATACTCAACTGCAGCAATCCCTCGTAATTCGACACAACTAGCACTAGAGGCGGAAGCAAGTAGAAATATAAAAAAAAGACAATTAAAGATGTGTAGCTTCATTGTAAAAAAATCAACGTATTCTTTTAAGCGTCGCTACATTAAAATCATCTTCACCCAACCCTACTTTAAATTTAAGATCATGAATGGTGAGCACAGTACTTTTGCCCGTCTGATGGTTTATCATTGTCAAAACATGTGCCCGCCAATATTGCTCCAAATATTGGCGATAGTCCTCCAAATGTAATGTTTTTAATAACTCTCCCTTTCGATCGTAAAATTCCGTTCTAATTGGTTGATAGTGATCTTTATCAATCCAGACTACCTGCCTTGTATAGCCAGAATACTCATCAGTAGGTATTTGTTCCACAACAAGGGTTTCCCTCCCCTTTATTAGCTCCTCTCTTAGATAGCTGAACTTATATTTCTGCAATTCAAAGGAAGTCATGTCTTCATAGGCAAATTCACTACTCATAAAAGGCCCTGATTTATTTCGTGAGGCTATTCGCTTAACTCTCTTTAACCGAGGTAGATAAAGCCACTGATCATCTGGACTATTAATGTGAGAATAGGATAAAAAAGCAGTTCCTTTTACATCACGAGGCTCATCAAATACAGTTAATCCTCTATCTCCATCACCTTCAATTTCCAGAGTTCTAACCCTAAGTTCTCTTGAGCTAGTTTCACCCAATGCATTTTTCAACAACATACTGACAGTTGCAATTGAGTCTCTCCAGCCTTCATCTCTTACCTTTCTCTCTTTGGCAATTTCCAGCCCCATTTCGGTATTCGCCATCGCGAGAGAAGCCAAAAGAAGTAACAGGCAAGTTAAAATTCCATTCTTTATCATGATTTTTCCTATTGATATTTTTAATTGGCAGCAGACAAAAGCTCATTGTTGGCCTTGGCTTGCACAATATCCGTTCTTCTATCAAAAATTAAAAGCACAGCTGGCAGAAGTAAGAAATCGACAACTAGGGCAATTGTAATCACTAAAGCACTTAAAAGACCTAAATCTGAATTCAACCTAAAACTAGATAATGCAAGAACAAGAAATCCAGCAACCAGTACGAGAGAAGTTACCCAGAGAGCACGCCCCACGGTATTAAAAGAGTAGGATATTGCTTCTTCCACAGAGTTTCCCTGACGACGAGAATATTGATATTTACTCAAAAAATGAACAGCATCATCCACCACAATACCCAATGTAAGTGACACGACAACAGACAAACCTAGATTCACCTCTCCTGAAATAAACGCCCATAAACCAAACCCCAATAAAACTGGAACCAATGTAGGTAACAAGCTGATTATTCCTATCCTCAAAGACTTTAATGCAATAACTAAGAGTGTAGAAATTAACACTAAAATAATTGGTAATGATTTAAGCATGCTATGCATATTTGTCTCTCCAATATGTGCGAACATAAGAGAGGGACTAGATGCAACTATTTCATATTGTGGAGCATTACTACTGAACCAGTCATATATTTTGTTTTCAAAATCAACAAGCTCACCGCTACCTAAATTTTTTGTTGTCAATTGCAGTTTAACCGCTGATTTATCAATATCGACTTCATTATTAATATCTAATCCATAGGGCAAGGAAAGTTCATACAATAGAAGATATTGTGCAGCCAACTCTCTATCATTGGGTAACTTGTAGTATTCTTCCTTGTCACCATGTAGGTTTTTATTTAACCTTTTATAGGTATCCACTAGACTAGCAACATGATCTATTTGTGGCTGCATACGAAGCCAATTTGTAAAATCATCTAGCATAGAAATAAAATCAGGATCAACTACACCCTGCGATTTACCAGACTTGACAGCAATACTAATATTAGTCATGCCGCTAATATGGTTCTCCATAAAATCGGCAGCAATTCTAAATTTATGACTGGAATCAAAGTACTCTATCGGCTCATCATTTATTCGATTCTGCATCACCATATAGCCAGCAATCAAAACCACAATAGTGGAGACACAAAAGATACTTCGATGGTAACGAATTATCAGATTTGGCAGCAATTGAAATAATTTAGAATAAACACCTCCTCTTTCCTTATATACTTTTACTGGCATCAATAATAACAGCACTGGCAAAAGGAAAATCGAAAAAACAAAAGCCAACATAACTCCCAAAGCAGATAAACTACCCATATGCCGTAAGACAGGCGAATCAGAAACATTCATTATTAGGAATCCGATAGCCGTCGTCACAGAAGTAATTAAAATAGCCATAAAGTTCAGTTTAAAACTATGAACAACAGCTTCTCGATTTCCCAACCCCTGCCTTTTGCCTTCATTGACAGAGGTAATCAGGTGTACACAATCTGCCACTGCCAAAGTCATTATCATTGTGGGAACATTAACTGTGGCAATGCTCAAATACATTCCTGCCCAACCATAAATCCCCATAGTTGCCACTACACTTGTAACAACAATAACCAAGGTTAAAATTACATAGGTGATCGACCTTAGCGTCATAATTAATAATAAACTAATTACCGCAAACATTACTGGCACTAAAGTGAGAATGTCTTTTTGAGCAGCCTTGGTAAAGGAAGAGTTCATAGCAACGATGCCAGCCTGATGAAATGAAACATCAGGGTATGACTCTTGATAGGAAGCAAGCATCCTATCTGAATGGTCCGTAATTTCAGCTACTCGAGCGGTCTTATCGCCTGACGGCAATTGAAAAGTGATATTAATAACTGCGGAATCACCTGTTTTTGAAACCAAGGCCCCCTTAAGCCTTGGGGCATTCTCAGCAACAAACTTAACTTTATTAATATATTCTGTATTTAACGGATAATTCTTGAATACGAGATTTTCAACTAAAAGATCATCTTCTTGAGCCTCAGTATGCTGATAGTTGGCAATGGAATCCACTCTACTGGAATAAGGAATATTCCAAGCATCTTCTGTGAGGAGCATTATCAATTCGAGATATCTTTCAGTATAAATCTCGCCAGTTTCTGGCGCTATAATTATCGCCAAACTGTCAGTCTTGTTAAAGGTACCTTCAATCTCATTGAACGCCTGAAGCTCTTTATTCGAATCGTCAAAAAAAATTGCATAATCACCACGAAAAAAAAGGTTTTTAGCACCAACTGTACAGGCAACAAAAAAAAGCAAAAAAACAGACAATACCAATTTTGGACGCGATAGAATCCCTCTAAATAGTTGCTCCATTATATATGGTCTCCCAAGAGAATATTTTTCTAACAAAAATTAGTAACCATTACTAAGCAATTCCACTCACCAGCTCGATATCACCAAACGGAGTCTTCAAGACTTGAGTAAAGATATCTTTAAAGCAAGCTTCAGCAAGAGCTTTTTCTACTGAACCAGAAGATAAAGAGAGTGGACCCAACTTTAGTTCTGCGTGAATACGACCAACAATGTGAAATTCAGGAGATGTTCTTTCGCTGTTCAGCTTTTCATGAAAGCTAAGGAACATTCCACCAGGATTAAGAGATTGACGTATTTTCTCTAAGGTATGAGTAAGATCATCGGCGTAATATAAGACCATCGAAGCAAAAACTAAATCATATCCGCTCCCTAGAGAAGCTGTGTTCATATCACCTTCTAAAACATTTATCTGTGCTTTTTGAAAAACTTGTTTTTTAATTAGAGAGGCAATACCAGGCAAATCAAAAATTGTTACTTTAAGATCTGGCTTAACCGAAAGTAGATCTATAGCCAACTGCTCTGAACCTGCTCCGAGATCCAATATATGATTAACATCAGACCAGTTAGGCTGTGACATTAGAACATCTAAAACTATTGGATTTCTAACTGATAAATGAAATAACCTAAGGCCTTCTATCATATCGCTCCAAAATTCTGGATCTTTCATAGTAGGGCCATTTTTCTTCTGATGCTTACTGCTCAGGAGGTCAATAATCTCAGATTCACTTACATGCTTTATCTGACTGAGATGTTGCAATAACCCACACAAAGAAGAATCGGAACCAGAAGTCAATAAAGAACGATAGGAGCTACTTATTTGATACTTTCCTTTAAACTTATTAATCAACCCTATTGAAACCATTGAGTTAAGGAAAAGTTCAGCCCGGCTCTCTAGAAAATCAAAGTGAAGAGCAACGTCCTTAACTGTACGTGCATCCTGCAGATAATCAAATATTTTAAGTTTTATCCCTGCTGATAGAATCTCCCACCGTAAAGGAGCCACTAGAGTATCAAATAAAAAAAATTGAGCATCATTCCCAAAGGAGGATTTATTAAACAACATTGATAATTCCAATATTTTCTGACAATAGATATCTAATCACAAACTTTATAATCAAAGATTACCCAATAAGACAGATGACCTGAAAACCCAGCGGTTAACAATTGAGATTTCTAAACATAGTCAGATTAAATTATTTATAAAATTTAAAAGCTAATAACTAAAGCTTTAAGCCATTTATTGACAAATTGGTAACAGGGTTAAGTAGAAAACGCAATAAATAGCTATAGATACCAAACAGATCTAAATCTCATTCCAGAGTTCCTATTTGCTTTAAAGTAACCTGTAGACAAAATTAGCTTCAGGATTCACATCGCTCCTTGATACTTGCTTTAAGAGAACACAATAGGCTGCTCTGCAATCGTTTCCTATCATTACAGGAGCGAAGGAATATCAATTGCTGAACGCCGTTAACCCTTTCGACTGTTCGTGATATGACAAAATCTTGAGCCTAATTTTATATCGAACCTCAATAAAAAACGGTTTGATAATCAAATTCGATAGATAAAAGATATAACAAGGACTACGTAATGACACTGCCCCCGCTTGTCAGCCCCGTTCACGAACTCAGTAAACAAGAAATGGAGAGGTATAGCCGTCACCTACTGTTGCCAGATATTGGAATCGATGGGCAGAAACGGTTAAAAAACAGTAAAGTTTTGATTATTGGTGCAGGCGGACTCGGATCACCGGCATTACTGTATCTGGCTGCAGCGGGAGTAGGAACACTCGGTATCGTAGATTTTGATACAGTAGATGCCTCTAATCTTCAGCGTCAAGTTATCCACGGCCAATCCAATATAGGTGAAAATAAACTAAATAGCGCAAAAGCAACAGTTCAAGAGGTCAACCCTTTCGTTCATGTTGAACTGCATGAAACACGTCTAGATAGGACAAATGCTCTAGAAATAATTTCAGATTATGATCTTATTTTAGATGGAACAGATAATTTTGCTACTCGTTACCTAGTCAATGATGCTTGCGTAATGGCCAAAAAACCTTATGTATGGGGTTCAATATTCAGATTTGAAGGCCAAGCCTCTGTTTTTTGGGAAAATGCTCCTGGCGATATAGGAATCAACTACCGTGATCTATATCCAGAGCCGCCCCCCCCTGAGCATGCACCTTCCTGTTCGGAGGGAGGGGTGTTAGGAGTCCTATGCGCAGCAATAGGCTCAATTATGGCGACTGAAGCCATAAAACTACTCACCGGTATTGGGAGTCCTCTTATTGGGAAATTGATGGTCTATGATGCACTGGATATGACCTTCCGTAAATTACCCATTTATCGTAATCCCGATAGACAACCAATTACAGAACTCTGTGACTATGAATTTTTTTGCGGACTAACTAAGCCTTCGCAAGCACAAGAAGAAATTCCCACTTTAACACCCACTGAATTGCATAAAATTCGGCAGACAGGAAAATCGCATCTGCTGATTGATGTAAGGGAGTCCGGAGAGCGAGACATCTGCTGTATTGAAGGTGCTATTCATATTCCTAAAGCTGACATTCTAGCCGGGCGTGGATTAGAGTCGGTAGATAAAAACACTTTCATAGTTTTACACTGCAAAGTTGGTGGAAGATCCAGACAAGCTCTGGCCGCTTTAGAAAATCAGGGGTTCACTAATCTTTACAATCTCCATGGAGGCATTCTTGCCTGGATTAAAGATATTGAACCTGAACTTCCAGCTTATTAACACTAAAGCACAGACTGGAAATTTACTATGCTGAAGATTTTAGATGTACATATAGAATCTATTATGAATCAAGCACTTGCTGAGCACCCCATAGAGGCTTGCGGCATTATTCTTGGTAAAAAAGATAATCAAGTACCTCATAGAATAGTGCCAATGCAAAATGCAGCACGCTCTGAAAATTTTTTTGCATTTGACCCTAAAGAACAATTTAAGGTCTGGCAAGAAATGGAAGAAAAAAATGAAGTGCCAATGGTGTTCTATCACTCACATACAAACTCCCGAGCCTTTCCAAGTAAAGAAGATATTCAACATGCTTGGTATCCTGATGCCAGTTATGTTTTGGTCTCAACAACTGGGGGTAAACCAGGTGAAGTGCGTAGCTATCGCATAGTAGACAAAAAGGCCATCGAAGAAACAATTAACGTAGTATCGCAATAAAACAAATAGGCAGATAAAAGCATGTCAGTGAAAGTAAAGATTCCCACTATTTTACGAACTCTAACTAACAATCAAAAAGAAGTAACCTCTGAAGGACAAACAGTCAAAGAGTTAATAGAATCTCTAGAATCGCAATATCCAGGGATCAGGGACCGCTTATTAAAAGAAGGGGAAGTTCACAAATTTATGAACATTTATGTAAATGAAGATGATATCCGCTTCAAAAACCAATTAGCTACAAACATAAAATCAAGCGATGTCATTACTATACTTCCAGCTGTCGCAGGTGGCTAATTAAAAACAAATAAAAAACTGTAAAAAACCTTAACATCTGAAAAAGGTGGTCGGCATTATCGACTCACCTTTTTACATTATATAGTGATACCTAATCTAACCGATAGAGAAATAACCAGAGTTACCTTGTTGCTCTTAAATGACGACCTAAATTAATTTAATTGATTGTGTTACTGGCAACAGATTTTGGTGGTATATAAATTATGGGAATGGATAAATTTCTTAGCGATTGTACAATTATTGGTAACTTTAAAGAAGTTCCAGTTCACCTACAGTCAACAATAAATACTTTTCAGTATCAGTGCCATGCGTTAGGAATTCAAGTAGAAAATGATTTAAGTTTAAATAGTGATGTAAATTTTCCATTCAAATTTATATCTTCAGATAGACGAACTCAGGAAAACCTTTTTTCTTTTTGGTCAGATGATCCCCTACGGCAAGGCTCAGAGTCTGTGATTCAAGCCGCAACTGGCTTGATGTCGGTTCATGGACGTTCCATTGGTGGAATAGATGCCTTGAATGCTCCCTATCTATCTAGCGCATCAGCTGTTTTAACTCTTTTAGGCTGTATAGCCACCGCTATAGGCCATAGACGCGGATTAAATTCGAGAGGATTTCAAACCTCCATGGTATCTGCAGGGTTATTGTGTGTTGGGCAATACCTTGCTGGTGCGACTGTAAATGAATATGCGGAGAATATTCCTCCCGGAGTACACGATCATTCTCAACGACCACCTTTCTGTTCAGAAGATGGTGTGCTTTTTGAATTAGAAACTCTTTCTCCAGAACCCTGGCGTCGATTCTGGAGTGCTCTTGGGATCAGCCAGGAGGATATGAGCAAAGCTTGGCAGTCCTTTCTGCAGCGGTATGCTAAAGCAACATCATATCTGCCAAGAACCCTCATATCAAAAATTTCTTCTTGTAAATTTAAAGATATTGAATTGTTAGCAAGTGAATCGGGGGTTGCAGTATGTCGTCAGAGAACACTCTTAGAAAGGTCCACTGATAGAGATATATCTATTTTATTGGAACGAGGCCCATGGCAACTTAGACCTGAAGTTATTAATAATGAAATATACAAAGATTCTTCAGAAAATATTTTAAATCAAGATACCTCAAATAACTTTATTACTGACCAAAGTAAGCCTTTGAGTGGACTTACTGTTATCGAGTCCTGTCGACGGATTCAAGGGCCTATAGCTGGCCATTTACTAGCCTTATTGGGAGCTAGGGTAGTACGAATTGAGCCACCTGGTGGTGACCCATTACGAGGAATGCCTCCTCTTGCTGGAGATTGTTCAGCGCGGTTTGACGCACTAAACCATCTTAAAGAGGTTCGGGAAATCGATATTAAAACGCCTGCGGGTCGCGCTGAAGTTCTTTCATTAGTATCTACTGCGGATGTCTTTATTCATAACTGGGCTCCAGGAAAAGCCAAGCAACTACAACTCGACCACGAACATTTGAAAAAGGTAAACCCTGATATTGTTTATAACTATGCCGGTGGATGGGGAATCCTAGATAACGATGTGCACTATCCTGGTACTGATTTCACCGTACAAGCTTATTCTGGACTAGCTAGTGAGCTTTCACATAATAATAAGAATAATGGAGGCACCCTATATACAGCCCTCGATGTTCTTGGTGGGATAATTTCTGCTCAAGGAACCACCTTAGGTCTATTCCGTAAATTTTTTAATAACCAGGGATGTCGTGTAGATACCTCATTACTAGGAAGCGCGACACTTTTAACCCAACCAATTATTAAATCTATTAGGGAAAAACATCAAAAGCCTGAATTTCAGAAAGGAAGGCTATTCAAGACCTTAGATGGATATATCATCCTAGAGTTCTCCTCACCTAATGAACTAATTCCTTTGCTAGATGAAATAAATTTGACGGCCAGAGATTTAGAACAATCGAACATAGATGAAAAATTAGAGAAAATTCTAGAAGACAAAAATGCTCAAGAGTGGTTATTTATTTTTGAGAAACATAACATCCCATGTAGTCAAGTAATAGAGTCACTCGAAGAGCTACCCAAGCAGCCTCGCTTTAAAGAAAGCTTTCAAACCTCAAATTATTCACGTGTAACCACGCCATGGAGATTCAAATGAACAATACAGGTGTGATTGATATAGTGCCCATTTCGGTGCGACAGGATTGGACTTCTAAAGGATACTATCCCGAGCAAACTGTTTATGAAAAATTTTGCGAAAACGCTATAAAACAACCAAATAAACCAGCAGTACTTGAGAAAGATACAATAACAACTTACAGCCAATTATCTGAATCCGCAGCCCGGCTTGCTAATAGTTTTTTAAAATTGGGGATTGTCAGTGGGGACGTTGTTGTTTATCAGCTGGCCAACTCCTGGCGATCATGTGCTATTGATCTTGCATGTGCTGCAATCGGTGCTGTTGTCTGCCCGATTCCACTTGGGCGAGGCAGCCTTGATATTAAATCTGTTATCAAACGTACTAATGCCAGAGCACTGATTACTGAAAGATCTTATGCAGATATTGATTACTGTGAAATAATTCAATCGATTCGTCCAAATGCATTATCATTGAGAACATTTATCGTCCAAGGTGATAAACCAGCATCCAGTGAAACTAACTGGAATGATCTTGATGAATTATTTAAAAACGATCCGCTTAAAACTCCGATCAAAGTATGCCCTAATAGCCCTGTAAGGTTTCTTATTTCTTCAGGTACTGAATCAGAACCCAAATTAGTTGCTTATTCACACAATGCTATATTAGGTGGAAGAGGACGGTTTTTAGAAAGAATTACTAAGCCCAATAGAGACTTTCGTGCATTATACCTTATGCCTTTGGGTACTGCATTTGGCTCTAGTGCGACATTTGGCGTGCTTTCCTGGATGGGAGGTTCATTAGTACTTCTTCCAAAGTTTGATATAACTACTGCTATAGAGGCTATACAGCAACATAAACCAAGTCATATTTTTGGTGTTCCCACCATGTTTCAGCGTATGGCGGCGGCTGCAGAACTACAAAAAACTGACTTATCGTGTCTTACGGCCATTGTCAGTGGTGGCGCCATTATTGATCAAGCGACAATTTATCGCTGTGTTAGTGCTTTTGACTGTAGAATTATTAGCCTTTATGGATCAGCCGATGGTATTAATTGTCATAATACATTGGAAGATTCTTTAGATTCTATTTGTAGATCCGTTGGACGTCCAAATCCTAGTATTTGTGAAATTCGAATTGTAGATGATCAAAAGCAACCTTTGACTCAAGGGGAGATCGGAGAAATAGCTGGGCGAGGGCCAATGACACCGATGCAATATGTAAATGCCCCAGATCTAGACCAACGTTACAGGGATCATGAAGGCTGGGTTTATACTGGTGATCTGGGTTGTATTGATGATAATGGATATCTTATTCTTCTCGGGAGAAAAAAAGATATCATCATTCGGGGCGGAATGAATATTAGCCCTGTTCAAATTGAAAAAATTGCAACCTCTCATCCTGAGATTATAAGTGCAGCTTGTATTCCTGTACCAGACGAAGATCTTGGCCAAAGAGTTTGTATCTGTATCACTCTGCGCGAAGGTTCAGATCTTCTCTCTCTTAATGAAATTAATGATTACCTTAGGGATCAAGGCCTGGAAGTAAATAAACTACCAGAGTATCTGCAATTTTACCGGCAACTACCGATGACCCCTGCCGGAAAAATTAATAAAAAAATGCTTGTGGAAAATATCTCTTCATTGGGAAAGAGCAGAGAACAATCAAGGAATAGTGAATACGATACTGTAACATAATTTTGCTACCATTTTGGATACCCCATCTCCCTAAATAGGATTAAATCGATCATGAGTGCCCCTCCAACTCATATAGATCCGTTCGATAAAATAAAAATTGGACTGGTTCTTTTACTTGCAATGGCATTACCAATGTTCATTCTTTATGCAACTGGTGTGCTGAGCCCATATTTAATTAAAGCACTACAAGTACAAGAGAGTGACCTGAGCTATATTGTGATGGTTTCTTTTGGGTTAGCATCAATTTTATCCCTATTTGCGGGAAATGCTGTCGACTATTTTGGTCTTAGGGCATCATATGTTCTTCACTTCATAACAATTGCAATATCTTTTTTTATAATTAGTATCTCGGATAGCTTATGGACAATCATTGGCGCAATTTCTATAGTTGGTCTTTCTCAAGCCTTAGCCAATCCCTTAACTAATAAGTTAATTGCACTCAGAATCCCAGACTCTAGTAAGGCCATGATGGTCGGTATGAAGCAATCTGGAGTGCAGTTATCAGCATTACTTGCCGGTTTCACTCTGCCTTTTATAGCAAATAATTGGGGTTGGAGAGTATCCTTCTTGGCTGTAGTACCTATAGCAATAGTAATGGCAATACTTAGTTGGAAAGTATCACCAAATAAGCCTCTAGTAAGGAAATCCTCTCAACAATACATTCCAAATAGAAAGCTTGCGCTATTAATGTTAACCCAAGGAGGAATTGGAGCAGTTCTTTCTGCATACATCACTTATATACCAAGCTTTGCAATCAGTTTATCCCTAAGCCCAGAGCAAGCAGGGCTTCTCATTACATTATTTGGTATTACAGGAATGTCCTCTCGAATTATAATGACACCTATAGCCTCATCATTTGATAATCAAGCAATGTTTATCGTAGGGATGATTGGATTCGCTATTCTAGCCATATTTATCACAATGAAATCAAATATTGAGGCCTCTTGGCCAATTTATATTGGAGTCATTGGAATTGGATTAAGTATTGTGGCAACTAATGCAATAGCTATGGGAATGGTTGTAAAGGATTCAAGATTTGGCCCTATTGCCTATGCATCTGGAATGATATCTGCTGCTTTTTTTGCTGGTATAGCCGTCGGATCATCTATTTTTGGAATGATCATTTCATTCTTTGAATCTTTTTCAAGTGGATGGATATTTACTATTTTAATCCTGTTGATAAGTGGGAGTTCTTGCCTGATTCTTGCAAACCAACATTCTCTCACTCAACAAGAAGCTGTTTAAAATGAATGATTCTTTGTTGGTAGAGAATAAAGAGTCATATTTTTCAGACTCTTCTACAAGTGTAAATTACACAGCCATATATGCCATAACCAATACTTTAGAGGGAATTTCTTATTCTTGTGATGATAATTTCCCAATATTTACATCCCCCCAGGATAATCAGTGGAAATTTTCTTCAGGAGGTTCTTGGATGGGCGGATTTTGGTGTGGCAGCTGGTGGTTAAAGGCAAAAGTCAGTGGAAAAGATATTGATAGAAATTACGCGTCTTCTATTTTAGAACGTCTCACACCAAAACTATATTCAGACACAATATTCCGCAGCATGATTTATTGGTATGCATTAGCGCCTGGAATTCGTTTATTTAACGATACTAAGTCTATTTTATTTGCGGAAAAAGCAGCAAAAACCATCTTTCAAAGTTTCAATCCGAAGTGGGATTGCTATCCTATGGGAACCGCTTTGGGGGCAGGAGAAAAAGGGGAAAACACACTAAATATTGATGGCCTTGCTGCTCTTATCCAACTGTTACAGTATGGTGACTCTGAAACCCGTTCTACTGCAAAATCACACACCGATTCAATTATTAAGTTTATGCTCGACCCAAGTGGTAATTTTTCTGCAAATGCTACACTTGGAAGCAATAAAATAAAAATAAGCAATTCTTCCAAGGGTTGGGCTCGAGGCCATAGTTGGGGACTTTTGGGCTTAGCTACTGCTTCCCGTCTTTGGGGCGGAGATTATCATACATTGGCTGAATCATTGTGCGTTGAATGGCTTAATGAATATTCTGATAAATTCCCTAAGAACCTTAAAAATGGAAATCGAAATCACCTGGATCCCTCTGCATCACTGATCGCGGCATTATCCATGTATAAACTTTCCGCATGTCCAAACAATATGATTGATTGGCGAGCAGAAGCCAACTCTATTATTAAAAATATAATTGAGTCTGACTACTTCAATATAAACGACCAGTCCCATGAGGCATATTTTAACGGTTGCTTTTTTCGTATTAACTCTAGCGAAGAAAGTTTAGGTGAAACAATATGGGGATATTTTTTTCTTCTGCAGGCTCTGCTTATATCAGAAAAAATTATTGACCCAAACGATATTTAACAAAATGAATTAGAGGCTCAACTTTAGAGATGAATCACAACATAGGGATATGCATTATTTCTGAGAATCCTGCTCTTATTGAAGAGCTGGATTATATTTTTTCTCTTATCCATGTCATTCAAAATCCTGAGGATGATTGCTCATTTACGATAGAGCCATTTTCTCTACCGCCGAAAAATAATAGGGACATATTGAATGCCACTATAAAACAAGCTCAACACTATCTAACGAATGCTGGCAAGCGTCATGAATTCTCATTTACTCCATATATATTTAGAGATTTAAATGAAGCAATTAAGGTGTTGCCTGGAGAAAATACTGTTTTTGACATATTTATTGTTGACACTGAATATTTACCTGAATACTCCAAAGAGGCCAACATTAGCTTACCCGAAAGCCCTTTTGATTTATTAATATCATCTTGTAAAGTACGTACACTTACTCCATTTTCTAAAGTTATGTACGTGCCAGAAGAGAGTCTAAATAGTATTTTATCATATGTTGATGGCAGTACTCAGATTCAAGTTCTACAAGACGATCCGGATTTAGTTAGGGCGAAATTGCTAAAACTATTGATTGATCACATGGAGCACGGTTATCTCAATAAGTTATTATCAAGAACTGCAGCAACCACTAAATCACCAATTGGACTCGCCCAGGCAATCTTTAGTCACATGCAAGAATTCTGGCCGAAGCAATGGGATTTCCACTATTATACGGGCTCTATGGTAGCCAACTTAATTCGCTCAATACAGGCATTATGTACGGATGTCCAAGATGATTCATCGCCCAGATGTTTAACTGGTAATAATGAGCATTGTTTAGCTGCTGGCGCATTAGCAGGATGGCAACTATTCGAGCGCTCATACGTTATTACAGTCACTTCTGGTATGATTGATGAATTTCGTGGTACTTTATCCAACCTTCAAAGAGCAAAAGCCCCAGGTTTAATTATATGTGCTGATAGTCCAGCTGATTCTTGGTTTGCTTTTCAGGGAACAATTGACGTTGATACTGATGGGCGTGAGGTCATAGCTGCCAGAAGGATACCCCACGTATACCTACATGATCGGGAAACCTTATCAGAACAGCTGAATAAGGCTTTTCAAGTCATGCATGAAAATCCTGGTCCTGTTTTCATTTTTGCCACTCCTAATATACTCGAGTCTAGGGAGAATACATTTAGCCCATCTGAATTCATATCTAAAGTATCCGAACCTGATGATATACATCAGAATGATCTCGATACTGTTATGAACTTAATTAACAATTCTGATATCAGATTACTCTGGAACTGTGGTCCGCTTTCTAAGTATGAGCTTGAGTTGGTAACCCAGATTGCGCAAGATGCAGGTATAGCTCTAACCGATTCATTAACTCATCCAGGTACGGTTCAAGCTTATAGAAATGGAAAACTAAATAAAAACTATCTTGGAACCTTCGGCGTCTATGCTTTCAGTCGACGGGTTTATCACTACCTACATGACAATGGAAAACTACGAGGACCGGATACTCTTAGTCAATTTTTTTTAAAACATAAAATTGATCAGGCTGCGACCCCATTTTCAGAAGGTAAACTGAAGCGTAATATCCATATCGTCCAAGTTAATAAAAATAAACGTCACCTCTCTCCTTACAGCAATATTGCCCTTAATATGCCTCTTGTAAAACTCTTGGAGTATATAAAGGCGCACTTAGACGTACAGGATCACATCAAAGCAAATCGCTTAGCATACTTGACAGAGGCTACAAATCTTGACGAATGTGTACCCGGGGATTATATGTCCAGCCTTCCAATGTCAGCCAATTATTTCATGTTGAAATTAGGTCAACAGGTTAGGAGATTAATTGAGAACAATGCATTTGAATTCATTGGTGTTTATGATGTAGGGCGCTGTGGGTTATCTGCAATACGTAATATACCAAGGACCTGTCGTAGTTTTTCTGGCTGGTACGGAAGAGCACTAATGGGAGATGCGCTTTCTGCCCTACCCTACATTGCTAGAACTTCTGATAAAAATGTATTGGCATTTATTGGCGATGGTGCACGTGCACTGGTCCCCAATATTGAGAGTCAACTTGTCCATGCTTTATCTCAAAACCCAAATGGGACAAAAATTAATATTACACTTTTGTATCTATGCAATGGTGTTTTATCAATGATTCAAACATATTTGGACAAAAGAACACCATCCGGCTGTGGTCGACAGGTAGTGGTGCCTTTACCACTTCAGGAGAACCATACCGAGTATAAGAGAGAGCCTATTACTTCCCGCAATATCATTGTTAATCGAACAAGGGTTAGTAGCTATCAGGAGCAGCAAATAGAAGATCTTTTGAATCAAAAGGGAAGAATAAATATTGCTGAGGTGCTTCTATCCCACAATTCTGATGGAGATGGTCTAAGCCTAATCTCTGAAGCCTCCTGGAATCGAATTACAGCTTGAATTTGGACTTAAAAGAATGAAATTTGGATTTATCGCTCACCCAACATCAGTTGCCCTGAAGCGTCATGTTAAACTTATTGATTTGGTCAACCGAAATATTGATGAGCAAAGTAATGGTTATCATGAGGACTACTGGAAAAAGCAAAACCTTGTGCCATTTACTACTTTTGATTCCGTTATCAGTAAGGCAGGGTCACAATGTAGTGGAATTATCCACTATATGCCTCTAACCGCAGAGGAAATGCTTTCGGAACATCGAAATGTAACAAAACGTGTTATTGAGGGAATCAATGACTTACAAAGCCGAGGAGCAGAACTAGTTGGGTTAGGTGGATTCACTGGCATCGTTGGAAATCGGGGCCTGCAGACAGCAGAGAAATGCTCAATTCCAATCACCACAGGTAACTCTCTAACAGCTTATGCTGCTCAAAGAAACATTCTACAAGCTATGGAGCGGCTCGAACTATCACCTCAAGGTATAGAAGTTGCCATTATAGGCTATCCAGGCTCTATTTCTCTCGCTATTGCTCAACTACTTATCGATAAAGGTTGTCACCTAACATTAGTGCATCGAGGTAAGAGCGATCCTGATAAATATCTGAACTACCTGCCTAGCCAGATGCATTCATCTGTAACGCTCACTAATAATATTGAAGATTGTTACGGTAGAATTAAATTCTATATTGCCGCAACTTCTACAGGCAGTGTAATAGATCCAGCCAGACTTCTTTCTGGCTCAATAGTGGTTGACGCAGCCTTACCTAAGGATGTAATGCCCACACTACAGCCGAGAGAAGATATTCTGATTATAGATGGTGGCCTGATTTCTGCAGGTCCTGAAGTCAGCTTCGGGGAAGCCACTAAAAATTTTGCTCCAAAGAAGTTCATGAATGGTTGCTTAGCAGAAACTATAGTTTTAACTTTAGAGCAATGCAGAGAAGACTATTCATTAGGTAGAATACTGCCGCCAGAGCGTGTATTAAACATTGGCCAACTAGCGGAAAAACATGGTTTTACCACTGTACCAATGGCCACCGACGGAGAGTGGATTACCGATTCCCACTTTTATGGGCTTCTTCGCCATCATCGTGATATTCAGGTCTCTCTTGATACTTCAAAACACCTACAGCGCACTCAAACAATTAGTAGATTTCGACATCACATTAATCCTGTGATGGCAGATTTTTACCAATTTAATCATATTGAACGTGTTTTTCATCACGGAAGTGGATGTCAACTCACTGATATGGATGGAACAATTTACTTAGATTTTGTTGCCGGTTATGGGTGCCTCAATACTGGCCATAATCACCCTAAAGTAACAAAAGCTATCACAGATTATTTATCATCGGAGAATCCTACTTTTGTTCAGTATGTCTCCATGCCATATCATGCTTCTCTACTTGCAGAGAGGCTGGCTGAGCTTGCTCCTGGAGATTTATCAAGAGTCTTCCTCAGTAACTCAGGTACAGAGGCTGTGGAAGCTGCTATTAAAATGGCTCTTGCCGCAACTTCAACGGGTCGTTTGATATATTGTGATAATGGATATCACGGAAAAACCCTTGGGGCATTATCTATCACTGGCCGCACTAAACACAGATCAGAATTCGAACCTCTATTACCTGAATGCCATGAAATACCTTTCGGTTCCTTGACCGCATTAGAGGAGGAATTACAGAAAGGTGACGTGAGGGCATTTATCCTTGAGCCTATACAGGGTGAAGGCGGTGTTCTATTACCACCTAAAGGATATTTAAAAGAAGTCAGGCGCTTATGTACTAAATATAATGTCATAATGATTCTCGATGAAGTGCAAACGGGACTAGGTCGAACCGGTAAACTCTTTTGTTGTGAGTGGGAGAATGTGGTACCTGACATTTTAATATTATCCAAGTCACTTTCCGGTGGCACTATTCCAATTGGTGCTACGATATCAAATCCTCGTTTATGGGATAGCGCTTACGGTAGTATGGATCGCTGTATTTTGCATACATCAACTTTTGGAGGCGGAAACCTGGCTGCTGCTACAGCTCTTGCGACTTTAAATGTTATTGTAGAAGAAAATTTAGCGGCTAATGCTATAGCTATGGGAGAAAAACTTAAAAGCTCATTAGAAGAAATTTCCAGTCAATACCCCTTCATTAAGTCTGTAAGGGGAATGGGACTTATGCTTGCAATTGAATTTTCTCAGTCTTTCAAAGGCAGTATTAACGCTACTGCTCAGGAACTTGCTCATCGCTTACCCTGGAATTCACGTGAAACTTACAAAATGCTGTCAGATAATGCCAAGCATCATATGCTTGCTGCCATTGATGCAATTGAGTCCAATTTGGAAGATATGTTTTCCCTAAGATTCGTTACAAAGCTTTCTCAAGAACATAATATTTTAACTTTTCTTACTGCCAACAATAGTCGCGTGATGCGCATTCAACCTCCATTGGTTTTGAATTCCCAAGAAGCATTAAGATTTATTTCTGCTTTCGATTCAGTATGCCGAGACATGTCTACTTTTATGGACTAACCATCATACATGCTAAGCAATTAATTTTTAATGGAAGCCAGCAGCTAAAGGATAATCATGTCATTATTAACAAAACAACAAGAAAAGCTTGTTCAGAGAGCACGTGATTTTGTACAAACAGAACTCCTTCCTCTTGAAAAGGAGGTTGAAAAATCTGGTGGAATAAGTTCAGAATCTTCTAATGAAATCATAAGAAAGTCTCAACAAGAAGGTCTTTTTGCGGCCAATATTGATCGCCGATTTGGAGGAGGGGGGCTCACCACATTAGATAACGTTCTCTTGCAAGAACAGTTCGGAGCCACCAAAGAAATTCTTGCACGTCGAGCGGCAGGAAATATCTATGAGTGTATTAAGGAAGGTACAGCCGAACAAATTGAGCGTTTTTTAATTCCTAGTATCAGAGGTGATCGGCACTCAGCATTAGCCGTCTCTGAGCCTGAGGCAGGTTCTGATGCGGCATCTATTACTACTAGGGCCGTACGCTGTGATGCCGGCTGGATACTTAATGGAAGGAAATATTTCATTAGTGATGCGGATTTCTGTGACTACTTTATTGTTGCAGCTGTAACTCAACCAGATCTTGGTCCACGTGGAATCTCTTTATTTTTGGTTGACAGGAGTCAACAGGGATTTGCCTATGGCAAAAGTTTTAATATGCTCGGATTTAAGGGTACAACGCATCGTGAGCTAATTTTCAACAACCTTATTCTGGGAAAAGATGCGCTGCTAGGAGAGGAGAATGACGGCTTTAGAATCCTGGGCGATACATTAGGAAAAGCAAGATTAAGTAAAGTCGGAGCTAGGGCAATTGGAAAGTGCCATCGTCTGTTGTACTTGATGAAGAAACACGCCCAAGATCGTCAACAATTTAGTAAAGCTCTCATTGATTTTGGCCAAATAAAACAAATGATTGTTGATAGTAATATTGAAATTGCAGCTGCAAGAGCACTTCTTCTACAAACTGCTAAGGAAATTGATACTGGCTTAGATTCTCGGGCTGCCATTTCCCAAGTAAAGATACTCGCAACCGAAACTTTGGGGCGTGTTGCAGATAGGGCTGTCCAAGTCTTTGGCGCCTCGGGCTGTCACGATGAAGAGGTGATTGAGAGTTTCTATCGCGATGCTAGACTGTATCGTATTATAGATGGAACATCAGAAATCCATATGAATATCATAGCGAAGGGTCTAAAAAGATCAGTTGGGCCTTGTTTCGTAGCCAACTAAATTCCCTTGATAGCCAGAACTACTATTTCAGTCAGTTTCTGGCTACACCAGAGAAATTAGATTGATTGATTTCCTTTTAGAAGGATTAACTTATGATTTTTAACTCTCCAAAAACTAACAGCGACCATTAGCCCACCTAATAATATAGTAAACATAAAAGGTGAGAGAGGGGAAAACTGGTGAAGAAAAGCTCCCATCAATGGGCCCAGGGCCAATCCTAAGCCTTTACTGACGCCATTGATTCCAGCTATTTTCCCCTGTGTATTCTCATCACCACTGAGACTTAATAACGCGAGATTTCCGGGAAAAAGTAAACCCATTCCACCTCCCAGAATTGCCATACCTAAAAATAACCACAGGTAAGAATCTGCAGAAGCAGATATAACTAAGGCTACAACTTGAATTATACAACCACCTATTAGTAACTTCTCAGGGGACCATGAAAGTAATTTCATTAACACACCCTGAGTTATAACCATAACTGTCATACTGGTCATCATTACTGCACCAGTTCTTTTAAGTGCCTCTCCCGAGGAATAACCAAATTCATCTTGTAACCTCAAACCAATAACTTGCTGTAATGTTCCATAAATTAGCAGACCACAAAATGTTATGAACAACATTGGTAGCAGATTCTTATAAGATAATTTAAATTTTGTATTTAATGACGAACTTCCAATTTCCTTTGATTCTTGTAGATTATTGCAGCCTAACCACCACAATATTAATAGACTTAATCCAACGATCGAGAAGCCTATCGCAATGGAATGCTTACCAATAAGCATTGCTATGAAACCACCAACAATAGTACCAACTCCGAATGCAGCACCCATTTTACCCATTCCTCTTGCGCGGTAGTCACGAGAGGTGAGATCAGCAATAAATGCCTGAGCTGCCGGCATAATGCCTCCAACCCCGATTGCCTGGCATAACCTTAAGCAAAGTATAATTAAAAAGACAGACGCCACAGTTATATCAAAAGTTAGCTTTATATATATTGTACTTGCGGTCAATATCAAAAATAAACCCGTGACCAATATACCAATAGATATAATCTTTTTTCTTCCATAAATTTCACTTTTAACCCCCCAAAATGGAGCCGAAATAATCATAGCGAGAGAGGAAACCGTTAATATAAAACCGGTTTGAATATCTGTTAGCCCCAAACTTCTACCAAGTAAAGGAAATGTTATAACAAATAGACTGTGTGCTACTCCATTGGCAACCAGGATAAGAAGTAATAAATTAATGTTTTGTGCTTTCTTAAAAGACTTAACTGATTCCATACTCACAGTACACTTCCTGTAGTTTTTCATTATTCCTAAATTCAATAGGAGTGCAGTTATATCTCTGTTTAAAGGTCTGTGCAAAATGGCTTGCACTGCTAAACCCACATAAGAAAGCAATATCTGTAATGCTTCTTTGCTTATCTTTTAACAGTGATCGTGCTCTCGCCAACCGATAATCTCTTAGCCAACCAAATACTGTCTTGCCAAAAGTCTTTTTGAAGGTTCTATTTAATCGACTATGGCTCATCCCTACTATTCTTGACATTTCCTCCAGCGAAGGGACATTAGCTAAATCAGCCGTCATCAAGTTTATTATCTTGTCCATTTCGGATGATTTTTTTGCGACGGGAGTATCATCAGGTGCAAGTTCAGCGAGAGGTCTCAGCCATCGAGCCAATACATCGAGCGTTTTTGCCTCCGCACTCAAACAATCTAAAGCCGTATTAAAAGGGTTTCCCATTAAGTCTGAAATCCAGGATTCATTTGCTTCTTGATAACCCAGCCTCATAAGCCAAGGTGTTCCATTATCGGAAAAAATTCTAGATTTATTTGGAAAGGCAAAACCGACACGTTTTGTTGCATATTTGATTACAACCATTTCATTCTTTTGCTTAGAAGGTGTATATCGAAAAAGCTTACTGCCTCCGGTATTCACCAACCAAACATCACCAGGTCTAATCAAATAATTTATATCATTTTTGGAAAACCCAATGGAACTAACTCCTTCAAATCCAAATATCAGTAGTGTTGTATTTTTTTGATAGCGAATACACGAAAGATAGTGGTCGTTAAACGTACAGCTACTTCCAGTCAAAGTAATATCGTCGCATATTCTACACGTCGTGAACTCCGTATCGCCAATTTCGGGTGGCAGAGAAGTTTGGCTCCACTTGCCCTGGGCCCTACCTGTCTCTTGTAAGTAATTATCAGAGACAATAAATGGTACGCAACCATCAATTACAGACTTTTTTCCACACAACTCCATTTGATCTAATCCATCTATCCATCAAATTTTTACATGAGAATACATTAGATCACCTTCATTTCAAGGAAATTAAACTAACTACCTTTCATTTTCTACAGGCAAGAAACTAAATAGGATGTTATTTATCTAAACTGTTATTTAGTGACTTATCTATCTTGATTATTTGTTGAGTAAAGTTATACAAGATCTGAAGAGAGGTTAAATAATCACCTACTTAACAGCCTGGGGCAGAAAACATCTAAAGTTTCAAAATTTCACTCTACTTTATGCCATTGATACTTTTGAAATATTCTTCCACTCATACTGGAAACTATTCTTCTACTTGAACTTTCTTGTCAGATTCTATCTAAATTATGGCCCACCAAGCCATCTTTAGGAGATTCAAGAACTCTCTATTTTCCACACGAAAAGTAGGTGTTTTGTATGCAATGTCGCATCAGACATGAGGAGGAGAGGAACACTATTTCTATACTGAGGTTACTGTTATGGTACTTCTTACTTAAATATCGTCAGCAGTCAGCAGTCAGCAGTCAGCAGTCAGCAGTCAGCAGTCAGCATCTTTCCATTCTTATTTTCCCATATCTAGATTACAGTTTTCCTATGCTAAACCGCTAGAAAGCCCTTTCATCTATTCAGGGTAATTATTTGTCAGACTTCTTGAGAGGTGTTTCGTTCATGTAATCAATCATACTACCTACTCTTCTCAATACTGAAGCCTACTTAAGAAAGAACTCACAGCTTATCCTTTAAATCTGTCGGATAATCGAAATTTCTTAGACATCACTTCTACTTTTCAGAAGAATTAGTGGATATTTTATGGTTGCATAATGTTCGCCATTTAATCCCATTTGGCAACTGTAAATACCGGTAGTTCTACCTATTTTGGATGAGAAAAAATAATTTACTTTATGCTATACAAAACTTTTAACAACAGGCTAATGTAGGCTAGGTGGTTAGCTTGCCCTTTCATATAAGTCCTATTCCTGACAAGCTAAATACCACAATTCAAAACATTTTAAAATCTAAGATACATTGTCAATATCTATACATCACCCCTGAATTTAAAAATTCATAGTAATCATCAACCAAAATTTATTTGTATCAGATAAATAATCTTTTGCATTATAGGTTGCATATTTCACCATACCGGACAAATGCTTACTGAATTTGCGATTATATCTGACACTCCACTCACTACCATAAAACGCGCTTCCCTGATTGGCTTCAAAATTATGATAACTAATGCCCAAATTCCCACCGATCAGTTTTAAGTTTGCAGTAACATACAAATCTTCAACGCCTTTTGCTGGTGTTTTTCTGAATTTATCTGTAAATCCTTGAAATTTATGGATAGTTGCAAGTGGTGTACTAAAACCAATACCGTTGTTTGCTCCCAGTATCTCGTAACCTATTTTCCCCTTCATTTTTCCTAAGGTGCCTGTAATCTCAGCTAGATAATAATTTGCTGAGTAATCATTAAGGTTTTTATTAATATTTTTCTGGTGTGCGAAACTCAAACGGGTTTCAAAGGCACCAAAATTTCCCAGATAATCCATACCGTAAGTACGACTAGAATCATTTATGGCATTATCGAAGTCTAGATTATATAAAAATACAGATAGCTGATGTTTTATTAAAACAGGGTAGCTAGCTCGAAATAAGTGGATATCCCCTTTGAAATCTGAAAAGTTGCTATCTTCTCCATAAACACGATTGATGTTGTAGATATAGCTGTGATCTAACTGTAATTGACCGGGATTACCATATTGATAGCGAATACCATCGTATGTTCTTTCGTTCTGACGCCAGCTTGCTTTACCCTCCATGCCTCCAACAAAGCGTGGGTTATTTAAGTTAATACGCTGATTACCTACCGTAACTTTCAATTGTTCTAAATTATATCTCAAGTACACCTGATTAATCTCTGTACCTTTGGGGTCAGCCACAACCGGGTATTCAGTCTTGCCATTAACCGTAGAGTTATACTTATCTACACCAATCTCACTCACATTGTCCAACTCAAGGAAGAAGTTCGCCCCCTGAAAGCTACCACTTCTCCAGTTAATACGTGTTCTTAAAGTAGAGGCTACAGCATCTTCATACAAATTATCTTGTTCGACATACTCTGTACGGTATCGAAGGTTCAGTCCAACCTCACCCGACTTTAGAACTTCTGTTATTCTTTTGGTATTACCACCGTTAGCCTCTACTCTTTGAGTATTGCAAACACTTAGGATGAGTATTGTTACCACCATGTATAAATTATTATTTTTCACTCGCTAATCCTTTGCACATTTTAATAAGCTCCGCTACCGGATAGTATCAAAACTCAAACATCCTACTTATCAAACTACGGTAGCTTGCTAATAGTTAGATACCAACCTTATCGGATCCCGAATCATGAACCGATAAGATAAGTATTTGGCTAAGATTAACCTTAAATAAGTCTCATGTCATTTTTCCATGATTCAGCATCATAAAAATACGGCTTCATAAATTACTAGCACCGATAATTACTAACCTCCCAACCATTCTCTTGCACCATTTTCAGGTTAAAAAGACAGTCTAAATGATTATCTCTACCAACTTTATGAAGAGTTAAAGCCTAAAGTGGGATTGTAAAAAAGTCGATCCCGTAATAAACCTGCTTCACAAAAGGAAATCTATGATATAACTAGATGTACCACCCCTTAGAATATATAGTAATTATGAAATGGCGATTGCAGTGAGGATTACTTTGAAAGAGATAGAGATTACACAAAAAGACAACCTTCATTTAACGCTACATCTTTCAGGTAAAGATGAATTAAATACCTCTTCTTACCGTATAAAGCCATTAAATAGTAAAGCTATGCTATCAAATGAAAACTCAAAGAATTTGGCGTTGATGAACGTCAGATATCTAACGCGTATATATTCAAAAATTTCTTTTTGTGCTTAGAAATTATTCTTGAAGTTAAAAGTTTAGCCATCCAGTAACGTCGGTCTTGGAAAAGGATTATTTTGATTGAAGCACAAAATTTGATTGGAACAGCTCAGAATATTTCTTCTATTTAATAATATTGCTAGATTTAAGTAACAGCTGTAATAGTACACTTTTACAGATTACTAACTTTTATATCATTCATTTAAAATTTAGCCAGGCACCTTAGATGAAAGCTAAATGAATGAGCTTGGAGACAAAATTAGGTTATACCCATCTAAGGAGATCTCTAGTTTCCAGCCGTTACTGAATATACATATACTCGATGCCCTAGTAGAAGGCTACTCGCTACCGTAGGGTCTGGGACTATATGTTCACTCATACCCTTTGTTCGCACTTAAAACCATAACTTCTTCGGCTCACCCAGAACAAAATACCTCAATATCCCACATTACAGGATTTAACCCACTTTTTGCGCCAAAATTTAGCAGTTTCCCCGCCCAAAACCCGCAGATTGCCCCTACTCGCGCCGATTGCTAAGATGCGCGCCTGCCGCTATGGCCCGGCTTCCCCTCTGGTTCCGTATTGCAACACTGGGGCTGCCAGCAAACCGATTCTCCCAAGCGTTACCCTCGCCTATCCGCTACGCGGAGGCCCGAGGCTTTCCACAGGAAAAGCGGTACCGAGGCCAGGTGCTATTTTTAACCGCGAGCGCACCGCGACGACTCCCTGCGACTACAGGAACGAAGTTTATGACCCAACCATCGCTGCAGCAGTTGGAACAACACGACGCCTTTATCCATCGCCATATTGGCCCCGATGCCAAACAGGTAGAGGCCATGCTGGAAACCCTCGGAGTTGCCAGCCTCGAAGAGCTGATCGAGAAAACCGTGCCCGAAGCCATTCGCAAGACTGATGAGCTGGATCTGGCCGATGCAATCAATGAAGTTGAGGCCCTCGCAGAGCTGAAAGATATCGCGGCGCGCAACAAGATCTACCGCACCTTTATAGGTATGGGTTACCACGACACCATTACCCCCAATGTGATCCTGCGCAACGTGCTGGAGAACCCGGGTTGGTACACCGCCTATACCCCTTACCAGCCGGAAATTGCCCAGGGCCGCCTGGAAGGCCTGCTGAACTTCCAGCAGATGATTATGGACCTCACCGGAATGGAATTGGCCAACGCCTCCATGCTGGATGAAGGTACCGCAGCAGCTGAAGCCATGGCCATGTGTAAGCGCCAGGTCAAACGCAACAAATCCAACGTCTACTTTGTGGACCAGGACTGCCACCCGCAGACCATCGCCGTCGTTAAGACCCGCGCCGAGCACTTCGGCTTCGAGGTCGTTGTAGGCGATGTGGAAAAAGATATTCCCGCCGAGCTGTTCGGTGCCCTGCTGCAGTACCCCGGCAGCACCGGTCGCGTACGCGACCTGACCGACATCATCACCAAGGTGCACGAAGCCAATGCCCTGGTAACTGTGGCCGCAGATCTGATGAGCCTGGTAGCCCTGCGAGCACCGGGTGATATGGGTGCAGACGTGGTTGTTGGCTGTAACCAACGCTTCGGCATCCCCATGGGCTACGGTGGTCCCCACGCCGGTTTCTTCGCCTTCCGCGAAGCTTACAAACGCTCCGCACCGGGTCGTATTATCGGTGTTTCCGTAGACAGCAAAGGCAAGCGTGCACTGCGCATGGCCATGCAAACCCGCGAACAGCATATTCGCCGCGAGAAAGCCAACTCCAATATCTGTACTTCCCAGGTACTGTTGGCGGTAATGAGCGCTTTCTATGCGATTTACCACGGCCCTGAAGGCCTGAAAACCATCGCTGCCCGCATCCAGCGCCTGGCAGATATTCTCGCTTCCGCCCTGCAGCAGGAAGGCTTCAATCTGGCCCACGACAGCTGGTTCGATACCCTGAATGTCACCGTTGGCGCCAAGCAGGAAGAGATTTTCCAGCGCGCCCTGGCCGCTGAGATCAACCTACGTAAAATTGGTGAAGACGCCTTGGGTGTGAGTCTGAGTGAGACCGCCACCCTGCAGGATGTGTCCGACCTGATCAATACCTTTATCGGCACCGAACACAGCGTCGATCTGCATACTCTGGACAGCGAAATTGCCAGCAAGGGCTCTCTGGGTGTACCCGCCTCCCTGGTGCGCGATACTGAATTCCTAACTCACCCGGTGTTCAACACCTACCACTCCGAGACCGAGATGCTGCGCTATCTCAAGTCTCTGGAAGCCAAGGATATCGCCCTGAATCACTCTATGATTCCCCTGGGCTCCTGCACCATGAAGCTGAACGCCACTGCGGAGATGATCCCAGTCACCTGGCCCGAGTTCGGCAAGCTGCACCCCTTCGCACCCGTAGATCAAGCGGAAGGCTACGCGGAAATGTTCCGCCAGCTCCAGCAAATGCTGTCCGCCTGCACCGGTTACGATGCGGTGAGCCTGCAGCCCAACGCCGGTTCCCAGGGTGAATACGCAGGCCTGGTTGCTATCAAGAAGTACTTCGAAGCGAAGGGCGAAACCCAGCGCGACATCTGCCTGATTCCCGCCTCTGCCCACGGCACCAACCCGGCTTCCGCCATGATGGTGAGCATGAAAGTGGTAGTGGTTGCCTGTGATGATAAAGGCAATGTGGATATCGAAGACCTGAAAGCCAAAATCGAAGAGCACGGCGACCGCGTTGCCGCACTGATGGTCACTTACCCGTCCACCCACGGGGTGTTCGAAGAAGGTATCCGCGAAGTTTGCGACCTGGTACACCAGGCTGGCGGCCAGGTTTATATCGATGGTGCCAACATGAACGCCCTGATTGGCGTCGCGGCTCCGGGCCAGTTCGGTGGTGACGTATCCCACCTGAACCTGCACAAAACCTTCTGTATTCCTCACGGTGGCGGCGGCCCCGGCATGGGCCCGATCGCTGTTGGCGAACACCTGAAGCCCTACCTGGCGGCCCACCCGGTGACTGAAGTACCGGAAACCAATCTGGATAACGGCACCATCTCCGCTGCTCCCTGGGGCTCCGCCAGCATCCTGCCGATCAGCTGGATGTATATCCGCATGATGGGTAAGCAGGGCATGAAGCAGGCTACCGAAATGGCAATCCTGAACGCCAACTACGTAGCCAAGAAGCTGGGTGAGCACTACTCCCTACTCTACACCGGCACCAATGGCTTTGTTGCCCACGAGTGCCTGGTTGATCTGCGCCCACTCAAGGAAGCCAGCGGTATCACTGAAGAGGATATCGCCAAGCGTCTGATGGACTTTGGCTTCCACTCCCCCACTATGTCCTTCCCGGTAGCCGGCACCCTGATGATCGAGCCTACCGAAAGCGAATCCAAGGGTGAGCTGGATCGCTTTATCGAAGCAATGGCAACAATTCGCCAGGAAGTGGAAGATGTCACCAGCGGAAAATACACCCCTGAAGACAACCCGCTGCACAATGCCCCTCACACCCTTGAGGACGTGATGAGCGATGAGTGGACCCACAGCTACTCCCGCGATATCGCTGCGCGCCCGGCGGCGTGGTTAAAAGAGCACAAGGTGTGGCCCGCTGCCAACCGTATCGACAACGTATACGGCGACCGCAACCTGATTTGTTCCTGCCCTCCGATTGAGAGCTACGCTGAGTAAAATCAGACACTCTCAGGAAGGATTAAAAGCGGGCTTTATGCCCGCTTTTTCGTTTTTATTAGGCCTATTTAACCTTCGCACCACCCGCAAAGCTTTCCCCTTTTCCTCTCAATCAATGGTATGGAACACCCAATGAAAAGCGGCAAACAAAGAAGAACCGAAATTAAGCAAGCTCGAAGAAAAAGAATAGAGAAGTTAAATAGAGGCAAGATCCTTGATCAGTTCAGTGGCCCCATTCCCGACTGGGCTATTGCGGTAGATAGGACAGCAATTGTGCACCACTCTTACTACATTGACACTCCTCTCTACTACTTGGATCGAGAATTTCAATGTAAAGATTGTGGCTCAGATGAAGTATGGACGGCAAAGCAACAAAAATGGTGGTATGAAATCGCCAAGGGAGACTTTGAGACCTCTGCGATTCGTTGTCGCCCCTGTAGGAAAAAGAAAAACCAAGCGAAAGCAGAACAGAAAGCTCATATGGAAGCAATGGCAAAGAAAAAGCACACCCCAATGAGGCCTTCTTTAAAAAGGGCTTTTTTAAGGAATAGTATAGGTGCATCTGGTAAGAACCAGAAATCACTCCATGGGAACCGAGTATAAGGATTGTATTTCGGAGTGTTTACTACCCACTCCGAAATAGCTTTACTAAAGAAAATTAACTAAATCATAACTATCAATATTTTTGAACTACTTAAGGCAATTAGGAAGCGCTGAAGTACCTGGCCATATTGTAGAAAGGTAACTGCTAGAATCTTTAGTCACATTAAATATCATAGTGCCACCTCCAAGGTTATTATTTTCGTTACAGGAGGCCAAAGCACTTGCAGTAGATGCACCATTCATCACAGTGGAAGCTCCAACACCTAGCTTAGACTTATCAACACCCAGATTGATATACTTCTGGATTCTTGAAGTACAACTTGAGCCCAACCAATAGCTCATCTCCCAGCCATAAGTTAGTTGATCGCCCAGTTTCTTGCCATTCCATTCAGCCTGAAAAGCATCGGTATCACTCCAGAGTGCTTTGGAAATGATTTTATTCGGCATTTTCTCTCGCAATGCACTAGTCACTTTTACCAGGGAATCAGAATAGGTTTGGCTGCACTGTGAGTACTCATCATCAATATCAATACCATCCAGACCATATTGATCCACTGCATCTTTCAACTGCTGAGCAAAGTCATCAGCGGATTGCTCATCGGCAAAACAAGACCAACCTGCATTTTGGTGATTTCCGAGAACGCTGAGCACCACTTTCGTACCCTTGTCTTGCAAGTCTTGTACTGTACTCAAATTGTTATTGAGCAAGTCTGACACTTGGTCATTAAAATGCAGTACAGCTTTCTGACCATCGTAATTAATATTTGCCGCGAAGATCACAGCTATATCAAACAACTGGCTGCCATCGCTCTCTGTAAAGCAGCCTGCATTGCCCAGGTTATTACTATTAACTTCTACGTAAGCAACTTTAGGCGCTGACACACTTTCCTGAGGAGTATCAGATTTACACAGAGTTGAGCCCAGCTCACGGATTTCATTCTTACGTGAACCACATCCATAGCCACTGCCATCCATGGAGGCATTACCGGCAAGGTTTGCAATTTCCCAGTCTCCCAGAACAGAGCACAGCTCATCTTTATAAATTTGTGCCTCAAGATAGGTAACCGGGTCTGCATCGGACGAACAACTGCTTCCACTAACAACATGTGGTGCTGAAGGTTCAGACGTACATAGTGTCTTGGAGATTTGGCGACTTTCATTATCCGTCAATTGGCAATTGTCACCCAGGTGCTCTATTGAAGCCCCTCCTGATAGACCAACAAGATCACCACTATTGAGAAGACCACAAAATTCATCAGGATAATTAAGCGCTTCAGAATAGCTTACTTTGGTAGCATCAGAGGGACATACGCCTGAACTGACCACTTCAATATCTGCGTAGGCACCAGCCTGAAATAAAAAGGTGGCACAAGCAGCTTGCATTGCTCTAAGTGTTGGTTGTTTCATATCTATGCTCATTTTTTATTATGTAGTTATGTGAATTTTATAATCTAACATCTAAAGTCAAAAAATGGTGTAGTGCATTTGCACTACACCCAATACTACAATTAACGAGGTGTTAGAATTTATAGTTTGCACCAATATAAAATCGGCGCCCAGAGTAGTTGTTGTATGTCATCCGATTTTCCTGTTTCCAATATCCCTCCGCCACTTCTTCAGTTAAATTGATAATAGAGGCAGAGATATTAAAGTTATCAGTGAAGGTATAGGTTGCATTCAGATCCAACTGTCCGTAGTCCTTATCGTATACCGCATACCCACGATGTAAACTTGTAACCCTGTCATCCACCCAATTATAGGAGGCACGAACACCGAAATTTTCATTCTCATAAAATGCAGATAAATTATATTGGTGTCTCGCAGTACCAGGTATTTCAGCTTCGATTGACTCATTAGCAAGAATGATGGTGGAAGTGCCGGTATCGGTAAATGTATAGTTGGCCATAAGACCGAAGCCACTTTCGAAAGCATGCTGGGCAAACAACTCCACCCCTCTAGAAGTTGCGTTTCCTCCCCCTATCTGCCCCTTCATTTCTACTTCAATAGGGCCATTACAACAATCGTGCTCACGCTCAACAATTTCAGTTACTTGGATTGGCAGATTGTCAATATCTTTGTCAAATAAAGTTACACCCAATGCAGAACCATCGGCGTAATACCACTCTAGGCCCAGATCGAACTGCTTGGAGATCATGGCCTCCAGATCCGTATTCGCAAAGAAGCCACTTCCTCGCCCCGTCCACTCATCCGGAGAAACAATATGAACTGGTGGACCATAAGTTTCAGCCTGCCCCAAATAGGCGTAACTCACCCTTGACATAGCTTTAGAGGCTGTAAATCGTATTACCAGATCATCAGTTAGATCCCAGGCAACATTCAAACTTGGCAAAAATTCTTTTGTGGTATTACTGCGGGAGTTAGCAATAACTTCATCCGATTCCATTCCAGTAATATCATCATACGTTTCAGTAGATAATTTTGTGCTGACATAGCGAACTCCCAAGTTTCCGCGGAAGTCTCGCCATATAAAATCAGCTTGGGCATAGGTAGAGAATATTTCTTCATCAATTGTATAAGTGCCAGATAGTACTGGCATAACAGTGAGGTTGAAGTTTCCACGCACATAGTCCATCAAGGCATCGGTATCAAATGCCAGATAATCAATTGCACCTGTATTACCAGCACTATTATCAACTACCTTATCGCTAATTAAAGTTGAAGTATCTGGGTGGTAATCAGGATTGTGGAACCATTGATCGCCAGATAACCAACCTCGGTAACCGCCATTATCATCAGTCTCGTCATCCCAGCGATAGATATCTCTATAGGATCTAGCCTCATGATCCCTATACTTTGTGCCCACATAAAACTTATTAACAATTCCCCAGTTAGTATCAAATGCCAAATCTAGCTGATAGTAACTCTCTTCATCGCTATTTTCCGTAGCATCTGAGCCAAACCAGTCATAGTAGGGATAAGCTTCAGTATCTTTTGTGAGATCTGTGGAAACTTCATAGCTCGGCTTACCATCTGCAATTGACCAAAGCCAGCTATCCACGGAACCATAACGAGCATCCATATTAGCGTATGTGAGTTCAGAAGTTCCCCCCTCTGCTTCTGTATGCCCAACATTTATCGCTGCGGTATAAAAGCCCCCTTCATAGATAACTTCAAAATCATAAGTGTTAGATTCCGATTCACCCTTGCGGGTATAGCCGGTCAGCTGGGGAGACATCAAACCACGGTATACGTCTACACCGCCATTTACATCTCCATCGCCCCAGTTATTTTCATTAAGGTCACCATTGTCGTTAAAACCATAGGTGACGACTGTATCTCCATCCACTTCAATGCCATAGTATGCATCGTCATGATCATTCCATTCCGCAAATGTCAGGCTTTGAGTATTAGTGTCATAGCCAAGCTTGGAACCGAAATAAGCAAAACCAAACTCCAGGCGTTCAGTGGGTCGCCACTGTGCGGCAAGCTGGTATCCATCACGGGTTCGGTCTTCCTTAGAGTTGTGAATACTGACCTGCGTGGGCGCCCACACATTGTTGAAAACTTCTTCTGTGGTCTGGTCAACAAGAGCTGACAAATCTGCATTTTCATCAGTATCTGAGTGCAAACGCCAGCCACTTGCATAATTGGTAACTCCGGTTACGCCACGGTCCTGGCTGGTGTACCCCACTAAAATACCAAAAGTTTCGCTCTCATTTTTCCAGGAGTAGAAAGCATTATATTGTGGGTCCCACTCTTCGGTAGTATCTGAATAAGTCGCCTCTGTGGTGATTACACCTTGTCCAGCATCAAGATCAAGAGGTTTGTGGCTATGTAGGATAACGGTACCACCGACACCACCTTCATCAATTCTTGCCTCGGGGCTTTTATAAACCTCTGCCCTACTGATCATACTGGAGGGAAGTAATAAGTAGTTAAAATTTCTGGAGGGAGCTCCACTACCGGAAGTAGCAATGTAATTTCCATTTAACTGGGTGAGAGTCCACTCTGAGCTGGTTCCCCGAATACTAACCGTGCTACCTTCACCACCACTGCGATCGATAGTGACACCTGGCACACGCTGGAGAGAATCAGCTACATTTTTATCGGGGAACTTACCAATATCTTCTGCAGTAATAGCATCTACTACTGCAAGGGAATCCCTTTTGATTTCAAGGTTTTTGGTAGCACTCTCAAGAATTCCAATGACTTGAACCTCTTCAATTCTCTCATCAGAGTCCGAAGTATCTTCCGCGATTGCCATGCTGCTAACGACCAGCGAGATAGCAGTAACCATAGACTTTTGCCTGAAACCTCTGCTCCAGGTATTAACCCTTTTTCGGCTATTCTTCTTCATTATTTTCATAGCATCCCAACTTTCTATTTTTTCTCTCACCGGTTCAAAAAATGCCAGCCCCTTTCAAAGGGCTGGCGTAAAACTGTCAGGGGACCCTAAACCCCAAAAAGACAGTTCATTTGTTGAGCACTAAAACCCTAAAAAAAAACCTTGATGGAGAGGTAATCAATACTGGGATACTAATGAAACAAAATCGGCGTTTTAGATTTTTAAGAAAAAACAAGCAGTCGCAGAAAGCCAAAAATGAATCGACTAACTACCTGTTTTAAGGAATAAAATCCCAAGTCAAACTCGGGTCTAGAATTTCCGGAAATGAATGAAATGGGCGGCTGTCAACTCATCGGCGGAAGTTAACGTACTGCTTTCTCTAAAGTAGCTGAGGACACTCAGCTTTTTCGGTGTTTATATATTGGACTGAACTTCACTACGATAATTTGCTGGAAGCTGTCCAAACATGCCTTTGAAGTGTCTACTGAAGTAACTATGAGATGTAAAGCCAACCCGATAAGCAATTTCAGATATTGGGCTTTGTGTTTCCACCAGCATACGACGAGAGTTCTCTAATCTGACTTCCCGAACGAATTGCATGGGTGTTTTATCCAGATATTTTTTGAAACGCCGCTCTAATGCACTAACCGATAAACTCGCGACCTCTGCCAAATCTTCAACTGCAATTGGCTGACTATAGTTATTTTTTATGTATTCAACTGGCCTTTTAAGTTTATCCATTCTAGAGAGAGTCTTAACCGTTTCTTTAAGGTCTCGAGCTACACCATAGGTTCCTATGATTTCTCCATTGGCACTCTTTAATGGGCGCTTTGATGTCGTAAACCAAACTAACTCGCCTGTTTTACCAATATTTAATTCCAGGCGATCTGTAATCGTCTCTCCTGACATCACCCTTTTGTCATCACGTATATAGTTTTTAGCGAGATAAGAAGGGGAAAAATCCATATCTGAACGGCCAACTACCTGATGTAATGACCTGCAGCCGACATGCTCAATAAATTCCCGGTTACAATGCACCACATAGCCGGATTCATCTTTTACCCAGAAAATAATATCTGATATAAGGTCAAACACCGCAATGATCTGCTGCGTAGAGACCTGTTCCAAGACTGATTTATACTTCATTATTCTTATTTACATTTTGTATAAAACTGGAATATAGCTGAGCTTACTGGCTAACCTCTTAAAAATTAACAAACTCAATAAGTTTTTCTAATCAAGACACTAAAAGTATCAAAATGCCCCCTCTCTACACTCACCTCGCACTTCTCCCCCATATGGGGAGATAATTCGCTCAATTTCAAAATAACCACGCTCGCAGAAACCGGTTTCTATCAACTTCTGCTCCAGAGCCCAATCAAAATAGGCTTCTACCCGACGACTTGAAGGGCCACCGCTCTCCACTGGCCCTCTCGGCATACGGGACTGCGCACTGGAACCTGCCACAACTGGCGCAGGGATATCACGCTGCTTTCCCTTTAACGTAAAAGTAAAACGCTTGGCGCCATTGGGAGCAACTTCTGTCTCAAAGGATTCCTTCATTCCTGGTATCGGGCTGTTACTGGTACAGCCTGTCAATATCAGGGCAATTGCCAAGCCCCCAAATAGTCGTATTGGGGAAAATGGGGAGTTAAATTTATTTTTATTCAGCACAGCAAGCCCTCTTGGCTCATCAATAGCTTCCATAAAAGGCTATTAGCCTCAGGAGACTTTATCAATTATTTGAATACCACGGTTTTATTGCCATGGATAAATACCCGCTCCTGCAACAGTAACTGCAGTGCGCGGGACAAAACCAACTTTTCCACATCTCGGCCCGCATCCGCCATGGACTCCGCCGAATAGGCATGATCCACATGTATTACATCCTGTTCAATAATCGGGCCCTCATCCAGATCATCAGTCACAAAGTGAGCGGTGGCACCGATAATTTTAACTCCGCGCTCATAAGCCTGCTGATAGGGCTTGGCCCCGATAAAGGCCGGCAGGAAGGAGTGGTGAATATTAATAATTCGGCCAGCATAATGAGCGACAAACTCCGGAGTGAGTACCCGCATATACTTGGCCAGAACCAGGTAATCCGGATTGTACTCATCTACCAGGGCAGCCACTTTTTCCTCGTGCTCGCTGCGTTTAAGATCTTGTGCCGGTACACAGTGAAAGGGAATATCAAACTTCTCTACCAACCCACCCAGGTCTGGATGGTTGCCAATCACAGCGGCTATCTCAACATCCAGTGCGCCCGAATAGCACTTCATCAAGATGTCACCCAAGCAGTGAGGCTCGCGTGTCACCATCAGCACCAGGCGCTTGCGTTTGGTCGACACCAGGCGCCGCTCGGCCCCCTGCGGCAGGGCCATATCCAAATCTTCTAGGAAAGTAGTGTCGTTGAAGATACCTTCCAGGGCGGTGCGCATAAAAAAGCGGCCCTCCACGCGGTCTACAAATTCATCATTCTTGATGATATTGAGCTGGTGCTTGTAGCAAATATTGGTAATCTTCGCGATCAGGCCCTTATCATCGGGGCAGTCGGTTAGCAGTATCTTCTTTTCCATGGTCGAATTTCAGGCCAAATATCCAGAGTTCAGACTATACACTATGCCGTCTAATCGATTCAGCGATCCATTCCGGGGAGAACATGGATAAAAACCTTTACGCAGATCATATGGCCACCCTGTGCCGCCGCTACGAAGAAATATTGGAGTCCTGCGGCTTCGATACCCTGAATGTATTCAGCGGTGCACCCAGGATGCAGTTTCTGGATGACAACCCCTATCCTTTTAAGGTCAATCCCCAGTTCAAGGCCCTGGTACCAATCACCGACAACCCAAACAGTTGGGTGATCTTCAGGCGCGGGCAGAAGCCCAAACTCTTGTTCTACCGCCCGGTGGACTTCTGGCACTATGTCCCACCCGCGCCACAGACCTTCTGGAGTGAGCTCTACGATATCGAGCTGTTGAGTAAGCCAGCAGATGCCCGGGAATTCCTAAAGGCGGATAACGCCGCCTTCATTGGTGAGGCCGACAGGTTCCAGGACTGGCCACTCGGCGAGATCAACCCCGAAACCCTAATCAACCGTCTACATTGGGCGCGCGCCAACAAGACTCCTTATGAAGTCGCCTGCCTGCGCGAGGCCAACCGCATTGCGGTGGCAGGGCACCGAGCCGCCGAACTGGCTTTTCGCGGTGGCGCCAGCGAGTTCGAGATCAACCAGGCTTACTTGAGTGCTACCGGCCAGGGCGAGAACACCATGCCGTACGGCAATATCGTGGCCCTCAATGAACACGCAGCGATACTGCACTACACCCACCTCTCCACCCAGCGCCTGCCCGGCACAGAATTAAAGACCTTTCTGATAGACGCAGGGGCCGATTGCAACGGCTATTGTGCGGATATCACCCGCACCTATAGCTATGCCGACAGCGAGTTCGCTCAGCTGGTGGCGGCAATGGATGAAAAGCAGCTGCAGCTGGTGGACGGCCTCAAACCCGGCCTGCCCTACCCGGATCTACACCGCCAATGCCACTTGAAAGTTGGCGAGTTGCTGGCCCAGTTCGATATCATCAAATCTGCTGCCGAGAGCGCGGTGGAGTCCGGATTAACCCGGCCATTTATGCCTCATGGTCTGGGCCATTTCCTCGGCCTGCAGGTACACGATGTGGGTGGTCACCAGAGTGGCCCCGATGGCGGTACCACACCCCCACCTGCGGAGTACCCTTTCCTGCGCACCAGCCGCACTATTGAAGAAAACCAAGTATTTACGATTGAGCCAGGGCTCTACTTTATCGATAGTCTGCTGGCAGAATTGAAAGCCTCCTCCCTTGCCAGTGAAGTTAATTGGAATAAGGTTGAAGAGTTCCGCCCCTACGGCGGCGTGCGTATTGAGGACAATATTGTGGTGGGTGCCGAAGCGAACGAGAACCTCACCCGCGCCTGCGAGGCAGAATATTAATGCCATAGGTAAACAAATACTCTAACTCACTCTCGCCAAGAGTAAGGCAATCTGGCAGGTTTTGCTGTCTTCCAGGTTGCCGGACCTCCTCAAGCTCTCCCACACCCTTAACAGGTAAAATAAAAAACTACTGAGGTTTATCCCAACGCCCTGTCGCCCTGATTCATCCTTCTGCCGAAATTACTCCTAAAGCCATCACTCGCTGTGCTGCTATCTCTTGCCTGAATAGAAAAAAACAGCCAACCTCCCCTGCGCAAAAACAACAAGAAAGGTTCGCCCTATGAAAAAGTCCAGGCTTGCAACACTGGTCGCCGCAGCGGTATTTGCCACTGCCAATTGCGCCTATGCAAAATCAATCGAATATATCTTTTACGATAAAGAGGGTATCGCCGGCAGCGAGGTGATCGAACAAAAGGGCTCGAAAATTTCCGGAGAATTAAAGCTCGGTTGGAATAACCGCCGACTTAATCTAAAGGAGAGCTTCACGATCGGCGCTGCCAAAATGCCCGAGCAGGTACACATTGAAGGTATCAGCCCCTTTGGCGCGCCAGTTAATGAAGAATTTACACTGAAAGATGGTGTGGCCACTTGGCAAGGCACCGATGAACACGGCAGCGCAAAAACTTCCGAAGCGCAGTTTTATATTCCCAAAAACTCGACTCTGGCCGTACAAACCCAGCTGGTAAAAGCGCTACTTGCCGATAAGGATCACAGCATAGGTTTACTACCCCAAGGACAAGCTCAGCTACACAAGCTGGATCAGCTCACTCTTGAGCAGGGCGATGAGAAGAAAACCGTGTATCTCTACGGTGTGAGTGGCCTGGGTTTTACTCCGGACCTGGCCTGGTACGATGAATTCGGTGATCTGTTTGCTGCCGATGAAGGAGGCTGGTTCGCCATACTGCGCAAAGGCTGGGATAAATCCCACCTGCAACAACTCAAAGAACGCCAGGTTGCCGCTTCCGACCAGTATTTACTGGATATCGCCGAAAAGCACACCCATACCTCCGTCCAGCCGATTCTAATTAGCAACGTCAATCTGGTCGATGTAGAAGCGGGCAAGCTTCGCAAGCGTCGCCACCTACTGGTGGAAAACGGCAAAATCACCAAGATTAGCCGCCGCCCAATCAAAGTCCAAAACGCCACCCGCATCGATGCCAAAGGCCACACCCTGATTCCCGGGCTGTGGGATATGCACGCACACCTATCACCCACTGATGGTGCCCTGAATATGGCCGCCGGTATTATTAATGTGCGCGATATCGGTAATACCCACGAAAATATTATGCGCATCTCCGGCCTGTATGAGTCCGAACAGATTATCGGCGGTGACCTGTTCCGTGCGGGCTTTATGGACAGGGAAAGTGAAAATGCCATGCGCATGGGTAAAACGGCAGATAGCCTGGAAGAAGCCAAGGAAATTGTCGAGTGGTATGCGGAACATGGCTACCAGCAGATAAAAACCTACAGCTCCATGGAGCCCGAGTGGATCGCACCCTTAGCCAAACATATCCACGAAAACGGCATGCGCTTATCCGGGCATATCCCCGCCTTTATGACCGCAGAGGAAGCGGTGGATGCCGGCTTTGATGAAATCCAGCATATCAATATGCTGTTCCTCAATTTTATGGGCAAGATCGACACCCGCAAAAAACTACGTTTTACCGAAATTGGTGAACATGCCCACGAGCTGGACTTGGAAAGTGCAGAGGTTGATGAATTCCTGGATAAACTCGCTGAGAAAGGTACAGTGGTAGATGCCACGACTACCGTATTTAGCTCTATGTTGCTGCGCCAACCTGGCAAAATAGATCCGGAGTTTGAAGATATCGCCGACCATTTCCCGGTGAATATTCAGCGCGCATTTGTCGGTGCCGAGCTGGATGTAAAACCGGAACACAGGGATGACTACGACCTCTCCGCCGATGCCCTGCTGAAAATGATGCGTAAACTGCATGAGCACAAGGTGACCATGGTAGCGGGTTCCGATGGTATTCCCGGATTTACCCTGCTGCGCGAGTTGGAGCTCTATGCCAAATCCGGTATACCCACTATGGATGTCCTACGTACTGCCACATTGGTACCCGCTCAGGTAATGGGAGCCGATCAATATACTGGCAGTATCACCGTGGGAAAAAATGCAGATCTGGTTTTACTGGAAGGTAATCCGCTGGAAGATATCAGCGCACTGCGTCGCACCGCTTTGGTTATTGAGGGGCAAAATCTCTATCGCCCTGATGAACTGTATCAAGCCCTGGGCATCAAACCATTTCACCCCTCGGTACCATTTGAAATAAATGGTACGACTACCATTGCAGCCAAGTCTGAATAAAAAGACAAAGCGGCAAGCAAAAAAAGAAAAGAAAAAAATCGGCAGTCAGAAAGACTGCCGGTTTTTTTATTAGCCAAATATTAAGCCAACTCGCTGCGCACAGTGCGCGCCGCTTCCACCATGTTCAGTAGGGAGGAGCCCACTTCGGCCCAGCTGCGGGTTTTTAAGCCACAATCTGGGTTCACCCAAAGCCGCTGTATCGGCACTACTTCGGCAATTTTCTTCAGACGCTCAACCAGCTCCTCCCGCTCAGGCACATTAGGGGAGTGGATATCGTAAATTCCCGGCCCTATTTCATTGGGGTAACCGCCATTCCTATCGGCAAAAGCACTGAGCAGACGCAGATCTGAGCGGGCGGATTCGATAGTAATGACATCCGCATCCAAAGAGACAATCGCCTCCATGATTGCATTGAAATTGCTATAACACATGTGGGTGTGAATCTGGGTTTCCGCTTTTACCTCGCTACAGGTAAAACGAAAACATCCCACCGCCCAGGCAAAATAATCAGCATGCTCGGATTCACGCAGGGGAACCCCCTCGCGCAGAGCCGGCTCATCAATCTGAATGATTCCTATACCCGCATTCTCAAGATCCAATACTTCCTGGCGTAATGCCTCGGCAATCTGCAAGCAACTTTCACTTCGGTGGATGTCCTCACGAGGGAAGGACCAGTTGAGAATCGTCACTGGACCTGTGAGCATGCCTTTTACCGGCCTTTGGGTCAGGCTCTGGGCATAGCGGCTCCACCCCACCGTCATAGCCTGTGGACGAGAAATGTCACCGAAAATAATGGGCGGTTTTACACAGCGGGACCCATAGCTCTGTACCCAACCATTGCCAGTATGCACAAACCCCTGCAGTTGCTCGCCAAAATACTCCACCATATCGTTGCGTTCGGCTTCACCGTGTACCAACACGTCCAAGCCAAGAATTTCCTGGCGACGGATCGCTTCGGCGATCTCCGCACGCAAATGCTGGGTGTAATCCGACTCACTGATCTCACCGCTGCGATGCTGGCGGCGTACCTTGCGCAATAGGTCCGTTTGTGGGAAAGAACCGATCGTGGTGGTCGGCAACAGTGGTAACTGCCAGCGTTTTTCCTGCAGTACCGCGCGCTCCTGATAGCACTGTGCACGCCAGCTGTCCTGTAAGCGCTCAGTGACGGAGTTGCCGGCGATAGGGTTCTCTACAGGAGTTGCCGTTGATGGAACTGGCTCGGCCAATAGTTTTTGCAACTGGGCCAACTCCGCTAGCTTCTGGCGACTGAAGGCAAGCTTTTGTTTTTGCTCAGCCAGCAACGATGTTTCTGTATCCAAGTCCACCGGGCTGTGCAGTAGTGAACAGCTGGCCGAAAGCCATAGGCGCTCGCCCAAACGATCCGCCAGAGGCTTCAGCTGTGAGTGCCACTTCTGCAAATCCGCTCGCCAAACATTGCGGCCATTCAGTACCCCCGCGGAAAGTACCTGATCTTCCCCAAGCAACTGCGCGGCTTCCGCAAGCTCCTCTGGCGCCCGTACGCAGTCAATGTGTACTCCCGCAACCGGCAGGGAAAAAGCCAACTGCAGGTTTTCCCGCAACGGGGAAAAATAGGTCGTCAGCAACAATTGCAAATTTGCCGTCTGGTTGAGTTGGGCATACACAGCGTGAAACGCTTTGCGCCACTGCTCTGGCAAATCCAAGCCGAGAATCGGCTCATCAATTTGCACCCACTCCACCCCCAGGCTTTCAATCTGGGAAAACAGCTCGGCATAGCAGGGCAATAGATTGGCGAGCAAATCCAGAACATCATCAACACCCCGCCCCAACCAGAGGTAAGTGAGCGGCCCAAGAACCACCGGCTTGGCCTTATAACCCAGGGCTTGTGCTTCACGTATTTCTTCCAGCAACCAATTACTATCCAGGGTAAAAGTTTGCTTCTCGTGAAGCTCTGGCACTAAATAGTGATAATTGGTATCGAACCACTTGGTCATGGCACTCGCCGCAACCGGTTGACCGGAGGGCGCGCGGCCGCGGGCCAGACGAAAGTATTGATCCAGTTTATTGTTCGCAGCCCCTTCGGCAAAGCGCTCAGCAACCACACCAAACATCAGCGAATGATTGAGCACCTGGTCATACCAGGCAAAATCACCAACCGTCACTAAATTGAGCCCCTCACTTGCCTGGGCCTGCCAGTTCTCCCGACGAATACTCTCACCAACCTCCAGTAGCCGCTGCTGAGATATTTCACCGCGCCAATAGGCTTCCTGAGCTTTCTTTAGTTCGCGATCAGCGCCGATGCGCGGATAACCAAGGACATGCGTTTGCACCATTTTCTACTTTCCCAAGTCCGTTCCTGTGAGAGGGGCCAAGCCCTTTTTTCCTGCCCACACATGTCGGCGCTATTTGTCTACCGATTGCGGCTTCACCACTTGTGAGGCTTAGGACTTGATTGTGTGCCTGCAATGTTATTCAATCAATTTCATATTTTTTGCCATAAACATGAATAATTTTAATGATGATAGAAATGCGCCATCTGCGCGCCCTCTCAGTTCTGCGTGAGACTGGCAGCCTGGTGCGCGCCGCTGAGCATCTGCACCTGACCCAATCGGCCCTCTCTCATCTATTCCGGGAAATGGAGGAGCGCCACAACCTGCCACTATTTGTGCGTAAATCCCGCCCTCTGCGCTTTACCAGCGCCGGCTTGCGCCTGCTGCAGCTGGCCGATGACATATTGCCGCGCGCGGCTCTAGCCCAGCGAGACTTGGCACGGCTGGCCTCCGGCCAGTCGGGGCGCTTGAATATCGCAATCGAATGCCACAGCTGTTACCAGTGGTTGATGCCGGCTTTGAATACTTATCGCGACGACTGGCCCGAGGTGGAGCTGGATCTGTGCAGTGGCTTTCACTTCGCACCGCTGCCAGCCCTTACCCGCGGTGACTTGGATCTGGTGGTCACCTCTAATCCAGACCAGGATTTGAAAGGCATCCACTATCAGCCACTATTTAGCTTTGAGATGTGCCTGGCACTCAGCCGCAAACATCCACTATTGCAAGATGATGCTAAACGCCGCTGGGTGACTCCCGGGGAGTTGGCCGGGGAGGTACAGATCACTTACCCGGTGGAGCGGGAGCGGCTGGATATTTTCCAGAATTTCCTCGAGCCCGCTGGCATCGAGCCCGCGGGTGTACGCACGGCAGAGTTGACGGTTATGATGGTGCAGCTGGTGGCCAGTGGCCGCGGTGTCTGCGTCCTGCCCAACTGGGCCTTGCACGAATATCTGCAAAAAGGATTTGTCGCGCAGCTGCGTCTGGGGGAAAAGGGTCTATGGAGTACTCTTTATGCCGCCGTACGCGAGGAAATGCTGGAGCAAGCCTATGCCGCTGACTTTCTGCGGACCGCCCGGGATACCTGTTTTAGCCATCTAAACGGGATTCGCGCGGCGAGTTAAGCGAACTAGCCACTACTATCAGCAACAGATAACTGGAGCGGGTGCACACGCCCGCCGCAACCTAACGCCCGCGCTGGGCGCTGCTTTACAGGAGACGTTCTATGTCCACAACGAATGATCGCTGGAACTCAGTGAGTAAAGGCCTACATTGGCTGTTTGTGATTCTACTACTGGCGGTATGGGGCGCCGTAGAGCTGCACGAATTCTTTGAACGCGACGATCCAATGCGCGGCTGGTTTATGCGCCTGCACTTCTCTCTGGGTGTCGCGGTGTTAATGCTGCTGGCAGTTCGTCTCTACTGGCGTGCGCGCCACAAGCGCCCGCAGATCCAGGGCCGCTCCTGGCAGAAGGCCTTATCCAACCTGACCCATGGTGCTCTCTACTTGGTTTTACTAGCAATGCCGGTTTCCGGTATTGCGATGCGTCAGCTGTTCGGCAGGGATACAGAGTTTTTTGGCCTTTTTGCCCTACCGCGCCTACTAGCAGAGAATTCAGACCTGGGCAAGCAGCTCGGTTTCCTGCACAAGGATGTTCTGTGGCCGGCCCTGCTGATATTGGTGGGACTGCATATCGCTGCCGCGCTCTGGCACCACTTCGTCATGCGCGACAGCACTCTGACCCGTATGCTACCGCAGCGCTAAGCACAGCTACCCTAGATTTGCGGCATAAAAAACGGCGCTATAAGCGCCGTTTTTTATGCCTCGGGATTCGCTGGGAAAAGATTACTCCCCGCCATTATCCCGTTTGAACTTGGGCTTGCCCTTGGGTTTGCCCTTGGGCTTACCTTTAGGTTTGCCCTTCGCCTTAACGGCCGACTCATCGAAACGGGAAATCTTCATGGGCTTACCAGCCACCCGTACCTTCTTCAGATGCTGGAAGATTTCCTTGGGCATACCTTCCGGAAGGTCCACGGTGGTGAAGTCTCCATAGATCTCAATACGACCTATATAGGAACTATCCAGATCCACCTCGTTGGCAATGGCACCAACGATACCACCCGGACGCACACCGTGCTCGCGACCAACTTCGATACGGTAGCGCTCCAGCCCCTCATCGGGTACTGGCATCTTGCGATCTTTTTCATAACCGTCTTTCTTACGGCGACGCCCTTCAAAATCATCGTCCCGCTCGCGGCGCTCCCTTTCCCTGCGCGGCTTGGACTCCTGCTCTTTGATCAGCAGCGGCTGGTCACCCTGGGCCATGGAGGCCAAGGCAGCAGCGACATCCAGTGGATCCACTTCATTCTGGGCGAGGAATTCCTCCACCAGCAAGCGGTAGGGTGCCAGGTCTGTCTGGCCTTCCAGGGTTGCGGTAATACGCTCGCGGAAGCGCTGCATACGGGCACTGTTAACCATCTCGGCACTGGGTAACTCCAGCTTCTCAATGGGTTTCTTGGTGGCCTTCTCAATAACACGTAGCATACGGCGTTCACGCGGCGCCACAAACAAGATGGCATCCCCTTCACGACCGGCGCGGCCGGTACGACCGATACGATGAATATAGGCTTCGGTATCGTAAGGGATGTCGTAGTTGATCACGTGGCTGATACGTTTCACATCCAGTCCGCGCGCTGCCACATCAGTGGCCACAACAATATCGAGCTTGCCGTTCTTAAGCTTATCGATTACCTGCTCGCGCAGGTTCTGCGCCATATCGCCATTCAGGGCGGCACTGGCAAAACCGCGCGCGGCCAGCTTGTCTGCAAGCTCAACAGTGCTGTTTTTGGTGCGTACGAAAATAATCGTGGCATCTACCGGCTCGGCTTCGAGGATACGAGTCAGGGCATCCAGTTTATGCAAACCGCCCACGGGCCAGTAGCGCTGGCGGATGGTCTCCGCAGTCTCTTGCTTGACACGGATTTTGACTTCAACTGGCTCGTGTAAATGCTCGCGAGCTATCCGAGCGATCTCTTTGGGCATGGTGGCGGAGAACAGCGCGATCTGGCGCTCTTCCGGAATCTGTTCCAATACCCACTGCACATCGTCGATAAAACCCATGCGCAACATTTCATCGGCCTCATCCAGCACCAAGGTACTCAGATTGGAGAGATCCAGGGAACCGCGACGCATATGATCCATCACTCGGCCAGGGGTACCCACCACTAGCTGCACACCGCGTTTTAATTGTTGGATCTGTCCACGATAGTCGGCACCGCCATAAATTGGAGCCACATGGAAGCCTTTCAGGTTAGAAGCATAAGCCTGGCAAGCCTCAGCTACCTGGATAGCCAATTCACGAGTCGGCGCTAGTACCAAAGCTTGCGGCCGACGGTTTTTCAGGTCCAGTTTGGACAGTAAAGGCAGTGCAAAAGCAGCTGTTTTGCCGGTGCCGGTCTGGGCCTGGCCCAGCACATCGCGATTCTCCAACAGGGAGGGGATTGTCTGTGCCTGAATCGGAGAGGGGGTCTCATAGCCCAGTTTTTCGATGGCAGTTAGGATTTCAGGCGGCAGGCCCAGCTGGTCGAAGCCGGCCGGTTTTGGGGTATCGGTCATTTCGGAATTCACTTGAAGCCTAAGTCCCTATCGTGGGACCGGAGCGGTGGGTCAAAAGGTCGCGCAGTCTAACAGGTTAGGCGTCCCAGATCAGCCTGTTTTTTAAGCAGATACCAGAAGAAAGCCACAACAGCTGCGAAATCTCGGCCCCACAGTGGGAGAATGATAGAAGAGAAAAGACCAGGCAGGGGCCGCAATCTAGTTAAAAAACCACTGAACACTCATTTTGCATCGGTCCTGATATTAGTGCCGACAGGCTTTGATAGCGGCAAAATGGAGTCTTTTCTACCAACTTCCTTCAAACGGGCACAAATCCTGTCCACTGTCGACTTAAGCCCTCGGGAAAAGCTGCCATCCACCTGTGTGCGCTCATACAGATAAGTATGAAAACGCCGGAAAAAATTGATGTCTACCGGCTCTGGCTGTTTCCAGAAACTAGAAAGGCTGCCCTGGTGCGTCAAACCCGGCAAATCATATAAGGACCGCCCCATTACCTTGGTAGGCACCTTGTGAAGCAGTGCGGAAATGCCCACAGTACTGTTGATAGTTACCACACCCCTTGTATGGTCCAACAAGGTCGGTAAATGCAGATCATGACAATAAATCACCCGCCCACTTATCCGATAACGCGCTTCCAGTACACTGATCAGCCTTTGATAGTGGCAAAAGCCGCGGTCCATCGGATGGTGCTTAAAAACAATGACCGTATCTTCAGGCGCATTTCGTGCAAAAGATTTACATACGACATCTATCGCATTCTCAATCGAGAGCAGGTCAGAATGCTTGCGCAACTGAAAATCATCGCAGGTCTGCAGAGGAAACAGGTAAAAACGGCCACTGTACTTTCCAGTCATCTGGCGGATAAGGCCGCGCTCGTTGAACTTATAGAGTCCCTTACGATAAAAGCTTCTCAGCCAACAGACGCCCTCCTGTAACCAACTGCGATTCCGGTGATGGCGATAACTGGCAAACTCTGATTGGGCAAAACGCATAGCCAAGTAATAAGCAGATGCGAAGTAGGCACGCCGCCAAAAAGTATGACCAACTGGCGCCGCCGGGGTACAGCCTCTAGGTAGATATTGGTCTATTGCCTGCCTGGACCAATCAGTTGAGGAAAAAGCATTAACCCCACCCCACTCCATAGTGACAAAATCGGGGCGCAGATAGCCTTCCTCGAAAACGATAAAAGCAACTCCCATCGATTGGCATACTTTTTTGGCGCTTTCATGCAGCCTTCTGCAGTCGCCATATGCAAAAACCGTATCAGCGCCATGCTCAGAAAGATAACGACGAAAAAAAGATGGCCAGTCAGCTTCTCTACCGGTGAAATCTACTTGGTAGTTCCCCCAGCCAAAGTAGCGATCACCTCCATTGAAGTTGATCTTGTGGGTAACAACACCGAGTTGCGAAAACCGCTTTGCCAGCTGGGCAAAAAACGGGCCATGCGGTCCCTGTAAAAATACTGCCACAGACATGAATAGGCCTACTCCGGAGTCACCCTACTAGGGGCATTGAAACTGAACAATGAAACATCAAGGGTACGATCGATAACTCATCACATACAAACGACTGCTATAGCAGACCAATAAACATCGCAACAAGAAACACAAAGCTGGTCATTCAATAGCCCAAAAATTTCCGAATAAAAAACGAACATCGATTGTACAGGCACTAATTTAGCGGCATAAACAGGTCTTCAGGATACATTACCGCAAATTTATCCATCAGGCGATAGCCTGAAAAGCCACCTTTAGAGACAAGTTTGCCCGATAAATAACGATGCGGGCCTGTGGATACTTCTCTGGTAAATTGATGCAGATTCAAAATTCATTTCAGTAATGGGGTTGGAAGCAGGCTCTATAGGAACCGGAATAGACACCAGTAGCCTTCACTTTATATATAGCAGAACAGATGACTCTCTGAGATTGCTCATTTGAAGAGTGTGGCGTACTTCACGGACGGCTATTCTAGAGAGTAAAGAAAATAATGCCAAGACAACCTATTACACGAGGAGCTCGCCAGCAATGTTCGTCTCTAGCAGGTTTAAAATCCTCTAATATATTTCAAATAACTTGATGCGCGCTCACTTTTTCAAGAGCCAACTTTTTCTCTGCACTACAGTGCCCAACTTAAAATAAAATGTATTTCAATCGATTGCATTCAGAATTATTCAGACTCAAGCATTTTGGAAGCCATCACACTTTTAGCACGATTAAAGGTACCAAAATAGTTACTCTGTTCTCCTCCTTCTGTTTTCCGGCTATCAATCTTCATCAACGCCTTCTTCCATATCCACTCAAATAGCAACGCGGTTGATCTCGGAAAAGGGGTGAACAAGGGGTTAAATGGGTTATCACGCGCCTGCATCCAAACCGTCATTCGGTGTGACTTTTGTAGCGCCCTACCACGGCAATGGAAACCATAAACATTGCCAATGATAAGCGTATTTTTCGGCACGGATAGCTTCTCCGCTTTAAAACCCATTTCTGCCAGTTCCTGAGTACTTACGCGAAATGAGCCATCCCAATAGCGCCCTGGAGCACGATCGGCCCCTTTCTTACATGCTTCTAAACTCTGCCTGTATTCCCATTTGAGCCGCCTCCATGTCAACCGGTGGGAACCGGGAACATAAACAAATGAGCCATTAGTATCCGAAGAATCATCTATGTATAACCAGGCTTTTACACATGGATGAAACGTGTCTGCATGCAAATCCCGCTGAGGATCTGGACGTGGAGTGACGTTCGCATGGTTACATAAATTTTCAATATAAAAGAGTGGAGGTCGATTCTTTGAAGAACAATAACGCATCAATCTATCCAAACCTTTATGGGAATAAAGCCTTTGAAAGTTTGGTGTTTTAGCTCTCTCCGTAGAGTCCATAAAGACTCGTTGGGTAATGGTAGTTCCCTCAATAACCTCTCTGACAGGGGCCTTCAGCTCAATCAACTCTTTAGTCAAGCGTTGAAACTCAGCCTGAGAAAGAAAATTTTTCTTAAGTAAATAACCATTACGTATGAATTCACGCCGATCTTCTGAGGAGACCAAAGGAGATAATAGTAAAAGACGAAATCGAAAAAGCAGGTGGGCCAGAATAACTCTGATCACATGTAACCCACAGCGATTTAAGAAGCTATTGCCCAGCAGGGGATTATTCTTAAAACTTTTACCCCAGCTGAGCAACTCAAAAATCCACTTTGGTACTTTCCAGCTTAGCCCAACCATAGAACGCCACATAACACTCCCCAAATTAAAATATGTTCTAAGCAGGTTTTACCCCTCCCACAAAAAAGAGGGAGGCCCAACAAAATCAAACACTCAAAACCGACTTATATTTGTTGCCAAATTAATTGACAAAACATAGATAAAAAGTATTGAGCTGAAATTCAATACTTTAAAAATCGACTCCGATACCAACGAAATATCTGCAAGAAAAAGCTTGCCGATTGATCGGATTTGCGACTTTTTTGCAAGATCTCAATGTTGGTTTTTGCATCAATAAATTCACCGCTCACCGAATCCACATATACAGGATAGAAAAGTAGAGTACCAGCGATTAACTGCTCCAAACTTAACGCTCTTTGCCGCCGAAGTTTAAAAGACTGCAAATCTAAAGCGTCATATACTGGCGCACTGAGAAGTATATCTTCTGTAAGCCCCCAACCAGCATAAAAAGGAAGCCCATAAGTTACCACTTTGATTTCTCGCAACAAAGCCTCAAAACCACACAGTGAACTCATGGTATGCACTTCATCCACTTTATCCAAAAGCAGAGAAATATCACCTTTTTCAATTAAACTGTCGTAAAGGGATTTTGCACCTACAGGCATCCCCCCTTCTCTTGCACCTTCAACAACATCTGGGTGGGGCTTATAGATAATATGGGCACTAGGATTTCTCGCCCTCACCTCTTTCAACAAAGCATAGTTACTTTTTATTAGCGGCGATCCAGTGGCAATGGAAGCATCACTCTCAACTTGACCGGGAATTAGAATAATTTTTTTATCCCTCGGAATCTCCAGCTCATAGGGTGACAATTCTCGACCAATGTTATATTTAGTTACTCTTTTATTTATTAAATTATCTCGCAATATTTTTGCTTGAATTAAACTTTCCGATGAAAATCTAGCACTATTGAGATACACTTCCAGATCACTGGAATAGCGGGCATCAAAATAAATACCACACGCATCCAATACCAATGAGCTTGGTTTTACCAGGTCAGCACCCAAACCCGCTGAGCGTAGAAAACCATCTTCAATTCTCCATAAATTTAATTGATTTTGTTGACACTGCTCAACCAAAGAATCTGTAACCTTACTGGCCCACACCAAAATATTGGTATTAGGTCTGGTTATTGCAGCCCTATCAAGAGATCTGAAGAAAGTAATCCTAGATTTATCCCCCAAAAAATTGGGAATAAAACTGCGTTTCCATGGGGAAAATCCAATTCCTAACCATGTCCCCTGAAAACGTTGCCACTGTCTTTTTTGTTCCAAAATCAATGACAACGTATCTTCAAATTCGCATGTAACACCCGTATAAGGATTGATATAACGGCAATAGCGAAGATAGGCCGCACAGAAAATTTCAGTCAGTGTTCGTTTTACATTGCGTCTGTCAACAAACTGGCGATCCTTTGTGAGCCCCCAGCCTGCATAGAAAGGAACACCAAAACAGTGCACTTCCTTACCTGCGATCAATGCATCAAAACCCAGCTGACTGGTAACTACATAGACTTTTTCAACGCGGTCAAATATTGACCATGGAGATAAATCCTGTCCAATAATCCTACAGCCTTCTTGCTTTGCAAGCTCTTGCAAATAACCACGTTTTCTGCCTGAAATAACGTCAGGATGTACTTTGACACAGATCTCAGCACCTGGATTTTCAGTAATCGCACTTCGCAGCATTTCCCTGAAGTGGCTCTCGGAAGCCAACCCAGCGGTTATTGATATATCACCATAAGTCTGGTCTACCACCAGGATCGCCGGACGCTCATCTGCTAAATCCAGAGGGATGTCAACCGATTTGTTATATTTGCACAAACGGTGGGTACGAAGAAGATAAAGTCCATTTTCAGCCCTATTGAGTTCTTCAACGCTAAAATCACTTGCACTGATCAAGCCCTCAAGATCACTGGGGCGAGAGGCGTCGTAATAAATACCGCTATAGTCCATGACCAAACTATGCGCTTGTGCTCCCTCCACTCCCAACCCCAGAGAGCGTAAAAAACCATCCTCAATACAGAAGTAAGGAAGTCCATTCCGTGTGGCTATTCGCTTTGCCTTTATCGACGTAGCCTTGAGCCCCCAGCCCACCATTTGGCTTACGTTTCTATTAGGCCTGGAAAATACATATTGACACTTAGCACCAAGAAAACGCTCTAGGGTACGCATTCTGCTAAGCCCTAAAGAGCAGTGCCCAACTACAGGCATTTTTTTGCCTCACTCAGCAGTTTTCCTCTTAAAGCATCATCAGCTGCCAATTGTAAAATGCCTTCTATCCAGAGTGATGGCTCCATAGGCAATAGAATTCCATTCTCCTGATGTCGAACCACCTTATCGTAGATAGCCCCCTCCGCATAAATGCCCACCGCACCTGCCTGCGTAATATCATAAAATTTGGTATGGGATCTTGCCCTATTGAAGGGGCTGTCCAAAAGAGGAGCTAAGCCTATAGAACGTCCCGGCCTCCGTAGCAAGGATAAATAAGTAGGCCATTTCATGGGGTACAGTACCCGTACTCTTGGTACACCACTAAATAAACGATTTACATGTTTATCCCCAATAATCTCAAAGCTCAGATCCGGATTTTCTGCCATTACTTCTTTGATAATTGGATAGAGCCAGTTGATGTCCTCATAGTGGGACGCTGATCCATGATAGAAAATAGAAAGTTGCTGGCCTTTATCTAGATCCAGTGGCTCTGCCGACAATAATTCAGGGGACCAATCCCGATATTTATTCTGTAGAAATGGAGTTGAGACCAGTAATTTCGCCCCTATAGACTTTAGCCAACGCTGTTTGGACCAGCTATAGCGCAGGATTTTGGCCTGATAGCGCACTGGCATCCTCGCGAAGGCCGACCAATCCAACAAATCATCATCAAGAAATACCGAAACGCCAGATAACTTGCTTAAATTCTGTTGTATCAGTGATTGCCAGGAACGAGAAATATAACGTACAAAAATGAGCTGCACCCCTTTGAGCTCACCTTCAGAAGGAAGCTCATTGAAAGTTAAGCGCTTGATATTTACCCCAAGCTTGCGTAAGTAGGGAATAACAAAGTAATCGGTCGAGGGATTAGGCCCCTCCTCTACAACGATCCAACGGCTAGCTACTTCCATTCATACTCCAGTAGTTCAGGTAAATATAGGGTCATCACTTAAAAGGAAATATGATTGGCAGTAGTATCAAAACTGTTATTGAATAGGCAATTGTGAGGGGTAAGCCTGCACGTAAGAAGTCACGTAAATGGTAGCCACCCAAGTTTTGTACAATTAAATTAGTTTGATAACCAAAAGGCGTCAGGAAACTTGCACTGGCCCCATAAGCTACAGCCATCACAAACGGCATCCAACTAACGCCAAAGCTATCGGCTAAACTCCAGGCTAATGGAAATGTGAGCGCCGCTGCAGCATTATTGGTCATCAATTCGGTTAACAACAGAGTCAGCAAAAAAATACCAATAACCCCAACAAATGGTCCAGCCCCCTGGAGTGAATCTCGCATTGACAGAGCAAGACTATCTGCCAGTCCACTACCGGAGAAAGCTTCTGCTAAGACTAACGCACTGGCAATAATGATCCAGATCTGGAATGGAAAGCGCCGTTGTAGTTCAGTGGTAGTAACGATGTTCAATATCACCATAAAACCTAGCAATACCACCAAGCCTTTTAGTAGTGAAAAGAGCCCCAGAGCTGATCCTGCCACAACACTAGCGAACCCCAGCCCCAGTAACCAACTGTCCCTAGAAGTTAGTTGGCGCTGTACATCAGTACCACTGATTACATAGAAATTCTTATCAATATTACGATGGTGCTTAAAATCCTGACCTACCGCCAAAAGTAAGGCATCACCAGGTTGAAGCTCAACCTCACCAAGCTTTCCGGACAGGCGATCACCGCCTCGGCGCATTGCCACCACGGCTGCATCGAAACGAGTTCGAAACTGACAACTTTTTAAGGTTTCACCGACGATACTGGAATTGGGAGTTAGAACGACCTCTGTCAGGTCCATATGCAGAGTATCATCATCCAATGCAAACAAATGCAGCCCCTCTATAGCCTGGAGCCTTTGTATGTCACGTACATCACCACTAAAAATCAGCTTGTCACCACTACGAATAAGTTCGGTGGGGGCCACAGGGCTAATACTCTGCCCTCCACGGACAATCTCGATTAGGTAAAGTGTTTCGAGTTGGCGCAAATTGTTTTGCTCTACACTGTGGCCATCCAACGGTGAAGCGGGAATGACTTCAGCCTCCAACAAATACTGAGCCGCCTCCTCCTCTACGGCACCCCCTTCGGGGAGCAGATGATTGCACAGTAACAATACAACCAGCCCTACCATAACCGCGGCACTACCAATAGGTAGGAAAGCAAAAAAGTCCAGTGACGCCGCCCCCCTATCCAAGACAAAGCTATTTACAATCAAATTAGTAGAGGTGCCAATTAGTGTCAGTGTACCACCGAGAATGGCTGCATAAGATAAAGGCAACAGGAGCTTACCTGAAGGATGGCGCTTCTGAGCCTTAACACTGGATGCCAACGCCGCGACAATAGCTGTGTTATTTAAAAAGGCAGAACTCAGGGCGGTAGCACTGGTAAGTCTAAGTAGGCTGGATATTAACTTCCCACCGATCAAACCATCAGATATCGCCCGGAGCCAGCGTGCTTTCTCCAAGCCAATAGAGATTAGTAGTAACACGACCAATGTCACCAAGCCGGGGTTAACCGCCTTTTGTAGCACCGACTCGGCTGGAACTAACCCGGTCAAAAAACATACAATAGCAGCAGAGGCAAAAACCAAGGAGGGACGAACACGAGTAAAAATCAGCGTAAAGATAACTAGACCGAAAGTGCCAGCAACAAATAATTGGGAAAAAGTCATAAAATTGGGGGGTCGCTCTGCTTACCTAGGTAGATATTTCACCTGAAAGATATCTTTGGCAAAGGCAAACTATACTAAATCTGTTGCCGGCACCCAACGCCTAGCTTTGCTCCCAACCTCGTAATGAATCTAGTTCTTCTCGCAGGGATGAAGATGGAAGCATACTAGCCCAATAGCTTCTATCAGTGACTAAAGAGATTGGGTTGTTCAGCCTAAGTATGCCAGTGCATGAACAACAAACTACCTGCTCATAAATTAAACAGGTATCAATCTTAGGGTTGCTCAAAAATTACTCAACAGATAAAAAACTACCCCCGAAAAACCTCCTCTAAACCCGATATGAAATCTGTGGTAACAAATCCAAGATGTTTTGCCCAACTACGAGCAAATTCTCAAAGTATATAGCTATGGATTGTGGAATAACGACAAAACAAATGGCTACGTTTTAAAGAGGCATATTTTGAAGAACCAATACTATTTACGGTGCGTAGGCCAAATATTATCTACTAAGAAGCAATAATAGGAAAAGTCATGGGCTAAAATTAAATTCTTGGGCACACCCCAGAAATTCACAAACGTCCCTCAGCGCGCAACTTTTTAACATTATATCGCACACACTCACACTACAGCACATTCCACATATAGTAAGTAGTAAGTAGTAAGTAGTAAGTAGTAAGTAGTAAGTAGTAAGTAGTCTAGTAATATAGTCGGAGTCATCTGTGGAGCTTTGATAAGTCTGCCAATGCCCTCTAAGGAAAATCAGGTTTTTTTTGGCTGAAACAATCATTCAGCGCCACAAAGGAGCCTTTGTTTTTTCATTTAGACCTAAAGAAAAGTCTTCCCTGGTATGAGTTAAAAATGGGCTGTAGTAGGGATCCTTTCCCTCGTGTGTTGACCACCTGGTCTTTAAACACATTGCTTCGCGATCAAACCTAGCCCGCTTTTCTGGCGTATTATCAATACCACGACTTATAGATTCATGGTGATACATTTCTGCCCAAGGTGTCCATAAATTACGATAACCAGCTTCCTTAACCTTCAAACAGAAATCAACATCATTGAAGGCCACCTCGAAATGTTGTTCGTCTAACCCTCCAACAGTTTCATAAATACTCTTTCGCACCACTAAGCAAGCAGCTGTAACCGCAGAGAAATTTTGTGTACACATCAGACGATTCATGTACCCTTCTTCATTGCGATGATAAAATTTATGAGGATGACCTGCTAATCGCCCCAGACCAACAACGACGCCAGCGTGTTGTATACGACCATCACCATAATACAATTTGGCACCAACACAACCTATTTCTGGCCTTAAGGCATGTGAAACCATTTCATTCAGCCAGTCAGGAGAAATCACTTCGATATCATTGTTTATCAGACCAACAAAATCACCACGAATATGTTGGACACCAAAGTTGTTGATTGCCGAGTAATTAAAGGGTGCATCGTACTTGAGCACTCTAACATTGGGGTATCCTTTCAACGCAGACAAATATTTTAGTGTTTTCGGATCAACACTTTGGTTGTCAAGAACCAGTATTTCATAGTTCCTATAGGTAGTATGATTAACAATACTTTCGATACATTGACGAAGTATCGATAACATATCTCGTGTGGGGATCAAAAGAGAAACCAGGGGTTCTTCTTTTTGAAGGGGCCAACGAAGCTTAAGAACCTTATGGTTTGTCATAGCCTTTACTTCAACATTTCTGCATCCTACATCATTTAGATACGTCTTTAAAATATGCTCACTCTTTTGTAAATATCTTGTATTATAAAAGGATTTCTGCCTGTGAAAAAGGACTCTAGGGATATGGATAATTTCCCGTTGCGGCTCCTTTAGCTTCCGTAAAGCCAAGAGGAATAACGAGTAATCCCATGCATCTTCAGAAAATAGTCTATGAATTTCAGAAATATCTACTAAACCAGGGGCAAAAAGAACAAATTCACCAATATAATTCCTTGAGAAGAATAGATCTGGATTCCAAGCAGGCTTGAAATCAGGCAGGCATCTTTTCCCAGCTTCATTAAGAAAATCCTCATCCGCATAGATTAGTTTTGCATGCGGCTTGCTCTGTAAAACATGCTGTAGACAAGTGAGAGCTTTGGAGGCAAGTGATGCACGCGGAGGACATAAAAGTTGGTAAGCATCAAAAGAGATAAGATTTGCAAATTGATTTACAGATATAGATTTATCAAACCATTTAATTCTATCATTTCCATTCACAATTTTATCAAGCTCGATGAAAGTGTCTTTTGTAATTTCATCTGAAGGTAAAATAAAAAGTTGCCAAGTTTTATAATCTTGGTCAAGAATTGAATCGATAGTACTTCGAATAGACTTCAGGGAATCATTTATATCAATGGGCATTAACAATAGAAATTTTATTTTATCTGAGGAATCAAGCGGATCGGGCCAAAATGTTGGTTCTATTTTATTCACCCAATCTCTATAAGATACACGTACCCCAGTTGGTCTAAATGTGGCGTCGTAGCAAGCCCAACGGTTTGTGAGCCTGAATGGTACTTGTAATTGGCGACGCTTAAGTCGTGAACGCATTCGATCACGAGCAAAAAAAAACGATACTCGAACAAGGGTTAATTGGCGAATAGTAAATTTACACTCAGTTTGAGCGGGAGAAAACTGTAATTCTTCTCCTCCCCTAGCAAACCAAAGCAAACGCTTGGATATACGTCCATTACGAACAGGTAGGTGAAGCTTCTGAGATTTATTCCTGTCATTATGCCGTAGAGTGAAAATCGCATTTAAATAGCTTAGATTAGACTCAATTAAAACCTCGACCATATACCATCCACGTGACATATATTTGCTGTCTATGCTAAAATTTGGCTGATTGGTTGTTGATCTTCCCACTACGTTACCATGGGTCTCACTCTTAACTTCTAATCCCTGAAGCGGAATTAAAAGTGGACGTAAATCGTATCTAGTGAAATGAGGGATAGTAATTTTTGAAATTTCAGTTTTCATAAAAACATTAAATAACTCTTCAATATTTTCATATCATTTGTTAAAGCACTGTAATCCTTGAAAAAAAACCTATACTCTTGAATGATAAATTTAAATTATTTAAACTTAGATGAACCAAATAATTTAAATAAAAGAGACTTGAAGTCTCGAGTAATACTATATTGTGTTATTGCAGCTTCTTGACTATTAAAATAAGCCTCTAGCTCAACATTCCCACCAGAGAAAATATGGACCATATATTCAGATCCATGGGATTTAGGAAGTGAATTTGGATATTCTAACTTCCAATCAGAGAAATCATATTTCAAGTAGCACATATACCTCTTGAAAATAGGCTTTAAAAAGGTTACATCTTCTTCCGAATACCATTCCCTCCAATTTCCATAGGACTTAGTTCTGATAACTCCTTTGTGATTTTTATCAACGGAGATATTATTCTCAACAGGAAAGGTAAGGTATTCTTCTAACTGTCCCAAATTTCTATCAATTAAATCCTCATATTTCAAAATAAGCCAGTCCTTATTAACTGCGGTGAGGAATTTTTCAACTTTCAGGTGTAGATCTGTAATTTTTTTTGCAAATCTTGAATAAGATTTGTGACTCTGGTTAAACAAAAAAAATGTAGGTATATCTTTCGGATATAACTCTTTATGTCTGACTAATCTGAGAATCCTTTCAAATTTATTCTTATCTGGGTTATGTGCCCGGTGCCACCTATATAAAGTCTGACTGATGAATCTATCACGAGGATCCCTAACAATAAAAATTTTTTTATCGAAATAGTCCTGATAGCGTAATATCTTTGTGGGCGATACTCCAGAATCAAGTAAGGCTTTAACAATTTCATTGTCATTTGATTCCACATGGCAATTTACTCCATCTTTAGAATACAGTAGAGATCCATTAGTTTCATAGATATCATATGGCTCAAAAACTTCTTGGGAGCTCCCATGAAGTATATTTTCCATAGATTTCTTCACCATCGTATGTAGAAAAGTGGTCCCAGATTTACTCAACCCATAGATTAAAATCCGCATTAAAAATATTCACTTTTGTAAAAAAACAATAATATTATTACTGCAAAGTATATTTCACACATGTCAGAAAATATATTCTTTATTTTCCAAGCTCAAGAATAAAGATAACCAAAAATATATTTATATTACTGTAGTTGTTGGAAAGTTAAATTCTTAGTAATTGTCTCAAAAAAGGGGTTCCACGCTTGTTAATTTCATATTAACTTTGCACATACTTATACTACTCTTTCTGAACATATGTAAACATAAAAGCCAATAAAGTTTGAATTTCACAGTATAATTCCAGCTAAATTCTATTCCTTTAACATCCTAAATTGAAGTAAACTACCAGCCTTAGCTTATAAATGGAAGTACTTCAACCAATCGCTGACAGACTGTGATCCTAGATAACAATTGAAAATATTTTTGCTTTTAGAACATCCAATTCAAGTATTTATAAATCAAAAATTAAGTGATTAATTCAGATATATTAACGTAATATCCGATTTTATCCTTCATATTTTAAAAAAACAAATAAGTAAAAATAAAATTGCAAGGAAATAATCAAGGAATAAAAGTTATATGAGATCCGCTTACACGGGGTACATCAAACCTTGTCCTTGCGCTTGTCCGCTCAGAAATATACATATAAATAATTTGTGATATCTTAAAAATTTAGCGTCCTTAAAAAGGATAGAACATAAATCAGAGAGAAAAACGGATTATTGCAATAATTATATAGCAATAAAACTAAAGTTAAGTAAAATCCACGATAATTTTTTTGAAAATTTTTTACTATAAAACTTAACTGTAAAGCTATACAGAATAAATTTTTATATTGATAAACTCAGCAAGGTAATGGCTCTCTACCTTCTTCCTTACCCATCGATATATAATGAATCAATGGATTAAATCCACTATCTTTTACATCAGGATTACTATCAAGGTACCACTGACTATCAAAATTAGGACCTGGGTTACGACCTTCAAAAGCTCCAAGTTTCAGATAGTGTAAAGCAGGATTATTGCCTAAAAATTTATCCTCAGTAATGTCTGGATAGGTTGTTAGGTACCATTCTGCATTAAATAAATCCGAGTGACAAATTTGTTCTAGTTCCTTTTTTTGCTTGCGTAATTCTTTTGCCTTCCTTGCAAAAGGGATATTAACAAGAAGTCCTTTTTTATTGTTAGTGCGATTCTCTGGTGTAGCAATTTTTTTACTCTTCTCTTCTATAGACAATCGTAGATCTGTAATCACCATCTCCTTCTCTTCTAATAATTTTGTCAGCAATGCTAATTCTTTAAATCGTTCTTCAACCGAGCTTGTTGCTCCAGAAAGGTCGGATTTTAATGATTGTATACGCAGTTGTAACTGTTGTTTTTCTTGAAGAAGTTTATCACGTTCTTTTACAACAATAATTCGCTTCTGCTCAATACTCTTACAGCGAGAATCAAGTTCAGACAGCGACTCCTCAAGCCCCGCCTTACTTAGCTCTATTAATCTAAGCTTTTCTTCCGTGGATTTAAGTGAGCCTTTAAGATTCTTATTTTGTTCATCCCACTCTTTATTACGATTTGATAGATCTTTTCTCAAATTATCAATTACTACATCACGATTTTTCTCAGTTTTCTTTTGTTCATCAAGTATGGTACTTCGCTCTTCGAGCTGATGTTCCAAATTTTTAATGGTTAGCTCAAGATTATTGATACTTTTCAGATAGTTATGGTACTTTTTCTCATATAAAACATCCGCTTCATCTTTCTGTTTTTTAAGAATTTTAAGATCACTAACAAGCTTCTCCAGCTCAAGATTGCGATCATTCAAAGATTTATTTTTTTCATCAAATTCCCTTTCTAAAGATTTTAATTCAACTTCTAGGTTTTGATTTTTATTTACGACTTCCGAATAACTTGATTTAAGTTCAGAAAGTTCGCCCTTTATGTGCTCTGAATTTTCTTGTTCTTTCTGTAAACTATCATTTAACGTGTTTTTTCTTTTTTCTAGATCATCTTTTTCAACCCATAATTTCTCATATCTTTTTTTATGTTCTGCAAGATCCTTCTCAAGTTTAAATTTAATATCTCGCATCTCATTTAAATTTTTGTTTTTACTTTCTAAAGACTTCAAACGTTGAGTGAGATCATGATTTTGTTTTGTAGCATTTTCATATTTTTGCTCAAGCACACTAATATTTTGTTTGAGATTATTTGCCAACCGTTGTGATTGATCCTTCTCTTTTTCTTCAATCTCCAGAGCTTGTATCCACTGATCAAGCTCGCCCTCTTCAACAGTCAATTGTTGTAATTTATTATCTAAATTGAATATTCTTTGCTCGAGTGTTTCGACATATTTCCTAGTTTTTTCCAATTCAAAGTTGGTTTTCTCAAAACTCCGAACATGCTTTTCAAGCTTGACTTTTTCGGTGTAAATGGAATCATACTTACTATGAGACGCTAAAAGATCCTTCTCTAATTTTTCTATACTTTGTTTTGATTTTTCCCAAATATCCTTCTGGGTCTTAAACTTTTCTAACTCCGAAGTAAGCTTTTCCTTCTCTACTGTCAAATATTTTATTTTTTTGGCATTTTCACCAAGTTGATTTTTTAAACCAGATAAAATGGTTCGGTCTTTTTCCCAATGTTGCTGTTTTATATGATATTCATGTGCCTGAACTGAAAGTTTCTTATGTTCTTTTTTTGAAAGTTCATATTTTTGAGACAAATTAGTAAGGTCACTCTCTAATTGTTCAGCTCTAATCTTAAAAGGCTGCAATTGCTGGATTTCGACATTAAGAGTTTTTACTTGGCTTTTTAGGTCTGCAGTCTCTAATAAATCTTTTTCAGTTTTAAGTTGATATTTCTTATAATCTATCTCTAATTTATCGGCATGACTCTTGACTTCTGCCCATTTATCTTGCTCAGCTTTAAGCTCCTTTATTTGATCTCTAAGTTTTCTTTTCTCTATAGAATCCGTCTCAGATTTACAAATTAATTCCTTAATTTTTTTCTCAAGATTTTCAATTTTAGTTTTAGCATACTCCCACTGTTTTTTTTCAAGATAAAGAGTCTTCAAATCATTCTCAAGTTTATTCCTAGCTGAAATAGAAGATTCGTGCTTACGGCTAACTTTCTGAAGCTCTTTTCCCATTTTCTTAGCGAGAACTTCCATTTCACGTAACTCATGATGCTTCTCTCTTAAAGTTTGCACTCTATTTTTTAATTTTTTCTTAACTTCTTCTCCATCATCAAGTTTACTTTGTAAAATGGAAATACTTTTATGCAGCTGTTCTGCATGTTTTACCTCCTCCTGTCGTTGCACACTGATTCTTTGTAGTTGATCTTGAAGCTGTTCCTTTTCTGCACTAATTATTTTATATTTATTCTCAGACTCCTTAAAAGCTTCCTTTATTAATTCAAGTTTTTCTTGAGAAATTTGCGAGCGTTCTTGTTCTTTAGAAAGCAAATTAACTTGTTCTTTAAGATTGATTTTCTCACATTCATTTTTCTCTAGCTTACTTACAAGATCAGCCTGAATTTTCTCCAAGGATTTTACTTGGGCCTGATATTTTTTTCTAAGTGAGTGTTCCTCATCAAAGAGTTGTATTTTCTCTTCTAATTTATATTTTGAAGAAAGTACTTTCTCATTTTCGGATTTTAAATCTAAACAATCTTTTTCAAGTTGCTTGATCCGCTTTTGTGAAGATTTCCAATTCTTTTGCTCTATCTGAAAATCTATGATTATATTTTCAAGTTCATCTTTCTTAAAGATAACACTTTGATATTTAATTTCTTTTTCTTTAATTTCACTTTTTAATTTTTCTACGTAGATTTGAGCCTGGCTCCACAGTAATTGTTTTTCCTGTAATTCATGGATATCCTTTTCGAGGCTATTCTTTTCTGAATTAACAGATTTAAAATTGCGCGTTATTTGTTCAAGTTCAATCTGCATCTTCTCAGCTTGATTGCGAATCTGAGAATAATCCTTTTGCTTCTTCTTAATTTCATTTAACTCTCTTTCAAGTGCTAACTTATCCTTTATTATGTCTTCAGATTTTTTCGAGAGTTCCAAGCAACTTTTTTCAAATTCCTCAGACCGAATTTTTTCTTTTTGTCGCTGGTCTTCCTTTTCTACCAATACAGATTTTAAGCTTTCATTTAATGCACGCTGAGCATCGAGAGCCTCCTCTTTGTTATTAAGTGTTCTACTTACATTATCCAATTGATCTGTCAAAGATGAGAGTTCTTTACCATGTTTTCTGCGGGATTGTCGCTCAATAGCTAGTTCAGATTCTAGCGACTTAATTTTCTCACCTTGTGATACTGAAGTTTTATTTTGAGACTGTCTTTCCTTGATATTTTTTGACAGCTCTACTTGTAATTTATCCACCTCTTCATTTCTTGTGGATAGCTGCTCATTCAAAGCCTCTATGCAAGAGTTTAGTGTGCTCCCCTTATCTCTTTGTTGCTCATACTTTTGTTGAAGGTCCTGTAGGCTATTCTGTGTCCTAACCAATTCTTCAGAGATTGATTCAGATTTTAATTGGTACTTTGAAAGTTCACATCGATATTCCCCACTTGCTGCTTGCAACTGAAGTAGCTGTTGATTACGCTCATCCATCTGGAGGTACTGGTTTTCCAACCGTTGGCGTAGCTGAATTATTTCAGACTTTAATTCATCACGGAACTCCTGCAGGATACTAACCCGTTCAGCTAATTGACCCCTTTCTTGGGCATGTCGCTCTAAAGACTGCTCAAAACGTTGATTGAAAATAATTAATTCATTTCGCTTGGATTCTAATAGATCTCTAGTTTTGTCATAGTTATCGCCTAATTTCTGAAGTTTCCCTTCGTTCTCATTAAGACGTGCCTGCAGAGACTCAGCCTTCTGCTGGTATTCACCAGCAAATAAAGAGTCTTTACAAGTCTTTCCCAAACGAGCAAATACATCTCGAACAATCTTTATTGCTGAATTGGATTCACTCCGCTCAAAAAGTTTTACTAACAATGGACTCAACTTACTTCCTAATGAAACAACACCTAATCCTTCTCCATGTTGGAATATGAAAAATGGTTTATCTTGAGCAAGATTATTAAATGTACTAAATGTAGTATTACTTTTAACGCGTTTTGATATACCTGGTACCAGCAAAATACCATGAGGGGACATCTTAGAATACCAGCATGAAAGCAAGCTTTCTAAATCCTCATCGACATCAGGATTTACCAAAATTAAATCAATACTGGAATCATCAAATTGATTTACGGCTCTCATTAAGGGGCTGTCAAGAAAAAAAGAGAAACTATCATAATGCTTATCATTGTAGTTTCGTGTCTGATTTCGTAAGGATGAGCTTTCATTTATTTGTTCATTACAAATAACATAACAACAGCTATCTAACCTTAGTCGTTGTATAGACTGACAAAGTGCAAAGTGTGCTACCCCAGACTCCATTCCTAAGGATACCGAAACTTTTGGTTGATGTGCCTCTGTTAACCAGAACAAAAAAGGGACATGCTCAAGCCAATAAGAAGTCTTAAGATAATCTGGCTTCCAAAACATGGAACTTTGAGCTAGAGTATTGATCGCTGGTTTTATAGCTAATTCAGATTGCATTTCTAAGTTCCTTTTTAGACTTGTATCCCTTACAATTACTAATAAGTATAGCTTAGTTATTCTTTGTAACAATTATCCCGAAAATCTAATAACAAAATAACTTGTATTTTCTTTTGAAAAAGATGTGAAGCTTGCATTAGGGATAGGTTAAATTATTTAACTAAATTTATTACGATGCCCTAGAAAATATATTTTTATCAATCTAGGAGGAATCATTTTGATCTTAGCAAACTAATATTAATATTTTTTAAATATTAGAAACTTGTTATGATGAAATACTTAAGCCCCCAATAACTCCGAGTTTTTTGTGTGCTTATTTAAGGGTTAGTTTAACAATTTGTAATGACACCCCATAAGTCACCCTTTGTGTCTTATACATATGCCGGAATGAAAGTACACAAGTAATGTGCCTGACCAACGGTATATCCTCAAAACTCTGATTGGATCGGGACTCTCGACTCACCGTCGTGATATTTCAAAGAAATTCTTGTAATCGCTCTGTAAACTTATCATGTTTCGTTAGACTGAAAATATACTATTGTTAAAAGTTGCTCAGCTAATAGTGACTCTTCCGTATCTCTTTCTAGATTCTTAAAGTCACTAACTGAACTCCCGCCACCAATTACACTCGGTTTCTATGGATAAAAAAATCTAATTCGTTCCACTAAAAGATATTCATTATGAGTGTTATATTTAAATAAACATCAATCAAAGGTTTGATTGTTTAAAAAAAGACATATTTCTTTCGAGAGATTTTAGGTACTTAGGATCATTTTTTGTGAAATTCTTCAGAAATTGTGAACTTAAAGAATCTTCTATATTATTTAAATTCTTCATGCGACCCAATCCCTTTTCTAAAGTTAGGTATTCCAAACTAAAGTTATGGTCTTTTACCCAGCGCTCGCATATGGTCTTCTCTTCTTTACGAATAGTATCATCCATCCAAACTTCAGCCCTGCTGGTCAACTTATTGAAAAGAGCAGGTAGCGCTGGGTACCGACTATATGGACAAGTAGCTCCCGGTGGTCCATCTATCCAAAGCAGATCAATATTATCAATTCCATCAAATAGAGACAAAGGATACCAGTGGCAAGGACTATTGGAATCGTCAGAGTTTAAATGTTTACCGCTCCAAAGTTCTAAATCACCAACTCTTAGATCAACCCAAGATTGTAAATACTCAACCTCGAGTGTAGATAATGTTTGAGCTCCATAATTATCGCTATGCTCAATAGAAATTAACTTACCCACTCCATTCTGGCGTAAAGCATCAGCAATGACCAGTGTAGAAGCACCGCTGCCCAACTCAACGACTATAGCTGGACGAGTAGACATAATATGTGTATGTAATAGAAGCAAAACGTCGGGAGATGCAGCCCATCCACGTAATGGTGGTAACTGCCCCTTAATTGACAGGCGTTTCTGAAGCCAGCTAAGGCTTTCAAGCTGAGCGTAAACACGATTCTGAACAGTTATTAAGTCTCGTGTAAGCTTACTAGCATTGTCTTTTCCTGATTGAATAATTTTCTCTTCAATACTTTTTAATATGGTATCAAGATCATCCAATTTCATTCTCAACTGTGAAGTTATTTTTTAGAATTACTTATAAATCAAGAAATATCAATATTCAAAAGTTATTACAATAGTAAACAGAAAATCCATTTGAAGAAAATCAATTATAACACATTTTTTAAAAGATAATAAAGATTAAACCAAATAGAAAGAGCGTTTTATGAAATATGATAGGTGTCATAGTTTTTGAAATTATTTTTATTTAAGGCATTTAAGACCATCAAGCGATCTTGTAGTTCCAAATCCTTTGTTTCTAATAAAATATCTTTAGAATATTCCCACCAAAGACTATCCAAAACTGATGAAAATAGAGATGAATCGATCCTGTATTTTATATGTCTTGCTGGTGAACCAGCAACTACGCTGAAATTACTAACATCTTTAGTAACAACAGCATTTGCTCCAATGACCGCACCTGTACCAATCCTTATCCCAGGTAAAATTATAGCTCCATCACCTACCCATATATCATTTTCTAAAATTACTGGACTTGTTGGTGTTTTTTTTGATAACCCCGGATAGGTTGTTAAATTTTTCATGGAGTGAGATCCTGCGCCAATGGTTACACGCCTACCAATAGAGCAATATCTTCCTATAAAGCATTGTTTTAAGTATCCACCCTCGCCTATGTAAGAATGTGCACCGATAAATGACCTAAATTGACCTGTTAATACTAAGGCGTTAAGCCTCACAGATTCTTCAAAGAAAGCATTCTTTAGCGCCTTTGGGCTTTTTATATTTATATATTCACAATCTAAGCTATCAATATATGTTGAATAATTTTCAGGTATGTTCGGTAGTTCCGATAAAAAAAGGGCTAATTTATCAAACAGTAAAGAGTTAATTGCATGCATAAATCTAACCCTCACTATAGAATATAATATGAATTAAATGTCGAGTTTAATTAAATAGTATATCATAAATCTAAAAGAGTAAATATCATTGACAATTAATATCCATAATAAATATCAAGAATTTTCTGATTCAAGAAATTGATCTTCTATTTTTTTATACTCATGACAATTCGAAATAAATTCCTCCTCATCAACTGTAAGCTCTTCCACCGGAGATGAGTCTTTAATAACTTTTTTTACTTTTTCAAGTGTGTTTTGAGGAGAAATTCTATTAATGCATTCGATAAAATCTGCATTATATTTGAGTTTAAGAATATCGAAGATTGGGCGATAAACTTCAAATGGTTGTAATTTGTCGAGCTTGTCAACATTTATGAAAATTATTCTATCTGGATACTTCTCCTTTATTTCTGTATAAATTCGATAGCTATTCTTGTAGTTTTCAAAAAGATCTTTAAATGGCAATTTATTCCATTGTATATTTTTTAAATTCTTTATACTTCTTAAAACATCGTAGGCATTTCTTGCACAGTAAATATAGATTGGCTTATTTATAGAAAATATTTCTTCATAGGTTTGATAATGTTTTTCAGCTCTAGGCGTCTTATTCCCAATAATTACTGCCTTATGTGATTTTTCTATTTGGTCAAATGTACAACGAAGAGTCCAATAATTTTTAACTAGCAATTCTTTCCGCAAAGGAATTGAATCTTCATCGACACGCTTGCTTAAGAAAGAAGAAATCTGTCGATTAGCAAGATTTAACAACATCTCTACATTGTAAAATTCATCTGTTATACAAATGTCAGGATGTACATTAAGCACTGTTGCACACATTCGTGTACCGCTTCTAGGATTACCAAAAATAATTACAGGCGGAGAATTTAACATTACGCAACTCCTTGAGAGTCATGCAAATTAAGAGTTAATAAGTGAAATATAATAATTTAAATCAAGCTCAATAATTTTTTCAGATTTTTTTAAGTAAATTTTTGAAGAGGATCTAGATTCAATGGTAATATCTAATTCGTCTTTTTCGCCTAATTGAACAAGTGTTAAAAAATAATCACTTTTAGTTTCGAATACAATACGTTGGCTTGGATGTTTTATGTTAAAATTTTTTGCGTAAAATCCTGGTTGAATAGAGCCAGTTGCTCTTTGCTCTGGGATATTATCTGGTTCATTAAACTGAAATTGTTCTATTCGACAGACTCTGACGCCGTTTATGTCAATTAAATTAGCGTGAATCCCATCTATAGACGCCTTAAAGCAAGACCCTACATGAAAAAACTGCTCCATGCTTTGATGCACTCCATCCAATGTATCATAAATTAAAAATATATTAGGTTTCACCCAAATAATCAATCTGTCAATTGTGCATGACTGGTAGTCTGATATTTTTGCTAGTGCTATTTCGACTTCATTTAGATTACGATATCCAATTATTTTTGATCGGCCAATATTGCCCTGATAGTTTTGATTTTCTTGAGAGAGATTGATCTCAATTATTTCTTGATTTTCACCTTTAGGGCATACTGTATTGTGAAAAGATGTTTTTTTTATTTCTATTGAGCTATCTGTTTTTTCATAATTTAAAAATCCTGGATCAATAAAAACATCCTGACCTTTATAAAAGAGATTAAAGGCCCCATTATCACCATGTTTATGGACATGAGTTTTATAACCAGAGCAAAAGTAGGCCCAAACAGTATCATCCGGATCTCTAAATATCACTTTATTTGCATCTTTCAAATACTTACTTGAAAGGCCTTGTGATATTTTATATTTAACACCAGCATGAGTATCCCCGATGGCAGGGACTGAACCATCAGGTCTTGCAATGAGCATTGCATATGCCGAAGCTTTTTCTAAGACACAAGAGGCTAGTTTATATAAATCTGTATCTATGTAAGCTAAAGGGTCAATAACTTTCTCTAAGAAACTTAATAGCCAGAAATGATAGCCAGGGCTATTTTCAACATGGACACCATCAGAGGTAATATCTCTAGAGATAGAATGGTTCAGGCGAGCAATTAAATTAAGCTTATAGCTTGCTGGGTAATTTATGTGTTCACCATCAAGAGTATTAATAAGGCCTAATAATGAAAGATCCATCATCAGTCCGTGATTGTAGTGGCTATAGTTTTTAATATCAGATAAGTAATCTCCATTTTTAATAAGATTTTCAATAAGCTTATCGGAAATGTTTTTACCTGCATGTCGCATGCATACTAATAAATAACATAGAGATTGTGTTCTATTTGAAAATGCATGATCTCCATGCAAAATTTTTCTCATTTTTTTATTTATTTTTTTAAAACCTTGTGCTTCCCATCGATAAAATCCGTCAACTAATTTAAGCGCATTATTTAGGTATATCTCGTTCTGTGTAATCTCATACGCATTAAGCAAATATGAAATTGGATAAAATGCGTATATATAGAGAGAATAGGTACTTTGAGCTGATGTAAATCGCGTCCACCATAAATCATTTAAACTAGTTACAGAGATATTTGGCAAAGTGGGGAATACTTTAATATTATTTCTAATTATTGAATCCGCAACCTGAACAGTGTCTTTTGTTATTGGGGTCAATCTAATTATTCTTTCTGAATTAAAAAAATTAAAATTCATTTCAAAACCTCAAAATAGTGAAATTAGCCTATCAGAGTTTAATTTATGGCAAAATTTTCTTGTATAATTCTTCTGAAGGTTTGAATCATGGCTTTTATTTTTCTTTATATAATTACAAGCGGTGCTAATTGTATTGAAAATATAATTGCTATTATATATGTATTCACTCCCAGGCCAATTTAACAGAATCGGTGTTGAGCCAGAGGCCATACCCTCAGCAACCGACAAGTGAAAACTTTCATTATCGCTTACAGATAGAATCCAGCCAATTTTTCGAAGCCATTCATCAATTGGCCCAAATCCTTCGAAGATGACATTATTCATCCAGTTATTTGTTTCAATTCTTTTATATAGCTGCTTGTAAAAAAATAATTCATTTTTTTTTGCTTTAGAGTGCATCCATGGATATTCTTCTGGCCTTTTTCCTTTTATAAAAAGTTTATATCTATTATCGTTTTGGTATAGATCCTCAAAAATATCTAAAGCTCGATCTAGTCGTTTAGATTGAGGCACATCCCCTATCATACCCAAATTAAATTCTGAACCAGACAATTTCGGCTTGTCAAGAAATTCCCTGTCAATCATATTAAAGATCATTCTGCATTTATTTCTAGCAAGAGAATATTTTTCTACCATCAGCTCATAATAATAGGGTGACACGAAAATATAAAAATCTATATTTTCATGATTACATCTTTTAAGATGTTCAGTTTTTAACTCTTGAGCGTGGACACGTGTAATAAGTTTTTGTCCTTTTTTCTTGTTTTTGGAATACCAAACTAAATTCCCTAGTCCCCATTCACAAAAGATTACATCAGCCTGATTTAAAAGATCTAGGCTCTTTTCTTCATCATGCTTTTCATGGCTTTCCCATTTATCAACTAAAACAATGAAATTTGTATTTTTTTTAACCTCGTTAATAACAAATTTGGCAAATTTCAAATCATGTCCAGTTATCAAAATGACTTTTTTATCATCCTTAAATGTCAGTGTCTCTCTAGCTTTTTCGGCATTATGTTTACATGAATAACTTTCTGCCTCATTCTTATCTATTATGTAACGTCCTTTAATCATGCCATACATTGCATCAGCAATCCCTTCAATATTATCTTCGCTGAGGGACGCACCTCCCAACTTAGAAAGTATATCTGGGACATAACCATTCTTCATAGTAACAGCCAATACAGGTCTTTTGGCACCAAGGTAATCAGCTAATTTTCCTGGAAAAAATGGACTGTAATCCAGACCTTGCTCACTAAATTCTGCATCGCGTAAAAGTAAGCAATCTGCCTTAGTCATCAAAGTAAGGCTTTTTAAATAATCAACAGTTCCTTTAAAACTCACGACCTCTTTAAGGTCATATTTCTCAGCAGCCTTAATAAAAGAGTCATTGGCTCCATAGAAGTCAATTTTAATTCTTCCTTTTAGATTGGGATGCTTCTGTAGTAAGCGTTGTGCTCCGAGCATAAATGGTTCAGATGTTCTCTTAAATTTATAAAGCATTCCGATATGCATGAAGCGAAAAATGCTTGTTTTTTCACCGGCTTTATTCTTTTTCTGTAATTCCTTTTCATACATTCGCTCATCAAAACAATGTGGAAGAACAAAAAATTTACTTTTTTTAATTGATTTAGTTTGTGAACTTAAAACTATTTTTTGCTGATATGGATTCGTGACAATAATGCGATCTGCTTTTTGTAGGACTTCCTCTTCTAGTTGAATATCCTCTTTGAGCATGGGGAATTTGTATGAATGGTTATATGGATTTGCAGCTATTGGATCCCCGAACGATGCTATCCAACGTAATTGAGGATTAAGATTTTTAATGGCCATTGCAGCCATATGTGAAATATTCTCATGTGAGTGAGAGAGTAATACTGAATAATGGTTGTGATCTCTTAAGATTCTATAATAATCAATTACTCTTTCTACAAAGTACATTCTTGATTCAGTATTTCGTGCATCTTCCGAGGGTACCGTTACTTCGTATCTATTAAAGCAACTTAATGAGTAATTAAACATTCTCTCGTTGTCAGGTTTCTCATCTCGGTAAGCCTGAATTACATCAAATTCAAAACATGTGTCTTTTAAGCGTTTAAATAAATTGAACGCTGATGAACTCTTATAGGGAGGGAAATGCCAAGATATCAATAATATTTTCTTCTTCATTTTTTAAAGATGCCCCCAATAGATAAAGTCCTCTAAGGCTTCCGGAATAATGTTATCTTTCATGTCAGCTTTTAATACGTTTTCAGTGTTGTAAAAACTATTTTCTGAAGGATAAAACTTCTTTGCAAAATCCATAGCATAAGTAATAGAATGAGAAGACTGGTTTAAGTAATGATAAGCTGATTCAAAGTTTTCTAGTTGAATAAATAATTTTTTATTTTGAGCTGTTTGTTCTTTAAATATTTTTTTTGCCTGATCTATTTCTTTTTCACTTTTAGCTGTCAAAGCCAACGTGGCATCTGGATATGAAATTTTCACGTCTAAACCAATTAAATTACATAATTCTTGGATACGATGGCCATAAGTGTGAGATCTCATAACTCTTCTAACTCCACAGCGTGAAAGATTTCGGTATTCATCTGGAGACCTTTCTAACTCCCCAAGTTGACTAGTAATTGTTTTGTTATTCTTGGGCATGATAACAATATCACCAAATAATTTTCTAACACCAACTGAATCATTGCTTATAACTGGTGTACCTGAAGCTAGCGATTCATAAACTCTACGGGCAAACATTGTTTCCGAATCTTGAACCGAATTAATATTTACTTGATATTTATAACCTTGGTGAGCTTTCCAAACTTCAGAAGGTATTAAATTTCCAATAATATTTTTTTGATATTTTTCTGGGAAAATGAATTTTTTGATATTTTTTCCAAAATTTCGATCAAAAATATCAAATTCTAAGCCTGCGTTTTCTATTTGATCAAATATAAATTTAAAATCGGAGCATCGTTTAGGTTTATCCTCATAGTATGACCCAGCAAATACTGTTTTAGCTTTTCTTATGAGAATACTTCGTGGGTTATGAATTTTCGGCTGTGCAGCAAAAGAGAGTGGATACACATCAATACCATAATCCTTCTTATAAATAGGAATCATATTACTATCTGTAGTAATTGCCACATCAAAGAGCTTAGCAATAGGGCCGAATTTTTGATAGTGAGGTGGATCCTCTTTATTCCAAAAAATTGTAGGAATATTTTTCTTTTTGCAGAAAGTAAGTAGTCCACTAAGCTTTTTTCCAGCTCCGCTACCCTTACTAAGGGTTCCCCAATTATTGTTGTTTCCTTTCCAACAGCTTTCAACTAAAAGAAAATTAGGATGATTCTTTTCTAATTCATAAGCCCAATTTTCTTGTGTTATCTTTATTAAAATAACCTCATGCTCTAAACATTCTGTAGTAAATTCATCCAGTATACATGCGACAACTAAATCTTTAATTAAACGCTTATGAGTAGGTTCATGAACAATTGCTGGAGGCATAGGCTGACGCTTTAAGAACTCTTTCTTACGAAGCATTTCTGCTGCTATGTTATAGCATCTACCAAGAATACGTATATCAATATGTTCGTCTGACTTCAAACCAAGACTTGCAACGGATATTGCCACACTCGCGACATCATCAGGAAGATTCAATTTGAAGATTTCTTTTACATCATCCTCTAATGAGTTATTATTTTTATTCAAATATCGAAAATGTTGATCAAATGCAGCAGCAATTCCAACCCCAGGAATACGCTTAATGATCTTTTCAAATTGATCGAAAAATTGGAAGAGAACTACGGCTTTACGCGTAGTTTGAGAATTACTAACATGATATACAATCGTCGAAGATAATTCTAGTATTGATCCATGTATAGGAATTTTTATTTGAGCAACATCTTCTCTTGTGTTTTCTTTTAGTCTAATTGTTTTTTCTTTAATATACTGAGCTTCATTTATTAATTCTTGTTTTTCATTTTTATTTTCAGTATATTTATTTGATGGTCCATTTGGAAATTTTTCACTCAACCTATTTGTAATTGGTTTAATGTTTTTTAAATAAGAATTAGATCGATTTCCATTAAAGTCAGCTCGTAGTTGATCTTGATTGGCCAGCTGAAAACTTATGTTAGAAGAAGCTCCTTCTAAAGTTTCTAATTTATTTTCTATTCTTTTTTCAAGCTGCTTTACTTCCTCCTCTCTATCTTCGTAATTTCGTGAAGACTTAACACATTTTGGCTGAAAGTTTTTGGTCTTTAACTCCGAAACTAACTCTGAGATATAATCTTTTAATAATGGAATTTGATTCGTATTTGAATCAGGTACATTTAATGAATTGTGGATGCATTTCACTAAATTATTGATATTTCCGGATTCAAATACAGTAATATTTTTATTTTTCCCTACAATTTCATTAAGTGGTACTACATCTGATACTACAAGCTGCTTCCCAAATGCAATGGCTTCTGCAACCTTTATCGGTGAAACTAGTTCACATACGGCTAATTTTTTACGTGGAATTACAACTGTATCGATAAGTGCATAATAATCAGCAACCAATTCATGTGGTACTCGTCCTACCTGAATAAACCAAGATTCATTGGAAATTCTTTGTGGTGTTGATATCGTTTCATTTACTGGTTCATAATCTCCTACAAGTAGTAATTTGATTTTATCTTCTTGGATTCTTAACTTTTTACAAGCATCAATAAGTAAATCTATTCCTTCATATGAAGAGAAACTACCAATATATCCTACAACCTTGTCATCATCATTTATTCTCAGCTTAGCCCTCAAATTAGAAATACTTTGCCTAACTTTTGGAACCTCACTTATACAGTTAGGTACAATAGATATTTTATTATTGTCCAATCCACGTTTTGTAAGCTCGGCTTTCATTCTTTGGTTTAAGGTAAAGATTTTTACTGCTTTACTACTTACAAAAGAATTACGATCTGCTTCTATTTGAAAATCCAAAGTTTTTTCAAAACCAGGTTCTCTGGCTGCTTTTGAAAGCTCCCAAAATCCTCTTACCTCATTATAAAAAGGCAATCCCAGTGATTTAGAGACAATCCATGCTGGCAAGCCGACCGTATAATCTGAAGCTGCTAATATAATTTCTGGCCGATAAATGCTAAAAAGTTCTGAATAACAAGCCACACTTGCTTCAAGTGAAGCTTGTTCATTGTTAGGAGGTATGTCATTTTTCCATCGGCTATGAATATATCTTACTCCATTAATTGCAACCTCTGGATTAATTGAGCCTTTTTTTACCCCCAACTCCCATGGTCTACCAGGGCGAACAAAGCAAAGAGTTTCTAATCCATTTATATTTAATGCTTTGGCTATCGCTTGTGTTCGTATTGAATAACCGTTGCTAGCATAACTTTGTCCGTGGCTGACTACATAGGCAACACGACCTTGAATAGGTAAATACACATCCTTTATAAGACGACTAGCAAGATCTTCAGCATGTTTTAATAATACATCCATATTGAGTTCTGCCCAACGGTTTGAAAGTTAGAGGGATCAAACACTTTGCTGTATTATTAAATAGCTAGCTAAGAAGGCCAACTACGTCGATAATATTATCTTTCTGATCGAATTTATTTACTAATTTTTGAAATTCATTGTGCTTTACAAGTATGCAAAAAATATCTGCATTCATTAATGAGTGATCTAAAGAAACTAGTTCAACATTTTTATTGGAGAGATTTTCAGGTAAAAGTTGGATATTAGGCTCAACAATTTGTAAGTTACAGTCAAGATTTGTGATTCCCTCTGCAATCATTAAAGCAGGACTCTCTCTAAGATCATCAATGTTTGGCTTAAAGGTAATTCCCAAGCAAGCAACAGTAATATCTCTGCTAGTGTAGCCGGGATTCTTGACTCTTATATTTTTTAAAATAACCTCCAACTGATTCAATACCCATTCAGGTTTACAGTCATTTACATCACGTGCTGTACGAATGAGTCTTGATTCAGCAGGACATGATTGAACAATAAACCAAGGATCGACTGCTATACAGTGTCCTCCTACGCCAGCACCTGGTTGAAGGATATTGACTCGGGGATGCCTATTAGCAAGAGATATCAATTCCCATGTATTGATATTTAATTTGCTGCAAATAACTGATAGTTCATTTGCGAATGCGATATTTAAATCCCTAAAACTATTCTCTGTAAGTTTGCTCATCTCAGCGGTACGTGCTGTAGTTAACAAGCATTCACCTCTAACAAAAATCTTATATAGGCTTTCTGCTGCTTCGGAACATTTTTTTGTTAAGCCACCTATAACACGATCGTTTTCAACAAGTTCATGAAGGACATTCCCAGGCAATACTCTTTCTGGACAATAAGCAATTCTTATATCGGATAACTCTCCATCAGCGTGCGGAAATGTGAGATCAGGGCGTGCTTCGGCAAGCCACTCCGAAATTTTCTCTGTTGTACCTACTGGAGAGGTTGACTCAAGTACAATTAAATCACCAATTTTTAATAAAGGCGCTAGTGATTTCGATGCAGCCTCAATATATCCTAGATCTGCTTTTTTATCTTTGACTTTTGACTCCTCAATAAAAGGAGTAGGAACAGCAATTAAAAATGCATCAGCAGATTGATGTTTAGTCGTTGCATGTAAATATCCGCTAGATACTGCCTTCTGAACAATTTGTTCCAGGCCCGGCTCTATAATATGTATATTGCCTGAGTTGACAATATTTATAGTGTCTTGATTAATGTCAACACCGATTACGTTAATTTTTTGAGTTGCTAGCATAGCAGCTGTTGGTAATCCTATATACCCTAAACCAACTACTGAGATTTTTTCAAAGTTCATAAATATCCCTATTTGAACAAAAGTGTCTTTTTAAAATAGCTTTTTAAGCTATATATTTAATCTTTTGAATTTTTTTTCAAAATCAGCTAACACATTAATTATTTTTTTTGATGCTTGACCATCCCCATATGGATTATGGGCAAAACTCATTTTATTATAGCTGTCTTTATCAGTAAGTAATGTAGATGTTTCCTTAATAATAACATCTACTTTTGTTCCTACTAATTTTACAGTTCCGGCTTTAACAGCTTCTGGTCGTTCTGTTGTGTCACGCATTACTAGTACAGGTTTACCTAGCGAAGGAGCTTCCTCCTGAATTCCACCAGAATCTGATAGAATAATGTATGATTTATTCATTAGATAGATAAATGGAAGATAGTCTAAAGGCTCTATCAGGAAAATATTCTCTACGTCATTTAATAGTCGATTAACAGGTTCCCTTACATTTGGATTTAAATGTAAGGGATATACTATTTGTACATTTCTATGTGATTTCGCAATTTCCAAAATGGCTTGACAAATACGTTCAAATCCGCCACCAAAGCTTTCGCGTCGATGCCCAGTTAATAAAATTAATTTTTTATTGTCATCAAGGAAATTAAATTCATTATTAAATTTATCATATATCTTCTTATCTTCATCTAATTTTCGTACTACTTCTAACAAGGAATCTATTACTGTATTGCCAGTAACAAATATTTTCTCAGAGCTTACTCCTTCATTTAGAAGGTTTTTCCTTGAATTTTCTGTTGGTGAAAAATGAAGGTCTGCTAAGGCACCTGTTAACTTCCGATTTGCCTCTTCTGGCCATGGAGAAAATAAATTTCCGGTTCGTAGGCCTGCTTCTACATGACCTATGGGGATTTTTGAATAATATGCTGCAAGACTTGTAAAAAAAGTTGTTGCCGTATCACCATGAACTAATACAATATCAGGTTTTGCTTCTTCAAGAATCTTATGCATACCTTGAAGTATTCCTACGCTTATATCAGTTAAGTTCTGACCAGATCTCATTAGATCTAGGTCATAATCAGGAATTAATCCGAATAGATTGAGTACCTGATCTAACATTTCTCTATGTTGAGCTGTTACACAAACTTGAGTATTAAATCTTTGATCAATTATCAGTTTTAAAGCTAATGGTGCCATTTTAATAGCTTCAGGACGAGTTCCAAAAACAATGAGTACCTTCATTTAAAACCTTCCTTACAAATACAAGATTCAATTTTTTTCATCTATGATTTGATATTCAAGCTCTCTGCATCGTCTGACATACTTTTCAAGTAAACCTTGAGTTTTTTTTAATTGATTTTTAAACTCTTCATTTAAATTTTTTTTTTCATTATCCGTCTCAGGAAAAAACAATTTATTAGTATCAATATTCAAATCTTTTTTTGTAAGAAAATTTTTCTCTTTTACTGCTTGCACTTCCCTTCCTTCTCGTTTTCCAAATCGGAGATAGTGGATAAGTGGATTTTCATTTCTCAGAGCTACATCGGGATATTTATTATGGTAACCTACTCCACAAAATAAAGATGATGGACTTCTTCCCATTCTCCACCCATATCGTAGATAATGTTGCTCTGGTGTTATCTCTATACTCTCAACATCTGAATGTTGTGACAAATACCATTCAGGGTCGAATAATATTGAATTCTCAAGTAGCTTCACCTGATACTTCTCATCCATTTTTATACCATTCAAATTAAATATCTAATTTGTTAATTGCCTTACTCAAAAACTAAAAATTACTAAGGGATTTGAATAAAATGATTTCTATAAACTTAAATCATAATTAATAAGCTAAATATAAAGTTTTAATTTAAAATATTTAGTTAACCTGAATTCAAACTCTAAAAAAGTTAATGCAACTGGGGGACCCTGTTCAACTATTAATAATAGAAAAAATCTTATGTTAATTTTGTTGTATTTCATGATATCATTAATGTTTATACGAAATTATGATCTCTTTGTGCGTCATTCAAGATACGCATCAAATATTCACCATATCCACTTTTCATAAATAATTTAGCTTGAACTTCAAGCTCATCAAGTGAGATAAAACCTTTACGAAATGCGACCTCTTCAGGGCATGCAATTTTTAATCCCTGACGACGTTCAATTGTTTGTACGAAGTGTGCCGCTGCGAGCAAATTATCATGCGTTCCAGTATCTAACCATGCAGAACCGCGGCCCATTAACTCTAGACTAAGTTCACCTCTTTCAAGGTATATTTTATTGAGATCCGTAATCTCCAACTCTCCACGATCACTTGGCCTGATCTCTCTGACTAAATCGCAAACATTATTGTCATACAAGTATAATCCAGTAATAGCATAATTTGATTTTGGTTTATTTGGTTTTTCCTCAACACTTATAACTTTTCCATCTTTATTGAATTCAGCAACTCCATATGCGCTTGGGTCCGCAATCCTATACCCAAAGATTGTTGCTCCTTGAATTCTTGAATTAGCTCTCTTTAAAAGTTCACTAAATTGATGAGCATAAAAAATATTATCTCCAAGAATTAGCGCGCAGGGACTGCTCTCTATATGATCCTGTCCAATTATAAATGCTTCAGCCAAACCATTAGGTGAAAATTGCTTGGCGTAACTTAGATTAATTCCCCACTGAGATCCAGTACCCAAAAGTCCCCTAAACAAACTTTGATCTTGGGGGGTAGTTATAATTAATATTTTTCGTATTCCAGCCAACATTAAAGTTGTTAACGGATAGTAAATCATGGGCTTGTCATATACTGGCATTAATTGCTTGCTGATACCTTTTGTTAATGGATACAGACGGGTACCAGTACCACCAGCCAGAATAATTCCCCTTCGTTCGGTATCAGTTTCAGCCATAATTCCTCCATCAATCCTTGAAATTAGAAACAGCTAAATTTCTACAGTAGTATTTTGAATATTTTCTTCAAAGAAGTTATTTAAAAATAAGATATTCATGTTGTTTTTCAGAATGATAGTATGGCCGCAGTCCCAACTGCTATACGATATAAAATTTCCGTAACATCTTTAGTTACCTGTAGTTCACTTGAATTAATTTTTGGCATTACCATTATTTCATCCCCAGGACGCAATCTATTTCCAAGTTTATTATCAAAGTCTCTATTATGAACTCGTGTTATCGTCCCGTCTAAATGTAAAATAATCAGTTCGTTACGGTTTGCATTATTGGCAAATCCACCTGCTAATTCGATATAATCTTCTAATGTATATTTTTTATGATACACAAGTGAAGTTGGAAAAATTACCTCCCCAACTATAGATATGGTTGATGTTTTCAGAGGTACAGTTATTTCATCACCATCTTCAAGTAACATTTTTCCAGCATCTGGGTTATTAGCAATTACTACCTGCCCTTTTGGAATGACTCTTCGAGCTTTTTTTATGAAATTTTGAATCATTAAAGCGTTATCTTTCTGAGCGTCTTTTTCAAGATCAGTTTTCGGTTGACGAGTTAAAACTTCCATTTGTAAAGCATCTAGTGATCTATCCAATGCAACCTGTTGTTTTTCAGCAACACTTTTTCGATATAACTGAATAGAATTTTGATCAGCATTTTCACGAAATTTTAATTTTGTCATCAACATTTCAAGTGTTGCGCCATATGGAAGCACATAAGTAGCGGGGCCATCTAATTCACCAGAAACAATTACTGAAATCGATTGAATATCATTATCGCGGACTAATTCTACAATTGCGCCTGGGTAAAGGCGTGTTGTCATTGCATTAGTTAAGGGTTGGTAACTTGCTTGTTTGACTCCATCAACTACCTGAGTAATACGAGCAAAATTTGCAAGAGGATCTGGCTTAATAACTAATAACATCTCTCCCAATTGAGTATAAGGACCGATAAATTCTAGTTGAGCCGACTGTTGAACTGCACCTTTAACCGTAACAAATCCTTTTTTTCCACCAACTACTATTACATCACCATTTCGCAGCTGTACGGCAGGCATTATCCCATCTACAATAAAACTATATAAATTTATTTCCTGTATTATTTTGTCCCTTCGAATTATCTTTATATCGACAAAACTACCACTTTGTGAACTTATTCCTTCAGCACTATCCAAATAATACAGAATTGAATCCGAACTAAAACCATTGAATAAACCAGGATTATTTACATACCCTGTCACAAACACTTTAACCGGCTGACTTGCTTCCAAGTTCGCATAGGCTTGTACATTATTTTTAAAAACACGCTTCACATGGCGTAACACAAAATTATTTAAGTCGCCATTTTGTACTCCAGCTACATGAACCGGTCCTACTTCTGGTACAAAAATATTTCCTTTTGGATCAACAGTTAAAGTTGCGCTAAAACTATAAGCGCCCCATAATTGAAGATTAATCTGATCCCCAACCGTGATTCTGTAGTCCGGGTTGAAACCATTAAATGGCTGGTCCTTAAATGTTCCCTGAAATAAAGATTGACCAAAAATTGGTATCTCATTTTTTGGTGTGGGCTGAGAATCTATACCATCTACTAACTGGGTTTCTAGTGCAAAAGCCAACCCATGACCCAAAATGATCAGTAAAGTTATTATCAGGGATAAAATATTTTTCTTTACTCTATTAATAGGTATCATGATTCTACAAGGCTTCCTTTATAGCTATTGAATAGCTCAACATATTGTTCGATAATGAAAACTCAGCCTATAAATTTTACATACGATGATCTCGAATACTGGCTGACAGCATAATTCCAACACCATATAATAAGAATAAAATCACCGTTAGACTTACTAAATTATATATTTTATGTGGGTACTCAGCCTCCTCTGCCAATGAAGGCCGTGTAATTACTATCAGATGTTTCAACTTACCAGAAGCTTCCATTCTTGCACTTTCCAAAGCTTTTAGTGATGCGGCGTAAGCATCAGTAGCAAATTGTAGATCTAATTCAAGATTCTGAAAGTGTGCACTTAGAGTATTGAGTCGCTGTTCACCTTTCTCGTCACTTATACCAACCAATCGAACTTTCTCTACTTTAATTTGATTTTCTAAGGCGCCAATTTCAGCTTGAATTGATATTATTTGTGATGAATCAGTATTTAAGTAGCTTTTGGCGGCTGTTAGTTTAGCGCGCTCTTCTGCTAATCGTGTCTCTAATCCTTGAATAATACTGCTTATCCCTTTCGTTAACTCTTCGGGGCTAACTAAATTATTACTATTCTGAAAATCTAGGATGTCTTGTTTTATATTTCTCAATTTTCTTTGAGAGAGTTCTACTTCATTATTTACGAAGTCAACTTGTTTATTGGCTAGTTGATTACTCAAAGCATTAACGAATAATTCTGATTTTTGTATTACAGTCTCAACAAGAATACGAGCGAAGATCGGTTCAATAAGCTTGCATCTCTATTGAAATTATACCATTTGTCTCATCATGACTAACATCTACATAATTTCTATAGTATTCTAAATATTCTTCTTGTGTTGCATCCGAAGACAAACGGGAAAATACGTCATACTGATTACTTTTATAGTAATTTTTTAATCCTAATTCCCTATCCAGATACAAGGCCATATCAAGTGACTGGATATAGTTTACAACTAAAAATGTATCTTGATTATCAACTCCTATACTAGGTATAAGAAAACTAATCCCCGTTGATGATCCTTGAGATGACGCTGTATCTTTAACAATTAATTGTGTAGTACTTACAAAACGATCAGTTACCCAAAATAAATAATACCCACTCACACAAACGATGGGTACTATTACAATCAGAGTAAAGCCATAATACCAAGGTAAATGTAATCTATGTTTATTTTTTATTTTTAAACTTTTTATTTTTGAAGAAATATTCTTATACCAAGAAATAAGTAAATTAAAGTATATGTTTTTTATTGCTCCACCAGTTTTTATTAAGCACTCTTTTAACACTCATATTTAAACTTTAAGTTTTATCATTTATGAAAATTTATACACTATTTTGGTAAATGCTTATGGCTTCATTTATAGATTGACAAATTCTAACCTTTCCATTTTCAATGTAGATTCCTACCTCACAATTTTTCTTTAAAACTTGAGTCGTATGAGCCACAATAATAAATGATGCTTTTTTTCTTTTTTCTTTAATTATATCTTCACATTTTTTTTTAAAGTGTACGTCCCCAACCGACATAACTTCATCAACTAAATAAACATCAAATTCTAGGGCGATACTTAGGCCAAATGCTAAACGCGCGCGCATTCCTGAGGAGTAACTTTTAATTGGTAAATCAAAATAATTGCCGATTTCAGAAAACTCTTGCACATAATTCATAATTTTACATTTATCTTTTCCCCATACACCATGAATTCCGCAAACAAAAGCCACATTCTCTCTGCCGGTCATACTTCCCTGGAACCCGCCAGAGAGCCCCACTGGCCATGAGATTCTCTTATCTGTGATTACTCTACCGGAATCTGGATAATCAATCCCCCCCATAATTCTAAGTAACGTAGACTTACCAACCCCATTGCGCCCTAAAATTCCAATATTCTTGCCCTCAGGAAAGATCGCATTAACATTTTTAAAAAGTGTTTTCCTTTCGTTTTTTGTTTTATACGATTTTGTGAGATTTTCAAGCCTAATCATTGACTACGTACCAAGTCTTTCCAGAAAGCACGATATGTCAGAAGACCTAAAGCAAGCATCATTATTGATGAATATATTAAATATTTAAAATTTGCAAAAATTCCATGATAGCTTTTAAATAAACTTTCTCTGGTTAATTCTATGATATGTACTAATGGGTTCCAAACAAGGTAGCTGTGATATTCTGAAGGAATTTGTTCAAGTGAAAAGAATACTCCTGAAATGAAGTAAAGAGGTCTTACAATCAATGGAAGAACTTTAGACATCTCAGGTAATTTCTCACCAATGACCGCTAATGTCAAAGATAACCCAAAAGAAAAGCATAAAAATAAAAAATTTACCTGAATAAGTAATAGAAAATCTCCAAATTCAGCTCTAATACCAATCCAAGATAATAAAGCTAATAGCGTAAGCATGCATAAGATATAAATAAAAAACTCTAATAATACTCTACTCAAAATTGCATCAAATGGTCGTAACTGACGATAGTTAAATAATCCACGATTTGATGATACAGCAGCAATTCCTTTATAAAAGCAGTGACTAAAAAATAAAAAAGGTGCAATTCCTCCCAACATAAATAAAGTTGTCGGAATACCTGGATAAAAGTTCCTATCAAGGAAATTAAATATTGCTGCCAGCATTAAAATATGAAGAGCTGGCTCAAGTAGTATCCAAGCATAACCCAGTCGCCACTTACCAAACCTTGTATTCATCTCACGAACGAGAAGTGAGTAGATCACATCTCTCTGGATCTTCCATTTAGTTCGATTAGATGTAGGAATTTTTATGCTCATATACTAGCGACTAGTCTCTCGTACACTCTTATTATTTAGAGTTATGCTAAAGTTATACGTATATATAGCGAATATTCCTGATAATGCCACTTAAAATTTTAAATTGGCGCCATAATTATTATGGTGACGTCTTTTGGCTCTTTTTAATGAAAAAATCTATCCTCACTAATTATTTAAAAAAGTTCACTATCATTAATTTCAACATTCATGTTAATTTTTATTTTCTTAATAAAATACTATGATTACATTGATATTCAATTGAATTGGTGTCTGTAATAATATAACAGACCTTATCTTTTATATCTTTCGTGGATTTATTATATCTAGAAGTTATGAACAGGAAATAGCAACTGCCAAAGCTTATAATAAATTTTTCATTTTAGAATGTTCTTTTATTGTAAGCTTTCCTACATTCAAACTACCCGCAAACGGGATAGATTATACTAGGAATGAAATATTGACTAAGTTTTATTAATACAGGTTATCTAAGGCCAAATATAACAAATTACATTGAAAAATACTTTTATCAGTTTTGATGAAGCACTCTAAACCTAAAACATAATGTGTCAGAATTTATCTGACAATTACAAATACTTCAGAATGTGTTATGTCAAGTCAGATTCGGTTGATACGTTTTCTTTCAGACGGCCTGCCCATCTTCAACTGTTACTATCAATATGCAGCACAACACTTTTAGCTTGATAAGTGCGATTAATATTATAATAGATAGACCATTCGTTTAAATTTTTTTCCTCTGTTGACCGATAAATATTTCAATATAATGATGGTTGGTAGAACTCTTGTAAAATAGTTTTATGGAATCTTCCATCGATACACTGGTTTGTAAATGGCTTGCTGTATATATTTCATTCATACTTAATAGCCGTGTTACACTAGATTGTAACAATATTCTGTTCTACGATCATTCAGGTAACATAAAACTATAAGATAATGTATGGCATAAAATGGAAATACAATGTCCTTCAGAAAGTCCTAAAAAGTAATTTGTATTTCGATGGTATACAGCTTGCAATAAATTTCTGTTAAAAAAGAATCGATATAGCCTTGCTGTTAAAAATGGCAAACTCCTTAAACTTTCCTACATAGAAGACATCCCGCGAGTCTAGATAGACTGGATGGTGAGTTTCAATTTCCCCTCAGGCTCCACCATGATGTCGCTATCTATCCGAAGCCTGATCCTGCTACTCCGTAAGAATTGGCACCTCCTGAGTACCTTGGCTTAAAGCGTCTTTAATCACAATTGAGACTTAGCCAAGTCATGCCACAGCCAGGTATTAAAAACCCCAATAGAGTAAACAAATACACTGCCTTTAGGCAGTTCATTGGAAACGTATAGTTTTCCACAGACAAGTTCTTACAAAAAAGACAAAACGCTAACTTCAATAACATAGTTTGCCTGATTTCTATGGTTGGGTACCAGCAGATTCATCTCAAGAAGAGTATCTACACCAGCAGTTTAAGCATAGAGCGTAAAAGTCATTTGATATATTAAGCATATTCCAAGCTTCGTAGATGTTCCCATATCTAATTTAACAATCCGATTTTTAGTTAATGTAACGATCATTAGTAAGGATCATGAGGTTTATCCTTAGTTTGTTTTTAAACGCACATCAAAACAATAAATTATATTTTTATAGAAGGATCTATCAGACATGGTCTAAAATAATAGAAGTTATTTATATGGCTGCAAGATAATTTTCTTGCAGCCTTGAGGAGTTGAAATTAATATTATACTTATTATCGAAACATTGGTGCTTTAATATCTTCATTTAAACCGAGAGAGAAATCCTCTCTTTTATGAGTAAGAAATGGGCTATAGTAAGGATCTATACCTGAATGAGTTCTCCATCGATTTTTTAAACATGTAGCTTCTCGTTCAAATCTTGCACGTTTTTCTGGTGTGTTATCAAGGCCACGGCTAATAGATTCATGATGATACATTTCTGCAAAAGGTGTCCAAAGATTACGAAAACCGGCTTTTTGGACCTTCAGGCATAAATCCACATCATTAAAGGCTACTTCAAAATTTTTCTCATCCAACCCTCCAACTTTCTCATAGGTTTCTTTTCGTAGTAATAAACAAGCAGCTGTTACTGCAGAAAAATTTTGGGTGCAAATTAATCGGTTCATATAGCCCATCACACTTTTTTTAAAAAATTTATGCGCATGACCTGCCAGCCCACCAAGTCCAATTACAACCCCAGCATGTTGAATTCGATTATCACTATAATACAGCTTTGCCCCGACACAGCCTATATTTGGACGGCTTGCATGAGCAACCATTTCCTCTAGCCAATTCGATGAAATAACTTCTATGTCGTTATTAATCAAACCAATAATTTTTCCATGGGCATGTTTCACCCCGAAATTGTTAATAGCTGAATAATTAAATGGTTGGTCATATTTTATAACTCTCACTTTATTAAAGTTTTTTATGTATTCTAGGTACTCTATCGTCTTTGGGTCTTTACTTTGGTTATCTAGAATTAATATTTCATAATTTTCATATGAAGTCTTTTTGAGAATACTTTCTACACATTGTTTTAGTATCGGTAACATATCCCGAGTAGGAATTAGAAGGGAAACCAACGGATTTTCATTCAGAATCGGCCAACGTACATACAGTGCACCTTGATCTTTTTCATATTCAACTTCAACATTCCTTTGCCCTTTATCATTAAAATATCGTTTCAGAATTTTTTTTGAACTTTCCAGGTAAAGATCTTTATTAAAATCACTAAACCTATGGAAGAGAATTCTTGGTATATGAAAAATAGAATCATTGGGTTTCTTTATTTTTTTCAGTATTTGAAGAAGTAAGTTATAATCCCAGGCCATCTCATTCTTCAAGTTACTGAATGAAGAGGCTTCTAATAGTCCAGGAGCAAAAACAACAAATTCACCTATATAATTTATTGAATAGAATAAATCTGGATTCCACGCTGACTTGAAGTTCGGTGAAGACCTTCGGCTAGCACTATTAAGCATGTCTTCATCAGAATAAATGATTTTCGCTTTTGGTTTCTTACGTAAAATGTATTCAAAACAAGAAAGGGCTTTATTAGCAAGGACCGCCCTAGGGGGGCACATGAGATAGTAGGTATCTTTATTTAAAATTTTTTCAATCGATTGTCTATAATTAACTCTATCAATCAATCTGATTTTTTCATTATAACCAATTAGAGACTTAATCTTAGAGATTATCTTTCTATCTAGAACTTCCATTGGGATAATGAATAGGTTCCAGTTCTTATATTTTTGAGATATTATAGAGTATACAGTTCTTTTAATGCTATCTAAATTACTAGACTGGTCAACTGGCATCAAAATGGTAAAGCTAACTTCAGTTAAACCGTCTAGTTTAGGCCAAAGGTCTGGTTCAACTTTTTTTATCCACTCTCTATAAGAAACTCGGACACCATTAGGATTGAAAGTGGAATCATAATATGCCCATCGATAAGTTAATCTTGATGGAACTGAAAGTGACCTGCAAGATAGCCGGGCTCGCATTCGATTGCGTGCGAATAACATAGAAACACGAACTAGTGTTAATCTCTTAATTACAAAATTACATTTATTTTGTGCCGGAGAAAACGATATATTTTCTTCTCCTCTGGCTAACCAAATCAATCGTTTTGCCATACGTCCATTTCGTACGGATAAATTCAGCTGTTTAGATTTCCGCCCTGATTGATGATGAATTGTGAAAAAGGTTTCAAGATAGCTTGTATCTGATTCGATCAAAACTTCAACCATATACCAGCCTCTTTCAAGTCTATTCTTCTCTATAGTAAACAGAGGCCGATTTGATATTGATTTCCCAACAATACAACCATTTTTATTTGTCTCAGTTAATATATCCTGAGAAGGGCGAAGTAATGGGCGTAAATCCAATCTTGTTAAATGGGGAATATTATTGGTTAGGCGCTTAGCTACTTTATACATCTTTATGAGCCCCATTTATATATTTCATTTTCTTAGTAAAATTAAAAATCTATTTTAAATTGTTTTATTTTCATTGTCTGCCTTTAAGGCATATATTTTGTGCAGAGAAATATATAATTAAAGGGTAAGAATATTTTAATTGAGTATCTTTAGAGCATTTTTCTATCCATTGATCCTGATTTACTATTATTTCTTCTCGTTCTTTATCATTTAATCCAGCCCATTTTTTTTCAATTTCATCTTCCAGCCGATAGCCAACTATTGGTGCTCTAATAACAAAGCGGCCATTAGTCTGCGCCAGTAGATAATTTGGACGTACCTGATTGAGTATAGTAACATCTATATTTCCAGCGGAATGAACAAAGATTACTTCATAAAAAATTCTAGAAACATAATCCAGCATTGTATAACTAGATGAAGATCCAAAAATCAAACACTTGGCAGAAACCAAGGCATCTTTATTTTGAGTAATCAGGACCCGCCCCATATTAGGTAAATGGTTATCATAATGAACCCATTGACGATATGAAATACCACTAGGTATCAACTCGCGAGCAGTCCGCCTCGGAAATATTTTATTTCCTAAATCTCCCGCCCTAACAGCCTCTCTAAATTTATCACCTGAAAATAGACTCGAGACTGCTTCGGTATCCAAACCTAAAACTTCTAAAGCAGCTAATAAACCACATTGTGCACCTTTGTGTGTCCAGTGGGTATCACATACACGAAAAACTCTATCCTTTGATGCTTGCATTCTCTTCACAGGATGCACAACATTATGCTTTTTATCTGCCAATTTCTCCACTTGCTCTACGGGAGTCATTGAACCTTTTCGATGAGGATAATAGTCTGACATCACCATTTCTTTACTTGGTGCTATCAATACTGAATGAGCAGAGAGATATTCCTCCGCTAACTTACTTAAAGAATCCAAATAATCATACCAAGCCCGCTTTTCACGCCAATCTAATAATAATTTTCCAGTAAATTGTTCGACACTCTGATTGGTATCATTATCAAGAAAGAGCCAACCATCAAGCCCTTCAATAATCTTTAAACTCCCCTCTATGATAATTTGCATTGTGTCATAGTCACATTTATTATTTTCAAAACCAAAAAAGCAAGTATCACTATTTAACGGTATTGCTGAACGAAATCCACAATATAATCGTGGATGTCCCTTTGACTCTTCATTTAAAACTCTTCTTATGACATCTGGCCTTGATAGATTTATCTTTAAATAATATTTCTTTGAATTCAATCTTATATAAGGTCTAACTGTAGCGCCTTCTTTAGCCAGAACCCAACCTTGGAAAATTAAACCACTTCCCAAAAGAGTTTCAGCATCATAGGTCTGTTCACGACGCGGATAATCCATACACCACCGGAAGACTTCCGGGCAATTATTCGAGAGTGGTATTATTGAAATTTGATACATATTTTAGTTTTTAACAACGCTTTACTAACTCTAAAAAACCAATACTAATTATTCTCGTATAAGTTCGTGATCTGTTATTAATGCTAGCGCTCTTTTGAGTTGACGAAGCATAACAGCCTCACAGAAATGCTGTTCCACTCTCTGCCTACCTCTCTTCCCCATACGTAAGCGTAATTCTCTATTTACTACTAATTTATTAATTCTATCTGCTACTTCATCAATATTGCCAAAAGGCACCAAAAATCCGGTGTCATTATCTCGAACAAGCTCAGGTATAGCCCCACGATGATAGGCAACTACAGGAAGTTCAGAAGCCATAGCTTCCAATACCGTTCGACCAAATGACTCATGAAAGTGGGAAAGATTGACCACAATATCAGCCTGGGCCAAGGCCTTTTGCGGGCTGGTAGCATAACCAACGAATTTAAGATTCTTAGTAATTAGTCCCCGATTTTGACTGACTTGTAAGTCTTTAATATAATCATTCTCTGGACCTATTAATATACAGACAGCAGGAATAGCTTTATTTTCAAGTCTCCTTGCCAAATCTACAAAATCTGATAAACCTTTCTTGGGTAAATTACTACTGATTAATACTACCCGAACAGTCCTCTCATTCGAACTGTCTGCCTCAATAGATAACTTGTATTGATTTGTATTTACAATATTCGGTACTACTACCGTATTAACTGCGCCCAGTTCACTCTTAACAGCTTCCGAGTTTACTAACACTATATCAGCTAGTGACTTAACATGAGAGATGATATTCAATGCATCAGTTTCTAATAATTTACAAAGAGCTATATCATGTTGTGGTAATTCACGTACATGGACTAAGGTTGGTACCTTCTGAGCTCTTGCCGCTAATAGAGGCTCATTAAGTACAAGTGTATTGGTATAGACTGCCTTGATATTGAATCGAGTTATCAGTGCCTCAAATTGTCTTAAGGTGACATGGTTTGCTGGCCGGTCAAATTTCCACCAGCCATAAGGGAGAATTACCACTCGCCAAGCATAATCCCTAATTTGTCCAACATAAAAATTATTGAGAGCACTTGGTAGCGCTACAATAAGATTAACATTCAATTTGTTTAAAGTAGACAACACATCTAAGAAGCTTCTTTCTGCCCCATACAACAACTCACCAGCTTGATGGGCACACAGAAGTATATTCAAAGACTTCGGTCGATATTCTTGTTTCCCTGAAATCTCTGGTAGAGGCTCAAATTGACTTTCAATACCTATTGTCAAATAGTGATAAAGTGCTGGTATATTATCTTTACCAGACTCCATATATTTGTATCTATAACCAGATTCACTAAAATCTGGACCTGGATCCCTTCCCTCTGAAGCACCGACGGTCCAATAATGCTCGAATAAGTCTTCGGATAAATTCTGCAAATCTGGGTACATTTCTAAGTACCATGATTGATTGAAACGTCCTGATTGCTGCACGATATCCATAGGATTTGGCTTCAATACTTTGTTCACATTAAGACATAAAGCCTTAGGTGCTAAAAATGGACGGTGCTTTGGACTTGACGGCAAATAAAGATCTCCCATCTCCATAGCTTCTGAGTGCCAACGCCTTGCAGCATCTTCATAATCCTTACGAAGCCCAACAAAACGTGTGCTAACGTGTGTTTCACTATTTTGACTCAGGGAGTTGTTTGTAATGCGGCCAAAACTAAGTGGTATATTTGGTAACACTTCAACTAAAGCTTCCTCACCAAAAACCTTTAGTAACCTATAGTAATATTCAGTATCAGCATTTACAGACACTCTGTCCCAATAGCCGATAGTATCTATTACCGAGCGACGTACCATCAATGAAGAAATATTGCGATGTACCCAACTCTCATCTGGAAACCAACGAGAAAAATATAGATTGTTGTTAGCGCGCACCCAATGTGAAATAGAACCTTGTGCATTTTCTGATTGAAGTAAAGCTTTGGCCTGTATTTCTATCTTTTGAGGATGAGACCAGTCATCACTGTCGTGAGTGGTTATCAAGTCGCCTGTCGCACTCTCCAAAGCAGTATTACGAGCACCATAAGAACCTTGATTCTTTTGATGACGAATTAGATGAAGCTCAAACCCAGGACGAAAATGACTACATCTTAAATACGAATTTAGTATTCGCCAAGTCCCATCCGTACTCGCATCGTCAACGATTATAACCTCTAGATTACGCCAAGTTTGATTACATAGTGATGTTAACGCTGTAATCAATGTATCCTCAGAGTTGTAAGTAGGTACAATAACCGAAACTTTCGGATCAGACTCCCCACCTACAATAGTAATCGGTAAAGTAGGAGTTATGGTATCCAAGCCTAATAGACCGTCACCAGTATTGGTCAAACTACACAACTCGTATCGAGTAAGAAAACTATTGATCAATTCCAGGCGCTGATAATTAAGCTGACTACTTGACCGAGTACCATCTAATTGACTTAGTAAATTAGATTTGGCTAGATTCAAATCAACGCACTCACCAAAACGCTGGGCTAATATGTCAAGCTCATTTTGAGCAATATCCAAATGTCCACATCGAAGTGCAGCCTCCAACATAAGTAAGTTTGGACCAGCATGAGCTGGATAGGAAAGTCCTTTCTCATGAAAACGCAGTAAAATATTTAACACTTTCTGCCAGTCATTTTTTACTGCGTACCAACGGGAGGTAACCCATGCTGCATAGTGACGCTCTAGCTTAGTGGCATCCGGTGTATCTATAAGGCGAATCAGCCTTGGTAATAAGAGTTTATTCCCCCCGCGCCACAGGTGATATTCCCAAGCAAGAGCGCGATTATTATATGGTAATCTACCTTCAAATTGTCCATGATTAATATAGTGTAAAAGAGGATCTATTCCCGAAGCAGCAACATCAGTATAGGTCTTTAAATACCACTCAGGATCAAAGTTCTCTATGTCTGGTACAGTATCCTTAACATTAGTAAAATTTTTTTTGCGCCTATTCTTATACCAATGAAAAAGATGCATCAATCTCAACATTTTTTTAATCCATTCAATAGGGTAGGGGCTCGCGCCCTTCCTTTCGACCCATGGATATATAATGTAATAATGGGTTACAGCCACTATCTTTAACGTCTAAATTAGTATCCAAGTACCATTGACTATCAAATCCAGGTCCAGGATTACGCCCCTCAAATGCACCATGTTTTAGGTAATGTAAGGCTGGATCTCTTGCTGCATCTTCATTACATGCTACATCAGGATAATTTCTTAGGTACCATTCTTCATTAAAAAAACCTGATTTGATGATTTTTTGTAATTCTTTTCTTTGCCTATGTTTTTGTTTTAAACCTTTACCCAAAATCTTGGCTACTGAAAAGGTACGTTCATTGAATGTGAAATTATTAGTTAATATAGCCTTACCATCAGGATCTAAATTTTTTTTACGTAGTTCTTTAATTTGAAGTTCTTTTTCTTCAAGTAGGCTTGTCAACAAAGACAACTCTCTAAACCTTTCATCAACAGAATTTTTTTCTTCTAAAAGATCATCTCTCAGAGATTGAATTTGCGCCTGGAGTAATTTCTTCTCTTGGTTTAGGTTATCACGTTCATTTTTAACAAGCTTTAAATCCTGTTCAATTTCCTTATATCTAGAATTAAGTTCTGTGTTTACTTTATCTGAATCATGGTTAGCTTTCCTCATCTGTTCTAAATTGGACTCATGGGTTTTTAACTGTGATTCAAGGCTAGTAATATTTTTTTCTAATTTATGAACACTTTCTGCAGACTTAAGATGTCTGTCTTTTTGCAACTCTTGCTGTTCAGTTTGCTGTTTCCTCATCTTCTCAAGTAACTGTGTGAGGGTGGCCAGCTCCTCAAAACGTACTTTAAGGGCAATATCTTTTTCAACGAGCTCCTTGTCTTTTTGTCGTATCTGCGAGTTCAAATTATTTTTCTCAATCTCCAGATTTTTAAAATTTTGTTCAACCTCTAACTCTCGCTGTTTTATACGTTGGCTAAAATCAGTAAGCTCCTTCCTTTGTAAATTAAGCTCAGCGTTAGCACCTGCATACTCTGCACTCAACTTTTTTAATTTATCTTTTTTAGATAAAAGATTTATCTCTAGGGACTTTACTTTTTGTTGATATTTTTTCGCCTGCAGTACATCAATATAGGTTTGCCCTAATCTCGCGAAGTTATCGCGAACAACTTGCCAGGAAGAGTTATTCTCGTCACGATCAAATAAATTTATCAGTGTCGAACTTATCTCATCTCCTATAGAGATAACACCCAGCCCTTCCCCATGGTAGAAAGAAAAATTGGTATATTCCTCTTTTAACAACTCAAAAATCCGGAAAGTCTCACACCCTGGATTCCTTTTAGAGATTCCTGGCACCAGTACAATACTTCGTGGGGACAATTTAGATTTCCAGTGTGCTACTGTACTCTCAAGATTATGTTCATCCGTTGGGATAAAAAGTAGCAAGTCAATACTGCCATCTGAAAATTGACTTGCAACATCAGACATTGAACTTTCAAGAATATATGAGAATGTATTATAATATTGGCTATTGTAATCTTGACATTCGTAATTTAAGCCATCAGATTTTTCATTCTGTACATCGATACTCAAATAGCAACTAGCCTTTAGGCGAAGGTGTTTTATCGCTTGACAGAGTGCGAAGTGTGCCACATCTGAGGTGGCCCCTAAAGAAACTGCCTTCCGTGGCTGATGTGCCTCAATCAGCCAAAACAAAAAAGGTAAATGCTCTAACCACTCTGAAGGTCGAAGATAATCAGGTCGCCAAAAAATTGAACTCTGGGCTAGAGAGTTGATAGCTGGCTTTTTAGCCAAGTTTTTTGATATTTTTTTTTGCTTTTTAATCGACATCTGAAATTTCTCAAATTATATTTAGGTAAAAGCACAGCATTAAATATTGCTAAAAATACACTTCAACTCTACTCAAATATTTTTTGCCATAAAATTGATTTTATATAAAATAATTCTACTTTTTGAACTACTCGATTTTCAATCTAACTTCTAGACTTTTATCCAAACCACCAAGCAACACTCTATTGCATTTGGAAAATTGGCCATATTTTTTGGAGAAAATTGAGTTGGTACTCAATTCATTTGAAGACCAACCATGCATTATCCTTTTTGACTTCGACTGGTCAGAGCTAATAACCAGTCTGAAATTAGAAAATTCAATCTTGACTCCCTTGTTTGATAAAGTTATATCACGATCACCAATGATCCAGTTAGAGGATAAATCTTGGTCATCGCATTCATCCCTCACAATCAATAACCCGTTATTTAGGTTGGAGTAATCAATTTCCCTCATAACCTTAATACCATATCCATAGCTTATACCACTCAGCACTTTTTTATTTGTCTCATGGATTAACTTCGGAAGTAAAGACAACTTTGACCTTTCTCGGATGAATGGACGATTAATGACTGGCATTGTGTGAGCATGAACGGATCTTAGGTATTTTCTTTTAGGGTTTTTTTCATCATGTAAACCAAGTCCACCATCACCTAAAAGTGTCTCACCATCTACATTAAGATAAATCATCAGATCATCATCATGACGATGGTAATTAGAGTCATGGCAGCATTTAAATATCAGGGTAAACGAATGCTTCTTTTTGATTTTACCCTTAACTATTAGGTAACCTGAAGAAGAATAGTCGTAGACTCTATATCCCTCTTCAGGAATTTCATCATCAACCAGCCCTTTGTCCTCACTTCGAGTATCTCCAATTATCGGGAGATAACCATTAGGTAAGGTTATTGCTTTAAGAAAGGACTCTGCCTTCGCTATGTAGTGCTCCCCTAATTTCGTTACTTTATCTTCTCCAAACACTGATAGCGAAGTTAGCTGCCTTAATCTTCCGAGCATTGCTTTCTGATAGCCAGGGCTATTCTCTTTATGAACACCCTCAACAGTGAAAGCAAAAGTCACCTCATTTTCTAAACGCTCACGATTAATCCTACGATAGGGTTCAAAATCATCATGTGTGAACATTAAGCTTACTGTTAGTCCAATCATAGCCTGATCAAATCCATGATTGGTATGAATGGAGTAATTCTTATCATCTTGCAACCAGTCAAGATGCTCAAAAACTAGATCTTCTAACCAATTCACTTTAACATCAGCACCAACTGGTAACTCTGCAACTTGACAAAATATAAACCAGTTAACTAAGTTTTTAAGTCGAAAAGCCGATGCATGATCGTGCCAAACTAATGGAGAATCTTTGTTGTCTTTCCCATTGTTTATCCAACATAAAATTGCTTTAAGACATAAAGAAAAATATTCTAATCTTTCCTCTTTGGTTTGTACCTTATAACTATTAATATACCAATTCAGAAATGGTAATGCCTGCAATTGCCACCACCAATTGCGGTCACATTTAACACTGTTCCAGTCGAAATTTAAAACATCTAGATCCACATCAGAAAAACTATTGGCTTCATATTTTCTTTCCGAAAATAATTTCTTCAGCTTGTTGTAGTCCGTCTGATTCCTGCTAAATATATTTTTATCAATATATAGTTTTGTTTCTGAAGCAATACCCATTTTCAGATTATTGATAGACATCTTGCTGCAAACTCTTTCTTTCAATTGTCTCTAGAATTTATATTTAACGCACAACCTTAATCATAAGGAATATTAATTAAACAACCTTAATAACAAAAAAATCTTCCTATTATATTTTTATTCAAAACCTGATGTACCTAATACTAGTGCGTCATATATTAGTCACCCCTAGAAATTATTAAAGACTTAAATCTTGATGGCGATTAAATATATTTTTAAATATACCATCCTTAAATATCTCAAGGGAGTGATGAACTAAAACTTTAAAATTTTATCAAATATTTTTTTAATTTTAGTGGTGGGTTGTTACACTCACCACTAAAATTTAAGAGCAATCAGTTATTAAAACTCTGACAACCATTATAATTGAATTAAATTCGTAAGACTTCTCTCATGTTGGAATAAATTATCTCTGAATCGAACTGGCTTGCTGCATAGCTAGTTACATTTAATTTATGCTGACCATCCAAAATATAACTAACCAAAGCTTCTTCATCTGAAAATATATTACTGCTAGGGTATACAGTTGATGCCCCTTTCCATGGTAAAATTACTGGTATCGCGCCTGACGCCATTCCTTCTGCAACGGCTTGATGACTCCCTTCATAATCACTAACAGAAAGCAAATAATCAATTTGTTTATACCAATCATCCATATCATTACCATGGGAGTCAAAATATACATTTCTTTTCCATGGTGCATTTTCAATTTTTTTAAATAATTTTGTGTATTTCTCGAGCTCACCAACATGTTGAGGATTATTCATCCAAGGCAGTTGTTCCGGCCTCTTACCTTTAACACGCAATTTGAAACGCTTATCTATGCCCCATAATTTTTCAAAAATATTTATGGCTCGATCTAATCGTTTTCCCCAGGGTACAATACCGACTATGCCTAATGTAAAGCCATCGCTATTTCTATTCTTAGAATTAAATCTTTTTGTGTCAACTGTGTTAAATATCATTTTTGCTTTAGATCTTGGTATATCAACCTTCTCTACAAACTCCTCATAACGATATGGAGCAATAAAAATATAACCATCAATCTTTTCAGCTTCCGATTCACAAAGATAATCTAATCTCTGAATCTCTTGTCGATGAACCCTTACAAAAAGTTTTTGACCTGGTTTTTTATTTCTGGAATACCATCGAATATTTCCTAAACCCCACTCACAAAATATAATATCCGATTGTTCTAACTTAACCAAACTTTGTGTTTCATCATGAACTGTGTGGCCTTTCCATTGATCTATCAGAATATCATATCTCTCATCTTTCTCAAAAGACCGCATGATATCTCCGATAAACTTAAGGTCATGGCCGGCAAATAGAATTGTATCTTTCTTATAGCTTACTAACCGTCTTACAATGTCTTGATGATTTACCCTTTTGGAAAAAGATTTGTAGGCCCCATATGACATTTTTGCAGCTTCACTATAAAGCTCAACACAGGTTAACGCTTGAAAGCACTTTTCTGCTGCTTCATCACAATCGTTTGCAAAAAGTGGATAATTTTGACCTAATAAATCCTTGTGCACTGTTGTCGGTCTGAGAATTACAGGTTTACCAGCACTCATGTATTCAAATAATTTTGTAGATAATTCCTGTGAGTTGTTATTATCAATTTCACTTGAGCGTAATGCAAAACCAATATCGGAACTACGTGACAATCCAATACTGTCCTGCCGTGAAACCTCTCCAATCCAATTAACATTACTATCATTTGAGAAAAATTCTTGTACTTCTTCTCGTCTACCACCAAGATCACCGTGAAACTTATTTCCTGCAATATTTAATTTCACATAGTGAAGTTTCTTTTTTAACTTCTTGAAAGTATCGACAAGACCTGGTGTCCCCCATTCTTCAGAAAACTTCCCAGTATAACATACGGTGTTAGAGCTATTTCTGAAACTAGGATTCTTTACTATTGGTGGAATCAATGGGGGCAAGATATAAATGTGTTCTTTCGGAATAGAAAAATCTGAGGAGTAGCTATTCTTCATTCGCTCACTTTGCACAATAGTAAATGCAGTCTTATTTAGAAGATTTTGTATCTCTTTATTTTCCTCAGGGGAAAATTCACCCCTTCTCTGAAAAGGCTCAAGGGTGTAATAAACAAGCCTGTTAGGTAGGAACTCAATAAGATCCAGTCCTAAACTAATATTACCACGGACAAGAATCCTCTCATATTGATTCTCATTATCTAGGTCACGTATGGATTCTACCACCTGTTCCAACTTCATTGGCTTAGGGTGTTTTTCTATCCGTTTTATATTTTTTATTTCATTAACTTGTGCATTCAATGGGCCACCTTCATCTGGGGCTTTTTGCAGAAAATCTAACTGAATTCGAGGGTCATTCGATAATAAACGCAAGAGCTCAACAAGCCAAACAGAAGACCCATCCATAATATTTAGATTTACATCCGCATACACTAATAATTTCAACGTATTCATGCTGCGAACTCTCTATTTGATTGGTTTGATTGTTCCACTTGGAATTGTGTTTTAATTGCTTCATCTTCTATGAAATTTTTGGAGTAGGTATCTTGCAGGTCCATTTTTAATTCAACACCATCAATAGGTTTAGCAAACTCTGTAAGAACTCTAAAAATTTCTTCATCGGTATTTCTATTGAGATATGAGTGTAAGAGGTTACTGTTTTTTAGATTTACAACAAGCCTCTTGCGGTGGTAGCTCTGTTTTTGGAATGCATTTCTTGCAATTTCAACCTCTTCATCGCTACCGACAGTATATACAACATTAATAATTGGCAGGTGTGGCTCTACAAGTATGCCTAAACGTTCGCAAACTTGTTCTAGGCGATCTGCCAAAGTATGTCGTCCAAGGGTTTCTCGAACTCCAGCATTACTTATACGCTGATATTCTTCTGGGTTCTTCAAATGATTAAGAAAATCAGATATCTCTCTTTGATTATCGCTTGCACATACAATCCCCCCAAATTGTGTTATCACACCTTCTGAGTAATTGCTAATAACTGGTGTTCCACATGCTAATGACTCATACACACGGCGGGCAAACATAGTTGGACTATGTTTTACGGTATTTAAATTTATGGTATATCGATAGGATTTATAAGCTTTACTCATTTCATGAGGCTCTAAGTAACCTACAACATGACTTTTGTATTTCTTAGGAAACTGTAAATGTGCAGTCCCCCTTTTTAAACACCGATCATAAATATCGTAATTAATTCCAGCTTGTTTTAATCCAGCTACAATTGTATGGAAGTTTTCACATCGTTCTTTTTTATCACTGTAATAAGATCCAGCAAATGCCGCTTTATTATTCCTTGGTGACATACAAATGGGGTTGTGCACCTTTGGCTGACAGAAAAATGATAATGCTTGTGCATCAATTCCATAGTCTTTCTTATAGGCCGGAATCATATTTGCATCACTGGTATAAACGTAATCGAACAATTTAGCTGTAGGAGCAAAGCGTTTATAGTGAACAGGATCTTCTTTAGCCCAAAAGATGCTTGGTATACCTTTTTGTCGGCAATAGGTAATGACTTTAATTAATTCATCCATTCTGTTGGGGCCGTTGGAAGTATAGCCATACATTAAGCCACTCCAACTGTTACCATTGCCAAACCAACAGCTTTCTACAAATAAAAAATCAGGATGCTTTTTTTCTAATTTTTCCCGCCAGTTTGAGGGGGTAATCAAAGTAAGGTTTACCTCCGGCCGAAAGCATTCCATAGTAAATTCATCAAGAATTGCTGCGACTTTAATATCTGACAGTTTACGCAGTGGAGTTTTTGTTTCTTCTCTACTATTAACGGAGGGAGTTTTAATAGTAGGATTAACTTTAATCTCAGATTCGAGAATAAAGTTACCATCTAGCCAGACCTTACTTTTAGCATTCCATCGCTGCAACCCAATAGCGGCCTCCACAGCTCCTTTTGGTGGCATCAGCTGGACAATTCGTTCTTCTTTAGCGCTGATATATGAAAATGAACCTACTGTTTTAGACAAAGGTAGACCTGAATAAGGACCAGGAATTTCTTTCTTTTCCTTATCGAAATATTTAACTCTTACAATGATAGATTTGCTATGTTTATCTTCTGATTTTTCAAACTTAAGTTTTGCATTTAGACTATGTGGAATAAACTCATTGACTCTAAAATTTTCCCAAAGAGGTTCCTGATTTAACTCTATAAGATCTTTCTTCTTATTAAAGGCTTGAAATTCTCTAACACTAAACTCACGAACTTTTACTATCTCCCCTTCCTGATAGTTAAAAGCACAAAAACCAAGCTCAATTTGCTCAACTCCTTTAGGAATAACAAATTTATGTCTCTCCTCTAACCCTTTATCAGATTCAAGGTACTTAAAATATGAATCAAGATGTGTAGACTTCGCTAACTTCCCTAGCGGCTGATCTATTTCATTTCCATTCATATCTTTTGATTTTAACAACATCACCGCTTTACGTTTATGATGCTTATGTAATTTTAACGAATCCTGATATTCTATGTTTGCATCAATAACAAGTTCCTGTCCTGGAACAACTTGAATTTGGAACCAAATAGGCTCTTTATTCGCTAGCGGTAAGGGTTCAATTTTTTTTACTAATTCTCTTGGGTTAGAATTATTATTAGACTCTTTTCTTTCACAATTCTTGCTGTTTAGCCCCTTTAATATATTAACTAATGGTAATATACGTGTAGCCAACGTTAGATCATTAATTACACTATTCTGTGTTGCAGGTTTCCTTAAGCTTTCTTGCAAACATTGTGTTAAATGGCTAGGTACTTCAGCCTTAAATGTAATCAAATCTTCATATTTGTTGTCATTTTCAGCCAAAGGAATCACATCAGATATTACGATTCGCTTTCCATAGGCCATTGCCTCAACCAGCTTCATCGGTGATACTAGTTCACATACCGGCATTTTTTTTCGCGGGATTACTACCGTTTCTATTAACGCATAATAATCTGCTACTTTCTCATGAGCTACACGACCAACTTGAATTAACCAGGGCTTACTAGCAAGTCTTTGATCAGCCACAATAAAATCATTTACTGGCTGCTCATCACCTACCACCAATAATTTTATATTTTCTCCTTGCTCAATTAGTTCGGCACAAGAATCAATCAATAGATCTAATCCCTCATAAAAATTCAAGCTACCTACATATCCTATAACTCTATCATGTGACTCTATACCCAATTTCAAACGTAAATTATCATCTTCGGGATTTTTCTTTGGAAAAGAATTAATCCCATTTGGGATAGCATGTATTTTGTTCGCACTAACTCCACGGTCAACCAATTCTGATCTCATTGCGAGATTAAGAGTAAATACCTCTAAGGCCTGCTTACTCACAAAAGAGTTACGCTCAGCTTCAATTTTAAAAAAAGAGGTGTTTTCAAAATTTGGTTCCCGGGCAGCACGAGAAAGTTCCCAGAAACCACGAACTTCATTATAAAATGGTAAATTGAGGCGTTTTGCCGCGATCCATGCGGGTAGCCCAATAATATAGTCTGAGGCAGCTAATACTACTGCTGGTCTATAAACTTGGAATAACTCAACAAAGCGCGCCACACAGGCTTCCAGGTGTGCTGTTTCATCAGCCGGTATTTGATCATTATGCCAACGGCTATGGATGTATAAAACCCCATCAATTTCAGCCTCTGCATTGATTATATTTTTCTTTGCTCCCAGCTCCCATGGCCGACCCGGACGAACAATACATAACGTCTCAAAGCCATGGCTATTCAATTCCTTCGCAACCTCCTGAGTTCGTACTGCATATCCGTTACTGGCATAACTTTGCCCATGACTAACTATATAAGCTATACGCTTATCAATAGGGGTATACAATCCATTAACAGGGTGGCGCGCAAGTGTTTCAGCGTGTTTTAACAGTACATCCATAGGAAATTGTGTCCAGCGATCAGCAAACTGATAATTACTATTAGGTTTTAGCGGCAGGTTCCGCTCAACTAAGTACCTAGCTAAGTAGGCCTACCGAGTCGATAATGAAATTCTTAGCTGATAGGTTTTTAATTTCTTCAGTGAAAGGGCTATGTTTAACAAGTACACAAATCACATCGGCTTCATCCAGAGATTGCCTCAAAGATACAAGTTCTATATTTTCTCGTACAAGATCCTTTGGAAGGCGTTCGATATTAGGCTCAACAACCTGTACCTGACATCCTAATTTTGAAATTTCGCCTGTAATACTCAGTGCAGGACTTTCACGTAAATCGTCAATATCCGGTTTAAAAGCAATGCCTAGGCATGCCACTTTAATATCACTTGTGGTACACCCAGTTTTACTTTCGCATGACTTGATCAATGCATCTTTAACTTGATTCAATACCCAACTCGGCTTTTTATCGTTCACCTCACGTGCCGTGCGTATCAAATGTGCCTCTTCAGGACATGAGTCAACAATAAACCAGGGATCTACGGCAATACAATGACCTCCAACACCTGCACTTGGTTGTAATATATTTACTCTAGGATGACGATTGGCGAGGGAAATCAACTCCCATACATTTATATCTAGTTTTTCACAAATAATCGACAATTCATTCGCAAAGGCAATGTTTACATCTCTAAAACTATTTTCGGTTAACTTCGCCATTTCAGCAGTTCTAGCTGTCGTTACCAAACATTCACCTGAAACAAAAATTTTATACAGAGCTTTGGCCGCTTCAGAACATTTTGGTGTCATGCCTCCAATGACACGATCATTTTCAACCAGCTCACGTACCACGTGTCCAGGTAGGACTCGTTCAGGGCAGTGTGCAATACGAATATCGGAAGATTCGCCATGAGTTTGGGGGAAGGTAAGATCTGAACGAATCTCAGAAAGCCATTCAGACATTTTTTCAGTTGCTCCTACAGGAGAGGTAGATTCTAATATTACTAGATCCCCTGATTTTAGAACTGGGGCTAAAGCTTTTGCAGCAGCTTTAATGTAGCTAAGATCTGCTTCATGATGATTATTCTCAAATCCTGACTTAAAAGGCGTAGGCACTGCAATCATAAAGGCATCTGATGGCTGTGGCTTAGTTGTAGCCTGGAGATACCCTTCTGTTACCGCAGCGTGTACGATCATATCTAGCTCGGGTTCTACAATGTGAATTTCACCCCGGTTAATCGTATCCACAGCATTTTGGTTTACATCTACGCCTATCACTTTTTTCCTCCGTGAAGCGATCACGGCGGCAGTAGGCAATCCAATATAACCTAACCCAATAACGGAAATAGTTTCAAATTTCATAAACACCTTTAAAGAACTTTCCTGCTTGTTATTTTAAAAGTAAAGCAATTAATTTACTCTGCCTTTTAATCCTATTTTTTTAAATTGATTAATTCGTTGATTATTTTTTCACAGGCCTTGCCATCACCATAAGGATTATGTGCAAAGCTCATTTCCTTATATGCACTCTCATTTGTGAGCAGCAAATTTAGTTCCCGAGTAATATTATCTACTTCCGTCCCGACCAGCTTCACGGTTCCAGCAGAAATAGCCTCTGGGCGTTCCGTAGTATCCCGCATTACTAAAACCGGTTTGCCAAGTGAAGGGGCTTCCTCTTGAATACCTCCAGAGTCAGTTAGAATAATATTGGATTTATTCATTAAGTAGATAAATGGTAAGTAATCCAGTGGCTCTATAAGGTATATATTCTCTATTCCCTTCAATATACGATTCACTGGTTCACGAACATTTGGATTTAAATGTACTGGGTATACTATTTGAATATCTGGGTGTTCTTTAGCGGTATTTACTAATGCCTGACAAATTCGCTCAAACCCACCACCAAAGCTTTCTCGTCTATGCCCCGTTACCAAAAGCAGCTTTCGAGCATCTTCTAAAAAAGGAAATTCCTCCCTTACCTTTTCATAAGTTGACTGGTTGCTATCAAGCTTATGGACGACTTCCAGTAGAGCATCAATTACTGTATTTCCTGTAACAAAAATACTCTCTTCTAATACCCCTTCTTTTATTAAATTACTTTTGGAATCATTTGTAGGAGCGAAATGTAATGCGGTTAAAGCACCTGTAAGCTTACGATTCGCTTCCTCTGGCCAGGGTGAATAAATATTCCCCGTCCGCAATCCTGCTTCAACATGCCCGACAGGGATTTGTTGATAGTAGCAAGCCAAACTCGTTGCAAAAGTTGTTGCTGTATCGCCGTGCACTAATACAATATCTGGCTTTGATTTTGTCAATACTTCACGCATTCCCTGAAGAATACCCGTCGTTATATCTGTTAAATCTTGCCCCGGTTTCATCAGATTCAAATCATAATCTGGTTTTAATTCAAATAGACTAAGAACTTGATCAAGCATTTCTCTATGTTGTGCGGTAACACAGACTGATGCATCAAACCGAGTATCACGCTGTAACTTTAACGCCAAAGGAGCCATTTTTATCGCTTCTGGGCGTGTCCCAAACACGATTAGAACTTTCATCTCCACATTCCCCTAAATAAACTTATCTTTTTGCATCCATAATTTGATACTCAAGTTCCTGACAACGCAAAAAATACTTTTCTAATAAACGTTGAGTTTCTTTTAATTGCATGAGAACTAAATCATTTGATCGAGAAAGATCTCTATTACTTACCTGAAAACTGTTATTCCCCTTATTTAAGTCAATATCAGATCGTATATTCAGTTTTTTATGATCTACAGGCTTTACTTCACGCCCCTCACTTCGTCCAAAATTTAAGTAATGTATAAGTGGGTTCTCATTATTCTGAACGACATCAGGATACTGTTCTTGATAACTTACACTACAAAACGAAACCGAAGGGTTTCTCCCCATTCTCCATCCATAACGTAGATAATGCTGTTCAGGTGTTAGCTTTTTGCTTTCCACATCTGGATGCTGATTTTTGTACCATTCAGCATCAAAAAGAGGAGATTCCATTAATAATTGAATTTGATATCTCTCATCCATTACAGCTTCCTCATAACTCATCACTTAAAAAATTTCGTTAACACCTAAAACTTACTTCTGGTAATTGTTAAGCACTATAGGTCTCCACCAAGTATCATTTTTGAGATACCAGCTAATAGTTTTCTGTATACCTGATTCAAAAAATTCACTCGGCTGATATCCTAATTGTGAAACAGCCTTATCTGTGTTCACAGCATATCTACGATCATGGCCAGGGCGATCAGAAATAAAATTTATTAATTCTTGTGCCCTTCCTTGTATTGCATGTACTGCCAGAGGATATTGTTTTTTTAGTTCAGGGGCTCTGGAAAATTCTTTATTGATTTTTTTACATATCAGCTTAACGATATCGATATTGGTCCATTCATTATTCCCACCTATGTTATAACACTCCCCTAACTCTCCTTTTTGTATCGCCAGCTCAATCCCACGGGCATGATCAGCTACAAAAAGCCAGTCACGTACTTGCTGGCCATCACCATATATAGGCAATGATTTGTTCTGTAGAATATTGGTGATTACTAGTGGTATTAGTTTCTCTGGGAAATGGTAAGGCCCATAGTTGTTCGAGCAATTACTGGTTGTAATCTTTAGGCCATATGTATGATGGAAAGCACGTACCAAATGGTCAGAAGCTGCCTTACTGGCTGAGTAGGGGCTATTAGGTGCATAAGGTGTGGTTTCCCTAAATGGTGAATCCTCAGAATTCAAAGCTCCATAAACTTCATCCGTGGAAACATGATGAAATCGATGGCTATCTTTGTTTATTCCTTCATCCAACCACACCCTCTTAGCAGCCTTAAGTAAACTGTATGTTCCGATAATATTGGTTTCAATAAATGAATCTGGACCACAGATAGACCTATCTACATGACTTTCTGCCGCAAAGTGTACCAGCGTATCAATTTTATACTCTCTAAGTAGAGCTTCTACTAGAGATGTATTACAGATATTTCCATGACAAAAATAGAAATTAGTATTTTTTGCTACCGGATTCAGATTCGCTTTATTTCCTGCATAGGTTAAAGCATCGAGAACTATAATTCGATCCTCAGGGTGATTTTCCATCCAATAGTGTACGAAATTCGCACCTATAAACCCTGCGCCACCAGTCACCAGTAAATTACTCATTCTGTAGCTACCACTTCTTTTTATAAAGTAGGAAAGAAATAATTGAATATATGCATAGCTCTAAGTAATCGATAATTAAATATTAAAATATGACGTATTTAACTTCTAACTTTAGGCTCCTATATCCTTTTTGTAAGTTACAAAAAAGGATATAGGAATCGAGTATACTTTTTAGCTATTAACTTTTTCTTGTAACACTTGACGCAATGCTTGACGCCAGTGCTTTAGCTCAATACCTAGATCTTCTACGAGGCTACTTTTATCCAATACACTGTATGACGGCCTTACCGCGCAAGAATGATATTCGGTATTTCCAATTGGTATAATATTGACATTAGCGTCTTTGGTTAGCACCCCTAAATTTTTGGCTTCCTCATAGATCGCTACAGCAAAATCATACCAGCTGGCTGTACCGGCATCGGTGCAATGATAAATACCGCTAACTTCCGGTTTGCTTACCAAAGTAAAGATAGTTTCAGCCAATGTTATACAGCTAGTAGGGGTACCTATCTGGTCTGCAACTACACCTAACTGATCACGCTCGCGCATAAGTCTAAGCATAGTGTTGGTAAAATTAGTTCCGTGGGCGCCATAAACCCAGGCTGTCCGTAAAATGACTGCTTGTGGTAATACACTTTGAACGGCAGCTTCACCAGCAGCTTTACTTTCTCCATAGATACCCAATGGACGAATCGAATCCTGAGGTTTGTATGGGCTACAACCCTGGCCATCAAATACAAAATCTGTGGAGATATGTATTAAGCGAGCATCCATTTCGTGACAGGCCCTAGCTAAGTTTTCCGGACCCGTAGCATTAATTGCGAAAGCTTGCTCTCTCTCTGATTCCGCCTTGTCTACCGCCGTGTAGGCAGCGGCATTAATCAACGTATCTGGTTTGTACTTATTAACAGCTTGCATAACCTGATTACTATCTGTGACATCCAGATCATTGCGGGTTAACGCTACCAGATTGACATCGCGCGGTTTGCGTTTTTGTAATTCTCTTGCCAGCTGGCCATTTCTACCTGTTACTAGGATTCTCATTTACTTATTCACACTGAATTAGTTAGTGCCAACTGTTCCTGTCCCTTATGGTGGAAACTAGGAATGATGAAGCTTATCCCTCAAAGTTACATACCTGAGCCTATTCATTATTTTGGCTATACTTTGAAGAATAGATCTTGTCTACAACGAGCCTTTACTCGAAAACAAACGCTTCTTTTAAATATTTTCCCTCAGCATCTTTAGCCGAGAGTTTTGGCTCCTCGCCATTTACCAAGGGCCATTCGATCGACAGTTCAGGATCATCCCAGCGGATGGAGTGCTCATACTCGGGAGCATAGTAATCAGTACATTTATAAACGAACTCTGCTTCAGAACTAGTGACATAGAAACCATGAGCAAAGCCTTCCGGCACCCAAAGTTGGCGTCTATTTACTGCTGAAAGCGTCACACCAACCCACTGGCAAAAAGTTTGCGAATTTTTACGTAAATCAACCGCCACATCAAAAACTTCACCTTTAGTGACTCGAACCAGCTTACCTTGACACTGCTTGGTTTGGTAATGGAGGCCACGAAGTGTTCCTTGTGTAGATTTGCTGTGGTTATCTTGAACAAAAATTCTATCTTTACACTCTTTATTGAAGAAATCCTGGCGAAAGGATTCGTAAAAGAAACCACGATCATCATTAAAGATTCTAGGTTTAATAATTTTCACATCTGGAATTGCGGTTTCAATCACTTTCATGCGGTTTCTCTAACTGCTGATTTTTCTCAACATGGGTCAAGCATTAAGGTCAAAGTAATGTGGCTAAGCGTTGCTGAGTTAAAGAGGAGATTTCGCCATTTTCGTACAATAGGTTCATGAGATATTCACCATACCCACTCTTCAAAAGTGACTGAGCTTGCTTTTCCAGCTGCTCTGCGCAGATAAATCCCTTACGATAGGCTACCTCCTCTGGGCAAGCAATTTTCAACCCCTGACGACGCTCCATAGTTTGAACAAAATGTGCGGCCTCAAGCAGGTTGTCATGGGTTCCGGTATCCAACCAAGCACTACCACGGCCTAAGAACTCAACGTTTAGTTGATTTCTGTTCAAGTAAGCATTATTGATATCAGTAATTTCTAGTTCACCACGAGTACTAGGCTTCACTTCTCTAGCTAAGTCACACACCTGATTATCATAGAAGTAAAGACCAGTCACAGCATAATTAGATTTAGGTTGAACCGGCTTTTCTTCTAGGCTTATTGCTTTACCTTCCTTGTCAAATTCAATGACTCCATAATCCTTTGCATCTGCTACTCGATATCCGAATACCGTTGCACCATCTTCACGTGCATCAGAGCGCTGCAGTATCTGACTAAAATGTTGGGCATAAAATATATTGTCGCCAAGTACTAAAGCACTACTATTGTTTCCTACATGATCACGGCCTATCAAAAATGCTTGTGCTAAACCATCTGGGCTTGGCTGTATCGCATAGCTAATATTAATACCCCATTGTTCACCACTTTCAAGTAAGCGCTGGTACAAATATTGCTCTTCTGGAGTAGTGATAACCAATATATCTCGGATACCCGCAAGCATTAGAGTTGTCAGGGGATAATAAATCATTGGTTTATCATAGACGCCCATCAGTTGCTTGCTTACCCCTTTAGTTAGGGGGTATAAGCGCGTACCAGAGCCACCAGCAAGAATAATTCCCTTCCTAGTTGAGCTTCCTTTTATTTCCATAGTTTTCCCCTGAAGCTAAATAAGCTGCTCCCTCCTTATTATGTTTGCTTTCTCACTCTCAATTACCAAAAGTAATTAAAAGAAGGAAGTAACTTTAAGTTTTAGAAGGACAAAACTGCCGCCGTTCCTACAGCAATACGATAAAGAATTTCTGTGACATCTTTAGTCACCTGTAGCTCACTGGAGCGCACTTCTGGCATCACCATTATTTCATCGCCAGGGCGCAAGATATCCTTCAGACGATTATCGAACTTCCTTTTTTTAACCCGGCTGATTGTGCCATCCAAATGCAGGATCACCAGTTCATCTTGATTGGCGTTATTGGAGAAACCGCCAGCCATTTCAATATAATTTTCCAGTGTATGGCGCGCATTAAATACCAGTGATGTGGGGAAAATCACTTCACCTACTACTGAAACGGTCGAGTTCTTCAGGGGCACCACCAGCCTGTCACCATCTTCAAGCAACATCGTTCCAGCATTGGGATTGTTAGCCAGTACCACTTGACCACGGGGATGTGCTTTTCGTGCCTCAGCAATAAATTTTTGAATCATTGCCGCATTTTCAGACTGAGCGCCTTTTTCTAACTCAGTGTTTGGCTGGCGGGTAAGAACTTCCATCTGAAGTGCATCAAGGGAGCGTTCTAGTGCTGCACGCTGCTTCTTGGCCACGCTCTTACGATATAACTGCACTGCAGATTGATCGGCATTACCGCGATACTGAAGCTGCGACAAGAGATCTTCCAGGGTTGCGCCGTAGGGAAGGACATAGCTGGCAGGGCCATCCAATTCACCACTTACGCTAACGGATATCGATTTGATGTCGTTATCTCTAACCAACTCAACTCTGGCCCCAGGATAAAGCGCAGTATTCAGAGCTTCCTCTAGAGGTAAATAGCTGGCTTGCTGCTGATCATCGATCACTTGGGTAATACGGGCAAAATTAGCCTGCGGATCTGGCTTGGTAACCAGTAACATCTCCCCTAACTGGGTGTAAGGACCGTTAAATTCAATTTCTGCGGCCTGTTGCACCGCGCCTTCGATAGAAACGGCTCCGTTACGTGCTCCAATAACAATGGTATCACCATTACGCAGCTGCAATGCGGGCATGCTGCCCTCGGTAAGGAATTTATACAAATTGACGCTTTGCAACAGCTGATCACCACGTACAACTTTAACATCTATAAAGCTGCCACTATCGCGATCAATACCACCGGCACTATCCAGATAGTAGAGGATGGAGTCAGAGGAGTATCCATTATATAAGCCTGGATTTTTCACATAGCCAGTTACAAATACTTTGACTGGCTGACTCGCTTCCAGATTGGCATAGGCGCGCACATTTTTCTTAAATACGCTTTTAACGTGACGCAGAACAAAATCATTGAGTTCGCCATTTTTCACGCCGGCTACATGTACCGGCCCAACCTCAGGCACAAAAATATTACCCTGGGGGTCCACCGCCAGGGTCGCGCTAAAACTATAGGCGCCCCACAGCTGTAGGTTAATCTGATCACCTACGGTAATACGATAGTCTGGGTTAAAGCCACTAAAGGGCTGATCTTTAAAAGCACCTTGGAATAGGGATTGACCAAAGACCGGCACATTGGATCTGGGAATCTCTGTAGATTCATTCTTATCCAACAGTTGGGTTTCCAGGGCCTGCGCATTTGGCAAGGCAAAGCCAGTCAGTAAGCCTAATAATACCCCAAGGGTTTTTAAGTTTCTCACGATCATTTTTTCGGTTTTTTAGTTTGTGTATCTATTTCTAAAGCCCAAATTTTGAATTAAAAATTTTGGCTAGTTTCGTTTTCAATAATTCAGCTACTTTCAGTACCCTCTAAACCTTCAACAGGGATTAACGATACTAAATCCTGTGGTCGCGGATACTGGATACCAGCATCTTCACAATGCCATAAATTAATAACAGGATAATTGCCAAGCTAGTGAGGTTATAAAGTTTGCGTGGATATTCCGCTTTCTCAGCCAACGACGGCTGACTGACAACCATTAAATGCTTCAGCCGCCCGGAAGCCTCCATTCGCGCTGTCTCCAAGGCTTTAAGGGATGCGGCGTAAGCATCGGTGGCAAACTGAAGATTCAATTCCAAATTCTGAAAGTGTGCACTCAAACTGTTGAGTCGCTGTTCTCCCTGAGCGTCTGAGACACCTACAAGGCGTTCCTTTTCTGCAGCTATTTGCCCTTCCAAGGCATTAATTTCAGCCTGCATAGAGACAATCTGAGAGGAATTAGGATTAAGGTAGGTTTTGGCCGCAGTCAGCTTGGCACGCTGCTCAGCAAGTTTTGCCTCCAATCCTTGAATAATGCCGCTGATGCCTTTGGTAAGCTCTTCTGGGCTGACTACTTTATTGCGGTTTTGAAAGTCGAGAATCTCCTGCTTAGAAGCACGGAGTTTATTCTGCGCCAACTCCAGCTCACTGCGAACAAAAGCCACTTGCTTGTCAGCCAGCTGATTGCTAATCGCATTTACAAAATCTTCAGATTTCTGGGTAACAGTTTCAACTAACCTACGAGCAAATTCAGCCTCAAAAGCCTGCATTTCGATTGTAATAATGCCAGTCGACTCATCGTAATCAACTGCAATATGTTCTCGGTAGTACTTCAAATAATCTTCCTGGCTGGCCTCCGAACCGAGACGAGAGAAGATGTCGTAGCGATCGCTCTTGTAGTAATCACTCAATTGCAATGTTTTATCCAGATACACCGCCATGTCCAGAGACTGGATATAGTTAACCACTAGGAAGGCATCCTGATTGTCTATTCCCACCCCAGGCAACAGGAAACCGAGCGAGGGGGACATTCCTTGGCTGGAACCGTTGTCTTTTACAATAAGCTGGGTACTACTGACATAGCGATCCGAAACAAAGAAGAGATAATAGGCGGATACCAGAAACAGCGGTAGGCCAACACAAAGCAGTAATCCATGCCAAGAGCTCATGCGCGAGCGACCTGCACCAGGTTGTGGCTGCGGTTCATTCGCAGCAAAACTTGCAAATATACCTTTCACAACCTCAGCGGTTCTTTTAAATGCGCCACTATCGGGCTTAGTCTTTTGCTCTGTGACAAGCTGCGTATTTATTTTCATTGTCTATGCCTTAAGTGCCTGTGCGGCCCTGTTCTGTAGTTGCACCTTGGGCTTGGGGATTCCCTGCTGATAAACCTCTATAGCCTCTTCTACGGTATCGTATATCTGTAACCCTTCCGGCCCGAGATAGATACCAACATCGCAGTTCTTTTTCAGTTGCTGCATTGCATGGGCCACAATAATAAAATTGGCTGATTTACGTCTCTCCGCGATAATCTGCTCACATTTGTGTTTGAAATGTGCATCGCCAACCGACATCACTTCATCTACTAAGTAACAATCAAAATCTACAGAAATACTTAGGCCGAACGCTAAGCGGGAACGCATACCAGAAGAGTAAGACTTAACCGGTGCATTAAAATAATTACCAATTTCTGCAAAATCCTGAACTCTATCTAATACCATTTGCCTAGCAGTTCCCCAAATCCCGTGAATACCGCAGATAAACTCGGCATTCTCTCTGCCTGTCATACTACCCTGGAAGCCACTGGCAAGCCCCATAGGCCAGGATATGCGCTCGTTGGTAATGACTTGTCCATAATCGGGATAATCAATGCCGCCCATAATCCGTAACAGGGTTGATTTGCCGGCACCATTACGTCCAAGAATGCCAATATTCTTGCCTTCAGGGAAAATAGCATTCACATCTTTAAACAACATTTTGCGACCATTCGGCGTTCGAAAGGACTTAGTCAGATTTCTTAACTCGATCACTTGCTGCGTACCAAATCTCTCCACTGGCTGCGGTAAGCCAACAAACCAAAAGCGAGCATTGCTAACGAACTGAAAGCCAGATAAGGCAAGTCTGAAAACATGCCGTGATAACTACTGAACAATCCCTCACGGGTTAACTCAATCACATGTAACAAAGGGTTCCAGGCAAGAAATGGATGGTATTTTTCAGGTATCTGTTCCAGGGAGAAAAACACTCCCGACATAAAATAAAGTGGCCGCTGGATTAAGGTTCCGAACTTCGAAATCTCAGGATATTTCGCGCCTGCTACACAAAGCGCCAAACTCATGCCGAATATGAAACAAAGATAGAAAATGTTTACTGCAACTAACAGTAGAAAGTTATTAAACTTTGCTGATATACCACCCCAAGCCAGTATCCCTAATAGCCCAACCATGCTTATTATGTATATAGCAAACTCCAACATCACTCGGCTCAAAACGGCATCAAAGGGGCGTAGTTGTCGATAGTTGAAGAGACCACGGTTAGAGTCCACCGTAGCCATAGATTTACCAAAGCAATGGGAAAAAAATAAAAACGGAGCGATACCACCGAGCATGAACAGCGCAGTGGGAATCCCAGGATAAAATTCCCGCCCAATGAAACTAAAGATCGCAGCCAAAACCATGATATGCATGGTGGGCTCCAAAAGAGCCCAGGCATAACCCAACTTCCACTTGCCAAACCTAGTTTTCATTTCGCGCACAAGCAGTGCGTAGATTACATCCCGCTGGATCTGCCAGACAGTTCGCGAAGTTTTTGGGCCCATAGCAGCTTTTCTTGAATAACTGTGAACCAGTCCCGCTATCTAAAACGTGAAACTGGGATAATGACTTCAAATCCATTTGGAAGGATTTACTTCAAATACCCGAGTGATACTTGGTAGAGCTTCACTCATCTACTTCTGATAGCTTCAAAGCTTGCAGGAATAGATGATGATGACTCCTCCTGAGTACATCAGCAGCCTTGTTGGTCAGCGCGGCATATTATCGCGGCGATTGATCTACGTCACACTAAATTAATTACGCGCCATTACGTGAACCCCGTCTGATAACTTGCTTTCTTACAAGTCGCAGAACTTACACAGATTAAAAACCAGTCTCAATGAGCGTCTGGTGCCTGTCATCAATGGGCAAACAAGTAGCTCTCTCTTAACTTACTTTGTGAGCACTTACCTCTCTCTAAAGCCATAACGAAAACACAGTATCATTTTTATACGAATCGAGCTGATTTTATACACATCCACAAATGTGATAGGAGTAAGCCCCTAAGGGTTTACCCCCAAACTTGCAAGGTAATTTTTCAAAATCGCTACCAAAAAATAGCGGAATGACCCAGCATCCAAGACTTGCTCTGAATACCCCTAGAAAATAGAACTTGTACTAGATGTAAATATGAAAGGGAGCAGGGTAGTGCTTTAGAAGTTGGTTAGCGCTCACAACCTACTTAAAAGTCATGCTGACCTCATATGCCCGCAAGTAATCAGTACGGAAATCCTCCTATCGATTAAGGAGCAAGATTTACAGGCACAACTCATTTCCGAAAATGACTTGAAACTTTGGTACAGTTTTCATGGGATGGCTAGGCCGAGCACTCTGAACTTGATCATGTTTCGCAGTGAGCGGGCACAACACACGCTAGCTTGCAAAAGCATCTCAGCCTACTATCAAAATTATGAGTGTACAAATACAGTCGTCTAATAACTGAGCAACTTCGAAACATGTTTTGAGCATATGAGGATCAAATCTTATAGCTCTTTCATACTCTGCTCCTACCTTAACAGCTGGCTCCACTGATACTTACCCCCAATAAAGTCAAACCCTCACACTCTTGATTGCTAAAAAGTGCGTGTCCATAACATAAAAGGCACGGCTCAAATCTTTCATAGATTCAATTTTCAACAGCTGCCATCCACATAGAATCATCCCTTCTGTGTTACCAACTGGGCAGCGACATGCGGTTAACTTTGACCAATTCATAAGCCAGCTAAACCTGCTGGCAGGCTGAGAGCAGGTAACGCAGTCGTCTGGCTAGGAAATGGCCAGGCATAAGAAATTACCGCTGCCCCTATATACTGAGCCACACACCTAAACAACGGCGCACCGAAAAAACTAAAGAGCATGTTTGCCAGGTAAGCGCCCGCCGACTGAACGATATGTTTATAGAAGCTCGTAACGCTATTGGACTCTATATTGGATTACCGAATAAGCAAACCCCACCCAGCTTTCACGAAGTGCCTAGCCTGGCCTCAGACCGGTTTAAGCGAATGGGATACGACGTGCAGTCGGTGCAGCAATTGATGGCGCATACTGATGAGCGGGTTACTCAGTCTTATCAAGCGGGACACGATATTGATTATGAAGAGATTAGTATCTATTTGGATAGGCAAGCAATAGGAAGGGAGTTTTAATAGGGGGAATTTTTAACACTAAGATAAATACTGGTCCAGCACCTAAACTGGACTAGTTAGAATTATAATAAATTTACTTAAGTTCTATTCTGCCCAATAGTTTCAATATTATTGTTGGGCTCTAAGTAGCGTATCTTCTTTGATTGGTTCAGCTTGTAATAGCCAAGATTTTTTATGACTCTCCCTGAGGCCTCTTAGGTAAGCAATACACCGTTCAGAAGGAAAAATTTGAACCCAAATCGCTTATTCATTATTCAATAAGCCAATTTCGTGGGCAATCTCCACGATTGGTTGGTACATTGAGTTATCAGCTTTGATAAACCCTTTACGAGGAAATGCGGCAAGTAGTTTTGGATCTCGCATATCCAAAATCGCCTGTTGTACCTTGTTTGTGAATCCATTACCCCAGGTCTCATCGACATCTCCACGAATTGTCCAGTTGTAATCTGGATATCCAGGAGTTTTCCAGATCACTTGTACTTTACTCTCATCCACTTTGCCAGCTTTCTTTTCATTCTCCCACACTTTGTGATTCAGGGCTCCAACCTGATATTTCCCAGACTGTACAAGATCCAAGGTATTGGAATGGTGGTCACCAAAACCAACGTGGCTAAACACATCGGCTGGAGACTTACCGAATGCCTTTCGGATAAAATATTCCGGCATTAGTCGTCCAGAAGTAGAGTGTTCTGAACCGAAAGTAAACGTCATACCCTCAATACCACGGGGAAAGTCTTCTGACGATTTTAGTCCGGTGCTTTTATTAGCAATAAAGTAAGAAGTGAAATTTTGATCTTCTTCACCTTGAGCAATAGCTTTGGCGCCAGGATCCGCAATACGAGCCTGCACCCCAGTAAAACCTCCGAACCAAGCCAATTGAACTTTATTATTTCTAAAAGCTTCGACCGTATCGCTATAGGACTCCACAGGTAAGTACTTAACTTCAACCCCTAGCGTATCAGATAAATACTGAGCAACTTTGCCAAAACGTTTTTGTAAGCGTACCGGGTCCTGGTCCGGGATGGCAGTAAAAACAAACCGATTTATATTTTCTTGGGAAGATATGAGGGATATGCCGAATAGCATTATGAGACTGAGAATAGACACGGTTAAACGTTTTAACATTCTATTGGTCCTCTACAGGCCCATAATTCGAAATTTATAGGCTAAAAGTAAGCAAGTAAATATAAGTGTTATATATAGATACGAAAGTGTAACCAAAATGTATGGTATTTATTTGGATATTCAAGAGCGAGATAGCTTTTCACCATTATACGTATTATCTGAACTGTTAATATAAAGGCGGTGGGGAATACTATGACGGAGGTATACAGAGGCGAGAAGCTGCACCACTTTGCGCAGCTTCTCTTTTCACCGTTGATTACCCTGCTGTATTCGAAGCTACCACAGGGATTTAGCTGGATTATTTTAAGAACAGCTAACCACTTTTCAGCAACTTGTTATATGCCTACCGCCGCGCCACCAATAGTACGCCTGCTACTATGAGTAGCGCGCCACACACCCTTGAAATTGACAATTCTATCTTGGGATACCCAAGCCATCCGTTATGATCTAGCACTAGAGACGCTATAACTTGGCCACAAACAATAGAGATTGCCAAAACTAGCGCTCCCAGCTTTGGAGCCAAAAATACAGACATTGCAATATTGAATGCTCCGAAAGCGCCACCAAGCCAAGCCCACCATGGTATGGAAGTAATTGACTCTTTAGTAAACCAGCTTTCACTTTGAAAAAGTGAGATAGATCCTAGTATGAGCGTGCCTATCAAGAAAGAGATAAATGCCGCTTGGATGGGAGTATGGAGAGCTACACGAAGCTGTGAATTCACCCCCGCTTGTGATGCAAGAGAAGCTCCAACAATCAGAGCAAAAACCAGTAAGGTATACGTACTTAAACTATTCAACTTCCAATACTCTTTACTACTTATCGCACTAAGCGCTTATCGTAGGAGCGGAAACTCGTCCAACGATTTTAGGGACCGGGCCTGTAAGGCCGTACTGCCGGTACTTATTATATGCTCTTACTATCATTTAGACTCATTGCTGCTTTTACTAAGATTCTCTCTACTTCCTTGTTTCTACACTCGAAGTATCGATGAACATCAAGGGCAACTAATGCAGGGGCATTTTCTTTAATAGCATCGAGAATAGCAGCCCGTTGTTCTGAGTTTGCGCTTTCTAGCTTGGCAATATTTTTTATAGTAGCAGCAATAGTTCCTTTTCTTACTCTTACCCCTTTAATAGTTTTGTAATCCTCATCATCCTTGAGTAAATCTTGTGCCTTTACTGGTCTTTCACCCATACAGTTCGACTCCTTCATCGTGAAATACTCGCAACACATAACGAGACTGTAGAAAAACAGTTTTAGAAAAATCTGCCATTTCCCAGATTCCTCCAATTGAAATTTCGGCCAAATTTTATCTATACCACCAAATTTCATTCATTGTATTAAATTTAGGCATCTTGATGCCCTTAATTTATACTCAATCAGTGGATACTGCCATATCTCATCAACTTTTCAATGTTATGTACCAAGCAGAACATCTGCCATTGTCCTTGAACCTTACTTTTTCCTCGTAGCGAGAAGCGATTCAATCGTTTATTGGTACCAATGTTTCCAAATACCGGTTCGACAGCAGACATTCGATGTCCATAAATGGTCTTGCCCTCGATACTATCAACCCTCTTCTTCATCCAGTCGGTGGCTGTCCGTCCGTTTGTCCACGTAAGGGATACTTGCCTTCCGTGTCCTTTTCGAGAGTCAGCAGAGTCTGGGTTTCGCATACACTGACTTTTAAGGCTGCATGCCCTGCAGTCGGTGAGGCGCCCTTCGAACAGTAGTTTCTTCTTACCTTCACTGACATGCTCTTCTTTTAACAAGAGCATGGCTTTTCCTGCAGGACAGATACAGGTTTTCTTTTTCTTGTTGAATGTAAATTCACTAGCTGGGGTAGTCTTCTGGACATTAGCCCTACCTTTTTGATTGCGCTTGCCATACTTGGTTTTTTGCGTTGTAAAAGCTTTATCACGTGAACGGAATTTATTATCAGGTATGTAGGCATTGATGCCGTTCTCTCGCAGGTAGTTGTAGTTAGCGTCGTTGGAGAATCCAGTATCAGCAGTAATGATGACCTGTTTGGCCAAGATGTCTTCATCTATTCCTATATTCTGATAATGGCAACTGATGCCATCAAGAATAGGTTTCAATGTATGATGCTCCTGGCCCTCTCCAAAGGCCTGGGCCTCAACAACTATCTGATGCTTCCTATCAACTGCGGCAACACCGTTATAGCCCTGGATGGTTCCCTTGCTGGTAGTCATCTTAGCTGATTCATTGTCCGTGATATTACTTTTCACTTCTTTAGGTTTTTTACCTTGCCCCATCCTGGGGGAATGATTCTTTAAGAACTGATCAATTTTATCAAAGTGTTTCTGCAGCGTATCCGCCGCTTTAGCTACCGCTTGCTTTCGCTCTTTTTCTTTAGGCTTCCTGCCATCCAGCCTCTTGTGCTCTTTGAGGAAATATTTGATCTTCTTGCGAATTTTTTCCTGCTTCTGTGCTAGCTCTCTAAAAGTCCCCGAATGTTCTTTGCTGGCATTGGATGGCATCTTGCATCCATCTATTGCGAAAAGTTCGTTTCCAAGCAGTCCCTGCTGATCGCAGACCAGTAACACTTGCTCAAACACCGACTCAATCGCATCAGGATAACTGCTTACGAAACTTGCAATACTAGTAAAATGCGGAACGGTATCGCATGACAGTGCTTTGAAGAGGATATTGTTCTCACATTGCCATTGAATTTCACGACTTGAGGTAATGCCTTTTGAGTAAGCAAACAATATGATTTTCAGGAGGATAGCTGGATCATAAGCGGTTCGCCCGCCGCTATCATTTTGATATTTTTTATGGAAGGCAGAGAGGTCGATATGATCATCAATCAGATGATGAAGTGTAAACTCAAAGGTTTCAGGTTGTAATTGTTCTTCGAAATTGATGACGACCATTGCATCTTGGTTGTAATCGTAACGTTTGAAGTTGGGCATATGGATAATCTCGACATCAAGACCTCCATTTTAACAAAAAAGCTACCTTTTAAGAGTTTTTCTACAGCCTGAACGCCGCCAGCAGGGGCTGGAGCAAGCAGTGCGGAAGTCCCTCTGGCTTGCCTTATTAAACATTGCTTTTCAGTTTTTGAACATACTTGTACGAAGTTTTGGTGAAACCAATACTTTCATAAAACTGTTGAGTCGACTCACGTTTGAGCGATGTTGTTACTTCAAGTGTACTACAACCTTTTGCGGCAGCATTATCTCGCGCGAAATCAATTAGTCTTGTACCCACACCATATCCCCTGACATCTGAATCCACGACAATGGCTGTAATTCGGCAAAACCTTTCAGCTGAAGGAAAATAGTCAAAGTAGATGACAGACATAACGCTTACGACAGATTTGTCTAAAATTCCAACAAGCGTTTCATCGCTATCGCAAATGGGATTTGATATTAGCGATTCAACTGCCTGAATGGATGGCTCATATCCTAGCTGTTGCAGCAAGCTCACAACGACTTGAATATCATTTTTCTCAACTTTTCTTATTTCGAAATTAGCCATAACTTTGAGTGATGTTTAACAACCAGCTTTGGGGCAACCGGAAGGCAGTGTAGGCTGTCCTAGCCATGTGGAGCATGGCGACAACAGCGTTTTTTTATGTGTTTTTGGCATGTCGCCTAATCAGAACCTTATTGAGTATCATTGCTGATAGCACTAGGGCGAATGACAAGGCTATGCCACATGTAACCCAGAACGCTACGTATTGAAACCCGTGATTATTAGCATACAAATCTGGCGACGGATTCCTAGCCAGTTTCTCCATTATTTTGGAAGCATATATTTCGCCAAGAAAATGAATACTAACAGTTCCCAGAACAATATATATCGCAACACAGATTCCCCTAATCCTCTTACTCATTGTTGCCTCGGATTACACATAACATTGCGAGAAGGGGCGGCACGTATGCGGCGTCCGCTGCCTTACCTTGTATGGTTGTTCTTGTCCAATTCTGATGTTGAAAATCCTTTTCGCTAACGGGTAAATTGAGACCCACCTTCGGCGGCCACCGAAGGCCTTGTTTGTCACAGTTCGTTGCTGCGCCGGTTCATAAAGACCGTTAACAAGTATGAACGTGACAGACACTCACTAGGCATAACTCGAATAGTCATGTGGGCCTCGAGCCCGAATAGCAAGGCGGAGATAGCTTATCTTATGGAACCTCAAGAGATCAATGTCGGTATCGATACCAGCAGTAAACAACTCGATATATATGTGAGACCTAATGGCCAGTTCTTTAGTGTTACCAATAACAAAGAGGGTATTAAAGACGCCATTAAACAACTACAACCGCTTAAACCGCAAAGAGTATTAATCGAGTCCACAGGAAGACTAGAATTAGAATTCGTCTGTGCTGCTTATAAAGCGGGACTGCCGATAGTTGTTTGCAATCCTTTACAAGTAAGAAACTTTGCAAAGTCAGCGGGGCGACTCGCCAAAACAGATAAGCTAGATGCAATTGATATCGCACATTTTGGTGAAGCAATGAAGCCAAGATTGTCATCAATCAAACCAGAAAAACTTAGAAATATTAGTGATTTACTGACGGTCAGGAACCAGTGCTTAGAAATGAGCACAATGCAAAAGAATCGCCTCAAGAGAATGCCCAAATCTGTTCACAAGCCCATTCAGGCTATCTTAAAAGCCATCAAGAAAGAGCTAGAAGGGGTCGATAAGCAACTTGATAAACTTGTTAACAGTGTTGCCGAGTGGCGACAAAAACGCGATCTCTTATTAAGTGCTAAAGGAGTTGGCAATGTACTGGCTTACACGCTAATGAGCGAACTTCCTGAGCTGGGCAAGTTGAACCGCAAAGAGATTGCGGCACTTGTGGGTATCGCCCCGATGAATCGTGATAGCGGCAGCTTCCAGGGTAAGCGCTATATTCGAGGTGGGCGACATCGTGTACGCACGGTTTTGTTTGTTTCTATGATGTCGGCAATACAATGCCACCCTAAATTAAAGCCAATGTATGAGCGCCTGGTCGCTGCTGGTAAACCAAAGAAAGTAGCCCTTATCGCATGTATGAGGAAGCAACTTACCATTCTAAATACGATGGTAAAAAACAACACTTACTGGGATGAGAAAATGGCTTAAATACTTGACAAAGGACCATAGTCACTTGTTATGCCTTGCCCTCTAAAAATCTTCCGAATCAGAATCTAATCTGACCTGCAACTCTTCCATCGTACTAAACTTTTCTGTACTAGGATAAGGAGCTTCCTCCTCCTTACCAGACCAAGTTAGATGAACTATATAGAATGCACTCTGGTCAGTTAAGAGTATATCGTCTTGGTCTTCACGCTTTGCGAGAGCTTGAAGCTCAATCCCATACAAGCAATGATCTTTCGAGAGTTCCTTAAACAACTCTCGCTGTAAAGCCTTGCTATGACTTTCACCGTATTCATTTATATCTGACCAAGGTTCCTTGTACATCACTACCTCTCAAGAGGCATAACGCCGCCAGCAACGGCCGCAATGTAGGGGGGAAGGTTCCGTAAGCCGTCCCGCCCCGATAGAGACGAACAAGGTGCGCTTTTTAAGCATGACGTGGCCCAAGCATGATGATTGCCATCCCAATTAGGCAGAATATAACACCGACAAAGTCCGTGACCACAGGTCGAGTTGATTCTACTGCCCAAAGCCTAAGTAGCGCGACTGAAACATAGACGCCACCATATGCTGCATATGTACGGCCTGCAGCTTGTGGATGTAAGGTAAGCAACCAAACGAACAATGCCAAGCTTAATGCAGCAGGAACGAGCACCCAAATAGAATAACCTTGACGCAACCAAAGGTATGGGAGATAACAGCCCACAATTTCCGCTATGGCAGTAGCTATAAAAAGAAATAATACCTTTAATATTTCCATAGTTCTTTATGAATGCTTAACGCCTCAAGAAGGGGGCCAGTTACGGCGTCCCGCTTCCTTGATTTGTAAGTACCTTTGACGGATTTAGGGGCCCAAATAATTATTGATAGTAATACTTTGAATATCAATTAAACCTGAGGAACCATCATAATCACGGAGATTATCATTTAGTTCTCCAAGTTGATCAGTAAACTCATTCACCAGCGGATAGTAGTCCCTTGATAAAACAGTTTCTTTATTTGGTCCAGAAAAAAGAATTGTTTCTACATTTGTTAAGACGTTACCGCTAACTAGATTATCATATGTGCTCTTAGTAAATTTTCCATGATAGCTCATAGTTAACTGTAAATACCCTTCTACATTCGTGAGTTCATACGAAAGATCGCGCCCAATAAGAGTGCAGCACCAGCCTATAATATCTCCATAGCTCCAAGTAAAGAAGTAATCTGTCAGATCGCAACTTTCAGAACCGCTTGGACAATCCATATTGTAAAAAAGGGCAAAGTCCTGCCCCATAACATCACCAGCTCCATCGGTAGCCACCACAACTTTTACTCCGATATTGAGTGCGTCTTCTTGCGATACGTTCTGTGAAAATCGTACAACAACTTCAAAAGTAGGAGGATCAATTGAAAGTATTTCGGTGGAGGTAAAGCTTTCTATTTCAGCGGGCATCTCTACTGGATCAGAACTATCTCCGCCGCTGCCACCACTGCATGCGAGCAGAAGGCCCGCAAAAGAAGCTAGAGAGATCAAATGTAGAATTTTTTTTAGTATATATAACATCTAAGTTTAGGCTAATTTATTTTGGGTATCACTACTAACGCCGTGTTAACTGGCCCAGTGTAACGAAACCAGCGTGTGGTAACGTGAGCGAAAGCGAGCCACATGCTGGTAGAACGTAGCTGGATCCACGTTCAACACTTTGTTAGAAACATCATATGCCGCTTTCTGGCTTTAATCTCTGCTTATCACTTTCAGCTTTCTGTTGCCACTTAGGCAGATACTTAGATTTCAATTTTTCAATTTCACTTGCTTTGTTTTTTGCCCAATTTAAACCAGTCTCGTTAGGCACAACTTCAGCCGTACTATTGTACCAGCTATCAATCTGTTGTTGAGATACGTCTCCACTTGCAGGATTTAAACTAAACCTAGCCTTCCATACTCCCATTCTGGGCGACACCAAAACATAGTATGTTTTATTTTCCAAAAGATTCGCTTCAAGAAAATCTGCATTTTCTCCAATTACCATAAACATATGCTTGCCCGGTTCCGCTTGGTAGGCAACTCTTGTTTGCGCTGATACTGTACCTAGATAATTAGAGTCATTATAAATCGTCGACTGAATTGCTCCGCCATAATTGGAAGGCCTCATGAAATGAACCAACGCCTTACCGTCTTCAGGTTTTGTTACAACGGATTCCGGTGTAACTCTTGTCATATGATTGCTTTGGGTTGCACAGCCTGAAAAAAATAAAACCCCAAGAAATACAATTATCAACCTATTAAACATCTATCTTTCCTCTTTCTGTGAATGAAAATTTTTTCTAACCGCTTATTAAAGAGTCAGGGGCTCACTATCCTTTTGGCTACTATTTCTGGGATTGAGGCTTCAAGCTCCACAAAAAAGCCTTTATTTACAGCAGGCTATAAACCACTGTCTAAATAGCAACCAGGGATAGTGAGCCACTGACTCAAGTCGTCCGACTCAACTTCCCGTTCTTAAACACACTTTACCCATAATTCAACCAATAAGTTAGGGAGCACCTTTCTGTAGATGTAAGCCATGGCTCTATAATTCGGGCCCTCGCACCGGCGACACGCTTTCTCCACTGTCCAGCTTTTCGCTCGAAAGAACTTATCCAGAAACTAAAGCTACAAGCTTTCTTCTTCCTTCCTTTACACGAACACGAAATAGTTCAGGGTGAGCCTCTGCCAACTCTATCCATGAACCTGCTGATTCTGGTTTTCTTTGAAGCTGTCCCCCCACCCCCTCTTCGCTTCTACTCGTGCCTTTATGATATGCAAGGACTTGTATTAACGACAAAACCTCTCCCAACCGTGCAAGCTCTAAATAAAATGATTTTTTGCCACTCATACCATCTTCCTTAATGCGCAAAAAATTAATTCAATAGAAACTTCGTTAAGTGCAAGTATTTTCGCTGCTATAGAACACCTTGAGCCCCCTTAAAAAACCAACTGAATAGCACCTCTACCAGTGAATGGGTGAGTGAAGACGCTGTTGATTCTAATTAACCCAGGCAAAGAGCTTGATGTTGCACATGAGAAGAAATCAATATTTGTCCAGGCAAGCGAGTGACTAAAAGGGATTTTTTGTGAAAAGGTAAAATTTCAGACGAAAAAAAAGGGCCTAAAGGCCCTTTTTTCTTTCTTGTGAGTTTTGTCCGGTTTTTATTCACCGGATAAGAGGTCATTACTCTCTTCTCACAACCCCTTGATAGACAAGAGAAATTTGGTGGAGCTAAGCGGGATCGAACCGCTGACCTCAACACTGCCAGTCTTCTCCGTACAAAAACTTAGTCGGTTGTTTTATATACAAAAATCCATCTTTCATCAACCTCTAGTCGAGCAATCTCGTCCATGGTAGAGTGCTTATACCTTTATCACTCTCTTCACAATCAATTAAAGCCTATCTTAAATAGGAATAAGTGATTTATTCGAATTTTTGGCAACAAATACTGAAACACTGTTGGAAAGTTCACAATTAATAAGTAATTATTTAGATTTATTTTCAATGCAAATATAACTGAATTATATAATCGAGTCATGATCACTAAGCAGGCATTTAGTGTAGCTAATTTTTCCATTCAACAACTAGGATCTTAAGGTAGCTCAAATCTCGGAACCTCCAGAAATTTGCTACTTGCTATTTGCTATTTGTTAGTGAGATACGATTTCCTATTAATTTCAGTTGACGCATAAGGAGTAGACTAAACGAAAAAATATTTCGAGTACTATGCTGAACCATAAGCCCACAAATAAACAAATGGCTCAGCCAGATGAAAAAATACCTTATAAGGAAAATATATTAGCTATAAATTTCATTTCACTTCAAAAGTATTTGAGATGTCCTTGAATACATTCGCAATGTTTTTATATACTCCATTTTGATATACAGCAAGAGATACATAGCTAGCTGTAGTTCCTAGCTGACAAGTAGATGAAATATTTTTAAGCTCTACACCATGCGTACCAGCCATGTATTTTCCTGTAAACGTGTCGCCATCATTAAATCCATAAATTTTTCTTACATAAGAGCCATCAATATAAACATCTGCACTACATCCACTTTCACCTGCGATTAAAAACTCTACAGTTTTCCTCTTATCGGGTATTGACTGACCAGGACAACCTAATGTCACATCCCATTCGGTAAGACCATCTCTGTTTCCAGTTACCTTTAATTTTACTGAGTGAGTGGATGTATCCTTAGGGTCTGGATCATGCTGAAAAGACTTTCGATGATACCCAGATTTTAACCCATATGTCGAGGCTACCACTGCATCATCTGAGGTACGCTTAACCGTCATTGCGTCAGGTATATGATAAGCTTCAAATACTACTGTCACTTTACCAGGCTTATTTCCTAAGTTTACGGGAGGCGGTGAGAAACCTTCACTGCTACCACTAGCATTAATAGTGCTTCCACATGCTATTGTTGAGACAGGTTCAGCGTAAGAGAATTGTTTTCCGCCTAGGCCTATTTTCTCACCATGGCGAGAACTGGAAGCGACGATAATGTAATTCCCGCTCGTATCTTGAGGCTCAAGAAAGCCTATCAAATCGATTGACTGACCCGCCTTAATAGTTCTTTCTCCATAATTTGCTCCACTAACTATCTTTCTCTTTCCATCCGTCGTGTCATAATAAGTAGTTAAATTCGCAGTTAGCGTTTTGTCACTAAGATTAGTAACACGCCATTTTGATGGTTTACCTTCACCTTGTGATAATTCTTGGATACCTAATCGGTATTTGAAGAAATGGTTGACTAGCCCTGCCGTATATCCAACTGCTCTCGGCAATAGAGCTTCAATTTGACGCTCTAAATTAAAATAGTTAACAGAAAAAATACTAGGGGCTATATTCATACCACCTATATTAAATTCACGTCCAGTAAGCCTTTCCGTAAACAATGAAAAAGTCGCCATGCGATCATTATATAACCTCTGCCCTGTATAGTTATCGGTATAATAGAGCCCTATAAACTGTAGCTTTCCATCACCCAAACCTTGAGGTACTTTCAAGCCTCTTTGTTTCAACAAATCACTCAAGAGAATAGTTTGAACTGTTGTAACTGTCGGATTACCATTTGGCATAGGAAGAGAAATGCTATTAGGCCCTAACTTATCAAGCTCAAAGTCACAGGGAAGTGATGCGCTTCCTTTGCAGCCAGTATAACTATAATGAGTATCGGTAGTAATAAAGTTACGACTGGAAAAATCTGCTAGTCCACGATTACCCGCTGTATGCCAGTAATCACGAGGAGTATCCAAATTCACAGCAGGGTAGCCTGATAATTTAAAGCGCGGTGATCTCCAATCATACTTCCAGTCAGCAATGTTCTCGGCTGCACAACCCAAATGACCACCACCTTCAGGTCTATCAGCATCAATAGCATTACATACTAATAAATCATATGTAAAAACCTCATAAACACTAAGATCACTATCATTTTCTGGATAAATAGCTACACACAATGGAGCATCACAATGAGCATCTAGACGTGTATGCTGAGGTTGAGCCATATCCTGAATATGATGAACCACATGACCCAATCTTTGTATGGTTCGTCCCAAACTCAACAATCGGTCAGAAGCCGATTGGTTGGTCAAAGATTTGAAAAATTGAACCTGAGCATCATGATAAGAGAAGTTTTGAACTTCACACCCAGCTCCTTGGAATGGTGAGACACAAGTAGTACGCGATATCTCTTTTGTATCCTCCAAAATCCAATCAGGGGACGTAAAATTATATTGAATAGGTGCAACAAAGCTAACATCCAATTTTTGATTGGCCTGAGGATTATAGAAATGGTTGAATGCTCTAGAAACTTTAACTTCATGTTCGGTATCTTCCACATCCGCCCCATATGCCATAATATCTGGTGCCGTGAGTGTAGAAGGCAAAGGATGATTTGCCCATGAAATATTTGACCCAATAGGTAATGCATTATCAAAAGTTAACAACGTATTCTTACCAGGGTATCCCCAATCACGCCATAAAGCGTCAGAGCTTCCAATTACTGATTGTTTGGATGCATATTTTGTCAGCTCGATATGTACATCTTGTTTATACGCCATAGAAATTGTGGGACAGCATAACGCCACAATAATTAAGCTCTTAAAGCACTTACTCGTAAATTTCTTTTTCTGCATTAGTTAAAACTCCACTGCTCTTTGAGCTTCAATCCATTCGATACCACCAGGACAGTCCCCACTATAAGCTGTTTTCTCTGGAGGCATATACCAGGGCCCAGCAGACCCCTTTAGCAACCCCAACTTCTCACCTTCATGCATTTGTTTATCATATTCAATTATCATGTGCTTCATTTTTGTCCAAGTGCAGCCTTGATCAAGGGCTGGGATAAGAAATGGAAGCGGGTTTCTTGACAACCCCATAAACTTTTGGAACCGAGTAGATGGATCATCAGGCAGAGCTGATATATTCAATGTCTTTTTGCCCTTCCATTCGATATTACCAGATAGATCACGCAGACCCGGTTTAGAGGACTGGCTATCGTAACTATTCATGTAGCGCTCTGGTACGTACTTGTATTTAAAAACCACTATTTCTGGCTGCCTCGCGGAAATAAAACTATTGCTAAACCAGGGCCACCAACGTTTATCAAAACCGGGCAATAAAACTTTTCCCTCAGAGTCTGATAAGGCTTCCTGTAGCTCAAACGCTCCCGCATTATAAGTTTGAAACCAACCCTTAGAGACCGTCCAACGCGCAACCACAACAGCCCCCTGAACCGGCTTTTGTGTATCGGCATCAAGAATTGTTAAATAAATTGGTGACTGCTGGTAATAAGGCACCATCGGCTTTCCAAGCCACACAGTTAATGCTATGAGCGGCATAATTATTATCGCAGCCTTTCTCATAATTGATGCAGCTTCCAAGAACCATCTGACTGCCGTCTATATGTGACAGTATGGATATAGGTACCCCCATCATCTCCTTGTTTTTCAAGTAAGAAAATTGCTACGTCTCCACTAATAAAGTACGGTTTTTGTGTTCGAACTTGAGCGGCAACTTCGGCAACTTCCTCACCAAGCACATCAAATACTTGACCAAATTTTTCTCGAGACCGGACATCAATGTACTTGTTCATATTATTCCGGTCATTGGCCAACATTGCATTTAAGAATAAATTCCATGTAGTATTAATAGTTGCTATATCATCACTTCCATTTTCTTCAGAAAATAAACCATCGTCTCCTGCAAGCAAAGTTCTGATATACTCTCCCGACTTATAAACATTGATATCTTTGCGACCATCGCCGTTAGTATCCTCGACAGAAATGTCGTACCGATCGCTACGAATGATTAAACCTAGAGATTCACTACTTAGTAAAACTCCACTTTTAGATACAACAAGTACAATAGAACTATCGGTTTTCCCCTGCAGTAACAAATCTTTTTGCCCATCCCCGTTAAAATCACCATCAAAGAACTTGTACGTTGATTCCTTACAAACGTAGCCGCTAGAAACACACATTTTTTCTATAGTCTTGGCGTTTGTGCCTTCAGCCATTTTAGACAGACTACCTAAACTTCCATTAGCATAAAGTGTGCCAGTAAATGCAGGCCCATCCTCATAATAAATTATAGGGATAGCAATATCACCATGGAGAATCAATATCGACTCTGAGGGCACAACATACAAGACCTTATCTGAACCTTTTGTACGCTCATATACTGCATAAGAACTTGCTAGAATCTCTGCATTAGCTCCCATACAAAATAGGTATATACAAGTTGCAAACCCTACAAGAAATATCTTTTTATACACAAAATTCTCAACTTTATTTCAATGAATAACACCCTACTCAAGGTAGGAGCTTTTAGGGAGTGAAGGGACATTAGCCTGTTCTACTACCCGTAATTTTTTTAACTACTTATCCTAGTAATTAACAAGAACAACCTTATCTATCTCAGGAGCACAACTTGAGATTTTGCTTATTACAAGTTTGACTTTCTTTCCAGTAACAAACGAAGTGAGAAGAGTTGAAGATGTTACCTCATAGTTATGGTGATCTTTTGGCAAAAAGAACCTGCGACCCTCATTGCATGTAGAATAATTTGAATTAACCGTTTTTAGTACGATATTTACACCATTTTGATCAGGGTAAAATTCATCAAGAGTGTCAGGTGCAAGCCACTCAGTACTTTCCGCGCTCGCCAAAAGTGAGAAACTACTCACCAACATAAACAAAAACAAGTGCTTCATATATTTTCAATCTCTATTGTAATTTATAATTAAATTACAGAATTTCTGTAACTACCCCAGCGTTACCCCATACGCTCACCACCCTGGAGAAACCAAAAAGACGATCATTAAAATAGGGAAAAAAGTTCATAACTATACTCTTCATACACATTCCAGAAATTTATTTTTTAAAGCAAAATAATGTTGATCGTCTGGAGCAGGTTAGGTAGAAATTTTACTTAAATATCTCAATGTATGCGGCTCGATGTCCGATTCAATATAGTTCTACCCACCGTCGAAAGACGGTCCCAAGCTGGCACTACCCCAGGCGTTTATAAACTTAATTCTGCACGTATATTTGGTCTATAGACGGATTGCCGTGTACGCACGAATCCAAAGTGTTTACTTTTACGCTTAACTGTGCAGTTAGTGCTGTTAGCGCAATTGAACGAACCATTGACATTGCCATTAAGTCCTTTTGTGTGTTATCCGGCTCTCCCAGATACACTTTTGCGAATGTATCATTACAATCCGGAGGACCAATTGCTCGGTCAAACCGGATATACAGTAAGCTATTACCCGTTGTCCAAGCTCCTACTTCCACAACTTTTAGGTTGCTAACACTTGTCGCACTAGCTGAGCTGTACACACCAAAAAAAATCAAAAATAGCACTATCTTCTTAAACATCAATAAATCCTGTATCTATGAAAACCTAATGGGTTTATGGGTTTATGGGTTTATGGGTTTATGGGTTTATGGGTTTATTGCATGCGATCCGTTTACTTCATACTTTTCTCCCCCGTTCTTGACACCGAGTCTATTTTTTATACCCACCATTTAAGCCCATTTAGAGTTTCTGTAGCCTCAATATGAATCTGTAACTTATTTATTGCAGGGATAATTTTATCTTCCTAGTGATAACTAAATTTACTAATTTTAGCGGGTAACTTGGCAACAACCTGACAGTGTATCTAAAAAGCAGCTGCAATTTACCCCGGTATTATCGCTTCCAAATATCTTTTTGGAAACACCATAAAGATTAAAGGGTTAGTAGTTATTCCCTGTGAATAGATGAGTGGGCTATAAATCTCTGATATAAAAGCAGTCTAGTTCGTCTGATCATCCCAAAACACCCCATCCAAAGCCCCCAATATCTGCCCAACCACCCCAGCCAAATCCGTTGTAGTATCCCCAGTAATCTGTGGCAGTGTCGCCGGGCGGTTGGCGATTTGCCAGCCGCTATTAGCTTTTACATACAACAGACCATCCGCTTTATTTAGGGCCACTTTTGCGGGGAAAAATTGCCAGTAGCCAGGGTCTGCCACATAGCGGGCCAGCTGGCCGTCTTTGCCCGCCCACTCATTGGTGCCTGTGGCAACTAAGTAGCGTTCGCCATCGCTGGCAGAGCCCGGTGGATCATTCTGTATGGCCAGCACTTCCAGCTGTAGCAGTGCGTCTACTGTATCCAGGGCCTGATTGAGGCTGGCGGCAGGGTCTAGGGTGCCCTCTTGTGCGTAAGGGATACCGTTATTCGGTGTGTTGCTCATGGGGTTTGCTTCCTGCTTATACCGTGATCTGTGCGGCCGGGCCTGGGCCGGTGATGCTGTTTAGCGGACTGACGGTGATAGTCGCGGTGCCTGGATCTGCAATGGTGAGTGTGGTTGCGGTGGTGTCAGTGCTTTGGTTGTTGATCGTTACCCGGTAGCCACTGAAGTATTGCGACTGGTCGTAGGCGGCGCGGCCACCGAGGCGCCCTACTCCGAGCCATTGGATTACCAGCTGGCCATTTGCACGGTGCGCGTTGAGATTGGCCGGTGCGAGTTCAGTGTGGCTGGCGCCAGTGAAGCTGCCGCTAGTAACTGTCTCTTTACCACTGCCAATACTGGTGGCGCGGAAGGTCAGCGTCTGGCCGAGGTTGTAGCGCTCGGTGGCAATAAAATTCAGGGTGTTGCGCTCGAGTAATACAAAGCGTGTGCCCGCCGGGTGATTTGTGGGTGTAGTGCCGAGGCGCCCACGCAGCAAGTAGCCAATTTCCCAAACACCGGGGCTGACTTCTTCCGCCTCACCAAAGCTGACAATTTCGTTGCCGATCAACGCCCTATTCTGGCGGTTGAGCAGGTCCGAGAGGGTGCGGTTTTCCAGGGCGTCGCCGCTATCGTACAGACGCAGCTGCACGCGATTGTAAGTGTCGGGGATTTCTGGTTTATGGCTGGCGAGGCTGGTGGTGAGTTCGCCCATCACTGCTTCGATATCGGTATTATCGGACTCGATATAGTTCTGCCCACCATCGAGGGACAGGGCCACTGTAGCGCCGGCCCAGGCGCTGTTGCTGCCAGCAATCGCGATGTAGTAGCCCAGCTGTAAATCATCACCGCTGGCCAGAATGGGCGCGTCGATAAATTGGATATACGTAGAGCCCGGTACCAGCGGCACTGGGGCCGGCGGTGCCATAGGAGCTACGCCGAAGGCCTGGCTCTGGTAAGCGCTTTTGCGGTCGTGGATCAGTTTGTACTTCTGCTCGCCGCTATCCAGGGAAACTTCATCGATGCGGCAACGATCCCCACGGAACAGCACCACGTCGCCGGGGGTGAGTTTTAGATAACTATCCGGCAGGGTAATTTCAAAATCCCCGCGCTGCTCCTCAATCATCACCTTGTGCATAATCACGGCGATCTGCGCGGCCTGGTCGGCTTCTAAAACTAATGGGCTCTCGATATTTTTCTCGCCCTCGCCACGGGTATCGATGCTGCGATCTGAGGTTTGCTTGCAGGTATCGATACCGCCTTCAGCATCGTAATAGTTCAGGTTTAAAACCCGCACAATCTCCTCAGGGGAGCGTCGGGTTTTCTCGTCATCGCTATCACCGATTAAATCGTTTTCATCGATGGTCATTACCGGCTCAGCGCCGCGCGGGGTAAATACCAGGGAATCGCCGCGATTGGCCGGGTCAAAGAAAAACGCCTTGGCCAGCTCCTGAATATGTTCGAACGCGGGGGCCTCGTTACTAATCTGCATACCCGAGACATACCCCTCCAGCAGGGTGGTATCAAATTTGCCGTACGGCAGGCCGGCGCGCTCGCAGATCTCTGCGACCACGGCATAAAGGGGATAAGGCATAGGAATTTATTCGAGGGTTTTCTAGTCGGGATTTTTGAGAAGAAACTGCAGGCGGAATTGCCGGTGTAGTCCTATTTTTACCAGGCCGGGACTGGGTACGTTTTGCTGTAAAACATATGCGGTTTGGTAGCGGTCGCGCTGCTGGCGGTAGCAAAGATCGCCGTTCTTTAAATAGGCAAAAATCACATCACTGATGTGCAGCTGCGTGGGCCGCTTATCATCCAGAGTCACGCGGGGCGTGATCAGGCCGGGCCAGTCGGTAGTGACCTGGGCGCCCTGGCTGCTGTCATACCAGTACAGTTTTGCGGTGCCGCTCTCGACGTAAGCGATCACCGGGCGCATATTCTGATCGAAGGCCAGGCTCACCTCAGTGATATGGTTTCCAGTAATCACCGTAAACGGGGCCACCTGTTCGGCATCCAGCACTATCTCGCTGCCATCCTCCAACACCCGCGCACGCCAGTGCTGATAGTCCAGGCCGCGGCTGGTGTCCTGAATGGCGACGCCGCCGGTTTCATAGTCGGTAATGGCGCGCACCGGTAGCGCGCGGCCACCAAGAAACGGGGCAAAGATGGGCTGAGCACTGAGCGCGTTATCGGGCAGGGCCATCAGACGGCCACCCGGTGGAAACTTTGCGTAAAGGTCAGCACCAGCGCCTTATCCGAGTTTTTGGGGATGGCATCGCCGCTGCCCTGGGCGGCAAACTCGATCTGCCAGGCAGCAAAACCCATGCGCGGCTCTACCGAGCGAATACCGTTAGTAAAGTTTGCTTTGTCCGGGGGATAGGTTGCCGTCCACACCGCTTCAAAACTGCCGTCCACATAGGGCGCAATCTCAATGGTGTTGTAGTGGATAGAATCACTATTACCGCTGGGGCGGTTGTACATATCGCCAATGCCACCGTCGTAAGCCAAGCTGTTTTGCGTTACGCCGGGTAGGCTACGTGGGGAAGTCATCGCCCACCCGGGGGATGTTTGGCCGGTAGAATTGAAATCGGCATTGCTGGGGCGGGCGCGCCAATCGTAAATAATGCCCCCCAATGCCACAGTGCCAACCGCGTCTACCGTGGGAATATAAAGGCGCAACTCATAGGTAACGTCTAAGTATTCATCTGGCAGCACGGTTAGCGAAGTGGGGTTGCCCTGGGCATCGGTAATCAAGGTGCGAGAAAATAAATCGGTGTGATTCGTGCCCCAGCCCACACCGACCTCAGCCAGGTTGCCTGCAGCCTCGCCTTCACCAAAGGAAAACACCGTGCGTTTCCACACAAAGGGCGCACCGCTGTTATCCAACCCGTTGGTGAGCGAGGAGCGGTCCTCGGTGTAGGCCAGCGGGCTGCTTAAGCCGGTATCAGTGACCGCCGGTGTGCTGGAACCGGCACCCACATGACAAACCCGGTTAATATCCTTATTCACTGCCCAGCCATCCAGGCCCTGATCCAGAATCAGGTTGTTAAACCAGGGCGCAGCCACACGGCGACTGCCGGGGATTTCCGCACCGCTGGCATCGCGTTTATAGGCTTCGATTTTAAACCTTCCGGCTAGGCCGCTTTTTAATTTCATTCCAGTGATCCTTCGATTTTGACAAACAGGGCGTTGACGGCCTCGGTCTCGACCGTGTGTTTAATACAGTCCGGCATACGGCCGCTGACCGATGCCAGGGCGGCGTTAACGCTTTCAGTGGGGATTTCAATATTGTGTTTTTCCCGTATGTAACCGCTCAGGCCAGCAAAACCGGCAGCGATGGTTTCGGTGTAGGCGTGGGACTGATACACCGAACGCAGGCTGCCGCTAATACCGGTAAAGCCGGCCTGGGTAGCCTCGGTGAATTCACGGGTGTAATCGGGCTTGGTGCGCCCACCCTGCACACCGGGGCAGGTAGTCACGCCATCGGTGGCCTCAATGGCATAGGGTTTACTGGTGAGGACAAAACCCTCGGCCCGCTCCACCTCAAAGGCATATTGCGGAATCGCGCCGCCGGTACTGGTGAGGTTTTCGTTATCGATGACCAGATAACAGGTGCCGCGATAGGCGGGCACGTTGTTAATGCCAAAGGCAGCCTGCAGTACCGCGCTGGGCATTTGCCCAAAACCACCGAGGAAAAACTCGGCTAGCTGTAAAAACGCTTGGTTATTGTCGATCTGGGTGGGGTCTGTGCTGTCACGGTCGTAAACCAATTCATTGTTGCGCCAGACCTTACAGACGCCGGTAATCGGGCCTTCGCAAATACGGATCGCATAAGTGCGGTACACCTCCTCGTTCACGACCTCGGTTTTGCCGCCGCCTTTTCCGCTTTTTTGCTTTTGCTTCTTCTTAACAATTTTTGGCGGCGTGGTGGCGATAATATTGCCGATCACCGGCTTTACCCGTCCGAAAATAATCTGGCGCGGCACCCCCGCCTTGCTAGTCTGCAGTTGGATCTTGTCGAACTTACGGCCCTGGATTGTGGTGGTGCCGAATATTAAAGCGCCCATGGCGAGTACACCTCCACCAGTAGCCTGCGCCAGCGCGCATCCAATACATGCTCTCTGCAATCCTGATCGGCGTGGGCATGGATCAGGGAGAAGTCACCAAAACTTCCAAGTGGGTAATCCCCTAAAAAACCCACATGGCTGGGATCGCTGCGCTGCGGGGATTTAAAAACAGCAATATCCCCCGGCTGCCATAAATCCTCGGCAATCGGCTCGCCGAAACGCGCGCGCATTTTCTGGCGCACGCCGTCTTTCCAGGGCTCACGGCCGTAGTGTTTTTCATCTTCGATATTCAGCCCGGCGGCGTGCAGGCTGAGTACGATTAACCCCACACAATCCACCGCCCAGGGGGTGCGGCCCCGGTGCCGCCAGCGCACGCGCTTAGCCACCAGGCCGCGGGCAAAGGCCAGTGTGTCGATTCTTTGTTGTTGCATTAGTGGTGCTGCTGGCTGGAATTAAACGAGGAGCCACCGCCGGTACTACCGGGCACACCGGCGCCGGGGGTATCGCTGGCCTGGCCGATCGGAATTAAATTTTCGCCTTTAAAATCCAGGTGATTGCCGTACACATCGCGGCAGACAGAAAAGGTCTTGTCGCAGTCCGGGCGGATCTGCAGTTGATCCCCATTTTCTACCGCAAAGGGCAGCGGCTCGATTTGGGTGATTTGTCCGCTGGCGGTATCTACTGCTTCCACCTGATACAGGCGCGAACTGACGTTATTGCCGCTTTTCCAGCGCACCCGCCAGCGCTTGGCAGCGGTGGGCAGGCTGGCAATATCGCTGACCTTGTAGGTGACTTTGGGCTCATCCCCAGAGACGGCGGTCACCGTGGCGGACTGCCACAAAGGGTCTGCATTCACACCGCAACCGGTCTGGGAATTGGCCTGGGTGCCGAAAATCGCGCGGCAGGTGACGGAATCCACATGGCCGATAGACTGGCGCAGGCGCATGGCATAGCTGAGTAATTCCGGCATAAAAACCGTATTGCGCGCGGTGCGCACCTCGCCCACATCACCGCCATCCAATAACAGCGCACCCATGGACAGATCGCGGTAATTCACCAGAACCATGGCCCACTCCGCCCCGTCCAACTCGCCGCGCTCCGCCATCTCGACGGTAATGCCGGGTACGTCGGTGCTGTAGAGGGAATAGCCCTCGGCGTTGTCCACATCGAAACTGGTATCACTGGCGATAATGCTGGAATCGAAACCGTTCTGGGCGTAATAAATCAGACCTTCGAATTCGATATCGCGATCGAGCGTTGTTGCACCGAACTGGCGGCCATCGGTGAGGGTAATTTTTAATAAGCGGCACAGTGTGGTGACGCCGCTGTCCAAGTGGGCCTGCAGTGCTGGGGGAATCGTTCTCACAAGCGAATCTCCAGCAGCTCCACATTGCCATTCAGCACCGGCATTCGCTGGTGGCGATTGTCGATGCTGAAGCCGATCTCATCGTCTTCAAAGCGCACCGGCACATCGAATTCCCCGCTCCAAGTAATTTCCGCACCGTTATCGGCGCTGAGCTGCACTTGGCCCGTGGTGTAGTCGATACTGGCGGCCACCGGGTTGCCATCAACAAAAATCATTACTCGGCCAATCACCGGTTTTACAATTTTGCGCTGATAGGAAAAGGCACCGAATATATATTTTTTTACCAGCTGGTAGCTTTCGCTATTGCCGCTGCCAAAGCCAATCACTTCCCGCTCTGCTTCAAAATCACTGGCGTCTTTAAAACGAAAACCAATCAGGGCACCCATACAGGCGTGATGAGCGGCGACCACGATTTGATGGTGTTCTTGATTTAGGTTTTTAAACAGTACCGAATAACGGCCCAGCGGGCGCTCCCATTCGGCATTGCGGCGCTCTACCCCGCTGCGCAGTTCTTTAATATCAGTTTTATAGCGGTGGCCGTATTCGGAGCCATAGGCCACTTTTTCCAGCAGGCGACTTTCGTTAAACATTAAGAGCCGAGCCTCCTGCGGTTAATCCGTTGTTTGCGCTCGCTCTCACGGGCGAGCTGTGTGGCGGTGCGATTATTTACCGTGCCATCTACGCGAATATTCTGCGTCATGGAAACCGGGCGACCGTAATCTCCACCGCCGCCACCGCTGTGCATATCCGCCTGAATCATGGCCAGGGTGCGGTCCAGTTTTGCGCTGGTTTCCGAGGTGGTTACCCGCTCGCCTTTTTGCAGTAGCCAGGTGCCATCTTCCGGTACGGCATCGAGTCCGTCGTGGGCCATACCGGTAATTTTTGCCGCAGCCAAGCCACCAGTGACATAGACCGCACCCGCCGCAGCGGCGCCCAGCACCGGACCGACATAGGGAATAGAGGCCATCGCGTTATAGGCACCCATAGCAGCGTCCTGGGTATTGGCGATTACGCTTTGCAGGGCATTGCGTTTTTTCTCATCCAATAGGGCCCCGCCGATAGAAAGGGCCGCGCGCATATAGGCCGCCTCTTCGCCTTCCATGCCCGAGTAATAATCTGAAGCCACCTGCATCAAGGTGCTGTAGCCATCCAGCTGTTGCTGGCGGCGCAGGTCTTCATTGGCCTGGGTGATTTCAGTCAGGCTCTCTTCGTATTGCTGCCGCAGGGATAATTCCTCTTCATCCCAGGTGGCATTGAGGTCGGCGCGCTCACTGCGGAATTGCTCCAGCATTTGCAGCTGGGTGGAATACCAGTCTTCCAGCTCGGTGCGCGCGGTTTCGACATCCTCACCACTGCCAAGGCCGCCCAGGGTTGGGCCGTCTTCGGTGGCGGCATCGGCGATACGGCCGAGGGTGCTGGCCCGCTGCTCTTCGGTGAGGCCAGCCATGGCATCGACGATGGCCAGGCGCTCGCGCATCTGATCGGTGAGCACTTCTTCATCGGTACGCAAATCCCGCAGTAAACCCCCATAGGCTTCCTGATTGCGCTGCAGGGCCTCAGCTTCTTCCTTGGCAATTTTAAATTCGGTGCCGAGTTCTTCGATGACTTCGTTAAAAATCAGCCAATGGTCTACAGGCGGAAGTAGCTCACCCTCCGGGTTCGCATCAGTAACCAGGCTGGTATTTTCAACTAGGCCGGCGGGAGCTGGTGATGAGTTACCGGTAATTTTTGAGCGCGGTTTGTAATAGGTATCAATCGCGGATTCCAGCCGCGCCAGCTCCGTTTTTAATTCTTCGTCATTCCAATATTCCACCACGCCTTTCGGGCCGAAGAAACGCAGACGCTGGCCGAAGTCATTGCTGTCGAGCACATCGCGAATACGCTGGGCATCCCGCTCCAGACGCACAATATCGCCGGCATGAATGCCCACAGTAATTGCCGCGAATTCCTCGGCCAGATATTGAACCGTGTTCACCGTGTCGGTAACCACTTTGGAAACTGCGGTAAAGCCTTTGATCAAACCATTGGTAAGCGCAGCGGCCGCCTTCTTGGTAGCCGGATCTTGCAGCAGTTCGGTCAGCTCCTGCAGGGCCGCTTTCCCCTCATTGAGCCCGCCCTCGGATTCGAGCAGATCGCCAAAGGCATTCTGGGCCTGCTTTAATGCCCCACCAAAAGTATCCGCAGCCGCCTCGGCAGCGCCACCAAATTGCTTTTCCAGCTCTTCAAGGATCAGCCCCTGCGCCTCAGCAGTGCGACCGGATTCCACCAGGGCTTCAATAGTGCTTTTCTGCGCGTCGGTAAACTGAATACCGGTACGGCTCAGGGCTGAAATTCCCTTAATTGGATCATTCAGCGCTTTGCCCAGCTGTACTGCCGAGGAACGCAGATCTGTACCCATGGCCACGGACATATCCAGAATCGCCGGGGTAGCCCTTTTAAATACCTCGCCTTGGATATTGGTAAAAGTGAGCAGCAGCGCTTCCATTTCCATCACGGCTTCATCACCAAAGGTGGTGAGCTGCTGCATGGTGCCAGCCAGGTTTTGCAATTCCTCCGAGGAGAGACCGGCGGCGCCCTCGGTGGATTTAAGCCGCGCTTCCAACTGACGTAAGGCGTTTTCCTGGCGGATAGTGGCCTCAATAATCTCCTTGGTGCCCACTGCCGCACCAATCGCGGCGAAGGCGGCCCCGATAGCCCGTGCGGCGGTTTGACTGCTCTTTTTAATTTCCCGCATACGTTTATTCGTATGACGAGTGGCCTTATCCAGCCCCTTTTCAAAACCGCCCACCTTGGCGATTAAATCCAGCGTTAATGTGCCCAGGCTTTTTTTAGACATAGCGATCCACTGGCCCCTAGGACCAGCTTTTCATCGCCTCTTGCAGCGATAGCTCTGGCTCTTCCTCATGGGGCATAAAGTCGGTGATTTTTACAGGGTTGCGTTTACCACGATGGGTATTGGCGTAGAGGGTGGCGAGTAGCGCCGATGATCTTTCGATTCGCATCCCAAGATGCAGGGAGCCGCGTTTTTTGCGGTAGAGTGCCCAGCGCTGGACCTCTTCATAGCTGAGTCGCTGCTGGGCCTCGGCGATGGTGCAACCGCCGATACCATTCAGCACCAACTCATGCCAGAGTTCGTCTAGCTCGCTGAGCTGGGCGTCTTTCCCAGATTATTGACCGCGCCGATTTCCAATAGCAGGGCCTGGGTCAGATTCGCACTGAGCGGGCCGCGCTGCGGGTCTGCCTCACCGGTAATATCCGCCGGGGTAAACACCGGCTTGCCCTCGGCATCGACAATACAGGCAGCGATCCGCCCGGCAATCACATCCCCCTCACCACGCAGCGCCGCCACATCACTGACGGCGCTGTGATAAGAGAGTCGGCGGACATAAACGGTTGCCGACAACTCCTGTTCACCCTGCTTCCAGGTAATGGAACGCTTCACAGGCGCACCGGAAAAAGCCCCCTGCTGCTGCAGGGATTCGATTGTTAATTCCATAATTAAGCTCTCAGGTTGAAGACTTAACGGTCCAGGCCGAACCGCCACTGCGCTGGATCGACATTTCACCAGTGACCAAACTGTTCTGCTGGAAATCAAAGGGGAAGTCGGCCACATAGCCCTCAAAGGTGAACCAGGTGCGGGTGGTCGGTAGGGTCCACTCGCCGGTCGTCACCGTGGGCGCCTCGGTGCCATCACTCCAACCCACCGCCCATTTCATATTGTCCACGGTGTCATCTTGGGACAGCTCATGCAGGCGTTTATGGACTGCATTTCTCGGATCAATTTTGAGACCTACCGACGCCTGCCCCGGTGTACGCAGGCCCCGTTTGAATTTTTTATCCAAATCCTCCAAGGAGGTATCGTCGATCTGATCCGCCGGATTGCCACCGGGGTTAAAAGAATTCAGCCCGGTCACTTTCTGCACAGAGTCATCTGCCGGGTCGATAAAATAGATATTGGTGCCCTGAGCCAATTGAGACATAGGGGTTCTCCAGTTGCTTTTTTAGAAGTGAAAGTCCGACGCAGGGGTGCGTCATTCAGTGGAATATTGGGCGGTATAGGTCAGGCGTGCTTCACCAAGCGGGTGATCCTGATCCAGGGCAAAATCGGTTTGTGACAGCGCAAAAATCTCACAGGTACTGCCCAGGGTTCGATCCTGCAGGACGCCCTCTACATCCTCAGAAGCCTGATCCAGCAGTTCATAGATATCCCCCCGGCTATGCACCACCACCGACACAACAAGATCCAGCTGGCGGGTAGTACCTGAGAGTTCCTGCTCTGTTTGTTCCGTGGCAAAGCCCACAAGGATGGCCGGCAGTTTTTCCCGCTCGATACCTTCAGTACTACCCACTGAGGGGAAGTTATAGCCGGATAAGGTTTTCAGCTTTTTTAGTACCGCATCGCGGATTGTTATGCGTTGGGTCAATGGGATTGCTCCAGGAATTTTGGGCATAAAAAAACCCGCTGGTGCGGGTTTAGGGCATCAATAATTCGACAGTGTCTTTTGCACCAATCGCTTCAACTTAGGATATCAATAATTAACTAAAAAAATAATATTTATAGATATATAGATTTACTCTCTGTCTTATCGAGCAACGCAGCGTTTTCTTGGAAGACCCAAAGGCTCGCAGTGAAATGCAACCACTTATTTGAACTGATTACTAAAAAGGAACAACAATCACATTAATATCTTCCCTATCTCCCCAATAATTGCATCCATGCTTTCCATGGATTTCTACTTGTTTACCCTGGGATGCGGCTGCCAAAGCAGCCGAATACATTGCTTTACCAGTATTCGTTGATACATCAATTGCAAACTCTTTTATCTCCTTGGCACAATCAGGCGGGTTCAAATAGTCTACTGTCTTAATAAAGACTCTATCCCCCTCATGAACGAGAATCTTTTCTATTTTGGTTAGTGGAGTCGATCCTGCATGAGTAGAAGAGGAAAAACTTAAAATCAAGGCTACCGGTAGAAAATATACTTTAAACAATCTCATTTTAAACCTTATTTGTTAAACTCCAAAAATGGAAATGGCTCTATACTCTCGTAACGATTAAAGCCCCCCTACTTTCCATCCTTGCTGGCCGGCATTTTCTCCTTTTTGTATCACGTTGAAAACCCTCTAAATATTAATTGGTTACTAATGTTCACCGAAAATAGGAAAAGCGGTTGCTGGCCTTTGTCATGAAGTGCAAAGCTTGGGTGTTTTTCACTCAATGTGATCGATTTTTAATGGTAAAAACCGAAATTCTACAGTACTCTCTCAATATTCTCTGCAGTCATATCCAGTAGCTTATAGATACCCCCCGGCTATGCACCACCACCGACACAACAAGATCCAGCTGGCGGGTAGTACCCGAGAGTTCCTGTTCTGTTTGTTCCGTAGCAAAGCCGACAAGGATGGCCGGCAGCTTTTCCCGTTCAATGCCTTCAGTGGTTCCCGCTGAGGGAAAGTTGTAGCCGGACAGGGTTTTCTGCTTGTTTAGTACGGCATCGCGGATTGTTATGCGTTGGGTCATGGCGTAGCGCTCCAGGAATTTTGGACATAAAAAAACCCGCTGGTGCGGGTTTGAAAAACTACTGTGGTTTTAACTAGCTATCTTTTTGATATCGACGATTCAAATAGCCATGTAAAGAAAATTAAAATTTACTCTTTCACACAACCGTTAAGCATCTCAGTCTCTACCCTTTCGCCTTTTTTACCACCAGTAATATCGTAGATGAAGACGACGCAAAAAAGTGGATACGCTTCATAGCGTTTATTACTCTCTAGGCTCATAGCATAAGTGCCTCTACAAATTTCTTTACCTGATTTATTCACGTGAAGCACAATATTTTTGTTAACTTGAACATATACATTTTCGCTATCCAAATAGCTTTCAGTCCTTACAGCTCTAAAGTTGACAGCACAACCCTTCTCGTTTAGCTCACCTAGCATGTATAAAGTGTTGTCATCTTTTGGCAATTTCAATTTAGCCAAATTACTATTTTGAGGTGGCTTATACGTTACAAGGGCAGAATTACAACCCAAAATGGAAAGTGAAATTATAATAAGAAAAAAACTTTTCATATCTACTACAAGCTACCACGTTTAAAACTTAAACACACATAACGCCCGCCAAACCACCCCATTATCCGCCAATTTATGTTCATAACGATTTCAATAGGTCTGATTGGACAAGGCGGCAGCCACTGAACACCCAAAGGAGAATGAAAAGTGGGCGAGCGCTATTTCCTTGCGGTATTGTATTCACGCTCATGGCCGCCATCAAACTTACACTACTTTAAGGAAGGAGCCCCCTGGCAACTTATCGCGGAGCTGTTCGGCATATCGAGCTACCTCTTCCAGTACTGCCTTACGCCATTTGAGCTGCTGCACGGGGGCGCCGCCGGAGTGATTCTTGCCGGTATCGCAATAACGACCAAACTCTTCACCCTTTGGCGTTAACTCCCAGCGTTTCTTGCGCGGCTTGTATTCCACGTGCTTCTGGAGCCCCATCCGCTGTAGGATGGCGTTGAACTCTCGGGCACTCATTTCGTACGCTTTACCCAATTCCGAGGGGGTATAGAGAGGTTCGTTATTCTCGGCCTCCAGGTGGGTTACACCCATTAACTTCATTGGGCTGATGCCGGTAGTTTCTTCCACTACCCGATTGGCCAGTAAGATAGCCTGATTCCCCTTCATGCCCATCCGTTTGGCTAATCCGTGAGCAGCTCCAAATGAGCGATTGGCAACGACCAATAACTTATCGCCTGACAACTCTTCTTTAGGTTCACCGTATTGGCCCGTCTTTCGGATGCTGGGCAGGACTTCATGAGTTACCCAGCGTTTGAACGCTTTGGCTTCAGCTTTCTGGCTTGTCAGGATTACCGAGTACAAACCCGCCTCATTGATGAGGTTCACACCACGATTTCCAAAACCGCCGATCTGGCGGTTTTGAACTTCGTCATCATCCAATTTGCTAGTCATCTTATGGGCATCGGAATACCCAAGCACTTCTGCTACATCCTTGGCGATAAACCACGGCTCACCATTCTGCTCAACAATACGTACTTGGCGGCTTTTGAAATCAAATGGAATTACATTACTCATAATCACTCTCCTGTGGTTAATGTTCAGTACTCTGCCTCGCAGCCATACGTTCGGCGGCGTAGGCCAATCCATCCAGGACCGCACCCTCTTCGCCACAGAGGGCATTGAGTGCGGCGTTTTTTACTGGGGAATCGGGCCAGTCGAGAATGCGCTGGCGGGCTAAATTGAGATATTGCAGTTCGCGCAGCTGCTGGACGTGAGCCGGCTGTAGCACACAATGAGAATGATCCATCTTGGAGATTAATTGGGGATTGGCCATGGGCGGCCTCCATGTAGTTTTAGAGGTGCCGCTTTGCTGAGGCGGCGGGACTCACTAAGGCCTACATAGAAGCCCGGGCGCTATTTCCCCAAAGGGGTGTTGTATTCACGCCTATCTCATCCCGCCATAACTGGCATTTCGCGCACGGATTTCGGGCGCAAAAAAAACCGCTGCTAACGGGTGCGGGAGGCCGCTATGTAAGTTTTAGGCCTCCAACACTACACGCCAATGGCGGTTTAGACAATACCCCGCCACCAACTCCAGTATCATTCCTCTCAACCTATGGGTTTCTATACAGCCCGCTACCGCAGGCAATAAAAAACCCCACCAGCGCTAACTCGTAGGGTTTTTAAGTGCTACTCAGGGGGTAATTAACGAGACTGTAGAAAAACAGTTTTAGAAAAATCTGCCATTTCCCAGATTCCTCCAATTGAAATTTCGGCCAAATTTTATCTATACCACCAAATTTCATTCATTGTATTAAATTTAGGCATCTTGATGCCCTTAATTTATACTCAATCAGTGGATACTGCCATATCTCATCAACTTTTCAATGTTATGTACCAAGCAGAACATCTGCCATTGTCCTTGAACCTTACTTTTTCCTCGTAGCGAGAAGCGATTCAATCGTTTATTGGTACCAATGTTTCCAAATACCGGTTCGACAGCAGACATTCGATGTCCATAAATGGTCTTGCCCTCGATACTATCAACCCTCTTCTTCATCCAGTCGGTGGCTGTCCGTCCGTTTGTCCACGTAAGGGATACTTGCCTTCCGTGTCCTTTTCGAGAGTCAGCAGAGTCTGGGTTTCGCATACACTGACTTTTAAGGCTGCATGCCCTGCAGTCGGTGAGGCGCCCTTCGAACAGTAGTTTCTTCTTACCTTCACTGACATGCTCTTCTTTTAACAAGAGCATGGCTTTTCCTGCAGGACAGATACAGGTTTTCTTTTTCTTGTTGAATGTAAATTCACTAGCTGGGGTAGTCTTCTGGACATTAGCCCTACCTTTTTGATTGCGCTTGCCATACTTGGTTTTTTGCGTTGTAAAAGCTTTATCACGTGAACGGAATTTATTATCAGGTATGTAGGCATTGATGCCGTTCTCTCGCAGGTAGTTGTAGTTAGCGTCGTTGGAGAATCCAGTATCAGCAGTAATGATGACCTGTTTGGCCAAGATGTCTTCATCTATTCCTATATTCTGATAATGGCAACTGATGCCATCAAGAATAGGTTTCAATGTATGATGCTCCTGGCCCTCTCCAAAGGCCTGGGCCTCAACAACTATCTGATGCTTCCTATCAACTGCGGCAACACCGTTATAGCCCTGGATGGTTCCCTTGCTGGTAGTCATCTTAGCTGATTCATTGTCCGTGATATTACTTTTCACTTCTTTAGGTTTTTTACCTTGCCCCATCCTGGGGGAATGATTCTTTAAGAACTGATCAATTTTATCAAAGTGTTTCTGCAGCGTATCCGCCGCTTTAGCTACCGCTTGCTTTCGCTCTTTTTCTTTAGGCTTCCTGCCATCCAGCCTCTTGTGCTCTTTGAGGAAATATTTGATCTTCTTGCGAATTTTTTCCTGCTTCTGTGCTAGCTCTCTAAAAGTCCCCGAATGTTCTTTGCTGGCATTGGATGGCATCTTGCATCCATCTATTGCGAAAAGTTCGTTTCCAAGCAGTCCCTGCTGATCGCAGACCAGTAACACTTGCTCAAACACCGACTCAATCGCATCAGGATAACTGCTTACGAAACTTGCAATACTAGTAAAATGCGGAACGGTATCGCATGACAGTGCTTTGAAGAGGATATTGTTCTCACATTGCCATTGAATTTCACGACTTGAGGTAATGCCTTTTGAGTAAGCAAACAATATGATTTTCAGGAGGATAGCTGGATCATAAGCGGTTCGCCCGCCGCTATCATTTTGATATTTTTTATGGAAGGCAGAGAGGTCGATATGATCATCAATCAGATGATGAAGTGTAAACTCAAAGGTTTCAGGTTGTAATTGTTCTTCGAAATTGATGACGACCATTGCATCTTGGTTGTAATCGTAACGTTTGAAGTTGGGCATATGGATAATCTCGACATCAAGACCTCCATTTTAACAAAAAAGCTACCTTTTAAGAGTTTTTCTACAGCCTGAACGCCTACAACAGGGGTTGGCAGGCGTAGCCTGACAATCCCTTTGCTTGTAATTGTTAGGGCTGATCATTGTGAGAAAAAACCCGAGATGTATAGCGCGCCGTATAGCCCGCCTATAGTCCACACCAAGGTGTGTATCCACGTAGACTTCTCATTTTCTGATGATGGCTCTGGATTAAAGTTTTCGGGAGTCGCGTTATTAGTGAAGGCTGATTGAGGTGGTGGCTGTTGAGCTTTACTTGCTTGGCGCGCAAGTTCGAGTTCATCTTTTAAAGATTGAACTCGATATTGAATGTAAAGAGCTTTGGCTTTTTCATCTTGACCATTGGCGTTCGCTACTGCCTTTGCCCACAAACCATTGCGCCTAAGCCCTTGAGCAAGCTCTTCAACAACTATCTCGTACAGTTGTTCTTCTACAATTCTTGTAGCTGCCGAATGCTTTTTGAATGCCTCAAACAACCTTGTATCTCCTGCTTAAGCCCTAACGCCTTGCTCAGCTGCGCATTGAACTTAGGGTGATTTTGCGCATCAGCGCGAAATTCAAACTAAGTTCAAGGTGTCAGCTGCAGCAATTTGTTAGGTATTTTATTTTTTCCTACCAAGATATTCCAATAAATATTCTTTAGTAATCCATTTACAGTTTTCCCAGCTGTAACATATTTCCCTTTCTGTTTCTAAAAGTTTTTCAGGTGTATTGATATCCACATAACGAGTAGGAAGTAATATGGCATCCTTGTATCCATTTTCGCTTGGGCGCTCTAACTTTCTAATACCATAACCACTGTGCATGACAATCAAATCAGGAAAACTTGATAGACAATTTTTCCGTAATTCTGCCTCAGCTGCTTGCGAAGTAGAATTCGTACTCATTAAAGGTCTAAAGACACTTTCTTTCCTATTTAGAAATACAAGATAATAATTACCTAAACCGTGGCCAATAAAATAACCGAACTCTATATATTCACCTACTTTTGAATTTTTTATAGGATTGATTACCTTTGCCTTGTAAGAAACTCCACATGGCTTCTCTTCAGTTCCTAATGTACTACCATTTTCTATTCTAACAATAGCAGTAACATCTGACCGATCTAGCAGCTCACCAATTTCAACCCTCGGCAAAGTAGTACCGGCCGATACAACTGGAAGAAAAAGTAAAATCAATAAAATAAACCTATTCATACTCTCCCCGAACCTAACGCCGTATTCAGCCGCCGCCGAAGCTGGGCGGATTTTGTGGTAAAAGCGCGGCGACCACAAAAACTGCGTAGCTTTGGCGGTCGTGCTGCAATGCCTTGTTATGGCACCGCTAGAAGATTACTTCACCATCCTAAGTCCCAAAAAATCTTTACGTGCCGCACCTAAAGAATCACAGTTTAATCCATTTTCTGGGTACCTAACCTTTAACCGTTTACCTGACGTAAATGCAGTTAACCCCATAGAATAGATTCTATTCTTTTGATCTTCCGACAACTCGCTGCTTAAATCTTTGTAAACTGCAGTGCTACTTCCGTCAGACTTACTCAGCTCAATCCATATTACCTCAGCGCCTCCATCGTCAGATGTAACATAAACTGAATCAACGTCCATAATGCATTCAGAATATGAAAAAGCCATGTTTGAGCTAGCCAAAAGTAATATTGCAGATAATACCTTCTTCATTGAAACTCCTTTAGTGCCATAACGCCAAGCTTTGGGGCGGACCACGAAGTGGGACGTCCCAGCAGCCGCAGGCTGCGACAACAGCGCCTTGTTATGTGCTGCACTTGCTAATAGATACATTGTAATTACCTGGATTAACCAACAGGATATTTGCATTATTTACGATTTGACTGCCATGCCAACCGCAAAACTTGTGGTCCTTTTCTGTTTGATGACACAGAGCAAGTGCGGACTCTATGTTTCTGGCTTTGACCCCAGAGCAGTTTATAGATATACAATTCTCATCATTTGAAACTGCTACAGTAAAACCTCTGAACGCTTCTACGCTCGACTTACACTCCTGCCCGTCTAGAGCTTGCACAGAAATAGATGATAGAGGTAAAAGCAATAGGAATAAAATTCTAATTTTTCTCATAGCTCTCCCAACCGGATGACACATAACGCCAAGCTAACCGCGCGGGGCGAAGCCACGTCCGGTTGAGCACCCTGTTAACTTTTTAGTCGAAGTCCATTGTATAGATAACTTCTGGACACTTACGACACTTAAACTTATAAACAGCCGGACTACCGCCCTTTTGGTAGCCTTCGAGTATATTTACCCAGATATCAGGTTTGATCATTTCTTTTTCTAAGAATGAATCAAGTGCCTCACCTGATAAAGCCTTTAACTCTTCTTTTTCAGCATCTCCGTGAAACTCACAGGCATCGTCACAATGGCTTTGCCATTGCTCTTGTTGCCAAGAGTTATAGCCTGGGGTTCGTTCGCAAACTTCTGAAATAACTTCTTCGCTTAGACCCGCATTTATTAGTGGGTAATCATCGATATACGTACCATCAAATTTTTTAGCTGCCGAACCATCGGAAATACACCAAGGGCAGATAAATTCGATTTCTTCTTCGGCATAGAGGATTGATGAATAAATATAACCAGTTGCTTTGCCACAACACTCGCAGACTTCATCACTAGCTTCAATTGAGCCAGTAGCTAGAGGGTCAGGATGATATTTAAACTTGGGAAGTTCCACTATCTCTCCTTGAAAGTTAACAGTTAATTCAAAAGAAGCTTCTTTATATCACCCTGCTCTATATTTCTAAGCCCCATTTCCTTCGAAGATGAAAAAAACTCAGCATATCAATAAGCTATCTGCACTTGGCGCAAATGTACAAAAAAAGATATAAAGCAGCGTCTTTATAATTCTGTATTTTCTCTGCTTTATATCACTTTTGGAACCCTTTAAGTATCAATGGGTTACAAAGTTTCACCTAGAAATAGGAGCAGCTGCTGCTGATCTTTGTTATAAAATGCACGGCTGTACACTTTTCGACCACCCTTAATACACCCAAAGGCCTTAATTCAATAACTCTACTTTTTGGGCTACCCATCCACCAACACCCGCCAAACAACTCCATCATCCGATAACCGCCTGCGCACCTGATACGCCACACCACTGAGCGTTATCACCGCCCCAGAGTTGTAAACTCCCACCTCACTCACCAACAGACTCAACTCGATACGCGGCACCCGCACACGCTCATCCTCATCGAAGTCGTCAATCTCTTGATCCTTGATCACCCGGCAATCAATAGGCTCAGCACCGCTACCGTCTGAATAAGTAGCGGGCTTGCCCCATTTACGAAACGCGCGCTCTGCGGCTCGTTGGTCCAGATCCATGGATCACCTAGGTCTTCACAGTGCCCGGCACGCCGGTAAACTTCACCGCTAGGCTGGTAACGCCATCACCGGCAGCCTCTGCGGCAAAGGCGGTAGGGCCAGTGATATCCCCGGTTGCGGCTGTTGCAGCACTATCGTCAAAGGCTGCAGCAGAGATACCCCAAGTGAGGGTTTCCCCCTGACTGATCTCTGCAGCGGATATCTTGGGCACGGTGAAAACGCCATCAATAGCGATCACACCAGATGTGCCCACGGCGATATCATCCATCGCTACACCCAGCACTGCGCCGACCGGTACTACCTGGCCAGAGGTAATATCCGCGCTGGTGCTATTGATGTAATCCAGCATGCGCCCGTCTTGTACAAAATTAGTAGCCATTCTCTTTCTCTCGATTGGGTTAGAACTGTTGCAATAAAAAAGGCCGCACATTGCGGCCTCGTTCGGATTGTTTAAGTTTTGGCTCGGTTTGAGCTGGGTATTAGGTCTTGGGCGTTTTCACCATGCCTTTTGCATCCCAGGCTTTCGCAGCTGCATCGAGGCGCACTTTGAATTCTACCCCGTCGATATTCCAGCCGTTTTGCTGCTCCAGTACTGGGGCTTGCTGGCCATCCAGGTAAAGCACTTCTATGGTGTCGTGCGCTACCGGGTCGGCATTGAGGTACCAGCCATTGTGCCCGCTGAGGCGACCATCGGAGATCACGCTGGCAATATTGCGCACACTGTTGGGAACGGTATTGGATTTCTCAGTAGCACCCACTTCAAACTCTGACTCCAGCGCTACCTTTGCGGCCCCCTCATCGGCGATATCACACAGCAGGAATTTGGGGCGAATATTTAAGAAAGCGGTACCGTCCTTCTGTTTGCCCATCAAAACCCGCGCGGCATCGATGCTGGCTGTATTGATGCCTGCCTTAGTAGCTAGGTTGCCATGGTCGGTATGGAATAAGGCCTTGCCATCGGCCATTTTGGGATTGTTGATCAGGATACTGAAAACCAAATCCCCCACGGTGCGAATAGCAGCAAGACCCATCTTTTGCGGAATGCGGGTGAAGGCCCCCAGGTCGTCATTGATAATCGCCTGGCGATTAATGGAGAAGAGTTCACCGTAAGTGGCCAGCGCGGCAGTCTCGGCGCGCTCCCCGATACTCACATATTTAAATTCTGCCCCGGGTGCCACTTGGCGCAGTGAGGGGAAGGTACCAAGATCCGTGCGAGTGGCTATCTTGAAATCGCTTAAGTTTCCAGTGGCGGTAAACTGCGGAAACACCTCTGCCGCTTCAGAGTAACCCTTCAGCATCGATTTATTGGCGATATTGCCGAGGACGGTAGCGAAGTCACCAGAGCTATGGGTAAAGGCTGCAGCCACCACGCCCATTTTATCCAGCCCTGCTAGATTCTGTCCGTGGGCGTGCATAAACATGCGGGCAATTTCCAGCATGGTATAGCCGGCCAGACTGTTGCCTTCGGTGCGCTTCTCGCCAAAAGCACGTATGGCAATAGCATTCTCAGCATCCGCCTTGATGCGCTTGATACCCTCCCCCTCCTGCACCACTACGCTGTAGCTTTGCACCGGGGTTGGGGTTTGATTACCCAGGGCTGTGAGCAGCTGGTCTTTGGCTTTTTCCGCGGTGCAGTCCATATCATCCAGGCAAGATTGCATCACGGTGCTGTGTGCTTCGAAGCCTTTAAAAACGGCCTTAATCGTGTCTTTGCGCTTTTGCTCATCCGCTGCAAATTGTGCTTTGGCATCGGCGGCAATCTGCGCTTTCATTTCTGGGGTAACCTCGGTCGCAGCGGTTGCAGCTGGCGTAGTGGAGGTGGTTGTAGTCATGGCTTGCGCCTCCTTGGTTTTGGGGGGATTGTCTGCAACCGCAGACGGGAATCTAAATTCAGTGGGCCCCTGCATAACCAATGCACTAATGGCTTGCGGGGTATTTTTGAATTGGTTTAAGTGATCGGCGTTAAAGCTGGCAGCCATTTCCATTGCGGCAGTGGTATCAGTAGCGAAGCCGGCTTCCACGGCTTCGGCGCCGGTATACCAAGTCTCGTCATCCATGACTTGGCTGATTTCCTCATCCGACATCCCTGTGCGTGAGGCATACAAACCAATCATGGTGGTTTTGACTTTTGCCAGCAGGCTCTTGGTTTTTTCCAAGGCGCGCTCATCGCCTCGCACACCGGCACTGGGGTTGTGCACCATGTAATAGGCGTTCTCGGCGATATGAACCGTATCCCCGGCTAAAGCGATCACACTACCCATGCTGGCTGCGATGCCTTCAATCCAGGTTTCCACCTCGGCTTTGTGATCTTTGAGCAGGTTGTAAATAGCGGTGCCGTCGAACACATCACCACCAGGGCAGTTAATGTGCAAATTGATCTTGCTGATATCCCCGAGCGCTTTCAGATCTCGGGCAAAGTCTTTTGCCGTTACCCCCCAATAACCGATGGTGTCGTACAGATAAATATCGGCTTCACCTTTGTTTGCGGCGGAAGTGATGCTGTACCAGGATTTTTTAGGCATTGCGGTTTCCTATTAAGAGTCGGAGTCAGACTCGGAGTCGGACTCAGTATTTTCTGCGGGGACCGCAGTGCGTTTGCTTGGGGTGGTGATATCGTTTTCTTTCAGCTTCCGCTGCCAGGCCGCGGTTTGCTTAATCACATCGTCCGGCTTTTTGCCACGGCGGCGGATGGTCTGCTGTGGGCTGACCAGTACATTTTCCAGCAGGGTTTCATCGGCGCTGGCTTCGTGGGCTGGGTTAATCCAGGGCATCACTGGGGTAATAAAATCGACATGCATCAGGGTGGCCGGGTCGACATCAGCGGGCACTTGAAAGGCATCGGCCAGTAACCCCATTTGCACCCAGCGCCGGGTGACCGGTTCCACGATCTCCTCACAAAATTCCAGGCTGAGGGTTTCGTAATTGGTCCACTGCTCCACCAGTTCCTGGCGCTGCGAACTATAAGTACCGTTGTAGTTTTTGCTGATACTGCTAAAGCTGGCCATGGTGCCGGCGGCAGCCATGCGGTGCATGGTTTCTAAAAATGGCGTTAGCAGACCACTGGGGCGATTGCTTTGGATGGTGCCGACAGATTCCCCGGGGCGGAGATTGTCATAGATGGCACCGGCACGGATATCGAGAATGCGCTTTCCTTCGCTATCCCAAGCATCATCATGCTCATACTCAGTAGGGCTACCCTTCTGAATAAAGCCAACCATGGCCGAGGCAATCTTGGCGGCAACACGCTCGTTTTCTTCATAGTCTTTAATATCGTTGAGGCGATTCATCACTGCGGCAAAGATGGAAACCCCACGGGTCTGATGCAGCCTACGCACAAATTTCAGATGCTCGATATTTTCGGCAGTGTGGCGCCTGCGCTTCATACGCCAGTTCAGAGAGGCCCCCGGGTGTTCGTCGTGCAGCCAGAACGCCTTGGCTTCCCCCCAGGCAGATTTCTCAATGCCCTGCACTATGCGCTTGCTGGGATCGTTGTAATCCACCGGCAGAAAATCCGGTTCCAGGCATTCGATGGTGTAAGGCACCAGGGTGCGGTGCTTTAACCCGGGTACCGTGCCCTGCAGGTGCCGCAGCAGGGTTTCGCCATCGCGCAGCCAGGTATTGCACAGTAAGCGCTGGGATTTGCCCCAGCTGAATTGCCGGGTGCATTCCGGGCGCCGCGCCCATTCCTTGTGAGCTTCATTCATTTGGCTGGCGAGACCTTCGTGAATATCGCCATCCCAGGTTTTGGGCTGGAACTCCACATCGATACCGCGTGGGCCAACGATGTTGTTGGTCAGGGTGGTGAGAATGCCAAAGGCAAAATCGTGGTTTTGCTCCAGGTGCCGGGCCTGGCCGCGCAGGGTTTCCACACTGCCTTCAATGACTAAATCCCCACTACGGTTATCACCGGGATTTTTCCGAAGGCGACTGGGTCGCGCGGCTTCATAGGCGGCGGCAATCTCCAGGGCACGGCGGGCTTGCACGCGGCGCAGGGCGGCCTCGGGCGCAAAGAACCCGATAACAGAATCCAGTTTGTTCATTAGTAAAAGTTCGCGTAGGCGGGTCCGCGGCGTTTGCCGGCAGCCTTTAGTTGTTCTTGCAGTGCGCGGCGCTCCCACTCCTGCCGGCCAGCACGGATTTCCTGCAGGTTCTCTGCCGTAAATTGGCGGCCGTTAATCACCGTGGTTTTACCGGCGAGCACGTCTATCTCGGCCTCGATATAGAGGTCGACCATGGCTTGTGCGGTTTTCGACATTTAACTATCCAGTAGGGAGCCCACCGGCTGTGCTGGCCAGTGTGGTTTTTTCGGGGCTGGCTGCGGTTGATCCGGTTCGCTAAACAGGGTGCGCTGGCCCAGCTGAGATTCGATGGTGGACCATTTTTTCTCGTTGTATTTATGCATGCCCTTGGCGTGGGCTGCGTGCAGGGCGTAGACCTCGGTATCGGTGCCCTCGTTGGGCCTGCCGGGGCGCGGCTGCCAGGTTTCCCTACCCTTGTGCTTTTTGCTTGGGGCTTTCACTTCGGCAGTCACCTGCTCCCAGTAGTCCTGGCGCACATGCTTGCAGCTGTGCATGTAGGCACTGGTGCCGAGCAGACGCTTGGCGATCAGGTCCTTGGCCTTATGGGTACCCACCATATAAACCCGAACCCCGTGGCGGTCTGCCTTGGTGCGGCGCTTGGGATTGTTGTAATCCACCTGCCTAGGTTGCGTGAAGATTTCCTTGGTGCCCAAGTCTTTACTGTCACCCTTGATGGCCATCACCAGCACGCTGCGATGTTTTTTATCGCGGGTTCGTACCCAGTGATACACCGCATTGCTGGTACCACCATCACCAGAGTCGATACTCACCGCCGCTGCGCGGATCTCGCCAAAGCGCTCATGCTCGAAAGGCTGGAATACCAACTTGTCTAGGGCCGCCCAGCAGTCGTCACGCTTGTCTGCGGTATCGCCATCGATCTCACCCCAGAACATCTGCCAGCTTTCTTCATTGCGTCCGAAAGCGCGTATCGATATCGCGAGGCGGTCGTGCTGTACATCGATGCCCACCGTTACCAGCAGGCCACCGGCGGGGCAGGATAATTCCGGGTAATCCTCGGCGGCCTCTTGTAGTTTTTCATGGTCCAGGAGGCGGCTAGCGGCATACTGGTAGGGCCGGCCCAGTTTGTTGTTCTGGAATACGATACGTGCGGATTCATCACCGCTTTTGGCTTCATGCTCCGCTTCGAGAAAATCCCGCACCACATCGGCGAGGCCGGTTCCGGGGATACACACATAGAGCTCGGAGAGCTCCATAAAGGTTTCTATCGGTTCGATTTCATCGGGCCCAAAATCTTCACCGCATTGGGTTTTGACCCAGCCGGCAAAATCATCACCACTTTCCCGCGCGGTTTTGCAGGTCTGCAGGATATTGGTCTGGCGGCGGTAGTCATCCCATTCGCTGCCACATTCCGGGCAGCCATAGATAGCAGTATCAGGCTGGTGCAGACCGAATACCGGGTGCGGTATGCCCTCTTCTTTCTTCAGCCAGCGAACGTTTTCCCAATCCAGTACATGGGATTCTCCGCAGTCATGGCAGGTCACCGGCAGCACGCGCATGGTGCCGAGCTTGGTGTAATGCTCTACCTGGGAAAGATCCGCTACCGCAGGTGTGCCACCGATAATTAATTTCTTATTGCGCATGCGCTTGAGGCGTTCGCGCAAGTGGCGAATAGAGTCGCTCTGATCGCCGACGTCTTTGTTGGTATCGTCTGGCTCCTCCACATAGCCCCGGCGGGCTGTGGTGGATTTCACATTGGAGATAGAGTTGGAGCCAATGGTGCGCACCTCACCGCCGGGGAATTTCTTCCGCGTCGAGCGACTGCCGCCCTTGCGGCTGGTGGTGATATCGATCACCCGATTCACTGCTGGCGAGCCTTCGATAATCGGCACCAGCTTTTCATCCATAAACAGCCGGCCTTTTTCATCCTTAGGAAACAGCATCAGGATACGGGCCGGGTCGGTGACGGCGACCTTACAGATATCGGTGGCCAGCAGAACCGTCCAGCCAATCTGCGCGGCCTTCTGCATTACCACCATCCACGACACCGGATTATCCAGTGCGTGCATCACGCCCCAGAAATAGGGCACATAGTCGTTGCGGTAATAACCGGCGTTATCGCTATCCTCCGACGGCAGTTTGATATTGTCTGGCAACCACTCAATCAGCGGGATTTTAGGCTGCGGTATCCAGGCCTGGCGCACCTCCTCCACCAGCCTCTTCAGATTCAATCTCGTAACTGCCAATAGCTTTGAGGGCAGCGTCAATGTTTGGCTGTAGGGGTTCGCGATCGATGGTAATGGCATGCTGGCTCTCGATAGCAATAACGATGCTTTCCACCGCTCCTAAAAATTCATTCTTGCCAATGGTGGACCACTCCACCATCGCCTTGCGTACGGACTCAATATCCAGGATTAGCTGATCATCTTTATACAGCTCACGCATTTTCATCTGAGCATTCACCTCAGACTCAATGGCTTGGGCCATATCGCGGCGGCTGCGGGCATCGCTAACCTGACGGCCTGCCGCTTCTGTACGCAGCCGCTCGCAATATTCATGAAGCCAAACTCTAAAACTGGCACCTTCAGTAAACAGCTGAGCTTTGTAGTGCTTGGCAATCGCTGGCTGCGAAGCGCCAACCAAGCGAGCAAAGCCCGATTGAGTGGCCTGATCATCAAGAGAGATATCACCAGCCAAGGTATAACCCCCTATGAAATTTTAGATATCTGTTAAAAACACGGGCCCGAATTGCTCGTGGGCTGGGTCGCTCAGGAGGACCCGTTCATCAACGCTTTGAAGTCTTGATTGCATGGTCCATTGCCTTATCAAGCTCTATCGGCAGGTGCCGCCGAGCAATACCCTGTGCAATCCCAACAAAAGGAAAGCGCTGGCGATAGTTCGGCCTGCCTTTAAGGAATATAAGAATGGGTTTAGCGGTTGGGTTGCGCTTACCACCGGCCCTTTTCCATATACCCAACTTCCCATTAATCTTTCCGACAAAATATTTAGACTTACTGCCCTGTGCGCTATCAACCCCGCGCATTTTAGAGCCCGAGCTAGCGCGCAGTTCTGCCAAGATCTTTTTATAAGTCGCCACTGAAATGTTGCCATGCTTATTTAATTTGGCTTCCTTTCCATGCACGGCATACATACCTCTTGGTAAAAAGCCTGCATGACGAAGTGCACGCTCAAAGCGTTTCTCTATCCGGTTCTCATCAATAACCGAGGGTGCCAAGTACTGACTAGGAGCCGTGCCGTTGGTTGCCTCATCTCGGATAAAGATCTTCGCAACACCTGAGCGCTTCGTGGCTTTCTTCACCAGTACAGAGTTCAGCGTCAGCTTCGCCGGGTTTACAAATATGCGCCCAATTGCCGCACGCTCCTCCCCCCGTATACGAAAGGCCACGTTATTTAGGGCAACCGAACTGGCATAAGGTAACTGCTTTTTTAATTCAGCCGATGCTCGATCAAACTTTGAAGTATCCAGCTTTACACTAATGTCCATCATCCCCGTCCTGCTGCCTTTCCTGCAGCTTCAAACGCTTATGGTTGTAATACCAATTCACAATGAACCCACTCAAAGCAATCAGGAAACCACCCACCGCCAATAACTCTTGTGCTGCATATCCACCGACTACCGCTGTACCCGCAGCAACCGTGGTGGTTGCACTGGCGATCTTTTGAACCATGGCTTCCCTCGCTGCCTCTTGAGCTACAGTGTTCACCGCTTAACCTCACTCACCCACGACTTCACGAAATAGAAACCGATGATGATGCTGTAAGGCTGCACAACCACATCAACCAGCAAGCCTTTCAGGTCTGCTACAAAAGGCGCCTTCAAAGCCATGGCCGCCGCAATAAATAAAACCAGCAGCGCCCAAACCAATGTCACCAGAAAGGCAATTAATCGCCGTGCCCGGTTCTGCGGCTGCGTGGCTTCCAGGTATTTGAGATACCAACGAGATTTTTCCTCATTGGTAAACCACACCGCATCCACGGTATTTACAGTGGCATCCAGCACTTTGCCCGCAGACTCTGGGCCAGCAAATAAACCCTTAACTCCAGACCAAATACCCATCACGGATACTCCGGCACATAGTGCGTAATTGTCAGATCAAACTCAGGCGGCAACAGCTCTCGCAACTGCTGCATTGCCTTGCGGGATTGCATCACCCACCAGCCACCGGGAGCCAGGCCAGAACCAATACCAATACAGCCCTGCACATCCGCCGAATAATTAGCAGTGTGGATCAATATTTTTGTGCGGCCAGGGACTTCCTGAAGCTCCCACACATTGGGGAACCTAGGTGAGTTATAGGGATTACAGGAATAAACCCCTTCAGGAATACAGCTCTCGAACGGACGATTACCCAACCACGGGCGCTCTACCGTATAAAACACACAGTCGCGCACTCTCAGCCGCCCCAATGTGGCATCTGGCCCATAGGCGAATCGTTGCAGATTGCAGTTCATGAATTTCCGCTCGCAGAGCTAAGGAATAAAAAAACGGCGCCCACAAGAACGCCGCCAAGTACAGGTGATGGAGCAATGAAAAATAGAAAGTCAGAAACGAAAAAACCCGGCTGGGGGAGCCGGGTTTCTGTTGCAAGCGGAAATACCGCAAGCTAGAAAAAAAGTACCATCCTGGGCCAAAGTCTGTCAACCCACTTTCAGAAACTTTTCTTTGTAACACTCCACAACCTTAGAAACAGGGCCCAGGGCACGTGCTGGTAGCGGGTCCAAACGCCTCTGTAATTTACGCCAAATATTCTTCCACTCCAGATCCCAGGTGGATTTATTACAGCCAACAATAGCGCGGGCCTGCTTCACCTCCACCTTGCGCCCATTCACATCCCGCAACGCACTCGCACTAATACAAAATAACGCCAGCTGGCTAACCTTATCCCTCGGGTGCGGCTCCTCCCACTTATCGAATTCAGAGATCAAGTACTGCAACAGCGCCGCCCGCTCTTTAAATCTTTTTGCCGGTGGTGCATAGGCAGCCATGCCCCAGCAGTAAGCCAGTGGGTCACTTTGTCTCAGCTTGGCAACCACGCTCTGAATGATTCCCTTCTCACAGGAATCCATAACCCGGCTACCGCTACCCTTGCCCACAATCGTTTCAACACCACTCACCCGAGGCGCATCAATGCGGCAAATCACCTGATTAGCCTCTCCCTGCACCTCACCCCGAATAATTAATTTCCGCCCTCGCCGAGCCTTTGAGGTGACCGTGCTCCTATTGCCCATAGCCTCATAATCAAACGCCGCCGCAGAGCCATCAAAGGCATCATGCCAAGCCTGTCTCGCTGAATCGAATCTCATGCCACCTCCCCAAGACTGTAAACACTAACCTCAACTGGCCCCGCCGGGCCCTATCACGCTGCCGCTCGTAAACTTTCGGCATTTTCCCTAAAAACCTTCCTCGCCACATGTAAATTATCCCGGTGGAAAGTCCCCAAATAATCCTCATGCACCTCTCGGATTTTATTTTGAGTCACCACCGTATGAGCAAACACCAGATCCACTTGGCGCGGGTTATCCGTACGAAATACCGCTAAGGGTCTACTCGCAACAGTAGTCATAATTCGCTCTTGGGCTTCTGTCAGAGTTACAACGGTCATACTTCACGCTCCATGATGATTTGTAATTACCAGTTAAAATCTTCCAGCATCTCGGCCCAGGTAGTTGGCCCGCTGGTGGACTCCTCGCAAGGGATATATTCCCCCTCCAAAACCTCCTCCTCTACGCCCTCTGAACTCACTGGAATAACCCCCGCATTTTTGCCAGCTCGCTCTCCCCGCAGCGTCGGGCCCGCTCCTGAGCGCCATCGTCAGGCAGCGCCAGAGGTTTAAACCTGTTGTGCGCCGCACTGCCTGGGGACGGCTGGCAAAGCCCAAGAAATTCCGCATAGTTCGGCGGCCAGCTAGACTCCCCACCCCGCGCAGCTTCGATATTGCGGTGCTCGATGTTTTCCATCCCCCTTGCCCAATCCTTGCCAGACAAGCCCTGTGTCTTTCGCGCCCACAGCATAAAATCCTCACCGTAAACCCCATTTCGCTCCCCCTGCTCCGAGTCATACAACGCGCGCTGGGAAGTCCACTTGTGGCCATACAGCTGCGCCATGCGTTTCCACAGCGCCAACAGCAGCCTCTCGTGCCGAGGCTCTAGCGAAGGCCGTGTTGATCTGCTGCTGTTGCTGCTGGAGCCGGTTGCCAGCGCCTGAGTTATGGTTTTCATTGCCCACTCCCTGTTGGTGACTCACTGGAGGCCTGAATTCCTCCTGCCAATGTTTTCCACGGCCAAAGAACCGCTTGGCCTGCATAACGTATTCAGTCCCGATCTTTCCGGTTTGCTCGCAGAAGGAGCGATAGCGATCCAGCCCTGATTGAAATTCTTCAGGCTGGTGCTGTTTGCGTTGCTTGCGATACGCCTTCAGGGCCTCACCCCTTGGATTACCGCCAGCGCGCTTTGGGTAGGATTTCCACAGCTGGTCAAATTCAGATTCAATCGGATCAACTTCCGAAAAATCCGGATTTGTTCCAATAGTATTATTCTCTACTGTATTACTCAGTAATGTATTCCTCTCTTTTAGGAAACCTAAATACCCCTCTTTAGGATTCCTAAAGGGGTCGTTTAGGTTTTCTAAATACCCCCCTTTAGGTTTTCTAAATAGGTCAGGCTGGTTTTTAGAGTGCGTTTCAGACAGGAAAATGTTCCGCTCAACAACCCGTTTTCCCTCCCGCTTATGGCGAAGATAGATATACCCCTTATCTTCTAGCGAGGTGAGGATTTGCGAAACTCTCGATGTAGAAACCCCAAAGAATTCAGCGAACGCCTTGTTAGATTTGTAACAGCCCCTCACCGGGTCAGCGGATAAACTCTTGATCTCTACCAACATCACCTTTTCTTGCATTGTTAAGGATTTATCCAGCCATAAACTGGCCGAAATCCAAACCCCCTCAAAAGCCCTTTCTTCAGACACAACTAATCCTCCAGCGAACTCACCTGAATTGGCAAAAATCAATGATTAGATATTGAATGCCGGTCTTTCCCGGCTGTCAGCGGTCTTTCCCGCCGTCATCAAAGCGGGCCGGGTTGGCGTCCCTCACCGGCCCTTTCTGTGGTTATTTGAGATAACCCTGTACAAATCCCCATATACCGCAATGAATTAATCCCAACCCTCATTCACCGCAGAATGGCAGGACAATAAAATGGGGATTTGACAATGATCGTTACTCTGGCTTCACCGACAAACCCTCACGGGCTTAACTTGCCTCCCGAACCTCTGGAATGCTTTGCTGATCTATTTGCCCCTCCAACGAACCAAACACATCAGGGCGCAAACAGGCGCGAGATACCTTCCGCTGAGTAGCCAACTCAATTTTTGTGCATAACTTTGGAGGCACTGCTCTCAGCCCTCGACGCATCTGAGACACAAAGACCGGCGTAACCCCAATTGCCCGCGCTAGCTTGGCCTGAGAGCCAACCACCCTCACCGCATCATCGATTGCTGAATTGATCACGTCCTGGGTCATCTAGGCTTCTCCCTACTGTCAGTAGCCAAAGTATTAACTTTCGGCTACCTGAAATCAATAGCCGCTAATTAATTAACTTGTAGCTAACATGTCGATATGAAACATCCTGACTTTGCAAAGCGGTTTAAACAAGCCGTTACACATGCCGGCGTAGAAGACACGCAGGAGGCCCTAGCTCGCCTATTTGATGTCAGCACCGTGACTATTTGGAGCTACCGGAACGGTGAAAAATTACCGCGCATGAGTACCGCCACAAGGATTGCAGAAACTCTCGGGGTGTCAGTGGATTGGTTGCTCACTGGGGCCGGTAAAGGTCCAGGACTGCTAGGTAACACGGAGGGAAGCAATGTTACACAAGGACCAAGAATTCAAGGGAGAATCCCCCTGATCAGCTGGGTACAAGCAGGCGCTTTTTGTGAAGCGGTAGATCTGCTAGAACCCGGCGAAGCCGAAGCATGGCTGCCCTGCCCCGCTGCACACTCAGACCGCGCCTACGCACTACGTGTGAATGGCGACAGTATGACTAGCCCTTACCCAGGCCAGCGTTCTTACCCTGAGGGAACAATCATTTTTGTCGATCCCGACAAACCTCTTACTAATGGATGCCGGGTTATAGCCAAGATAAATGGAGAGGCAACTTTCAAAACTTATGCTGAAGACATGGGCCACATTTACTTGCGTCCGATCAACCCAACTTACTCACCGATGGATGTGACCGGCAAAGACATAACCTTTTGCGGCGTTATTATTGGCTCTTACACCCCTGAATAAAAAAAAGCCCGCAAATACGGGCTTTTTAATACTAAGAATCACAACAGTATTTTTTTAGCCATCTCAACTTCTATAACACCGCGAGATACACAGTTCAAAGTAAGATTTTGAGCCAATTCTCCCGGTATATACTCTCCCTGGATGTTTGAACGAACAATCACAGCTTTATCATCAACGACCACATTAAAAGCCACTTCCGTCTTGGTGTGATTGTCATTCAAGTAATCCATCCCTTTAGCCGTACCACAATGGGCCTGCTCCGGCGAAAGCCTCCAATCTTTAAGGGAGGTCGAGATATAACCCGCCTCTAAATCACTAGATAAAATCTTAAATCCATCTCTCAACAAGGCCTGCCTTGCCTTACTCAATACTTCCTGCTTGCTAGAGAAATGCTCTATAGCGAAATATTCGCTAATTATCACTGGCGCATCATTCTTTACAGCACAACCCTTAAGGCCAAATACCAGCAGAACTCCTACCACCACACAACTTAGCTTTTTCATTCTTATCCTCCGTGATAAGTGCTCTTCGAGCATACCAAGGGTATTAACTGTGAAAAATTAACTTATGGCTATTGACCGGCATGTTAACTTTCGGCTACTTTAATTGCTAACCAAGGACAGGGCACTCAAATGGAAACCGCCAAACACCTCAGACCACTGGCACCTCGCCAGGCCGAAGCACTGACCCATCGCGCCCGAGGTCTTTCCAATCGCGAAACCGCCCAGGCCATGCAGTGCTCAGTCACGAACGTCACCAACCTGCTAGCGGAGTGCTTTTACAAACTCCACGCCCGCAACAGCACAGACGCAGTGGCCAAGGCGGTAAAGCACGGATTAATTCAATTCGCCCTGCTCACCTGCGTACTCAGCGGCATCGGTGCCGATGCACAAGACCAATTGCGCACCCGCTTCCAGCGCCGCCCCACAGTTCGAACCATTCGCATCCGAAACAACCGGGAGGGAATCGCATGACCGCCACCGTGTTTGTACATCCAACGGCCATGAGCAAAAACCATATCGACCAGCTGAAACGCCGCATCGATATCGCCAACACCGACCACAAAGCGAACATCCGTTTAGTGCAGCCAAAACCCACTTTTGCACGGCCAACACAAAACAATAACTGGCCACCATTTGGAGGTGATGCCGCATGAATACTTTCAGCCCAACCCAGAGCGTGGAAACCCTGCTCCGCGTTGCCAACGGATACTCCGGCGCGAGTGAAATAGCCGCACAGGTTTTGCTTTCAGCCTGGAATAGCAGTGATTTCGCAGTCCCCGTTGCCAGCCTCTCCCTGCTGGACGGCGACAACTACGAACACGCAATCAACGTGATGAATCTGCGCTACCACGGCAGAGCACCGCAAAGCGTAATTGCAGACGGCGATAAAAAACTGAATGCCCTCTACCGCGAATGGAACCACCTGGAAATACAGAGGAAGGAAGCAGCGTGAACCAAACCCAGCCGCTTCCGCAAATGCCTTGCCGCCAATGCGGGAAACCCGCAGAACCAGCATTTAACGGGCAATTGAAACTACGCGGCTGGAGCTGCCAACCCTGTCGATACTGGGAGCCCGCCATCGGCAGAGAAAGAAAGTTCAAAAAAACAACGGGGTTAAGCCATGAGTGAATTTAGCCGGATTTTAGAACTTTACGAAGAGCTAGTACGCACAGTACAGCTACAACAAATCCAAATAAATCAACTGCGCAAACTCGCAGCTCAACAAGCTCAAACCCCACAAATAAAACCAAAAAAACAGGAGGCAGCGTGAACCAGACAAAACCCTATTCCGTCACCCAGGCCGCCCGAATGCTGGGAATGGGCAGGAATAATCTGCTGAAGCTTCTGCGCAACAATGGCTTTTTATACAGCCGTGAACCCATGCGTAATTCACCCACAAAGTGGGCTCTAGAACAAAAACTCTTAAAACAAAAAGAAAGTGAATATCAAGTAGGACCAGTAAAAGTGCAGCACATCACCGCACTTGTTACCACTAAAGGCATGGCCTGGATACGTGACATCGTTGAACAAAATGCGGCACCTAAAGCCAGCTAAAAATTTAACCGCGCCCAGGCGCATCAGTCAGCTGTAACCGTTAGGGCTGCCGGTATGGAGCCCAATTTTAAAAAAACTTGGAGCATCCCATGAGCACAAACGTCACCCAGCTTTTCGCCGACTTAGACGGCGGAGTATTTTTAGAGAAACTAGCCCACACCCTCAGCGATGTAGCCGGTGCAGTCACCGACCACGAGAAAAAAGGTGAGGTAAACATCAACCTGAAAATGTCCAAAATCCAGAATAGCGATCAGGTTCAAATTGAACACACCGTCAAGTTCAAAAAACCAACTATGCGTGGCTCTATTGTTCAGGATGATGCCACTTCTACCCCGATGTATGTCGGCAGCAAAGGCGCCCTGAGTTTCTACCCTGAGAAGCAGCCACCACTGTTTGACCAAGATAGTAAAGGCAACGTCGCCAAACTTAAAAGCAACGGCTAAGCCTTAAACACTCAACTCATTTCAAACCCAATCAAGAAAAGAAGGATTTATCGATGACTATGGATCGAAGTGCAATTCAGGAAATTAAGGAATCACAGACTACCGCAGAGTTGGCGTCTGTGATTGAGCAGGCCAAGCTTTCCACTCCAGCAATGGCAGCTCCAAAAGATTTCCAGATTCTAAATCTGGAAAAATATCAGCAGGGCCGCACACGCTATCGCGGGAAAATGGAAACTACATCGCTAGAAGATTTCGAGCAATACTGCATGGACTTCGGTAATAAGAGCGCCAAATGTTTTGTCGATCCCGAAAGCATGACCGCACAAACCATTTTCAACTTGGGAACCACCCAAGAACCCGGCCACGCCGACTTCTCTGCAAAACTTCGCCTGATTAGAACCGCTGAATATAGAGCGCTATTACAACTTAATGGCGATAGATGCTCACAAAAAGCCATGGCGGAATTTATGGAGGATTACGCCGAAAACATCCTCTGCTATACCGCCGATGGGGAGCCGATCAACACCAGCAAAGCCATTGCCGCCGTGCGCCGTCTCACTATCGAATCCTCACGCAAAGAGGATCACTCCGTTGATGACTTTAAATCTAGCCGCAGTGCCTTGGAAAATATCGAAGCCCGCAGTGAAGAGGTTCTCCCGGCCGGGTTTAAATTTGAATGTATCCCCTACAACGGTTTGGAATCCCGCAGCTTTGACTTGCGCCTATCCATCCTCACTGGTGGCGACGCTCCACGCCTTACAGCTCGCATTAAACGCCTAGAGGCCATACAGGAAGCCATGGGCCGAGAGCTACAGACGCACCTCAGCTCAGTGCTGGTTCAGTCCCAAATGAAAACTTATATCGGTGATTTCGCCGCGTAGCTTAGGACTGTCCACAATAGCCAACCGGGCCGCAGGTACTGGGCCCTAATACAGGACCAAGATCCAATGAAACGATACGCCTTATTTTACGGCACCTACAACCTTGAGATGGGTGGCGTAATAGATTTTAAGCAGTCATACCACACAGAAAAAGAAGCCTTTGAAGAGGCAACACAAATTGCCAAAAACGATATTTTCACTAGATGGATACAGATATTCGACAAGAAAACAGACACCGTAAAGATTTTCAGCGTAGTGGATAGAAAGCTAAAGGAACGGAAGGATAAGACCTGCCGAGCAGGGTTATTCGAAACCGCCCAGCCCCAGGCCTGCTGAAAACCAAATACTGACTCAAGCCCGCCCAATGCGGGCTAAGTGAGTAGAGGATATTGAGGAATAGAGAATGGCCAAGCGCAAACCCCGCAAACCTATGAGCAAGCAGGCCCAACACGCCCGCCTGGTAAACCGCTGGCTGCCCGGCTTGGTCCTCACCGCTCGCAGCAGCACCGGCCTGGATACCGATGGCGACCCCATCCTAGCTATCAGCTATCGACGCCAAGGTGGCGCCGTTGGCGATATAGCCCGAGCGAAGCTGCAGCACGAAATCCTCAACTGGCAACACCACTGGCTGGTAACAGTTTTTGTTGAGTGCAAAGCCCCAAAGGGAGAACACTATACCGACTCCACTGAGTTCGAAGCCTACGGCGTTCGCCTGAATGACCTGGCTGAACTGGTGCGCCCAGAGCTGGACAATATCCAAAACCAAGCCAACCCCAACCACTACAAAGACCACGGCTGGCAGGCGGAGATTCTGCCTAATCGCAAACAGGAAAAAGGGAGAGCAGCATGAAAACCAAGAACATTGAAGTTTCAGCTTTTCGAATTATTAACCCAGCGGGCCTTGATTCCATCACTGTGCTTATTGAAAACACCGCCACAGGTTCAGGACAAATCACCCTCACCTGTTTCGGTGAGGCTTGGAATCATTTCTGGCCGCGTATGGGAGAGCAGCACACCATCGAGAGCTTTTTTCTTTCTGCTAGCACGGATTATCTAGCCCGGAAACTATACCCAGACCACCTTCCAAGACAGGTTACACATTTCTCAAAGCTTTATGACGAAGCCAAAAAGACCATTTTGGAGGATCGCCGGCAGGAAAACATAGATAAAGAATCAGCGAGAAAACTATGGACTGACGCTGAGGACTTAATGCACATAACCGAAGAGTACGAGCTGCAAGATAACTTTGACACCCTCAGTGAAATCTTCGGCCAAGAGTGGTACGAGTTTCTACCCACCACGAATCACCATGAATTTAACTACCTATGCAAAATCATTAAGGTAGTAAAAGAAGCACTAAAGCTGCGCACAGCCGATCAACTTGGAGAGGCTGCGTGAAGCTCTGGCAATCCCTCACCGGCATCGCCGCCCTAATCTTCTGCGGCACCAGCTTGGCTTTTACCGTGCAGCTATGGGTATCCATGCCAGCAGGTTTGGGCGGGCAGCTGGTGGCCGGAGCCACTGCGGTGGCTCTGGAGCTGTGTAAATTCAGCTTTGCCCCACTGGGCCTGTGGTTGTGCAGCCAAGGGCAAAAGAGCGGCTATGCCCTGCTCTGCCTCTGGCCCCTGCTGGTACTGATCAGCATTGTCGCCACCGTTGGATTCCTCGCCACCCACAGCGAAGAGCAGCAACAACGTAGCGCCCGCAACAGCCAGGAATACCGAGCGTTGCAACAGCAGCTCAACAGCCTGCAACAGCAGATCAACAGCCTAAACGGCCTGATCAACACCGACGCCAACAACGGCTACCGCCAGCGCGCCCTTAATACCGCAGCGCAGTTATCCACATTGGAGACTGAGCGCACCCAGCTGATAGAAAAGTTATCCACCATCGGCCAAACCGCCAACACACACAGCGCCTTTAACAGCCTCGCCAACACCCTAAACACAGACCCCGCGCGGCTTCAGCACATCAGTTTCCTGGCGCTCGCCATCATTACCGACATAGTGGGACTGGTCGCGTTACTCGCGTTTAACGCCGCTGCAACGGTTGGTAAACGCGTTTCACAACCGTTTCAGCAGCCCGAAACAGCTGAACAACAGCCAGAACACACCAGCCACCTGAGCAAAGAACAGCAACAACTGGCCCAACGCATCTGCGCCGGTGAATTCGGCAACCGCCCAGTGCTGCGCAACCTCAGCAACAGCATCACCGGCGGATACAGAACCGTTAAACCCGTTTTCGACGCCCTGCAACAGGCAGGCACACTCACACGCAACGGCCAGGGTTTTGCCCTGATGCACCATGGAGGGCTGACCAATGGGTAAGCTGGTGAAGGGAACAGCCTGGGCTAGAGAGCAATTCGAAAAAGGCTCCCGCCCCGGCAAAGAGAAAATCTTGGAGTGGATTGAGGCCGAGCACATCCCCGGCCAGATCATCGCCGGGGAGCCCTATGTGGATGCCGACAGGTTCGCCATCCGCGACCACACCGGCAAAACCCCAGCACAGAATACCGCCGCCAACGATGGTCAGCCCAAGACCGGGATGGACCTGTTGGCAGGCTAACCCCTATTAAATAGAAGTAGTCGAGCAAGGAAATGGCCAGACCTAAAAAGCCCCGTATGGTGGGTGACACTTTATTACCCGATAACCTATATCCAGATTCACGCGGGCGGGAAAACTATTGGCGCTATCGTCGCCCCGATCTAACGGATAAAGTTTTCTCTGCATCGCTTGAAGAAGCTATTCGCATGGCCGAGCAAGCCAATGCTCAACGCGGTATGAAGGTAGAGCGCAAGCCAGCAAAAGCCCCTGACAGAGCGAGTTTCGCCTACCATGCTGCACGCTATATAGATTGGCGTGTTGAAAATGACCCACGCCTATCCAATAAGTCCAGCTGGCGCAATCGCTGTAACGCACTCAAACGATTTGGCGAAGAGTTTGAAGTGATCCCCATTCACAAAGCCAAATTGGCTGATCTGCGCAAGTGGTGGGAATCCCTCACCTATCACCAGCAACATGCACGCCGTTCGGAATTTAATAAATTCTTTAATTTCTTAATGGCTGAAGGACTGTACAAGCTCGAGAGTAACCCTTTCACTACTGCCGATGATCGCCCGCGTCTACTGGAAAAAGGAAAGCCTACCAAGAAACGTCAACGCTTAACCTTGGAAGCTTACTGGACCATCTATGAAAAAGCTGGGGAGCTGGGCTATGAAGCACTACAAGTTGCCATGGGCATCAGTATGCTAACCACTATGCGCCGCTCCGATATTTGCGAGCTAAACTTTGAGAAACACTTGCAAGGCGACCACCTACGCAAAACAATCAATAAGTCCGAAGCGCAACGGGATAGCCTCGCCGCCAGCCACTTAAGTTTTAACTTAAAAACGCACCAACAACTCAACAAGCTCATTAACCGCGCTAGAGAGCTCAGCCTAAGGAATTACCGCTGCCCCTACATACTGAGCCACACACCTAAGCAACGGCGCACTGGAAAAACTAAAGAGCATGTTTGCCAGGTAAGCCCAGACCGACTGAGCGATATGTTCACTGAAGTCCGCAACGCTACCGGACTCTACATCGGCTTACCTAAAAACCACACTCCACCCAGCTTCCATGAAGTACGCAGTCTTGCTTCAGACCGTTTTAAGCGTATGGGGTATGACGTGAAGTCAGTGCAGCAATTGATGGCGCATACTGATGAGCGGGTTACGCAGTCTTATCAAGCGGGACATGGTATTGATTATGAGGAGATTAGTATCTATTTGGATGAGCAGGCTATCGGAAGGGAGTTTTGAAAAAAGGGCTTTTTATAAATTAAATAAATTAACGAGCCCATCGTTGACACGAAGGGCCCATAAATCCTAACAAAGCGTGCTATATATCTGATGATTCACTTGTCAGATTTGCATGTGCAACTGCTTCGCCATTTGCCATATCATTAACACCAACAATATTTGCAGATGTAATTTCTTCACCACGAACACGCCCCACAATATTCAAGCTAATGGGCTTTTCATTAGTAAAGGCTCTCATGATATTTTCCATCTCATCCATACTAAGATGCCCCTTAAAAAGCTCAGTAGGCACCACTCTACCATCCGAAACTCTCAGCACATCTATCTTATAACTATCTTGTTTTATTTTTAGCGATGAAATAAGGTACAGGTCATCTATACGTTTCAACTCAGTTGATTGTCGCTCCTGTTTAGTTATATTTTCTATTTCATCCTTTCTTAGCGTGACCTTATCAGTTGTAACTAAATCAGCATCAGGCACACTTTTCAAAATATTTGTGTACGCCGCAACGTTCGCATTTTGGATTTCCATCAGGCGAGGCTGCTGCTTAATAAGCTGCACTGTTATTTCATGCCGATTCTTCTCCTCGGCAGATTTTTGTTTATCTTTTAAGTAGTGATCGTATGCAGAAGTGCTAGCCCAGAGTGCTGCGGCGCCAAGCACAACCGTAACGACTTGCTTTCCTGTCATCTTTTCCATTGCATTTTTGCCTAACTCTGCAAAAAAACCACTTAAATCTGCTACAACGTTCGAACTCCCTTTCTCAACCTTAAAAACAATTTCTAGGGAGGATCTTTCTTCAGCAGTAAGTGATTTCGCACTCTTCCCATATATTATTTCTGCGTAAACTCTATTAAGGTGCCCCTGAAGATCTACAAGAGACCTCATCATACTAGTAGTAATAGTAGAGTCGTACCTGTCGCCTTTAACATTCACATGAAATGAAGGCCACTCGTTGAAATCAAGCTCAACAACGTCATTGTCATACTTCCCTTCTAGCGCCTCCTCTATATAGCGCCATGCTACATCTTCACTTTGAATTTTAATTGCTGTTGTTGACAAGCTTTACTCCTTAAAACTTCACTTCAGATTTACCACAAACTTAAAAGCAAACAGTTAACTCAAAAAACTTTCTTTATATATCCAAGAATGAATTTCCCTGCGAAAAACTACGCACACAATTTATATTCTTTTAATTGGTACCAGTGTGCACTTACACAGCGAGCAACTTAATATTATTTCTGGATTCTCACCGCTATTTAGCTTTTTTGGAACCCCCCACGAAAAACTTAAGATATTTTTTCAGTCTGAAGTATCACTTATATTCGATAAAGCAAAAAACAATCGAATAAACTTTGATAACAGGTAAAGAAGCCAAACAGATATGAGGCTCGTTCCATCAAGGGTAGAGCCAAGCTGGCGAGCCATTCATTGCTATCCCATATAATCTGGCCTAAATCAGCTGATCGTAAGGATGTTTTAGAAGAGGAAATTCAAGACGAAAAAAAAGGGCCTGCAAGGCCCTTTTTGTCACCCGTAAGTTTGTGTACGGGTTTATGTGCAGTTTGTGTGCACCTTGCAGAAGTTGATTTCTCTTCTTCTACAACCCCTTGAAATACAAGGGAAATTTGGTGGAGCTAAGCGGGATCGAACCGCTGACCTCAACACTGCCAGTGTTGCGCTCTCCCAGCTGAGCTATAGCCCCAAATCCTTTTTGCTTAACGTTTCCGTTGAAAGCGAGGCGCATTTTAGCAAGGTTTAGACGCCTGTCAACAGAAAAAATAACTTTTTAATCAATTAGTTAGCAACTTAGCCGGCACAGCCCCCTGCCGGGGGCTGTGGGGTACTTAGGAGAGTGAGGCGTACTCTTTCTCCCAACGTTTGAGGACTTTTTTCCCGGCGCCGCCCAGGGCGTCGATGGCCTGGCGCAGGCGGGCGCGGCTGAGGTCTGGGCCCAGTAGTACCATGGCGTCCATCACAGAGAAGGAGGCGGTGGTGCCACTGATGGCGACAAACAGGGGCGCGTTGAAGTCCTTGAGCTTAATCTCCATGGACGTGGATAGAGCCTTCACCGCCTGGAAAATACTGTCGCGGTCCCAGGCACGCAGGGCTTCCAGACGCCACAGGGCGAATTGCAGCAATTTCTTCTGCTCATCCAGCTCCAACTTATTGCCACTGAAGCTCTCCTCGGTGAGCGGCAGCTTACCGGAGGCAAGGAAGCTCACCAGCGGTGCGAAATCGCCGAAGGTCTCCATACGCTCTTTGGCATGGGGCAGTACCTTGAGCAGGTTCTCGCGGTTAAACATCCAGTCCATAAGGCGGTCGGCAAGCTGCTCATTTTCCAACTCGCGAATCCACAGGCCGTTCAGCCAGGACAGTTTCTCTACATCGAACACCGGACCGCCCAGGGAAACGCGGTGGATATCGAAATGTTCGAGCATTTCCTCCAGAGAAAACTTCTCGCGCTCATCCGGCATGGACCAGCCCATACGGCCCAGATAATTGAGCAGAGCTTCGGGCATAAAACCGGCGCGCTGATAATAAAGAATAGAAGTGGGATTTTTGCGCTTGGACAGCTTGGTTTTATCCGGGTTGCGCAGTAGCGGCAGGTGGCAGAGCACCGGCATTTCCCAACCGAAGTATTCATATAGCAACTTGTGCTTGGGTGCGGAGTTAATCCATTCCTCACCGCGCAGCACATGAGTGATCTCCATCAGGTGATCATCCACCACGTTGGCCAGGTGGTAAGTGGGCATGCCATCGGACTTGAGCAGAATCTGCGCATCGACCTGGGCCCAGTCGATCTCAATAGTACCTCGCAGCAGATCTTCCACTACACAGGTACCGCTCTCCGGTACGTTCATGCGCACTACATAGGGGGCTCCGGCGGCGCGACGCTTCTCTACTTCCTCTTCCGACAGCGCCAGGTCACTGGGCTTCAGTGAGGTGCGGCCGGCTTCGCGCAGTTCTTCGCGCAGCTGCTCCAGCTCTTCGGCGGTGCGGTAACAGTGGAAGGCATGGCCTTTCTGCACCAGTTCATCGCAGTAAGTTTTGTAGATATCACCTCGCTCACTCTGCCGATAGGGGCCGTGGGGGCCGCCTACGTCTGGACCTTCCTGCCAGTCCAATCCGAGCCAACGCAGGCTATCGAGAATCGCCTGCTCGGATTCCGGGGTGCTGCGCTGCTGGTCAGTATCTTCGATACGCAACACAAACTGGCCGCCCTGGGCGCGGGCAAAACACTGATTAAACAGGGCGATATAGGCGGTACCAACGTGGGGATCACCGGTTGGAGACGGTGCGATTCGGGTTCTTACGGTCATGACAAACCTGGTTGAAGATAAATAAAGGACTCTAAAGGCGCGGGATTATAGCGCTGGCCGCGCGTCGGGCACAGATACAAGCTGGTCGCTAATAAGATCTTTTAGGCGCCATAAATCGAAAATTACCCGTAAATGACGTGACTTGAATCACAAAAAAAGTATGATCCCCGCCATAAAGATGGAATAGCTTGACTAACGCATTACCCCTGACAAGTGCAGGATCTTCGCGAGCGGCTTTTCACAGAACGATAACCAACGGCTCAGGAAGATACGCCATGCACAAAAATGTAGTTCGTTCACTGGCCTCTGCTCTCGCAGCAGGCATGCTTTTCAGCGCTTCGGCCGCCACCATGGCAGCCACCAATAGTGCCAGTAGTGATATCACCCTTACCTTTAACCCGAGCATTGTAATTGCCGATGTCGGCGATATCACAATTACCGACCCTGCCCTGGGGACCGATGCCGTTGCCAGTGATGCCTTTTGTATCGGCGGTTTTGGTTTTCCCACCTTTAGCATTACCTTTGAAAGCAATGATGGCAATAACGATACGGCTTTCAGCCTCTCCGGCAACGGCCTAGACGTTCCCTACAGCGTCGGCTTCGACAACAGCACTAACGGTCCCTTTACTGTGGTTAATGAGGGTGAGCCACTAACTGGACTAGATCGTAACGCCGCTTCTTGCAGTGGTTCCGACAATGCCAGATTCCAAATCACTGTTGCCAATAGCGCCTGGCAGACCAACGATGTGCTGGATGGCACCAGCTACACCGATACGCTGCTGATCACTGTAGCCTCAGAATAATTTTGTGGCGTGGCCGGATAGGATTTCCAGCCAAACCCATCGCAGTTTATGGCAGGACGTCTTAACCAATGGCATGCGCTGGCATTTTGTCTGGCGCAGGCCATTCACGCCGATAGCTTTGCAACAACAGCAGCCACTTTTCTGCTGGAGACCTCTGCACCGGAAGGGTTTGATTCACTGACCGAACCACAGCAGTTATTGGTAGACCTCTACTATGGCGGCCGCCAAATAGGCGCAGCGCCAATTACTGTTGACCCCACCCATATCCAATTCGACGAGCCAGAGCAATTGCTCCCTCTTCTACCTAAATTATTGGATAGAAAAACCGTAATAGCGGCGTTGGCCGATCCTTTGCCCAGAAATTCACAGTATCTCTGTCGTTCAAGCTGGCAGCGAAAGTGTGGCTATCTAGCGCCTGAGCAGGTGGCGGTCATTTACGATGAAAACCGCTATCGGCTCGATTTATTTTTCTCCGCAAAGTTACTGCCACAAGAAGCCGCCATCAGCGATCCCTATCTCCCGGCCTCCACCAGTGAATTTTCCATTGTTCAAAACCTCAGTGGCGCCTGGAGTGGTGTGGAGAGTAATCTCGGTGAAAACAGTCATAACGCCACTTTGAATGGCAACACCATTATCAGCTTTGGCGAGAGCGCCCTTCACGTCCAGTGGTCAGCTGCCACTGCGCAGCACAATCAGATTAGTGCCCTACATTGGTCCAGGGATTATCGTGGAAGAGCCTATTCGATTGGCTTACTACAACCCCAAGGGGGCTGGCACTATTTCGGTAACCACAGCAGCCTGTATGGGTTAGAGATGCGCAGCTCCCAGCTCAGCCGTACAGACATTAAATATCGGCAGGGCAGCCCACTGGAAATCAATATGCCGGTACGCGGGCGTGTGGAAATTTACCGGGATCAGCGGCTGATCCACACAGAAATGCTGGAGGCCGGTAACCGGTTGCTAAACACCAGCACCCTGCCGCATGGTTCCTACGAAATTGAGGTGCGAACTTTTGATGAAATGGGGCGCTCGCTGCACAGCCACTCAGAGTTCTTTACCAAAGACTCCCTGCTACCGGCCCCAGGGGAATGGTCCTGGAATTTTTATGCCGGGCAACCCGCGAACAATTACAGTAACTATCAGACGCTACCCGAGCGCTACCAGGATGTGCTGGCTCAGGGATCTATAGCTCGACGCTTAAGTGGCAATCTGGGGTTCTTTGCCTCGGCAGCCTCAACCCGCGAGCAACAACTTTACGAGATTGGCGCCCGCTGGATAAGTGGCTTCTTCGAAGTTTCGCCGAGCATAGTGACTAACAAGGATGGGCGTAGTGGTCACAGGGTTCAGGCGCTGTTGAAAACCCCATTCGCCACACTGAGTGCTATTGATGCCAGGCTGGATGACGCTGCCGATTTTGATCAAACCAAGGGTCTGCAACTGCTACCACTAGGTTACTCGCAGCGCAGCCTGGCTCTACAGAGTAATCTGCTGGGAGGGCAACTCTCTCTTCGCTTGCGTGAGCGGGACAGTGGATATCGGTTGTTGCCCGGAGAGCAAGTCGACAAATTAGATAATGCGAGTAAGCTCACCAGCCTCTCCTTCAAACGCAACTTCTTACAAAGTGCTAAGTGGCTGGGCAGTGCCACTTTCTCACACCATAAGGCCGACGGGCAGCAATATACCGGCCTGGAGATAGAACTCCGACGCCGCGCCAAACACTGGCAGCACAGCGCCAATATAAACAGTGAGCGCAGTAATCACAGCGATCACGAACAGCGCTTGCTCCTGGAGAGTCGCTGGCACGATAGGGATCTATGGGCAGCGGAATTTGAGCAACAAATCACTGCAGAAAAAAGCAGGCATGGCCGTTATCTTGAGAGCAGCAGCCATCTCGCCGGCCACTTCGGATATTTAAACAGCACTCTCACCTTTAATAACGTTAACCATAGCAAGGCTTTCAATTATCTGGGTGGCTTCAGAACCAACCTAATTGTTGCAGAAAATACCTTCGCCTGGGGTGGTGAACGCGCACTGGAAAGTGCTGTAGTTATTGAAATCGATGGCAGCGACCAACAGAATTTTGAAGTATTAGTTGATGGCAACCGGCGCGGCTATGCCAAAGGCGGTGATAGGTCTGTAATCAACTTGCCTGCATTTCAGAGTTATGACCTGTCCCTGCGCCCATTGGATAATGGTTTCTTTGATTACCGCGAACAGAGTAAAACCTTCACCCTATATCCCGGTAATGTTAATTCCACAACCTATCAGATAGAGCAACAGCTGCTTATTTTGGGGCGTCTAACCGATATGGGTGAGGGGTTGCCTAACACCCCATTATTTATCGGTGAGCACAGTACCACCACCGATCGGTACGGCGTTTTCCAACTAAGCATAAATACCAACAAGAATAACCTGCTTACTCAAGCATTAACTTGGGATCACTGTCAGGCTCCCATAAATATTCTGTCTTCTGGGGATAGCTGGTTGAATCTAGGCAGCATTGAACAATCCAAGGCCAACTGCCATATCGAAACTACTGCGAGGTTGACCAGTGCACAGCATTAAACACTTAATTGGGAAACTCCTTTGGCTCGGTGTTCTTTTTTTACATTGTCATAATCCGGCCAAGGCACAAAGCTGCTCCAGCAATGACAGCTTGCGCACCTGTAATCTGGGCAGCACACACACCCTAAATTACCAGTCCAATAGCCAAGAAGTTCCCTTCACCTTGCGCAGTCGCAGCGCATTCAGTGGCCGCTCCCTAGCTTACTACGCGGAACTCACTCCTTTAAGTGGTAGCACTTACTCTCTAACTGCCGACAATGGCGACACTTTGGATATCTCCTTTACTTTAAACCCCAGCAATAGTGATGCACAGCTACTCACACTGAACAATCTCGCTGGCCCCTTTAATGGTAGTAGCAATGATGTCAACGCGTCCTTAACCTTGGAAATTGACGATACGAAAACGCCCTCCTCCAATCGCTATAGCGGTAGTTTTCAAGTCATCCTAGAGCAGTACTTCCTTATTTTTCTGGTTGATAGCGAAACAGTAGAATTTGATATTGTTTTGCAGGTAGAGCCCCGTATTTCAATTCGAAACTTGGGGGATATTAACCTCAGTAACTCGGGTATTTCCTTCGGCCAGGCGATTGAAGGACAGGAAGATTTCTGTATTGGCGGCATTGGATTTGACCGCTATACCGTAAATCTATCTAGCAGCAATGGAAGTACGGGTGGAACTGGGCTTCAGCCTTTTTCCCTTAGAGGTGTTAATGAAAACATTACCTATTCGGTCGGCTTCAGTAATACGTTAAACAGCAACACGTTCAACAGCCCTAATAGTCAGGGTGATATCGCGGGGTCATTTACTAGACAGTCAGATGAAGCTTGTACTAGTGATAACGCCAGAGTATCTATCTCAGTTGCCCCCTCAGATTGGGAGCTGGCTGGGGAACCTGTATATACCGATGTATTGACAATTACGGTCAGTAGCCAATAATAATTTTTACAACTTCTTACTGACCGCCAGCTTTGCAAAACAACTTTAGTATTAAATAAAAAAATTTCGCAAACCCAAAAAACTCCATTAGCTGGTGCTAATCCTTCAAAACTCTTACACATATCCCGTATTAGCGTCTCTATGGTAATCATTCCGCTAACACCCCTCTAAAATTCAATAGGCGCCGAATAAGAACTCTTGTTCCATATAAAACGGCATTTTAAAAATCCTGATAACTCCACAAATCCAGCCAAACAAATATTACGACAATTCAGGCGCACCATTTATCCACAAATAAGAAATTATCACTATTTTCTACCGACCCAATGGGAAATTTTCCCTATTCTTTTAGCCGCAAGCTCAACTATACCCTTCTCTGCTCACACTTAACAAAAGGACATCAATAATGAAGCACATGTTAAGAAGTTATGTCATCCCCGTGGCGATGGCTGCTATATCCACTGCTGGGGCACAATTTGCCATAGCAGCAACTGATCAGGCCAATACAGAAATAATGCTAAAGTTTAATGAATCGATTGATATAAATGGCCTCGAAAACCTCACCTTTGAAGACCCCACACCAAATACTGATGCCGAGGGTTGGGTGGATTTTTGTATTCGAGGCATTGGATTCATAAACTTCGAAATTCAATTTGACAGCCTCAATGGAGACGGTGCATACATACTGAGCAATGGCTCCACGGATATCCCCTATCAAGTTAGCTTTAGAAATGTTTCGGGAGGAAATTTCTCTCCAACAAATGAAGGTGTAGCCCTGAACGGACAAATCCTCCAGAATCCTGGCAACTGTAATGGAGCTCCAGATAACTCCACCTTTGAAGTATTAATTCCAAATGCAAACTGGGAAAAGCCCGATGTTTTAAGCGGCACCATATATACCGATGTTTTGACCGTCACAGTTACGTCAGAATAACCAATACAAATAATAAAATGTAATTTTGTCCAGGGAACAACCTCCCTATGGTAATGGTAAATAAAAGCAACGTCGGGAAGTTTCCTTGGATGCTCTTACCGCTATGGTTCTGGCATACAACTGCAGTGTCAACAGAACCAATGCATCTCGTAACCACAGATGTACCTGCGGGTTTTTCAGATCTAACCAAGCCCCAAAGAATTGTGGCAGACCTGTACTATGGCGGGCGCAGTTTGGGCTCGGCGCTAATTATTGCCGAGCCTGAATCCGTGCGCTTTGTAGAACCTGAGGAGGCTATCAAGCTTCTCCCTGTTAGCCTTAACCCAGAGCGCCTGCTGCTTTCATTACAGAATTCACTTGACAAAAATAGTGATCGAGTTTGTCGGGATAAATCCCAAACAGATTGTGGATTTATAAATCCAGAATACTTCGCAATAATCTATGACGAGGAGAGGTATCGACTGGATGTATTTTTCTCACCAGAATTACTTCCTCAACAAGAAGCCCCGATCGAACGATACTTGCCCCCAGCCAGCAATAGTTTTTCTATTGTGCAAAATATCAGTGGTTCCTGGTCAGGAGTAAAAAGCGATGAAGTAGACAGCAACACACAAACTACTTTAGCTGCTACCACCATTATTGGATTTGGTGAGAGCGCTATTTATGGGGATTGGTACACAGCCAACGAAATTGGTACCCGTGTCAGCAGTCTGCATTGGGAAAGGGACTTCCGCGGAAAAGCCTATAGCCTGGGATTACTGCAACCAAAAGGAAATTTTAGTACTTTCCAATCATTACACCGTCTCTACGGATTAGAGCTCCGTGACTCTCAATACAGCCGCACAGACATCGGCTATCAACATTCCGCCCTTTTAGAAATAAACATGCCTGTGCGTGGCCGGGTGGAACTTTACCGAGATGGCCGTATGATTCACGCCAATTTAATGGAGGCTGGCAATCACTTACTGGATACCACTACTTTACCGCATGGTGCTTACAATATAGAAATTCGTATTTACGACGAATCTGGCAGATTAATTAATAATACCACTGAATTTTTTACCAAGGATTCACAACTGCCCGCACCAGGTGAGTGGCGCTGGAGCCTGCAGGCAGGAATGCCAGTAAAACCTGAAATATCCTCCGGAATGCCAAATCATTATCAACAAGAGTTACTGCAAGGATATATTGCCCGCCGCCTTTCAAAAAACTTTGGCGTTTTTTCTACACTAGCAGCCACCGAAGATCAGCAATTTATGGAAGTTGGCGGCCGTTGGGTAAGCTACTATCTAGAACTCTCTCCCTCATTTGCTAAAGAGTCTAATGGTATTGATGCCTATAAATTACAGGCTCTGATAAAAACACCTTATGCAATGTTGAGCGCCTATCGGATCAAGATTGATGAACAGAGAATTGATTTAAAGCCCGATAGATACACCCTGCTAAGCAATAGACTATCTCAAAATAATATTAGCCTGAGGGCCCCACTCTTTGGAGGTAACCTGAGTATAAGGCGTAGTAAGCGCGACCGCTCTCCCAGAAGTTATACCGATTCACTCTCTTTGGACAATCAACTTAGTGAAGCCCAAGAGCTAAGAACTTTGGAATATCGCAGGAATATATTTCGCGGAAGAAAGTGGCAGGCCACGGCAAATCTATCTTACAGTGATGCTGACGGTGAAAAATTTACGCTGCTGAGTATTGAGCTTCTTCATAATAATAAGAATTGGCAGAATTCAATCAGTTTTCGTGGAGAAAACCAGCAAAGTTCCGGTAATAACCAATATTTCGAAGTCAACTCCCGCTGGCGTGATGCCGACCGCTGGGCAGCAGAGGTAAATCAGGATTTCACTATAGAAGCAACACCGGAAGATTACTATTTAAGAAGTTATAGCCGACTTTCCGGTCATTATGGTTTTATCAGCTCCACCATTAGTCATAGTGACGTTAACAATAGCCGCTCTACAAATTATATTGGCAGTTTTAACACCAATATCATTGCCACAAAGGACCATATGGCATGGGGCGGTGAACACTCACTGGAAAGTGCCATCATTGTAGATATAGAAGGCAGCCAACGGGAAAACTTTGAAGTATTAATCGACGGTAACCGCCATGGCTATGCGAAAGGCGAGAAAAAGTCCGTGATTAATCTTCGTCCATTTCAAAGCTACAATATATCACTTCGCCCGCTAGGGGATGGTTTCTTTCACTACCGTGAAAACACGGATCAAGTGACGCTTTATCCTGGCAGTGTGACCACCGCTACTTACAAGATTCAACCTGTCTATCTGACCATAGGTCGAGTTATGGCTAAGGGTCAGGGCTTAGACAATGTGTTAGTTTCCATTGAAGGAGAGTCAACACTCACAGATAGCTTTGGTGTTTTTCAATTGGAAATACCTCTTTCTGACAAGCCCCCTTCACATCTCGAAGTCACCTGGCTTGATTGTAATGCCAAAGTTGAGGTTGTGGAGTCCAGTGAAGACTGGTTAAACCTCGGGGTTATTGATGAAAGTTCAGCCAACTGTCAAATCTCACAGACTGCTAAAACAAATGACACCCAATAAAAAATCAAGAAAGTTTATTAAAAATTTTCTTATACTAATTTTTCTTCTCTATCTGCCAAATAGCAGCCTTGCCAGCTGCCAAGGTGACACTTACCTGCGCATCTGCAATCTCTCTGGATGGCACACGATCAACAACCAAGCACAACAGCAGAATATTAGCTTCACATTCCTCAGCCAGGAACTCGGGGCAGCCTCACCTTTTTCACTGGAGATTCAGCCAGAGCATGAGGGTTATTATAGGTTATACGCCGATAATGGTGATACCGTAGATTTATCTTTAGCTTTATCTGCCCCTCATCGTAAATACTTTACTTTTCGCCCTGGTAAAACTTATCAGGACATACCCGGCAGCATAAGCGATTTCAATGCTGACCTTAAAGTAAAGTTAGTTGGGAATAGAAACTTCACCTCCAGCAGTTACCGAGGGAATTTTCAATTGCAGGCTATTCAAGAGGAATCAGGCAAAGCTGAGGAAATTAATTTTTCCATAGAACTAACAATTGAACCAACAATCAAGATCCTGCAACTCGACAATATATTTCTTAGTGATACAGGAATCTCACCGGGACAGGATATAGTTGGTCATGAAGATTTTTGCGTTGTTGGCAACGGCTTTAGCCATTACGCCATCTCCCTTTCCAGTAGCAGCGGCATCATCGCTGGTAATAGCGGGCGCATTACCACTAGCCTCCAAGAAGAAATGTTTATGCTCACCGGCATAAGAGAAGAATTGCCCTATATGGCCAGCTTTTCTAATAATGCACAGGGGAGAGCGCTCAAAAACCTCAACGCATCCGGGCATATTCCCGGTATTTATGCTCGCACAACCCCAGAGGGATGCCTTGGCGACAATACCAGAATTACTATTAGAGTACCATCTCCTTACTGGGAACGTGCAACAGAATCCAAATATACAGACGTCCTTACCGTGACAGTTACTAGCCAGTAGCCAATACTAATAGCCATGATTAATGAGAACTTCCGCTTAGCTATACCCTATACAAGCAGTACATTTAGAGTTTGAACGATTGGTTTAGATTAAACCCCAAGCATAAAATAAAAATGGACTTTTTCTTTAAACTGAAAAAATTTCAATGCTGTAAATCAGGTATAAACTTTCGATATTATAAGAGGGATACCAAACCAGGTCTTAGATATCCCCTTATCGTATTTATTCTATATCACCTAGTCAGTAAAAATCTTAGCTAACTGACCCTTAACTGCCCAAAGGAAGCCGCACTCGCTCGCTATCACGCCCTCTTAAAAAGAGCTCTAGTTCCCCTTCGGTGGGAAGGTCCTCTAACGTCAGGCTTGTTCCAGCATACAAACGACCTGAAATATCAAGCTTTTGACATTCACCCTCGCTTGGGCAATGGCGGGCCTCAACCACTTCAATATTGATATTTCCGATGTTCTTTAAGTAGCGTTGACTTCCGTCAGCCTGTAACTCCAGCTGGTAACTTCCATCTTCAGGTTGCACAAATACTAATGCCTGGTAGGCCACAAGAATTTTTAGTGCGGTTTGCTCCGACTTGACCTCCCCAACTACTGGCTTGAAGGTAACCCGGTAGACCTTCTCTTCCTTTAAATCTCTATCCAACGCCATTAGACGAAAACGTTTCCTCTCTCCTGGCGCCAATATGGCCTTGGCCGGGCTCACCAACAACCTGAATTCATCCGGGTTAATCACTCGAATGCGCTCTTCGTTATCTAGCCCGGGGTTATCTACCCGAAATATTTCTGTCTGTACATACAGGGTCTCTTTATCCGGATTAGTGATAACCACGTCATCACGCGCATTGGGAGCATCATCAAGATAAAAAATTATTTTATCCAGGGACATGGCTGCCAGTGCGGGCTGCCCTAGTAGCAACAAGAAAGAGAGCAGTATTTTTTTCATCGCTCTAATATCCACCTAAATTAACCATTATTTTAAAGACTGTATTCATCGAATTTATATGGCTGTATATAGTACTCTTCCCATATTTCTGTTCTAACTCAGGGAGACCTACAGAAACTCACCCCCATACAAAAGAATTAACTCCGAGCCAGTCATTCAAAAACGATTTGTTCTTGAAATGATTACTCCGCTGAAATCATCACTCCCGAAAAGTTCTCAATGGACTTTGTTTCCAGGCACTTATTAACACCTAAATAATATACACGCTGCTCAGAGGAAGACAGCAGAGCTTCGCTTGTTAAACGAAAATGTTTGGCCGGTATGTTGCGAAGACAAAACCTTACCGATTCCCTGCTTCGCTCATAACGCCACTGCACCTGAGGTGTAAAACTCAGCACTATCTGTGAAGTCGCCTGGGCAGTCGGTCCTGCAGACTGTACCTGCTCCGCTAACGCTAGCACAGTGGTGGAAATTGCCAAAAGCAGAATACGTCTTTTACTACTCACGGGGGCTATATACCTCTTTAACAGCGCAGTTATGCCACAGCTGCACAGACATCTAAAGGGCACACCTTAAGTTTAGCTGGCTATTCCCTACTCTTGAGGAATGCACCTGAGCATCGAAATTTCCGCCTAACTCTACTTGCAACAACCTCTCCAGGGTCTATTTTTCCTGTAAGACCCAATTCCAGCCTGGGTCATTTGACCCTTGGGTTACAGAGCGCCTAAGCGCCTATATCCACTCGACAATAACGCCTGCTTTCCGGATTTGACTCACATGCTAATCGCGCACCGAGGCGACAAAACCCGCCACCCGGAGAATACCATCGCCGCCTTCGAGGCGGCCCATAATCTGGGCGCCTGCGCCATTCAGTGCGATGTCCGCTTTAGCTTGAATGGCACTCCCTGGTGCTACCATAGCGATACACTGCCTATGCCAAGTGATAAGCGTCAACATTTCTTCCACGATCTAAGGGACTCCCAACTCAACCGCTTGCCTATCGATTCCTTTATAAAATTGGTGGACTGGGCCAGCTGTCACCGGCATCTGGATTGGTTTGTAGGCATCTCCGCAGCCAATATCACCAACATGGGTTTTACAGCCGCGGTAAAGAAGCTCATGGAGTTAATGCGTAACGAACGCGAGTCCTTCGCGCTGCTCACAAAAGACTGTCGCAGTCTTCGGGCCGCACGCAGCATGGGCTGGCATAGGGTGGCCTTGCAAATCAACAGCGTTCCACGTTGCCTGTCTGCCGATATTGTCACTCTCGCCCCGGAGTTTCTGCTGATTCGCGACAGCTTCGTCGATTGCGAAGAATTACCCCCTGGCCCCTGGCAGTGGGTTGTCTATGAAATTAACTCTGCCGAAGAAGCTGTACTCTGGCGAAAGCGGGGGGCGCACCATATCCTCACCGGCAACCTGCCACTATTAATGCGCTCCTGGGAAGCGAGTGATGTCTACGGATTTTGATGTACTGGTAGTTGGTGCGGGAATTCTTGGCGCAGGCACCGCAGAGGCTCTGGCCAAGGAACGGCATTCGGTCGTGATTCTGGAACAGCTCGGTATCGCCGCAGCCACCTCCTCACGCTCATCCAAGCTTATCCATGGGGGCCTGCGCTACCTCGAGAGCGGTCAATTCCGACTTGTCTATGAGTGCCTGCGCGAACGTCACTGGCTGCTGGAAAATAAGCCGCAGTTGGTGCGTATGGTGCCCTTCTATATTCCTATTTACCGTGACAGCAAGCGTCCACCATGGATGGTCAGACTGGGGCTTAGCCTTTACGCGCTCCTCTCCGGTATCGGCAGTGAGGCCTCGCGCTTTCGCGCTTTACCCAAATCCGAATGGGATACCCTACCTGGCCTCAAGCAGGAGGATCTACTCGCGGTATTTCGCTATTACGATGCGCAAACAGACGATGCCGCCCTAACCCGTGATGTAGTCGCCTCAGCAATCGCGCATGGTGCGCAAATTATCTGTCCCGGCAGTTTAGTCGGGGCGGAAGTTACCGAGGAGGGGGTGCGGGTTGATTACGTGGCCGACGGCAAACTCAATACTCTACACACCCGTGCCCTGGTTAATTGCAGCGGCCCCTGGGTAGCGACCACCAACACGCGCTGTTCTCCCTCTTTGACCCTACCTCCTATAGACCTTGTCGCTGGCACCCACATATTGTTGCCACTGTCGCTCGGCAATAAGATCTTCTATGTGGAAGCCGAGGATCATCGAGCGGTCTTCGTAATGTCCTGGCAAGACAAAACCTTAGTTGGCACCACAGAGCGCCCCTTCTTCGGCGATCCACGGGAAGTGGTTCCCACCATGGAAGAGGAGGCCTATTTGCTACGTACAGTACAGCAGTATTTTTCCCAGACACGCAGCCTACAGGTGGAGGATATATGTGATAGCTATGCTGGATTGCGGGTTCTACCGGAAGCGGAAAAAAGTCCTTTCGCCCGCTCGCGGGAATCCATGATTTGCTGTGATAATGAGCGCAATCCTCGTATTCTCGCGGTAGCCGGCGGCAAGCTTACCAGCTACCGCGCCACCGCACGCAAGATACTGAAAAAACTGGAGCCTACCTTCCAGGCTGGCCAACCGATTGCTACAAAAAACACTCCAACCAAATCAGAAGATAGCTCCTCCGAAAGAGAGCGAAACATTTAAATACATTTTGAAGAGCAGTTTAACCACCTGAGCGCAAGTAATCTGAATAACAATCTGAAGAACTGCCCCCAAACAATGAATTATCTCTCCACATTTTCACCATAAATATGCCTAACCGAGTAGAAAGCTAACGGCAGAATCAAATAGCTAATAATCGGTACTATAATAGCCACCGCAGTAATTACCTGGAGCAATTTATGATCTGGCAAGATTAAGGCTAAACTGTCAGGGATAAAATAAACCAAAGGAATCAAGGACAAAAAAGTAATTAGTGGCGCAAAATGTTTGTTGTGATGAACCATAGGCATACTCCCGCCCCTCCCGTACAAATGAGAGGGGCTCTAAATTACTTTTGGTTTGCTGCAGTAAGGTAGCTGTTATATACCCATCGGTAGGTCGTGTGTTGAGCTAATATGCCCCCAAGTTCCGTGCCGTGATCACTTCGCCAATCATCCATCATTTCTGCCAACACGGATGACCAGGTAGCAACTTTCACACCCGCCTGCGTCATACGATGCATAGCAGCCTGTGTCACTGTACTATTCCAAGTACCTGAAGCATCCACTACGGCATATACATCATACCCTTCGGCTACAGCAGAGATAGCGGGAAACATCAAACAGACATCCGTAACGATGCCAGCCATAATTATTTTTTTACGCCCGGTTGCTTCAATAGCTCGCTTAAACTCCAGGCTTTTCCACGCGTTTATCTCACCTTCACGCTCAATAATTTCATTGCCCAAGATGTTTGTTATCTCAGGCATAATAGGGCCATTTGGCCCCTCAGGCATACTCGCAGTAACAACAGTGGGTAAATTTACTGCCTTCGCAAGATTTGCCAATCCCTTTATGTTCTCCGTCATCAGATGAGGGTCCAGATCCCGACAACTCACCAATAGTCCCGTTTGATGATCAATTAACGCCAACACAGAATTGTCTTTAGTTAAGGTTTCTGAAAACTTATTCACGGTGTTACCTACCTATTTAATGATTTAACTTTCTAATAACAATTGCACTTGTATTAACATCTGCAATTAACTTACCGCTATGACTCCTAATTAAATCTCCATCCTTCACACTTTCTTTTTGCTCAGCTTCAGAAAAGATTCCCCAGCCATTAGTTAGGTAAACCAGAGTCTCGCCATTAAATGAAATTTGCTCGTCTGCATTTAAATTGGCGATCTCGATAATCGTACTGTTATCAAAGGTCACTGTTTGATCATCGCGCCCCCCATAAACTCGGGTGACCTTATTTTGGCTTGGCCTGTAGTACTTGTAGCCTGCGGCTTGACCAGAGACAGGTGGTAAGGCCCATAGCTGGATCATTCGATTTTTTTTGGAATCCGGGTTCACCTCGTTATGTGTAAACCCCTGGCCTCCAGCCCGCTGGACTTGTACTCCTCCTTTATCTAAACCTTTGCCATGCTCTAAAGAGCCCTCATGTTGTATTCGTCCATCCACCATGACCGAAATCACATCTATCTCACGGTGAGGGTGCATGCCTGTTTCGCCTTTCGGATTGAAGCGGGCATCGGCCAGATAAACAAAATTATCGAGTCCTTCAGAGGTATGTGGATGTTTGTGCGGACCGAATACCTGGCTATCCATGACCAACCTGTGCTCGGTAAGCCCAGCAAAACCGCCAAGTGGTAGTGAGTCACGTTTGAGGATTTTCATGATGTGCCTCCAAAATATGTAAGCGATGGAGGTATCTTAGGTACAACTTATTGTTTGATATATACAAAAATTAGAATATAACTATCTCATTTTTAACAACAATTGATTTCTATGAACCAAGACCTCAACGATATGATGGTGTTTTTAGCCGTAGTGGAAACTGGCAGTTTTACCCAAGCCGCAGACCGACTGGGCATACCAAAAGCCAACGTAAGTAGGAAAGTCGCACGCCTGGAAGATCAGCTATCAGTCAGGCTCCTGGAGCGGTCCACTCGCTCTCAAACCTTAACGGAGGCTGGTAGGAAGTATTTAAGTCACTGTAAGCGTATTGAAGAAGAGATAATGCTGGCCGAAGCGGAAGTATCAGAAATCCTGCAGGTCAATCGAGGCCTCATTAAGGTAGGGGCATCAATTACTATTGGCCAGCAAATCCTAAAACCCACGCTAGCAAAATTTTTGCATCTTTACCCTGAAATACAAATGAACCTGAGCTTGGTTAATCACAGAGTCGATTTGATCGAAGAGGGCTTTGATGTGGTGATTCGAGTTGGGCAATTGGATGACTCCAGGCTGGTCGCAAAACCTCTTGGGCACGCATGCCGAAAAATCTATGCCAGTCCAGCTTATCTTAAAGAATATGGAACACCTACGAGAACTATAGACTTGGAGGGGCATCAATGGCTGTTTATGAACGCCATGCAGAAGGCTCCTAAAATAATTTTGCAGAACGGGAAAAAGGTATTTGAAATTAACATAAACCCAACCTTCTCTTCGGATGACTTCTCCATCATTAAGCAAGCCACATTGGATTCATGCGGTATCGCAGTTCTGCCAGACTACATGTGCCACACGGAAATTAGACAAGGCACTCTTGTAAATCTATTACCAAACTGGAACATGGAAAGAATTGGTATCTATGCACTGTACCCACAAAATCGAATCAAGATTGCTAAAGTCAGCGCATTTGTCGAGTTTCTATCAGAGGTATTTAAACAGAAAGAACTTTGTACTACCTAGCCGTGAGGATAGCAGGAATAAAGTGTTATTGCGCATCAGGGCAGCTGCCAGTCTCTCTATGCAACCAGTCAAGTGTTTGAATGTAGCAAATGTCCTGGGAGTTCAGATTGAGGGCTTGCAGGAGGTAAATTTATCTTCATTTACATGCACTTCCACATAGGGTCTATGTTTTACATCCCATATAATGGCGGGCTACTCTGTTTTTATTAGTCTTTTACATCGTAGTTTATGTCTGATTACAGTCCCCACCGCTTTTGCACCGCGCCACTACTCGATTGGAGTGACCGTCACTGCCGCTATATGTGGCGCCTACTGAGTAAACGCGCTCGCCTGTATAGCGAAATGGTGACCACTGGGGCAATTTTGCACGGAGATCGCCAGCGTCACCTGCAATTTGACGCTGCCGAACAACCTGTCGCCCTGCAGCTCGGCGGTAGCGACCCGCGCGAGCTGGCGGAGTGCGCACGAATTGCCGAGGAGTGGGGGTATGCGGAAATCAATCTCAACTGCGGCTGCCCCAGTGACCGGGTTCAATCTGGACGTTTTGGCGCCTGTCTGATGGCGGAACCAGATGTCGTAGCTGCCGGCTTATCTGCGATGCGTGACGCAGTGTCTATTCCGGTCACAGTCAAACACCGTATCGGTATAGACGATATGGAAGACTACCCTGGCCTGACCCGTTTTGTGGAGGCACAGGCAACCATAGGCACAGAGACATTTATCGTCCATGCCCGCAAAGCCTGGCTGCAGGGCCTCAGCCCAAAGGAAAACCGCGAAATCCCACCGCTTAACTACGATATGGTTTACCAGCTGAAAAAGGATTACCCACAGCTGCAAGTCATCATTAACGGTGGCATTAATTCTCTGGAAGAATGCCAGCAACATTTACAGCGGGTAGATGGTGTTATGCTCGGTCGCGCCGCCTATCAGACCCCAGCGCTTCTTTCGCAGGTGGACAGTGTGTTGTTTGGAGAAAATGAAGGGCCCGATGCCGCGCAAGTGGTCGAGCAGATGTTGCCCTATATCGAGCGAGAGCTGGCAAGTGGTCAACGCCTCAACCATATTACCCGGCATATGCTCGGGCTCTTTCAGGGCCTGCCCGGGGCACGCCGTTTCCGTCGTCATCTGAGTGAAAATGCTCACAAGAAAGGGGCAGGGCCTGAGGTTGTGGAGCAAGCTTTGTCACTGGTCACCCAAGCGGCTTAACTTGGAAGGCCAGTATTTCATAGGAAGGGAAGCCAAATACTATCGAGGGAATCGCGATGAATAAACTGGATCAACTCAAACAGCGCAGCCAGGTGGTAGCAGATACTGGCGATATTGATGCCATACGCCGCTATCGCCCCCAGGATGCCACCACCAATCCCTCTTTACTCTTTAAGGCTGCCCAACTGCCCCAATACAAGGGCCTGATCCAAGAGTCACTGGAGTGGGCAACTCACCACCACAGTGGCGCCAACTCCTCTGAAACAGCGCGGCTGGCTGCAATCAAGCTGGCTGTCAGTATCGGTAGTGAAATATTGCAATTGATCCCTGGGGTAGTCTCTACCGAGGTGGACGCGCGCCTGTCTTTCGATACCCGCGCCACTATTGATTACGCCAGACACCTTGTGGCCCTATACGAGCGCGAAGGCGTAGCCCGGGAGCGAGTACTAATTAAAGTCGCCGCCACCTGGGAGGGAATAGCAGCAGCAGAGATACTGGAACGGGAGGGCATTCACTGCAACCTCACCCTGTTGTTCTGTTTGAGCCAAGCGATTGCCTGCGCCGAAGCTGGAGTAACATTGATCTCTCCCTTTGTGGGCCGCATCCTCGACTGGCATCTAGCCAATGGGGACCGCAAAGCCTTTAGTGGTGAAGAGGATCCCGGTGTACTGTCGGTACGCAATATCTATCATTATTATAAGTCGCGCGACTACTCCACCATTGTGATGGGCGCCAGCTTCCGCAACACGGAGGAGATCGAAGCGCTGGCCGGATGCGATCGCCTAACCATCAGCCCTCAGCTGCTCCAGTCTCTGGAAGAGAGCGAGGGTTTATTGGTTGGTGGGCTTCCCACGGTCAACGAACCGCTGCCACGCCCTGAGGGGCGACTCTGCGAAGCGGCATTCCGCTACCAACTCAACAGTGATGCCATGGCCACAGAAAAGCTCGCCGAGGGTATCCGTAATTTTGTCAAAGACCAGGAGCGGCTCGAAATGCTGCTGCAGAGCCAAGTGATGGGACGCCGGGAAACTGATGCTGCAACAAATCCGTAAGCTGTTTGAACAGATTGGCAACAGTGCCGATGTCGAAATGCACGATGAAAAAGACGTGCGAATGATCAGTGCCGCCTTACTGGTTGAGGTGGCTACTGTGGATCAAAAGCTAGACCCGCGCGAACGTAACACTTTGATCGAACTACTTTGCCAACACTACGCGCTGAGCAGCCAAGCAGCGGCAGAGATTATTGATGAAGCCATAGAACAAAGGGAGCGAGCCACTTCCCTGTTTGAGTTTACCCAGGCCGTCAATGACCAGTTCGGCGAGCGAGACAAGTACCTGCTGGTTCGGCAGATGTGGCAGGTGGCTTTTTCCGACGATGTGATCGAGGCTTTTGAAGAACATCTAATCCGCCGGGTTTCCGAGTTAATTTACCTTCCCCACGGACTCTTTACCCGCGCACGGGCGGAAGCTAGAGACATGCGGAGTGGCTGAAAAGTTTTGCCGGGATGTTAAAACTTTGAAGGAGGGTATTTATTAAATCTCAATGCAGGTGCGCGGAGGACTTGCCGTGGGAGCCACATTCTAGCTCGAGGGTATGGACCAGATCGCGAAAGGTTTCCGCATTTTGCTCGTTCATACTCATCAGCACCCGGTGTGCCTCTAGTACCTTCTCCCGAGCAGCACATTCATCCGGGGTTTTACAGACCAACGGAGTTGTCTCCACGGAGAAATCACGTTTCTCATCGCTGATTTCCATCAGGGAATCGAACCCCATCGCATCTAGCAGGTGTTGAATACCCCTATCGGCAAGGAATACCAAGGGCTTCTGGCAGCCGCGCTCCTGGGCGCGAATCGCGATCTTGGCCATCAGCCCCAGGGTTGTGCTATCCACACCCTCGGCACCGTGTAGGTCAAAGGCCACACCGGCAAAGTCACTGCTTGCAAACATATTATCGATAAAACTATCGAAAGAAGTGCATAGGTTGAGGCGAACATCGCCCATCAATTTAATGATGTAAACGCCCTGGTGGGCCCCAACCATAATTTGCCCGGACTGCATAACAACCCCTGGCTCACCCGAACACACTCAGTGGATTAAAGTGTACTGGATGGCGAAAGTTCACTGGTAGAGCAAAAATGCTTGCGGCGGTTTTGCCGCCTCGGCACTTTTGTGCATAGGATGGGCGGAGCTTACTCCTGACTGCTGGGACTGACAAGAGTGCTAGGGCATGAAATTCGACTATTTAGTCGCAGAAATGCCACCTCTAAACGTGGGCAAGGGTAAGAATTGTAATGTCATCGGGTAATGCACCAAAAGTATCCACTTTCAGGCTCTCGCACAGTACCCCCAACTCACCGCCTGTAGCGCTTATCAACTCTAGTAACCGCTCTTCTTTTTGCAGTAAATCGCCTTCGAGTAACTCCAATACACCATCGGAACAGGCCACCAACCGCCAGCTGCTGGGCAGCTCGGCACACATTACCTGCCAGTCACCCCGCTCAAAAATGCCCAAGGGCCGCCCCTTGCCTGGCAGCCAATCGGCGCCAGCAGCACTGGCAAGCGCCGGCATGGGGATCTGTCCGGCGACGGCATAGTGCAGTTGGCTAGCGGCGGTATCTACCACACCGATAAACATGCTGGCGTGCTTACCCATACCTGTGGATAAGAGCTCGCGGTTAATCAACTCCAAAACTTCCAACAAGTCGGAGTCCAGGGACTCCAGTTGGGAAAACAAAGGGCGCTCACGCAGGCGATGCATCACGCTGTTTTTGATCAGTGCCGTAACCAGTGCGGAGGACACCCCATGCCCTGAGACATCCACCAGATAAAACGCCACAAAGCGCTCGCCGAACAAACCGTAATCGACAAAATCGCCGCTGAGATACAGAGAGGGGATCAGGCGGTAGGCGGCCTCAACGCCGCCGGGATAAAAATAGGGACTGCGTGGCAACAGGTGCTGCTGCAGCAAGCGACCGGCCTCCTGATCACGGCGCAATACTTCTACGTGCTCTCGCAGCTCGCTATTGCGCTGCTCCAGGGTGTTGCGGTACTCAATATTCTGCTGGGCGAGGTTTTCCGCGCCGGTGATACGGCAGATTACTTTATCGATCAATGCAGCCTGTTGAATGGGTTTGATCAGATAATCGCAGGCCCCCAGACGCATGGCCTGTAATACTTCGTGAAGCTCACCCTGCTCGGCAATCATTACAACCGCCGTCGCCGGGGAGCGGAGCTTGATTTTGCGCAGTACCTCCAACCCATCCATATCGGGCAGGAGTAGATCGACGATAACCAGCTGAAACAGTTCGGGAGTAAATTGTTCTATGCCTTGCTGGCCACTATCAGCTACAGCAACTGAAAGCCCTTGACGCGAAAGCGCTCCACGCAAGAAATTGCGGGAGCGCTCATCATCGGTCAGTAACAGGCTACTGGGGCCGGCCATGGCAGGCTCTTTTGGAAAGAGGGTTAACTAGCTGTTGCTCAATAGTCACTGGACTCTTCGACTTCCCCCTGATCGATTGCCTCGGCAGCTTCGGTCGCGGTATCCACATCCACTTCACCATCCACAATCAAGAAGTCGCGGCGCTGCAGGTAGGCGTCGCGCAGCAGAATATAGCGATCACCCTGCAGAAGGGATTCAGCCTTCAGCAGGCTAGCGCGACTCTGGATAATATCGGTAGCCTTAAGCGTATAGCGAGTGGGATCGTGCTCCACATAGGTCAGAGGATTGGTGTAGTAATCCACCACTCTTGCTGGCGTATCCCGCACCGTGGAGGGCCCTAGCAGTGGCAACACCAGGTAGGGACCAGAGGGTACCCCCCAAACCGCTAGAGTTTGGCCAAAGTCCTCACCGTCACCTTTCTCCAAGCCCATATGCTTGGCAACATCAAAAAGACCGGCAATACCAATGGTGGTATTGATTAGCAGACGACCGGCGTCATTACCCGCCTGGCCCCACTTACCCTGTAACACACCATTAAAGGTATTGGTTACTTCAGCCAGATTACTGAAAAAGTTGCTTACACCTTGCTGTACAAATATCGGGGTAATCTGCCGATAACTCACAGCCGCCGGTTTTAGCACATAGCGATCCGCACCGTCATTGAAGCTGAATATGGCGCGGTTAAATCCCTCCCAGGGATCGCGAAGAGAAAAGTCTTCACCTTCCTCACTCTCAAACTCTTCCGCGGGGTCAAAGCCATACTCATCCAGTAGTGAACCATTGGACTCACCACTAACGTCATTCTGCTCTACCGCCTCAGGCTGGGCTGAGGGAGTGGCGGCGTCACCAAATGGGTCCTGTGTCGCCAAAGCGCCCATAGGGGAGATGGCCAGTATTGCGGCCATCAACCAGGGCGATAAATCTCTGCGTCCTAGCAAAACCCTGCTCCTCTTCTAACAAATTTCAAGGTCAAGGATTCTAACGCCCCCGCAAACTGTAAACCACCCTCGGCAGCATAGCAGCTGGTATTCATCAAAGATGCCGCAGTTTCAGGCAAGCACACGCTGTCACAGAAAGGTAATTTGCGCCAGAAATCCTAGGCCCGGCCGATCTACTCTGTCGCCTGAGGCCGCAAACCAGCGATCACTCCGTTATCCAGTAATTTCTGGAGTAACTCAATACCGAAGCCGAAAAGGGCTTCGCTATCGACTTGCGGTAGCTCGGCAGCAATTTGTGCCAAGAGCTGCTCCCCTGTGACATCACCCTCTGAGGCCAACTGCAATAGTCGTGCGGTTACTGCATTGATTTCCATAAAGCTGACTTCATCGCTAAGGTCGCGATAGACCAGCAAGAAGGTGGGAGAATCAGCTGGCTCCTGGGGCTGATAGGTAGGACCGATACGGTGCACCGGGAAACGGTAACTGAGACTCCACACCAGCGGTGACACCACCGGAATAGAGGTCAATAAATCTCCCTGGCGATCCAGGTCGGTGGGAATCTCCTCAGTACTCACATCCAGCGCCAGCTCCACCCACTCATAATGAGCCAGCTCCAATAGAAACGCTGGGTCTTCCTCCCGCTGTTCCCTCTCCTGTTGCAGGTAAGTGAGAAACTCCTCACTAATCTGCAGAAAGTACGGGCTCTTGGAAGTGTGGTGCTGAACAAAATCACGCACCATTTTGTGCCAGTGCTCATCACTGTAGAGGCTGCGTAATACAGGGAAACCACTGGCAATAAAAGATTCGATATTGTTGTAAATCAGGTCCCGATATATGGCAACTCGCCGGTCCTCAATATCCTCTGGCGCCTCAACTTGATCAGGGGCGCGTAGGTGATTGGCTAAAGCCCGCTGTAAGCCTTGGAACCTGGCTGTCTTATCGGCGACTGATGACATAGCTCTCTTCTTCTCGGTGACAGGCCTGAATGCTCTTGATCTGTTCCACTTCCTGAAACAATTGCGGCAGCGGTGGGATATTGAAATCGCGCTCCAGCAAGGTCGGCATGACACCGTGTACCTCGTAGGCTTTGTTCAACAACTGCCACACGGGATCAATCACTGCAGCACCGTGTGTATCCACTTTCAGATCATCCGCCTCATCGTAATGCCCGGCTACATGTACATAACGCATACGCTCGGAGGGAAGCCCGCGCAAAAATTCCAGGGGGTCATAGCGATGATTGATTGAATTCACATAGATATTATTTACGTCGAGCAGAAGGTCGCAGTCCGCCTCTTGCAGGACCGCCTGCAAAAATGCCAGCTCACTCATCTCCTGACCCGGCGCCGCATAATAGGAGACATTCTCCATGGCAATACGTTGCTCCAGGGTATCCTGCACAATGCGAATTCGCTCGGCGACATACATTACCGCTTCTTCGGTAAAGGGGATGGGTAATAAATCGTAGAGATGGCCCTTATCTGAGCAGTAGCTCAAGTGCTCGCTGTAAAGACGGATATTGTGATCGCGGATAAACTGCTTGATCGAAGCAAGCAGGTCCATATCCAGCGGGTCAGACGAGCCAATAGATAGAGACAGACCATGTAGGATAAATGGATATCGTTCGCTGAGCTGGTGAAACCAGCGGCCATAGCGCCCGCCGACGCCAATCCAATTCTCCGGCGCCACCTCAAAGAAATCCACCGCACCCGATGAAAGTTCTTCACCCATCATAGAGCGACGCAGCCCGAGACCGGCACCCTCCACTGGATAATTACGCACCGCTATTTGCCTCTAATGATAGTGAAAAGTACTTGGGGCGGCCCTTAACACAGTGCCGCCCCAATCGCGCGTGTTGGGGTATTAGTTACCGCATTTCCCCTCGCCGCACTTACCTTCTTTCTTTTTACCTTCTCCACACTTACCTTCGCCGCATTTACCTTCTTTCTTTTTGCCTTCGCCGCATTTACCTTCTTTCTTTTTACCTTCGCCGCATTTACCTTCTTTATTCTTGCCGTGGCCGCACTTGCCTTCTTTCTCCTTGTCATCGTGATCGGCCAGAGCCAAGTTATAACCGGAGGTGAGCTCAGCAGCGGCAAACGGGTTAGCTTCAGCGGTGGATGCAGATACATTCATCGCAGCAGTTGCAATAAAAGCAGCACCAACAGCAGCTGCTACAGGGGAAAGATGCTTCTTGTTCATAATGAATCTCCTAACTAATACCCAATGTAATATAACTCTCTATGACTTTTTCTATGTCCCGCAACAGTATAATGATGCGCACTGAAAAACCGTCATATTGTGAAACCGGCTCACAGCCATCACATATTTAATGATGCCGCGTATGCTTACCGACTCTCATTCATCTGTCGGGCCAGTTTGGGAAATATTACACAAGGCCACAAATTTTTTTGTGAACTGTGGCTAAGCAGTACTCAACCGAGCAGCTCCATGCCATCAATTTCTATCCAAACTTTGTGCAGGCGCTTGGCGGAGATCGGCATCAGAGTCTTTAACGTCTGTGCAAACAGGCTCACACGGAATTCCTCAAGCATCCAGCGATACTCTACCAGCGCAAGCTCTGAAGCCAGCTCTCTCCTCGAAAACTTCTCAATCTGATTATCGAAAGACTCGGCAGCCTTGTGGTACTCCACTTGCAACTTGCGGTCGCGGTTTGGATCGAGGGCCGCCTTTTCCAGACGCACAGAAATCGCCTTGAGATAACGGCCATACTGGCGCAACCATTGCAGAGGGGTATCAAACAAGACACCCCGGTAGAAAAGTCCTGCCAATTGTTGCTGGATATCCCCCACCGCCATAGCGACTGCCAGGTTCTTTTGCTGTTTGATCTGCTTGCGCAGGGGGACCAATTGCCCCAGGGCTTTGACCAAAAGGTCGCCAATTTCCTGGGCCACTCCCACCAAATCACCCTCTTTCTCCAGTGCAGATAGAAACTCAGCTTCACTGCGTGGCCAGTTTTCACCTCCCCAGAAGACTTCACGCGCGGCAGCCATCAGAATATCGTCTGCCACTTCTTCGCGGCGCCCCAGATCTGCGGCGGAAAGCCCCAACTCTTTGCCACGCAGCAGCTCTTTACGTAGATATTTCACCTTCTCGGGCAAGTGCAACAGAGCCAGGCGGCAGATCCCAGCACGACTCAGGCGTCGCGCTTCAGCAGGATTATCCAGCAATTTCAGGGAAACACTTTCCTTAGCTTCTACGAGCGCCGGATAGGCGCGCACCTTGAGCCCTCCCTGATCGAGGGTATAAGTTTCCGGCAGTTCACCAAAATCCCAGCTGGTAATATCATCCCGCTCGAAGCTATCGCCCGCATTTGCCAATCCCTGCTGTACCCGGTCGCGATAGCGTGCCTGCAATAGCGAGAGATCGCGATCCTGATCCAGCAATTTTCCTGACTCATCCAACACCTGAATATTAAAGCGGTAGAAATCTTCCAAGGAATGTTCCGCAGATTCCCAGGCATCTTCAGGCAGCTGCTGAGCGGTCTGACGTTGCAGCTCCAGGGCCAGCGACTGCCATAGGGGAGTATTGTCTGCGCGCAGTCGCGGCAGGGCCTTATCCACAGCCGCCGGTACCGGTACAAAGTATTTGCGCCACTGTTTCGGCAGGGCTTTTATTAGGGCGATACATTTATCTCGTAAAATTCCAGGTACCAACCAAGAGAGTCGAGCGGCAGGCACCTGATGTAACGCCCCAACGGGCACCTGGATACTGACACCATCATCCACACTGCCAGGCTCGAAGTGATAACGGAGTGGGTAAACAATACCCCCAGTCTGCAGTTCGTTAGGGAATTGCGCCTCACCCACGTGATCAGCACTCTGCTGCATCAACAACTCACGGGGGACAAACAGCAACTGCGGATCACTGGCTTCAGCTTTCTTGCGCCAATGCTCAAACCCGGCCAGGTTGACGACATCTGCGGGAACTAGCTCATCGAAAAAGCGATAAACCACTTCATCGTCCACCAAAATATCCCGGCGACGGGACTTGGCTTCCAACTCTTCCAGGGATTTCAACAGGTCAGTGTAGTGCTTATAAAAACGACCCTTGCCACGATAACGCTGTTCCACTAATGCTTGGCGAATAAATACTTCCCGGGCGATTTGCGGGTCCAACTTGCCATAGGGAATACGGCGTTTTTCTACCAGTACCAAGCCGTACAGAGAGACTTTTTCAAAAGCCATTACTTGCCCAGAGCGGACATCGTAGTGGGGCTCAAAATAATTGCGTTTTACCAGGTGCTTAGACGCAGCCAACACCCAGTCCGGTTCTATTTTCGCAACAGTGTGGGCGAACAAGCGGCTGGTTTCTAATAACTGAGCGGAAACCACCCAGCGCGGAGGTTTTTTAAACTGGCCTGAGCCGGGGAAAATATGGAAGCGACGATTACGACAACCGATAAATTCCTTATTCTCATCTCGAGCGCCAATATTACCGAGTAAACCCACGACAATGGCCCGGTGTATTGCCTCGTACTCCGCAGGTTCTTTGTTTTCTTTGATTTCGAGGTCCCGGCAAGCCACACGCAATTGGTGGTGAATATCTCTCCACTCACGCATACGCAGCCAGGATAAGAAGTTTTTCTGGCACCATTTGCGCAGCTGGTTTTGGCTCAGTTCCTGGCGCTGAGTCTCGAAGGCATCCCATAGCTGCACAAAGGATAGAAAATCCGATTGCTCATGCTGCCACTGTCGGTGCTTTTCATCCGCCGCTTGGCGCTTTTCCGCCGGGCGTTCGCGCGGGTCCTGCACGGCCAGGGCGGCGACAATAATTAATAATTCGCGCGCACTGTCATTGTCCGCACCGGCCAGCAACATTCGGCTCAATCGTGGGTCCAGTGGCAAACGTGAAAGCGCGCGGCCCAGTTTGGTTACTCTGCCCTGGTCATCGACGGCCTGTAATTCCTGCAATAATTTATAGCCGTCATTGATCAGGCGCGGATCGGGCGGATCGACAAAGGGAAACTCACGGATATCGCCGATACGCAGCTGCAACATTTGCAGGATTACCGCTGCCAGGTTGGTGCGCAAAATTTCCGCATCGGTAAATTCTGCGCGCTGTGCAAAGTCCCGCTCTTCGTACAAGCGCACACAGACACCGGCACTGACACGACCACAGCGGCCAGCGCGCTGGTTGGCACTGGCCTGTGAAACCGGCTCTATGGGCAATCGTTGGATTTTACTGCGATAGCTGTAACGGCTGACACGCGCAGTACCCGGGTCAATCACATAGCGAATACCCGGCACCGTAATGGAGGTCTCCGCCACATTGGTGGCCAGCACAATACGGCGACCTTTATGGCCGTGAAAGACCTTAGCCTGTTCTGCCAGACTTAACCGCGCATATAAGGGCAGTATCTCTAACTGAGCAATCTGCGCATCCCGCAAAGCCTTGGCACACTCGCGGATTTCCCGTTCACCACTCATAAATACCAGGATGTCCCCGCCGCGCCGGCTGCTGGACTTTTCCTCATGCAGTAACTCTTCAACTGCTGCGACAACCTGCTCGTTGAGGTCGGCATCGCTATCTGCCGTCGGGCGATAGTGAATTTCCACCGGGTAGGTGCGACCGGATACTTCGATAATCGGTGCGTCATCAAAGTGCTGAGAGAATTTTTCTAGATCAATCGTAGCTGAGGTAATAATCAGTTTTAAATCTGGGCGCTTGGGCAGAATGGTTTTTAAATAGCCCAGTAGAAAATCAATATTGAGGCTGCGTTCATGGGCCTCGTCGATAATCAACGTATCGTATTTATTCAATAGTGAATCGCGCTGAATTTCAGCCAGCAGAATACCATCAGTCATCAATTTGACATGAGTGTGCTCAGTGCTGTGGTCGGTAAAACGCACTTGGTAACCGACTGATTCCCCCAAAGGTTGCTGCAATTCTTCAGCAATTCGATTGGCTACAGTGCGCGCGGCGATTCTACGTGGCTGTGTATGCCCAATCTGGCCATAAATACCCCGCCCCAGGGACAGGCAGATTTTGGGTAACTGGGTGGTTTTACCGGAGCCGGTTTCACCAGCGATAACAACAACCTGATGCTTTTCGATCAGCTCGGCGATTTCCTCACGCCGCGCCACCACCGGCAACGACTCCGGCCACTGCACTTCGGGCAATTTGCCCTGGCGCTCTTCTGCCAAAGACTGTGAAACCTGCAGCTGCTGTTCCAGCTGGGCTAACATACGATCGACCGGCTTGCCCTCTTTCTGGCGCCGGCGCACATTTTTAACCGTTCGATACAGCTGGTAGCGGTCCCGCCCCATACAGCCGGAGATTCGGGCCTGTAAAGCGGCCAGGCTTTTATCTGCTTCGGTGTGACTCATAATTCATACAGAATTGGTAAACGGGAGATTATACCCGCACTTTGCTAAGGGGCAGAAAACCCCTTGGTGGCGCTCAACTATACTGGTCCAGATAGTAATTTTTTTCACAGGCGCACTGCTTTTGGTGGCAGTGCTGCGCCTTAGGGTCACACCTTGCGAGCAGTACTATGCAAGAGATCAAGCCCAAGCCCCCCGCCAGCGCCGGACAGCTGTTTGGCCACCCCAAAGGGTTGTTTCTGCTATTTGGCACCGAGATGTGGGAACGTCTCAGCTACTACGGCATGCGCGGTATTTTTGTCTTTTACCTGACTTCCACTGCCACTGCCGCAGTCTTCGGCTGGGAACAGCTCACCGATACTGAATTGCAGTCCAAAGCCCTGAGCTATCTGGGCTGGTACGCCATGTTGGTGTACCTGACCCCCATTATCGGTGGCTGGATGGCTGACAACCGCTGGGGGCAGCGCCGCTGTATCATGTTTGGCGGTACCCTGATGATGCTGGGGCAATTCTCCCTGGGTTTTCCTCATACCTGGCTACCAGACGGTAGTGAGATTTACATGCTGTGGCTGGGGCTGGCCCTACTGATTATCGGCAATGGTTTCTTTAAACCAAACATCTCCACTATGGTCGGGGATCTCTACGAAGAGGGGGACCACCGCCGCGATACCGCATTTACTATTTTCTATATGGGGATCAACCTGGGCTCAATTCTCGGTTATTTGGTCGTAGGCTGGATTGGGGAAAAGGTGGACTACCAGCTCGCCTTTATTGTTGCAGGCATTGGTATGTTGCTGGGCCTGATTCTGCAAATGACTCAAGCCAAACGCTACTTGGGAGAAATAGGCGTAGAACCCTCCGCTCATCTGGAACTGAAAAATAAAAAAGACGAGGAGGAAAATAAACACCGCCCCCTCACACAGGAAGAGCGGGATCGCATTAAAGTCATTCTGGTTCTGGGTGTGTTTATCGTGGTTTTTTGGGCTGGTTTTGAGCAAGCTGCCGGGTCAATGAATCTATTTGCCAAGTACCGCACCGACCTGAATATCTTTGGATGGGAAATTCCTGCCAGCTGGCTACAAATGGTCAATCCCTTGTTTATTATTATCCTCGCACCGATTATGGCCTCTATCTGGGTAGGTATGGGAGATCGCGAGCCGAGTTCACCGGCTAAATTCAGCCTGGGGTTAGTTTTTCTCGGAATCGGTTTTCTCTCTATGTGCGGCGCGGCACTACAAATCGGCGACTCCGAGACCATTAAAGCAAGCATCTGGTGGCTGATTTTCGCCTACATTTTTCACACCATTGGTGAACTTTGCCTGTCACCTATCGGACTTTCTGTGGTGACCAAATTATCTCCCCTGCGTTATTTATCCCTGATGATGGGACTCTGGTTTGCCTTTATTGGTATCGCCAACAAAGGGGCAGCAGAGATCGGTAAATTAGTGGGGGTTTCTGGACCACTCGCCACTTTCGGCGGTGTCGCACTAACTGCCATAGTGGCCGGTTTTATTCTATATTTGATTCGTGAAAAACTAGTGGATTGGATGCACGGTGCAGAAGAGGTGCATGTTACAGTGGGCGAAACTACCAGAGAAGAAATCAGTATTACTGCTGATCACGAGGGAACGCCACCCAAACACTTCAGCGGTAATAAAGAGTAGTACTTGATTAACTCTAAAATTATCTATCGGGTAGTTCGGCACAGGAGTGTGCCGCCTGCGGATAATTCCTTGCCCAAAACTCCTTAGATTAGAGCTTCTTGCAAGGAACCTTCATTGACGCCGCTATTAGCGGCCTTTGACTAAATAGGCAATCGCCCGATCCAATCCCTCAAGGGTCATCGGATACATATGGCCATCCACTAGACGCTGGGTCATGCCGATACTGGGCGTAAACTGCCAATACTCCTCATCAACCGGATTTAGCCAGATCAGATTGTGGTAAATATCGGTGATACGTTCCATCCAGGCTGCACCCGGCTCTTCATTCATATGCTCAACACTGCCGAAACGGCTGGTAATTTCGTAGGGTGCCATAGAGGCATCACCGACAAAGATAACCTTGTAGTCCTTGCCATAGGTACGCAGTACTTCCAACAGAGACGTATTCTCGCTATAGCGCCGCTGGTTATCTTTCCACACATGTTCATAGACAAAGTTGTGAAAATAAAAATACTCCAAATGCTTAAATTCCGAGCGGCAGGCAGAGAATAACTCTTCACACACGCGCACATAGGGGTCCATAGAACCGCCCACATCGAAAAAAATCAGTACTTTTATTGCGTTGTGCCGCTCTGGCACCATCTTAATATCCAACAAACCCGCATTGCGCGCAGTGGAAGAAATGGTGTTATTCAAATCCAGCTCTTCTGCTGCGCCAGTGCGGGCAAATTTACGCAACTTGCGCAGAGCCACTTGGATATTGCGGGTTCCCAGGCTGATACTGTCATCCAGATTTTTAAATTGGCGCTTCTCCCAAACCTTGGATGCCGAGCGATTACGTCCCTGCCCTCCCACCCGAATACCACCCGGGTGATAGCCACTGTTACCAAAGGGGCTGGTGCCACCGGTACCTATCCAGCGATTGCCGCCACTGTGGCGCTTTTTCTGCTCTTCGAGACGCTTTTTGAACTCCTCCAGCAACTTTTCCAAACCACCCAGGCTTTGGACTTTAGCCTTTTCCTCTTCGCTTAATTGCTTGAGAAATTCCGCTCTGAGCCAGTCTTCCGGAATCATTTGCTCAACGATATCGTCGAGGGTTTCCAAATCTTTGAAATAGGCCTCGAAAGCGCGGTCGAACTTATCGAAATGTTTTTCATCCTTCACCAGACAGACACGAGCGAGGAAATAAAATTCCTCCAGATCTGCAAAAACCAGGCGCTGTTGTAAAGCCTCCAGCAAGGCCAACAACTCGGTGATGGATACCGGTAATTTATAGCGACGTAAATTCAGGAAAAAGCCAATCAGCATAGTAATTCGCAGTCAGCAATGGGAAAAAATGCTCAGTGGTACCGAGCGGAACATCATCAGGGGCAGAAGTTTACCCCTAATGAAAGGCAACAAGGCTTGCTCAGCGGTTGTCACGACGTGCCATAAACGCCAGGCGTTCGAGCATATGCACATCTTGCTCATTTTTCAGCAAGGCGCCATACAGTGGAGGAATGGCACTGCTGTTATCGCGATTCTTGAGTACTTCTTCCGGAATATCATCGGCCATCAACAACTTCAACCAATCAATCAGCTCTGAGGTGGAAGGCTTCTTCTTTAAACCCGGTACTTCGCGCAACTGGAAGAAAATATCCATCGCTTCTGCGACCAGTTGCCCTTTAATTTCCGGGTAATGGACATCGACAATTTTGCGCATGGTATCGCGGTCGGGAAAGCTGATGTAATGAAAGAAGCAGCGGCGCAGGAAGGCATCCGGCAGTTCTTTTTCATTATTCGAAGTAATAATGACAATGGGGCGGTGCTTGGCCTTGATAGTTTCTCCGGTTTCGTAAACGAAGAATTCCATTCGATCCAGCTCCACCAACAAGTCGTTGGGGAATTCGATATCCGCTTTGTCAATCTCATCGATCAGCAGTACCACACGCTCTTCCGCAGCAAAGGATTCCCACAGCTTGCCGCGCTTGATGTAATTGGCAATATTGTGAACCTTATCCACCCCCAACTGGGAGTCGCGCAGGCGGGATACCGCATCGTACTCATAAAGTCCCTGCTGGGCCTTAGTGGTAGATTTGATATGCCATTGGATCAATTTCATTCCAAGGCTCTCGGCAACCTGTTCCGCGAGCAGTGTTTTGCCGGTGCCCGGTTCGCCTTTGATCAACAAAGGGCGCTGTAAGGTGACGGCTGCGTTCACCGCCATCTGCAGGTCTTCGGTAGCTACATAGCTATCGGTACCGGTAAATTTCATGCTTACTCCAATCCTGTCATCACGCTATCTTCAGATTTAGCGAATGATAATTGAACAGCGGGGCGGGTGGCGAGGCGGGAACGATCAAATTGGATGACCAGCCCGAGTAGAGACTAAATGAAGGGGGTTATCGACTATGGCTCAAGCCATCTGAGTGCTGCGGCGGTGTACTACTTGGCGCCCCTTACCGGTGATATACCAGCGAATCCCCAGGTGACTGTGGATTTTGCCCACCATTTCTAATACAAGCAGGCTGTTAAGGGCACGGGCAATAGAATTGGTCTCCATACCACTATCTTGCACCATACCACTTAGGGAGCGGAATACACACTCACCGTCATTTAGCAGATTGAGTACCTGCAGGGCATTGTCGTCCAGCTTGCGAATTTGGTTGAAATCCAGCACCGGCCCCTGCTCCAGATCCCCTTCTATCTCATGTTCCAGCAAAGGCATCATTTCCAATTGCATAGTGCGCAGTTCCTGCTCCATATTTTCCACTCGAGCACGGGCGATACTGGCATCGCGCAGCTGGCGACGCGCAGCATTAAACACGAACATGCGGGAAGCTATAGCGGCAAGCAGACAATAACCGGTAAAAATCAAAAGCCGCGAAGGGTCGCCTTGGATTTCGATCAGTAAATCGCTTTGGGTAAACTTCAGGAAGATTGGCACCATTAAGGCACCACACAATCCCATAATCAGGCAGCGAGCAAGGCCGGCGGGATCCTCCTCCGTAAACAGCATTTGATAATAGTTCACCAGCCCACCGAGAATGCCCGATACCAGCATTACTGCAGTGAGAATCAGCAGGTGGTCGAGCATCAGGGTTCCTCAGCCATCTGGCAACCTGCGCCATAACAATGGGCGAAAATCTACGCCAAGGGCAATTTATAAACTTTATCTGTCGTGAGTCTGGCTTACCAATAAGTAACCCTCTCCACTGGGATATTCAGGAAATACAATCCATGATTTCCCAACAGGGGCTTGTTTATTGGTCTTTATCAGTAAGCCGGCTCGTCTGGCCTCACGCCAAGTGCGTAAGCAGCCTAATAGATATAGCAGCTGTCACCATCTACAGAGAGGCTAGAGAAAGGAAGGAACGCCTTTGATAAGCAAGGGGAGAAAAGTGAGTGGGCCCAGTTGCGATGAGCCCTGTGATGAGGGAAGATCTGGATGAAAAATCCCGTTACTGTTCCTTGAAGTATGGGTCTTCGTCGAAACGACGGCGGCGACTGCGACGAAACTTAGATAATAGCGAAACCAGTCCCCACACAATCATCACCGCTAAAGCACCACCTGCAGCAAATACCAAATTTGCTGTCACTTCCGGTGCAGCCCCATTTTCTTCAAATAATACCTGGTAGAGATACAGGGGTAGTACGGGCATGGCTACTGACTCGGCCACCGGTATTTTTACCGGCAGCAGTAGTACACCAGCCAAGACCAATAACAAGGTGCGGCGCAGCCAGCTCCAGCGCCAATTGCGCATAAACCACCAGCCGGCAGCTAGTAAAACCAGTGTCGAGCCGGTATATACCAACCAGGCAAGTTGAAAATCTTCAGACATTTTTTATTTACTCTATGTTTCCCGCCCAGTTCAGGAACTAGTGACTATGCCTCACTAGCTCAACCGGCTTCCACCCAGGTGACGATGTGCTCCTCCATATCGTCCGGGTGAACCAGCCCCTCACTGATGACACTGCCGCGCACAGACATACCCGCTTTGTGTACAGACTGGCTATCTCCACTCACAAGCGGATGCCACTCCGGCAAAGGGTGCCCTTCGGCCAAGCGACGGTAGGCACAGGTGCTCGGAAGCCAGGTGTATTGGTCTATATCCTCTACCCGCAACTGCACACATCCAGGCACCAATTCTTTTCGCCTTGAATACTGGCTACAGCGACAGGAGTCTGTATCCAGCAAACGGCAGGCGACATTGGTGTTGTAAAGCTCACCAGTTTCCTCATCTTCCAGGCTGTGCAGGCAGCAGCGCCCACAACCATCACACAGAGCTTCCCATTCAGGTTCACTCATTTGCGCTAGAGTTTTACGTCGCCAAAAAGGCAATTGTGCCATTAATCTAACTCAGCGCTGCAGTTTGCTGTTTTTCAATGCGATCTCACGCATTTCAGAATCGGCCACCGGCGGCATCTGCAAATAGTAACCTTGCACACGTACCTCTTGCAGGACTTTGTCGGCATTTGCACGCGCCAGTTTGCGCTCTGGAGTCATTAGCATGGTAGTGACGTGCTGGGGGCTGCCAAACAACTCCAATAAATTTTTAGGTACTCGCGCAGTCCCCTCACGCTTATCGACGTACAAATACATTCCTTCTTTTTTGGGACTGCGATAAATATCACACAAGACTTTCACTTCATTTCCTCTTTGCGTAAATGTCGCAGAGCTTTAAGCAGGGGCCGACCAACCACTTCGGCGCGCCAACCACAGAGACGCCCCTGCAACTGGGGGTCGCGAGCAAGGACCAGGGCTTCCAACTCTTTTTTGCGAATTAGGATTTCTGCAGGCAGATTTTCACGCTCTGCAATACTCGCGACCTCTTTACGCAGTAACTTCAGTAACTCCCCCTGTTGTCGGTTGAGCGGCTGCGGTAAACGCGTCGGTAAATCGCTGCGCTCCAGAGCGCGGGAAATCAACTGCAACAACCTATCACCGTGTTCTCGCAGGGCACGGCCCTCGAGGCCAGCCTGGCTCAAGGCGCCTTTATGCCGCGGCAACTGCTGGGCCATGGTCATACAAAGATTTTCCTTGAGCAGGTGGTTGCGCGGCATATTTCGGGTTCGCGCCTCACATTCCCGCCAAGTACAAAGGTCCTGTAACACGGCCAAGTGTTTACCGCGCAGGCGCCAGGCACCTTTCACTTTCTGGTAATAGAACTCAGGGGGTTGCGGGCTTCGCGCAGTTGCCACCAAAGTTGCGCAGTCTTCTACTAGCCAAGTTTCCCGCTGCTGCTCCTGCAACCGCTTTAGCAAGGCACCATAGAGAACCGGTAGCCAAGCCACATCGAGTGCGGCGTAGGTTTTCTGGGCATCACTGAGAGGGCGCTGCAACCAATCCGAGCGGGTCTCGCTCTTCGGCAGTTCAATACTCAATAGCTCGCGCACGGTAGCGGCGTAACCGAGGCCTGCCCCCATACCACTAATCGCCGCGGCGATCTGAGTATCAAAAATGGGCTCGGGGATCACCCCCAGCAGACGCTCCAGAGTCTCCAAATCCTCGCTGCAGCTGTGCATGATTTTTGTAACAGCCGTATCCAGCAGCAGATCACGCAAAGGTTGCAGGTCTTCAATGCCGAGATTATCGATGAGGTAGCAGTGCCTGCCATCCCCAACCTGTACTAGGGCCGGCTGAGGATAAAAGGTGCGACTGCGCATAAACTCGGTATCCAGAGCCACAGCGCGCTGCTGTCGCCACTGTGCGCACAAAGCCGCCAACTGCTCGCAGGAGTCCACCCAGCGCGGAGTAGTATCTATTTCAACCATCGGTATTACTCTGCTGGGGGGAAGAAGGCGGTGCGACTATTGAAGGCGTGTGCCAGAGTACCGCCGTCGATATATTCCAGCTCACCGCCAATGGGAACGCCATGGGCAATACGACTGACAGTCACTCCCTGCGCTTTGGCGCGCTCGGCAATGTACTGGGCTGTCGCCTCCCCCTCTACTGTGGGATTGGTGGCGACGATCAACTCCTGTAATGGCTCACTGGCCAACCTGCATTCCAGCAGGTCCATTCCAAGATCTGCGGGGCCGATACCATCGATCGGAGACAAGTGACCATGCAGCACAAAGTAGCGGCCATGGTAGTTACCAGCCTGCTCAATCGCCAGCACATCGGCGGGAGTTTCAACAACGCAGAGAGAGGTTTGTTCGCGGCGGCTGTTGTTGCATAGAGTGCATACGGCTTCTTCGGTCAATGTACGGCACTGCTGACAACGACCGACCTTCTCCACAGCCTGCGCCAGGCTGCGCGCCAGTAATTCTGCAGCGTCGCGATCCTTTTCCAACAAGTACATCGCCATGCGCTGGGCCGACTTGGGGCCCACACTGGGCAGGCAGCGCAGCGCGCGAATCAACTCTTCGATTAAGGGACTAAACATATAAGGCTAAACAACCGGGCTCTGCCCCTTAAAATGGAAACTTGAAGCCTTCCGGCAGATTCATACCAGAAGCGAGGTTACCCACCTGCTGCTTTTGTAACTCCTGGGCCTTCTCCTCAGCTCGGCGCACAGCATCATTCACTGCCGCGGCCAAAAGATCTTCCAACATCTCTTTGTCTTCGGACAGCAGGGAAGGGTCGATTTCCACAGAGATAACATCGTGCCGGCCATTCATGGTGACCTTAACCATACCCGCGCCGGATTCACCGCACACGCGTAGCTCATTTAACTCCTGCTGTACCTTCTGCATTTTTTCCTGCATGTCGGCCTGCATTTTCTGGGCCTGTTGCATCAGATCGCCCAAACCTTTCATAGGTAACCTCTATCTCTATTATGTGTGAGCCCGGTTAGACGCCGGGCAACCAAAAACTCTATCAATCCGCCTTCGCCAGGGATTCAACAGTATCTGACACTAACTCAGCGCCCAGCTCGGACTGAAGTTCCTGAACCAGGGGGTCTGAGGTAAGGGCATCCCGCGCTGCTGCTAGGCGCGCATCGCGAGTCGCCGCAGCCAAACGTGCCGGCGTACTGCCTTGTACCTGCCCCACCTGAATCTGTGAAATAACCGGCTGCTGGAAAAAGTCTCCCAGCAAGTCCCCCAGGCGCCGCTGATGCACCTCGTCATAAAGACTGCTAAAAGATTCGTCCAGGGTAAAGGAAAGTATATTGTCCTGGCGCCCCACTAGCTCCAGATGCTGCGCGATCGAGTGCAATATGCCGCTGACGCCCAACTGCTTATAGAGTGCCGGCCAGCTACCTGATGTAAGGGCATCAAAGCGTGCCGGCGGTGCTTCAGCAACCTGAGCAACCGCTTCCGTTCTCGTGGGGGCCTGGTTTTCTACCGCAGGGGGGGAGGCCTCGACTTCCGCTACGCGTTGGCGAAGTTCAGCTAGAACCCCCTCCCGCGAGCCAGAGGGCTGCGCGCTGGGTACCTCTAGTGGTCGCTCAACTATTGCAGTCTGGACACCCAGTACTAACTCGCCGGCTTGTTCTGCATGGTATGGAGACTGCTGGGGCGCGGGTTCTTCAAGTTTAGGGGGCATATCCCCTCTAGCCGGCACCGAGTTCTGAACCGGGCTTTCATTCTGCGCAGCCGCTATCGCTTCGGCATGAGGCCCTGGAGTTGGCACAACCTCGGCACTCTCAGAGTGCTGAGGCACCACAACTTCAGACTTTTTTTCGACGGCATTCTCCTGCTCGATAGGCGCCTGCTCTCTAGGAGCCGTCTGAGTTTGCGCACTAGCAGTTGTTTCAGGCAGTTCTGCCCTTGGAATTGTCGCTACGCCCTGCGGGCGGAACGCCAGCATGCGCAACAGGGCCATTTCAAAGCCACTACGGGGATCTGGGGCCAGGGGTAGGTCACGGCGAGCGTGAAGGGTCATTTGATAGTAGAGCTGTATATTCTCTGGGGCTATGCGACTGGCAAGCTGTCGTAGCCGCTCGCCATCCCCCAGGGCGTTATCTATCGACTGGGGTAGAATCTGAGCGACCGCCAGGCGATGTAAGTTATCGGAGAGCTCTGTCAGGGTGGCGCCAAAGTCTGGAGCCTGTTGAGCCAGCTCAGCAACAGTAGCAAACAACGTCGCCGCATCTTCTTCTGCCAAGGCATGTAGCAGTTTCCACACCAAGCCGGTATCGATACTACCGAGCATGCCGCGCACTTCGGCTTCGCTGATTTTGCCACCGCCAAAAGCGATAGCCTGGTCGGTGAGACTCATACCATCGCGCATACTGCCGTCTGCCGCGCGGCCTAGCTGCCAAAGGGCGCCTTCTTCAAAAGGCACCTGTTCCTCCCCCAGTACAAAGCGCAGATGCTCGACAATCCGCTCGGGGCTCATATTCTTAAGCTTGAACTGCAAGCAGCGGGACAACACAGTTACTGGCAGCTTCTGTGGGTCTGTGGTAGCGAGCAGGAATTTTACATGGGGCGGCGGCTCCTCCAGGGTCTTCAGCAGGGCATTGAAAGAACTGTTCGAGAGCATATGCACTTCGTCGATCAAATAGACCTTGTAGCGACCCCTGGTCGGAGCATACTGGACATTTTCCAGCAGCTCCCGGGTATCCTCCACCTTAGTGCGGGATGCCGCATCCACCTCAATCAGATCGACAAAACGGCCATCGGCTATCTCATTGCAGGCATTGCACTGTCCGCAGGGCTCAGAGCTGACACCCTCCTCACAGTTCAGACATTTGGCCAGAATTCGGGCAATTGTGGTCTTTCCCACTCCCCGAGTACCGGCAAACAGGTAGGCGTGGTGCAGCCGGCCGTTATCCAAGGCATTGATAAGTGCCTGAAGCACGTGCTCCTGCCCCACCATCTCCTTAAAAAGACGCGGGCGCCATTTACGTGCCAGTACTTGATAGCTCATCCAGTCTCCGGTGCTCGGCACACCTCTGCCAACTTATATCTCAGCGCCTTTGGCGCGGGCGCCATTATACCGGCATAGACGACGAGGCATAGCGAATAGCAGGCTATCACCCCAAGAGATCGTTTCGCGCCACTCGTAGCCCAAGCCAACCTTGTGATATAACTGCGCCAGCTCGCACTAAGAACAAACAATTCACAACGATAAAGCGAGCCTGGGACGGGGAAAGCAATACGCAATGAATAAAGCCAGGAAGACACTTCTGGAGAGGCTATTTGCCGAGCACGGCCAAGCCTTGGTGCGCTTTGTCGCACGTATTGTCAAAAGCCCAGACGATGCCGAGGATATTGCTCAGCATGCCTACCTGCGCCTACAAAAACTCAGCGATGAAAAGGAGTTGGAAAACCCTCGCGCCTATCTCTACCAAATCGCAAACAATCTGGCTGTTGACCAACTACGTCGAGGCAAGCTGCATGTGGAGTACCTCAACCAGCAAGTCTCATTAGAGGGGGAGACTCACGGTAACGACCATACCGATCACCAGTCCCCAGAACGGGTTCTCGCGGCACGCCAACAGTTACAGTCCATCTATGAGGCAATGGATAAACTGCCACTGAAGTGCCGACAAGCCTTTCTGCTACATAGAACTCGCGGACTCTCTTATAGCGAAATCGCCCATGAAATGAACATCTCAGTGAGCAGTGTGGAGAAATATATTCTACAGGCACTAAAGGCCTGCCGGCGCAAAGTGGATTCCTCCCCGTAAACCCGAAGCTTCCATTCAGCCTCCTCACTAATTTTTGTTGAGGGGGGCACCTTCTCAGCCGTCTCAGTGTGCATGAGTGGAGCTTAAATCCTGACAAAACCTGAAAAGTGAGGCACTTTCAGAATTATTTGCTGCTACATGAGGCAGTTGCGTTGCGATTATTCTGTAGGAAGATCTTTACCTTCACCGGCATCGCAAAAGTCGGGCAGTTTTGAGTAAGATGCACTGAATTTTGAGACCAAAGTCCCACTCTTAAAGCGTTATTTAACCCTTAACTACCAGAGCAAATATGAACAGCAACCCCCAAAGTCAAACAAGCGATGAGAGCCTGGACCAGGCCTGTGCTTGGGTTGCTCGCTTACGCTCAGAGGCCATGAGTAGCGCGGAAAAGCATGAATTCGAAGCCTGGCTGTCGGCTTCTGAAGCTCATCGCCAGGCTTTCGATGAGGTGGTCGAGCTCTGGGGCGACCTGGGTGCCCTCGCTCATATGCCAATCGATCAACTGTTCCCCGAGAGTGTACCCAGCCCCCACACCCAAAATGGAAAAACTCAAGAAAAGAAAAGAGTACAACCTATTCATTGGGGACTACCGCAATGGTTCATCGGTGGCGGACTCGCCACCTGTGGTGTATTCCTCGCTGTCTGGGTTGGCCTGCAATGGCTAGGAAACAGCAAGACTGATCAACAAATTTATATCACCCAGCTAGGTGAGATTCGCACCATCAGCCTGCCTGATGGGTCCGAAGTAAAGCTGAACTCTAATAGTGAATTTCACGTCAGCTTTAGCCGCAAGGAAAGACAAACGCAACTCCTTCGTGGAGAGGCCTTTTTTGACGTCGCTCGCCAAACTGCCCGCCCTTTCACCGTTGCCGCAGGCAGTGCAAGTATCCGTGTACTGGGAACCGAATTTAATGTAGAGCTGAACCCAAAGAATACCCGAGTATCGGTCACCGAAGGTAAAGTCTCTGTCAGTGAAACAGAGAAAACACCAGGCCTAACCCCCGACTCCGTTACGCTAATCAAGAACCAAAAGGTCAGCGTATCTGACCAAGGCCTCACCCAAGTCCAGCGCACCTCACCGGAAGAGGCGACAGATTGGACTCGCGGTATCCTGGTATTTGAAAGAACTCCCCTCAAAGAGGCCTTGCAAGAGCTAAACCGCTACTTAGCCACCCCTGTTGTCGCTGCACCACAAATCGAGGGGCGCCTAGTATCTGGTACTTTTGCCATATCCGACCCAGATAACACACTCGAAGCCATTACCACGGCCCTGGACCTTCAGCAGGACCGCAGTAACAACAACCTGACTATCTTGTCTCCCAAGCACAACTAGGTTATAACCGTCTCAAATGGCGGTCGTTTATTAAGCAAATAACCAACTCCCCGCCCACAAACACAATAGATACACCCGCTCAGTTAAATTCAAACTGCTGGGCGCAATAAAAATGGGCAATTTCTTGACGGTAAAGCACTGGGTTACAGCTTTTTTAGCACTCATGCTGTCGGCAAATAGTGCGGCCGATGCACTGTGCCCAAAGCCCAGAATCGAGCTTCCAGCGAGCTCTCTGCCAGAGGCCCTCATTTCTTTGGGAAGGCAGTGCCAAGTCTCTATTCTGGTACCAACCTCCTCAGCTTCGTTATATCAACTACCTAAGCAGACACTGAGTACAGGGCAAAACCCATTTGAAGCAACAATTGAACAACTACTAGAAGGCCTTCCATTTTCCTATCACCGTATAGGCCCGACCTCCTTCGCGGTGACTCCAAATAAGGAGTCACCGCCTCGATCTGAACAGCAATCCAGCAAAGCACCTGAAGAAATCACAGTTACCGGCCAAAGCCTTACCGGCAGCCATTTGCGCCATTATCAGCTAGACGGCTATGCTCCTATCGACAGACTAACCCGGGAGCAGCTTGAACTTACCGGAGCGCAAACTGTTGCCGATGTACTCAAGTTTCTCCCAGCCATTTCGGGAAATTCCACCAGTACCTCAGTCAGCCAACAGGATGACGGCACAGCCACCGTCTCTCTCCGTTACCTTCCTGCCAGCAACACACTGGTCTTGATCAACGGCCGCCGCATAATTGGGGATGGTTACAACGGAGAGGCTACTGACCTCAACACAATTCCTTTATCTTTAGTCGAGCGTGTCGAAATCCTAAAAGACGGGGCTTCTGCAGTTTATGGATCGGATGCCATTGCTGGAGTGATCAACATTATCCTCCGCAAGGACTTCGAGGGCCTATCTATAGATAACTACTATGGGCAATCAGGTGCTGGCGATCGCGAAACCGAATCCCACCATTTAACCTGGGGGAGACACGGCGAGCGGGGTCATATCATGCTCAACCTGGCACAATACACCCAAGGCTCAATAATGAGCCGCGACCGCAACTTATCTGAGTCTGCAGACAGCCGAAATTTTGGTGGCACAGATAAACGCTCATCAGCCACCCCCGAAGGATTTATCGCGCTTGATAACGGCGCCACTCTGACCAGCCAAACCTCCAATAATTATCGGGACTGGTCCCTAGAGGATCGCTACAACTATAACGACTACACCTCTGCCGTCACTCCACTCAAAAGTAACTCTGCTTACCTATCTGCTAATTTTGACCTTTCAGACAACCTCCTTTTATTTGCCGAGGTAATGGGTCTACACACCTCTGCAGAGTCGACCAAAGCACCCTCCCCAGTCTTCACACGCTTCGATAACGGTGATTTGACAATAACAGCAGATAATATCTACAACCCCTTTAACCAAACAATTACAGATGTTAGGAAGCGCATTACGGAACTAGGTCCGCGCATTCAAAAAAACCGCACAGCCACCTGGAGACTCAATACAGGAATCAAAGGGGTCTACAACCAGTGGCATTGGGAACTGAATACCTCCCTGCAAAGGGCAAAAAAATCTGAAAAACTCAGCAACCTTATTAACCCCCTAGCGCTCTCTCAAGGCCTGAAGGGGCCTACCAGCTGCAATTCAAGCAACGACTGTACCCCTATCAATCTCCTCGGCCCCAGCGGCAGCATCCCTCAGGAACAACTGGAGTTTATTCGAGGAACAAGCACTACCAACAGCCGCACGAGAATGGAATCTCTCACCTTTATCTCAGACGGATCCCTAGGGGAAACCAGAGCCGGAGAAATTTTAGCGGCAGCAGGATTCGAGATTAGACATGAAACTCTGACCAGCGACTCGAATGACCTAAACGGCCTTTCCTATATTGGTGGGCACTCCCCAGGAGCGACTCGAGGCTCACGCACCATTAAAGAAACTTTCGCCGAGGTCTCAATCCCAATTCAGGAAGAAAAACTCTGGCTCGATGGGGCCGTTCGCTTATCCAGCTATAGCGACTTTGGTAATACCTACAACCCCAAGCTCGCCATACGCTGGCAGGTTTTGGAAGACTTAAATCTACGGGTCAGCTATGCCAGCGGTTTCAGGGCCCCCGCTCTTACTGATATGTATCAACAGGGCTATCAAAGTCAGGAGTTTATCTTTGACCCCTGTACCAGTAAGAGCGCAAGCACTTTAACTGGCTGCCCAGGGCAATCAGACAGCGCACGAATTCAGTATCTTACCGAGTTTGGAGGCAACCCCAACCTCACGCCTGAAACTTCAAAAACCCTTACAGCTAGCCTTGCCTGGACACCAGAACATATAGAAGGGTTAAGCTCTGCAGTCGAATTTTTTAACATTCAACAGGAAGATGTCATTGGCAGTAACCCTCAGTTCCTGGTTGAGCAAAATGCCTATGCTGGGCTATTCAGCGATAGAGTATTGAGAGACGAGCAAGGTGAAATCACCAAAATTCTCGCAACAAGAATCAATCAAGGTCGCAGAACCATCCGTGGTTACGATGTTGCGCTTCGCTACGATCTACCCGAGGATGAGCTTGGGCAGTTCAAGCTAGCTATGAACATAAGCCATATGCTGGACTACCTCAACCAGGGAGCCGCAGGACTACCTGAAGAAGAACTGTCAGGCACTTTTGTAGACATCACAACTGGCGGGGCAGGCTCACTGCCAGAATTTAAAGCCAATGCTGGGATTTATTGGAGCAGCAACCAATGGAAGGCTGGCTACACTGTGCATTTCGTCGGCAGCACTAAGGAAACCTACGCTCACAACGATAAAATCATCACCCACGATATTGGCAGCTGGTTTAGCCATGATGCACAACTCTCCTTCAACCCTTCTAGCAGATTTCGATTCTCAATCGGTGTCAACAACCTACTTAACACTCCGCCTCCTCTTGCTGTAACAGCGACAGAAAATAATTTCGACCACCGTACTTACGACCTGACTGGAAGGTACTGGTATGGGGCTTTCTCCTTCGAACTATAACCTCCTATAGTCCGATAGCGGCAGACCAATTGAATCAATCCACACCCCTCCCAGACCTGCCAAAACAGCCATAACGAAGTATCAGCAAAAAAATGAGATTTTTTTTGAGGGAGTCTTTCTGTCACTCGTTAAGAGATATGTTGGGAGGAAAGCGGCCACTTGGGGGTAGCTGCTTTCAAAACTCGTCATTATTGACAACAGATTATAAATCCAACGATCAAGAGAGGATTGACAATGAAAAAGAACCTCCTGTCCGCAGCTGTGAAAGGAGCCATTGGCTTCACTGCTGCCGCAATTATGGTTCCGACCATGCCTGCTTTCGCTCAACAAGATGCGGAGATGGTTGAAGAAGTAGTAGTAACTGGCTCACGTATCAAACGCCAAGATCTAGAGTCTGTTACTCCACTGACTTCAATTGGCGCAGAAGAATTTCAGATTTCCGGTAACCTTAACGTAGAACAAAAGCTCGCAGAGCTTCCGCAAACTCTACCAAGCTTTGGGCCCAGCTCTAACAACCCTGGTGATGGCACCGCACGCGTTGACCTTCGAGGTCTTGGCAGCTCTCGTACAGTTGTACTTGTAAATGGTCGCCGCTATATTCCATCAACTCAAACAGGAGTTGTAGACCTTAACACCATTCCTAGCACCTTGATCAAAAGTGTAGATGTCATTACAGGCGGTGCGTCCGCGGTATATGGCTCTGATGCTCTCGCTGGGGTTGTTAACTTCCAGCTGGTAGATGATTTCGAAGGCGTCCAAATTACCAGCCTTTATGACGTCTCAGAAGATGGAGATGCTGCAAAGCGCAACATTGATTTAACCATTGGTGGAAATTTCGCTGAAGGTAAGGGTAACGCAACTGTATATGCCTCCTGGACTGACCGCGAAGAAGTTTTCGCGCGTGATCGCGGCTTCACCAACGTTACTTGGACCGAATCTGACACCGATGGAGACGGCTTTAATGATAGCCTGGTTCACGGCGGATCTAGCCGAATCCCTGGCGCCCTAGCAACAACTGCTAAGCACCCTAATGCTGAGTCCGTGAACCTATATAAGACCTTCAATACAGATGGCACCTCTCGTGACTTTGTAAGCCCTGATGACCTCTACAATTACGCTCCTGATAATTATCTTCAATTGCCACAAGAGCGCTTCCTTATCAGTGCATTTTCGCACTACGATATTTCGGATAAGGTAACCGCCTACGGCGAAGCAGCGTTTTCACATAACGAGGTACCCCAGGAGCTAGCCCCGGTACCCGCAGCACTAACCGTTGATGTAAACCCGAATACACCCTTCTTTGATGAAGCTTTCCAACAGAGCCTGAAGGATATCAATACTGCTGCCGGCCTAGACGAGAACACCCCTGTTCCTGTGGCAGTAACACGTCGCATGGTTGAAAATGGCTCTCGTCAACAACGCGATACTCGCGATGCTTTTCGGATTCTCGCAGGCTTCCGCGGTGACATAAATGACGATTGGTCTTTTGATACCTATTACAGCTACAGTAATCTTGAATACACTAGCTTGCTGAATAATGACGTTGCTGCATCTCGCTTTGCCCAAGCAGTCTTAGTTACCGATGATGGAAAAGCCTGTCAGGATACCTCTGGGGGCTGTGCACCTTTAAATATCTGGGGGGAAGGCAACATCAGCCAGGAGGCCCTTGATTTCATCAATGTTGGCGCAACCAATGTAACCACTATCACTCAAGAAGTGATTTCTGCTAGTGTGTCCGGCGTCCTAGGCACAATTCCATCAGCAGATGAAGCTGTCGGTATCGTTTTTGGTCTGGAACATCGCGACGATGAATCTAGCTATCGCCCAGATACCTTCCTCTCCTCCGGAGATGTTCTTGGCTTTAATGCCGGTGAGGCAACAGAAGGTGGCTATACCGCAATGGAAGCCTTCACCGAGGTAAACGTACCGCTTATCTCAGGAAGACCGGGAGTTGAAAGCCTTAGCCTCTGGGGCGCATACCGTTACTCCGATTACTCAAATATAGGCGGCGTTAGTTCCTTCGCAGGTGCATTGAACTATGCACCAATTGAAATGGTGAAGTTCCGCGCAGGTTATCAAGAATCTGTTCGTGCGCCCAATGTATATGAGCTTTACCAAGGTCAAGCTGCAGGGTTCCCTGGCGCCAACGACCCTTGCGCCCAAGGTAACATTACACCCGACACCGACTTGGCTCTATGTAGCCAAATGGCTGGCACTCCAGCAGGCAGCTTCAAACAGCAAGATACTCAAATCGAAGGCCTGTTCGGTGGCAACACTGAGCTTAAAGAAGAAACTTCTAGCACCATTACTTTTGGTGCCGTAGTTGAACCTATGGATGGCCTTGATATCGCTATCGACTATTATGATATCGAGATTGAGGACGCAATTAGTGTTCTTGGTGGCAGTGTTAACAATGTTCTTGACCTGTGCTACAACCAGATTAAGGATATTAACTCCCCATTCTGTCAGGCGATCACTCGCAAAGACAGTGGAAATGTTGATGTTGTCCAAGTTCTTAACCAGAATATCGGCCTTATCGAAACCCGCGGAATTGACCTCAACATTAACTATGGTACTGACCTCGACTTTGGCTTCGATGGCAGCTCCTACTTGAATGTTACTTTTAACAGCTCTTATCTATTGCAGTACGATGTAACCCCAATTGCTGAACTGCCTGACCGTAAGGATGAGTGTGCAGGGTATTTTGGCACTACCTGCGGATCACCGAGAGGTGAGTTTAACTGGAACACTCGCGTCAGCTGGCAGAGTGGTCCTCTAACTGTTTCTGCGCTCGTACGTTACCTTGATGGCACTGACGATGACACGTTGATGTCTGTAACTGGGTCACGCACAATTCAGGTTACTGATGAGAATATTGCTGATCTGCAAAAAGCTGGTAGTGCTTTCGACAATGTTAGTGTTGGTGATGTTGTAACCAATCCTTTTGACGCAAGGAATCAGCTTGTTGCAGACTCCCTCGATGATGAGTTCTATCTAGATTTAAGCCTTGGTTACGCAGTTTCAGACAATTTTGACCTCAATTTTGGTGTTAAAAACGTACTCAATACTGAACCTACTAGGCTAGGGGATTCTGCAGAGCAGGGTAATACCTTCCCATCCACATACGATATGTTAGGTCCCCGCTACTTTATGAGCGCTAGCTATCGCTTTGAATAATAACCCACAGGGTAATTTGTAATACTAAGAAACGGCGGGGCTGCTCGCCGTTTCTTTATTTGGTAATTAGGTATGCCTTCAAATCTAAGTCTTCAGGAGTTACTAACCACCCTAGGAAAAATGATTGAGACGGGAGAGGCAAGTAAAGTCTTACCTATTGCCCTCAAACTAAATAAGCAATACCCCAATGAACCCAACACCTTGCATCTAATTGCCCTTGCCCAGGCCCAAAAATCTAATAAAAAAGATTCAAAATTATTCTTCAAAAGATCACTTGAAATAAAAGACAATCAACCATTTGTCCATAACAATTTCGCCAATTTTCTTAAGCAGCAAAAACAAATAAAATTAGCTCGGCACCACTACAATCAAGCCATTTATTATCACCCAAAATTCGCGGAAGCCTGGCGAAACCTAGCAATATTAGAGTATGAAACAGGCAACCTAAACACAGCCTATGAACATGCACTAAAAGCATCAGAAATAGCTCCCGACCTTATTGCAACATTGACTCTTCTTGGAAATATCTGCAGAAAAAAAGATCAGCTCAAAGAGGCCGCCAATTTCTTCCAAGCGGCCAGAAAAAAAGACCCTAAAAATGTAAATGCCATTTATGGTCTAGCTATCACGTGCTCAGATTTAGAGAAAGCTGAAGAAGCTCTCACTTTATTTGAAGAGGCACTTAGTTTAGCCCCAACGATGAGTGAAGCTCTATACTCTAAAGCACTGGTAGAATTAAATCTAGGGCACCAAGACTCAGCTATAGAGACACTAAAAAAACTAATTGATCTAAACCCCTTGCACGCGCAGGCCCACAAAACTCTGAATGAAGTTTATTGGCAGCTTGGAAATACAGATTTATTTTGCAGTAGCTACCTCAAGCTAACAAAAGAGAAAAGAGGGAACAAAGAAATTGCAATCCCTCACATAGAAAACCTCATCGCAGCGGGGCTAATTGAGGACGCGCAAAGTGCTTTAGATAATTGGCCTAATTCAAGCAATAAATTCGAATCAACTTTCCTTCGAGCCAGAATTGAAGAAGAAAAAGGTGATCTAGTAACCGCCCTGCAACTTTATGAAACTGCCTATTCATTGCAGCCGGATCTCAGCATTACCAAACAGTACTTGGCAATCCTTATGAAAACCCATAATTTTGAGAGGGCAAACAAGCTAGTAAGTCAAGCGTTAGCGTACTCTCCTGACGATCAATTGTTATGGGCTATTCAGGGAACCTGCTGGAAAATACTGAACGACGAACGCCATCTTTGGCTTAATGGCAATGGGGACTATATTCGTAAATATGTGATACCCACTCCAAGTGGATTTTCTAATCTTGGTGAATTTCTTCTAACATTAAAAGAAGAACTACTCAAAATACACAACTTAAAAGAACGCCCCCTCTTCCAATCAGTACGCTCTGGAGTACAGAGCCCAGGAAGATTACTTCACAAAAATAGACCTATAATTCATACCTTAAAAGAAAGCCTGAAAGAGGCGACCAGCCAATATATATTGAACCTCCCCGAGGAGAAAGAGCACCCTTTTTTAGGTAAAAAATCTATAAACTTTAAATTCTCCGGATCATGGTCCGTGATGCTAAAAAATAGCGGCCACCATGTTAGCCATGTGCATACTCAAGGTTGGATAAGTTCGGCTTTTTATGTTGAAATCCCACCATCCACAAGCAAACACACTCCAAAAGATGCGGGCGATATTTATTTTGGCAAATCCCCATACCAATTAGGAGACAAAGATTTTATCGAAAAGCAAATAACACCTCAAAAAGGGACTCTAGTTTTATTTCCCTCTTATACTTGGCATGGAACAGTACCATTATCAAATAATACAAAACACCTGAGAATTACAACACCATTTGATGTTATACCGAACCATAGATAAAAGATGGTTAAATTTACTACTTAACCTGCCCTCGCCTCAACCAACCTGTAATAGAGTAGCGACTCTCTCGCGCAAATGGAGTTACGTATGAAACCGAGTGCTTCTGAGGAACTTTGAATACATTAATAGCATTAAAAGTGGGCACCAAACCTTGAGTCACATTTTTTTTCCCCCCGTAAAAATTTAGTATCCCCCCCCAATCCGCATCCCAATCCGGGGTTAGATTTATTACATATGCTGCTACCCTATTTTTACCATGAACACCATCATCATGCACCTTAAGGAAATGCCCCCGATCAAAACAAGTTGCCTGTACATCAGCAAAGGATATACTTTGATCTCCAACAATTGAGCGCATTAAAGACAAGAATGGTCGACTATTCACCAGCTCAAAAATAGCCGAGAAACGCTTATCTTGACCATACCCACGACTGCAAAAATCAAATATAGGTATACTCTTGTAGAAGTATTGAAACCCCCCTTCTGCCTGAGACCACACAACATCATTTAAAGTAGTTTTTTGCTTACTACTCCAACCACAAAAATCCAAAAAACTAATGTCCGCATGAGACCCAAACTTATTAAAAGAAAGATTCCACTCCTCCTGCCCCCTCAAAAAGGAAAAAATATCCGCAGCTGATTGTGCCTGAAGAAAACTAGACACTTGCACAACCGACGCCTTTAAATATTCTTTGCGCAACTCTTCAACAGCAAAATCAGATGACATATAAAACATTAGGGGCCCAACAAATACTCTTTAATGGAACACAAATAACTAACTTTAGTAACCGATGCAAAAATGAGAGTATACAGATACAAACCATTCAAATGAAGTACCAAGCAGAACTCTAAAACAAACAACTAAAGAATTACCACTTAAAAATTAGGGGTAGCTTCATAATTCTCCAGAAAAATTTTGGAAGAGCGCCCAGGCTTCAATATTATTAGAAACCGAAAAGTCATATCAATAAGAATCTAATCCATTCCCAGAAAACCACAAAGAAACCGGACATTATGGCAAATAAAAAATCTCGCGAAAACTTGACATAGGCAAAGGAGAAAACTTTACAAAGCCCGCCTCAAACTCAGAAAAAGGTATTGAAACTGCATAAAATAATATTCTGCACTCTATAAAACTAACCACCCACTATAAATTTACAAATACTGCAGCAAACCCAAATAATCCGACCTCCCCTTAATTACGAGCCTACTCGAATCACCATACCAACAATAAGATCTTATTTTCTTTTGAAAGATCACAACGAAACTTAACCACGTTAGGATTCTTTATGTTATTAATTTTTTAGATACAAGTACAGGCCCCACTTCACAGCTTAAACCATCATCATTTATTCTTATTTAACACCATGCAAAAGAGTAACAATATTAACCCTTTCAATCATATTTATATTCCCAAACAAATGTAGTCGCTCGATAGCAACCATTTAAATGGCCAACCTTTCCGCACACTCCAAAATACTCTCATCTAGAAATCCACTCAGAAATTACACTTTTAGCTGGTAGCCGATGTATACTTCCACCTCGAAATCAGGTTAAGTGTGAATCTGGGACTGATACCATCACTACAGCTCCTGATAGACCTCAACCGGTCATGACCCTCATCGCTACCGATAGGTACGGCTCTTCATATGCCCCTGCTTTGCTTTGCTTTGATTCAATGGAAGTTAAAGCTCGATTTATCATTGCCAAGTATATCAACTATTTCCAGAATCTAACTTTCTACAGAAACTAAAACGATGAAATTTAATCAAAACCGCCATAAATATTTGATTAATCTTAAAAAGGGAAACCAGGGAGAACCAAACAACAAATTAGCAGGAATGCCATAAGCATGAAATATAAACTAAACAGTGGACTGGACCTCAATCACTGGAATAACGTGTTCAGCATTGACCTAAAGTGTCGAATCAAAAATCTATTAAACTATGAATCCGCATGCCTAATAAGAAGCGAGATTCAAGCTAATGCTAAATTTAGACAGGCTCACTTTTCAGGGAACCAATATTCTGAAATCTCAAAAGACGAGTTTGCCCAATTAGAAGCCAATCAGAGAGTTTCACTCATCAAAAGCGTTCATAATTTAGCAAGAAACGGAGTTGGGTTTTGGTACGGAAGACAAGGACTCAACCAAAACTCCCCCCCACATCTCGCCCAGATTTATAACCTGCTATCTAGTGAAGCGATGATGAGTAATGTTAGAGCAATCACCGGCATTCCTTCACTGGCTTACCTAAGCGCCCAATTAACAGCCTTTGCTCCAGGGGACTTTATTACAAGGCACAAAGATGATATTTCATCCGAGAAAAGGCGCATTGCATTTGTATATAACCTATCAGAAAACTGGCACCCTGATTGGGGTGGCTTACTTCAATTTTATAAGAACGATGGCACCCCTACTGACTGCTGGTCACCCTTATATAACAGCTTGTGCTTATTTGACGTCAAACACGTCCACTCCGTGACTTGTGTTGCCCCATTTGCACCAAAATTGAGAATAGCTATTAGCGGATGGTTTCACGATAGATAAAAAAATATTCAATTAGTTACAGTATAAATGGATCCAATTGCTATTACACAATAGATTGCTAGTGTACATAACTAATAAGATGAGAATTTGGGGCAGAAAACAACAAGAATAAACGATCAATTGGCACTGCAATCAAATGATTGCAGTGCCCTCTAGCCAGCCTCCACCTTCAAGAGCCGGCGCCGAAACATAAAAGCGCTAGGTTACATTCTCCCCTCAAGAGTAAAAAATTAATACATTAAGAAAGCTTCCTAATCAGCAACAAAATTCAAGCAAAACAAGAAAATATAGGATGAAAAAACTAAGTTGATTGGTATATCTCTATAAAAATCGTTTTCTTCACATCTCTTGAATCAGTACATAAGTCATCAAAATTGTCATAATAGTTCCATATTGAAGCCTTTTCATTTAAAGTCAGCTTTGACAGGTTATCTTGTAATTATCTTATAGCCATAAAAGCACCTTAAGTATAAAAAGGTTCCACTATGATCAAGACCAAACTGAGCGTTGCCATTGCAGCACTGGGCACCATCGCCAGCTCTGGCGTTTTCGCCCAGGAATCCATCCCCGGACCAGAGGTTGAGGAAGTAGTTGTTACTGGTTCCCGCATTGCTCGTGACCCACTCTCCACTACCGGCCCCATTACCCTGGTTGACTCTGAAGCTATCCAGCGTTCTGGTGTAGGCACCATTGATGAGCTGCTTAACCAGCTTCCCTCCATGGGTACTACCGGTATCAACGCCAACGACAACAACGGTGGTGGTGGTCTGTCATTTGTGGACCTGCGTAACCTGGGTTCTGCCCGCACCCTAGTGCTGGTTAATGGTCGCCGCTTTGTATCCTCCAGCTCCGGCGTAAGCTCCGCAGTGGATATGAACAATATCCCAGTTGATATGATCGACCGTATCGAAGTTCTGACCGATGGTGCTTCCGCCGTATACGGCTCTGACGCTGTAGCAGGTGTTATCAACGTCGTTTTGAAAGACTCTTTCGATGGTGTTCGTGTTAATGCCCGAGCAGGTGCCACTGAAGCTGGCGGCGGTGAGAATGGCGAGCTGTCTATCACTTTCGGTAAGGAATTCGACCGCGGTCAATTTATCGGTAATCTAACCCATAGCAAGCGTGATGAAATTACTTATAAAGACCGAGACTGGGCGGGATTAACCAGTTCTGTAGCTGCCACAGGCTCCTTGTTCACCAGCTATGGTGATGGGGCTTACACCATCAAGGAAGGCGGGACTGAGCTTGGAGATTACACTCCTTACGATATTGGCCAGTATATGTGGCTATCGGGTGCTATGGAGCGCACCAGCTTAACAGGGAGTGGCACCTTCTCACTTACCGACTCTATTGAGCTTTACGGTGAAGGCTCATATACCGTTAAGACCACTAACCAGCAAATGGCCGCTCAGCCATTATACACTGGTAATGGTTTAGCCTTAACCACAGACAATCTTCCTGCCGAAATTCAGTCACAGCTAGCAGAAGCTTGGGATGAAGCAGAGAACCAATATCAAATTGACTTGGCAGAGTACGAGGCGGCTAAAGCAAAGTGGGAAGAGCTGGGCAAGCCCGATGGACTAGAGCCTGAAAAACCGACAGCCTCTCATGGTGAGAACTGGGCTGATGGTGTCTCCACTATTCTTGTGCGACCCGTAGACACGGGGACCCGCGACTCAGAGCAGAAAACGGAAACTTACCGTTTTCTCGGTGGAGCTCGTGGTGACCTCGCCAATGGTTGGGGTTGGGATACCTTCTTAAGCTATGGCAAAAATGAAGGTGAAAACATCTTAGAAAACTCCATCAGTAAAACAAAACTGCAGGAGATTCTCGATGGAACCAGTGGTATTGATGAAGAGAATATTCAATTCTTCGGCGGTCTTAGTGATGAAGTAGCCAACTATATCGGCTACACCGACCGTGAAGATAATGAATATGAAATGATTAATTTCGGTGCCAGCCTGACTGGAGACATCGAAGCGATTCAGTTCCAAGGTGGTGCTTTAGGTTTTGCTACTGGTGTTGAATACCGTAAAGAGTCTGGCGAGTTTAATCCAAGCGTAGAAACCCAAAGTGGTGATACTTTTGCTAATAAGCAAGAAGCAACTTCCGGTGACTTCGCAGTTACTGAGGTATTTGCAGAGTTTAACCTACCTATTTTGTCTGGAGCTAAGTACGCAGATGAACTCTCGGTTGATGCTGCTCTACGTTACTCCGACTACGATACTTTTGGCGGCCAAGCAACATACAAAGTTGGCGTAGTTTACGCACCAACGGAGAACCTGCGTTTCCGTTCCAGTATGTCTACAGCGTTTCGCGCACCAGGAATCTATGAACTCTATAGCGGTACCGCCCAAAGTTATCCATCACTTATAGACCCTTGTGCCACAAACAAGGAGGCTAACCCCGATGGTCGAGGCAAAAACTGTACATCAGAGCAAGTTTCGGAAACTTTAGTGCAGGTAGGTAGCCAAATTCCTGTAAACATCGGCGGCAATGCTGATTTGCAGCCTGAAGAGTCAACCAGCTTTACCGCAGGTGTTGTATGGACCCCAGCATTTACTGAAGACTTGTCCATTACCTTGGATTACTTCAATATAAAAGTTGAGGATGCAATTACCTCTCCTGACCTTCAGCAAATCCTGGATGACTGCTACCGGATTGATGGTAAACAGGCCGCTTGTGACTTTATTACACGCCTGAATAATAATGAGATCATCGATATTAACGGCGCAAAGATGAACGTTGGTGAGATCAATACCAGTGGTATCGATATCGATGTGGTACAAAACTTCCACTATAACGCTGGAAAACTAGCACTGCGTGCTCAAGCTACACACCTGCTTGAATATGAAGAGCACAACTCCCAAACGGGTAGTACTAGTGACTACCTAGATGAAATCGGAACTACTAGTGGTGCTTATTCCAAATGGCGCGGCTTAGCCAGTGCAACTTGGTACGCTGATAACTGGGACTTTGGTGCTGATATTCAGTATATTGGTGATGGCCATAGTGAAAAATTGGATATGCCCTCTCACACCTACCTAAATCTTAAAGCAGGCTGGGATGTCAGTGAGGCTATGCGCTTGACCGCCGGCATCGATAACGTAACTGATCGCGATCCATCCTACACCGCGATCAATGGTGCCAACAGTTTTGATACTAATAGCACTTACGATTACCAAGGCCGCTATGCTTGGGCTGGTGTTACTTACCAGTTCTAAGTAGCGAATCTTGCAAGTCAATAAATAAGAAAGGGGCCAATCTGGCCCCTTTCTTTATTTAGCAATTTAGCATTGAATTTTAGTACGCCCTTGTACTTAACACTTAATTACAAGTAACAAAAACCCTCACTCACTCTGCATTATCAGATGCAATTTTCGCTGATAGGCGTTGACTGTTGAGGGACTAGTCACCAACGAGAAGGCCTCTTCAAAGCTCTCCCTTGATGCCGCCATTTCCCCAAGCTGATATCTGGCCAACCCGAGCAGAAAGTGGAAGCGATGATCACCCTCATAATGCGATACAGCTCTGCGCAAGCGGCGTTCGGCCCGCTTGAAGTCCCCCTGCTCATAGGCCTCCCGTGCCTGGTAGAAGAGATAATAGGGATTACGTCCCCGGTGGTAGCGGGCACGCTTGGCGTATTCATCGGCAAGTGCTTGCTGGCCGTTGTATCGGTAGAGACGCTCCAGATTGCTGATTGCAACGAGGTTGCTGCTTTTTAAATGTAAGGCTTGCTGGTAACTTTGCTGCGCCTCGGTTAGAAAACCGAAGTGGCTGTACATGGCTCCCAAGTTGGCCCATAAATCACTCCTCTGTGGACGCAGCTCCAGAGCCTTGCGCAGATATAAAAAGGCTTGCTCTCTCTCCCCTTCACGCATCAACTCAACTCCGCGATTACTGTAGTAGAGAGCAAAGGCCGTTGTGTCATCCAGGATATGCTGATCGTAAGCGGGGTCATAAGCGGCAAGGTTGAAATCGACTACACGGCGGCCGCGCGAGCTTTCCGATACCATATTCACGTGTCGGTAAACGATGAAGGTCTCAGCCTCATCGTGGCTCCAGACGGGAGGTACTTCTACCTGGTTGAAGGAGGCCTCAGCCCCTAATTCCCTGGCCATCGCCACCATCATCAGTGTGAAAGCTAAGCAGTTACCCCGTGCCAGCCGATAGGTTTCCATGGCTGTTAAGGTAGCGTTTTCATCATACTCTACAGTGAAGTCGCGCTGCTCAAAGGCCCGTATCAGGGCTGCCAAACGACTTTGCGGGCTGGCATTTGGAGCTAACTCTTTCAAATAAGCGCGTATATCTGAGTCTAACCCCAGAAGATCTTCTTGCGGCAACTCCTCCATGGAGACCGCTCTGCCCAGCAAAGCCTCACCGCTCAAGGCATTTTCCAAGTCAATTGACTGAATATGACCAGACGGTAGCCTCGCACATGCACTCAAGAACAGGAGCAGACTTAGCAGCAATAGGGTTTTCATTGTTATTTTCCCCTTAAAATTCCATGTTACGCAGGATTTACCACTTATCACGCTGCAATGGAAGCACCTGATTACCATTTCTCTAAATTGTTCCACAACGGTTCGCCTGTAATTTAGACAGCTGGTAAACTCTGTCGGCTGTACTGGAAGCTCTGGAAGCAGCCCAATCAATCCCGCCCCTTATTCCGGGAGAGTGGCTAGCGGAGGTTCCCCAATAACTATTACAGACAGAGGAACTTCTATGTCTTCTAATGTCGCGGACGTCACAACGGCGGCCTCTCCGAGCTCGGGCGAATTGCTCGGCCACCCGAAAGGGCTCTATATCTGTTTTGCTACAGAGCTGTGGGAGCGATTCTCCTTCTATGGGATGAAAGCACTTCTGCTACTTTATCTAACAAAATACCACCTATTTTCAGATAGTGCTGGTTTGGACATCTTGGGCGCCTATGCCGGCCTGGTATACGCGCTGCCACTGATTGGAGGTCTGCTGGCCGACCGCTATCTGGGGATGCGTAAGGCTGTACTCATCGGAGGAGTCTTTCTCTGTCTTGGGCACCTGCTAATGGCAGTAGAAGGCCATCAGGCTATCTCCTATGCCGCAGGTACAGTTCTTTCCGAAGCCATTACTTTGAATGATGGTAGCGTGATTGCGGCAGGTACTACCCTGACTGAAAAGGTCATTATTCAGGATGTGGTGGCCCTTAAAGTCTTCTTTATGGCCCTGGCACTGATCACCGTGGGAGTCGGCTTCTTAAAGCCAAATATTTCCACCATTGTCGGCCAACTCTATCCGAAAAATGACTCCCGCCGCGATGCCGGTTTTACCATCTTCTATATGGGTATCAATATCGGCTCTCTAGCTGCAACTATACTCTGTGGATGGCTGGGTGAAACTTACGGTTGGGGCTATGGTTTCGGCCTCGCCGGTATCGGTATGTTATTTGGTCTGATCACCTTTATTTGGGGACAAAAATATCTAAATGGCCTAGCGGAACCGAGCCGACCGGAAGTTCTGAAAGAAAAGGCTTGGGGCATAATCAATAAAGAGTGGGCCATTTACTTAGGTGCAACCATTTCCCTTGGCTTAGTATGGTACCTAGTGCAAAGTGAACCTGTGGTCCATATTGCCCAAAATAGCTTACTAATCGTTGCCATTGTTGGACTGATCCTATTCTCCATGCTTCACAAAGACAACAAGGGCAAAGATGTTGTCGCTATCGGTATGGCCGCTCTGTCTGCCGGCCTAGGATTGATTTGGGCATTCAGCGGCGTGGACCTATGGCTAGGTGGCATGTTGCTAACACTGGTAGCCTTCATTGGTTACGGTTTTGTCCGCCACTACAGTGAAGAGTTCTCCCGCACCGTGGTACTGATGGTACTTATCACGTCCACAATTGTTTTCTGGGCACTATTCGAGCAAGCATATGGCTCTATGACTCTCTTTGCTGATCGTGCGGTAGACCGATCAATAGCAGGGTTTGAAATCAATGCTTCTCAATTCTCCTCGCTGAATCCAGCCTTTATTATTCTTCTGGCAATTCCCTTCGCAGCTGTATGGGTATGGCTGGGCAAGCGCGGATGGGAGCCGAGCACTCCGGTAAAATTCGGTTTAGGTATAATTCAGGCAGGCTTGGGCTTTGGCGCCCTCGTACTCGGAGCAACCTTCCCTACTGAGAGCGGAAAAGTAGCGATGATCTGGTTGGTGCTCGCCTACCTTCTGCACACGATGGGAGAACTATGCCTATCACCAGTTGGCCTATCTGCTGTTACCAAGCTATCCATTGGTAAGGTGGTCAGTGTAAGTATGGGCACTTGGTTCCTGGCTACAGCCCTATCTGAAACAGTAGCCACTCGTATTGGTAAAATTGCTGCTATGGATTCAGGTGCCAGTGCCGATACTGCCGCTGCAGTAGCAACTTACACTGCACTCTTTGAGTATCTAATGTGGTGGGGCCTGGGTGTCGGTGTACTGATGATTGTTATCTCACCGTTATTGAAAAAAGGTATGTGTGGTATCCGCTAAGGGAAACCATCATCACAGCAAAAAGCCGCTGTTTTTACAGTGGCTTTTTTATTTCTGATATCCCACCCCTCAAACACCAATAAATGAAGAAGTCCTCTTCGTCACCTATCGAGCACTAATAAGTTAGAAAGTAGCTCTAGCTCAGCCCCACTAACAGATTGAAATTTTGCCAAATAAATCGAATCCCGATTATGCAGAGCAATAAGGCAAAGCAGAGTTTCAATCGCTTGGAAGATATTTTATGCGCCAGGTTAGCCCCAAGCTTGGCAAAGAGCACGCTGGTAAGAACAATCCCTAGAAAAGCCGGCCAGTAAATATAACCACTGCTCCAGCTCGGCAATAACTTATTACCCCACCCCTGTACAACAAAGCTCAGTGAGCCAGAGATAGCAATAGGCAAACCAAAAGCCGCAGAGGTGCCCACTGCACGCTGCATTTTGACTGCAAAGTACGACAGGTAGGGGACAACCAGTGCCCCTCCGCCAATACCAAAGATGGCCGCGAGCCAGCCGATTACCCCCCCCGAACAGATCAAGGGGAGTGATCCAGGTAAGTGAGTATCACTCTCCTTCTGAGAAGCTGTGCGCAAGCCACTCATGCCCATACGCACGGCCATAATTATGGCGAAGACACCAATCAAGAGTTGCAGCCAGGCTCCAGGTAAAAGATCCGCAGTCACGCCACCCAGCCAAGATCCCACCAGTATCCCAGGGGTCATAACCCAAAATAGATGCCAATCCACACCGCCCTTGGCGTTGTGAGCCCATACCGAGCTTATTGAAGTAACGACAATAGTTGCTAGAGAAGTACCCACAGCCATATGGGTCAACACTTCGGGAGAAATACCCGTCGCGGAAAAGATCAGTACCAGAGCAGGAACAATAATCAGCCCCCCACCAATCCCCAAGAGGCCTGCCGCGGTACCTGCAACAGCACCGAGTAACAAATAAATAAGCAACATTTCCATGTTGCTTCAGTTTAGCCACCCCTGTGGGACTAGGATGGGTTGTGGGCAACAGAGAAGGTACAAAGCACTCACCCCCTAACTGCGCTTTGCCAAAAAGCTCAGATCAATATGACCTGAGCAACCTTACTTCACAGAGCCAGTAAGCCGCTATTCAGCCAAATGAAACGTCCACCGATAACGCAGAGCAACACTGCAAATCCATGTTTCAACCACTTTGCCGGTAGGCGGTGGGCCAGATTAGCGCCGAAGCGAGCGAAGATCGTACTGGTCGCAACAATCCCCAAAAAGGCAGGCCAGTAGATAAATCCACTGCTCCAGCCTGGCAGTAGAGTGTTGCCCCAACCCTGCACCGCAAAGCTGAGAGCTCCCGCAATGGCGATGGGCAAACCGCAAGCTGCGGATGTAGCAACGGCTCTCTGCATCCGCACCTTGCAACGGGACAGAAATGGCACTGTGAGCGAACCACCACCAATGCCAAAGATTGCCGAAACCCAACCAATCACTGCACCTGCGCCAGCTAATATGGGGGCTGCCGGTAAAATACCGGCTCCCTCTTCCGCCCCACTGTGCCGCAAGCCACTCAGCCACATGCGAATGGCAATAACGATGGCAAAGACACCGATTAACAGCTGTAACCAGGCCCCAGACAACCAATCTGCTGTCATTCCGCCAAGCCAGGAGCCAATAAGAATCCCCGGAGTCATCATTCCAAACAAGCGCCAGTCCACCGCACCTTTTTTATTATGTGCGCGCACTGAGCTGATAGAAGTAATGATGATGGTTGCGAGAGATGTCCCCACCGCCATATGAGTAAGGATATCCGGGGAGATACCCATGGCAGTAAAAACCAGCACTAGGGCCGGCACGATAATTAAACCACCGCCCACCCCAAAGAGGCCGGCAATAGTCCCTGCCGCAGCCCCCACTAACAAGTAAATAAGTAAGGTTTCCATCCAGTCTCTATCCTTTAAACAACCGCTAGCACTGACCGCAGCGCCCTTGGGCCTGTGAGTTATCACTATTTTTTGCGAGGAAATTTAGGTGGCACCCGAGTGCCGATTACTCTCGGGCCTCAACGGTGAGCCAGTCAAACCCTTCCTGCTGACAGGCAAAAATGCAGTTCTCGACACTCTCCACCATTTCTGCCAGAGCCGAACGAGCAAGTTCGAGAGTATTGTTTTTTTCGCTGATATGGGCGACCACCAGATGCTGCAGCTGTTCATAACCCACACGCTGTAAAAATCCCGCAGCCTGCTGGTTACTCAGGTGCCCATAGGCACCACCTACACGCCGTTTCAGAGAGGGGGGGTAGGGCCCCTGGGCCAGCATCTGTGGATCGTGGTTGGCTTCCAGAACCAGTGCATCGCAACCTGCAAAATGGGATTCCACATGGGGCGTTACTGTGCCCAGGTCGGTCAATAAGCCCAAACTACTCCCTCGGCTGCGGAATACATACTGTGCAGCTTCTCTGGCATCGTGCGGCACGGCGACAGGTGTCACCTGAATATCCCCAATAAGGAAAGGCTCATGCCCTTCGATCAAATGCACCTGTGGCAACTTGCCGATATCACGGGCGCGAAGAGTCCCAGGAGTCAGGTAAATCGGCAGGCCATACTTGCGCGCAAGCGGAGCGACACCGGAGAGATGGTCGCTGTGCTCGTGGGTTACCAGTATCGCAGCGAGGTCAGCCGGAGACATACCGAGCCGAGACATACGTCGCTCGGTTTCCTTGATGGTAAAGCCGCAGTCCACTAACAGACATTGGTCGCCACTGGCGACCAATGTACCGTTTCCTTTACTGCCGCTTCCCAGTGAGGCGAAGCGCAGACCCATTATTAAATCAGGTTCTGCTGAATAGAGAGCAGTAGCTGGGAGGCCTTGTTGCGCGAGAGAGGCTGACCGCGGGTATCGCGGATACGCACTTCGATCTCATCGTCACCACCCCGAATCACAATTAAGTAGCCGGGGAAGCCGCCCTCAGGAATTGAGCCGACACCCAAGCCTTTGATTTCCTTGAACAGCGCAGGCTCACTACCCTCAGAGGTATCGATACCGGCAAGGATCTGCTGCAGGGTTATCTGGTCAGCATTTTCGGCCAGCTCATCGTCCTGCTTGGACTTCTTACCCCAGGAGAACCAGCCACCATCATCCTCTTCACTCTCCGCCAACTCGCGCTCTTCATCGTAGGTAACGTAGAAAAGACCGATATCGGAATCCTCGCGATGCAGACGATAAGCGCCGGCATTCACAGCGTGGGCAACGGTAGCCCAAGCACGTTCCATCTCGAGCCCCATGGAAATATAGGGTTCGTGGCCTACGGGTTCACGCAGCTGCACCTTTACAGAGCTACCACCTATGGCCTGGGCCACCAGAGAGGCTGAAGCACCGGAGGCATCTGTGGCCAGGGCAGTGGACATCTCATCGATCATCCAGCCCTCGCGCTCCGGGCTGCTTGAGAGTTGCGGCCAGTTGACCGTTCCCCCCACAGGAGCATCCACCGCAACAGATAAGTGGCGCACGTGGACCTCGGTGGTGTCCGGCTGAACACCAGTCTCTATCTGCAGGCGATATTTATCCTTGGTATCGGGGCTCTCATTAAATGTCATCCAAGCGGTTTCCATAATACCGGCACTGGCATCAGACATCTCCACGGTCAGCCCGGAAGTGCGCAGGAAATAGTGCAGCTGGGGCCAAACCTCTTCCGGGGGTTGGGAAATCAATACCCAGCGGCTGTTGCCCAGCTTCTGAATTTTTACTCGCTCCAGCCCCGCATTGACCGATAGTGCCTGTGGACGCGGCACTTCAAAGTCCCCATCCTCTAAGCCATTTCCGGCGATCTGTGGAATCTCGTAGAGTTCTTCCTGGTGTTTGGCGTTGATACCCTCTGGAATCTGCAGCGGCGCCAGGCTGTCCGCCTGCTGGTAATCGTTACTGCGATCGCGAAAATAGCCATCGTTGCCGAACACACCACAACCCGCCAGGCTGAGACTAGAAATACAAAGCGCGACTCCAACGGTCAATTTGTTCATTAAAGCTTTCCTGGTTAATTCACGATTCGCAGGTTTATAGTACGCCGGCACTGCGCAGAGCCTCGCGCACTGTAGCATGATGCTCGGGCGACAGACTGGTCAGCGGCAGGCGGATGCCACCATCAATACGGCCCATCTCCCGCAAAGCCCACTTCACCGGTATCGGGTTGGACTCCAAAAACAAAACTTTGTGCAATATTTGAATACGCTGGTCTATTGCCCGTGCAGTCACGGCGTCTCCAGCCAGTGCGGCCTCACACATCTGAGCCACTGCCGCTGGGGCCACATTGGCAGTGACACTGATATTACCTTGGCCGCCCATCAACATCAGTTCCATGGCAGTACTATCATCACCGGAGTAGAGTGCAAAGCCCTCTGGCAAGGTATCCAATAAAACTTTAGCGCGCTCCAGGTCACCGGTGGCCTCTTTAATCCCAACGATATTACCAATTGATGCCAGGCGCTGAACTGTCTCTGGCAACATATCGACGGCAGTGCGACCAGGCACGTTGTATAGAATCTGAGGAATCGGCACAGCCTTGGCGATAGCGCGGTGATGTTGATATAAACCTTCTTGGCTCGGCTTGTTGTAATAGGGCGTCACCAACAGACAGGCATCGGCACCACAGCGGGCGGCACCTTCAGTTAGATCGATCGCCTCTGCGGTAGAGTTGGCGCCAGTACCGGCAATTACCGGAATACGCCCCGCGACCTGATCCACAACCCGACGGATAATCTCAACATGCTCATTAACGTCGAGGGTTGCGGACTCTCCTGTGGTACCCACGGCCACCAGTGCACGTGTACCCTGTTCAATATGCCAGTCAACTAGGTTACGTAAACTGTCCCAGTCCAAGCTTCCGTCTGCAAACATTGGGGTGACCAGGGCCACCATACTGCCGGTAAACATCCTCTCTCCTTATTTATTGCGCTCGGCCTGGAATAGCACCGCCAAAGTCGAACTGGTATGTTACTTAGGGCGCAGAATCTATGCCAGTGCCACTAGCTCGCTACCTTCCTGCGCTTCTTTTTCTTCTTGCGCACACCTTCATAGACATTGGTTGCGCCCTCTGGACGGGTCTTAAAGCGGCGGTGAACCCACATATACTGCTCGGGCACCTCGCGGATACGCGCTTCGATGAAGCGGTTGACCAGAATCGCGTCCTGTAGTTCATCACCGGAAGGAATTTCATCGATGGGATCGTACACTTTGAGGCGATAACCGGAATTGTCATCCAGGCGGGTAAGCACGTAAGGCACAACCCTAGCGCGCCCCACACGGGCAAATCGCGAAGTCCCTGTGACGGTCGCTGCAGGCACACCAAACAAAGGCGCAAAAACACCCTGCTTAATCCCATAATCCTGATCCGGAGCATACCAGACCGCCCGACCATGTTGCAGGGCGCGCAATACTCCACGCACATCCTTACGCTGATAAACGCTGCCACCGCCAGTATGTCGCTCGCGTCCTTTGCGTTGCATATAGTCGTAAACCGGATTTTTATGGGGCCGGTACATGCCATCCAGGGTAATACTCATACCCATCAGGGCCGCCCCCATCTCCAGAGTGGTGAAGTGCATGGCCATCAACAACACACCCTGCCCCTGAGACTGAATTTCCTGTAACTGCTCAAGGCCCTCGAAAGTACATCGCTTTCGCAACCAGCGCGCTGAGCGAAACCAGGCCATACCGGTTTCCATTAACGCGATGCCACTGGATTCAAAATTGCGGATAAGTAAGTTTTCCCGCTCGGTATCACCGAGCTCGGGAAAACACAGGGCCAGGTTGCGCTCGGCTATGGTACGGCGGCTCTTGGCCATTCTGAGCATTGCTCGGCCAAAACTGCGTCCCATTGCCAGCTGCCAGCGATAGGGCAGTTGAGCCACCAGGAACCAGAGACCGAACAACAACCAGGTCGGCCAGTATCGGGGGTGCAGCAGGGCCGCTCGAAAACGAGGTTTTTCCATCGGGTATCGCTACGCGGCCGGGGAGTTCCCCCGGCTTAATCGGTTGAATTCGGCGTAGTATAACCTATGGGATACGGCGCAGGGGTGGACAACTGGCCAGTGACACGGCGGATTAATGACGCAGCAGTGAGTCCAGCTCATCGACTGCGACGCACCAGTCAGAATCTTCTTCTATGGCACTCTCGAGAAATTGTCGCTGCCCCTCGGTCCAGAAAGATGCTGCGGACAGTTTCTCATGCCGATGCAGGTAATGAGTGATCAGAAACTCGTGAATTTCCGCATCCTCTGAAGCCAGCCCGAGCTGGGCGAACAAATCATTGAGAGTGTGATGCCCGGTGGTCTCCATAAAAGCTCCCTAAAGTTTTCCCTTACCGGTTACGCAATTTTCTCTCCCAATTATAGATATCTCCACCCGCGCACTAAGGTGCCGGGTTAGGGTTTTCGCTGTGGATTGCCTCAATTGCGGCCAGCACTTCCTCATCGAGCTTTAAATCAAGGCTGGCAATATTTTGACGCAACTGCTCCATGGTTGTGGCGCCGATAATATTAGAGGTCACAAACGGCTGCTGATTGACGAAGGCCAGGGCCATCTGCGCAGGGTTTAGATCAAATTGACGCGCCAATTTCACATAGGCCTCGGTAGCTGCACCAGTGCGCCCCCCCGTATAGCGCTGGAAACGATCATATAGTGTCAAGCGTGCGCCGACGGGCTTTTCCCCTCCCAGATACTTCCCGGAGAGGACCCCAAAGGCCAGTGGCGAGTAAGCCAATAATCCACATCGCTCGCGCAGGGATATCTCGGCACAACCAATCTCAAAAGTGCGATTCAATAAGTTGTAGGGATTTTGGATCGAGGCGATGCGCGGCTTACCTAAAATCACAGACTCCTTAAGATACTCATGCATCCCCCAAGGGGTCTCATTGGAAATGCCAATGTGGCGCACCTTACCCACCTTGACCAGCTCCTCCAAGGCATCGAGAGTCTCGGCAATAGCGATGCCATCATCCCCTCCGTGCTGATAGCCGAGACGGCCGAAAAAATTAGTCAGGCGCTCGGGCCAATGCACCTGATATAGGTCGATATAATCGGTAGCCAGCCGTTTGAGGGAGTGGTCACAGGCCTCCAGTATCTGCGCACGATTCAGCCGCGGGCCCGAGCGCAGATGCCCAACGCCGGAGTTTGCCTCCCCACGACCAGCTACCTTGGTGGCGATAATCACCTTGTCACGCCCACCGCGGGCCGAGAGCCACCTGCCGATATACTCTTCCGTCCGTCCCTGGGTCTCTGGCCGAGGTGGCACCGGGTACATTTCGGCGCAATCAATAAAATTCACCCCTTGCTCGAGGGCATAATTCAGCTGTTCGGCGGCATCATCGGCGCTATTTTGCTCGCCAAAAGTCATGGTGCCCAGGCAGATCTGGCTCACTTTGAGATTGCTGGTACCGAGCTGGCGGTATTCCATGAAGTCCTCCCCGCAAAAACAAAAAGGGAATTATGCCCCCTTGCCGCAGGTAGAAAACAGGGAGGTGAAGAAGTAATTAGGGAATGAGAGAAAATGCCATGCAAACCTTAACGGTGAGGCAAAATAAAAGGGAGTAGCGACACAACTCCCCGTGGATAGGGGCTCTAACTTGAGCCCCGCAAAAATCAACGGAACTCCGCCTCTACCAATGGGCTGGTATCCGCCTCATAGTCAACACTCTCAGTGCCAAAACCAAACAGCTTGAGAAAATCCGCCTGATAGCCGCTGTAATCAGTCAACTCAAACAAATTTTCCGCCGTTACCTGAGGCCACAGGTTTTCAATCTTAGCCTGGGTCTCTGGGCGCAGCTCTTTATCGTCCATACGCAGGCGGTTCTCTTCATCGAGGCGCGGCGTATCGGTATAGAGCCCTTCGGTGTAAAGACGATACAACTGCTCAATACAACCCTCGTGAGTACCCTCTTCTTTCATCACCTTGTAGACCAGGGAGATATAGAGCGGCATTACCGGGATCGCGGAGCTGGACTGGGTAACCAGAGCCTTGAGCACCGCAACATTAGCGTTTGCCTTACCGCTCTCGGTAATCGCCTTGGCGGCGCGATCCAGGTCTTCCTTGGCCTTGCCGATGGTGGCGTGGCCATAAATCGGCCAGGTGAGCTTTTCACCGATATAGGTGTAAGCCACCGTCTTGCAGTTATCGGCCAGAACCCCAGCTTCGCCCAGGGCCTGCATCCATAGCTCCCAGTCTTCACCGCCCATCACCTTCACGGTGTTGGCAATCTCTTCCTCGCTGGCGGGGTCGACAGTGATATCAGAAATTTCCAGTTTGTCAGTATTCAGGTTTTTGGCGGTATAGGATTCACCGATGGGCTTTAATACGGAGCTGTAGAGTTCACCGGTCTTGGGATCTGTACGGCGGGGCGAGGCGAGACTGTAGACCACAAGGTCTACTTGCCCCAAGTCCTCTTTAATCATTTCAACAGCCTGGGCTTTTACCGTGTCGGAAAAGGCATCGCCATTGATACTCTTAGCATAAAGGCCGGCCTTATGCGCCTCGGCCTCAAAAGCTGCGGAGTTATAGTAACCAGCAGAGGCTGTGCGCTTCTCCGTGGGCGGTTTTTCGAAAAACACCCCCAGAGTATCGGCGCCACTGCCAAAGGCGGCAGTTATCCGCGAGGCCAATCCGTAACCGGTGGAAGCACCCACGACCAGGACACGCTTTGGACCATTTTCGATCGCTGGCTGCGACTTGATGTAGTCAATCTGCTCACGCACGTTGGCAGCACAGCCCTGCGGGTGGGCATTGGTACAAATGAATCCGCGAACTTTCGGCTGGATAATCATCCTAACAGTCTCTCCCTATGCACTTGGGGAATCGTGGTTATGTGATCACAGATACGCGGAACACGCATCGGGGAAAACGGTGCTGCAAACCCTGCGCATCGACGCCTGAGTCACACTGATACGTCATTCTAATGGTTGTGGCCTAGGAGTCCCATAGCCCCTTTTCCCTTAAAACAGTCTCACTGTCCAGAACCTCCCCAATAGCGGCCAAAGTGGCCAAACACCCCTAAAGTGACTTTTTGCACTATTTTTGCGCATCAGGATTAATTTCACGTCGGATATATGGCTTAAATCTCTTGTTATGGCATGCATTCCACCTGAAAAGCTCAGCTAGACTTTCACAGGCTTGGCACGCTGTGTGCAGAACACTCCATATGCAAAAGCTATCGGTTTGAATACTGGAAGCATCCAATCCGAATAGCCACTGCGCAATTACTTACCCGTCGAGCGTTAAACCCAAAGTAAGTTAGGAAGGTCAGCGTGAAATATTACTCCCGTCACTGCGTCAAACCCTGCGACCTGAATCCCGCACAGCGCCTGTTTGGCGGTCAGCTGCTCGCCTGGATTGATGAAGAAGCCGCCATTTTTGCTGGCTGTCAAATGGGCACGCCCATGCTGGTCACCAAGCTGATGTCAGAAATTGACTTTGTTAGTTCAGCCTGCTGCGGCGATGTCGTGGAATTCGGCTTTGAAGTGGTTGGTATTGGTCAGACCTCCCTGACCGTTCACTGCGAAGTGCGCAACAAGCAGACCCAACAACTGATTGTGCAGGTGGAACAGATTGTTTTCGTGGCACTGGATGCCAACGGCAAACCCACTCCCCACGCCAAGGCCGGGATGACCCTTGAGCAGGCGCGTATCGCTACGCGGCGTGAACGGGAGCTTCGCGAGCGTCGATTGGCCGGTTAAAGCTCTCTTTAGTCCCCAGAAAGCTATTCCTGTGGATGACGGTATAATGACTATTTTGTCACTGCCGTTATCCACCATGTTGCAACTACGCTTTAAAACTCCGAGGGCCTGGGCAGAGGTAGTGCTCAAAGATTTCAATCGTTTTCTACAGGATCACGCCGCCGCCGAAAAGAAGGCCTCTGGCATGGCCGTCTCCATGTTCTCCCACTATCCGGACAAACCTCTGTTGGTGGAAGCCATGGTGAACCTGGCATTAGAGGAAATGAACCATTTTCGTCAGGTCATCAAAATCATGCACGAGCGAGGTATCTACCAAGCAGCGGACGAGAAAGATCCCTATATCCACGCCCTGCGCCAGTTAATCCGCCGCGGCCCTGATGAATACTTGATGGATCGCTTGCTCACCGCAGCCATTATTGAGGCGCGTGGTTGCGAGCGCTTTGGCCTGGTGGCCGAAGTACTACCAGAGGGGACGTTGAAAACTTTTTATCGGGTAATCACCGAGAGCGAAGCCCGCCACCATGAACTCTTTTTAGAGTTGGCACTGGAATACTTTCCTAGCCATACAGTAGAAGACCGCCTTTGCCATCTACTGGGTAAGGAAGCGCGAATTACTGAGGCACTGCCCTACCGTGCAGCTTTGCACTAGCCAGGGATGGAGGCAGTAATTCGATACAACCCACGGAGATAAGCAATCGTGTATGCTGGCGCGGATATACCTTGTCTGTAATGGGGCTTCTGCAGTTATGTCCACCCTTCGCCAACACTGGTACCGCTTGGTACTACTGAGCGTTTTCGCCTTTACTTGGGGTTGGTCCGCCTGGCAGCCCCTACATCCGGATGACTGGTTGCTGGAAAACTACCTGGTCTTTGCAGCCCTTCCCGTTATTTTACTCAGCGCCCGGGTATTTCCTCTATCCAGGGTTTCCTACACGCTAATCACCCTGTTTATGTGCCTGCATGTAATCGGCTCCCACTACACCTACGCGGAGGTACCATTCGGTTTCTCCATGGGAGAGTGGCTCGGCAGCGAGCGCAATATGTACGACCGGTTGGTGCATTTTAGTTTTGGCTTATTACTGGCCTACCCGGTACGAGAGATATTGATCCGCCTCGCCGGTTTGCGCGGTTTCTGGGCTTACTTCTTTCCGGTAGATGTCACCTTCGCCCTGTCCTCCATTTATGAAATTATCGAGTGGCAAGCGGCGCGCACAGTTTCCCCGGAATTGGGCATCGCCTTTCTCGGTTCACAGGGGGATATTTGGGATGCGCAGAAAGATATGTTGCTGGCGGGCCTAGGCGCCATAGTCGCTATGTTGATTGTCCTAGCCCTAAACCTGTGGCTGAACTCCAATACTTGGAAAGAAATACGCAATAGTATGCGGGTTCCTGAAGGGGACCGGGCCAGAGGAGAAGCCAAGCTCCTGCAATGGTGGCGCAACCGGCACAGCCACTAATCCTTCAGCCTGTCCCTGCGTAAGTCAGTGGCAGGCGGGTAGTCTGTTTCATGGTCTCCATCACAAAACTGGAACTGACATCGAATAGGTCAGCTTTGATCAGCGCCTTATAAAGGCGGTCGTAACCGGGCATATCGGTAACCACCGCCTTGATCAGGTAATCAAGGTCCCCACTCATACGGTGCACCTCCAATATCTCGGCGATGCCTTGCACCAACTCACCGAACTGAGCAGCCCAATGATCATTGTGCTGATTGGTTCGAATGGAAATATATACGGTCAGTGGCAGATTGAGTTTCTGCTGGTTCAGCAGTGTCACCCGTTCGGCAATCACGCCCTCCTCCTCCAGCTTGTTAATACGCCGCCAACAGGCGGATTTTGATAGCCCCACCTGCTCGGCAATATCCCCCACAGAGAGTGTCGCATCCCCCTGCAATAATTCGAGAATTTGTTTGTCCTGCCGGTTAAGTGCCGCTGCCATACCTGTCCCCACTCTGGCCATCAAATGGCCCATCGTCTCACTTAACCATTAGAATTCAACACAAAGAATCTAAAAGCTTCAAGTTACGGCACAACGTTTCGGTGATGAGCTGAAAAACCACATAAATAGGCACATTGTTTCACTCCCAAAGCCCTAGAGTGCCCCTATAAAACAGGGAAGAGAATCATGACCACTCTTATCAAGCACATCCGTGAATCTGTTATCGGCGATCGCACACCGATTCCTACTCCTTTTGGACCGAGGCCATTGGTTTATGCCGATTACACCGCTTCCGGTCGTTCATTGACGTTTATCGAAGATGCCATCCGTCAGCAGGTACTGCCCTACTACGCCAATACCCATAGCGAGAGTTCCTTTACCGGTGCCCAGATTAGTGCGCTGCGCGAGGAAGCACGGGAAGAAATTCGCCGTGCGGTCAATGCAAGCCCCGAACACAAAATAATTTTTTGTGGCTCTGGCGCCACCGCTGCGATCAACAAGCTGATTGATATCCTTAACTTGCGTTTGCCGGCTGACCTGGATAAGCGACACCAGCTACTGGAGCAAATCCCTCCGCAACAGCGGCCGGTGGTTTTTATCGGACCCTACGAGCACCATTCCAATGAATTGCCCTGGCGGGAAAGCATCGCCGAACTGGTTTCTATTCCCCTGAATCGCCAAGGCGGGCTGGATCTAAACGGCCTGGAATCCATGTTGCACACTTACGCCGAGCGACCCGTGAAGATTGGCAGTTTTTCCGCTGCCTCCAATGTAACCGGCATTAAAACCGACGTAGCGGCCGTCACCCAACTGCTACACCGCTACGGCGCTCTGTCCTTCTGGGACTATGCGGCTGCCGCGCCCTATGTGGGGATCGACATGTGTGCAGTTGGGGATAATGGTGAGGATGCGAGTAAAGATGCAGCCTTTATTTCCCCACACAAATTCGTCGGCGGGCCGGGTAGCCCCGGTATTCTGGTGGTACACGAGCGGCTGTTAAAAAACTCTGTACCGGCGACTCCCGGCGGAGGCACAGTACTCTATGTCACCCCGAAAGATCACCGCTACCTGGAGGACCCGGAGCGCTGTGAGGAGGGCGGCACACCCGCCATTGTTGAGTCTATTCGCGCCGGTATGGTCTTCAAACTGCAGGGGATGGTGGGCACAGAGGAAATTGCCAGACGTGAAGAGCAGTTTATCAACCGAGCGCTGCAGCGCTGGTCCCGTGAAGAAAATATCGAAATTCTCGGTAACCTGCAGGCACCTCGCCTTTCCATCGCTTCACTGCGTATTCTCTGGCAGGGCAAGGACTTGCACTACGGTTTTGTTGTGGCACTGCTCAATGATCTGTTTGGTATCCAGGCCCGCGGTGGCTGCTCCTGTGCCGGCCCCTATGGGCACGCACTGCTCGGCATCGATATGGAGCACAGCCGCGCTCTGGAAGAACAGATTCTAAAGGGGCAAAAACTACTACGGCCCGGCTGGGTGCGCCTGAATTTCAATTATTTTATCGACGAAGACACCTTTGAATACTTGCTAGAGGCAGTTGCCCTGGTCGCACAGCACGGCTGGAGGCTGCTGCCCTATTACGCCTTCGACACGGCTCAAGGAGTCTGGCGCTTCCAGCAAGAAAAACTCGGCCCAGTTGTCAGCTTGGCAGAGATGGATTTTTTCGCAGGGGCAATAAACGAAGAAGAGGAGCCTCAACCGCTACGACCCCTGAGCGACTACCTTGCTATCGCGGAGGAGGAGCTATGCCGAGCTCGGCCGGAGGCGCATTACTGCGAATTAACACTGCCTGCAGATGCCGAAGCACTGCGCTGGTTCACCAGCCCCAGAGAGGCAGCGTTGGCACTCTGAGGCCGCAACCCCTGAGCTTCAATGATCAACGCAACAGCAGCAGGGGTTGCCGGGTTTTTAGCAGCATCTTGGCGGTGATGCTCCCCATTAACAGGTCACGCAGGCGATTGTGGCTGAAGGCCCCCATCACTGTGAGGTCAATCTGCTGCTCTGACTGATAGGCAATCAAAGCTTCAACCGGATTGCCCTCCAGGTGGCTGGCTGTAACCGCCAGCCCCGCAGTATCCAGCTCAGCGCTGGCCTGCGCCAGCAGCTTCTCCGCTACATCCGCTGGTCCCACATTGACCAGATGGCAGGACATCTGCCGGAACAGAGGGCTCTCTGCCACCAGCGACAGGGCCTTGCGCGCGGCTTCGCTACCATCGTAAGCGAGCATAATGCGCTTAGGTGGCTGGAATTCCCGGTTAACCACCAGAATCGGCTTGTGCAGGGCACGCACCACCGTCTCCAATTGCGCACCCAGGCCCTGGTCAGAATCCGCGTGCTCTTCACCGCGAATACCGAGCACCAGCACACGAATCGAATCCTCAAGCTCCACCACGGACTCGGGCAAGCTGTCGTGGCGCTGGCAGCTCATTACCTGCTCCACTCCAGCAGCCTCAACGCGAGTACGCGCGGCCTGCAACATCAGTTTGCCCTGTTTTACCAGCAACTGCGCGCGCTGTTGCTCCAGCGCGGTCAGCTCTTCCAGTAACTCTTCCTGGCTGCCGAGGCCGATGCTACCAGTGAAGTCCGTTACCGCAGGGACCTCACTGCGTTCGATGTTATGCAACAGCTTTAACGGCGCACCCAGGCTATCGGCCAGCCAGGCCGAATAATCACAGACTGCGCCGGTGTAATGGGAGCCGTCGATACAGGAGAGTATCAACGGCGGTGTAGCACCATTACCAAAGGAGTTATTGTTATTGTCGCTGTTGCTTACGGCCATCAATGTCCTCCAAGAACCCGTTCAATTTCCTCGGGTTTATCATGTACGCCGAACCGGTCGACGATTGTCTCACTGGCTTGGTTAAGTCCCACCAGCTCTACCTGGGCGCCCTCGCGACGGAATTTCAGCACAACTTTGTCCAGGGCGTTCACCGCGGAGATATCCCAGAAGTGTGCGCGGCTGAGGTCGATCACTACCGTATCCACGACTTCTTTGAAGTTGAATGATGCGGTGAATTTATCGGCGGAATTAAAGAAAACCTGCCCAATCACTTTATAGGTACGACGACTCTGCGCCTCGTCCAGTTTACTGCTTACATACATAAAGTGGCTGACTTTGTTGGCAAAAAATAGCGCGGCCAGCAACACCCCAACAAACACACCATAAGCCAGGTTATGAGTCCACACTACCACAATCACAGTGGCCAGCATGACCAAATTGGTGGAGAGCGGATAGTGTTTCAGGTTGCGAATGGAGCTCCAATCAAAGGTGCCGATAGAGACCATGATCATGACCGCCACCAGGGCCGCCATAGGGATCACCGCCACCCAGTCACTGAGGAACACCACCAGGGTCAATAGGCCAATACCGGCTACCAGGGTCGAGAGTCTACCGCGACCGCCAGACTTCACGTTGATTACCGACTGGCCAATCATGGCGCAACCGGCCATACCACCGAGGGAGCCGGCAGCGATATTGGCAATCCCCTGCCCCTTACACTCGCGGTTTTTATCGCTGTTGGTATCGGTCAGGTCGTCGACAATGGTTGCCGTCATCAGAGACTCCAGCAGACCGACCACAGCCAGGCCAGCGGAATAAGGGAAGATAATCTGCAGGGTTTCAAAATTCAGCGGTACTTCGGGCCAGAGGAAGATCGGCAGAGTATCCGGCAGTTCACCCATATCGCCGACGGTACGGATATCCAGCCCCATGAATACGGCCACTGCGGTGAGCAGTAGGATACACACCAGCGGTGAGGGCACCGCTTTACCAATCACCGGAATATAGGGAAAAAGATAAATAATCCCCAGGCCCGCTGCGGTCATGGCGTAGACCTCCCAGGTGCCACCGATCAACTCGGGCATCTGCGCCATAAATATCAGAATGGCCAGGGCGTTCACAAACCCGGTCACCACCGCCCGGGACACAAAGCTCATCAGGCTGCCCAGCTTGAGGTAACCGGCAATAATCTGCAGTACCCCGGTGAGCAGCGTCGCCGCCAGCAGATACTGCAAGCCGTGCTCCTTCACCAGCGTCACCATCAGCAATGCCATGGCACCCGTGGCCGCGGAAATCATACCCGGCCGGCCGCCCACAAAGGCGATCACCACGGCAATACAGAAGGAGGCGTAGAGTCCAACCCTGGGGTCCACCCCCGCAATAATAGAGAAGGCGATCGCCTCTGGAATAAGAGCCAGGGCCACTACCAGGCCTGCGAGAACGTCGCGACGTATATTGCCGAACCAGTCGGCTTTGGTCGATGAGAGCAGCGATGGAAGGAACATAAACGCAATAAATTTGAATTGATCAAAAAAAGGCCGCGCACTCTACCACATGCACAGTCCCCCCGCATAAATCCCCACTACAGACCAAAGATTCAGCGGATAGACCTTCGCCTTCAGTCTCCCCAGCCCTAGCTTTATTCATCTTCCCCGCCCCCTTAGCACTAGCGGACAAAGCGGACAGCGGACACTTTTTGCGGACACCCCCGAAAAAGCCCTGTACTACCAATAACTCAAAAAATCCTTATTTTTCAATGGGTTAACAATTATTTCGAAGTTGGCACAGCCCTTGCTGAATACCCGGCAAAACCAGTTTTTTTGATTTGCATCCGAATAGAAAATTTTTTGCATCCAAGTTGGAAAAGCAAAAGCCCCAATTAGAGAGTAATGGAAAGCGAGATGATCAGAGACACTTCCAGGCAAGATACAAAAATCGAAGCCGTGCCGCTGTGGAAGAATCCAAAAGTAATCAAGAGTACCCTCGGCCTCGGCCTGGCCACCGCTTTCCTCACCTGGGGTATCAGCGCCTGGCATAGCACCAGCTCCGTAGATAACACCCTATCTCTATCAAGGATCAATATCGCCCAAGTGGAGCGCGGTGATCTAGTCCGCGACCTGGTGGTTCAAGGCAAAGTCGTTGCCGCCAACAGCCCCACCCTGTTCAGCCCCGCTCAAGGTATCGTGAAGTTTTCCGTGAAAGCCGGAGATAGCGTAAAGGCCGGTCAGATCCTCGCCAGCGTCGACAGCCCAGAGCTGTCCAACCAACTGGCCCAGGAAAAAGCGCAACTGAACCAGCTCGGTGTGCAGCTGCAACGGCAGAAAATCCAGGCCAAGCGCCAACAGATGGAGAACGAGCAAAAAGCCGACCTGGCCAAAGTCGATCTCACTGCAGCTAAGAGGGAGTTAAAGCGCTCCGAACTCTCGATGGAGAAACAGATTATCTCCCTGCTCGACTTTGAGCGCAGCAAGGATGAAATGGCCCGCGCCCAGCTGGAATACCAACAGGCCGTACAAAATGCAGAGCTGGAGAAAGAGTCCCTCACCTTTGAAACCCAGACTCTGGAGTTGCAGCTATCACAACAACAACTGCAAGTGGAGGAGTTGGAGCGCCGTGTGCGCGAGCTGCAGATTCTCTCTCCAGTGAATGGCACTGTCGGCAGTCTCGCCGTCACCCAACGCAGTGCAGTGCCCGCTAATTCACCGCTGATCACTGTAGTGGATCTCACCAGTTTCGAATTGGAAGCCGCCGTGCCAGAAAACTACGCCGACGACCTGGGTCTGAATATGGCCGTGGCCATCAACCTTGGAGGGCGGGAACTGCCCGGCGAAATCACCGCGATATCCCCTGAAGTCATCGACAGCCAAGTCATCGCCCGGGTGCGCTTTAGCGAGGGGCAGCCCCAAAACCTGCGCCAGAACCTGCGCCTCACCGCTCGCGTACTGCTGGAGAACCGCAATGATGTGTTGCTGGTAAAACGTGGAGGCTTTCTGGATCAGAGCGGCGGCCGCTTTGCATTCCGTCTCAACGATCAACAACAGGCAGAGCGCGTTGCCATTCAAGTCGGCGCGCTGGGATTGAAGCAAGTGGAAATTGTTTCCGGCCTGCAAGAGGGCGATCAAATCATTATTTCCGCCTCCGAAGGATTGGATACGGCGCAGCTGATTGCCCTGAAAGAATAGGTCAAACAAGACATTCGGCACGCGCAAGCTACACCCACTCAGCTTCCGCGATTCATTAAAGATTTAAAAAATTCAGTGATAAACAAGGAATATCGCCATGCTTAAAATGCATAACGTCCGCAAGAGTTTCCGTACAGACACCATAGAAACCCACGCCCTGCGTGACTTCAGCCTGGAAGTAAAGGAAGGGGAATTTGTCTCTGTCACCGGTCCAAGCGGCTCCGGTAAAACCACCTTTCTCAATATCGCAGGGCTACTAGAAACCCCAACCGGTGGCCAATATTTGCTGGACGGTGAAGATGTCAGCAACCTGAATGACCGCCAACGCTCCCTCCTGCGCAACGAGAAAATCGGTTTTATTTTTCAGGGATTCAACCTGATTCCAGATCTCAACCTATTCGACAATATCGATGTGCCTCTGCGCTATCGCGGCTTTAATGCTAAAGAGCGCCGTAAACGCATCGAAAAAGTTCTGGAACAAGTAGGTCTATCTGCCCGAGCCAAGCACCTTCCAGCACAGCTGTCCGGTGGTCAGCAGCAGCGTATCGCCATCGCCCGTGCCCTGGCCGGCGAACCGCGCTTCCTGCTCGCGGACGAGCCCACCGGAAATCTCGACTCCCTGATGGCGCGCCAGGTTATGGAGCTTCTGGAGTTTATCAATGAATGGGGCACTACTATCGTGATGGTCACCCACGACCCCGAGCTGGCCCGCCGCGCGCATCGCAATATTCAGATTGTGGATGGGCAAGTATGTGATCTGCGCCCGGTCACCGAGCAACCTGAAGCCGCTACTGCTTAAGGAGCCTGCAGTAATGATTGGATACTATATTTCCCTGGCTCTGCGCAGCCTGCGCAGTACACCGATATTAAGTGCACTGATGGTCGCGGCCATCGCGGTGGGTGTTGGTGCCTCCATGACAGTGCTTACTTTGAACTACACGATGTCAAAAAATGCTCTCAAGCATAAAGATGACGTACTTTTCGCAGTACAGCTCGATGGCTGGGATGTTAATGAAGCCGCAAATACCACCAATGAAATTCCCTGGCAGCTAACCTATAGAGATACTCAGGCCCTGCTACGTTCCGATATCCCCACTCACCAGGTGGCCATGCACCGCTATGGTTTCACCGTGGAGCTGGAAGATTCAGCGATCCGACCTTATACCGCCGATATCCGCGTAACCACTCGCGATTTCTTCGCCCTGTTCGATGTTCCTTTTATCTATGGAGGAACCTGGGAACAAGCAGCTGATAACTCCCCCTCGCAAGTGGTAATAATCTCCAAGGCCACTAATGAAAAATTATTCTCGGGAAAAAACAGCGTTGGCGAAACCGTTATATTAAATAGCCAGCCTTTTACAGTCATTGGCGTTATTGATACCTGGGAACCCTCACCTAAAGTTTACGATGTAAACAACAGTTCCTTTGCAAAAGTTGAATCCCTTTTCGTGCCTTTTGGCCTCCACCGCAAGCTGGAAATTTACAGCTGGGGGAACACTAATGGCTGGGGTAATAGTGGGGAAGGAGAGGGAGAAGGCTACGAGGGTTTCCTACAAAGTGAGAGCGTCTGGATTCAATTTTGGGTTGAACTCCGCGATAGCGAACAGAAAGCTGAGTACGAAAACTTCCTAACCGCGTATATTCAAGGACAAAAGGACCAAGGGCGCTTCGAGCGACCATTAAAGTTTGCCCTGAGTAAACCTTCCGAGTGGCTAGTTCTTAACGAAGTTCTCAGCGATGACAATCGTATATTGGGCTGGGTATCTCTGGCTTTTCTGTTGGTTTGCGTTATCAACGCGGTAGCTCTGCTACTAGCCAAGTTTCTGCGCAAAGCGCCCGAAGCGGGTGTGCGCCGGGCGCTTGGTGCCAGCCGTAATGCCATCTTCACACAACACCTCATTGAAAGCTCTACCATCGGTATTCTCGGTGGGATAGTTGGTATTTTACTTGCTTTTATGGGCATCAGTGGAATCCGTTATTTGGCCATGGGACAACTGGATACAGTGGCCAAGATGGATTGGATAATGGTAATAGCCGCCATCGGGCTTGCCCTGATCGCAAGCCTGCTGGCAGGACTTTACCCAGCTTGGCGTATCAGTCGCACTAATCCATCCATTTACCTGAAAACCCAGTAAAGGACGAGTCATGCTTGAATTAAAACCCATGTTATCCGCCCTCTGGCGTAACAAAGTTCCTGCCATGCTGATTGCTCTGCAGCTTGCATTGACACTGGCAATCATCAGCAACACGGCTGTTATCGTAAAAGACCGCATTGCAAAAATAGAAAGACCTACTGGTATAGCCGTAGAGGAAATCATAGCCATCAACGTAATGGCGATCCCTAATAACTACGATATGATTGGAGCTGTATCTTCTGATTTAGAGTTACTGCGAAAACTGCCTTTCGTCCAAGATGCAACGGTTACCAATCAAGTACCTTTATCCCGGTCAGGTTCCGCGGGCACTTTTTACAATCAACCTAATCAGGAAATCGGTGGAGAGGTCTCTAACCGTTACAATACAGACCCAAACTTTATCAATACTCTGGGCCTAAAATTAGTGGCGGGGCGAAACTTTACCAGTGCTGAAATGCAATATTTTGATCCCAGTGAAAATCGGGATATAAATGTCGCAGTTATTACCCAGCAATTCGCGGATAAAATTTACCCAGACCAAGATCCTATTGGAAAACCCCTCTATGATGGCAACACTTCCCATCCAATAGAAATTATTGGTATTGTCGAACGGCATCTGGGCGCTTGGGTGGATTGGCCAAAAGCAGGCAATGTGGCCTTTTTCCCCATTGTCAGAAATACTCAGGACGTCAATTATTTAGTACGTGCCGAGCCGGGAAAGCGCGATGAAGTATTGAAGACCTTAGTAGAGAAACTGTCAGAAAGGGATCCTCAAAGAGTTATAAGAACCAGAGTTCTCTCAGAATATGTCGCTCGCAGTTATGCAGGCGATAACTTAATGGTAAAAGTGTTATCTATTGTTGCAGCCACCCTCAGCTTTATCGTAGCACTGGGAATTGTCGGCCTGACAATCTTCTGGATTAATCAACGGGCCAAACAAATTGGCGTAAGGCGTGCACTAGGTGCAACCCGCAGTAATATCAGCCGTTATTTTCTGATTGAAAACAGCCTGATTGCCGCTACTGGTATTGCCCTGGGCAGTGCCGCAGCCTTAATCGCCAACCAATATATGGTGCGCGATTACTCCCAGCCGGTATTAACCCTGCTGCCACTCACTATCTGCGCTCTATTGGTACTGGTTGTCAGTCTTGCTGCAGCTCTAGCACCAGCACTGCGCGCTGCCAATATTTCCCCGGCGACTGCAACACGAAGTGTATAAAGATTGGACTTGGTGGTCAGCCTCTTAATAGCCTGACCACTATTCTTGAGAAAACATAGAAGGATTTTTTATGCGCAATTATTTTGGAGCTGTAGGTTTTACAGCTATATCGCTTTTCATGTCCACAGCACTTGCCGAGCAGCACCCAGTCGTTGCCGGCCCTCAAGCCACGAAGGAATTAGAACAAGAAATCACAGCTGTGGATTCACAACTGTTTGATGCAGTTTTCAACAGCTGTGACATCGACAAACTGAGCCAGCTTATAACCGAAGACTTGGAAATGTACCACGATAAATGGGGAAAAACGGCAAGCTCCGCACAAGAGTTTCTCGATGGTATTAGCGGTATGTGTGAACGACAAAAATCCGGCAGCGATATCAAGGCACGCCGCGAGTTAATTGCTAAAAGCGTAAAGATATTCCCAATCAACAACTACGGCGCGGTCCAAACCGGAACGCATAATTTTTATGGTATTCACGCCAACAACAAAGAAGTACTGCGTGAAAGTGGACAATTTACCCATCTCTGGCAAAAGGTAGATGGGCAATGGAAGCTCGCCAGGGTGCTGAGCTTTGATCACCAACCTGCCAACAATAGTCAATAACTCCTAATACTTTGGTGAACGCCTTCCGCTGGGGCACATATTGCCCTAGCTGCAGTTCCCCCTTAATACCCACTCATTGCATAATGTTCAGCTTACAAGCTGGCTCTTGGCCCTATGGATAAAATACTCATTATCGACGATAACAGCGGTATCGTCTCAGCCCTAGAAATACTGTTGTCACTGCACGACCTACAGCCTCTCTGCGCCATTACCCCCCAGGCAGGTCTGCAGCTGTTGCGGGAAAACCGGGATATCAGCCTGGTGATCCAAGATATGAACTTCACCGCGGATACTACCTCTGGTGAGGAGGGGCGCGAATTGTTTTTTGCCATTCGCGAAATTAACCCAGATCTACCCATCATTCTTTTGACCGCCTGGACGCAATTGGAAATGGCCGTGGAGCTGGTCCGCGCCGGTGCTGCCGATTATCTGGGCAAACCCTGGGACGATAACAAGCTGATTTCCACCATCAATAATCTTCTTGAACTCGGTGAATTGCAAAAACGGCAACGAGCTTCCCAGCAAAAGGCCATCGATGCCCGCAGTGAATTACAGGATAAATTCGACTTGCGCGAGATCATCTACCGCAGCGATAAAATGCAACAACTGCTAGAGATGGCCACGCAGGTGGCCAAATCTGATGTACCAGTTCTAATTACAGGGCCCAATGGAGCCGGCAAGGAAAAAATTGCCGAAATTGTGCAGGCCAATTCCATGCTACGTGACCAACCTTTTGTAAAGATCAATGTGGGCGCCCTACCGGAAGAGCTGATGGAGGCAGAACTATTTGGTGCCGAGCCAGGCGCCTATACCGGCGCTGGTAATAAGGCCCGTGAAGGACGTTTCGAGGCCGCCGATGGCGGCACCCTCTTTCTCGATGAGATCGGCGAACTTTCTGCCAGTGGGCAGGTGAAGTTATTGCGCGTACTGCAAACCGGCGAGTTCCAGCGGCTCGGTAGCAGTCAAACCCGCAAGGTTAAGGTTCGGGTGATCAGTGCCACCAATAGCGATCTGCCCCAGGCCATCACTAATGGCAGCTTTCGCCAGGACCTGTTCTACCGCCTGAATGTGATTGAGTTGCGCCTGCCCCCTCTGTGTGAACGCCCCGAGGATATAGCCCCGTTGGCCATGAATTTTTTACAGGATAACGGCAGTTCAAAAAAACTCTCCCCCCAAGCGTTGACCGCCCTAACCCGCTATCAGTGGCCCGGCAATGTGCGTGAACTGCAAAACGTGATGCAACGCGCTTCGGTTCTCTGCCGTGGAGATACGATAGATGAAGCACTGCTTGCCCTGCCGAAACAGGCCTCAATAGACAGAGCCGAAGTACATTTCGAGCCCAGCCGCGAACTCCTACAGCAAACTCTGGCCAGCTGTAATGGCATTATCGCCCAAGCTGCCAGGGAACTGGGCATGAGCCGTCAGGCACTGTATCGCCGACTGGACAAACACGGTATTCCCTATTGATGTCGAAATATTTCTCTCTGGAAGGCCGTATCCTCGCCTTCTCCATATTGGCTCTAGCCATCGCCGCCGGCCTGCCGTGGTTATTAAGCCTTATTGGTTTGGACGCCCGTCTCTCCTGGACCCTGGGCCTTATCCTGGGAATTTGTACTCTTATCAGCCTGATACGTCTGGCACTAAAGCCCCTGACCTCCACCCTGAAATCCCTACAGGGTGGATTGCTCAACTTTCGCGATGGTGACTTTTCTATTTCACTGGTCTCTCCCCGGGATACTGAACTGAGCAAGATCACGAATTTATACAATGATATCGGCGAACACCTCAGACGCGAACGCGCCCATATTTATCAGCGGGAATTACTTCTGGATACAGTAATACAAAGCTCTACCCAGGCTTTGATCCTGGTGGACCAGAGTGATCATATTATTTATTCCAACAGTAGCGCTAAAAAGTTACTCAATGGCGGGAAACCTATTCAGGGTTTACTGTTGCAAAAGTTGCTGCCCAACAGCCCGAAAGAAATTACCAGCGCCATACAAAATTGGGATAACGGCCTGTTTAATTACACGGATAAATATGGCAGCCACTCCATGCATATTGGCAACAGCACATTTGTACTCAACGCCCACAAGCACCGCCTGATTGTTATGCGCGAGATGACAAAGGAGCTCACCAAGGCGGAAGTAGAGGTATGGAGAAAAGTGATTCGCCTGATTAGCCATGAATTAAATAATTCCCTCGCCCCCATCTCCTCCCTGGCCCACTCAGGAAAAATGCTGATCGCCAAACCGGATAAAGCCGCAGCGCTTGGAAAGGTGTTCGATATTATTGCCGAGCGCTGCAAACACCTGACTGAGTTCACCCAAGGCTATGCCAGCTTTGCCAAATTACCCCCACCAAGCTGTGAACTAGTCAGCTGGCAAGAACTTGTAGAACGCATAGCCCCCTTACAGGAATTTATTTTAAAAGGTGAACTACCAGAGCGACCAGGCTACTTTGATCCGGTACAAATTGAGCAAGCTCTACTAAATTTAATCAAAAATTCCCGTGAAGCAGGCTCCAGCAGTAATGATATCGAACTATCGATTCACACTGATGGTCTGGGTCAACAACTGGTTATTGCCGACCGTGGTTGCGGCATGAGTGAAAAAGTGTTGCAACAAGCGCTGCTGCCATTTTTCTCCACCAAAGAACAGGGAGTGGGCCTGGGCCTCGCCCTCTGTAGAGAAATTGTCGATGCACACGGAGGGCACATTCAGTTAATGAACCGAAACGGTGGCGGCTTGCAAATCTCACTATGGCTACCCAGGGAGCAAGAAACTTAATAGCAAAAATTTAAATTAAACAATTAAAATAGAAATTAAGCCTTCCAAGAAGGATTAAGATAAAAAAATAATTCCAGAGTGTGCACCCACTATCTCAGTGCAAAGCAACGTAAATAACCGAGTAAAAAAATACCAAGTCCATCACAAAAAAAGTGCTGTGGCTCTTCCCTCTTACTTCGTTGAACAACATGGGGCTACTGAATAGTTCAGCCGGCCCTTAAGGTTCGGGTAATGCACCGGCAAAGTGTCCTTAAAATTTATAAAAATCTCCCGAGCTCTTTGTTAAAACAAAAATGAAAGAAGGGATCAATGCTAAAAGTAAATAGTCTGCTGCCCGTCAGCGCGCTTGCTCTCAGCCTGATGGCTGCGAGCAGTTACGCTGCACCCTCACCTCAGCTACAAGGTGGCAATCAGTTCGACCTGGTAATCGCCAACGAAGCCAAGCTGATCGACATGCTCAAGCGCTCAGGCCGCATTAGTAAAAATGCATCCATTGGCGAAGCCGAGCGCACTCTACACCAGTTTCTGAAAGAACGTGCCAGTAAAAGCCAGAACCTGGCCCAGGATTTGTCCAGTGAAACGGTACAAATGATGAAGCATGCCCGTGGCGGCAAGCATCCCAGATTAGGGCGTGGTAAAGGCAAGGGGCGCTTCCATGGCATCGGCCATGCACCGGCACCCATTCAGCTCGAAAACTATGAAGGTGAAATGCGTACCGCGAAGGTTCTCGCAATCTTGATGGACTTCCCAGATTTCCCCCACAACAGCATTGAGCCAGGGGAAACGGATATGTACTACGAGGACTATGCCGCACAACACTATGCAGATCTGCTGTTCTCCCAACAGGGCTTTACTGGCCCCCAGGGTGAAAACCTACTGTCTATGCAACAGTTCTACTGGCAACAATCCGGCAATAGCTACTCCGTCGAAGGTGCAGTAGCAGGTTGGTACACTGCCAGTCAGCCAGCAGCTTTCTATGGTAACAATGAAAACGGCGATGCCCGTGCTTTGGTGCGTGAAGCACTGCAGGCTGCCGCAGCAGATCCCAGCGTTAACCTCGCTGACTTCGATATCGAAGACCGCTACGACCTGGATGGGGATGGCAACTATTGGGAAGCCGACGGCTTGGTGGACCACATTATGATCTTCCATTCCTCAGTGGGGGAAGAAGCTGGTGGCGGCCAGCTGGGAGAAGACGCGATCTGGGCGCACCGCTGGAATCTCGGCGATGTTTTCTCTATTGAGGGAACTACCGCGTCAGTGGATTACTGGGGCGGCACCATGGCGGCCTACGACTACACAGTACAGCCTGCCGACGCAGCAGCAGGTGTTGTCAGTCACGAGTACGGCCATGACCTGGGTCTACCCGACGAGTACGACACCGATGGTTCCGGCCGCGGTGAACCCGTCTCCTCCTGGTCAATCATGTCCAGCGGCAGCTGGGCCGGTGTTATCCCGGGCTCAGAACCCACGGGTTTCTCTGCTTGGGCAAAGGAGTATTTGCAAACCAACCACGGCGGCAATTGGCTGCACGGTGAGACCATCGCCCTGCAAGATATTCCCCGCCGCGGCATCCCGCTCCTGCTTGACGAGGCGGTACACAAGGGCACCAACAACGATGCGATCCGTATCGACCTTCCCAAAAAGGAAGTGGTCGTGACCGTACCAACCAGCGGTGAATACGCCTATTTCAGTGGCAGTGACAACAACCTGCAAAACTCCATGGTAATCCCTGTCGACCTGACCGATGCTCAGAGCGCAAGCCTGACCTTCAAGGCCTGGTATGACATTGAGCAGGATTGGGATTACGGTGCGGTTATGGTTGACCTGGGTGAGGGCTTCGTCACTATTCCCGGTAACATTACCACCGAGACCAGCCCCAATGGGCAAAACCCGGGCTTCGGTATTACCGGCAGCTCCAGTGGTTGGGTCGATGCCGAATTTGACCTGAGTGCCTACGCTGGCCAACAGTTCAACCTGTCCATCGCCTATATTACCGATGCCTATGAAGCCAACCCCGGCCTGTTTGCCGATGACATCACCATCAATGTCGACGGCCAAGCCACCCTCTTCGATGATGCGGAGAGCGACGGCAACTTCAGCCTGACCGGTTTCAGCCGCCACCCCGGCTACAACCTCCACGACCACTACTACCTGTTGGAATGGCGTACCCACCGCGGTGTAGACCAAGGCCTGGCACACATAAATGTGGCCGGCCAAATGCTGACCTATAACGAGGGTCTCCTGATTTGGTATGCGGACACCAGCTATGAAAACAACTGGGTAGGTGTCCACCCCGGTAATGGCTTCCTCGGCGTAGTCGATGCAGATCAGCAGGTTCTGAAGTGGAGCGATGACTCCGTTGCATCTACTCGCTACCAGATCCACGATGCCACATTTGGTGTCGACTGGACCCAACGGCTGACACTGGACCTTCTGGAAGATTACGGCATCACCATGACCGATATCCACAACCGTCCCCAGCGGGTATTCAACGATCGCAGAAGCTTTAGCAGCGATGAGATCCCCGATGCCGGCCGCGCGATTACCCCTTACGGTTTGAAAGTTCGCGTAGTCACGCAGAGCAGAGACAAGTCGGTAGGTAAAATCCTTATCTCTCAGAAGTAATTCTGTTTTGAGATAAATCTGAAAGGCGGCCAGATGGCCGCCTTTTTTATAAGCGAATAAGATTTCTTCTTATTTCGTTTCCCTTCTGCAGCAATGCAAACCCTCCAGCAGAAATTCCAAACCGAGCTACTCTGAAATTCTGAAGACTAATGCAAAGCGTTTTGGAAATTTTGCCAATGGAAAAACATCAGAATATTTCCCGCAGAAGGTTCCTTAAGTTATCCGGCGGTGCCCTGGCGATTCTTCCGGTTAGCATAATCGCCACTGATCGGGCCAGCGCCCAAATCAAGGCGACCAAGGAATCGGTCAATTACCAGGACACACCGAAAGATGGTAAGAAGTGTGTGGACTGCCAGCTATTTACACCACCCAATGCCTGCATAGTGGTGGAGGGCGATATCAGCCCCGAGGGCTGGTGTAGCCTGTTTGTTCTCAAACAGGGCAATGCCACTTCAGACTAAGCCGGCACCCGCAGCTCACCGCGCAGCTTACTGACATCGGCGCGAGGCGGTAGGCCGAACATGCGGCTGTATTCACGGCTGAAATGGGAGGGACTTTCGTAGCCCACCCGATAACTGGCTGAAGCTGCTTCCAACCCCTCTGAGAGCATCAGACGGCGTGCCTCATGCAGACGCAGTTTCTTTTGGAACTGCAGTGGCGACATGCGGGTTATCTGCTTGAAGCTGTGATATAGGGAGGACTCGCTCATATTGGCCTGTTCAGCCAGATCACTGATACGCAGGGGCTCAGAGAAGCGGTCTTTGAGCACCTCTATCACCCGCGACACCCGGTTAGCCTGGCTGTCCGCCATGGCAAACTTGCGCATGCGCGCACCGATCTCCCCCATCAGAGCCCGATAGATAATCTCCCGCCTCGCCATGGGCGCCAGTATTTGCGCGTCTATAGGGTTTCCTGCCAAGTGCACTAAGCGGCTCACTGCATCGAGAATGCCCTGATCCATCTGTGTTACACAGAGGCCGCAGCTGACCTCCGGGCAGTCATAGCCCGCTTCAATGCCGGGAGCCTTATCTCCTAGCTCCAGGACCAGGTCTGCCACCTCTTTGGGGTCAATTATCAACTTTACCCCAAGAAAGGGGACATCCTTGGAAGCCCGCTCTACTCGCCCCAAAATCGGCAAATGTACAGACGTTGCGACATAACTAAGGGGCATATAGGAAATTTCCCTATCCCCCAACTCCAGGGTTTTGTTGCCCTGGATAATAAAGTTCAGTGAAGGCGTATAGACTGACGATGCACAGGCGAGTGGCTCATTGCAGCGAATCAAGGCCAAGCCATCCAGTTCAGTCTCCGTCAAGCCTTGCTCCGGTGCCTGGCGCATCAGGGTTTGGATCAGTTTTTGCCTGGTCGACTCCAATTCCGCCGGAATGACTTCTGCTACCGCTCTCTCTTCACTGCTCATAGTTTTTCCTCGCGCCCGCGTGCCCTGGGCGGCATCAAACAAGGTGGCTGACAGTATACGGAGTTTTAGGCAACTCTCGCAGGATTTTGCAGGATTGGGCAATTACTGTGCAGCAATAGATAACTTACCGTAATCTCCTAACGTTTAAAGCCGTGATAAATTCATTAATGAACCACAAACCTAGTTATATATACAGTACTAATTGATTGACTTAAAGGTCTTTCTCAGACTGTCACCTCACTGAGAAAAATAGAAATAGGCAATCAAGCCATAGTTACCGGATACCGCCCCCCTATTGCGCCCTATTAAAGTTGCCTCCCAACTGAGAGGAGTGCCAAACGGCCCCTCTCTTCCGAAGCAAAGGGAGTACACGCGTTATGGTGAAGAAACTTACCGCCACACTGTTCGGCCTCTCCGCACTAGTCCTGGCTGGCTGCGGCAGCGAAGAGCCCACTGGGCAGCAACCGCCCCCTCCGGCCGTAGAAGTTGCCCAGGTTAGCACCGAGGCAACCACTTTGTGGCGCAGTTTTACCGGCCGCGTTGTCGCTCCGGAGACCGTTGAACTACGCCCCCGTGTCAGCGGGTATATCGACCAGGTATCTTTCACTGAAGGCGCGCTGGTAGAGCGAGGTGATGTGTTATTCACCATCGATCAGCGCCCCTACAAAGCCAAACTGCGTGCCGCTGAAGCGGATTTACAGCGGGTACGCAGCGAACTGGCATTCAATACGAAGCAGGCCCGCCGCGCCCAGCAGCTGCTCGACAGTAAAGCCATCTCGCGAGAAGAATACGACCGCCGCATCGCCGCGCGGGATGCCAAGCACGCAGCCCTGAATGCCGCCGAAGCCGCTGTGGAAAACGCACGCCTCAACCTGCAATACACCGAGGTGACAGCCCCTATTAGTGGCCGTGTTAGCCGCGCCCAGATAACCCGCGGCAATCTAGCCAACGCGGATACAACCCTGCTGACCACCCTCGTGTCTGTAGATCCCATGTACGTGTATTTCGAAAGTGACGAGCAGACTTTTGCCGCCAGTCGCAACCTACTTAACAGCGATGCCAGGCCCCCAGTTCATATCGGCTTAGCAGGCGAACACGGCTACCCGCATAAAGGTCAGTTGGATTTTATCGACAACCGCCTCAACAGCCACACCGGCACTATCCAGTTCCGAGCTGTAGTCTCCAACCCCGAAGGCACATTTAAGCCAGGGCAGTTCGCCCGCGTGGAAATGCCTATCGAAGAAATGGCCCTGGCAGTACTGATCGATAGCAAGGCAGTACTCACCGACCAGGATCGCCGCTATGTCTATGTGGTCACGCAGGAAAACTTGACGGAACGTCGCCCGGTAGAATTGGGCCCGCGGCAGGGGGAGCGCACGGTAATCCGTAGCGGCCTTCAAACTGGCGAACGAATTGTAGTCAACGGCCTTCAGAAGATCTTCTTCCCCGGCATGCCGGTCGCACCCGAGATGATCGCCCAGCAGGGTCAAGGCAGTAGCGCTCAGGCCGCCGGACACTGAGCCTAGGTGCTTCCACCACTTTTGGACACCGAATTTTGGGCGCCGAGCGCCCAACGAATCCTATCAATGGAATCCGAGCGGCCTGAAAGCCGCTCCCCAGGTAGCAGCGTATGAATTTTTCCCGTTTCTTTGTCGACAGGCCCATCTTTGCCTCGGTGCTGTCGATCATTATTTTTGTAGTGGGATTGATTAGCATCCCATCATTACCAGTCAGTGAATATCCTGAGGTTGTGCCGCCTAGCGTGCAAGTAAGTGCCCGCTACCCTGGTGCCAACCCCAAGACGATATCCGAAACTGTTGCCACACCACTGGAAGAAGCCATCAACGGTGTGGAAAACATGATCTACATGAAGTCGGTGGCCGGCAGTGACGGCACCCTCACTTTGAATGTCACTTTTAAACTGGGCACCGACCCAGACCAGGCCCAGGTTCAGGTACAAAACCGGGTATCCCAGGCACTACCCCGTCTACCGGAAGACGTACGCCGCCAGGGGGTAACCACGCAGAAGCAGTCGCCCAACCTGATGATGGCGGTGCATCTGATCTCTCCAGACGACAGCCTCGATGCCACCTATATTCGCAACTATGCGGTATTGCATATTCGCGATGAGCTGTCGCGTATTCCCGGTGTGGGCCTGGCAGCAGTCTTTGGCTCCGGGGACTATGCCATGCGCCTGTGGGTAGACCCGCAAAAAGCGGCGGCCCTGGGCGTGACTGCAGCGGATATCGTCAGCTCAGTGCGTGAGCAAAATGTGCAGGTGTCGGCCGGACAGATCGGCGCCTCACCGATGCCCAATGGCTCTGATTTCCTGATTTCTATCAACGCCAAGGGCCGCCTGCAAAGCGAAGAAGAGTTTGGCAATGTGGTACTGAAGACCGGCAGCGATGGTGAAATCACCCGATTGCGTGACGTAGCGCGGGTTGAACTGGCCTCATCCCAAGACTCTCTACGCGCCTTACTAAACGGCCGCCAGGCGGTCGCCATTCCGATCTTCCAGTCCCCGGGCTCCAACTCCCTGGAAGTCTCCGCTGCAGTACGCGAGAAGATGGCGGAACTGGGAGAACAGTTCCCCGAAGGCCTGGAGTGGAAAGTTGCCTACGACCCAACCGTATTTGTCAGCACTTCCATCAGCTCTGTGATCAAGACCCTGCTTGAGGCGGTGTTACTGGTAGTGCTGGTGGTTATCCTGTTCCTGCAGACCTGGCGCGCCTCCCTGATTCCACTCTTGGCCGTGCCGGTATCCATTGTTGGTACCTTTGCGGTGCTACTGATGCTGGGCTTCTCGATCAACACCCTGACCCTGTTCGCCATGGTACTGGCCATCGGTATCGTGGTGGATGACGCCATCGTGGTAGTGGAAAACGTCGAGCGCAATATCGAGGAAGGACTGACACCCCTGGCTGCAGCCCACCAGGCCATGCGCGAGGTGAGCGGCCCGATTGTCGCCATCAGTTTGGTGCTCTGTGCGGTATTTGTGCCCATGGCCTTCCTGGACGGCATCACCGGCCAGTTCTACCGCCAGTTCGCCACCACTATCGCCATCGCCACCATTATCTCCGCGATCAACTCCCTGACCCTGTCCCCGGCTCTGGCGGCTACTCTGCTGAAGCCCCACGGTGCCAAGCCGGATATGCCTGCGCGCATTATCGAGCGTCTGTTCGGCTGGTTATTCCGCCCGTTCAACCGCTTCTTCCAGCGCAACTCTGAACGCTACCAGCGGGTGGTGGGCCACAGCCTCAAGCGTCGCGGTATCGTATTTGGGGTCTACCTGATATTGCTCGGCGGTACCTTCGCCCTGTTCCAACAGGTGCCCGGAGGCTTTATTCCGGTTCAGGATAAGACTTACCTGGTGGGCAGTATCCGCCTGCCGGAAGGAGCCTCCCTGGATCGCACTGAAGAAGTTGCGCGCCGCGTGAGTGAATTGGCTCTGGAAACAGAGGGCGTTGCCAACGCGGCGGCTTTTGTCGGCTTTAACGCCCTACAAGGCACCAATACCCCCAACGTGGGCACGGTATTTATCCTATTCGACGACTTCGATGTGCGCGAACGCAGTGCCACCGAAATCGCCGCGGAGCTAAACGGCAAGCTCTCCCAGATCAAGGAAGGCTTCGCCATGACCTTCATGCCACCACCCATCTTCGGGCTGGGCGCAGGCTCCGGTTACTCCCTCTATGTCCAGGACCGCCGTGGTGCCGGCTACGGTGAGCTGCAAAATGCCACCAATATGCTGGCTGGGGCCTTGAGCCAGGCCAGCGGCCTCAGCTATCCCTTCAGCTCCTACCAGGCCAATGTGCCGCAGATGGACGCCGAGGTAGACCGCCTGCAGGCCAAAGCCCAGGGCGTGCGTATGGACGACCTGTTCGGCACCTTGCAGCTGTATTTCGGCTCCATGTATATCAACGACTTCAACCTGTTCGGTCGCACCTACCAGGTAGTTGCCCAGGCTGATGCGCCTTTCCGCGATGAAGTGCAAGATCTCGACAATCTCTACACCCGCAATATGAATGGGGAGATGGTGCCCATCAGCACCATGGTGACCCTGCGCCAAAGCTATGGGCCCGACCCGGTCATCCGTTACAACGGCTATCCCGCAGCCGATTTGATGGGGCAATCCGATCCCAGCATGCTGTCTTCCTCTGAAGCACTGGCGGCGGTTGAGCAGGTAGCCGACCAAGCCCTGCCTCCGGGTATGCAGATCCAATGGACCGACCTCAGCTTCCAGCAGGTTAACCAGGGCAACGCCGCTATGGTGGTCTTCCCACTAGCAGTACTGCTGGTATTCCTGGTACTCGCCGCACTCTATGAGAGCTGGGTGATGCCGCTGGCGGTTATTCTGATCGTGCCCATGTGTCTGTTGGCTGCACTATTCGGTGTTTGGGCTACTGGCGGCGACAACAATGTATTTGTTCAAGTAGGGCTGGTTGTATTAATGGGGCTCGCCTGTAAAAACGCCATTCTGATTGTGGAGTTTGCCCGCGAGCTGGAAATGGACGGCAAGGGTACCGTAGAGGCAGCCTTGGAAGCCTGCCGCCTGCGTTTGCGTCCGATCATTATGACTTCCGTAGCCTTTATTGCCGGCGTGGTTCCCCTGGTGCTGGCCAGCGGTGCCGGTGCCGAAGTGCGCAACGCCATGGGTATTACCGTATTTACCGGCATGATTGGCGTAACCCTGTTTGGCTTGTTCCTGACCCCAGTGTTTTATGTTGCGCTGCGCAAACTTGCCGGTGGCAGCTTGTCCAACACAACAAAAACTAATGAACCAGCACTGATTCAGGATTCAATGGAACAACCGGCGCATAGCTAGTAATAACCCCCAACTTCAAGCCCCCGCTGCGCTCTGCTCGGGGGCTTTTTTTTGCTCTATGGTTCTTCTTTTTTCCAGCGGGCACTGGGGAAAACCAATACATAAAGCCAGGTAAACAGACAGAGAGGCATGCAGAAAAAAATCACGATCACCCCCAGCAACACACGCATAAAGTCGCTGCCCTCTTCATGCTTTTCTGCGCGATCCCACAGATAAGACCGGTAGCAATGATCCGGCCCATCAATGGGGATAAAGGTAAAATTGATCACCCATTCCAAAATCCGCCAATAACGGCGTAAACGTGTCTCCTGCACCCGTGAAAAATAACCGCAACGACCAGAGATAGTGGCATCAGGATTGCCTCCGGCAATAGCATTACCGAGCTGATCAATCGCGATGCAGACATTGATTATCCAGCTTCTTCTGGCGCCTCTCATTACACGCTCGTCTAATTAAAAGAAATTCGGCAAGCAGTGCCACTCGCCAAATAATGTATAGACGTATCGAGACAAGAGCAGCCCCCCGAGTTGTACAGACCTGTCACTTCAGATAAAAGGGTCGGCTAGACTTCTCACAGGTGGCAAAGAAACCTTTGCCGGCTTAGAAAGTTGTAGGCGCAGGGGTTTCTCCTAAAAAATGTTGCATATCGCCACCATTGCCACCCACTCGGAAAGAATGTTTCCCGTACTCCAGGAATCCGCCAGACGCAATGGCGTATCACTTACCATTCTTGGGCGCGACCACCCCTGGAAAGACTTCTCATCCAAAATGGATATTTTGCTTCCTTTTTTTCAAACGCTGCCTGAGGAGGACATAATCTGCTATCTCGATGGCTTCGACTCATTGATATTACCCTCAGTACGCCTGCTCGAAAAAAACTTTCACTCCTTTGGCAAGGATATTATTTTTTCCAATGACTACCGGCACGATGGTGTTCAAGGGTATTTTGAGAAAAAATTCTTTCCTAACGAACATGTTTTTTCCACGGGACTATTTATTGGAAAAAACAAAGCGCTACAAAACCTATTCCAGGCAGCCCGCGGAATGTATCCCAATTACTGCGATGACCAGAAAATACTGCGGCGCTATTATGCGCATCACACTTGTGAGCAGGTGGATATAGATCACGAGGCCAAGTTATTTTATAACTTTGACATGGCCGACCCCAGTTACAATTTGCTCAATCAAGTGGACCATATTCAGGGAGGAAAAATTTACCTACTCAACGGGCAGAGCCCCAGCATTATCTCCTTCCCCTGCAGCTGGTTCGCCATTGGTATCAAGAAAAACCTGCATATCCTGCTGGAAAAGCTGGGCTATGATTACTACCCGGAAGTGAATATCAAGGGCACACTTAACGGCTTAAAGTACTATATAGGCACTTCGATAAAAGAAAGCATTAAAACACTGCTGAAGTAACTCAACACTTTTGCCGCTTCCTATATTTTCACCCCTGCTTCACCCGGAGCAGTCACGAGCAATATCTATCAATAGAAGCTGTAACTCAATTCAAATGGTGAATAGGGCCCGGCACACCAGTCGCCAGTATCCAATTGATAGCAAGGCACTCCCGCAGCAATGCAATTGTCCAGGTCACCCATATAGGGATCACAAACCAGGCAAAAGCGTGGGAATGCAGTCAGTTCATCGGGCGGAACGGGACTGTGCTTATAGGAATAATAAATTGCGGTGCCATTTAAATCCTGCCAAAAACCATCGGCACAGCCACCGAGCAGCTGCGCCATAATCAATGACAGTAAAACTTTACTCTTCATAGGAAATACAACGCCTTCCACCGGAAATATCAAAGCAACGGGCACTCTCAGGACAAATTGATCCGGGCGCCAATTCCTCAGAGTCACCGGGGCAACTGGAATGACTGGACCTGCGTGTTGAGGGAGCTGCGGGCATTGCTTGAGAGGGATATGCGCGATATTCCGCATGGCGGGGTATCGGCGCACTGGTTGGGTAGACCACCTGGTTGCGCGTATCCGGGGTACCGCAAGCTGGAAGCAGCAAGCTGGTACACAACGCGGAAATGGCTATAGGGAATTTTTTCATGGGCTTGCCTCCGTATCGGCACCACGCGAAACCTAATTCGCGTACTTCGGTAAATGATCGGACGGTGCAGCCACAACCTTGCGCACTACCTTCCCAGACTCGCAGCTCGGTGCTTAGTACACCCTCAGAACCGGGAAGAACCAGGCGGTGGAGTCGTACACCTGGTGAGTGCAATGCCCTTCACACTCATTATTAACAGGCAAGGCCTGAGCAGGCGATGAAACAATCGAGTCGGCTTCGACAAAGCCACCTTCCTGCCCGCTAGCCTGAGCCTCGAAAAAGAAAGGGTCTTCCCCTTCCACTTCCTCCGCGGGTAAGAATAAGCAACCCTGCACCGCCAGAGCCGCTACAAGCGGCAGAGCGAATTTCCTTGAAGGCCTCATGATCCGACACTCCACTTTCAGTGTTGCGCTGATAGCTGTCTTTCAAAAAAGTCTAGCCGGCGAGGATTATCCAGCCAGTTGGCGCCAGGTCATTTCTGCGTGCAATTCATTTTTATAAAGTTTTATGCGCCATTTTAGGTACTTTTGTGGGTAACTGGTTAAAAGTTTCTTCGCAGTAAGGCACCTACGAGTCCGTTCTGACTAAAAAAAGCAGAAAGAACTCACAACTTCTTAAAAGCCCAATTTCAGCTGAGTGGCCCCCATAAAAAAAGCGGCCATAGGCCGCTTTTTGAGGGTTGTGCTGTAGCTTATGAATAGGCTATAGCAGCAGGCGCCGCACATCCGCAAGCACACTCACCAGGTAGGTCATAAAGCGTCCGGCATCGCCACCATTTACCGCGCGGTGATCGTAAGACAGCGCCAAAGGCAGCATCTGCCGCGGCTCGAATTCCTCGCCGTTCCACACCGGCTTCACCGCCAACTTGGAAACACCGAGGATGCCCACTTCTGGCGAATTGACGATCGGGGTAAATCCAGTACCGCCAATAGCACCCAGGCTTGAGATGGTGAAACAGGCACCCTGCATCTCGTTGGGCTTCAGCTTGCCATCGCGGGCTTTCAGGGCCATTTCAGTGGCCTCGGCCGCCAGCTCGTACAAGCCTTTTTTATCCACATCGCGGATAACCGGCACCATCAAGCCTTTTGGCGTATCCACCGCCATACCCACATGTACATAGTCCTTGCGCACAATCTGCTCGCCATCGTTGTGCAGGGACACATTGAAGCTGGGCTCTGCGCGCAGGGCCGCGGCTACCGCTTTCAGCAGGAAAGGCACAGGCGTGAGTTTCACACCGCGCTTTTCCGCCTCAGCCTTCATAGACTTGCGGAAGGTTTCCAGCTCTGTGATATCCGCATCATCAAACTGGGTGACGTGAGGCACATTGAGCCAGTTGCGCGACATATTGGCTGCGGTGATCTTGTGGATCTTGCTCATCGGCTCCACGCTCACCGGGCCAAACTGGCTAAAGTCGATATCCGGCATCTTGGCAATACCGATTCCACCGCCGACCGCACCGCTCTCGGCTTTCTTCACCTGTTCGCGGATATAATTGTGCAGATCGTCCTTGGAGACCCGGTTGCGCGGACCAGTGGGCTTCACCTTGTTCAAGGTAACACCCAACTCACGGGCCAATTTGCGTACGGCGGGACCGGCATAAACCTGGGCTGCAGCAGTGAGATTGCGCTCCAGCTGGTAATCTTTCTGCGGCACTGACGGCGGCTCAACAGATAAAGGGGCCTGCTGTGGAGCGCTCTCGACAGGCGCAGCAGCTGCCGGAACCGCGGCTTGAGCTGCGGGCGCGGCGGCACCGCCTGCGGCAACCACGTTCAATACACCGAGGGTATCGCCCGTGGAAACCTTATCGCCCTCTTTAACGGCGATAGAAACTACAGTACCGGCGCTGGGGGAAGGGACATCCATGGAGGCTTTATCGCCTTCCACCACAATCAGAGAATCACCCTCTTCGACGGTATCACCGGGTTGCACACTGATCTCGATCACATCCACCGCATCGGCACCGCCCAGGTCCGGGATCTGGATCGTTTCCTCTTTCGGCTCGCCGCTCGCTGCTGCCGCAGGGGCTTCAGCTACAGGCTCTGCCGCCGGCGCAGCGTCTTCCTGGGCGGGGGCTGCAGCGGGCGCCTCTGCCGGTGCTTCCGCGACATCGGTTTCGATCTCGCCAATCACATCGCCTTCAGAGACCTTATCGCCCTCTTTTACGCTGATGCTGAGGATTTTGCCGGCCACCGGGGCCGGCACATCCATGGAGGCCTTGTCGCCCTCCACCACAATCAGAGAATCCTCTTGCGCGACGGTATCACCGACGGCAACCGTAATTTCAATCACATCCACCTGATCGGCACCGCCGAGATCAGGCACTTTAATGACTTGTTTTGCCATAGGAGTTCTGCCTTCTCTTAGCTGATGCGCGGGTTAACTTTTTCGGCGTCGATATTGAGCTTCACGATCGCTTCGGACACTTCTTTCGCATCAATCACACCCTGCTTCGCCAGCCCATTCAGAGCGGCAATCACCACATAGTTGCGATCCACCTCGAAGAAGCGACGCAGCTGCTCGCGGCTGTCACTGCGGCCGAAACCATCAGTACCCAGGGTGGTCAAGTCCCCATCGATAAATTCACGCAGGGGCTCCACATAGGAACGGATGTAGTCAGTGGAAGCGATCACCGGTGAGGTATTGCCCTCAAACTGCTCGGTGATCCAGGCTTTGCGCAACTCGGCTTCTGGGTGCAGCATATTCCAACGCGCCACATCCTGGCCTTCGCGGGCCGCTTCCACAGCAGAGGTGAGGCTCCAAACATCGGAGGTCACGCCAAATTGATCGGCGAGGATATCCGCTGCTGCCAGCACTTCGCGCAAAATAGTACCGCCACCGATCAACTGCACATGCTTCTTGGCAGTCTTGCCCTTGGCGCCTTTCTTGACGTTGGACTGGAGTTTGTAGATGCCGCGAATAATGCCCTCTTCCACGCCCTGGGGCATTTCCGGTTGCAGGTAGTTTTCATTCTCGATGGTGATGTAATAGAAGACATTCTTCTGCTCCTCGTACATCTCCTTGAGGCCCCGCTGCATAACCACAGCCAACTCGTAACCGTAGGCCGGATCGTAGCTGCGACAGTTGGGGATAGTGGAGGACAGTACATGGCTGTGGCCATCCTGGTGCTGCAGGCCTTCACCATTCAAAGTGGTACGGCCGGCGGTGGCACCAATCAGGAAACCGCGCGCCTGCATATCGCCAGCGGCCCAGGCCAGATCGCCCACGCGCTGGAAGCCGAACATGGAATAATAGATATAGAAAGGCACCATCGGCACGCCGTGGTTGCTATAGGCCGTAGCCAACGCCATCCAGGCAGACATGGCACCGGCTTCGTTGATGCCCTCCTCCAGCACCTGGCCTTTCTTATCTTCCTTGTAATACATGATCTGGCCGTGATCCACCGGGGTATAGCGCTGACCTTCAGAAGAGTAGATACCCAGCTGGCGGAACAGGCCTTCCATACCGAAGGTACGGGCTTCATCGGGCACAATCGGCGCGATGTTCTTGCCGATATTCTTGTCTTTCACCAGTGCGGCGATAGCGCGCACAAATGCCATGGTGGTGGAAATTTCGCGCTCGCCGGAGCCTTTGGTCAGCGCGCTGAAGGCATCGAGACCGGGCACTTCCAGTTTTGGGCACTCAATCGGGCGACGGGGAACCGGACCGCCCAGGGTCTTGCGGCGCTCCGCCATATATTTCATTTCCGGGCTGTCCGGAGACGGACGGTAGTAAGGCACTTCTTCCAGCTCTTTATCGGTGAGCGGAATGGCAAAACGGTCGCGGAAGCGCTTAAGGGAATCCAGATCCAGCTTCTTCACGGAGTGGGTATCCATCGCCGCTTCACCGGCGGAGCCCAGGCCGTAGCCTTTAACTGTTTGCGCCAGGATCACAGTGGGCTGGCCTTTATGGGCCATGGCAGCCGCGTAAGCTGCGTAGACTTTATAGGGGTCGTGGCCGCCGCGATTGAGCTTCATAATCTCATCGTCGGACATATCCTTGACCAGCTCCAGCAGCTCCGGGTACTTGCCGAAGAAGTGTTCGCGGGTATAGGCGCCGCCGTTGGCCTTGAAGTTCTGCATCTCGCCATCGACCACTTCGTCCATGACTTTCTGCAGTAGCCCCTTGTCGTCTTTCTCCAGCAGCGGATCCCACAGGCGGCCCCAGAGAACTTTAACGACATTCCAGCCGGCACCGCGGAATACACCTTCCAGCTCCTGCACAATTTTACCGTTACCGCGCACCGGGCCATCCAGGCGCTGCAGGTTACAGTTAACCACGAACACCAAGTTTTCCAGTTGCTCACGGCCGGCCAGGGAAATGGCGCCCAGAGTTTCCGGCTCATCACATTCGCCGTCGCCGAGGAAAGCCCACACCTTGCGGTCACCGCGCGGCGACAAACCACGGGCGGACATGTAGCGCATAATATGCGCTTGATAAATTGCCTGAATCGGTCCCAGCCCCATGGAAACTGTGGGGAACTGCCAGTAATCCGGCATCAACCAGGGGTGCGGATAAGAGGAGAGACCGTTGCCGTTCACTTCGCGGCGGAAGTTATCCAGCTGCTCCTCATCGAAGCGTCCTTCCAAGTAAGAACGGGCATAAATACCCGGCGCACTGTGGCCCTGGAAGAAAATCAGATCGCCGCGCTCTTCACCTTCATTGCCGCGGAAAAAGTAGTTAAAGCCCACATCGTAGAGTGTGGCGGCAGAAGAGAAGCTGGAGATATGGCCGCCGAGATGGTCGTTATTCTGGTTGGCACGCACCACCATCGCCAGGGCATTCCAGCGAATCAGGGAGCGAATGCGGCGCTCCATAAATAGGTCGCCGGGCATGCGCTTTTCCGCATTGGGCGGAATGGTATTGCGGTAAGGGGTAGTGATAGCCGCGGGTAGCTGCACTCCGACATCGGTAGCGCGATCAGACAGCTGCTTTAGAAGGAAGGCGGCGCGCTCTTTGCCGCTGTAGCGGATAACCGCCTGCAGCGCATCCAGCCATTCCTGCGTTTCGAGGTTATCGGTATCTTCGTGCATCAAATGCTCCTCGGCGAATTAGGCGACGTCGAGTCGGTCTATTTCTCAAAAATCGGTACGCGGGCAAACTACAGCGCAGGCGAAAAAATGCTTCCTTTTTTTCAGGCTTCCGCCAATTCACCGCCGTTGGTGGCGGAAATGCAATGTGTGAATCTTCACCCGATCGCGGCGGAGAGGAAAAGCGGCGCCAGTCTGTGCCGCGAGTGCTTAGTTTGACTGTAATTATCTGTTCCGGGCCCCACTCTAACGTGGCGGACAAAGCCCCATTCCCGGTTATTAGCGGAAGCGATTGTAGTATTACTACAAAAAATTTTCCAGATAGGACGGTTAGTAACAAACAAAACAAAACGGCAAAACAATTATTTGCCATTTTGCTGTTTTACCGGAATATTTTATGGAAAGTTTGAGAAATCAAATTACAAAATCGAGTCTCAAATAAAGGTGCCAGTCACAGCTGCACCAGCTCCCCGCCAGATTGGTATTCAGCGTAGACCAAGTAGCGCAGTGGACCACCCGCCGCCATAGCATCGAAGGGATAGCAGGTCACCAGTAGCAGGCCGCGCTCGGCAAAAACCGGCAGACGTTCGCGCTCACTATTTACGATGCGCAGCTCCGTCACCCGATACGTGTGCCAGCGCCCGTCTTCACCCTGCAGGTAAATGCCATTGCCACGCTGCAGGGTTTGCAGCCCCGCAAAGTGCGTATCCCGATGCGCAGCGATTACCGTGGTGCGAAAATCACCGGGCTTACCGGAACCATTAAGCAAGCCGGGACCAAAGGCGAGGGATTCTCCACTGCCTCCCGCCAGCACAATAAAAGGACGCTGGCCCTGCAGCTTGAGTTTGGCCACCGGCCGGGTATCCGCCCAGGGCCAAGGCTTTTGCGGAACCCCGCCCTGCAACTGCTCCTCCCAGGCACTGGCAATCAGCAACTGGGCCAGCTGCGCCTTGGCCAGCAGCCAGGAGGCGGAGCCCAACTGCCACAACCCCACCAGCAGGCACACTGAAAAAAGGAGTAGGCGCATCACTGCGGCGTACTCCCCAGCTGCGCCTCCAGACCACTGTTACAGCGGCGCAAATCCGGCACAACCTTGCGCAGCAGGCGGCGGATTGCCCCCATCAAATTGGCGCGTATTGAGCGGCCGCGGCGCAACAATGCTGCCAGGCTGAGCAGACTCAAGGCAGCGAACAGCTGCGCGTAAACGCCTGTGGCCGTACTGGGGTAAGCCTGGCGCTGCAACACCTGCCCTCTAGGCACCATGTTGGTGAGCGCACTTTGGGAGAGCTTTTCTTCGGGCTTGCGCACCAGCTCTTCTTCAACCGCGACAAAGCTGGTGTAGGGGCTGGCGAGTTGATGATCCAGGGCGAGCTGTAAAATCTGTGCATGCAGAGCCTGACCCGCATCGCTCTCCTCACCCAGCTGGGTCTGGCGGTCGCGCAGGGATTCCATTTTTCTGCGCGCCCACAAACTGCCGATGCCCTTGCTACTGGGGGCCTGCTCCAGTGTCAGCGCCAGGTTACGCACAAACTGCTTACCGGCCATACGCCCACGCAACTGAATGTCCCCATGCAACGACTGCCCTTCCACCCTGGCCACCAGCTGCAATGGCTCGCCGCGATAGAGATCGGGGATTCGCTTGGGATAGGCATCCGCCACCACACCCTCGGGCCAGCTCAGCTGCAGGTCGGTGGCCATAGGGTTTTCCAGCTTGGCGAAAAGGGTCTGCATGCGTCCGCGCACCTCGGAAAGATCGCCGATAGTGACGAAAGAACCGCGGCCAAACTTGGCGGCTTTACGCATAAAGTGGCTGTTAGGGGCCGAGCCAATGCCCACCGTAAATAAACGCGCATCGCCCAGGTGTTGGTGGATTAACTCGAATAGCGCCTGTTCATTGCCCACCGCACCATCGGTAATAAATACCACCTGGTGCACCAGGTTATTGTTATCGGGCAACTGCTGGCCCAGCGCTAAACGTAGCGCAGCAGCCATCTCGGTGCCGCCATCGGCATTTAAGCGTTCCACCTCCCGGCGCGCGCGCTGAATATTCTCCGCACTCGCCGCCAGCGGGCGTGGGAAAAATGCGCGGGGGCTGTTATTAAATTCGATTACATTAAAACGGTCATTACCATCTAGACGCGAGAGCGCCAGGGTAAGACTCTCCTTGGCCTGGCGGATAGAGTTACCGCCCATAGAACCGGAGGTATCGATCACGTAAACCACTTCCCGTGGCAAGCGCTGGGCGCGAGTACCCTCATCTGGTGGCAGCAGCATTAGCTGCAAATAGGTACCGGATTTTTTATCCGCACTTTCCCTGCCATCCGCCTGCACACCGGCGGCACGCTCACCAACATGCTCACTAAACAGCGCCGCACGCGGCATAGCCGAGGGCTCCGGCTGCCAATTTAAAAGAAAGTCCCGATCCATTTTTGCCCTGCCCTTGCGCAGACGAATCGAGTAGCGCTCTCCGGCTTTTTCATCGATGGCAATATCGTGATAAGGACTGCCGATTTTCACCAGCGGCAAGCCGCCCTCCAGCTCCACCTCAATGGCAATATTGTGACTGCCCACCGCTTCCAACTCTGCCGCCGGCTGCATCAACGGGGTAATCGCTGCGGCATCCGGCACCTGATCAGTGGGCAGCGCCCAGCCACTGCTCTGAGTGGCCAGCTCCAGTTCGGTACCACCGAGGGCTTGTGAGGAAATGGGTTCACCGGGGATATAACGGGGAGTCAGGGTGGTTGGCAGCCGCAATGAAAAGACACCACTGTCATAGGCTACTGGCTGTAGATAGCGAATATTCACCTGCACCGTTTCTCCCGGTGCAATATTAGCCACTTTGTTGGTAAACAGGTTGGGGCGCTGTTGCTCTAAAAGAGCCGCGCGCTTACCCGCCGCGCGCGCGGCCTTATAAATCTTTGCCGCCTGTTTGCGTTCGCGCACCTTGCCGACAATACGGCGCTCGCCCAATTGAATCTCGAGACCAGCCACCGCTGCCTGCTCGGGCAGCGGCAGTGCGTAAACCGCCTCCTGCCAGCTATCACTGGTATTCTGAAAAGCCTGCTGTAACTGCACTTCCGCAACCAAACCGCGCACCACCATTTTGACACTACTGTGCAGGTGCACGGCGGGCATATAACGGCCCGGCTCCGCGCCGGTAAACAGTAAATCCCCGGCTTGCACATCGTCCAGGGTAATCAGTTCAGAGGTAATATCACCATTACTAGACGTAAGCTCCTGGGCACTAACCTCGGCTCCGATTGCCGCAATCACCACCGCCAATACCACCACAATAAATAACAACCAGCGCCCGGTACCACCGCTCTTCTGGCGGCGGCGGTAATATTCCTCCGTCGGCAACATCAGATCATCTTTATGAAACCGCTGCCCAAACAACATCACCCTGTTCACTCACTTCCCTCCACTTTTAAATTGGATGTTGAAGTTATTAAACAGAGGGAAGTGGGCGAAAGGCGGCAGGGAATCGGGTGGGAAATGGGTGGAATTATGGCGAATTGTGGTGGGAGAGTAATATGTCGCGAAAATCCTTAGATTTTATAAGACCTGCATCAATTCACTAGGATCTAAAAAAACGTATGATGGGGCTTTCGATGGCATCAAGGAATTACTCAAAGTTGCTGTAATCAAGCCCAATCATATGTTCACTCTCGCTGGCAACTAGGGCGCGATACTAAAAAATAATGCGTATTTCCAGTAACTCGCCTAGCCACTTACACCCTCACACGGCACTGCAATATCCGCATCTTTGCCAGAACTCTTCCAGTTTTGCACCTTATCTAAAATTTGCCCAACATTTTCAAAAAAGTCCTCACCGCTTCTGTACGCAACTAACTCATTAAAAAACTTACAAACTGATTCAAACCTGACAGCCTCACTCAGCAAAAGGACCATCACTCCAAGGGGAATACAGTAGCTATCGTTTTTGCCATCACCATATTTCCCATCAATATTGCATAAATGGTTGAAGACACCGGCAATCTTCTCACTATCTATTACATCCCCTCTGTTGCCGGTAAGATTAAGATCGTTGTAAGTTCCATTATGCCTTAGATCGACAACGGATTTCTTTTTACTAAAAGTTATTCCCGCCACCTGAGGCAAACCATCCCCACCTACCCCTCTCTTATCGTCCTTATCCCAGATGGCAATAGTCTGAACTTTATATAGCGCACGGTCTACACTTTGTTTATTCAGCACCTCCTCTAAAAACGCACTCTCCATTTTCATAGAGTCAGTATCCTTACCTTGTGCAACACCAGGAAGTCTATCGCTTAAAAAATATCTCATCCCTCCAGTTGACACATACGCCTTCGGATCAAAACCAACAACATATACACTTACAGGCTCTATATAAAAATCTATAGCTGCATCACCACCATAAGAAACTCTTGCAGCAACATACCTACTAGCCGACCCCACATTCAAAAAACCTTCAGACTGAGCACTACTTTCTTTTATTTTTTTTCTCGCATCCAATATAACACTGCGCAACTCTTCAATACCGTTCAAATAGCCCTGCTCGGTCAGATTAACCTCTACATGCTTCACAACAACCTCCAAATTAACACACCAATCATGAATTAAATATTTGAAGCACTGTACCACAAAGAGAAATATAAAATATTACAGGAGATAACGCAGCAACATATAAAGGCAACTAAAGAAACCTGCATAGCAGTACGCAAACAATACCATCGACGTTTTTTCACTAAAAAAATAACACTCAACCCTTTCCAATAACTACCAAACTCAATTCAACAAAATCCAATTAAGGCAGCCGCATATTCACCCATCCCCTGACATATTTATCCGTAATGAAGTGTCAAATTATCTAATTGCAGTGCAACCTTAAGAGATAACCCTCAGCAAAATCATGAGTGATAGCAATCCGGTTTTACAAAAGCCAAGATAGAGGATAGCACGGGACAAATTTAGCAGAGAGTGATCGCCAGAGTTTTCCATTCCTGTCACCCTGAGCAACACTCTAACGGCTAATGCTATTGACCCAATAATGACTACCTCTCTTATTTGGCCAAATTAGGTATTAAAACCAGCACCGAAATAAAGACTTTATTCTTATTATCTACATTAAATTCTGCATGGACCTTCATACTGCAAGAATAAAAATACAGATGAAAAATACTGCTGATACCTCTCTCTGAGCCATCAGACTTATTCATTAGCTGCAAACAGACATAAAAAAACCGGCGCAAGCGCCGGCTTTTTTATTTAGGCCCAGATCAGTCGACCAGGCCATAATCCTTACGCAACACTTCAAGCAATTCCGCTTTGGGGTTATCGGATATCTCCTGTTTCGTACCAATAATCTTCTCAGCGATACCAACATAAGTATTAGAGAGATCCATCAGCATAGATTCTGGCAGCTCGTTATCGCGAGCCAGAGCCAGGCGCTCATCCATACAGTCTTTGTTTAGCAGGATATCGGCATCGGGGAAGTAGTTGAGCAGCGCCTGGCGGAAGCCCTCTTTGGATTTCTCCACAACCTTGCCCGCGCGATACTGTTCGCCGTCCCAGATACGGGAGGAGTCAGGGGTACCCACTTCGTCCATGTAGATCAGCTTTTCTTTACCATTGGCATCGGTGACATAGCCGAACTCTTAGGATGTCTAAAAGACATTTCATAATTTTTTAAAGTAATCAATATCCAGGAAATATAGAAAAAAGCTCTGCAAGGAGATAAATAGCGGCCTCACCTGACTACCAAGCGATGATAGCTCCCGCGCCATACAAAAGTTCTCTCAGCTTTCCAGCGTCACACATATCTTCTAAGCTTTTTGCCATCTTGTTGCGAAGTTTCTTCTATTCTTACGGCAAGAGTAAATCAGATTAATTTCACGGTGGACAAAGGTATAGCGTGACGGGTCAGAATCCGCATACTTTTCATACACTAGACGTCAAATTTTTGTATTTTCAAAGGTAATATTAAGTGGTGGCTGCTATAAATTTACTTCTGCTAGTAAGGCCAAAGTAACGGTGCTTCCCGAAGGAATACCCCCGCCACCGACCACCGACCACCGACCACCGACCACCGACCACCGACCACCGACCACCGACCACCGACCACCACCATCCACTTTGTACCCTTGCCCTGCTTAGTTTTTCTGACTTCTACTCCCCTTTTTTGCTGGAGAAAAGCTGCCATCCGAGAAAAATTCTTCCCAGTTAAGAAGGGATCTTTGATCGAGCTATCCGAGATAGTTTTCGCCAAACCTCCAACCAAGTGCCTTGTTCTTCTCAAAAATGGAGCCCTCTCCACCAAATACTCAGCGATGTGTAGGATAGAGGCAGCCCCTTCCATCGTACCCCTGAACACAAAATCCATAAGACACCTTCAAAACATGCACGGTTATCAATGGGTTTAGGGCCACTTTTTCCACATTTTAGCTTGGGAAGGCAAGGCTCAATCAATTCCCATTGGGTGTCGGTTGATTCTGACTTAATTCTGCTCACACTTGCTGGTCTTATCATTCCATGAAGCCACAAGAATAACCGATTTCAAGTTATGAAACAGCTTCTAGTAGATTAGTAGATGTTCTTAAACGCCAAGAGAACACTTATTCAACATACCACCATCTCAAGCATGAAAAACTAACATCGAGGGCTGGTTGCCAGCACCAAATTCTATATCAGCAGCAGTTAGAGTTTACATTTCCACTGAAGGCAAATGATACACAAAGCAAATGAATTAAAAAATAAAGCTATAATCTACTTCGCCACCCAAAAATATTCAATATAATTTGAATACAAAATCACTATAATTAATTTGATATAAGCTGTAATCATCCATTATTCATTAATTATTCACCCCCCCTGTTTTCACTTATATAATCTAGCAACCTAAAGCAACAAGCCAGTGTCAGATAATTAATAACGGAGTATTAATATGACTAGATTAAAAGCACAGAAAATATGGGATAATCACCCTTACCCAGACTACCCATGCAGCACAGAACACTTTGGAAATCAGTGCGCAATAAGGATGGGGGTAGCCCTTGAAAAGTCAGGAGTTGATACCAGCTCATTCGATAAGATGTACCCAAATCGAAGATGCTATAAGGGATTAAACCACAACCCAAAGCACATCCTCTCCGCTGAAGAGATGGCTTACTGGATGAAAGCCAATACGAAGTTATTTGGGAGCCAAAAAACTTATACGAAAGCCACCTCAGCCAATTTTATTGGAAAAAAGGGGATTGTTTTTATTATGAATGGCTGGGGGTCTACCGATCATATTGATATCTGGATCGATAATGAGATGAAGGGTGGATCTCCTTATTATTTCGGCCTAGGCGAAAGGGTTTGGTTCTGGGAACTCGATTAATGCGAAATTTAACTTTCATCCTTATTACGCTTCTGACCGCAGCTTGCAATGCAAGCGATAAAAAAGTTACAGATCGAGCAGAAATTGAAGGTCATTCTTTAATCTTAGAAACTGACAAAGGTATATGTATATTACACATTAAAGATAAAGAACTTTTCAGCTCCAAGACTCTTGATATTGCACCACCTTGCTTTTTTTTACGCCAAGGAACTCAAGAACCTCAATCCTTTTCCTACCCTGATAACGGCATTTTATCTGTAATAATGGTAGTCGGCTCACCAGCCCCCCAAGAAAAGAGAGAAAGATGGGGAATTAGGGAGGAAACTATATGTGGGGAAAGCCGACAAGGTATTCTATTCAAGGAATCAGGAGAGGTAGTAGCTGGGAAAACGCTTAAGGGTGGACTGGTGTGCAAGGACAAGGGAGCAGATAAAAAAGATTTTTGGTACCTAGCTCATTAGAGACAAGAAGATCTTTAAATTAGAATTCAGGTTTTCCCCGGCCTCATCATTTTTAGTGAGTACTCTGCTTAGCCTGCAATACTGACATTTGTCTAATTGCACTCTATCTTCAGCCAGTATTGGGTACAAAAAAACCGGCGCAAGCGCCGGTTTTTTTCTCAATCAATCTGAGATCAGTCGACCAGACCATAATCCTTACGCAATACTTCAAGTAATTCCGCTTTGGGGTTATCGGATATCTCCAATTTCGTACCAATAATCTTCTCTGCAATACCAACATAAGTATTAGAGAGATCCATCAGCATAGATTCTGGCAGCTCATTATCGCGAGCCAGAGCCAGGCGCTCATCCATACGGTCTTTGTTTAGCAGGATATCTGCATCGGGGAAGTGATTGAGCAGTGCCTGGCGGAAACCCTCTTTGGATTTTTCCACAACCTTACCTCCGCGGTACTGTTCGCCGTCCCAGATACGGGAGGAGTCCGGGGTACCCACTTCGTCCATATAGATCAGCTTTTCTGCACCATTGGCATCGGTGACATAGCCGAATTCAAACTTGGTATCGACAAAGACCTGGTCGAGTTTTTCCAGCTCGGCGGAGATCAAATCGAAACCTTCTTTCAGCAACTGCTCGTACAGGTCGATATCGCCCGCGCTGCGGAAGCCGAAGGCTTCGAAATTATCTTCGATATTCTTGCGGGTGACATTGACGTCATCCGCTTCCGGCACGCCGGGGATGCCCTTGAGAATACCTTTGCTGGAGGGGGTAATCAGCAATTCTGGCAGCTTCTGGTCTTTCTGCAGGCCAGCGGGAATTTCAATGCCGCAGAACTCGCGCTCGCCCTTTTGGTAAGAGCGCCACATAGAGCCGGTAATGTACTGGCGGGCGATAGCTTCGATCATCACCGGGCGCGCCTTCTGTACGATCCACACCAGCGGATGCGGGATATCCAGAATATGGCTGTCGGCCAGGCCCTGCTCTTTAAACCGCTTGAACCAGTGGTTGGAAATCGCGTTCAATGCCGCGCCCTTGCCGGGTACGCCGCGCATGCCGCCTTCGCCGGTCCAGATGCAGTCGAATGCGGAGATGCGGTCGGAAATCACCATTACCGCGAGAGGGGTATCCGGGGAAACCGGGTAGCCTTTTTCCTCAATCAGGCGGCGGCTATCTTCTTCGCTCAGCCAGTAAACGGAACGGACCTTGCCGCTGTGGACAGGCTTGTCGGTACGGATCGGCAGGTCATTATTGACCGCTAGAACTTTGTCAGCCAGGCTCATGGGCTCTCACCTATTCGAAGGAGCAAATAAAAGAAAGCGCGGCATTCTAGCAATGGCCCGCGTCGATACAAAGAAAAGAAGTTGGCGGGAGCCCCCGAACAATTTCGTGATGCCTCTGGCTTTCAGGCCGGTTACAGGCAGGGCTTGGCTGCGCAGGAGTGCCTAGACGTTTCAATAAGTCGCAACGCAGAGTGTGACCCGCTCTTAAAGCTCTATAGGGCGGGCCAGGTTGCGGAATAACAATGGCCCAGAGGCTCCCTGCGGGCTCGCCGGCATTACTCCGATATACGCTTGGCCTCCCACTCGGCCTGGTGCTCGCTGGTGGGCCAGGCACTCATAATGGCCTTAAGCAGGGTCGCCAGCGGAATAGCGAAGAAGACGCCCCAGAAGCCCCAGATACCGCCGAAAAACAGTACCGCCAGGATAATTGCCACCGGGTGCAGATTGACGGCCTCAGAGAACAACAGTGGCACCAATACATTGCCATCGAGCAGCTGGATAATGCCGTAGGTCATAATCAGGTAGAAAAACTCATTGCTCCAACCCCACTGGAACAGGCCAATGGCCGCCACCGGGATAGTCACCACCGCCGCGCCGATATAGGGAATCAATACACTCAGGCCCACCGCCACCGCCAGCAGCAGGGCGTAATTGACCCCCAGCAACAGGAAGGCGGCGTAGCTCACCGCTGCCACTATGCCGATCTCCACCACTTTGCCGCGCACATAGTTGGCCACCTGGTCGTTCATCTCGTGCCAGATCTGGTGCAGCATGGGGCGCTGCTTTGGCAGGAAAGAGGTACACCAGCGGATCAGCTGGTCGGAGTCCTTCAAGAAGAAAAATACCAGGATCGGCACCACCACCACATAAATCAGCAGGCCGGCAAAAATGGGCAGGTTGGTGAGAGAGAAAGCCAGCAGGGTCTGCCCCATGCCACCCAGCTCTTTGCCGAGGGTATTAAAAACCTCGTCGATCTGCGCCGCAGAAATCAGGCGCGGGTAGCGCTCCGGCAGTAGCAACAACAGCTCCTGGCCGCGCTGCACCATATTCGGCAACTCCGCACCGAGGCGCACCAGCTGGCGCCAAATAATCGGTAGCACCACAAATAGCAGGCCCACGATAGTGCCCACCAATACCAAGCAGGAAAGTGTTACCGCGAGCCAATGGGGCACCCGCCAGGACTTCAACTTTTGCACCATGCCCTGCATCAGGAAGGCGATTACCAGGGCCGTAAGCACGGGCGCCAGCACACCTCCGAGCGTGGCCAGTACCACCAGCGCTACGGTGAGCAGCAGCACGAGCAACACCACTTCTTCCTGACTGAAGTAGCGGTTCACCCAGCCTTTAACAATCGACAACATAGACTCTCGGGATTGATTCTTCATTTGCCAGCGTACAGCCAATATAGAAAGGTATTATCACGCCTCTCGGCGCGCAGCAGGGGCCTGCCACTCAGTGCGGCAAAGCTGTGAAAATCGCGCCAGGAACCCTCATCGGTGGCCATCACACACAGTAAGGTCCCCGCTTCGTATTGGCGCAGGGCCCTGCGCATAGCCAGCAGAGGCTGGGGGCAGGGCAACTGGCGGGCGTCCACCGTTACCGCCGCATGCCAGTCCGGCACAGGGTTTTTATCAACGGTATTGGAAGGGGGCACGGCCATTGGCTATCTGGTCACAAGCTTTACAGAGCCGCGGATTATAACGCGTAATCTGCGCCAGTTACCGACAATGCTTAACCCTTTTTAACCTTCCCGCTGGCGCCGGCCAGAACCTTTACCGCCCCACCCTGTCTAATCCTCGACAGTTCAACGGGGTTGCGTATAGAGTTGGACTATAGATCCTTCATGGACAGACCGAGCAGTAATCAAAATGACTGATCCCCAAAAAAGCCTGCCTCGTCGATCAAACAAAGCGCCTCTCTCACTGCGATTGCGCAATAGCCTAAAGGCGCTCGGCTTAGGCCTGCTGCTCGGCAGCACTCCCATCGCAGCCACCGCTGACTCTGAGGGAATCCGCCTGCCGGAACTTGGAGACAGCACCAGCGGCCTGGTATCCCCCCAGCGCGAGAAAGAATTGGGCCAAATGTGGCTGCGTATATTTCGTAGCCAGGTTAAGACCTCCTCCGATGCACTGCTACAGCAGTACGTCGAAAAAACCGTTAAGGGCCTGGCCGAATACAGCCCCCTGGAGGACAAGAATATTGATGTGGTCGTGGTAAATAATGAAACCATGAACGCATTTGCGGTACCCGGTGGCATTATGGGTATTCACACCGGCCTCTTCCTATTTGCGAAAAACGAAGATCAGTTTGCTTCGGTGGTCGCCCACGAACTGGGCCACCTCAGCCAGCGCCACTACGCCCGCTCCCTCGAAGCCCAGCGCAACAACACCCTACCCACCCTGGCCGGCATGCTCGGCGCCCTGGTACTCGCCGCCACCGCCGGTGGCGAAGCGGGGCTCGCCGCCATAACCGCAACTCAGGCCGCAGCGCTCGACAGTCAGCTGCGCTTTAGCCGCAAGAATGAACAGGAGGCCGATCGGGTCGGTATCGAAACCTTGGCAAGATCCGGCCGCGATCCAGATGCCGCCGGCGAGATGTTCGAGCAGATGCTCAAAGCCACCCGCTACTACCGCCGCCCACCAGAGTTCCTACTGACCCACCCGGTGACAGAGAAGCGTATCGCCGACGCCAAGCTGCGCTCCCAGCGCATGGAGGATGTCGAACCCAGCGATAGCCGCGACTACCATATGATGCGCGCGCGAATCCGACTGGCTACTGAAGCCACGCCACAGCAGGCCGTTAAACGCTTCCAGGCCGAACTTAATGGTATCCATGACAACGAAGATGCCGCCCGCTACGGCCTGGCATTGGCACAAATCGCCGCAGGAAGGCCGGATTCCGCCCTGGACACCCTGCAGCCGCTCCTCGATAAGGAGCCCTCCAAAGCCGCTTTTGTCCTGGCGCGCGCCGATATTGACCTGGTACGCCAAGATTATTCAGGCGCCACCCAGCGCTTACAAGTGGCTCTGGACCGCAACCCCGGCGACCACGCCTTGGTGATGGGGCTCGCCAACGCTCATTTTAAAGCGGGCAACTATCTGGCGGCAGAGCGCATGCTGGCCAAATATAGCCGGGTGCGCAAGAAAGACCCCGCCGTATGGTACCTATTGGCCGAGACCCATGGCTTGGCCGGGGATATTGTCGGAGTGCACGAGGCACGAGCCGAATACTATATTTTGAACGGCGTTTTCGATAAGGCCCTGCAGCACCTGCGCCACGGCATTCGCATGACCAAAGACGACTATCAAACCAATGCCATCCTGAAACAGCGCCTTAAAGACGTCATCAAGATGCAGGAAAAAGCCAAGGAACTTTGACCTCACTCATTAACAACACAAACAAAGCACAAACAAAAAGAGCGGCCTCTAGCCGCTCTTTTTTATTTGCACTGGAGCCCGCTAGGCACCTTTAACCCTTGCGGAAATCCAGCATTCTCTGCAGCGGGATCATCGCCTTACGGCCCAACTCCGCATCTACAAAGATCTCGTTATCACCGCGCTCCAACACCCCACACAAATTCTCCAGGGAGTTCATCGCCATCCAAGGACAGTTCGCACAGCTGCGGCAGGTGGCGCCAGCTCCAGCAGTGGGGGCAACCATCAATTCTTTATCCGGGCACTCCTGCTGCATCTTGTAGAAGATGCCCTGGTCGGTCGCCACGATAAAGCGCTTCTCTGGGCGGGTCTTGGCTGCATTGATTATCTGCGAGGTGGAACCCACCACATCCGCCAGTGCAACCACCGAGGCAGGGGATTCCGGGTGCACCAACACTACGGCATCCGGGTAGAGCGCCTTCAGGTCCTCCACACCTTTCGCCTTGAACTCCTCGTGCACAATACAGGAGCCATCCCAAAGCAGAACATCCGCACCGGTTGCACGCTGCACATAACCACCGAGATGCTTATCAGGGGCCCACAGAATTTTTTCACCGTTGGCATCCAAGTGGTCCACTACATCCAGGGCGATACTGGAGGTAACCACCCAGTCCGCTCTCGCCTTCACCGCCGCAGAGGTATTGGCATAGACAACGACCGTGCGATCCGAATGCTGATCACAGAACTCGGAAAACTCATCCGGGGGGCAGCCCAAATCCAGGGAGCAGGTAGCCTCCAGGGTGGGCATTAACACACGCTTATTCGGCGTCAGGATCTTGGCGGTCTCGCCCATAAACTTCACACCGGCCACCACCAGGGTATCGGCGCTATGCTTGGCACCAAAGCGGGCCATCTCCAGAGAGTCGGATACACAGCCACCAGTCTCTTCGGCCAACGCCTGGATTAATGGGTCTGTGTAATAGTGAGCCACTAACACGGCATTCTGCTCTTTAAGCAGACGCTTGATACGCTCGCGCCAGGCTTGCAACTCCTCCTCACTGTACTGAGACACAACCGGCTCCGCCAAGTGCGCCTGCACCAGGGAGAGGGAATCTACCGTTTCTGCAACAACGGACTTTTGGGTCATGGCTAACTACCACCAGCGAAAAACGCGCAGTATAACGCATTGCGACGCCATATCAGCGCACCTAAAGTATCAACAACTGGTAATTCGACAGCACCGCAAGATAAGTTACGCCCCATGCCCGGGCTGCAGAGCCCAAGAGAACAGAGAAGCAGTTTTGCGCGCCCACATCCAGGCAAAAAAGCCTTCCTATTATTGGGGAGCCCCTAAAATGGAGCAGGTTGAAAACATTGTGATTGGTGCTGGAGCCATTGGTCTCGCCAGCGCCTATGCCCTGGCCATTAGAGGGCAGGATGTGCTGGTTCTGGAACAACACACCAATATCGGCACAGAGATTAGCGCCCGCAGCAGCGAGGTGATCCACGCCGGTATTTACTACCCAAGCCGCAGCTTAAAGGCTAAAGCCTGTGTCGCGGGCAAAGCCAAGCTGTATCGTTTTTGCCGCGAGTATGCGGTCCCACACAAAGCCATCGGCAAATTAATCCTGGCTACCAACGAAGCCCAACTCCCCCAACTCAAAGCCTTGAAAGCCCAAGGAGATAAGAATGGCGCCGGCCATTTACAGCTGCTGAGCGCAAAAGAAGCCAAGGTAATGGAACCCCAGCTGCAGTGTCACAGTGCAATTTATTCACCTACCACAGGCATCTTCGATAGCCACGCCCTACTATTGGCACTGCAGGGCGCCCTGGAAGCGCGCGGCGGCCAGGTGGCACTAGGCACAGCAGTGAAAAAAATATCGCGTGAAAGTGACCACTACCAACTCACCATGAGAGATGGCTACCAGCTCGGTACCAAGAATTTGATCGTAGCCGCAGGGCTACACAGCCACCAACTGCTCTGTAAAATCAACGACAAAAGTATTCGACAACTAGTCCCAAACCAATTCCTGGCAAAGGGGAATTATTTTTCTCTCGACCACAAACCCCCTTTTTCCCACCTGATCTACCCCCTGCCAGAACCCGGCGGACTGGGCACTCATCTCACACTGGATTTGGAGGGCTATGCCCGCTTTGGACCCGACGTTGAGTGGGTAGAAAAAATTGATTACACGGTGGATAAAAAACGAGGGGAAAGGTTTTATAAAAGTGTTCGCCTTTATTGGCCCGAGCTCCCCGCAGAAAGCCTAAAGCCAGATTACGCTGGCATTCGCCCAAAGCTCACGGCAAAAGGCGGCCCAACCGAGGACTTCAAAGTATTCCACTGGGGCGAAAGTCAAGAACCACAACTAGTAGCCTTTTTCGGCATTGAGTCACCCGGCCTTACCAGTTGCTTATATTTAGGGGAGATGGCAGCAGACTGTATTTGTCGCTAAAAACTGCTCTCTGTAGAGACCAATAAATGCCTTAATGGCTCAGCCAAGTAGAGAATTTTCAGGCGCGAGCAAACCATTGTTGACAGAGAAGTAAAAAATAAAAAGGAATGCAGTAAAGAAATGGTGGGTCGTGCTGGATTCGAACCAGCGACCAATTGGTTAAAAGCCAACTGCTCTACCAACTGAGCTAACGACCCTTAGGAAGTTGGGCGAACTTGGTATGTCCCAACTCAGGATGCCTTTACTTCTCTCGCAGATCTGTAAAAGCTGTGGGGTTACTGTGGATATCCCCGGCGGAAATGGTGGGTCGTGCTGGATTCGAACCAGCGACCAATTGGTTAAAAGCCAACTGCTCTACCAACTGAGCTAACGACCCTTTTCCGTGCCTCGATGTGAGGAGCTGCGTATCTTACGGATCTATTTTGAAAAGACAATACCTAACCCGAAAAAAAATCTAACAAATTTAAGGGGTTAGGTATTTCCCATAAAAATGACACCAACTGACAATCAGCTGGCATACACCGTAGGGTCCGCCAGGCCTGCTTCCGTAAATCCCGCAGCACGTAGCCGACAACTATCGCAGCGACCACAGGCCGCACCATCTGGGCGCGCCTGGTAACAGGATACCGTCAAACTGTAATCAACCCCAAGACGGGTTCCCTCGAGTACAATATCCGCCTTACTCATCTGCATCAGCGGCGCTCTCACAGAGAGCTTGTTTCCCTCTACCCCAGCGCGGGTAGCGAGGTTGGCCATCTTTTCATAGGCCTCGATATACTCCGGCCGGCAATCCGGATAGCCCGAGTAATCCACCGCATTGACGCCGACAAAAATATCCTGAGCTCCAAGCACCTCGGCCCAGCCAAGGGCAATAGAGAGGAATACCGTATTGCGAGCCGGTACATAGGTAACCGGGATGCCACTGGTTTCCTCTTCAGGAACCTCAATACTGTCATCAGTTAGGGCCGAGCCGCCAATTGAACGCAGATCGAGCTTCACCACTTTGTGCTCTGCCGCTCCGAGATCAGCGGCTACGCGCTTTGCCGCTAACAATTCAGCTTCGTGCCGCTGACCGTAATCAAAACCCAGGGCATAACATTCATAATCTTCTGCACGCGCCATGGCGAGCACTGTGGCCGAGTCGAGGCCACCGGACAGCAAAATTACCGCTTTCTTTGCAGTCATCTCTTCCTCAATTTTTCAATCCACAATCACCGGGCCAATCAGACACCCGGGATATCTCCCCACAGCAATTTGTGCAGCTGCATCTGCATGCGCACCGGCAACCCATCGGCCAGCACCCACTCCGCGAGCTGCCGCGCCGGCAACTGCTCATAGCTGGGCGAGAAAAGTACCTCCCCTACACGCTCTGGCAAGTTGTACTGATCCAGGGTAAATCTGGCCCACTCATAATCGCCCCGGTCACAGATCACAAATTTGATCTGATCATCGCGGGTGAGCACCTGCATATTTTCCATGCGGTTGCGGTGCTGCTCTCCGGAAGCTGGGGTTTTCAGATCCACAACCCGGGATACCCGCGGGTCCACCTGATCCACCGGCATGGCGCCACTGGTCTCCAATGATACCGAGTAGCCGGCGTCGCAAAGGGCTTCAAGCAAGTGCAGGCAATTGGGCTGGGCCAGGGGCTCGCCTCCTGTCACGCAAACATGACGCGCGGGGTGGCTCTGCACCTGCAGTAATATCTGCTCCAGGGTCATGCGCTCGCCGCCATAAAAAGCGTATTCCGAGTCACAATAGGTACAGCGCAGCGGACAACCGGTCAGTCGAACAAAAACCGTAGGCAGGCCACTTTCCCGCGCTTCCCCCTGAAGGGAGTAGAAAATCTCACTAATTCTGAGTGATTCTTTAGACAGATTGGTCATACACACCCGACACAAAAACGCCCGAATGGCACATGCCATCCGGGCGCGGGATCATAGGCTTTTTCTGCTCAAAAAACCAGCGATGCAAATTAGGCAACAGCAGCAGTTATTACTGCCGCACCGGGCTAGAAGTTCTCCTGCAGATATTTTTTAGCCAGGTTTGATGCACGGGCATCACTCGCCGCCACCTGCTCCAGCAGGTTGCGCGCTTTCTGCTGATCTCCCAGCTGGTGGTAAACCGTTCCCAGCTTGTAACGACCATCCCAGACTTTATTAGAGTTCGGGTAGCCGTCCAGCAGGGCCACAAACCATCCGCGGGCCTCTTCCAAATTTCCCTGTACCAGCGCTATCTCACCCAGCCAATAATTGGCATTGGGGGCATACTGACCGTTGGGAAAGTCTTGTAGCAGACTCTTGAATTCAGCACTGGCGCCACCGTAGTCACCATTGCGAGCCAGACCAAAGCTGGCCTGATAGCGGTCGCGTTCACTCTTGCCGTCTTTCGGCCCCTGGGGCTTGGGCGGCATTGAGGAACCCCCTCCAACAGAGGCGCCACCACTGCCTTTAGTATCCACCGGCGGCTGAGCTGAGGGCTCTGTACCACTCAGGCGCGCTATACGCCGGTCCAGATCCATATAGTCCTCGGTGCGCTGTTGTTTGAGACGCTTAATCTCGTGGCGCAGCTCCTCAACCGTACCGCGCAATTCGCGCACTTCCTGCTGCAATACCTGCATCTGGTAGTAGGCTTCAGCCTGGGGGTTGGTCTTAGCTTTGGGACTGGGGGTTGTGGCGCGGGCGAGGTAGATGTCCTCGTTAGTAGCGTCACTTGAGACGGGCGACGGCTCCTGGCTGCTGGCAGTCAGGTCGACAATCGGGGCTTGGGAGAATACGGGCGATGCCGCAGCCATTATGGCAGCGGCGATCGCCAGTTTTCTAATCGTAAAAGCCATTGGCATCCATTTTGACGATTAGTTAATAACAACGCGACGGTTCATCGCACGGGCAGCTTCGTTAGAGCCCATTTGAGCCGGGCGCTCTTCACCGTAACTGATTACTTCCAGGTTAGCTGCGTCTACGCCCTGCAGTACCAAAAAGTCGCGTACAGCATTGGCGCGGCGCTCACCCAGAGCCAGGTTGTACTCGCGGGTGCCCAGTTCGTCAGCGTGGCCTTCGAGGCGAACAGCAGTAGCATTACTGCGCATGCGGTCGGCGTGACGGATCAGCAGTTCACGGGTTTCTGGCTTCAGCAGGGACTGGTCGAAGTCAAAGTAAACCACATTTTCCAACGGAGCCATGGTTTCAGGCTCATCTACAACGTTAGTTTCAACTTGAGTATCAACCTCAGGCTGAGTGTACTCTTCACCGCTGGTGTTGTCGCTGCTGGTATTGCTACAACCGGCCATTACTGCCAGAACACAGGCCAACCCCAGGCCCGTTTTTACTGATTTCAACATAAGCTACTCCGCTTTTAGTGTTATCGAAAATCCTGAAAGATTTTTAAAATTGGTCTTATAAATACCCTACGCTTCAGAGCGCTGGGCCCCCGCCTCAATCAAAGTATGGCGACCATGCCGGTTCACGGACATCGCCTCTCTGTGAGGGTAAGTTGTACTTCACCCCGGCATCCAGCGATACCGCAGCCAGAATGCCCTTGTCTCCGCGCTTGGTTGCGTACATCAGCATGGCCCCATTGGGTGCAATGCTGGGGGACTCATCCAGGGTGGTCTCCGTGAGGACACGCATCCTGCCCGAGTTAATATCCATCGTGGCGATGGTAAAGGTTCCCCGGTTGCGATGTACCATGACCAACGTCTTCCCATCAGGAGAAACACGCGGCCGCGCATTGTAGTCGCCATCGAAGGTTAAGCGGTCGACTTGACCAGTGGCAAGAGTCAATTGGTAAATTTGTGGCTTCCCTCCCCTATCTGAGGTGAAAACCAGCGATTTACCATCCGGCATCCAGTTCGGCTCGGTATCGATGGAGAAGTGTCTGGTCATGCGAGTGAACTTACCACTCGCCAAATCCAGTACATAGATCTCCGGGTTGCCGTCCTTGGAGAGCACCATAGCCAACTTGGTTCCATCAGGAGACCAGGTTGGCGAGCTATTGATGCCCTTGAAGTTGGTTAGTTGTTTGCGTTCGCCTGTGCGCAAGTTTTCGCGGAAAATCGCCGGGCGGCCGGTCTCGAAAGAAACATAGGCCAGCTCCTGGCCGTTGGGCGACCACATGGGTGACATCACCGGCGCACTAAAGCGACGGATCTGCTTGGCGCGGGCACCGTCGATATCCGAGCGCATCAGCACATAGCTGGGCTTGCCGCCACGCCTCTCTTCCTGCACATACACCATCTCTGTGGAGAAGGCGCCGCGAATACCAGTGATGGCCTCAAAGATTTCATCGGCGGCGCGGTGGGCGATATCGCGCAACTGGGTTTGGCCGCCGCGTACCTGTTTGGTGAACATCTTGTGCTGGCCGAAAACATTAACCAGGTCAAAAGTCAGCAGGTAGCCCGAGGCCTGAGGCTCGATACGGCCGGTAACAATGTACTCGGTGCCGAGGATACGCCAATCGCGGAACACCACATCTTCCGGAGTTTTAGGGAAGGACAGCATGTCCTCCTTGGGTACCGGAGAAAAAAGGCCGCTGCGGCGCAGGTCGGCGGAAATAATTCCAGAGACATCCTCTTTGAGGACACCACCGCCCGACCAGCTGAATGGGGATACCGCGATCGGGGTGGGGTCATCGATACCACTGGTGATATCCACCACCAGCTGGGCGCGAGCCCCCAGGCTCACCGAGGCGATTGCAATAATGACGACTGTCTTCAGTAAACTCTTGATCATTGGCGCAGATCTTCGACTTTAAAGTTCAAAATTGTGGTGCGGACTTCCCGCTCGAATATCACCGGCTCCTCCTGGGCCAACTTGGCCACTTCAGGAAAGACTTCCACCCGACGGATGGCGGTGAGTACCGATCGATCCAGGGCCGCATTACCACTGCCCTCGACGATATTAGTTGCCACCACCCGGCCGGTGGGGACAAAATTTATTTTTACCTTGGTCAACATGCCGTTACGGGCACTCGGTGGGCGACTCCACACGGCTTCAATTTGCTGCTGAATCGCCTGGGCTACAGACATCACCGCCTGCTGCCCATCATTGGCATCAAGCAACTCCTGCTCATCCTCCAGCGCTTCATTGAAAGAGCTCTCTCGCTCTTTGGCCAGCTGCTCCTTAAGTTCTTTTTCCTTACGCTCTTTTTCTTTGCGCTCTTTCTCGCGCTGGGCCTTCTCCTGCTTAGCCTTGCGATCGGCTTCGGCTTTGGCCTTGCGTTTTTTCTCCGCTTCCTGCTTTTTCTTTTGCTCCAGGGCCGCGCGGCGCTTGCGCTCGACTTCGGCCCTGCGTTTTTGCTCAGCCTCGCGCTGGGCGCGCTGCTGAATTTTGTCTATTTTTTTGGGCAGTTTCTTCTTTGGGGTCGCCGCCTCAATAGTTACCAGCTTGGCCTGCACAAACTTCGGCATCGGTTTGCGCTCGGGCATACTGCTGGCTTCCCAACCATAGGTAATGGCAGTGATTAGCGCCCCGTGTAGCAGGAGGCTAATTATTATCGCCAATACATAAAAGCCTTTATTCACCGGCACCCTACCCCTGCGGTGGCTCTGTCACCAGGCCGACACTCGGTGCACCCGCCTGCTGCAGCTCGGTCATGGCATTGACGATCAAGCCATAGCGGGCCTCGCTATCGCCCCACACCAGCACCGGGGTTTTCGGCTTTTGCCGCAACACCTTGGCCACCGTCTCCTTGATCTCAGTGAGAGACTTGGCCTCCTGCTCATCGGTACCCAGATTTAGGTAATAGGTGCCATCGGCACGCACCGAAATAATCAAAGGCTCCTCATCAGTGTCCTCCATCGGCGCCGAGGGCGCATTTGGCAGGTCCACTTTGACCCCTTGCATCAACAATGGTGCCGTGACCATAAAGACAATCAACAGCACCAGCATCACATCGATGTAGGGCACCACATTGATCTCGGAGACCAGCTTTTTCTTGGTTCCCTTGCGAAACACACTCATAGGGTTCGCCTACTCACTACTCAGCCGGAGTGCACTTTGCGGTGCAGGATAGAGGAAAACTCCTCGGCGAAAGTTTCGTAGCTGGACAACAGCCACTCCGCCTTGGCCGAGTAACGGTTGTAGGCCATTACCGCGGGAATCGCAGCGAACAAACCCATGGCCGTTGCCACCAATGCCTCACTGATACCCGGGGCTACAGTGGCAATGGTGGCTTGGTGCATAGTGGCGAGACCACGGAAGGAGTTCATAATCCCCCAAACGGTGCCGAACAGGCCGATATAGGGGCTAACGGAGCCTACAGTCGCCAGAAACGGCAGGTTCATCTCTACCTTTTCCTGTTCCCGGGACATGGCCACGCGCATGGCGCGCTCGGTACCTTCCATAACCGCTTCCGGGCCACCACTGCCCTGCTGGCGCAGGCGGGTAAACTCAGTAAAGCCAGCGCGAAACAGGGATTCGACCCCATCGGTCTTTCCTTTTTCGGCGCGCTCGTTGCCCTCGCGAAAAAGTTTGTTCAGATCTGCACCGGACCAGAAACGACGTTCAAAATTATTGAGCGCGCGTTTGGCCTGGGATAAGTAGAGCCCGCGCTGGATAATCATGACCCAGGACACCACAGAAGCCAGTAACAGCAGCAACATGACGAGCTGTACCAACAGGCTGGCATTCTGAATTAGCCCCCAAAGAGAAAGTTGTTCACCGGCGTTCATCTTCTTAAATAACTGCCTTTAATGCTGAATAAATAGGTTCCGGCAGGGCACAGGGCCTGCGGCTGTCGTCAGCGACACAGGCCACTTTGACCACGCCTTCGCAAATTAGCTCATCGCCGCGCCAAATTTTTTGCTCAAAAGTCACTGCGGCACGCCCCAGTTTGCCAATCGCCGCCGTGGCGCGCAACGCATCATCGAGCCTGGCGGAACGACGGTACTGGACCTCGGCGGAATGTACCACCAACAGTACACCTTCCTGCGGCATCGCCGGCTTATCATACCCGAGGGAGCGCAACAGTTCTGTGCGCGCGCGCTCCATATACTTCAAATAATTCACGTAATACACGATGCCGGCCGCATCGGTATCTTCGATATAAACCCTTACAGGAATACCGAACTCTTCCTTCATTGAATATCCCTCACTTCCACAGCCACCCAACCCAAAAGTACCAGGTGCTGAATCATCAACTGACCTTATCCGGCTTAGGCAGGCCAAAATGTTCATAGGCGAGCCCGGTAACTACTCGCCCACGGGGTGTCCGGGCAATATAGCCCTGCTGGATCAGGTAGGGCTCCAATACATCTTCCAGAGTATCCCGCTCTTCGCTCACAGCAGCGGCGAGACTATCCACCCCCACTGGACCACCATCAAATTTCTCGATCATCGCCAACAGCATACGTCGATCCAGAGAGTCAAAGCCTTTTGCATCCACATTGAGCATATTCAAAGCGGCATCGGCGATATCAGCATCCACCGCACCATCGCCCTTAACATCTGCGTAATCGCGCACACGGCGCAGCAGGCGATTGGCAATCCTCGGGGTACCGCGGGCGCGACGCGCCACTTGTAAGGCTCCGCCTTCATCCATCTCAACCCCCATCAACCTAGCGGAGCGACGCACGATACTGGTGAGGTCTTGCACGTTGTAGAATTCCAGCCGCTGCACTATGCCGAATCGATCGCGCAGGGGCGAGGTGAGCAGGCCCGCTCTGGTAGTGGCCCCCACCAAAGTAAAGGGTGGCAGATCCAACTTGATTGAACGCGCCGCCGGCCCCTCGCCGATCATAATATCCAGCTGGTAATCCTCCATGGCCGGATACAAAACCTCTTCTACATGGGGGCTGAGCCTGTGAATCTCGTCGATAAACAGTACGTCCCCAGGTTCCAAATTCGTCATTAGCGCGGCTAGATCACCGGCCTTCTCCAGCACTGGCCCCGAGGTAGTCTTGATCGCAACACCCATCTCTGCGGCAATAATATTGGCCAGAGTGGTTTTACCCAGACCTGGAGGACCGAACACTAAAGTGTGATCCAGGGCCTCTTTGCGCAATTTGGCCGCCTGAATAAAGATCTCCATCTGCTCGCGCACCACTGGCTGACCCACATAGTCGGCCAGCGCTTTGGGGCGCACAGCGCGGTCGTACTGCTCTTCCTGCCCAGAGGGCCCCGCAGGTTCTGGGGCTACTAAACGATCGGCTTCAATCATCGCAATAACACTCCAAGCCTCCCGGTTTAGGCGGGTGCCATGCCCTTTAGGGCCAGGCGGATAAGGGTGGCACTGTCGGCTTCCGGCTGCTCCTTGCTCGCGCGGGCCACCATTTTGCTGGCCTCAGTGGGCTTGTAACCCAGGGCCACCAGGGCGCTCTCCGCCTCGCCGGTATGATCTACCTTGGGTGCTGTGGCTGCCGCCATCAATGGAATATCGTTGGAATCACCGAAATCCGGGGTCAACTTATCGCGCAGCTCTACAATCAAACGCTCGGCCGTCTTCTTGCCAACGCCTGGTACCTTTACCAGTGCCGCAACATTATCCTCAGCCACACAGCGTGCCAAAGCCGCACCATCGAGACCGGATAAAATCGCCAGGGCCATCTTGGGGCCCACACCACTGACCTTAATCAAGGTTCTGAACAGTTTGCGATCGGCGTCGCGGATAAAGCCGTAGAGTTGCTGGGCCGTTTCGGAAACCGCCAAGTGCGTGTGTACTCGAACCGGCTGTCCCAGGGCGGGCAATTCAAAAATTGTGGTCATAGGCGCGAGCACTTCGTAGCCCACCCCTTGCACATCAATCAGTAACAAAGGGGGCTGTACCGCGGCCAGAGTGCCACTCAGTCTTCCAATCATGTGTTGTTCCAGGTTTATCTATCGCTGCCCACAATGAGGGCCAAGTTCTGCAGAGTTTTCTAAACGCTGAGGCGACCGCGGCGAAAGCGGCTGCGCGCTCCGCCGGCGGTAAATAGCAGAGTCTGCTCCGTGTGCATATGGCAGAGAGCCACGGCGAGTGCATCGGCGGCATCCTCTTGGGGAGTCCCCGGTAGTGACAGCAAGGTTTTGACCATGTGCTGCACCTGCAGCTTGTCGGCTGCACCACTGCCCACCACCGCCTGCTTGACCTTGCGCGCCTCATACTCAGCCACGGCGAGACCACTATTGGCCCCGGCCACTATGGCTGCACCGCGCGCCTGGCCCAGTTTCAGGGCTGAGCCCGCACTCTTAGACATAAATACATTTTCAATTGCCATCTGCGCCGGTTGGTATTGCTGGGCAATCTGAGAAACCGCGTCGAAAATCAGCTTTAGGCGCTCAGGTAGGGGGCCTTCGGGAATACGAATTACCCCACTGGCCACATAGCGGGCCTTACCCCGTTCTACATCGATAATTCCATAGCCGGTTTTACGCGAGCCGGGGTCAATACCCAGGATTCGGGTCAAGAGGTGTTCCCCAAATATCTGTATGTTTATATAGTGGCGGGAGTGTCCCAAGGTGGGAGCGAGGCGTCAAGGAAGATCGCAGACAGCATAGAAAAAGTGGCTATCTGCTAAAGCGATATGAGGGTAAACCGGGGCTAACCTTGCCCGCCCCGGTCTGAACTGGGACTCAGCCCAGCTCCTCCATCACCTCTGCTGGAATATCCGCGTTAGTGTAAACATTTTGCACATCGTCGAGATCTTCCAGCATCTCGATCAGGGCCAACACCTTCTCTGCCCCCTCTTTATCCAACGGGATAGTGGTGGACGGAATCATGGCGATTTCAGCGCTGTCCGGCGTGAAGCCTGCGGCTACCAGCGCATCTTTCACCGTGAGGTAATCCTGGAATTCAGTGGTCACCTCAACGCTGCCATCATCGTTGGTTTCGATATCCTCAGCACCCGCTTCCAGGGCCGCTTCCATCAGCGCGTCTTCATCCACGCCAATGTCGTAAAACATCTGGCCTTTGCGGGTGAACAGATAGCTTACGGAGCCATCGGTACCCAGGTTGCCGCCGCGCTTGGAGAAAGCGTGGCGAACCTCGGCCACTGTACGGTTGCGGTTGTCGGTCAGACACTCCACCAGTACTGCGACACCGCCGACACCGTAACCTTCATAAACCACAGCTTCATAGTTATCACCCTCCGCATTGCCGGCGCCGCGGGCAATAGCTTTATCGATGGTGTCGCGCTTCATATTCGCGCCCAGAGCCTTGTCGATAGTCGCGCGCAATGTCGGATTATCGTCGGGGTTGGGGCCCGCCTTGGCCGCTACGGTCAGCTCACGAATGATCTTGGTAAAGATCTTGCCGCGCTTGGCATCCTGAGCCGCTTTACGGTGCTTGATATTGGCCCATTTACTATGTCCGGCCATGTTCCGTCTCTCTTCAATCTGTGCGAGGGATGGGCCAATAAGCGAAGCGAAATGCCCATCACCACGATTTGACAGGCCCGCTTCGCCCGGCCCGTCGGGGGAAAATCAGCTGATTTTTTCTTCTTTCTGGCGCAGGCGAATATTCAGCTCGCGCAACTGCTTGGCATCCACCGTGCCCGGAGCATCCGTCATGACACAGGCGGCACTCTGGGTTTTGGGGAAGGCAATCACATCGCGAATAGAATCGCTGCCTGTCATCAACATTACCAAGCGGTCCAGACCAAAGGCCAGGCCTCCATGGGGCGGCGCACCATACTTGAGAGCATCCAGCAGGAAGCCAAATTTCTCGCGCTGCTCTTCCGCATCGATACCGAGAATACGGAACACCGCCTGCTGCATGGCCTGGTCGTGGATACGCACAGAACCGCCACCCAGCTCGGTACCATTCAGCACCATATCGTAGGCGCGCGACAGCGCCCCCAGTGGGTTCTGCTCTAATTCTTCGGGGCTACAGGAAGGTGCAGTAAACGGATGGTGCAACGCGGTGAGGCTGCCGTCTTCATTTTCCTCGAACATCGGGAAGGCCACTACCCACAGGGGCGCCCACTCACTGGTGTAGAGATTGAGGTCTTCACCCAGTTTGCAGCGCAGCGCACCCAGCGCTTCGGAGACCACTTTGGCAGTATCCGCGCCGAAGAAAATAATATCGCCGCTCTCAGCCTCAAGCCGATCAAGAATGGCAGCTCGAGTCTCAATGGGCAGGAATTTTACGATCGGCGACTGCAGGCCATTCTCCAGGTCGGAGCGGTCATTCACCTTCACATAGGCCAGACCCTTGGCACCGTAGATACCCACAAACTTGCCGTAGTCATCGATCTGCTTGCGGGTCAGCTTGTCGCAGCCACCGCTCACCTTAATAGCCGCTACGCGACCTTTGGGATCATTGGCCGGTCCAGAGAACACCTTGAAGTCCACTTCGGTCATCAGGTCTTTGATCTCTACCATTTCCAGCGGAATACGCAGATCCGGCTTGTCAGAGCCGTAGCGCAACATCGCCTGGTAATGGGACATACGCGGGAATTCACCCAACTCAATGCCTTTCAATTCCTTGAACAGCTTGCGCACCATGCCCTCAGTGATCGACATAATCTCTTCTTCGTCGAGGAAAGAAGTCTCGATATCGATCTGAGTGAATTCCGGCTGGCGATCGGCGCGCAGGTCTTCATCGCGGAAACACTTGGCAATCTGGTAATAACGATCAAAGCCGGACACCATCAACAACTGTTTAAACAGCTGCGGAGACTGCGGCAGGGCGAAGAATTTGCCATCGTGGGTGCGGCTCGGCACCAGGTAATCGCGCGCGCCTTCGGGGGTGGCGCGGGTCAGGATCGGGGTTTCGATATCGAGGAAACCGTGCTCATCCAGATAATTGCGAATGGCCGTGGTGAGTTTGGAGCGGAAATACAGGTTGTTCTGCATTTCGTTGCGACGCAGGTCCAGGTAGCGGTACTTGAGGCGCACGTCTTCACCCACAGCAGTGTGCTCATCCAGCTGGAAAGGCACCGTCTCTGCCGTGTTGAGAATTTCCAGCTCAGTGCCGTAAACCTCAACTTCACCGGTCACCATATTCGGATTAAGGGCTTCGGGCGCGCGGGCGCGCACACGGCCGGTGACCTTGAGAACATATTCGCTGCGCACGCGATCGGCCATTTCGAAATGCTCGGCCGCATCCGGGTCGAATACCACCTGAACAATTCCCTCGCGGTCGCGCAGGTCGATAAAGATTACACCGCCGTGATCGCGGCGGCGGTCGACCCAGCCACAGAGGGTTACTACACGGTCTATGTCCGCGGAACGAAGGACGCCACAGTAGTCGCTGCGCATGGATGAAAATTCCCGTTATCGATAGGTAAAAAGGTTAAATAGAGAGTACACCGCACAAGCGGCTCCGCACAGCGGGTTTAAGCCGTCTTCGCCGTTTTTGCCGGCTGGCCACTTTTAGCTTTACTGCCATTGGCAGCATCACCGGCCAAATTTTTCTTACTGCCGGTCTTAAAATCTGTCTCGTACCAGCCGCCGCCCTTGAGGCGAAATCCCGCTGCTGAAATCTTCTTGTGCAACTCGGCCTTGTCACAGGCAGGACAGTCTTTGAGGGGGGTGTCGCTCATGCGCTGCAAGGCCTCCATCTCGTGGCCGCAGGCATTGCACTGGTATTCATAGATCGGCATTACTCGGTACCCGATGCTGGAAAAAGGGGGACAGAGTATACATGAGCCCCCCAGAGGGAAGAAGCAGGCACCCCCTTTTGGCCTTTGTAGAAGGGGTTTGGGATCTCAAAACAGGTACAAAATAAGGAAAAAGCACTATTTTTCTAGTATTTTCCCGTGCGGCCAAACAAAAACTATATATACTTCCCACCATCACCCGCTGAGACGCCGTTTTGTGGATGCAGCGCAGCGGGAGACCGAACACACTTTTACCGGATATACACCGAACAACAAAGAAGGAAGTAAGCTATGGCAATCGCCAAGAAAGCTGCCAGCAAAACCACTGCTGCCAAAAAGGCTCCAGCCAAGAAAGCCGCTGCCGCTCCAGTTAAGAAAGTAAAAGCGATCAAAGAGAAGTTCACCAAAACCCAGGTGCTGAACCAGATCGCAGAAAATACTGAACTGTCCCGCAAGCAGGTACAGTCTGTTCTGGACGAGCTGAGCGATATTATTGAAGGCCACATCAAGAAGCGCGCTGTTGGCGAATTCTCCCTGCCGGGCCTGATGAAAATCACCACTGTGAAGAAGCCAGCCAAAAAAGCCCGTAAAGGTATCAACCCCTTCACTGGTGAAGAGACTGTCTTCAAGGCCAAGCCTGCAAGCATCCAGGTAAAAGTTCGCCCGCTGAAGAAGCTGAAGGAAATGGCTGAGTCCTAAGACTCCCAGCCTCAGGCACTAAACCCCGCAACTGCGGGGTTTTTTTATGCCCCTATATACCATCTAAAGATTGGCCATAGCCCCATTCTTAGCTACACCAATTACCCTTTTTACCACGCCCTTATCAATATCAGCAGGGTGTAGCTTCCATAAAAAATAATCGATCCCATACGGGAGTCTATCCGGCAATATTTATTAGCTGATGAATAGCGTAAAATAACCAGCTTACCGATAATTGAACCCAGTTTATTCCTATGCGCGCATCCCGTTACCTTATCGCCACCCAGAAAGAAACGCCCAACGACGCGGTAGTAATCAGCCATCAGCTGATGCTGCGCGCCGGTATGATCCGCCGTCTCTCCTCCGGCCTCTACACCTGGCTGCCCACCGGCCTGCGCGTACTGCGCAAAGTAGAGCGTATTGTGCGTGAAGAGATGAACAGTGCCGGTTCCCTGGAAGTATTGATGCCGGTAGTGCAGCCGGCGGAGCTGTGGGAGGAGTCCGGCCGCTGGCAGCAGTACGGCCCGGAGTTACTGCGTATCCAGGATCGCCACTCCAATGACTTCTGCCTGGGCCCAACCCACGAGGAAGTTATTACCGACCTGATCCGCAATGAGATCAAAAGCTACAAGCAGCTGCCTGCCAATTTCTACCAGGTACAGACAAAATTCCGCGATGAAATTCGCCCGCGTTTTGGTGTGATGCGCGCGCGTGAATTCACCATGAAGGATGCCTACTCCTTCCACATTGATGCGGATTCCCTGCAGGAGACTTACGACATTATGCACGGCGCCTACTGCCGCATTTTTGATCGTATTGGCCTGGACTACCGCCCGGTGCTGGCGGATACCGGCTCTATCGGCGGCTCCAGCTCCCATGAGTTCCACGTTCTGGCACAGAGCGGTGAAGATGATATCGCTTTCTCCACCGAATCCCGCTACGCCGCCAATGTTGAGCTGGCCGAAGCTTTGGCCCCTGCTGGCGAGCGCGCCGCACCGAGCCAGGAAATGCAGGAAGTACACACGCCAGGGCAAAAAACCATCGCCGATGTCAGCGAATTCCTGAACAGCGACCCCACCCATTCGGTAAAAACCCTGATCGTGTTGGGTGAATGCGAAGAGGGTGAAACCGCGCCCCTGGTTGCGCTGGTGCTGCGCGGCGACCATGAACTGAACGAACTGAAAGCAGAAAAATTGGCCGGCATCGCCAGCCCATTGCAGTTCGCCCCGGAGCAACGTATTGCCGATGAACTGGGCTGCAATATCGGCTCTTTAGGACCTGTCGGCATGAAGCTCGAAACTATTGTGGACCGAGCTGCGGCACACCTGGCGGACTTTATCTGTGGCGCCAACCGCGACGATTACCACTTCACCGGCGTGAGCTGGGGCCGCGACGTGGAACTCGGCCGCATTGAAGACCTGCGCAATGTCGTTGCCGGTGACGCCAGCCCCGACGGCCAGGGCACCCTGGAAATCAAACGCGGAATCGAAGTCGGCCATATATTCCAGCTGGGTGACAAATACAGCCGCGCCATGAACGCCACCGTACTCGATGAGAACGGCAAGGAGCAGGTCATGTCCATGGGCTGTTACGGCATTGGAGTATCCCGGATTGTCGCCGCCGCTATTGAGCAAAACCACGATGACTCCGGCATTATCTGGCCAGACGCCATAGCGCCGTTCCAGTTGGCAATTGTGCCCATCAATATGCACAAGAGCGATGTGGTACGGGAAAAGTGTGAGCACCTGTATGAATCCCTGCGCAGCAAAGGCGTGGATGTACTGCTAATGGATGAGCCCAAGGCTCGCTTGGGTGGCATGCTCGCAGATGTCGAATTGATTGGTATCCCCCACCGCATCGTTATCGGCGACCGCGGCCTGGAGAAAGGCATTGTGGAATACAAGGGCCGCGCCGATGCTGAGAGCCAGGAGTTTGCGGTATCCCAGCTGGAGGAAGTACTGCTGGAGAAATTCGGCCTGCGCTAATCTGATGATGAGATAGATTTTCTTTATCTATCTCAAAATACCTCCGTGAAATACCAACACAGCACTTTAAGTCCGTTGGTATTTCACAGCCCCATTCAATTCAAATGCCTCTCCCTGTCCAAATTTGCGCAAAAGGTCCATAAAAGGCGCTACCCAATCTCTCTGGATCTCGTAAAATTCCCAACATGATAAGAAAAGCTATTACCGCGATGGGGTTCTGCCTTATCTGCTGCGGTGCCATATCCCAGACTAACACCAAGCAAGTGGACCCCGAGTTGCGGCTCGCCCTGCGCGAGGCCATTACTCAGGCAGACAGCTTTGTCGATCGCTTCGATGCGGAGGTGTGGCTGATGTCAAAATCCCAGCCCTTAGCACGCTACATCAAAGACCCTAAAAGGCGCATGCACGTTCTTAAGGCTGTGCATCGCGAGGCAACCCGAGCGGGTTTACGCCCGGAAATTGTTCTGGCGGTAATCCAGATCGAGAGTGCCTTTAACCCCTACGCAGTATCCCGGGTAGGCGCGCAAGGCATGATGCAGGTAATGCCATTTTGGAAAAAAGAGATTGGCCGTCCCGGTGACAACCTGATTGATATGGATACCAACCTGCGTTACGGCTGCACCATCCTCAAGCACTACATCAAAAAAGCGAAGGGCAATCTGGCCAACGCCCTCGCCTACTACAACGGCAGCTATGGCCGCCACACCTATAGCAGTAAGGTGCTGGATGCCTGGGCCAACCGCTGGAGATAAGTCGTGACCTCAGGCTATTTATTTTTTTCCGGCGGGGCCTGCGCCTTACTCTTACTGGCCGCAACCAAGGTTTCCGTCAATCACCGACGTCTCGCGGCGGGCCGCTGGCTGATTTTGGTTTTGATCGGTGTTATCTGTTATTTACTGTTACCGACACTCCCTCCCCTTGTCGGGCTCATGGGGCTGCTGATTCACCTGCCGGTGATTCTGGTGCCCGCCGCCTTCTGGTTGTTTACCCACTTGCTCTGTCGCGAGGAAGAACCCTTTCCCCGCTGGGGCTGGATGCCTATCGGCCTCTCCATTGCCTTTAGTGTCGCCGCTAGTCACTCGCCAATCCCTTTAGGCAATAGCGCCGAAGAGGTTTTTTTTAATCTGTCCCAATTTACCCGCTTAGGCCTGATTGGCCTGGGCATGCTCACCCTACTCGGGCAATTTCACTCAGATTTGGTGGAGGAGCGTCGTCGCTTGCGCGCCATACTGTTGATTGCGGTGGGCACTTATATGCTGATCGTTATCAGTGCTGAATCATTGTTTGCCTACCGCCCTGTCCCCAATGGTGTGCCAACTCTTCACGCCCTACTCGCCAGCCTGCTGTCCCTGGCAGCCTGTTTATGGCTGCTTGCGCTCTCACCCAGCGCCCTGGGCGACTCTCTACCACAACCAGCAACAGATATCCCTGAAGAGGAAGCCCCACCTCCAGCACCTGTACCAACCTTGGATGAGCAGCAGCAGATGCAATTGGCTAAATTGCAAAAGCATATGGAAAGTGGAGGCTATCGACACACCGGGTTGACTATTCGCGAACTGGCGGAGCAACTGGATACCCGCGAGCACCTGCTGCGTGCACTGATAAACCGCCACTTGGGCTATCGAAACTTCAACGAATATCTCAATCAATTTCGCATTGATGAGGCCAGCGCCCGCCTGGCCGATCCGGAACAGGCGCATCTACCAGTGCTGACCATCGCCCTGGATATCGGCTACCGATCTCTCAGCCCGTTTAATGCCGCTTTTAAGCGTCGTCACAACCAGACCCCAACCGAGTACCGTCGCGACAAGCTGCCCGCCTAAGAGGGCAGCAATTCGGAATTCGTCAGCATTTTTTCATTTTCCGTAAGCCTCAGTCAGCAAAGCCCCCCAGACTGCAAGCACTGATGCAAAAGCTCCCCATGTGGGTAGCACTTAGAATCCCAAAAGATCCTCAATATCCAAGCTGCCCCTTTAGCAACGCCGATGAAAAAGGATGGTGAAAAAGATGGATTTCTTCGCAGATGTGGCTGATTACGGAACCACCCACTTTAAATTGACCCTATTTCGCTATGTGTTGGCGGCTTCTGTGATGAGTATCTGCGCAAGCTGGCTGTTTCGCGCCTGGATGAACCGGCGCCGCATCCAGAAGCGGCGTGCTAGCTGGGGGGATATTCGCCGGGAAGTCAGCTACTCCATGCTGACCGTTTGTATTTTCACCCTGTTTGGCATCAGCATAAATTTGCTACAGGATATGGGGATCGCCAAGCTGTATTGGAACTGGAGTGACTACCCGCTCTGGTGGAGCATCTTGAGCCTGCCTGTGGTAATTCTCCTGCATGATGCCTATTTCTACTGGACCCATCGGGCAATGCACCACCCAAAGCTGTTTAAGCACTTCCATAAGTTGCACCATATGTCGCGAACCCCAACTCCCTGGACTGCCTACAGCTTCTCTATCGGTGAAATATTTATCAACGGACTTTTCTCTCCACTGATCGCCCTAACGATACCACTGCACCCAAGTATCTGGCTTAGCTTCCTTTTCATAATGATTTTCCGCAACGCCATGCTGCATACAGGCCGCGAATTCCACCCACGCAGCTGGGTCGATGGCGTGCTGGATAATATGACCACCACAACTCATCACGACCTGCATCACCAGCGTTTTCAGGGCAATTACGGTTTTTACTTCACTTGGTGGGACCGCCTAATGGGCACGGAATTCAAGGACTACAAAGAAGTTTTCCGCCAGGCTATAGACGGTAAACTACACGGCGGACAGCAGGTGGAAACTACCACGCTGGAACAGCACTCCGCAGATGACAACTCTGGGAAAATAACCGCCTGATCAATGGCTGCAGTGCAATCACTGGCTTTCAAAGTAGAGAGTCAACGGCAGTGTTATCAAACTGATAAAAGAGGTGGCAACCACCATTGCGGATGCAACGCCGCCATCGCATCCATAGCGTTTCGCCAGTACGGCGGCGATCGCCCCAGAGGGCATTGCCGCCTGTAAAACCAATAGCTCCCGCTCGATGTGCGGTAACTCAATTGGCATTGCCAGAGCCCATGCCACCATAGGCTCTGCCACCAGCTTTAACAGGACGACCACCAGGATCAGGCCCGCCAGTTGGCGCACAGCGATGGGGCGCAGGGCCAGACCGATACTAAATGCCACCAGCACTATCAAGGATTGTCCGGAAATCCGTAATATATCCTCCAGCAGCTGCACAGTAACATTCCCCTGGGGCAGGCCAAATAGGGAAATAATTGTGCCTAAAACCATCGTGATAAAAATTGGTGATACAAAGAAAGGCTTACAGGCCTGCCAAACATTGACCTGCTCACCCTCATCCCGGCCGAAATAAATGGCCACAGCAACACCGACAGTAAATACAGATAAAAGTGCGCCATATTCACCAATGAGAACACTGTCTCTCATAACCAGAGGGTTATCGTGAAAAATCCGACGAATCAGCGATAACCCTAAAGTCGAAGAGCCGCCAAAACCCGCAACCAACACAATCGAGCCGAGGGTCTTACGCCCCAGCCCCATCAATTTACCCACTGCCCACGCAGGCACCATGATTGCAATACTCACAGCAAATAAGGCCAGTGCGGGAAGAAGAGCCTGGGAAGAAAAAGGGACTTTAATCAAGCTATGTAAAATTACTGCCGGCAGCGCAAAGTCTGTTGCCAGACGCCCAAATACTCCTTGCTCTTCTCTAAGAATCACCCCGCGACTTCGCAACCAAATCGCGCAGGCACAGAGCGCAACCAGGATAACCAGAGCTTCCACCAAACTTTGGAATTGAGACATTACTCATATCCATCAGTGACAGGATGCGGCAAACACCAGGCCAGACTTCTCTCAGTATTAACGCGAAAAGTAAGAACTGCCCACAGGCCAAAGTCACCGGTGAACAGAGCTAAGGGCGATCCCAGTATTTAGCTGGTTTGGATTAATGCCCGTGTTGCAGGGGAAGCCAACGAGATTCCCGATAACAGTAGAGTCCCCAAATTACCATGATCACTTCCAGGGCGAAGAACAGTAAATTGCGTTCATCGAAGCTACCGCTGGAAAACATGCCAAAGAGACGGCCAGCCGCGAATCCAATGTAAGAGATTGAGAGTGAAGCATAGGCGGCACGGCGGTGAGGGCGCATGGCCAATGCAATCAGTAAGAGAACGGCGATTGCCAACATAAAGCCGGCGTAAGTTGCAAGAAATTCGGGCACAGCGGTAGGTGAGGTAAATGTAAATCCAATAGCCGCGGCAAACGACTCCGGATTAAACAGGGCCCCAAGACCGATAGACGCAAAAGCCAATAAATTGAGAGTCAGGTAGACTCGCCCTAAATATTTCAACTGCCACTCCCCTGCACCAGCGGTGATTACCAGCCTCTGGATAGCAGCTTTCCAACCGCTGTCGCTACACAGAAGCCTGTCTAAAGTATATATGAGGTTACAGCCGCCACTCTTTCAATTGGATCACCAACCTCACAAAATGGACATAAAAGGGAGGTAAGTTCTTTAAATTCGTCACAGGATCAAGCCAGACTACTCGCCTGGCAGCTAATTCAACCGATTAGAATCCCCGAAGAAAACGACTCAAAACAACATGGGCACCCGCCACCTGGGACAGCCCGAAATTAATCTGGCCGACTAGAGACACCACATTTAACACGCTTGTACAAGAAGGCAGGGTTTACCGCAACAAAATTGTCATACGCATGGCACAGACTGAGCAGCTCTCCGCAATCTCTAGGCTGGATAACTATTAATCATGCTCAACTCTTTGAGCTGGGGCGCTTCAAGCTATTGAATAAACAGCAAGGAAAGCAAGAGAAAGGATTCTTAACCAGCTGGCAACAGTCTCTATTCGCTGTAGATATCGTCGAAGAATAAGGATCATTTTTTGACCAGCATGTCAGGAAGTGCAAACGAAAGCCGCACCACAAATAAGGAGCAGGCAGTGGCATTAAACCTGCCCACTGCCTGGCCTGTTCCTAATCCTGGAAGAGAAGCTCCAGTGGATAACCGGTAAAAGGCTTGGTTTTCTCGATCACCAAATGCGAAGTCATACGCGAGATAGCGGCCTCCTCATTGGCCAGTAACTGCTCGGAAACCCGGTTGAAGTCTGCCGCATCAGGGCAAATAAAGCGCAGCATATAATCGAATTCACCAGACATCTTCACGCAGGAAACGATCTGTGGGATATCACTGATAATTCGCCGGAAGTTTTCACTGGTGCGCGCATCCTGGCGCTTCAGGGCCACATTCACATAAAACTCAGCGTGGCGCACCTTGTCCAGATTGATTTCGGCAAGGAACTCACGGATATAACGCTCACTGGTAAGGCGCTTCACCCTGGCCAGGCAGGCGCTCTCCGACAAGCCAATTTGTTCACTCAAATTCAGGTTGCTAATACGGGCGTTAGTTTGCAGAGCCTGCAAAATACGCAAATTATGCCGGTCAATTTTCACGGAACTGATTTCTTTTGAATCTGAAAGGGGGCAAGGATAGCGGTAATCGCCGGAGGCTGAAACTCTATAACCTCCAGAGATGAAAAAGCCAGCCCCCGGCAAGAGAGGCTGAGAGCTGGCTACCGCCACTTGGGTTAACTAGCCTGGCGATTAGCGCAGGTGACAAAACGCTCGATTCGGTCCAGAGCGCGTGACAACTCACTGTCATCGGCCGCTAGCGTCAAACGCACATGATTCACCGCACTTTCACCAAAAGGTGTACCCGGCAATACTGATACCCGCTCGGCTTCTAGCAGGGCCTCGGCGAATACCTGACCAGAGCTGGCCAACTCGGAAACATTGACCATCACAAACATACCCGCATCCGGGCTGTAACAGCTAAGCCCCGGAATTTTGCCGATTCTCTCAACGATCAAGTTGCGGCGACGTTCATAGGCGTCACGCATCTGTTTCACGAAATAGGTATCGAACTCCAGGGCGAAAGCCGCAGCTTCCTGGATAAACTGTGGGCAGCCGAAGATAGTGGCTCCGGCGAATGCCGCAAGGCGCTCCACCAGGGGGCCGCGCGCTACCGCCCAGCCCAGACGCCAACCACTCATGGCATGAGACTTAGACAGACCATCAATCACCACAATATTGTCCAGAGACTCTGCTGCTGTGCGCAATGAGGTATGGCGGCGGGTAAAAGTGATCATGGAGTACATTTCATCGGACACCAGCCAGATGTTGCGCTCACGGCAAAAGGCAGCCAGTTCACGCAACTGTTCGGGAGTTGCCATTGCACCGGTGGGGTTGACCGGGGTATTGATCATGACCACTCGGGTCTCTTCAGTGACTGCCGCTTTGATCGAGTCCACATCGAACGCAAAATTCTGTTCCGCCGGGCAGGCTACCCGCTTTACAGACAGCCTGAGACTGTCACAAATGGGGACATAACCGATATACATCGGTTCTGGGATAACAATCTCCTCACCAGGGTTCAACAGGCAGGAAAGTACCGCGTAGATAGCATTGGTACCGCCGGGAAACACCACAACATCATCGGGATTGCAGGGGTGGGGTGATACCTTACTCTCGATATCCGCGATAGCTCGGCGCAACACCGGCTCACCGGCGGCGGGAGAGTAATGAGTCCGCCCGACACCCAGGCGAGCGCGGGCAAAATCCAGAATTGGCTCGGGGGTATCGAAGTTGGGGTCCCCCACACAGAGGAAAATGACATCCTCCCCCTTATCGGCAAGATCATGGGCCCGGTCACTGACCGCCCAGACATTGGAATCCTCACAGTTCAGAGCCTCGCTTTGAAGGCTGAATTGGGGGGTAAAATCTGTCACGTTTTTCACTATTTATCTGCCATTTATGCCTGCTAAGGTAGCAACCATCAAAGTAATCTATACCGCTATATAGCCGCATATTTCGCATTACTCAGGAGTTTCTATGTGTATTACCGCAGAAAATTCTGAAGACATTGTCTATGCATAAAGGTGGGATAGACTATTTGGTATCAAGCGGTCATAAAATATCTATCGCAGGCGACCGAATAGCCTATCAGGCAGATGCCAGTACATCTGCTCCCTCCGATCACACACAGAAACAGATTCTCCAAACTGGCTCTATAAACGAATCCAGACTCCAAAGATGGCGCCCAGTCTTGGGCGCATTTCAACAACAGAAGAAAAGATAAGAGTTATACATCCGTCACTTACAGCCAAGCCCCCAGTCAACCCCTCCCTACCGACTTAACTGAGGCAAATGTGCCAGAAATTATCTTTGGCGGCCTCTTTTTTCTGCAATCCAGGCCCATATATTGATTTCGAAGGAATAACGAAAACAGAGGGTTACTGTAATGAAGAAATATCTAGCGGTTGTATTCTTGCTTATCTCATCGCACGGCTTCTCCGCCACCTTCTCAGCAGAGCAAAAAAAGTCTCTCATCGATGCCCTTGAGCTTGAGATTTCCAACCGCTATATACTTCAGGAGAATATCCCCTCAATTCGTGAAAGCTTGCAAAAAGTTGCACACTCCGAGGCCCTAAAAAAAATTAAAACTCCAAAACAAACAGCCAATCTACTTACTAAGGCACTGGAAAAACACGATAAGCATTTTGGTGTGCGTTGGTACGATCCAAACATCCCGAAGAAACAACCGAAGCGAGAAGATTGGTTCAGTAAACTGGCCAGGAAAAATTCTGGTTTCACGCGCGTTGAAGTACTCGAAGGTAACATTGGCTATATCGATTTCTGGGGCTTTGATCATGTCAACGAAGTCTCAAAGAAACGCCTAGAAGCCGTAATGACCTTGATTGAAGATACCGATGCCATCATCTTCGATCTTAGAAATAATGGCGGTGGTGATGGCAATATGGGCCGCCTAATTAGCAGTTATCTTTTTGAGATGCCCACCCACCTGAACAGTATTTACTGGAGAGCAACAGATAGCACCACCGAATTCTGGACTTTCGAAACCCTCAATGGCAAAAGAAAAGCCAAAGTTCCGGTCTTCGTCTTAACCAGTAAAGATACCTTTTCGGCCGCGGAAGCATTTACTTATTATCTAAAACATCTTAAACGAGCCACAATTATTGGCGAAGTCACCAAAGGTGGAGCCCATCCCATACAGTTTCTCAGCCTTGATAAGGAGTTTAAGGTATCAATTCCTATCGCAAAAGCCGTAAATCCAATTACCAAAAGCAACTGGGAAGGTTCCGGTGTTTTACCAGATATTATCGCATCAAAAGAGGAGGCTTTTGATATTGCTTACCAAAAGTCTCTACATATCATTCAAAACACAACAAACAATCCACAACAACTCAAGGAAGTTAGTGAACAATTAGAAGTATTGACTAACAAAGAAAGACGCAACTAGATCAACTTCAACCTGAGTGATTTCCTCGAATGAAGAATTTTAATCAGACAAAACATATTGGTATTGTTGGCTGCTCCTCTGAGGGTGCAGCCCTGTGCTACAAAACAATTTGCACAGAGAGTGGTAAATATCTTGGTGAACATGCTCACCCTGAGATATCCATGCACACTCATTCACTGGCTCGATATGTAGAATATTTAGATTCCAATGATCTTCAAAGTGTTGGCGATCTAATGCTCTCTTCCGCAGACAAGCTCAAACCTCAGGGGGCCTGTTTTCTGATCTGCCCCGATAATACTATTCACCAAGCCTTTGACTATGTAATAGAGAGATCCCCCCTACCCTGGCTACATATTGCCGATAGTGTTATTGCTGAAGCCACTATCAAAGGCTATAGAAAGCTAGGCCTACTCGGTACTCGATGGTTAGTTGAGAGCGACGTTTATCCGTCCAAACTAGAGGCCGCAAACATAGGTTGGTTACGGCCGCCTAAGAAGGCTGTTGAAAGGATCGGGCAGCTGATTATGGGCGAGTTAGTCACTGGGGTATTTCGACAGGAAACAGTGCAATACTTCCAAGACACTATTAACAACCTCAAACAGGATGGATGTGATGCAGTTGTCCTGGGTTGCACCGAAATACCATTGATTATCGATGATAGTAATTCTGTGTTACCAACGCTAAACTCTAACCGCCTTTTAGCTGAGGCCGCGATAAAAGAGGCGATTGTAGCCTCTTGAGTCAGGTGTCAGTCAAAGAATCATAGTACCAATTCTCAATTAGTTAAAAGTTTCAAGCAGTGACTCCTCACCTACCAGCTGTATTAGCTACTCTTCTGTCTCTAATTCCACTTAACGCAACAGCCAATATCTACAAATGGATCGATGAAAATGGTCAAGTTCACTTCAGTGACAAGAAACTAGAACATGTTAAGCAAGAAGTTATTAAGCCTAGAAAGCATAAATCTAATTGGTCTCGATATGATATTTCCGTCGAAGCCATTGACACCAACCTGAGCAATCAGGAATTAAACAAGATTGTTACAGACGTCAACCTCGTCTATGAATTTTACGATCGCGTTCTGTTTTTTGACTTTTATAAAACGGTACCCGTTAAGGTCTTGGTTCTAAAAGATAAAAAGGCCTACTACGAACACCTAAGAAAGAGAATGGGAAAAGAACCATCAGCCTCTTATGGGATATATTTCTCTCAAGATAACCAAATTATTGTTTACATCCAAGAGGATAGAGCCAGAACATTCCGCACTATTAAACACGAGGTTAGTCATGCAATAACCGATACTGTCACTCCCTACGCCCAATCCTGGTTAAATGAAGGTTTGGCCGAGCAGATGGAAACCCTCACTAAAGTGAATGGACAACTGCGCATCACTAGTCACTGGGAAAATTATAGATGGGTAAATCCTCTCAAGCGCCATGAGAGGCTTATGGATATCAGTACATTCCTTAGACTCCCTAACACAAGATGGCGACATGCACAAAGAAATGGGACTGCGCCTTTACAGGCACAGGCCGGGCAATTTTTATACTTTCTATTATCAACACCAGTCGGTAAAAGCTTTGTAATTCGTTTAGTCCATAAGCTGGAGCGTGGTGATCGTACGCACTCGTATTATCTGGTCGATAAAGACTATATTGGCGGGATCAGAGGCCTGGAAATCAACTGGAGAAATTGGTTAAGTGGGGAAACTGACAAACATATCAACTTTTAAAACAAATATTTAAGAAAATTTAGACAAAAAAATATTCTGTTTAAACTATGAAAGACTTAAGAGTCGCAGGCAAGCTCCTTCAATTCAATGGGTGGCTAACACTTTTGTTTGGCATATTATTAACTGCCATTTATATATACAGTCAGGGGGCAGCCTTTACTATCAAAACAGCAGCCCCAGCTATTTTATTTTTAAGCTGGTGTGTAGCACTTATCAGCATAGGAGGAAAGATAAAAAGCGGGGCTAGAATTTATAAAATTCCCGGCATTATTGCTTCATTACTCAGCCTAATAACTTCGCCCATAGGCTTTATTTTTGGCCTGGCTTCACTGTTTTATCAAATCAGGGGAAAAGACTCTTTTCTAAATAGCTGACTTGAGTAGCTGGGGGCGCCTTCCCCTCAGCACCCCATCAACTGATGAGGGCCGACCATTTAGTACATATAGCCAGAATATAACACGCATGGATTTTATATGAAATTTACTCGCTTATAGCTCAGCAAACAACACAGCCAAGCCTCCTAAATTCAGGAAACCTGCAACACCATATAACTAACAACTACATAGCGCAAAAGCTTACCTGCCGTCACCAAAATCAAAAACCATAACAATCGTATTCTTAACACCCCCGCCATAACGGTTAATGGATCTCCAACAACTGGAACCCAAGCAAAAGCTAATGAAATCAGGCCATATTTTTTAAAGCGCTGCTCAGCCTTTACAAATTCATTTTCTGACATCCTCAACCATTTTTTTATAATACCCAAACTTGCCCAATAGCCAAGAGCATAATTCACCAATGAACCAGCCACATTACCAATTGTTGCAACAGTCACCAATGCAAATGGCGAAAAACCATTGATCAGCAGAGTGATTAATACAACCTCCGAACTTACTGGCAAGATTGTTGCCGCCAGAAATGCTGAAACAAAAAGACCGACAAAGCCTAATTCGACCAAACTCCCCATTTAACAAAAACATCCTCCAGGAAAACCATAAGAAACCTATAGGATTTATGCAAAAAAATAAAATTACCATCTCTCCTTTGCATTAACCCCTAAAACTGCCAACACCCATACTCAAAAAAATAAATATACTCCCCTCGAGTAATCACATACCACAACTTCCCAACACTACTAATTTCCTAGATAACTTATTAGCAAGAATTACAGAAAGATAGAATTCCAGAAATATCACTCCAGACATTCAACTAGAAATAAAATCATTCTGGCATTTTACGTAGGCTTTAACCTAAAATTCAAAAGTCTCGAGCTAGATAGACTTTACTTCAGCATGAACCCAATCCTAGAAGAAACTATTCAGTGCCCCTACTGTGGCGAACACTTTAGTATACTCATTGATACCTCTGTACTTCCGCAAGAATATATAGAAGACTGCCAGGTCTGCTGTAGACCCATAGTTTTTCACGTTACCGCTGACCTAGAGGGCTCTATTTCTATTAATGTATACAGGGAGGATGAGTCGTTTTGAATACTATCAAATAGTCGGCATAGTTCTCTTCTATTTATCTAGAGTACCTGCTCAGCAATTTATCACTCCAAAAATAAGCCTCAGGCTCTACAAAACTTATCTCTCTCTACCAACTTGGCTTTGGACATGGTTATTTAAGGTTGGCAAATACCTCTATCGCTCGCTTGCGCCCGGCACTCACATCACAAATTACTTGGGGATACCCTTCAATCATTGGGGGCTCATGAATCTCCTTGTTACTTAGTGAGGAAATTTCCGGGACATAATGTCGAATAAACTCTCCGTTAGGATCGAACTTCTGCGACTGGCTATAAGGGTTAAATACCCGGAAATAAGGTGCTGCATCCGTACCGGTTGAGGCGGTCCATTGCCAGCCGCCATTGTTTGAGGCAAAGTCACCATCAATCAAGTGCTGCATAAAGTAGCGTTCACCCCAACGCCAGTCGATCAGCATATTTTTACTCAAGAACGAGGCGACAATCATTCGTAAGCGGTTGTGCATCCAGCCGGTTTCATTTAGCTGGCGCATTGCAGCATCGACAATAGGCACTCCGGTTTCGCCACTTGCCCAAAGGGAAAATAATCCTTCATCATAGCGCCAAGGAATTTGTTCTGTTTCCTCTTTAAATGGCCTTCCCATACTCAAGCGGGGAAAATCAGTCAGTAAATGTGTATAGAATTCCCGCCAGATAAGTTCGCTGATCCAGCAGGCAATCCCTTCATCTCCACCCTGCCAAAGGCCTTTATTCTGGCTGAGGGCCATCTTGACGCACTGGCGAATAGAAATAGCTCCACTATTTAAATAAGGGGATAGGCGGGAGGTACTATCTTTCGCTGGAAAATCTCGTTCGGCCTGATATTGATCAATAATTTCGGCAAAAGCTTTCAAGTGCTTTTGCGCAGCTTGCTCACCACTCTCCCAACCTTTAACCCTACCTGATCCATCAATATTGAGCGAGCAGCCCAATAACTGGTTAGGTATTTTCTGCGTTAGTTTTCGATTCCCTTTTACATCCACTGCGAACCACTTCGGCCAATGTTCGCTATTGGCAGAAGGTGGTATTTTCCTGGGAGTGGGCAAGGGCTTAACCTGGCTCCCTGCACATAACTGGATTAGGGCACGCTTGAAAGGGGTAAACACTTTGTAGGGATCACCACTCGCCGTTCTCACTGCTCCTGGCGGTAATAAGGTGCGGTCACTGTAGTATTCAACCGAAACATTGTGTTCCTGCAGTTTTTCTCGAACGGTATTGTCTCGACGCAGCTCATTCAGAGGATACTCAGCATTGGCAAACAATGCCTCTACTTTCAGACGCTGAATAATTTGCTGCAGCGCCTCCGGAACCAGAGAAAACTCAGGGACTTCGAGGAAGTACAGGGGAATATTGCAAGTTTGCAACTGCCCTTGGAGTTTCTGCAAGCAGGCCATACGAAAAGAAACCAGTGCATCGCCTTCATCGTGGTTTTTCCAGGTTTCTGGACAGGCGATAAAAATTGCGGCCAATTGTTCGCATCGAGTACTGGCATGATACAGCGCCGAATTATCCTGTATACGCAAATCGCTGCGGAACCAGACTAGGCCCCGCTGTATTGATATTTGACGGCTCATCGCTTCAGCTGCTCCCGCAGTTGCGTTACCACGAAGTCTGTAGTGCCTGATAGTACTGATACCGTCGGTATTTTCTTTAGGTTATCCAAGCTGGCAGACTGTAACTCTACGAAATCCCCCACAAGCCTTAGAGGCTTGCTTAGCTCCTGAAATGAGCGTGGTAATTCCTCCTCAAGTAAGGGTTTTGGCTGTGCCCGATGGCTGTACCAGAGCAGCGCATGCACATCCAGCTTTCTCATATTTTCAGTAAGCCCCGGCAGAACGGCCCGATAATCCAAAACCACTACGCCAATACCGGCAGCCAAAAGTGTGGCGCAAAATAATTGCACAAAGGCCCGCTGATCTTCACCGGGGAAATCCAGCAATAGGACTCGACTCTCGCAAGCCAAACGATCTTTATTTAAATTTCTCCGAGCTATGCCGTTGGCCAATAACAACTGTTCATTAACCAGCTGCCAAAAGAAACCTTGCGCGGCTTCCGATCGCCTCAGCCTAGCCAACTCGGTATGCAGCGGCTTGAGCCAATGATCGAGTAATAGTGATGCCGGTAAGGTGGAAATCCAGTGGTCCAGTTGCTTGCGAAGCTTTGGCTCGTCAAAGTTTTGTGACAAGTTTAAGGCTTCATCGATCATCTCACGCCAACCACCTGCAGTGTTTGCCTCTCTCTCTTTGGCTGACAGGGAGGATGGACCACGTGCCAATAATTCCCGCACCTGTCCAATAGCTACACCTCGGGCCAGGCAGGCCAGTACCTCTTCGATACGCCTGACCTCTTCTTCACTATAAAGTCGGTGCCCCTTGCTGGTTCTGGCCGGTGTTAACAGGCCGTAGCGCCGCTCCCAGGCCCGAAGGGTGACAGGGTGCACGCCGGTACGACGCGCTACCTCACGAATAGGTAAGCTGGCTTCAGTAGGGGGGGCAATCTCAACCATCACAATTCTCAGCGAAATTCACACAAACCCAGCTCTGCCGGCTCAGCGGCGAGCAACACCTGACTGTGGATAAACTGGTGAGGAGTCCGCGGCAAATAATGGCGCAACATGGTAAGCACTGCCGACAGAGGCTTATTACCCTGACGATATTCGTCAATAAGTAGCGCCAGTTCGGCTCTCTCCTCTTTGCTCAGGTAGCTCTTCAGGTGACCCTGGCTGTGCATCAGAGCGTTAGTGCGGTCCTTTCGGCTGGCCAACTGGCTGAGAATCTCCATTATTTTACCTCTCACCTCATAGGCAAACTCCTCCACCGGCAATGCGCGCGAGTTAGAAACAAACTGACCCAATGCACGGGTCATTGGCTGACTGTGCGCCAACAGTAGATATTTATAAGCGGTGTAAAATTCAATGACCCTGGCTGGGCGCAGGTCGGTGGCCACATAGCGATGCCAGGCGTCGTAAGCAAAAACACGGGTGAGGAAATTCTCGCGCAAATCGCTGGCATTGAGCCGCCCCACTTCTTCCATCGGCAAATGGGGAAAATGCTGGCGCAGGCGTGCCACGAATAAGCCGGAGTCGTGCGCCAGCACCCCGGTACCATCTTCTTTATAGTGGGGAGTGGTTCGCACTCCGCAGCTGGGAGATTTCTGCATCAGAATAAAACCACGCAGATTCTCCACTTCAGGGACAATCGTATCCGCGTAGCCCTCTAGAGCCTCGGTAACATCTAAGTTGGGGTCTTCCCGGCCAACCGCACGCAACCGGTCACTCACAATAAGGTGAATAGGCGGTCTGGGCACGCCCATGCCAATGGCAACCTCCGGGCAGTAAGCCTGCAACTCAAAACAATTGCCCAGCAGTTGGGTGCAGACTTTACTGTGCTTGTGGCTGCCGTTGTAACGCACCGGATCACCCACGGCACAGCGGCTAATGCCCACCGGAATTTTTTGAGACAAGAGCTGAATATGCATAGTTTTGCAGCACAGAATCGGTTCACGTTCTTCTTTTATAGACTCTCACAACTAGTTGTACAAGAGGTAGCTTTGTACAACTTTTGGAAAGTAATCAAGTCTCTATGGCCGCTTGCGCCCATACACACCATAGCTACAATGCAGGGCCGCATTTTTACCGAGCGGCAGGGCTGTGATTCTTTATCTCACCAGCTACCCCGGCAATTTGCGGCCTCCTCCTCCCCGAAAGTACGGATTAGCTCATGATTCCAGCATTGCGCGAAGTCGACGAGGTTCAGGCGCTCTATTTGCAGTTTTTGCAGGAGCTTGCAGACGCGGGTTTCCGCGGTGACACCACACCCAGTTACGCCAGCCGCACCGTTTTAGCCACCGATAACTCTATTTACCAGGTTCTACCTCAGGCAGTGGTGTACCCACGCAATCACCGCGACCTGCAACTACTGGCGGAGCTGGCCGAACGGGAGGAGTTCCACTCCGTAGTGCTCTCACCCAGAGGCGGTGGCACCGGCACTAACGGCCAATCGCTTACCGATGGGCTGGTGGTGGATATCTCCCGCCATATGAACCAGATCCTTGAGATCAATGTGGAAGAGCGCTGGGTTCGCGTACAGGCTGGCGTGGTAAAAGACCAGTTGAATGCCGCACTTAAATCCCACGGCCTGTTTTTTGCGCCAGAACTCTCTACCAGCAACCGCGCTACCATCGGTGGCATGATCAATACGGATGCCTCAGGCCAGGGGTCCTGTGTTTACGGCAAGACCCGCGATCACGTATTGGAATTGCACACAGTGTTAATGGGCGGGGAGCTGTGGCACTCCACCGCTATAGGGGACACTCAGCTGCACGAAATATGTGCTGAAAATAGCCGCGTTGCAGAGGTGCATAAAACCTGTGACAAGATTGCCAGGGAAAAAGCCGAACTCATCGAGCAGAAATTCCCCAAGCTCAATCGCTGCCTCACCGGCTACGACCTGGCCCATATTCGTGAAGGCAATCGCTTTAATCTCAACAGCGTATTGTGCGGTTCCGAAGGCACCCTCGGGTTTATTGCAGAAGCCAAACTCAATCTGCTGCCCATTCCCAAGTGTGTGGCTCTGGTCAATTTAAAATACGACCACTTCCAGGAAGCGCTGCGCGATGCCAAGGACCTAATGGGCGCAGGCCCCATGTCGATCGAAACAGTGGACAGCAAAGTACTGCAGCTGGCCATGGAAGATATCGTCTGGCACAGCGTCAGTGAATTTTTTCCCGCAGAGGATCGCCCGGTCAAGGGCATCAACCTGGTGGAGTACGCTGCAGATACCGAGGAGGAACTGGAAAAAGCTCTGCAGCAATTTATTGCACATATCGAGGCAGCCATTGGCCAGCCAGGCAAGAGCTTCGGCTATTCCATCGCCCGCGGCCACGCCGAGGTGAATCGTATCTGGGCCATGCGCAAACGCGCAGTGGGTTTGCTGGGCAACGCCCAGGGGGAAAAGCGCCCGATTCCCTTTGTAGAAGATACTGCCGTACCACCAGAAAACCTGGCCGATTTTATTGCCGAATTCCGCGCAGTGCTGGATGAGGCCGGCCTCGACTACGGTATGTTCGGCCATGTGGATGCCGGCGTATTACATGTACGCCCGGCAATTGATATGAAAGATCCACAACAGGCCGCACAAATTCGCCCCATCACCAACCGGGTGGTAGCACTGACACAAAAATATAAAGGGCTGCTGTGGGGAGAACACGGCAAAGGTGTTCGTTCCGAATATGCCCCAGAATTTTTCGGCGAGCTGTATCCCGAGCTGCAGAAAATTAAATCCGCTTTCGATCCACGCAATCAATTAAATCCCGGCAAAATTGCCACACCCAATGACAGCGCCAGCCTGCTGAAAATTGATGTGGTGAGCACCCGCGGTGAACACGATCGACAAATTCCCGCGCAAGTATGGGAGGGATACGACGAGGGTGTGCACTGCAACGGCAACGGTGCCTGTTTTAATTGGAATCCAGACGATGCCATGTGCCCTTCCTACAAGGCCACGCGCAACCGGATCCATTCCCCCAAAGGGCGTGCCTCGCTGATGCGAGAATGGTTGCGTCTATTGAGTAAACACGATGTAGACGCGGTAGCCAGCGCGCGTAAATACCGCGAGCGCTCTTTTTTTGTCGGCCTGCCCAAACGCATCGTAAATACCCTGGCAAAAACCCGCGGCGAGTACGACTTCAACCACGAAGTCAATGAAGCCATGCAGGGCTGCCTAGCCTGTAAATCCTGTGTAGGGCAGTGCCCTATTCGAGTGGATGTGCCGGAATTTCGCAGCAAGTTTTTGGAGCTTTATTACAGCCGCTACCTACGCCCGCTGAAGGATTACGCCGTGGGCGGACTGGAATTCCTGATACCGCATCTAGCCAGACTACCGCAATTGTACAACTGGCCGCTAAAGCTGAAGCCTGTATCTTTTTTGATGGAGCGTGTTTTCGGCATGGTGGATAGCCCACAGCTCTCACAAAAAACCCTGCAAACCAGCATGAGAGAACTGGGAGTACCCACCGCTACAAAAGCCTGCCTGGATACTCTGGGGCCCTCCCAGCGCAGCCGCGCGGTCATCATTGTGCAGGATGCCTTCACCAGCTATTTTGATGCCGAAGTGGTAGCGGATATTTTGCGCCTACTCAAACAATTGGACTTTGTGCCGATTCTCGCTCCCTATCGGGCCAACGGTAAACCCCTCCACGTTCATGGTTTTTTACGCCAGTTTCAACGAATTGCCGAAGGCAATAGTGAGATGCTTAACAACCTGGCGGAGAGCGGTATCCCCCTGGTGGGCATTGATCCCTCGATGACCCTTACCTATCGCTCTGAATACAAGAAACTCCTAGGGGAACGCGCTCCGAAAGTACATTTGTTACAAGAATGGCTGGTTCAACAAGAAGATCACCTGCAACTACAGCGCGCTCGGGTAAAACCTGGCAGCTTTCAACTACTGCCGCACTGCACCGAGCAAACCAATGCCGCCGCCTCACTCAAGGATTGGCAAACGGTATTCGCCGCCCTGGGCCTGGAGCTGCAGAGTGAAAATCTCGGCTGCTGTGGTATGGCTGGGACCTATGGCCACGAGACCGCGCATAAGGAAACATCGCGGGTGATCTTCCAGCAGTCCTGGGCTCCCAAACTCAATGATGGGGAGCACAACCAACTCGCCACCGGATATTCCTGCCGCTGCCAAGCCAGCCGCTTTGCAGGTGTTAGTCTGCGCCATCCTCTGCAGGGATTACTGGCACAACTCGATAACTAGGGATTTACTGACGTATGAGGGCCGTAACTATGGCCCCATACGTCATCGGGCCAAGCGCGAAAATCCCTATGCATAAACCACTGCCTCATTTATACATATTTTTTTATGCACTTTTCTGCCTAACCGCACTATTAGCGGTAGTCTCCCTTATTTCGGACGTTCTCCCCAACAATACCCAGACTCACAGCGCTCAATCTCACGGGGGAGAAACCCTGGGAGCGATCCACTGGGTCAACGAAGCGGAGGCACTCGCCCGCGAGGGTAATTTTGGCGATGCCTTGCCACTCTATGAAAAAGCCATTTCCGCTCTCGGCGCCTATCCCTCCCAGCAGCACACCCTGCGCTACCGCTACGGCATAGTACTAAATGCCTTGGGGGCCAAATCGAGGCCAGATCTCTACCCGCTGGCGCGGGCCCAGTTTCAATCAGTTCTGCGCTACCTGGATTCAGGTGCACAACTACCCCACTCCAGCGCAAGAGTGCGCTCTGCCCTGGCACACACTTACCACCGCCAAGCTGCCAGCGAAGAGTTGGCCACGCAGCGTGAACATCTCCTCAGCACTGCTTATCTCCTCTATAAAAGTGCCCTGGAAGGTCTGCTCAATCAGGAGGAATGGCACAACCTTTCTATTACTTATTTCAATCTTGGGCAGGTTTGTGAGTGGCAAGGAAATATTGAAGAGGCCATTCGTTGGCTGGAGAAAGCGGTAGAACTGGATTTACAGCACAAATTACCCGACCTAAAAGAGGATAGTGACTATTTGGCCGCGCTTCGCCAGCAGGTAGAACCGGTACAGCAGAACCGTGGAACCACCCTTTAGCCCTCACTTTTCCCCAAATTCTTTGCCAGAAAATGAATCGACGAAGCCGTTTTGCTGTGTTAAACCACGTTTTTTCTTCAATTCAGACTAATTTGGTGGGGCAGTCACAAATAGTTTCAGGGAAATTTTTTACTTTTCTCGTCTGAATTAGAAAGCCGATCCGGAAAAATAGCTTGTTGACCGTAGGATGACATCGCTGTCACTGTAAATCCCACCCAAAAAATGAAATTTCTCAATCATAAAAAAATACGAATTATGTAACCATCAATAGCGTATAAGTTCGAACAAAACCCTTAAATATAAAAATAAAAAGGGTTATTTATTTCAAGCACTCACAATAACCAGCCATTCTTTAAGGCCTTTTGTCGCCAAATAAGAAAAAGTTGCCTCAACCCAAATCCCCAGTAATATAACCAGCGTTGATTAAATATTGATCAACCATTTCCAAAAGCACTTGGAAATTTCGTAAGCACCTTTTGGCTTGCGACCATTTGATTCCTGGAGGTAATGGGACATCATGAAACAGACTCTGCGTAACACTGCTTTTTTCATCGCCGCCCTGCTTGCTATTGGTGTGAGTGTCAATGCATCAGCCGCTCTTAAGAAAACCATGATTGTCGACGCTACCGCGTATAACTCGGTGCCCGGCCAGACAGATAGCGACCCTTGGGTAGCTGCCTGGAACAACCGCCTGCGTCCAGGCGATAAAATCATTGCCGTTTCCCGTGACTTGGAAAAGCACGGCCTGACCAACGGCGCTAAAGTACAGATTGAAGGTCTGCCCGGTACTTACACTGTGCGTGACCGTATGAACAAGCGCTTCACAAACCGTATTGATGTTTGGATGGAAAAAGATATCCGCAAGGCTCGCGCCTGGGGTAAGAAGAAACTGAAGATTGTTTTTGAACCGGTAAAGTAAGGCAGAACTGATTTCAACGACCCTTTTGGCCCCGCCCTCCAGCGGGGTTTTTTTATTTCTGCTATTAGGTAAACAATCAAAAGAGAGAATTACTGCTCTCTAACTTTATGCCATCGATTATTAATAATGATTAGTTAGAGGCTTATTCAAACTTATGCGCTTGGAACGTTGAAAGAAGAGATCCTTGTATCCTTATATCCCTGTATCCCTGTATCTCTGCATCTCTGCATCTCTGCAGCAGAGTCTACTTCCTATAGCCCCACCACAGATAGTCGAGCCTCTACAACAGAGTTAGGTAGCCACCCTTTAGCTCTTATTTACCCCATTTCTTTGCCAAAAAAAATCAGTGACGAAGCAGTTTTTCCACCTAAAATCAGGTTTTCCCTTCAAAGCAGACAGTTTTGGCGGAATGGTCACAAATAGTTTCAGGGAAATTTTTTACTTTTCTCGTACGAATTAGAAAGCCGATCCAAGAAAATAGTTTGTAAACCGTAGAATGACATCGCTGTCACTACAAATCCCACCTAAAAAATGAAATTCCTTAATCAGAAAAAAATAGGAATTCTGTAACCATTAGTAGCGTCTAAGCACAAACAAAAATCTTAAAAGTAAGACTAAAAAGGGTTATTAGTTTTAAGCACTCACAATAACCAGCATTCTTTAAGGTCTTTTGTCGCCAAATAAGAAAAAGTTGCCTCAACCCAAATCCCCAGTAATATAACCAGCGTTGATTAAATATTGATCAACCATTTCCAAAAGCACTTGGAAATTTCGTAAGCACCTTTTGGCTTGCGACCATTTGATTCCTGGAGGTAATGGGACATCATGAAACAGACTCTGCGTAACACTGCTTTTTTCATCGCCGCCCTGCTTGCTATTGGTGTAAGTGTCAATGCATCAGCCGCTCTTAAGAAAACCATGGTTGTCGACGCTACCGCGTATAACTCGGTGCCCGGCCAGACAGATAGCGACCCTTGGGTAGCTGCCTGGAACAACCGCCTGCGTCCAGGCGATAAAATCATTGCCGTTTCCCGTGACTTGGAAAAGCACGGCCTGACCAACGGCGCTAAAGTACAGATTGAAGGTCTGCCCGGTACTTACACTGTGCGTGACCGCATGAACAAACGCTTCACAAACCGTATTGATGTTTGGATGGAAAAAGATATCCGCAAGGCTCGCGCCTGGGGTAAGAAGAAACTGAAAATTGTTTTTGAACCGGTAAAGTAAAGCAGAACTGATTTCAACGACCCTTTTGGCCCCGCCCTCCAGCGGGGTTTTTTTATTTCTGTCGTTAAGTAGGAATCAGAGTAAAAAGTGGATGACCGCTAATTACATACCGGTCCATTATTAGTAAGGACTTGATTAGAGAGCAGTATAATTGTTCTCTCGAGGCCCTTATGCAAAGAAGCCCCTGAAACAATGCCGGCTCACTCTCTCCTCAAATGACTGAAAAAGGCCACAATTTCTAGGGCTCCATTTCCATCAAAATCCCCGGTAATTCCTTACAGTTCGCACTCTCCAAATGGAAAACACTCGGCTGATGCCCCTCTACGTAACGGTGCTCCAGATTTTCACCCGTGAGTAAAAGCAGGTATTCAGACTTGATCCAAACATCCCCCGACCGGTACTCGGTCAACCATAACAGTGAAGGCAGCCCCTCATAGCAATAGCCGTAAAACATACGGTTTTTTTCTACCAGCTTTTTCGTCATATAGTCGAGATACCTACCCGGATAGGTATAACGATCACCATCTGACTGGTTATTACCAACTACTTCACCCGGCCTGGCAATACGTCGTATATAAATCGCTAGATTCTCATCGCAATCAATGCAGTGGCGCCCTGCCACTATTGCGTAGCCATGCAGCTTCGCAACTAGGCGAACCTCCTTGAGGTCTGCATAAAGCTGCTGTTGGGCAATTGGCACCAAGGGGTCGGCATGGAGGGGAAGGGGCGGGATCTGCAAGCAGACCATGATAAAAATACCGCGCATTATCATGGGGAAGGCAACCGCTGGTTTGGTAGCACCGCCGGAGACAAAAGCTCCACAGTTGCCTCGCGACGGCGCTGTGATTGGGGTGTGCTGTCACACAGTCGCGATTCCCTTCACCATAACCATAGCAGTTATCGACATATTGGGCGCAAAGAGCCGCCTCCCAGGACTACCGGGAAGACATCCACCAGCAGCAGGTGCACTTTGAGGTCACAGCAAAACTATCTACCAGCCGCCATCCGCTTCTTGAACAGGGCCGACAAAAGTAGAGATGCCCTCTTCCCGCAAAGCGTCCAAGGCTTCCTCAAGGGCATCCTGCTCTGTCTCAAAGGCATCCTCCCACACGGTGGAGTTGTTATTCTCATCGACAATTTCGAGCAGCCAACCGCCCTCACCATCCTCGAATATATCGATTTGCACAGATACCTCGCCCTCGCGGTAGATCTGGCTCAATTCTGACTCTTTCGGTGCAAATTCTTCGCCCATGGGGTTCACCTCGCTATGACCCTGAAAATTCGGCCAGAACTTTGACAAGTTGCGGCTCCCCGGTCAACAAATATTGTTGTGCTGGGACAACAGCTGGAGCGCTTGCTAAATGTACGACAAGCTGTTTTTTTTGCGATAAAATGCGCGGCGATTTTTTCTGCCCCGGATTTACGCTCCGGACTGCATTTAAGGAAGTACCATGAATCAATTCGTTGTCTGTGCACTCTACAAGTTCGTCACTCTGGAGGGCTTTGAGTCTCTGCGCACTCCCCTGCTTGACGTTATGCTGGAAAACCAAGTGCGCGGCACCCTACTCTTGGCCCGAGAGGGCATTAACGGCACTGTTGCTGGATCCCGCGAGGGCATCGACACCATCCTCGCCTACTTGAAGTCAGACGAGCGCCTTGCCGAGCTGGATTACAAGGAGTCCTACACTGGCGAGATGCCGTTTTTGCGCAGCAAGGTCAAATTGAAGAGAGAGATTGTCACCATGGGCGTAGAGGGCATTGACCCCCGCCGAGTGGTTGGCACCTACGTCAAACCAAAAGACTGGAACGCCCTAATCAGCGACCCAGAAGTCATTGTTGTGGATACCCGCAACGACTATGAATTCCAGGTAGGTACTTTCAAAGATTCTCTCAACCCCAATACCGAAACCTTCCGAGAATTTCCCCAGTACGTCAAAGAGAACCTGGATCCAGTCAAACACAAAAAAGTCGCCATGTTCTGCACTGGTGGTATCCGCTGTGAAAAGTCCACCGCCTATTTGAAAGAACAGGGCTTTGAAGAGGTTTACCACCTGCACGGTGGCATCCTCAAGTACTTGGAAGAAGTACCCAAAGAGGAATCTCTGTGGGAGGGGGAGTGCTTTGTTTTCGATGAGCGCGTCACCGTCAACCACGATCTGGAGCGAGGCCAGTACGATCAGTGCAATGCCTGCCGTATGCCTATCACCAAGGAGGACCAGCAGTCAGAACAGTTTGAGCAGGGAGTTAGCTGTCCGCATTGCTATGACAAAGTGAGTGACGCTGATCGCCACCGCTTCCGCGAGCGCGAGAAGCAGATTCAACTGGCGAAAAAACGCGGGGAAAAACACATGGGCCAAGATGCCCGTGAAATGACTACCGCTAAACGCCTGCAGAAAAAAGAAGAGCGGCGCCGCCAGGCGGAAGCTCAGCAGGCCAAAACCCAGCAGGCGTAGCAATCAGCGAAGTACCGGCCTGGGAGTGCCCTTGATCTGGGTGAGCCAGGCCTCAGCCTCAGCTTCGGCAACAAATTCCCGCGAACTATGCCGGCACAGGCAGGTGCCGTCGGTCGACAGGGGGGAAGTACAGCGGTTGCGCGGATGTAAAACGGCAATATAAGCGCAGCGCAACACCGGGTGCTCGGCTATAAAGCTGGTGAACTGCCGCTGCTCCTCCAGGGTAACCCTCGTGCGCGCATAGCGCATATCCAGTAATACCCGCAAAGGTACACGGTGGCGGTACTTTTCTACCAATCGGGCAGCCGCCTCCATTTTTTCTGCAAATCCCACGGGCCCATAAAATAAAACCCGCGCTATACCCCCTATCGGTCGATAGCTAATATTAAAATTCATGGATGAAAGCACTCGCGCTTTTGTCTTTGTTATTTTTATCGACTACAGCTACTGCAATGCCTGATGTATGCCCTACCTGAGACCAATAACACGGTGGCCACCACAGGTTTGCACTCCTGATATTATTGCCCTCGGCGCAGTATGTCTGTACCACGCAACCGAGTGTTATCCACGAACCGACTAAACATCTCCCGGTATATTCCGTGGATTATCGCGGCTTTTCTGATTATCCGAGTTGTCCCTCCAATAAAAGTAAAATCACATAAATACCTTGACGATTGCCAGAGGATATTCAGCAGGAATACTTACTCTTTTTACCGCAGAGGCTGAATTCGAGCAGTCATAGGCAAAACTGCCATAAGTATCTACAGAATAAATTGGGTCTGTTAAAAAAATACTAAAACCCTGACGATTAACTCGGCAGCGTACCAATAAAGGCTAACAGGCACACTAGCGCGAGCGAAGGCGCCGTAAATACAAAATCGCAATAAATAAATTATTTAAAGACCCATGTTTCAATGGCTCAACTGCGAGCCATCAACACAAGTCATTATTACGAATCTTTACAGAGACATGAAAAGCCTGCGTTAAATTCTGGCTTATCAAGATTGAGCGCTCCTGCAAAAACGAAATTTCACAGAGGCGCCCGAAGGAGTTCAATATAGGGAGTTTTGCCCCTTTAAAAAACCACAAAAAATAAAAAGTTAATGCTTTGTGATCAATATCGCGGTTGGGTTCAACTAATTTCGATTTCCGGCAGTTCCTCGTCGCTGCTGGCATTCAACCAAACCTGAGCTGCAGCTTTGCGGGCAATTTCCCGGTAGAAACCGGCAATTTCACCCTCGGGATCTGCGGTTACACTGGGGCGACCACTGTCGATATCGGCGCGAATTTTCTGTGCCAGAGGCAATTCGCCAAGCAGGTGGGTATCGTATTCCTCAGCGATACGCTCACCACCACCTATGCCGAAGATCGGCTCACTATGGCCACACTTGGAACAGGTATGAAGGGCCATATTCTCAACAATGCCAAGCACTGGTACCGACACCTTGCGGAACATCTCCACGCCTTTGATAGCATCCTTCAACGCCAAATCCTGTGGTGTAGTAACAATCACCGCACCAGCCAAAGTAGTTTTTTGCGCCAGAGTCAGCTGGATATCGCCAGTTCCCGGGGGCATATCCACAATTAAATAATCCAGCTCTTCTTTGGCATCACACCAAAGTGTTTGTGTGAGAATTTGATTGAGTGCACCACTGGCCATAGGGCCGCGCCAAACTGCCGGGGTATCCTCAGTCATCAAGTACCCCAAAGACATTGTCTCGATACCTAATGCATCCACTGGCACGAAGAACTTCTGTTCCTTCACATGCGGGCGGACCCCTTCGGTACCAAGCATGGTGGGCAGGCTGGGACCATAGATATCCGCATCAAGTAACCCGACCCGCGCACCCTCTGCCGCCAGCGCCAAGGCCAGGTTCACGGCTGTGGTGGACTTGCCGACGCCACCCTTACCAGAAGCAACTGCGACAATATTCTTTACGCCACGCAATGGCTCTGGAGCGTTGGCCGATGAGGTGGCAGGGATATCGCTGAATAATTCAAATTGCAAGCCGTGGCCGCCTAAGGGACCACTCTTCATCAGGGGCTCACAGGCCTCGGTAACCCGCTTGCGCCAATGTACTTCCTGGCTTGCGCAGGGGTAGCCGAGGGTAATACCGACGTACACGGTATCATCTTCGTAGCCCACCTCAATATCTGCATCCAGTTGATCCAGCGGCAGGCCACTGGCCGGGTCCTGCAACTGACCAAGGCACTCTGCCAGACGCTCCAGTTCGGCCTGCACTTCCTTTGATAACTCTTCATGATCGTGGTGGTGATCGCTCACGGTATCTCCCTCTAGGTGCTTCTTGTCAGAACCGCATTGTGTCGGATGAAGCGGCCCAGCGCCAGCGACGGGCTCAATCCCGACCGCTTTATACACGAGCATGGCCCACACCTCCCCGGCATAGTACAAATCTGCTATATTTCGCCGTCTTTTGACGATCTCCGGCCACTCCAGCGGAGCCTCCGGCCGCAACCCCACAGCGATGGAAAAACCGATGCCCGATACGCGCAAAATCCTAGTCACCAGCGCACTCCCTTACGCCAACGGCTCCCTGCACCTGGGCCACATACTCGAATATATACAGACCGATATCTGGGCGCGTTTTCAGCGCTCCCGCGGTAACGACTGCCTGTACATCTGCGCCGATGATGCGCACGGCACCGCAATCATGCTCAAAGCTGAGCAGCTGGGTCTGACACCGGAGCAACATATCGCCAATATGCAGGCGGAGCACGAGCGGGATTTCGCCGACTTCCTAATCGGCGTGGACAACTACCACTCCACCCACTCGGAGGAGAACCACGAGCTGTCCGCTATGATCTATCGCCGCCTCAGTGAAAATGGCCACATCGCTTCGCGCACCATCACTCAGGCCTTCGATCCGGAGAAACAACTCTTCTTGGCGGATCGCTATATCAAGGGCACCTGCCCCCGTTGTAGCACTCCCGATCAGTACGGTGACAACTGCGAGGCCTGTGGTGCCACTTACAGCCCCACGGAGTTGATTGATCCAGTGTCCGCCATCTCTGGCGCCACGCCGGTGGAAAAAGAGTCAGAACACTTCTTCTTCACTCTCCCCGCCTTTACCGAGTTCCTACGCAACTGGACCCGCTCCGGAACCCTGCAAGATGAAGTGGCCAATAAGCTGGCCGAGTGGCTCGAAGAGGGATTGCAGGAGTGGGACATCTCTCGCGATGCGCCTTACTTCGGTTTTGAGATCCCCGATGCGCCGGGCAAATACTTTTACGTATGGCTGGACGCCCCCATCGGCTATATGGCCAGCCTGAAAAATTACTGTGATAAAAATGGTAGCGACTGGCTCGATTACTGGAAAAAAGACAGCGATGCCGAGGTATATCACTTTATCGGCAAAGATATCGTCAATTTCCACGCCCTGTTCTGGCCGGCCATGCTGGACTCCGCCGATTTCCGCACCCCCAATAAAGTGTGCGTACACGGCTTCCTCACCGTTAACGGCAAGAAAATGTCCAAGTCCCGTGGCACCTTTATTAATGCCCGCAACTACCTGGACCATCTGAGCCCGGAATATCTGCGCTATTACTTCGCCGCCAAACTCACTGCGGGCGTGGATGACCTGGACCTCAACCTCGACGATTTTATTGCCAAGGTAAATTCCGATCTGGTGGGCAAAGTGGTCAATATCGCTTCGCGCACCGCCAAGTTTGTCAGTAAGGCCGGCGGCCAGCTCGCTACCGAACTGGCCGATGAACAGCTGTGGAATCAATTTGTCGAGGCCGCACCGCGTATTGCCGATTACTACGAGCAGCGCGAATACGCACGCGCCATGCGCGACATAATGGCCCTGGCCGATGCCGCCAATGCCTGGATCGCCGACAAGGCACCCTGGTCCCTTGCCAAACAGGAAGGCACTGAAGCCGAAGTACTGGCGATTTGCTCTCAAGGCGTAAATATGTTCCGCGCCCTGATCACCTGGCTGGCACCGGTACTACCCAATACCGCGCAAAAGGCAGCGGAATTCCTCAACAGTGAGCTGGATTGGACCCAGGCCACCACACCGCTAGCGGACCACGAGATCAAAAAATTTAAACCGCTGCTACAACGGGTGGAAAAAACCCAGGTAGATGCGGTGATGGAAGCCGCACAGGAATCACTGGCCCAGCTACAGGCTGAAGTCAAAGCGGCCAGTGGCCCGCTGGCAGAAGACCCTATCGCCGAGCAGATCCAGTTCGACGATTTTGCCAAAGTGGACTTGCGTATCGCCCTGATCGCCGAGGCGGAACACGTCGAGGGCGCCGGCAAACTGCTGCGTTTGACATTGGACCTGGGCGGAGAGACCCGCCAGGTATTCGCCGGTATCAAGAGTGCCTATGCGCCGGAAGACCTGGTGGGCAAGCACACCGTTATGGTAGCAAACCTGGCGCCGCGCAAAATGCGTTTTGGTGTGAGTGAAGGCATGGTGCTGGCCGCCGGTCCAGGCGGTAAAGACCTGTGGATTCTCGAACCCCACACAGGCGCCAAGCCCGGTATGCGCGTAATGTAATTTATTTTGGAGGTGGACACTGTCCACCTTAGCGCAGCGATACCGCAATTAAACCGGCGCACACCAGCCCTACGCCTAACAGCTGGGGTCTGTGTGCCGGTTCTCCCAACAGCCAAATAGCAAATCCCACTCCCAATGGAATACTGAGCTGGCGTAAAGCGACCACGTAGCTCACATTTTCCGTCATCGTCATCGCCAGCAGCACCAGTCCATAAGTCGCTCCCATCATCAGGCCGGTCAAGATACCAACCTTCAAATCCCGCAGATTTTCTAATAATTGTCCACGCCCCACTCGACTCATACAGCCACACAGTAACCAGACTCCACTGACAAAAAACTGCAAGCCCAAGTAGCTATACGCCACCACCGCAGGTGTTACCGCGTCGCCAAGCGCCTCTTCCAAATAAAGCAGTGCGCCCTTATCCGCCAATGAATATCCCACCGTACCCAGTGCCGCTACCAGAGCCCAGGCGCAGTCCGCTCTCCAGTACACGCTCCAGTGCCATTGACGAAAATACACCAGCGGCACCAGCAAACAGCCGATCGTCACCAACAACATGCCCAGCCAGGCTTGCCAGGGCAGAATCTGTCCTAACAACACCGTTGCCAGTGCCACAAGGAGTACCGGCAGAGCCCGTGCGATGGGGTAAACCAGGCTGATATCGGCGCGCTGATAGGCCAGTGCCAGCCCCCCCATATAAATCATCTGAAAAAAACCGCTGGCCAGTAACAACAACCAGAAAGCACGCGGCAGTGAATGAGCCTGTGACAGGACCCAGAGACCAAGGGGGAGAAGTAGTAAACCCACACTAAGGGTGGCGATACAGAAAAAAGCTGGGGAGGGGGTGCGGGATTTCCCCAGTAAATTCCAGCCCGCGTGAAGAAATGCCGAGATTAAAACCAATGATGCTGCAGTTATCGATATTCCCATAAAGGCCCTCTTCATTTGTGACAGAAAGGCCCGTAAACAAACCGTAGCCAACCCTACAAGATCTGCAGCCGTCCTATAAAAGCCATTGCATTCGACCTCTGCTGACGTAGCATGCCGCTATCTCACACAGGAAATTGAGGAGATTCCATGCGCGGAGTATTTCTGGACGCAATGACCATGAAACTTGGGGAGTTGAATATACAGTCCCTAAAAAACAGTCTAGATCATTGGGATTTCTATGAGACCACCTCAGCCAAGCAAACCGCCGAACGTATCGCCGATGCGGACGTAGTTATTACTAATAAAGTGGTTTTGGACCGCACGCTTCTGGAGCAGGCCCGCTCTCTCAAGCTGATCTGTGTGTGCGCTACAGGCACGAATAATATTGACCTGCAAGCCGCACAGGACTTGGGCATTCCCGTGCGCAACGTGCAGGGATACGCCGGCGCTTCGGTACCACAGCACACCCTGGCACTAATTCTCGCCCTCGCTTCCCGCTGGCATCACTACCATCAGGACGTCATGACCGGCCGCTGGAGTCAGTCGGAAATTTTCTGTTTACTCGATCATCCTGTCGTAGAACTAGCTGGTAAAACCCTGGGAATAATCGGTTATGGTGAATTAGGGCAAAGGGTCGCCAAACTGGGGGAAGCCCTGGATATGCAGATTTTGGTGGCGGAATCCTTCAGTGGAGAAAAACGCGCTGACCGGGCACCACTGGCGCAACTTACAAAGGAATCTGATGTAATCAGTCTGCATTGCCCCCTCACGAAGCAGACGGAGAAATTGATCGATCGCGATTTTATCGCCAACATGAAACCCGGCGCACTGTTGATCAATACCGCGCGGGGCGGTTTGGTGAATGAGGAGGCCGTAGCCGACGCACTGCGCAGTGGAAAGCTCGGCGGCGCCGCACTGGATGTTTTGAGTGAAGAGCCCCCACCGGCAAGTCACCCCCTACTGGCCACTGATATTCCCAACCTGATTATCACGCCTCACAACGCTTGGATCAGCCGTGAGAGCCGCCAGCGCTTACTCGATGGTGTGGTAAACAATATTGAGGCCTGGAAAGGGACACTCACACCATAAATGCCATCAGTCCCCTGTAGAGACACCGATCAATAGCGATATAACTAAATTCACCAAAACAGTTCAGAGTTATTTTTTATTACCCTAAATAAAGAGCCAATGCTTCTGTGAATTGATTGCTGCGACTATAAAATTCTGCGGCAATCATCCCCTGAAAAGGAGCAATCCGATGGCAACTGCAAGATCTCCACATAACTCCAGCAGGGATAAGCTGCAACAGGCCTATAATCTCGCAGGAGAGGCCGCTTCTGATGCTGCTGAAAACCTGAGACAGAGAGCGAGATCTTCTGTCCAGCAACAGAGGCAACGCGCTTCAGAGGTTATGGAAAAAGCGGAGTCTTCCCTGCGGGAAAGACCGATCCTCGCAGTCGGCTGTGCTTTTGTGGTCGGCTGGGCAATCGCCAAGCTTTTTAAATAAAGCCAAAGCGTTTGCCGTTTTAACCGGTAAGGAAACCGCCGATGGGCAATGGAGAAAAACGCCAGGGAACTGACCAGAATTCCGACCCGACCGCGCAACAGCGCGGGCGGGACGGTTCCGCTGAAGGCAGCGGTAACGGTGATAGTAGCGACACTGGCGGCAGTTTAGAGGAGACTATGGCTCGTGTTGAAGCCACTCTCACTCTTATAACTGCATGGATGGGTAATATTCAGCGCTTATTTCAGCTAGAGCTGGAGAGAACCCTAACAGCCGGGAAAAGGCTGATTATTCTGCAGTTGATGCTGGTACCCCTGGGAACCGCACTACTCGTCAGCCTTTGCGGTGGCATTGGTTTGATTGCCTACTATTTTAGCCAATCGATCTATATCGGCTTCCTTGTATTTGTACTGATACAAATTGCCCTTTTCCTCGGTGTGTTGCTTTATCAGCAAAAACTGCGCCCTCTGCTGGGGTTTGAAGAAACCAAACGGCAGTTAAAAGAGGCCATACAAGATGTCGCTGAAACAATTAAATAGAGAAATTACACAATGCCGTGTGGACGCTGAAAAACAGCGTCGCAGTGCGTTGCACTTGTTTGATCAACAGCAAAGGCAAATTAACCAGCAGCTGGGCAAAATTCCTATAGTGGCCATTCTCGGCGTCGCTTTTGCCGCCGGCTTTATTACCGAAAAACTCTGGCAGCTGCCACACACCTCACAAATCATTCAATTCGCACTCTCTATGCGCGCCCTATAAGCTATTTCGCTAAAGCTAAATAAGCAGAGAGACAACCATCTCACCCTGGGCGTGCAATAGAAAAAACTGCCAGTCAATACTGCTCAGCTGCCTTTTTGCGCCATTTTGTCCTGGGTTTTTTCATCAAAATCACTGGCGTCATGGCGTTCATGGAGCTGCTTACTGGGATCCCCCCAGGTGCGGTTCACCATACGCCCACGCTGTACCGCCGGTCGCTGTGCAATTTCATCCGACCAGCGCACAAGGTGTTTGTAACTCTCGGTCTGCAGGAATTCGCTGGCATCATAGGCCTCATTACGGATCAGGGCTCCGTACCAGGGCCAGATGGCTATATCTGCAATGGTGTATTCACGCCCAGCGATAAACTGGTGCTTAGCCAGTTGCCGGTCCAATACATCCATCTGCCGCTTTACTTCCATGGCAAAACGATTGATGGGGTACTCCAGTTTCTCGGGCGCATAGGCATAAAAATGCCCAAAGCCTCCACCGAGATAGGGCGCCGCCCCCATCTGCCAAAACAGCCAATTGAGAGTCTCGGTACGCTGCTCCGGTGTATGCGGCAGAAAGGCGCCAAATTTCTCTCCCAGATACAGAAGAATTGATCCGCTTTCAAAAACCCGAATTGGTGGTGTCGTACTGTGGTCCACCAGGGCTGGGATCTTTGAATTCGGATTGATATCCACAAAACCACTGCCGAATTGCTCACCCTCAGTGATGCGAATCAAGTGGGCATCGTATTCCGCCCCTTCAACCCCCAGTGCCAGAAGCTCCTCCAGCATAATCGTAGCCTTGGCACCATTGGGGGTTCCCAGGGAGTACAGTTGCATCGGGTGCTTGCCCCGAGGTAATTCTTTATCATGGGTGGCTCCCGCTATGGGGCGGTTAATTTTGGCAAACTGCCCACCACTTTCCGCATCCCACTTCCAAACCTTGGGCGGAGTATAGGGTTGATCCGGCATTACAGAGCTCCAACTGGTGTTACGGGTTAATCCAATAGAGATAAGGGCATACTCCCCGAGAGTAAAGGGTCGCGCCAATAAATCCATGGAAACCTTAAATCGCCTCTCGCAAGCATCGCGCACTAGCCCAGAGGTACCAACTATTCTCAAAGCCAGAACCTAGCTTGGCGCCTTGCAGGGGTCCTCTGCTGCCAGAAGATCCCCGACTGAGTTGAAGGCCCCCCGCGACTCACCCATAATACCGGCCCTGCGCGACATTCGACGGAGCCCCAGGCCCTCTGCCTCTCACCGGGGCACCTCGACTCCGCCAAGGCGCTAGCATCATTTTGTTCCTGGGCTTCAACCGGACCTGATATGACCGAATTTGCAGTCATCCTGCTCAGCACCATCCTGGTCAACAACTATGTGTTGGTGCAGTTTCTTGGGCTGTGCCCCTTTATGGGTGTCTCCAACAAACTGGAGACCGCCGTGGGTATGGCCGGCGCCACCACTTTTGTACTCACACTGGCCTCTATCTGCTCTTACCTGGTAAATACCTATTTGCTTGAGCCCTTTGGCATCGAATACCTGCGCACTATTTCCTTTATTCTGGTGATCGCGGTAGTGGTGCAATTCGCCCGTATGTTTATCGAAAAAACCAGCCCACTGATGTACAAGGTTTTGGGCGTTTTTCTGCCGCTAATTACCACGAACTGTGCCGTACTGGGCGTAGCGCTGCAAAACACCATGAAGGCCCACACATTTATACAGTCCACCCTGTATGGCTTTGGCGCCGCGGTAGGCTTCTCCTTGGTATTGATTCTTTTTTCCTCCATGCGCGAGCGATTGTTTGCCGCGGATGTACCGCTGCCATTTCGCGGAGCCGCTATTGGCATGGTCACCGCAGGGCTGATGTCCCTGGCATTTATGGGCTTTAGCGGTCTGGTATAGGGTTACGTGATGCTGGACTGGATTTCTGAAATTTCCTCCCCCCTGCTGGTACTCGGCGGTATGGCTCTGGTGTTTGGCGCCCTGCTGGGATTTGCCGCCATTCGCTTTAAGGTGGAGGGGGATCCTCTGGTAGAACAGGTCGATGCCCTGCTGCCGCAAACTCAGTGCGGGCAGTGTGGCTATCCCGGTTGCCGTCCCTATGCCGAAGCAATTGTGCATGGAGACGCCATCAACAAATGCCCCCCAGGCGGTCAAGCCACCATCAACGAGCTGGCCAACCTGCTGGATATGGAACCCATGCCCCTGGATGCAGAGCACGGGGTCGAAGATGTAAAAAGAGTGGCCTTTATTCGCGAAGCCGAATGTATTGGCTGCACCAAGTGCATTCAGGCCTGCCCGGTGGATGCCATCGCCGGCGCAGCCAAATATATGCACACCGTAATTGCCGACGAATGCACTGGATGCGATCTCTGCGTAGAGCCCTGCCCCGTGGATTGTATTGATATGGTGCCCGTAGATATGCCGCTACAAGATTGGCATCCACAAAAGCCCGAAGACGGTATCCAGCTGATTGCCACCGACCGTCGCCCGCAGCAAACAGATCAACGGGGAGGTGCAGTTTGAACCCCGAAAATGAAAACCGCACAGCGCTACAGGAAAAAAACCAGCGGCGCGAAGCGGTAGAGGAGCGTCGCGCCGCCCGCGAGGCACAGCTAATCGCCAGCGAAAAGGCGCGGGAACTGCGCCCCAATGATTTCCACGGCGGCGTACATCCACCGGAAAACAAGCAACAGAGTACCGTCGAACCCATTGGCAGCATTCCCCTGTCCGAGGATTTGATTGTGCCTCTGCTGCAACACAGTGGTGCCACTGCATTGCCCCTGGTCAAACTCGGCGATGACGTACTAAAAGGCCAAAAAATTGCCGAGGCGGATGGCCTGATCAGCAGCCCTGTGCACGCCCCCAGTTCCGGTAAAGTCGTGGCCATAGAGCCCTGCGCCGTCCCCCACCCTTCGGGGCTCGCCGAGGACAGTATTGTGATCCGTACTGACGGCGAGGAGCACTGGTGTGAACTGCAACCCTGTGAGGATTACACCCAGCTTTCGCCTGTTGAGCTTCTGGAGAAAATTCGCGACTGCGGCATCGCCGGCATGGGCGGTGCGGGCTTCCCCACCGCAGTGAAACTCGATCCCTACGGCGGGGCGGAAATCGACACACTGATCATTAACGGGACAGAGTGCGAGCCTTACATTACCGCCGACGACATGCTGATGCGCGAGCGCGCTGAAGAGATTATCGCCGGGATTGGTATCATCTCTTATATCCTTGATGAGCCCGAGCGCGTATTGATCGGGATTGAGGACAATAAGCCGCAGGCCATTGCCGCCATGCGCGAAGCCGCCGGAGATACCCGCTTTGATATCGTGGTGTTCCCCACCAAGTACCCCTCTGGTGGGGAAAAGCAACTTATCCAGATTCTCACCGGCCGCGAAGTACCCAATCAGGGCCTGCCGGCCAATGTCGGCATCGTCTGCCAGAACGTGGGTACCGCCAGGGCCATTTATCGCGCCGTTCGCTATGGTGAACCTCTAATCAGCCGGGTAACCACAGTTGTTGGGCAAGCCCTGGAGCGCCAGCGCAATATCGATGTGCCCATCGGTACTCCCATTCACCATATTCTCAAACACCACGGTATCCACCGCGGCCAGATGCAAAAGGTGATTATCGGCGGCCCCATGATGGGTTACACCATCGACGATGAGCGCGCCCCTGTAGTCAAAACCACCAACTGCCTATTGGTGCCCACCAACCAGGAGTTGCCACCAGCACCGGTAGCCAAGGCTTGTATTCGCTGCGGTTACTGCGCCGAGGCCTGCCCAGCTTCACTGCTGCCACAGCAGCTGTACTGGTATGCACGAGCCGATGAGCGCGAAAAGCTGCAAGCTTATAACCTGTTCGACTGCATCGAATGCGGCGCCTGCTCCTATGTCTGCCCCAGTACGATTCCGCTGGTGCAGTATTACCGCGCTGCCAAAGGGGCAATACGCCTGGCGGAGGAGGAGAAAGAAAAGTCCGACCGCGCCCGCGATCGTTTTGAGTTCCGCAAGCTCCGCCTGGAAAAGGCCGAGAAAGAAAAAGAAGCCAAACGTGAGGCACGCCGCAAGGCAGCCGAACTGGCGCGCCAACAGCGCGAGCAGAGCCCTGAGTCCGAGGAAGCCAAAGAGAGCAAGCAACAAGCAGATATCGTCGCCGCTGCCCTGGCCCGGGTTAAATCCCGCCAGGAGGATCCCCAGCAGCTGCTCGCCCGTGCCCAGCGCACCTTCTCCAGCGCCGAAAGCCGCGTCGAACGCCTGCGCAATAAGGTGGAGGCCGCAGAAGAAGGCCAACGCGACCAGCTGGCAGCCCAACTCAAGGCTGCCGAGTTAAAACTGCAGGAAGCCGAACACAAGCTCACCCTGGCCAGGCGTCGCGCCGATCGCGATCCCGCCAGAGAGCCCAGTCAGGAAGAGACCAGTGCCGCCGTGCGCGCTATCACTAAGGCGCGTGCCTCGGCAGAAGCTCGCTCTCAAATGAGCGGTGCCGAGCGACTCGCCGCAGATATCGAGGCCCTGCAGAAGCGTCTAGGCAAAGCCGAGGCAAGGTTGCAAAAAGCCAAAAATGAAAATGATGCCAACCTGGCGGCCTTTGAGACTGCCTTGGAAAAGCTGCAGAAAAAGTTGGAAGACAAGATGCGAGAGCAAAAAGCCGCACAGGATGGTCGCCAGTAATGTCCTTGATGCGAGCCACCTCCCCCCACGCCCGCTCCGGCGATAACACGGCCAAAGTGATGTTGCAGGTAGCGGCCGCCACCGCACCTGGTGTTCTGGCTATGGTGATTTATTTCGGCATCGGCGTGTTGATCAATATTGCTTTCTCTGTAATTACCGCTCTGCTGTGCGAAGCCGCAATCATGAAACTGCGGGACAGGCCCGTGGCTTTCTACCTGCGTGACTACAGTGCCATGGTCACGGCACTCTTACTGGGCATTGCTCTGCCTCCATACTGTGCCTGGTGGTTGCCGGTAGTCGGCAGCGCCATGGCCATCGTATTGGCTAAACAGCTATATGGCGGCATGGGGTACAACCCTTTCAATCCGGCCATGGTGGGTTATGTGGTATTGCTGATCAGTTTCCCGGTGGATATGACCCGCTGGGTTGGCGCGGCGGATGTGATCGGTGGTGCACCGGATATTGGCGAGGCCATCTCCCTGGTCTTTGGCAGTTACAACGTGGATGGTTTCACCCGTGCCACTCCCTTGGAAATCGTGCGCCTCAACGAGTCAGTGTTGCTGTCACAACTCTACGAGATGGAACCGGTTTTCAGCCAGGGGACTTTTGCCGGGGCAGGCTGGGAAACCATCAGTTTCGGGTTCCTGTTGGGCGGACTTTTTCTATTGTTTCGCGGCATTATCACTTGGCACGCGCCAGTAGCCATGCTCGCAACCCTGACCCTGATCTCTCTGTTTTTCTACGACAGCGGCAGCTCTCTTTCCGAAGGCTCACCACTGCTGCACCTGTTCTCCGGCGCTACCATGTTCGGGGCCTTTTTCATCATCACAGATCCGGTCAGTGGCTGTACCAGTAATAAGGGGCGCCTGATCTTCGGCGCCGGTGTTGGACTCTTCACTTATATTATCCGCGCCTGGGGCAGCTACCCGGATGCCGTAGCCTTTGCGGTACTGCTGATGAACTTTGCCGCACCCACCATTGATAATTACACCCTGCCACGCACTTATGGCCACAAGCGGGCGCGTCGCGCCACTGACTTGGAGGAGCACTGATGCTCAAGCAGTCTATGGCCACCAATGCCGTTGTGCTGACCCTGTTTGCCCTGGTCACTGCAGGCACTCTGGCAGTGACCCAGATCACCACCCGAGAGCCCATTGAACGGGCGATACGCGCAGCCTCTGCCAAAGCCCTGCTGGAAATTATTCCTCTGGATCGCCACAGCAATGACCTACTTGTGGACACCTATCCAATTCCCAAGACCTACTGGAATCAACTAGGGCTCTCTCAGGGTGGCGATATCAACTTAGCGCGTGGCAAAGACGGTAAGATTTCAGCGGTCATTGTACCGGCGGTGGCACCAGACGGTTACTCGGGCCCAATCAAAATGCTGGTAGGCGTCAACCGCGATGGCACCATAGCTGGTGTACGGGTCACCAGCCACAGTGAAACGCCGGGCCTTGGTGATAAGGTCGAACTTAAAAAAAGTGATTGGATTCTTCAGTTCGATGGCCTCTCACTGAAAAACCCACCCTCTAGCGAGTGGAGAGTTCAAAAAGATGGCGGGGTCTTCGACCAATTTACCGGTGCAACGATCACCCCCCGCGCAGTGGTTGCTGAAGTACATCAGGTGCTGGAGTTTGTCGCCAAAAACCATCAGCAAATATTCAGTGCACCGGTGTCCAAGCGAGCCGTTGAGGTGGAAAATCCTGAAGCGGAAAATACTGATGAGGCTCAGCCCAATACGGAGCAGAATTAATGGCGTCCCCCGGTTACGCAGAAATTACCCACAACGGACTCTGGAAAAATAACCCCGCCCTAGTTCAGCTTTTGGGGCTCTGCCCCTTATTGGCAGTTACCGGCTCAGTGGTCAACGCTATTGGTCTGGGGCTCGCCACCACTGGTGTACTCACCTGTTCCAACTTGGCAGTTTCCCTAGTACGGAAACAGATGCCCGACACCGTGCGTTTACCCGCCTCGGTAATGATCATCGCCACCTTCGTCACCTGTGTCGAACTCTTGATGAAGGCTTTCACTTATGAGCTCTACCTGGTGCTGGGGATTTTTATTCCATTGATTGTTACCAACTGCGCCATCCTCGGCCGCGCCGATGCCTTCGCCAGTAAAAATCCGGTACTGCCGTCACTGGTCGATGGTTTTATGATGGGGGTTGGCTTTACCGCAGTGCTGATTGCTATCGGCGCCGTGCGGGAAATACTCGGCCAGGGCACTTTGTTTTCGGATATGGATTTGCTATTGGGGCCTATGGCCAAAGACTGGAGCCTAAACTTGCTGGGAAGTAATTATCCCGGTGTGCTGGTGGCGGTGTTACCGCCCGGTGCATTTCTGGTAGCCGGTCTACTGATTGCAGCGAAAAATGCTATTGATACGGGTATTGAACGGCGCCGCAGTCAGCAAATCAGAATTGTACCTGGCTCCAAACGGGTGCGCGTTACTGGAAAAATCTCTTAAGATTGCCCCAAACAAGCCCTTATTCCCTACGACAATCGTTTAGTGTAGCGAAAGCTATTCGATTGTCGCTGACCTACTTGCCGAGTAATTTTCATATTCCGGTGAGAAAAAGACCTAGGATTGACGCCTAAATCTTTATTTTCTGATTCAATAAAAGCCCCCTACACAAAAGTGCACAATATTGAGGAGATTCACGTAGAAAAACCACAAGTGAAGCCTCTGACTTGTGCAATCTTCGTGTAATCGAATGTAATAGCTTTATTCTCTCTTTTTGAATTCGTTTGGCTAGAATGGCACGACCGAACAGCTTGCTAGAGCGATCGGAGCCAACACAAAAAGAACAGGGATACTGCTATGACTGTAGACAATGGAAAGTCTGATCTGGTCTATCACGGCCGCCGTGCACAGCGAGCCGACAGCCGCCTGCGCCGCAAGGCCATCCTAGAGGCCACCCTGCGACTAATCGTAAAAGAGGGGATTCGCGGTATCCGCCACCGCGCCGTAGCTCGCGAAGCGAATGTACCACTGGCCGCCACTACCTACTATTTTAAAGACCTCAACGATCTGATCAGTGATTCATTCACTTACTTCGTTGAGCAGGGATTGGAAAGCACACGCCAACTTCAAGAAGAAAGTTTCAATGCGGCTCGCAACCTCTCTTCACAAGAGCGCGCATCGAGTAGTAGTCACAAACTGTTGGTGCAGCAGCTCACCCGCTTCATCCTCACACATGTGCGCAACCAGGCTGAAGATCGTGACCGCCGTTTGGTTGAGTTGGCCTTCCGCAATGAGGCGCTGCGCAACGAACAACTGACGCGGGCGGTACGCATGTCAAGCCATGCGAGAGAGTCCCTAATTCAGGAATTCTTCCACTTGCTGGGCGTTGTTGATCCAGAAGCCGCTGCGCAAATCGCTCACGGCACTATTCTCAAGTTGGAATATGAAATTTTGAGTGGCTCCATTGCACTGGATTCTCCATTGCTTGAGCGCACAGTTACCATGATGGTTCGCGGCTTAATTCCTGCAACAGCTACCCAAGTTGCCGAGACCGCAGCATACGGCTGAAATATAAAGACTATCTCACAGGTTAGCGGCACGGTGCCCAAACACTGTGCCGCCTTCTTCCTTAAGTGGCCAGCCTGATATCACTCACTGCACTATGAGCAGCTTCCCGACATAGCCGCCACCCACTGGCGTAGTAAGCTCACCCCCTCTTCATGTACCAAACTTCGCCCTAACTCCGGCATCATCGCGCCCGGATCGCTGGACTCTACACGGAAATTCAAAATTGAGTGATCCGGCTCTCCCGGTACTATGGCAAATACCCGCCCTCCACTGCCAGTACCCGCCGCTACTGGTGGTTTACACAAGCCCATCTTGCGCCAGTCTGTTTCACTGTGATGAAGCATCAGCCCCGATGTGTCAGCGGCACCGGCCGGGTTATGACAGTGACCGCAGTTGATATCGAGGTAGGCGCGAGCTCTATCTTCTAGCGATTTTGAAGTATCTGCATAACTAGCCTGGCTTGGTAGTGATATCAGCGCGGGAAGCCCTTTGAGATATCCCACTTTCTGCCAGTGGGATAACTGATTCTCTGTTCCACTAAGATAGGTAAAATCTCGATTTAAGTGTCTTGCTCTCGGGCCGAGTGGGGAAATCTTCTTTCCAGTAAAGTTGTCAGCATGGCAACCGGCGCATTGATTGGCATCGGGCACCACATAAGTAAATTCTGAGACATCCCCAGAGTCGTTCACCAGTTTAAAATGTGTGGTATCACCAGCGATTTCATAAACGGCTTCAGTTTGAGCCGCATTCCAAATATAGGGGATCGCCTGCCAGCCCCTCTGACGTTTTACTAACAGACGGGTCTCAATCAAACGCACAGCCCGCATATCCAAAGCTTCTCCACTGCGCCCCTCAAGGTAGTCCCGAGTAAAATTATCGGTGCGCAGAACTGTATTACCCTCTCCTCTTGGATAGTAAAAAGTCTTGGTAAGTACCGTGCCCACCGGATACTCAAACTGCTCCTCACCATACTCTGCCGAGGTGCCTGCGGGCATCCACACGGTTCGCAGTTTATGGGCGTAATCGGTAAAAAGCCCAGTATTTAAATCGTACGGCAGCACACCTGCGTTGGGGATCAAACCGTTATCAATAATATTGACCAGATTCCAGTCACTAAGCCTCTCAGGAATAGCATCTTCGGCAAATAGTTGAACTGGGGCTTGGGCTTTCTCACAGCCACTGAGGGTGACCATTAATGTAGTAATAAGGAGAAGGAAAGAGCCCACCAAGTAATTCCACTTATTCATTCCCCCCCTCCAAGACAGCCAAATGATCTCCCGCGCTTTTTTCTTCATCCGGCCGGTCAAATTTCAAAACGACCTCTGGTAGCTTTTTCAGACGGCACTGATGAGCAGAAATATCGGTGGAAATATTTTGATAGTTATTTTGGAAATCAATATTCAATATGCCCACATCCGTGTTATCGATGCATAGCCGAAGGTGGTCTGGCAGGGCGCCCTCAAACATTTTCTTGGTATCTACAACACCATCCCAAAGTACATCGGGCAAGCTTCCACCCAGTCCAAAACGCGCTAACTTTAGCGCCTTAAGTTCTAAGTGGTCTGGTGATGAACCACCTCCTGCAAAGTGATTGTTATAGATATAAATACCTTCCGGATATGGATCAAAGTCTGCCTGAGTCGACTTATCGCTGTAATAACCCGCAGTAAAGTAGCTACTCACAATAATATTGGCAGTATCATTATCCGCAATCTTGTTATCAAATATCTCAACCTGATCATTGGAATTAATCACGATACCCGATCCTGCAGGAACTGCAGCCACAGGGGTTCCTTCATGCCCAAAGTTTTTTACATTGTTTTTAAATATATCGTTATCATAAATACGCGTACTATGCCCAGGCTGAGGCAAATTTGGCATATTAAAAACCAGAATACCCCCTGTATTATTGGTTGCCACATTGCCATACACATCAGCACCGATAGTATTTTCTATTTCGATGCCCGCCACATTAAACTCAGCGCGATTGTTCCGCACAATCACATTGCGAGACTGACCGACATAAATACCAGCATCTGAAGCGCCAATAGCAACTGAACCTTCCACCAAGGTGTTTCGTGTCTGTACCGGATAAATTCCATAGGCACCATTTTCTGTAGATGGGCCATTAGTCCACTCAACACGAACATTACGAATAATAATGTTTTGCCCTTCATTAATTTTTAAGGCATCACCCACCGTATCCTCTATTGCCAAGTTTTCTATCGTGAAATCGTTAGCATTGACCAACAGTCCCTCAGCCCCTTGAATTTGACTCTTAAATGAGAGGATAGATTTATCCATTCCCATACCACGAATAGTGACATCATCAACATTTAGAGAAAGACTACGATCAATCTGAAATTCCCCTTCAGGAACAATAATGACATCACCTGGCTTAGCAGCAATAAGTTGCCTCAACAGTTTTTTCTGAAAATCAACATCATTAGTTGCAGGATTTGATTGAGGGGCTTTCTTCTCTCCGCAGGCGGAGACTAGTAATAACGTGAGAGCCACCCCGATGTAGGACAAGGTCTTCATGCTTCACCCTTTGTTTGAATTATTGTTTGTAGCTACTACATCTGGCTTTGGTAGGTACGAATGTACCAATTAAGTCGCGCAAAAAAACTTGCTAGGCAAGCTTCTGCATACTATCTGACCCCTAGATACCCTTCAAGACACTATTATTATTTGAAAGACTAGAAAACATGCAGGGCTACCAGCTTGGCGCTTCATGCAACCAATTATTGAAAGCACGTTTACCCGTACCCCACATTCCCTAAGGAATCGCAATCAAGATGGAATTTCGCAAGTTGATTTTAATGCCATTTGCCTTTCTAAGTTTTCAAGTGCTTGCTCAACCGACTTTAAAAATTGAGATTACAACCCCAGAGGGATGGCAGTTTCATACTCGACAGATATTGAGTGAATTAACCCTAAGTAAGGAATCTAAGTCTACATCTGCCCAAACAGCGCCCTCAGAGTACCAGGCAATTCGCTGCGATGGCCCCTGGGGGGCTGTAAAATATACTATCCCCCTATTAAAGGGCCCCGGTATTAAAATCTTATATGGGACAGATAGTCTTTTTCTGCAAGTTATTGAATATTCTGTTGACAGTAAAGAAGGTGCCATTTATTCAATGAGTATTCAATGCATTGATGTCGAGCCCACACAGATAATCAATGCGATCACTGAAATTGAACTCTCTATTGGAAAAGAAGCTTCTGAGCAATTGGAGCTCAGCAATGGCTATATTCTTAAGTACCATTACAAGCCTGGTTGAAGAATTTACAATAATTTAGCTGTTCAGAAACCTACCTATTTTTTCATAAGCTTCTGCACAAATATCTTTGAGCAAATCTTCAACATTTAAAAATCCATGTATAACACCCTCAAAGTGTATATACTCAGCGTGTGCACCAACCGACCTCACCCTCTCAAAGTAAAATTTACCCTCATCACACAAGGGACAAAACTCTGCTGTAATCACCAGAGTTTTTGGCAGCCTTTGAGTAAAATCCATATAAAGTGGAGATGCCGACTTTCTACACTGGCCATCCCGGAAATATTTTTCAAAGAACCAGTAACATTTCTCAGCTTCTAGAAAATATCCTTTCCCATATTTTTGGTAAGATTGACAGCCTGCCGTATAGTCAACACAAGGATAAATAAGAACCTGTTTGTCTATATAAATCCCAGTGTCAAATTGTGCTATATGCGACAAAGTTGCCGATAAAGAACCACCTGCAGAGTCTCCCGCTACTGAGAGTAACTTTTGATAGTCGATCTTGTGTCGGGAAAGGCTCGTCCAAACTCCACGAGCTACAGCGCAAGTATCTTCAATATTGGCTGGATAAGGATTTTCTGGAGCAAGCCGATATTCTGGTGCCACCACAATATGCTGTGTAGCTATCGCCATTTTACGACAAATAGGGTCATAGGCTTTAACACTATCCAGCATATGACCACCCCCGTGCAGATATAAAAGAACCGGTAGTGCCAAGCTCGAATTAGGGTTAAATATCCTCACAGGGACATTGTATCCACTGGTATAGATTTCATCATCTATCACCTGGTCAATGTCCGGGATGTCTGTAACATATTCCTGTATTATCCTTTCCGACCTCTCGCGAGATTCGATAACACTAAAGGCATGACCTTTGGCTGTACGCTCTGATAACAACTCATTGCATACTCTGAGAAATTCAGAGAGGTTCGGATTTACTTTCCTCAAAAGAGACCTCCAAAGAGTAACAGCACCCATAGTGTTTTGGTGCAAAAAGGAATATTACAATTGAGTTGAGATAAAATAGATTCAAGACAAGCTGATAAATGAAGGGGGTAAGCCAGCCGGCTCAAGTAAAACCGACTGGCAGATAAACACAAAAATTCACAGGTAGTGATCTGTGAAAAAAAATCAGTGGAAAACAGGAGCGGACACATAGCTCCAGAACAATACCGTGCCTACCATAATTATTACAGCGATAACCAGGGAAACAGTAATAATTGCACTGGCAAAAAGAAATCCTCGCTCCTCTGAGACACCCATAACAATAGGAATCCCCAGGTAAAGTAGATACACCGCATAAGCTACCGCCACAGTTGCCAACAAAATATCCAACCACAACACCGGATAGATTCCCGCAATACCTGCCAAAAATATTGGAGTCGCTGTAAACCCTGCCACGACTACACCTTTCATCGGGTGCGTTTCTGCACCATAGGTTCTCGCCATCCAGTGAATTAAGTAACCAATTGAGACAACCGCCAATACCATCGTACAGTAGAAAACCGCTACCAATTCCAACGCACTCTGGCCGGTTATTCTTACCGGATTCCCATTGCCGATACTCCAACCCACCTGAGTAGTGCCAAAATACCAGGCGATTGCAGGGAATAGTGCCAAAATAATAACGTAGGAGATTTGTCGGCGAAGTTTTTTCTCGGGGAGGCAGCTAATCAACTCCCACTGCTTGCGAGGTTGGAGCATCAGGCCGAACATATGGGTCAACATTCTGTTTTCCTCAGGTTCTAGGGAACTCTGAGTGCGACCTATCTAGTCAAATTGATCTTGGAACTGCCGGTCAATATGAAGGTACTACCAAAAGGCCACCCCAAAAGCTCCAGTGCGTTTCTTCTTGTATCGAGTTACTTGTAGGAGCAACAGTCGTTCAAGTCAACCGTAGAAAAGAGATTGGCGGGAATGCTTACATGCACGTTTCTCGCGGAAACATTTTTAAAGCGTGAGGTGATACCAAACAACCCCAGACTAAAGGGAAAGAGGCAGAAGTAGAGAAAAATCAAATGCTGCCATGCCAATTTCGCTAATTAAAAAAAGTAACCAGCCACCAACCTACAGCCGGTTACTTTTAATAATTTAGCTAAGCTCAGAAGCTCGCAGGTTCAACAGTCTGCATCCAGCCAAAGCGATCCTCTGCCCGCCCCTCTTGAATATCCAGAAGCGCCTGACGTAAAGCTTCGGCCACAGGACCTGGAGCCTGCTGCAGCTCATAGCAATGCTCTGCATCACCAATAACGCTAATAGGGCTGATAATAGCAGCTGTACCGCAGGCAAAAGCCTCTGTGCAGCTGCCAGAAGCTATCTGGTTGAGTAATCGATCAACCGGAATGGACTCCTCTACGACCTGATAGCCCAGGCTTTCGGCCAGCTCCAATAGTGAATAACGGGTAATACCCTCCAGGATGGAGCCGGTCAGTGCTGGCGTATGCAATGTCCCTTCAATTACCGCAAAGAAGTTCATCCCAGAGAGTTCATCTACGCTGTTTCGGTCAGACGGATTGAGCCATAAAGACTGATCATAACCGCGCTCCTTGAGCCGCCCTACGCTCAATAGAGAGGCCGCGTAGTTACCGCCAACCTTGGCATCCCCTGTGCCACCCACTGCGGCGCGTGCATCTTCCCTCTCCACCCAAAGACGCATGCTACCGGAGTGATAAGCCTCTGAGGGACTGGCAATCACATAGAACTCATAAGAGCTGCTAGCAGACACGGTAAGGTCCGCCTGGGTGCCAATCAGAAACGGCCGCAAGTAGAGAGACTCGCCGCTATTACCCGGTACCAGGTTGGCGCAATAGGAAGCAACAGTACGTACGGCATCGAGAAACAGGGATTCTGGCACCGGGGGCATGCACAGGCGTTTGGCAGAAAAGGCCATTCGCTCAGCATTTTTCTCGGGTCGGAATAGAGCAATACCACCAGCCTGGGTCCGGTAGGCCTTCATTCCTTCAAAACACGATTGAGCGTAGTGCAGCACTTTTGCTGCAGGATCTATCGACAAGGGCGTATAGGGAATCAACTCACCCTGACTCCAACAACCGTCCTGATAGACCGCACGAAACATTATAGGGGCCATTGCCGTCCCGAAGCCCAGCCTCTCGGGTACTTCATATCCACGCAGGCTTGCGGCCACTTCGGGATCGATATAGATGCTCACCGGCACTCTCCTCTCATTCGAATCGGCTGATTATGGCGCCTGCCGGCCAGCAATCCAAATGTAGTGACCACAGACCCCATGGCTTTAGCCGTTTTCACCTAATCAAACCTATTCATATAGGATGAAAATCCAAATACTCCTGTTCTTACCCCTGCAGCGCAAAGCCATCGAGTAGTCACTTAAATTTACTCTAAAAATTTTTGGCACTTACTTGCCGACCTTCGGCACTGCTATTTCTCCCCAGCTGCTAAACCGAAAGAGTGCCCGCAGGCATCCCGGTAACCTATTCACCGGTTGGTTGAAGTCTCCGTCACAATCCCTCTGATGACAGACTGTGCTGGCTATACTGTTTAATACGCAGCCAGGAGCGCAAAAATAAGCCTCCGGATGCGGCTTCTCTGAGCGGCTATGAGTAAAAAAGACGTGCCTTCAGAGTTGTAACAGAACCACATTTCAGGAGAGAGCTTCCACCGTATCTGTCGGTTTTCCGGCGATCGGGCGGAGACGAGATCCACACCCCTGCGTGATGGCTAAGGCCTATTGCACAGCTGTGGGCAAAGTAAACCGGAATGGAAGTGGTTCAATCGTGACACAGATAGATACCTGCAATCGCCTTGCTATCGGCTTGATGTTTACAGCCACAGCACTGCTGTGTAACGGCGCCATTGCCGCAGATGACGCCACTGCGAATCCAGATCCGAAAGGCCCTCCCCAGGCCTTTATTGAAGCCGCCTCCAAACCGCTGAAAAAAAACCGAAGACAGCTGCGCCCCTCAGAGGCTGTCGAATATTACCGTGAACGCATTGAAGATCTTGAAGCAGAGTATGGTGCCTATGGTATCGGTATTGATGAGCAGCTGCTGGGCCTGGCCACTGCACTGCAGAAAGCTGGAGCCCATGAGGAAGCCGCCACCGAATTCCGCCGTGCAATGTTAGTTAATAGAGTGAATGAGGGCCTCTATTCCCTCAGTCAGATACCGATGATTGAACGCTTGATAGAAAGCCAGATTGCGTTGAATCAATGGGAAGAAGCCAACGACAACCAACAGTATCTCTACTGGTTGCACGAAAAAAATTACGGTAAAAAAGATCCGCGGATGTTGCCTGTAATCAATAACCTGAGTCGCTGGCACCTACAATCTTATGTTGAGAAGAAAGGTGAGACTCTGGTCGAGCACCTAATCAACGCCACCAAGCTCTACACCCTCGCGGTCGATATCATCAGCAAAAATTTTGGCTCCAACGATCTGCGTCTAGTGGACGCACTACGCGGGCTGAAAGCAACGAATTACTATCTCGCCAATTACAAAGGAGAGGCCCAGGCGCCGCTCGTCGTCAATACCAGCTTTGGCGGCGGCCCCGATGTAAGTCAGCGCAGTATGGTAGATCACTATCGAATGAAGAGCTTCAATACTGGCAAAAAAGCGATTACCCGAATCGTCGATGTCTACCAGCGTAACCCTCAATCACCCCCGGCCGCATCTGCAAAAGCAAAAGTCGAGTTGGGCGACTGGTATATGATGTTCAATAAATGGCATTCCGCGCGCCGCACTTATGGAGAGGCTTATAAATCTCTGTGGGACAATGGTGCCTCCAGCGATGAAATTGAGGATATTTTTGGTCGCCCGATCGCACTACCTGCCCTGCCGATTTTGGAATCGGAAAGCAAAGCCCTGGCCAACTCACATATCACTGTTTCTTACGATGTCACTGCCTTTGGCAAAGCACGCAATATTAAAATCCTCAGAGCCTACCCATCCGATAAAGTACAGATTCGCTCCAAAGTCCGAAACATACTTAAACGCGCCAAATTCCGGCCGCGCTTTGAAGATGGTGAAGCGGTAGCAACACGCGGTATTGTTCAGCGCTTTGTTTTCGATTGAGTAATTCACTGAAAAGACACTGAGTGATGTGTTGTGGAGAGCGCGCAAATAATCAAATAACAACTACTTTTAAATTTCCACACCAGCCATTTTCCGGGCAGCTGGGGAGTCGCAGAATTGATCGCGGCCTCCCGGCATAACGCCAAGCCCTTCTAGGAGAAAAGAGATGACAACTCGGAAAGCGGTACGAAAAAGTCACCGCCAGGGCATTAGCTGGCACACTCTGTTCTCTGTCGTTGTACTGACTACAGTGATTACTGGATGTAAAAGCCAGCAAACCCAATCGCAACCACCGGCGATGCCCTCTTCCAGCTCGCAATCTCAGTCTCAGAGCAGCGCCTCATCAAGCAGCAGTTCTAGCAGTAGTTCACAGAGCTCTAGCCAGTCACAGTCCAGTAGCAGTGGTGGGCAACCCAGTAGTCGTTCTTCGAGCCAACCCAGCGCGAATATGCCAACGGCACAGCGAGAGTCCAAACAAAAGTCCGGAACAGCTTCCAGTGAAAATCAACGTTCCTCCCGTGAGCCCTCAGCAGGTGATAGCATGCCGGAGGCAGATTCCCGCAATCGCTCTCCATCATCCCCTGTCTACAGTGATTCACAGCAATCTCCGGATGAAAGACGTACGCCTCCAGATCCCTCTTCTAGCCAGGACGGCACCCCGCCGGATGAGATCGACTTCTCCGAGGAGGAGCAAACAGCTTCGGCTTCAAGTAGCTCCTCATCAAGTAGCTCTTCCTCGAACAGCTCCTCGTCGAGTAGTTCGGCCTCAAATAGCAATGCGTCCACCAACGGTCAACCCAGTAATGGCTCTACTCGCGCTGGCAGTGCGCCCAATGAAGTTCCCAGCACAGCCGCGGAGAGAGTCGCAGAGCTTGAGGGCCGCTTCGAATCCACTATGGTGAGCTACGACGGCATGATCCTGCGTGAACGGGACTATGTCCGTAACAGGCCTGGTTCCGCTTCAAAAGAGGGCGAGGAAGAGGCAATGGATGAAGCGCCACCTGGAGAATCACTGGAAGATCTCATTGAATCTGCGGAAGCCGAAATCCCCCCTCCACCCGGAAGCGGAGCACCCAGCGGCGGGGGCCCACAGCAAAACAATTCCAGCGGCCAGGTAACAGGCCCCGGTTTACCCACTAAGGGGCGCCAAGGGGAGTACAACCACAGCGGCTCACAGCCAGTGGTGCCTGCAGATATTCCCAGTGGTACCGATGACGATGTAGTGGCAAGACAAATTCGTGAAGCCGCCACACGGGAGACCGATCCTGAATTACGGGAAAAGCTCTGGGAAGAGTATCGAAAATATAAAAATGCGACGAAGTAGTTACAGAGGACGCATAGATGGCACTTTTAACTCGAAAAAACTATCGCTGTTTATTTACAGCTCGGCTCGCATTGATAACTGCTGGGTTACTGCTAGCACTACTTAGCGGATGTACCACAACCGAAGTACGAACTACTGCATTTACTCCCCTCACCATTGAGGACAAAAATATTGCGGAAGAGCGCCTGCTGGACGTCGGCGTTATCCAGTTCGATCCCGGTATAGACACTGTTGAAGTTGACGAAGACACCCTGGTCTTTCCCGAATTACGCCAGGCTGAGTCCCGCTTTATGGCAGTTACCCTGGCTGACTCATTGCAGTCCAGCCTGGGTTGGGGGGCAGTGAGAGTTATCCCATCTGCCCGCACCAATATTGATGTAACAGTTTCTGGAAAGATAATCCAATCCGATGGTGAAATTCTCACCATGGAAGTGACCGTTACCGATTCCCGTGGTCAACGCTGGTTTACCAAGGAATATTCGGAATACGCTTCTCACTACGCCTATGATCGTAAGCACCCTACTGAAGGAGATGCCTTTCAGGGAATCTATAACCGGGTTTCCAATGACATGTTGAATTATCGACAAGGGCTATCCAATCAACAGATTGCTGAAATCCGCACTATCTCTGAGATGCGCTTCGCCAGGAGCTTTTCCCCTGAAGCCTTTACGCGCTATCTGCAGCAAAGCCAAGAAGGTATTTATTACCTGAGCGCTCTACCTGCAGAAAATGATCCTATGTTGCAGCGAGTACGAAAAATCCGTGAGCGCGATTATCTATTTGTGGACACACTCCAGGAATACTACGGCACTTTTGCCAAAACCATGGAAGTACCCTACCAAGAGTGGCGAGCACGGAGCTATGAGGAAGTTCGGCAAATGCGCGAACTCAAGCGTAAAGCCCGCAACCACACCATCATGGGAGCCGCGGCCATTATCGGCGGTATCGCCGCAGCCGGTGCAGGAGGAGGCAGTGCCCAGGCTGCGGGACAGGTAGGTATTGGTGCTGGCGGTTATTTAATTAAGAGCGGCTTTGATCGTCGCGCAGATGCCAAGATGCATCTGGAAGCTCTGCAGGAATTAGGAGACTCGATGGAGGCTGAAGTCGAACCACAAATTGTCGAACTGGAAGATCGCACCGTCACCCTGAGCGGCACAGTAGAGAACCAATATCGTCAATGGCGGGAAATCTTGAAAGAAATTTATGAAGCCGAAACAGCGTCTTCCGAAACCAGTATATGAAGTGCAGACCTTATCGAGGTAAACCGGTCAGATTTTAACCCTTAGCAAGCACCCAAGATCTTCACTGGGTAACTTAATAAAACGGCGGAATCACTATGCAGCACCGCAATAACACCAAGGAAGATTCAACTCCGATCGAGCCCGCAGAGTTTAGCTTTGGCGGTGAGGAAGCTCGCATCCCCAAGAAAACCAGCCCTAAAACTGACAAGCCGGAAAGGGAAAATTCATACTGGCCTTTTTTGCTGGGGGCAGTAATGCTCAGTGGCTTGGTAGGGGTTTTCTGGGGACTTCCCCAAGTTGTGCAAACTCCAAAATTACAAACCGATAAAATGGCTGTTGCCAAAACAATAAATACACCAGAGGAGGATCCGGCACAGTCATCCCCCTACTCCGATGCTGAAATCATGCAGCAACGCAGGGATGTGCAAAAAATTCTGCAAGATATTCTCGCCCTTAAAGAGGAGCTACAAGAACGTCAAGTTGAGTTATGGGCATTCGAAGATTACTACTCCGCTGAAGACCTAGCTCTAAAGGCTGACAGTCTTTATCGAAAAAGACAATTCATGCAAGCCCTGGAAAAGTACCGGGAATCCTTACAAGCACTAGAAACATTGCGTGACAGTATTCCCGAGCGAATTGAGATACACCTTAGCGAGGGTAATCGTGCTTTGGATATAGGGGATAAGGATTCTGCACTAGATGCATTTAATCTAGTACTTACTATCTCTAAAGATCACCCAAGAGGTCTCAAGGGACTTGAGCGGACCGATAAATTACCCTCTGCCTGGTGGAGATATATTCAGGCAAAAGACGCCTACTCCGATTCCGACCTAGACCAGGCTAAGTCATCTCTTGAGCAATCACTCTCGGTTGACCCTGAGACTGTTGAAGCTCAAGCATTACTGGCAAAGGTTGAAATAGAAATCACTGAGAGAGACTACCAAAAGGCTATGTCTTCTGGCTACGCAGCGATTGCCGATAAAAATTACACATCCGCTAAACAATTCTTCAATCAAGCGCAAGCATTAAAGCCTACTGCTAAAGCACCGACCATCGGCCTACAACAGGCAAAAAATGGTATGGAGCGGGAGAAAATTAATAAACTACTGAGCTTGGCACGCTCACAGGAAAAAAAAGAAGATTGGCGTGATGCTCTCAAAAGTTATACGGCCTTGTTGAAAAAGGATAGTAGCCTGGTTGCTGCAGTTACGGGGAAGGCACGCTCTTCTGCCAGGGCCAAATTAGATGATCAGTTACAAGAATTACTCAAAGACCCCCTTACCCTTAGTGAAGGTAAGCGCAACCACTTTGCCCGCACTGTCTTAGCCGATGCACGTAAAGTAAACGGTCAAACACCACGCTTAGTTCAGCAAATAGAAGACCTAGAAAATGCGCTTACCCAAGCTCTGATACCTCTACCCGTTCGTTTCAAATCCGATCGTAGTACCAGTGTCACGATTTACCATGTTGGACGTCTGGGTAATTTTGACCAACGAGAAATCGCCTTAAAACCCGGTCGCTACACAGCCATTGGTACCCGCGATGGGTATCGGGATGTACGGCGTGAGTTCATTGTAAAACCCGGAAAACCTGTCACCGAAGTGGTCATTCAGTGCGCAGAGAAAGTAAACGGCGCTAATAATAGCTGAAGACAAGAACCCCTGAGCGAGATGAAAATCCAATAAAGAAGATATTCGCAAGGGGCAAATCCTGAGATGAATCAGAAGGTTCATTCACAGGAAAAGAGGTGTTCTGTGACAAACGGCTCGCTGATCGCCAACCCTCCGGTGGCAGCGAGCTAAGCTTTATTTCACACAAAAAAACATCCAACCCAGCCTTGGTATCGGCTGCGCTTTAGCGTGTATTTCATCGGTGCCAGATTATTGCGATAACTCCATAACGACACAGCAATAGGGAAGTGTAAATGGCAGTGAAAGAGGCGGTCTCAGTTCGTGATAATGAACCTGTAATCGATGACTCACCTCTCATCGAACCTATAGGCTTCACACCGGTTCAAGTCAGCTCTAACCGTGCTCGCCTGTTCCTGTCCAAGCGTGCACTGGTAGTAGCAGCCTGTCTGTTATTAAGTCTCTTGGCGCTGACCTACTTAATCATCGCCCGCTCCCTCATATTTGAAACCGTGCCTAACAATGCAAAAGTCAATATTAATGGCTTTGCCCTGCCACTGGGAGATGGACATCTGGTGCTTCCCGGCAACTACAGTTACACCATCAGTGCAGATGGTTATTTATCCAAGAGTGGTGAGGTTGAAGTCGGCAGCGATGGGCACAGCCGCCATGCAGTGACCCTGGATAAGCTGCCAGGCCATCTGCAAGTTGAAACAGACCCCCCGGTTCCAGTCAAAATAATAATCAATGGCGGTGAAGTGCCCAATACAAACGGACTGGTGGAAAATATACGTCCAGGTTCCCTTCGGGTAACAATTCTCTCCGATCGTTATCTCCCCTATACCCAAGTAATCAAAGTCGAGGGGCTCGACAACACTCATCGCTTGCAAGCAAAACTTCGTCCAGCCTGGGCCAATATACGTATTAGTAGTAATCCCCCAGGTGCCACTGTCACCTCCAATGGAAAAACTCTTGGCACAACACCTCTCAATACAGAGCTGGTGCAAGGGGATAGGGTTGTCTCCATCTCCCTACCAGAACATAAAACTGTCGATGTCCCAATAGCAGTTACCGCCGGTGTGGACCAAGCCCTTCCCACGGTAAATCTGGGCCCAGCCGATGGACTATTACGAGTTGTTTCAATTCCCGAAGGCGCCAGTGTAACTGTTGATGGGGAGTTCCGCGGACACACTCCTCTTGAACTTGAATTGTCATCAGGAGAAGCTCATCGATTACGCTTTTTTAAAGAAGGTTACGCCTCTGTAGTACACACCATAGACCTTTCCGCCGGAATGGAACGGGATCTCAGCGTTAACTTGAACGCCGTGTACGGTAGGGTATTTGTAACGAGTGTACCCACTGATGCAGAGGTTTATATTGATGGACAATATGCGGGTAAAAGCGGACAGTCATTCAACCTCCCAACGAAAAGTCACAAAATTGAAGTGAGGAAGAATGGCTACCAAGCATTTGATACCAGAGTAATCCCAAGCGACAAGCTGGAGCAGACGGTACGCGCAGTATTATTGACCAAAGAGCAGGCTCGCTGGCAGCAGGTTCCGGCATCCTATCAACATGGCGCGAATGGAACCATGAAGTTGATGCGCCCCAATGCTGTATTCACTATGGGATCCTCACGACGTGAACAAGGGCGCCGTGCCAATGAGGTGATGCGCCAAGTCGCTCTCAATCGTCCTTTTTATATCGGAGCCACCGAAGTCACTAATGGAGAATTCAGACGCTTTAAACGTATGCATACCTCAAGGCATGTGAATGGAGTTAGCCTGGATAATGACAACCTACCTGTCGTCAATGTCAGTTGGGCCGATGCGGCTTTATTTTGCAACTGGCTCAGTGAACGTGAAGGTCTTAACCCTGTATACCTAACCGAGCGCGGCAAAATAGTTGGGTTTGATTCAGCGGCAGATGGCTATCGTCTTCCCACAGAAGCCGAATGGGCCTGGTTGGCACGCTATGATAAGGGCACCATGCGTAAATACCCCTGGGGCAATGAACTACCTATCGGCGCCAACTCTGGTAACTATGCTGACAGCCACGCTGCCAAGCTGGTCCCGGCAGTATTACGCACCTATAGCGACCGCTATGCAGCCACGGCTCCCGTCGGCAGTTACAGTCCAAATCCTCTTGGTATATACGACTTGGGTGGCAATGTTTCTGAGTGGATTCACGACCTCTATACCATTGGTACCGGACTCTCATCGCGCCTGGAAGAAAATCCGATTGGCCCACAGGATGGCGACTACCATGTAATTCGTGGCTCCAGCTGGCGTCATTCAGGGTTAACCGAACTGCGTTTATCTTACCGTGATTATGGCGAAGCTCCCCGCAATGATATTGGATTTAGGGTCGCGCGCTGGATTAATTAAAGAAGGAGTAAAGATGTTCAAGATCATTTTAATACTCATCATTCTTTTACCCTCTTACTTATTTGCCCAGGAGAAAGAAGATACCAATGAGATGACCGTTGCTCAGGCGAACAAGGAGAAAACAGAAAAAAACAAACGCAAGGGCAATCGTTCAGATGATTACAAGTCTTCAGAAGAAATTTCTGAAGATTTATCTGTTTCTTATCCTGTGGATATTTAAAAGAGAAGCCGCCAAGGGCACCACCATGAAATTCAAATCCTCAGACTTTGTGTTCCAGATATTTGCTCTGCTGGGATCTATTATCCTGGTTCACGCCATTTATGTTGCCATCATTCGCCCTAACGCAGATGCCTTGATAGAAGAACAGCTTGCACGGGAGGCAGCAGGAGAAACCTACGTTCAGCAACGTTCCATTTATATTGTGATGAAAGACTACGAGCAGGAAGCTTGCTTTGTACTGATGTTGTGGGCCATGGCAATCATGGGCCTAAAGGCACACCGCAGCATACGCGAGCGTAAACTGCTCGATAAAGCCCTTCTTAATATCAGCGAAGGCACACCTATATTACCCGAAGACACCCGCGACCTGTCCCGCCCCATACAAGCACTACCCGAAGAGGAACGAAGTTATCTCGTGCCAAGAGCACTACTCACCGCGCTACAAAGATTCGGTTCTACCAAAAATGTGGCTGCAGTTTCCAATTCGGTGAAAGAAGTGTGCGAAACAGAGGGCGATCGGCTCGACTCGGAGTTAGCAATGGTGCGCTATATCACTTGGGCAATTCCCTCGATCGGGTTTATCGGAACCGTGCGCGGCATCGGCGAGGCACTTTCTCAAGCCCATAAAGCAGTAGAGGGTGATATTGCCGGGGTTACCGTAAGCCTTGGGGTCGCCTTCAACTCAACCTTCATTGCCCTGGTGATCAGCATTGTCATTATGTTTTTTACCCACCAGTTACAGCTTATGCAAGAAAGACTGGTCTTGGATACACAGAACTATTGCGATAACCGCCTGCTGAGATTTCTCAAAATCAGCTAGCCGAATTCAAAATTATCATCTCGGATATTCGCCGCGAGGAATACTCCATGGGACAAGGTGTCCTTGAAATCAATGACTGTGGTTTAAGAGTTTTTATCGATACCACGGAAGTTCTGGAAAGCCCCGGTATTGCGGTAATTGAACCGGGATGTATTCACATAGGCACCGCAGCGCAAATGCGTGCCCGCAGTCACCCCACCCAAGTCAACAACCAGTTTTGGCGAAGGCTGAGTTTAGAATCTTTAAAATCAACCAACCAGCGCTGCCGCCACCATGCCGATCTTGCCTACTGCCACTTACAAGAAATATCCGAACACTGTGATCTTCCCGAAGAACTGATGCTAGCAGTACCAGGTAATTTTACTCGCGAGCAATTAGCGCTGTTACTCGGGATTATTAAAGAAAGCAATATGAATGTGGTTGGCCTGGTTGACTCTGCCAGTGCTGCTATTGGTGACTTGGCCCCCGCTGGATTGCAAATGCATGTAGAACTGCAACTACATCAAACTCTCGTTTCCCGTATTTCGGTGGATAACCAAGCCACCGTAAAATCATCGGAGAGTGTTGCAGATGCAGGCCTATGTCATTTTCAGGAGGCCTGGGCAAGAGTTTTCACGGATGCTTTCGTTATGCAGTGCCGTTTTGATCCACTGCACTCTGCAGAATCCGAACAGCAACTCTATGATTTGATGCCCCAGTGGGTCAGCCGCGCAATGAGTCAGGGGGAAGTTCTTGCAGAGTTAGATGATCGTACGGCAAAAATATCTTTGCGCCAACTTCAGGACGCTACAGCTCCTATTCTTTCCCGTGTTCGGGCAATGATTGAAAACCTTGCAGATAGTGGCAGTGTGAGCTTTATATCCCATCGCTGGGCAGAAATTCCCGGTGGTCTGCAGATAGCCCAGCGTATGCACCTTCTATCCAGGGACAGCACTGCCCAATCTATTAAGAATCGCTGGAAAGAGTTGCGCAGTCCTGACTCTGCTTTGCGATTAGTGAGCAGTGTCAGAGCCGCCCCAGAAAGTGAAATCAGCCTGCATTTAGAAGCACCTTCAGAAGCCGTAGCCACACATCTTTTATATGGCCATCGCGCCCTTGCCGCACAACAGCCACTATTTGTTTTCTGGCACGAAGATAAATTTCAGGTTACTCCCACCCCTCCTGAGCACCCAGCAGCGACGGTTACCAACCATGCGGGGCGTCTTGCATTAAGAGTAGATGCGGGAATTCGTCTGATGCTTAACGGTGAGGAAATTGCAGCACCGGTTAATCTAAACGCCGGAGATAAGATCGGAATTGCGGATCGCCATGACGTCATAACTGCAATCAGTGTGGAACGCTATGAGACGTAAACAGCGTCGCTTTTCTACCTTCAGCTTATCTTTTCTAGACATCATGTCCTGTGGATTTGGTGCGGTTGCACTGATTTTTCTAATTATCAAGCATGGCTCCGATCACGAAATCGAAGTAGAAACTGAGGACTTGAGCGCTGAAGTCAACCTGCTACAAGAAGAAGTTGAAATTGGGGAGGAGCACCTTGTATTGGCACGCAACACCTTGGATATCGTCAGCGATGAACTCGCAGAGGCACAAGGACTTGCACGTCGTATACTCGAACAAATAGAGGAGGTAAAAGGCAATATTGCCGAAGTGGACAGTATTGATGAAAAGGAAGACATAAAAAGATTACAAGACAAACTCAAAAAATTAGAACAGGCCAAAAAGGACTTAGAGGAAGAAAATAAGAAGCTCGGTAACAATGTGCGCAAATATAGTGGAGATGGTGACCGTCAGTACCTTACAGGGCTTCGACTTGGTGGTAATCGCATCCTGATTTTACTTGATGCCTCTGCTTCAATGCTCGGTGATGAACTTATCAAAGTTATTCGCGCCCGCAATATGTCATCAAGGGTTAAACGTCAGACAGAAAAATGGCGTCGGGCCATCAATACCGTTTCCTGGCTCACCGCCCAGTTACCACCAGACAGTCAGTACCAGATCTATACTTTCAATACATCTTTTCGCGCCGTAATCACCGGGACGGAAGATCGCTGGCTCAATGTAGATGATCGTGACCAGTTGGATAAAGCAATCAAACAATTGGATGAAATCGTGCCAGAAAATGGCACTAGTTTAGAAAGGGTATTCAATGCCATTCACGCCATGACACCTTTACCCGATAACATTATTTTGATCACCGATGGCCTGCCTACACAAGGTATGAAGCCACCCAGAAGTGCCACTGTCTCAGGTAGGGAACGCCGTAATTTATTCAAACGTGCGGTTAAAGTGCTTCCCAAGAATGTTCCGATCAATATCATTCTCACTCCAATGGAAGGTGACCCTTTCGCGGCCAGTGAATACTGGAAACTGGCCATGCAAACTCAAGGATCTTTTCTCGCCCCATCAAGGGATTGGCCATGATTGGTTCTTCAAAGAAAAAACGCCAAGAAGAATTCAGCATCTCCTTTCTCGATGTCATTTGCTGTGGATTTGGCGCTATTGTATTGCTGTTAATGATTGCCAAAACAGCCGAGCCCATTGTATTGGAAGAAGCGGAGATAGATCTGGAGGCTCAGGTTATAGAGCTTCAAGAACAAATCGCAGAAATTCGTGGTGAAACCACCGTCCTCAACAGGGACCTCAATGCCAAGCGCGAGCAGATTGACATTGAGCGCAAGCGCATTGCCAATCTACGTGGAGAACTTCAAGCTCTGCAGGCCGTCTACGCCAGTAAAACGGAAGGACAAAGCCAGGAAGGCAAGTTGAAGGGTGAGTTGACTATCGCTCTTCAGACGATGACCGAAGAAATGCGTCGCCTACTCGGCGAAAATTACCAGCGTAAAAATAATGTCATAGGTGGTATACCAGTCGACAGTGAATACATTCTTTTCATTATCGACACCTCCGGCAGTATGTTTAACTATGGTTGGGACCGCATGATGGCGGAAATGGTCAATACTTTAGACCTGTATCCCAACGTCAAAGGTATTCAGGTAATGAATGACATGGGGGATTACATGTTTTTCAATTACCGCAACAAGTGGATCCCCGATACCCCTGGACGTCGCCAGGCGATCCTCCAACGATTAAAAACATGGAACCCTTTCAGTAACTCTAGTCCTGTAGAGGGCATACAAAAAGCCGTGCGTAGTTTCTACGATCCCAGTAAAAAAATTAGCATCTATGTATTAGGTGATGAATTTACAGGGAAATCAATTCGCAATGTCATGTTGGCTGTGGATCGAGTCAATGCCCAACATGGAGAGGGTAAACGCAATATTCGCATCCACGCAGTAGGGTTCCCAATACAGTTTTCCAGGCCTCCGCATTTGCAAACTACCGGATTACGTTTTGCCGCGCTGATGAGAGAACTAACCTATCGTAATGGTGGCACTTTTGTTGGACTTAATGATTTTCGCTAGCTGATTGTTATCAGGAGTCATGCATGAAGCACAGGATAAAGGAGACACCCACATTTCATCTGGCGATTGTGGTTTTTCTCTCTCTAATTGTTACGGCCTGCTCCCATACGGTTCAGGTTGAAGGAAACTATCCCGCTCCTGTAGGTCATCAATTTCCACTCTCAGTGGGTATCTATCTGAGCGAGGATTTCAAAAATTATACCTATCAGGAGGATAGTGAGGACCGAGAGGAATGGAAAATAAATACTGGCAGAGCACAGGGAAATCTATTTGAAACAGTTCTCCGCTCTATGTTTGTCAATACTATCTCACTTTCTGAATACCCTAAGGATGTCCCCGCTAATGTTGAGCTTGTTATAGTTCCGGAAGTCCGTGAACTTCAGTTCACCATGCCCAGAGAAACAAGAGTCAATATTTTTGAGGTGTGGATCAAATATGATATGAACGCCTATGACTCCCAGGGAAACCAAGTTGCCAACTGGGTGATCACTGCTTACGGTAAAACACCAACCGCCTTTTTACAGTCCCAAGAGCAGGCCTTAACCCAAGCAATCAATATTGCTCTTCGCGATGCAGGTGCAACCTTATATACAGGTTTCGAAAAGGTTCCCGAGCTACAGGCATTTCTCTCTGGCAGAATTAGATCTGCGTCATTACAGGAATTTAAAGTAAAGTCCCCACAGGCTGAATAGAGGGTTTCATCATGTTCAAGCCATTAATTGTTATATCCCTGCTCATCCTTAGCGGATGCACCACTGTAGTTATTGATGAGTACAGACGTAGCGATGGTGAACTTGCGGCTGGGGATTCCGTGGTGATATTAGGGCGCCGCCATTCCAGTGATTACGAAACGGAACCCAATCTTATCGACTGTGTCGGCAGAGAATTACACAATCCTGAGATGGGGGTTAATATTATTCCCGAAAAAGAGTTTATTGATCTTATGTATCCCTGGTTCGAGCCAAGAACCGCCCCCATGCATGTGCGTTCACTCGATCGCCTTATGGAAAACAAAGAGGTCCGTGAACGAATGGAGTCTTATGGGGTGAAATACATCGTCTGGATAGACGGCTCCACAGAAACCACTGCCAGTGCCGGCTCTATCAGCTGCACGATCAGTACTGGCGGAGCTGGTTGTTTCGGTTTCGGTACCTGGGATAAGGAATCTGATTATGAAGCATCAGTATGGGATTTTCGCGATCGAGAGCTGTCCGGAAAGCTGAGCGCAGATGCCAAAGGCACATCTTATATGCCCGCCATCGTAATACCAATCCCCCTGATCGCACGGGTACAAAACAATGCTTGTAAAGGGATGGCCGTGCAACTACAGCAATTTTTGGTACCCGCAGCAGGCACCAGTTCTTAAACAATAAATAAGCAGGGAGGCAGGGTTAATGCAAAATTTCTTTCGGTGGTACGTCTTTTTATTGGTCCTTGTATGTACTGCATGTGCTTTCAACCCGGCCACCAACCGGCCCGATCTGGTCTTGATGTCCGAGGATAAAGAGATTTCTATCGGCAAAGAAATGCATGAAAAGCTGATCGAAAGCACCCCTATCTACCAGGATCCAGTACTCACAGCCTATGTTGACCACGTAGGGCAAAAAGTAGCGGCAGCCAGCGATAGACCCGACATCAAGTATCATTTCACGATTATCGACAGCCAGGATATCAACGCTTTTGCCCTACCTGGAGGCTATGTTTATATCAATCGCGGCCTGCTGACTTACCTTCACTCCGAAGCAGAAATGGCAGCTGTACTCGCCCATGAGATAGGCCATATCACTGCACGCCATGCCGTTCGTCAAAAGACCGCTGCCACTGGTGCCAGTGCCGCATCAGTATTATCTGTATTGGTAACAGGCAGCCGGGTTGTTGGTGATGCAGCAAATCTCTGGAGTACTGCTGCGGTGAAAGGCTATGGGAGGGAAATGGAGTTGGAGGCAGACCGCTTTGGTGCGCAGTATATGTTCAAAGCCGGTTATGATCCCACCGCAATGCTCAATGTAATTGGCATACTAAAAGATCAGGAAATCTTCGCCCGCAGACGGGCGCGTGTGGAGGGTAAAAAACCGCAGACATATCATGGCGTTTTTTCTACTCACCCACGCAACGATATTCGTCTACAGGAAGTAGTCAAGGCCGCAGGTACCCTACCTGAAGAGAGCAAGGATGTTAAAGTAGCCTATTACCGTGAAAAAACTGATGGTCTTGTTTACGGTGATAATGCCAGGCAATCCAATAAAAATCGTTTTAATCATAAACGTTTAGGCTTCTCACTGCTGTTTCCTGATGGTTGGACAGTAGCCAATCAACGCTCCTCCATCGTAGGCACCGCTCCTGACCAATCAGCAACAATTACGATTAAGGTCGCTAAGCGTGAGGGGAATCAACCCGCAGATATGGCCTTGCGTGAGCAGTACGATTTACGCAAGCTGGAACAAGATGAAGAACTAAATCAATACCGACTAGAGGGACACACAGGTAAAGTCCCACCACTTGAAAAGAATAATATTGATCTAGATCGAGTTGCAATTATCTACTATGGCAGCCGTCAATTTATGCTGGAAGGTAAAGTGGCCAATGCATCATCGCAGAAAAAGGATGATCTCGAACATTATGACACACTGTTTTTAACCAGTATTCGCAGTTTCAGACCCTTGCGGGAAACCGATATTGTAGAGAAGGATATAAGACGACTGCGCTACGTAAAAGCTACAGAAAAAACTACCTTTTCCTCCCTGGCACGACACATGGAAATTGGTGAATATGCTGAGGAACAGCTGCGACTTCTCAATGGTTATTATCCTCGGGGCGAACCAGAGCCCGGTGAATGGATCAAAATAATCCAGTAAAAAAGCTACCACCTTTCAATTATTCTTGGCATTTGTAGCAATATTCTGTATACCTGAGAAATACCGTATGGAAAATTAAATAATAACTTACGGAATTCACTATACGTGCAGAATTTTTCATTCTCCATAGAGACCCTTTGGTCTACCTTACTCACAATTGAAGAACACTCTATGCCAGTAACATCAGTGGTGTATGGATACTTTAATTAAGTGCATAGAAACATATTCACAACTTATGCACAGTACAATGTATTCTTTTTATTCTTCATTCATAGCAAGGCATAAATATCGATCCGCACGACCCTATATAGATCAAGTGCTAAAAACCATAATAATAGGAGCTTTAAATGAACGGCATGATGATGCAGTCACAACTTACCCTAACCGGTATCATGCAGCACGCCTTGAGTAATTCACCCAATAGTGAAATTGTCTCCATTACTACGGATAATCCTCAGTTTCGCTACACCTACAAAGAGGCCTTTAAACGCTCTGCCCAACTTGCCCAGGCCCTAGCCAGACTTGGAGCTAACAATGGAGATCGTATCGGCACTCTGGCCTGGAATGACCATCGTCATTTTGAACTCTACTATGCGACTTCCTGTAGCGGATTTGTTTGCCATACCATCAATCCACGCTTATTTCCTGAACAAATTCATTATATTGTCGAGCATGCCGAAGATCGCTGGCTGTTTATCGACCCAATGTTTGTTCCGCTTATTGAAAAAATGGTTGATAGACTCAACAGCGTAGAGGGTTTCATCGTTTTAACCGACAGGGCTCATATGCCCCAAAGCACTCTACATAATTACTATTGCTATGAAGAGCTTCTCGATAATCATTTTGGCGATTTCCACTGGCCGGAACTGAATGAGCAAAATGCCGCCGCTCTCTGTTATACCTCTGGCACCACAGGGAACCCTAAGGGAGTCCTCTACTCTCACCGAGCAATGACACTGCACACCTACGGGGTACTAATGCCCGATGTCTTCGCCATACGCCGCGATGAAGCCATCCTTCCCGTAGTGCCCATGTTTCATGTTAATGCTTGGTCCATTCCCTACGCGGCACCTGCTGTTGGCGCTAAGTTAGTTTTACCAGGCCCTAAAATGGGTTGTGGTGAAACGCTTAGTAGACTTATACAACAAGAGTCAGTCACCATCGCCGCTGGAGTGCCCACCGTTTGGCTAGCACTTCTCAAATATTTGCGTGAAAGTGGAGAAAAGGTCTCTAGCTTGAACCGTGTGGTCGTCGGCGGCTCTGCCTGCCCTTGGAGTATCATGGAAGAGTTTGAAGAAAAGCATGGTGTCTATACCCATCATGCCTGGGGTATGACAGAGATGAGCCCACTTGGTACCTACAATGCCCGCATAGATGAATATTTACCTAAGAATGAAGCCAAGGCCCTGCGCCTGAAGCAGGGCCGTGCGGGGTTTGGAGTAGAAATGCGAATTGTAGACCCTCTCGGCAGCCCCCTTCCTCACGATGGTATTGCTTTTGGCACACTACAGGTAAGAGGCCCCTGGGTTTGCGAACGCTACTATAAAGCCGAAGAGCCTGCGCTCACGGTGGACGGATGGTTTGATACCGGCGATGTGGCCACTATAGACTCTTTAGGCTATCTGACCATCACCGACCGAACCAAGGATGTGATTAAATCTGGGGGAGAATGGATATCTTCCATTGAGCTTGAAAATTTCGCTATAACCGTTGATGGTGTTGCCGAGGCAGCAGTTATAGGTGTCGCTCATGAAAAATGGGCCGAACGGCCACTATTGATCGTGGTGCCAGAAACCGACGGAAAGCTCGAAGCCAAGCAGATTCTCGCCGCTTTTCACGGGCGCTTCGCAAAATGGTGGATTCCTGATGACTGTATCATCACCTCAGAAATCCCCCATACCGCTACGGGAAAAATTAGCAAGAAAGACTTGCGGCAGCAATTTGCACAACACCTCTGGCCTCAAGAAGTATCAGTATAAATTGCCATCAGAAAGGCAAGCATCTTAGCAACCAGTTCAACCGGGCAATAAGCCCGGTTTGCCACTTGAAACCGTTGAGCAAATCTAAATGCCCTATGGTTCACACTATATTTAACCACTTTAGCATTGATATATCTCTGTCATATTCTTTTGCTAGAAAGCTTCCCACACTTATTTGGGATCTCTTGCAAATGTTCAAAAGAATTCTGTCTACCTTATTACTCATTGGCTCTGCCAGTGCAAATATCACCTGTGCTGAAAACAGTACCGCTGGAGCCGAATCCCCCTTGGTTATCGCTCATCGTGGTGCCTCTGCTTACTTACCAGAGCACACTCTCGAAGCAAAGGCCATGGCCTATGCTATGCGACCAGATTATATTGAGCAGGATCTGGTTCTTAGCAAAGATAATCACCTGATCGTGATGCACGATATCTATCTCGATAGCACCACCAATGTTGCAGAGATATTTCCTGGACGAGCTCGTGAAGATGGGCATTACTACACTATCGATTTCACACTGGAAGAATTAAAAAAGCTCCGTGTTAGCGAAGCTTTCTCAATAGGCGAGGATGGGCCTCAGGCAAAATATCCACATCGCTTCCCCCTATGGAAATCCAGTTTTCAACTATCCACTTTCGAAGAAGAAATAGAACTCATCCAGGGTTTAAATAAATCCCTTGGATATGAAATTGGTATTTATCCAGAAATAAAAAAACCATACTTCCACCACTGGGAAGGAAAAGATATCGCCACAATCGCTTTGCAAAAACTTAAGGAATACGGCTATAGCGACAAACAACAAAAAGTTTTTTTACAGTGCTTCGATGCAGAAGAGTTACAACGTATCAAGTTTGAACTAATGCCCGCCATGGGGATGGATCTTTCCCTCGTTCAGCTTATTGCTGCAACCAGCTGGGGGGAAAAACTGATTGAGATTGATGGCATAATTCAAAATTATGATTACGATTGGATGCTGGAGCCTGGCGGCATGCGTAAAATCGCCAGCTATGCCAATGGCATCGGCCCTTGGTACCCCATGTTAATAGAAGTTGAGGATGGCAAGCCAAGGGCCAACAATATCGTCCGCCGTGCCCATCGCAGGGATCTCCAGGTTCACCCCTATACTTTTCGCGCCGACCCGGAGAAACTTCCAGAGGAATTCGATAGCTTTAACCAATTCCTCCACTTTGCCGCCTACCAACTGCGCATCGATGGAATTTTTACTGACCAGCCCGATCAAGCTGTCAATTACCTTTCCCGCCCTCACCATAGAAAACGCGAATACTAAGCAAACAAAAAAGTGGCCGCATCAGCGGCCACTTTTTTAATCGAACTTTGAGAAATCTGCAGGGCGCTTCTCCATAAAGGCAGTAGCCGCCTCTTTAAACTCCTCAGAAGTGAGGCGGTCCTGGAAATGGCGACCCTCCTCCTGAATAATCTCCAAACCCTTTTCCTGGGTTGCGCGACGCAATAACTGCTTGGAAAGCCGCACGGCAGCCGGTGCCTTCGCCGCTAGCTCAGCGGCCACCTCTCGGGCCCGAACAATCGCCTGCTCCGGCTCCACCGCCGCATTACAGATACCGATCTCCACAGCTTCCTGAGCACTAAACTTTTTGCCCAATAGCAATAATTCCGATGCTTTTGCGTGGCCGGCAATACGAGGCAATAAGTAACTGGAACCATACTCAGGGCATAACCCCAGGTTGACAAACGGCATTTGGAACAGGGCATCGTGTCCGGCAAATGACAGATCACAGTGCAACAGCATAGTGGTACCGATACCCACTGCAGGGCCATTCACTGCTGCAACCACTGGCTTGGGAAAGTTGTAAAGTGCGCTCATAAACTGGAATACCGGAGACTCCTCACCCTCTGCAGAGCCACCGAGAAAATCTGTCAAATCGTTGCCACTGGTAAAAATGCCCTCGGCACCAGTGAGAATAACTACGCGGATTTCACTATTATTGACTGCACTATTGAGCAACTCTGCCATGGCAGTATACATAGCCATAGTCAGTGCATTTTTGCGCTCAGGGCGATTGATGGTTATTTCCAGGATACGCTCGTTTACCTGGGCCTGAATTTCCGCACATGCGCTTTGCATAATGTTCTCCGGGTTCGAATCATTTAAGACTGATAGACAGCCGCAGCGGCCAAAAAAACAGAGCTGTGAGTAAACGCAGAGCTTCTGATAGTGCTTCCGGAATACTAATAGGATCTTGGCCTAAGTGTGCAACCACAAATAAACAGATTTCCGTTGATTAGCGCGAAATTTCTATGCCTTTCCCAAGGGAAACCACTTTTATCTTATTAGTTAGCACAAAAGGCTTGATAACCGGGTGTATAGCCGCGAGCCGCCTTTGACAGGCGATTCATATTAACGACTATAAGCCCAGAGGCGAGTTCATAACCAACCACATTCGTTGACGGGAATAACCCGGTGGCTCATAGATCACCGAGCTATTCTTTCAGGGCACTTGTTAGGGCTTTAGCGCGGACTCTCTACGCAGAGGCTGGCACATACAGTGAACACCACCACCTCCGGGAGTAATCATGGAGATATCCGGATCAATTACCTCAAGACCATGAGCCCGACACTTCTCCGCGAGGCCAGTATTGGCTTTGGGTAGCATCACTCGATCATTCCCCAGGGCCACCACATTAACTCCCAGTTCCAGTACTTGCGGGAAAGGAATATCGATAATCTCTATATTGCGACTCTTAAACCACTGCACCAGCTCCGGCTCGACGGCATCAACACAGATGGCCGCAAGCTTTTCCGCCAGCATTGCCACCATAACATCGATATGCAGGAAGAAGGGGTCAAACTGGTAGCCCTTTACCTCCCAACCCTCCTTCTCTACCCAGCTCTTCATCTGCGCAAAGCCCTGAGGACTGGTGCGCTCACCAGAATAACCGCACAGAATCACTCCCGGCTCAAGCACCATAAAGTCACCACCTTCCAGAGAGCCGGCGGTGATGACATCATAAATGGGGATATCCAGTTCCGCATACTTCTTAACGATAGGGGCCCACTCCCCCCGGCGCCAAGGGCTAAACATTTGCGTAACAATAGGTCCCCAGGGCGTCATTACCGAAGAATCACGTCCGTAGATCTGATAGGGCAAGCTGCTGTCTGCCGGAATCAAATGGGTAGTCACTCCCGCATGGCGATAGGCATCCAACATTTCTTTATGCTGCATCTCAGCCACTTTGTGATCGAACTGCATGCCTAAGCGTTCAGCTCGGCGTGCACTGGCATTTCCCGTGCGCCAGCTGAAGTTATCCACCGGCCCGATGAGTACATCGCGCAATACGCCGTACTCGGAGTCCATTCCCCAGTTAGTCAGTGGAGCTGTACCACCGTTATCCTTACGGTACTTCAAGGTAAATTCACTCATGATCAACCTAAATCTATTGATAGGAACCCAGCCAACCTTTTAGGCTTACCAGGCGTTCTTATTGCATATTGGCTAGTAAGGATAATCAGCCCGCTTCGGCGCTATTTAACATGGCGTGCAACAAAACATTACAGCCCGCTTCCAGGTGGCCTGGCTCAGCCGACTCCGCTTCATTGTGTGAAAGCCCCCCGGCACAGGGAACGAAAATCATAGACACGGGTGCAACCCGCGAGATATAGACCGAGTCGTGCCCAGCTCCAGAAACCATCTTACGATTGCTATACCCCAGGTTTTGCACCGCACTGTCAACCGCCTCAATACAGTCTTTATCAAAAGCCACCGGTGGTGAGAACCATTCTTCGCGCACATCGATAACAACACCGCTGGCCTCTTGCGCCTGCTCGGCTACCCGGTAGAGAGTGCGGTGTAAATGCTCCAACCCCTCCGGTGTTGGGTGGCGTAAATCCAATGCGAGCACTACTTTTTCCGGTACGGTATTGCGGCTACCCGGTTCTGCACGCAAGTCGCCACAGGTAATCCGGGCATCCTCGGAGTAAGCCTTCACTTCCCCATATAGTTTCTCGCACAGCCACGCCATGGCCTGGACAGGGTCGCGACGATCCTCCATTGGGGTGGGCCCTGCATGACAGGGGGTACCAAAGAAGGTCACATCGTACCAGCGGATTCCCTGCACCCCGGTAACGACTCCAATCACTTGATCCTGTTTTTCCAGAATAGGTCCCTGCTCAATATGCGCCTCAAAGGCCGCTTTGATAGGTGCCGGCTGGACCGGTTCAGGACCTAAATACCCAATACGCTCCAGCTCCTGGCCAATGGTTATGCCAGATTTATCCATGCGGCTGTGGCCATAATCGAGGCTAAACTCCCCCGCCCAAACACCGGATCCGACCATGGCTGGGGAAAAGCGAGCCCCTTCTTCGTTAGTCCACACCACCACTTCCAGGGGTGCCTTGGTTCGAATCCCACCCTCCTCAAGGGTGCGCAATACTTCGAGGCCGGCCAGCACACCGTAAACTCCATCAAACTTGCCGCCAGTGGGCTGGGTATCCAGATGCGATCCTGTAATCACTGCGGGGAGGTCATTGTCGGTACCGGAACGGCGAGCAAAGATATTCCCCATGCGATCCACGCGAATTTCACAACCGATTTCCCGGCACCAGCGTACAAACAGGTCGCGCCCTTTACGATCCTCATCAGTCAGAGCCTGCCGGTTACAACCCCCAGCAGGGGTTGCACCAATTTCAGCCATTTGCATAAGACTTTGCCAGAGACGTGTGCCATCAATACGCAATTGTTGTGCGGGGTTTTCCATTCAAAAAGCTCCGGGCCTGATATTGAGGATCATATTAATCACTTTGGCAAAAGTTATGTTTTGATCCTTACAGATTAAAGAGAGCATTATTTCGCCGTTGATCAAAACTCGACCAGAATTTACCAAATGACTCTCACTTATAGCTCATACTTGAAAATAGACGAGCTGCTAGGGTGCCAGAAGCCCCTATCAGATGGCTCTAAGCACGATGAACCTCTGTTTATTGTGAAACACCAGAGCTTCGAGCTCTGGTTGAAGCAGATGTTACATGAACAGAGCTTCCTGGTATGGCTCTTCAGTTGACCGCGCCTTACATCCCCTTAAGCGAGTGGATAAAATTTACCGTACGCTGATTCAATAAGTGGATATTCTTGAAACGCTGACACTACTGGAATTCTTATCCTTCAGGGACCGGCTCTCAACCGCCAGCGGCTTTCAGTCATTTCAGTTCTGCGAGATAAAGGTTCTGATTGGTATCTATCACAATGATCCCCTGCTGAATGAGATCTGTGAGGGCTGCTCGATATCGACTGTTATTTACAACAATAATGGTAGAGCGAAGGATGGAAGCAAAGCAGGTACTGGCGGATCGGCCATGAGCGGGCAAAAAGCAATTTTTACCGTTCGCCTTTCCTGCGCTATTGAAGGCTCCCGTTGCGGGGTCTCAGTAATTAGCAGCAGGCATAAAAAAAGCCAGCATATTGCTGGCTTTTTTTATGCAATGTGAAGGCTCGCTCGCTTCTCTCTGGTTTACTTCTCGAAAGGCACCAGGGAAACTTGAATAGCCGGATTCACTTCCTTAGCAGCATCCGCGATCTGTACATAAGTATCCGCACTCGACTTGTTATGCGCACGTACAATCACAATAGCTTGAGGGTTCTCGGCATACAGCTGCGCGATACGGGCACGAACAGCGCGACTATCAATACGGCTACCAGCAAGACTGATCTCATCATTGGCGTTCACAACCAGCAGGATGTTTTGCTTATCTGAATCAGGCGGGTTGTCCTGGGTCTGGTTCGGATCAGGCACATTTACGTCCAACGCTTTCTCTTTTACAAAGGACGCCGTTACGATAAAGAAGATCAACATGATGAACACTACGTCCAGCATGGGCGTTAGGTCGATATCCGCCTTCTCTTCTTCTACGGCCTTTCCGCGTCGTCTACTCATAAAACACCGTGCTGTTATCAAATACCAAGGGTGCCGGTTTAACCGGTCTCATCTGGTGGGCAAGATTGCCGCGAATCGCCAGGCATTGCAAGTACAACCTATAACCAATAGAAATAACCCTTTAAAATCAATAAGTTAAGAAAGCAAACTGAATAATCAGATCATTTTTTGATCGAAAGATCCGACTATCGCTGCTGCAGATAACGCTGGTAATCCGGTACCTCCCGGTCAAACTCACGCTCCATTAGGGTCGACTGAACAATCATGTCTGCACTACTCGAATTGCAGGCCACGGGTATATTCCAAGCGGCAGCAATACGTAACAGTGCTTTGACATCTGGATCGTGAGGCATAGGCTCAAAGGGGTCCCAGAAAAAGACTAGCAAGTCTACCTTGCCTTCACTGATTCGAGCTCCAAGCTGCTGATCCCCCCCTAGGGGACCGCTCAATAGCTTCTCTACTTTGAGACCGGTAGCTTCCTCTATCTTACCGCCAGTTGTGCCCGTAGCCAGAAGACTGTGCTTCTCCAGAAGATAACGGTGACGAAGACACCACTGTATCAAGGTCCCCTTGCGGTTGTCGTGGGCGACCAGGGCGATCCGTTTACTCGCGGGTAACGCCTTAGAGATAAATTCCATAAGGACCTCAATAAAAAGTAACTCTTCTATATTATCCCAATCACACGGAAGTTGTTCCCTCTACTCCACCCCACGAAGTATTAAGGAATTGCTCCCCACAGAAGTAGGTTCACCTCGGTATAATGGTGAAAACCTCGTACCTAAGTAAGGAGAGAATATGAGTGTAGGAGCCTGGGAGCCACAGGTGAGTGGCCGGCAAGAAGAAAACCAGTGGGAATTCGACCGGGATCAATTGCAGAGGCTTATCAGTATTGCCGCCTCTGATAACAGCCTAAGCGCAAATCTAAATAAAGATGACTTAAAGGCCTCAAAGCTGATTCGCCTGCCGGCTCAGCAATGGTTAGAAGAGAGCCAACACTGGGACAACGAGCAGTTATGGCAACTCATACGCTTCTTCACCCTTGCAGAAATGGAACTGACCGGCTGGGATGCCGGGGCAGAGTCTGCTGTCATTCCCCTGGCCAAAGAGCTGCGCCAACGCAAAGCACCATTACAAAAAGAACAACTTCTCTGGATTCGTCAACACTCCAATAACCGCTACCTTCCCTACGGGCCACTGTAACCTTTAGATACCAAGACACGGTGATAGAGCCGCAATCCCTTCCTCTATCACCAAAGTCTCTGCTTAAGTTATCAACTCTTTATAAAGAAGAATCCATCTCCAAGCGGTATTAAGATACCTTGAAAACTTTCAGCTAATTCACCGCAATCGCCATCACTATCAGAAACCACTGCAAGGGAATATCTTGTTAACCTAGAATTCTCTGCCCAGCATTAAACTGAGCCCCCTAAGGCTATTCATAGCAATGCCTACTTAGGAAGCATACTTTTAGCTCCAGGAAGTGATGACTCTACAAAAGACTCAACCTGTCACTAGATAACAAAGAATTTACTTTAAAGCCTTCATTATCCCAGTTACCCAAGTGAATGTTCTTGAGCGTTTTAACACTCAGCAAATACCCACTAACTTTTTGATACTTAGTTAACAGACCAGTTGAGTTAGTCTGCAACAAAGCGATTAGTTCCTACGACTATTTCAAGATAGCCACAAACACTCAAAACTCAACCAGAATTCAGATCGGCTGTTGGCATCAATGGGAAAATTCTTGGCCAATATCCAGCTTAACCGCCGAGCTTTTCTCTTAACTCACCTAAACAGAGTAATATCCCCATAAATAAAGAGGCTATCTAATTAATCAAAGCCTACATGTACACGCATAAGAAGTGCCTTACTGATCCGCGACGGCTCAGCTGAACTTTGACATCCCTAACCTCTCGCAGGTGCAGGATAGTAATATCCACGGCTTTCAAAGTTCTTCTGTTAGACAGTGCATCCAGACTAGAGACCCATGAAAAGAGTGGGCATTTCTCCAGAGCCAGCCACTACTTTTACTCCACTTAAGAAGCCAGAGCTTTTAAGGCATGGTTAGAGTCACTTTCACTATAGTGAAATCAGTATTCAGCCACATTAACTCAGCGCGGTAGGGTTACATCTGATAAAGACTGCAATGATTCATAGTCGCAGGCTCCGAGCTTAAGCATTTGTCGATAACAGTCCGTTAAGTTTTGTTAACTCTTTACTTGCTCAACACACTAACCCCACTACCTGGGTTTGCGCTAAATCGGAACTGTAAGTGCTCTCCAGTTTAATCTCTTATACAAAAACGAGAGTCATCAATAAACCATAGGAAATTACTCAACTATTCACTTGCAATTACACCTTTCAGTTTATGTAACGAGAGTAAAACAAAAGCCTTCTTTACTGCGCAAATACCTACTACGACTCTCTTTTTAGGTCCTCAAATTGAAAATATATAAAAAAAAACGATTTTTTTTACATGAAATAGCAAAATTCCATATAAAACACTTGCATTTAGGTATACAAATAAGCTGCAATTAGCGCCGCTCACTTGGGGGGACTCACTATCAATTGTTTTCTGCCGAAAACAGACGTCTTCGACAGTGCATTTCACTGGGAAGATGGCTGAGAATAATTGATAGGAATGCCCCCATTTAACAAAACAATACATTTGCAGGGAAATTTAAATGGCTACAAAAAAAGTATCCGCAGTCGCCACTAGCGATGTTGCACAGCTGGAAGCGGAGCTGCGCTCCCTTACCGCAAAACTGGAAAGTGCCCGTCTCAAACAAGAGAAGGACCTGACCGCTAAAGTAGAAAAGTTGGCAAACAGTGCCAAGAAAACCGCAGAAAAAGCTAAAGCGACTCAAGAAAAAGTTGCCGCTGTCCGCGCTAAGAAGAAAACCCCGGCCCAGCAAAACCAGCTGAAAAAAGCGCGTGATGCTGCTGCTGCAGCCAAAACTGCCGCTGCAGAGGCCAAAACTGCCGCTGCAGAAGCAAAAGAAGAGCTGGCCGGCATTAAAGCTGCAAACAAGCTTGCAGCTAAAGTAGCCAAAGTCGTCGCTAAAGAAGAAGCCGCTATCGCTAAGAAGCTGGCAGCCGAAGAGAAGAAGCAAGCTACAGCAGAAGCCAAAAAAGCTGCAGCTGCTGCCAAGAAAGCTGCCACTGCAGAGAAGAAAAAAGCTGCTGCGGTAAAGAAAAAGCCCGGTCGCCCAGCCAAAGCTGACTCAGCTAAGAAGAAGCCAGGCCGTCCTCCTAAGGCTGCAGCCACTACTGAAGAGCCCAAGAAAAAGCCGGGTCGCCCAAAGAAAACCGAAGAAGCTAAAAAGCCCGGTCGTCCAGCCAAAACCGAAGCTGCCAAGAAAAAGCCTGGCCGTCCAAAGAAAGCAGAAACAGAAGCCGCAGCAACTGAAGCTGCTCCTGTAAAACGCGGTCGCGGCCGCCCGCCAAAGGCAGAAACTGCGAAAAAGAAGCCCGGTCGCCCTGCCAAAAGCGAAGCAGCCAAGAAAAAGCCAGGGCGCCCCAAAAAAGTCGAAGCCGCAGCCCCAGCTGCAACTGAAGCTGCTCCTGTAAAGCGCGGCCGTGGTCGTCCGCCCAAGGCTAAGTAATAAGTAACTCACTTAGCTTGTTCAGCGGGAACAACAGCGCCCGCTGAACCGCCCCCGGCAAGCCCGGGGGCTATCCTTTGCACTCACCGATTTGAGCACCAATACTGACCGCGCGTATGTGGTGATCCTCCCCCAAATACAAAATGCAATCGGCCCAGTTAGGCATATCAATTAACAGATTTCGTGTTATCCGTTCATAGTGCTCAATAAAGCGGTCCAGCTCAGACTCCTCCATCCCCGCCCCTGTGCGTTTACGTAACTTTTGTTCCTGTAGTTTGCGCCACTCAAAAATTGACTCCATTCCAGGAGCACACAGCATCACCATGATATCCACGCGCTGAAATAGTTCGCGATAGATCCCTTCCAGTTGCTGATTAATAAAACGTCTCCAGCTGCCGGAAGTGTCCTCTAACCTCTCCAATGAATTAATAGGCCGAATTGGTGTTATCGATGCCTTAGCGCCGAGACACCATCCCTCAAGTAATACAATATCCACCTTGCCACTATGCACAGGCCAAAGGTTACTGGGCACCCTGTCATCTTTGGATTTATCAAAACGTGGCAGAGAAACTTGTGACTGATCTCCAGCACTGCAAAGAGCATCCAGAGTATCTAACCCCAATTGAACATCGTGAGTGCCCGGTACTCCGCGGGTGCGCAAGAGCGGGTGAACCTCTTGGGAGAGCTGCAGCCGCTGGGAATGAGTCAGGTAAATGTCATCCAAAGAAAAAGTACAGCAGTTGAACCCCTGTTTCGCCAGGATCAGGCAAATAAAGTCTGATAACGTTGACTTGCCAGTGCCCTGCCCACCACTAATCCCCACAATCAGGGTCTGCCCTTCCTTGCGTCTTTTCATGAGCCATAAAGCCAATGGCAAGTAATAGGCCTCTATCTCATGAGAAAAATCTGCTGGCAGTTGGTGCCTCTGAATAAAACTACCAATCACCTGCCGTAGACTTGTCCCTGCTAATTCACGGCTAAGTTTGATAATTTCCTCCGGCCAGCGACATATTCCAGTCTCTAACTTGTTTCCCAATCTTCCCTCCAGATTCTGCTCCAATTTTTAATCAAGCCGCTTATTCACCATAAAGAAACGGGGGCCATGGCCCCCGCAAAAAGTGATCACAAGAATAATTTAATACTGAATATGCTAGCTCAATCGAGGACCTGCTAACTTTCTCCAAGAGAGTTTGCTGCGCAAATGCCCAGGCAAAACCAAAAGAACCGGGGTCACCAGTAACGTCAGGAGTGTGGAGAAGGACAATCCATAGACGATAGCACTGGCCAGTTTGACCCAGAATGATGCGATTACACCGTCGACCACAACATTTCGTCCTACCATGTCGACACTCACACCTAGGGCTAGCGGCAACAAACCTAAAATCGTCGTCGCAGTAGTGAGAAATACCGGGCGTAACCTCTGCGTGGAAGCTTTGAGGGCCGCCTCTGCGGGGCTAAGGTTAGGCTCACTTTTACGTACAAAGTTATAGGTATCGATCAAAACAATATTGTTGTTAACCACAATCCCCGCGAGGGCAACGATCCCTACTCCAGTCATGATGACACTGAAGGTGCTCTGGCTAAGTAACAAACCCAACATCACACCAATCGTCGACATAATCACCGAAGACAAGATCAGCAATGACTGATAAAAACTGTTGAATTGGGTTACCAACAGGATGAACATCAAAAACAGTGAAAGTAGAAAAGCCACCCCTAGAAACTGAAAGGACTCACTCTGCTCTTCATCCGCACCGCGAAATAATAACTCCACGCTTGGATCTACCGGATTCTGCTCAAGCCAAGCCCGGATTTCTTTGACCTTATCGTCTGGCAACACACCCTCCTGGGCGTCAGCTTTTACTTGCATGCGGGTAATGCCGTCGATCCTTTCAATTTTGTCTACTTTCGGCATGGCCACTGTATGTACAAAGCTGCTGATAGGCACTGTACCGCGCGGAGTGTTGACCTTGAGTTGATCAAGAGCGGCTATACCGCGAGCACTCTGCGGGTAACGAATACGAATATCCACCTCTTCATCAGTATCATCGGGGCGGTATTCAGCCACTCGCACACCGTTGGTTACCAGCTGAACCGCTCGTCCTACTTCAGTCAGATCAGCTCCATACAAGGAGGCCTTGGCACGATCCACCCGCACCTCCCACTGAATCCCTGGCAGTGGTGCAGTATTGACTATATCTCGTAAACCACCGAAATCATCTTCCATTGCCCGGTGTAGTCGCCAAGTCTCGGCCAATAATTTTTCATAGTTCTGCCCGCGTAGCTCTAACACAATATCTTTGCCAACTGGCGGGCCGCCTTCCATTACGTTAGCCGTAACCTTGATCCCTGCAAAATTTGCTGTGCGCGCACGAATATCTTCGAAAACTTCCCGGCTGCGCCGCTCGCGCTCTTCAGCCGGCAGCAGCTCCACCAACATATTGGCAATCTGGTCCGGGGCACGATCGGAGTTACCGGAAATTCCACCGGAACCGATTGTCGTGTGCGCTATACGTACTTCTGGAATACTCAGGACCGCTTTTTCCACTTGGGCGACCAGCACTTTCTTCTCCGCCATGGAGAGATTGCCCTGCGCTCTAATCTCAACATTGCCGTACTGCTCTTCGGTCTCGGTGAAAAATTCAACCCCGGCACCAAAGCGGCCAAAAGCAATAAATATGCAGACCAAGAGAACAATTGTGGTGCTAAAGGCCATCCCTGGGCGACGCAAGACAAAAGCCAAGAGGCGGGCATAGTAACCGGTAATTCCCGGTAGGAGCGTGGGCTGCCCCTCCTCTAACTGCTTTAAGTAACTACGCGTTGAAGCTGTTAAATTACTTTTGCCAAATAAAGCGCCCAGCACCGGAGCAAAAAACAGTGCATAGAGCAGTGATCCCGCTAATACCGCAAAGACAGTCACCGGCAGGTAGCGCATAAACTCGCCGACCACTCCCGGCCACAGCATTATCGGAAGAAAAGCGGCGAGCGTAGTTGCCGTTGAGGCGACAACCGGCCAAAACATACGACTGACCGATGCGATATAAGCGTTACGAGCACTCAAACCCTCTGCCATTTTTCGATCGGCAAATTCGGTAATCACGATGGAACCATCAATCAGCATACCGAGGGCCAGTAACATGCCGAACATCACCATAAAATTAAAGGAGTACCCCAGATACCAGGTGACGATAGAACCGAACAGCAGCGAGAATGGCACTCCCAATCCAACCAGAATGCCTGAGCGGAAACCCAGGGCAGCCACCACAATAATCATTACCAGCAGCATTGCGGTAAGAATATTGCCCTGCATTTCACTGACCATATCCCGCGCAAAGTTGGACTGGTCAAAAACAAACTCCACTTTTACGCCTTGGGGTAAAGCTCCCAGCTCCTCTTGCACAACCGATCTGACCCGATCTGCCACATTTACGGAGCTGGCGTCATTGCGTTTCTCGACATTAATAGCGAGACCGGGGCGACCGTTGATGCTGGTAAAACTCACAGCATCCTTGAAGGTGCGGCGAATATCGGTCACATCACCCAGGGTAACAACGCCATCTGCCGAATTCTTTAACGGGATCTCATAAACATCCTGTGCACTCTCAATCAGGCCGGGAACTTTGACAGAAAAGCGCCCGCGATCCGTATCCAATTCTCCTGCGGGAATCAGCAAGTTATTACCCAGCACCGCGTTAATCAGCTCTGCACTGGTCACCTGATAGTGTTCCAGGCGCACCGGATCAATAGTTGCCTCAACTACCTCTTCGCGATTACCGTGTAGATCTGCGCTCAATACATCGCTGATATTTTCTATTTTGCGCTTAAGTAACTGGGCACTACTGAGCAGTACCCGCTCACTAACTTTTTCCCCAGAGAGGGTAACCACAATGGTGGGAAAAGGTTGCGCCGATGCCTCCTCAACGGTGGGTTCTTCCGCATCCCTTGGCAGCTCTGCACGGGCCCTCTCCACCGCGTTGCGTATATCATCCACCGCATCATCCACATCAATTGCGGAGTCAAATTCCACCACGATATAGGCCAGGGACTCACGGGCGACTGCAATCACCTCGACAACTCCCTCGACCGCACGGATTTCCTGCTCCAAGGGGCGCACCAAAAGGCGCACGCCATCCTCGGGAGAAATCCCCTCATGGGTAACCTGCACCATAACAAATGGCGGATTCACTTCAGGGCTAGATTCAATTGTCATAGCACCGCGGGCCACAAGCCCCACTAAGACAATCAGCAACATCAGGCAAATGGCACTGCGATTGCGCGCAATCGCATTCTCCAATAATTTCATCGCTAGTTACCTTCCTGATCATCCTGTGCACTGGGCACTGAAACCGGCTCAGGGGTGATATCCACAGGCTGGGATTGCACACTGAGTGCAGGTTCTGGTGGAGACATTTCCACCTTGACAATATCGCCCTGGCTCACATATTCCTGACCGACGGTGATCAGAGTAACCGGGTCCGGCAGGCCACTGACCCAAACACCCCCGTCTCCATCACCCACCAAAGTGACATTGATAAAATCGACCCGATTGTTTTCATTGAGCACCCGCACACCCAGTGTGCCGCTGTCATCCAGAGTCAGTAGTGAGGAGTTAATATGGTGTGCCAGTATTTCACCGGTGGGCAGAGCCAAGCGACCACTTAAACCACCGCGCAGCAAGTTGCCGGGATTATTCACTGCCACCTCGACACGGTAAGCGCGGGTGATCTCTTGAGCCTGCTGGCTGATGTAACGCAATTTACCCTGAACCGGAATACCACGTTGTAATTCTGCACTGGCCGGGCCCGCGGGCACTAAATTGCCCACTTGATTCTCGGAGACCTCACCAACTACCAGAATTGGATCCAAATCCAGCAGGGTCGCACATTCTTCTCCCCGGCGAATAAAATCACCCAGCTCTACTGCGCGCTTATTGACCACGCCGGCAAAAGGCGCGCGGATTTTCAAGTTATCCACCATCACCTTGGCCGAGGTGAAATCCGCCTGCGCTTGCGCCAGAGCAACATTCTGCTGAGCCATGGCCGTATCGGACTGCAAGCCTTTCTTTTTTAGCCGCTCAGCGCCAGCATAATCCAGACGCGCTTTATTGAGCGCGGCTTCGGCCAGGGCCAGTTTTTCCAGACGGTCCTCCGCTTCGATTTCACAGATCACCTCACCCTGTTGTACTTGGCTTCCCTCTGGCACTGGCAGCCGGGCTATAACACCATCCAGTTCCGCTCTCAGGCGCACGCTGCGATTTGCTTCGGTATGCCCATTGACCAACACCCGTGTCGCGTAGGACTGAGCCTCAATCCGCCGGGCCTGAACCCGCATCGCCGCCTCGGGAACAATCCCCGCTTTTTCGGCGGAATTCGCACTCTCACTATCCTCTTCAGGTAGCAAAACTCCACTGAATAGCCAGGCAAGGGCCAGTAGGGTAACGAGTAATGCGATTCGATAATTTCGGTTAGACCAGATAGATACCAGTGCACTCATAAATAGAAACCTGTCAGGCACAAATAAAGCGGCCGGCAGCAACGCTGGCGCAGTGTTTTGAGTAGGCCAAATTTTACACAGCCCAGTCCTATTCCTAAATTGAATTTTCAGAGAAATAGACCAGCTGACAAGGCTGCGGGGCCGGTAACATCAGTCGATGTCTGAGTAAATTGAGTATAAGAAGGGGCAGGTGCTTCGCGTGGAGCAAAGAGGGGAAATCGGTCAGACTGTCTTCACAGGGCACTCCGACCGCATCATTTAGTGAGAATTAAGACAGCATCGATTCCAAAAAGCCCAGCATATCTGACTCATCATCAATCAGTTCACCGGAACCAAATTCCGCATTCCAATCGAGAAGTATTCTGGCCAGAGCCCTTGCCTGTTCGGCCAGGGCAACTAACTCTTCGCGGCTATTCTTCGGCCCTGTGTAAAGCTTTAATTTGCGATGGCTGTCGGCCAGTTGATGGCTGGGGTACTTAGAGCGATACACTTCCAACTTCCAGCGCAGCGAATGCACCATATTGCGATAAAACGTCAATTTTGTTGGCAACTGCAGCAGAGTGAAATCTTCAAGATCCCCAAACAGGGAGCAATCGAGCCCGAGCACCTGGGTCTCGCGGCTATTGTGCGCAGCAAAAATATTCGCGCTACGAGGCTCTGCCAACAACATAGAGAGGTCGCCAAATAATTCCCCTGGGCGAATAACCGCCAGGGGACGCTCGCCATTAAGCCCACTGCCCTCCACTTGAACCTGCAGTTCTCCCCGCAAAAGGAAAAAAACCCACTGATCCACGTCGCCGGCGCGCAGCAGCTGTTCACCAGGTTCCAAACTCAAAAGTCGGGAGCGCTTTAACAATACATCGTACTGCCACTCACTGGCCGCACGAATATCTCGAAACAGATGAATGACGTTAAGAAGCTTATCGACAGCTTCCCGCGGATAGTCAATAAGGGGCTTGGTTTCCATAGATACCGCAAAATTAGTGAAAACTTTTCCATTTTTTCTAAAAGTGTGGCCGATGCCACTTAGCGATGCCGGATTCTAAACGATATCGATCTGCCACACACATCGTTGGCTATGACAATCGTTTCCCACTCGGCACCCGCGATCCTGCGAAGGGGGGCATTCTAACCTCTCCAGGCTTGAACTCCATTCCAGTTGCAGTAGAGTTAGGCGAAGTGTTGAGTACAGTGTGCTCACTCACACTTTGAATGCGCACTATTTCATCTGATTTGTGTGCACCGGGGAGGGACACCTCAATCTTAATTACCGGGACCCGAGTGTCCGGACATGCAGACACCATAGAACAATGAAATCGATAAAAATTGTCTTCTCACTTTGGGTGTTAACATTTGCTGTAACTACCTCAGCTGCACCGCTCTTAAATGGCCTTGCGCTCGAACAACAATTTAACAAAGAACTCTATATAGCCGCTGTCTACTCGGAGAGTCTTTCCAGTGATTCAGCCGGCCTTTACAACCCAGAGACACCGCGACGCCTGGAAGTACGGGTGCTCGCCAAAAGCCTGCCCGCGCGCCGTTTCCGCAACCAGTGGATGGAAAGTATCGCCATCAATAACCGCGGTGACACCCTGAGCAGTCAGGCGGAGGATATGGTGACCTTTGCCAACCTGTTTAAAGGCCGTCTGCACCGCGGGGACCAGCTAGCCATCGATTTTGCCGCCGACAGCGGTATCACTTCGGTTTCCCTGAATGGCATCACCCTCGGTGAGATAGCCAATCCGGATTTCTTCAATACCCTGCTGCGCGCCTGGATCGGCCCTGTCCCCCCCTCGACAGATTTTCGTGACGGACTGCTCTCTGCCGGAAATATTCCCGACTCCCTGCGCTCCACTTTTGAGAGCCTAGAGCCCAGCAGCGAGCGGATCGCCGAACTGCAGTTGAAGTTGATTAGCCAAGAGGAAGCCCTGGCGGCGGCGCAGGCACCACAGAAAGAGGAGGAGCTATCCAAGCCCACACTGGTTGAGGTGGATCTCGCCCCGCCCACCATGACTCTGACTCCGGCAAGCTCCGAAGTGTTGGAGGTGGCCGAGCAAATCACAGAGCAGGTAGCTCAGACTGAAGCCACCGATGGGCTCTCACAGACAGAGGAAGCCCCCCTGCAGCAGGAAAACGAAAGTAGCGGCGAGCCTATCCAACTAGCCGCAAACAGCCCCGAGGATATAGCGCTGGCAGAAATGGGTGAGGAGTTTGAGGAGGAAGAAGAGGCCCCCCTAACCGCCGGTATGATCTTGGCTCGCCAAATTTACACTTCCAATCTACTGCGCCACACCTACCGTCATATTCGCTATCCGAAACGCGCCCAGGAGCGGGGCCAGGAAGGTAGTGTGCGCCTGAATGTGGTTATTAACACCCGCGGCGAAGTAGAGGAGATTCAGGCAGTGCAAGAATCCCGCTTTGGAACTCTCAACCGTGAAGCTCGCGCTGCGGTAGAGAGAGCGGCGCCATACCCCGCAGTACCCTCCCAGCTGGGCGAGGAGACTTTCAGCTTCTCACTGCCGATTACCTTCAATCTACCCGACTGACCCACTCTTTCGCAAAAGCCCCACTCTGTGGGGCTTTTTACTAAGAAATTTCGCTAAATTTGTAACTCCTAACCAAATTAGCCAAGCCACCATCTGCCGCAATCCATCCGCCGCTAAACGCAGCCCTCTTGCCCAACCTTACTGTCCCCTTTTACCATGTACGTTTGATACAACTGTGCAAAATTTAGCCAAAAGAGCCGAAATGAAAAAACTATTACTACCTGTCGCTATTGCAGGCATTCTCGCCGGCACCCAGCTGTCACTAACAGCCCACGCCCACGATCACAGTGGCTCCAGCCACCATAAGGCCACTGCTGAACAGCAGCAGCTCACTTCCGGTATCGACCTCACCGCGATGGATACTAGTGTTCGCCCACAGGATGACTTCTTCGCCTATGTAAACGGCACCTGGCTAAAGAACACCGAAATTCCAGCAGATAAATCCCTCTGGGGCGGCTTTACAACCCTGAGAGACAAAAGCACAGAACAAGTTAAAACGCTGATCATGGAGGCCAGTAAAGGCGCCAGCAGCAAAGATGCCAAGCAGATCGGTGACCTCTACAACAGCTTTATGAATGAAAAGCTGATTGAAAAGAAAGGCATTACCGCCGTCTCCTCCGAACTCGCCAAAATCGACGCAATTAAGACCCGCAAGGATCTGACCAACTATTTCGCCTACGCTGATATCGCCGGCTACGACGTACCCTTCGGTGGCGGCATCTACCAAGACCTGAAAGAGGTCGAAAACTATATTTTCTACCTGTGGCAGGCCGGCCTGGGTATGCCGGACCGCGACTACTATTTCGAAGATACCGAGAAGAGCAAGGGGCTGCGCAAGGCCTATAAAGAGTATCTGGTAGAAATCCAAAAGTTAGGCCAGCTGGATAATGCCGAAGCGTTCTCCAAGAAAATCTTCAAGCTGGAAGAGAGCCTCGCCAAGCATCACCGTACACGCCTGGACAACCGCGACCCCGAAAAGTATTACAACAAGAAATCCACTGCGGAGCTGAAAAAGCTGATGCCCGCAGTTGACTGGAACAGCTACCTAAGCGCAGCCAAACTGGCCAAGGCTGACAGCTTTATTGTGGGCCAGCCCGAGTACCTGGAAGCCGCTAATCAGATCATTGTCGACACCGATATGGCCACCTGGAAGCGCTACCTGAAAGTCAAGGTACTTTCCGCCATGGCGCCTTACATGCACAGTGAGATTGCCCAGGCACATTTCGATTTTTACAACACCAAACTCCACGGCGTAGAGCAGATGGAACCTCGCTGGAAGCGCGGCACCCAGTTTGTGAATGGCGCAGTGGGTGAGCTGGTCGGCAAGCGCTACGTTGAAAAGTACTTCCCACCGGAAGCTAAAGCGCGTATGACTGTGCTTGTGGACAACCTGAAAGCCGCCTACCGTGAATCCATCGAGTCCTTGGAGTGGATGGGTGAGGACACCCGCAAACAGGCATTGTTTAAGCTGGAAAACTTCACCACCAAGATTGGCTACCCGGACAAGTGGCGCGACTACTCCGCCCTCAAGGTAGATGCCGATAACCTGGTGGGCAATGTGCTGGCAGCCAATATGTTTGAGGCCAGTTATGATCGCAACAAACTGGGCAAGCCCATCGACCGCGGTGAGTGGGGCATGAGCCCACAGACCGTGAATGCCTACTACAACCCGGCAATGAACGAGATCGTGTTCCCCGCAGCAATTCTGCAACCGCCATTCTTTAATATGAATGCCGACGATGCAGTGAACTACGGCGGTATCGGTGGTGTGATCGGCCATGAAATCGGTCACGGCTTCGATGACAAGGGCAGTAAATTCGATGGCAAAGGCTACCTAAATAACTGGTGGACTGACTCTGACCGCAATAACTTTGAGAGCCTTACCAGTAAGCTGGTCTCTCAATACGACGCCTACGAGCCCTTAGAAGATGAGCACATCAACGGCAAGCTGACTCTGGGTGAAAACATCGGCGACTTGTCCGGCCTCGGCATCGCCTATAAAGCCTACAAAATGTCCCTGAACGGCAAAGAAGCACCGGTCATCGACGGTTTCACCGGCGATCAGCGCGTATTTATGGGCTGGGCACAGGTTTGGCGTAGCAAGATCCGCGATGAAGCTCTGAGCGGCCGTATGAAGGTGGATACCCATTCTCCTGCTGAGTACCGAGTGAAAGGGGTCCTCCCCAATATCGAAGCTTTCTACGAAGCTTTTGATATTAAAGAAGGTGACGGTATGTACCTGCCGAAAGAGGAGCGCGTGAAGATCTGGTAATCGTTGGCAATAATCCTGCCATCTGTTACCGGCTTTCCGCTCTACCGGCCGCCCCGGCGGCCGGTTTCTCTCAATATTTTCCTCGAAGTTTCCCTCTCTCCTAATATTTCCTCATTCTTGTACCATCCATTTCATCAACACTACAGGATGGACAAATCTTTGCCGCAATAGCTTAAGATGGATGGCGTGCTTTCATAAGAGATACCACCAATGGCCCATCGCACCCAGTTCCAACTGCTTGCCAGCCGCCGCTTTCTGCCCTTCTTTATCACCCAGTTTTTAGGTGCCTTTAACGATAACGTATATAAAAATGCGTTGATCGTGATGATCGCCTTTCGCTTGGTGGAAAGCGAAGCCAATGCTCTAATTAATATCGCCGCCGGCCTGTTTATACTGCCGTTTTTCCTATTTTCCGCCTCTGCAGGTCAGTTGGCGGACAAATTTGATAAGAGCCGCTTAATTAGACTGATCAAGCTGGGAGAGATCGTTATTGGCTCCCTCGGTATAGGTGCGCTTTATAGTGGCAGTAATCTGCTCTGCCTTGCCGTTTTGTTCCTGCTCGGAGTGCAGTCCGCCTTCTTTGGCCCGGTGAAGTACGCCATCCTGCCACAATCCTTGAAACGCTCTGAACTGGTCGGTGGTAACGCCCTGGTAGAGATGGGTACTTTTGTTGGTATCCTCGCTGGCACCATTGTGGGCGGCCTACTCGCCGGACTGACCGGGCAAGGGGAACACGGTCTCTTCTACCTCAGCCTGATTATTATGGGGGCCGCGATATTCGGCTACTTGGCAAGCCGCTGGATTCCTCAAAGTCCAGCGCCCTCGCCAAATTTGCATATCAACCCAAACCCCATCACCCAAACCAACAAAATCCTGCGTACTACCGCCAAAACCCCATCAATTTTCTATGCCATTATCGGCATCTCCTGGTTTTGGCTATTGGGCGCGGCTTATCTGACGCAGATACCCAGTTTTACTAATAATGTACTGGGGGGAGATGAATCCCTTGTCACCCTATTGTTGTGTGCCTTTACCGTCGGTATTGCCCTGGGCTCCATGCTGTGCGAGCGCTTATCCAACGGCCATATCGAATTGGGCCTAGTGCCACTGGGTGCCGCCGGTCTCACCATTGCCGGAATCGCCCTTTCCAGTGCCGGGGGGAGCTTTCAGGAACTGCAAGAGCCCACCTTAAGCGCTTTCTTCAACAGCAATGGCGCCCTCACTATTCTTACCTGCATCGTATTGTTAGGTATTTTTGGTGGCCTCTACATTGTGCCTCTCTACGCTATGATGCAAGACCGATCGCCTCGAGAAATTCGCGCACAGATTATCTCGGTCAACAATATTCTTAACGCGCTGTTTATGGTTGTTTCAGCGCTGCTGGGTATTTTGTTCCTGAATATCCTAGGAGCCACGATTCCACAGTTTTTCCTGGTCATCGCCCTGATGAACGCCGCCGTAGCTATCTTTGTATTCACCAAGGTTCCCGAATTCGCGATGCGTCTACTTATCTGGATGCTCTCCCACACAATGTATCGGGTTAAGCATCAAGGGTTAGAGCAGATTCCCGCAGAGGGACCAGCCCTGATCGTGTGTAACCATGTAAGTTATGTGGATGCCCTACTGTTAGCCGGCGCCGTACGCCGCCCAATACGCTTTATCATGTATAAGCCGATTTACGAAATCCCGGTACTGCACTTTATCTTCCGCACTGGGCGCGCCATTCCCATCTGCTCCAAGTCACGGGATCCTGCAGGCTATGATCAGGCATTCAAGGACATTGAGCAGGGTTTGCAAGATGGTGACCTGCTATGTATTTTCCCAGAGGGACAACTCACTAAAGACGGAGAGATGCAACCGTTTAAAGCCGGCATTGAAAAAATCCTTGCGCGCACCCCTGTGCCAGTAATCCCCATGGCCCTACGCGGACTTTGGGGCAGCTTCTTCAGTCATAAAGGTGGACACGCCTTCACCACCCTGCCAAAGCGCTTCTGGTCCAAAGTCAGTGTCGTGGCAGGCGCTCCGATTGAAGCGCCTGAAGCCAAGGTAGAGGCATTACACGATGAGGTACTGGAGTTGCGCGGGGAATTAAAATAGATCAACACATATTTTGGGGCTGGGATAACACCAGCCCTGTCATCAAAACCCTTACACGCCAGGATATTTGACCAGACCAAGGCTACTGTAGTCTTACTGCTGTCCTATGCTTAACCAAACTTCCTTCAATGTAACCCCATCTTCAGAACCCTATAAAGCACGGTGACCGAATACGGGTCTAACAAGGAATATGCGCAGCGTCACTCAACAAATATGAATCCCCGGCTGATAACCAATCAGATATAGGCTGCCTCATGTAAGGAAGTGGCAATGGCTCGACAGAATCAGTTTCAGCTATTGGGAAAACGCCGCTTCCTCCCTCTATTCCTTACTCTGATCACTGTCTATTTCAATAACAATATCTTCAGAAATGCTCTCTTAGTTATTCTCGCTTTCCAGCTGGCAAAAAACGAAGCCAATACTCTGATCAATCTGGCAACCGCACTTTATCTTTTACCTTTTTTCCTTTTTTCTATCACAGCGGGACAATTGGCAGATAGGTTCGATAAAAGCAAATTTATTAGGCTGATTAAGCTGCTAGAAATCCCCATTGTACTTCTGGGGGCTGTTGCGCTATATGCCAACAGTAAGATTCTAAGCTTCTTAGTTTTATTCCTATTAGCAACCCACGAGACTTTCTACGGCCCTGCCCGCTATGCAGTTATGCCCCAACACCTGAAACGAAAAGAACTGATGGGTGCTAATGGGTTGGCACAAATGGCAATTTTTGCTGGCAGCCTTAGCGGAGCAATCGTAGGCGCTCTACTTGCAGATTTTATCAAGCCGGGACAACATGGGGTTTTATATCTTAGCCTTGTCATGTCTGGTATCGCAGTTTTTGGTTATTTAAGCAGCCGCGCAATACCTCCAGCACCACCATTGTCACCCCGCTTAAAAGTGAATTGGAACCCAGTAAAGCAAACTCTGAAAATTTTACAGCAAACAATAAAGAACCCTTCGGTTTTTTATTCCATCATCGCCTGTTCTTGGTTTTGGTTAATCAGCACAACTTTTATTGCGCAAATTCCCAGTTTCACCAAAAACACTCTGGGCGCCAGCGAACCTGTGGTTACCCTGATGATTTGCTGCTTAACAATTGGTATTTCGCTTGGATCCCTTATGTGCAACACCTTATCTCGAGGTCGCATTACACTTGGCATAGTACCCATCGGTGGCCTTGGGATAACTCTGGGCGGTCTTGGCCTGGGTTTTAGTGCACTAGGTTTTCATACTATATCTGGAGCATCCATATCAGAATTTATGATGAGCGACAACGCAGTTTCAATTTTGCTCTACACAGTATTGGTGGGTTTCTCCGGGGGGATCTTTATCGTGCCACTCTATACCATCATTCAAGACCGGGCAGAAAAGCAAATACGCGGACAAATTCTTGCACTGAATAACATGTCCTACGCCCTATTCGTTGTCATAATCTCAATAGTCAATATTATATTGCTAGATGCGGCAAAGATATCTATCACCCAACTTATAATATTCCTTGCAATTTTAAATCTCCTTGCATTAATTTTTATCTGTTTCAAATTGCCCGAGCTGTTAGTGCACCTAACCACCTGGGCCTATACAAATATCGTGGCTCGAGTGCAAGGAGAAAACTTGAAACTGATACCAGAACAAGGAGCCACTCTCATCATCTGCACGTCCATGAATTACCGGGCACCTCTAATCCTATATGAGATAATACCGCGCCCCGTTCGTTTTATCTTACCGCAATCATTATTCAATCATAAAATAATACGCTTTGCCCTTAGCAATGGGGGCACACAACCTATAATTTACAACTCAGAAAAAACAGAAAAGAATATCAACCTTCTCAACAAAATAGAAAACGCAACAAAAAAAGAGGAACTTTTGTGTCTATTTATAGACAAGCAAGATCATTCAAGTTCAATCATGAAAAGAAGAAAACAGTTATGGGGCATATTTAAGAATCATAAAGTTCCCATTATTCAAACCCTATTGCAGATCAAGAAGACAAAAATCCAGTTAAGCAGAAGAACATTATTAACCTTAAAAAACATTTACAAAGACGACGACATTTAAAAAGAAAACCTACAAAGACAGCCTCACCATTTAAGGATAAAGACCTCAAAAACCACAACTACTCTTTTACAATAACAATCAACACTATAAAACCAGATTTCATCTACTAGTTGGCAGCAGTTCCTTCTACTCTCCAAGCATCCACTGATTCAGCTTTACCCTATGCTATTAGTTACTCACTTTTGCACTGATACAATGGTTTAGTCACTGGATTTGTTCAAGGGAAGCAACCCAACTAAAGAAAGGCGCCAATGGCCCAGCAAAACCAATTCACCCTTTTTACCAAGCGCCGCTTCCTGCCACTGTTTCTCTCACTGATCAGTGCCGCCTTCAACGACAATATTTTCAAAAATGCACTCCTGGTGATGCTGGCATTTCGTCTGGCGGAGTCCGAGGCTAATGCCTTAATCAATCTCGCAACGGGCTTTTATATACTGCCGTATTTTCTCTTTTCGGTAACGGCCGGCCAGCTAGCGGATAAATATGACAAGAGCCGAATTATTAGGATATTGAAGTTAGCGGAAATATTTTTTGTCTTGCTGGGAGCCTATAGCCTTATTTATAACAACCAGATCCTGAACTTTATTGTGTTGTTTTTAATGGCAACACACACCGCTATATTCAGCCCTGTGCAGTATGCCCTACTACCCCAACACCTCAAGCGCAGCGAGTTGATGGGAGGCAATGGATTGGCACAGATGGCTTCCTTTGCCGGGGTGTTAGTCGGGACTATTGCCGGTACCCTACTCGCCGGTTACACAAAACCGGGCCAACCGGGACTAGAGGAATTGGGAGCCATCATGGTTGTAATAGCCGTCTTAGGCTATCTTGCCAGCCGAATGATCCCACAAGCACCTCCCCCGACCCCAGACTTGCGCATAGACTGGAACCCCGTATCCCAAGCTTGGCGTATAATGCGGCTAACGGTTAAGAATCCATCAGTTTTTTACGCTATTCTCGCCTGTTCCTGGTTCTGGCTGGTCAGTTCAGCCTATCTGGCACAGGTGCCCAGCCTCACCAAGAATGTACTAGGCGCGAGCGAGCCAGTTATTACCATTATTCTGTGCTGCCTATCCATTGGTGTGGCGGCGGGCTCCCTGATGTGCGAAGCACTCTCCAGAGGGCGCATCACATTTGGCATAGTACCTATCGGCGCCTTGGGGATCACTCTAGGTGGGCTGGGCCTCGGTATAACCACTGCACAGTTTGACACCTTGTCCGGGGCATCTATCAGCGAATACCTGCAAAATGATGGCGCTTATGCCGTACTCATATATACCGCTTTACTGGGCATATTTGGCGGTATCTTCATTGTACCGCTTTATACAATCATGCAGGACAGGACCGACTACGCTGTGCGTGCGCAAGTCCTATCCCTAAACAATGTTTTAAACGCCCTATTTATTGTACTGATCTCGCTGCTTAGTATTTTTTTTCTCGACGTACTGAAAATTACAATTCCGCAGCTATTTATCCTGATGGCTCTGGTGAACTGTACAGTAATGGCTTTATTGTTTTTCAAACAACCAGAGTTTATTGTGCACTTACTTGTGTGGCTTTCCTCGCATCTATTCGCCCGTACCTCCTACGGAGAACTCAAGCACATTCCCGCCACAGGAGCTGCATTGCTAGTCTGCAGCCCAGCAGCCCGGCTGGCGCCCCAACTGCTTATGGATACTCTGCTGAGGCCGATTCGCTTTATTCTGCCCCAGGGGTTTGATCAATTTCCTTTGCTGCGATTTATTTTTAACAATTACAGTCTTGCGCCCATTTTTTACGACGCAACAAGAGAGAAAGAGAAGTTCACAGCGGAAATACGTCGAGCTGTAGGGAATGGTGAATTAATCTGCTTCTTTCCCGTTAAAGATCACTGTGACAGTGAATTTACTGATATTGAAAGACAACTAAAGGAGGTCTTAACGCATACGGCCACCCCCATATTCCCCCTTACTCTGAAGGGATTGCACGATGAGGTTTCAGGCAGCCCCAATCATAAAAAAATGCGCTTTTTCCCCAAAGTACATATCAGCGTAGGGCAGCCTATTGCAGCGAAGGATATAAACAAATCAGCCTTAGCTGAGTAACTCAGCAAAAGTGTTACTTAATTCATCGATTTAACCAGCAGCCACTAACCACCAGTAAAAAATGTGCCTTATTCAAACCCCAAATTCAGAGTTTAGTCGCGCTCAAGTCCAGCAACAGCTGCGAACTCCACACCCAAATAGGGTAATTGGCATATTCAGATTCTAAGTGGAGCTTCTTTAGCAAAAAAATACCCGCTTCTAGGAGCGAGTATTTTCAATACTTTCAGGCTGTGTTTTATTAAGCAACCTTAGCTGGAGCCTCAGTAGAAGCACTCCCCTTTCTCATCAGCCAAAGCGCTCCGATAAGCACCAAGGCTTGCAAGCCAATCCCCTGCCAAGTTGGGTAAATACCCAGCCAGTCGAAGCTAAACTGCACCGGCAGCGGTGAAATACCAATCCAGGCTGCCTCCTGCAACGCGGCAATTGCCTTGCCTGCCAGTACGAATGACAGTGCCAGCAATACATAAGTGGTCACGCTGAAGAATTTACCGATCGGCAGGCTCACCGAGTAACGCACTAGGGCAAAACCAATCACCGCCAGTAAAACTACACCAGTGCCAATCCCTGTCCACAAAGTGCCATAATGACCTGCAGAAGTCTGCGCCAGTAGAGATTGATAGAACAGGATGGTCTCGAAGATCTCACGGTAAACTGCGATAAATGTCAGCCCTGTAATACCCCAAAGGGCACCGGTACTCAGGCTACGGTTGATACTTTCACGGATATATTTCTGCCACTCGTCCGCTTGTGTTTTGCTGTGCATCCAGAAGCCCACATAGAAGAGCACTACCGCGGCCAGCAAGGCGGCCACGCCCTCCATCACCTCACGACCGGCGCCACTAATGGTGATCAGTGTTTGCGCCGCAATCCAGGTGGCAAAGCCGGCGGCAAAGGCACCTACCCAGCCCACATGCACAAATTTGAGGACATCGCGACGGCCAGTTTTTACCAGGATGGTAGTCAGAGCAATCACCACCAACAGCGCCTCCAACCCTTCACGCAGAAGAATCACCAGACTGGCAATAAATAGAGCAGCACCAGACAGGTTGCCCTCCTGCATTAGCGACTCCGCTTGAGCTAGTTGCTGCAGGATTGTCTCAATCTGCGCCCGAACCTGTTGGGGATCGCTATCGGCATGGAGTTGCGCGCGCAATCCCAGCAACTCACGCTCAGTGGCCAAGCGCAGGTCTGCATCCAGAGAATTCAGGGAATTTTCCGCCATCTCAAAACCATCGAGATAGGCGCTGATAGCCAGTGTACGAGCTTTGGCGAAGTCGCCCTGTTGATAAGCCAGCAACGACGCCTGTAACTGTGTGCGCGCCACATCAATGGGAGTGTTGCCTAGCAAAGCCTCTGCGGTAAACAGCACACTCGGATCAGCGCGTAGAGCCGCCACCGTCTTCGAGGAAATTTCCGGACGATCATTGCGCAGCACCTGTGGGCTATACATCACCATATCTTGCAAGCTAGGTTTCTCTTCCGCAGCCGGGTCGCTTTCACCGGCAAATGCCAAGCCACCCACGTAAAAAGCGAGAGACCAGCGCTGCTGCTCGGTGAGGTTAGCAAATGCAGTCATGGCGGTGCCATCAATACCATTGCTGATCGCATCATAAAGCCCCAACAGAGAACGATTATCAGCGCGCTCGCGCTCGTGGAAATTGGTCGGCGCAGGCTCCAGATTCGCGGCCAGGGGGCCGTCGCCGTGGCCCTCCGCACCGTGACACGCAATACACTGGGCCTGATAGAGCGCGAGAGTCTCTTCAGTACTGACTAATCCACTTGGCAGTGATAATGCCGGAGCAATAGCTAGCAACCCCTGGCGCAAACTGGCTGTGTGCACCTGCACTTCATCAATATCCGCTTTGCGCTGGATCGCCGCCTGTAAGGCCTGGGCCTCTGAGCGAATAACACTGGCCTCGGTGGAATCTTTTAGCTGCTGCCCACGGTCGATCAGCAGCCCGGCGAACTCCTCCATTTCAGCATATTCGTCGGCATTGATGATCTTGCCTCCGGCCACAGCCTCCGGGTAATCAACGCCAATATACTCTGCCATTTGCATCAACTGGCGCAGTTCCTGCTCTGAGAGCCCCCCCTGCTGGGCCTGGGCGGGGATAATCGAAATGGCCAGCAACGCTAAAAACAAGCGAGCCAGATAGTGGGAAAGGCGCATGGAGTGTCCTTTTCAGTTGCTACAAACAATATTCGTTATAAAGCGCACAATATTATTGATAATCATTCTCACAATAAACCCCATGCTTAAACTCACCTATATTCATTGAGTTGAAAAAGCCTTGCTTTTTACATTGCCCACAATTAAATTGTGCAAAACTTAAAAAGCGGAGCACACCATGACAGACCTTTACTCAATCCCCGTAAAGACCGCCAGCGGCGAAACCACTTCCCTTGGGGACTACAAGGGCAAACTGATCCTTGTGGTAAACACTGCCAGCAAGTGTGGATTCACCAAGCAGTACAAAGGACTCGAAGCCCTCTACGATCAATATAAAGACCGCGGCCTAACCGTGCTTGGCTTCCCCTGTAACCAGTTCGGCAAACAGGAACCCGGCAGTGACGATGAAATCCAAGAGTTCTGTGAACTGAATTTTGGCGTCAGCTTTCCCGTTTACGCCAAACTCGATGTCAATGGCCCCACGGCTCACCCACTGTTTGTGGAGCTGAAGAAAAGAGCACCGGGCCTCCTTGGCACCGAAGGCATCAAGTGGAACTTCACCAAATTTCTGATCAGTAAGGATGGCAAGGAAATTAAACGCTACGCCCCAAAAGACACCCCTGAGTCCCTGCAGGAAGAAATCGAACGGATGTTGTAACTGTGATTTGCGACGAAGATTCCGAGCTGGCTCTCAACCGCCAGCTCTGTTTTGCCCTCTACGCTGCCTCCAGGGCTATGACGAAAGCCTATCAGCCCATGCTGCAAGACCTGGGCATCACCTACCCCCAGTACCTTGTGTTGATGGTGCTCTGGGAGTGGGCACGTGAAGATGAAAACTGCGAAGTCGAAAAGGACGGAAAGGATAATGAGAGAAGCCTCGGCGCTCTTGGGCAGCGCTTGATGCTCGATTCCGGCACTCTCACCCCCCTCTTGAAGCGCATGCAGGAACATGGACTGGTAGAGAGAAAACGCGCTCCATGGGATGAACGGGTCACCCTAGTGACTGCCACCAGTGCTGGGCTGGCATTAAAGCCCCGGGCCAAGCAGTGGGTGCAGCAAAACATCCAAAACTCAGCCATTACTCGTACTGAGGTGAAACAGCTTCACGGTGACCTCTGGCAATTTCTAAACAAGCTGGAAGGTAGCAATCCCATAGGGACTGCAAAGTAGAAACATTATTTTCCTCATCTCCCCCGGGAACCTTCATCCTTGGGGCAAACACCCCAAGAGAGAAAACAAGCCAACAAATAGCATAATTATTAGGACGTAATTACCCATAAAAAACGATTTGAATGAATATTTAGGATGAGTATTGACCTCAAGCTTAAAAAACCTCCATAATATGCGAAATCCAGTCCGCTGCCGGTATCGCCACACATGAAGACTGACAACTGTACTTTTCAGCCTCGCCATTTCGCCCTAGCTTCCTCGCTACGACTGCCCTTGCGCGGCATATAATTTTTCTCCCCCCCACCCTCAACAGAATTCCCAACTTTATTTGGACGTTGCGTAGACAGCGGCGAAGCCCCTTGTTTAGCCTCGAAACAAATAAGGAGAAAAAACAGAAATGAGCACCAAAAAAGATAAGTTAGTCATTTTTGATACCACTCTGCGCGATGGAGAGCAGAGTCCCGGCGCCTCTATGACCAAAGAGGAGAAGGTGCGCATAGCCCGTATGCTGGAACGCATGCGTGTAGATGTGATTGAAGCTGGCTTCGCCATTGCCAGCCCCGGAGATTTTGAAGCTGTTCAGGCGGTTGCCGAAGCCGTGACCGAGTCTCGTATCTGCAGCCTCGCTCGCGCCGTCAACGCCGATATAGTGCGCGCCGGAGAGGCCCTGAAAAAAGCCAACGCCTCGCGTATTCACACATTTATCGCCACCTCCCCAATTCATATGCAATACAAGCTGCAGATGGATCCGGAGGATGTGCTGCAGCAAGCGGTGAAAGCCGTAAAGACCGCGCGCCAGTTTACCGACGATGTTGAATTCTCCCTGGAGGATGGCAGTCGCTCTGAACCGGAGTTTATGTATCGCATTATCGAGGCGGTGATCGCCGCCGGTGCCGGCACTATCAATATCCCCGATACTGTCGGTTATGGTGAACCGGGCGAGTACGGTGCCATGTTCCGCCGGGTTATCGAGAGTGTCCCCAACTCCGACAAAGCCATCTTTTCTACCCACTGTCACAACGACCTGGGTCTGGCGGTGGCCAATTCCCTGTCCGCCGTTATGAACGGCGTACGCCAGGTAGAGTGCACCATCAACGGCTTGGGTGAGCGCGCCGGCAACGCCTCTCTGGAAGAAATCGTGATGGCGGTACAGACCCGCCAGGATCTCTACCCCGTACACACCGGCATCGACACCAGCCATATTGTGCCCACCTCACGCATGGTCTCGTCGGTAACCGGCTTCCCGGTACAACCCAACAAGGCCATTGTCGGTGCCAACGCCTTCGCCCATGAGTCCGGCATCCATCAGGACGGGGTACTCAAACACCGCGAAACCTACGAAATCATGCGTGCCGAAGATGTGGGTTGGGGGCAAAACCGCCTGGTGCTCGGTAAACATTCCGGCAGGGCCGCGGTACGTGCCCGCTATGAGGAGCTGGGCATCGCCTTTAGCGATGGCGAAGAGTTCCAACTGGTATTCCAGCGCTTTAAGGAACTGGCCGATAAGAAGCACGAAATTTTCGACGAGGATCTGCACTCTCTGGTGGCCCTGCGCGAGGAACCCGCCGAGCGCTTCAAGCTGCTCGACCTGGACGTACGCACTAAAATCGGCAGTGCACCACAAGCCTTTATCGAACTATCCATCGATGGTGTGCCCCACCAGACTGAGGCTCAAGGCGGCGGACCTGTAGATGCCACTTTCAAAGCTATCGAGCATATCGTGGATAGTGGCGCAGATTTAAAACTGTATTCCGTCAACGCGGTCACCCAGGGAACAGATTCCCAGGGCTCTGTCACCGTGCGATTGGAGAGAGATGGCCGTCTAGTCAATGGTGTTGGCGCCGATACCGATATTTTGATTGCCTCGGCACAAGCCTACATGGATGCGTTAAACTTGCTCGCCATCAGTGAGAGTAAGAAACAGGGCGTGTAAGTGAACGAGCTGCAGCGAGCGGAATATTTGTCGGTACTGGGTATAGCCAGCTATGTGCCGCGCTTTGTATTACCGCTCGCTCCCGAGCCCCGCCAAGCCAAGCTGCCGCCGGCGGAGCCGGATGCCGCTACTGACCAGCCGCTGCCGTTACCTAGCAACCCCCTGCCGCAGTCTGTGGCACAGATTGTCGACGCACCGGCAACCAAGGAGCGTGATACTGTCGCGGCCGAGATCAACGCACTAACTAGCGCGACAAAAGCACAGGCTCCGGTAAAACCTACTATTGCCATACCGGTGGCGGCGCCGAGCCAGCAAGTGAAATCCTTTGTACTCAACTGCTGGCGTCTCGGCGAAACCCTGCTGGCAGTAGACAGCCACGAGCCCGGTGCCGCACTGCCACTGGAGTCTCTGTTCGGCAATATCATTCGAGCGCTTAACTGGCACGAGCTACCGCGCCAACAAGAGCGTCTGCATTGGCCAATGGCAGAAAACCGCTTCGGCCCGGCGGCAGACGCCTCGGAGGCCCGCGATACCTTTTCCAGTTGGCTCGAGGCCTCCTGCTCGCGCTATCCAGTACGGTCGATCTGGTTGATGGGGCAAGAGGCACAGGAATTCTGTACACCTCAGCCTCTGGAAAGCGATATCAACAACTGGGATGGTATACGCATCCTTCCCATGCCCAGTCTGTCGCAACTGCTACAACAGCCGCAACGCAAGCGCGAACTCTGGCAGCTGCTGCGCAAAGCCTATCCCGCAGAGACCCGCGCTCAATGATGTTGTCCAACACCAAATTGGATTTACGTCTCGCCGAGGAGACTGACTGTGCCGCTCTGGCCAATCTGGCGCTCAGTGCCCACAGCCACCCCTGGAGTGAGACACAATATCTGCAGAGCCTAAAAGACGGGCACCAGTGCTGGCTACTCAACAGCGGCAGTGAGACTGTCGCCTGCTGTGTAATCAGCCAGCTGTTTGACGAAGCGGAAATTCTCGATGTGGCCGTGGTACCCAAGTGGCGCCGGCATGGCTTGGCGGAAACGCTGTTGCGCCGCATTATCGACGAGCGACACAAAGATATCCGGCGGCTATTGCTGGAGGTGCGGGCCTCCAATCTCGCCGCGCAGTCACTCTATCGCAAACTGGGTTTTTCTGAGGATGGCTTGCGCAAGAATTACTATCCCGCGGAAAACGGCAAACGCGAGAATGCTGTACTCATGAGCCTCGCCCTGGCAGAGCCGCAACCGTAGCTTTAAACAGTCAGCGGGCGTTTTTGCCCCAAGTTTCTCGCCGAGCCATCCCACGCAGTTTTCCGCAGGGGATGCTGCCGAACCATATCTTCATTGCCTGAGCAGTATCAGAAAATCTGCCCAAACAACCGATTTGTTGGAAAGAGTTATCGAATGTCGCTATCTAAAAGCAGTCCCTCACTCCTAGAAGGCTCGGTTTCCGGCCACCTGCAGAGACTGGCTCTGCCCATGGTGTGGGGTATCCTCGCGGTAATGTCCTTCAATATCGTGGATACCTATTTTGTCTCACAGCTGGGCAGTGCCCCTCTAGCGGCTATGAGCTTCACCTTCCCGGTTGTGATGGTCATCAACAGTTTCTCCATTGGTCTCGGCGCCGGTACCTCCTCCGCGGTAGCCCGTGCCTACGGTGCCGGAGATGTAGGGAATGTGCGCAGATTAGTAACAGACGCCTCGGTATTGGCGCTCCTCATTTCTCTGCTGATTACTGTCGCCGGCCTGTTGAGCATTCGCCCCCTGTTTTCCCTGCTCGGTGCCAGCGAAGAGCTGATGCCACTGATCGAGGACTACATGGTGCCCTGGTACATCGGCACTATCTTCGTGATAGTCCCCACCATTGCCCTTTCGGCTCTGCGCGCTATCGGCAACAGCGCGCTGACCGGTCGAATCATGGTGGGGGTGGCCCTGTTCAATGTGATCCTCGATCCTATTCTGATTTTCGGCCTGCTAGGGTTTCCCCGGCTGGAATTACAGGGTGCAGCGATCGCCACTGTCATCGTGCGCGCCATCAGTTTCTTCTTCGCCTTCTATTATTTGATCCGCCGGGAAAATCTTGTGGCCGCGCCCCAATGGCACTTCGGTACCCTAGTCGAATCCTGGCGCAAAGTCCTCGCCGTGGGGCTGCCGGCGGTACTCACCAATGTCATTATCCCCATGGCCGGCGGTGTTGTAGTAGCACTGGTGGCCGTGCACGGCGACGAGGCCGTGGCCGGACTCGGCGTGGCCCTGCGTATCGAGCCGGTCGCCCTGATTATTTTTTATGCACTTTCTGCAGTCGTCGGCCCCTTTATGGGACAAAACGCCGGGGCCGGCAACACCGACCGGCTGCGGGAAACCGTCAGTGTACTGGCGCGCTTCTGCCTGATACTGGGGACGGGGTTGGCGGTGCTGCTTTATTTGATCGGCGAGCCAGTAGTGCGCCTGTTCAGCGACTCCCCAGAAGTTATCGCCGTGGCTGTCGCCTACCTGAGCCTGGTGCCGTTTAGCTATGCCGGTTACGGTTTTGTAATGTCGGCCAATGCCGCCTTCAACGGCCTGGGTCGGCCATTGCCTGCAACCATGATCTCGTTCCTGCGGGTACTCGGTATCTATCTCCCCCTAGCGTGGGTCGGCAACTATTTCTGGGGCATGACCGGATTGTTTGCCGCTACCGCCGCATCCAACCTGTTGCTCGGCGCCCTATCCTGGTGGTGGCTGCGCCACGATACCAGCAAGCGCAGTGCGGAAGTCGACACAACAGAACCCCTATCGGCCAGTTAATTTCAGTTCAGGAAAACATAAGCGACAGCCTCATTGCGCAACTCTCCCGTCCATGAGGCTGCCTCTTGTTCAACTTTACAGCGCTGTATTTGGCTCTGCCGCACTTCATAATGAATTATCCGCCACACTAGTGAGCTTGCATATTACTTCCCACTTTGCACGTTAGTTTCAGCCGTGGCCGAACCCAGAGTCCGGTCACGCCTACTTACTCCGCAGCAAGGACGGTGATTTATGCAAGAAAAGGAAAGTGTATCGCTTCGCTGGCAACTGTGGCGCAACACAGTCCTGTCAGCTCTACTCTCGACCCTGGTTTCAACAAGCCTAATGGGTTGCGATCAGGACGACCCCGATACCCCTCCAAAAGATGATTCCGGAGATAATGGCGGCGGTAACAACGGGAACCACGAGCCCTGGATTCTGAACACCACTGGCGTCCGCGCACCCTATATCTACGAAAGCGATAGCAACGAACAGGTATTGGTGAACATCCAGAGTGTGGAGTCAGTCATGGTGGACGGCAAAGATTACACTCTGATAACGACGACAGGCATCCCCGATTACGAAACCGAAATCACCGACAAACTATACGATTGGCTGATCAATCGCCCCAAGGCCGCCACTGATTTCGTCAGCGGTAGCCCCATTGTGCAGGTTGGCGATGTCGTCAGCTTTGGCCAGGATATCGGCTACCGCAGTAACACGCAGAGTTGTGCTACGAATGCGGGATACGGCTACTGGCCTCCCGGTCCCGTGTGCCCTGAGAACGTCTCTCATCAAGGCTACTTCCCACTGGCACCAGAAATGTCCGATGAAAGCTGTGAAAGCGGGCTTGGAGCACAGGGCTACTGGGTCAACGGCACTTCCATCTATCAGTGGAGCGATGGCCAGGTAGTGGATGGCACTTGGCACACCTTGGCACCGGTGGCAGAAAAGTACGATGTAGATATCTGCGGAGGCCATGCGGCTAGGGGGGATTACCATCACCATTTTTACAGCGGCTGCCTGGCGGATCTGGTTGGGGACTCAGGCGGTACTCACTCCCCGATTTACGGCTTTACCGCCGATGGCTATCCCATCTACGGCCCCTGGGAAGCCGATGGAGAGCTGGCCATAAGCAGCTGGGCCATTCGCAATTACGACGACCCCAGCGCACCGAGTGGTTGCGGCATAGCCGGGGAGCGCAGCTGCTTGTTGATCGATGAGTACGATTTCACTAAAGGCACTGAAGTACTAAACAATAGAGGTCCCAGCACCAGTGATGTTTTCACTTCTCTATCGGGCAATACGTTTATTACCAGGTCTGGTTTTTTCTATGAGGATTATTATTGGGACAGCGTCCTTACTGCGCTCGGCGGTGCCCATCTGGATCAATACAACGGTCACAGCGATAGTGAACGCGGTTACCACTATCACCTCACCGTGACCCAGGCCGAAGACGGGCAGCTTATTCCGGCCTTTCCCTATACCTTCGGGCCGCGCTTCTACGGTAAGCTGGATAGCCAGACGATCGTCAGTGTCTGTTCCGATGAGGTCGGGGGCGGTACTCCGCCGGTACCCCCACCAAGGTAAGCCGAAACACCTTAAGGTTTTGCATTTATTTTTAAGCGCTGCTGCAATTAAATCGCGCTGCGGGATTCCCCCACAGCGTGGTGGCAATCTCACCCGCACAACTGTCACTACGCTTGAAGACTATTCCCCAAGGCAAACTTTGCAAAATTTAACAGTGCCGATCTCTGCCAGAGAGCGGCATCATATTTTTTTCATCGCGTTAAAAAATCGGCAGAGGGGGAATGAATGGCTTCCCCATACCCATTGGGGAGAAAGGTTTTTGCAGACATAGACGCTTTCACGCAATGGTCTGTTTTAGCGCAATAGTGAAAGGCATTTCTCATCGGGAAAACCAGCTGCGCAAGTCTGCATATTGTCCATATTTTGTCCTCTTTTCTTCAGTACTTTCAGGTGGCTTATCCTTTGATGTCAGGGTTACCCATGAAAAGAATAGAAATGCTCCTCCCGGACCAGCGCTCGCTTTTATCCTGCGCCATCGCCCTTACACTGATCACCGGTGCCTTACAGGGATGCGGTGGCGGAGGGGGTTCTTCCTCTGATACAGAAATCAGCAGCGAGGGCAGTGATTCCTCAACCGGCAGCGACAGCGGTGATGACAGCAGTGGGGACGAAGACACTGGAGGAGCCGACAGCAGTACGGAAGACACCGGGGTCTGGGTCGTCAATACCACCGGAGAGAGCGCGCCCTATATCTACGAGAACAACAGTAATGAGCAAGTTCTGGTCAATGTGCAGAGTGTTGAATCCGTTACTGTAAGCGGCAAGGAATACACCCGGGTATCCGCGAGCGGAATTCCCGACTACGAAATTCTGATCACCGAAAATATTCTCAGTGCCCTGCTCACCCGCCCCAAGGTTAACAGTGATTTCCTAAACGGCAGCCCCAATGTTCAACTGGGTGACTTCATCAGTTTTGGTCAGGATATCGGTTATCGCAGCAACGCCTCCTGTGGTGCCGAAGCAGGCTATGGCTTCTGGCCCCCCGGCCCCGTCTGCCCGGAGAATGTCTCGCATCAGGGCTACATCCCCAAATCCCCGGAAGCTGCAACAGAGGACTGTGAAACTAGCCTCGGCGTGCAGGGCTACTGGGTAAATGGCACCTCTATCTATCAGTGGAGCGACGGCCAGTCTGTCAACAACACCTGGCACACCCTAGCCCCTCTGGCCGAAGTCTATGATGTGGATGTCTGTGGTGGTCATGCCGCCAACGGTGACTACCATCATCATTTCTACAGCGACTGCCTGGCAAATCTGGTGGGGGATGTAGGTGATGCCCACTCACCAATTTATGGTTATACCGCCGACGGCTACCCGATTTATGGGCCCTGGGAAGGCGACGGACAATTGGCAATAAGCAGCTGGGCAATACGCGACTACGACGATCCCAGCTCAGAAACCGGTTGTGGCGTCGCCGGCGAGCGCTCATGCCTATTGGTTGACGAATACGACACTAGCAAGGGCGTTGCAAATACCAACAATACCGGCCCATCCACCAACGGCAGTTATACCTCCCTATCCGGTAACGAATTCAATACTACCGCCGGCTTTTTTTACGAGGACTATTACTGGGATCCTGAACTGTCAGCCCAGGGTGGTACATATCTGGACCAGTACAACGGCCATACAGATGAAGATCGCGGCTACCATTATCACTTGACTGTCACACTTAGCGATGACGCCCAATTGGTGCCCACATTCCCCTTCACTTTTGGACCGCGCTTTTACGGAAAACTGGATGAGCAAACCATTGTAAACCGGTGTTCTTCAACCATTGGGCGCTGACATCGAGCATCATTAAAGGCGAACTTTCTATGAAAATAATCGGGTATTTTCTTATTGGCTCCCTCTTCGGTCTGATGCTATCGGGCAGCCCCGCACTGACCGCCCAAGCCAACCCCCACGCCGGCCACAACGGCGATCAACATCCGGTCATAGAGATACCCGTGCATATAGCCGTACCGAGAATTGAACTGGACATCAGAAGAGATAGCCTGTCCGGTTTCAATTTACATATCGGCTACGACCGCTTCGAACTGGAATCCCCCCGCTACGCCAAAAATAAGCCACAGCGTTTCCTCGAAGGGCACGCACACCTCTACATCAATGGGGAAAAAATACAGCGTCTCTACGCCGCCGACGTGCATCTACCCAAAAAACTGCTAAAGCCTGGCTTCAACCAAATCACAGTGACTCTCAATGCGCACGACCACAGTACCTGGAGTCGCGGGGGCAAGCGGGTTTTGGCAACACTATTTATTCAGCGCGACAGCGACAACTTTGTCCTGCACCATTTTTCCACATCGCCTTTATCTCAGGGTGAAAGGAGGGAAGAGAGTAAGAAGTCACAAGATTTAGCGCACATTAGCCAGTAAGCCGCTGGAGGTTTTCCCGCTGTATTTATTCAGCACGATTTTTCGCAAAGTACCTGAACTGCTTTGTATTCTTGGTCATAAACAGCAAGTAATTGGTCACTGAGATTGCCTCCCCTTTTGCTGTAAGTGTACGCTTGGAGAATCATCCGAACGGGCAAAGCCCAAAATGGTGGAACGGGAGAGTCCGCTATACCCACTGTCCGTAGGAAGGACTGCAAAAAAGATGTCGTTAAATATTCGCAACAAACTCAGCCTGGCTTTTTTACTCACCACGGCGATTACTGTCGGTGGTATGTTTGTTTTTTTCCAGTGGAGTTTCAGCCACGGTTTTCAGGCTTATATGCGTGCACAAGAGTTGCGCGATGTGGAAGGACTGGTCCAGGCACTGGAAAGCTTTTACCGTCGTAAGGGCAGCTGGAAATCTCTAGAAGCGAATGGCTCCGAGTGGATTGACCTGCACAGACAAACAATCTTTCGTCGCTTCGATCGCTTACCGCCACCCCCACCACCTGATGGAAGGCCACCGCGAGGCATGTTCGGGCCAGGCCATCGCCCGCCTATGGGTAACCGCTTGGGGCCACGCCTAAGCCTTTTTGACAGTGAAAAGCGACTCGTAATTGGTCGACCAGCACCGGAAAAAGAATTGCTCTATCAGCCAATTAAAGTAGCAGATAAAACTGTTGGCTACCTCACTATCAATCCACCGCCCGAGCTCTCCAATAATTATGAACAGGGTTTTATCCGGGAGTTATCCCGCACTTTTGCGCTGATCTCCATCGCCACTTTTCTCGTTGCCCTAGCCATTGCCCTGCCCCTGGCCTGGCAGCTGGTACGCCCTATCCAACGCCTGGCCGAAGCCACCCACCGCCTCACTTCGGGAGATTATAAAACCCGAATTGATATCGAGCGGCGCGACGAACTTGGCCAGCTGAGTGCAGACTTCAACCGCTTGGCGGCAACCCTAGAGGCCAACGAGCACGCACGCAATCGCTGGATGGCCGATATCTCCCATGAGCTGCGCACTCCACTGGCAGTACTCAAAGGGCAAATTGAAGCCCTGCAGGATGGTGTACGCACCGCCACACCGGAAAATCTCAATATTTTGCACGATAAAATTCGCCAGCTCAGCCGCTTGATAAACGACCTCTATGAGCTTTCGCTATCCGATGCCGGGGCCTTGAACTATTGCAAATCCGACCTCTCATTGGGCCCATTGCTGATCAAGGTAGTTGAGGATTTTCACAGTGTCTTTGCCGAGAAAAATATTGATTTGCAATTGCAGTGTGAGTTGGCCGAAAACAAACTAATTTACGCTGATGAGGCACGTCTACAACAATTGTTTGGCAACCTCCTCACCAATAGCTTGCGTTATACCGATAGCGGTGGCCAACTTAAAATACATGCCCGCGCGGAAGCGCAAACGGCTATTATCACCTTTGCTGATTCCTCTCCGGGAGTCACCAGTGCAGATATGCCTCACCTTTTCGATCGTCTCTATCGCACCGAAGTCTCGCGCAGCCGAGAAACCGGGGGGGCGGGCCTGGGGCTGTCGATTTGCCAGAATATTGTCCAAGCCCACGAGGGCAGTATTTCCGCTGGCCCGTCTCGCCTGGGCGGCCTGGAAATTAGTATTTATCTCCCTCTCAGCGAGAGGATCAAATGGTAGGAATAATGGGCGCAAGGATTTTAATTGTCGAAGATGAAATAGAACTGGCCAACTTGCTGCTGGATTACCTTGAAGCAGCTGGCTACCAGGCCGATATACTCACCAATGGCAATGAGGTCATCCCCCATGTCGAGACCCACCCCCCGGACCTGATTTTGCTCGATCTGATGTTACCGGGGAAAGGCGGATTGGAGATCTGCACGGCAATCCGTCGCTACAGCAGCGTACCGATTATTATGCTGACCGCCAGAATTGAAGAGGCTGACCGCTTGCGCGGCTTGGAAATTGGAGCGGACGACTATGTGTGTAAACCCTATAGCCCCAGGGAAATCGTCGCGCGGGTCAAAGCCGTTCTGCGTCGTACGCACAGTTCCGAGCAACAAAAACTCGGGGAGATCCAGCTGCAGCGCAACACCGGTCAACTGTTGATCGGGGGCCAGGACGTGGGCTTAACGGCCCTGGAGTTCCATCTCTTCGAGCTTCTCTACAGTGAGCCGGGCCGTATTTTTTCCCGAGAACAAATCATGGATCGTATTTATTCCGACTACCGGGTAATCAGCGATCGAACTATCGATAGCCACATAAAAAAAGTGCGCAAGAAAATTGCGGCCTTGCTGCCGGATAAAGAATTAATCCATTCAGTTTACGGTGCGGGATACAAATTTGAGGTGCAGTAATTATTACAGTGTAAACGCGTAGTACTCTGTATTTTGATAGAGCCGCATAAGAGATGCTGGGAGCTGAGCTCCCAGCGATCAAATTACAAAGCCTCGGTGGCTTTCTGTAACCAGGAAGCCGTTTTTTCATTCACCAGAGGCGTAATGATCTTCCGCACACGCTGGTGGTAACAGTTCAACCATTGCAGCTCTTGCGCGGTGAGAAGTGTAGTATCAATCAGACTCCGATCGATCGGCGCCAGCGTTAATTCCTCAAACTGCAAAAAACCTTGGTAATCCACACTCTCTTTTACAAACACCAGATTTTCAATACGAATACCGTATTGACCGGTGAGATAAAAACCCGGTTCATTGGAGAGAATCATACCGGGCTGTAACGGGGTATTGGTAACCGCTTTGCCGATACGCTGTGGCCCTTCGTGCACACTTAGGAAACTACCAACACCATGACCTGTTCCGTGGGCGTAATCCAAGCCGGCATCCCATAGAGATCTACGTGCAATCGCATCGATCTGCTCTCCACAGGTGCCCTGCGGAAAACGTAGGGTAGCGATGGCAATATGTCCTTTGAGCACACGGGTAAAGTGCTCTCGTGCAAGTGCAGGAATTTCTCCCAGGGCCACTGTACGAGTCACATCCGTGGTGCCATCAGGATATTGAGCGCCCGAGTCGCACAGGAAAATTCCCTCAGGAGCCATCGGCAAGCTCGACTCCTCGCTCACCCGGTAGTGCACTATGGCACCATTGGGACCATAGCCCGAAATAGTTTCAAAGCTATTGCCGCGAAAGCCTTCGCGCTGCTGACGCTTGCTGTAAAGCAGCTTCACCGCAGCCAGCTCATCCAAACCTTCTGCCACTGCAGTGGGCAGTTCGGCTAGGAATTCACACAGCGCTGCACCATCGCGCTCATGCGCTGCCCTGGAGCCCGCCAGCTCTACGGAATTTTTACACGCCCTGGCCTGGGTCACAGGGTCACGCTCCAATAGCAATTGCAAATCCAGAGCGCGTAGCTGCTGCAGAGTCCAACAGTTACTAATTGTGGGGTCTACCCAAATCCTGTTCACGTGGCGGCGGCGCAGACCTTCAAACAGCTGGCCCTTCTCGGTTACCACCATCACTTCCCGATTAAGGTGCTCCAAAAGCCCCTCACCAACTGCCGGTTCGGCCAGATACAAAATTGCGCTGCCGTCTCTGAAGAGCACTCCACTGGATAGTGCTACAGGTAAATGGGGAATGTCGTCTCCACGAATATTGAACAGCCAGGCACAGCTCTCGGGATTTGCCAGCCATAGAGCATCTACACGCTTTTCGGCGAGAAGAGTGGCGATGCGCTGGCGCTTTTCACTGGAGTGCTCACCAGTAAACACATAGGGGTGGGGGCAGGCTTGGCCACAGGGAGATGCTGGCCGGTCGAGCCAAATCGTATCAATGGGATTCTGTTCCAAGGGCTTTAGGGCAATATCTCGTTCACCCAAATACTCTTTCAACAGCGCCAACCCCGGCTCCGTATGCAGGCGAGGATCAAAGCCCAGTGACTGACCCGAGCGCAGCTGATCACCCACCCAACGGGCAATAACCTGGCTATTTAGATCCTCCAGGGCTATGGGCAGGTCTCCCAATTGCTGCTGGCCTTGCAGGGTATAGCGACCATCTACAAAAAGAGCAGCTTTATCCAGGCCAATCACCGCCATGCCCGCAGATCCAGTAAAGCCAGTAATCCAGGCCAAACGCTCATCTGCTGCGGGCACATATTCATTCTGATACTCATCGGCGCGGGGAACCAGGAAAGCCTCCACGCCCTGTCGCCGCAACTCCTCCCGCACTCGCTGTAATCGTTCCTGACTCATACTTCCCCCATGGTTTTCCAGCACCCGAGCCACTTCTGCAGCCCCATGCTTAGTCACTGTTCTTTGTGATGACCTTGACTCGACTGAAAAGTCGAATTTATTCAAAAAGATGTTCTGGAGTGCCAGCAGTGCTGGCAGCTCCGCCTATTGACACTGCCGAAATGGTTTTAATACCCCAATTTCAGAGGCCAATTTCGCAGTATACCCCACCCTTGTATCAGCGCCGGCGTGTATAATGCAGACCTGTTTTTATTCCGAATATCGAGTGATCGAATCTTAAAATATGGGCCAGAGTTCTTCCCTGGCGGGCTACGCCGGCCACCGCACCTTCGCTATTATTTCCCACCCCTATAAATCCCCCGCCGTCACAGCCTGACAACCTACGACAGAAAACCAGTAAAACCCGTACAAAACACTACTTTTCAAGCATTAGACCCGCGACAGCCTAAGTCACTTAAAACCAACCCCAGCCGTAAAAAATGTGTACATAGGCGTGTACACAAATCGCCTTTTTGTTAGCCTTAAAAAATATGTACACATGGAGGTTTTTATGGCGTTGTCGGATGCCTGGCTGAAGGCTAATTCAGGAAAGAAGATAGAGAAGCGTTTTGAAAAGGCTGACCGGGACGGCCTTAGTGTGCGCGTTACGCCCCAGGGGAAAATCACTTTTCAGCTTCGCTACCGCTACGACGGCAAGGCGGCCCGTGTAGATCTCGGCTCATACCCATTAATGACCCTGAAGAACGCCCGAAGTGAAGGCCAGCGCCTGAAAGGAAAGCTGGAACAGGGCTATGACCCCAGGGTGGTTAAGCAGCTAGAAAAGCAGGCGATTTTAAACGCGGATTCTTTAGAGGAGCTTTTCCTGCAGTGGTATCACTCCTACTGTAAGGAGAACAAAAAGGGCCACCATGAAATCCTGCGCTCTTTTCAGCTGTACGTATTCCCAGCCGTTGGCCACCTACCCGCCGAAGAAGTCACCTTGCACGAATGGTTGGCCCTGCTGGAGAAACGGGCACAGGCCACCCCCGGTATTGCCGACCGCATCCTGACCAATGCCAAGCAAATGCTGAAGTGGGGCGTGCGACGCAGACTGATCACTAGCAACCCGATTGCCAATATCAACGCAACAGAAGATCTGCGCATCAAGAAAGGCATCGGCACCCGCTCTCTGAGCCCGGACGAAATCCGCATGATGTGGCAGGCCCTGGAGCACTCGCGTATGGCGTCAAAGAATAAGATCTTCCTCAAGCTGTGCCTCTTCTATGGCTGCCGCAATGGCGAGCTGCGCGTAAGTGAGAAAGAGCACTTCGATTTCGAAAAGCGCATCTGGACAGTGCCACCCGCCAATCACAAGATGGGCAAGTCAACCAAGAAGCCCCTGCTGCGCCCCATCACCCCCGAGATTGAGCCCCTACTGAAAGAAGCCTTTCTGCTGAGCGGCGAAAGCAAACACCTTTTCAACAATAGCGGCAGCGATAAGCCTATGGGCCAGGGCGCACCTCTGGCACTGCCTTACAACCTGATGCAGTGGCTACGCCGGCACAGGGACTACGAAATGAAACACTGGTCGGTGCACGACTTGCGCAAGACGGCAAGGACAAACTTTTCCGAACTGACCGAGCCCCATATTGCTGAAATAATGCTGGGGCACAAATTACCAGGCCAGTGGCAAGTCTATGACCACTATGACTACTTGAAAGAGCAAGCGAAAACCTATACAAAGTGGTGGGCAAAGCTCACCGAATTTACAAATCCTTCACCCTAAAGAAAAGATTAAAGGAATAGAACTTTCATAGTTGAAATTAATAGGAAGAATTAATGTTTAAAATCAACATCATCAAAATTTTATTTGCCATTTCAATTTTCTCAGCCTGCAATATATCTTATGCCGCCGAAGATTGGTCAGAGGGTGATTGGACCAAGATTAACTCTATGATGGGAGGCGCCTCAGGGAAAATTTACATCTACACAGACGGATCTGAACATAATCCAATTGGATGCGAAATTAACTATCGCTATGTTTTATCGATGGAACACCCCGGCTTTAATCCACTATATGGATTACTCATCACTGCATATAATAATGGCGATCAAGTTAAAATGCATGTAAGCAATGAGTTTTGCGAGACAGGCTCACCGAAAATATTATATGTAAGCATAAAACCCAACGCCTAAATAAAAACGCCAACGCTAAAACCCCCTTACCTTGTAACTTTCGTATTTCAATTCAAGCTGACCAAGGCATGAAAAAAATCTCACCGAGAAATAAATTATTCTTCTTAACACTTATCTTTTTTACATTTAACGCCAAAGCCGCACTTGGAGACCAAAAGAAAATAAAAATAATGTCTTACAATATACTTTGTGAGAATTGCCCACTATATGAAAAACAAGTAGCACACTGGCATATTCGGCGAAATTTAATATACTCTATAATCGAAGAAAAAGACCCTGACATAATTGGCTTACAAGAGATCAAGGGATCACAATACAAAGATATTTTTTCTCACTTTAAACCTGAATATGAAATTGTAGAAGCTGAAGCAGATAAAGATTTCTACAATTTAATTCTGTACAAAAAGAGAAGATTCACAAAGGATGAAACTAACTCTGGCAGTGAGCTTTTCCCAAAATCAAACAGAAATGGCGCAGCCATAAAAAATCAAATGTGGGTAACATTAATCGACAACGATGACGAAAACAAAAATAAATTTACTTTTGTAAATACTCATTTTTGCCATATTGATCCAGACATTCGCCTTATCTCAGCCAAAAAAGTCATGGAAAAACATGAAAGCAGAACAAATCCTACAATCATAGTTGGCGACCTAAACTCAAAACCGAACAGCCACCCAATAAAAGAAATAACAGACAAAACAAGATTCACCAACTTACAATGCGAAACCACTAACTCCTGCAGCTCATCACATGTCAGCTTATCCTCTACTCACATCAAAAGCTCTGAATTAAAAATTGATTGGCTACTTGGAGACAACACTATTATTAGATCTTCACCTTATATCGCAGGTGATTCACAAAGTGGCTATGAGAGTAGCTTTCTAATTCCAACGAACGATCGGATATTATCTCTGAAGAACGCATATAAAACATATCCATCTGATCACTTTGCGATTGGCGTTGATGTAATCTTGCCCGACTAAAATTTTGTATTTCAAGTTTCGTCAAGGTTCTCCAAAAAACTAAGTTACCACCCTCGGCAAATCCCCCCACCGGGTGGTATAGGCAGGCGATGTAAATGCCTGCCGCATCTTCCACTTTTTCTGGATACCCTCGGCACCTAGAAACAAAGTCCCGCGACCAAACTTTTTATTGATCCGGTCCATCGCTTGCATGGTCTGCCCTGCCCTGACCGATTGCCCTGAGGTAGACAGATCGAGGATAAGCCCCTCGCCGGCTTTCAAAAAGCTTCAGCTTAGCCAATGTAAGTCAGTAGTGGCTTCACAAAGCACTTATGGGCGCGGAATTAAAAATTGATGTGCTCGTTGAAGTCACAGCTATGGATGTTATGCCTCCAAACTGCTAACAAGTAAAAGGACAAGCTGAAAAACTGTGGTTTTCCAGATTGTTCCTAGGGTTTTAAGTGGCATCGAAAGCTTTTACTAGGCATTGAATCGAGGAGGAAACCATTTCCGGCTGCTGCCCTTCACTCACTAAAAGCTACTTAATCCAATCAGTTCGAGAGTAACCATGAAGAGTATGAAGCTCAATCTCGGTCAAGTAATCACAGTTTTAGCCGAAATTGGAGTCATTCTTGGCATTGTGTTTCTGGCGATTCAGGTCAATCAGGGTAATAAGCTAATTCGAGGCCAAGCGGATTATCAATACACTCGAGATCGAGTGGCTTGGCATCATAAAATTCTACTGGATCCTGAGTACGCGGAATTTATAGTCCGCGCTCAAGATAAAGAGTTAAAAACGGAAGTCGACCTGGCTCGACTCCGCGCATATTACACGTCCACACTGCTTGATTTCAATGGCAGTATGGACAGCTTCTCGATGATAATCTTATGGAGAGTCGCACGAGACTTATTGAAAGATGGCAAGCGGAGTTTGCGGACTTATGGAACGACCCAAACACCAGATTTCGAGATACGTGGTCTAGTTTTCGAAAGAGCTTAAGACGCGACTTCGTTAAGTTTTGGGAAAGGTCTGTTTTTCCTGAAAAAACAGTACAGCCGCAGAAATTGGAGATGCCAGAACCGCCCAGGGTTCATCCGCATGTCCCTAAAGAAAATTAAGCCACCACCCTCGGCAAATCCCCCCACCGGGTGGTATAGGCAGGCGATGTAAAAGCCTGCCTCATCTTCCACTTTTTCTGGATACCCTCGGCCCCTAGAAACAGTGTCCCGCGACCGAACTTTTTATTGATCCTATCCATCGCTTGCATGGTCTCTCCTGCCCTGAGCGATTGCCCTCGGGTGAATAGATCACCCTGCCCCAGGGCGCGGGGGATAATCTCGATTAGCCCAACGCCAGCTTTCATAAAGCGACAGCCGAGGCGGTACAAGTCCGCAATGGCCTCTCTCGCCAGCCGCACGATTACTCGTGTGTCGTCGGTCGGGTATGGGGTCTGCACTACGGCGCTGCGGCTGTAGTAATTGGGTTCATGGGGTGAGGTGTGCAGGAATAGATGGATCGACTTTACCAGCGATTTCTGTGCGCGCAGTTTCTCCGCTGCCCTGCTGGCGTAGAGGGGCGCGGCCTGCAGTATGGGCGCTAAATCAGTGACCTTTTCACCAAAGGAGCGGGTGCAATAGATCTGCTTCTTCGCCGGGGGCTCTTCCTCCAGGCCCAGGCAAGGGATACCGTTTAGCTCCTCAATAGTGCGCTCGATATTGACATTGATACGGCGGCGCAGGATTTTGGGGTTGGCCTGTGCCAGATCATAGGCGGTCTCTATACCGAAATCCGCCAGGCGCTTGGTGAGGCGCCGGCCTATGCCCCACACATCATTCACAGCTGTGCGGCGCTGCATCCACTGCCACTTCTCTGGCGTATCCAGCGCACAGACGCCATCGCACTTAGGGATTTTCTTGGCCGCGCGGTTAGCGAGCTTGGCCAAGGTTTTACTGGGGGCAATGCCCACACCGACAGGCATACGGATATTGCGCCAGACGGTATTGCGGATCTTGCGGCCGTAGTCCTGCCAATCCTCTTGCAGCCCGTGTAGGTCCAAAAACAACTCATCGATGCTATAGACCTCCACATTCGGCCCGAACTCGCGCAGGGTGGTCATTACCCGGTGAGAGATATCGCCATACAGGGGATAATTGCTGGAGAAGATCGCCACCCGGTGTGCGCGCAGCAGGTGCTGAACCTTAAAGAAGGGCTCCAAGTCGCCGATACCCAACAGCTTCGCCTCTTTGGAGCGCGCCACCACAAAGCCGTCGTTATTGGAGAGCACCACCACTGGGCGCCCGCGCAGGTCGGGCCGGAATATCTGCTCACAGCTGGCGTAACAGCTATTGCAGTCCACCAATACCAGCATTCAGCGCGGCCGGTGGTAACGCACCGAAGCTTTAACCACCCCCTCCACAATCAATTCCTGCCCTTCCCAAATGGGGATTGGGGCGTAGTCATCATTGGCAGAGAGCAGCCGCCCCTGCTGCTGATCCAGCACCTTGCAGGTGAGCTGGCCGTCCAAAGCCACCACCACCACATCGCCATGGGCGGGCGTCAGCGAGCGATCGACAACCAACAGATCCTTATCAAAGATGCCAATCCCCATCATGGAATCCCCATTCGCCCGCGCCATAAAGGTCGCCGCCGGCTTGCTAATCAGGTGCTCATCCAGGCTAAGGGCCGCCTCCTTGTGGTCATCGGCGGGAGAGGGAAAGCCACAGGCAATGCCGTGGCCGTAGAGTGGGGAAAGCTTCATTCTGGAAACCCTGAATACTGTATATATATACAGTTTATTGCTAGAGGGTAGCAACCGGCAAGGGCAATGGATGACTATGAGGCCGGTACCACTCTCAACAGCGGCCTCAATAGCCGGCTAGGCCGCCTCTTCTATCGGTAGGCTTGTGCCTGCGGCCTTTGCCTCAACAGCGAAAATAACGCCTTGCAAGGTTTCCTCCACCTCCTCACCAATCAGCTGCAGCAAGGCAGTGCGCACCGTCTGATCGGGACAGCCCGCCACCCATTCCAGGCCGGCACATAGATTATTGACGCGGTGAAGTTGTTGAACATGAGCGGTCATTAGCAATGCAAAATGCGGTTTTATTTCGAAAATCGAAAATTTGTTATTACGGGAGTACCTGATACGGCTAGATGTTTGAGGCCGGAACACTGGGCAAACGCCTGCGCAACGCACGGAAATTGGAGGGGATGACGATTGCACAGTTGGCCAACCAGCTGGGGCTGGCGCCATCTCAAGTTTCGAAAATGGAAACAGGCAAGCAGAAGATACCGGCGGAGCTGCTGCCGGCTTGGTGTGAAACGGTGGGGATTACTTTGGCCGAGGTGTACGGGGCAGAGAACCTGCATCACTTTGCGCAGATTCCCTTTCCGCCGTTAATAGCCCGAATGTATGCAAAATTACCGCTGGAGTTTCGTCGGCATATCCATCGGATGATTGAAAGCACCTACCAGTTATGGAAGAGCCGACGTTAAATTAGACCTCATTGCCTTTCGGAAGGTGGTCCGCGGCATATCCAATAGCCGCGCGTATTTTGGTTTCGTCAAGGTTGGGAAAGTCTTCGATGATTTCGCTAGTTGTCATGCCAGCGCTGAGCATCTGCAAAATATCCACTACGGCTATCCTAGTCCCTTTCACACAGGCTTTCCCTCCCCTTATTTGCGGATCAACCTCGATGTACGGTTGGTATTCCACACTGCACCTCCTTTAGCTATTTCACTTAAACAGCGAACATTTGGGCAATCCATACCTTTAACTGCAAGCCTAGCTAGAAACTAGAATTAGTCTTCATTCTTAATTGGCAACTTGCCAAATTCAGGGTATCGCTCCCTCAGAATAGCTTCCTGCTCTTCTTTTGTCTGAATAACGTCCTCAACGTTACAAACACCAATTTGATTTATGGTGATTTCATTATTGTATTTTTCGATGAGCTGTCTGGCCTTTAATCGGTTTTCTTCTGATGCTTTTCGGCGACCTGAGAAATCCTCACGAATCATCTGAAAATTTTCTTCCAGCGAGAGCTTGTCATCCATCATGAAACCAAGACTAGAATGCACCAATATATTGACATCCTGGGCAGTGAAATCGGGCACGCCCTCCATTGTGGGATCAATGGTAGGGTCAGATATTATTGACTCAGCAATATCGTCAGGAAGAACAAAGTACTGGTCATCATCAGCTTTGATTAACATGGCAAGACCCCCAAAGGTTTCGCAAGTTCTTGCTCAAAAATTCGGTATTGATCTGTTTCTGAAATTTTCACGTCGCTCATAAACCACCCAATACCACCATCGCTATGAAGAGCAATAAAATGCGGGAGTTTGTGTTTGAGATGTTTATAAATCTCCCTTGCACCATGTCCATATGCACGATTTTTTATATGAATTGCATTGGCTTTACGCCTACCCAGATCATCAGTCAAAAGATAAAAGCCTACAATAGAAATGCCAGGCAAATCCGGCAGGATCATTTCTGTCGCTCGGTTTCCAATGGCCCTGGCCAAAGATAGTCCATTGGTTTTGCCCGTCACTGAAGAATCCATACTTCCACTAGCATTTGTAAACTTGATTCCCACCGCTTTTCCGGTAATGCCAGCTACATCATGATAGCTAATCTGAATAGTGTAATTCAAACCCCCTTCTGTTATTACAGAGGTCTTTTCATGGGTCTGCCTTAATAAGTAATGTCCAGCCATACTACCTAGTGAATCCTTTCTGTAGGTTTGATTTTTAACCACCATATATCAATGGCAATTAATGCTTCCAATTTGCTTGAGTAACAATATCGATACCCAATAGAGCCCTTATCCATACCACAATGTAACCTAGAGGTACAGGTTAAGCGCTTCTTAGGTTCCCACAACGATCGGCACACTTGGCGAAAGCAAAATTAAAATAATTTAATTATTCACATCAACCCATACTTCTCAGTAATGAGCTGAAACTGTTGGGCATAAATAGTGCGGGCGGGCTGATATGGGGACGACCAGTCATCAGACCTTATACTGATAACTTACACGAGCACAGAATTCAAAGAAAACACTTCAAAGAAAAGCGACTCACAGCCTGCCACAATTGATCACAATTGAAACCATTTTTTAATATTTACATCAATCATACTGTTTACTATCTTTTAGTAAGGCTTCTTTGAAGCAGTTTTAGCCCCACTAAAATAAATATAATTCTAGGATCAAAAATGGCGAATTTTGTAACACTTAAATTTAATGTCAATAATGGAAATGGTGGACCGGAAAGCTGGCACGACGCAGGTTCGGGGAGCGGAAGAAACTTGCTTAATCGAATCAAGTATAAGCGAGATAATGGACAGGGTCCCCTGCAAGCTATCTGCAAAAGAATATACGAATGTCTTGAAAAGCCCAGTAGAAGGAGTGATGGTACACAACGTGAAGCATGCGCTGAAGCCCACGCTCTAATGAAAGCGGTATTAGATTACCAATGTACCGATCTAACTAAAATAGTTTTTAAAGACATCACGGGTATTACTGGGAGACCATATATACCATGTGAAAATTGCAGTAGTTTTGTCGGGCCATGTGGTAACGGACAATACAAAGTAACCTTATTTTCATCTACCAGTACCAATACTTCTTACGCTGAGGACGTTGCAAACCTTTTCCAAGACGAACATTTACATGGGCTTGCATTACTGGCTCGCAGCCTAGAAGGACCAGGAATAACCACCTCTTTAGCTTTATTAAAAGGGGTTGTTCAAAATAGTGTAGATTCTAGGATACGTAGCCACGTACAAGCCGGCAGGACACGCAGACGAAGGAATGGGCAGCAAGTCATTAATATTTCCGGTGGTTGGTGAGACGATTTTATCATGTAGCATATCCACTCAATATTGCCATAGCCGCAATAATGCTACACGCAGGCTTGCGGCTAGTTACCTCAATAATCGAAGCTGACCATTATCATCGTCCGTATAAGCTAGCTCATCATAATTGGCTACAACCATACTTACTTGGCCGGAATCACCATAGTTCCAATAGACTTATAGAGATCTGCCGCAATTAAAGAAGTTCTAACTTCATTTCGCCAGAGATCTGCGGCAAGGTCGCGGGACGGTTGGCAATCTGTCAGCAGCTATTGCCACATATAGCCGCAATCGAGCCATGCGCGGCCAAGCGGGAGGCCACCTCAACAATACAGCTCGCTACTAAGCCAACCCTCGCGGCCTGTTGCAGAGTTACCTGAACAACCTAATGAGTACAATTGCACTAAAAATAATGTTTCTTAAATTGAGACAACTATTGTCCCATAAAGAGATTTTAGTTAATTTCAAGCGGCGTGAAAATTGCTAGATGGAAGTCACATGAATACTTTAAGTTTTCCATAGACTCCACACCAACCTTTTTGAACGCTCTTTAGTTTTTAGTTAAAAGGAATACATGATGAATGTAGAAACTGATATCAAAGCTGGGACAGTAGAAGCTGGGGCAGGCGGAACTAGACCAGAGCCTGGGCATGGCTAGTTAGTAGCCACTAAAGCTAGACTAATAAAACCTCGTGTTGCGACTCGAGGTTTTTAAGTGCTTCATTATTTCTTTAATAGGCCATCTCCTCCCATCATAACCATCCTCACCCACTCGGAATAGCCATAACCGCAATAGAACTATGCCGGCTAGGCTATGTGCCGCCTCTGAAATCACCCCGGACTATTATCATCATCCGCATAAACCCGCTCATCGTAATTAACCGCCGTCATACTCACCCGCTCGGTGCCGCTGGGTTTAATATCGGTGATTAGTGCCGGGTGGCTCCAGCGCTCGGCCTGGCCAAACATATACAGAGGCGGTTCCATGCTGCCATCTAGTGTGGGCGTGAAATCCAGATGCGAATCTATCGTTACGACGGTGGCGCTATCGGTTGGCGTAGCCGTATAGAGCCAGGACAGGGTACCGTCTGGTTTGCGCAGGGCGAGGAGGTGTGTACCTGTGCCCCACTCCAGTTCCGCATCCAGGGTGATGAGTCGGCCGCGCACTGCCAGCACCCTGCCCGTCTGCGAATAGCCGGGGATATCGTCAGTGAGAGCGCAGTAGCTCAGATAGCGGCTGTTAAGGCCGTCCATTTCGGTCTTAAAGCTGTAGCAGGTGTGGCGGTATCCCTGGATGCGCCTTTGCTGCATTCCGAAGGTTTTTTTATTCAGTCATAGTGCCGAATATAAGTTGGTGCTCTAACAGTATTATCCCATTCACCTAAATCTGAGCCTGAGCAACTTTGAGTATTTTCATATTTAACTTTAACGGTTTTTCCAGAGAGCGTTGCTGCCACGATTCCAGAAAGCCATGCCTTGCATGTTGCTTCAGAAATACCACCCCACTCGCCCTCAATATGGCATACTCTTTGTGAATTGTCAGAGTCATTCCAAGTACCATCCATATATACATAACCATAATTTGTAACATCCCAATCTTCTATCGTACCTGTACAGTATTGGGTTTCAGCAATTGCAGAAACGCTAAATGGAATACTAACACTAAGAAATAATAATTTTTTAAACATCGATTTTCCTAAGATAGGTAAGAAACTAGCGAGATATTTTTAACAGTACACTCGCAAGCAGCTAGGTTATATCCTAACATTTTCGTTGTTATATATCTTTTTGAAAACCCCTTAAAAGTCAAAAGGTTAGTACTTTTTTCCTGTGAATATATCAAGGTGCTTTTGATCCCTGACAGTCGAAGCAAGCTATGTGGCTTGATTATCCCAATAAACTCCATTCAAAGCCCCTAACATTTGCCCCACCAACCCGGCCAAATCACTCCCGGTATCTCCACTAATCACCGGTAATGTCGCCGGGCGGTTGGCGATCTGCCAGCCGCTGCTGCCATTTACATACAACAGGCCATCCGCTTTATTCAGGGCTACTTTTGCCGGGAAGAATTGCCAGTAGCCTGGGTCTGCCACATAGCGGGCAAGCTGGCCGTCTTTGCCGGACCAAGCGCCGGTGCCGGTGGCAACTAAGTAGCGGTCGCCATCGCTGGCGGAGCCCGGTGGAGGCGCTAATGGGAAAGGTTCAAGCCTTTGCATATGCCTGGGCCCGCTACGACCGGGAGCTCTCTGTAAGTGGGTCCGTTCACGGAGTTAGGGCAAAAGTTGATGCGGAGCAGCTTAAAAAAGACCTGCGCGAAGAACTGACAGGGCTGCTAGATACGGCAATTAATGGAGCAAAAATCTAGTGCCCAAGCGTAAACCCCGCAAACCCATGAGCAAGCAGGCGCAACACGTCCGCCTGATAAACCGCTGGCTGCCCGGCTTGGTCCTCACCGCTCGCAGCAGCACCGGCCTAGATACCGATGGCGACCCCATCCTAGCTATCAGCCATCGACGCCAAGGCGGCGCCGTTGGCGATATAGCCCGAGCCAAGCTGCAGCACGAAATCCTCAATTGGCAACACCACTGGCTGGTAACGGTATTTGTCGAGTGCGAAACCCCAGAGGGCGATTTCTATAAAGACTCCACCGAGTTCGAAGCCTACGGCGTTCGCCTGAATGACCAGGCCGAATTAGTGCGCCCGGAACTGGACACCATTAAAAACAAAGCCAACCCCAACCACTACAAAGACCACGGCTGGCAGTCGGAGATTCTGCCTAATCGCAAGCAGGAGAAAGGGAGAGCAGCATGAAGCTCTGGCAATCCCTTACCGGCATCGCCGCCCTAATCTTCTGCGGCACCAGCTTGGCCTTTACCGTGCAGCTATGGGTATCCATGCCCGCAGGTTTGAGCGGGCAGCTGGTGGCCGGTGCGACTGCGGTGGCGCTGGAGCTGTGCAAATTCAGCTTCGCCCCGCTGGGCCTGTGGTTGTGCAGCCAAGGGCAAAAGAGCGGCTATGCCCTGCTCTGCCTCTGGCCTCTGCTGGTAGTGATCAGCATTGTCGCCACCGTTGGATTCCTCGCCACCCACAGCGAAGAGCAGCAACAACGCAGCGCCCGCAACAGCCAGGAATACCAAGCGTTGCAACAGCAACTCAAGAGCCTGCAACAGCAGATCAACACCCTAAACGGACTGATCAACACCGACGGCAACAACGGCTACCGCCAGCGCGCCATTAATACCGCAGCGCAATTATCCACATTGGAGACTGAGCGCACCCAGCTGATCGAGAAGTTATCCACCATCCGCCAAACCGCCAACACACACAGCGCCTTCAACAGCCTCGCCAACACCCTAAACGCAAACCCCGCGCGGCTTCAGCATATCGGCTTTCTGGCCCTGGCGATCATCACCGACATAGTGGGACTGGTCGCATTACTCGCGTTTAACGCCGCTGCAACGGTTGGTAAACGCGTTTCACAACCGTTTCAACAGCCCGAAACAGCAGAGCAACAACCAGAACACACCAGCCACCTGAGCAAAGAACAACAGCTACTGGCCCAACGTATCTGCGCCGGTGAATTCGGCAACCGCCCAGTGTTGCGCAACATCAGCAACAGCATCACCGGCGGATACAGAACCGTTAAACCCGTTTTCGACGCCCTGCAACAAACAGGCGCACTCACACGCAACGGCCAGGGGTTTGCCCTGGTGCAGCGCTAAACGCAGAGATATTAAGAAACAACAGAAAAGGAAAATCTTATGATTAAAGGATATTGGTCAACCAAAGACTTAAGCGAACGCTATCGCTGCTCAAGCCGCACAATCTTTAGATGGGTAGAGCGTGAAACCAACCCATTCCCAAAACCACGCATCAAAGCCTCTGGCAGCCATAACCTTTGGGCGATTGATGATGTGGAACAATGGGAGGATCAAGTTTCACATCTAGCAGCTGCCTAGATGCTCCTCACCTCATCCTTAGCGATGGTATTCACATCATCACCCTCGCTAAGGATTGACCCCTTGATTAAGCGTCGATATTGAATCTTATTTTGTACTCACCAGTGAATACATTTTGAACCAATACATCTGAACTGCACTTAGATGAGGGGGTTGCCCCTATTGAGAATTGATAATAGCCATTCATCTGGATTACTGACCAATTGAACCTACATGATTGATAGGTTAATACCCCAGCATCCGCCACACCATTAGTTATTGAGGTATGAAAAGTCGTACTGTTTGCTGCCGCAGGGCTTGGAAATAGTGGAGAAATAATACCGGTTGAATTTGTTCCATTAATGAGCACATTATCAGAAGAAGTATTATTTTTTAGTTCTATGCTTGTTGATAATGTAGCTGCCAGTGTTGGTACAGAGAACGCTACAGATGCAAGTAATCCCGCTGTAAGAATAAATTTTCGTTTAACTTCCATTTCATTGCTCCTTGAAAATGACGTGTAAAGACTTTCAGCAAGTCCACAGCCATTTCAACTCACGGTGACATCAAATGTCAATAATGTCATGTGAGTACAAAACTTGAAGTGCGCAAACTAACCATTGGTGCAAAGCCTGGATTGTTGTACAGACTTAACTCCAGCAACAACATATGTACGCAGCCAAGAGCTTATCCTGTACCTTATTCGCATCAATCAAACTGACCAAGTAGCGCCCACTAGTCAGCCCCCGAGAGCAAAACCAAAGGCCAATTTGTTATAATGCGGCCTTTCAGATTCGGCCTTGGGGTATATTTCAATATGTGTACACAGGGGCGTACACAGATAAGGTTAAATCTAAGTGAATCAAGATTTTTCTCAACAATTTCAAAGACGTAGAACTTTCGCCATCATTTCCCACCCGGACGCCGGTAAAACAACCGTGACCGAAAAGCTACTTTTATTCGGAAATGCCATTCAGCTGGCAGGTTCGGTTAAAGGGAAAAAAGGTCCCCACGCGCGCTCCGACTGGATGACCATGGAGCAGGAAAGGGGTATCTCCGTCACCTCCTCGGTGATGCAGTTCCCCTACAAGGAGCGCACGGTTAACCTGCTCGACACCCCCGGGCACGAAGACTTCTCCGAAGACACCTACCGGGTACTCACTGCGGTCGACTCTGCGCTGATGGTGATTGACGGCGCCAAGGGTGTCGAAGACCGCACCATCAAATTGATGAATGTGTGCCGACTGCGTACCACGCCGATTCTCTCCTTTATCAACAAACTGGATCGGGATATTCGCGACCCTATCGAAGTGATGGATGAAATTGAAGAAGTCTTGAATATCCAAGCCGCCCCCATCAATTGGCCACTGAGCTCCGGTAAAAATTTTAAAGGGGTATACAACCTCTACACCGATACAATTCACGTATTTACTCAAGGCCAGGGTCACACAATTCCCGACGATATCCAGATCAAAGGGCTCGACTCCGCTGAGGCCGATGAACTACTCGGCGAATATGCCGAGGACATCCGCGAGGAAATCGAACTGGTACGCGGCGCTACCCACGAATTCAATCTGGAAGCTTATTTAGCTGGCGAACTGACCCCGGTATTTTTCGGCACTGCGCTTGGTAATTTTGGCGTACGTGAAATGCTCGATGGATTTGTCGAGTGGGCTCCGGGCCCTCAGCCTCGCGCCACCCAGGAGCGCCAGGTAGAGCCAAACGAAGAAAAGTTCTCCGGTTTTGTGTTTAAGATTCAGGCCAATATGGACCCCAAACACCGCGACCGTATTGCCTTTATGCGCGTCTGTTCCGGTACTTATAGCCGTGGCATGAAAATGAAACATGTACGCATCGGCAAAGATATAAAAATTGCCGACGCCGTAACATTTATGGCTGGCGACCGAACCCACGTGGAAGAGGCTATTGCCGGCGATATTATCGGCCTGCACAACCATGGCACTATCCAGATCGGAGATGCCTTTACTGAAGGTGAGTCTCTAAAGTTTACCGGCATTCCCAATTTCGCCCCGGAGTTATTCCGTCGTATTCGCCTGAAAGATCCTTTAAAACTAAAGCAACTGCAAAAGGGCTTGCAGCAGCTCTCCGAAGAGGGCTCTACCCAGGTATTTTTCCCACTGGATAACAACGACATTATTGTCGGCGCCGTCGGTGTCCTGCAGTTTGAAGTGGTCGCCTATCGCCTCAAGGACGAATATAAGGTGGAAGCCATTTATGAAAATGTAAATGTAAATACTGCTCGCTGGGTGGAAAGCGAGAGCGTGAAAGAGTTGGAAAACTTTAAACGCAAAGCGAGTACCAACCTCGCCATAGATGGCAGTGGACACCTGACCTACCTAGCGCCTACCCGTGTGAATTTGCAGTTGGCGGAGGAGCGTTATCCGGATATTCGCTTCTACGCCACCCGCGAACATTAACTTGGGTGGACGTTTCCTGAAATCGCTTGTCAGTTCCAGGATATTCGAGCAGTAGACAGAGAGATCAATAATGAGTCAGCAGAAAGAATTACCGGAAGAAATGCCCCGCCTAGGCAACAGCCTGACCGCTGCTATTGGTAGGCTGCTGATCCGGCTGATGGGGTGGCGCCTGGAAGGTACCTTCCCTCCGGAAAAAAAAGTGATGGTGGCCCTGGCCCCGCACACTTCCAACTGGGATTTTATCGTGGCCATGCCTTTTATCATGGCCTATAGGGTAAAAATTTCCTGGCTCATGAAAAAGGAAGCTTTTTTCTTCCCCTTTAAAAATCTCTTTATGTGGCTCGGTGGCGTGCCCACCAATCGTGGTTCTGCAGGGGGCATCGCCAAACAGGTAGCTAGGCAATACCGCAATAACGAAAAAATGTGGGTCGGCATAACTCCCGAGGGAACTCGCAAGAAAGTCACTAAGTGGAAAAGTGGCTTCCTGCGAATTGCTTATGCTGCCGAGGTACCAATTTTACTGGTTGCCTGGGACTTTTCTCGCAAGCGTTTCTGCCTGGACTCCCTCTACCATCCCACGGGAAACCTGGAAGAGGATATGACGGAAATCCAGCGTCGCTTCAGTAAATACCGGGGGTTTCACCACAATATGCAAACCGATCTCTTGGAGGGCAGTGATTCCTCCCGTGATAGAATTCAGTAGCAATTTAACCCTTAGCACATATTTGATACTCGCCGCGGTGGCTTTCACCGCTGGCTTTATCAACGCTATCTCCGGCGGCGGAGGCCTACTAACCCTGCCCACACTCTTATGGGCTGGCCTCCCCCCCCTAGATGCCCTCGGCACGAATAAATTCCAGGCCGTTTTCGGTACTCTCTCATCCAGCTTCAACTACTTTCGAAAAGGGCACTTACAACTGAAACCCCTGTGGCCGGGCTTGATAGCAGCCTTTTTTGGTTCCGCCCTGGGTACCTGGGCAGTCACCAAAGTCGGGGGAGACATACTCGATACACTACTGCCTATATTAATTATCGTCATCGCCCTCTACTTCGCATTTTCGCCGCGAATTTCTGATATTGACTCTAAATCCAGAATAAGCCCTGGGCTATTTAACATTCTGATTGGTGGTGGGATTGGTTTTTATGGAGGTTTTTTTGGTCCTGGAATAGGGGCCTTCTATGCCCTGGCATTCGCCGCTCTACTGGGTTACAACATGCGCAAAGCCACGGCATCAAGCAAACCGCTGGTATTGGCCACCAATATCACCTCACTGGTTATATTTATACTGGGCGGATACTTTTCACTGATAGTCGGTATCACTATGGCGGGCACCCAGATTATCGGTGCAAGATTAGGATCTAACCTGGTTATTTCCCATGGAGCCAAACTGATTAAGCCTGTAGTTATTCTCGTTACTATGACCATCGCGATAAAATTACTGCTGGAGCCCTAGAAAGTGACCCTGTTCCTCACTCTGCTGCTGTCCTTCTGTGCTTTTGTCATTGTGATCTGGACATTAATGCATCTGCGCACTCCGCGATTTCGTATGGACAGAGCCAGCTTTATTAAAGGCCTAGAGGATGCCATCACCGGCCAGGCTAGCGAGAGTGAATGGCGTGCCCTAGTGGCGATACCAATGCGCCATGATCCTGAGTTGGAAGCAATGCGACTCAAGTGTCTCGAAATAGAAGAGCACGAGTCCAGTGATCACCCGCCCTATTTATTTACCGAGAAGGGGCTGGAACAACTGCGGCATATTCGCAGTAGGCTACTTATCAACACACCTAACAAACAACCTAGATCTTGAGTCAACGAGCTTTAATCAAGGATAAACATATGTTTAAACCACTACTGACCCTCACTGGGGCCTTTATTGCAACTACAGCGATCAGCATCACCCAGGCGAAGCCACTACCCCAGGAAGATCTGTCCGTGGCAGAAGTATTGCGTGATCGCGCCCTGGCTTCTTCTGATGCCTATAGCATCGTTGAATCCTTGACGGTAGAAGTGGGCCCCCGTCGCGCAGGTACGGAAGGTGATCGGCGTGCAGTGGTTTGGGCCCAGGAAAAAATGAAATCCCTGGGGTTCGATCGGGTTTATACAGAGCAAATTGAAGTACCCCGCTGGACACGTGGACATGCCCACGCCCAGGTGGTTTCGCCCTACCCCCAACCACTGGTGGTGTCTTCCCTGGGCTATAGCGTAGCAACCCCCAAAGATGGCCTTACTGCGGAAATCGTCGAGTTTCCCGATGTTGAAGCCCTACTGCAAGCCTCCCCTAAACAGGTAAAAGGGAAAATAGCCTTCATCAACAAGCGTATGGCAAAGGCACGCACCGGAGAAGGCTATGGCCCTGCAGTGCAAGGGCGCAGTAAAGGTATGCGTGCAGCCGCTGAGAAAGGTGCTGCCGCACTGCTCCTAAGGTCCGTGGGCACAGACTCTGACCGCTTTGCCCATACCGGCATGATGTCTATTAATGATGTCGAAAACCCAGTTCCCGCACTGGCACTGTCAGCCCCGGATGCCAACCTTTTAGAAGCCATGTTGAAACGTGGCAAGCCGGTAGAAGTTAAGCTCGATATAGATAATCAGCGTCACAGTGATGGCCCATCATTTAACGTTATTGGAGAAATTACTGGCCGCGAGAAACCCGAAGAAGTCATGATTATTGGCGCCCATTTGGATTCTTGGGATGAAGGTACTGGAGCGCTGGATGATGGCGCCGGAGTCGCCATAGTAATGGAGACCGCTCGCCTGATTGCCGAGCTCCCCAAGCGTCCTCGTCGTACCCTGCGAGTAGTTCTCTTCGGCGCCGAAGAAATTGGCTTGGTCGGTGCCAAGCAGTATTTAGATGCACATCGTCACGAGTTGGATAATATTATTGCCATCTCTGAGTCTGACTTTGGCGCAGGTAAGATCTGGAGATTTGATACTCGTTTGCCTGAGAGTAAATTCGATATTGCCGACCAAATGATGCAATTACTAGCACCTCTCGGCATCGAGCGCGGACATAACAAATCCTATGGCGGACCAGACAGTAGTGTGTTTGTCGCCGAAGGAGTCCCTGCCTTCGGTCTCTACCAGGATGGTACCGACTACTTCGACTATCACCATACCCCTAACGATACCCTCGATAAGGTGAAGCCAGAGAACCTGCGCCAGAACGTCGCAGCCTGGGTAGTGATGTCCTTCCTTGCCACCGAGATGGAAGATGACCTCGGCCGAATTCCCTCAAAAATAAAAGAGTAAGCTAAGCACCTCACAACCACAACAAGAGCCTCCTCAGTGGAGGCTCTTTATACCTCACCTGCCAACCACCCTATTCGTACTATTCCCCAAGTTACCCACAGCACCAAGGCATATTTCTGTTTCCTGCTGATGACCATTCCATTAACAGGCTGTTACTAACAGAATCCATGGATAGAGCTGTGTATAACTCAGGGATATCCACGCTCAGGCCCCTGTTTCCGCGGGGCCCTTTTCAACGGGTAAAAAAACACCAGCCATTTATCCACTTTCCACCGCTTGGCGTTATTAACAGAAAGTCTGGATAGACTTGTGCATAACTGCGGTATATCCGTGCCAGGCCCCGTGGTTGCACAGGCTCATTAAAACGTGCAAAAAATCACCGGTAATTTTATTGGTATTTCTGCGCCGTTTTTTTCAACGCAATGATTTTTCTAGGCTAAAGAGCACTTTTTAATTTCAGGTGTTTTTTTGATGGTGCTTGAGGTGCAGATTAAATAAAGCGCGTTATTTTTTTGTATTTCCATTTTTTCCTTACAGAAAAAATTTAAGAAAGTGCTTTATTTATAGGAGGGAAGGCTCTTCGGAGCTTTTTAGAGCCTGCGCTTTTTTCATTGGCTTTTACCGAGTTGGATTTTTCGGCGGGAGTGTTGCGAGTAAAAATTCGATTGGGCTTTTTATTTTTTCTGTATTTTGAATTTATTTTTTTATTCTCTGTTTTTATTTTTTATGCATTCAATTTTTTTGCACATAAAAAAAGGGCCACCCTATTGGGTGGCCCTTTTCGGATTAGAAGCCTGACGATGACCTACTCTCACATGGGGAAGCCCCACACTACCATCGGCGATGTTGCGTTTCACTTCTGAGTTCGGCAAGGGATCAGGTGGTTCCACAACTCTATTGTCGTCAGGCAAACTGGCTTGGGTTGGCGTTGGTCTTATAAGCAATTTTGCTTGGCCTACCGTGTTATCGCTGTTTGCCTCGGTCTGCTGACCGGCGATAACCCCAAATAAGTCGGTAAAACAATCTGTAGTAATACACCGCAAGCGATCATTGTGTGTCTTTCATTCCACAATCCGCTAGCTTAGCTAGTCGTTAGTAACCATCTCTGTTGTATGGTCAAGCCGCACGGGCAATTAGTACTGGTTAGCTCAACGCCTCACAACGCTTCCACACCCAGCCTATCAACGTGGTAGTCTTCCACGGCCCTTTAGGACTCTCAAGGAGTCAGGGAAATCTAATCTTGAAGGAGGCTTCCCGCTTAGATGCTTTCAGCGGTTATCCCGTCCGAACATAGCTACCGGGCAATGCCACTGGCGTGACAACCCGAACACCAGAGGTTCGTTCACTCCGGTCCTCTCGTACTAGGAGCAACTCTTCTCAAATTTCCAACGCCCACGGCAGATAGGGACCGAACTGTCTCACGACGTTCTAAACCCAGCTCGCGTACCACTTTAAATGGCGAACAGCCATACCCTTGGGACCGGCTTCAGCCCCAGGATGTGATGAGCCGACATCGAGGTGCCAAACACCGCCGTCGATGTGAACTCTTGGGCGGTATCAGCCTGTTATCCCCGGAGTACCTTTTATCCGTTGAGCGATGGCCCTTCCATACAGAACCACCGGATCACTATGACCTACTTTCGTACCTGCTCGTCATGTCTGACTCGCAGTCAAGCGCACTTATACCATTATGCTCATTGCATGATTTCCGACCATGCTGAGTGCACCTTCGTACTCCTCCGTTACTCTTTGGGAGGAGACCGCCCCAGTCAAACTACCCACCATACACTGTCCTCGATCCGGATAACGGACCAGAGTTAGAACCTCAAACATACCAGGGTGGTATTTCAAGGACGGCTCCACAGTAACTAGCGTTACTGCTTCAAAGCCTCCCACCTATCCTACACAAGTAGGCTCAAAGTTCAGTGCAAAGCTGTAGTAAAGGTTCACGGGGTCTTTCCGTCTAGCCGCGGGTACACTGCATCTTAACAGCGATTTCAATTTCACTGAGTCTCTGGTGGAGACAGCGTGGCCATCGTTACGCCATTCGTGCAGGTCGGAACTTACCCGACAAGGAATTTCGCTACCTTAGGACCG
>NZ_CP174289.1:1830000-1940000 GCF_052466765.1 Microbulbifer mixtoriginis (SeqCode)
AACCATGCTGGCAACAATTGCCGCAGCTGTTGGACTGGCAAGACCAATAAATACCCCTTTATCGACGGTATCTACCTGGGTATTAAATCGGGCCAAGCGCAGGGCGGCGCAAGCCGCATACAAAAATGCGATAGCCCAGCCAAATTTGCCCAAAGAATCCAACCCCCAGCTAAAAGCTACCAGAGCTGGAGCAAGGCCAAAAGAAACCATGTCAGAGAGGGAATCATATTGCACACCAAAGGCACTTTGAGTGTCGGTCAGACGTGCAACCCGCCCATCCAGGCCATCCAAAACCATAGCCACAAAAATTGCGATCGCGGCAGCCTCAAAGTTTCCGCTCATACCGGCAATAATTGCGTAGAAACCGCTAAAAAGGGCTCCGGTGGTGATTAGGTTGGGCAAGAGATAGACACCGCGCGCGCGCACCTTTTTGCCATTCTCTGCAACCTCTTCCTCAATGTGCTCGTCGACGGGCAGACGAATTTCCTCATTCAGACCACTAATTGGGTCTTCGGGCTGCTTATCATCCCCTTGAACGCTCATAGACTCTCCGTTAATGCATTTTGCAGCCAGCGAGTGTACGCCATTGCCCTGTGTGGGCACAGGGCAAAAAAAAACGGCGGGATATCCCGCCGTTTTTTTAGTTAAACAGTTCTCAACCGTTGCCTTCTGTCCGATCAATAATTTTATTCGCTTTGATCCAGGGCATCATGGCACGAAGCTTGGCACCCACCTGCTCAATTTGATGCTCTGCCCCAATACGGCGCTCAGCCTTTAAGCGCGGCTGTCCAGCGAGAGATTCCAACATAAAGTCCTTTGCGAATTTCCCGGTCTGAATATCCTTCAAAACGCGCTGCATTTCTGCTTTAGTCTCATCGGTAACAATCCGCGGCCCAGTGACATAATCACCGTACTCTGCAGTATTGGAAATAGAATAGCGCATGTCAGCAATACCGCCCTGATACATCAGGTCGACAATCAACTTCAGCTCATGTAGGCACTCGAAATAGGCCATCTCAGGCGCGTAACCGGCCTCAACCAGAGTTTCGAAACCAGCGGTCACCAGAGCGGAAACCCCCCCGCACAATACAGCCTGCTCTCCAAAAAGATCTGTCTCAGTCTCCTCACGGAAATTGGTTTCAATAATTCCAGAGCGGCCGCCACCATTTGCACTGGCGTAGGAAAGTGCCAGTTCTTTCGCATTGCCGGAAGCATTCTGGTAAACCGCAATCAGAGTTGGCACACCGCCCCCTTCAAGATAAGTGGAGCGTACAGTATGCCCGGGACCTTTTGGCGCAATCATAATGACATCTATATCTGCCGGCGGCTCAATCAGTTCGAAGTGCACATTGAACCCATGAGCAAAGGCGAGCGCCGCACCAGATTTTAAATGGGGGGCCACTTGCTCTTTGTAAATATTGGCTTGGTACTCATCCGGTGCCAGAATCATTACCACATCAGCATCTTTGACCGCACTCTCTACCTCGGCAACACGCAGGCCGGCACTCTCCGCTTTGCTCCAGGAGCCAGAGCCTTTGCGCAAACCGACAACAATATTTTCTACACCGGAATCCTTGAGATTATTGGCGTGGGCATGCCCCTGAGAACCGTAACCGATAATCGCAACATTTTTCCCGCGGATTAAAGACAGTTCACAATCTTTATCGTAATAAACTTGCATGACTAAATTCCTATTTCCTGCTATCTAAACACTTAATACTTTTTCACCGCGGGCGATTCCAGAAACCCCGGAGCGCACGACTTCCATAATGGTGTGCTCTCCCAATGCCTGTAAAAATGCATCGAGTTTTTGACCGGTACCGGCAACCTGAACCGTGTACATACTGCTGGTAACATCCACTATCTGCCCACGAAAAATATCTACACTTCGCTTGACCTCATCGCGCTGGGCTCCATTGGCACGCACCTTTACCAGCAATAATTCCCGCTCGATATGAGAGCCTTCAGTAAGGTCAACCAGCTTCACCACATCAATTAATTTGTTGAGGTTTTTGGTTATCTGCTCGATCTTGTGATCATCACCTATGGTCACCATGGTGAGGCGTGACAAAGTAGCGTCTTCTGTAGGCGCCACAGTCAAGCTCTCAATGTTGTAGCCGCGCTGGGAAAACAATCCCACAACTCGGGATAGCGCTCCCGGCTCGTTCTCCATCAAAACCGAAATAATTCTCCGCATTTCCCTAACCCCTATGTCCGTTCGGTTTTGCTCAGCCACATATCACGCATGGAGCCACTCGGCATGACTTGCATCGGGTAGACATGCTCAGAGGGATCGACGTAGACATCGATAAACACCGTGCGATCTTTATGCGCAAAGGCCTCTTGCAGTTTTTCATGCAAGTCTTCTCTTCGCTCAATCTTCACACCCAGGTGGCCATAGGCTTCTGCAAGCTTGACGAAGTCCGGCAGAGACTCTTCGTAGACACTGTTGGAAAGGCGCCCTTCGTACTGCATTTCCTGCCACTGCTTCACCATTCCTAGTGCCTGGTTATTGAGACACAGAATCTTAACCGGCAGATGGTATTGAGTAGCGGTGGACAATTCCTGAATACACATCTGGATACTGCCCTCACCGGTCACACAGACAACTTCTTTATCTGGGTGGGCAATCTTCACCCCCAGGGCAGAAGGCAGACCAAAACCCATGGTGCCGAGCCCGCCGGAGTTAATCCAACGGCGCGGCTTGTCGAAATGGTAATACTGGGCGGCAAACATCTGGTGCTGTCCAACATCAGAGGTCACGAAGGCATCGCCCTCGGTGATATCGTAAACCGCACGAATGACTTCCTGCGGCATGATCAGGGCGCCGTCAGTTTTGTATCGCGGAACGGTATAGAGGCCGTGACGTTCACGCCAGTCGTCTATCTGACGCCACCAGTCAACGATTGCTGACTGGTCCGGCTGTTCCTCACTGGATTTAAAGGCTTCCAGCATATCAGCCAGTACTGACTGCACAGTACCAACGATGGGAATATCGGCGACGATGGTTTTGGAAATAGAAGCCGGGTCCACATCAATATGAATAATCTTGGCTCCCGGACAAAATTTGCTGGGTGTATTGGTAACGCGGTCATCGAAACGCGCTCCCACCGCCAGAATGACATCTGCATGATGCATAGCGGTATTAGCCTCGAAGGTGCCATGCATGCCGAGCATACCGAGAAAACGCCTATCGCTACCGGGAAAAGCGCCGAGTCCCATCAAGGTATTGGTCACGGGATAATTCAGATGGCGAGCCAACTCGGTGAGCAGTTCGGAGCCATCCCCCTGAACCACACCACCGCCAGCGTAAATTACCGGTCGCCGCGCCGATAGCAACAACGCCACCGCCTTGCGTATTTGTCCACTGTGGCCCTTGCCCGCCGGCGTATAAGAGCGCATGCGCAGCTTATCCGGGTAGCGATAGGGAAAGCGCTCGGCGGGGTTGGTTACATCCTTGGGTACATCAATCACCACAGGGCCAGGGCGACCAGTCGTGGCTATATAGAAAGCTTTCTTAACGATCTCGGGAATATCCTCGGCGTTCTTCACCAGGAAACTGTGCTTTACGATTGGCCGCGAGCAACCAACCATATCGGTTTCCTGAAAGGCATCTTCACCGATCTTATCGCTGGGCACCTGACCCGAAATCACCACCATAGGAATCGAATCCATATAGGCGGTCGCAATTCCGGTAATCGCATTCGTGGCCCCTGGACCCGAGGTCACAAGTACAACACCCGCCTTGCCTGTTGAGCGGGCATAGCCGTCTGCAGCGTGGGTAGCACCCTGTTCATGCCGCACCAAAATGTGTTTGATGGACTTCTGCCTGAAAATGGCGTCATAGATATGCAGTGCCGAACCGCCCGGGTAGCCAAAAATCAGATCTACCCCTTCATCCTGCAGCGCGCGAACCAACATATCGCCGCCGGAAAGTAATTCCACTTGAGTCTCCTCAATTCACCTAGTTGGTAGGATAGCCATCACCAAAGAACCGCTAACCGAACGAACAACAAGAATGTTGAACGGCAATTGTAAAGGAAAATGATGACAGATATCAGCCTGTTGCGTGTTTACATGCCGATTTTTAGGATGAGATCATCGCGCGCAGTAAAACACCCAGCCTGAAACCGACACGGCGGTGTCCGAATTGCAGGCTAGCAGGCCTCCAGGGGTAGGGAGAGCCTCTCGGCGGAATTGCGGTGGAGGGGTGGTCCACCTGTGCTAGTGTCCTGGCCGCGGGTGTGCGGAGACGACTACTCGCCGAGGAAACAGTCGATTTTGCCAATCCAACATTGACTGTCAATAGACATGACTGAAAGTGTTAAGAGAGTTACAGGAAAGTCCACCGTTACCGGTACAATATGTCGGGTAAGGAAAGATACAACGATAAGGGGTAATCCAATGCGCGTCGCACTCGCAATGCTATTCTCCGGCCTGGCACTGGCCGCTCAAGCCAACGGCATCTACAAGTGGGTGGATGAGAACGGCGTGGTGCACTTTGGGGAGCAGCCACCCAGTAGCACTGAGGTTGAAGTTATAAAGAAGCCGAAGTCGGAGCGCTACAAACAATGGGAAGCGGAACAACAGGCTGCGATAGCTGCAGAAAAAGCCAAACAAGTGGCTGCCAAGCCCACTCCCGAGAGAAAAAATACCACAAAACAAGAAGCCCAAGGCCCCTCAAAAGTGGATGAGCAAGTAGCCCGCGCCCAGGCAGCAGCACGCGCACAACGCTGTGAGTCCTCCCAGAAAAACCTAAAAGCCCTGACTACCCACGCTCGGGTACGTGAAATCGACGAACAGGGCAATCACCGTATGCTGGGAGAAGATGAACGCCAGGAACGCATTACCAAGGAAAAACAGAGTATTCGCGATAACTGCTAAGCCCTAGCTTTTAAAGCTCTTTATAAGGCGTTTCGTTAAACTGCTCCAGGCTGTAACGCTCGGTGTAATAGCCGGGTTCAAACAGCCTATCTGCCCTGGGCACCGTCACCCGCGCAATACTCAGCTGCTTAACCAGATAGGGGCCATCCTGATCGGCATCGCGGATCATCAGACCGTAAAATTCGAAGGGGATCCAGTGGCGCCCTGGAGAAAGCTCAACCGCATATTGGGTGCTGCCAATGGGCGTCTGCTCATCGTTGTAGAGGGAACCACGGAAGTAAAAACGGCCCTGTTGCAATATTTCCACTTCGGCTTCCACTAGTAAATTACCCTCACTGGTAAGCGAGTCTCGCAAGTTGCCGGTATAGCTGCCCGTATCCTCTGACAGTGTAAATGCCGCTGCATCGCGCAGGCCATCGATATCCGTATCCACGATGATCTTATAAATACCCGTTGGCAGCGACTGCCCTTGGTAAGCTCCCGCCTCTATCTCCGCCTCGTAAACCAAGTCCCCGTTGCCATCTTCAAAGGTCAGTGAACCCAGCACATGTTGGTCATCCAACACCATCAGGGCGGTCAGGTCCGCTGGTACCTTGACACCATCGCTATCGGTCTGAAAGGCGAAGACACGCACGGTATCACCATACAGATAGAACTTCTGATCAGTCCACAGGGTCAAGGTGTCTCCATTGTCACTGTAGGTAGTGCGCTGGTCTGGGGCATGGGTCTGGGAAATCGGATCCTGCGAAGCGCTCTTGATCGCGCGATTTTCCGGTGGATAGCGGTGAAATTTTGCCAGATCAGAGAGCAGTGACTGGTGCAACTCGGTCTTGACCGGCCGCGCCTGGATCTCCTGCCAAACCTGAACAGATTTATCCTCGACCGGTTTCTCTTCAACCAGCGCTACCTCTTGAAGCTCGGCCCTCTGTGGCTGTGGGGCATGGAGCCCGCCAGCTTCCGCCTTGGCAACAACCGCTGTGGATACTTCCCCACCCTCACCAGTGAACCAATAAGCCACGGCTGCGGCGATAAAGACAATGGATCCCAGGATGGCTAAGCGCCCCTTGAGGCGATTGTTGCTGACGGACATGGGCTAGCTCCCGCAAAAATTACTGAGTACAGGCGGCAATTCGGCCGGCGCTGTTTTTACCAACCCCACAATTCAAACCATCGGGAATGCCATCGTAATCCGGAGACAAAATACCGCCATTGCGCTGAGCATCGTGATCGGTATAAATGCTGGCCAGATTGTAGGAACGAGCCGTACCCTTATTGTCGTTGTCACAGGAGAAGGTGGCACTGCCGTAGGCAATACCCATGAAGGTGTCGTACTGCTTGAGGTTTGACCAGAGGCTTCGTTTGCCGGAACCATAACAGTTCATCTGGGAAGCGAGATTAATATAACCATCATCTTCACCATTCAACAGTGCCGAGGAAACGCTTTCTGCACCGGGAAAGCCCGCGTAGCCGCCAATGGTGTAGACAGGCGCACCCAGATTAGTGCCCACGTAATTACGCACGGTATAAATATCGTTGGTCTGCATATAGCGCACCGCGGCACACTCCCTGCCAAAGAAGAGGTCATTGATCACCTCGTCATACCAAGTGCCATTACAGATACGATCCACGCCCTCGGTACCGGTGATTGCTCCACCAGTGGTGAAGATCGCAGCCACTCCGCTAATCGCACTATCAAAATCCACAGTAACCGCGTTGGCATCACTCAGGCTGGCAACCTGCACTTCCTCAGAAACGGTTTTACAGCTCTTGCTGCCCCACCAAGTTGTCGAGCACTTCTTAACATCCTGTACTTCAGTATCAGTGTCGTACTGATTGTAAGCACGGTTGTAGTAAGGTGATCCTTCAACAGCGTTGCCAGCGATATACATCATCTGCGCAGCGCCCTGGCTGTGGGAAATAATCCAGAAGGTATCATCGGCAGAACACTGGTTTTCGTGTTCGAACCTGTCTCCGGCTCCACTGCGGATCTGAATAATTTGCCGTGCAATTTCACCGGAGGTTTTATCGTGCCAGTAGGGCAGCTCACCCTCATCGGTAGAGTTGTACCCCACTACTCCGTAATTGCCGCCGCTGATTAGCAGCTGGTCGATAAAACTGCTGTTTTTATATTCATCGAAATAGGTTTCGCTCCAATAGTCCAGTGCCGGTTGCACTAAACTCCCATCGCTCGCTGTACTGGTTGTATGCCCCTCGACTCCATGTCCATGGACCAGGATGTAGCAGTTCTCCGCTACCGCCGCAGAAGTGCCTACCATCGCAGCAAAAAAAACAGACAGGCCTGCGCCCAGTCGTTTAGACAGTGTCATGGTTATTGACCTTTATAATTTTATAAGTGGATATTTACTGACCGCAGAGTCTCGAGGTATCCGTTTCGCAACACACTGCAGACCCCTGCAACTTATCTGCTGAGGTGGGTGCCGCAATAGGATTTATGGCGCCACAGGATGATCAAGTGCGCCACATGAGGCGACCGGTTCGTCATAATTCACATTATTGTTTTCTTAGATTGATACGCCTTTGCTATGATCGAATTAACGCCACCCGGACGGCAAAGAGTCATGAGAGACCAGAATAAAAATATGTCCGGCCATGCCGGCGTGCCTAAAATATTTGCACCCTATTTCGTTACAGCTGCTGCGCGGCTGGGTATTCCTATTGGTACTCTAATTGAGCGGCTGCCTTTCGCATTTAGCTGGAATCCCCGCGAGAACGAGCGACTTAGTTACAGCGAGTTCAATGCACTGATTGAAAACCTGGTAGCACTTTCCCCAGTTTCTTCACCGGGACTCAGTTTCAGTCGCTTTCCTATTATCTTGTGGCTGGAAGAAACCATTATCGAGGCGCAACCCTCCCTGCGGCGGCCACGGGAAATACTGCGCCCTGCGGAAATTGTTTTATCGCAAACCCTGGCGCCGCTACTAAGATTCGAAACAAGACAAGAAAAAGAATGTGAAGTCCTCACTCTGCAATGGCGCTTAGAATTATTTAGCGAACCGGTAAACCATTTCTTTGCCGAAATGTTAATGGCCCGAATCGCGGAATTATTGCGTACGCTGAACCCCCAGTTTACTGAGGTATGCGGTGTTAAGTTGCGCAGGCCAAAACCCGAGGATGATTCTATTTATGCCCGTATATTCCAAAGCCCAGTAGAATTTGACTGTGATACCAACGCCATTATTCTTGGCTCTGAAACACTGGATTTTCCTATCCCCAGCTACCACAAGTTACTGCGTAGCCAGAGCCGAAATGTTTTAAAAACTGTTTTACACAATACGCTATCGAGTTACAACTTAGCCGCGAGCCTGCGCTCATGGCTGGAAAAACACATTCTCCGCGAGGAAGTCACCATTAAACAGGCCGCCGCTCACTTTCGCACCAGCGGCCGCACCCTGCAAAGGAGATTGAAAGAACAGGGGGTTACTTTTCAGGAGCTAAAAGACAGTGTCACCCTGGCCCTGACCAAACGTCTACTGCTGTCCTCCAGTGAATCTGTCGAGAGTATCGCAATAAAGCTGCACTTTGCCGAGCGCGCGGTATTTACCCGCTTCTTTAAAAAACACGAGGGGGTTACTCCCAGTGAGTTCCGCCGTAGTAACACCACAAGAGGTATCCTCGACGCTTAAAAGAATCATGCACGAGGCCATTAATTGCCCTGCACTTGTGCCCTTATCTTTTCGTAATCCCGCCCCAAATAAAGATACATGGCAGGCACCACAAAAAGGGTAAATAATGTGCCAATCGTCATACCCGAGGCGACGACCAGCCCCATGGCAAAACGGGCCCCACCACCGGGCCCTGAAGCAATCAGCAGTGGCACCATTGCCAGCACCAGTGATGCCGTTGTCATCAATACCGGCCGCAGACGAATAGAAGTAGCCTCCTCTATAGCGGTACGCTTATCCACTCCCCCCATTTGTAATTTATTGGCAAACTCCACAATTAGAATTCCATGCTTGGAGATAACGCCGATTAGAGTCACCAGTCCCACCTGGGTGTAGATATTAAGTGTGGTTAGACCCAGGCTTACAAAGATCATAGCGCCGCACACACTCATTGGGACAGTCACTAACATAATGAGAGGGTCGCGCCAGGACTCAAACTGGGCCGCCAGCACCAGATAAATTACTATCAGTGCGAAGAAAAAAGTTATGACTAATTCAGAACCTTCCGTTTTGAATTGACGGGATTGACCGGAGTAGTCCACAGAATACTCGGCTGGCAGTATTTGCCTCGCCGCATTTTCCAAAACGTCCAACGCTTCACCTAGGGTGACACCCGGGCGCGGCACTCCGGATATCGTAACCGCATTAAGTTGCTGGAAGCGTTTTAATTGCTGTGGTTCAACGATTTGGCGTAGATTAATCAGAGTATTAATAGGAACCAGGTCCCCGTTAATCGCCCGGATATAATATTGCTTCAACTGGGCAGGAGTCAGGCGATCAACTCGCTCGACCTGGGGGATCACCTTATAACTACGATTATCGAGTGAAAAGCGATTAACATAAGCACCGGAAAGCATTGCCCCCAGGTCACGACTAAGATTCACCATATCCACCCCCATAGTCGCAGCCTTCTCTCGGTCTATTTCAATAACGACCTTAGGCTTATCAATTTTCAGATCGGAGTCCAGAAAAATGAACTTCCTGCTTTGCAAGGCCTTTGCCATGATCTCACTGGCAACATCGGCGAGATTCTCCACTGGCTCTGTTGCCCCGATAACAAATTCCACCGGCAGTTGACCACCTGCAGTTGGCAAGCTCGGCGGCACAACCACAGCCACTTTAAGACCAGCGATGTTGCGCACATCCTCACTGATTAGTTCCTGCATTTGTGCAGTGTCACGTTTACGCTTTTCCCAGGGCCCTAATACAAAGCCCGCCGTAGCATTATTGACACCACTGCTAAAAGTACCGGCGCCATTGAGCAGGAAAATATTTTCCACCTCAGTATAGAGATCAGCAATATCCACCAACTCCCCTGTATATTGCTCAACATAATCCAGTGTGGCATAAGCATCTGCTGTGGATATAGTGAGGACCAAACCCCGATCTTCTGTAGGCTCCAGCTCCTGCGGTGAAGTAATAAAAAGAAAATAACAGCTCACCAAAACAATCAAACCGAAAAGCAAAATAACGCTGCGTTCCTCTAATGCGTTGTGCAAGCGCTTTTCAAAACCCTTCTGTAAATTCGCAAAGCGCCGCTCCAACCAGGCCTCCAAGCGTGTCCCCCCACCGTCACGCGGCTTCAGTATCCTAGAAGCCATCATTGGTGAAAGTGTTAGCGCGACCACACCCGATAGCAGTACGGCACCGGCGAGAGAAAACGCAAACTCGATAAACAGAGTTCCGGTAAGGCCACCGAGAAAGCCAATAGGAATATACACGGCGATCAAAGTGGTAGTCATGGCTACTACTGGCCATGCTAGTTCTCGAGCCCCTACAATGGCTGCTTCGCGAGGCGTGAGCCCCTCTTCAATATGGCGGTGCACATTTTCCAAAACGATAATCGCATCATCCACGACTATGCCAATAGCCAGCACCATACTTAACAGAGTTAGCAAGTTGATGGAAAAGCCCATCAACAGCATCAGAAACATTGCACCCACTAGGGAAAGAGGAAGCGCGATGGCAGGAATCAAAACACTGCGCAAAGACCCCAGAAACAGGTAGATGACCACGATAACGATGATCACTGCCTCGACAATGGTACGCACCACCTCAGAAATAGAGTCCTGAATATACTCAGTACTGTCATAGGGAATTTCTCCCTGCATCCCCTCCGGTAGCTGGGGAAAAATTTCACTCTCCAGCTTTTCCCGTACATATTTGATAACATCCAAGGAGTTTGCATTGGGGGCGACTTCAATAGCAATAAAAGTTGCAGACTGCCCGTTAAATGTCACAGAGCTATCGTAAGTCTCCGCTCCCAACTCAATATCCGCTACATCTCTAAGTCTTACCAATTGATCGCCGCTCGCCCGCACCACCAGATTTTGAAAATCCACTTGGCGGGAAATATCCGTGTCTGCACGTATTTCTATTGCTACTCTAGAGCCCTTGGTAGCCCCCGCTGCAGAAAGGATATTGTTATTACGCAGGGCATTGGCTACGTCTTCAGGTGTCACCTCCAACGCAGCCATTTCTTTAGGCTTCAACCAGGCGCGCATAGCAAAAGTACTGTCCCCAAGCAAACGTGCACGCTGTACCCCGGCTATAGTAGCCAGCTTGGGCTGCACAACCCGAACTAAGTAATCGGTAATTTGATTGTTAGCAAGGATCTCCGAGGAAAAAGAAAGGTACATGGCAGCGGTTGTTTCCCCTTGCTGCATCTCCACACTGGAATCCTCAGACTCTTCGGGCAAGTCGCTACGCAATTTATTTACCTTGGCAACAATTTGAGTCAGCACCTCGTTGGGGTCGTAATCAAATCGCACATAGGCATTGATGGTCGAGAGCCCCTGTACGCTGGTAGATACCATGTAATCTATGCCATCCGCCGTTGCAATCTCCTGTTCAAGCGGCGTGGTAATAAATCCCTGTACAAGATCGGAGTCTGCTCCCACATAGACAGTAGTGACTGTAATAACTGCATTCTCCAGTTCCGGATACTGGCGAATATTTAATTCAGTTATTGAGCGCAAACCCAGTAGAAAAATAAATAAACTGACTACTGAAGCTAATACCGGTTTACGAATAAATATTTCTGTAAAATTCACCGCAACACCCAGTAGAAATTAACTGTTTTCAGGAGTGGGAGATGGGTCCTCTGGCGGCTTGTTCTCATTGTTGATTACCGCAGCCTCACCGTTGCGCAATTTGAGCAAGCCGCTGCTGGCCACCTCATCGCCCTGTAGCAATCCTTCTACAATTTCCACCAGATCACCGCGCTCCTCCCCGGTTTTAACAAAACGTTTGTTTGCGGTGACACTGTTATCAGAGGCATCCGTTTCCAACACAAAGACCGATACGCCATAGGGAGCAAACAACAGGGCCGTTCGGGGGACCGAAAGTACTCGACGGCTGGCTTCAATTTTTACAGAAACCTGGGCAAACATACCTGGGCGCAGGTGCTTCTTGGGGTTTTCGAGCGTAGCCTGTATCAGGAAATTGCGGCTGGCCCTATCTACTCTGGGGTCTACCGCGGTAATTCTCCCCAGATAGGTTTTACCGGGAAAAGCATCGGTAGTCAGGCTGATTGGCATCCCCTCCTTAACCAGAGAGTATTTCTGCTCTGGCAGGGAAAAGTCGACAAAGATAGGCGTGAGCTGTTGAAGAGTGACTACCGCGTCCCCCGGGCTGACATTCTGCCCAAGATCAATACGGCGTATTCCTAGAACACCATTAAAAGGCGCCAGCACTCTACGCTGATCCACCCTGGCGCGCTGTACCTCGATATTGGCCACTACCTGATCCAAGGTGCTACGCGCACTATCGAGCTCTGCTTCAGTGGTCACACCACGCGCGGTAAGCGTTTTAATTCGTGCATAATTGCGCCTTGCCAAACGCAGCTCAGCATCCAGAACCTGCAGCTGTGCTTTCTCCGGCTCGGCGAATATTTCCACGAGAAGGTCGCCTTTGTGTACATACTGGCCGGACTTGAAGTGGATAGCACTAACCACACCCTCGGCCTCTGTCGTAACCTCAACACCATTGACGGCACGGACTGTACCAACCCCGCTTAAATCCTCTGGCCAATTTTGCACCTGCGCCTTCGCCGAGGTCACTGTAGGAGCCGGCAAACGCATATTGTCCAGAAATTGGTTCACCATGCGCTGGGCAATAAATTTATACGCAAAAATACCGCCAAAAAGTACCAGGCACCCGAGCAGCATTAGCACCATGCGTTTACTGATAATTTACCCCCGATCATTCACAACAATGCCGCGGATCAACAAGACGGGAAGTCTGACTCTGGGAGCCACCAACTGAACAGACCACCAGATTTAGTTTATAAAGAAAATCCCGTGCGTATTGTTAGACTCTCATTGGATTAGCCTGAAATGATATTTGAACGCCATGGAAGGGACGGAAGTGACGATAATGGTGGAAAGATAGGTACCTGCACCCAATTTTTGAGCGAGATAAAGAAGGAGGAAGAAAACGAAATATCCTACTCTAAGAATCGATGAAACAGATGTATAACTACCTGTTTCATCGACAGACAAACGAATAATACCGACTAGCGGAATACCGCCCGATCACCCTCGACATCCGCGTGGATAGTGGTGCCGGGAGTAAATTTACCTGCGAGCACATCTTGCGCCAGTGGGTTTTCCAGCCAGATTTGTATCGCCCTTTTCAGTGGCCGCGCGCCATAGACCGGATCAAAGCCCACCTCAGCAAGCTTATTCAACAGGCCCTCGGAAACCTCCAGCTTCAGATCACGCTCGCCCAGACGTCGGCACAATTGTCGCAACTGAATTTCCGCAATGGCGCGCACTTCCGCCTTATCCAGCGGGTGGAATACCACTACCTCATCAATACGGTTAATAAATTCTGGGCGGAAGTGATTGCCCACCACTTCCATCACTGCATTTTTCATCTGTCGATAACGAATTTCGGCATCCAAGTCATCTCCACTCTCGGCGCTGGCAAACTTTTGGATCAGGTCCGACCCCAAGTTGGAAGTCATCACTACAACAGTATTGCGAAAGTCCACGGTGCGACCCTGGCCATCGGTCAAGCGACCATCATCCAGCACCTGCAGCAGGATATTGAATACATCCGGATGTGCCTTTTCCACTTCATCGAGCAACACCACTGAGTAGGGTTTACGGCGCACCGCCTCAGTCAGGTAGCCGCCCTCCTCGTAACCCACATACCCCGGAGGTGCGCCTATCAGGCGGGCCACTGAGTGCTTTTCCATAAATTCCGACATATCGATGCGCACCATGGCATCTTCGGTGTCGAAGAGAAATTGTGCCAGAGCCTTACAGAGCTCAGTTTTACCAACCCCGGTGGGGCCCAGAAATAGGAAAGAGCCGTTGGGGCGATTAGGATCGGCGAGACCCGCGCGGGAGCGCCGCACCGCATTGGCGACAGCCTCCACCGCTTCACCCTGGCCTATAACACGTTTGTGAAGCTCGTCTTCCATACGCAGTAATTTTTCCCGCTCGCCCTCCAGCATTTTGGATACCGGGATGCCTGTCCAGCGAGAAACAACTTCGGCCACTTCTTCATCGGTCACCCGATTGCGCAACAGGCGCGGCTCTTCACTTGCCTCATGGGTTGCAGCAGACTTCAACTGCTGTTCCAGCTGTGGGATAACACCGTACTGCAGCTCCGACATTCGGGTTAAGTCACCCGCGCGACGCGCCGATTCCATATCCAACTTGGCCTGTTCCAGTTTCTCTTTCAGGTCGTGGCTACCCGCAAGCTGGGATTTCTCCGCTTTCCAAACTTCCTCGAGATCGGAGTATTCCTTTTCCAGCTGGTGAATTTCCTCCTCCAACTTGGCTAAGCGCTTCTGTGTGGCCTCGTCATCTTTATCTTTTTTGACTGCCTCGCGTTCGATTTTAAGTTGGATTAAACGGCGCTCCAGTTTATCCATCGATTCCGGCTTGGAATCTATTTCCATGCGGATACGACTAGCCGCTTCATCGATCAGGTCGATGGCTTTGTCCGGCAGCTGACGATCGGTAATATAGCGCTGAGACAATTTGGTGGCAGCAATGATGGCCGAGTCGGTAATATCCACGCCGTGGTGCACTTCGTAGCGTTCTTTTAATCCCCGCAATATGGCAATGGTATCTTCCTCGGTGGGCTCATCCACCAGTACCTTTTGGAAGCGACGTTCAAGGGCCGCATCTTTCTCGATGTACTGGCGATATTCATCCAGGGTTGTGGCGCCAACACAGTGCAACTCACCACGCGCTAGAGCCGGCTTAAGCATATTACCGGCATCCATAGCACCCTCAGCTTTGCCCGCCCCCACCATGGTGTGCAGCTCATCAATAAACAGAATGATCCGCCCTTCCTGCTTGGAAAGCTCATTGAGAACAGCTTTTAAGCGCTCTTCAAATTCTCCACGGAACTTGGCGCCGGCTAGCAGAGCGCCCAAGTCCAATGACAACAGACGCTTGTCTTTGAGGCCCTCGGGAACCTCACCGTTCACAATTCTCTGAGCGAGCCCCTCGACAATCGCGGTTTTACCTACACCGGGTTCCCCGATCAGTACCGGGTTGTTTTTAGTGCGACGCTGCAATACCTGTATCGTACGACGAATTTCATCGTCGCGACCAATCACCGGATCCAGCTTGCCGGCAATCGCGCGTTCGGTCAGATCCAAGGTGTACTTATCCAATGCCTGACGTGCCTCTTCCGCATTGGGATCGTCAATTTTTTCATCACCACGCACTTTTTGTATCGCTGCCTCTAATTGTTTTAAGTCGCCATTGGCATTGAGTATTTTGGCAATTTCCCCTGCAGCAGAATCAAACGCAGCAAGTAAAACTGTCTCACTGGAAATAAAACTATCATCATTTTTTTGCGCTTTTTTATCCGTGAGGTTCATCAGGCGCATCAGCTCCTGCGACATACCCACGTCCCCAGTGGGGGAGCTGATAGTTGGCAGGTTATCAAGCCTTTTTGCCAGGTCATTGCGCAGACCATTTAGATTAAATCCGGCCTGCGACAAAAATGCAGGCACGCTGCCGTTATTTTGGTTGAGCAGCGCAAGCAATAGGTGCTCTGGATAAATTTGGTTGTGATCTCTGCCAACGGCCAGAGATTGTGCATCGGCAAAAGCTGCCTGCAGCGGGTTTGTCATTCTGTCTATACGCATGAATGCAACCTCTCCTACTCGGGGATTTTATGTAGTACTGGGTCGATAGCAGCCAAGCGGCGCCACGCTTCAGTGTAGTGTTGGGAAATAAAATAGGGGCGAGAGGAAGGTTTTCAATGATTTAAATCAATTGGTGGGAATTCCTGACGTAAATCACTAATGCGCAAAATAATTTTTTCTTAAATCTAGTTTTAAATCCACACCTGAAGCTTGATTTTTGCGCTTAAGATCCCAATAGAAGTCAAAGGAAAAAGTGGTTCACTCTGCCATAGCCTTACCTCAACTCAGGCAAAGGAAGCGAAAGCGACGTAAGACATAGAAAGCACAGCAAAAATCACTCGCCTTTCTTTACAGTGTTCTCAGCTTTCATCATCCGCCAACCAGATTAATGAAGCCATTCGTCCGGTAGTTCTTTCCCTGCGGTAAGAAAAAAAACGTTCGGCTTCATTCACTGTACAATATTCTCCCCCATAAATATTTTCTATGCCAAGTTCAGCCAATTCAGCTCGCGCCAGAGCATAGATATCAGCAAGAAAGTGCAAGGGTTTCTTACTGTGGGGACGGAAACACTGAGCAATCGCCTCGGTATGCGTGCCACTTTGCGCATGCTCGAAAAAGGCTTCTAAAACATCGACGCCCGTTTCAAAAGCTTCGGGGCCAATCGCAGGCCCCAGCCAGACTAGTAATTCTTTTGGGTCGCAATCAAGCGCAGTAACCGTGTTACGCAAAATGCCCTCGGCCAAACCGCGCCACCCCCCATGTGCTGCAGCTACCCTGGTGCCCGTCTTATCGCAGATAAGCACCGGCAGACAGTCGGCTGTGAGAACCGCGCAAGCAGCGCCACCGCCAAGGTTAAAGCTGGCATCAGCGGTACGCACAAGCCCATCGCTCTGTGCCTCAATGACCTTGTCACTATGAATCTGCTCCAACCACTGAGGCACCGCCGGCAGCTTCAACTCCTCCGACAACTGCTGCCGATTGGCCATTACTGCAGGCTCCTCATCCCCCACATGGGCGCCGAGATTGAAGCTGCTAAAAGCTCCGGTGCTAACACCGCCATTGCGCAAGGTAGTGACGGCACGCACCCTGGCTGGCGCCGGCCAAGAGGGAGTCAGGTAATGATCGAGGGACATAATTTTTCTGCTTTATATCGATGTTGCGGAGCGGGCCGTGACTGCACACTCCACCTCAAGTGAAGATATAGTCACAGATTTCACTCACTCCGATCCCTATTGAGGAGCTCGAGCAACTGAAGCATATCCGTTGGCATAGGAGCACACCAGTGCATATTTTCCCCGGTGCGCGGGTGAACCAGGGCCAACTCTGCAGCGTGTAGGGCCTGACGGGAAAACCCCTGCAGTGCCTCAACCAGCTCCCTGTTAGCCTCGGCGGGCAATTTAGGCCTACCACCATAAAGCGGGTCGCCGACCAATGCATGACGAATATGGGCCATATGTACTCGAATCTGGTGGGTACGCCCGGTTTCCAGCTTGCAGCGCAACAGGGTGTGGGCACGGAAACGCTGCTGCACTTGATAATGCGTGATGGCTTCTTTACCACCAAAATCGAGTACCGCCATTTTCAGTCGATTCTGGCGATGGCGACCGATAGGCGCGTCGACGCGACCGGGGCCGGTGATATAGCCTTGTACCAAAGCGTCATATTGCCGACTGACCGTCCGCTGCTTCAATTGGTCTACAAGGTGTACCTGTGCCGGTAAAGTCTTGGCGACAACCATCAGGCCACTGGTGTCTTTGTCCAAGCGGTGCACAATGCCAGCACGGGGAATCATCTCCTGATTTGGGCAGTGGTGCAGCAAGCCGTTTAGCAAAGTGCCATCAGGATTACCCGCAGCCGGGTGAACCACTAAGCCTGCAGGCTTATTGATCACAATGAGACTATCGTCTTCATAGACAATAGTCAGGTCCAGGGCCTGGGCGCTCCAGCTTCCCTGAGCCTCCAATTCCGCGCGTAGACTGAGCTGCTCACCGCCAAATAGCTTATCCTTAGGCTTGGCAACAGCACCATTCAAGGTGAGCTGGCCGCCTTTGATCCAGGATTGCAGGCGAGCGCGGGAGTAATCGGGAATTAATTCGGCTGCTGCCTGGTCTAATCTTCGACCAGCCATACTGGCCGGAACTTCAATATCGAGTTTTAGGTGGTCATTCATCAAACAATTGCAAATACTTTGGGCAGCTCCGGGACTGTGTTTAAATGTCTGGAGCGCCAGATTAATCTTGGCGGATAGTTTAATAAGGTAGAGTGTGAGAATGATAGAGCGAGGGGCTATGCAAGCCTGGAAAATGCTGTCGCTGGCCTTGGTGTCGGTATTATTGGTTGCCTGTGCCAACACCGATGACTCAGAAGAGGGCCTGCCCACTGGCAACCGCACTGAACAAGCCTTCTACGAGGCTGCCCAGCGGCAACTTCGCACTAGCCAGTGGGATCTGGCGATCAAGAACCTGCGCGCCCTGGAAGACAACTTCCCCTTCGGCAACTATGCAGAACAGGCCCAGCTGGAGCTGATCTACGCCTATTACCGCAACTATGAAAACGATGCCGCCATCGCCGCAGCGGACCGTTTTATCCGGTTGCATCCGCAACACCGCAACGTCGATTACGCCTACTACATGAAGGGACTATCCTCCTTCACCGAGGGCGCCGGCCTGTTTGAGCGCTTTATGCCTACCGACCTCACCAACCGAGATCCAGGCGCTGCTCGCGAATCCTTCGCCTACTTCTCTCAGTTGATGGCCCGCTATCCGGAAAGCCGCTACGCTGCAGATGCGCAGAAACGCATGATTCACCTGCGTAACCTGCTGGCTCGCTATGAGATCCATGTGGCCAACTACTACTTCAAGCGCGGCGCCTACCTCGCCGCCGCCAACCGTGGCCGCTATGTTGTGGAAAACTTCCAGCAGACTCCGGCCGTACCCGATGCACTCGCAGTGATGGTACAGGGCTACCACATGATGGAGATGCCGGAGCTGGAAGCCAACGCCCTGAGCGTGCTGCGCAACAACTATCCCAAGCATCCAGCGTTCAATGAAGATGGCACCTTCAACTATGACTTCTTCAAAGGCGCCAGCGGCCGCAGCCTGGTACACCGTGTTACCCTCGGGTTGTTTGAAAAGTCTGATCCCGAAGGTTTCGATAGCCGCGAGCTGTATAACCCCGAGTACAACCGCAATGAAGCCCCTCTCCCTCCGGAGCTGATGTAACACCCCTTGCTGAACATAAAACGGCGCCTTTCGGCGCCGTTTTATGTTCTAGTCCAGCTTACTCGCCAGCCTTCCAACCATTGGTTATCGGGTAGCGCCGATCTCGGCCAAAACCCCGCTCTGAAATCCGCACACCCACGGCAGCCTGGCGACGCTTGTACTCATTGCGTGATACCAGGCGCACCACACGCTCAACAATGCTGCGCTCAAATCCCTGCTTAACAATTTGCTCGGCACTGAAGTCTCTGTCGACGTAGAGATTCAGAATCTCATCCAACACTTCGTAGGGAGGCAGACTGTCGGTATCCGCCTGATCTGGGGCCAACTCAGCACTTGGCGGTCGTGTGATAACAGTTTCAGGAATGACTTCCGAGACCGTATTTCGATAGCGCGCCAATTCAAACACCAGTACCTTGGGCACATCTTTTAGCGCGTTGAAGCCCCCAACCATATCTCCGTAAAGAGTCGCATAACCGACTGCCATTTCACTCTTATTACCGGTGGTCAGTACCATGGCCCCCTTCTTATTGGAGATCGCCATCAGCAATACTCCGCGAGTTCGCGCCTGCAGATTTTCCTCGGTGGTATCTCTCGCACTACCAGCAAATTCTTCCGCCAATGCCCCCATGAAGGCATCGAAAACGGGCTCGATTCCAATTTCCCGGTAATCGACGCCAAGGCGCTGTGCCTGATCGGCGGCATCGGTCTTACTCAGATCTGAAGTGTAATGGAAAGGCATCATCACTGCTTCCACCCGATCTTTGCCCAGTGCATCCACGGCAATCGCCAGGGTCAAAGCCGAGTCAATGCCACCTGAGAGTCCCAGTACCACACCGTTAAAACCATTTTTATTAACATAATCGCGTACTCCCAGTACCAGCGCCTGATAAACCGATGCCAGATCCCCCATAAGAGGCGCCACCTCACCGGGTAATAGGGTTACTCTTCCACTCTGCTGGGAAACCGATACGGGCAGTAACTGCTCGGCAAATTCTTCTGCCCTGGCGCAGATCTGTCCATCGGCATCCACAACCATTGAACCCCCATCGAAGACCAGCTCATCCTGACCACCACACCAATTCACGTACACAATTGGTGTTTCCGCTACACGTGCCTGAGTGGATATCAACTCCTGTCGCTGAAGAGATTTACCGCGATGAAAGGGAGAGGCATTGATATTCAGAATCAATTTGGCCCCTGCCTCTACGGTCTGCTGTATGGGTTCCCGATGCCAGATATCCTCGCAAATGCTAAAGCCTACCGAAATACCCTTGATATCCACGACACAAGGTTGATCACCTTTGGTGAAATAACGTTTCTCATCGAATACTTGATAGTTTGGCAATTTTTGCTTGGCATACTCCGCCACCAACTCTCCGTTGGCAATCAGGCCCGCCATATTAAACAGCTTGCCGTTTAGATGACGGGGATAGCCGATCAGAATTGCACAGGGCAGTTGAACAGCTTTCAATGCTTCCAGTGCAGCCTCAACGCGAGTTTGCATACTGGGACGCAGCAGTAAATCCTCTGGAGAATAGCCACACAAAGTCAACTCGGGAAAAAGGACCAGATCGGCACCCAATTCACGGTGGGCCCTGTTAGCCACCTCAATCACTCGAGCGGTGTTACCTGGGATATCTCCTACGAGAGAATTGATTTGTGCCAGCACTAGCTGCAAAGTAGACATGGTTAAACCTCGGACAAGACAGGCCGCCATTGTAACCCCTGTGGGCTCTAACGGCAGCGGTCACCATAACAACATACCGGGAAACCACCTTGAGTAGTGCCAACGACACCAGTACAACCCCCTCTTTTCAACACCATGAGCTATTGCGAATTTGCGCAATTTATCGGCTATCTATCGCCCTAGTGTTACTTGGAATTTTCTATTCGGATATAGGAGCCGGCGCCCTTGGAGATACTGCACCGCTACTTTTCTTGTATACAAGCGTGGTGTATTCCCTACTTAACTTTGGCTGGTTAATTTTTTTACGCCAGCAGGCCTATCAAGTAGGCACAGGGCAAATTGGTATCATTCTGGCCTGCGATATTCTGGTTTTCCTTCTTTTAATTGAATCCAGTGGTGGCTTGAACTCCGGTCTCGGCTATCTATTGCTAATCAATTGTTCAATCGGATCTATTCTTTTAGACCGCCGAATGAGTGCCTTCTTCGCGGCGCTGGCAAGTCTCGGGGTCATCGGCCTAGAGTTGTACAATTTGATCTCAGGTAAAGGCACTAGTCAGGATATTGTCGCCGCTGGAAGCCTAGGCCTGTTGCTATTCGCCACGGTAAGCGCATTACAGTATTTGTCTGTACGTATTCGTAGCGCCAATATTCGCGCCGACCAGCAAAGCCGCCAAGCTGCACACCTTCAGCGGCTGGCACAACAGATTATTGAGCGTATGGGTACCGGAGTACTGGTAATGGGCCCTACTGGCCAGCCCGAGCTGATTAATCAGGCAGCCCGGAGGCTCTTGGGAGAACAGTTACACGCTGAGAGCCTCGCAGGGAGCTCACTACTCCAGTCGATTCGCCAGTGGCGCGATACTAAAGGACCCGATACTTCACTGTTACAAGGGGACAATGGTAGAGAACTGCACCTAAACTTCGCGAAGCTCGAGCATGAAAGCGGCAACAGTACACTGGTATTCGTAGAAGATAATCGCAAGCTAGCCGTAGCTGCACAGAAATTGAAACTTGCCTCTCTCGGACATCTCACCGCCTCCATCGCTCATGAGATTCGCAACCCTCTCTCGGCTATCAGCCATGCTGCCCAACTGTTGTCTGAGTCCTCCCAATTGGCTGAGGAAGATCACTATCTCACCGAAATCATCTGTAGGCAGAGCCAGCGGGTTAATCAGATCGTCGAAAATGTTATGCAACTCTCGCGGCGCCAAGCTGGCGATCCGCAGGAACATGACATCAGTAGTTGGCTACAACAGTTGATCCAAGACTATAACGCCGGATCCATTGGGGCAGGTCAAGTTGAGCTCGACTTACCTGAGAACCCCCTCAAAGCCAGGTTTGACTCGGCACAAATGGCCCAGGTGGTCACCAATTTAACCGACAATGCCCTGCACCACTCTCAAGTAGCCTCCGGCAAGAGACATGCCTCAATTAGTGTGTACTACAATTCTGAGCGCGGTTGTACTCAATTGGATGTGAAAGACCAAGGGCCAGGGGTTCCACAGGCACACCAAGACAAGATTTTTGAGCCCTTTTTCACCACCGGCAGCCGCGGCAGTGGTCTGGGTCTTTATATTGCCCGAGAACTCTGTGAAACCAATCAGGCCAATCTCTACCACTGCCGTAGCAAGGATGATATGAGTTGCTTTAGAGTTGAATTTGCTCACTAAAAGAATGTGACTTGATTCTGCTCAGGAATATTTCCCAAAATGTATGAGAATATTCGTAAAGAATTTCTGACATAATCAGAATCGGCACCTTTGCCCACAATCTCCACAAAACAAGAAAAGACAGAGAATTGATGCTACCTCTGGCCCTGGTTGTCGATGACGAATCGGATATCTGCAAACTAATCACACTCACTCTGCAGCGCATGGATGTGAACTGTCACACCGCCGCCAGCTTAGCGGAGGCAACACGCCTGCTTAAAGAGAACCACTATGATTTTTGCCTGACCGACCTGCGTCTGCCAGATGGCGATGGTCTACAACTAGTCGAGCATATCCAGAGTGGTGTTCTTCGAGACTTGCCCATCGCAGTGATTACCGCGCACGGCAATATGGATACTGCCATTAAGGCGCTAAAGCTCGGCGCATTTGACTTTGTCAGTAAACCGGTCGATTTAGAACGGCTTCGCAACCTCGCTCAGCTGGCCCTACGCGTGAATAGGGAGCGAGATCCACAACAGAGCAAGAGCGCGAAGCAGCTGCTCTTAGGGGAAGCCCCAAATATGCGCAAGCTGCGCGAACAGATAGCCAAAGTTGCGCGCAGTGATGCCCCGGTTTATATCAGTGGCGAATCGGGCTCAGGTAAAGAACTGGCTGCCCGGTCCATTCATTCCCAGGGAGCCCGTGCCGACAAACCTTTCGTACCCATTAACTGTGGAGCCATTCCCACTGACCTTATGGAGAGCGAGTTTTTTGGGCATAAAAAAGGCAGTTTTACCGGCGCACATAAAGACAAAGCGGGCCTACTACAGAGTGCTCAGGGCGGTACTCTATTTCTCGACGAAGTTGCCGACCTACCCCTGGATATGCAGGTCAAGCTTTTGCGTACAATACAGGAAAAACGCATTCGGGCTATAGGCGCAAGTCAGGAAACTCCTATCGATGTACGTATCCTCAGCGCTACTCACAAGGACCTAGCCAAAGAGGTCACCGAAGGTCGCTTTCGCAACGACCTCTATTACCGCATCAATGTAATCGAAATATCCACACCCCCTCTACGCGAGCGCAGTGAAGATATACCTTTATTGGTCGATGCCATTATGCAGCGTATTGCCCAAAATTCAGGGACAATACCCCCTGGCATATCTACCGATGCCATGCAAGCCCTACAGGCTTTCCCCTTTCCCGGTAATGTTCGCCAACTCGAAAATATCCTCGAACGCGCCTTTACCCTATGCGATCATCAGGAAATTTGCCTTGATGACCTGCTACTGGAGAAGGATGAGCAATCGCAAGATCGAGAGGCTTCCTCTACTAGCACTAAAGGTGAAGCCTTAAATAGAAACCAATCGGAAGAAAACAATCGCTTTGATCCCAGCCAGTACAACTCCCTAGATGAATTTCTGCAGAATATTGAAAAAGAAGCAATTGAGAGCGCACTCACCAAGACTCGCTGGAACCGTACCGCTGCAGCTCAGAAACTTGGTATCAGTTTTCGCTCACTGCGTTACCGGTTGAAGAAATTGGGGCTGGAGACTTAAGGTGGTCAAGGGATATCACACTGATCCGTGTGATATCCCTTAGACACTCTTTTGAGCCATTAACAAAGTAAAGAGTAAAAAAGAAGAGTCTCACCAGCACTCTGAAGTATTTGATCCAGTTGCCGTCCTAGCCCCTGCTTCATCCAACTTTAGCGCAGTGCATTCACTGTCTTTACTTTGGCTCTTTCCTGCAACAGGTTGCGCAGTAAGATCAAAAGTTGCTGCCGCTAAAATACCTGTGACTGTGTAGTAACCTTTTTCAGATTCAATACTGTTTCCCTCTGTGATTGATGCTGCGACGGCACAATTATCATTATTGTAAGTGCTATAAGTTGTAAAGCAGCGCTGTAACCTATGTGCAACGTCATTTAATACGGTTTGCGCATCAGTTCGATTTCCCTCTCTTATCATTTCCATATACGAGGGGATGGCTACAGCACTGATGACCCCAATAATCAGAACAACAACCATCAATTCCACTAGAGTAAAACCTGAATTTAGTTTTTTAACATTCATTTTCATATGCTACTTTCACCTAACGTATCCGTCTCCAAGAGATCCTTTCAATACCCCCAATCCGAAAACCGCCAGTAGTTCCAGCATTTCCACCAACATCTATGTATGGAGCAATAATTTTTCTTCCCGCAATAATTACATCGGAAAAACCGATAATAGCCTCGTCAACTTTTTTAGATCCACCAATGATCGACTCTCCAGCAAATCTAGGATCACCCAATGCTACTAATTCCATAATCCAGCCTGAGGCACCGGCAACACAAGGATCATCCGAAGGGATCAAAGTTGGGAAAATCAAGCGGTCATTAATCAGCAGGGGTTTACTAATTACTCTCTCTCCGCTTATTGAAGAACCAGTAGAATTAAAATCCAAATACCATCCACTTTTTGTCGGCCACCAACTAGTGTCCCCATCGTTGGTAACGCTCCTAGAATTACCAGTTTCAACTATGCTTTTTTGCATCAAATCAGAACGGTCGGTGCCTGACAAAACCACCCCTTTATCCACTATTCCATAAAAACTATGAATAATGCTGCCAGCGGTTTGATCTGTTTGGCTTACATATTTCCCTGTACCAAAGTAAACCATAATCGCCCCGTCTACTTCCGCATTAGAACCAAGTACCGGGGTAGAAGTTATTGGTTGAACCTTTCCATTTGGGTCCCTGGCAGTAAATAAGGGAGCATTACCTGAAAAAGCTAACTGCCATTTGCTGCCGGAAATGTCGAACTTCCACATATTACCCATCAAGTCCCCAGCATAAGCAGCATGCACCACTCTATTTGAGTCAATCAGTAATGAGGGACCGGCCAATCCATTATCCGTATTAGTATTTGTGGCAATTACCTGGATATCAGCTGGGTCAGCTAAATCAATCACTAGCAACTTAGCTTTATCATTGGCTGAATTATAACCATTACCAAATATAACTTTCCAACCATCCTCTGTAGGGGCAATTATTGGTCGCCCAAGAATATTGCCAATATCAGGATTAGAACCATCAATCTCAAATAGTATGTCAGGATTCTCAGGATCAGTAATATCTAAGGCAAATAATCCTTTAGCCCCTGCGCCATAAGTTCCAACGAGAACATTCATCCACTTTGGGCTACCACTTTTATTCTTGGCAAAGTAGGCATCACTGACAAACAAAGGACCATCAACAAGATATTGATGCGGGTTATCCTCAGTACCATAATCCAGCGCTGCAACATTCTTTAATTTTGAATATATAGCACTGGGGATATATGCAAACTTTTCTGATCCATCAGACGAGTCAAAGGCATGCAGCATGCCATCATTCGAACTTACATAGAGAATTTCACTGCGGTTATTTTTTCGACCTTCAAGGTAGTCCTGATAGCTATTCCCCCCAAGATTGTCTGGAAGTGTTTTAAATTTTTGATCTTTATTACTCGCCAATACAGGGCTTGCATTTACAACATCCCCTAGTAAAACAGCCCTGTCACGTAGACCATCGACGTCTTCACCACGCACCCAATTCAATCTTTGCTTTGCCAAATCTTCATCGTCAGTACCAATTAAGGCAGCCTTCTGACTACTGGTTAAATTTGACCAAGAAAAATTAACTGTATCAGAACCATCAAAAGTTATGATATCTCGATTATTCGTTGGAATTTTTCCCGCTGTTGAGGTACTCCAAAGAGTCGTATCAGAAAGTGTTCCATCACTCTCCAGCCTAATAGATTTTATTTCGCCACTCCAATCACCCGAGTTGAAAATAGCCTGAAAGATTGCACTGTCTGTGCTCAACCTCGTTGAATTGGCTGCAACAGATGAAGAGGAAGCCTCTCTCTCATTTATTCTGGTAAGTAGATCGGAAAGCTGAGATGCAAATACAGTCGCATTTGCCGCATTATAAAACCCACCCCTACTGTTAACCCCAGCGTGGAGTAAATCATCTAGCTTCGCCGCATCACTATTATTAGGGTTTGGCCAGGAAATTGCCGCACCAGATTCAATAGCATTAAAAGCGTTATCAGAGTCAACACTACCTGTAACTCCTAAACCTACACCAAAGGTTACCATATGTTGCCAGTCTGCCGGATCAGCTTCCCCACTATCGACTTTATTATCGAGACTGCCATGTAAATCATTTTCCCAGTAGTACCTGGCTATATCTGCAAGAGTATTCGAACGAGAATCCTGAAATGGATTTCCATCATTACCATCTACATTACCAAAGCTAGATATACTGCTGTAATCATTACCATAACCATCTGTCATCAAAATGGTATAGCTCGCCCTACACGCAACTTGAGCACTGGAGTCATTAGTTCCAGGTTCCCCTGCCCAAGGACCATTCCTATCCGTTCGACTGTAATAGTCACCAACTCGCTTTAAGGCACTTAAGAGTGGAGTACCTGCCTGAGGAATATCTACACCGTAAAGATTTTCAAAAAAATCTTCACGATCATCTCCAGAAAAAGCGCGTACACCACTAATAATGGTACCCGTACTAACCTGATCTACCTTGCTGGTTCCTTTATTTAGGGTTCCAAAACCCACTCTGAGACCTTCTGTTTGAGAAGAAAATGCTTTGCCAATTCCAGCACGGGAAAGTAATACCCGGGAACGGTAATATGAATACCAATTAGCAAAATTCTGGATCTCCTCCTCATAACTACAAGAAGTAGTCGATAGTTTACAATCCGTTCGATCTTCGCTACGAGGGAAAGTTAGGCCGGATCGAATCTCTTTGCGGGTATAGTTTGACGAATCAAAAAGACTACCATTACCGCTATATTGGAAGTAAGTAGCCGGATAAAAATACAAATAGCCATTACCACAAGCATCACTTTTATGGGAGTTCTTATTCGCAGAATCCCATAGCCAGCACTTTGCACGCTGATAATTATCAACCGTTAGATTTCTCCAACCTTTTGAAGTATTTGCAGGGTTATGGTAAGCCGCCTCCGGATTTGCCGCCGGCCAAAGAGATCCATCCTCTTTCGACCACGGTTCGTAACGAATTTCTGGATTATAATAAGTCTTATTATTATAAGCGGAGCGGAAATAAGCCGCCCACTTATTATCAGCTTCAAATCTAGGAATCGCCTGATCACCATTAGCCCAGTAATCACAACTTGATGTATTCCCATCTGCATATGGACAGGGTACAAATTTTACAGAGGAACTATTTGTTTCCGTATTTGGAAAAACATAGACGACCCGATCCAGCTTATTAAAGTAATTAGCCACTTCAGAAGGAGTAACCTCGAACTGCATTGAACCTGAGTCATCAAGAACAAACATAATATTCGGATCAGTACCCTGCTTTAAAAATAAAGGCTGTTGAGATAGCGTTAGGGACGCAGCACTATGGGCAATTCCAAGCGTTAGTGATGCGGCAATTACAGCAGAGAAACTTTTAATTTTTCTAGATATAAATGACATAGCTATTTTTCTCATCACTACTCAATCTTTCATAGTAGATTGCAAAATCACAACCGTATTTTCAGTACCGCCGACACCTCTACTGGTTATTCGGTAATAATTGGGAGGGACACCTTTATCCACAGACTCAAGATCAATAGCACCTCCAGTTTCACCTGTATTACTTGCTTCAGTCGTCACCTTCTCCACAATATAAATTGGCTGGCTGGCTATACTCTCTAGATCAAGATCAGCCTTTACCGACACACCAGACCAGCTAAAATCCAGCCAGAATCCACTATTTTTCGAACCATCTAACTCATCACCATATCCAACAGTATCGCCATCAAAAATTGTACTAATAGGTTTATTAAGCTCGGTTATTATATTTTCTTCAGCAACTCGAAGAGCAGACTCTGCGGCCTGAAACGCCAATTGACGATCCCGCATATTGCCTGCCATAAGTTCCTGCATACCACTCCCACGGATAGCCGCAAGGCCAATAAATGTCATTAGCAACAACATGACCAAGCCAACTAACAAAGTGGCTCCTCGCTCCTGCTTGAAAGTACTGATTTCTTTATACATAGGAGACCTTATTATAATTAGGGCACACGGCTTCTTATTGTTACAACACTGGTAAACACCTGCCGAAGACGACGATCCCCTGGGTTATTTATAACTTTACCGTCAAAAGTGTATGGCTGGGCTTCTTGTAAAACACTGTCTTCAATACTAGCCACTAGTAAATCTAAGCGAACAGTTGAAACTTTCTTCCAATCAAGAATAGAACCGATTTTTTCTGCCGTTTGATAGGCATCAATAACATCATCATCATTGATATCCAAACCATAAGTAATCTGCATATCTTCAACACCTTCGAGCAACTCTTGTTGCTCTCCATTTACTTCCCTAAATAAGCTAGGGCGCCCGGAAGTTCCATTGGCAATATAGTAAAAAGTTGATTCCAAATTAATTACTTGAGCATCTTTTCCAAAAGAATTATGTCCGTCAGTAGTCTCAGCGCCCCAAACTGCTACTTTGTTACCTGGTTCAAAAGAGGCAATATCCGAATGTTGTATTCCAATAGTTTCACTGGAGCTGGCACCAACAAAACCGGTTGCCTGAAAAACTCTCACATAGCTACAACTTGATACTACAACGATATCACCTTCACAAAATCCACTATATTTATCTTTACCTTCATCACACTCTCCACTTTCCACCCCAGTATTCTCTACAAATATCTGGGTCGGATTACTCATATCCGCTACTCCAACGCCACTACCAAAGGCACTACGAATTAAAATCGCATCAGTGCCTGCCAGTGCGCCATTTGGAAACCCTGCGACATCCTTGGAAGAATCCTCACCTTCTACAGCAACATCATATCGATAACTAATCAAGTCGCTGTCATTAAGGAAATTTTTCATATCTCCGCTACCTGAATGACGCGAAGGGTTTGCACATCCAACATAGCCAGCCATTCGAATATCTTCACTCAAAAACTCTATCGCCAAACGCCCAGTTTCCTGAACTCGCGACATTGCATTTTGCGTACTAAAAGTTAGGTTACTCGATAAAAATAGTTGGGTGACACCAGCTAGAAGCACTAGACCTACGGTAATTGATACCATAAGTTCCACCAGGGAGATCCCCGATTGTTCACGCATATACATCCCTCTAAATTCTCGTCATATACTGGAAGTTACTTTTATCCGCATTACCATCTGATCCAGTGGCATCATGTTCAGCCCATTGGATGACCACAGTACAAACATTATTTGTATCACATGAAATACCACCAGAGCCCTCTGGTAATAGCTCATTAAGAGCTTGTCGCCACTCGATCAGGTCAGATTGTGCCTGATTACCACTTGCCATCGGAGGAGCATCATTAATACCTAAATTATAATCAGCTAATCTGCCACGGCTCGCTCTCATTCGATCTAATAAATCGTAAGCAAGGATATTTGCTTGAGATCGCATGTAGGCACTATGATTGTACTGAAGTGCCCTGCTCTGTAGTGCGGCCAAACCAAGTAAAGATGTTGATAAGATCAATACGGTTACCATCACTTCAATTAAACCAACACCATACTGTGCATTAAATTTTTTCATATTATTCACAGCTTGTTTTAGATATTGAAATAACACCGGAGCTAGCGAGCACAATATTATTTGCGCTATCTCCTGTACAGCCAGATGTTTTTACACTGATATTCGTCTGGACAAACCGACCTAGTGTACCCATACCCGTAAACCGCACAAACTTTGTTGCCGCATTTTGCGTAACACCAATAACAGCTTCCTCACCCTTAAAATCCCAACTGCGTAAAACACTATCAACAACAGGGTCAATAGCCTTTTCTGTCAAGGCTCCATCAACAAAAACTATCCAACCATCAGACCATTTATTTTCTCCTGCACAACTAGAGCCATTACTACTTGCACAAATTGATACATTAGTACCGCGCTTTACCGCCTCACTACGAGAATAATGAAGCGCATTAATAAAATCATCGGCTAATGCAAATGACCTGTAATTATTAATCATATCTGTAAAGCTTGGGATAGCGACCGAAACTACAATCGCGAATACTGTCATAGCTACCAACAACTCAATTAAAGTAAAGCCGCTTTGAGTCCGCTTTTTCCCATGAGTACTTATAAATCGCTTGCGATGCATTATTTCCTCAATTTACTCATAACTTACGTTCACTCATCCGCCAAACATCTAGCAGTTAAAAGTCACCCAACGGTATAGTTAACAATTTAGCATTCTCACTTTCTTATCTCTATTAGCGACCGACAAGCGGCTTTTTCTGAGGGTTTAATGGTCTTCATAAGGAGAACTACTTCAAAGAGTAGAGATATGTATGAAGAATAAACAAGGGTTCACATTGCTTGAATTACTGATAGTACTCACTGTATTGGCGGTACTAGTGATAATCGCAACACCAAGCTTTATTCCAATGATTCAAGAGATTCGCCTAAAAGCAGTAACCGAAGAGCTGTTTAATGCTGTTCAATTGACTCGTACAAATGCTATTACCCACAATCAAAGAGTAACCATGAGAAACCTCGGAAGTTGGGAGTTAGGCTGGGAGATTTTTCTGGATCCTGATAATGACGGTTTACGCAGTAACGATGAACACTTAATTCTCAAAAGAGAAGCCCTGAAGGAAGTGCAAATAACACCTAACTCGCCAGTAAAGGACTATATTTCTTTTATAAGCTCAGGTGAAAGCCGGAAAACAGGCTCGCCAATGGGGGCATTCCAGGCTGGAACACTACATGTCTGCGCTCAGGAAGTTCAGGCCGCACAGGCTCTAATCCTATCTAGAAGTGGGCGAATGCGGATTGAAAAGGCGGATATCGGCAACTGCCCCTAGTAAGGAAGTTGCAATTATTAACATTTAGAAAGGCGCTAGCGCAGCTCCTTGGGCAAAGAAAAGCGAATATTTTCCTCACGCCCATCCATCTCTTCTGGCACGGTGGCACCAAGCTGTTGCAATTTGCCAATCACCTCTTGCACCAACACCTCTGGAGCCGAGGCCCCGGCGGTGATGCCAATGGAATTTTTGCCTGTGAGCCAATCAGCATCAATATCAACAGCGCCGTCGATTAACTTGGCATCGGCACCACAGCGCTCAGCCAGTTCGCGCAGGCGGTTGGAGTTGGAGCTATTGGGGCTGCCCACAACCAACACCAGATCACTCTCCAGAGAAAGTTGGCGGACAGCATCCTGGCGGTTTTGGGTGGCGTAGCAGATATCATCCTTGCGCGGACCGCGGATGTTGGGAAAGCGCTGTCGCAAGGCATCGATTACCCGGGCAGTATCGTCCATGGATAAGGTGGTCTGGGTAACATATGCGAGATTATTCTCGTCATTCACCTTTAGCTTTGCCACATCCTCCTCGTCTTCGACCAAGTAGATAGCACCACCGGCAGTGCCATCATACTGACCCATAGTGCCCTCTACTTCCGGATGTCCGGCGTGGCCGATTAGTATGCACTCGGCGCCATCACTGCTGAATTTGCTGACTTCGATATGCACCTTGGTAACCAGTGGGCAGGTGGCATCGAATACACGCAGGCTGCGATCTTCTGCTTCCCTTTGCACAGCTTTGGATACACCGTGGGCACTGAAAATAACGATAACATCATCGGGCACTTCCGACAGCTCGTCCACAAACACGGCACCGCGCTCGCGCAGGCTTTCCACCACAAATTTGTTATGTACCACCTCGTGACGTACATAGATGGGCGCACCAAAGACATCTAAGGCACGGTTAACAATATCAATCGCGCGGTCGACGCCGGCACAGAAGCCACGGGGATTAGCCAGTCGGATTTGCATTTTTACTTCAGCACTCTTTCGATAATCTATTCAACGGGTGAAAAATTGCCCTTATTGAATCGAATCCACTGCGATAATTTTTACGTGGAAGCTCAGTGTCTGCCCTGCCAGAGGGTGGTTGAAGTCAACGGTTACTTCATCTTCCTCAATCTCGCGAACTACACCGGGTAATTCACCACTTCCATTATCAAAGGAAACTACCAAGCCAGGCTCCAGCTCAATATCCGGAGCGAAGCTGTCGCGGCGCACCTTTTGCATATTGGCCGGATTACGCTGACCGAAGCCCAGCTCAGGGGGGATTTCGATTTCCGCCTCATCGCCAGCTTTGAGACCGAAAAGGGCTTTTTCAAAGCCTGGCAGCAGGCTGCCATCCCCCACACTAAAAGAAGCGGGATCGCCTTTGAAAGTGGAGTCCACTTCGGTACCGTCATCCAGCTTAAGGCTGAAATGCAGAGTTACGCGGCTGTGCTCGCCGATAACGCTATTACTCATGGTTCGTTAAACTTCCGCGTTATTTTTCGTCTTGTCGCCGTCTTTTTCTGCAAAGAAAAGCAACTCTATAACCAGCATGGCCGCGCCGATACTGATACCCATATCCGCCACATTAAACACTGGGAAATGCCAGCTGCCGTAGTACACGGAAATAAAGTCCCGCACATATCCCAACAGAATGCGATCCCACAGATTACCGAGAGCACCGCCCAAAATCAGGGCCAGGGCACAGGGTTCCCAGCGCTTTAGCGCAGGCAAACGCCACAACCAGATAATCACAACAATGCTAAACACCATTGCGATCACACCAAAAAACCAGCGCTGCCAACCACCCGCATCAGACAGGAAGCTGAAAGCTGCACCGTAGTTTTCCGCATAGGTGAACTGCAGAAAGCCCGGAATAATTTGCACCGCTGGGCCGTACATAAATTCGCCCACAGCCCAGACTTTGGTAGCAACATCCAGAACCACCACAGCCAGTGCCAGCCAATACCAGCGCCAGGGGTGGCCGAATAGCAGATTAGTCTTAGGCATAGTGCCTTACCTCGCCTTCACCAGCCACATTCTCTACACAGCGACCGCAAATATCCGGGTAATCACTGTTTTCACCCACATCTGCACGGTAGTGCCAGCAACGCTCACATTTGGGGTGATCCACTTTGCTCACACCAATTTTAAGGCCCTCAAGCTCGGTGCTTTCAGCACCCGCCGCATCACTGAGAGGCTGCACTGAAGTGGAAGAGCAAATCAATACAAAACGCAATTCATTCTCCAACTCGAGCAATTTCTCGCGCAGATCATCATTGGCATACAGAGTAACTGCCGCCTGCAGAGACCCACCAATTGCTCCAGCAGCGCGCTGCTCCTCCAATACCTTGTTTACCGCCGTTTTCACTTCGGCCATTACAGCCCAATAGGCCGCACCCTTATCAGCTTCGGCTGACAGTTTGGGCAGCGGATACCACTCTTCGATAAACACGCTATCGGCATTATTACCAGGAATAAACTGCCACAACTCTTCCGCAGTGAAGCTGAGGATTGGGGCAATCCAGCGCACAAATGCCTGCACAATATGGTAGAGCGCGCTCTGTGCAGAGCGACGCGCGACACTATCTTCCTTGGTGGTGTACTGGCGGTCCTTGATGATATCCAGGTAGAAACCACCCATTTCAACCACGCAGAAGTTATGCAGCTTCTGGTAAATCTGGTGGAACTGATAATTATCGTAGGCTGCCAGGATCTCGTCCTGCAGGTGTGCAGCTTTATCCAGCGCCCAGCGATCTAGTGCCAGCAACTCTTCCTCCGGCAACAGGTCTTTTTGCGGATCGAAACCGGCTAGGTTAGATAGGAAGAAACGGGCGGTATTGCGCAGGCGGCGATAAGAATCGGCGGTGCGTTTAAGGATTTCGTCGGAAACGGCCATTTCACCACTGAAGTCGGTGGCCGATACCCACAGGCGCAGTACATCTGCACCCAACTTATTAATTACATCCAGGGGAGCAACGGTATTGCCGATAGACTTCGACATTTTGCGCCCCTGCGCATCCACGGTGAAGCCGTGGGTTAGTACCTGTCTATAAGGCGCGCAACCATTAATGGCGATAGAAGTCTTCAGGGAAGATTGGAACCAGCCGCGATGCTGGTCGGACCCTTCCAGATATAGATCGGCGGGGAAGCGCAGCCCTTCGCGGCGCTCCAACACCGCGTAATGGGTCACACCTGAGTCGAACCAGACATCGAGGGTGTCGGTAACTTTCTCGTAATGTTCCGCCTCATCACCCAGAAGATCCCGAGCATCCAGATCAAACCAGACATCCATACCCTTTTCGTCAACCAGGGCCGCCACTTTATCCATCAACGCAGGAGATTCCGGATGCAGCTCGTGGGTCTCTTTGTTCACGAACAAAGCGATAGGCACCCCCCAGGTGCGCTGGCGGGAAATACACCAGTCCGGGCTGCCATTGAGCATGGAGTCGATTCGTGCCTTACCCCAGCCGGGGATCCACAATACGTCATCGGCGGCTTTTTGCGCCTGATCCAGCAGGTCATTTTGGCGCATGCTGATAAACCACTGAGGAGTCGCACGGTATATCAGCGGTGTCTTTGTTCGCCAGCAATGCGGGTAGCTGTGCTCCAGCTTGCCCTTATGCAGCAGCACACCGCGCTCCTCAAGTAATGCAACAATCTTGTCATCCACTTTGTAGACATGCTCGCCAGCAAATAGCGGCACGCTGTCGCGATAAACACCATTATTATCAATGTAATTGAGGGTCTCGATACCGTAACGTTTGCCTACCTGGAAATCGTCCGGACCGTGGTCTGGGGCTGTATGTACACAGCCGGTTCCAGCATCGGTAGTGACATGATCGCCCAGGACAATGGGCAGCAACTTGTCGTAGAAGGGGTGATGCACTTTCAAGTGCTCCAGGGACGCGCCGCGAATGCGACCCACAACTTCCCCTTCGAAGCCTGCGCGGGCCAGTACCGCATCCTTTAAGGCTTCTGCGATCAACAGGCGGCGCTTGCCTGCCTGCACCACCACATATTCCAGTTCACCGTTTACGGAGACCGCCTGGCTCGAAGGTAAGGTCCAGGGTGTTGTAGTCCAGATCACCACCGACAGTGGGCCTTCTCCAGCGTGGCCACCAGAGGCATCGGCTATGGCCAGATCCGCCTCTTCACTCACCGGGTAGCAAACGTCAATGGAATAGGAAACTTTATCTTGATACTCCACTTCCGCTTCCGCCAACGCGGAACCACCCACCACACTCCAGTAAACCGGTTTGAAACCGCGTGCAAGATGGCCATTTTTCACCACACGGCCGAGGGCGCGAATAATATCGCCCTCAAACTGGAAATCCATAGTGCGGTAGGGGTTGTCCCATTCGCCAAACACTCCCAGGCGTACAAAATCTTTCTTCTGCCCATCCACCTGCTTGGCGGCATATTCACGGCACTTCTGACGGAAAGTCTTATGGTCCACCTTGCTGCCAGCTTTGCCAATTTTCTTCTCTACGCGGTGCTCAATCGGCAGGCCGTGGCAGTCCCAGCCAGGTACGTAGGGAGCATCGAAACCACTCAGGGTTTTCGACTTGATAATGATGTCTTTGAGAATCTTGTTAACTGAGTGACCAATATGAATATCGCCATTCGCATAGGGAGGGCCGTCGTGCAGGATAAATTGCTCGCGCCCGGCACGCGCCTCGCGAATTTTTTCGTAGAGCTTGTTGTCCTGCCATTTTTTCAGAATTGCCGGCTCACGCTGCGGCAAATTGCCGCGCATGGGAAAATCGGTCTCAGGCAGATTCAGGGTCGCTTTATAATCAGTCATTGGGTGTCTACTTCAGCTCTAGTAGAAAAATAAATTAGGTCGTCTCAGTTTATTGGTGCGGTCTAGGATTTTGTTTAAACCACTGCCGGGCATTTTCAATATCCTCGGCGATACGAGCCTTGAGAATATCCAACGAGGCAAACTTCTCCTCGTTGCGCAACTTGTGGCAGAACTCCACGGCGAGCTCTCGCCCATAGAGATTGCCATTGAAATCAAACAGGTTCACCTCCAGCAGGGGGCGCGCGCCCTCGCCCTCTACAGTGGGGCGAAATCCCACATTGGCCACGCCATCTATGTCTTGGCGCCCCGTAGCAAGCTCAGAACCATCTGTGGCAGTGGTGCGCACCGTATAAACGCCAACTAGCGGGGAGCGGTAACGCTGCAGGCGCACATTGGCCGTGGGCGCACCCAGCTGACGACCGAGTGAACGCCCTGGCGCCACCCTGCCGGTAATCTTGTAGGGCCGCCCCAAGAGGGTTTCAGCCAGCTCAAAATCACCATTCTGCAGGGCTTCGCGAATACGGGTACTGCTCACCCTGGAGCCACGTATTTCCATAGTCGCGGTATCTTCCACGGTAAAGCCATGCTGGGCGCCCATCGTTTGCAGGAGGCTATAGTCTCCGCTGCGGTCGCAGCCAAAACGAAAATCATCGCCCACCACCAGATGGCGAATGCCCAGGCCATCAAGCAGTATCCGCTGGATAAATGCCTCAGCACTGAGGCCGCGCAAGGTATCGTTAAACTGCAGGCACAAGACTCGCTCCACGCCCACATCGAACAGCGCCAGCACTTTTTCCTTAAAACGCATCAGCCTCGCGGGAGCCTGCTCGCCAGAGAAGAACTCGTGAGGCTGGGGTTCAAATATAATGGCTACCGAAGGAAGGCCCTGCTCAAGCGCACGCTGTTGCAACTGGGCAATGATCGCCTGATGACCAAGATGTACGCCGTCGAACGAGCCGATCGTCGCCACGCATCCACGGTGGCGGGGGCGCAGGTTGTGCAACCCGCGAATTAGTTCGCGTTCCTGGGCCAAAACGATCTTCCCATCCTCATAAAATCGAGCCGCACAGTATAGCGGATTCCCACAGGGCGGCCAGTAGCGACTGGCCGATACAATTCATGCCATATTGGCGTCTATTCAAAGTTAACTGGTGGCGCGGAAGTGACGTGGGCGCAGGCCTGACACAAACAGGGTAAACAGGTAGGCCAAGCCCCCTGCGGCTACTATTACACTCATACGCCAGGCCCGTTCAAACCAGCCCCAGGCACTCCAACTTTCCCAGACGTGAAGGAGCCCCATCAGCACAGCGACCATCGCCAAATTCGCCGCTATCAACCGCAATAGGAATCGCCCCCAACCAGCCTCAGGCATGTAAACGTCATCCCGGCGCAAACCCTTGTACAGTAACCAAGCGTTGATTGCCGCCTGGCAGGCGGTAGCCAGCGCCAGTCCCATATGGCCGAGTTTAAAATAATGATTCAGCGGGATAACAAACAGAAGGCTCAGCACCATCTTGGCCGAAATTGCAATCAAGCCAAAACGCACCGGTGTATAGGTATCCTGACGGGCAAAATAGCCCGGCGCTAGCACTTTGATCAACATAAAAGCCAACAACCCCAAGGCGTAAGCTCGTAGGGACCAAGCCGCCATCTGCATATCTCTGGGCTGCATCTGGCCGTATTGGAATAGCGTGGTCAACAGCGGCTCAGCCAATACCACAAGGGCTACCGCCGCAGGCAGGGAGATAAGGGTAACGCTGCGCAGCGCCCAGTCGAGGGTATGGCGAAAGCGGCGCGGGTCTCCATCGCTGTGCAGACGAGACAAGCTCGGCAATATCACCGTTGCCACAGCCACACCAAACACCCCCAGCGGTAATTCGGTCAGGCGATCGGAAAAATACAACCAGGAGACACTGCCACTGGGCAGGAATGAAGCCAGCAGCGTATCCAATACCAAACTGATTTGAGTGACCGAGACTCCAAAAATTGCCGGAGCCATCAGGCGCAGAATTTTGCGTACCCCCGGGTGGCTCCAATCCCACTTGGGCCTTGGCAATAACCCCTCGCGCGCCAGAAAAGGCAGCTGAAACAGCAATTGCACCACTCCGGCCAAAAGCACACCCCATGCCAAGGCCAGTATCTCTGGATCAAACCAAGCCGTACCTATAGTTGCCGCACCAATCAACACCAGATTCAACATAATTGGCGTCAGTGCCGGGATCGCAAAGCGATCAAAGCTGTTCAGAATAGCGCCGGTGAAACCCGCCAGTGAGATCAACATCAGGTAGGGGAAGGTAATTTGCAACATGCCGGTGGCGAGCTCAAACTTTTCCCTTTCGCTGCCATCCCACCACCAGCCAAATGCAAAGATCCCCGTCACCAGAGGCGCGCACAATACGCCAAATAAAGTAACCAACAACAAAACACCGCCGAGTGCTCCCGCGACGCGATCATTGAGCTCTCGTGCTGCAGCAATGCCCCCCTTTTGGCGGTACTCCGCCAAAACCGGCACAAATGCTTGGGCAAAGGCGCCCTCAGCAAACAAGCGGCGGAAAAAGTTAGGGATTTTAAACGCCACGAAAAAAGCATCGGCGGCATCCCCAGCCCCGGCAAAGCGCGCCAGGGCCATATCCCTGGCCAGGCCGGCAACCCGGGACAACATCGTTGCGGCCCCCACCACCGAGCTGCCGCGCAGGAGTCTGGATGTACCGGTTTTTTCGACGGGCTGGTCTTGGGTGGGCGGCGACTGGGGCAACGCTGTGACTCCTGGATTTGGGCGATATCTGCTGGCCGGCAAGTCTACCGCAATTCCACAAAAGTCATTGAGGGGTGGATATCTTTATGCTCCTACGACCTGGAGCCCACGAGCCTATACTAGCTGTGAATTAGTGACGCGTCCCACGGAATCGGTGGCGCGGGGAGAAGACAGGATGACCATTAACGCTTTGATTATTGCCCTGGCACTGGCGATTGTGCTTTACATTGCGATAATGCGTGGCCCCCGCCCCCAGCGTGTGCGTGTCCGCGTAGATTCGCCCCGCGACCGGCGCTACCACCGCCTGAAATAACAGGACACTCCGGTTGCCATCTTTCGCCACAATTGCGCAGCGATTTGCCACCACTGCGCCACGCCAGTGCCTCCTTGGAGCTTTTTAATAGCACTCAAACGGGCCACACACAGCCCCACCGAGTAAAAGAAAGCCTCCAAGGAGAGTAGCAATGAAAAAAACATTAATGGTCGCAGCCCTGACTTCCCTGATCGCCTCTGGTACCCAGGCGAATGAACTCAACGAATCAAAACTGACCCCGGCCAAGCAGGCCACGGTCTTTACCACGGCAGCCGTTGCCGGTGCCGCTGTAGGGGGCCCTGTCGGGTTTATCGCCGGCGCAATCGGTGGAGCCTGGCTCGGCGAACAGGTCAAGCAAGCAGAAGAGGCTGATATGCTGGCAACACAATTGACAGAGAGCCGTGCAGAGCTCAGCAACCTGGCACAGCAACTGGATGCGGCTCGACTGTCCGCGAATGATGCCAGCCAAGTGGCACTGGATTCATTACAGTTCCAGATGCTATTCACCACCGGGGAAGACGAACTCCAGACCACCCAGCTTCAACAGCTGAATGCCATGGCAGACTTCCTGAAACGCCATCCCCACCTGCAGATTCAACTGGAGGGACACGCGGACCCACGGGGCAGCGATGGTTACAACAACGTGCTCTCTGACCAACGTGCCCTAAGTGTTGAACAGGCACTGATCTCTCTGGGCATTGACGCCTCCCGCATCAGCCGTCGCGCTATGGGCTCCACCTACTCGGAGGCCCCCAAGGGCGATGTCGACGCTTACGCCATGGAGCGCCGTGTTGATATCCGCTTTTCCCTACCGGAATCCATGGCCGGACACTTCTAACAACTGCTAAACAGCCGCGATGGACTGCAAATCCTCGCGGCTGCGCAAGGTGACTTCAAATCGCTATTGCGCCTGTGGACTGATTAAAAGTATGGCCACAAACTCTCCTCCGTGAAAAAAAAACCTGTTGTGCTTGCGGGCCATTTGCGCCCGCCTTTTTGCCAATAAGCTGCTATTTCGTGCATGATTCTCCACCACAAAGGAAGCAGCCGGAATCAGCCATGAGTGCAACTATCGCTATTGTCGAAGACGAGCGCGCCATCGCCGAAAATTACCGCGATGCATTGCGCCGTAGCGGTTATCGAGTCGATCTCTACAGCGCAAGGATTGAAGCCATGGAAGCTTTCCGGCAGCGACTGCCAGACCTGGCGGTAATCGACGTCGGGCTCGGCAGTGAAGTGGAAGGCGGTTTTGAGTTGTGCAGGGAGCTGCGCGCTATGGCCCCCAGTCTGCCAATCCTGTTTCTCACCGCCAGAGACTCCGAACTGGATATTATTTCGGGACTACGCCTCGGCGCCGACGACTATCTCACTAAGGATATCTCCCTGCCCCATATGCAAGCGCGTATCAACGCGCTGCTGCGACGGGTCAGCGTACTGCGCGACCAGAGCGATGAAGGGGAAAGCCTTACACAGGGCAAGCTGGAATTGGATATTTCCCGGTTGCATTGCCACTGGGACGGAAGGGTAGTTGATCTCACTGTCACTGAATTCTGGATTGTCCACGCTCTAGCCAAGCGCCCCGGGCATGTGAAGTCCCGCAGTCAGCTGATGGAGGCCGCTCGGGTAGTTCTGGATGACAACACCATCACCTCCCACGTAAAGAGAATCCGCAAAAAATTTCAGGCCCTGGATAATGAATTCAACGCTATAGGTACAGCCTATGGCATGGGCTATCGCTGGCAGCTCTGATTGCCTCGGCAACATAGCAGCCGGTCTACAGCTTTTCGGGGACCCGTAGATGAAACTTCGCCGACAACTCCTATTGGTGAGCCTTGTGGCGCTGGCTCTGCCCTGGGCCGGCTGTCAGTATCTCCGTCAGGTGGATGCGGCACTGGCGCAGGGCCAACTACAGGCCCTCGAGGCCACAGCTGCAGCAATTGCCGCGCGCCTGGCCAGCGCACCAGAGTTAATCGCTCCCGATCCCGCACGCCATGCTAGACCGCCTGGAAGCCAGCTCTACTTAAACCCCCTCTCCCACCCTCCAGTTGTAGATGGTTACGGGGACGATTGGCGTCCCTGGGAGCTTACTCCCCGAGAACTGCTCAATGAGCAGCACATGCCCCAGGCCCAGATCACACTCGGCCAGTATGCTGATCAGATCTACCTACTGCTAACAGTAAGTGATGAGACCCCAGCCTACCGGGACCCTCGCACAAACCTGCTCGCCGGAGGGGATACCGTTCAGCTGTTTACCAATGGGCGCCATTATCTGTTGCCGGTGGCGAGCCGGGGGCCTGTCGAGGCCTTTTGGCACAATCCACGCGAAGGCAGCTACCAACGCGAATTGCGCCTGCGCGGGCGCTGGACCGCTTCACCGAAGGGGTATCAACTAGAGCTCAGCCTTCCCTACACACTCACACGTGGCAGCCTGTCCATTCAAATACTCGACCGCACCAGTAGCAACGGTTCCCCACCAGTTCACAGTACCAGCACCCTTCCCGCCGATGGCCTGCCGGGGCACTTAGTTGCTCCACTGCCCAAGCTGCAGGCGGAATTGGACCACTTTGCCCGCCCAGACCTGCGCTTGGCAGTCGTAGACAGCGAGGGATTCCTGCTCGCCAGTAACGGCCAACCACAGGTGGCCATTGAGGAGCAGAGCACACCACGGCCCTGGCTGCGCAGTTGGATTTATCGCAAACTGCTTGCCAGGGAAGAGCTACCAAAGCTACCCCAAAATGAACTGCCGCTAAGCAGTGGCATTGGACGTGATACAGCCGAGCAGTGGTTTGGCGGGCCACTACAGTCGCGTATAGGAGCAGTCAGTGTGCCCGTGATAACTCGGGCTGACGAAGTCGTAGAAAGGCCTCTGCTGGGACGAGTGCTTGTGTTGCAGTCCGCTGAGGCTATGCAGTCGATGACCGATAGCGCCGCACACAGGTTATGGTTGATTAGCTGTGCGGCAGCAGCAACCGCACTGCTGTTTTTGCTCGGCTACGCCAGCTGGCTATCTTGGCGCATTCGCAAGCTGCACCGCGCTGCGCGCAATGCGGTCGACAGCAGTGGCAAATTGCGTGGCAACTTTCCCCTCTCCTCTGCCAGAGACGAACTGGGCGCACTTAACCGTGCCTTTGCCAGTCTGCTGGGCGAGCTAGATCAGTATCACCAATACCTGCGAACCCTCGCCAGTAAATTGTCCCACGAGTTGCGCACGCCTCTCGCGGTGGTGCGCTCTTCACTCGATAACCTCTCCACCGGCAAACTGGATGAAGACAGCCGCCGCTATGCCGAACGCGCACTGGATGGCAGTGCCCGCCTATCCGGCATCCTCAACAGCCTCTCTGCGGCTAGCAACCTGGAAGCCAGCATTCATCAGGCAGAGCGCGAGCGCTTTGACTTGGCGGACCTGCTGGAAGTTATGGTGCAGTGCTATGGCGACGCCCACCCCCACCAGCAATTTTCTCTGAAAAAGCCAAATGGAGAGCTTCGCTGTGAGGGCGCGCCGGAGCTACTGGCACAGCTTTTAGATAAGCTGGTAGACAATGCCTGTAGTTTCGCCCCAAAGCACAGTGAGATTCAGCTTGCAGTCTACAACGAAAAGGACGGCTACCTAATTAGTGTGAGTAACGACGGTCCATTGCTACCCAATGGCTATGCACACAAGCTGTTCGATTCCCTGGTATCTGTGCGTAAGGAAGGTGACAACGCTGGGCATTTGGGCCTTGGATTGCATATCGCTAAATTGATTGCTGACTTTCACCGAGCCCGTTTGGAGGCTCGAAATCGCACAGATAATAGCGGTGTGGAGTTCAACCTAAAACTGCCGACCCGCTAATCACGCACCAGCACAGGCAGACAAAGCGCAAGCTATCTGCCCAGATGGTTGACAAACAACCAGCTGTGGGGATAATGTCGCGTCCCGATCGGGCCCCAGGGCCTGTTAGTTACAGATTTATAGATTCCAGACAGGAGCAACCGGTGGCCAACTCACCTCAAGCGAAGAAACGCGCGCGCCAGAACGACAAGCGCCGCATGCATAACGCCAGTCTGCGCTCCATGGTGCGCACCTACATTAAGAAGGTAGTTGCGGCCATCGATGCAGGCGACGCTGAAAAAGCAAAAACTGCATACGCAGAAGCGGTTCCCGTTATCGACCGCATGGCAGACAAAGGTATTATTCACAAGAATAAAGCCGCTCGTCATAAGAGCCGCCTGAACGCTCAGGTTAAAGCTCTCGCCGCCTAATTCTTTAGGTAGCAGACACAAAAAACCCCGCAATGCGGGGTTTTTTTATGTCTGAAAGCCAGCGCTTCTGCTAGAGCAAGATAAGATTATCTCTGTGTATCAACTCATCGTCATCACGATAGCCGAGCAACTCAACAAAGCGCTCCGATGACTGCCCGAGAATCCTGGCACTCTCGCTGCTGTCATAATTTACAAGACCACGGGCGATCTCATGACCCGCACCATCAAGACAGGAAACCAAGTCTCCCCGGTGAAAACGCCCCTGCACCGCAGTCACCCCCACCGATAGCAAACTCTTACCACCATCGCGCAATGCCCTCTCAGCACCACTATCGAGGGTGAGACTACCGCGCACCTGTAGCTGCCCAGCTAGCCAGCGCTTCCTCGCCGCCAAGGGGTCCGCCTCCGGAAGCAGGAGAGTTCCCAAATCCTCGCCCTTCCATACCCGCGTTACCACTCCCTCTCTGGCACCCCCAGCAATCACAGTGCAGGCACCGGAACGAGCCGCCAGTTGTGCCGCGCGCACTTTGGTGGTCATACCTCCTCGTCCCAGACCACTGCGGGAGTCCCCCGCCATCCCCAGCAGCCTCGGATCCAGCGCCGAGGCCTCACCAACAAGCTCCGCATCGGGGTTATCGCGAGGGTCTTCTGTAAAGAGCCCATCGGCATCGGTCAAAATCAACAAGGCATCCGCCTCGACAAGGTTAGCCACCAACGCCGCCAAGGTGTCGTTATCACCGAAACGTATTTCATCGGTTACGACGGTATCGTTTTCATTGACGATCGGCACAGCTCCCAATGAGAGTAGTGTTCGCAATGTACTGCGCGCATTGAGGTAACGAGTGCGGTTGGAGAGATCATCATGATCCAACAAAATCTGCGCGCTGCGTATATCGAAGAGACCGAAAGCCTGCTCATAGACCTGCACCAAATGGCTCTGCCCTATCGCAGCTGCGGCCTGCAACTGATGGATCGACTCCGGTCTGCGGTCCCAGCCGAGACGATCCATACCCGCGGCTACTGCCCCAGAAGAAACCAACACCACTTCAACACCCTGCTGGCGCAATTCGGCGATCTGTGCCACCCAGGCGCAGATCGCCGAATTATTGACGCCGCGACCGTTATCAGTAAGCAGGGCACTGCCAATTTTTACCACCCAGCGCTGCCCCTTAGAAAGCCCTCTACGGGACACTGATACGGAGCCCATACTTCCTCCCTGGACACCGGCCCCTAGGGGCCTATCGAATTATCATCACATTGCCGGTAAAGGGCCGAGCTGACAGAAATTCTGCGCGGCAGCACAGATTTGCCACCGGAAACATACGATTCAGGAGCGATACTCAATATCGACATCGTGATCGTCATCATCCCAGTCTTCGTCATCATCGACATGCCCCTTGGCAGCCCTGCGTTTGGCGCGATGGCTATCCCGAAGCTCCTCGATACGCTCGCGGGCTTCGCGCTGCATCTGACGCTGCGCCTCCAGTTCAGCCTCAGCCAATTCCGGATCGCGATCCTCCTGCTCTTGGCGCTCCTCCAGGTAATCCATCAAGCGGCCGCTAAGCACATCCGTACCCTCACCGCGAATAGCCGCCACCCGGAACACCGGCCCTTTCCAGCCCAGCGCATCCACAACCGACTGACAGCGCTCTTCCAGTTCAGCAGCAGGCACCAGGTCAGTCTTATTCAGTACCAACCAGCGCTCTCGACCCGCCAGAGTATCGCTAAAACTAGCCAGTTCACGCTCGATAGCGCGGGCGTTCTCCACTGGGTCCGAACCATCAAATGGCGCCAGGTCTACCAAATGCAGGAGCACCCGGCAGCGAGTCAAATGCTTGAGGAAACGAATACCCAGGCCTGCCCCTTCAGCCGCCCCCTCAATCAAACCCGGAATATCGGCAATCACAAAACTGCGATGCCGCTGTACCTGTACCACGCCCAGGTTTGGCACCAAGGTCGTGAAGGGATAGTTGGCAACCTTGGGCTTGGCCGCCGATACCGCCCGAATAAACGTGGACTTGCCAGCATTGGGCAGCCCCAACATCCCCACATCTGCAAGCACCTTCAACTCCAACTTCAGGCTGCGAAGCTCACCCTCGCTACCATTGGTGGTCTGGCGAGGGGCTCGGTTAGTACTCGATTTAAAGCGCGTATTACCCAAACCGTGAAACCCCCCCTGGGCGACCAGCAGACGCTCACCGGCTCGGGTCATGTCACCAACAGCTTCACCGGTATCCACATCGATTACTGTGGTGCCCACAGGCACTTTAAGAACAAGGTCTTCCCCTTTGGCCCCAGTACAGTTACGCCCGCGGCCAGGCTGGCCGCTCTCAGCGGCGTAACGGGGCTGGTAGCGGTAATCTACCAGAGTGTTGAGGGAATCATCGGCCTCCAGGTAGACGGAACCGCCATCACCGCCGTCACCGCCGTCCGGACCACCCTTCTCTACAAACTTTTCCCTGCGGAAACTCAGGCAGCCATTGCCGCCTTTACCCGCCTGCACAAATATGGGCGCCTCATCGACAAACTTCATAATCACTCCACCGCCACAGCGGTTGTCTCATCCGGTGCGCACATACACACACCTACCATCATATTCATCATACCAGCCGACAAGCCGCCACTCGCAGGCATCTGCCGCCCCAACTTCCCACCACCCTCTATTAGGGCTGCCCCAACAAAAAAGCCCCGCAATAGCGGGGCTTTTTATGAAGCTAGGGCTTGCGACCGCTTAAGCAGTTTCGATAGAAACGAACTTGCGGTTGTTGGGGCCTTTAACTTCAAACTTCACAACGCCGTCCGCAGTGGCGAACAGGGTGTGATCTTTGCCCATACCAACGTTAACACCAGCGTGGAACTTGGTGCCACGTTGACGAACGATGATGTTGCCTGCCGCTACAGCTTGGCCGCCAAAGCGCTTCACGCCCAGGCGTTTACTCTCGGAATCGCGACCATTTCGCGTACTACCGCCAGCTTTCTTATGTGCCATGAGTCGTTACTCCTCTCTTATGCCTTGATGCCAGTGATTTTAACTTCGGTGTACCACTGACGGTGGCCCTGGCGCTTCATGGAGTGCTTACGACGGCGGAATTTGATGATCTTCACTTTCTCGCCGCGGCCGTGGCTTACCACTTCAGCAGATACTTTAGCGCCGTCTACAACGGGAGCGCCGATGTTGATTTTGTCGCCATCAACGACCATCAGCACTTTGTCGAAATCGATGGTTTCGCCAGTAGCTACTTCCAGCTTTTCCAGGCGAAGTACTTCGCCTTCTTCTACACGGTGTTGCTTACCACCGCTCTCAATAACAGCGTACATATTTCTATGCTCCGGTATGGACGACACGAAGCAGCGGGAGGACTATCGAGTCACTGCTCCGCATTTCGGGAGCTTGCGCCGTGTTGTTTAACATCTATTTCGCCGGCGGCACCAGCAACAGTAAAGCCGCGGAGCCCGCAATCGACGGGGCGCAGATTCTAATCAATTCGCCGGGTTGATACAATAGCGGCCCTCTGCCACCCGAGCCTTCGGGGGCGCCTGTCTAGTCGTATTAAGGAACTCTCAAATGCTGCCTTTTCACCGGGTCGCCGCCGAAGACTTTGCCGCGGTCAACCAGCGTATTCTCGACCAACTGCACTCGGATGTCCCCCTGGTGGAAAATATAGGCCACTACTTGGTTGAGGCCGGCGGCAAACGCCTGCGACCCCTGCTGGTGCTGCTATGTGCCAGGGCCTGCAACTACCAAGATGAGGGCCATATTGATCTGGCCACCATTATCGAATTTATCCACACCGCCACCCTGCTACACGATGATGTGGTGGACACCTCCGATATGCGCCGCGGCCGCCTTACCGCCAATGCCAAATGGGGCAATGCACCCAGCGTCCTGGTGGGAGACTTTCTATATTCCCGTGCCTTCCAGATGATGATTGCCCTACAGGACATGCGCATCATGGCAATCCTTTCTGATACCACCAATACCATTGCCGAAGGTGAAGTACAGCAGCTGGTAAACGCCGGCGACCCAGAGGTCAGCGAAGAAAACTACTTCAGTGTAATTTACAAGAAAACCGGAGCGTTGTTCGAAGCGGCCTGTGAGACCGCCGCCGTTTTGGCCGACTGTTCTGCCGAGGAACAAAATGCCCTGAAACTGTATGGACGCCATTTAGGCCTCGCATTCCAGCTGGTAGATGACGCCCTGGATTATCGAGGCAACCCGGAAGAACTAGGCAAAAATGTCGGCGACGATCTTGCGGAGGGCAAGCCCACACTTCCCCTGATCTACACCATGGCCAATGGCAGCCAAAACCAGGCGGCTCTGGTAAAGGAGGCGATTGAACAGCGCAGTGCAGCAAAGCTGGTAGAAATTGTCGAGGCTATTGAGGCCTGCGGAGCACTGGATTACACCATGGAGCGGGCCCGCGCTGCCGTGGAGGACGCCAAAACTCAGCTGGATTTCCTACCCGAGAGTGATCAAAAAACCGCACTACAACAACTAGCCAGCTTTGCCGTGGAGAGAAATGTCTAGCAGGCTCGGAGTATCGTCCTAGCCCTAGATTTGAGAGGGCCAGATATCATAACCCAGCACCCATAAAAAAAGCCCCATAAAATGGGGCTTTTTTTATTTCAAGGCGGCAGCTCATGAAGCCTATTCAGAGCTGATCAGGAAATCATGAACGAATCAGCTTTAGTAGCTCTTCGGTCTTCTCACGCATCAAAGCCTTATCCCCACGGGACTCAACATTGAGGCGAATCACGGGTTCAGTATTGGACATGCGTAAATTAAATCGCCACTCGGCATAAGCCACACTCAGACCATCCACATGCTCGACACTGAGTGCATCTGCACCATACTTTTCCTGTGCAGCTTTAATAACCGCTGCCGCATCCTGCACCTTGGAGTTGATCTCACCCGAGCAAGGGAAAGCCGCCATACGTTCTCCCACCAACTGGGACAGAGTCTTACCGCTTCGGCTGACGAGCTCCGCCACCAACAACCATGGGATCATGCCACTATCGCAGTAGGCGAAGTCACGGAAATAATGGTGTGCGCTCATCTCACCACCATAAATGGCATCTTCTTTGCGCATGCGCTCCTTGATAAAGGCATGGCCAGTTTTACTTTGAACCGGCTCACCCCCAGCAGCACGCACAATATCTTCCGTATTCCACAGCAGGCGCGGATCGTGGACCACTTTGGCGCCTTTGTGCTTGACCAGAAAGGCCTCGGCAAGCAGGCCGACCACATAGTAGCCCTCGATAAAATCACCGTTTTCATCGAAGAAGAAACAGCGGTCAAAATCTCCATCCCAGGCAATACCAAAGTCAGCGCCACTCTCACGCACCGCCTCTGCAGTTGAAGCACGGTTTTCCGGTAGGATTGGGTTGGGGATACCGTTGGGGAAATTCCCATCTGGCTGATGGTGAACCCGCACAAACTCAAAAGGCAAATGAGGGGCTAGCGCATCGACAACTGCACCTGCACCACCATTGCCCGCATTCACTACCAGCTTCAAAGGCTTCAGCGCCTTACTATCAACATAACCCAATAAGTGCTCAACAAAAGCCGGCCTGTGCTCAAAGCTCTGCAGTTCACCGCGCTCTGCAACAGGAGCAAAGCTGTTTTCCTCCGCCAGGCGCTTAATTTCCAATAGTCCGGTATCGCCACTAATCGGACTGCTACCTGCGCGGACAAACTTCATGCCGTTATAATCCATGGGATTGTGGCTGGCAGTAACACAGATACCCCCATCAAAATCTCCATAGAAAGTAGAGAAGTATACTTCTTCGGTACCACATTCACCGATATGAAAAACATCGGCACCGGCATCGCGCAAGCCATTCACCAGGGCATCGGTCAGTTCACCACTGGTAAGACGAATATCATGACCAACCACAACACGTTTCGCCCCCAGAAATTGGGCAAATGCCCGCCCCACCCGATAAGCCACTTCGGTATTCAGCTCATCAGGCACACGACCGCGCAAGTCATAAGCTTTAAAGCAAGTAAGTTCTGACACTTATTTATTCTCCTCGGTTGCCTGTTCCGGCAGATACTTATTTTCAAAAACATAGTTAGTGGCCTCAATAAACCCTTCCACAGAGCCACAATCGAAGCGCCGCCCTTTAAAAGCGTAAGCAAGAACACAACCCTGCCGCGCCTGGGTCAGTAACGCATCGGTAATTTGTACTTCCCCATTTTTGCCCGGCGGGGTATCGCGGATAAGATCAAAAATATCTGGGGTGAGAATATAGCGGCCTATGATTGCCTTGTTGCTTGGCGCATCCTCAGCGGCCGGCTTTTCCACCATATCCGTAACTTGATAGAGGCCCGGCTTGATTTCATTGCCCGCAATTACACCAAACTTGTGAATCTGCTCCATCGGCACTTCTTCGACGGCCACTATGCTGCAGCGAAATTGCTTGTAAAGCTGTACCATCTGCGAAAGCACGCCAAGGTCATCATTCAGGCACAGGTCATCCGCCAACACCACCCCAAATGGCTCATCTCCCACCAGGCGGCGCCCCTGCAGTATCGCATCGCCCAAACCACGCATTTCGCCTTGGCGGGTATAAGAAAAGCTGGCACTGTCAATCACCTTCCGAACAGAGTCCAAATAGCGCTCTTTACCAGTTCCGGCAATTTGGTGCTCCAGCTCGTAATTGGTATCGAAGTGGTCCTCAATAGCGCGTTTACCGCGCCCAGTAACAAAACCTATCTCTGTAAGGCCGGCTTCGATGGCCTCTTCTACCCCATACTGCACCAACGGCTTGTTCACCAGTGGCAGCATTTCCTTCGGCATCGCCTTGGTGGCAGGCAGGAAACGGGTGCCGTAACCGGCAACCGGGAATAAACATTTCTTGAGCATTATGCTCCCCCATGAACTTAAAACGAGCGCTCCCCCGCTCCCGGCGGGAACCTAACATAGCTAAAAAGAGAGTTCACTTACAAAGGATGGCGTCAAATTCCCTCAATGTGTCAGCGCTCTACACAAATGATCATATAAGATGTTGTGAAGGTAATTACTACGACAGTCACAAAAATAATTTTGACTGACTGGACAAGCGACACACAGCGCTTAGAATGCCCGCTCTTACAAAAACGCTCAACATGAGTTGCGTAACCACCCAAAGCCGGGGAGAAGATGAGTAATTTTGTTCAAAAAAGTAGCTACAACAGAGAGGAGCTACTGACCTGCTCCAGCGGAGAGATGTTTGGTCCAGGCAATGCACAATTGCCCGCCCCCAACATGCTGATGCTTGACCGTATCACCCATATATCAAAAGAGGGGGGAGCATATGACAAGGGTGAAGTCATCGCCGAGCTGGATATACACCCCGACCTCTGGTTTTTTGATTGCCACTTTCCCGGTGACCCGGTAATGCCCGGGTGCTTGGGGCTCGATGCCATGTGGCAGCTCCTAGGCTACTTTTTGGCCTGGAAGGGTAATCCCGGGCATGGCCGTGCCCTCGGCTGTGGGGAGGTAAAGTTTACCGGTCAAATTTTACCTACCAGCAAGAAGGTAACCTACCACATTCAATTGAGTCGGCTTGTTGAACGAAAGCTGGTTATGGGTATTGGCGATGGTACTGTGTCAGTGGATGGGCGTGAAATCTACACTGCAAAAGACCTTCGCGTTGGTTTATTTACTCGTACTGATAACTTTTAACTTTATAAAGCTCAGGCGGGCAAAACTTTAAAGGCCTTTACTACCAAGTACTGTTGGAGATCACTATGCGTCGGGTAGTCATTACCGGGATGGGCATCACATCCTGTATCGGTACCAATACAAAAGAAGTTACCGATTCACTAAGAGCAGGCCGCAGCGGTATCCGCTTCCAGGAGGAGTACAAAGAGCTAGGCCTGCGTAGCCAGGTTGCAGGCCCTGTGGATATCGATTTCAAAGAACATATAGACCGCAAGCAACTGCGCTTTATGGGAGATGCTGCCGCCTATGCTTACATCGCCATGCGAGAGGCAATCGAAATGTCCGGCTTGGAGGAGAAAGACATCTCCAACCCTCGAACCGGCATTGTGATGGGTTCCGGCGGCACCTCCACCCAAAATATTATTGATGCCGCACACACGCTCAAGGAAAAGGGGGTTCGCCGTGTCGGCGCCTACCGAGTTCCCCAGGTGATGAACAGCACCGTTTCAGCCTGCTTATCCACACCCTATAAAATCAAAGGTGTGAACTACAGCATCTCCTCCGCCTGTGCCACAAGTGCCCACTGCATCGGCAACGGTGCCGAGCTGATTCAGATGGGCAAACAGGATATTGTCTTCGCCGGTGGCGGTGAGGAACTGGCCTGGAGTCTCACGCACCTGTTCGACGCCATGGGCGCTCTATCGAGCAAGTTTAACGACGACCCCACTAAGGCCTCACGCCCCTACGATGCCGATCGGGATGGTTTTGTTATCGCCGGTGGTGGTGGCTGTCTGATTCTGGAAGAAATGAACCATGCACTCGCCCGCGGCGCAACCATTTACGCCGAACTCACTGGCTACGGCGCAACTTCTGATGGATACGATATGGTGGCCCCGAGTGGAGAAGGCGCAGTGCGCTGCATGCAGCAAGCCCTGGCAGGTATGGATGGCAAAGGGCTTCAAGGCGGTGTGGACTACATCAACACCCACGGCACCTCAACCCCGGTCGGCGATATCGCTGAGCTAAAAGCCATGAGCGAAGTCTTTGCCGGCAAAGTGCCCGCATTTGCCTCCACCAAGTCTCTAACCGGACACTCCCTCGGCGCTGCCGGCGTGCAGGAGGCCATCTACAGCCTGCTAATGATGCAAAATAACTTTATTGCCGCTTCCGCCAATGTGGAGCACCGGGACCCAGAAGCGGAAGGGATGGATCTAGTCACTGAATTGCGCGAGTGCGAGATTAAGCGTGCCATGTCCAACAGCTTTGGTTTCGGTGGTACCAACGCGTGCCTGATTTTCGATAAAGTTTAAAGCCGTTATCTTGATCCAAATAAAAAGGGCGCCACATTGGCGCCCTTTTTACAATCGCTCTAAAGCTATTCCTGCGTCTCCGCATCCAGACGCTCCAACCACAGCTCCACCTGCCTAGTGAGGCCTTGGCGCCAGCTATGCTGCTGTATGCCAAAGACATCGCGCAACTTACCACAGGCCAACACCACCCCTCGGCTCTGGTCCGGCCCGGTTTCCAGCGCGCTGAATTGTGCGAACCTGCCCTCGTCGTAGAGTGACTGGGCTCGCTCCACAACCTCAAGGGCAAACTCCACCGCAGTACAGTCATCCGAGCTGCCGTAGTGATAGATCCCTCCAGCCTCAGCGCCACTGGCTAGTTGCTGCGCCACTGCAACTGCAACACGAGCCAGATCCAGGGCCGTGACCGGGTTACCGCTATTGCAGCCATCCAGTGTGACCGGCTCACCCGTCACAAAACCCCGTAACACCCGCCCCAGCAGAGCATCCGGATTGCTATCCACCATCCAGCCAAAACGCAGAATTGTCAGATTCTCAAATTCTGATAAGGCTTCCTCACAAGCCAGCCATTGCCGCCCACTGTGAGATTGAGGTGCCGCCACCTCATCCTCGTCATATTTCCTCGGTTCACCACCGGCAAAGACCGCATAGGAAGAGAGGTGAATAACATGCTGACAGGAGCACTGTGCCAATGACTCAGCAACCTCTAGGGCTTCCGGCATACCCTGGTCATCCGCGCATGCCGACGCATTAATGACAATTGAGGCGGAGCGCAACTTATCGAGTTCTGTGGGTGCGAGCAGCTGTATACGGAAACCAGCACGCTGCAGGCGTTTCTGCAGCGCGCTATCGATATCGTTTCCGGCGCGAATCAGCGCAACCCGATCCGGCTTATATCCGGTATGTAGATCAGACACAGGACAGGCCTGTTTTAGAACGGGATATCGTCGTCAAAGCTATTATCAAAACCACCGGCAGGGCCCTGGCTTTGCTGCTGCGCAGGTTGCTGTTGGTTACTGGGAGCCTGGCGCCCCTGATTACCCTGCTGATAGCCACCTTGCTGGAAACCGCCCTGCTGTTCGTAACCGCCTTGCTGCCCGCCCATCTGGCTCCCCATAGCTGCACCTGCCGCACCCATTGCGGCACCGCCCATACCCTGACCGAAACCGCCCTGCTCTCCGCGACCATCCAGCATTTGCATTTCGCTGGCAACAATCTCCGTAGTGTAGCGATCCTGACCAGTATTCTTATCCTGCCATTTACGCGTGCGCAGCGAACCTTCTACATAGACCTTTGCACCTTTACGTAAATACTCACCGGCAATCTCTGCCAAGCGGTTGAAAAATACTACGCGGTGCCATTCAGTGCGCTCCTGCTGCTGGCCAGTCTGCTTATCCTTCCAGCTCTCGCTGGTGGCTAAGCTGATATTGGTAACCGCACCACCGCTCGGCATATATTTGGTTTCCGGGTCATTACCCAGATTGCCAATTAAGATTACTTTGTTGATACCCCTGGCCATGGCCCTCTCCTCTCTTCGACCCGGGTCCCACCCGGAGCACTAATCATTCAATATTAAATTTCAGGTACGGTTTCACTCGTACTCTGAGTATGTAAGCACGCAGCCACTTACAGCTGCAGACAGTGTATTTTTATACAGCAGCATACAACAGACACCCACTGTTAGTAAGCGCTACCCTCACGGATATCGGAGAGCCGCTCGCGCAGAGCCCACCAAAGCAGTATCCAAATTGCCACTACAGCAAAACCGAGCCCCGCTACAGCACTGGTGCCACCGAGTCCATACAGATATCCGCCCAGACTGCCGCCGACAAAGGTGCCAAAAAACTGTAGCGTCGCATACAGACCCGAAGCTGCCCCACGGGCATCCTCCGGGGCTTTGCGAGTCAACTGGGCCGGCAGCAGGGCTTCCAACAGATTGAAGCCCACAAAGAAAATACTCAGCAGCAGTACAACTGTTATTGTTCCATTCATCGGCAGTAACGCCGCGCTGCCAGCAACCAGAGCAAGCGCCGCCAGGTTCAACGCAAGCGGCACTTTGCCAGTACGCTCGGCCATTCGCATTAAGGGCAGCATAATGATAAAGGTGCCCAGCATTAGTGGACCATAAAGTTTCCAGTGCTCATCCGCCGGCCAATCCAGGCGATCGACTAGCACCAGTGGCAATGCCACAAACAGCGCCGTCAGTAGTAAGTGAGAAAAGAAGGCCCCGCTGACCAGGCGCCAGGTCAGCCCACTACCCAATACTTTGCGGAAACCACCCTTAAATACCGCAGGGCGCTTTGCTACTTGAGGGGTTGGTACCACCCGCCATACCAGCAACATGCCGAGTACGGCCAGTACTGCTGTCAGCCAGAAAATGGCTGGCAGTCCGCCAACACCCGCGAGTGCCGGGCCCAGTATTACCGCCAACATAAAGGCCACACCGATCGAGGCCCCGATCACGGCCATGGCAATGCCGCGCTTCTCATCCCGGGTCAAATCAGCCACCAGCGCCATCACTGCGGCAGCGATCGCTCCACACCCCTGTAACACCCGGCCGACAATCAGCCCATATACGGAATCTGTCTGAGCAGCGACGATACTGCCTAGGGCGAATAGCGCCAGGCCGGTATAAATTACGGGTTTTCGGCCCCAGCGATCAGACAGAAGTCCCAGCGGAATCTGCAATAAGGCCTGACTCAAACCGTAGGCACCCATGGCCAACCCCAGCAGCATCGGAGTGCTATCACGATAGCCTTCACCGTACACCGTGAGCACCGGCAGCACCATAAACAGGCCGAGCATGCGAAACACATAAAGGGAAGCCAGCCCACCCAGGGCTCGGCGCTCAATAGAATTCATGCAGCTCCCGGAACAGCGTCAAAGTGGGCGCGCATTGTACAGCGAGTGAGCGCCAGGCTGTAGTGGGAGCAGTACAACTTTCGCGGAGATCTAGCCTCGACCATAGTCGTCATCGAAACGGACTATATCGTCCTCGCCCAGGTAGCTGCCGGACTGCACCTCGATCAGCTCCAGAGGGATGGTGCCGGGATTTTCCAACCGGTGCGTAACCCCCAGGGGGATATAGGTGGATTGATTCTCGGTAACCAGTAGCTCTTCATCACCGCGGGTCACCCTTGCGGTGCCACGCACCACAATCCAGTGCTCCGCGCGGTGGTGGTGCATCTGCAGTGAAAGCTGTTGTCCAGGCTTAACCACGATGCGTTTTACCTGAAAACGCGGACCCGCATCGATAGAGTCGTAGTAGCCCCAAGGTCTATACACCTTGCGGTGTCGCTGGGCCTCGCTGCGGCCGGAGCGCTTGAGGCTCCCCACCAGTTTTTTCACCTCCTGAACCCGCTGTTTGTCAGCAATCAGCAGGGCGTCGTCGGTATCCACCACCACCAGGTCCTCTACACCGAGTAAACTGACCAAGCGACTCTCCGCACGCACCAGGCAACCGCTGCTGTCTTCCTGCAACACATCTCCTTGCAGCAGGTTGTCGTCGTCATCCCGCTCGGCCAGCTCCCACAACCCCAGCCAGGAGCCCACATCGCTCCAGCCAGCATCCATAGGCACTACAGCCGCCGACTCCGTAGGCTCCATAACCGCATAATCCACAGATTCATCGGCACAAGCGGCGAAGGCCTCTCTATCCACCCGGGTAAAGTCGAGATCTCGAGCGGCCTGCTCGTAGGCTGTGCGACAGGCACCGAGAATATCCTCTCGATGCTGGCCCAGTTCCTCCAGATAGCGGGAAGCGCGGAATAGGAACATACCGCTATTCCAGCAATAACCGCCATCGGCCAGATAGGACTCAGCTGTCTCGGCATCAGGCTTTTCAACAAATTCTGCGACTGCCCAGGCACCAGCAGAAAGCCCTTCTCCGCGGCGGATATAACCGTAACCGGTCTCAGCTCTTGTCGGAACAATACCAAAAGTCACCAAATGTCCCTGCTCAGCTAAGGCCCGGGCAGGCTTGAGTGCCTCCTGAAAGGCCGCCACATCGGCCACCGCGTGGTCCGCCGGCAGTATCAGTAGCAGGGGGTCTTCACCAGATTCAAGCGCTGCTAGGGCCGCCAGAGCGATAGCGGGTGCCGTATTGCGCGCACAGGGCTCCAGTAAAATAGATTGGGCAGCGTGACCAATCTCGCGCAACTGCTCCGCTGCAGCAAAGCGATGCTCCTCATTGCACACTAAAATCGGAGCCTGTAGCTGTGCCACGCCTTCCAACCGCCTCGCGGTGGCCTGCAACATGGTTTCTTCACCTGTTAGCGGCAAAAATTGCTTTGGGTAGGTTTCCCGGGACAGTGGCCACAGGCGCGAGCCAGTGCCGCCACAAAGAATTACAGGGATCATCAGCGCTTTCTGTTCATCGGTTGGTTTTTTGCGGTAGACGATTTTGGCACATTGGGTCGCGAGTTTATACTCGGCTGTTTTCCCGGCACCGCAGTTGTGATCGCCCCGTGCGGAGCAAGTCCGTGGCCCGGCCCAGTATTAGCAGCAATATAGGTAGAGCGTGGACACGATTTATGTGAGGGGTGCTCGCACCCACAACCTGAAAAATATCGATCTGGACATCCCCCGCGACAAGCTGATCGTGATAACCGGACTGTCTGGTTCCGGTAAATCCTCCCTGGCCTTTGACACCCTTTACGCTGAAGGCCAGCGCCGCTATGTGGAATCCCTGTCCACCTATGCACGGCAATTCCTATCGATGATGGAAAAGCCGGATGTGGATACTGTTGAGGGACTGTCGCCGGCCATCTCCATTGAGCAGAAGTCCACCTCCCACAACCCGCGCTCCACCGTAGGCACCATTACTGAGATTTACGACTACCTCAGACTGCTGTTCGCCCGTGTCGGCGAACCGCGCTGCCCTGAACACGACGAACCGCTACAGGCCCAGACCGTGAGCCAGATGGTGGATCAGGTACTGACCCTGCCGGAGGGCACTAAGCTGATGCTACTGGCACCCGTAGTACGCGACCGCAAGGGCGAGCACCAGCATGTATTTGAACAGCTGCGCCGTGACGGCTTCGTTCGAGCACGTATCGATGGCGTTATCTGTGATCTGGATGACACGCCCAAGCTGGACAAGCGACGCAAGCACACCGTAGAGGTTGTGGTAGACCGCTTTAAGGTGCGCGATGACCTGCAGTTACGCCTGGCGGAGTCCTTCGAAACTGCTTTGAATCTCACCGATGGCATCGCTTCCATCAGCTTTATGGATGGTGACCAGGAAGACCGACTTTTTTCCGCACGCCACGCCTGCCCCGTCTGTGACTATTCACTGGACGAACTGGAACCGCGCCTGTTTTCCTTCAACAACCCGGCCGGCGCCTGCCCCAGTTGCGACGGCCTGGGGGTTAAGCAGTTCTTTGATGAGGATAAGGTGATTCTCGACCCAGAGAGCAGTATCTCCGAGGGTGCTATTCGCGGTTGGGACAGACGCAACATCTACTACTATCACATGCTCGACTCCCTCGCCGAGCACTACGGCTTCGATCTGGACAAACCCTGGAAGAAACTACGCAAGGGGCACCGCAAGATCATTTTACAGGGCAGTGGCGATGAGGAAATCGACTTCAGCTATGTGAATGATCGCGGCGATGTTACCGTGCGGCAGCACACTTTCGAGGGCATTATTCCCAACTTCCAACGCCGTTATCGGGACACCGAATCCCAATCTGTACGCGAAGAACTGGCCAAATACCTGAGCACACAAAAATGCCCTGAGTGCCATGGCACCCGACTGCGCCGCGAGGCCCGTCATATCTTTGTGGACAATCGCACCCTGGCACAGATTACCGAGCTGCCCGTCGGCGATGCTTTCAACTATTTTGATCACGAGCTGACCTTCAGAGGTGCCCAAAAAGAAATTGCCGATAAAATTCTTAAAGAGCTGCGCGATCGCTTTCGCTTCCTGGTAGATGTGGGGCTCAACTACCTAACTCTGAATCGCAGCGCAGAAACTCTATCTGGCGGTGAGGCACAGCGGATTCGCCTGGCCAGCCAGATCGGGGCCGGCCTGGTGGGCGTAATGTATATCCTCGACGAGCCTTCTATTGGCTTACACCAACGGGACAACGAACGCCTACTTAACACTCTTACCCATCTACGCGATATCGGTAACACAGTCATTGTCGTTGAGCACGATGAGGACGCTATCCGCAGTGCCGACTTTATTGTCGATATAGGCCCCGGTGCCGGTGTTCATGGTGGCGAAGTAGTCGCGGCTGGTACCGCGGATAAAATCACCAAATGTAAAAAATCTCTCACCGGACAATACCTGTCCGGAAAAAAGAAAATTGCTGTACCGGAAGAGCGCTATATCCCCAACGAGGACTATATGCTGCGCCTCGAAGGTGCCAGCGGCAACAATTTGCAAAACGTAGACCTGGAAATCCCCGTAGGCCTCTTTACCTGTGTCACTGGTGTCTCGGGCTCTGGTAAATCTACCCTAATCAATACCACCCTCTACCCTCTTGCTGCCACAGCACTCAATAAAGCCACCACCTTGAAGGCCTCCCCATATGAGTCCGTTCATGGGTTAGAGCATTTCGATAAATGTGTGGATATCGACCAGAGCCCTATAGGCCGCACCCCAAGGTCTAATCCGGCCACCTACACAGGTATTTTTACCCCGATTCGAGAGCTATTTGCCGGTACCCAGGAAGCGCGTTCACGTGGCTACAAGCCAGGCCGTTTCAGCTTTAATGTAAAAGGTGGTCGCTGTGAGGCTTGTCAGGGCGACGGTGTGATCAAAGTCGAAATGCATTTCCTGCCGGATATCTATGTGCCCTGCGACACCTGCCATGGTAAACGGTACAACCGCGAAACCCTGGAAGTACATTACAAAGGCAAAAATATCCACGAGGTATTGGAAATGACAGTGGAAGATGCGCGAGAGTTTTTTGACCCCGTGCCCGCAATTGCCAAGAAATTACAAACCCTGATGGATGTCGGTCTCTCCTATATCAAACTTGGCCAGGCGGCCACCACACTTTCCGGCGGCGAAGCACAGCGAGTAAAACTCTCCCGTGAACTGTCCAAGCGCGACACCGGCCAAACCTTGTATATCCTTGACGAACCCACCACTGGCCTGCATTTTGCCGACATCCAATTATTACTGGATGTCTTACATCGCCTGCGCGATCACGGCAATACCATCGTGGTTATCGAACACAATCTGGACGTCATTAAAACTGCCGACTGGATTGTGGACCTGGGCCCGGAAGGCGGCTCCGGTGGAGGACAGATTATTGCAGCAGGGACTCCAGAGGATGTGGCAGAAATGAAAGTTTCTCATACAGGGCGTTTCCTTAAACCCATGCTTGGATAAATTGATGGCCAGAACGCTTGGCCCCCTCGGCACTTTTCTGGCAAATCTCTATGCTGCTCTTAAAAGACTCTAAGTATTTTGTCTTGCTTCAGGGGGGCTATCCCCCTGAAGCAAGAGAAGTGCCTCTGTGAATTACTCGAAGGCTCCCCTTACCTTTTAAAGACCTAAACAAATGAATTTTCTCAATAAAGAAAGGCTCAACTTAATAATTGCATTATGCGCAATTTTAATTTCTATAGCCTCTTTTTATGCCACTTATCTGCAAGCCAAGGCCGCAAATAAACAAGTCCGAGTTATGACTATGCCTGTGGTTAAATTTGACCAAGGAAACTTTGATGGAGCGACACAAAAACCAACCATAATTTTCTCATTACATAACGCCGGCTCGGGACCCGCAATCCTGAAGTCTCTAGAGTTCACTTATCATGATAAGACTTACTCAGACCTTGAAGCTTTTCTAACCTCTTGCTGCCACAAAGAAGAAAAAAATTTATATCAGACGATTCACAATCTAGAAAATAAAGGAGAAAGCACTCTCGCGGCAAGGAGTGGCTTAAACACAGTAATATTGGAACAAGCCATTATCGCTTCACATTTCTCCCTAAAATTCTTGACACTTCAAAGAACAGCCGCCAATGAACCACTTTGGACAAAGTTAAATGCATTAAGAAATGACATTGAAGTGAAAGCATGTTTTTGCTCACCTCTGGGCGACTGCTATGAATCAAAAGGTGTGCAAATTTCTTCAGAGGTGAAGTCTTGCCCTACAAGTTGAAAATGAAATAGTTTAGGCCTAAAAGGGACTGATATTATGCGCATAGACATCAACTGTGACCTGGGTGAAGGTAGCGATCTAAAAAGCTGCATTAGGGACACGCAAATCATGCCCTTTATTTCCCGCTGCAATATCGCCTGTGGCGCTCACGCAGGAAACCGGGACATTATGCGCCTTTCCATTTTCAATGCACAAAAACATCATTTAAAAATTGGAGCACACCCCGGCTATCCAGACCGGGAAAATTTTGGAAGAAAGTCTGTCAAACTCCCAATAAATCTATTACTTGACTCATTGTTTCAACAGATCGAGCAGCTGCAATCCCTGACTACTGAAGCAGGTGTACTGCTGGATCACGTTAAACTACATGGCGCTTTATATAACGATGCCGAAGCAGATAGGTTACTCTCTAAAGAAATTATCTCACTCTTCGCCAAAGAGTATCCCTCTCTGAAAATTATCGGTTTAGCCAACGGTGCGATGGAGTCTGTGGCAATAGAGAAGCAGTGCACCTTTTATCGGGAGGGTTTTATAGATAGGCACTACTTAAACAAAGAAAAATTGGCCCCACGTAATCTACCTGGCTCAGTGCTAAATAATATTGAAAACTGCCTAGAACGAGCTATCGCATTGGCAAAGGGTACAGACTTCACAAGCTATTATGGCACACCGCTGAAATTCTCTGTGGATACGATTTGTTTACATGGTGACAATCCTGCCGCTCTAAAAATCGCAAAAGCACTAGTCAAGCACCTACAACATCATGGCCTGAACATACAATCGTGACATCCTCCAAACAAAGAAATCACTCGACTATGCTCGATTTTAGTGTTTACCCAAATGGAGATAGTGCGTTAGATATCCGCTTCAACTCAGAGCCAAGTGAAAACCTTAGCCGTCATATTATTGGGCTTAAAGAATATCTCCTTAACAAAAACCCCAATAACTTTATTGAATTAATTCCTGCCTATCAATGTCTGACTCTGATTTTTAACCCTGCTTTATTTGATAGCGAGATGCTCTCACAGAAAGTTCAACAATCAATTCAAGACTTCCTTAAAGCCCATAAAAACATTTCACGAAAATCCCGCACTATTCGCATTCCTGTGTGCTATGAATCAATTTTTGCTCCAGACATTTCAATATTGAGCAGGCACACTGGCTTATCCAGAAAAGAAATCATTAAGCTGCATACAGCACCCTCTTATCTCGTACATATGCTGGGCTTTACTCCCGGATTTTTGTATCTCGGCGGCCTCAACCCTAGACTGGAATGTCCTCGTAAAAAAAATCCACGAGTGCGCATACCTGCAGGAGCTGTTGGCATCGGCGGCAGCCAGACAGGAGTTTACCCACAGGCCACACCAGGGGGGTGGCAAATTATCGGCCAGACTCCCATTCAATTATTCCACCCCTATAGCAGCCATCCATTTCTTGCAGATCCATTAGATATCATTAAGTTCTATTCGATCAATCAAGCAGAATTTGACGATATTCATCAGTCTAGAATATGGAACTGATCCAACTATGAGTATCTATTTTATTCGTCCAGGACTACAAACGAGCATTCAAGACTTTGGACGCCCAGGTCTAATGCACTGTGGAATTCCCCAGGGGGGCGCAGCCGACATCCTGTCCATGCAACTTGTCAATCTGCTATTGGGTAACTGCCTTAACAACCCTGTATTGGAATTAACGTTAACTGGTCCAGTTATTAAGTTCGAATGTGATATATCAATAGCTATCGCAGGAGCACAATTCAATGTTCTGTTAAATAAAATAACTGTAGAAAATTACAAGGTCATCCAAGTTAAGCGGGGAGATATTTTAGAATTTGGTCAACTACTAAGTGGCACCAGAGCATATATTGGTTTATCCGCCACAATTTCCACCTCTCAGTCTTTCAACAGCGTATCAACACACTTAATCAGTCACTTTGGAGGCAACAAAGGAAAGGCTATCAGTTACGAAGAACGCCTTCATTTGAAAAATATTCGCATCGCAAAATCCGCTCACATAAATCGAAACCTGCAACCCTGCTATCAATCTCGACCACTTTTGAGAGTTATCTACGGACCAGAAAAAAAGCGATTTACAGAGTTAGCATTAAGTAATTTTTTCAGAAAAACCTTTCAAGTATCCGCCCAGAACAATCGCATGGGGATTCGCCTATCCCCATCAATCATTGTAGATTCAAAAGCTATTACGGACAGTTCGGATGAAATGATTTCCTCCGGACTTTACCCTGGCAGTATTCAGACACCTAACAATGGCGAACCCATCATTTCTTTTATTGAGGGGCAAACTATCGGCGGATATCCTCGTATTGCCCATATTATTCGAGCCGACCTGCATAGATTAGGACAACTCAAGGCTCAGGATAAAATTAACTTTCAACTAGTTCATCAAGCACAGGCAAGAGAGATACTATTAAAAAAAATGAAGTATCTTGAGAACCTTAAAAATAATCTAGCACCAGAAAATAATGAGTCTTTCATCCTCTAAAGCAAGGCTTAGGTTAACGCTTTTCACTTTATGTAAGACAAACAATTAAACTACGAAAGTCGCCTACTTATGTAGCAGCCTGGTCACACATTGTGGCTAAGCAATATTTATCCAAACCCTTAAAACCAACGCGCGTTCCAAAAACCATCGACAACCCCAGCTTAATAAAATATTTTCCACGAAACCTGTCAGACCAATTGGTCCAGCATGACTTATCAGTTTTAACTAGTCTTTAGCTAGACCAAAACTCCATTATTAACTAGTCTTCTTGGGTTTTACCTAAAGCGCGATTTGGACGAGTGTCCTACTTGGCTAACTGCAAGCGTTGAAGTGACGTTATTTTCTACAACTTGTGTTCGCGATGCGGCCTGGTCCAGAGAGAAAACACCAATTACCGGAAGGGGATTAATAATGATAAAAATTCTCCGTGGTTTAATCATGGCATTTATTGCCAGCTCACTCCTTATCACCTCATATGCACAAGCAGAACCAGGTGATTACAATTTCTGGAAAACCCTCAAACACCTCTTTGATCCTCCCAACGCTGATGCACCGGTCTCTACCCAGCAAGCTCAGGGAATGTACCCTCTGACCATGCATGACCCAAGCTTTAACGATGACTTCGAGCCTAAAGATTTTAATACTTGGCAAAAAGTAGATGTTCCTGCCAGTACTGGCGCCATGTGCGGTAATGGCTCCCCCTATAAATTTTTTGTTTATCGGGTGCCCGATACCAGCAATACCATTTTTTATTTTGAAGGTGGCGGTGCCTGTTGGGACTACGAAAGCTGCTCCGGCCAGACTGGTATTCGCGGGGCACGCAACCCTAATGGCATCCCTGATGACTATCTCAGTAATGTACACCTCTTAGATTTCACAAATTTCGATAATCTCACTACCGCAGGTGTTTCACCCCTTATTTATACTCACCACCCTTACAACCAGTATAAAACTGGCGAGTGGAACATGGTTTACGTTCCATACTGCACTGGTGATATTTATGTTGGTGATAAGACAGAGATATATAAGGATAAGACTGGACAGAATTCGGATCTAATTTGGCATCATAATGGCCTGCGCAATGTGCAGGCAGTAACCTCATGGGTAAAGAATAATTTGCAGAAACCCAAGCAAATGCTTGCCGCTGGTTGCAGTGCAGGCAGCGTAGGGGCTCTGTTAAATTACACGAAGCTTCGTGAGGATATGGATGTCGAATACGGCTATCTGATAGATGATTCCGGCCCGCTTTACAAAGCGCCTCTGGACAGTGATAACAACACTCAATACCCATCCTTACCGTTACACAACGAAGTGCTTCATTCCTGGACTACTTATACAACTGATGGGGATCCCAATGAAGAGAATCCTATTAATGCGATAAAATCTTTTACTCCAGGATTTGACAGCAATCAGCTGGCTTCGATATACCGCGCACTGTCAGATAAATTCCCTACAGATCGCCTGGGTATCACGCACTTCCTGGCGGATGGTAACTTTTCTTCATACTCCTATGAGCGCTTCTACGAAGATATTTACAACGACCCAGATGCCAACTCTCGTTTAGATAAACTGCGCCAGCGCTGGCAAAAGGACACCCATGAAAATCTAATACCACTCTTGGATCAAACCAGTAATTGGGGCTACTACTTCCCAATGTTTCGCAACCTAAATGAGAGCCACTGCACCACGATTATTGACCTCAAGTACGGTGAAATTGCTGAGCATGGATTGGAGTTAGAGGACTTCCTAAACAACATCGTGAACCACAACGGTGGTGGAATGATTCGCGCCTATGAGACAGATAAAGTATCTGACTTTAATAACAACAGTAATTGGTTCTATGACTTGATTGGCTTATTTATGTAAGAGAGCTAAGCGGAAGACAGTGCTGCTGACTTACAGCAGCACTGTTATTTGATTAGCTACCGTACACTGTTTCCCGAGCTTCCTGTAAGCGTTGTCGCAAATATTCTTGCTTATTCATTCCATTGGGGAAAGATGTCATTTGCTGAACCTCTTCAACAATAGAACGCTCTAGATCTTTATAGGTAGAGAAGCCTGGCACTTGGGTATGTGGGTCATAGCGACTAATCACTGACTGAGCCTTTTCTCGATAAATATTAAAAAGCTGTTCGGCGCGCTGCTTGAAATCGGCTTCGTTAAGACTATTTTTTTCTAACCAGGCTAGTTTCATCGACAGTGCTTCATAACCCGTTACTCGTTTTTCATTCTCCACCTGCTCAATCGCGTCCCAGGCCTCAGCACTGGATAAGTTCCCCAGGTCGGCAAAGTAATCTTTTAACTCCTGCTTTAACTTCTCACGATCGAGATAGGCCTTCACCCGAGGATGGTCCAGTAGTTCCACCATCTCCGTTGTATCCAGCTCTGACCAAGGTATTTTTTCAGAGATATCCTGTGCCAACCTATTATTTTCCTTTAATGGCTGCACAAACTGTTGCACTCTCGCCACACTTTCTTTGACATTAATATCGTAATGATCAATGCCGACAACAGCTAGGCTTACTGCACCGGCAAGCAATATCAGTTTTTTCATATCCAATTACCGAGCAAATTTAAATTTATATTTCGTTATGTCGGTAACTATATAAGCAGAGAAAAGCGGGGGGATGAATGGGAAGGGCGTCCCAGCTGAAGAGATATGCGCCAATATCTATTAAACAGCTGGAAAGTAAGTGAATCAGTTAAAGCGACTTATACCCAGCTCAAAGGTTGTTCATCACCTTTTTTAGCAGAACAGGGGTCTTTGGAGGTCTTTGGTGCTACATAGCCTAGCTGCTGCTCTTTAGGCAGATTTTGGGCCTCCCAGCTGGCAACCGCCTCTGCACAGAGACTACGTTGCTCTGCAGTAATCACAACACCACTGGGCCATTTGCCCAACTCAATTGCTCGCCGCAGGCTGGCAACAATTTGCGGGTTCAAATTATTTAACAACTGCTCAAAAGGCATACAAAATTCTCCCGTATATACAAAAAAGGCCGGTCTATGACCGGCCTTCCGTAGCAAAATTGCTAGTGCAACTTATGCTTCAGCAGCTTCGTCTTCAACTTGTGGACGATCCACCAGTTCTACGTAAGCCATCGGTGCTTTGTCACCAGCGCGGAAACCACACTTCAGGATACGGATATATCCACCTGGACGGGCTTCGTAACGAGGACCCAGCTCATCGAACAGCTTACGCACAGCATCCTTATCACGGATACGAGCGAAAGCCAGACGACGGTTGGCAACACTGTCTTTCTTAGCCAGGGTAATCAGCGGCTCGGCGACGCGACGCAGCTCCTTGGCTTTTGGCAGTGTAGTTTTGATCAGTTCGTGCTCTACCAGAGAAGCGGTCATGTTCTTGAACATGGCCTTGCGGTGAGCGCTGGTACGGCTGAATTTACGGCCACTATAGCGATGACGCATGACTCAATTCCTTACGACCACAGTTGCTGTCTCAGCAGGTCGTTCTGGAGCGGTGTCGCGCTAAGCTGTGGCACCGCTCGGGTTCTTTCTACTAGTCGCGACATCGCCGCGACTACCAAATGCTTACAGGGGGCTTAATTTGCTATCGCCTTTAAGGCTGGCCGGTGGCCAGTTTTCCAGACGCATACCCAGTGACAAACCACGGGAAGCCAGTACATCCTTGATTTCAGTCAGAGACTTCTTGCCAAGGTTCGGAGTCTTCAGCAGCTCTACTTCAGTGCGCTGAATCAGGTCACCGATGTAGTAGATGTTTTCCGCTTTCAGACAGTTAGCCGAACGTACGGTGAGTTCCAGGTCGTCAACCGGGCGCAGCAATACTGGGTCAACTTCGGGCTCTTCCGCCTTCGGTTGCGCATCTTTCTCGCCTTCCAGGTCCACAAATACTGCCAGCTGTTGCTGCAGAATAGTGGCTGCACGACGAATAGCTTCTTCTGGGTCCAGAGTACCATTGGTCTCCAGGTCCAAAACCAGCTTATCCAGATCGGTACGCTGCTCTACACGCGCGCTTTCCACGCTGTAAGATACACGGCGAACCGGGCTGTAAGATGCGTCCAGCTGCAGACGGCCAATCGCGCGGCTTTCCTCTTCCTCATCACGGCGAGCATCGGCGGGCTGATAACCACGCCCACGCGCAACAGTGAGTCGCAGGTTGAGTTCTACATCACCTGTGATATTGGCAATCACGTGTTCAGGATTCACAATCTCGATATCGTGATCTACCTGGATATCTCCAGCGGTCACTGCACCCGGGCCCTTCTTGCTCAGGCTTAATACCGCCTGATCTTTGCCGTGCATAACAACCGCGATTTCTTTCAGGTTAAGCAAGATTTCAATAACATCTTCTTGCACACCTTCAATCGCGCTGTACTCGTGCTCGACACCGTCGATTTCTACTTCGGTGACGGCGCAGCCCGGCATGGAGGACAGCAGGATGCGACGCAGCGCATTGCCAAGAGTGTGGCCGAAACCACGCTCCAGGGGCTCCAGAACCACTTTGGCGTGATTCGGATTGTACTCGGTGACGTCAATACGACGCGGTGTCAAAAACTCGTTGACAGCAGTCTGCATAGCCATACCTGTTTACAGTTGCATTCCTTAAAGTGGACTAATTGTTACTTGGAGTACAGTTCCACAATAAGGTTTTCGTTGATCTCTGCCGGCAGATCGACACGATCCGGAGTGCGCTTAAAAGTGCCTTCCAGTTTGCTCGCGTTTACGTCTACCCACTCGACATCGCCACGCTGGGCAGCGAGGGAAACGGAATTCTGGATACGCAGCTGCTTCTTGGCTTTCTCACGTACAGCGATAACGTCGCCTTCTTTAACTTGGAAAGAAGGGATGTTAACGGTAGTGCCGTTTACAAGAATTGCTTTGTGGGAAACCAGCTGACGCGCTTCAGAGCGAGTTGAGCCGAAGCCCATGCGGTAAACCACGTTGTCCAGACGCTGCTCGAGAAGTTGCAGCAGGTTTTCACCTGTAGCGCCCTTCAGACGTGCTGCTTCCTTATAGTAGTTACGGAACTGCTTTTCCAGTACGCCGTAGATACGACGAACTTTTTGCTTTTCACGCAGCTGGATGCCGTAGTCGGACAGACGGCCGCGACCAGCGCCATGCTGACCGGGCTTAGATTCTGCGCGACACTTGGAGTCGTGCGGACGTACACCACTCTTCAGCTGCAGGTCAGTCCCTTCACGACGGGACAGTTTACATTTTGGTCCAATATAACGTGCCATTCTATCAGCCCCCTCTTACACGCGACGTTTCTTGGGCGGACGACATCCGTTATGCGGGATAGGCGTCACGTCGGTGATGTTGGTGATTTTGTAGCCGCAGTTGTTCAGTGCGCGAACAGCGGATTCGCGACCGGGGCCAGGGCCCTTCACTTCTACGTCGAGGTTTTTCAGGCCGTATTCCTGAGCTGCAGTACCTGCGCGCTCAGCGGCAACCTGGGCTGCAAACGGGGTGCTCTTACGTGAGCCACGGAAGCCAGATCCACCTGCGGTGGCCCAGCTGAGGGTATTACCCTGGCGATCAGTGATCGTCACGATCGTGTTGTTGAACGATGCGTGGATGTGGGCAATACCGTCGACAACGGTCTTTTTGACCTTTTTGCGAACAGTAGTTTTTGGCTTAGCCATACCAGTATCCTAAATCCTGTATCAAATCCCCTCGGCGATTAGCCGGCCGGGGCATCTTGAACCGCGATTTCGCGCCTTAGTTAAGGCTTACTTGCGAATCGGCTTGCGCGGACCCTTACGGGTACGAGCATTGGTCTTGGTGCGCTGACCACGCAGCGGCAAGCTGCGACGGTGACGCAGACCGCGATAGCAACCCAGGTCCATCAAACGCTTGATGTTCATGGATACTTCACGGCGCAGGTCGCCTTCTACGGTAAGCTTTGCAACTTCACCGCGGATGGTTTCGATCTGCTCTTCAGACAGGTCGCGGATTTTGGTGGATTCAGCGATACCAACCGCTGCCAAAATAGACTTAGCCGTAGTAAGACCTACCCCATAAATGTGGGTCAGGGAGATCACGGCGTGCTTGTGGTCTGGTACATTGACACCAGCAATACGTGCCATAGAGGCGTACTCCACGTATTGGGAGCCACTGCTTTATATTAAGTATGTGACTCTACTTTGATTTCGGCGCTGACAGCGACTAAAAAACCGACGGCGCCACCAAAAAGGCGCGCAAGAATAGCTTTTCAGACACCAAATTGCAATAGCCCACGCCCACCACGGCCTCCCGCAGCGGATGTGGACGACAGTCAACGCCCCCTAGCGGAGGTCCAACCTTTAGGCTGACCTCCCACCATAAAGAAATTCTTTATGGTGTTGCCATTCATTACGGGGCTGTAACAAATAGCGAATTTTTCCAGCTTTTACAGAGGCGCCCAACGGACGCTCTCTGTAAGGGGCTGGCCCCTATTAGCCTTGACGCTGCTTGTGACGTGGCTCAGCGCTGCAGATTACCCGCAGAACGCCCTTGCGACGCACGATTTTGCAGTTACGGCAGATCTTTTTTACAGAAGCGCGTACTTTCATGACCTTACCTCAATTCAATCAAACTGCGAGCAGGTGACGCACTAGCGACGACCGTAGCTTTGCAGGTTCGCTTTTTTCATCAAGCCTTCGTACTGGTGTGACAACAGATGCGATTGTACCTGTGCCATAAAGTCCATCACTACTACTACAACGATCAGCAATGAGGTACCCCCCAGATAGAAGGGAACGTTAAACCCAACCACCAGGAACTGCGGCAGCAGGGATACCAGTGCGATATACACAGCACCTACCAGAGTGAGTCGGGTCAACACACTATCGATATAGCGGGCTGTCTGCTCACCTGGACGAATACCAGGTACATAGGCACCAGACTTTTTCAGGTTATCTGCAACTTCATTCGGGTTGAACATCAACGCCGTATAGAAGAAACAGAAGAAACCAATCAGCAGTGCGAACAGAATAATGTTCAGCGGCTGCCCTGGCCCCAGCTGCAATGCCATCCACTGCAGAATCTGGGCACCGACACCTTCACCACCTTGTCCAAACCACTGTGCCAGCGTCGCTGGGAATAGCAGGATACTGCTGGCGAAGATCACCGGGATAACACCGGCCATATTCACCTTCAGAGGCAGGTGGCTCGCCTGCGCAGCCGGAGCTGCGGAGTAGCGACCGGCTTGTCGTCTGGCGTGGTTGATTGTAATTCGGCGCTGACCGCGCTCCATTACTACAACAAAGAACACCACAGCTAAAGCGATAACACCGATGATAAGCAGCATAAGAATATGCAACTCACCCTGTCGGGCCTGCTCAAACGCCTGTCCGATAGCGCCGGGTAACCCAGCAACGATACCGGCAAAAATCAGCATGGAAATGCCGTTGCCCACACCGCGCTCAGTGATCTGCTCACCGAGCCACATCATGAATACGGCACCGGTCACCAGTGACGTTACCGCCACAAAGTAAAAACCAAACGCAGGCTCAGGTGAGTAAGCCAGATTTTGCCCTGCCAACCCGAAGGCCATGCCGATACCCTGAATCAGGGCCAACACCACCGTCAGATAACGGGTGTACTGGTTGATCTTACGCCTTCCGGCCTCCCCTTCTTTCTTCAACGCTTCCAGAGAGGGAGTCACCGCACTCATCAATTGCATAATGATGGATGCGGAGATGTAGGGCATGATGCCCAAAGCCAGAATACTCATCCGTTCCAGGGCGCCGCCTGAAAACATGTTAAACAGACCAAGGATGGTTCCCTGGTTCTGGCTAAACATGTTTGACAGCTTTTCCGGATCAATGCCGGGCACCGGAATGTGTGTTCCCAAACGATAAACAAGTATCGCTAGAAACAGAAAACGAAGGCGAGCCCAGAGCTCGCCCAATCCCTTGCTGTTGCCCAGGGGATTTCCACCGGATCCTGGTCGTGCCATTGGCGCCTCGATTAGTCTTCTATTTTACCGCCAGCAGCTTCGATAGCCGCCTTTGCACCTTTGGTCACTCCCAGCCCCTTTACGGTTACAGCTTTAGTCAGCTCGCCTGAGAGAAACACTTTGGCGCGTTTAATATGGCTGCCGATGATATCGGCATTCTTCAGCGCTGCCAAATCGATTACGTCACTTTCTACCTTGGCCAGCTCTGCCAGACGTACTTCTGCGGTGAAGCGAGAAACACGAGCGGTGAAACCGTACTTAGGCAGACGCTTCTGCAAAGGCATCTGACCGCCTTCGAAGCCCGGACGAACGCTGCCGCCGGAACGCGCTTTTTGACCTTTGTGGCCGCGGCCACCGGTCTTACCTAAACCACTACCAATACCACGGCCAACGCGCTTGGCGCTGTGCTTGTGGCCTTGTGCGGGAGACAGGTCATTCAAACGCATGTTATTCCCCCTCAACCTTAACCAGGTAGTTTACTTTGTTGATCATGCCGCGTACGGAAGGAGTATCTTCCACTTCCACTGTGTGGCCGATGCGGCGCAGGCCCAGACCCGCAACGCACGCCTGATGACTTTTCAGGCGTCCGTTGATGCTTTTGGTCTGGGTGACTTTAATGGTCTTCTTAGCCATGGTCTTAACCCACCAATAACCTTAAATCTGGGCTGTGATTAGCCCAGAATCTCTTCGACTGATTTACCGCGCTTGGCAGCTACATCTTCCGGGCTCTGCATTTGATCCAGAGCTTTGAAAGTTGCACGTACTACGTTCACCGGATTGGTAGAGCCGTAGCACTTAGCCAGTACGTTGTGTACACCAGCCATTTCCAGTACGGAGCGCATGGCACCGCCGGCAATTACACCGGTACCCTGGGAGGCGGGTTGCATGTAAACCTTGGAACCGCCGTGGCGACCATTGGTAGCGTACTGGATAGTGTCACCATTCAGCTCTACCTGGATCATGTTGCGGCGTGCAGCTTCCATCGCTTTCTGGATCGCAACAGGCACTTCACGCGCCTTGCCACGTCCGAAACCGACACGGCCATTGCCATCACCAACTACGGTCAGTGCGGTAAAGGCGAAGATACGACCACCTTTAACAGTCTTGGCAACGCGATTGACCTGGACCAGCTTCTCCTGCAGGCCTTCGTCGTTGCTTTTGTCTTTCTCTCTAGCCATAACTCAACCCTTAGAATTTCAGACCGGCTTCGCGGGCAGCGTCAGCCAGAGCCTTTACACGGCCATGGAACTTGAAGCCACTGCGATCGAAGGCAACTTCTTCAACACCAGCGGCTTTCGCGCGCTCAGCGATCAGTTTGCCAACCGCGGAAGCGGCGTCGACGTTACCGGTTTTACCTTCGCGCAGGTCCTTGTCCAGGGTAGAGGCAGAAGCCAATACCGCATTGCCTTCGGCAGACAGGATCTGTGCGTAAATGTGACGCGGTGTGCGGTTCACGGTGAGGCGAACGGCGCCCAGCTCACGGATCTTGGCGCGGGCACGACGTGCACGACGCAAGCGAGATGCTTTCTTAACGTTCATATCTATGCCCTATTTACTTCTTCTTGGCCTCTTTGCGATACACGCGTTCATCGGCATAACGGACACCCTTACCTTTGTAGGGCTCCGGCGGACGGAACGCACGGATCTCAGCGGCCACTTGGCCCAGCAGCTGTTTATTGCTGCTCTTAAGTACGATTTCAGTCTGGGATGGCGTTTCCGCAGTCACACCTTCCGGCAACTGATAATCGATCGGATGGGAGAAGCCCAGGGTCAGGTTAACCGCTTTACCGGCGGCTTTCGCACGATAACCAACACCCAGCAACTGCAGCTTCTTCTCGAAGCCCTTGCTTACGCCTATCACCATGTTATTGACCAGAGCACGGGTAGTACCCGCCAGCGCTTTGGCCTGTTTGGAGTTATTGCGCGCGGCAAAAGTCAGCTGGCTTTCAGCCTGGCTTACTTCTACATCACCGTGAATAACCATATCCAGGTTACCGATACCGCCTTTAACAGCGATGTTCTGACCTTTCAGGTCTACGGTAACACCTGCGGGGAGAACTACCGGACTATTTGCTACTCGAGACATTGCAACCCCCGCTTAGAATACGGTGCAAAGCACTTCGCCACCGACACCAGCCTGGCGTGCAGCGCGATCAGTCATCACACCATTAGAGGTGGAAACGATCGCGATACCCAGGCCACCGCGTACGGTAGGCAGAGCTTTTTTACCAGTGTAAGCGCGCAGGCCCGGACGGGAAACGCGATTCAGCTCGGCAATAACCGGCTTGCCCTGGAAGTATTTCAGAGCAATGGTCAGTTCCGGCTTTGCGCCTTCGCTTACATTTAAATCAGTAACGTAACCTTCGTCTTTTAGGACTTTGGCCACTGCTACTTTCAGTTTGGATGATGGCAGGGTGACTTCCGCCTTTCCGCGTGCCAGGGCATTGCGGATGCGAGTCAGCATATCTGCCAACGGATCTTGCATACTCATCTTATGAGACTCCTCAAATCTGCCTTAAACCAGCTGGTAATTACCAGCTGGACTTCACGAGGCCAGGAACATCACCACGCATCGCAGCTTCGCGAAGCTTGTTACGGCACAGGCCGAACTTGCGGTATACAGCGTGGGGGCGACCAGTAATACGACAGCGGCGTTGCTGACGTACCGGGCTTGCATCGCGCGGCATTTTCTGCAGCTTGAGTTGAGCCTCCCACTGCTCCTCTTCGGAAGCAGTGGAACTGGCGATGATCGCCTTCAGCTCTTGACGCTTTTCGGCGTACTTAGCTGCGGTTCGAGCGCGCTTGTTTTCGCGCGCAATCATGGATTTCTTCGCCATGGAATCCTCTTAACCCTTAAAAGGGAAGTTGAACGCTTTCAGCAGCGCACGACCTTGATCGTCGTTTGCAGCTGTAGTGGTAATACAAATATCCAGACCGCGGAGTTTGTCTACTTTGTCGTAGTCAATTTCCGGGAAGATGATTTGCTCAGTCACGCCCATAGAGAAGTTACCGCGGCCGTCGAACTGCTTCGGGCTAATGCCACGGAAGTCGCGGATACGCGGAATCGCGATATCAACCAAACGCTCCAGGAACTCATACATGCGCTCACCGCGCAGAGTTACCTTGCAGCCGATCGGCCAACCGTCGCGAATCTTAAAGCCCGCAATAGACTTGCGCGCTTTAGTAACGATGGGCTTTTGACCAGTAATTGCTGTCATATCGTTGACAGCGTGCTCCAGCACCTTCTTATCACCAATCGCTTCACCAACACCCATGTTGATGGTGATCTTGGTGATGCGCGGCACTGCCATCACATTCTCGAGACCAAGCTCTTCTTTTAGCTTGGCCACGAGGTCCTTAGTGTAGAGCTCTTTAAGCTTTGCCATGATCTACCAACCTGCTTTTGCGTCAAGAGCCTTAGATGGCTTCGCCGCTGGATTTGAAGACGCGAATCTTAGTGCCGTCTTCCAGTACTTTAAAGCCCACCCGGTCAGCCTTCTGGGTGTTAGGGTTGAAGATGGCTACGTTGGAAGCTTGGATAGCAGCTTCTTTCTCAACGATGCCACCCGCAATACCCATCTGTGGGTTTGGCTTTTGGTGCTTTTTGATCATCTGTATGCCGGAGACAATCAGACGGCCGTCGTTCAGTACTTTACGTACTGAACCACGTTTGCCCTTGTCACGACCGGCGATAACGATCACTTCGTCGTCACGCTTGATCTTGCGCATAACTCTTCTCCGCTCGAGGCCTAGATAACTTCGGGAGCGAGGGAGATGATCTTCATGAACTTCTCACCGCGCAATTCGCGAGTTACCGGACCAAAAATACGGGTGCCAACCGGCGCCAGTTGCTGGTTCAGCAGCACCGCTGCGTTATCGTCAAATTTAATCAGGGAACCGTCCGCGCGACGCACACCTTTTTTGGTGCGAACCACAACGGCGTTCATTACCTGACCTTTCTTCACTTTACCGCGGGGAATGGCTTCCTTAACGGTTACCTTAATAATGTCGCCCACGCCGGCATAACGACGATGGGAGCCGCCCAGCACCTTGATGCACATGACGCGGCGAGCCCCACTGTTGTCAGCTACTTCTAAGTAGGATTCCGCTTGAATCATTGTCTCTCTCCGAAACCTTTCAATTCGGCAGTCAATGCGCTAGGGGTTATACCTTCGCCGCACGCTCTACAATTTTCTGCAAAGCCCAAGATTTGCTCTTGGACAGCGGACGAGATTCCTCGATGGTTACAACATCGCCGATGCTGCAATCATTGTTCTCGTCATGTGCCTTAAGCTTTGTGGACTTGTTTACAATTTTGCCGTAGATCGGGTGCTTAACACGGCGCTCGATCAAAACGGTGATGGTTTTATCCATCTTGTCACTCACGACCTTACCGGTCAGAGTACGCTTCAGTTTTGCTTCAGCCATGATTAGTTACCTGCCTTCTCGGTCAACACAGTCTTTATGCGAGCAATGTCGCGACGAGTCTGCTTCAGCAGATGAGTCTGAGCCAGCTGACCGGTGGACTTTTGCATACGAAGCTTGAATTGAGCTTCGAGCTGGTTCAGCAGTTCCTGGTTCAGCTCTTCAACTGACTTTTCGCGTAGATCTGCAGTCTTCATTACATCACCGAACGCTTAACGAAAGTTGTTTTTACAGGCAGCTTGGCCGCAGCAAGTGCGAAAGCCTCACGAGCCAGCTCTTCGGACACACCCTCCATTTCATAGAGGACTTTGCCCGGCTGGATCTGAGCTACCCAGTATTCAACGCCACCTTTACCTTTACCCATACGGACTTCGAGGGGCTTATTGGTAATTGGCTTGTCCGGAAACACGCGAATCCAGATTTTACCGCCACGTTTAACGTGACGAGTCATAGCGCGACGAGCCGCTTCGATCTGGCGCGCAGTAATGCGACCGCGACCGATGGCCTTGAGGCCAAACTCGCCAAAGCTCACTTTAGAGCCGCGCTGAGAAAGACCGCGGTTGCGACCCTTCTGTACCTTGCGGAATTTTGTACGCTTTGGTTGCAACATTTGCGTACCCCTTATTTAGCAGCTTTCTTGCGGCTCTTTACCGGCTTTTCATCGGGCATTTCGTCACCGATGACTTCACCTTTAAAGATCCACACCTTGATACCGATGATGCCGTAGGTAGTCATCGCTTCAGCAGTGGCGTAGTCGATATTGGCACGCAGGGTATGCAGGGGCACACGACCTTCGCGGTACCATTCGGTACGTGCGATTTCCGCACCGCCGAGACGACCACTTACCTGAATTTTGATACCTTCGGCGCCCTGACGCATAGCGTTCTGTACGGCGCGCTTCATCGCGCGACGGAACATAACGCGGCGTTCCAGCTGCTGGGCAACGTTCTGGCCAACCAGAGCGGCGTCCATATCAGGCTTGCGCACTTCTTCGATATCGATGTGCACAGGTACGCCCATCTGCGCACTAACAGCGTTGCGCAGACGTTCTACGTCTTCACCTTTTTTACCGATCACGATGCCTGGACGCGCAGTGTGAATAGTCACACGAGCGGTGTTCGCCGGACGTTCGATCTCGATACGGCTCACGGAAGCGTGGGCCAGTTTTTTGCGAATAAATTCGCGAACTTTCAGATCCGTGTACAGCTTGTCTGCGTACTCGTCGCTGCCGGCATACCAAACAGAGGTATGCTTTTTAACGATACCCAGACGAATGCCGGTAGGATGTACTTTTTGTCCCATGGTTTTCTCGCCTGCTCTCTTATTTCTCGGCCACTTTCACAGTGATGTGACAAGTACGCTTAAGAATGCGATCTGCACGACCTTTCGCACGCGGTTTAATGCGTTTCATGGTCATACCTTCGTCCACAAAAATTGTGGAAACCTTCAGCTCGTCAACGTCAGCACCTTCGTTGTGCTCGGCGTTGGCAATGGCCGATTCCAGTACTTTCTTGACGATCGCCGCACCCTTTTTATTGCTAAATGCAAGAATATCCAGGGCTTCTTCAACGCCTTTGCCGCGAACCTGATCAGCTACCAGTCGCGCCTTTTGCGCCGATAGACGTGCGCCGCGTAATTTTGCTGCTACTTCCATCTTTTTAACCTCGGCTTAGCGCTTCTTCGCTTTCTTGTCCGCAGCGTGACCGCGGTAAGTGCGGGTAGCAGCGAACTCGCCCAGTTTATGGCCAACCATTTCTTCGTTAACCAAAACGGGCACGTGTTGACGACCGTTGTGAACGGCAATCGTCAGTCCAACCATTTCCGGCATAATCATGGAACGGCGGGACCAGGTTTTAATCGGTCGACGATCGTTTGCTTCAATCGCCGCCTCCACCTTCTTGATCAAGTGCAGATCAATAAAGGGACCTTTTTTTAATGAGCGTGGCACTGTCGATTCCTCTCTAGCTGCTCAGACATCGCGCGGCTTACTTGCCGCGACGACGTACAATCATCTTATCGGTGCGCTTGTTCTTGCGCGTTTTCTTACCCTTGGTCGGAACGCCCCACGGGGTAACAGGGTGACGGCCACCAGAGGTACGACCTTCACCACCACCGTGCGGGTGATCTACCGGGTTCATCGCCACACCGCGAACGGTAGGACGAACACCACGCCAGCGTGCAGCACCAGCTTTACCCAGCTTGCGCAGGCTGTGCTCGGAGTTGCTCACTTCACCCAGGGTTGCGCGGCACTCAGCGAGAACCTTGCGCATTTCGCCGGAACGCAGACGAATAGTCGCGTACTGGCCTTCACGGGCTACCAGCTGTACAGAAGCACCCGCAGAGCGGGCCAACTGAGCGCCTTTACCAGGCTTCAGCTCGATACCGTGAATTACAGAACCCACCGGAACGTTGCGCAGAGGCAGGGTGTTGCCCACAGCAATCGGTGCGGCATCGCCGGACTGAATGGTGGCGCCAGCCTTAAGGCCTTTCGGTGCGATAATGTAACGACGCTCACCATCCGCGTAACAAACCAGAGCGATATGTGCGCTGCGGTTGGGATCGTACTCCAGACGCTCAACTTTAGCGGGGATACCGTCTTTGTTGCGCTTGAAGTCGATTACGCGGTAGTGCTGCTTGTGACCACCGCCGATATGACGAGTGGTGATACGACCGTTGTTGTTACGGCCACCGCTTTTGCTCTTGCTCTCTAAAAGAGGAGCGTAAGGAGCACCCTTGTGCAGGTCGGGGTTAACAACCTTAACCAGGTGTCGACGGCCGGCGGAGGTCGGTTTTGTTTTTACAATTGCCATTGTAACAGTCCCCTTTACTCAGCAGCTTCAAAGTTGATGTCGCTGCCTTCGGCCAGGCGAACGTAGGCTTTTTTCCAATCGCTGCGACGGCCCATGCCGTAGCGGGTACGCTTGGTTTTACCTTTAACGTTCACGGTGCGAACCTGTTCAACAGAAACGTTAAACAGCTTTTCAACCGCGGCCTTGATCTCAGCTTTTTCGGCATCGGTGGAAACCTTGAAAACTACTTGGTTGGCGCTATCGGCCAGCACAGCAGCTTTTTCGGAAATTACCGGGCCCAGCAGTACTTTGTAGAGTCGCTCTTGGTTCATCCCAGCACCTCTTCAATTTTCTTGAGCGCAGAAACGGTAACCACGACCTTATCAAAGCGAATCAGGCTTACTGGATCGATCGCCTGCACATCACGAACATCGATTTTGTGCAAGTTGCGAGCGGCCAGGTACAGGTTTTCGCTAACCTCTTCAGTCACGATCAGCGCATCGGACAGGTCAAACTGAGCCAGTTTGCTAACCAGTTGCTTGGTCTTGGGCGCGTCCACATCGAAGGACTCAACCACTATCAAGCGCTCCTGACGAGCCAGCTCAGACAGGATGCAGCGCAGTGCAGCGCGGTACATCTTTTTGTTCAGCTTAACGCTGTGATCACGCGGGTCAGCGGCGAAAGTTACACCACCGGAGCGCCACAGCGGGCTGCGGATAGTACCGGCACGTGCGCGGCCAGTACCTTTTTGGCGCCAGGGCTTTTTACCACCACCGGAAACATCAGAACGGTTCTTCTGCGCCTTGGTACCCTGACGAGCGCCAGCCATGTAGGCGACAACTGCCTGGTGTACCAGATCTTGGTTGAACTCACGTCCGAAAGTCACTTCAGAGACAGCTACTGTGCCTTTAGCGCCTTCGGGAGTAGCGATATTCAGTTCCATATCTAATTCCCCTCAGACTTAGGCTTTTACTGCCGGACGAACGATAACGTTGCCACCGGGAGCACCGGGAACAGCGCCTTTAACCAGCAGCAGGTTGCGTTCGGCATCGACACGAACTACTTCCAGGTTCTGCACGGTTACACGCTCAGCACCCATGTGTCCGGCCATTTTCTTGCCTTTCCATACGCGGCCAGGAGTTTGGCACTGACCGATAGAACCGGGAGCGCGGTGAGACAGGGAGTTACCGTGGGTTGCGTCCTGAGTACGGAAGTTCCAGCGCTTAACGCCACCCTGGAAGCCTTTACCTTTGGAAGTGCCGGTTACGTCGATCTTCTGGCCAGCTTCAAAGCTGCTTACAGTGATTTCAGAACCGATTTCGAAAGTCTCTTCGGAAGCGTCAGTACGCAGCTCGAAAAGATTAGTGCCAGCCTCTACATTGGCTTTGGCGAAGTGGCCCGCTTCGGGCTTGGAGACACGGGAAGCCTTACGGTTACCCACTGCTACTTGAACAGCGGTATAGCCATCGGTTTCCACAGTTTTCACCTGGGTGACGCGATTCGGAGCAACCTCAACAACGGTTACCGGAATGGATACGCCATCTTCAGTGAAGACGCGAGTCATGCCGCTCTTGCGGCCGACAATACCTATAGTCATCTTATTAACCTCTCAGTGCACGGGGCTTTAACCCACTGCGGCCGCCCAATTTCAGAGCGTTACACTACCCAGACCTTTTTCGCCCGGGATTCGGTAGTTAGTTAAAAGTGTTTAGCCGAGACTAATTTGGACCTCAACACCGGCCGCCAGATCGAGCTTCATCAGCGCGTCGACGGTTTTCTCGGTAGGCTCAACGATGTCCAGCAAACGCTTGTGAGTACGGATCTCATACTGGTCGCGAGCGTCTTTATTAACGTGCGGGGAAATCAGTACGGTGTACTTCTCTTTGCGAGTCGGCAGCGGGATAGGACCGCGAACTTGTGCGCCAGTGCGCTTAGCCGTCTCTACGATCTCCTGAGTAGACGCGTCGATCAGCTTGTGATCGAAGGCCTTCAGGCGAATTCGGATACGTTGACCCTGCATGGAATCAAACTCCAACTTATGAACTAAAGAACGTCCTTTCTCGCAACCCCGAGGGCGGGCGAAAAGGAGCGCGAATTCTACGGGGCGCACAAGAGGCTGTCAACTGTACAGCATGATCAAATTTCAATCGGCTCAAACTACAATGGAGTACCTTAGGTAAATCGAGGGTAACGACATGACTATTGCTGCGAGATTAAGTCAATACTTGAATGACCAGTCAGTTGACTACCACCTAATACAGCATCCACACACACGCACCAGTCGAGAGAGTGCGCACGCTGCTCATGTGCGCGAAGACCAGGTAGCCAAGGCAATCCTGTTGCGCGATAAGGAGGGGTTCGTGATGGCGGTAATACCCGCCAGCAGCAGCCTGGATCTACGCGCAGTGCACACTGAAACTGGCCGCAACGACCTGGAGATGGTCGCAGAAAATGAGCTTGGATCGGTCTTCCCAGACTGCGAGCTGGGCGCCCTACCCCCTGTCGGCCAGGCTTATGGCATTACTACTCTGATAGACAGTGGGCTCAGCCGCTGTGAGACGATCTTTTTTGAGGCGGGTGACCACGAAGAACTGGTAGAAATGAATGGACCACAATTCAATAAACTGTTTGCCGGGTGTCGAAGCGCTGATCTTAGTAAGGACTGGCCATAAGCAACCCTAGAAGCAGAAGGATTTGAAATATCAGCCTGAATAAGGCGCCACAAAGAAATGTAATCCTGTGGTGCTGCTCAAGCCAGAACCACAGGATTCTGACCAGCAAACACTGCCTTCCACTAACCTATCCAATTAGATAAGCACCCCACCAGCTACCAGGCTAGACCAGCAAATCGCTGGGCACAGGGATATTTGTTTTAACTACACCAAACATCTCTGCAAAACACAAAACAAATACATACCCTGAAGAGGTTTTAGCTTGTAAAGCAGGACACCTACGCTACTTAAAGCCCTGCAGAGCCACAATGAGAACACAGCAAATCCTAACGCTCAAAAAGCTATACACAAGATAAAACAACCCCCAATTTAACTCTCTCCAATACGCTATCGCGAATAAATATCTCTCAAATAAAGCCTTTATAAATCTTTATCAAATTGCACAACTACAGCTACGCTCATCATAAATTACGAGGCTAAACTTGAACCTCTCCGACAACCTTTTTTACGGTTTTTCTTTGCAAACACCTGCCCACAAAACCCTCCCAAGCAGCCAATTCAAATAAACACTTAACAGGCTGTATTGGCGAGAAAAAACAAAAAAATATCAGGCAAAAAAAAACCGCAGCGCGTCCGCTGCGGTTTTTTTATTTAGATCAAAAGTAACTATTACTCAATGATCTTAGCAACAACGCCCGCACCTACGGTACGACCACCTTCGCGGATAGCGAAGCGCAGGCCGTCTTCCATGGCGATCGGAGCGATCAGGGTAACAACCATTTGAATATTGTCGCCCGGCATTACCATTTCAGTGCCTTCCGGCAGCTCAACCGCACCAGTTACGTCGGTAGTACGGAAGTAGAACTGAGGACGGTAGCCTTTAAAGAACGGGGTGTGACGACCACCTTCGTCCTTGGACAGGATGTACACTTCCGCTTCGAACTTGGTGTGCGGAGTGATGGAGCCCGGCTTAGCCAGCACCTGACCGCGCTCTACTTCGTCACGCTTGGTACCACGCAGCAGCGCACCGATGTTCTCACCAGCACGACCTTCGTCGAGCAGCTTGCGGAACATTTCAACACCAGTACAGGTAGTGGTGGTGGTTTCTTTAATACCAACGATCTCAACTTCGTCGCCAGTGTTGATTACACCACGCTCTACACGACCAGTTACTACGGTACCACGGCCAGAGATGGAGAATACGTCTTCGATCGGCATCAGGAACGGCTGATCTACTGCACGCTCCGGCTCAGGAATGTACTCGTCCAGAGTTTCTACCAGCTTCTTAACAGCGGTAGTACCCATTTCGTTGTCGTCTTCACCGTTCAGGGCCATCAGAGCGGAACCAACGATGATCGGAGTGTCGTCACCCGGGAACTCGTACTGGTCCAGAAGTTCGCGAACTTCCATTTCTACCAGCTCGAGCAGCTCTTCGTCGTCTACCATGTCCGCTTTGTTCAGGAATACAACGATGTAAGGTACACCTACCTGACGGGACAGCAGGATGTGCTCACGAGTCTGCGGCATGGGGCCATCAGCTGCGGAACATACCAGGATAGCGCCGTCCATCTGAGCAGCACCGGTGATCATGTTCTTAACGTAGTCGGCGTGTCCCGGGCAATCTACGTGAGCGTAGTGGCGAGTCGGGGACTCGTACTCAACGTGAGAAGTAGCGATGGTGATACCGCGCTCACGCTCTTCCGGTGCATTGTCAATACCGTCGAAAGCAACAGCGTCACCGCCCCATACTTCCGCACATACGCGGGTCAGAGCAGCGGTCAGGGTGGTTTTACCGTGGTCAACGTGACCGATGGTGCCCACGTTCACGTGGGGCTTGGAACGTTCAAATTTTTCTTTTGCCATCTTTAGATGTCCTCTAGCTAAAAGTTTGCCAAAGGGGCCCCAGCTGTTGGCCCAGCCCCCTTTAAGCAGAAGTTAATTAGGCTTTGTTCTTGGCGATGATCTCATCGGCAACGTTTTTCGGCGCTTCAGAGTACTTCAGGAATTCCATGGTGTAGGTAGCACGGCCCTGAGTAGCAGAGCGCAGGTCGGTTGCGTAACCGAACATCTCTGCCAGAGGCACTTCTGCGTTTACCACCTTACCAGCGGGATTGTCTTCCATACCCTGGATCAGGCCGCGACGACGGTTGAGGTCGCCAACTACGTCACCCATGTTCTCTTCTGGAGTTACTACTTCCACCTTCATCATCGGCTCAAGCAGTACCGCGCCGCCCACAGAGGAGAGCTTCTTGGTCGCCATAGAACCGGCGATTTTAAACGCCATTTCACTGGAGTCCACATCGTGGTAGGAACCATCATACAGAGTCGCTTTCAGGCCTAGCAGCGGGTAGCCAGCCAGAACACCGTTTTGCATCTGCTCTTCGATACCTTTTGATACCGCAGGGATATATTCCTTAGGTACTGCACCACCCACGATTTCGTTAACGAATTCCAGGCCTTCTGCGGACTCATCCTCAGCGGGCTCGAATTTCACCCAAACGTGACCGAACTGACCGCGACCACCGGACTGACGAACGAACTTACCTTCGATCTCAGAGGTGTTACGGATCGCTTCGCGGTAGGCCACCTGAGGCTTACCGATGTTCGCTTCTACATTGAACTCGCGACGCATACGGTCGACGATGATGTCCAGGTGCAGCTCACCCATACCAGAGATAATGGTCTGACCAGTTTCTTCGTCGGTCTTCACGCGGAAAGACGGGTCTTCCTGGGCCAGCTTGCCGAGGGCAATACCCATTTTTTCCTGGTCCGGCTTGGACTTGGGCTCAACCGCTACGGAGATTACCGGCTCTGGGAATTCCATGCGTTCCAGAACAATTTTGTTGCTCTCGGCACACAAGGTGTCACCAGTGGTCACGTCTTTCAGACCAATCGCAGCTGCGATGTCACCCGCCAGTACTTCTTTAATCTCTTTACGATCGTTGGAGTGCATCTGCACCATACGACCAACGCGCTCTTTCTTCATTTTTACGGAGTTGTATACCGCAGTACCGCTCTCCAGCTTACCGGAGTAAACGCGGAAGAAAGTTAGAGTACCAACGAAGGGGTCGGTAGCAATTTTGAACGCCAGAGCGGCGAACGGAGCGTCATCGTCGGCTTCGCGAGTCTCAACGGTTTCGCCGTCTTCCAGAGTACCTTCGATCGCCTTTACTTCAGTCGGCGCCGGCAGGTATTCGATAACCGCGTCCAGCATGGCCTGCACGCCCTTATTCTTGAACGCAGAGCCGCCCAGAACCGGTACGATTTCATTGGCCAGGGTACGCTGACGGATAGCTGCCTTGATCTCTTCTTCGGTCAGCTCACCCTCTTCCAGGTACTTTTCCATCAGCTCTTCGCTGGCTTCAGCGGCCGCTTCTACCAGGTACTCGCGCATTTCGTCGCACTCGTCCTGCAGCTCAGCGGGGATGTCAGCGTAGTCGAAGGTCATGCCCTGATCGGCTTCATTCCACAGAATGGCCTTCATTTTCACCAGGTCAACAACACCCTTAAACTCGTCCTCAGCACCGATGGTCATTTGCAGCGGTACAGCGTTCGCGTTCAAACGATCTTTCAGCTGGTCCACAACGTTGCGGAAGTTCGCACCGGCGCGGTCCATTTTGTTCACGAATACCATACGCGGCACGTGGTATTTGTTGGCCTGGCGCCAAACGGTTTCAGTTTGCGGCTGAACACCAGAGGAACCACACAGTACAACAACCGCGCCGTCGAGTACGCGCAAGGAGCGCTCTACTTCAATGGTAAAGTCAACGTGTCCTGGGGTGTCGATGATGTTTACGCGGTGCTGATCGAACTGCTGCTGCATGCCAGCCCAGAAACAGGTGGTTGCAGCGGAGGTGATAGTAATACCACGCTCCTGCTCCTGCTCCATCCAGTCCATGGTTGCGGCGCCTTCGTGCACCTCACCAATTTTGTGGGACAGACCAGTGTAGAAAAGTACGCGCTCAGTAGTGGTGGTTTTACCGGCGTCTACGTGGGCACAGATACCGATGTTACGGTAGCGTGCGATAGGCGTTTTACGTGCCACAGTTGTATCCTCGATATAACGGCAAAAGGCAGCCTGGAAATTTCCGTGCTGCCTTTCGGTATTAATTTCCGATGTTGGTAATCATCAGACTTAGAAGCGGTAGTGAGAGAACGCCTTGTTGGCTTCCGCCATGCGGTGTACATCTTCACGCTTCTTGACCGCGCCGCCCTTGTTCTGAGCTGCATCGATCATTTCATTGGCCAGGCGCTGAGCCATAGACTTCTCGCCGCGTTTGCGGGAGAACTCTACCAGCCAACGCATTGCCAGAGCCGTACGGCGCGAGGGGCGCACTTCTACAGGCACCTGATAGGTCGCACCACCAACACGGCGGGATTTAACTTCCACCATAGGCGCGATGTTTTCCAAAGACTCTTCAAATACTTCGATCGGGTCTTTGTTCAATTTTTCAGAAATAGTATCAAGGGCACCGTATACAATGCGCTCTGCTACTGATTTCTTGCCGCTGATCATGACGTGGTTCATGAACTTGGCTAGGGTGACGTTCCCGAACTTGGGGTCGGGCAGTACTTCGCGCTTAGCGACTACTCGTCTTCTCGGCATGGGAATTGCCTCTCTTCAGGGTTATTCTGAGACGCCGCCGTAAAACCTTACAATCCGGCGAGCTCAGCCTTACTCCGGTTGGAAACCGAAACGCAAATCGTTAAAGGCGATTAACCTTTAGGACGCTTGGCGCCGTATTTAGAACGGCCCTGCTTGCGATCGTTTACGCCGGCACAGTCAAGTGCACCGCGTACAGTGTGGTAGCGCACACCCGGCAGGTCTTTTACACGACCGCCGCGAATCAGTACCACGCTGTGCTCCTGCAGGTTGTGGCCTTCACCACCGATGTACGAAGTTACTTCGTAACCGTTGGTCAGACGCACACGGCAAACTTTGCGCAGTGCGGAGTTCGGCTTTTTCGGTGTAGTGGTGTACACGCGAGTGCAAACTCCACGACGCTGCGGGCTAGCCTGCAGAGCGGGAACGTCGCTTTTTTCGACTTTGCGTTTTCTCGGCTTACGAACCAACTGGTTGATCGTTGCCATTAAAAATCACTCCAAAAATAAAATGCCCCCACCTCTAACAGTGAGGGCCTGTCGTCTGTGTGTAGCGCCGACTCGAAAGCCGGACGAAACACCCCACATCAGCGGGGGCCGCATTCTATAAGCGACAACCCGCCTAGTCAATCGGCGACGGAAGTAAGTGCTTACATCACAGACAGTCGCCAATATCAGATCGAGCACCGAAGTGCCCCGACCTACCCCACTCCAACATAAGGTGGAGTGGAATACGCCTTATTCGCCAGAGGACTTGAGGGCCTCGGTCAGTGCCGCTTCTACCTCTGCTGCAGAAGGACCTTCGCCGAAGGTTTCTTCCAGCTGCAGGTTGCGCTTGCGCTTGCGTTCTGCGTGGTAGGCCAGGCCGGTACCGGCCGGAATCAAGCGGCCCACAACCACGTTCTCTTTCAAACCGCGCAGGCTATCTTCTTTACCGGTTACCGCCGCCTCGGTCAGAACGCGGGTAGTCTCCTGGAACGAAGCCGCAGATAGGAAGGACTCAGTGGCCAGAGACGCTTTGGTAATACCCAGCAACAGGCGTTCGAACTGAGCGGGCTGTTTGCCTTCGGCGCGCAACTGCTCGTTCTCTTCGATCACGCGCTGGTATTCCACCTGGTCGCCCTTAATTAAGCTGGAATCGCCCATCTCGAGGATTTCCACCTTGCGCAGCATCTGGCGCACGATAGTCTCGATGTGCTTATCGTTAATACCTACACCCTGGAGACGGTAAACTTCCTGGATCTCGTTAGTGATGTAGCGCGCTAGTTCTTCAACGCCTTTCAGACGCAGAATGTCGTGCGGGTTGGACGGGCCATCAGAGATAACCTCACCCTTCTCTACAGTTTCACCCTCGAACACAGTCAGCTGACGGTGCTTCGGAATCAGAACCTCGTAGTGGTCCTTACCGTTAGCCAGCGGCTTGCCATCACGCGGGGTGATCTGCAGACGCACCTTGCCTTTGGTCTCTTTACCGAAGGAAACGGTACCGGAGATCTCCGCCAGGATGGACGGTTCTTTCGGTTTACGCGCTTCAAACAAGTCGGCAACACGTGGCAGACCACCGGTGATGTCCTTGGTACCGCCAGATTCCTGCGGGATACGTGCGATTACGTCACCCACGTTCACCTTGTCACCATTCTTCAGGCTGAGAATTGCACGTGCCGGCAGTGCGTAGTGCGCGGGGGCATTACTGTTGGCCAGAGTCAGTTCTTCACCGTTCTCATCCAACAGAGTTACCGCCGGACGCAGGTCTTTACCTGCCGCCGGACGCTCGGCTGGATCGATAATTTCGATTGAGGACAGACCGGTAATTTCATCGGTCTGCTTGCGGATGGAGAGACCCTCTTCCATACCGGACAATTTCACCCAACCGGCAACCTCAGTGATGATCGGGTGGGTGTGCGGATCCCACTTGGCCACAATCTGGCCACCATCAACCTCAGCACCCTCATAGACACTGATTACAGCACCGTAAGGCAGCTTGTAGCGCTCGCGCTCGCGCCCGGCGCTATCGGCAATTGCCAACTCACCGGAGCGGGAAACCGCTACCAGGTTGCCAGCTTCAGTCTTAACGGTCTTCACATTGTGCAGACGTACAGTACCGCCCAGCTTCACTTGAATGCTGTCTGCAGCAGAGGCGCGGCTCGCAGCACCACCGATGTGGAAGGTACGCATGGTCAGCTGGGTGCCCGGCTCACCGATGGACTGTGCGGCAACAACGCCCACAGATTCACCCGGGTTGGCACGGTGGCCTCGGGCCAGGTCGCGGCCGTAACACTGGGCACAGATACCGTGTGCAGTAGTACAAGTGATCGGGGAGCGAACCAGAACCTCATCGATACCCATGGCTTCGATGCGCTCTACCCACTTCTCGTCGATCATAGTGCCGGCGGAAACGGCGATTTCATCGCTGCCGGGCTTCAATACATCGCGGGCTACCACACGACCGAGGATACGGTCACCGAGGGATTCGATAACGTCACCACCCTCGATTACCGGCGCCATGGTCAGGCCGTCGTCAGTGCCACAATCCAGTTCGGTAATTACCACGTCCTGAGCAACGTCCACCAGGCGACGGGTCAGATAACCGGAGTTCGCGGTTTTCAGTGCGGTATCCGCCAGACCTTTACGAGCACCGTGGGTCGAGATGAAGTACTGCTGTACAGTCAGACCTTCACGGAAGTTCGCGGTAATGGCGTTCTCGATAATGGAGCCGTCTGGACGGGCCATCAGACCACGCATACCAGCGAGCTGACGAATCTGTGCTTCGGAGCCCCGTGCACCGGAGTCTGCATACATGAAAACAGAGTTGAAAGAGTCCTGCTGGGTCTCTTTGCCCTCTCGGTCAATCACCCTCTCTTTCTTAATACCCGCCATCATTGCCTGGGTCACCTTATCGTTGGTACGGGACCAAACATCGATGACCTTGTTGTATTTTTCACCCTGGGTTACCAGACCGGAGGCAAACTGGCTTTCAATTTCCTTCACTTCCGCTTCCGCGGATTCGATCAACTGAGCTTTCTCGGCCGGGATTTCGAAGTCGTTCACACCAATGGAGGAACCGGACTTGGTAGAGAAATCAAAACCGGTGTACATCAGCTGGTCGGCGAAGATAACCGTCGCCTTCAGGCCCACCTTACGGTAGCACTCGTTCAGTACACGGGAAATAGACTTCTTCTTCATCGGCTGGTTAACCAGCTCGAAGGGCAGGCCTTCCGGGACAATATTCCACAGCAGCGCGCGGCCTACAGTGGTGTCCTGTACAGAGATGGTTTCGTGTTTCTCACCATCTTCACCCACAATATTTTCGCGGATACGCACTTTAACCTTCGCCTGTAAGCCAACCTGCTTGGCATAAAAGGCACGGCTCACTTCTTTGATATCGGAGAAGGACATACCCTCGCCTTTATCGTTGACGCGCTCGCGGGTCATCCAGTACAGGCCCAGTACCACGTCCTGGGACGGTACGATGATCGGCTCACCATTGGCGGGCGACAGGATGTTGTTGGTGGACATCATCAGCGCGCGGGATTCCAGCTGCGCTTCGATGGTCAAAGGTACGTGTACCGCCATCTGGTCGCCGTCGAAGTCGGCGTTATAGGCAGCACAAACCAGCGGATGTAGCTGGATCGCTTTACCTTCAATCAGTACCGGCTCGAACGCCTGAATACCCAGACGGTGCAGGGTCGGTGCTCGGTTGAGCAGTACCGGGTGCTCGCGGATCACCTCGTCGAGGATATCCCAAACGATGGCCTCTTCGCGCTCCACCATTTTCTTGGCGGCTTTGATTGTAGTGGCCAGACCACGAGTTTCGAGCTTGCCGAAAATAAACGGTTTGAACAGCTCCAGAGCCATTTTCTTGGGCAGACCACACTGGTGCAGGCGCAGGGTCGGGCCAACCACGATCACGGAACGGCCGGAGTAGTCCACACGCTTACCCAGCAGGTTCTGACGGAAGCGACCCTGCTTACCTTTAATCATGTCAGCCAGGGACTTCAGCGGGCGCTTGTTGGATCCGGTGATAGCGCGGCCGCGACGGCCGTTATCCAACAGTGCATCGACAGATTCCTGCAGCATGCGCTTTTCGTTGCGCACGATAATATCCGGCGCATTCAACTCAAGCAGGCGCTTCAGGCGGTTGTTACGGTTGATCACACGACGGTAGAGGTCGTTTAGATCGGAGGTCGCAAAGCGGCCACCATCCAGCGGTACCAGCGGACGCAGATCCGGTGGCAGAACCGGCAAAGCCTTCATTACCATCCACTCCGGGTTGTTACCGGATTTGTAGAAGGCTTCCAGCAGCTTCAGGCGCTTGGACAGTTTCTTGATCTTGGTTTCGGAATTGGTCGCCGGGATCTCTTCACGCAGGCGCTGGATCTCAACTGGCAGCTCAATATCTGCCATCAATTCCTGGATTGCCTCGGCACCCATTTTCGCTTCGAACTCATCGGCGAACTCTTCCATCGCCTCAAAGTACTGCTCATCGTTCAGCAGCTGGCCGCGCTCCAGGGTGGTCATGCCGGGCTCGGTTACCACGTAGGATTCGAAGTACAGCACGCGCTCAATATCGCGCAGGGTCATATCCAGCAACAGGCCAATACGGGACGGCAGGGATTTCAGGAACCAGATATGCGCAACCGGGCTGGCCAGTTCAATGTGGCCCATACGCTCACGGCGCACCTTGGCTTTGGTGACCTCAACGCCGCACTTCTCACAGATAATACCGCGGTGCTTCATGCGCTTGTACTTACCGCACAAGCACTCGTAGTCTTTTACCGGGCCGAAGATCTTGGCGCAGAACAAGCCTTCACGCTCAGGCTTGAAGGTACGGTAGTTGATGGTCTCCGGCTTCTTCACTTCGCCGTAGGACCAGGAGCGGATCATGTCCGGCGAGGCCAGACCGATACGAATCGCATCAAACTCTTCCAGGTGCTCCTGGGACTTCACCAGATTTAATAAATCTTTCAAGGCCTTTCCTCCACTAGGGGGTAGTCAACCCGGCCGTTACGCCGGGCCGGGCGGGCCGGCAACCCCACTGCTTCCAGGGTGCCGGCGCTTGTCTCAATTCACCTGCGAACAGGCTTTTGCACCAATCGGTCTTACTCGTGCTCGAGCTCGAAGTTCATACCGAGAGAGCGGATTTCCTTAACCAGTACGTTGAAGGACTCCGGCATGCCAGGCTCCATACGGTGGTCGGAATCCACGATGTTTTTGTACATCTTGGTCCGCCCTTCCACGTCGTCGGATTTGACCGTGAGCATTTCCTGCAGGGTGTATGCGGCGCCGTAGGCTTCCAGCGCCCACACTTCCATCTCCCCGAAACGCTGACCACCGAACTGTGCCTTACCACCCAGCGGCTGCTGGGTAACCAGGCTGTAGGAGCCAGTGGAACGCGCGTGCATCTTGTCGTCCACCAGGTGGTTCAACTTCAGCATGTACATGTAGCCCACGGTAACCGGGCGCTCGAAAGCATCACCGGTACGACCGTCGTGCAGAGTGATCTGGCCGGAATCGGGGATATCGGCGAGGCGCAGCAATTGCTTGATCTCGCTCTCATCGGCACCGTCGAATACCGGGGTCGCCATGGGTACACCGCGACGCAGGTTTTGCGCCATGGTCATGACTTCCTGATCGGAGAACTGATCCAGTTCTTCCTTGCGACCGCCTGTGGAGTTGTAGACCTCTTCCAGGAATCCGCGCACCTTGGCGACTTCCTGCTGCTCCTTGATCATCTTGTCGATTTTGACGCCAAGACCTTTAGCAGCCATACCCAGGTGCATTTCCAGAACCTGACCAACATTCATCCGCGAGGGAACACCCAGTGGGTTCAGAACGATATCTACCGGCTCACCGTTTTGGTCGTAAGGCATGTCTTCAACGGGCTTGATTACGGAGATCACACCCTTGTTACCGTGGCGACCGGCCATCTTGTCGCCCGGCTGGATGCGGCGTTTGATCGCTAGGTAGACCTTGACGATTTTCAATACGCCCGGAGCCAGGTCATCGCCGGACTCCAGTTTTTTCTTCTTGTCTTCAAAGGCTTCGTCGAGCAGCTTGCGACGCTCTTTCAGCTGTACTTCTGCCTTCTCCAGCTGCTCGTTGAGACCCTCGTCTTCCATGCGCAGCTTGAACCAGTCTTCACGTGGCAGAGTGGCGAGTACTTCAGTGGTGAGTTCCTGGCCCTTGCTAATACCTTTACCACCGGCAGCCTTCTGACCCTGCAGAGCTTGCTGCAGACGCTCAAAGGTAGCGCCTTCAACAATGCGGTACTCTTCATTCAGGTCCTTGCGAACCTCATCCAGCTGCGCCTTCTCGATATCGATGGAACGCTGATCTTTCTGCAGGCCGTCACGGGTGAATACCTGAACGTCGATCACCGTACCGCGGGTGCCACTGGGCGCGCGCAGGGAAGTGTCTTTAACGTCGGAAGCTTTTTCACCGAAGATTGCACGCAGCAGCTTCTCTTCTGGGGTCAGCTGTGCTTCGCCTTTAGGAGTCACCTTACCGACCAGGATATCGCCGGCACCTACTTCCGCACCGATATATACAATGCCGGACTCGTCCAACTTATTCAGCGCAGACTCACCCACATTGGGGATATCCGCAGTGATCTCCTCACTACCCAGTTTGGTATCTCGGGCAATACAGGTCAGTTCCTGGATGTGAATAGTGGTGAAGCGGTCTTCCTGTACAACGCGCTCACTAATAAGGATGGAATCCTCAAAGTTGTAACCATTCCAGGGCATAAAGGCGATGCGCATATTCTGGCCAAGAGCCAGCTCACCCAGATCTACAGAAGGACCATCGGCGAGGATATCGCCCCGGGTTACGCGATCACCAGTGTTAACAATCGGGCGCTGATTGATACAGGTATTCTGGTTGGAGCGGATGTATTTGGTCAGGTTATAAATATCTACACCTGCATCACCGGCTTCCACCTCAGCGTCCGCCACGCGGACTACCACACGGCTGGAATCAACACGTTCAATCACACCGCCACGCTTGGCTACCACACATACCCCGGAGTCGCGCGCTACGGTGCGCTCCATACCGGTGCCTACTAGCGGCTTTTCAGCACGCAGGGTCGGTACCGCCTGACGCTGCATGTTCGAGCCCATCAATGCACGGTTGGCGTCATCGTGCTCAAGGAACGGGATCATCGCCGCAGCGACAGAAACCACCTGCTTGGCGGAAACATCCATATACTGGATTTCACCCGGTGCCTTCAGGGTAAATTCGCCATGGTGACGCACGCTGATCAGGTCATCAATGAAGTTGCCGTTGTCATCTACTTCCGCAGACGCCTGGGCAATAATGTAATTTGCTTCATTGATCGCTGACAGGTAAGCGATTTCGTCGGTTACCTTGCCATCAACCACTTTGCGATAAGCACTTTCGAGGAAACCGTAGTGGTTAGCGCGAGCGTAAGTGGCCAGGGAGTTGATCAGACCGATGTTCGGTCCTTCCGGCGTCTCAATCGGACATACGCGGCCGTAGTGAGTCGGGTGCACGTCGCGCACCTCAAAGCCAGCGCGCTCACGGGTCAAACCACCTGGGCCCAGTGCGGAAACACGACGCTTGTGAGTCACTTCCGACAGCGGGTTGTTCTGGTCCATAAACTGGGACAGCTGCGAGGAACCGAAGAATTCCTTCACTGCAGCGGCAACCGGCTTGGCATTGATCAGGTCCTGCGGCATCAGGCCTTCGGACTCCGCCATGGACAGGCGCTCTTTGACCGCGCGCTCCACACGTACCAGACCAACGCGGAACTGGTTCTCGGCCATCTCACCAACGGAGCGCACGCGGCGGTTCCCCAGGTGATCGATATCGTCCACCATGCCCTGGCCGTTACGGATATCGATCAAGGTCTTCAGTACATCAACGATATCTTCTTTGCTCAGGGTGCCTTCGCCGGTCTCGTCTTCACGGCCCAGGCGACGATTGAACTTCATGCGACCAACGGCGGACAGATCGTAGCGCTCGTCGGTGAAGAACAGGTTTTCAAACAGGGATTCCGCAGACTCCTTGGTGGGCGGCTCGCCTGGGCGCATCATGCGGTAGATCTCTACCAGCGCTTCCAGCTGAGTGCGGGAAGGCTCTGCACGCAGGGTATCGGAGATAAACGGTCCACGGTCTAGATCATTCGTGTACAGCGTTTCGAAAGTCTTAATATTGAGTGTGCGTAACTGGGCGATTACTTCAGCGGTAATCTCAGCATTACACTCAACTGCAATTTCACCAGTAGACTCATCGACAATATCGTGAGCCAGAATACGGCCAAACAGGTATTCCAGTGGCGCGTCCAGCTTTTCTACGCCGGCTTTCTCCAGCTGGCGAATATGACGCGGGGTGATACGACGCCCCTCTTCCACAATCACCTTGCCCTGGCCATCTTTAATATCAAAAGAGGCCACGTCACCGCGCAAGCGGGAGGGAATCAGTTCCAGGCTAACGCGGTCTTCCTGCAGCTCAAACTTGCTGGTCTCGAAGAACATCTCCAGCATTTCCTGGGAGCTATATCCCAGTGCACGTAACAGAATTGTCGCAGGCAGTTTGCGACGGCGGTCGATACGAACGAATACCAAGTCCTTTGGATCGAATTCGAAGTCCAGCCAGGAGCCACGATAAGGAATTACACGCGCGGCGTACAGCAGCTTACCGGAGGAATGGGTCTTGCCTTTGTCGTGATCGAAAAATACACCCGGGGAACGGTGTAGCTGGGATACGATAACACGCTCAGTACCATTAATTACAAAGGTGCCGTTGTCCGTCATGAGCGGGATTTCGCCCATGTAAACTTCCTGCTCTTTGATGTCCTTAATGGACTTATTCGCAGACTCTTTATCGTAAATAATCAGGCGCACACGTACACGCAGCGGACAGGCGTAGGTCACGCCGCGCAGAGTACATTCCTTAACATCGAAAGCGGGCTTACCCAGTGTGTAGCTCACGTACTCCAGAGCGGCATTGCCTGAATAGCTGACAATCGGAAATACGGATTTAAACGCCGCCTGCAGGCCGACATCTAAGCGATCGTCGGGGCGCTTGTCGGCCTGTGTAAAATTGCGATATGAATCCAGCTGTATCGCAAGCAGGAAGGGCACATCCATGACCTTAGGCAGTTTGCCAAAATCCTTGCGGATACGTTTTTTCTCAGTATATGAGTAAGCCATTCAAATTCCCCAGCTTGATCAGTGACAAGACTTCGTGGGACTCCATTCGGGAGCCCCTCCGGGCGAGAAGCCTCTGAACAACACAGTTTGCCTGTGCTGTTCAGAAACCTCTCCGCTTGCTTTCGGGCAGCGCAACTGCGCTATGGTTAAATGAGGTTTGCCACGGTTTTATACCGCCGGCACCGCTAAAACCTCAGTACCGCAAACGGCAAAAAGGCCGGCGGACAAAAGTCCACCAGCCTTACCGCTATGTGTCGTTTTAGGCGACCAATAGCGGGAATCGCAACAACCGAATTACTTCAGTTCTACAGTTGCGCCAGCTTCTTCCAGCTCTTTCTTAGCGGCTTCAGCTTCGTCTTTGGTTGCGCCTTCTTTCAGCGGGCTTGGAGCGCCGTCAACCAGTGCCTTGGCTTCTTTCAAGCCCAGGCCGGTGATGCCGCGAACAACCTTGATCACGTTCACTTTCTTGTCGCCTGCAGAAGTCAGAACTACGTCGAAAGAGTCTTTCTCTTCAGCGGCAGCTTCGCCACCAGCCGGGCCGGCTACAACTGCTGCAGCAGCAGTTACACCGAACTTCTCTTCCATTGCTTCGATCAGCTCAACAACGTCTTTAACAGACATTTCGGCAACAGCGTTGATGATATCTTCTTTAGTCAGAGACATGAGTCATTACCTGAATTGGTTTGAGCAGTAGCTGCTCGTATTTCGTTTTGAAACCGCGATTCGCTAAAGCGAATACAATTACGCAGCTTCCTGCTCTTTTTGGTCGCGAACGGCCGCAATAGTGCGGACCAGCTTGCCAGCAGATGCTTCTTTCAACACGCTCATCAGCTTGGCGATCGCCTCGTCGTAAGTCGGCAGGCTTGCCAACAATGCGACGTCGGTGATCGCGCCTTCGAAGGCAGCACCTTTCAGTTCCAGCTTGTCATTGCCCTTGGCGAACTGGCTCAGGATGCGCGCGCCGGCACCTGGGTGTTCGTTAGAGAATGCAATGATGCTAGGACCTACGAATTTGTCAGTCAGACATTCGTAATCGGTTCCTGCCAGAGCGCGACGCGCCAGAGTATTGCGGACGACTTTCAACCAAACGCCGTTCTCGCGAGCCTCTTTGCGCAGGGCAGTCATGTCATTTACGGTAACGCCGCGGGAATCCGCAACTACCGCAGACAGAGCACCCTCAGCAGCTTGCTGGACATCTGCGACAATCGCTTTCTTGTCTTCGAGTCCAATAGCCATAGTGTCACTCCTGGATTTGAAAAAAACCGGGCTCAAAGCCCGATCCGTTCCGGTGCATAAAGCTCAAATCCAGTAAAAATACTGGTTTGGGCGACACCGTCTGCGTAGGCTCAAACCTCTCAACGGCCAACCTGGCCGAGATTTGGATTAAGCCAGACACGTTAAACCTCAACGCATCTGGCACCTACGGTCTTTGACGGCCCACATTTCTGCCTAAGCATCAAGTGGACCCCAAAGTTCGATTTACTATGCGCCAACAGTGTCAGCGCACAGCTTCAATTAGATGTTCAGGGAAGACTGGTCGATAACCAGACCTGGGCCCATAGTGGTGCTCAGGGTGATCTTCTTCAGGTACACACCTTTTGCAGAAGCCGGCTTGGCCTTCTTCAGGTCTGCTACCAGAGCTTCCAGGTTCTCTTTCAGCAAGTTCGCATCGAAAGCAACTTTGCCGATACCACCGTGGATGATGCCGCCTTTGTCAGCGCGGAAACGCACCTGACCAGCTTTGGCATTTTTAACTGCGGTAGCAACGTCTGGAGTTACAGTGCCAGTCTTCGGGTTCGGCATCAGGCCGCGCGGGCCGAGGATTTGACCCAGCTGACCTACAACGCGCATCGCATCGGGAGAAGCGATTACTACGTCGAAGTCCATCTTGCCCGCTTTAACGTCGGCAGCCAGCTCGTCCATACCGATCAGGTCAGCGCCCGCTTCTTTAGCGGCATCAGCGTTTGCACCCTGGGTGAAAACAGCTACGCGAACTTCTTTACCGGTACCATGCGGCAGAGTGGTCGCACCGCGAACAGCCTGGTCGGATTTACGCGGATCGATACCCAGGTTTACAGAAGCGTCTACAGTCTCTGCAAACTTAACGTTGGACAGCTCTTTCAGCAGAGCTACGGCTTCTTCGATGCCGTATGCTTTACCAGCTTCAACTTTCTCAGCGATTACGCGCTGACGCTTGCTCAATTTAGCCACTTAGAGACCCTCCACTTCGATACCGGCACTGCGTGCGGAACCGGCGATTGTGCGCACGGCCGCGTCCATATCGGATGCAGTCAGGTCAGCCTTTTTCATTTCTACGATCTCTTCGATCTGAGCGCGGGTAACCTTACCGACCTTGTCGGTATTCGGGCGACCGGAACCACTCTTGATCTTGGCGGCCTTGCGCAGCAGTACTGCGGCGGGCGGGGACTTCATGATGAAGGTGAAGGAACGATCGCTGTATACAGAGATCACAACCGGCACCGGCAGACCCGGCTCAAGGCCTTGAGTCTGGGCGTTGAACGCCTTACAGAATTCCATGATGTTCACGCCGTGCTGACCCAGCGCAGGACCAACGGGCGGACTTGGGTTGGCCTGACCGGCCTTAACTTGCAGCTTGATATAAGCTTCTACTTTCTTAGCCATTACAGCTCTCCTCTAGATGGGTGGTAACGCCTGCTACACCTAACCGTTAATGGTTACTGCAACTGGCTCCCCGCCCCGACCAATAAAATCTATTTTCCGGGGACGCGAAAACCCCCTTCCACCTTGCGGCGAAAGAGGGCAAAAAATTTATACTGGAATCAGGTTTTCTCTACCTGACTGAACTCCAGTTCAACTGGAGTGGAGCGTCCAAAGATCAACACGGCCACTCGCAAGCGACTCTTCTCGTAGTTGACCTCTTCGACCACACCGTTGAAATCATTAAACGGACCATCGATAACCCGAACCATCTCACCTGGCTCAAATAGGGTCTTGGGCTTGGGCTTATCGGCGGAATCGTCGATTCGATTCAGGATAGCCTGCGCTTCGCGATCAGTGATCGGGGCCGGCCTATCCGCCTTGCCTCCGATAAAACCGAGCACTCGAGGAGTTTCTTTTACCAAGTGCCAAGTATCGTCATTCAGTTCCATTTCCACCAGGACATAACCGGGGAAGAACTTGCGCTCACTCTTGCGCTTTTGCCCTGCCCGCATCTCCACCACTTCTTCGGTGGGAACCAGCACTTCACCAAACAGGTGATCCATTTCGTGCAGCTCAATTCGCTCCTTGAGAGAGCTAGCTACACGCTTCTCATAGCCCGAGTAAGCCTGGACCACATACCAATGCTTTGACATGTATCAACCTTTAGCCGATGAGTTTGGATGCCGCCCAACCTAAAGCGGAGTCCAGCGCCCAGAGAATTAGCGCCATAATCAACACAAAAACCACCACAATCACAGTCGTCTGGGTGGCCTCTTGACGAGTCGGCCAAACCACGCGCCTGACTTCCGTTTGCGCTTCGCGCAACAGTTGCCAGAGTGCATTACCCTTCGCAGTATTCACCGCGACAACCAGGGCAGCCAGGCAGATTGCAGTCACTGCCAGCACGCGGTAAATCAAGGGGAATTCGGCATAATAAGAATTGCCCGCCACAGCACCACCAACCAGCAGCACTATTAGCAGCCATTTCAGGCCGTCAAGACGAAAGGTTTTCGCTTCTGCTTTAGCATTCATATATGAAGCCCTTAGCGCACTACAGATAAGCCCTTAGTGCTCAAAAACACAAAAGCCCCACTGACAAGTAGGGTCTTGCGACACCCCTAAACTTATTTCAAGTGGAGTGTTTAAAATGGCAGGCCAGGAGGGACTCGAACCCCCAACACCCGGTTTTGGAGACCGGTGCTCTACCAATTGAACTACTGGCCTGTACAGCTTGGATGCCTTAGCATCCGAAGATAAAGAGGGCTACAGACCACCCTCTCATCTACTGCGCCGTCAGGGAACCCTGGCGACACGAAGATCAAAGATTACTCAATGATCTTAGCAACAACGCCCGCACCTACGGTACGACCACCTTCGCGGATAGCGAAGCGCAGGCCGTCTTCCATGGCGATCGGAGCGATCAGGGTAACAACCATTTGAATGTTGTCGCCCGGCATTACCATTTCAGTGCCTTCCGGCAGCTCAACCGCACCAGTTACGTCGGTAGTACGGAAGTAGAACTGAGGACGGTAGCCTTTAAAGAACGGGGTGTGACGACCACCTTCGTCCTTGGACAGGATGTACACTTCCGCTTCGAACTTGGTGTGCGGAGTGATGGAGCCCGGCTTAGCCAGTACCTGACCACGCTCTACTTCGTCACGCTTGGTGCCACGCAGCAGCGCACCGATGTTCTCACCAGCACGACCTTCGTCGAGCAGCTTGCGGAACATTTCAACACCAGTACAGGTAGTGGTGGTGGTTTCTTTAATACCAACGATCTCAACTTCGTCGCCAGTGTTGATTACACCACGCTCTACACGACCGGTTACTACGGTACCACGGCCAGAGATGGAGAATACGTCTTCGATCGGCATCAGGAACGGCTGATCTACTGCACGCTCCGGCTCAGGGATGTACTCGTCCAGAGTTTCTACCAGCTTCTTAACAGCGGTAGTACCCATTTCGTTGTCGTCTTCGCCGTTCAGGGCCATCAGAGCGGAACCAACGATGATCGGAGTGTCGTCACCTGGGAACTCGTACTGGTCCAGAAGTTCGCGAACTTCCATTTCTACCAGCTCGAGCAGCTCTTCGTCGTCTACCATGTCCGCTTTGTTCAGGAATACAACGATGTAAGGTACACCTACCTGACGGGAAAGCAGGATGTGCTCACGAGTCTGCGGCATGGGGCCGTCAGCAGCGGAACATACCAGGATAGCGCCGTCCATCTGAGCGGCACCGGTGATCATGTTCTTAACGTAGTCGGCGTGTCCCGGGCAGTCTACGTGCGCGTAGTGGCGAGTCGGGGACTCGTACTCAACGTGAGAAGTAGCGATGGTGATACCGCGCTCACGCTCTTCCGGAGCATTGTCGATACCGTCAAAAGCAACAGCGTCACCGCCCCATACTTCCGCACATACGCGGGTCAGAGCAGCGGTCAGGGTGGTTTTACCGTGGTCAACGTGACCGATGGTGCCCACGTTCACGTGGGGCTTGGAACGTTCAAACTTTTCTTTTGCCATTGCAGCCTCCTAATATAGATGAGCCGCTAACGGCACCACCCACGTACAGAACATGCGCATCCGACCCGGAAAAGCCCGACCCCGGACACAAACAACCGCAAGAGCTTTCACCCTTGCGGCTATTGAAAAATGGAGCTCATGGGCGGATTTGAACCGCCGACCTCACCCTTACCAAGGGTGTGCTCTACCCCTGAGCTACATGAGCAAATCAACGCCTTCCTAGGCGACCACAAGGCTTGCCATTTTGGAGAGCATTCCAGCCGAACCCATAGTTGGAGCGGGCAGCGGGAATCGAACCCGCATCATCAGCTTGGAAGGCTGAGGTTCTACCATTGAACTATGCCCGCTTGCGGGAGCCTCCAGACAAAACTACCTGTCTTGCCGGCAACACCTTACGGTGTAAAAAATGGTGCAGGGGGGTGGATTCGAACCACCGAAGCTTTCGCGTCAGATTTACAGTCTGATCCCTTTGGCCACTCGGGAACCCCTGCCTCAATGCGGAGTGCATTTTCTACACCTTCCGCCGCGCTGTCAACATTTTTTTCTTTAAATTTCACAGACTTAGCTGAAAAATCCAATGTCGAGCAGCGCCGGGATAAAAATGGAGCTGGCGAGAGGAGTCGAACCCCCGACCGGCTGATTACAAGTCAGCTGCTCTACCAACTGAGCTACGCCAGCCCTATCCCGTCCATTGCCGAAGCTGAATAGTCACCCTCGTCAATGGAGGCGGGATTCTATGGGAAGTTATCCCGACACGCAACACCCTTTTTGCAGAAAAATCAGAATTTTTATGTCGCCTGTTGCCACGTATAGAAAAATACGGCGAACCTTGTTTCACGGCTGGGGACCTAGACCTCCAGCCCACCCCCATCAACCGGACACTTCTGCACAAAGATTACGGCGACGATCCAGCTCGGGATGCTCTTGCTGCAACTGCAACCAAAAATCCGGGGCTAAACTATCTGAGGCGCCTGGCGCCAATACGATCCAGCGTTCGGCGTGGGTCTGAGGCTCCTCGCGAAATTGAGCCCGTATGCCTTTCTCGATCAACTCACCTGTCAGAGATTCAGCACGCGAACGCTCACTGAAAATGCCAAAGGAAATACCATCTGCCAACGCACCTTTGGGGATCACATAACTATCTATTCCCTGTGCCTGCAATTCTCGTAAACGATTGTAGGCTTCTCGCCTGGAATTCAATGGTGGCAGAAAAACCCAGTACCGCATCTGCCCTTGCATCTCCACATCTCGCAATACGGCAGAAACCTGCAGGGACTTTAAGCGCTGTACTATCGCCTCTCCAAGTGACTCCTCCGCAAATGGGCCAAGCAAAGTGCAGAGCTGCTCAGTAGAGCTTGCCTTTGCGGGCGACACGGGAGCCACCGGCAGAGGAGATATCTCATTGACCAGGGCAATACTCTGGACCTGTACCTCCGCCCTTTTATCGGCAACCCTTATTCTCTCTTTATCAGAGGTTGAAGTACCAACAAACCAAGCAAAGACGCCGAAATTTAACAGTATTAAGAAAAGAGCTATCCAGCGCATAGGGTGTTATTTATTTCAAGGATTACTTAACGCCAAGCCATCCATTACCAGCTCAGGAACCAAATGGTGCTCCCGCTGATAAAGAGCTGACAGCACTGGGGCATCGCCGCCTGTCAACCACAACAGCGGTTCTTCAGCACAGTATCCACGCAACTCTTCCAGTGCACGATCGATGGCACCAAGTACCATAAGCAGGAGGCCTCGGTTTATGGCTTCATCGGTACTGCGGCCTGCACCGAGGGACTCCGTTAGAGCAATATCCTGCGCACTTTTAGCCGCATGAGTATCCAGATACAAAGAACGTTGCATAAGGCCGACACCAGGGACAATGTAGCCCCCCAAGTGACGCCCGCTATTGTCGACCAAATCCAGAGTGACCGCGCTGCCGCAGTCGACAATTAGGGCCGCCTCCCGCTCTCGATCATAGGCAGCCAGCATAGCCAGCCAGCGATCAGTGCCGAGCAGGCGGTGATTATCATAGCCACAGGCTACTCCAGCACATTCCAGCAGTACCTGAGAAAACTCCACCTCAAGTGAAAACAACTCCTGAATATGCCCGATCAGCGTCTCCGCAACTTGCGGTCCGGCCACATTGACCACGCGTACTCTCCGCGGATCCAACAGATCCCACCCATCGGGCAAATGCCCATCGCGCAGATCGGCAGTCATAAAGCTACCCCTGGCACTTACCTGTACTTCATCTAACAGGCGCCACTTGCCCCGGGTATTACCGATATCCAGTTCGAGAATCAAACCTGCCCCCGTAAAGAAATCTCACCACCATGGAAGTGTTGCACTTGCCCGCCCATATTTAACTTCAAAGCACCCTTTTCACTAACGCCAGCTGCAACTCCGCTCCAGGTTTGACTACCTGCCTGCAGAGTTACCTTTTGCCCAGCAAACTGATCCAGCTTCATCCAGGCTTCACGGTAAGCAACAAAACCTTGTTCGGTATAGCTGTATAAAAGCGGTAGCAGCTCAGTCAGAATCGCTGCCACCAGTTGATTGCGAGATATTCCGGGCTTCACTTGTTGCAAGTCTGCCCATGGCTGATCTATTTCCGTGGCAATCTCACTTCGCAAGCCACTATTTAAGCCAATACCAATCACCACAGCACAGCGATCCGTAAGATCGCCTTTAAGCTCCAGTAAAACACCGGATAACTTTCGACCGCGACACCAAACATCATTTGGCCATTTGAGGCGAACATCTGGCACCGAAAAGCGCTCCAATGCCCGGGCAATAGCCACCCCAACGGCGAGGCTCAACCCTTCGAGGCATTGCACCCCCCCATTGAACTCCCACCCAATGGATAGGCTGATGCCCGTTCCATAGGGGCTAACCCATTGCCGACCACGACGACCGCGGCCGGCACTCTGCCGCTCGGAGAGCAGTGCAACCCCATGCCCTCTTCCCTCCTCCATGAGTGATAGCAACTGGGTATTGGTGGAGTCGACCTCATCAAATAGCATCAACTCTCGCAATAGCACCCCGGCTTGCTCACCCAATGTGCTGTAAATTTTTTCTGAGGACAGGAGCTCCAAACCACCAGGCAAGCGGTAGCCTTGCCCCTTAATGGACTCCAAAGCCAATCCGTACTGCTCTAGCTTCTGTAACTGTTTCCAAACCGCAGCCCGGCTTACTCCTAGAGCCAATCCGAGCGCCTCGCCAGAGTGCGTCTCGCCATCAGCCAATAATTCCAAAACTGGGCGCAATGGTTCCAGTGGACTTTTCTTAATAGTGTCTAGCAAGGTAATTAACTTTTTATATAGCGACGGAAATAACGGTGCCCTAAGCTGGTCAGCACTTCATAACCTATGGTGCCAGCGTATTCAGCCACCTCATCTACCGTCAGGTCTTTATTCAGTATCTCAATTGATTGGAGGGATTCCCGCTCCTCTTGAGAGAGAGCAGAAATATCAAATGTTGTGGAATCCATGGAAATCCGGCCAATTATCGGCAGTTGGCGGCCATAGGCCCAGCCACAACCGCGCCCTCCCTGAGCCCGGATTATCCCATCGGCATATCCACCACGGGCTACCGCCAACCAGCTGCCCGCTGCTATTTGTTGGGTAGCTCCATAGCCTACCCATTGTTCACGACTGACAAATCGCTTTTGCACGATAGGCAGACTGAGTGCCACAGCTGAGCGCATAGGGTTTGTGGTCCCGGGTATTGGATTGACGCCATAAAGCGCAGAGCCCGGCCGCGCAATATCAAAGTGATACTCTTCACCTAGGAAAATACCCGATGAATTGGCGAGACTCAGCTGAACCTCAGGGCACAGGGCCCTCAACCTTTCCCCAGCCGCTTTAAAGCTACGCAACTGAATATTGTTTTGTGGATGCTGGGGTTCATCCGCACAGGCAAGGTGGCTCAGCAAAATACGAATATCCGCCGAGCGCAACAACTGACTATCTCTCAGCAGTAGGTCAAACTCTTCGGGAGACATACCCAGGCGAGTCATACCCGAATCTATCTTTACCGCACAAGGCGCCTTAATCCCCTCGCTAACGGAAATATCCACCCAGTTGCGCAACTGCTCTAGTGTGAAAAGTGTCGGCATTAATCCTGCGCGTGCACATTCTAGCTCTGCCCCGGTGCGCACCCCGGTCAAGATAACAATGCGAACGTTATCACCTAACTCTTTACGCAGGCGTTCCCCTTCCGTTTGCGTTGCCACAAAAAAGTCTCGGCAACCCTGTCTATACAGAGCCGGCACTACCTGATTCATACCAAGGCCATAGGCATCCGCTTTGACTACTGCGCCACAGCGAGTACCCGCGGCCAGTCGCTTAGTCAGATCCAGGTAGTTGTCAGCAATGGACTGCAAATTGATACTCAGCAGCCCCTCGCGAAAATCGTTCATGCCATTACAACTCTCAGTTCACCAGCTAGGTTGCCCCAAGTAAGCTTTCACGCCGTAAAGCACGGGCACCTACTAATATACACAGCCCGACCAAAGAAAGGGTGACCAGGGAACCAGCTATCACCAGGGAGACAGAAACGGACTCCCCAGCCATTAATGCACTCAACCACTGCTGCTGCCCGATAAGTGGAGTCAACTGCCACAAGGGCGAGTCCAGTTCAATATTGGACAACTTCAATACAATTAACAGTGTGACAGGTAGAGCCTGTAAAATACTCAGCTGAATCTGGGCATCTTTAAAGGAACGGGAACGCAGAGATAGCAGAATCTGCAATACCGCAACCAGAAGTGCTAAGGGCAGTAAAATAAGACTTATCGCCATCAGTTCATTGATGCCAGCTGAAAAGCGGACACCAATCTCAGCCAAGGGAAGCAAGCCAAGTGATACAGTTAAAACTGCCAGAGAAAGAAGTGCACCAAACCAACCAATACTGGTAACGGCTACAGCTTTCGCCACCACAAGTTGCCAGCTGCTTATAGGCTGCTGTAATAATACCTCGATGGTCATGCGCTCACGCTCCCCAGCAGAAGTATCAATAGAAGGGGCCGCACTACACACTAGCAGTGCCATTATCAGTAACAAGGGAACCATCAGCCCCCAAATTGCCAATCCTCGACTGGACGGCGTACTGACATCCCGCACCTCAAGCTGCCACGGTGCTAAAACCTGAGTTGCTAAACCTCTGGCTGCTAAACGCTGCCGCACAATCACCTGCTGAAATAGCGCCAACTGCTGCTGCACCAGCTGTGCAGCACGCCCCGCAGACTGATCTGCACTATTTACATACAGATAAATCTTGGGAGACAACAGGCTTCGATAATCTTCAGTAAAGTTTTGCTCTATTCGCAGAACCACATCATATGTATCTGCTAAAAGCGCTTGAGGAGCCCCATCTTGCAAGCGCTCAATTCGCAAGTCCCCTGTCTGTAACTGCTCCTCCAACAGCGGCGCATACTCAGCCCCAATAATAGCTACATCAAAGGAGGTATCAGACATTACCTTCAAAGATAAAGCGCCACTACTAATGATCAGCACAGGGAACAATAAGGTGAAACCTAGTGTGATCATTAGGGCGCGTCGATCACGCCAAACTTCGCGTAACTCTTTAAGAAGTAATGCTCGCATCTGCAAAGAAAATAGATTTTTAAAACTCATCCTACCGGCTCACCGCATTTGTCTTTTTCTAACAAATTCCCATAGGCAAGCTCCACAAAGCTATCCTCAAGGCTTGCGGAGCCAGTCTGTTGCATAAGTTCATCCGGGGTCCCGCTCCCCACTATCGAACCTCCCGCCATAACTAGAACCCTGTCGGATAGCTCGAGCACTTCAGCCATAATATGGCTGGAAAATAAAACAGCAGTTCCCTCTGCCCTCAAGCGCAAAAGCGTCTTACGTAACAGGCGAGCAGCAAGTATATCCAACCCCCGGGTTGGCTCATCGAGCACCAAGTGACTCGGACGATGCACCAATGCTCTAGCGAGAGAAACTTTCATCCGCTCTCCCTGAGAAAACCCCTTGGTTCGGCGATTCCACAGGTTCGATAGTTCTAATTCTTCCTTAACCGATTGCAGTGCAAATTCTAATTCTGACCCAGTCAGCCCTTGAGCACAGGCAAAAAAGGATAAATATTCTGCAACAGTGAGCCGCTCATAAAGCCCCTCCCTATCACCTACAATACCAAGCTGCCTACGAGCACCTTTTGGGTTTTTACAAGGGTCTATATCACCAACAAAAACTTTGCCGCTATCTGCATTCAAAAGACCGGCAATTATTCTCAGGCACGTGGTCTTTCCAGCACCGTTAGCACCAAGCAAGGCCGTTATCTCACCATCTGGCACAGAAAAGCTAAGATTGCGCAGTATAGAAACCCCAGAAAATTGCTTATTTACCCCCTCAACCTTAATCACAGTGCATTCTCCCCAAGCTTTCCACTTGTAGTGGTAGGCGCTACGCGCTGCATTATCTCTGGCCCATAAATTCCACTCACAAACGGTGGCCTGTGAATTTCATCAACACAAGTCGTTGCCAATTCTCTCCCTGAAGAGTCCAGGAACTCTTCGATTAACTGCGGTACACAACCTCTCATGGAATTAATATGACCACCGCTAGCAATGATTAAATGCTGTTTATTGGTCAAGTAGCCAAGTTGTTTTTCGGCATATCTTGGAGGTGTTATTGGATCGGCTTCCCCGGAAATTAGTAAAACCGGGTGCTCTCTATGTTGTGGTTTAGCATAGGAGCGATCGGCAACAGGCCAAACTTCACAACCACGTTCAAATATCTCAAGAAAAGCATTTCCCGCAAAAGACCCATTAGTATCAGCTAAAATCTCCTCCTCACTGATACGGGATAATTCTTCCGCACAAGCAATAGAAAGCGTTAAGCCAAGGAACATACCTAAAGCTGACTCGGGAAATAAACCAGTAATACCCGCAAGCGGATAATAATTCCCCAAGCCAGCCTGCTGAATAGCAAAGGGTAATTGCGCAGCAGCTTCTGGAGAGTAAAGGGCGGCACGTATGGTATTTTGTAGCACCCAACGAGACATTGAATGCTTCATTGGCTTTCCTGTCACAGGATCAGGGAAATCCATGGATTTAGACTCATCCCATTGACTTAATAATTTATCCAATACCTCCCTCCAGTTTCCAAACTTAGAGCAGCTCAGCTCTAAGCTGCAATCACGCATCAGTATTTGAATAGCGTCTTCCGCAGCTGCCGCACTTAGAAAGACTTTAGTATCGATAGGTGCAACCGCATCGAGCACCAATGTTTTCAAACTGTTCGGATGCCACTGTTGATAAAGAAGTGCTGTTCGGGTCCCCCAAGATCCCCCCCAAAGAGATATTTGCTTGTGATTAAAATACTTTCGTACCTTTTCCAGGTCCTCAACCGCTTGTCGACTACTCAATGAATTAGCAAAAGTAGCCTGCTGTAGATAACACTGCTCCAATTCTTTGGAAATCAGTGATAAATCCATTGGTGTATGCCGATCTATACCACAATCAAATGACCGAGAGTGCCCGGTTCCCCTCCGGTCAACCATGACTATTGCCCGGTTCTGATTAATTTTTCGGAATGTGTGCAATAGCGGAATCAAACCACTCGCGGCCTGACCTGGACCACCAGCAAGAAGATATAAAGGCTCTCGCTGCGTCTCATCTAGAGCCGGTGAAACAAATACTGCTAAATTTACCTTGCTATCTCCGTGCCCCACTGAAATTCGCTCGCACCTTAATGGGTGCCGCCAACCATCCAAATAGCATTCCTGCGTATTAGACAATTCCTTTGCAGTTATTACCGGCGCTATTAACAAGACGCTTAATATGGCGATAGCAGTTCGAAGACTGTTTACCCCTAACACGTTATTATTCTCCTTAACCTATGGTGCCAAGCTTCGCAGTGTATCCAACTTCCAACATCTCTGTCCCCAGCCACTCAATCTCGAAGAATTGCATTAGCACCCATCTGCTCTGAGTGGTAAGGTTTCAGTTTTAGCTTGCCCATGACTGCACCCATGAGCTTTTCAGACCGTGAAAAACACTTAATTCGAGCCGCTTTTGCCTGGGGCCAGATCACCCAGCAGGAGGGCTATACACTTTCTGACCTTGAAATTGAGAAGTCTGTACTTTTCCGTCGCTTACTTGGTGGCCGACCAGCACTGGCTTTTCCTCCCCCCCTGCGCCACGGTTTTCCTTGGTATGAAGTTATTGAGGGGCGTGCTGAGCATATCGTCAGTGCTTCTGAAGCATCTCCCGAGTGCAGTATCATCGCGCCAGGATGTAAAATTGGTGAAACTTGCATACTTATTGATGGCGCTTTTTGGCGAGTGGTTGAAACCATTTCTGAGCGGGAAGAATATATCGTTGAGTGGGGACTATACCCCATGCAATGGCGATTAAAAAAACACTGGGAAGTCAATTATGAGATGACCCAACAACTACACAGCTTCCGCAGAGACAACCCCACCGCCAAAGTCTCCTTTGACAATTACCTTAGCCAAAGAGACTATCGAGAATTCCGTATTGATGACGATCAAACTGTCTGGTTGTGTGAGTGGCAGCTTAGCCGTATAAGCCTCCCTGGCTGGGTTTGGGTAGGTACCTTACTATCCCCAACCGACACAGATTTTGCTCCTGTCGACGAAGACTCTCTCGGCCCTATAGTCTTTGGAGAACCTGGAAAGGAAGCCGGTATTGCCTGGCTCCGTATAGAAGAAGCTGGCGCCGAAGCTCGTTTTGTCAGGCTCAATGGCACACATGATTACCAATCCCTCTCCAATGCCAGTGCAACCCACCTAAAGGGCTTGTTACATAGTCTGCAGGAGACACAGGAAGATATTGAGATAATAGACTGCCAGGCAGGTACAGTTATTCGGCACTTTACTCTTCCCTCAGCTCTTGTTCCCCTTGATGAATTACGCTTGAAAGAAATGCAGTATGATCTAGTTCCGGACAATGCCTATGAGCAGGTAAATTAATTCAAGTTGTAAGTACTTTCTGAAGCCCCTCTCTAGGGGCTTTTTATTACTCCCCTTTTACACACACCCGAACATCCTTCCAAGTTACCCACAACACCAAGGCATATTTCTGTTTCCTGCTGATGACCATTCCATTAACAGGCTGTTACTAACAGAATCCATGGATAGAGCTGTGTATAACTCAGGGATATCCACGCTCAGGCCCCTGTTTCCGCGGGGGCCTTTTCAACGGGTAAAAAAACACCAGCCATTTATCCACTGTCCACCGCTTGGCGTTATTAACAGAAAGTCTGGATAGACTTGTGCATAACTGCGGTATATCCGCGCTAGGCCCCGTGGTTGCACAGGTTCATTAAAACGTGCAAAAAATCACCGGTATTTTTATTGGTATTTCTGCGCCGTTTTTTTCAACGCAATAATTTTTCTAGGTTAAAGAGCACTTTTTAATTTCAGGTATTTTTTTGGTGGTGCCTGAGGTGCAGATTAAATAAAGCGCGTTATTTTTTTGTATTTCCATTTTTTCCTTACAGAAAAAATTTAAGAAAGTGCTTTATTTATAGGAGGGAAGGCTCTTCGGAGCTTTTTAGAGCCTGCGCTTTTTTCATTAGCTTTTACCGAGTTGGATTTTTCGGCGGGAGTGTTGCGAGTAAAAATTCGATTGGGCTTTTTATTTTTTCTGCACTTTGAATTTATTTTTTTATTCTCTGTTTTTATTTTTTGATGCATTCAATATTTTTTTGCACATAAAAAAAGGGCCACCCTATTGGGTGGCCCTTTTCGGATTAGAAGCCTGACGATGACCTACTCTCACATGGGGAAGCCCCACACTACCATCGGCGATGTTGCGTTTCACTTCTGAGTTCGGCAAGGGATCAGGTGGTTCCACAACTCTATTGTCGTCAGGCAAACTGGCTTGGGTTGGCGTTGGTCTTATAAGCAATTTTGCTTGGCCTACCGTGTTATCGCTGTTTGCCTCGGTCTGCTGACCGGCGATAACCCCAAATAAGTCGGTAAAACAATCTGTAGTAATACACCGCAAGCGATCATTGTGTGTCTTTCATTCCACAATCCGCTAGCTTAGCTAGTCGTTAGTAACCATCTCTGTTGTATGGTCAAGCCGCACGGGCAATTAGTACTGGTTAGCTCAACGCCTCACAACGCTTCCACACCCAGCCTATCAACGTGGTAGTCTTCCACGGCCCTTTAGGACTCTCAAGGAGTCAGGGAAATCTAATCTTGAAGGAGGCTTCCCGCTTAGATGCTTTCAGCGGTTATCCCGTCCGAACATAGCTACCGGGCAATGCCACTGGCGTGACAACCCGAACACCAGAGGTTCGTTCACTCCGGTCCTCTCGTACTAGGAGCAACTCTTCTCAAATTTCCAACGCCCACGGCAGATAGGGACCGAACTGTCTCACGACGTTCTAAACCCAGCTCGCGTACCACTTTAAATGGCGAACAGCCATACC
>NZ_CP174289.1:1945000-2717500 GCF_052466765.1 Microbulbifer mixtoriginis (SeqCode)
GCTTTATCACGTTCAAATACTGATGCGGGCTCCGCATTCGCGCTCATGCCTACCGCCTGGCCATTAATCAATACGGCATTACGACCCAAGGCATCTTTCACCGGCTTACCAGAAGGCGCCATACCTGCATCCACAAGTATGTTGATCAGACTCTGCTCACCAAAATCTTTTGGAAGTGCAGATGAGGGTAAGCCATCGAGGCGAAGTTGTTCCAAATCACTGGCGGATAAATCTGCAATATCCCCTGAGAAGAGCGCCCGAGAAATACGCTCAGCTGCAGCCAACCCCTCTTCACCATGTACCAGACGGGTTACTTCTCGAGCCAAAATACTCTGAGCCTCGGGCTTACCTGCTCGCTCACCATCAGCCTGTTCAATGGCTTCAATTTCATCGACACTCAAAAAGGTGAAGTAACGCAGGAATTTATAGACATCCGCATCGGCGGTATTCAGCCAGAATTGGTAAAAGGCATAGGGGCTAGTACGTTTGGGGTCAAGCCAGATAGTACCGCTTTCCGTTTTACCAAACTTGGTACCATCCGCCTTGGTCACTAATGGCAAGGTCAAACCATAAACTTTACCGCGGTGCTGGCGACGGGTCAGATCAACACCGCCTGTAATATTACCCCACTGGTCGGAACCGCCGATCTGCAAAGTGCAACTATTGCGTTTGTACAGTTCGGAAAAATCCATGGACTGCAGCAACATATAGGAAAATTCAGTAAAGGAGATACCTTCTCCCTCTCTCTGAATGCGCTGCTTAACCGACTCTTTATTCACCATATTATTGACTGAGAAATGTTTTCCCACGTCACGTAGAAAGTCGAGCACGTTCAACTCACGTGTCCAGTCCAGATTATTCGCTACCAGTGCGCTGTTTTCACCACAGTCAAAATCGATAAACTGAGAAACTTGGTTCTTCAACTTCTCAACCCAGCCGGCAACCACATCCGGGGTATTTAGACTGCGCTCTTGGGCTTTAAAAGACGGATCCCCGATTAAACCGGTAGCACCGCCTACCAAAGCAATCGGTTGATGACCTGCCGCCTGAAACCTCTTCAAAGTCAACAACGGTACTAGACTGCCTATATGAAGGGAGTCTGCGGTGGGATCAAAGCCACAATAAAGGGTTCGGCTCTCAGACAAATGCTGCGTAAGTTCGCCGTCACCAGTCGCCTGATTGATTAATCCGCGACGGTCCAAGTCTTCAAGCAGTGTCATGTCGACCCCAGCCATGCTTTCCCCTCATATTTAGGCTTGAAAATAGCGCCACCGGGCGGCGGCAAAATGCGCTGCAACATTACCGAACTTTTTGGCAAATACAAGCGGGCCTTATAGCCCCACTGAAATGATGAAATAAGTGCTGAGGAACTAATTCATGGAGATATGGGTCAATTACCCAGTGAACCCAGGCGGCTTTTTTGCTATAAAGTCTCTTCAATGCCTGTTTTTTAAACACTCATTACTCCAAGCGCAGATAACAACCACAGCCGGCGCCGCCCGTTAATACCATGCAGAATCATCGCAAACCGACATCCCGTGTCCGTATAGGCGCCTTGCCCAAACATTTTCCCCGCGTACATGCACTCACGGCTAGTGCCGCGGCCTGTGTACTGGTGTTGGCAGTTTTTATTCCAACGCCGGAAGTGGAAGCCAAGCGTATGCCGCTTCCCGTCAATTTATCTTCAACTGAAGAGAGCGTGACCGATCAGCAACCCGTGCATGTTGAAAAAGTTACTCCCGAGCAAGGTATTGCATTAGCAACAGCAGCTGTGGCTAAAGTACAGTCATTAAGCTTGACCGTACGTAATGGTGACACTCTATCCGATCTGTTTAAGCGCGCCAAAGTAAGCGCCGGGGAGATGTATCAGCTACTGGGTAGTGGCAAAGAAGCGAAAAAATTAGCGCGACTTAATCCTGGCGAAGAATTGACCTTTACAGTCAATCCGGATGGAAAATTGCAGGGTTTAGCGCTGCAAAAAGACCAACTCCGTCAGGTCAGATTTACCCGCGACGCGGAAAGCAGGTTCCAACACGATTTAGTCCAGCGTGAACCCGACAGCCATCCCGCTTACCGCCAGGGACAAATTGATAGCTCATTATTTGTTGCCGGTAGTGATGCCGGTTTGAGCGATAGCCTGATCATGGAAATGGCCGATGTCTTCAGCTCGGATATCGATTTCGCACTGGATATTCGCAAAGGCGACAGTTTCAGTGTGATGTTTGAAGAAAAATTCCTCGACGGAGAGAAAATCGGCAATGGTCCTATTCTCGCCGTCAGCTTTACCAATCAGGGAAATACTTACAGCGCAGTTCGCTATGTCGATAGTAGTGGCGATGCCAATTACTTCACACCTGAAGGTAAAAGCATGCGCAAGGCGTTTATTCGCACGCCATTGGATATAGTGCGTATCAGCTCACACTTTAATCCTCGCCGTCTACATCCAGTGTTCAAGTCGCGTCGTCCTCACAACGGTACCGATTATGCTGCTCCGCGCGGCACTCCAGTTTACTCAACGGGCGACGGCCGAGTCATTGCATCCGGCTACAGTAAGCCCAATGGCAACTATGTATTTATTCAGCATGGCGAACGCTACGTTACCCGCTATTTACACCTAACAAAGCGCAAAGTGAAGAGAGGCCAGCGAGTAAAACAGCGCCAGGTTATTGGCACTGTCGGCTCTACTGGCTATGCCACCGGCCCTCATTTGCACTATGAATTCCTGGTAGACGGCAGACACCGCAACCCGGCCACAATCGTGCGTAAACTGCCCAAGGCCAAGTCTGTGCCCTCAGCGGAAATGACGCGCTTTAAAAACCAAACCCAACCTCTGCTGGCTAAGCTGGAAAATTATCAGGGCCCCGCCCTGGCAAAACTCGAAGACGACAACTAAACAAGCACTATTTTTATGTCCGATCTTTTTATCGGCCTGATGTCCGGTACCAGCGTCGATGCTATCGACGCGGTACTGGTCGACTTTGGCGGCGAAGAGAAAATCAAGCCGCGCATCCTGGCAGCTCTAAGCCACCCTATCCACCCTTCATTGCGCAGTGCCATCCTCGCTCTATGCTCTCCAGGTCCCTCAGAATTAGACCGTGCGGGACAGCTGGATCGACAGCTCGGCCAAGTATTTGCCGAGGCTACGAATACCCTATTAGCTCGTGCCGGTATAGAACCGAGGGATGTCACCGCAGTCGGCAGCCACGGACAAACTGTCAGGCACCGGCCACCCGGCACCGTTAGCTCCCCCTTTACCCTACAGTTGGGCGACCCCAACACCATTGCGGCACTGACGGGTATCAGCACTATCGCAGATTTTCGTCGACGCGATATGGCCCTGGGAGGCCAAGGAGCACCATTGATGCCCGCCTTCCACCGCGCCGCATTCAAAACCGAAGGCAACCGTGCCGTTGTTAATATTGGCGGCATGGCCAATATCACCGAGCTGAAAGCCGATGGCAGCATTTGTGGTTACGATACTGGCCCCGGCAATGCCCTGCTGGATTACTGGGTAGGTCTACACAAAAAACAGCCTTTCGATCGGGACGGCGGCTGGGCAGCCAGCGGACGCGTAAGTCCCGAGTTGCTCAATCGTTTAATGTCAGCCCCCTACTTTTCCGCTGAGCCTCCCAAGAGCACTGGGCGTGAAACTTTCAATGCCAACTGGCTAGAACAGGCCCTGGCTGGGCTAGAGCTAGCTCCCGCAGACGTACAGGCAACTCTATCGGAAGTTACCGCTGCAAGTATTGCTGAAGCCGTGCATTCATTCGCTGATGGTGGAGAGTTGCTAATATGCGGTGGCGGGGCCAGGAATAAAGATTTGTTATCCAGGTTGCAGAGGCGATTGCCCACTTGGTCGATTGCCGATACCGGCACCTATGGTATTGATGCCGATTGGCTTGAGGCAGTGGGCTTTGCCTGGCTGGCAAGGCAGACATTACTCGGTCTGCCCGGTAATTGCCCCGGTGTGACCGGAGCAAAAAAAGAAGCCGTGCTAGGGGCTATCTATCCCCCTTAAGCGGCTAGCTGACGAGCGGCTCAGATTGAGAAAGATGAGCCGCATCCACAGGTCGAAGAGGCATTGGGGTTTTGCACCACAAAGCGGGAACCAGCCAGTCCCTCCTCGTAGTCCACATTGGCACCCACTAAATAGGGGTAGCTCATCGCATCAACCAGCACCTGGATACCATCCTTTTCGATAATGGCATCGTCTTCGGCAACCAGTTCATCGAAGGTAAAACCGTACTGGAATCCAGAGCAGCCGCCACCGGTTACAAAGACCCTGAGCTTTAATTCCGGGTTGCCCTCCTCTTCCAACAGGCTCTTGACCTTAGCCACCGCTTTATCGGTGACCACTAGTGGTGCAGGAGAAAAGGATACAGCTTCTGACATAAGTCTCTCTCAACTCATCGGGACGTTCGCAGCTCGTATAAAAACCATACTGAGCACAGCCTCGGGGGCGTCATCTTGCTTAAACCCAGCAAATCAGTCAAGTATTTGGCACAACAGACCCCAGCATCAGTGAGATTTGGGGCAGTAATTTAAGGTTTAGTTTATGAGGCTTCTATCACCGTCTCGTCTTCGGAATACCCAATCATAGGGGGCTCACCCGCAGAACTGAGGTCGGCATTGGAAACCAAGGCGCCATTGACCTGGGCACCTTTCATCATCTCAATCAACTTGTAGTGTACATTGCCCTCAACCATCGCTTTGGACGCCAATTCCAAATGACGGGCAGCGAATACATCTCCACTCACATTACCATTGATGACCACCTGGGGCACACGGATTTCTCCCTCTATAACGCCACCCTCGACAATCTGTAAGCGGGCATCGCTGTCGCTATGAGCGGAAACATTGCCCTTTACTTTGCCCTCGATTACCAGGTTACCGCGAAAGTGTATATCGCCGGTGACTTCCGTCTGGCGCGCGATCAGAGTGGTATGGTTACTACCAGTGCTGGCCATAGTTACGTGCTTCTCTTTTTTTCTTAACATAATCCCTAAAACCTCATGCCTTTGGCATCAATGCTAGCTTTTCTGTACCAACCAGCCGTAGCGCTGTTCAATATTGAAACCCGTGCGCCCACTGGATTTGAGCGACAGCTCCACACCCTCTGGAATAAATCCTTCCGGTAGGCTCAACTCACCCTCAATGTTCTGAAAATATTTAAAACGCAGCGGTATAGACTCTGTATCCACCTGCTCCGATAAGTCTTTGAGGGCGTAGCGCATTGGCTCACCATCTTGACGACCCACAACTGTAAAAGTGGCAGCCCCTTTGATTACATTGCGGCGCGCTGCCGACTGCTGCACTTGCAGCTTGTACTGATAGCTGCGCGCATCAGCAGTCTGGGAGAGAATAAAACGTCCAATTGAAACCCCTTCCCCTCCTTCTGCTGGCGCCATGACCCCTCGATAAAAAGAGATTTCCTGCTTCAGCTCGGCAATCTGACTCTCTTTCTGTACCAACTCAGTTCGCACCGCTTCACTGGCCTGCTCACCGATTACCAAAGACTGCTCGGCGGTAGCTGCACGCAGGCGCAACGCTTCATTCTCGCTATTAAGCGCCTCGAGTTTCTCCAGCACCCGGGTGTACTCCAGAGTCTTTTCATCGAGGTTTTTACGTAGATGGTATTGGCCCGCAAAATAAGAGCCAGCAGCGGTGACCAAAACCAACAAGGTGACTCCACCTACGGCAATCACGCCGGAGAAGGGGCGATGAGGCACCACTTTCATACGGTACTGCTTGCTGCCTTTCACTTTGAGCTCCATAAAATTCGCTGGGGCCAAACCGGAATTGCCGGTTGTCGTAATTGTTTGATTTTAAGGCAGCAGCGCAGGGCTCTCCAAGCCCAACGCCTCAGTTAAGCCAAACATAATGTTCATATTTTGGACCGCCTGAGCCGAGGCGCCCTTGGCAAGATTGTCGATCACCGACATTACCACCAGGGTATCCCGATCCTGGGGCTGCATCACGGAAATCCTGCACATATTTGTTCCGCGCACACTACGGGTTTGAGGGTGACTTCCAGCCGGCAATACATCCACAAAGGGCTCATCTTTGTAGCGCTGCTCAAATAGCATCTGCAATTCACTTGCCGACAGGCTCGCTGAGGAGCTGGTTTTAGCAAAAAGTGTGGCGTGGATGCCCCTGACCATAGGAAGTAGGTGCGGCACAAATGTCACCTTTACTGGGTTGGCACCGAGTGGTTGTATATTCCGCAGCCCCTGCTCAATCTCTGGTAAATGGCGATGGCCCGCAGCGGAGTAGGCACGGAAGTTATCGCTATTTTCCGCCAGAATTAGATCGGTCTTGGCCTGACGCCCGGCACCACTAGCACCACTGGCCGCACTGGCAATCAGTTCTGATGGTTCCACTACCCCCGCTTCCACTAGAGGGATCCAACCCAACTGAATCGCAGTGGGATAGCAACCGGGACAAGCCACCAGTTGCGCAGCTGCAATATCGGCGCGGTTGACTTCGGGTAACCCGTAAACCGCCTCCTTGGCCAAGGCCGGAGCTGCGTGCTGCTGACCGTACCAGGCTTCCCAGGAGGGAATGTCCTTGAGACGAAAATCAGCGGATAGGTCGACCACCCGCACGCCGCGTTCAATCAGCGCCGGCACCTGCGCTTGTGCAACTCCATGGGGAGTCGCAAAAAATACAAGATCACAGCTAGCCAGCTGCTCAACATTCGGTTCACAAAAAGCCAGGTCATAATGACCACGCAGACTGGGAAATAATTCAGCGACAGGTGTGCCCTTCAGGGATCGTGAGGTGATTGCGGTTACCTTTACCTGAGGATGTGTCGCCAAAATCCGCAGCAGTTCCACTCCCGTGTAGCCGGTGCCTCCGACAATTGCTACCTTAATCACCTTGCAAAACTCTCCCGATAAATTCGTCAATTGAGACGATAATCATAAAATCAGCCAAGCACTCTAACACAAGCCCCGGACCTTGAAGGATGTGCGGTGTCACAGCGCCCCAGGATTTCACTTAAAAGCACCCTGAGCCGTTACTTACCAAAGACAAACGGCCTGGAACAGATCCGCCTGCAACTCTCTGCCCGGGAAGCCCTGGCGCCACTGCTTGGCATGGCTTTGATTACCGGAGCACTCGCCGGTGGAGTCACAGTGTTATTCCGTTTTGCTATGGAGTGGCCGACAACTTTTTTTCTTTCAGTCCCCCAAAATTATGAGTCGTTGCCCCCACAGTGGCGGTTTGCCCTACCGATAATCGGCTCTCTACTCATCGGGGTTATTTACCTGGCGCTCAGTCCCAAGCGCTACGACGTCGGTGTAGTGCATGTGCTCGACCGTCTCTATAACCACCAGGGCAATATGCCGATATCCAACGCAATACTGCAATTTTTCGCCGGTGCCATCGCCCTAATTAGCGGGCATTCGGTCGGGCGAGAAGGCCCAGCTGTACATCTGGGTGCCGCCAGCGGTAGCTGGTTAGCCCGTACACTGCGACTACCCAATAATTCTGCGCGCAACCTGCTCGGTTGTGGTGTTGCCGCCGCGATTGCCGCTTCTTTCAACACCCCCCTGGCCGGTGTGGTATTCGCTATGGAAGTGGTAATGCTGGAATATTCCGTGGCCGGTTTTTTACCGGTTATGTTGGCGGCGGTAACTGGGAGCGCAATCACCCAGCTCACTTTTGGGCGCGAACCAGACTTTAATGTGCCGGCAATCCATCTCAACTCCCTGGCCGAACTGCCAATTTTATTTTTGTGTGCACTGGCTATCGGCTTTCTGGCTGCACTTTTCATACTGGCCCACCGCAAACTCACCAAGCAGAATAATCGATCTCCACTATTGCGTTTTTTAGTGGTCGGACTGGTGACAGGCACCATCGGAATCTGGGTCCCAGAAATTCTCGGTGGGGGCTACGACACATTGCAAATGGCCATGCTGGGAGAGTTGGGCGTAAACACTTTGGTGGTTATTGTTGCGGCCAAGCTGGTTGCCACCGCTCTGGGGTCCGGGTTGGGTATTCCCGGAGGCGTAATTGGACCCAGCCTGATCCTCGGTGCCTGTCTCGGTGGCATCGCCGGCGGCCTTGCCAATATGTGGCTGGGTGAGCACACCGCGAGCCCTGGCTTTTACGCCATGGTGGGTATGGCAGCAATGATGGCTGCCATGCTCAACGCACCCCTCGCCGCCCTACTCGCTATTCTCGAATTGACCTACAACCCCAATGTGCTGTTCCCCGGCATGATGATGATCGTGGTGGCCACCTTGATCAGTCGACAATTTTTCGGCACCCAGGGAATTTACCTGGAGACACTGCGTGCATTAGACAAGGCCGGTACCCCAACCTGGCGTCAGCAGATGCTCAGTGGTGTGGGTGTTGCAAGTCAAATGGATCGGCGTTTTATTGTTGCCCAACAGGAAATTACTGTAGAGCAGGCACAGAGTTACATCGCACAACACCCCCAATGGATATTGATCGACCTATCTAATGAAAAACCGCCTGAACTCTTACGCGCCGCTGACTTGGCTACATTCCTCCAGGGCAGTGGAGAGGAGGGAAGTGAAGAGTCTCTTGTTGAACACGAACAAAAAATCGGGGAAAAAGCAGCAACCATTGATTTGTTAAAAATTCCCGGTGAGCGCAAACAAATGGCGGAATTAAATTGGCGGGCAACTATGTTGGAGGCCCAGCAGGAACTGAAAAAAACCGGTGCCGACGCTCTCTACATCAGCCGCCATCAGAGCGGTTCTCTGGACAATCGCATCGCGGGCATTATTCTGCCGCTACAGATCGATAACTTTTACCGGAAATAATCGTTTCCGTTTTTATTTTTGAGGGGATATTCCATGTTGTGGATCAAGGCTTTTCACATTATTGCCATGGTATGTTGGTTTGCCGCGCTGTTTTATTTACCGCGTCTTTTCGTCTACCACGTAGATGCTACCGACGCCCTTAGCCGCGATCGTTTCTGCATCATGGAACGGCGACTGTATCGGGGGATCGCCATTCCAGCCATGCTCGCCACCGTCGGCCTGGGTATTTGGCTGTACAGCTTGAATCCCAGCTACTACACCTCAGCCGGCTGGATGCACGCGAAACTCACCTTCGTTGTATTGCTCCTGGCCTATCATCATATGTGTGGCGCCTACGTTCGTAAGTTCGCCCAGGGCACCAATACCCGCAGCGGGCGTTACTTCCGTATCTTTAATGAGGTTCCAACAGTGGCTCTATTCGCCATTGTAATTTTGGCCGTCGTGAAGCCATTTTAATTTGGCGCAAAATCATTCTTTATGTGGGGCTTACAGGAACTAAAATTAGGCGCACAGCAATTGGCAGTCATGTAGATCTTTTATGGATACACCGCAGCCCATTATTTTGACCGTCACCCACCACGACCCCAGTGGCAGCGCAGGAATAGGCGCAGATACAGAAACGGCCGTCAGTTTGGGCTGCCATGCAGCCTCCGTCGTCTCCGCCATCAGCGTCTGCAATACCGGGGAACTGCTCGGCGTAGCGCCAGTGGATGACAGCCTTTTAATTGAACAGGCCCGCACGGTCCTTGAAGATATGCCGATAGCGGCTATCAAGGTTGGCTATCTCGGTTCGGTGGAAAATGTGCGGGCATTGCACAGCGTGCTGCGCGACTACCCGGACGTTCCAGTCATTATCGACCCAGATGCCACCCTGGCCGATAAAGAGAGTGTACTGGCCCCGCCTCTTTGGGAGGCCATGACCTCTCTGTTATTGCCATATGCCACCATGGTCTGCCCCAACCGCCGTGAGGCGCGCGCCATGGCAGTAGAGGCCGACACCCATGATGCTATGGCCCAGGAATTGTTGGAAAGCGGTTGTCGCTACCTGCTACTCACCGGAGTACCGCATGAGCAACAACTGCAGAATCGCCTCTACGATGAACGCGGCCTGATCCGTGAATTCCACTGGGAGCGGTTGCCACCTGCAGCCTATGGGGTCTGCGGCACCCTCGCCACTGCCATCGCCTGTCATATCGCCCACGGCCTGACCATCACCGAGACAGTGAGCCGCAGCCAGCAATATGCTTGGAGCGCCATCCGCGACAGCCGTCGTCTGGGGATGGGACGGCCGATTCCCAACCGCTTATTCTGGTGTGAACGCTAGGGCACTTCCCTCCTCATTGCACAATAGGATCCGCACCGACATTAAGGTCGGTGCGACTTACCAGCCAGCCTCCCCTACTGCGCCCTGACTCTTCACGCATTGTCCTTAGAGCCTCACACCCTGATAATGGCCGCTGATTCTTGGCCTTTTTCGTAATTTCTGAATGAATTCTATGAGTAAATCCGAGCAGCTCTTTGCTGAAGCCCAGCAATTCATCCCCGGCGGCGTTAACTCACCGGTGCGCGCTTTCCGCGCTGTGGGCGGCACCCCTCTGTTTATCCGTCGCGCCGAAGGCGCCTACCTCTTCGATGCGGACGATAAGCGTTATATCGACTATGTACAGTCCTGGGGCCCGATGGTGTTGGGTCATGCACACCCGGAAGTGATTGAAGCGGTTGTGGAGCAGGCCCAGTCAGGCCTCAGCTTCGGTGCCCCCACCGAGCTGGAAACCGAGCTTGCCGAAGAGCTCTGCCGCCTGTGGCCCAATATGGACCTGGTGCGCTTCGTAAACTCCGGTACCGAAGCCACCATGAGCGCTATCCGCCTCGCTCGCGGCTTCACCGGGCGCGATAAAATTGTGAAGTTTGAGGGCTGCTACCACGGCCATTCCGACTCACTACTGGTCAAAGCCGGCTCCGGAGCCCTAACCATGGGCGTGCCCTCCTCTCCCGGTGTTCCTGCCGCCCTGGCCGACCACACGATTACCCTGAGCTATAACGATGCTGACGGCGTGCGCGCCTGCTTCGATGAAATTGGCGACCAAATTGCCTGTATTATCGTGGAACCCGTTGCCGGCAATATGAACTGTATTCCTCCAGTCCCCGGTTTCCTCGAGACATTGCGCGAAGTCTGCGACCAGCACGGTGCCCTGCTGATTCTCGACGAAGTAATGACGGGCTTCCGTGTAAGCCTTACCGGAGCCCAGGGCCACTTCGGTATCGAGGCGGACCTGACCACCCTAGGTAAGGTTATCGGCGGAGGCATGCCGGTAGGCGCCTTCGGTGGAAAACGCGAAATTATGGAGCAAATCGCCCCCCTGGGACCGGTTTATCAGGCCGGCACTTTATCCGGCAATCCCGTGGCCATGGTTGCGGGCCTAGAAACTTTACGTTTAGTGGAGGAAGCCGGCTTCTATGAGCCTTTAGTAGCCAGAACAGATCGTCTGGTAGAAGGTATCTTGGCCGCAGGTAAAAAGGCCGGTATTCCCATCACCGCCAATAAAGCCGGCAGTATGTTCGGATTCTTCTTTACCGAAGACCCCCAAGTCACCAATTACCAGCAGGTAATGGCCTGTAATAACGAGCGCTTTAATCAATTCTTCCACGGAATGCTTGAGGAAGGCGTATACCTGGCACCCGCTTCCTATGAGGCCGGGTTTATGTCCGCCGCCCATAGCGACGAGGATATCGAAGAGACTATCGCTGCCGCAGAACGCGTCTTCGCCCGGCTCGACTAGCCCTTCTCTCTCAGGCATCCATCGCAGGGTGGGTGCCTGTACGCTCTCCCAGTATCACAACGGCCCCCAAGCACTGTAGATCAACGCTTTGTCGCAGAAACGTTGTTCTTTTGTTATTAGTGATCAAAAATGTATACAAAATGAAAAAGGTATACATTTTGAGAAGCTTGCTTTCCGATACTAGCCTGTCCACGATCAGCGCTGGCTTTATCGCCGTGCTAGTCGCCGTAACTAGCTCCGCAGCCATTGTGTTTGAAGCAGCCCGTACAGCCGGCGCAGACGAAGCGATGATTGCTTCCTGGATCGGCGCTTTGGGGTTGGGGATGGGGCTCTCAGGTATCATCTTCTCCTGGTATTATCGCGCACCGATTGTTACCGCATGGTCGACTCCCGGCGCAGCATTACTAGCAACCAGTCTCAGCGGTATCCCAATTGCCGAGGCCATCGGTGCATTTTTTTTCAGCGCTATGCTGACCCTTGTAGTAGGCCTCTCCGGAGCCTTCGAACGAGTAGCCAGGCTAGTACCCGGCCCAATTGCCGGCGCCATGCTGGCGGGCATATTGCTCCAGTTCGGCCTCGCTACTTTCACCTCATTGCAATCCCAGCCTGTACTAGTGGGTGCCATGTTGTTGGCCTATTTCATCGGGCGGCGCTGGATACCCCGTTACGCCATTATTTTGGTACTCGCTTGTGGGGTGGCTGTCTGCTGGAAACTGCAATTGTTCGCACCTGACCAGATTCACTGGCAGGCTGCGAAGCCCATTTGGGTTACACCGGAATTCAAACTCTCAACTCTAATCAGCGTCGGCATCCCGTTGTTTATCGTCACAATGACTTCTCAATATCTCCCAGGGGCTGCAACCCTGGCTGCCAGTGGTTACCAACGAGTACCAGTTTCTCCACTGATCAGCGGAACAGGATTAACCAACCTGCTTCTCACTCCTTTCGGCGGCTTCACCCTGACCCTGGCGTCGATTACCGGGGCAATTTGTACCGGACCCGAAGCACACCCCAACCCAGACAAACGCTATACGGCCGGGATTGCCGCGGGCTTCTTCTATCTTCTGGTAGGATTATCCGGCGCCACCGTAGTGGCATTATTCAGTAATTTCCCCAAGGCACTCATAGCCGGCCTGGCTGGCCTGGCGCTGCTTGGGACGCTAGGCAACTGCCTAGCGAGTGCTACCGCAGATACAGAAAACCGTGAGGCGGCGCTAATCACCTTTCTTGTCAGCGCTTCAGGCATCAGCTTCTTGGGCATAGGCGCTGCTTTTTGGGGCCTGGTCGGCGGACTGGGCTGTTATTGGTTTTTCAAACAGGATAATAAATAAAGGGCCAATGAACCTTTACGAGAAAATCAAAGCCGATTTACAGCAGGGACGTTTTCCCGCAGGCCAAGCATTGAAGCAGGCTGAATTGGCCGAGTTCTACGAGGTCAGTCGTATTCCCATAAGGGACGCCTTGCAGCGGTTGAAAAATGAAGGCTGGCTATCGCCCCACGGCAAGCGGGGTGTCGCTGTACCCGAGTTCGATCCGTTGGAAGTAGAAGATCTGTACCTGATGCGTATGCGTCTGGAACCTCTAATACAGACCCTTGCACAAAAAAAACTCACCGGGGAAATTCTCGGTCGGGCACGAGACATTCTCGATACCATGGAGGGGAACCCCAACCTCTCAGCCGAGCAGATCGGCAGTCTTAACTGGCAATTTCACGCCACTATCTACCTCGCCGCAGAGCGCCCCACCCTTTTCGCTACTGTGGAGCAGCTGCACAGACAATGTGAGCGCTATATTGGTTACCAATCTCGCAGCCTGGACTACCAAAACACCAGCCAGAAAGAGCATTACGCAATTCTCGAGGCCCTACAACAAAAGAAGGAACAGGAAGCGGCAGCCCTGCTAGCCACGCATATCGAAACCGCCGGCAAGCAATTGGTGTCCTTTCTTCACACCACGCCAAACAGCCTCTAAAGCAAGTTGAGGGAAATCACCGGTGGCGGCAATTTGATATGATGGCCGCCAATTGCGGTCGCGGGATTGCTGCGGCCTTATCGATAGCCGGAGTAATTCCCTATGAGTCAAAATCTCGGCCGCGGAGCCTACCCCAACACCCGCTTGCGCCGCCTGCGCGCGCAGGATTTTTCCCGTCGACTGGTGAGGGAGAATCAGCTCAGCTGCGACGACCTGATCCTGCCCCTGTTTGTCATCGAGGGGCGCAGCGAAACTCAGAGGGTGGCTTCGATGCCCGGTGTCGAGCGCCTCAGTGTGGACCTGTTGGCCAATAAGGCCAAGTCTCTGCAACAGCTCGGTATTCCCGCCGTCGCGCTGTTTCCCGTAGTGGACCCCTCGGTAAAATCCGACTGCGCCAGCGCTGCCCACGATGCCAATGGCCTGGCCCAACGTGCCGTTCGGGAATTGAAGAATGCCGTGCCGGAGTTAGGGGTTATTACCGATGTGGCCCTGGACCCGTTCACCAGCCACGGTCAGGATGGCTTGATGGATCACAGCGGCTATATCGTCAATGATGAGACGGTTGAGGTACTGGTACAGCAGGCCCTCTCCCATGCCGCAGCCGGCGCAGATATGGTGGCGCCGTCAGACATGATGGACGGCCGTATCGGCGCTATTCGTACAGCACTTGAAGGCGCCGGGCACAGCAATACCCTGATCATGTCCTATGCTGCCAAATACGCCTCCGCCTACTACGGCCCCTTCCGCGATGCTGTCGGCTCCGCCAGTAACCTCAAGGGGGGCAGCAAAGCCAGTTACCAGATGGACCCCGCCAATTCCGATGAAGCCTTACACGAGTGCGCCCTAGACCTGCAAGAGGGTGCGGATATGGTGATGGTGAAGCCCGGTATGCCCTATTTGGATATCGTGCGCCGGGTGAAAGAAGAGCTGCGAGTACCCACTTTTGCCTACCAGGTAAGCGGCGAGTACGCCATGCATTGCGCCGCGTTTGAAAATGGCTGGCTGCAGCGCGAGGCGGTGATTCTCGAATCCCTATTGGCGTTTAAGCGCGCCGGCGCAGACGGAATCCTCACCTATTTTGCCGAGGAGGCCGCACAGCTACTGCAGGGCTGAACCCTTGTAAATTTTGCGCGGCCTGCGCCGCGCCACCGGTTCAGGGCCATTGGTCTTCCAGCGCGGGGCCCACCGGCTGGGCCTCCTCAACGGGGACACCTCGGTAGTCCACCTCTGTGGACTGTCCGCGAGGGAGCTCCAAAGGCTCCAGACTGGAATCCCCACCCAATGTCTCCGCATCATCACGGCGCAACTGCTCTCGCATTTGATGGCGGCGCTCACTTTCATATTGGCGCCGCTCTGTATCACTGCCCCAACCCGGTGTCATCTGTTCCCTTGGAGCCGCCTCGGAGCGCTCATTGCCAAACAGGTTGCGGAACCAGCGCCAGCGGTCGCGCCCGCGACACTCAGGCGCAGGCTGCAAGTGAGTTTCGTAGGAGAAGGGAATCTCATAGCCGCCCCGACAGTAATCCGGGTCCATAAACTGCCCGCGCGCATTCACCTCTTTGAACTCAACACCCCGCGGTGCCTCAACAGGACCGTGCTGATGGGGCAACTTGCGCATGATTTCAGTCCAGATCGGCAGAGCTCCGGTAGAACCGGTTAGGCGGGTGCGTACGTTGTCATCGCGCCCGAGCCACACCACGGCGGTAACCTCAGGGGAAAACCCTGCAAACCAGCTGTCGCGGTTATTGTTGGTAGTACCCGTCTTACCGGCAAAGGGCACACTACTGGGCAGACGCTTGGCCGACCTGCGCCCGGTGCCTTCGCGCATCGCCTGCTCCAGCCCCCAGCGCAACAAGTAGGCGGGCACCGGATCAACACCGCGATTAGTGCGCGGGCGGAAGTGCTGTACCCGCCCTCCCTGTGCATCGGATACAGCCATCAAGGTGCGCGGTTGCACCGTCTCGCCATTATTGGCGATGGTCTGATACATGCCAGCTACCTCAAATGGCGTCATCTCCACTGCGCCTAACAGCATTGCAGGCACATGCGGCAGACTGGTATCTACACCCAGGCGTCGAATTGTCTGACGCACATTCTGCAGTCCCAGATCGAGCCCCAGATGGGCAGTAGCCAGATTGTAAGACTTGGCCAAGGCGACATATAGAGGTACCTGACCGTGGGCGAGCTTATCGAAGTTCTGCGGCATCCATACATCGTCATCGGCTTCCTCAATTCGCACTGGCGCATCGTCGATCAAGGTTGCCAGGTTGTACTCTTCGGGACGCTCCAAGGCAGTTAAGAAGACTGCCGGTTTGATCAGAGAACCCACCTGGCGGCGCGCCTCCAGGGCTCGATTGAAGCCGGGATAATCCGGATCGCGGTCTCCCACCATGGCCAACACATTACCCGTGTTGTTATCTAGCAATACCGTGGCAGCCTGAAGAGTATTCGCCTTAATTTTGCGATCTTTCTCCAATTTCTGTACGCCTTGACTGATGGACTCTTCCGCGAGTTTCTGCACCGACGGCGCAAGGGTTGTATAAACCCGCAAACCGGTGGTGCGCAGCTCCTCGTAGGAGTAATAAGGACGCAGCTCTGAGAGCAGGCGCTCGGTAAAGGCCGGGTAGGGATTCTGTGCGGTTACACCGCCTTTCACCACACCCAGTGGTTTGGCGGAGTAGTGCTCGAACTCTGCCTGGGTAATCAGGCCCTGCTCGCGCATCAGTTCCAGAACGGTGTTGCGACGCTTCAATGCGCGCTGGGGATGGCGCCAAGGGTTGTAGTAGGAGGCACCCTTGGCCAGCCCCACTAGCAGGGCGACCTGATGGGGCTCTAGAGTATCCAGCGGCTGTTGGAAATAGAACTCCGATGCCAGGCCAAAGCCATAAATACCTCTGGCTCCCTGCTGGCCCAACCACACCTCATTGATGTACTCCTGCAGGATATAACCCTTGTCGTAGTGAATCTCCATCAATACCGCCATCAAGGCTTCATTGATCTTGCGCTGCAGGCTCGGCTTATGGTCGAAAAAGATATTCTTAACCAGCTGCTGAGTAATGGTTGAGCCGCCCTGCACCAGGCGCCCTGCCTTGATATTCGCCACCATTGCGCGGGCAATACCTCGCGGAGAGATGCCGAAGTGGTTGAGGAAGTCTTGGTCTTCCACCGCTATCAGGGTATTCGCCACCAACGGCGGGATATCCTTGAAACGCACCGGGTTGCGATCGTCTCCGCCCCCCAGCAATGAACCGATATTAGCGGCATCCAGGCGGAACTCGGCGATGCGCTGCCCATCTTCATCGCGCAGGTTGTCAATTTCATCGTTACGCAGGCGGAAAGTAACCATAGCCGCCGGCTCACGGCCATCGGCATGAATAAAGTCCCGGCGCCAGACCCGGTAATTCATCCCCTCGTGTGTCCAGGCGCCAGGTTCCGTCAGAGTCTTTTGTTTGCGGTAGTTGAGGGCGGCAAACTCGCTTTCCAGCTCATCCGGGTGCATTGCCATGCCTTCCCGCAGTACCAGAGGGCGCGCAAAAACCCGCGCCGGCAACTGGTACTGGCGGCTATCGAGACGCTCCCGCAGCTGTACGTCGAGGTATGCCATATAGCCGGCAAGGGCCATTGCCCCCACCAGGGCCAGCAGGAATAAGAACTTTAACCAGCGGTAGCGTCTTTTCGGTTTTGACGCTTTACTGCGCCGGCGTTTCGTCGAGGCCATATAAGAGTTTTCCAGCTGCCATCTCGGTACATCTCTAGACAGTGGGGATCTTCAGGAGTCTCATCACTATCACAGGCAGGACACCAGTAGGTGGCAGCTCCGCTGGTATCTTGCCGTAGACGCCTGAACCGGCGCCTTGGGGAACATCCGTGAACCGCCAGAATCCGGGCTGAGTATCCCGGAAGTCATACCACAAGCACACAAAGTACCTGTTCGAGGATTGACCGCAATTGCCTCCTATAAGTTCATATTGAGGCTTATGACGCCTTTATAAACGCTGACCGCTTTAAGTCAAACCAACCACCTTGCACTTGCCATAATCACAGCCATAATGCGGCGGAAATCTATACAAATCGCCCGAAAAGGATGGATATGCAGCAATATGATCTCTACGGCATCGGCGCCGCCCTCTTGGACACGGAAATTGAGGTATCCGACAAGGATCTTGCGGAGCTCGGTGTTGAAAAGGGGATTATGACCCTAGTCGACGATGCCCGCCAGAAACAGCTGGTAGACGACCTTCGAGACCACATGATCACCGCCAAACGCGCCTGTGGTGGTTCTGGTGCCAATACAGTAATCGCCGCCAGCTATTTTGGCCTGAACACTTTCTATTCCTGCAAAGTTGCCGCCGACGATAACGGAGATTTCTATCGCAGCAACCTCAGCGCCGCTGGCGTTGACTATCCAACCACTTTGCAGCAAGCAGATGGCGGCACTACCGGTAAGTGCCTGGTAATGATTACCCCTGATGCCGAGCGCAGTATGAATACATACCTGGGTATCAGCGAGCAACTCTCAGTAGCCGAACTAGATAGCGAAGCCCTGAAAGCCTCCAAGTGGGCCTATATCGAAGGTTATCTGGTCTCCTCCGAAACTGGGCGCCGCGCCGCTATCACTCTGCGTGAACAGGCCCAGCAAGCAGGTGTGAAAACCGCGCTGAGCCTTTCAGACCCGGCAATGGTGCAATTCTTTGGCGAGGGCTTGCGAGAAATGATTGGCGGCGGCGTAGATATGCTGTTCTGCAATCGCGATGAGGCCCTGGGCTTCACCGGCACCGACTCACTGGATGCCGCGGCAGAAGCAATGAGCGATTACTGCCGCAGCTTTGCCATCACTCTGGGCGCCGATGGTGCGCTACTGTGGGATGGCACCAAGCAATACCGAGTTGCCAGTCCGCAGGTGCGCGCAATAGACACCAACGGTGCCGGCGATATGTTCGCAGGCGCATTTCTGTATGCACTCAACCGGGAGATGGGCTTTGCCGAGGCCGGCGAACTCGCCTGCCGCGCCGCCGCCCAGGTGGTCAGCCAATACGGTCCACGACTACAAGCAGAGCAACATCCAGAATTATTGGCAGCGGTTATCTGAAGTCAGCGGTAGAGATTGGGAGCGGCCTTTACCGGCCGCTCAGCTATAAACCCTTAGGGCTCACCAATATCGGGCAATCCCGAAGCGGCAGCAATACCGAAGCCCTGGGCGTAATCCACCCCCATACGACAGAGTTTATCCATCAGTTCGGGGCTCTCGACATACTCGGCGATAGTGCTGATCCCCATACGCTTTGCCAGGTGATCAATGGTACTGACCATCGCGCTGTCGATCTCATCCTCAAGCATATTGCGTACAAAGCTCCCGTCGATTTTGAGGAAGTCCACCGGTAACTGGCGCAGGTAAGCCAGCGAAGAAACTCCGCGGCCAAAGTCGTCCAGGGCAAAACTACAACCCGCAGCGCGCAGCTTGTGGATAAAAATCAGAGCCCTTTCAAGGTTGTTGATGGCACTGGTCTCGGTAATCTCAAACTGTACCCTTGAAGGCGTTACCCCCTCCTCACTCATTGATGCGAGTACAAAGTCTGCAAACGTATCATCGCCCAGGCTGATACCGGAAATATTGATGGCATAGCTGGCCGTAGCAATACCGATCAGTTGCTCCTGGGCCATATAACGGAACACGCGCTGAATAACCCAACGATCTACCTCCTCAATTAGGCCATAGCGCTCCGCCGCGGGTAGGAACAAGCCCGGCGAGATCACCCCTCCATCCCGCCCGCGCATGCGTACCAGAATTTCATAGTGATGAATCTGGCGCTCCCCTTTCAGGGAGACCACCGGCTGCCGATAGAGGATCAAGCGATCCTCTCGCAGGGCAGCGTGAATTTCTGCAACCCAGGTGGACTCACGACGCTTTTCCAACGCCTTACGCGAATCTCCAAACAACTTTATCCGGTTGCGCCCCTGATCCCTGGCTGAGCAGCAGGCATCATTGGCGGTTGCCAACAGTTGGCTGGCACTGGGGGTGAATCGGTCCACACCCACCACCCCAATTGATATCGCTACACGGCTATCATTACCCTGCCAGTGGAAGCTGAATTCCTGAACAGATTCGCGCAGACGCGCAACCACCCGCCCGCCCTCTTCGAGCGTACAATCCCGTAGCAAAATAGCGAACTCATCACTGCCCACACGCGCGAACAAATCGGCCCCAGATAAACCCTTCTGTAGCAATGCAACCAGTTGCACCAACAACTGGTCACCGGCGACAAAGCCCAGCGTGTCGTTGATTACTTTGAATTGATAGACATCCAAGTAAAGGAGTACATGATGCTGACGCTTATCGACGCACTGCGATAGGAGCTTTTGCAACTCGCTCTCGAAATACTGTCGATTGGGTAAGCGGGTTAACGCATCGTGGCTGGTCTGCCAGCTTAGGCGAGTAGACACTCGTCGGGCAGCAGAGGTATCCCGTAAAACCAACACATAATTTTTTAATGTGCCGGCATCCCACAAAGCCATCACCTGCACAGAGACTTCCAGCGGTGGACGGTTTTCCCCGAGTCGCCAAATAAAGGCGCGGACCTCCCGCACGCTGGGTACTTCGTGAGAAGGGGAATCTGGTATCAGCGCAGGCAATAGGGTGCCCTGACTATCGCGAAGCCGCAGGCCCTCATTGACAGGCTGACCAGGCAGGAGTCCAACCAGGTCACCACTCATCTCACTGACCAACGGATTGGCATATTGCACAATACCGCGGGGATCGGTGACGATCACTCCATCGGCAATCTCCCCCAGCGCCGCCTCAGCGGCCTGTAGGCTGATCTGCTCACAGGGTTTGAGTTGAGCCTCCAGCTCCCCCAACAAACCGAGGTATTCGGCGGATTGAGTGTCAAATAAGGCCACAGCCACACTCCCAGTGGAAATAGAAATATCCCTGGAAAAGGGTGGCTGGCGCAGCCCTTGTAGGCATCTCACCGCAAGAAATGGCTAAAAATAGCCTTATCATCGCCCAAAATCGCCGATTGTATTCAATTATCCAGCCTCCAGCCGGCTCACTTCAGTAGATCCCTAAATTGCACATTCAAAGATTTGCGCGCAAGAATTTTTTCAGTTTCTCATCTTCGAATACCCGCTGCATAGTCGCACTCAGCAGGCCATTTACCCGGCTTTCCACCTCTTCGCGGCTGGGCTTAATCAGATTGCGGTCTTTGCCAGAGGAACTGTAAGTTCCAAAATAGGTGGCATGGCCCACTTTAACCTCCAAGTGAATCTCAGCAGAGGTATCAACCTGGGTGGTGTAAACCTGACTGGGGCTGTTATACGTCAGCTTCACCAACTTCGCCGTCACCTGCACCTCAGGTGCCGAGTCGGTGATACGGAATGACCAATTGGCAAAACCCTGGCTCAACCCTGCGGCGATAGCACTACCTGCATCGTTGGCAATACTCACCTGAGATGTGTCTGCATAGACCCCGCCAAGAGAACCGAGCCCCCCACCGGATAGTTCATTAACACCGCGAACATTGAGGCTATAGCCCGAACCAATGGATTCGGGAGCCACCTGAACCTGCGGATACAATTGGATTTGCAATGGGCTGTGAGCACACCCAGCCACGACCAGAGCCCCCACCAATAACAATAACTTCTTCATTTTTCTTACCTTTACTTCAACAGGATTTTTTTATCCAGCACCGCCATGATGATGGTGGTGCTCTTTTTCAAGTCCGTCTCGCCCCATGATCGGAACCACGACCTCCAAACTGCTTCCGTCGTCAAAAAGCAGACGTAGTGGCAGTGTATCTCCAGCCTGAAGGCGCACCCCGTGAATCATCAAGTGGATACCACCTGGCATCATCTGTAGTTTCTCTCCAGCAGCAATCGACAGTTTCTCCAGTGGACGCATACGGTTGACGCCCCGCTCACGCTCAGTGGTATGCAAATTGACAGCCCCGTCCTCCCCTCCGGGCAACTCCACCGCCGTCAACTGCAGCGGTTGTTTGCCGGTGTTGTGCAGGGAGAGGTACGCCGCGCTCATAGGTGCTCCCGGCGGAGTCTCTCTGGCATAGCCCTCAATCATAAGGGACTGGGTGAGGGCCAAAGCCCCCAAGGTGTACAAAAGGCTGCTGGAAAGCAGAATCCACACAAATACATTTGGCTTTTTCACTGGACCCCTCCACTGGGTTTAATAAGAAGTAAACGCGCGGGGCTGCCAATCTTTATATCCCCCCGCACCCGATAACCGGGCACCGCTTCACGCAGCTGCTGGTAAACCCAGCGACCTTCCGCGTCATTGCCGGTGACAATTATGACGCGTAGTTGTTCTCTGCGAATACGCTGGGCCACTTGGCGCAGCTGTGTGACCAAATTTTCCGATCTCGCCCGCAGCCCAGCCGCAGGCAGGCCAATAGCCTCTCCCTGTGGTAGATCCAGCTGTGCGCGGCCGCGCTCATGGACTAGCTGTGTACGCACCTCAGCCACCAAAGGATTCCCCGGAGCCAGCATTTCTGCGCGCTGTAGTAGGCCGCCCACTTCGGTAAAAGCACGCCTGCGCAGCGCTTCCCGGGCACGCTCAACGTAGGTGACCACAATTGTTTGAATTCCGGTCTGAGCCTTACGATTTCCAGGGTCCAACTTCTGCACGTTTAGGTAGTAGTCATAGGCACTGGCGCCGGCAGGCTTGGTAAGATGGCCTTTGCGTAACGCCTGTTCAGCACGCTTTAAGAAGTAAGCCACATTGTTACGCCGCACCTTATTAACGGATGGTTTGGCTTTCTGCGGAGGTGGACTGGGCGCCGGGGGAGGCGGTTGTTGCGAAGCACAGGCACCAAGTAACGCCGCCATCAAGAGGCAGATAGCAAAGCTGTGAAGGCGTTCAAGTGACGGCAAAGCAATTCTCCGCTGTTGTTTTTTTGTACCACTAGCATCGCTATACTGCTGACGCGACTGAACCCCCGTCCGGCGCAGCAGTCAGAACCATGCGCCCGACTATAATGAATTTTTTCATCTATGGCTGTGATGACCAAAAGTTTCAGAAATAATTTCCTCGCACTGCTGGCAATATTGCTATGCCTATCCACAACCAACGCTTTTGCGCAGGCGGAAAGTAACCCTTTTGCGTCTTCTATCGGCCAGCAGCAAAATACCTTCCTGCCAGTGGACGAAGCCTACCGGCAGGACCTGCTGCTGAGTGGCAACCAGCTCAGTGCGCTGTTTGAAATAGCTCCAGAATACTATCTCTATCGCGACAAACTTGCCCTTTACCTTGTAGAAAACGGACAAAAGACCGCAGTTCCACTGAATCTCCCCAGCGGTGAAGTTATCTGGGATGAGTATTTCGAGAAGGAAACCGAGGTCTATCGCGGCCAGCTGGAATTCCCCATTCCCCTCAACGACAGCGCCAATAACTTACAATTAGAACTGCACTATCAGGGCTGCGCCGATGCGGGGCTCTGCTACCCGCCAGAGGTACGCCACTATCGCGTGGATATTGGCTCGGGAAGCATCCAGCCTATTGAGGGAGGCCCGCAAAATTCTTCTCCCCAAAGTACAGGTGGCAGCTCCTCACCTCAGGGGAGTAACGCTAGCGCCATCACGCTCCCCTTTGCACTGCTTTTCGCCTTTGCCGGCGGCCTGCTACTCAATCTAATGCCCTGTGTTTTTCCAGTGCTTTCAATTAAGCTGCTGGCAGTTAGCCAGACAGCACAGAATGCTAATCAACGTCACCATCACGGCTGGGCCTACTCCACCGGCGTTGTACTCAGCTTTGTCGCCATTGCCGCCACCATGCTGGCATTGCGCGCCGGCGGTGAGGCGATAGGTTGGGGGTTCCAGCTACAGTCTCCCTGGTTGGTCGCCGCATTGGCCTATCTGTTCTTTATCATGGGACTCAGCTTGTCCGGTGTCACAGAGATCGGCAGCAGCCTGATGGGCGTTGGTAACAATTTAAGTAACAGTCAGGGTTTGCGCGGCTCCTTTACCTCCGGCGCCCTGGCCACACTCGTGGCCAGCCCGTGCACCGCGCCCCTGATGGGCTCGGCGCTGGGCTTTGCAGTCACACAATCTCCAGCCGTGGCGCTCAGTGTTTTTGCCGCCCTTGGCGCCGGTATGGCCACCCCCTTCCTGCTGCTCACCTATATTCCCGCTCTAGTGGACAAGCTGCCACGCCCCGGCCCCTGGATGGACCGCTTGAAGCAACTACTGGCCTTCCCCATGTACTTGACCGCAGTGTGGCTGCTGTGGGTATTGGGACGTCAGACTGGTGGCGATGGTATCGCTCTGGTTCTCAGCGGCGCTGTGGCAATCGCCTTTGCGCTATGGCTTTGGCCCAGCCCTCAGTGGCACTGGCTGCGGGGCTCGCTGGCGGTTGTGGCCCTGAGCTTTGCGCTAATGCTACTGCCACGCCTCAGTACTGCCCCCCAAGCACTTCAACAGACCAGTGACTACTGGCAGCCCTACTCCGCCGAACGGCTCGAGACAGCGCGAAGGGAGGGGCGCCCAGTGCTAACCAATATGACCGCAGCCTGGTGTATTACTTGCTTGGCCAATGAGAAAGTGGTGCTGTCGAGTGATGCTGTGAGCGACGCCATTGAGAGACTAGGGGTAGTAGCTCTTAAAGGGGACTGGACCAATCAGGACCCACATATCAGCGAGCTCCTGGCGAAATACGGCCGTACCAGCGTGCCGCTTTACTTGCTTTACCCCGCCAGTGGTGGCGAGGCCAAAATCCTGCCGCAAATCCTCTCCCGCGAGGAGCTATTGATGGAGCTGGAAGCCGCTGCCGGGAGCGAACTCAGTAGATCCTCTGCCCCTTAAAGGAAACTGCCGCCTTTGTAGCCAATCCCAAGGGTAAAAAGGCCACATTGCGGATATTTTGCGCTAATTTTTAGGCAAATATCGCCGAACTGCCGCTAACTTCGATAAACTGCCCAGCAGGCATGGACAGGGAGTCACTTTTGCGGCACACTCGCCTAAAGCACTCGGGCAAATAGGCCAAAAATTCGAGTTTGCCCGCAAGATAGCCAACTTTAGACCATTTTTTTGGGTTTTTCGGCAACTTTCCCCAGGGCATACTATGGCTAAAATTCTTCTCCTGCACGGCCCCAACCTCAACCTGCTCGGCAGTCGCGAGCCGCATATCTACGGCGCCGCCACCCTTGCGGAAATCAATCAGGCCGCCGAGCGCCAATGTGATGCTGCAGGCCACCAGCTGGAAACCCTCCAGAGCAATAGCGAGTCTGCCTTGGTGGAACGCATCCACTTAGCCGCCAATACCAGCGTGGATTTCATCGTAATCAATCCCGCCGCCTACACACACACCAGCGTGGCTTTACGAGATGCTTTAGCGGGCGTTGCCATACCGTTTATCGAGTTACACCTTTCCAATCCTCATGCCCGCGAGGCATTTAGGCACCATTCCTATCTATCCGATTTAGCCCGTGGTGTGGTGTATGGCTTCGGGCCACACAGCTACACCCTGGCACTTCAGGCGGCCATACACCAACTGGGTATGGCGTCTCAAAATCAATGAATCAAACCTGCGAGTGAAAGAACTATGGATATCCGCAAAATTAAAAAACTAATTGAGCTGCTCGAAGAATCGGATATCGGCGAGCTGGAAATTAAAGAGGGCGAGGAATCGGTGCGTATCAGCCGCGGGGTCAGCGGTGCAAATCAACCGGTTGCTCCAATTTACACGGCTCCAATGGCACCGGCACCGGCTCCTGTTGCACCTGCCCAAGCTGCACCAGCCCCGGCGGCGGTAGAAAAAGAATCCAAACCAACGATCAGCGGCCATGCGGTGAAATCCCCGATGGTGGGCACTTTTTACGCAGCTCCCAGCCCCGGCGCCGAGCCCTTCGTCAAAGTTGGTCAGCAGGTTAAGGTCGGCGACGTAGTGTGCATCGTTGAAGCCATGAAAATGATGAACCAGATCGAAGCCGACAAGGCCGGTACCATCGATTCCGTTCTGCTCGAAGATGGCCAGCCGGTAGAGTTCGATCAGCCGCTCGTGACCATCGTCTGAGTGGGGTAAGTCACTATGTTCGACAAAATCCTGATCGCCAACCGCGGTGAAATCGCCCTGCGGATTTTGCGCGCCTGCAAAGAAATGGGCATCGCCACAGTTGCGGTTCACTCTTTGGTGGACCGCAATCTCAAGCATGTACGCCTGGCCGATGAATCTGTCTGTATTGGTCCCAACCCCTCGCCGCAGAGCTACCTGAATATTCCTGCCCTGATTTCCGCTATGGAGATCACCGATGCAGTAGCCGTGCACCCAGGCTACGGCTTCCTCGCAGAAAACGCGGACTTCGCCGAGCAAGTACAAAAAAGCGGCTTCACTTTTATCGGCCCAGACCCGGATGTCATTCGCCTGATGGGTGACAAGGTATCCGCCATCGCCGCCATGAAAAAGGCAGGCGTCCCCACCGTACCCGGCTCCGATGGTCCCCTACCCGAAAATAGCGAGCGCTGCCTAGAAATAGGCGAAAAAGTCGGCTATCCAGTCATTATCAAGGCCGCCGCCGGTGGCGGTGGTCGCGGTATGCGTGTCGTGGAGCGCGCCGAAGACCTGATCAACGCTATCGCTGTTACCAAGTCTGAGGCTCAAGCTGCCTTCGGTGATGGCACCGTATACCTCGAGAAATTTCTGCAGAACCCACGCCACGTCGAAGTCCAGGTAATGTCCGACGGACAGGGTAATGCCATTCACCTAGGGGATCGCGACTGCTCCCTCCAGCGCCGTCACCAAAAGGTACTAGAAGAAGCTCCAGCTCCCGGAATCCCCGATGCCGTGCGTGAACAGGTACACCAATCCTGCGTGCAAGCTTGTATCGATATCGGCTACCGCGGCGCCGGCACTTTCGAGTTCCTCTACGAGAATGAACGCTTCTACTTTATCGAGATGAACACACGTATTCAGGTTGAGCACCCTGTTACTGAAATGGTGACTGGCGTAGACCTGATCAAGGAACAGATTCGTGTCTGTGCTGGAGAGAAGCTCTCTCTCAAGCAAGAGGATATTGTCGTTCGCGGGCACGCCTTTGAGTGCCGTATCAATGCGGAAGATCCCCAGACTTTCTTCCCCAGTCCCGGCAAGGTCAACAACTTTCATATGCCCGGCGGCCTGGGTGTGCGGGTCGATTCGCACCTCTACTCGGGTTATACGGTTCCCCCCAACTACGACTCGATGATCGCCAAGTTGATCACCTACGCCGAGGACCGCGAAACCGCACTGGCACGCATGCGCGTAGCCCTATCTGAGCTGGTTATTGATGGCATCAAGACCAATATCCCCCTGCAGGAGGATCTGGTACGCGATGAGGCCTTTGCCAAGGGTGGCGTCAATATTCACTACCTTGAGAAGAAGTTGGGACTCTAACCCTCGCCAGCCAGAGCAAAGTTGGAGAGAATTGCGGCCACAATACGATGATGCCGAACGCCAGGGATGGCGGCGGACATCGCAAAAGTAGGGTGGCCACTCCACCCAATAGCAGTTACTCACCACGGAATCCCTATGCCCTGGCTACAACTCCGCGTCGACACCGATCGTGCCCAAGCGGACAAAATTGAAAATGCACTGCTTTTTGCCGGTGCCGTATCCGTTACCCTGCAAGACAACGCAGACCAACCCATTCTCGAACCCGGACTCGGCGAAGTACCCCTATGGGATCAAACACGGGTTACCGGTCTATTCGATGCCGAGGTCGACACTGCTGTCACTGAGGCCAAAGCAGCTTCCTACCTTTGCGAACTCCTACCCAATGCCCGCTGGGACCAACTTGAGGATAAAGACTGGGAACGCGAGTGGATGTCTCACTATAAACCCATTCAGTGCGGCGACAACTTGTGGATCTGCCCCAGCTGGTGCGAGCCGCCTCAACCGGAGGCGGTCAACCTGCTACTGGACCCTGGACTCGCCTTCGGCACCGGCACCCACCCCACGACCTACCTGTGCTTGCGTTGGCTGGCACAAGAGCCCTTGCAGGATAAGAGCGCCATCGACTTTGGCTGTGGTTCCGGCATCCTTGGCATCGGCGCCTTGCTACTCGGAGCCAAATGCGCCATGGGGACCGATATCGATCCACAGGCTCTGATTGCCAGTCGCGACAACGCGGTGCGCAACGGCATAGACCCGCAGCGCTTCCCAGTCTATTTGCCAGAACAGATGCCTCAGGAAGCCGCCGATCTCATGCTAGCCAATATCCTTGCCGGCCCATTGGTAGAGCTCTCCAATCAGCTGATTGCGCTGACCAAAATCGGCGGGCGTATCTGCCTGTCCGGTATCCTCGCCTCCCAGGCCGAACAAGTAAAAACTGCCTACTCAGACCAGATCGATTTCGATGAGGATGCGGAGCACGAGGGTTGGGTACGCCTGAGTGGTACCCGTATTCGCTAAATACGCTAGCCAGTACTACGCGGGGACCGGGCAGACTGATAAACTTGAGCGCAAAATAAACTGCGCCATAGTCGAATGTCTCAACTGGTAACCCGCTGCCCCCATTGCAGCACCTCATTTCACGTTAATGACCAGCAGCTGCGTGCTGCCCGTGGCGCTGTGCGCTGTGGTTCCTGCCTGCAAGTTTTCCGTGCAGATGAGAACATTGTCTTTAATGACAATGGCCCCGACACACGCAGTGATTTGGAAACTCTTCTGGAAGACGATGACTTCCTGATTCATGACGATATCGAGCTGGAAGACGACGATCCGGCGGATGCGGATAAGGCAGCCTCCAACAGCGCCAATGCAAAGCAGCCTCCCATCGATTTTGAAGCCGGGGAACCCGCAGAAGACACCCAGCCCGAAGCACCACCAGCGAATTCCGAGAGCCTCATTGGTGACGCATTTGGCGATAACGAGTGGCAGGAGCTACAAGAAGAAAACCACCACGAGGAAGCCCAGGAGGAAGACCTAGAGTCGGTACTCAAACCGGATTGGGACGATTTACCCGACTTCGATAACAGTACTACAGGCAATAGGGTTGACACCGATTATGACAATCGGGACACCACCCATAAAAACGATAGCCTCAATGACCTGGATCCCTGGGAACAGCCCCTGGAGGCGCAAACAACTGCCACAGAGCCCAGCGATCTAAAATCAACATCCGAGACGCCCCCTAGCTCCGAAGAGATATTCCCTACATCCCAGCCTGAGGCAAGTGGTCAACGCAGGGAGCCTTACTTTGCCACAGAAGCTGAGGACACTCCTGAGCCGCAGGCCGAGCCCGCTCGTGAACAGCTGATCTCCGCCATTCAACCTGCCCCGCTGGAAATGAGCTGGGGTGCGACACCATCGAAGAAAGCGGTGAGTCCCTGGCTGTGGCGACTTCTCCTGCCAGCTTTGGTCATTTTACTGCTGCTTCAAGTGGGCTACTTTCAGTTCGACCGTCTCAGCAAGCAGCAACCATGGCGCAAAATTTACGCTGTGGCCTGCCCACTATTCGGCTGTACTCTCCCCCCATTACGCGATGCCAGAGCGATCCAGGCCTCCAACCTGATGGTGCGCAGCCATCCCCAGTTGGAGGGCGCCCTGATTGTGGACGCTGTGCTTCTAAATACAGCGCCCTACCCCCAGGCGTTTCCCAATTTGCTGTTAAATTTCAGCGATCTGAAAAATAAAGCGGTAGCGAGTCGCCGCTTTAGTCCCCAAGAGTATTTACAAGGGGAGTTGGCTGGGCGCAAGCTAATGCCCCAGGGCAGCCCTATTCACATTGCCATTGAGGTAGTCGATCCAGGGGCCGAGGCGGTGAACTACGAGATGAAAATCGCTCCTTGAGGAAGGTTTGAGCGCCAAGACATTGGTCACTCTGTCGTGCAAAGCCACTAAAATTGACCACTCTGCAAGCTAAACGCACAGGGATCGATCAATTTGCCCGCTTTTTCGCTTTGCCAACGCCGGGGCAGTCGTTATCATAGGCGGCCTTTTTGCCTGGGCCCAGAACGCCCTTCCAAAGCCCAAACGGAGCTACCGTGTCTATTGCTATAGGCCCCTACATTATCGACAACCCGGTAATCTTGGCGCCAATGGCCGGAGTTACTGATCGCCCCTTCCGTCAACTGTGTCGCCAACTCGGCGCCGGGCTGGTGGTATCGGAGATGGTGACCTCAGACACGCGTCTGTGGAATAGCCGCAAGTCACGACTGCGTCTGGACCACGGTGGTGAGGCAGCTCCCATATCGGTACAAATTGCCGGTGGTGATCCCGAGATGATGGCTCAGGCCGCTCGGGAGAACGTGCGTCGCGGCGCGCAAATCATTGATATAAATATGGGCTGCCCGGCAAAAAAAGTGTGTAAGAAAGCGGCGGGCTCCGCCCTGCTGCGGGATGAAAAGCTGGTTGCGGATATATTGCAGGCCGTGGTCCAGTCTGTCTCCGTCCCGGTGACGCTTAAGATCCGCACCGGCTGGTGTACGGATTCCCGTAATGGCGTCACCGTTGCTCAAATGGCCGAGGATGCTGGTATCGCTGCTTTGGCGGTTCACGGTCGCACTCGTGCCTGCGGCTACCACGGACAGGCTGAATTCGATACCATTGCCGATATTGTATCCAGGGTAGCAATCCCAGTTTTTGCCAACGGCGACATAACCAGTGCCGATAGAGCCCGCGAGGTGCTCAATTACACTGGTGCTGCGGCGGTCATGATTGGCCGTGCCGCACAGGGACGACCTTGGATTTTTCGGGAGATAGCCCACTACCTCGCCACCGGCGAGCGGCTGCCCGAACCAACATTGGACGAAGTAAGAAAAATACTGCTCACCCACTTGGGTGAACTGCACCGATTCTACGGTGAGGTGATGGGGGTCCGTATCGCCCGCAAACACGTGGGCTGGTACTTGAAGACACTCGCGGACAGCGAGTCCTTCCGCAAGACCTTTTTCCAAATAGAGAGCGCAGAAGTACAACATGCCAGCGTTCACGAGTGGTTTGAACGCCGAATAACGAGAGGGGCACAAGCGGCATGAATAATGAAGTATTGATTCCGGATACTGGCAGCGAAGAAGTATCCTCCAGGGGGCAGACGCAGCTGGCACAGCCGCAACAACAGTCCCTGCGCGATGCCGTTGAGCACGCGATGGAGAACTATTTCCGCCACCTGGATGGCCAGATGGTTACCGATGTCTATGACATGGTGCTGTCGGAGATCGAAGCGCCCATGCTCGAAGTGGTGATGAAATATACTCGCCACAACCAGACCCGCGCCGCGCAATTACTGGGTCTCAACCGTGGTACTCTGCGCAAGAAGCTGAAGCGCTACGGCCTGTTGTAAGCTTCCCACCAAGAGAAATTCTGAAGGGGGATGAGGTAACTCATCCCCCTTCGCTATTTTCCCGGCAGCAATTTTATTCGTTGCCGCAGAGAACAACCCGCATAAACCCTTTAAACATCTTTTCCGAAAACCAGTTGGATCTAGTGCAATGACAGACAAGGTTTCCATCAGCCGCGCTTTAATTAGTGTCTCTGACAAGAGTGGCATCGTAGAGTTCGCCCAACAGCTCTCCGCAATGGGCGTAGAAATCCTCTCCACCGGCGGCACCCACCGCCAGCTCAAAGAAGCCGGAATTCCAGTCGTAGAAGTTTCCGACTATACCGGCTTCCCCGAGATGATGGACGGTCGCGTCAAGACCCTGCATCCGAAGGTACACGGCGGTATTTTGGGGCGCCGAGGCACCGATGACGCCATCATGGGCGAGCACGGTATCACCCCCATCGATATGGTTGTGGTCAACCTCTACCCTTTCGCTCAAACCGTAGCCAAGCCTGACTGTTCCCTTGAGGACGCTATCGAGAATATCGATATCGGTGGCCCCACCATGGTTCGCGCAGCGGCCAAGAACCACAAAGATGTCACTATCGTGGTCAGTGCCAGCGATTACGGCAGCATCATCGAGGAAATGAAAGCTAACGACGGTGCCCTGAGCCACGCCAGCCGCTTTGACCTGGCGGTAAAAGCCTTCGAGCACACGGCGGGCTATGACGGCGCTATCGCCAACTACCTGGGTGCCATTAAAGGCGAGGAAAAGCAGCTGTTCCCGCGCACCTACAACAGCCAATTTATCAAGAAACTGGATCTGCGCTACGGTGAGAACCCGCACCAGAAATCCGCTTTCTACACCGAAGCCAACCCAGCTGAGGCCAGCATTTCCACTGCCACCCAGCTGCAGGGTAAAGAGCTGTCCTACAACAATATCGCCGATACCGATGCCGCGTTGGAGTGTGTTAAGTCCTTCGAGCAACCCGCTTGCGTAATCGTTAAACACGCCAACCCCTGTGGTGTGGCAATCGCTGAAGATATTCACAAGGCCTACGACCTGGCTTTCGCTACCGACAGCGAATCCGCCTTTGGCGGTATCATCGCCTTCAACCGCGAACTAGATGGCGCCACTGCCCGCGCGATCGTCGAGCGACAGTTTGTTGAAGTCATCATCGCACCCTCAGTCTCTGAAGAGGCAAAACAGGCCGTTGCCGAGAAGAAGAATCTGCGCTTGCTGGTATGCGGCCAGTGGAGCAACGAGCGCACCCCGGCACTGGATTACAAGCGCGTTAATGGCGGCCTGCTGGTTCAGGACCGCGACGACGGCCTGATCACCGCTGCCGACCTGAAAGTAGTCTCCAAACGCCAGCCCACTGAAGAAGAAATCCGCGATCTGTTGTTTACCTGGAAAGTGGCCAAGTTTGTAAAATCCAATGCCATCGTATACGGCAAAGACGGTCGCACTGTCGGTGTAGGCGCAGGCCAAATGAGCCGCGTAAACTCCGCGCGTATCGCCGCGATCAAGGCCGAGCATGCCGGCCTCGCCGTTGCAGGATCCATGATGGCCTCCGACGCTTTCTTCCCCTTCCGCGATGGTATTGATAACGCCGCCGCTGTCGGTATCCAGGCGGTTATCCAGCCCGGTGGCTCCATGCGCGATGAGGAAGTGATCGCGGCAGCGGACGAGCACAATATGGCCATGGTCTTTACTGGCATGCGCCACTTCCGCCACTAAACCGGCACTCTTCACGAAGCCCTCTCTCGCTTCAAGGAGATTCGTGACAGTGACGCAGAGGATGCGTCACTGTTATCGAGTAGTTCCCAGCGCCCACTATCAAAGAGGCGCCTATTGTAGGCGTGTAACACCACCTGCAACGATTCCGCGCTAAACTAGCGCACCTGATACCTGTCCAATGGACCCAAGTGGTCAACTTAGGGGGATTTAAGAATGAATGTATTAATCATCGGCTTAGGTGGCCGCGAGCACGCCCTAGCGTGGAAAGCCGCGCAAAACCCCAAAGTGGGTACTGTGTTTGTAGCACCAGGCAATGCCGGCACCGCCCGCGAAGGCAAAGTGCAGAATCTGGCCATCGGTGTCGACAACTTCCCTGCTTTGGCGGACTTCGCCGAGGAAAACGGCGTGGAACTCACTATCGTCGGCCCCGAAGCGCCACTAGTTGACGGCATTGTAGATTTCTTTAACGGGCGTGGCCTCGCCATCTTTGGCCCCAGCAAAGGCGCTGCACAGCTGGAAGGCTCCAAGGCCTTCACCAAGGATTTCCTTGAGCGCCACAAAATCCCCACCGCCGCTTATCGCAATTTCACCGAAGTTGAACCAGCCATCGAATATATTCGTGAGCGCGGAGCACCCATCGTAGTCAAAGCCGATGGCCTCGCCGCTGGTAAAGGCGTCATCGTCGCCGAGACCGAGCAACAGGCCGAGCTGGCTGTGCGCGATATGCTCTCCGGCAACGCCTTTGGCGACGCTGGCTGCCGAGTAGTGATCGAGGAATTCCTGCAGGGTGAAGAAGCGAGCTTTATCGTTATGGTAGATGGGGAGAATATCCTGCCCATGGCCACCAGCCAGGACCACAAACGCGTCGGTGACGGCGATACTGGCCCCAATACCGGCGGCATGGGTGCCTACTCCCCGGCACCGGTAGTGACCGACAGTGTTTATCAGCGCATTATGCAAGAAGTGATTGAACCCACAGTAACAGGCCTCGCCGCTGAGGGTACGCCATATACCGGGTTTCTCTACGCTGGCCTGATGATCGATCCGCAGGGTGCTCCCAGAGTGATCGAGTACAACTGCCGCTTCGGCGACCCCGAAACCCAGCCTATTATGATGCGTCTGAAATCCGACCTGGTAGACCTGTGCCTGGCCGCACTGGATAAAAAACTCGATAGCGTGACGGCTGAATGGGACCCGCGCCCATCACTTGGGGTGGTACTGGCCGCACACGGCTATCCCGGAAGTTACCGCAAAGGCGATGCTATTAGTGGGCTTGAGAAAGCTGACAGCGATAATGCCAAAGTCTTCCACGCTGGTACTGCCCTGGACGGCGAACGTGTGGTCACAAATGGCGGCCGCGTACTCTGCGCCACCGCATTGGGCGACACTGTCGCCGAAGCTCAGGCCAATGCCTATGAAGCTGCCCGCGCCATCTATTGGGAAGGTGTCTTTTACCGGAAAGATATCGGTTATCGCGCGGTCGAAAGAGAACAGACTAGTAGCGATAAGTAGTTTTACCCAGCATGGCGGTAGGGCTGACTACCGCCATACAGAGGAAGTCATAAACATGAGTGAACGCAATTTAAGTGGCCTCGATCACCTGCTGATTCAGGCTGACCGCGCCCTGCGCACTCTGAGTCCCGGCGAGCCCTGTCACGGGCGCCCATCTCCGGCCAAAGGCGAAGCGGAGGCCGAGCTCAGCGATACCGAGCGCAAGCACGCCGCCGGTCTGATGCGGGTCAACCACAGCGGCGAAGTCTGTGCTCAAGCCCTCTACCAAGGCCAGGCACTCACAGCAAAACTGCCCGAGGTACGCGGTGAAATGGAGCGCGCTGCGGATGAGGAGATCGACCACCTGGCTTGGTGTGAGCAGCGCCTCAAAGAACTGGACAGCCGCCCAAGCCTGCTCAATCCACTCTGGTATGGATTGTCATTTGGACTGGGCGCCGCCGCCGGCAAAATCAGCGATCGCATCAGCCTGGGATTTGTCGCAGCGACAGAAGAAAGGGTCTGCGAACACCTGGAGAGTCATCTGCAGAAGCTTCCAGCCCAGGACAAACGCAGTCGCGCCGTAGTGGAGCAAATGTTGGTCGATGAGAGTGAACACGCTCATGCCGCGCTAGCCGCCGGAGGCAAACGTTTCCCAGCACCGGTGAAAGGCGCTATGTCTCTGGTAGCCAAGGTGATGACCTCAGCCAGTTACAAAATTTAAAATATTAATAACCGGTTCGTAAAAATTGGCTGGCCCGCTAAAAGCAACCGCTTTTGAGCAGGCCTTTTCTTTATCTGAGTATTGCTTAGACTTCTTCTACTCGATAGCGATGCACAATCTCCACTCCCGCATTGCGCAACATAATTGAAGCAGAGCAATATTTCTCTGCAGATAGCTCCACAGCGCGGGCTACATGGGATTCTTTTATTCCCCGGCCTCGCACAACAAATTCCATTTCAATTCGCTCAAAAGGTGATGGGGTGGTATCCGGGCGAACGCCATTCAATTCGCAATGACAGGAAATAATATCCTGGCGCGCCTTCTGTAAAATGGAAACCACATCATAGGCTGCACAGCCACCAACTCCGAGGAGAATCATCTCCATCGGGCGCACACCGTTATTAGTGCGCCCCCCTTCCATCACTACCGAATTACCACTGCCGGCTTCGCCGACGAAGGTCAAATCATTAACCCAGGTTACCTTGCCCTGCATTGCCATTCTCCCGCTGAAATTCAAGCCGCGAAGCTTAGCACAGAGTACAAGATTATCCTGACAGGCAGAGTATTTCCGGTATAGTGTCCGTAACACCTCCGCGCGAAATGTTCACTACTGAAGTTTCTCCCCTTCGCCAGTGAACGCAATAGCCCGCTTGCAGTCCAATCGCACCCGCGCCAGAGTGTCACAGGTCACACTGCGGAACTTTGCCGCGACCAACCTCTGTTGGGGACTGTTTTTTCGCGCGATAATTCAATAGTGCTCAGCTGCTAAAGCCGGGATAGAGCACGAGACAAAAAATGAGGAATAAATCCGTGACGGTTGCTATCGAAGACCCCATGACTATCGGCAATATTGAAGACTTTCTGGCCCACTGCCACCGGCGACGCTATCCGGCCAAGAGCACGATTATCTATGCCGGCGACCGCTGTGAGTCCCTCTATTTCATTATGCGCGGTTCAGTCACCGTCTTAATCGAAGATGACGAGGGCCGCGAAATGATCGTAGCCTATCTAAACGACGGGGACTTTTTCGGTGAAATGGGGCTATTTGATCAGGACACCCGCAGCGCCTGGGTGCGCACCAAAACCGAGTGTGAGGTTGCGGAAATCTCCTACACCAAATTCCAGGAACTGACTCGTCAGCACCCAGAATTCCTGTTCGCTCTAGCCACACAAATGGCCGGGCGCCTACGCAATACCACTCGAAAAGTTGGCGATCTAGCCTTCCTTGATGTTACCGGTCGTGTGGCTCGCACCCTTTTGGACCTGTGTAATGAGCCCGATGCGATGACCCATCCAGAAGGCATGCAAATCAAGATCACTCGCCAGGAAATTGGCCGTATTGTCGGATGTTCCCGTGAGATGGTTGGGCGCGTGCTGAAAACCCTGGAAGAGCAGGGCTTGGTATCGGTCAAAGGTAAAACTATGGTGGTTTACGGCACCCGTTAAATACCTGTCCCAGAGTCAAATACCACAGACACAAAAAAGGGCGATGTAATCAATCGCCCTTTTTTGTGTCTGTGATTTTATCTAGCTAACTTTCTAAAAACCCCACTAGCATCAGTTAAACATCTCCATCAATTTTCGTCCCGGCTCTTCCTCGCGCATAAAAGCCTCGCCAACCAAAAATGCATCGACACTGTGCCCGCGCATGGCCGCGACATCATCCGTCGTGTGGATACCGCTTTCTGTTACAACAATGCGGTCCTTGGGAATCAGATTGAGCAGTTTAAAAGTGTTCTCCAGCTGTACCTCAAAGGTGTGCAGATTACGATTGTTAATTCCAATTAGACGGTTGGGGAGAGCCAACGCCCTCTCCAGCTCTGCGCGATTGTGCACTTCCACCAGCACATCCAATCCCAATTCCAGGGCCAAACCATTGAGTTCCTGCATTTGCTGATCTTCCAGGCAGGCGGCAATGAGCAGGATGCAATCAGCTCCAATAGCGCGCGCCTCAAACACCTGGTAAGGGTCCACGGTAAAGTCCTTACGCAAAACCGGTAAACGAACCGCGTTGCGCGCCTGCTGCAAATAACTGTCATCGCCCTGGAAAAAATCCCTATCGGTGAGTACCGACAAGCATGCCGCGCCACCTCTCTCATAACTGGTCGCAATTTCTGCGGGAAGAAAGTCCTCGCGAATCACCCCCTTGCTGGGGGAAGCCTTTTTGATTTCCGCAATCACTGCGGCCTCACCCTCGGCGATTTTGTATTCCAATGCCGCGACAAATCCCCTCGCCGGTGGTTGGTCCTCCGCGCTCAGACGTATCTCTTCCAGACTGCATTGAGATTTGCGCTCCGCCACTTCCTGCCACTTGCGCTCGATAATAGTTTTTAAAATGGTCGGTGTGCTCACGATTTCACTTCCTCGGGGCGAAAGGCGCTGGTAAAGGCAGCCAGGTCATTGATTTTTTCTGCGGCCAAACCGCTATCGATGGCGTCCTGCGCCATGGCGACACCCTGCTCTGCCGTGCTCGCAGTGCCGCTGACATAAATGGCCAGGCCGGCATTCAGGGCGATAATATCTGCAGCTTTTTTCCCTGCCTCAGTTTCACGTTTACCCAATGCGTCGCGAATCAAGGATAGAGACTCTGCGGCACCCGCAACAATCAAGCCATCCAGGCTTTGGCGGGGCAGACCAAAGGCTTCGGGGCAGAGAGTAAACTCACTAATAACACCATCTTTCAATTCCACCGCAAAAGTATCTGCGGCGATACTGGCTTCGTCGAGGCCGTCATCGCTGTGCAGGACCAGCACGTGCTCAGAACCAAGTCGTTGCAGGACTTCAGCCAACAAACGACAGTAGCGTTTCTCATAAACACCAATAACCTTGCGCTTAACTCCGGCGGGGTTGGTCATGGGGCCGAGCAGATTAAAAATAGTGCGCAGCCCCAGTGCTTTGCGCGCTGGGCCTACATGACGAACGGCGCTATGGAAACTGGGCGCAAACATAAAGCCGATACCGAGCGTTTCCACACAGCGGGCCATTTGCTCCGCGCTTAAATCCAGATAAACCCCGGCGCGTTCGAGCAAATCGGCGGAGCCACTACTAGAAGACACCGAGCGGTTGCCGTGTTTGGCCACCCTGGCCCCAGCTGCAGCTGCAACAAAACTACTGGCACTGGATACATTAAATAGATTTGCGCCATCTCCGCCGGTGCCGACGATGTCTACGGTATTCTCAAGGTCGAGTTCAACCTTAGTGGCCAGTGCGCGCATGGTTTCCACCGCACCGACGATCTCGTCGACAGTTTCACCGCGAATGCGCAACGCGATCAGCAAGGCCCCTATCTGCGCTTCCAGGGCTTCACCGCGCATGATTTGGCCCACAGTCTCACGCATCTCCTCACGGCTCAAATGCTCTCCATCCACCAGCTTGGCGATAGCATTTTGTATATTCATTGTGCCCCCTTGTCCCGCTCAGTATTGATTGGTGCGAAGCGTAATTAACTGCCCCGCGTTTTGCCCTTCGCATCAGGACTCGAGAAAATTCTTCAACATATCGTGGCCATGCATGGTGAGAATGGACTCTGGATGAAACTGCACGCCCTCTATCGGTAATTCTCGGTGGCGCAGCCCCATAATTTCATCAATCTCGCCGTCAGGCGTCTCCGTCCAGGCGGTAATTTCCAGGCATTCAGGCAAGCTGCCCTTTTCCACCACCAGGGAGTGATAACGGGTGGCCTCGAAAGGATTGGATAGGCCGTGAAACACTCCCAGGTTGTTGTGCACTATAGGCGATGTTTTACCGTGCATAACCTGGCCGGCACGTACGACGCGACCACCAAAAACCTGGCCGATACTCTGGTGACCAAGGCAAATACCCAAAATAGGGATACGCCCGGCGAAATGGCGGATCGTCTCCAGGGAAATGCCTGCCTCATTGGGTGTGCAGGGCCCTGGTGAAATCACAATTTTCGCCGGGGCCAACTGCTCTATGTCCTCAAGGGTAATTTCGTCATTGCGCTTGACCACAACCTCTGCGCCCAGCTCCTCAAGGTACTGCACCACATTCCAGGTAAAGGAATCGTAGTTATCGATCATCAAAATCATTACTTGGCCCCCATAGCCTGTGCAGTATCGGTAGTTGCTTCCATACGCTTTTGCAGTCGTGCGAGCGCCGCCTGGGTTGAGCGCAATTCGCGCAGAATTTCGGTTTGACTGGGTGGCAGACACATTTCATCCATTCGACGCAACTTGGCTTCCTCCAGGTTATTGAGCACCACGCCAATAAACAGGTTAATCATGACAAAGGCGCCCATGACCACGAAGCTGACAAAGTAGAGCCAGGCCCAGGGCATTGCATCCATGGCGGTATACATAATGTCGGTCCAATCCTCGAAGGTCACAATACGGAACAGACTCAACAGAGCTATCGGCAGGTTGCGCCAATGGGTTGGGTCTATCTCATGGAAGAGAAAGTAGCCCGCCACACCATAGATATAAAAGATAATTCCCATCAAGATTGCGATGTGCATCATGCTCGGCAAGCTGCGCAACAGTGTATCCACCAGAGTACGCAGTTCAGGGAAAGCAGAAACCAGGCGCAACACCCGCAGGATCCGTACCAGGCGCGCGAGTGTTGCCAGGGGCCCTGTGGCGGGAATCAAGCTTAAGGCGATGATGGTGAAATCGAAGCAGTTCCAGCCGCTGGCAAAATAACGCCAGGGGCGCGATCCGTGCGAAGTTATTTTTATCGCTGCCTCTAAAATAAAAGCAGTCAGTACCAATTGGTTAACAACCCCCAATGCAGTACCAAAACGCTCCATCACCCATATTGAAGTCTCTAGCCCCACCGCCAGTGCATTAACCAGGATCATGCCAATGATCATCTGATTAAACAGGGGAGCTTCGACTATCTGTTGACAACGGGCGGCAAGAGATACTTTTTGAGAAATACTAGCTTCGCTCATTTTGTTCGATCTTTACTTCTACTTCTTTACAACTACTCGCCAGAGCCATGCCCGCTGCACGGAACAACGCCCTAGCCTTATTCATGGTCTCATCCCACTCGGATTGGGGGTCTGAATCGGCCACCAGGCCGGCACCGGCCTGGATAAATAACTGTCCGTCCTTAATGACTGCGGTGCGAATTGCGATGGCTGTATCCATATTGCCATTCCAAGCCAAGTAACCCACCGCACCACCATAGATACCACGCTTCTCTGGTTCGAGTTCATCGATAATTTCCATAGCGCGGATCTTCGGCGCCCCGGATAAAGTACCGGCTGGAAGCGCCGCGCGTAAGGCGTCCATACCGGTGAGTCCCTCCCGCAACTGACCGGTGACATTGGAGGTGATATGCATCACATGGGAGTAGCGTTCCACCACCATCTGCTCAGTGACCCGCACGCTGCCAGTCGCCGCTACACGGCCCACATCATTGCGCCCCAGATCGATCAACATCAGGTGCTCAGCACACTCTTTTGGGTCTGCCAATAGCTCCTGCTCCAGGGCTTTATCCTCCTCCTCGGAAGTACCGCGACGACGGGTGCCTGCTAGCGGACGCACAGTCATCTCACCCTCTTCCAGGCGTACCAGAATCTCTGGACTAGAGCCCACAACCTGGTGATCCCCCAGGTCGAGGAAATACATATAGGGCGAGGGGTTCAGGCTGCGCAGGGCGCGATAAAAATTCAGTGGCGGAGCATCGAAAGGAGCCGACAAGCGCTGAGATGGCACCACCTGCATAACATCACCGGCGAGGACATATTCCTTTACCCTATCAACGGCCTTCTTGAAATTTTTCTCCCCAAAGTGGGAGTGAAAAGCACCCTCCTCGATTCCCTTGCCATCCAGGTCCAGAGGCACTGTATCCGGTAAAGGCCGGGCCAACCTTTCCACCAGTTGATCCAGACGCTGTTGGGCCCGCTCATAGGCATCGGCCTGGGAAGGGTCCGCATGCACAATAAAGATAACCGCACCGGCAAGGTTGTCGAACACCACCAGCTCATCACTGACCATCAACAAGATATCCGGATTACCCAGGCTATCCTGCGGCATACTGTGCGCTAAGCGCGGTTCAATATAGCGCACACAGTCATAGCCAAAATACCCAACCAAGCCACCATTAAAACGCGGCAAATTGGCAAGTTCCGGTACCCGATAGCGCTGTTGGAACTGCTCGACAAATGCCAGCGGGTCGCGCTCGTTATAGCTCTCTATCACCGCCCCGTCACACTCCACCGTAACCTCGTTGCCACGCACCCGAAGCAGGGTTCTGGCGGGCAATCCAATAATGGAGTAGCGCCCCCATTTCTCCCCGCCCTGTACCGACTCCAGTAGGTAACTGTAGCGGCCTTCGGCAAGCTTCAGATAAGTGGACAGGGGGGTTTCAATATCCGCCAGCACACGGCGTACTAGCGGTATACGGTTATAGCCCGCAGATACAAGTTGGGCGTATTCACTAGGGGTCATAGAGACTCCGATCTATTGGGTATTTTTCTTGTTGGCGCCAAAGTATAGGCGGCGCCCACGGGAGAGGTGGCCGAACGGTATTGTTGACCAGTTGGCCTCAGCGGATCAGTGGCGCCATCGCCAACTGCTGGATGTGGGGATAGTGTGATTCACGGAAATTCCCTCTGTGCAGGCGCACAAGTTTACAAATCCCGTTTGCGGCGGGCAAGGGGCTGCCCGCCAAGTTTTTCTCAGGACAGGCTTTCGCGCATAGCACCGATCACTTCAGCGTAGTCGGGGGCATTGAAGATTGCAGAGCCTGCAACAAAAGTATCCGCGCCGGCTGCGGCAATCTCCGCAATATTGTCACGGTTGACCCCGCCATCGATCTCAAGGCGAATATCGTAACCAGAAGCGTCGATCAGCTGGCGCGCCTCGCGCAGTTTTTCCAGAGTGCCCGGAATAAATTTTTGCCCGCCAAAGCCAGGGTTGACTGACATCAACAAAATCATATCCAGCTTGTCCATCACATACTTGGCCGCATCCAGTCCTGTGGCCGGGTTAAACACCAGACCGGCCTTACAGCCAAGACTGCGGATCAACTGTAGGGAGCGGTCCGGGTGACGCGAAGCCTCGGGGTGGAAAGTAATATAACTTGCGCCCGCATCGGCAAACATGCGAATCATATCGTCTACCGGCTCCACCATCAGGTGCACATCAATGGGCGCCTCGACACCATGCTTGCGCAACGCCTGGCACACCATTGGGCCGATGGTGAGGTTGGGCACATAGTGGTTGTCCATCACATCGAAGTGCACCCAGTCAGCACCAGCGGCTAACACATTGTCCACCTCTTCGCCAAGGCGGGCAAAGTCGGCGGAAAGAATCGAGGGGGCAATCTTGTAATCTGACATCATTATTTCCTTCAGTAACTCAATTTTCCGCGCTCAGGCGGCAATGCAGGTTTTCCAGGCGCTCGGGGGTGCCCACATCACACCAGTCCCCAGGGTATAAGTCCGCCTGTAGTTTGTCCTCATTGAAAGTAAAGACCTCGCCAAGGCCGAAGCATTCACGCACTTTGGGGTAGCGGGTTAACACCTCGGGGCGCAGCCAACTGATACCGGCAAAGGTATAGCGGGGCTTGGCAGTCCCAGACAACAGGCCATTATCAATTCCGAAGTCTCCCTCAGGGTTATGTGGAGGATTTGGCACCATAAGAAGTCGGCCGGGGCAACCCTCAGGTAGGGGACGATTCACCCACTGCGAAAGGTCAAAGTCACACCAGACATCCCCATTAACCACAAAGAATGGGGCCTCTCCCAGCAGCGGCATCGCGTTGAGAATACCCCCTGCGGTCTCAAGGGGGCGGTCCTCTTGCTCCACAGAATACTGGATATCGAGCCCCCAGCGATCACCACTCCCCAGGTAATCACGAATCATATGGCCCAAATGGCCCAGGTTGATCACTACCCGTTGAACTCCCACAGCCTGTAGCCGCTCAAGCACATGCTCAATGAGCGGCTTGCCCGCCACAGACAACAAAGGCTTGGGGGTTTGGTCAGTTAGGGGGCGCATTCTACGCCCAAAGCCCGCAGCCAAGACCATAGCGGTTGTCGGGGCTATCTCAGTGAGCTGAGTCATTCAATTCATCTATCAGTTTTTATACAGCTTATTAGTGCTATTCACCGGCATAGCGATAATCACTGTACCAAGGCTGCTGCTCTATAAGCGGAAGTAGCTGTTGCTCAAACCACTGCGCAAACGGCTGGAGCTCCTCATAGCGCCCAGCAGTTTCCAGTACATAGCGTATCACCAGCGGCAAATCCCCCAGGTAGTTCTGCTTGCCATCGCGCAATGATAGACGTGGAAAAAGGCCCAGCACTTTAATATGACGCTGGAGCCCCATCCAGTCGAACCAAGTTAAGAACTCTTTAGGCTCGACAGGTTCCAGCACCCCGGCAGCTTCTGCAGTAGCGGCATAGGCTAAAGCCCAGCGCTCGACCCGCTGGCGTGGCCAGCGGATATAGCAGTCTCGCAACAGAGAGACCAAATCGTAGGTAATCGGTCCCCACACGGCATCCTGGAAGTCCACGATTCCAGGGCGCTCACCTCCACGGATCATTAAATTACGGCTGTGGTAGTCTCTGTGTACCAGAGCTTGCGGTTGGCCTGCAGCACTCTCCAGCAACCGCTGAAAGGTCTCTTGTAGCAGGCGGTTTTCCACTTCACTCAGGGAGTAGCCGAGTAACTTGCCTACCAGCCACTCGGGCATAATACGCATCTCTGTCAGCAATAGTTCCCGGTTGTAATCTGGAAACAGATCCTCTGTACGGGGTATCTGCTGGAGACTCAGCAGCTCACTCATTACCTCCGCATAGAGCCCCTCAACACTGTCATTACTCAGCACATCGAATAATTGGGTATCACCCAAGTCTTCCAATAGCAGGTACCCATTGGCTGTATCAGCTGCTATTACCATGGGGGTGTGCACACCATTGCGCCGCAGATAATCGGCAACTGCCACAAATTGGGCTGGGTTAGTACACTCAGGTGGAGAATCAACAGCGATTAACCTGGGCTCAGTAGAAGTGCGGAAATAGCGCCGAAAGCCCGCATCCCCAGCAAGGTTGGCCAAGTCTGCTGGAAATTCAATATCCAGAGCCTTACCCACCCAAAGAGCCAAAGCCTCTTGTCGCAGGTCATCACTCACAGTACACCCTTCATTTATTGTTCGGCCCATCAATGATTCTTTCTATCGCGGCAGTTTCCCATTAAGCAGCTCGTATTGAAACCCTGCCCCAGGGAGCTTGAAGCGACTATAACATTCTCGCCTCTTACATCCGTACCATCTGTGCGGCTATTAACCACTTCTACATTCAAGTAGAATCTGGCGATAATTTTTTGCGCGCCCCGGCTGGATAGCTGTCGCACGCATCTGCCGATACAAGAAACACCAAAGAATAGCCGGAACCTATCGATTGATGCTTGAAGTCTCCCGGTGGCGTCGCCTCGCTCTAGCAATAGCTCAGAATCCACGAGCCCACTCTCTAGCCCTCGGTTTGTTGGCCGCGCACCCTATATGGACTCATGCGGACCAAACCGCCGTAGATCCCGAATACAACCCCTACCTGTACTTAGACTGGTTACCACGTTCTGAATTGACCCCTGAGGAAAGCGCCAGAGTACCGGCGATTTGCTCCGGAGCCTTTATCGAACCGCCTAGGGATTACCCCGATGCCAACTTGCCCCCTGAAGACGCGCCACTACGTGCCACAGCCGAGCAGTCTCGCATCCTCGATGACGGATCTGCCGAATTAATTGGCAACGTCCATATCACCCAAGGCTATCGCCAATTATTTGCCGATGAAGTGACCCTCAACCGCCAGACCAACACCGCTTTCCTAAGTGGCGCTATCGAACTGCGCGAACCCAATTTACTCGTTCGAGGGGACTCGGCAGAGGTTCACACCGATACCGAAGCGGCCTCCATTGAGGACGCAACATATGTTGTCCACGACGAATTTATTCATGGTGACGCCGCCCAAGTCGCACGTCAGACCAGTGGTGAATTGACCCTTACCGATGGCACCTATACCCGCTGTGAGCCGGGCCGGGCTTTCTGGCGCTTGAGTGGCGGAGAAATCAATATCGATCAAGTGGAGAGCCAGGGAACCGCAAGGGATGTACGCCTGGAGATACTGGATGTTCCCGTACTCTACTTCCCTTATTTTCGCTTCCCGGTGGGCGATGCGCGCATGTCGGGCTTCCTTTTTCCTTCTCTAAGCAACAGCGATAAGAATGGCTGGGACTTATCTGTTCCGTATTACTGGAACATCGCCCCAGAGATGGATGCGACCATCACTCCACGCTACATCCAGTATCGCGGCACTGGTCTGGAAGTAGAATTCCGCCACCTAAGCCCTGTGTTCAACACCGAAATACGCCTAGCCGACCTCCCCAATGATAAGGGCGGCAATAGTGATCTCGCCCAGGAATTGATTGACCGGGGCTTCCCTGAGGATCTGGTTCTACCTTACAAAGGGGACGATCGCTGGTTAGTGAACCTGGAACAACAGGGTGGTTATAGCGGCAGTATCTGGCGTACCGACATCGACTACACCAAGGTGAGCGATCCCGACTATTTTCGCGATTTAAGTACCGCCAACCTTGATATCAACGCGGAAACCCAGGTTAGCCAAAAAGCCCAGGGTAGACTCACTTTTGAAAACTGGGCAATCAGCCTTCGTGCCCAGGATTACCAAGTATTGGAAAATGATCGTTTCGATACTTTCGCCCAGCTGCCTCGGCTAGATGTGGATGGCAATTACCGCTGGGGTGACTGGCAACTAGCCTTGCAAAATGAAGCCACTGTATGGCGGCACCAGGACACTCAGACGATCAGGTTTATTAGAGATATTGATGACCCCGACAGTGTCACTGAGCTAACAAGAGACTTTATCACCGCAGACCGCCTGCGCCTGGACTATGAGCTTTTTTGGGATAAAGAATGGCTGTGGGGCTACTTTAAGCCGGGTTTGGCAGGTCGCTATCTGGGTTATCAGGTCAGCGACACCTTCTTGCCAGAAGGTGCCAACGACACGCCAAGCGCTTCCGCCGCCCAGCTTACCCTGGACACCGGCCTCTACTTCGAACGTGATGGCTTTGCCTTTAATCGCGAATATATCCAGACTCTGGAGCCACGCCTATACGGACTACTCAGTAGTAACGCCAACCAGGAAGGTTTCTTCGATATTACTGGGGATGACATAAACGATATAGGCCCCATCGACCCCCAAAGTAATAACTTACTCTATGACACCTCGCTATTCACCTTCAGCTACGATCAGCTATTTCGCCATAGCCGTTTTACCGGCAATGATCGTATTGACGATGCAAGTAGGGTTGCTCTAGGGCTAACCACCCGCTTTATTGAGCCTATTAGTGGCCGTGACTTGCTGTCTGCAAGTGTCGGCCAGGTTTTCTACTCCAGCGATACCCAGATTGGTCTGCGCGAGCTTATCGAAGAAACTCCTCGCTCTGAGCTTGCCGCCAGACTGGAAAGCCGCCCAATTCAATCCCTACGAATTGGCAGTGAGCTGGTCTACGATGACACAGAGCACAATGTCAACCGCGGCAACTTCAGCTTGCGCTACTTTGATGATGAAGCGCGTATTTTTAACCTCAGTTACTACTATAAGCGTGACAATGTCACATTTATCAATAAGGACGGTGTGGAGCAGGTCGGCCCTACGCGCCAGCTGAACAGCTCCACTGTACTGCCTATCAACACGCACACTTCTATAATGGCTGGCGCAGCTTACGATTTGTCATTGAACCGGGAACTGGAATACCTGGCAGGTATCGAATATGACGACTGCTGCTATCGTGCGCGCCTTTTATGGCGCCGAACCCTGGACAATGACCTAGCCGGTGTTGTTAGAGCTGAAGACCTCCAATACGATGAAGGTATCTACCTCGAAATACAACTGAAGGGTCTAGCAGGATTTGGCGCAACGGTCACTCAAATGCTAAGCCAAGGAATTGCCAATTTTGATCAGAGAGAAAAGCTGAAACCGTGATGAAAATAATGCAGAAATTGATGCCGAAATTAGGCTTGTCATCCGTTCTGGCTGCTTACGCCCTGATCGCCGGCACGGTCACAGCGCAAGTACAAACCCTGGACAGGGTAGTCGCCGTTGTTGATGAAGATGTGGTTATGGCCAGTGAACTTGCCCAGCGCATGAATACCATCGCCAGCCAAATTCAAGCCCAACAGGTCCAGGCACCGCCTGTGGATGTTTTGCGTCGTCAGGTACTGGAACAACTGATTATCGAACGATTACAGCTACAGATGGCCTCCCGGGCGGGCGTTACAATATCTGAATCCGAGCTTGATCAAGCCATCGCTCGCGTTCAACAAAATGCGAGTGTCAGTCCGGAAGAATTTCGTCAGCGCCTGCGTTCCGATGGCATGACCATGAAAAGCTTTCGCCAGCAGATCCGTCAGGAACTGATGATCCGCCGGGTAGAACAAGGCAGCGTCAACCGCCGAATCCAGATCACCGACCAAGACATCGACAATTTCCTTCGCTCTAAAGAGGGCGAGTTCTGGAAGTCCCCTCAGTATGAGCTGGGACATATCTTGATCCCCATCAGCTCCAGTGCTCCAGCCAGCGAAGTTACCCAGGCTCGCGAGAAAGCCGAGGAGCTGGTTCAGCAGGTGCGCGGCGGCACTGACTTTCGTCGCCTGGCGATCGCCAACTCTGCTGGGCAGAATGCCCTCGCCGGTGGCGACCTGGGTTGGCGCAAAACAGTGGAACTCCCCACCCTATTTGCTGATGCGTTAAGCGGCCTCAAGGTAGGTGATATCACCGAACCATTCCGCAGTGATGCCGGCTTCCACCTGCTCAAGATTCATGCACAAAAAGGTGCCAGCGAGCAATTAGTGGAGCAGACTAAAGTTCGCCATATCCTGCTCAAACCCTCAGCCATCCTCACGGATGATGAAGCCTACAACAAGCTGGTAGCCATGCGAGAAGAGGCGATGGCTAGCGATAACTTTACCGAGCTCGCTCGCGAGAATTCCGAAGATATTGGCTCCATGCTGTCCGGCGGTGATCTCGGCTGGTCTATGCCAGGACAATTTGTGCCTGAATTTACCCAGGCCATGAACACCACCGGCATCGGCGAAATCAGCCTGCCATTTCGCAGCCAATTCGGCTGGCATATCCTGATGGTCGAGGGGCGACGCAAACAAGATATGACCGATCAATATATTCGCAACCAGGCTGCCAACCTCTTACGCAACCGCCGCTATGAAGAAGAACTGCAAAATTGGCGCAGGGAAATCCGCGACCAGGCTTATGTAGAAATTAAATTAAAAGATGAAAAGCAAGAAGGCCCTGAACAGGAAGCGCAATAAAAGCGCTTTTTAAGACCTCGAAGACCGGGCCAAAGCGCCCGGTTTTTTATTCGTATAAAGTGTGGCTCCTCTATGATACCCAGAATCGCGCTGACCCCTGGAGAACCCGCCGGTATTGGCCCAGAGATATGTGTAAAATTGTCTCAGCATGGCAGCCCTGCACAACTGATTACCATTGCGGACCCAAGCCTGCTGGAACGGGCTGCTAAAAAGCTAGAACTTCCCCTTCAGCTTATATCTTTCTCTGAAGATACCCCGCTATCGGAAACAGCACCAGGTAGCCTCTATATTTTAGAAAGTCCTTTAAAGCAGCCATCCCTACCTGGAAAGCTAAACACCGCCAACGCCCTCTATGTATTGAGGACATTGGAGATAGCCGCAGATGGATGTCAAAATGGTCAATTTGATGCGCTAGTGACGGGCCCGGTACATAAGGGGGTAATCAATGAAGCTGGATTTCCCTTCAGTGGCCATACCGAGTTTTTTGCGGAGCGAGCAGGCGTAGCACAAGTAGTCATGATGCTGGCTGCGCAGGAGCTTCGAGTAGCCCTTGTCACTACACATCTTCCACTTAAAGATGTGAGTACAGCAATAACCGGCGAACGTCTGGAGCTCATCACGGAGATTCTACACAGTGGTCTGCGCGATCAGTTCCGTATCCATTCACCTCACATTGGGGTTTGTGGATTGAACCCTCATGCTGGAGAGGGGGGCCACTTGGGCCGGGAAGAAATCGAAGTGATTCAGCCAGCACTGGAAAGGCTGCGTCAACGTGGCCTTCATCTGACCGGGCCACTACCAGCAGACACACTGTTTACCCCGCCCCAGTTAGAGCATTTCGATGCAGTACTTGCTATGTATCACGATCAGGGCCTGCCAGTGTTAAAATTTCATGGCTTCGGCAAGGCGGTTAATATCACCCTGGGTTTACCTTATATTCGCACCTCGGTCGATCATGGCACCGCCCTGGACTTGGCGGGCACTGGCAAAGCCAGTTGTGGCAGTCTCGAAGCTGCCCTCACTCAGGCAATAGAACTGGCACAACTTCGGAAACAGCAGGTGATATAACATCCTGTTTGCCTAATACCACTATTTGAATTGCAGATTAATTAATGGACAATTTTTTCCTACATAAGGCACGCAAGCGTTTTGGCCAGAACTTTTTGGTCGATGGGAATATCATCGAGCGTATAGTTCGTTCAATAGCCCCTAAAGAAACCGATAAATTGGTCGAAATAGGCCCTGGACAAGGGGCTATTACCGAATTGCTAATACAACGTTGTCCCTCACTCACAGCCGTGGAACTGGACCGGGACCTGATTCCTCTGTTGGAATTTAAATTCAGGGACTACCCTGATTTCAAGATTATTGAGCGAGACGCATTGAAATTCGATTTTGGAGAATTTGCCGGTGAGAGCCCTCTGCGTATTGTTGGCAATCTCCCCTACAATATTTCCACGCCTCTTTTATTTCATTTGCTCAGTTTCAAAAGCAAAGTGCAGGACATGCACTTTATGCTGCAAAAGGAGGTAGTCGATCGCCTCGGAGCCAGCCCTGGTACCAAGTCCTATGGCCGTCTCACAGTAATGGTACAGTATTACTGCCGTGTTCAAGGGCTATTTCCAGTACCACCTCAGTCCTTCAGGCCAGCCCCTAAAGTGGAGTCTGCTATTGTCCGTCTAATACCCCATAGCAAGATCCCCTATATTGCTGAAGATGAAAAACTATTGGAAAGAATCGTCAATGTCGCTTTTCAGCAACGCCGTAAAACACTGCGCAATGCACTAAAGCCCCTGTTCCCAGACCTCGATCCAGATCAACTGCCAGTGGATGCCAGCCGTCGCCCAGAAACTCTGAGTGTGCAAGAGTTTGTACAGCTATCAAATTACTGCACAAAACTTGGACAACACTGAGCAAGCTAAGCTTCGGGAGATAAGAGTTTGGCTACCTATGCTATTGGCGATATTCAGGGTTGTTTCGAATCTTTAAAGCGCCTATTAAAGAAAATCCATTTTAGTTTTGACAGTGACAAACTATGGATCGCCGGAGATTTAGTGCACCGTGGCGAAGACAGTCTGGGGACTTTACGCTTTCTCTATGAACACCGTTATCAAGTTACCGCTGTTCTCGGCAATCACGATCTGCATCTCTTGGCCTTGGCACATGGGGCCAAGCATCTTGCAGAGAAAGAGCAAGATCTCGCAAAGATTCTAAGGGCAAAAGATTCAGATCGTCTGTTAAGCTGGCTACAGACCCTTCCCTTACTAGTACATAAAAAGGGATACACTATGGTCCACGCCGGTATCCCCCCTATCTGGAGTATTACCAAAGCCCAAAAGCTATCTCGCGAGGTAGAGCATGCTCTCTCGAATGAAGCCATGGCAAAGGCCTTTTTTTACGGCATGTATGGTAATGAACCCCACTGCTGGGATGATCACCTAATCGGTATTGAGCGACTTCGCTCAATTACCAATTATTTCACGCGTATGCGCCTCTGCAAGGAGGATGGCACCCTCGACCTTGTTACCAAGCGTGGGCCTCAGGCATCCCATGGTGATTACAAGCCCTGGTTTAGTTTTTCTAATAGAAAGACCAAAAATGACAAAATAATTTTTGGCCACTGGGCCGCCCTTGAAGGTAGAGCCGATACCGAAAATATCTATGCTTTGGATACCGGCTGTGTATGGGGGGGATATCTAACAGCTATGCGCCTGGGAGACGAAGAGTTTTTTTGTACAGACTGCAGCCTCTGAGCCTCCACAAAACTATAAAAAATCTCAGGGGTCAATGAAGGCTACTAGAAATTTAGTTTTGTCCTTAGAGCTGTATACCTGACTTGAGGGTTTATACGCTCAACAATATCACCCCGGAGACAGCTAATAAAGGAGCTAAAATAACTCGCCCCCACTTATAAAGTGAAAGTAAAGGGAACCCCGTTATAGCAAGCATATAAATCAAAAAATGTGCCGCTGACTCCAGCCCACTTATAAAGAGAACTGCCATAATCCCAGGTATGGATATTAGGATACCTTTGAAGTACTCCTGAATAACAATTTCACCCTTTCCACGAGATTTCATCATCATCCAGAAATTGACTTCAGCTTCATCCTCCAAAATGGAATTTATTGCGTAGGTAAAAATTATTGAAGAGCAACCTACCAATAAAATACGCAAGGCAATCAAAACCTCATTAGCCGCAAACACATAACAGTAAATAGTAATTGCAAACGCGATTAGCAATCTGATGACTATACGCGATTTTTTTAATAAAACTGCCCTTGATTGTGAAAACAGAATTTGTCTATATTTGAGCCCCATTAAAGACAAAAAAGAAAGCAATTGGATGGTACAGAATAAGAAAAACCAAGTCAGGTACCCTAAGATACTAAATGGCTCCCCCAAGTACACCAACACTAAGAGCGGAAGCAACCATAACGACCAAAAAAGTGGATTGCATTTAAGCTGAACTATACATAGAGATTTAATCAAATCTAGAGGGTGAAAGCAGCTCAAATACCATTTTAACTCCGCAGGTTCAGGAGACAATAGAATTCCACAAACCGCAAAAACAATATGCGCCACTAGAAGAATAGAGAGAGAAGTCCTTATATCTCCACCCTCTCCTGTCAAGAGCAAGCTTACAGGAAGATGAATCATCATCAATACAGGGGTTATTATTGAGGCCAGCCCAATTAAAATCCATTGATTTGCCTCAACCCAAATTCTCAGCCTAAAAGCAACCCCTGCAAACAAAAAGTTATTCAAAGGCACGCTCACAACATTACCTCCGTTTCTTTTTCTGAAAAAGAAACGGAATTATGACTCGCGTAAATAAGCATTCCAGAATAACCTGATAAGTACTCGCTCAAAGCTCTGCTAGAGTTCTCATCCAACGCATTGAAAGGCTCATCCAATAAAAGAACTCCATTTTCTTTAAATAAGGCACAAACTATAGCCACTTTTCTTCGCTGCCCTTCCGATAAATCGGAAACTTTTGCACAAGAATGAATATCGCACAAAAACTCTTCTTTAAATTCTTTTAAATAGTCAGTTTTTTGTATATGGCAAACAGATAGGACTTCCTCAACAGATAAATAACTTGGAAGGGTGATCGCATCAGAAAACACTCCACACCTTTCTCTTCGGATTGACCTTTTTATTTCCCCAAGTAAATTAATAGTACCTGAGGATATAGGAATTAGACCTGATATCCCGAGCAAAAGACTCGTCTTTCCCGAGCCATTCTTTCCCAATATTTTTATTATTCTGGCAGAGGCAGAGAAGGACAGATTTTCAATAACACTGTTTATTCCTCGATGAACATATAGAGCATCAACAACCAATTGATTCAAAACTTCTTCACTCCATAAAGAATAAGCTATCCTAAATAACAAAGAGTAGTGACTCCTTGTGGAGTTAATAGTTCCAGAGTTCTTAGAGAATTGGCAGTAAGTAGTGGACTCCCTCCCACTACATAGCATTACAATCAGAGAAGATAGTTACTTAAGCTTCATAACCATTTGGGTTTTGAGACTGCCAACGCCAGGTATCCTCTACCATCCGTTCCAGGCCATGCTCAGCCTTCCAGCCAAGCTCACTCTCCGCCAGGGTTGGATCTGCATAACATTCAGCAATATCTCCCGCTCGACGGGGTACAATTTTATAGGGTATAGACTTCCCGCTAGCCGCCTCAAAAGCCCTTACTACCTCTAATACTGAATTTCCCTTGCCTGTACCAAGATTATGGGTATAGCAACCTACGGGGGTTGAGGGTTTACACAACATATTTAACGCTGCAAGATGACCTCGAGCCAAGTCCACCACGTGGATATAATCTCTGACACCAGTACCATCTACCGTAGTGTAGTCATCCCCAAAAACCTGTAGGAATGGGCGCCGACCAACAGCGACCTGGGCAACATAAGGCAGTAAATTATTAGGTATACCGCGAGGATCTTCACCAATTAAACCACTCTTATGTGCACCAATTGGATTAAAGTACCTTAAAAGACTTACCTTCCAACCGTTACCTGGCGCTGAGCAAATATCCCTCATTATATTCTCTACCATCAGCTTACTAGCACCATATGGGTTTGTAGCGCCAGTGGGAAAGCTTTCATGTATAGGTACCGTTTCTGGATCTCCATAGACCGTGGCTGAGGAACTGAAGATAATTTGTTTAGTGTCAAACTCCTCCATCACCTCCATAAGTGCCAAGGTACCAGCCACATTATTTTGGTAATAGCGCAAAGGTTGAGCCACGGATTCACCCACTGCTTTAAGGCCTGCAAAATGAATTACTGCCTTTATCTTGTGATCAGTAAATACTTGGCGAAGCCTAGGCTTATCAGCAATATCCAGATCAAAAAAAGGTATATCCTCACCTGTGATCAAATTTACCCTGTTTAAGGCCTCACGACTGCTATTGGAGAGGTTATCCACCACTACTGGCTGTAACCCAGCCAAAAGCATCTCAACACAGGTGTGACTACCAATATAACCAGCGCCGCCAGTCACTAAAATCGTCATTTCAGTTCCTTATTAATCCACTTACTTCTTCTGGGTCGTAAGTAAAGACCAAAACTGCCATTAAATTCAACCTCTCTGAATGACAATCCAGTGCCGTAGTGAACCAAAAAGCTATGCTGGAAAAGCCGGAACCGTTTCATCGAATACGGGGAAGGACAAGGTTAGCAACGGCGATAATGAATAGCGCTTTATGCCGGGCAACACTCAAACAAGGTAATGACTGGATAACCGCCAATCAAACACTTTGCGGAAGCCACAGAAACAACTAGTCAGTGCTCTGATTCAAAATGATAAGCAGGACGCTGGACTCTGCCCACCAGGCTACAGGGAGGTAAATTCCATGACAATTTTTAATCACTACCTGGAACGATACGAGTCAATCCAGGATGAAGAGCTCAGTATTCAAGAATACCTGGAACTCTGTAAGACAGACCGCAGTGCCTATGCGTCACCCGCTGAGAGAATGCTGATGGCCATTGGAGAGGCAGAGCTGATAGATACCTCTCGCGATCCTCGCTTATCACGTATTTTCTGTAATAAAGTCATCAAACGCTATAAGGCTTTCGGCGAGTTCTATGGTATGGAAGAGGCAATTGAGCAAATCGTCTCCTTCTTCCGACATGCCGCTCAAGGGCTGGAAGAGAAAAAACAAATACTCTATTTATTAGGGCCTGTTGGGGGCGGTAAATCCTCACTGGCAGAACGTCTTAAAGCACTTATGGAGCAGGTGCCGATCTACGCAATCAAAGGGTCTCCGGTTTTTGAATCTCCTTTGAGTTTGTTCTCCCCCAATGAGGATGGGCGTATCCTTGAAGAAGACTACGGTATTGCTAGACGCTATGTAAATACTATCATGTCCCCTTGGGCTGTTAAGCGCCTTCATGAATTCAAAGGTGATATCAGTAAGTTTCGGGTAGTTAAGATCCGCCCATCGATTCTTGATCAAGTTGCCATCTCCAAAACTGAACCTGGCGACGAGAACAATCAGGACATCTCCTCCCTGGTTGGCAAAATTGATATCAGAAAACTAGAGGATTTTCCTCAGAATGATCCAGATGCCTACAGCTTTTCAGGCAGTCTCTGTCGTGCCAACCAAGGGCTGATGGAATTTGTTGAGATGTTTAAGGCCCCGATCAAGGTGCTTCACCCCCTACTTACCGCAACCCAAGAGGGCAACTACAATAGCACCGAAGGACTCGGGTCTATACCATTTAATGGGACCATTCTGGCACATTCTAATGAGTCTGAATGGCAGTCTTTCCGAAATAATCGCAACAACGAGGCCTTCCTTGACAGAATTTATATTGTCAAAGTCCCCTACTGTGTTCGAGTTCAGGAAGAAATCAGAATCTATCAGAAGTTACTGGAAAATAGCTCCCTTTCAAAAGCTCCATGTGCGCCTGACACCTTACGTATGCTGGCTCAATTTTCGGTGCTCTCACGCATTAAAAACCCGGAAAATTCAAGCCTCTACTCGAAAATGCGCATTTATGATGGAGAAAATCTGAAAGACACAGATCCCAAAGCCAAAACTATACAAGAGTATCGAGATAATGCCGGCGTCGATGAAGGAATGAATGGGCTGTCCACTCGCTTTGCCTTCAAAATACTCTCCAAAGTTTTTAATTTTGATGCTACAGAAGTAGCAGCCAATCCAGTGCATTTACTCTATGTCCTGGAACAACAAATAGAACAAGAACAATTCCCTCCAGAAATACAAGAAAACTATCTTGGATTCATCAAGGAATATCTCGCCCCAAGATATGTAGAATTTATTGGCAAGGAAATCCAAACCGCATATCTCGAGTCGTATGCCGAGTATGGACAAAATTTATTTGATAGATACGTTACTTATGCGGACTTCTGGATCCAGGATCAGGAATATCGAGATCCAGAGACTGGGGAAATCCTAGACCGTGGCGCACTAAATGAAGAATTAGAGAAAACAGAAAAACCTGCAGGCATCTCTAATCCAAAAGACTTTCGCAATGAAATTGTCAACTTTGTTTTACGTGCTCGCGCCAACAATCAGGGGAAAAATCCAGATTGGCGATCCTATGAGAAATTGCGCGCTGTTATTGAGAAAAAGATGTTCTCAAACACCGAGGATCTCCTGCCAGTTATTTCCTTTAATACCAAAGCTTCTGCGGATGATAAGCGTAAGCATGCAGACTTTGTTGCCCGCATGGTAGAACGCGGCTATACAGAAAAACAGGTTCGTCTGTTATCAGAATGGTATCTCCGAGTACGTAAATCTCAGTAGCTGGATTAATTGCAATGACGGATAGAAACTTTCAAGTATCTATTCCTATTTTCCTAGAGCTGAAAAATTTCGTCTATTAGGCCCCCTATAGGGGGCCTAATAGAGGACAAAAGCATTTCTGAATAGATTGTATGGTGGCCTTGCCAGATGGTTTTATTCAGACTAAAGGCAGAACTATGAGCTATATCATCGACCGCCGCCTAAATGGAAAAAAGAAAAGTACTGTAAATCGCCAACGCTTTTTAAGGCGCTATAAAGCCCATATCAAGAAGGCCGTAGGTGACGCTATGAACAGCCGGTCCATAATGGACATGGACAAGGGCGAACGTATCAGCATTCCTACCCGAGATATCAGCGAACCCCTTTTTTCACATGGCTCAGGGGGGCATGTCGAGCGTGTTTTACCCGGCAACAAAGAATTTACCACAGGGGATCGTATCCCACGCCAGCAACCTAAAGGTGGTGATGGCAGTGGCGGAGGAGCCAGTGATAGTGGCGAGGGAGTGGATGACTTTGTCTTTCAAATTTCACAGGAAGAATTTCTCGACTTTATGTTTGAAGGGCTACAGCTACCCAACATGGTTAAACAGCGGCTCGCTGGTAACGAGTCCTTTCAAGTTGTCCGCGCTGGAATCAGTAACGAAGGCACCCCTGGTCGGCTAAATGTCATTCGCTCCTTAAGAGCAGCTCACGCTCGTCGTATCGCACTCACTAGTAGTAAAAGACGAAATATCCGTGAACTGGAGAAATCCCTAGAGTTAGAGGAACAAAAAGATACTGCTCTGCGCGATCAGCGCAAGATAGAGGCTCTGAAAGGCGAAATCGCTGAGTTGCGCCGCCGTGTTGGGCGGGTGCCATTTTTGGATGATTTTGATCTGAAATACAATCTATTAATCAAACAACCAAAACCTCGTTCGCGTGCGGTTATGTTCTGCCTTATGGACGTATCCGGCTCGATGAATCAAGCCACTAAAGACATGGCTAAGCGCTTTTTCCTGCTGCTTTATCTATTCCTGCAACGCAGTTATGAATACACAGAAGTCGTTTTTATCCGCCACCACACTAGCGCCAAGGAAGTGGATGAAGAGGAATTTTTCTACTCTCGTGAGACAGGGGGAACCATCGTATCCAGCGCTCTGAAGTTAATGAGACGGATTATGCGCGATCGATACCCGGAGAGTGAATGGAATATTTACGGCGCCCAAGCTTCAGATGGCGACAACTGGAATGATGACTCCAGCACCTGCCATCGTATCCTAATTGACGACATCATGCCCCATGTACAGTACTACTCCTACGTGGAAATAACCCCCAGAGACCACCAAGCCTTGTGGGAAGAATACGAAAGTGTGCGTACCCTATTCCCAAATCACTTCGCCATGGAGCAAATTGTGGATGTGCAGGACATTTACCCTGTGTTCCGTCAACTGTTCAGCCAGAAGGTGACCGCTCGATGCTAGATACATTTGCCAGCGGCAGCGACTCGCAAAAACCAGAATCAGCAAACCCTATCTCTACCACCTCAGAGTGGACATTTGAGCTGATCCAGGAATATGACCTCGCCATTGGCGCGTTGGCAGACGAATTTGGCCTGGATACCTACCCGAATCAAATTGAGGTTATCAGTTCAGAACAAATGATGGATGCCTACTCTTCGGTGGGTATGCCAGTGGGCTACAACCATTGGTCGTTTGGCAAGCAATTTATAAGTGTTGAGAATAATTATCAGCGCGGCTTAATGGGGCTCGCCTACGAAATTGTTATCAACTCCAACCCCTGCATCGCTTACCTCATGGAGGAAAACACCATGACAATGCAGGCCTTGGTGATCGCTCATGCATCCTATGGACACAATTCTTTTTTCAAGGGCAATTACCTTTTCCGCTCCTGGACGGATGCCAGTAGTATTATCGACTACCTAATCTTTGCCAAAAATTATATTTCCCGCTGTGAAGAACGCCACGGGCTTGATGAAGTCGAGGCCATTCTCGACTCCTGCCATGCCTTAATGAACTACGGCGTGGATCGCTATAAACGCCCTTACCCCATCTCAGCTATTGAAGAAGAGCGCCAGCAACAGGAGCGTGAAGAATATCGGCAACGTCAACTCAACGATCTATGGCGAACGATCCCAAAACTTGGAGAAGGCACCGAGGAAACCAATGAGAAACGTTTTCCGGAGGAACCCCAGGAGAACCTCCTTTACTTTATCGAAAAAAATGCCCCCTTACTTGAAGGTTGGCAAAGAGAATTAGTACGTATCGTGCGCAAGCTCGCACAGTATTTTTATCCACAGCGCCAAACTCAAGTCATGAACGAGGGTTGGGCCACTTTTTGGCACTACACACTGCTAACAGAACTCTACCGACGAGGACGAGTGACTGAAGGCTTTATGATGGAGTTCTTACAAAGTCATACGAACGTGATCTATCAGCCCAGTTTTGACAGTCCTTATTACAATGGCATCAATCCATACACCTTGGGCTTCAGTATATTCAGTGATCTCAGGCGTATCTGTGAAGAACCGACTGATGAAGATCGCCGCTGGTTCCCAGATATCGCTGGGAGCAATTGGCGAGAAACACTCCAATTTGCCATGCGTGACTTCAAGGATGAGAGTTTTATCCTACAGTTTCTCTCACCAAAAGTGATGCGCGATATGAAACTCTTTTGTGTCAGCGACAACGATCAGGAAAATGAAATTGTTGTCAGTGCAATCCATGACGAAAGTGGTTATCGACAACTTCGGGAGAATCTCGCCGGCCAGTACAACTTGGGTAATCGAGAACCCAACATACAGGTTTACTCTGTAGATACACGGGGAGATCGTTCACTCACCTTAAATCACACCCAGCATCGCCGCCGGCCACTTGGCAAAGATACTCCGGAAGTTTTAAGGCATCTACACAGACTCTGGGGTTTTGATATACATCTAAACAGCCTCAACGGCGATGAAATTACGGCTAGCTTCCACTGCCCTGAACAGGGCCGTGATCGGCAGGAAGGAGAAGAGGAGTCAATGCTGATTCCGAAACCTATCTGAATCTTTGCACGGGAGCTTTTTGTTAAAACTCCCGTGCAAACGGGGCGAATGGCCAGGAATAAATCCAGGCAGAAAACTTGGCTTAGTGATCAGCCTCTAGCAGCAACCTGGCTTTAGCAGCCAGTTCACCGCGTTCTTCACGATGTGCCAGAAGGGCATCGGCCCCCGCATCCAGCCAGCGGGCTTTATCCAGATCTTCCTCAGCAGCCACAACCAGGATACGTAGGCTGCTATACTCGCTGCGCGACCTCAAGTAATCCAGTACCTGAAAGCCCCCGTCACCAACCAATGCGGCATCGACAACCAACAGCGCCGGCTTGGCATTAGCTAATAAAACACCCGCAGAGAAACTGTCACCAGCCACTTCAATTTCACAGCCGATATTTTTCAAGGCCTGGAGGCCTGAAGAAGTCAGTTCCGGATCTGTTGTCAGCAACAGAACTTTGCGACTGGGTATCGCCAGGTCATTCGGCACTGGCATAGAGTTATCCCGCAGGAAACCCACGAAGTCCTCTACACAAATCCGATGGTCGCCACGCCCAGGAAGCTTGTAAGCCTTGAGCTGCCCCCGCTCAATCCAGCGAATCACCGTTCGGAAGTTGACCCCACAATACCGAGCCGCTTCCCCGGTGGTTAGCACATGTAGTTCGCTCATATTTATTCTCCCCAACAACTGCAATCCTTGACGACCAGGTCAATTTCAAAAGCCCCAACTCCATCCCCCGAAGCCAGGCGCGAAATTATCCTGCCCAACAGGATCGCCCCTATAAATTATGCTGTTCAATGCTGCAAAACCAGCCCGAAATTCGGTCCATGTATTTAGTTAACGAACAGAGATACAACCCCCTCAAAAAATACTAAAAGATATAGTTGACAGGTATGACAGGTCACATAGAATGACTTCAGATTTAGCGGTACCAGTGTGTCGCCAGATCCTCTCCAGCGGGTATGGCCGGTAAGTCAGCGATCCCGCTATTGGCAATTAGATGTTTGCTAAGCGAATACCCTAAGACCCTGGGCCCCCTTGTTTTTTCGGGGCCTTTTTTTTATCTTGCCAAAACCTCTGACTCTCCTTCCCTGCTTTCTTACTTATCCAGCAGCACCCCTGCGGACATTGCCGGAACTAATGGACTTATGGCAGTACAATCACCTACCGAATTAATGATATCTCCAGCTCTGGAGAACAATTTTTGAAGATCTACCTCGTTGGCGGCGCAGTGCGCGACAAACTTTTGAATCGTCCAGTCACCGAGCGTGACTGGGTAGTGGTTGGAGCAGATGCAGATAGAATGCAGGACCTCGGATACAGCCCAGTCGGCAAAGATTTTCCAGTATTCCTACACCCTGAGACCGGTGAAGAATACGCGCTCGCTCGCACCGAAAGAAAGAGCGGACACGGCTATGGCGGTTTTACCGTTAACGCCGATGCCAATATCACCCTGGAAGAGGATCTCCTGCGGCGAGATCTCACTATTAATGCCATTGCAGAAGACAGCGACGGCAAGCTAATTGACCCCTACGGTGGGCAGGAAGATCTTGGAGCTCGGCTTTTGCGCCATGTTTCCCCTGCTTTTGCAGAAGACCCGCTAAGAGTACTGCGAGTGGCCCGCTTTGCCGCCCGCTACCATCACCTTGGCTTTAGCGTTGCCCCTGAGACCATGATACTCATGCGCCAGATGGTAGAAGCGGGTGAAGTGGAATATCTGGTGGCCGAGAGAGTCTGGAAAGAGGTAAGCCGGGCGCTTACCGAGCCAGACCCCGATATTTTTATTCGAGTACTGCGAGACTGCGGCGCCCTATCAGTACTTTTACCAGAGTTAGAAAGTTTGTTTGGTGTTCCCCAGCCGCCCAAACACCACCCCGAAGTGGACACTGGAGAACACGTACTACTAGCCCTGCGCGCCGCACCGGCAGAGCTCCCCTTGCGTTTTGCAGTACTGCTACACGACCTGGGCAAAGGACTGACTCCCGAGGAAATTCTTCCCAGCCACCACGGCCACGAGGCCGCAGGCGTACCTCTTGTAAAAGCCGTCTGTGAGCGCTGGCGTACCCCAAAAGACCTGACTGCACTAGCTGTCGGGGTCTGCGAATATCACCTGCATTGCCACAGAGCCTTCGAATTGCGCCCACAAACCATTATGAAAATGATCCGCAGTCTGGATGCCTTGCGACGTCCCGAGCGATTTGAAGACTTTCTTCGCGCCTGTGAGGCAGATGCCCGAGGTCGGGAGGGGCTGGAGAATCGAGATTATCCACAGGTGAACTTTTTACGCGCCGCTCGAGATGGGGCAGCGGCAGTAACTGCCGAGGAGTTGATTAAACAGGGCTACCAGGGTGCGAAACTTGGGCAAGCACTGGACCGGGAGCGCATCAAGGCAATCGCCAAAGTAAAGGATGACTACATTGCGTAATGTGTTGATTACCGGTGCCGCCGCACGCCTGGGCCGTGCTATTGCTGAGGAGCTACATAGAGATCACAGGGTTGTTATTCACTATCGCAACTCGGCTGATGCAGCCAAGGCCCTGGCAAACGAGCTGAACCGACTTCGCCCCAACTCTGCCATAGCGTTGCACAGTGAATTGAATAGCGCCGATGCCTGTTCCAATCTGGCCCAGCGTGCACAAGAGGCCTGGGACGGTATTGATGTTCTGGTCAACAATGCCTCAGCATTTCACCCCACACCTGTGGGAAAGGCGACCGAGGAGGACTGGGATCGGCTGGTAGGCAGCAACCTCAAAGCCCCCTTCTTTCTCACTCAGGCCCTGAAAGAAACACTCAGCCAGCAGCAGGGTTGCGTTGTTAATATGGCGGATATTCACGCCGAGCGCCCGATGCCCAAGCATACTATTTACTGCGCCGCCAAGGCTGGGCTGGTAATGCTGACAAAAAGCCTCGCTCTGGAGCTATCGCCCCAGGTCCGGGTCAATGCAGTCGCCCCCGGTGCCATTCTTTGGCCAGAACAAGAGGCAACTAACGAAGCCAAGAAAGCAAAAATCACCCAGCGCATTCCTTTGGCTCGAACCGGTGCCCCCAGCGATATCGCCAAGACCGTGCGCTTCCTTGCCTGTGATGCCCCCTATATCAACGGTCAGGTTATTGCCGTTGACGGCGGCCGCAACCTCAATATCTAGAGCGGTCCAACCAATATCTAAAACAGTCCAACAACGGGGCTTCACTTCAATTTCACCGGCACTCTGTCAGAATGTTTTGTAACTTCCTCTGCCAAAAGAGATTTGCCGGTGCGCTCACTGAAGATATTGTTGATTGAAGATAACCCCACTATCGCCCGCCAGCTTGCCGAATTCCTACATGCTGAGGGCTGGCAGATAGATTATGCCCACCGGGGTCGCCAGGGCTTGCAGCTGGCCCTGGAACAAATCTTCGACCTGATTATTCTCGACCTGGGTCTGCCGGATATGGATGGCTTGGAGGTCTGCGAAAAGATCAAGGCACAAGCGCCAGTTAACATGCCAATTCTGATGTTAACTGCCCGAGATGCTCTCGCAGATAAAGAACGCGGATTTGGTATCGGTGCCGATGACTACTTATGTAAGCCCTTCGAACCAAGGGAACTGATACTGAGATGCCGCGCCCTGGCACGTAGACACCAGCTGCATACCAGTGAAGAAATTAAGGTCGGTGATTTACACATAAACCAGCGCCAGCAAACGGCCTACCGGGATAAACAACCTCTGCCCCTGACAACTATCGGTTTTCGCATTCTCACTATGCTCGCCCAGGCGTCGCCAGCACCAGTAAGCCGCTCGGCAATAATCCACCATATTTGGGGTGATGAACCCCCAGAAACAGACGCCTTAAAATCCCACATTTATAGTCTTCGCCAAACACTGGATAAGCCTTTCCAGGCCCCTATGTTGAAAACCATCACCAATCTCGGTTATCAGTTGGAAACTCCCAATGCGCGAAACCAGTAATTTACAGAGGAAGGTCTTCGCTATTTTTGGCAGTTTTACCCTGCTGCTATGCTTGGTGTTTTTTGCCATTTGTATGATGGTGGCCTATGTAGTTGAAGATCATTTACTCGATAACTTATTGGCCGGAGAAGTCCGCTACCTCGAACAGCAGGCAAGACTGACTAATACGACCCCAGAGCCACGCCTACCCTATTTAACGCTATACACTGAAAGCAAAATAATTCCGGCCGAACTGCGCACTGCCCTACCAAGCTATGCAGAAAAGGCTGAGTGGTTTAGTGATACTGAACATCACTTCCATTTACGCAGAGTACATTTTCCGGACAACCATTCCGCCGTTCTCGTAGCTGAAGTCAGTGAATTGCTCACTGTTACGCGACAATCTTCAAAACTTCTTTGGCTCTTTGCCAGCGCCTGTATCTTGACCCTACTCTTAGCCCTCTATTGTGCTTTTCGTATTTCCCGTAAAACCATCGCGCCTGTAGTAACCCTTGCTAAAGCAGTTCAGCAGCAGAGAAACTGCGATTCTCAAATTTCCCTGCCCTATAACAATGAACAAGATGAAATCGGTTATCTCGCAAGTACGTTGCAAGATACACTTAACCAGCTCAAGCTAACATTGCGCAGGGAAACTGAGTTTACCCGGGATACGAGCCATGAGTTGCGCACCGGGCTAACCATTCTGAAAAGCACACTGGCTCTCAGTCAAAATCGGGAAATGACTTTAGCTGAGAAAAATGAGCTATTAGAAACTGTTACCGGTATGGAAAAAACCGTTAAGACACTATTAGCCCTCGCCCGCTCTGAGTCTCTACAGTCGGAAGATATCCCATTGTGCGCTTTACTAGAGGAACGTCTTTTAGCTCAACACCAGTTAATTGTACAAAAGCATTTTAATGTTGATTTAAAGTTAGGGCACAAAGTCGGAGTCCTGGCCAATCGACACCTGGTAAGTCTGCTCTTCGACAACTTGATCAGCAATGCATTACAGCACGCTACCAGCCCTGAATTGGTTATTACCTATAAGGGGGACACACTCTTTTTTGAGAACGCCACAGACAACCAATTAGATCTAGAAACCTCCCTCTTACCCGGCCAAAAGAGGGAAGGCAGTGACGGCATTGGTCAAGGCCTTTTCCTGGCCAAGAGAATCTGTGAAGCCTTAAATTGGACCATTTCTATCCAGTGTAAAAAAAATATTTATCAGTGCTCTCTATCTTTTACACAGTAGCGCTCTAAGATTCAAATTTTTACCGTATGCGCTCGAGATGCACAGTGAATCGGCATCCATACCTTATACGATCTCGAGCGCAGCTTTTTCTTTCTTCCTAAATAGCAACTACAATCTCACCTGAATTTCACCTTCCATCCCTTATTCTCCTACGAACTCACTAGAAGATTTTCCGTCTACTACTGCAATTTTGGAGATTAATATGTTGAAGAAAATTGTTATTTCCCTGGCACTGACTTTGTCCGTATTTTTTGGTTTTATTATTTGGATTAAGGGCCTAATTCCACCCCAAGAGCAGGACTTTTCCACTACGACAGTAAGTGACCTGCCGTATTTACAACAATTACCCAGGGAAAGCCGAGGAAAAATCTTAGCTGTTGTCACCAGTACTGAAACGATGGGAGATAGTGGCAAGGCGACTGGTTATGAATTAACTGAACTGGCACGCCCCTATTACATCTTTTCAGCCAACGGATTTATTGTCGATATTGCCAGTCCCAAAGGCGGCAAACCGCCTGCGGTGATCGATAAAGATGATCTGGGGCCTTTCGACTATGCCTTTCTCAATGACCCGGAGGCACAACAAAAGGTCAACAACAGTATTCCTATCGATCAAGTATCAGCAGAGGATTACCAGGCCGTATTTTTTGTCGGCGGTAAAGGCACCATGTTCGATTTCCCCGGCAATCCCCATATCCAGTCCCTGGTGCGGGAAATCTATAACAGCGGCAAAATTATCGGAGCGGTATGCCACGGGCCAGCAGCCCTTGCCAATGTCACCCTGGATAATGGCGAGCCCTTAATCGCCGATCGGCAGATCAGTGCTTTTACTAACGAAGAGGAGCTTTTTCTTATTCCTGACGCCGAGCAACGATTTCCATTCCTGCTTGAGGATCGATTACGTGAGCAAGGCGCGTTTTTTCAGGCTGGGCCCACTTACCTGGAACAAGTCAGTGTGGATGGCCAGCTTATTACCGGGCAAAACCCCTGGTCCACCTGGCTAGCGGCTGAGAGTATGGTAAGCGCGATGGGGTATACCCCTGTTCCACGCCAAATCACTCCGGCGGAGCAGACCGTCAAATTACTACTCACTTATGAGCAGCGCGGCTTTACCGAGGCCACAGAGAAATTACACAAGCTTCAGGAGAAAGGGGAAATAGACCAGCGCCTACTGGCCATGCACGGCGTTGTCTCTGTTATGCGCTGGGAGCCGGGCAGGGCTCTGGACATAATCAGACTGCTGTCCAAGAGCCAGGATTGATAGAGCCCCTCAAAAAGCCAGCTAGCCAGCCTGCTCTAGGGGCTGGCCATTTTCATCCACAAATAATACATCGCGAATACTGAGTTTTTGTCCCTGGGCATTCTGCACAGCCACTTCGGAGATAGGCTCACCACTGTTTTTATCGACCAGGTGCATCCCATCTTTATTGCCGTTCCAGCGCAGATTCCACTGGCGCAGGGCGATTACCACCGTAAACAGGTCCCGGCCTTTTTCCGTTAAGCGGTACTCGTAGCGAGTACCGTGTTCACCCGCATCAAAGCGTACCAGCACCTCGTTATCCACCAGACGTGATAACCGATCCACAAGGATATTTTTGGCAATTCCCAGGTTTCTTTGGAAATCCACAAAACGGCGGGTACCCAGCATCGCTTGCTTAATTATCAGCAGGGACCACCAGTCCCCTACCTCATTCAGGGCGCAAGCCAGGGAGCAATCAAGATCATCAAAGCGTTTACGTGACATATCCCTAGTATACCGACAAAAGAGTTGCAATACGAAACCAGATATTGAACTCAACCTTAAAATAAGGTCTTATAACGCAACTGTTTTAATTGTGACCTAGTGGGACCAGTGAGTCCCAGTGTTGAATCGAGACATTCAGGAGAGAAATATGAGTGGTTCCCTGGACAACCTACTGCGTCCTTTCGAGCATAAATCCCTAAAGCTGCGCAACCGGGTCGCAATGGCCCCCATGACCCGCACTATGTCGCCGGGCTATTCTGCCAATGACCAAGTGGCCGGCTATTACCGCCGCCGAGCTGAAGGTGAAGTGGGACTGATTATTACCGAAGGCACCTTCGTTAATCATAAAGCCGCAAACGGCTACGAGAATGTACCGGCAATCTACGGTGAGGCCGCTCTCGCCGGCTGGAAAAAGGTGGTAGACGAAGTACACGCTGCCGGTGGCCAGATTATCCCGCAGTTATGGCACGTAGGCTCCGTGCGCAAAGAGGGCATAGGCCCGGATAAATCAGTGCCCGGCTACTCCCCCTCAGGCCTGTTCAAACCCGGCAAGCCCAATGGCCAGGCGATGAGCAAAGAGGACATCCAGGAAGTTGTACAAGCTTTTGCAGACGCGGCGAAAGCAGCCAAGGAAATTGGGTTTGACGGCGTAGAGATTCACGGCGCCCACGGCTACCTGATCGACCAGTTTTTCTGGGAAGGTACCAACCAACGTGATGACGAGTACGGTGGCTCCATCGAAAATCGCACCCGCTTTGCAGTGGAAATTATCAAAGCGGTACGTGAGGCCGTAGGCGAAGATTTCGCCATAGTGCTGCGCTACTCTCAATGGAAGCAGCAGGATTACGAAGCCAAGTTGGCGCAAAACCCGGAAGAACTGAAACGCTTCCTGACTCCGCTAGTTGAAGCCGGCGTTGATATTTTCCACGCTTCTACAAGACGCTTCTGGGTGCCAGAATTTGAGGGTTCTGATCTCAACCTGGCAGGCTGGACCAAGGAGCTGACTGGAAAACCAGTAATTTCTGTCGGCAGTGTCGGCCTTGACGATGATTTTATCGGCGGCAATAACCAGGGCATGGGCGGTACTGCCAACCCTACCGATCTAGGCGAACTAACTCGTCGTATGGACAACCAGGAGTTCGACCTGATTGCCGTTGGCCGCGCACTATTACAAGACTCACACTGGTTCGCTAAGGTACGTGAAGATCGCGCGGAGGAAATCACTCCGTTCACCAAAGAGGCGCTAATGAGCCTGAGTTAATTTTTACTGACAAAAAAAGCAGCCTGTAAAGGCTGCTTTTTTATCTACATTTTTTAAAAAATTATTGGAATCACGGCCAAATAAATTCTACCGGCCACAATTTTTGTGAAGCCTGGTCGTACTCATTCCACAGCTGACGGTAAGTTTTCTGCTCGATCGGATGCAATACTTCTGGAGCAATCTCTGCCAGAGGCTGTAAAACAAAGGCATTTTTTACAATCTCACCTCTAGGCAATTTTACCCCGTCGATAGTCCCAGTAAGTTGATCATAGGTAAGAATATCAATATCCAGGGTGCGCGCACTGAATTTAGGTCCAGAGCGCAGGCGGCCGTTGGCATCTTCGATACCACGCAGACACAGGGCCAGCTGCCCTACTGGCAGGTCAGTTTGTAGCCCCACCACCAGGTTGTAAAAATTATCCCCAGGGAATCCTACCGCTTCGCTCTCGAAAACCTGAGACACCTCCAAGTCGCCAAACTGTCCTGCAAGGGCATCCAGCGCTGCGCGGATATATTGCGCGCGATTGATATTACTGCCGAGGCTGAGATACACCTGAGCCACGTTTACACTCCCGCAGACATCGCTGCTGCACCTTTTGCTGGCCTTTCGCCACGCTCAATAATGACACCCACATCCCTGGACCCTCTGACCGCACCCGGCTTGGACAAACGCAGTCGCAGCCAGCTTACGGAAAACTCTTCCCTGACAATTGCCGCAGCCTGTTCCGCCATAGTTTCCACCAGCAGGAACTCGCTGCTTTCAATAAAAGCGATCAAGCGCTTGGCCACCGCCTTATAGTTAAGTGTGTGCTCGATATTGTCTGTACGCGCCGCCTCGCTGATATCGAAAGCCATTTCTATATCAAGGCTGACAGTCTGGCGTACTTCCCGCTCCCACTCGTAAATACCGATAATGGTATTCACCTTTAAATCCCGTATATAAACAATATCCATTTATCGGCTCTTTTCTTTTTACTGCCAGGATGCCCCTGGGATTTCTTAAAGTTCGGTCTTGGGCAATTCTGTCATTGGCCAACGTGGACGCACATCAACTGCAAGGCTCGTCTGTTCTCCGGCTTGCAAACGCAAACTACCGGCATAGGCGATCATAGCGCCGTTATCGGTGCAAAACTCATGACGGGGGTAGTAGACGCGGGCGCTATCCTTGCGCAGGCTCGTTTCCAAACGTGCACGCAACAATTTATTCGCGGAAACCCCACCGGCAATGACCAGAGTTTTATAACCAGAGGCTTTAATTGCACGGCGACATTTAATCACTAGAGTATCCACGACCGCCTCTTGGAAGGCTGCCGCAATATCCGCACAGGTCTGTTCATCCGGCAGGCCATCTTCGAGGGCGTGCTGACGCACAGTGGTCAGGGTGAAGGTTTTTAAGCCCGAAAAGCTGAAATCCAGCCCCGGTCGATCCGTCATAGGGCGAGGGAATGTAAAGCGCTTGGGATCACCTTTCTCAGCCAAGGCTGCCAATCGCGGACCACCGGGGTAGTCCAGATCGAGCATCTTGGCGGCCTTGTCAAAAGCTTCGCCAGCGGCATCGTCCAAGGATTCCCCCATCAGTTCGTAGTCGCCAAGACCGCGCACTTCTACTAATTGGGTATGACCACCAGAGACCAGCAAGGCCACAAAAGGAAAAGCTGGTGGATTGTCCTCCAGCATCGGAGCTAATAAATGCCCCTCCATATGGTGCACCGCCACAGCGGGCACCCCCCAGCCATACGCCAGGGCGCGGCCGGCACAGGCGCCCACCATCAGGGCGCCAACCAAGCCTGGACCGGCGGTATAAGCTACTCCCTCCAAATCGGAAGGCTTGGTATTGGTCTTCGCCATTACCTGCCGTACCAACGGCAACAGCTTGCGCACATGGTCGCGGCTTGCCAGTTCAGGGACTACACCGCCGTAATCGGCGTGCAGGTCAACCTGACTAAATAGAGCATGGCCGAGCAGACCGGACTCAGAATCGTAGATAGCGACGCCAGTTTCATCGCAGGAAGTTTCTATACCGAGGACGCGCACTTGATTTCATTCTCGTGACTACTTCGAGGGGCGGTTATCATACTGGAAAATGGGGTTGCGATCCCGTATAGGAGTGTTTAGAATTTGCGCCCTCGCTGTGAACCGGCCACCGGATGCAACTGCGAGAGCATTGCCGGAATGGCCGAGAGAAACGAATTTTAACAGGTATCCTAATGCCCTCTGTACGAATCAAAGACAACGAACCTTTCGATATCGCTCTGCGTCGCTTCAAGCGCTCCTGTGAAAAAGCAGGCGTACTGTCTGAAGTACGTCGTCGCGAGTTCTACGAGAAGCCCACCGCTGTTCGTAAGCGCAAAGCTGCTGCCGCTGTTAAGCGTCACGCTAAAAAGCTTCAGCGCGAAAACCGCAAGTTCCAGCGTCTCTACTAAGAGCCGCAGGCTGAATAAGCCTGTCGCAGCGAGGCGGCCGGACGGGCTTAGCCCGTAGCGGAGCTATAAAGAACGGCGTGCGAGCCCTACTCGCGCGCCGTTTTTCGTTCTGCCAACCGCATTCTCCATGCTCGGCGGACGCGCTATCCTTAGCGCTCAACCCAATAAACCACAATCAATGCCAATCCCGGAACACTCACTATGAGCACTCTCAAGGACACCCTGACTCAAGCGACCAAAGACGCAATGAAAGCACGCGACAAAGAGCGTCTTGCCACCCTGCGTTTAATCAATGCTGAGATCAAACGAGTTGAAGTGGATGAGCGCATCGATCTGGATGACGCGCGTATCCTCGCTCTGCTGGACAAGATGACCAAACAGCGCCGCGACTCCATCACCCAGTATGAAAAGGCCGGCCGCGCCGAGCTGGCTGCAGTGGAACAGGCGGAGATCGAAGTCATCCAAGAGTTCCTGCCCAAACAGTTGACCGAAGCGGAGATTAGCGAAATTGTCGCTTCCGCCGTGCAGAGCACCGGGGCCAGCGGCATGGCCGACATGGGTAAAGTGATTGCCCAGGTGAAGCCTCAGGTTCAAGGCCGTGCAGATATGGGCGCAGTCAGCAAATTGGTTAAGGCCCGACTGGCCTAACGCCCAGCCGGATTACAGAAAAGTATGCCCAGCAAGATTCCCCAGCACTTTATCGACGACCTGCTCGCCCGCGCAGATATCGTCGAGCTGGTGGACAGTAGGGTAAAACTGCGTAAGACCGGAAAAAACTACTCCGCCTGCTGCCCCTTCCACGACGAAAAAACCCCCTCTTTTACCGTGAGCCCAGACAAGCAGTTCTACTACTGCTTCGGCTGCGGCGCCAACGGCAATGCCATCGGCTTCCTGATGGAATACGATCGCCTGCCATTTCCCGAAGCCGTGGAAAAACTGGCGGCCACCCGCGGCTTGGAAGTACCCAGAGAGGCATTGGCTCCCGGGCAGGAAAAGCGCCAGAGGGAAAGCCAATCCCTCTATCAACTGACGGAAAAAGCTGCAGAATTCTACCGAGAACAACTACGCAACCACCCTGCGGCAGGTAACGCAGTGGCCTACTTGCGCAATCGCGGATTATCCGGGGAAATCGCCCGAGATTTCGACATCGGCTTGGCACCACCGGGCTGGGACAACCTGCTCAATGCCCTGGCCGACACTCCCGAAAAGGCCGACCAGCTTGAACTGGCAGGACTCGCCATTCGTCGCCAGGACAGTGACGGCAACAGCAAACCAGGCGGGCGTCACCACTACGACCGCTTCCGTAACCGTATCATCTTCCCCATTCGCGACCAGCGCGGCCGCACCATCGCCTTTGGCGGCCGGGTATTGGGGGACGAAAAGCCCAAGTACCTCAACTCCCCGGAAACCCCGATTTTCCACAAGAGCCGTGAACTCTACGGCCTGTGGGAGGCGCGCCAGGCCAATCGCAACTTAGAGCGCTTGATCGTGGTGGAGGGCTATATGGATGTAGTGGCCCTGGCGCAGTTCGATATCCGCTACGCCGTCGCCACCCTTGGCACCGCCTGCGGCGAAGAGCACATTCAGCTGGCCTTTCGCCACACTAGTGAATTGCTATTCTGTTTTGATGGTGACCGCGCCGGCCGCGCCGCCGCCCGCCGCGCACTGGAATCTGCCCTGCCCCATATGCAGGACGGCCGCAGCCTACGCTTTTTGTTGCTGCCGGAAGGCGAAGACCCCGACACTCTGGTGCGGCAACTGGGTGGAGAACGTTTCCAGCAACTGATAGAAGAGCAGGCCCACCCCCTGGAGGACTTTCTCTTCGACCTGCTCAGCGAAGACATCAACCTCCAGACCATGGACGGCCGCGCGCGCCTGTCCAAGCTGGCCGCCCCACTGCTGGATTTGCTGCCAGGAGGCGTATATCGCCAACTGATGTTCCAGCAGCTGGCCTCGCGTACCGGACTAGACAAAGACACTCTGCAGGAGGTGATTCACGCGGAGAAGGCTCGCAACACCCAGTTACAGCAAGCACAGGCACAGCCAACTGTCAACGGCGCACCCCTCTCTACCGAGCAGGATGTGGAACTCCAACACCGCACCCCGCCGGAACCCTGGCCCCGCGAAGACGAATCTGAATATTCCCCCACACTCGGGGACAGCCCACGCCGCACCGGCCAGTATCGCCTACCTCCTGAACGTATGCTAGTAGCGCTGATCCTCCACCACCCCGAGCTGGCCTCGCAGATTGAGGATTTGCAACAGTTCCTCGGCGCCGACAACCCAGACCTGCTGCTATTTGCCCAGCTGGTGGAGCTTTTCAAGAGCCGCCCACAACTTAACTTTCGCCAATTGATCGGCCACTGGCGCGCCCATCACGGCGCCGAATCCAGCGATATTCTGGCTAAGCTGGCGATATCTCCTCTAGTTTCCGGGGTTCGTCACCTAGCCCAAGGCGATAGCAACCTAGAATACGATCCCCAGGCTGAATTTAACGACTGTCTACGTCACCTAGAAAAATCCGATGCCAAGCAGCGCAATCGCGATCTCTTGGCCCAGTTAAAAGCCGGTGCCCAGCTCAGTCAGGAAGAACAACTGGCTTTATTGGCCAACTGGCGCAGAAAAGACAATTAATCTGCAATAACCCCTTGAAAACTGCGGCCTCAACACTATATTCACTCACCCCGCCGGGCGGGAACGGGAACCTCAGCACCCTAAAATTCACACCAGAGCCGTTGCTTGACAGCTAGAGTGGTTATTGCTAGTGCATATACGCTATAATCCCGCGTCTTTGTCCCGTATTTTCATCCCCAGAATTCAGGGTTGTGCATGACCGACAAAACCCAGCAACAAACCTCCCGTATCAAGGAGTTGATCGCCCGCGGTAAAGAGCAGGGCTATCTCACTTATGCCGAGGTAAATGACCACCTCCCGGAAGATATTTCCGATCCCGATCAGGTGGAAGACATTATTGGCATGATCAACGACATGGGTATCAAGGTGTTCGAAAGCGCACCAGATGCCGAAGAGTTGTTGATGGCCGAGGGTGACAGTTCCGCCGACGAAATCGCCGCAGCCGAAGCCGCCGCCGCACTGGCCGCAGTTGAGTCTGATGTAGGCCGCACCACCGATCCGGTACGCATGTATATGCGCGAAATGGGCACCGTAGAGCTGCTCACGCGCGAGGGCGAAATCGCCATTGCCAAGCGTATCGAAGAGGGCCTACGCGAGCTGATGGCCGCCCTCGCCTACTGGCCTGGCGCAGTACAGCAAATCATCGATGAATACGCGCTAATCGAGAAAGAAGAGCGCCGTATCCCCGATGTCATCGCCGGCTGGCTCGACCCAGCAGAAGATGTGCCCCCCGGAGCCCAGGCTGGCCAAGCCGCTGTAGTAAGCGACAACAGCAGCGAGTCCTCTGAAAACGAAGGCGAAGAGGACGATGACTCGGACGACGCCGACGATTCCTCCAGCGAGGAAGAAGAGGAAAACGCCGGCGGTCTCGACCCAGAGGAGCTGGCCGAGCGTATGAATGCGCTGATCGTCGCACAGAAAGCCGCCGATGAGGCCATCGCCGCCCACGGTCGTGACTCCAAGGAAGCCGGTACTGCTTTGGAAGCCGTCGCCGAGGTATTCCGCTACTTCAAACTGGCACCACGCCAGTTCGATCCTCTCTACGGCGAAGTTCGCGATATTCTCGATAGTGTGCGCAGGCAAGAGCGCATCACTATGAATTTGTGCATTAAGCGTGCACGTATGCCGCGCAAGACCTTTATCAAGGAATTTCCCGGTAACGAAACCAATGAAGAGTGGATCCCCGCGATCATCAAAAAGAAGCGCGACTACTCTGACGCCCTGCGTCATGTCGTAGACGATATCGTTCGCGCGCAACGCAAGCTGGCCCAGTGCCAAGAGCGCTCCGGTCTAGACGTAGGCCAGATCAAAGAGATCAACCGCCGTATGTCCATTGGCGAGGCCCGCTCCCGCCGCGCTAAAAAGGAAATGGTTGAAGCCAACCTACGCCTGGTTATCTCTATCGCCAAGAAGTACACCAATCGCGGCCTACAGTTCCTGGACCTGATTCAGGAGGGCAATATCGGCCTAATGAAGGCCGTGGATAAGTTCGAATACCGCCGTGGCTATAAGTTCTCCACCTACGCCACCTGGTGGATTCGCCAGGCTATTACCCGCTCTATCGCAGACCAGGCGCGCACCATTCGTATCCCGGTACATATGATTGAGACCATCAACAAGCTCAACCGTATCAGCCGCCAGATGTTGCAGGAAATGGGGCGCGAACCCACTCCGGAAGAGCTGGGCGAGCGTATGGATATGCCGGAAGACAAGGTGCGTAAAGTTCTCAAGATCGCCAAGGAGCCCATTTCTATGGAGACTCCTATCGGTGACGATGAAGACTCGCACCTGGGTGACTTTATTGAGGACCAGAACCAGTCCTCCCCGGTGGACACCGCCACCCAGACCGGCCTGCACGACGCCACCCGCTCCGTGCTCTCCGGTCTGACCGCGCGTGAAGCCAAGGTATTGCGTATGCGCTTCGGTATCGACATGAACACCGACCACACCTTGGAAGAGGTGGGTAAGCAGTTCGATGTAACCCGTGAACGTATCCGCCAGATCGAGGCTAAGGCCCTGCGTAAGCTGAGGCACCCATCCCGATCAGAGCACCTGCGGAGCTTCCTCGACGAGTAAGCCCCCACGAAAAAGCCCGGTTCGACCGGGCTTTTTTATGTGACACAATCATGACCGCCCGCAAGGGTCTACGGATGGCAGGAGAGTAGCATGCAAAAAGAAGTCGCCAATAAACCGGAAGAGTCTGAAGAAGTCGCCAACAAGCCAGGCAAAAAAGGCATTGCCCGCCTGATTGCCGCCGCCAAATATTCAAGCGAAGGTCTCAGCGCCGCCTGGCGTAATGAGGAAGCCTTTCGTATTGAAGTTATCCTCGCTATCTTCTTTGTCCCTTTTGCCCTATGGGTAGGAGACACCCCGACTGAACGCGCCGTATTGATAGCTGTTAGCCTGGTGGTATTGCCTTTGGAGCTTATCAATAGCGCTATTGAAGCCACTGTGGACCGCATAGGAGCTGAGAAGCACCCACTAGCCAAGATCGCCAAAGACACCGGCTCTGCCGCAGTAGCGGTGGCCCTGCTAATGTGGTTTATCGTCTGGGGTTGTATTGTGATTCCCAAGTTGCCGATTTAACCGCACTACTTGAAAATCGTTAATTATAAAAAAGGGAGGCTACGTCTCCCTTTCCATAATCTGAACAATGGTACTAACTAACACCAACAAGCTGAACAGCCGTACCAACAAGCTCAAAATGGGATATCCATCCCTTACTTTCTAGACTGGGAAGTTAAAATTTAAAGACCGCTTAAATAATAGCTACTGAGATTGACGTTGTTCTGCAAACACCGCAAGAAGAAATTTCTGCCACAAAGGCATTGATTTGAAAGGAAAAATCTTGTACTTTTCCCAACCGCTTGCAACGATACCCGCAAGCAAAGTGTGGGCCCTTAGCTCAGTTGGTTAGAGCATCCGACTCATAATCGGCAGGTCCTGGGTTCAAGTCCCGGAGGGCCCACCATTTTAATCCCCAATTAATCCCCAATTAATCCCTTCTCATGTGACTCATTGGGTTTCTAGGCGCCTAGTAAAAGCGCGCACTCCCAACGTTGAAGTAGCTAACGATATATCACACCTTTTCTAGAGCTACTAAATTCAAACATCAAACTATTAATCCGCCATCACCACCAAAATCTCCAAGAAACATAGAAGGTCATAAAAACTTTTACAGCGGATGATACTCTCCACTGGTAGAGAGCGATTAGAAGCCTGAACTATTATGAATAGATCTATATCAAGACTACTCCTAACAACTAGTCGAAGTGTTTTAATTTCAAATAGGGTGCTCAATCATCTCAGTAAACCATTAAAAATAGTGTTCAGTTATTTGAAACAGTAGTATCTCTAAATAAATTTTGATCATTCATCCAAGGTATTTTTTCGGCGACATGACATGTCATACATGCAGAGCGGGCATTGGAAAATCCTTGCCAGGCTTTTTTTATATCCCTGGTCTCAAATGCACTAAGTACAGCTTCATATGTTGAGTTTATAAAAATTGCATCCGAATTTGACCTCCGGGCAGGACGTTTTAGATAACCATTTTCAATGACAGCTTTAATTTTTTTCCAATGATATATAGCTAGGTCAAAGTTCTCATTCTGAAGTGCCGAGTATATGGTTTTGTAACGATCTCCTACTTCCCACATGGAAACAGAAAAACCACCAAGATAGTTTTGCAGTAAAATAAAGCGATCTTTATCATTTTCTGCATTCAACAGCCAATCACGCTCATCGCCCGTATCGTAACTCTCAGAATACGCAAAATTTTCTACAGATAAATATACAACCAGAGCAATTAAAAATTTACTCCCATTCAAAGTCTTCATCATGAGCGATAACCAGTTAACCAGAGGTGTATGCCAGCTAAATACTTATAGCAGCTTGAAGCAGACAAGAGCGCCAAATACTCTTTAACTGATCAAATAGTTGTTGGTTTATGTAACTTTAGCCCTATGATCAAATTTATTATGAAAATTCAACACTTCAACAAGGTATAACAATTATTTATATAAAAAATTCCAAATTAAACTAATGTTTCTCCGCCATTATGATCTTATGAACTCTCTGAATTAGACCTATAAGATTGAATGAGATACCGGTAAACCCCCAGGGAATAAGTAAATGGCCGGTGACAAAATCGAGGAAATCACAATGAGCGAAATCATTTGGCCTCAGGGCTTTGTTCCAGAATTTACCGATAACTATTGCTCTAATGAGCTAATTGTCGCAGGATTATCTACTTTGGATATATGGCCATTACTCAACACCCCATCGCTATGGCCCCGCTACTATACAAACTCTGCCAATATCCAATTCCAGGATGGGTTGGGGCCTGAATTGAGAGAGGGAACCCGGTTTTCATTTGAAACTTTCGGCTTTCCGGTTGAAGCGCGCTGTGTAGAATACGTTGCCCCGGTCAAAGGGCAGCCCGCGCGAGTAGCTTGGCATGGATGGGCTGGTGAGGGAGGTGCTCGCCTAGATGTTCACCACGCCTGGTTGATAGAAGATCTATCCGGCGACCGAGTACGTATCCTCACCCAGGAAACACAGAATGGTTTACCTGCCATTGAATTAGCGAAAACGCGACCTAACCCTATGATTAATGGCCATCAAGATTGGCTAGAGGGCCTGAGAACAGAGGCACTTAAGATTAAAGGAAGAAAATAATGAAAGCACTGACACTAAAAGCACCTGGCGGTCTTGAAAACATCTCCCTGAGTGAAATTGATGACCCCGGCAAACCGGGGCCTGGGCAGATCCGTGTTGCCATTGGCGCATCTTCGCTCAACTTCCATGATTTGCTGGTTGCCGACGGCAGTATATCTACCGAAGATGGCCGTATTTTAATGTCTGATGGTGCAGGAACAGTTGAGGCCGTTGGTGAGGGTGTCACCGAATTTAAGATCGGTGATTCCGTGGTTTCCTGCTTTTTTCCCCAATGGCAGGCAGGGCCGGCATGTCACAATGTTTGGGGCTTCGCCAATACACCCGGAGATGGCATTGATGGAATGGCAGCCCAGCATGTAGTACGTGATGCCACTGCATTTACCCTGGCACCCAAGGGCTGGAGTCATACTGAATCTGCCACTATTACCACAGCGGGCCTCACGGCCTGGAGGGCCTTGGTCAGCGATGGCAAGGTTAAACCAGGAGATATAATTTTAACCCTTGGTACTGGCGGCGTATCTATTGCCGTAATTCAAATTGCCAATATGTTGGGCGCCCAAGTAATTGTGACCTCATCCTCCGATGAGAAACTAGAACGCGCCAAGAAGCTGGGGGCAACTCACGGGATTAATTATAAGACCCATACACAGTGGTCAGAAAAAGTACTGGAGTTAACCCATGGCAAAGGGGCCGATCATATTATCGAGGTGGGTGGGCCCGCCACTTTGGAACAATCCATTCAGTCGGTTAGGGTGGGGGGGCACATTTCCCTCATTGGGGTGCTAACTGGCAGAGAGGGAGAAGTCCCAACAGCATTACTGATGGGAAAACAGGCACGCCTACAAGGGCTGGTTGTGGGAAATCGCCGTGAACAGCAGAATTATGTTGCGGCATTGGAAAGTAATACAGTACATCCAGTTATCGATAAGACATTTCCATTTGCCAATCTTGAGGAGGCTTTTGAGTACCAAACCAGCGGTTCACATTTCGGTAAGATTTGTGTGGAGTGGTAATCGTTTATTTTAAAGAGCTATTCTCTAGAAAACGATTAATACACTGCTATCAGCATTTATTATGAATAAACTCATGAATGCGCTCAATGAGTATTGAAACCTAATAAGATTTCGAGTGCAGTGTATTATTTTTTCAGTACAATAAAAGTCAATATTTCCTATGACTTTACCTGATTTTCACGATCCTTTTCTTGAATATGATTTAGTAACTGTAATAGTGCTCCGTCCCTACCCTGCTTATAGTCACGCCAGCTTGTCGTCATCGGAAAATCAGGGTAGAGCGCATCGGTAGGAGATTGAATAAAGCGATAATAGCGCTTGGCAATACTTATCTCTCTCTTCGAGTTTTTAAGCTTAAAACGGTTAGTTTCAGAGGCTATATTAGGATCGGCGCCTGTCGGAGTACCCACCAAGTTGGCATTGAGAATTTGCTGATACTGGGCCGCATTACTCATCGCTGCTGATTGAGTACCTTCATCAATCATTACATATATACCATTGCGCCAATCGAATTGATCCAAATTTTGAATACAGGAGGAGAGAGCCAAGCCTACGTAAAAATCCCCACCATGATTATCTCGAAAATCGATAACAAGATTCTGAACTCTACTACCACGTATGATATCAACAATATTCTCACACTGCTCTTGAAGATCACTGAAATCCGGATAACTATCAAAGTCCACGTAAACTGCGTCGTACTTTCCTAGTAAAGCCAGGCGGATACCAGACAGGTCGATATTAAAATAATTAATATCAGGAACCAAAACCGGATACTGTGTATTCAGCCCACCAAATTTTTCCATAGGCACAGAGTGCACTTTCATTGAGATAGATCTACCATCTTTTAAAAACTGGTAAGTCACCTCATCTTGTCCATCACTAATGCCAGTTCCATAAAGAAACTTTGCCAAAGTGATATGAAGACTGAAGGAAAACCTAAAGCTATAGGGGTTATCTACATAATTTACAAAAGGAGCAAGCTGCTGCTCTAATTTAGGTATGCTATAACCATTAACAGCTGTAAGCTCCGCTCCCTGCAAGAAACTGTATTTTGCTATTGAATCTACAACCTTAAGTTTATCAACGAAGTATTTAAATCGAAATGGGTAATGCCTATGGGGCCCAGACATCATATTGTAGAAGGTGTGACCATCTCCAATACTACGCATTAAACGCATTATTCCCACCTCTACTTCTGCTTCATTCATATCTGGCAGAGATTTAAGTAGATTATGGATTTGCTCATAGAATTCATATTTATCAATATTAACAAACGGATCTATATGATGTGTCTCAATTAATTTCTGTAATTGCTGTATATCTTCCTTCCACAAACTAACCTCCTCAGTTTCAAGCGTGTAGGCTTTATATGAAAAAAATAACAAGTAGATAATTAAAAATAATCTTTGTTTCATGCTTGATTCCGACTGAAATATGAGGGGGAGACTCCAAACTGAAGGTGAAAGGCCCGGCGAAAACTATCGTAACTGGAAAAGCCCACTCTTAGAGCCACTTGCTCCAAGCTCAAGGACTCGCAGGTAATCAGGTCCCGCGCCCGGTTGAGGCGAATTTGATTTAAATACTGGCTAGGCGTGCTGTGTAAATGACGCTTGAACAAGCGTGTTAACTGGCGCTCACTGATAGATATTCTCTCGGCCATATCGGAGACATTGATAGGTTTTTGGTAATCTTGAGCTAACCACTCCAGCAATGGGTTGAGACGCATGCTATCGCCAGATTGTACTTGTAATAAGTCTGAGTACTGCGCCTGGCCACCACGGCGCTGTAGATAGACCACCAGCTCTTTGGCAACACTCGCAGCAATAGTATTGCCGTGGTCTCTGCGGATGATCTCTAAGGCTAGGTCGACGCCAGATAAAACACCGGCGGAAGACCAAATTCCTTCACTTTCAATAAACAGCGGGTCTTCTTCTACTTGATAATTAACCGCCTGTTGTGCCAATTGTCGGCAGTGTCGCCAATGTGTAGTAACTCTATGACTCTGTTCAGGAAAAATCTTTGCCAGTATAAAAGCACCGGTACAGATACTCATTACCCTATGGGCATTTTCAGCTATCAGTCTCAAAGCATTGAGTTGCTTCGAGTTCAGTTCCAATTGCCGCATTCCAACACCGCCACAAATGACCAAGTAATCGACTTGTGGTAATTCAAAGATATCGCAGTCTACAGAAAGGGATTGTCCATATGCTGTTTCAACAACCCCTGAAGACAAACCTAATAAATAGCAAGAATAGGCCTCACTGATAAAACTGTTAGTCTCCATAAATGCATCCAAGGGGCCAAATAAGTCCAGGGCCTGAAAACCATCGGCAATGAAAAAACCAATCTTTCTGCTCATAGTAATTCCTCCTTGTACCTATTCTACTCCTCTAGAAATGTCACAAAAGACGCAATTACGACAAAAACAGACATGCCGATTGCAACGCAAAATACGCTGTGGTTAACAGCTTCATTTTCCATGCCATCTTATGTACTCGTGTCGCAAGCCACAGATTTTCGCTATTCATAAGTACTCATTCCTTCAAATTTCTCCTTTTATAGTTTCAACTGAGAACCGTCGAAGCGGATAATCAAATGAAGATATTGCAAAGCAAAGAAATCCGTATGGGGATAATTGAGAATTCATGAGGGAAAATAGGTTTAGCAGAGTGACCGGTATAGACCTGCCACTCTGCTGTGAGAGAGTATAGATGGACAAAACTCTGGTATAGATCACTACAGCTCTGTAGCCGACTTAGTTATACTTCCCGAGTGACAGCTTAGTGCCTCGATTACCCCGACTTCGGCCAAAGAACAAGATTTATGCTCTTTTCATCTGCCCTACTAGCCATGGTTATGGCCACCACCACACCAAATAATTGTACCGATGGTATTGCCCTGGCAAGGGGGGTAGCCGCCATTGCAAACGAATACCCTTGGTTAAGCGCAAACAAGAAAGACTACGTATTACGTAACTACCATCGTATGTACATCATTGTGCCCAAAAAGCCCGATACTAATATCAAAGGCGGTGGTATGCCAACGGCTACAGTAAGCAAGGAGAACTGTGAGGTAATTAATGTTCACTTAGCTCGTTAATTTATTATCGAACACTAATAAGATGTATTTTTAACCCTGCTTTTTATAAACCAGCATATTATTAGTTTCATCGCATTCCTCCACGATGTTTTTATAGTCTGCGGTCACTTCCAGCAACGCATCAGGATCAAATACCCAATAATTCAGGGTAAAGATGAGGGTTATCGTCGCACCAACGGCTAAGGCTGGGATTGCTTGAACATCATTGGCAAAAGTATCGGGATCGATCAGGTGAGCAAAACTTGCGGCAGCTGCCATTTGCCCGATATTGGTGATATCTACAGCAATCAGGGATTGCCCTGAACCAGAGTCCCAGATTGGATCATGAATTTTGCTCACGATCAGGTCTGGTTTGTCACATACACATAAGCACATGTAGTGATCATCTTCAATTACTCCAAAGGGTGTACCCGCATAACAATTAGCTTTGTCGTCAAATTGATTACCATATAACCAATGGGCCAATGGATCATCATATGGCTTTTCAATAATCTCTGGATTGCGAGTGATTTTACAAACATTGGTTCGTTCAAACTCCTCTGTCATCTCCTTTGTCAGTTCAGATTCTGGTATAGCACCGACCCAAATTGCACAAGTTCTACGGCAGGTCAATGGACCCTGACCTTGATAGAAGTTAGGGTACCAACCAGCATTATAGTTCTGCATACTTATATCCTGAATCGGATCTGCATAACTGATTATCGCCAAAATCAAAGTCAGCAAACTAGCTAAAAAACTGATTATTATTCTCAACATGTTACCCTCCATAAAGTAATCTTTTACTAACTATTTTACCCTTCAGCCATATATCAAATAAAAACTACATTCTATTGGCTGGAGAGATTGTAAAGCGACCTTATGGAATATCTGTATGTAGCCGGAAAATATTGGCGGGATTTAATCTTAAACAGTTGTAGCTCTCCTATTTATCATGATTTTTTAATTTTAAATTCAGTTTTATAATTAAGACACCTCAGCGCTAGAGAAATTTCAAATATAACCAAGATGCAATGCATATATCCTCATCCATCCACATTAACTTATCCTCTTATAATAAAGGGTATTAAACGTGTATTTTTAATACCCTAGCACCCTAATTACTACTGAGTGAGAACATCCGAAAATAAACAGAAAATACTAAAATTCTGCGACGCTGTATAAAACTGCTAATGTAGCTCCAATTGAAAGCATTAGCGGATACACAACAGCTAAGAAAGAATACTTAATCAAAGTCATAATCCAACCTTGCCTATATAAACGCTTTTGCATGATTAAAAGATATACAGGTACCCAAAAGACAAGGATAGATATTAAACTCCACGTGATCTGCTCAACCCATGGATAACCGCCAAACCAACCCTGAACATTAAGTAGAAGAGTCGTCAGCAATAGTGCCAAACTAATAAATGCATGGCTATGTAATGCAACAATTAAGTGTTCCATATATAACCTTCGCTTGAACAGATAAAGCAGCCATAACATGAATGCAAAAATAGGCAGCATAATAAATAGTGTGGAAGGTAAAGAACCAAGGAAAATCTTCTTGAAACGATTGGGATCAGCTTCAACTAGATCACTATTTTTTTCGATCTTTAGCAAGAATTCAGCCACGCTATCCATCAGGGATTGTGGTACACCTGAAAATCTTGGGCGTTCAGCTTTGTTATCCCAGCAAGCTCCACCAATCTTTACACTGCAATGTTCATCCTCTTCACTATCAAAAATATCAACTACCAATTTTGGCTCAGCCCTCTGAAATTCATCGATTATTTCACCAACTTTTTTTGGAGCCTCATTCGGCAAAAACTCAGTCTCGTCATCCTGATTTGGTGTGTCTGATATAGTATTTCTCCCTTCATCAAGGGGCTGCTTTATATCAGATACTTCCTCAACCACAGTCTCATCATTCTCAGATGAATAATCCTTCCAATCAGTGCTAAGCTGAATTGTAAAAAAGGTTGTTATACATAAGAAAATAAACAAACGTACTGGGCTGACATAACGTACCCGCCGTCCAGCAAAATACTCGACTGTTAGAAAACCAGGACGAAACAGCAAAGGCGCCAGAGTGCGTACTATACGCGAATCAAGCGCTAGTAATGTGTCAAAAAAATCCCCGATTATGTTAGAAAATTGGCGCACCATTCCTTTTACAGGCTGACCACAAGAATAACAGTGTGGCCCCAAAAGTTCGGTCTTGCAGTTTGCACATTCAGCAACACTTCCTTTTATATGTTCCACTGTTTCTGAACAACTCATTACCTCTTTCCTTTTTTCTACTTCTAGGTATCAACCATAAAAACGTTCTATTTCTTTGCATCTTATTATGTGAAGAACGTTCAAAAAATACTAACCACTGATCAATTTCTTTTATTTCAAGAATAGCTAAAAACTAGCACTAAAGCTCTGCCAAGCTCCAGAGAACAGTCAAAGCCGCACCCAAGGCCAGCAAAATCAAATAAGCCCCTCCCAGAAAAGAGTATTTACATAAGGTAATAAGCCACCCCTGCTGATATATACGCTTTTGCATCCAAAATAGATAAATGGGGACCCAAATAATTAGCAGAAAAAACAGATTATCAAAAAGTGAAGAGATTACATTGTAATCAGAAAACTTTTCGCTTGCGCTGTAAAACAGATTGGCAGTTAAAATACTTAAACAAATAAAAGCGTGACTGTGCAGTGCAACAATCAAATGCTCCATATAAAGTCGACGTTTGAAGATATAAGCTACCCATAACATCATGGCGAAAATTGGCAACATGATTATTAAAGTAGAAGGCAAGGCTCCCAGAAATGCTTTCTTAAATCGATTTGGATCTTCAGTGACTCGTTCTACATTTTTATGGGCACTGTCTACTTTTTTATTAACCCAATCTTCCAAAGAATCAGGAATCCAGCCAACTTGAAAAAACTCTTCATCTATTTCGGTAATAGTTTCATTTAGCCCCGAAGCAATAGCATCCTTAGTGAAATATTCGGATTGCTTTGATGCCCCTGCAACACCGTTCAGATTGACATTAACTTTATCTAGATCCGTATTCAGTTCGTCTAAACCCGTCTTAATTTCAATGCGTTCTTCAACAAGGTCAGATTCTACCTCCTCTAAATTGATGACCACCAAATTGTCTTCAGCATGTTTTTTTTGGAGGTCTTTTAAATTCTCAACAGCCTGATCAAGACCTCTTTCGGCAGACTCAGTATCCACAACTACAGATTTATTGCCACCAAAGTTAATAGCCCAGTTACTATTAATCTGAGTAACAAAAAAACTGGTGATACAAAGAAAAATAAACAACCTTACAGGACTTACATAGCGGACTCTACGACCTGAAAAATATTCAGTAGTTAAAAATCCAGGTCGAAAGAATAAGGATGGCACTGTTTTCCATGTACGCGAGTCAAATGCCAGTAGAGTGTCAAAAAAGTCTCCAATTATGGAGGAGAAATGACGCACCATCCCCTTGACCGGCTGACCACATTTGTAACAGTGAGGTCCCAAAAGTTCAGTTTCGCAGTTAGCACAACGATTTGATTTTTGAGAAGAATGATTTGCGGATGCCGTAGTACTCATTACCTATTACCCCTCGACATTTAAAATAAATTTCCGAATTACACAAAACGTATTTATGAGCCCAAGTCCCAATTAACGAGCCAAATTAAAAAAACCTAAACTAGTGAAAGTTCACTGATTAAAGCTTTCAAAAGGAATATAATTTCGTGAAAATTTACAGGCGCTGGTCAGGAAAAAATAGAAACGCGCCAATTTTAGGCGCGTTTTGCAAGGCTTTTGGCAGTAATTGCTGGGTATTAATTATCCAGTAGGAAACGAGCAATAGTTCGCAAGCCATGTCCCTTGGCACCAGCGGCCCAAAGGTCATTGGCACTTGGCTGGTAAGAGCCAGAGAGATCTATATGTACCCAGTTGCGGCCCTCCTCCGATACAAAACGAGCAAGGAAGGCCGCCGCAGTTGAAGCCCCAGGGCTACCGTCAGCGCCTATATTAGAAATATCGGCAAAGTTAGAGGGGGTCTGCTCCAGATGGAAGGGCTCCAGTGGCAAGCGCCAGGCCTTCTCATTTTCATGTGCTGCAGCATTCAGTACCTTCTGTGCCATTTCATCTTCAAAGCTGAAGACTGAATTAAAGTCGCGGCCTACAGCCATTTTGGCAGCACCCGTCAGGGTAGCGGCATCCAAAACAAAGCGAGGCTTATCTTCCCCTGCGGCGAGTAGGCCATCCGCTAATACCAGACGCCCTTCCGCATCGGTATTCAGCACTTCGACGGTGACACCATTCTTGTATTCAATAATATCGCCCAACTTAAATGCGTGGCCGGAAACCAGGTTCTCCGCACAGCAAAGGTACAGCTTCACTCTTTTTTCCAGACCACGCGCAATGGCCAGCGCGAGGCCTCCAGTCACCATAGCGGCACCGCCCATATCAGATTTCATGGTGGCCATGTTGCTTGAGGGCTTAATGCTGTAGCCACCGGAATCGAAGGTGATCCCCTTGCCCACCAGACAGATATCCACCTCAGCATCCGCATTGCCTGTAGGGTTGTAGTCGAGCTGTAACATGACCGGCTCGCGCACGCTACCACGGCCCACATTGTGGATACCAACAAAGCCATCGCGCAGCAAGTCATCCCCGGCCACTATGCGATAGTTAACTGCGCTCGGGGCAAGCTTCTGTAGCATTTCCGCCGCGCTCTCCGCCAGCACCCTGGGAGAAACATCATCCGGCGTGCCATTGGTAATCTCGCGGACCCAACACGCAGCATTTTCACGTGCTGCCAGTTCTTTTAGCTCGCCAGCATCCTCGCTGCCCCAGTGGATTTTATTATTGATACGTGGATTAAAATAACCGCCCCAGAAAGCCCAGCGACTTTCGATATCCCAACCCTCACCGCTGAGTATCACCTCATTGATTCCCATGCCATCGAGGCGCCGAGCCGCGCGTTGCGCCGCCACCAGTGCAGCACCTTTGGCCGCACCAATATGGATATGGGCTTCGCTGCCATTAAAACTGAGTAACGCCGCCTCGCCCCAGGGTTCTCCTGCAGTGCCTTCCACCAAATGAACGCGCATAGCTTTTGTCATACAACACCTTTTTTGAAACTTGTGTGCCAATTTTATTGGGATTCACGCTGCATTCTAACAGTACATCAAAAATACTCGACGATTGCGCCGCCACGATGACGGCGGATAAGCTGTTAGAAAGAAACACAATAAACCTTCAGGAAGAAAAGTTTTTAGGGAAAATTCATGGCTGAATCCTGCCGCTACCATTCTAGTGCCGATGCATCCTGGCAGTGCCAACCCTGTCAGCGCAAATACTGTAGCGAATGTATCCCAGGCTCCAGTGCCAACTATCAGGGCCTTGGACCCGAGTGTCCGTTGTGTCGCGATCCAGTGGAGTATATCGGTGCCAGCAACAGTGCTAAGCCCTTTTGGCAGGTGGGAATTTTTTATTTTCTCTACGCCTTAAAACCAGGCCCCCTGGCGATCATAGCACTGGCAGCTGCAGCCAGTTTACTAATCTCAGGCCTGGGTCTTTTAGCAATCGTGGCCCTGGTGGGCATCGTTGCCCTGGTGAGCCGCTACAACTTGCTGGTTATCGAGCGGCTTGCCAGTGGCCAGTTGGAAGCTCCCGGAATTGGCGATGCCCTGGACGGTAATAGTGCACCGCTGTTCTTGAAAGTCATCGCTATGACCTTGATTGCCGGTTTTGTTGGTTACAAACTCTTCTTTTTCGGTATGGGTGCCGTGCAGCTTTATGCTTTTGCCCTCTTCCTATTTGCGCCGGCAGCGATGATTGTACTGGCCCTTGAACACAGCCTGCGTGCGGCGATCAATCCACTTAAGTTACTACAATTCACTTTGATTATCGGCTGGCCCTACTGGCTGTTGTGGATTACCACCACTGCGGTTTCCGCTGCACCCAATCTGCTGATGGCCATTGCCATTGAAAAGCTACCCCCCTGGTCCCTGGGCCCGGTGATTGCAGCCACAACTACCTATTTCTATATCGTAACTAGCGCCATGATGGGTTACATCTGCCTGTCGCGGCAGCAAAAACTGGGTATTCAGGCCGAACTGGATGATGAAAGTACCTTTCTGGAAGAGGATGAATTCAACCGCGCACGCGCTTTGGCCGATGCACAGATTTTAATGCGCGAATCGAATCTTCCAGCCGCACGTCAGGCGCTGGTAGATGGCTTGCGCCGCTACCCCAATGATGAAGCCCTCAACGAACGCTACTACCGCTTGCTACTGGCAACCCAGGACCAAAAAGCCCTGCGGGAACTTGGCCCCCATTTACTGGATAAGTTCATACAACTCAACCGGCCACACAAAGCGGCGGAACTTTACCTGGCCACCGAGCCGGCCCCCCCTATTGTAAAACCCGAGCTTCGCCACACCCTAGCCAAGGTGCTCTATCAACAGCACAAATACCAGCTGGCGGCGCAATTATTGAACAATCTACACAAGGAAAGTTATCTACAGCTGGATGCGGCTTACCTGCTGCTGGCACAGGTATATATGGATGGGCTGAACCGCGAAGATCTGGCCAGGAAATTACTGCAATTCATTAGACAGAAATTCCCCAACAGCACTCTACGCAATCAAATCGATACTCTGTGGAAAGTACTAAATAGTTCAGAGAACACACACCAATAAATTCACAGGGTCAAAGAGTCAGCAGCCCTTACCGATAGCACGTTTCCAGGAGAGGGTTGCGTGCTTTCTCTATCCGTTTATTCCACCCGGTAGAAAATCAGAAGCAATCTCACCAGTGCTTTAAAGCCCTATTCCATAGATAGAGGCAGCGGGCAAAGCCATTATAGATTTTGTTAAGACACCATCGCAGACCCGGTGTTTTTGACAACCTTGCTTTCCACTGTTCACTGGGAGAGTTCTCCCAAATCGCTATAAATGCTTCGTAACCCACTCGCAGGTGCCCCTGTGTATCAATCACGTGCAAGCGCTCTCGCACAAATTCCAGGTCCACATCGAGCTGCTGTGCTTTGGCATTATCAAGGTGAACATCTTCCCACTCCACACCGCAAGTGGTGTTTTTCTTCTTCTGAGCACGGATACCCGCATCGCATACCGGACAGGCAGAATTGTAGAAAACACGTACTTTTGTGGCCATACAGAATCTCTGTCTGTGGAGTTAACGAGGGTGCTCGATATCTTTATGATCCACTAGTTCCCACGGTAACCCCTTATTACGGTAAATCCTCTTATTCTTATTGGGGTAGTCTGCTACATCATGATCCAGGCGCTGGCCCACTACGATACAGCGCAGAATATCGTTTCCGGTATTTTTCATCACATGGGGAAGGCCATTAGCCGGATATCCGATAAAGTCCCCTTCACCCACTATATAGTTTTCTTCGCCGATGAATACTGAAGCCTGCCCCTGCAGGATATAGACACATTCATCTTCAAATTTGTGGCAGTGATACTCTGTGGATTCGTACCCAGGCTCTATTTCAATAATGTGAAAGCCAAAGCCACTTATCCCGGTCATGTCTCCCAAGGATTTATTGCGGCGCACTGCATTCGGGTTGAGGAAGTGCACCTTGTGCTCCCCCTCCATATCCAGGATTTGTTCTTTTTTAAGAATATATTTATTCATATGGCTCCCCTGCCAATTTGATCTTATGGATGCTTACTGGGATCTGTCTAACTGCCAATGTATTTTAATAAACAGGTTTTTATCCTCTAGGGCTGTCCAGATATTTCCATCCCCTGGGTTAACGCCTTCATTTCCCGCGCACGCCCCTCCTCGCCCAGACGTCGGTAATAATTCACCAGAGTCATACCTAATTTGGGTATCAATGGGTGCTGTACTCTTTGCGCAATAAGCTTGTTCAAGAGTTCATCGAGCCAGGGCCAGTTTTTGGCTTCAGCAGCGCGGCGCGCCATCAGCAGGCAAGTTTTGGCAGTTAGGGCTCGAGGCTTCTGCGTAGTTTGCAGGTAACTGTAATAACCGGAGGAAATAATACGAGCATCAACTGTTGGGTTGGCCGCCTGGGTAAATAGCGCCAAATTGGCTCGGTGATACGCCTCACTATCGGGATTAATCGCGGTCAACTCGATAAAGCGCTGTATCAGCGGTAGGTGGTCGGGATACTGACGTACTGCGGAGGCCGCAGCCTCTGCGGCTTCGAGCAGCTTACCCTCTTCCTGGAATCGATCGATGCGCGCCAGCGCGCTCTTTTGCGGGGATGGTAGTTCCTCTTCTTCCTGCGGCATCGCCTTTAACGGTGGTCGCCAGTAAATCAGCAGTAAGGCCAGAACAAATCCAGCCAGCAAGCCGCCGGTATGGGCCCAATAGGCGATCCCGGCATCACCATATAGGTAGCCAAACACTTCCTTACCCAGCCACAGGGGCAACACCATCAGAGCCGGCGCACTGAACTCGCCAAACATAAATCCGATGGTGTAAAAAAAGCGCAAGCGCCGCACTCCGTATATAGCAACGAACATCCCCATAATCGCCGATACAGCGCCAGAAGCACCGACCATAGGTACATAACTGTCCGATTCAACCAACATATGCAGGCTAGCTGCAGCCAAGCCACCGAGAAGATAGAGGGTGATAAACCAAAGCCCCCCCAGCGCCAGCTCAACCGATAAGCCAAACAGCAGCAAAAACACCATATTGCCAATCAGGTGATCCCAGCTGCCGTGTAAAAACATATGACCAAAAAGTCCAGCCGCGCTGGGCTCCGCCGGCGTCAGACCCAGGGCCATGCTGCTAATCTTGTCGCGCAGCCCGGCAAAATGCTGGCGCTGCTGTAACCACTGGGTTTGCCCCTCCTGTTCTAGCCGGGGTAGTAACCACTGGTGAAATTCCGTATTCCACAGTAGTTCCCGATAGACAAATTCCTCGCCCTCCACATCCATCTGCAGGCGCCACTCGGGATGCTCCTCATTGACATAAATCAGGAAGCGCTGCTCCTCCAGATCCGGTAAGTCACTGTCGAAGTAATATTCCTCAGCCTGCTGCCAGCGGGCATCGTCACCGCCCTGGTAGAACATAAATACCAGTAAGTTGGCGAGGATTAGCACAAAGCACATCAGAGGAGGTCGGCGCCAGTCTGGTTTATTCTGGATCGGGATTATCAGCACGGGCAGTTCCTTGTAGATATTGCACGAACGCCCAATAGCAAAACGCTGCAATAAAAATAACAGGGATGGGGCCGACATCACCGTCGGCCGTTTGGAAAATACTACGCCTGTTCACCGCAACTCAAGCCCGATTCTCTCCCTGGGTTACTACTTTCTCCCTGCGCGAGTAATCATTGCCGGTGCATCCCAACTGCGCAGGTGCAGATCCCGCTGTGGGAAAGGCACCTCGATACCCTTTTCACGAAATTCCCGTAACAGTTCTAAATTGTAAAGCGCATAGGAGTCACCCAGAGATGTGACCATGTTACTATTCACCCATACCACCAGCTTAAAATTCAGCGCGCTATCGCCAAATTCCATCAGCCAGACTTCAGTTTTACGCTTCCAGTCGGTATGAGTGATATTGACCCGCGAGGCGGCCTCCAGTGCAGCTTCCCGCACCAAGTCTGGATCGGAGGCATAGGAAACACCAAAGGACACATGAATACGACGCACCGGGTCATCGAGGGTATGGTTAATCACCCGCCCAGCGACAAACTCGGTATTCGGTACCAGGATATCCACATTGTCGCGGGTGGTGATACGGGTTGAACGCACATTGATATCGCGGATTCGGCCAAAAACACCGGACTCCAGCTCTACCAAGTCCCCAACCTTCAAGGGCCTTTCGAACAGTAAAATAAGCCCGGAAATGAAATTGGAAAAAATAGCCTGCAAGCCAAAACCAATACCTACAGATAGGGCTCCAGCCACCAGTGCCAGCTTGGAGGTATCCAGGCCGAGCATACTCAACACCACAATCAGGGCGACGCCGATATAGGTGTAGTGCAATACGCGACTCAGGTTATACATGGAGGATTCGCTGGCGTGTTCCCTGCGTACCAGCCGGCGTAGGAAGGCGCGAGTCAGCACCGACAGCAACCAGGCGCAGACCAACACAAATGCCATCCTGGCAATCAGGCGCAACGTGATCGGGTTTTGCGCGATAGTAAACAGCTGGTAATCCGCCAGAGTGCGCCAGCGTTTGTATACCTGGCGGCCGGTTAGCGCCAAACGTTCGCGAACCGTGGCCCACCAGCCCTGGCGCTCACGGTAAACTTCAAGTTGGGCCTTCTCGTAACGCTGGATATCCTGCTCCAAGTCGTTGGCCCGCGCCAGACCACTGCCGATCCGTTCAAAGTAGGCCCACCAACGGCTCAGATCGGCACTTTCCTCCTCATCGCGCCAAGCCACCACCTGCCGCTGTCGGATCGCCAGCTCCCGCGAAGTGCTATCGATCACCGCATTGGCATTCTCCAGCAGCTCGCGACTGACAACCAATGTCTCCTCGCCAGTTTCTGGATTCAATACGCGGTTGATGGATTGCAGTAACTCACTCTTGCGCTTACCCAGGTGTTCCTCTAAAAGGTCCACCTCCAGCTGCATCAGGGTGAGGTCCTTTTTCATATTGACGTCGGGGTCAGTGGAGGGCTCGGTAGTGCTCTGGATACTGGTGCGGGTAGCGGCGATACGCTCAATTTTCTTATCGCTGTCGGTGATGGATTTCTCCAGCTTTTCGGCATCCTTCTCACTGAACTGCAGGTCGTCGAGCATACCGCGCAGCTTGGTTTCCGACAGTTCGATTTTTTCCTGCCAGGTGCCGAGAAACTCATTCACCGTATCCAGCTGCTCAATAATATTCAGGTGATTGATCTGCGCCAATAACAGCGCTTGTGCCGCCTGATCTTCTTCCTCACCTTTGGCATCACGCAGCACAATTACCTGCTTGCGCAACTGCGCCAAGGATTGCGATCGGCTAGCGCGCAGCTGCCGCGCCTCTAGCTGCACACCACTCAGGCGGCGTTGACCGCGGCTAATGGCCGCATCGGCGCGGGCCCAGTCGAGTACACTAGGGTTTTCCGGAAACTTCACCTCCGGCATTAACTCAACTTTTAAATACTCCTGCCGCTTCTTCCAGGTGACCTCCACCCCCTCCAGGCTCTGGGTAATTTTTTTCGCCCCTTTTTGCAGCGCCTCATCCTCTTCAGGTAATTCTTGCTGCCACTCTTGCCAACCCTTTTTAATGGCCTGTAGCCACTCTCGTCGCTGCTCCGGCGATGCATTGGTCCAGCCGGTCCACCAATCTGCAGAAGGATCGGCAAACTCAGGCACCACCGCCTTGAATTCCTTGGGCTTGGAACCGGGTAACTGGGCACTAGCGGCCAGAGAGCAAAGGGCGAAAAAAATCAGGCAGAAGGCGATCGGAAAAAAGTGGGAAAGTCGTTGCCCGGTGCGAGTCTTAGGCTTATCAGTAAAGAAGTAACCACCAACACCCAGCATAAAATACACATCTGTCCGTGAAGCAGTATCAGCAAGGGGAAGACCTTGCCCTTAGGGGCTTATTTCTTGAGTGTAGCCGAGAGCGGCCAGGCTCTCGGCTCTTCAACTTAAAGGGGCTCAGTAGCGTCTGCGCCCATAGCTGCGCATACAATTGAGGTATTGTCTGCGATAGGCGCGAGTACTAACCACAGATACTCTTCCAGGTCTATGCACACTTCTCACCAGATTGGCTGCTCTGGCCTTGCAAAACACTTCCCTACGGCCGAGATTTCTGTCAGGGCGGCGGACATTTCTCGAATGACGTAGCTGGCTGACATTGCGGGAGGATTCGTATTTAGGAGGATAGGCTCGGGTAGATTCGTAATTGGGCGGATAGGCACGCGGGTAAATTCTTACTTCGGGTGCTAGGGGATTGCGATTGTAATTGCGCCAATTGGCCGGAGGGGTAACCACCACAAATTGGTTGTCTTTAGGGTCAAACTCGAAGAAAGTGCCATTCCCCGCTCGCCGGTAATCCTTGCCACCGAGGTAAAAGGATGTGCCTGTTGGTACTTCCGGCACTCTAGCCCCGAGTGGTGGCTCCACACGGGTGTAACCATCTGGTCCCTGCCGGTAGAAATATCCATCTGCATAGAAATAAATTTCATTGTTGGCTTCGATAAGGCGCGCCCCGTCCAGAAGGGGCACCACCTGCGTCTCCGCGAGAGGTGCTGAGGCAATCGTCAGTAACAGCAGCGCAAGCAGGAAACGCATAAGACACCTCTACGAGCAAGTAAATGTCGCAGAAGTGTATTGTCATGGAACTCTGTTCCCCAACTTAATTGAAAGAGACTGGTATCAATATTTCAGTCAGCCACCGCCAGAACACTGCTGTCATCTTTATCGCGCACCACCTCTGATAATATCTTCACCTCCTGCCCCGGCTGCAGGCGCTCGGCACCGCGCACAATAACCCGATCGCCATCAGCGAGTTCACCGTAAACGGCTATCCACTCTCCATCACCGCTGCCAACACGAACCGACAAACGCTCCGCTTTATCCTCTTTATCCACACGGTAAACAAAGGTTTCGCCATTGCGTAACACCAAGGCGTCACGCGGAACTGCCATGGTGTCGCGGGCCTCAGACAGGGGGACTGCCACCTGTACCGGCATGCCCACTACCCAGTCCCACTGCTGTGAAGCCTTGCCGGGCAGCTGCACCATCAGCTTAACTCTGCGAGAGTTTTCGCTGGCCACAGGTACATACTGGCGCACATGACCGCTGATAATCCGTGCTTTGGCGCGCTCACTCTCGGAGAGGGACAAGGCATCGCTTCGCACCGAAATACTGTCGCCGGCACCAATCAGGGGCAGAGCAGCCAACGGAATATCTGCCTCCACCTCCAGCTGGGACATATCCAGCGCGCGTAACAGCTCGGAGCCGGTGCGGACATATTCCCCCGCCTGCAACTCGCGACTCACCACCAGGGTATCGAAGGGGGCGTCAATGTTGGTCTTACCAAGTTCATAGGCGCGCCTGTCCCGCTCAATCTGTGCGGCTAACAGATCCTGGGCCATCGCCTCGCGCTCGGCCTGCTGTTCCTCCAGCGCTGCACGGGAGGTGCTGTTGGTTTCCGCCAGTTTACTCAGTCGATGCAGCTGCGCGTCCAGGTAGGTGAGACGCGCCTTCAGCTGGGCAATACGACTTTCACTATTGCGCAACTGCAGGCGCCAATGGGTTCCATCCAACTGCGCCAGGCGCTCACCTTTTTTTACCAAGCTACCAGGCTCAGCAACAAACTCCAACACGCCATCCAGTTCAGAGGAAATACGTATATCGCGACGGCTCACCACCTCCCCGGCGGACCACTGGCTAGCTGCCATCTGGCGGGTCTCAGCCCGATCCACAGTGACCGCCACGGCGCCACTCTGGGCCAAAACCTGTCCCACAGAGGTGAGGGACAGGACAACTCCGGCAAGTAACTTTTTCATTGGGAACTCCTCAGGGCCAGTCTTTGACGCAAGCCGGTAAATTGCGGCACAGGCAGGCGACCGGTCTGTAACAGCGCCGGTAATAAAATCAAGGTAAACAGAGTACTGACCGCCATTCCACCGACAATCACGGCAGCCAGACCGCGGTAGATCACACTTCCTTCGCCCGGAGCTACCAACAGGGGCAACATGCCGAATACGCTGGTCAAGGTACTCATAAAGATCGGCCGCAGGCGCAGGCGCAACGCCTGTTCCACCGCCTCTATCCGACTAGCGCCCGCGCCTTCCGCTGAGCGGGTCTGGTGTACTAACAAGATGGCGTTATTCACTACCAACCCCAGCAGAATAACGAAACCAATCATGGTGAGAAGATCGAGGGGCTGGAAGCTGATCAAATTCAGCAACTGCAGTGCCAAGACCCCGCCGACAGTAGCCAGCGGTACGGTTAACAGCACCAGCCCAGCATCGCGCAGTGAACGAAACAAAGCGCTCATCAGCAGGAACAGAATCAACAGCGCCAACAGGAAGTTCTGTGAAAGGGATACCAGAGCTTTATCCAAATCACTAGCGTTCCCCCCCACCAGAATACTGCCATCCTCGGGCAGAGCCTCGCGAATTTTCGGCAGCACCTCTTCCTCAAGCTGGGCACGTACTTCCTCTAGAGAGATGTCATCCGGTGGCACAATATTCAGGGTAATAGTGCGACGACCATCTACTCTACGCAGATTGCCCGGGCCCACGGTGCGCTCCACACTCGCCAACTGGCTCAGCGATACCACCTCTCCACGGGGAGTGACCAACGGCGTATTCTGCAACTGTTCCGGTGTACTCCAAGGCTTGGCCTTGAAAATCATATCCAGGCGTTTTTCCCCGTCAAAGTATTCACCCACATAGAGGCCATTGCCGAGGGTGCGAATCAGCCCCCCCATATCCTGGCGGTTCCAGCCTTGCTCCAGCATGGCGCGGTCGTTAGGGCGCACCGTCAGCTCTGGTTCAGACAGAGACAGACCCGGGTTAGTCTGCACTGGGGTGCCCGGCATCACCTCTTCCACCACTTCAACACCGCGGGCAGCCGCGCGCATTAATCCATCAGCATCACGGGATTGCAGGTGTAGGGCGATATTGCGATCTCCACCAAAGCGGCTAAACAGGTTGCCCCTTGCGGCGAAGCCTTGAAAGTCGGGAATATCTACCAGGATCTCCTCACGCAACAGCGTCTCCATCTCCTTAGCCTGATCCATATCCTTAACACGCACGCCCATATTGCCGCCGCTGGGCCAGGTAATGATGTAGTAGTTTTTGAGAGCCGGCTCCCGCTCACCACTCATAAAGGGTGCCATGCGCCGGTCAAGTTCGTTGACGATATCCTTTTCGATAGTTTTGGTATTTGTAGCCGCGGGGAAATTCATCCATACATCCACCGCATCCCTTTTTACCGGCGGTAAATAATCGAGATTGGGTAATAGGAAATAAGTTGCGGCAATAGGCACCAGCAGAAAGCCACCGATCACCTGCCAGCGACGCGCACGGGTACCGGTCAGTGCCATAACCCGAGTGGCGATTTTCTCCCACACATGAGCCAGGCGATCCTCACTGGAAATCGAGGGCAGCCACAGTTTTGCCGCCAGTGGCACTATGGCAATAGCCGCCAACAGGGAAAATACCACTGCCACTGCAATCGTCAGAGCCAGATCACCAAAGACCTGTCCCTCGACACTGTTGAGGAAAAATACCGGCAGGAAGATCGCTACGGTAGTGGCAGTACTCGCCAGCAATGCACCCCAAACCTGACCGGCGCCCTGTTCCGAGGCCTCCTCTGGATTGCTGCCTTTTTCCCGCAGACGCACAATATTCTCCAACACCACAATTGCCGCATCGAGCACCATACCGGTAGCGAAAGCAAGGCCAGCAAGGGAAATCACATTGACACTGCGCCCAGCGGCGGACATGACAACGAAGGTGGATAAAAGGGAAATGGGAATAGCGGCTGCCACAATCAAAGTAGCGCGCATACGCCGCATAAACCACCAGAGCACCCCCACCGCCAGCAATATGCCCAAAATCATATTACCGCCAAGTAAATTGAGGGCGCGGTAAACGAATACCGAGGCATCGAAGGACTGCACCAGTACCAGCTGTTCGTTTTTCAGCTTGGTCTCATTCAGTTCCTCAACCTTCTGTTTTACCAGCTCCAGAGTGGCAAGCATATTGGCATCGTTTGCGCGGTTGATGCGCATAGAGACAGCCGGATTGCCATTTTGTGTGGCCACTCCGCGGGGCTCAGAGGGCCCTACACGCACCTCGGCAATATCACCGAGGCGCACCGGCTGGCCATCGCGCCACTCTAGCACCAGCTCGGATAAATCCGTCGGCTTGTACTCACCGACAAAACGCAGTGTGTAACGGCGACGCCCGACATCGGTAAAACCACCAGAAACATCTCTTGCCGACGCCAACTGACGGCTGATCGCCGGCAACTGAATACCTAAATCGGCCGCTTTCCAAGGGTCGAAAATAACCTGCAGTTCCTCTTGCGCGGCACGACCGGATTGGGCCTCCACACTTGCCACACCCGGCACAGACTCCAGCTCCGGCCGCAAAACATCCTCAATCAGGCCGGTAAAGTCGTCGAGGTGGTTGGGATTTTCAGGCAGCTTCTGCAAAAAGAAATAAGTAAGTGCATTGGTACCACCGCCCCAACCACCTAGCATTACCCGCGGCGGTTCCGCATCTCGCGGCAGAGGCGGCAAGCTGCTCATACGGCTGATCACATCGATCAGCACCTTGTCCATGTCGGTGCCCATACTGAATTCGAGATTTACCCAAGCACCGCCACGGCCAGCATTGACCTCCATGGTTTCCAGGCCGGTGAGGCCCTGCAGAACCGATTCAATCGGCTCAACAATTTCTGCCTCCACCTCTTTCGGTGCGGCAGCACGCCAGCCCGCCTGGATAACAATACGCGGGCTTTCGATATCGGGGAAAAGCTGTACTGGTAAGCGGCTGGCAAGAAAAGCCCCCAGCAAGACGGCGAACACCACTACCACGCCGGCGGCAGCAGGATTTTTCAGTGCGGCTTTTGTCAGTGCCATTCCATAGGCCCTTAATTATATATTTACGGTTAGTGTGGCAGTGACCCAGACAAGTCCTGATCTATTTCACTGTCTCTGAAAAAACACTGGTGCAGAGATCGTAAACCTGCAGTTAGTATGTTGGTTCGCACCCGGTTTATTTTCTTGGAAAAAATACCATTTTTCTGGGAGTCATAGGCATTATTCCAGACACTCTAGCTCTGGGCCAATAACCGCACTTCCTGTGCCGTGCGATATGCCCGCGGCTGGAGAACAGCGGGCTAGGGAAAGGAAGATTAATGCAATAGGAGTTGCAAACAAGGCCGTTGCGACAAAGTGTCGGGAATATTCGATCAGGTTACTGAGTGAATTTTTATTTCCGCTAGGCGCAAAAATACCTCAAAGAAAATGCTGCACTTTACTCTTATAGCTGCGGCTCATTTTCAGGCACTCACCACTGTCCAACACCAGGTGATATTCACCATTAATATGCGCGCGAATTTCCCGCACACGGCTTAAATTTACGATGGTGGAGCGGTGAATACGCTGAAATAATTTTGGATCCAGCTGTTGCTCCAATTCCTTCATGGTAATACGCATCACATGGGTTTCGCCCTGGGCGTGTACACACATATAGTCCCCGGCAGCGTCAATCCAGTCGATTTCCCGTGCCGGCACTAGGGTGATCTTGCCAGAGTCCTTCACAGCAATTTTATCCGGGTAGGCGCTGCCGGCAAACTGGCCGCTGACCAGTTTCTGCTCCAGCGCCTCCGGGGATTCCTTGGTCAAATCCGCCACTGCCTCCAGCAGCTGCTCGCGCTGTATGGCAATATCCGCCGTGGCCATTTTTTCCCGTGCGCGAGCCAGAGCCAGTTTCAGTCGCTCCTCTTCGATGGGTTTCAATACGTAATCTACCGCGTTGACCTCGAAGGCCTCCACCGCATACTGATCATAAGCCGTTACGAACACCACCTGGGGCAGTTTTTCCAGGGGTATTTGCTGCACCAGCTGCAGACCATTGACGCCAGGCATCTGAATATCCACAAACGCCACATCCGGGTTTAGCTGCAGAATAATTTCCAGAGCCTCGCGGCCGTTGCCGCACTCAGCGACTACATCGACACCGGACATATGCTCCAGGCGCAGGCGCAGGCCGCGACGTGCCAGGGGTTCATCATCGACAATTACTGCGGTCAGGTTTTCAACTGCACTCATCTCGTTATTCCTGTTCATAGGGAATGCGGATATTCACCGACAGCCCACCCTGTGGACGGTTGTGGAAACGCACTCTCTGATCATCGCCATACAGAGCACGCAAGCGCTCACAGGTATTGCGAATACCAACACCGTAACCTTTGCCTATCAGGCGCAACTCCTCTTCCGGCATACCTGGACCATTGTCGCTCACTTCGAGCAGTAACTCCCCTGCGAACACTCGCGCCTTGATATTGATCTCGCCACCGCTCTCCAGTTGAGAGATACCGTATTTAATTGCATTTTCCACCAGAGGTTGCAGTAGTAGGCTGGGCACCAATGCCTGGGGCGAATCGCCCTGCAGATCCAGCCGTACCCCAAGGCGATCGGCAAAGCGTACTTTCTCGATATCCAAATACAACATCAGGGCCTCCACTTCCTTGGCCAGGGTAACCTTTTGCATGGGGTCATTATCGAGAGAATGACGCAAAAACTGAGACAAGCGTGTGACCATATTGTTGGCGGTGCGCCCATCGTTATCCAAGATCAGAGTGGAGATAGCGTTTAGCGTATTGAAGAGAAAGTGGGGATTCAGCTGGTAGCGCAGCATCTTTAACTGGGCCTGATGCGCCATGGATTCCGCACGCAGAGCCTTGGCCCGCTGAGTCTGTGAAGACCGATAATACTTGATGCCGTAATACAGCGCCGCCCAGGTGGTAAGGATCATAAACGAATAGGAGAACCAATACGTAGCCTGCCATACCGGGTGCTCATCGCTCGCCTTACCGTACAACCACAGGGAGCCACCAAACTTGATTGCCGCCCACACAGCGGCTGCGCCAATCACCAGTAGCTGTGAACCAAAGAATCGAGTCACCGGAGGCTTGTTCCATAGGCGCTGAAAGCCGAAACGCATGACTTCACTAAGAAATATCCCGGCGACGGTGGCCACCGCAATATAACCCGAGTGGATCCAATGGTCCTTCACCCAGAAAAAGCTGCCGATAAAAGTCAGCAGCGTGTAGCCGGCCCAACCACTGAGTTGCAGGGCCCAGTACTGGGACCTGTGGCTCGACAGGCGCTCTGAAAGCCACTGAAATGCTTTGTTTCCCATAATCTCCCGCTAGAGGCGTAAAAAGATAACGCCGATTTGACACTTTTGTATGGCTTCATACTAAATGGCACCGATCGCCGGCGAAACACCAACCGGCGCAGCACAGGGACAAACTGCCGCATGACACACTGGTTATTCAAATCCGAACCCGATGAGTACAGCCTGCAAGACCTCGCCGCCGAAGCCAATGGCAGCGGCCGCTGGGATGGTATTCGAAATTACCAGGCGCGCAACTTCTTGCGCGATCAGGTCGCCGTGGGCGATGGGGTGCTGTTCTATCACAGCGCCTGTAAGCTGCCGGCAGTGGTGGGCACCGCCGAGGTAGTGCGCGCCGCCTATGCGGACCCGGCGCAATTCGACCCCGAGAGCAAGTACTTCGACCCCAAGGCCAGCGCCGATAGTCCTCGTTGGTTCTGCGTTGACCTGGCATGGCGCAGCGAATTCAAACGCCCGGTCCCCCTGGCAGAAATCAAGAAGGATCCACAGCTGGTGGAAATGGTACTGGTCAAGCAGGGGCGGTTGTCGATACAGCCTGTGCGCCAGGAAGAGTGGGATTACATCGTGAAATTGGGCCGGCAATAAAACCGGAAGCGAAAACTAGAACGGGGCGGTTACATACCACCCCGAAGTGATTTATCCCAGCTTACGGTTGTTCGTCTCCACCGGGCTCGCCGCCCCTCGGGTAGGGCTGTGCCCGACGTTGTACCAGTCCAGTTGACGAGTCAGTACCATAGTGCAGCCAAGCACCCCGAACACTAACAGCGAGCCCATCAACAGAGCGTAGTCCTCAGCGCTGAGCAGACCATACAAGAGTGCATATAGGGCGGCCAACAACCCGGCGAAACCCAGACCGCGCTGCCAACTGCGCAACACCGCGCTGGCATAAAAACCAATTAGGCCCACGCAGGCTGCGGCGGAAATTATGTAGGCTTTGACGAAAGCGATATGCTCCGACAGAGACAACAGCAGCAGGTAAAACAACGCCAATGCCAAGCCCACCAAGGCATACTGCACCGGATGCACTGCCAGGCGCTTGAGTATTTCAAATAGGAAGAAGGTGGCAAAGGTCAGGGTGATAAACAGCAACGCATATTTAATCGCGCGATCTGTTTTTAGATATTGATCCACCGGGTCGAGGAAGCTCACACCAAAGCGGCTGTTAATCAAGTTATTACAATGATCACTGCCCATACAGCGCCGCAGTATCTCCTCCAAGTTGGTGGCGAAAAAGCTGGTCTGCCATTCCGCAGTAAATCCTTGATCGTTTAAATCTCTACTACTGGGCAGGAAGTTGCCAAAGAAGCTCGGATGCGGCCAATCGGCCCTCATCATTACACGACTGTCACGACCCACCGGTACCAGGCTGAAGTGCTCGGTACCCTGTAGTTTGAGATCGAAGGAAAACGCCAGGGTTTGACCGCCTTCCGAATCCAACATTGGCAGCATAGCGTGCACACCATCACCGAGAATCGGTGCGCGACTGCCCGGAGCAAATTCCAATGTCTGGTTGTTCAAGCGCAATTTCAGATCGTTGCGGATACCGCGAATATCGTTGATACCTACCGATAAGTAAGGCGTGCTAAAGCGGTACTGATCCAAATTCGCTCCCAAGCCCAGTTTCTCCGGCACTCGGAACAAACCACTGACCTTACTATCGCTGTGGTACAGAAGCGCCTCATAGATACCCCGAGCACGCCGCTCGGTTGTCAGGTCGGCATCGAAGACAAAGCGCTCGGGAAGGAAATACAAGTGGCCGCGCTCTTCCCGCTGCTCCTTGTGCCTCTCACCGGTTTTTTCATTGGTTATCCACTTCCAGTATTTCTTGACGTAGGGCACCACTAAAATAGGGCCGGTAATTTGCTGGTTAAAGCTGGAACTGCGGGCAATATCCTTTAACACATCACTCTGGTAACGCTTTCGCTCACTGATCAGGCCATCGATCATGGTCAGTGGAATAAGAAGCAACAAAATCAAAACAGCAATAGCGCCCAATTTAAAAGCCAGGGCTCGGTTCATGGTTCAGACCTCGGTATCCAATTTCGATAACCTCAGTCTGAGCTGCGAGTATGGATTGCCGATGGAGGCAATATGGAGAGTCTGGGGAGATTGTGTGGGGGCCAGTGGAAAATAACCTTACCCATCAGGCAGCGGGCAAATTTAGACTGACCTCAACGCCACCAGGCACATTGCGGATCGACAGAGTACCGCCGTGTAACTCCGCCACCTCCTCAACAAAATTGAGTCCCAGCCCAGTACTCTTACGCCCACCCCCAGGACGCGGCAGCGAATAGAAGCGCTCAGTAAGGCGCCCTAGGGCATATTCCGGGATTGCCTCGCCCCGATTGAACAAGCACACCTTGACCCATTCTCCACAGCATTCGGCTTTGACGCGAATCAGGCCGCCATCCAGGGTAAAATCCAGCGCGTTGTCCAGTAGGTTGGCCAGGGCCTGCCACAGCAGAAAACGCTCACCGTACAGCTGCAGTGCCGGTGCCAGCTCTTGCTCCACATGCAGTTGGGCGGCACTGATACGAACTCGCTGAGCCTCGATTAGCTCCTCAACGAGCGGCGCCAGCGGTATCGCCACTCGCTCCTCTAGCCCCTGACGCTGCTCCACCTGGGCCAGATGCAGCAGCCGTTCGCTTAACTGCTGCAATCGCTCGGCCTCCCGCTGGATGTTGCCCACAAAACGCTGGTGCTGTTCGGTCGGCATATCACTATCGAGCAGTTCGGCGGCACCGCGAATGGCCGCCAATGGGCTCTTCAGTTCATGAGTCAGGGTGTGTACATAGCGCTCCACATAGTCCCTGCCCTCTAGTTCACTGCGCATCTGCTCTACCGCCACAGCCAACTGCCCCAACTCTCCACTAGGTAACTGCGGCGGTTTTACCCTGTGGCCCGCACTGGCAGCCTGGGCATAATCGGTGAGTTTCCCCAGAGCACGACTGAGCCACCAGGACAGAAGGGCGCCTACCAACAAACCGAGCACAACCAGCCCCGCACCCTGCCAGATCAAACGATGCTGCGAACGCTCGATATAGGGCTGCAAGGTTTGATTGGGCTTGGCTACCGAAACCACGCCGATAATCTGTTCGCCATCGCGGATTGGCGCCGCCACATACATGACGGAAGAATCTGGATTATTGGGGTCTTCGCGGGTGGATCGGGCACCGTAATCGCCACGCAAGGTCAGATAAACATCGTTCCAACGGGAGTAGTCCCGCCCCACCGCGAGGCCACTGGAGTCAAGTAATACTGTACCGCTGGCATCGGTGACATAGATGCGGTGATTGACCTGGCTCTTGGTATACCCCCAGATACTCGCCTCCGGGCGGCGGCGACCATAGGCTTTAAGCACTTCGGGTAAATGACTTTGAGCCAAGTTACCGGCGATCACCGGGTCGCGCAGGATTTCCGCCAATAGATTAGCGGTATCCACCAGGGTTTCCTCAGTGGACTGGCGCACGCCGGGGCGAATCTCATCCATCACCGTGCCCAATACAAACCAGCCGGCCAATCCTACAAACAGGAAATAGACGGCAAAAATGCGTATCCCGAGCGGCATATTATTGCTCCGGGCAACAACTATATCCGAGGCCGCGATGGGTTTGGATTGGCTTGGAGTCTGGCGCTATCTCACGAATTTTTGCCCGCAGCCCTTTGATATGGCTGTCGACATTGCGCTCATACCCCACTTCCAAAGCCACCCCCAAAGCATCGAGCAATTGTGCACGGGAAAACACCCTTCCGGGCTGGGCCAGCAGGGTTTCCAACAGGCGGTACTCGTGGCGGGTCAGGGGCAATAACTGTTCGTGGAAGAGGATTTGGTAACTCACCGAATCGATACGGAAAGGGCCTTTAGCCTCAGATAGCTCTACTCTCTTTGAGCGTGGCGCTACCCTTTTGAGGATGGCCTTGACCCGCGCTGCCACCTCGCGCGGGCTGAAAGGTTTCACTACATAATCGTCTGCGCCAATTTCAAGCCCTACAACCCGGTCTATTTCCCCGTTGCGCGCAGTGAGAAAAATCACCGGCACTTCGGAGAAGCGTCGCAGTTGTTTACAGGCTTCGAAGCCACTGATATCCGGCAGCCCCACATCCAGAATCACCAAGTCGAAAGACTCACTCTTCAGCAGTGCTAAAGCCTCGCCGGCAAGCGCCAGCCAGTGAGTGGTAAAACCCTCGGCCTGCAGCGCGTAAATCAGGGTATCGGCTATTGCGCCTTCGTCCTCGACGATCAATATTCTTGGCATGGAACCCTAAGCTCAAATTCCACCAGTGTATCTATTTTTGCCGCGCGGAAAGCGGTAACTCAAATAAAATCAGCAATTTCATCCAAGGGTTTTCTGCCGATAGCTGGCACCTGAGCACCTTCAGCGGGCAGCCCAGCCACCAGAATCATATAGGGTTTTTCCTGCACAGGGCGGCCAAGAATTTCATTTAGAAATTTCATCGGACTGGGGGTGTGGGTCAGGGTCGCCACACCGGCATTATGCAGGGCGGCAATCAATATGCCTGTGGCGATACCTACCGATTCCGCGGTGTAATAGTTTTTTAATCGCTCACCATTTTCCGCACTGGAAAACTTCTTCAGAAAAATTGCAATCAGGTAGGGCGCCGTTTCAAGAAAAGGCTTATGCGCATCTGTGCCCAGGGGTTCCAATGCGTTGAGCCATTCCTCTGAGGCACGGCGCTGGTAAAACTCGCGCTCCTCCTCTTCCGCCGCCAGGCGAATACGGCGTTTTACCTCGGCATTTTCAACGACGACAAAATGCCACGGCTGCATATTGGCCCCGCTGGGAGCGCTACCGGCGGCACGCACGGCGTCTTCGATAACCTCGCGGGGCACGGGTTTAACCGAGAAATCCCGCACTGAGCGACGCCGGCGCATCAAGCGGAAGAAGTCACTGGAGCGACGACGCATCTCATCATCGTCAAGGTAGGTAAAATTCAGTGGTTGAAAGTTTTTATCGGGCGTCATAGCAAGCCCTCACACCACGCCTTTAGTCTGCGCGATCAACACGCTGATCAACGACAGTAGGGTCAGCACCACCAGAAGCATGACAAACAACAACCAGGGGCGGAAGGGCTTGCGCTCCACTTGGTTGACCGCGCTTTGCAGATACTGATCGACCCGGGCCTGGTCTTCCTCGGAGAGTCTCTTCTGGGAGATATTGGTCATTGGCTGTTTCGCTCTTTATTGTTTTCTCCCGAGTGTAGGAGAAAGCGAAAAGCGACTCCATAAAAAAAGCCCCGCAATGCGAGGCTTTTTTAGAATCTGCCGAGAGGGCTGTTAGAACAGTTCCTCTTCCAGATCCATCAGGGAGGCGCTACCGGCATTGACGCTGCTGGCGAGTGCCTGGGTGCGCGGCAGTAAACGCGCGAAGTAGAAGCGTGCAGTTTTCACTTGGCCCTTGTAGAAGCTGTCCGCCTCCTGCTTGTCCAACGCAACTGCAACCACCTTGGCCCACATAAAGGCGTAAGCCACATAGCCAAACAGATGCAGGTATTCCACCGAAGCTGCACCCGGCGCGTGGGGGTCTTCCTTGGTTGCGGCGATCATTTTCTCTGTGGCTTCGCGCAGGCGCTGCAACTCAGTTGCCAGCGGCTGTACAAACTCAGCCATCGCCTCGCGGTCAACCTGGCTAGCGATAAAACGCTGTACATCCGCAGCAAATAGCTCGAACAGGGCGCCACCGCTGGCGACGGTCTTGCGACCCACCAAGTCCAATGCCTGAATACCGTTGGTGCCCTCGTAAATCTGGGTAATACGCACATCGCGCACCAGCTGCTCCTGGCCCCATTCACGAATATAACCATGACCGCCGAAAACCTGCTGGCCGATTACGGTGCAATCGAGGCCCATATCGGTGGTGAAGGCCTTGGCCACAGGGGTCAGCAAGGCCACCATAGCCTCGGCGTTCTTTTTCTCTTCACCCTCGCCGAACTTGGAGATATCCAGCCATTGAGCCACGTAAGTGGACAGGGCGCGGCCACCGCCCACCAGTGCTTTCTGGGTGAGCAGCATACGGCGCACATCGGGGTGCACGATAATCGGGTCGGCAGCTTTTTCCGGCTGCTGGGCACCGGCAGGAGAGCGGCTCTGGATACGATCGCGGGCGTATTCCAGGGCATTTTGGTAGGAGCGATCAGAGGCGCCGAGGCCCTGGATACCCACACCCAGCCGCTCATAGTTCATCATGGTAAACATAGCGGCGAGGCCCTTGTTCTCCTCACCCACCAGCCAACCCTGAGCACCGTCGAAATTCATCGCACAAGTAGCGGAGGCTTTAATGCCCATCTTGTGTTCAATGGAACCACAATTAACGTTATTGCTCTCGCCGACGCTGCCGTCTTCGTTCACCTTGTACTTCGGCACCAGGAACAGGGAAATGCCTTTAGGGCCCTTGGGTGCGTCCGGCAACTTGGCCAGTACCAGGTGAATAATATTTTCGGACAAGTCCTGGTCACCGCCGGTGATAAAGATCTTGCTGCCGCTAATGCTGTAACTGCCGTCTTCGCGGGGCTCGGCCTTGGTGCGGATAATACCCAGGTCGGTGCCGGCGTGGGGCTCGGTCAGGTCCATGGCACCGGCCCAGGTGCCCTCGTACATCTTGGGCAGGAATTTCTGTTTCAGCACTTCACTGGCATGAGCATCGATCGCCAGACAGGCACCGTTTGTCAGTACCGGGTAGAGAGCGAAGGAGATATTGGAGGCGTTGATCATTTCCTCGACCTGAGCGCCCAGCATCTTCGGCATACCCATGCCGCCGTACTCTGGGTTGCCCAACAGCGCGCCCCAGCCACCCTCACAGAATGTGGCGTAGGCTTCTTTGAAGCCCGCAGGGGTGGTCACAACACCATCGTTCCAATCACAGCCCTCTTCGTCACCGCTGCGATTGATCGGATCCAGGGTGTTGGAAGCCAACTTGGCCATCTCTTCGAGAATCGCATCTGCGGTCTCGCGATCCACAGCTCCGGCCAACCCGGGCAGTTCCGCCCAGAGTTTTTCCGCAGCAAATACTTCGTGCAGCAGGAAGTTCATCTCCCGCAGTGGCGCCTTGTAGTCGGCCATGCTCCCGGTCCTCATTCAGGTGTTTCAAACGCTTGTTTGAATCTAGGGCCGAAGGCGTACAAAGTCAACCGATTTGGGCCCTCTCGGGCCCGACTGAGAATGCTTTGATGAGGTGCTTTAGCTGGGTATTAGCGGGCGGATATCCAGGTGTTGCGCCGCTTCGCGGTAATCCCGCGTCTCGCTGTGGGGCAGCACACCGAGCAACGGGGCCGGCAGCAGGGCCTCAAGGGTGGCCAGGTTTTCCTCGGCCCGCGCCATGCCCGGACGGACGAAGTTGGCCACCCAACCCGCCAGAGGCAGCCCATCGTGGCGGATCGCCTCGGCGGTCAGCAGTGCGTGGTTGATACAGCCGAGCTGCATACCCACCACCAGAATCACCGGGGTATTCAACTCCCGCGGCAGTTGCGAAAGAAAGGCTCTGGGACCCAGGGGTGTGCGCCAGCCGCCGGCCCCCTCGATTAACACCAGATCAGCGCCGGCACACATCACACCGCGGCAGACTCCAGCCATGCGCGATACGTTGAGCTGCTTACCCGCCTCTATGGCGGCGATATGGGGGGCGATTGCCGGTTCCAGTGCAAAAGGATTCACCTGCTGGTAAGGCAGATGCAAAGTCACGGCCTCCTGTAACAGCAAGGCATCCTCATTGCGCAGTCCATATTCAGTTTGCTCACAACCGGAGGCCACCGGTTTTACCGCTGCGGTTTGCAATCCCACATTCGCGGCCGCTGTGAGTAGAGCCGCACTGACAAAGGTCTTGCCCACTTCGGTATCGGTACCGGCTACAAAATAACTTCTGCCCAAGACCAAGGCCTCCCCTATTCAAAAGTTCAAATTTTTTCTTGTGGTGACTTTTCACGCCAGCCACTTGATGATAATTTAGTCGTGTAGCGCAGATTTTGAACAAATCAAGCCAAGCACTGATAACAAAGGCACGGGGCCGCGCTCACAAAATAATTCCCTCAAAAGGGGAAACTGCTCTGCAGGGACGCGGGAAATCTCGAAATAACTGAAAACATTCAAGCAGCTTAGAGACCATGCGATACCTGACTCTTGCCCTGTTGCTGGCGATGCCTCTGTTCGCCTCAGCAAAAGTAACTCCTGTCGATCATGTTGTTGTGTACAAGTCGAAGAAGCTGATGCAGCTGATTCGCGACGGCCGGGTAGTGAAAAGCTACACCGTCTCCTTCGGCGATAATCCCAGAGGACACAAGGTCCGCGAGGGAGATGAACGCACCCCCGAAGGGCGCTATACCCTCGACTGGAAAAACCCTAAAAGTCGCTTCTACCGCTCCATTCATGTGTCCTATCCAAATAAACAGGACCGTGCGCGGGCAGCCAAAATGGGGGTCAGCCCTGGCGGCGATATCATGATCCACGGCATCAAGCCCGAGTGGTCCTATATGGAGAGACACCTGCGTCGCAATAACTGGACCGATGGCTGTATCGCGGTGGCTTCCAACCGGGAAATGGACGAGATTTGGGCGCTGGTGAAAACCCCGATCCCTATCGATATCTACCCCTGATCGAGTCCACAGGCCAGTTTCATATAGATGACCTCGTAGCTTACCGGCAGCCCTCTGGGCTGCCTGAGGCCTTCATAGGCTTCGGCCAGTTGCTGTAACCTGGCACGCCCAGTCATCCCCCGCTTAGCGGCACGATTAATATTATGTGCTCCCACACCTTTTAATTCCTTCATCAGCTGGCGCAGGCTATCGAAATACAACAGGCGCTGCTCATCGAGCACTTCACCATTCAGTTGCGATTGCACCGCCGCTTCACGCCACTTTGCCAGAGGAAGGAAACGATTGACGTGTATATCGCCATCCACCTGGGCCCAGCTATTACGCAACTCTGCCAGCGTGCCCGGCCCCAGTGTCGCCACCAGGCAGAATCCCTCTGGAGAGAGTACCCGACGCAACTCGGTAAACAGCTGTGGCAAGCGATAGCACCACTGCAGCGCCATACTGGAAAACACCAGATCCACACTGTCATCTGCTAGGGGCAACTGTTCCGCATCCGCAACAATATAATCATCAGCCTGGGGGCGCTCTATGCGGGCGTAGCGCAACATATCTTCCGCCAGATCCAAGGCGATAATTCTCGCCTCGGGAAAATGTCGACGCAGCAACTCACTACCAAAGCCGGTGCCGCTACCAAGGTCGACTATCGTGCGTGGCCTCCAGTGGCGATCCGCCATTTTCATCAACTGCCGGCACACCGCTCTCTGTATATGGGCGCAGTCGTCATAACTGGCGGCGGCGCGACCAAAAGAGCGCGCCACTGCAGATTTATCGAAGGGCTCGGAAGTACCGCTATCAGAGGGAGACAGGCTCTCGACAAAATGCCGCAATCGCTCTGCCACTTGACGCGGCTGAGATAAATGCGGTTTATGACCACACCCCTCAATCACCTCTACCGCTGCACCACAGCCCTGGATCTCCTCTACGGCAGCTTGGGGCACCAGGGCATCCCGCTTGCCAAACAGGTGCAGAGTGGGGACTTTGAGTGTCTGCAGTAAATGGCGATTATCCAAACCCGCCAGGCAGTCCAGGGCCCGCTTCCAGGCTTCGGCATTGATATTGGGACGGCGCTCTTTCAGCTGCTTGAGCAGGTCGCGCATGACACTGTCACCATGGGACTGCAGGGCACAAAAGCGCTCCCAGATTGCGTAGGGGTCCTGCACAAAGGCCCTGCGAAATCTCTCAAAAACGCGCCGCGGCATACCCGGCCAGTTGTCCCGCTCCACAAAACAGGCATTGGCAGAGATGGTGACAACACCGAGGATTTTTTTCTGTCCCGGTCTGGCCGCCAACTGCAGGGCCAACATACCTCCGAGAGAGTGCCCAACCAAAACACAGTTATTAGGCAGTTCGTTATACAGCCGTTGTAAAAGTGTCTCTAATTGTGGCCAGGGCTCGCCGCTACACTCCCCACACCCCGGTAATTCGATACAAGTCAAAGGTTGTGCCAATTGTTCACGCACCGCTTCGAGTAGGGGCCGCCAGGGCCCTTTATCTCCCCCCCAACCGTGCAGGAATACCAGGTTCTCTATCTCAATCACAAAGGCACCGCTATTTTTTCCTGAAGCACAGCTACGAGGGCATCTACCAAAGCATCAATTTGGCTGTGGTTATGGGAGGCACTCAGGGTGATTCTCAGGCGAGCGGTACCTCTGGGCACGGTAGGTGGGCGAATAGCGCCCACTAGAAAGCCACGTTGCTCCAACTTTTTGGACACAGTCATCACAGTTTCTTCACAGCCCAACAGGAGTGGTTGAATCGCACTGGATGAATCCGTCAGAGGTAAATTCGCTTGCGCCGCACGCCGGCGGAAGTAAGCGATATTCGCCTGCAGGCGCTGGTTCAACTCGGGCGCATTGCGCATCAGTTCAATTGCGGCAATACAACCTGCCGCCACTGCCGGCGGCATACCGGTGGTATAAATATAAGGCCGTGCAAACTGCACCAAAAAATCGATCAACATACGCGAGCCGGCCACAAAGGCACCTGCATTGCCGGCGGCCTTTCCCAGCGTACCCATCAGTACCGGCACTTCATCCTGGCCGAGACCGGCGGCCGCGCAGCTGCCGGCAAGGGGCAGCTGTTCACTCCCCATCACTCCAAAGCCGTGGGCTTCATCCACCATCAGCCAGGCATCAAATTCCCAACACAGGGCAGCAATCTCCGCCAATTGAGCCCTGTCGCCGTCCATACTGTAGACCCCATCTACCGCCACCAGAGTATTGCCACCGCGTGCGGCCGCCCTTTGCAGCTGACGGCGCAGGGCTACTGGATCGTTGTGGGCAAAACGCAAACTGTTCGCGCCACACAAGCGCGCGCCGTCTATCAGGGAGGCGTGGTTGAGCTTGTCGGAAATAACATTGTCCGCGCGGCCCAGCAACGCACAGAGTGTCCCCACATTGGCCATATAACCACTGGAAAAAACCAGTGCGGCCTCGCGTCCGGTGACTTCGGCAAGGCTCTGTTGCAATTGTTGATGGACTTGAAGGTGGCCGTTAACCAAATGGGAAGCGGTGGCACCGGCGCCCAGCTCAGCACCGGCCTGCTGGGCACGGATAACTTCTGAGTGGCTTGCGAGTCCCAGGTAATCGTTACTACTAAAGGTCAGCAGCTTTCGCCCATCCACTACAGCGATAGGGCTGGGCGCCGCTTCCAGAGTTTTAATCTGGCGATAAAGATTGTCCCGATACCGCTCATCGAGACGCTGGCGCAGGGTTTTATCCAGGGTCATTTGGCCGCATCGTAAAAGAAAGCGTCGTTTTGCTGCTCGGTAATCTGTGCATTCAACTCCGCTTCCACTGCGCTCTCATCGGCGTATTGTTGATACTCCTCCGGCTGGATACCCAGGCGGGAGAACAATTGCATATCCTTGTTGGCCTCGGGATTGGCGGTGGTCAGCAGCTTCTCGCCATAGAAGATGGAGTTGGCACCAGCGAGGAAAGCCATAGACTGCATCTCATCACTCATCTGTTCACGCCCGGCGGACAGGCGCACATGGGACTTGGGCATCATAATGCGCGCTACGGCGATGCAGCGGATAAATTCGAAGGGGTCTAGGTCCTTCTCCTGCTCCAGCGGCGTACCAGCTACTTTTACCAACATATTAATGGGCACCGACTCGGGGTGTTCAGGCAGGTTGGCCAGTTGCATCAGCAGGCCGGCACGATCTTTGTCGCCCTCGCCCATGCCAACAATACCGCCGGCGCAGACTTTCATACCGGCGGCACGCACGCGCCCCAATGTCTGCAACCTATCCTGGTAGGTGCGGGTGGTAATAATCTCGCCGTAATACTCCGGTGAGGTATCCAGATTGTGGTTGTAGTAATCGAGCCCGGCATCAGCTAATTCCTGCGCCTGGTCATCATTCAACATCCCCAAGGTCATACAGGTTTCCATACCCAGTGCTTTCACTTCGCGCACCATCTGGGTGACGTAGGGCATATCTTTTTTCTTGGGTGAGCGCCAGGCAGCTCCCATACAGAAGCGAGTGGCGCCGCCAGCCTTGGCCGCGCGAGCTTCTTCCAACACCTTCTCCACTTTCATCAATTTTTCCCGCTCCAGCCCAGTATCGTAACGGGCGCTCTGCGGGCAGTAGGCGCAATCTTCCGGGCAGGCGCCGGTCTTGATGGAACAGAGGGTGCTGACCTGGACCCGATTGGGATCGAAGTGTGTCCGGTGAACCTGCTGCGCGGTAAACATCAGATCGCTAAATGGCATAGCGAAGAGATCCAGAACCTGCTGACGGGTCCAGTCGTGGCGGATATCGGCGGCGGGCATAGTCTGGGCTGCAGTCACAAGCTTACTCTCTCTGTTACTGGAGTTGGGGTGCTGTTTTTATGTATTCGGGCGGGGTGACTGCAGAAGACAGCAGTGGCAAACTCGACCAAACAGACTGGCCAGTTTAGCCAGGCCCCACCTGCTGTCAACTCAGAAGCTCTCTTATGGTTTACAGCCTGATTTCAGCTCGACTCTCTCGCTACCTGACGCAGTGCCTGCTGTGCGGCGATAGAGCCGGTGACTTTGGTATCTGTGCCAGCTGTATCCGGGACCTGCCCTATCTGGGCCAGGCTTGTGAAAGCTGTGCGCTGCCGTTGGCCTCCAGCGCACGCCTGTGCCCCAGTTGTTTGCGCCAGCCGCCGCACTGCCAGAGGGTTCAGGCCGCCTGGCAGTATGCCTTTCCGGTGAACCAGCTAATCCAGCGCTTCAAGTACCAACGCGACCTGGCCGCCGGCCATAGCCTGGCGCAACTTGCCGCCACTTCAATAGCCCCACACAACGAGCCCCCCGACCTGCTCGCCCCCATTCCTCTCCACTGGCAGCGCTACTGGCAACGCGGTTACAACCAGGCACAATTGATCGCGAGCGAGTTGGGAAAGCAATGGCATTTGCCTGTGCAAGCGCGGCTGTTGCGCAAAACTGGCGCCACCCGCACCCAGTCGCAGCTGCGCCGGCAACAACGCCTACGCAACCTACTGCAAAGTTTTGCCCTGCGTGAATCCGTTGAAGGAATGCATATCGGGCTGGTGGACGATGTCCTGACTACCGGAGCCACCCTGGAGGCGGCGGCACAGATACTCCTGAAAGCTGGTGCACACAAGGTCAGTGCGTTCGTTTTGGCCAGAACGCCATGACTCTTCGGCGCGACCGCAGATAGACCGGCAGTCACAGAGACGTCACAATAACTTGCCTTGCCGTTCTGGCAGATAAATCCCAAACAAGCCGGCACCGCTAAAGGCTAAGGTTTTAATCAGTGACTAATTGCTCGCAGGTGTTTTGCTGCGAGCCAGGGATTCAGCGATGAGTGAACACAAGTTGCCACGGGGCATTGTCATCAGCGGCACCGGCCTGTGGACCCCACCGGAAGCGATCAGCAACGAAGAGCTGGTAGACGCCTACAATAGCTACGCCAAGCAGTACAACCTGGAGCACGCTCAAGCAATTGAATCCGGCGAACTGCAGCCCAAGCCACAGTCCTCTGCGGAATTTATCGAAAAGGCCTCCGGTATCAAGAGCCGCTATGTGGTGACCCGTGAAGGAATTCTCGATCCCGCGCGCATGCGCCCCTTTATTCCCGAGCGCAATGACGACGACCTGTGTGTTCAGGCGGAGATGGGGCTAAAAGCCGCCAAACTGGCGCTTGAGAAAGCCAATAAACAGGCCTCCGATGTCGACATGGTGATTGTTGGCGCCTCCTATATGCAACGCGCCTATCCCGCCATTGCCATCGAAATTCAGGGCGCCCTCGGCATCGATGGATTCGCTTTCGATATGGAAGTCGCCTGCTCCTCGGCAACATTTTCTCTACAGCGCGCGGTAGATGCCATCTGTTCCGGCGCCGCACGCACCGTACTGGTGATCAATTCTGAATTGGCCTCACCGCAAGTGGACTTTACCGATCGCGACAGTCATTTCATCTTCGGAGATGTGGCGGTCGCCAGTGTGATCGAGCGCCGCGAAACCTGCAGCGTAGACACTGCCTGGGAAATCCTCGGCACCAAGGCCAAGACCGTCTACTCCAACAATATCCGCTCCAACTTCGGCTATGCCGCACGCGCTGCCGATGTGGACCCTTTCGGCCCCGGCAAGTTGTTCCGCCAGAACGGCCGCAAGGTATTCAAGGAAGTCTGCCCCATGGCCGCCGCCCATATTGAGGAGCACCTAGGGGAGAGCGGCACCGATCCCCGTGAAGTGAGCCGCTACTGGCTACACCAGGCCAACATCAACATGAATAATCTGATCGCCAAGAAACTGATGGGGGATGAAGCCAGCGCAGAACGCGCCCCGGTGGTGCTGGACCGCTACGCGAATACCGCTAGCGCCGGTTCTGTCATCGCCTTCAATCTGCACAGCGATGACCTGCAAGTAGGTGAGCGCGGAATTATCTGTTCCTTTGGCGCAGGCTACTCTATCGGCAGCCTGGTAGTGGAGAAAGTCGCTTTATAAACTAGCGCTCGACTCATTTCCGCACCAATGACACAAAAAACCGGGCACCGCCCGGTTTTTTTAACTGCTCTCTTCACACTTTTGTTCCAGTTGCTGCAGCATATTTTCCGCCCAGTTGATCCAGGTCTTCTCCGCCTCTATGCCTAACAGCAGCGTCTGGTGGGCCAGCCAATAGCGCTCCTGCAGGGCGGGGTCACTCTTAAGCACCCGCTCATTTTGCTCCCGATAATTCTCCAACAGCCCTCGGTGCCTGTGCAGCTGATCATTGAGAGCCGAACGCAACTCCTCTTGGCTCAAATGGTGGCCGGCAAACATACGCACTAAAAAGGGTTCGCGAATCTTCTGTGGTGCCGCTGGCTGAATTACCCAGTCGCGCAGCTCCGCACGCCCCTTGTCGGTGAGGCTGTAGACCTTTTTGTCCGGTTTGCCCTCCTGCGGTTGCTCCTCGCAATCCAGCAATCCTTCGTCGTGCAACTTGTGCAGCTCCCGATACATCTGCTGGTGGCTGGCGCTCCAGAAATGGGAAACACTGCGCTCGAAGCGGCGCTTTAGGTCGTAGCCACTGCCGGGCTCTATATCCAGCAGGGTGAGTACGGCATAGCGCAGGGACATGGCGGCTCCGATTCGTCTTATGCAAAGAGTTGCATATTAACCTCTGCGACGCCATCGTGACCAGGAGGCGCGTTAAGCCAATAAGATAATTAGATTAATTTTCTAATAATTAGTAGGACGTTTATCTCGGCAGACCTCACCAGTCGAGATGCAAGGCTAGCATTTACGCAATTTGGAGATATAATCGCCGGCCTGCCGCCATCTTGATATGGCGGCTCGAGGTTCAAGAGGTTGTCTGCTCCATGTCCGCGCCCGCATTAACACCATCCGGCCCCGACGCCGAACCAGCCGCACCCAACTCGCGACGCTGGGATTTCCTGCTCGATATCTTCGCCATGAACAGTTTTTCCTGGGCCGTGGCGATCCCCATCGAGCTGGTGTTGGCAGGTATGAGCTGGAGTGAGCACCTGAAAGTGCGTCTGATGGCGCTGGTGTTCAATACATTGATCGCTCGCCCTTTCAGCATGTACCGCAGCTGGATTGTGAACCGCTTTGGTGGCGGCGGTTTTGTAAATGCTTACCTGGTAGACACCTTTGTCTTCCTCAGCTTCCAGTTTCCCCTATATATGGCCAATATGCGCCTAGGCGGTGCCAGCTGGGACGAAATTGCCACAGCCAGTATCACTTTTATGCTGATCGCAGGCGCCTTGGGGCGGCCTTATGGAATTTATCTCGACTGGGTGCGCCGAGTGTGGATTAATACGCTGGTTCCCCTGCTGGGCAGACGCGCCATCTAAGGGGCACCAATACTCGATTGAGCATTACGAGAGAGGAGCATGACTGTGTTGACCGATAACGCCATTGAAAAAAGTTCTATGACCATTGGCGTGGTCGCCGGCACCCCCACAGACACCCGCTTTGGCCTGGATTTCCTCGCCGCGCGTCAGCTGCGTGGCGTCGGTATGTCTCTGTCAACATCGCCCCAGGCACAGACGCAACTGCAAGCGCTAGAGCGCGGCGCTCTCACCCAGCAGCTGATCGAAGCGATTGAACAGCTGCATCAGGCCGGCGCCGAAGCCGCCATGATCTACTGCAATTCCCTTTCCGGTGCGGTGGATATGGAAGCGGTCAAAGCCACCTCGCCAATTGAGGTGGTTTCTCCCCTTGAGGTATACGCCGAACTCACCCAGCGCTATCGCAACTTTGGCCTGCTCGCCGCCAACTGCCAAAGTTGCGCCAATATTGAGCGTGAAATTCTCGAGCGCAACACAACCGCCAAGGTGATCGGTATCGGCAACCTGCAGATCGTCGAAGATATTGAGGATGGCCTCGCCGCCGAGATGATCGTGCGTCAGCACGCTTTGGATGATCTGGTCGCGGCTCTGGTGAAAAGCGGCGTACAGATACTGATTCTGGGCTGCACACATTTCGATTATTTTTATCAGGAATTGCTCGCCCATTGCGATGGAATTCGCCTGTTTCTACCTTCTGAGCGCATGTTGCAGTTATTGCAGGAACGCCTACCTCAGGCCGCTTGAATCAACCCTGATATTTTTAATTTTTTGCGTATTTTATCGAGGAACGCTGCGCCACCGATCTCGGTAAAATACGCCAACCCAGTGCAAAACCTCCCGCTATATAAGCCTATGTAATAGCGTGCAATTCTTCAGCATCAAGCCCCCCCAAAAAAACCACCCTCTGTTTTTGGCGCAATAACTCTTGGCTAATGGCGATAGCGTTCATGCCTCTGACCGGATTATCCACCCGTTAGCCTGCCAGTCCTTTAAAAATATCTCTTGTACGCCGTGCCATATTGCAGTATCAAACGCTCTGATCTTTTCGGGAGTATCGATCAAAACCTACCGCGAAAATCACACTGCGGACTGCAGGATTTAGTCCGCCCTAACACAAGTGGTTATAAGGATGATAAAAGCCATTTCTTCTGGGGGATTGCCCTCTCGTCGTGTTTTTTTTCACGCTCTGCTAGCCGGAGCACTACTGTGCGGCTCAGTATTTATCTCCACCACCGCACAAGCCATTGAATTAAATGCTCTGCAGCAACAAATTCCTATTTACTGGTTGATCGCGGCGCTGATTTTAACTGTGCTAATTTGTGCTTTTACACTCAATAGACAACTGAGTCTGCGCAAATTGCGTAAAGAGAGTGCAGAGCGTGTCGATAATATCAGCGCCGAAAACAGTAATTTGTTTCAGCAGGTGCATAGCCGCAACAGTGAATTTCTCGCCCTAGAGAAGCAACTCGAAGAAACTCGTGAAAGCCTCGAATTACTGCGCCAGGAAAAATCCGATCTGCTCACAATAGTACGCCACCAGTTGCATCACCCCCTGGATACATTGATGGGCACCCTCAACCTGATTGGACGCAGTGAGGACAACAATATCAAAGCGCTGGTTGAAATCGGCAAGCGACAGTTAAACGCCGCTCTCAAATCTCTGGACGATTTACGTCAGATCGGCAAGGTAGAAACTGTAGAGCTGAAACTTCCCAAGGAAGTGCTCGGCAATACTGGCAGCGGCCTCGCCACCCTGTTGGTGGAAAATAATAAACACGAATCCCTGCAAGCGCCGCTGGAAGCCATGGGCCACCATGTACAAAGAGAGTGTAACGGTATCGACGGCAGCAGCGCCGCCCTCCAAAAAAACTTTGACTTAATCCTGACCGACACCCATCTACCACTGATGGATGGCGTGGAGGCAGTACGAGAAATTCGCCGCGAGCGGGGCAACGATTTACCCATTTTCGCCCTGCTGCAATCTGCCAAAACCGGCGATAAAGAGCGCTATCAGGCCCGAGGTTTTACCGGCGTACTTACCCACCCAATTGCCGATCGCCAGCTAATGCAACTGATGCAATGGGCTTCACGGCGCACGCAGGGGACGTCACCACAACAAAAAAACCGCCCCACCCAGCTGCTCAACACCAGTGCTCTTTTACGCCAGCAGGATACTCTCGATCACCTGACCTTCGCCGAGCTACTCAGTGACCGCAGCGCCACCCTACCCAAACGAATCACTGCGCTCACCAGCGCCCTCACCGGCCGCCACTGGTTGGATGCAGAAAAACAGGCGCAGGATGTCGCCCGGGCAGCGGCAGAGGTGGGGCTCGATAGCGTAGCCAGTCGTCTGCGCAGTCTCGCCGCCAACCTCTCCATCGACAGCGAACGCGAACACTGCCGTCAGCAGCGTACAGAATTACTGCAACTGATGCGGGAATCGGTGCGACAGCTGAAGGCATGGCGCGAGCGCAATGTGCACACCGAGTGGGCACTAAAATAACATGGGACGTCACGACACCCTGGGCTCTTCACCGACTGTCGTGTAAAAATACCATTCCAACGCAGTCAAGTTGAATTGCGCATTGGGGACCACACTATATTTTTCAGAGTCCACAAGAGAATAAAGTTATGTCAGAGCAGTACCCCACACGCTCCCAGGAGGCCCGCGAACAGAGTGGTCGAGATCTGGCCATCATGGTCTACCTGATCCAGGCCATCAGCCTATTTACCGCGGTTCCGTTTTTTGTTGGCGTACTGATTAACTATTTCAAGCGCAGCGATGTACGCGGCACCCTGGCGGAGTCCCATTTCCGCTGGCAGATCCGCACTTTCTGGTTCTGGTTGCTGTGGACTGTGGTTGGTTCTTTGACCTTTTGGGTTTTCGGTCTCGGCTATGTGATTCTCGCCGTAAACTGGATTTGGGTTATCTACCGGGTTATTCGCGGCTGGCTGCGCCTAGTCGATCGCCGCCCCGCCTATGACTACTATTAAAATCCGGCCCGCGTGAAAATCTCGCGCGGGCGCTTCTACCCTACGCAAATAGGGGATATTTAAAAATCCCCTATAAATTTTACGCCTTCCTAACCAATTTACTCTTCGCTTTTTCCAATTTAATTCCCCTCCTGATGACCTCCCGCCTAAAAAAATCTGGTCGAGAGCTCTCTCTAATAGCCGATAAAATACCTGGCATGATATTTATACCTGCTGGATTATAAATTTTCTAAAAACCAACCTTTATCGTAAGATTTTTCCTTTATTTATCATTATTTAAGTAAATTTATTACTGAAAAAATCTTTTATTTTGGCAGCACATCTTCCTTACGAAAAAATTATGCGAAGATAAAGCCCGGTACTTTCACCGGATATCGTTAGGGAGATAAAGGCTTGTGAGTCAGGATCAAAACACCCCGTTGCGGGAGGACGTCCGCCTACTCGGCGAGGAGCTCGGTTCCGTATTGCGCGAGCAAGCCGGTGATTCGCTATTTAATACTGTGGAAACTATCCGCCAGGCCGCAGTGGAAAGCCGCAGTAGCGGAGAGATGCAAGTGGATCGCTTACACCAGCTGCTGGACCCTCTCGACGACGACACATTGTTGGAAGTGGCGCGCGCCTTTAGCCAGTTTTTGAATCTCGCCAATATTGCCGAGCAGCGCCATCGCGAACGCCTGCACCGGCAGCACCAGCGTTTTTCTGGCGACCCTGATACAGACCGCGGCCTGCGCCAGGTATTGGCGGAACTAAAGAATACCAATCGCTCAACCGACGATATACACACCGCACTCAGGGATCTCTCCGTGGAGCTGGTCCTCACCGCCCATCCCACCGAGGTCACCCGTCGCACTCTGATCCGCAAGTACGACCACGTCGCCGATCTCCTCGCCGCACTGGACCGACCAGACCTTACCCAGGAAGAGAGCCGCGAGCTGAGACGTCATCTGCACGAGCAAATACTCTCTGCCTGGAGCACCGATGAAATTCGCCGTGAGAGGCCCACGCCGGTAGACGAAGCCAAGTGGGGCTTCGCCACCATTGAACAGTCCCTATGGCAGGCAGTACCCCAGACTATGCGCGCCATTGAGGAGGAACTAGCCCTAGCGGGATTACCGCCACTGCCGGATAACTGGGTGCCCATACGCTTCGCCTCCTGGATGGGTGGCGACCGCGACGGCAACCCCAATGTCACCGCAGCGGTAACCCGCAAGGTATTACTGCTGGCGCGCTGGATGGCCGCCGACCTTCTCTTGCGCGATGTGGAAAACCTCCTGGCCGATCTATCTATGCACAAGGCCAGCGAGGAATTACTGGCACAAACAGGCCCAAGCCATGAGCCCTACCGGCTCATACTCCGCCGGGTGCGTTACCGCTTGCGCAATACTCGCGCGCAACTGGAGGCCCGCATTAACGAGCAGCAGGAACCAGCGGGTGCAGTATTTCACAGCGGTCAACAACTGCTCACTGAGCTGAACCTGATCGACCGCTCTCTGCGCGCGGTGGGGCTCTCGGCCATCGCCGATGGCCAGCTCAAAGACACCCTGCGCCGGCTCAATTGCTTCGGTATCACCCTGTTGCGCCTGGATATTCGTCAGGAATCCACCCGCCATATGGATGCCATCGACGCTATCACACGCTACCTGGGGCTCGGGAATTACGCCACCTGGGATGAGCAGAGCAAACTGGACTTCCTCCTGGCGGAGCTGGATAACCGCCGGCCATTAATCGATGAGGATTTCTACCATACGGATTTCTGTGATGGGGATGTGCGAGAGGTATTAGAAACCTGTAAGGTGGTTGCTGAGCAGGGCCACGAGGGGTTTGGTGCCTATGTGATTTCCATGGCGAAAAAGCCCTCCGATGTGTTGGCGGTCATGTTGCTGCAGAAAATTGCCGGGGTAACTCAACCTATGCGCGTGGTGCCATTGTTTGAAACCTTGGACGACCTCAATAATGCTGCCGACACCATGAGTACCCTGCTCAATATTCCCCAGTACAAACAGCGCGTGCTGGAGGGCCAGGAAGTAATGATCGGCTACTCAGACTCGGCCAAGGATGCCGGCTTCCTCGGCGCGGCCTGGGCACAGTTCAGTACTCAGGAGGCGCTCACCCAAATCTTCCGCAATCACGGCATTCCCCTAACCCTGTTCCACGGCCGTGGCGGCTCTATTTCCCGCGGCGGCTCTCCAACGCGCATGGCACTGTTGTCGCAACCACCGGGCTCCGTGGCTGGGCGTATTCGCGTTACCGAGCAGGGAGAGATGATCCGCTTCAAATACGGCCGCCCCTCCGTTGCCGCCTACAATCTGGAGCAGTATGTGGCCGCCACACTGGAGGCTACCCTGATGCCACCGGCCCAGCCTCGTCCCGAGTGGCGCAATCAGATGGAACGCCTCACGGAAGTCTCGGTGCAGAGTTACCGCGAAGTGGTGCGTGACGATCCGGCTCTGGTGGCCTACCTGCGCACCGTCACCCCGGAGACGGAACTCCGCCGTCTGGCTCTCGGTAGTCGACCCGCGAAGCGCAAGCCCGGTGGCGGCGTAGAAACACTACGCGCCATTCCCTGGGTGTTCGCCTGGACCCAGATGCGCCTGATGCTACCCGCTTGGCTCGGCACCGGCACCGCACTCGAACAAGCCCTAAAACAGGCAGACGAAGCCGACACCCTGGGAGAAATGAGTCGTGAGTGGCCCTTCTTCCAGGGCGTGGTGGATATGCTGGAGATGGTTTTGGCGAAATCTGATACCCGTGTCGCTTCCTGGTATGAGGAACGCCTCACCGACAACGAGGAGCTGATAGAGCTGGGGGAAAGCCTGCGCGAACGCCTGGCTCATACAGTGAGTGCTTTGCAGCAACTCACCGGTCGCGAAAGCCTGTTGGACAATAACCCAGTGATGCGTTGGTCCATCCGCGTGCGCGATCCCTATACCGATCCACTGCACTTACTTCAGGCCGAATTAATGGCGCGTCTGCGCGAGCGGGAGAATGACGCCGTATTGGAGAGTGCCCTAATGGTCACGATCGCCGGTATCGCCGCAGGCATGCGCAATACCGGATAACCGTTGGCGGGCAGAGTCCCCTACTCTGCTCGCCTATACCCTCGCCCCCATACAATCGATAAGTGTCCATTTACTCTTCTGCTAGAACCCGTAGATCGGTATTCAGATCTCCCGAAATACAGAATAACTCCAACGGGGTATCAGCCAGCTGATGATCTATCGCCCATGTGAATAAACCAGTTTTACCGCCAAAACTGCCGGAACAGCATCGCCCTATTAACACCTGCGATACTGGCCATGTCCCTAGTTGTACAGCACCCATAACCATGAGCCATCCATTCGCTGACAACTACTTTAAACAGCTTGGCTTCATCAATGGTGCACCGCATAGAATCTCCTTTTCGATATAAACTGGCGCATAATGCAAGTGGTCATTTGCATTACAGGAGATGCCAATGAGCGACCCTGAAACCACGGCTAGAACCCGCAAGTCAAAAGTCATTTACGCCAGCTTTGGACCCAACGAGCGGGCCATGGTCGACAAAGTGCATCCCCTTTGGCTTCGCCGCCTGTTTATTCGCCTTTTGGGTATAAAGTTGCAACTTCAATTTACTGGTTGGCTGCAGTACCTAATGCCTGTCCCAATCACTCTGGGCCTCTTCCTGTTGGTGGGATTCATATATCTAGTAGGTTTAACTGGGCTGACCAATGTGTTGATCTGGCTACCCGTGATACTAGCGGCCATTATTCTTTTTGATATTGTGACTTGCCGCTTTTGTATCCGTTTGCCGGAACCGCTACCCAAAACCCGCAGCCGAGAAGATATTTTCGAGCTGATCCGTGACCGTAGATCGTGCCGTGCCTATCAAACCCGTCCCTTAATCCCCATCCATGAGCAAGCACTAAAAGCTCGTATTGCAATTCACCTACAGCAACCACGTCTCGGCAATGCACCGATACGCCTGGAGTGGGTCAAAGCACCCATCACTGTTTGGCCGGTGGTCAATGCCAGATATTTCCTCGTTGCAATAGCCCCAGCGGAATACAATCGAACGGCCATTCTTGATATCGGCAGAACCCTGCAAAAGATTGTTTTAGACGCTACGCGAATGGGTTTAGGGACTTGTTGGATTGGTCCCGGAGCAGATCACCGCAGTGTCAAAACCCACCTCCGCGAGCGCTTTGATAAGAAAAAGGATTCTATTATTTGTCTCTGCGCTGTGGGTTACGAAAGCTGGTACGCACCATTGTTTATCCGTTTTTTTAATACTCAGTTTCATAAGCGTCTGCCGCTGTCCGACCTGTTTTTCGTAGATAACGCCATGAAAGAAGCATTAAAAATAGATAAATCGCCCTGGAAGGCGTTTAATCGATGTTTTGAAAGTTGCCGGTGGGCACCGTCTTCCTATAACGGTCAAACCACACGCTGTATTGCCCACAAGAAAGGCTTTCAAGTGCGCCTTGATTTTTATGCGACAACATCTTCTAGATACTATGCCGCAGTGGCTACTGGCATCTGGTGTGCTAACTGGGAGGTGGGGTGTGAAGCTTTAGGAATACAAGGAGAGTTTCTAAAGTTGCCCCCACAGGAAAGAAAAAACCTGCCGGACGATGTGCTGCCACCTCACTATGATATTAGCTGGATCAGTGCCCCTTTAATCTAATAGCAAGAGGATTTTTGCATTGTCCGGTCGATATAAATTAGGACGCAATGAGTCCCCAAGATACCGACTTGTTAAAAAATGGATTTACCGGAAAGAGAAAGGAACGATCACATCACTCCTTTCTCCAATCTAACCGTTAAACCAATCAGATTTTAAAATTGTCCGGTCAGTGCCATTAGGAACAAATCTGGTGGCAACTGCTGGCCATTCACTTCCAGGCGCCCGCGATTCACCTCCAGGTGCATCTGCAGTTCATCGTTTTGCTCAATCAGCAAACCGTATTGTCGCAACATCATTGCCTGGCCTACCAGCGGCGACTGCAGCAACGCCGATTCAGCCGCGCTCAGGGTCATGCTGCCCACCAGAGGATTCAGCCATTGATTTAAAGCGCTGCCGTTGCGATGGCGCGGAGGGCGCTTCATTCCTTTCCAGTCAATATCCGCATCCACCAGAACCGGACCATTGCGAGATTCCACTACCAGCTGTTGTTGCAGGCGCAGGGGTGGACGCATATCACTCGCCCAATTGCGCTCCGCCACCGGCAGTAGTACACGTAAATAGTGGCCCAGATCGGCAGCCTTGATCTTAGGCAGGGTCATCTGCTGGCGTACAGAAGTAATAGGAGTGGCAGACTGCACACTGGGTAGCTGCAGATCACTCACCACTTTGAGGGTCTGCGCAGCGAGCATTTCTATATCCAGTTCCAGGCTAATATCCCGCAGTTCCGCCGGCCCCGAATCACGCTCGGCGCGCAACAGTGACAGATAAAGCTGTGCCTTACCGCCACGGCGGGGCTCTAACTGAAACTCTCCTTTAAGCGGTTCGGTAAATAATACTTCCACGCCATCGCGCATCTGGGTCAGGCTACCCAGATCGATTAGCCCATCCAACACCGCGCCGCTGTAATCTGTCGACACTGCAATCTCACCACCTGTAAATGCCAGCTGGCCAAAATCACCTGAACTTTTAAAGGGTTCCAGGCGCAGGGTATTGAGTACCCGGTTATCCGCTAAAACCAGGGTTTCCAAAACCAGGGGGCTGTTCTGCAAGCGACCATAGATTCCCTCAAGCTGAGCGCGTAGCTGCGGGTTTAATTGCTCTAGATCTAGGCGGGTCTCGCTATAGATAACCCCCAGACGGGGCCCACCAGAAGTTAACAGCAATGGGCCATGATGAATTTCAGTGTGCAGCTCAGTGGTGCCATTCTGTAGCGCCACCTCAGTATTGGTTTCAGCTCCAAACCAACCGCGTTGATAGCCGGTAGTGCTTCCCCCCTGCATCCTGCTCAGCTGCTGCTTCCAGACCTCCTCCACCTTGGGACCAATGAATCCTGGCGCCGCCAGGGCTGAAATTACCAGTAGAGCCAGTAGGATTAACAGAAGCCAACGCAAGAGTTTCATAAGAGTCGATCTAACAGCAGGATTTGCGCTGATGGTAGCAGATTATGGAGTTATTAGTGCGACAGCAGTAACAGGGCTGAACCTCTTTGCCTATTCCATAGCCCCAATGGGCGATTCCCTTTAGCAGGGGCCACGTTAAACAACCAGACATAACGAATTGCCAGGCTTGATATAAAATAACCCCTGAGCCTGTGAGTTAATGATAATACGGCACGAGTGTTCGCTATAAAAAATTAAAAGCTAAAAATATTTTCCCCTTTTATAAGTGCAATAACTCCCACAGATTCCAATAGCTAACTAACCCTCTATAACCCCAATATCTAGAGTACTTTGGCGCAGTCCTGCCGTATAATGGTATTCAAAGTTGTACCAATCAGAGAGATCTAATTTTGAAACCCGAGGTAACGTTACTAACCGTTAACGCTATAATCATCTGCGCCGCCTATCTCTATATCTACCCAAGGCATGCAGGCGCTGACCTTAACAAGATCATAATTAATGACCTCCTGGCAACTGGTATCGCACTACTGATCGCCGGCGCTCTCTTTTGGGAGTCCGGATACAATTTTAATATGCTGCTATTTACTGCTAACTGGTTTGGCTTTTCTCTAATCAGCTTTTTACTAATTGAATTACCGTTCTTTAAATGGTACTGGGATAAATACAGCGTTAGCTTGAGATAAGCTCTTTTGGCAGCATAGCCAAGAAATGAGAAGATAAAGAAAAATATAGAGTACAGGGAATGAGCAACAAAAAATTTTTATTAAGGGCGTTACAAATCTCTAGCATCTTTCTTTTAATCTTTTTAATGGCAATTCACTTACCCGAGGATCATCTCATTTGGAGATTGTTTCCTTTTATAACGGCTCTCATTGCCATAAATTACAACCGCAAAAAGTTTCAGCAACCAATAATAGAAGATCCAGTTTCCCATGTAAGGTTTGATGGAGAGTTTATCTTGATTGGTGATCACTCAATCAAGAGATCAGAGATAAGGAAAGTTGCTATCGACTCGGTTAAGGATCGCGGCTACTTTTCTCTCCCTTACAATCAGATATCTCCGGGAGAAATTCCAGAGTTTATCTTTCCCTCCAGCAAATTCACCTCTTTTCGTGCACATCTGCAGAAAGAATTTGATACAAACGTGGAATTTATTACTTAAAAACCCTTGAGAAAACCGTTCCAAACTAACTGAAAAATTTCATCAATTAATCGCCATTACTATCCTTATTGATCAGGAAGTAGATAAACACTATGAAAATACGTAAAGCCTCAAAGCATGATGTACCCACCATCGCTAACATACATAGTGTCAGCTGGCAGGAGAATTATCGTAGCGTGCTTAGCAAACAGTACCTTGAAGATAAGGTTCCAATGGAAAGAATACGACTCTGGAAAGATCGCTTTGAGCACCCTAAATCCAATCAGCAGGTGTTTTTAGCTGAAGTAGAGGGCAATATCGCCGGCTTTATCTGTCTATACATGGATAATCACCCTGACTGGGGTACACACCTGGACAACTTGCATGTACGCAAAGGCTACCACTCAATGGGAGTTGGCAAAGCGCTCTTTATAGAGGGCGCGCGCAAGGCTTATCAGCAGGCTCCACAAAGAGGCATGTGCCTTTTAGTCAACCAGGATAATATTAAAGCGCAATCCTTCTACCAAAAACTGGGCGGGAGACAAGTACAGGAAAGTATTTGGCATGCTCCCGATGGAAGTAAAGTACCAACTTATTGGTATATCTGGGAGCAACTAAACGAATTGGTCGATTTAGACTAATAAAGAACTCAATCTATACATCATTGAATGCACATCCTCTGACCAATGCACAATAGATAGTATGGAAGAGATTTTTATCTATATTCTTTTTAGCAAAGTGAATCCACAGAACAAGCAAAAAATAGAAGGATAATAAGGTGAAAAGGTTGATCTTCTTTATTGGTATTATTTCATCCAGTAGCTATGCACAAAATATGACTTTGGCCGAAGCTGCTCTGGAGCGAACCTATCATAAAGTACGCTACGATCCTGCTTATGTGTCTATTCCCTATCCAAATGGAGATGTGCCGGCTGATACCGGTGTTTGTACCGACGTAGTGATTCGATCATATAGGAAGCTGGGGATCGATTTGCAAAAAGAAGTTCACGAGGATATATCGGGTCATTTTCAAGCCTACCCATCTAAACGCATTTGGGGACTTTCCAGGCCAGATAAAAATATTGATCACCGGCGAGTACCCAATCTACAGGCTTTTTTTACTCGCAAAGGGCAATCACTCTCAATAAGTGACAAGGCAGAGGATTATCTACCGGGGGATATCGTTACCTGGATGCTGCCCGGTAATTTACCACATATCGGTATTGTGACTGCGAAACGCTCTCTAAAGACCAACCGGTACTTGGTCGCACACAATATCGGGGCTGGACCCGTGCTGGAAGACATGCTGTTTTCCTTTAAAATTACCGGGCATTACCGATACAACGCCGGTCAGGCAACCGAAAAGATTGAGTAGCGAAAAAACTACGCTATTGCCAAGCGATTACGGCCTTTCTTTGACCGGGATATGGAGAAACATTTCCGCTGCCGGGCTGGTAACCTGATATCTGGGTGGGTACAGCTCAAAGTCTGGCCTCTCAATATAGTCGTAATTGGACTTTGGCAACCAGCTTCCCCAAATATACTTCAATGTCTGTTCCAGGGTGGTAATAGATCCGCGGTGAACAAATTTTGCATATAGCTGCTCCGGTAGTTCCCGCGCCACCATTCCCTCGGGTACCTGAGTCAGGTCGGCAACCGGCGCGCAGCAGACATACTTAAACTGAATTTCATCACCCGCTTCCTCATAACATTCATAGATACCAAAAGATTCATCGCTGATACGATTGGGGATTTTATCCCTGTAGGGCCGAAATGCAGACCAGAGCTTTGGCAAGCTGAGATTTTCATGGTCGTATTCCTGCGCTACCCCCACCAATTGCATCGCTGGCCGCGAAATAATTTGTGGCTCCATGGACAACTCATTTTGCAAGAAGTGCAGCATATGAGGGCTAAATTGATCCTTATACAACAAACGAAAAGGATCCTGCTGCTTTCGATACTGTGCCGGGGTTACGTTAAATAAAGCTTTAAACGCGCGAGTAAACGCTTCTTGGGAGTCAAATTGGCACTCCATGGCAAGCTCAAGAATACCAATATCTTCACTCAACAACCTCTTTGCGGCGACGGTCAATCGGCGCTTACGCAAATACTCTTTCGGTGAGTCCCCCACTAATGCCTTAAAAATACGGCTGAAGTGGTAGGTGGAGTAATGAGAGGCAGCAGCAATTTCGTGAACAGAAATTTTGTCATATAGATGCTGCTCTACGAAGTTGATACTTTTAAAAAATCGCTGCATGAGAGGCTCCTTTACTGCCAGTCTACGTTGGGACGGTGAAATTTTCGAACAATACCTTCCCGGTTTAATATGCCTTTAAATTAAATTCGCTCACTAGTGATAAAAAAGCGTAAATGGGCAAATGCTTTGTCCCTCAAAGGAATAATCGCCTGGTAGGCTGGATCATTAAAGAATGCATAGATCGCCTCCCGATCCGGAAAAGATACCACAACAAATGCCCTTGGTGACCGACCCCCGTCCAGGGCCTCTTCCACATCATAAGAAGCAATAGGCACCCCCCCATACTGTTGCATTAATTGCGGTGCCAGACCTATATACTGCTGAAGAGCCTGCAATTCCTGTAAGTTTGGTGAAGACTCTATATGTAAAAATACTGGTAACAAAGTAATAACCTCTTAAGTGTAAATAAATTTTAGTTGCTTAACTAAGAGCTTCTAATGACTAACTTTGAGAGGCCACTCGCCTATGCCAAAAAACCAGAAGTGGAACTATCGCAAGCTCAATAATCGTAGGGGGTAAGACCTGATCATCCACCAATCCAAATTCCAGAATATTGCTTAAGCGGCCCAGACCGCCAATAAAGAGGGATAAAGCCACGAAGTAAAACAATGCTTTATGTTTTTCGATATTTCTCAGGAAATACAGTAGAACCAACCCCTGGGCAAAGAAAACACCAAAGGCAAATCGATATTGATTATCCCCAAATCCTCTCAAGGGGCTATCCGGGCCAAAAATCATAGCACCACCACTCAGAGCAGCACTGCCATTCAGCCCTCCAAATGTACTGATACCACCGGGTACAAAACAGATCACCGCCAGCGCTACCACTAACAATTGGAAAATTTTTCTTTCTATAGAACTCGCCTGATTCATAGTGTCACCTTAGTTTGCCGTATTTGGAGTGATGACCTAATCATATTGGCCAGTAAGGCCCTATTTTTGATATTTCTTGCGGTCTTGGTATCCCACTAAGACAGCAAGAAATGTCAAAAGACGAGGCGCTTAACCGCTTATCTTTCTCTCCAACAGCCGGGTATATCCATATCCGGGCACCAGTTCCCAATATCCACAGAGACAGAAAGATGATTAAGAGTGTTTTGATTACCGGAGCGAATGCAGGCTTAGGCAGGGAATGCGCCAAGCAACTGGCGGAATACCAGCAGATTAACAAGATCTATCTCGGCTGCCGCAATCTGCACAAAGCCAAGGAAGCCCAAGCCGATCTGGTGTCGGTAACAGGCAGGAATATCTTCGAAGTATTGCTGATCGATGTCGCGGATCAACAATCTGTGAAAGAGGCAGTTAAGCACCTGGACTCCCCAGTTGATGCGCTGGTTATGAATGCTGGCGGTACCGGGGGGAAAGAGTTTTACAACAAGACCCCCGAAGGAGTCACACAAATTTTCGCCGTCAACCTGCTTGGGCATGCTCTACTGACTAACGAGTTACTGAAAGCCAATAAATTAACCCAGACTGCTATCTATGCCGGCTCCGAGGCCGCTCGCGGCGTAAAAGAGATGGGTATGAAGCGACCAGACCTGAAAAGCGCCTCTGTGGAGGAATTTATGCAGATCTGTGAAGGAAAGCTCTATGCCAGTACCAAAGACGCTACGGTACCCTATGGTCCGATAAAGTATATGGGCGCCCTATGGATGTCTTCCATGGCGCGGGAATTCCCCCATATCCGCTTCGTAACCATGAGTCCCGGGGCTACGGTAGGCACAGAGGGCTTCAATACACTGTCGTTATTCAAGCAATATATGATGAAGGGCATGATGCAGATTATGCTGCTACTTAGCAAAGTCCACAAAGTAGAAATAGGCGCCAAGCGCTATATCGATGCCCTGCTGGATACAACATCCTTCCGCACAGGTGTTTTTTACGGCAGTGAACGCGGATTGACTGGACCTCTTGGTGAACAGCGGAAGCTTTTCCCGGACCTGGACAATCCTACCTATCAGGACAATGCCAAAACGGCGATCAATCGCTTTATCTACTGAAGGGTCGCATCAGGTAAGGGCCCTGCGCGCCTTTGCCTGAAGTCCAAGTTAACTCCACCGAAACCACCTGCTTACCTATACTTGATTGTTAAATACTCACTGCTAAGAACAGCCAATGTTTCGGGTAATCTTTTCCCTGCTGCTGTTAACCCCCCTTGCCCTGACTGCTGCTGAAGATGTGGCTAAAGCAACTCCCCTGCGGCTGCTGGATCCAGCAACTGTGGATAAGTTTGTCAATGAACTGCCAATACCCATAGAAATCCGCCCCCAGGGCTCAGCCCCGATTAAGCTACCCGCCCGCCCCACTCAAATTTGGATGGGGCTACGGGATAAGAAAGGTAAACGTTTAATGACAAAGGCCTGGGGTTTTGAATATGCAGGTCGCATCCACTCTCCTGGCCCTACTATTCGCGCCCGAGAAGGCCAACTGGTATTTGTACACTGGGCCAATGAGCTACCGGGTCCGCATCTATTTCCTGTGGATCGATCCATTCACCTCGCCGACGTAAAAGATCCAAAAGCTGTACCTATGGTTATCCACCTTCACGGCGGGCATACAGAGTGGAAAAGTGACGGCAACCCCCTCGCTTGGTACACCCGCAATTATCGTGAGACGGGACCCTTATTTGAGAAAAGGATTTACGAATACGACAACTCCCAGGATGCCGCCACTATCTGGTATCACGATCACACCCTGGGCATGACGCGCCTTAATGTTTACGCAGGTCTATTCGGTTTTTACCTGGTAGGCGATGACAATGAAGACCGCCTGATACAGGAGAAGCTGCTCCCTGCAGAAGAGCGCACTTTTGTAGCCGCTATTACAGACAGCTTGTTTAGCTCCGATGGGCAGCTGTATTTTCCTGGCTGGAGGGACCAGCCTCCATCACCGGTTTCCCATGAGGTGGTTAAGGCCAATTGGCCCAATCCGTCCCATCTCGACGAATTTTTTGGCAATTTTATTCTGGTAAACGGTATGACCTGGCCCAAAGTCAGTGTCACTCCACACGTCTATCGATTGCGATTACTCAACGCATCCGATACCCGCACACTGATACTCAGGATCGACGAAAATACACCCTTTGTACAAGTCGGCGGTGACGGCGGATTTCTCGATTACCCTGTAAAATTGAACGAGTTGATATTGGCACCCGCAGAGCGAGCAGATGTTTTAGTAGATTTCAGCGGTTATGAAGGACGTGAACTAACACTGCGAAACTTTGGACCGGATGTCCCTTTTAAAGGCTTTGTAGAGGCCAATGACCCAAAGAGTTCGATTCCACTTGTCTACAACCCGGGAGGTAAACGCGTATTAAGCGATGGACGCGGCGGCATCACACCAGCTACCGATCCAAATACTACAGGCCAGATCCTACAATTTCATATTGCTTCTACACCGATACCCCCCCCTTCTAATAAACAGAAATCAAAGATCAAAAATACCATTGGAAATTTAAAACTCAGCCTAAGTACTCCCTTGCGCACCCCACTTAATAGGCTTAACCAAGCCAGTCGTACACGACAACTTGCCACCTACCGGTTGGATGATCCCTATGGCCGCAATCTGCTCATGTTAGGTCCAGTAAAGGAGGGCTCCCTATTTTTTGAAGACCCTACTACAGAAATAATCCAACACAACGCCGTTGAGATCTGGGAAATATACAACCCTACAGTATCGGCTCATCCAATCCATATTCATCTGGTGGAATTCCAGGTACTGGATCGCCAGCCTTTTAAAGGAAAACTTATTGCCAAGCAGCAGAAATTTATGCATACAGATGAGATATTTCAGGGTGCACGACTGGAAATAGAATCTCTACAGGGAAAACCCCTTCCACCACAACCAGAAGAAAGCGGCCCCAAAGATACAGTCATCGCGCTTCCCGGCCAAGTGACCAGGGTAATTGCGCACTTTGACCGCGAAGGCCTTTATGTATGGCACTGCCATCTGCTCTCCCATGAGGATTACGATATGATGAGGCCGTTTAGGGTTTTAGCGCCCAAATCTAAAAATAATTACTAAATTGGTAACCTTTAACCTTATACCCAAATCGGAATATTGAATCGCTATAATTATTCAACAACTCAAATTCAAAAAGACAACAAGAAGAAAATACAGCAATTTCTATCTATCAGCTTAAAACAACCAACTAACAAAAACTTACTGAAATAGAAATAAAAAAGCTTACCACCTGCGACAATTAACCCATATTGAAAACCAAAAAATCCAGGTTAAAAATTATTATTCACGCCTACTCTTTCCTTTTTTAGGCGCAGCACGGGAACTTCTAACAATAACTATCACTTGCAAATATGGCGGTTAACTCCAATTAAACGAGGGGTACGAAATAACATTAAGTCGATTTCAATTCTTCTTAATTAACCATAAAATGGTCGAACTAAAAAATTGACAGATGATTTTCATTATACTTTAAGTGGTAAAAGTTTTTAATTATATTATGAAAATGAAAAATTTATTCTCCGGACTGCTACTCACGCTACTATCCAGCACCAGTTTTGCATCAAGTACCATTGAGCCTAATAAAACTATCGAAGGCATTACTACCTATAAATACTATGCAGTAATTAAATTCTCACCAAATGCTAGCGGCGACGAATTAGGGGAAGACTGCTCCTCTGGGTCAAGTAACCATGTAGTCATAGAGTTCGATCACAATGATGGAACAGACAATAATGACACTAAAGAGCAATTTTCATCACTTCTGGCTGCATATTTTGCTAAATCTAATACCGTAGGTTTTGGAGTAGGGGGTTGCAGGGAGGGTAACGGAAATAACCACCCTCTGATTTATCGGGTAGATATCTGATCTTCAAGTTTGTAGTTTCAGGGCGGTGTTCTAACCGCCCCAGAAATTCCTCAACAGGGCGCCAAAGCCTTAGCCACACGGGAGTTAGTCTCCCGCCCCAGCTGTTCAGAAATAAAATTCCCTGCCTCTGCCAGCAACTGTAAATCCACACCAGTTTCAATACCCATGCCATTGAGCATATAAAGTACATCCTCACTGGCAACATTACCGGAAGCGCCACGGGCATAGGGGCAACCGCCCAGGCCGGCTACGGCGGAATCTACTACTGCGACCCCCATTTGTAAGGCTGCGTAGATATTGGCCAGTGCCTGGCCGTAGGTATCGTGGAAATGTACTGCAAGTTTTTCCACAGGTACACGGGCCATCACCTGCTCCAGCATACGCTTGGCGGCTTCCGGGGTGCCGACACCGATGGTGTCGCCTAGGGAAATTTCGTAGCAACCCATTTCCAATAGAGCGGCACTAACCTCTGCCACTTTGGCCGGGTCAATATCGCCTTCATAGGGGCAACCAAGTACGCAGGATACGTAACCGCGCACGGGTATTCCGTCTTGCTTCGCTTTTTCCACCAGCGGGCGGAAGCGCTCCAGGCTCTCTGCAATACTGCAATTAATGTTTTTCTGGGTGAAGGCTTCTGAGGCCGCGCCGAATACGGCGACCTCATCCGCTTTGGCTTCCACTGCGCGCTCATAGCCTTTTAAATTTGGCGTGAGCGCACTGTAGATAACACCGTCTTTGCGCTGAATACCCGCCAGCACTTCCTCGCTGGCGGCCATTTGCGGTACCCACTTGGGGCTGACAAAGCTGCCGGCTTCAATAACCGACAGCCCACTGGCACTGAGCTTGTCCACCAGAGCGATACGGGTTTCCACAGAGATAGGCTGCTTTTCATTTTGCAGCCCATCGCGGGGCCCCACTTCGACGATTTTGACCTGTTTTGGCAAAGTCATTATTGCTCCTCCCCGGCAAAATCCACCAGCAGACTACCGCCATCCACTAATTCACCTTCGGCACAGAAGAACTGCTGCACGGTGCCGGCGGCTGGAGCCCGCAGGGTGTGTTCCATTTTCATGGCTTCCATTACCAGTAGCGGCTGGTCTTTTTCCACCGTCGAACCAGGCTCAACCAGCAACGAAATTATGGTGCCGTTCATGGGGGCATCGAGGCCGTGAGCTTGGTCATTGCTCTCACCGATATCCGGTGGCAACAGCTTAAATTCCACCTGAGTGCCATCAATAAATACAGCGCCACCATCGCGGGTATCCACGGCGGAGAAACTCATGCGGCGGCCATCCACCAGCATCAAGTCGCGTCCCGGCAGCAGGCGAATGTCACCGCTATTTTGTTCTTCAGGCAAGGCATCGCAAGTCCAGCGCAGGCTATCGCCCTCCGCAACAAAGCGAATTTGAGCGTGCTGACCACGGTAGTCCACCGTCTGGGTGCGACTGCCAGCCAGAGCATTGCGCCAGTTATCGCCATTATGCCAGGGAGAGAAAGGATCCCGCTGCGGTGCGCTGTTGCGCAGATCGCGCTCTTCACGCTGCTGCAAATAACCGGCAATAGCAGCGCATTTCAGCGGCGTCAGTGTCTGCTCCTGGTGCAGTACTTCCGCTTCGTAATCCTCGATAAAGTGGGTCGAAATACAACCGCTGGCAAATGCCTGGTGATTGATCACTCTGCGCAGGAATTCGATATTGTGGCGCACACCGGCAATCTGATAATCACGCAATGCGCGATCCAGTTTGGCCAGGGCTTCTTTGCGGGTGCGGCCGTGGCAGATCAATTTGGCGATCATCGGGTCGTAATGCACACTGATTTCATCGCCGGTCTGCACGCCGGTGTCCACCCGCACGCCCTCGCCTTCCGCCGGGGGCTGGTGGCACACCAACACGCCAGTTGCCGGCAGGAAATCATTATCCGGGTCTTCGGCGTAGATGCGCACTTCCATGGCGTGGCCATTGATCTGCAGCTCATCCTGGCTCATGGGCAGGGTATCGCCAGCGGCAACTGACAGCTGCCAGGCCACCAGGTCCTGGGCAGTGATCATTTCCGTAACCGGGTGCTCCACCTGCAGGCGGGTATTCATTTCCATAAAGTAGAAGGCACCGCTGGCATCCAGCAGGAATTCCACCGTGCCGGCACCCACGTAACCAATCGCGTGGGCCGCACGCAGAGCCGCTTCACCCATGCGGGCGCGCAGCTCCGGAGTCATGCCCGGTGCGGGAGCTTCCTCCACTACTTTTTGGTGGCGGCGCTGCACCGAGCAATCCCGCTCAAACAGATAGACACCGTTGCCCTGCTGATCGCAGAACACCTGAATTTCCACATGGCGGGGACTCACCACATAGCGCTCCAGCAGCATGATGTCGTCGCCAAAGGCATTCATGGCCTCACGCTTGGCAGCGCCCAGTGCTTCGTGGAATTCACCGGCACTGTCGACACGGCGCATGCCCTTACCACCACCGCCGGCAGCGGCTTTCAGCAATACCGGGTAACCGATGCGGTTGGCGTGACCTTCCAGCAGCTCTTCATTTTGGTTGGTGCCGTGGTAACCGGGCACCAGGGGCACATTGGCCTCTTCCATAATACGTTTGGCGGCGGACTTGGAGCCCATCGCCTCAATCGCGCCGGTGGGCGGGCCGACAAAAATAATGCCGGCGCTATCGCAGGCGCGGCAAAACTCGGCATTTTCCGACAGGAAGCCGTAACCCGGATGGATGGCATCCGCGCCTGTCTGCTTCGCAGCACCCAATACCTTGTCAATATCCAGGTAGGAATCCCTGGCCGGCGCCGGACCCAGGTGTACCGCTTCGTCCGCCATCTGCACATGCAGGGCGTCGGCATCCGCATCGGAATAGACGGCAACGGTGGCCACCCCCAGGCGGCGGGCGGTCTTTATAATACGGCAGGCGATTTCGCCGCGATTAGCTATTAACAGTTTGCGAATCATAAAATTATCCTTCGCCACCATTCATCCACTTGGGTGCGCGCTTTTCCAAAAACGCACTCAACCCTTCCTGTCCTTCCGGCGATACACGCACGGCAGCGATCAGCGCGCTGGTCTGGCCCTGCAATTCATCGTTGATAACCCGGTTGGACATGGACATGGCCAGTTGCTTGGCCATGGCGACCGCTTTGGGGCCATTGTCGGCGATGGCATTCACTAATTTCTGCACATGCAGGTCCAGGTCGCCCTCGGCGCAGACTTCGGATACCAAGCCCATTTGTTCCGCGCGCTCGGCGGAGAAGCGCTCCGCCGTAACAAAGTAACGGCGCGCGTGGCGGGTGCCGATCGCATTGATGACATAGGGGCTGATGGTGGCGGGCAGCAGCCCGATTTTGACTTCAGACAAACAGAAGCTGGCGCGCTCAGAGGCCACGGCCATATCGCAGCAGCTCACCAGGCCCACAGCACCGCCAAATGCAGCGCCCTGTACCCGCGCGATAGTAGGCGCAGGGAAGGTATCAAGCTTGTACAGCATGGCGGCAAGCGCGGCCGCGTCGCGGCGGTTTTCCTCTTCTGAATAAGTCGCCATGCGCTTCATCCAGTTGAGGTCAGCTCCGGCAGAAAAGCTCTTGCCATTGGAAGCCAGTACCAACACACGAACAGCAGGATTTTGCGCCAGAGTGTCAAAGGTGGTGGCCAGCTCGTGAATCAGTTCATCGTCAAAAGCGTTGTGGATTTCCGGCCGATTCAGGGTGACCGTGGCCACGCCCTCGCTATCCACTTCGCACAGCAATTTATCGCTCATTGTAATTCCTCGATTGGGGCGTTTCTCTCTAGCGGCACCGGGGTAGCCCGCGGCACCGCAACCACAGTTCCTTACATACGGAACACGCCGAACTTGGTCTCTTCCGGCTCTTTGTGGCTGGCCGCCGCCAGGCACAGGCCTAGCACGCGGCGGGTATCCGCCGGGTCGATAACGCCGTCATCCCACAAACGTGCAGAAGCGTAGTAGGGGTGCCCCTGATGTTCGTAGTTATCCACAATCGGCTGCTTAAACTGCTGCTCTTCCTCTTCGCTCCAGGATTCACCTCGCGCCGCCATCTGGTCGCGCTTCACCTGGGCCAATACGCCAGCGGCTTGTTCTCCCCCCATAACCGAGATGCGCGCATTGGGCCACATAAACAGGAAGTTGGGATCGTAGGCGCGGCCACACATCCCATAGTTACCGGCGCCGAAAGAGCCGCCGATGAGGATGGTAATTTTGGGCACCTTGGCGGTAGCGACAGCGGTCACCATCTTGGCGCCGTGTTTGGCGATGCCGCCCGCCTCGTACTGTTTGCCCACCATAAAGCCGGTGATATTTTGCAGGAAAACCAACGGAATCTTGCGCTGCGCACACAGCTCTATAAAGTGCGCGCCCTTCTGCGCACTCTCCGCAAACAGGATGCCGTTATTGGCAACAATTCCCACCGGGTAGCCCTGGATACGGGCAAAACCGGTTACCAGAGTGGTGCCGTACAACGCTTTAAATTCATCGAACTCGGAGCCGTCCACAACTCGCGCGATAATCTCGCGCACGTCAAACGGCTGGCGCGAATCTTTAGGCACCACACCGTAAATATCTTCCGGTGGATAAATCGGCTCCACCGGCTTTTGGATATCCAGGCCGGGGCTTTTGATACGGTTCAGGCGCGCTACAGAGCGACGCGCTAACTGCAAAGCATGTACGTCGTTATTGGCGTAGTGATCGGAAACCCCGGAAGTGCGACAGTGCACCTCGGCACCGCCGAGTTCCTCCGCGGAAACTTCTTCACCGGTGGCCGCTTTCACCAGGGGCGGGCCTGCCAGGAAGATGGTGGCCTGCTCTTTCACCATAATGGATTCGTCTGCCATGGCCGGCACATAGGCTCCACCGGCGGTGCAGCTCCCCATCACCACCGCGATCTGCGGAATATTCTGTGCAGAGAGATTGGCTTGGTTAAAGAAGATGCGACCGAAATGCTCGCGGTCTGGGAAAACGTCGTCCTGGCGCGGCAGATTGGCACCACCGGAATCCACCAGGTAAATGCACGGCAGATTGTTCTGCTCGGCGATGGTCTGCGCGCGCAGGTGTTTTTTTACTGTGAGAGGGTAATAGGTTCCACCTTTTACAGTGGCATCGTTAGCCACTATCACACAGGGCTGACCGGAGACGGTGCCGATGCCGGTAATAATACCCGCGGCCGGAACATCCTCACCGTAAACCTCGTGAGCGGCCAGCTGGGAAAATTCCATAAAAGGGCTACCCGGATCGAGCAGCGCATCGATACGGTCCCGTGGCAATAATTTTCCTCGCGCCAGGTGTTTTTCCCTTGCGCGCTCGCCGCCGCCCTGGGCGATGGCTTCCACTTTCTCGCGCAGGTCTGCCACCAGCGCCTGCATCTGCTCGCGGTTTTCGCCAAAGGCGGCATCGCGCGTATTTATTTTGCTCTGCAACTGATTCATAAAGTCCGATTCACTTTCCCGGAGAAAAGACCTCCACAGGGCGCAGCTTATTGCCGCAGTGCCCGGCTGGAGACAGCTGCCGCCGGCAGGCGCCGGCGGCGAGAAGAAATGCCCAGCCTTAGCGGGTCTCTTTAAACAGCTCGCGACCAATCAGCATACGACGCACTTCAGAAGTGCCCGCGCCGATTTCGTAGAGCTTGGCATCGCGCAGCAGGCGACCGGTGGCGTACTCGTTGATGTAGCCATTGCCGCCCAGAGTCTGGATAGCCTGCAGGGCCATCTGGGTTGCGCGCTCTGCAGTAAACAGGATTACTGCGGCGGCATCCTTGCGCGAGTCCTCACCGCGATCACAGGCACGCGCCACGGCGTAGAGGTAAGCACGGCTGGCATTCAGGTCGGCATACATATCGGCGATCTTGCCCTGCATCAGCTGGAATTCGCCGATGGCCTTGCCGAACTGCTTGCGCTCGTGGATATAGGGAACCACCACATCCAGGCAGGCCTGCATAATACCGACAGGGCCACCGGAGAGAATGGTGCGCTCGTAGTCGAGACCGCTCATCAAAACGCGTACGCCGCCGTTCAATTCACCGAGAATATTTTCTTCCGGCACTTCACAGTCTTCGAACACCAGCTCACAGGTGTTGGAACCGCGCATACCCAGCTTGTCGAGTTTCTGCGCCTGTGAGAAGCCGGCAAAACTGCGCTCAACGATAAATGCGGTAATACCGCCGGAGCTGATACCCGGCTCGGTGCGCGCGTAGATCACATAGGTGTCGGCATCGGGTCCATTGGTGATCCACATTTTATTGCCGTTCAAAACAAAGTGATCACCGCGCTTTTCCGCGCGCAGTTGCAGGCTCACTACGTCGGAACCGGAGTTGGGTTCACTCATAGCCAAGGCGCCTACATGTTCACCGGAACACAGCTTGGGCAGGTACTTGAGCTTCTGCTCGCGGGTACCATTTTTGCGAATCTGGTTTACACAGAGGTTGGAGTGGGCACCGTAGGACAAGCCCACAGAAGCGGAGGCGCGGGAAATTTCTTCCATGGCCACAGCGTGTGCCAGGTACCCCATATTGGAACCGCCGAATTCCTCTTCCACGGTCATACCCAGAAGGCCCAGCTCACCGAATTTTTTCCACATGTCCGCGGGGAACAGGTTGTCTTCATCGATCTGCGCCGCGCGCGGGGCCAGCTCCGCCTGGCAGAACTTGTAGACCATGTCGCGGAGCATATCGATGTCTTCACCGAGGCCGAAATTCAGGGTTGGATAGGAGGTATTCATAATGGCTCCAATAATTATTAGAAAAGTCTTTTAAACTGGCGGCACCTGCAACCACTCGATACATCGGGTGACACGCTAAACTTCTGCGGGTCACAGGCTTTCGCAGGCGCCTGTCGAAATTTTTAACCGGTGAACTAGGGGCTTTCCTCGTTGCGGCTCTTTACCAAAGCCGCTTGTGCACGGGCTTCGGCTTCACCAAGTTCCCCCATCAGGCTCTCAATATCCCGCAGCTGCTGCTGCAACTGTGCCCGCTTCTGCGCTATACGCTCCAGCAGGCGCTGTAACTGCTCTACATTGCCATGAGCGGGGTCGTACATATCGATAATCTCGCGGCTCTCATCGAGGGAAAAACCCAGGCGCTTGCCGCGTAAAATCAGCTTTAAGCGCACCCGTTCTTCGGGGCTGTAGACACGGGTCTGACCATGCCGCTCCGGTTTGAGCAGGCCCTTATCCTCATAGAAACGGATGGCGCGGGTGGTTATCTCAAACTCCCGCGCCAGCTCCGAAATACTGTAACTCTGGGGCTCTACGATGCTGGCTTTGGCTTTCATAAGTACTTCCTCGAGACGCAACAGAGCCTAACAAGAGTTTACGTTGACGTAAACGTAAAGCAAACGCCAAAAATAACTGCGAGGGGCTATTCAGTCATTAACCCATCGCAGTAATCGGAAGGGAGGGATCAGACGCCCAACAGCTGTTGCAACTGATTGTCGAGCAGCTTTTGATAGGAGGATGTAAGGCCTGTGATTTCCAAAGCCCAGCCAGCACCGTGGTGCTCAATACGCCCAGCCAGAGAGCTATCCTCCAGCAACTCAGGATGTAAAAACAAACCACGCGATTGGTTTAGTAGCTGTTCAGCAGAAAAATCTGGCGTGCTTGGCTCACAAGGCGCCACCGCCAGGGCCAACTTCAAACCGGTAGCGCGGCTGACACTCTGCATCTCCCGCAGCAACACGCCACAGCAGACCGCACGAAACGCCGAATCGGCGCCGGAAAACCCCAAACCAACTTGTGGCCCTGCACAACTCAATGGATGGGCACCGTAGATCCGACGCAGCAACTGCATACGCCCATCCAATTCCCGCTGAATTCCTTCGAGCGCACTGCGACTCAATTGGTTGGTCAATTGAGCCCAATTCAATGGCCGCAGGTACAGGCCTATAGAGTCTTGCTTTTGCTTGGGAAGATCCGCAGAGGAAAGAGGCTCTTCCGCTGGCAAACTGCGCTGCGCGGAAAAACCCCCTGTCATCAGTGCCGCCACTGCACTAAATGGCAGGGCAAATACCAGCGTCAGCAATAAGCTGGCCCAGGGAAAGCTGACGTCCGCACCAGGAATCAGGGCTACGGTAACATTGCCGGCGATACTGTCATGCAGCACTACTGGCACACTGATGGTCTCGCCACTCTTCAGATCACCAACTTCCGCCAGGCTATTGGATTCCACATCCTCAACAGCAACACCGCTGATAGCGGGCAATTCCAGCAGCTGCCTGGCCAACAGCTGCATACTGATACGATCATCGGCAACAATACGCTCCAGGCTCTGCCCGGCGAGAAAACTGGCCGCAACCTGCGCAGAGACCCGGTCTCTCTCCACCGCATCGGCATGGCGCTGCGCATAGTAATGACCGAGAGCCACGCTGCAGAACAGCGCCAGTATCAGCCAGATCATCGCAGCCAGCAGACGCTGGCGGGTACGTTTAGATAAACGCGCAAACTGCTCTGGCAACCTGCGCAGAAGGGAAATCATCGATACAGACATAAATACGGCTTTAATACCTTGCCTTGTTTTTTATTACCTTGCGTTTTTGGAACTCTCCACGGCCAAGGGCCCTGGCGCAATTTTATCCTCACAAAGCGCGAATAATACGCAGTGTAATTTCCTGTGCCGTTGGTCGATCCCGCAACAAAATAGTTCCATACGGGATTTTTTAATTTGTAATAAATAAGCGGGCCCAACCTGCGGCGCTGATTTTAACGAAGATTCCCGCTAGAGCTATAATGCGTCGCTTATTGAATAAATTGGGGACCTTCGCTATGGGCGTCGAGACTAAAGCACAAGAATTTCATCTGCCCCTGGCGCAAATTACCCAGTCACGCTTCGACTGTTCTGTGCGCTACCTCACCTATAGCGGCGGCCATGCACTGCTGGGGTTGGAATACGACAATACAGCCCCCTTTTCGGACGCCGCCAGTTGCCAATTGAATTTACCCAGCGCGATACCATCAGACGTGCAATCGCCCTGGTGCCTGACCTTCCTAAGCCCAGCTGCCACCCTGTCACAACTGCAGCGCCTGCTGGATTTTTGTGCTGAACAACACTGGCATATCGATGTCATCGACACCCTAGCCCACCGGCACGAGTGCACGGTCATCCGCTTTCAGTTCAGCGCTGAACTGGAGTTTTCCCCGGCACGTTTTGCCTGCCTACAACTGGCCGAAGCAATCGGAGCCGATCTGGTCTTGCAGGCGGGCATCAGTCAGAGGGTACCGGCACTGGCTGGCTTCGATATGGATTCCACTCTGATCGATGCAGAGGTGATCGACGAGCTAGCCAAGATTACCGGAATCGGCGACCAGGTGGCGGCCATCACTGCGGCCGCCATGCGCGGTGAATTGGATTTTCGCGATAGTTTCAAAAAACGTATGGCGTTGCTAAAAGGTTTTTCCGAACAGCGCCTGGCAGAAATCGCCACGCAACTGCCACTAAAAGATGGAGCCCAAAACCTGTTGCACTGCCTGCGCAAACTCGGCTGCAAAACGGTCATTTTGTCCGGCGGTTTTACCTACTTCGCCAATTTCCTACAAAGGGAACGCCTGGCTATTGACCTGATATACGCCAATGAATTGGAGTTTGCCGAGGGCGCGCTCACCGGTGAAGTGATAGAGCCTATCGTGGACGGAATGCGCAAGCGGTTATTGCTGGGGGAAACTGCAAAAGAGATGGGAGTGCCGCTGGAAAAAGTGGTTGCCGTTGGGGATGGGGCAAACGATATCCCCATGTTGAACCTGGGTGCCCTGGGTATCGCCATACACCCGAAACCCAAAGTCCGCAGGGAGGCGCCGCAAGCTATCACTCTATTTGGACTAGATGCGGCGCTTTACCTGTTCGGTCTCAACGACCAGCAAATTGCCGAATTGGGACAGCCTTCTTAAAGGTGTCCCAAAAAAGGTTTATATCACCGCGTGTGGGAAGGGGAATGAGCGCGGCTTAGTGTTATCCGAGCAGGCACTGGGTTCATACTCGCAGCCTGCTGCCAAAAGGCTGAGAAAAGCCAATATTAAAATCCGCCTGTACATAGGTACCTCCCTTTGCCTAAATGGATTTTTATTCGAGCAGCAGGGTACGCAATGGGTTCCGTTTTGAACAGCAGTTTAATGATTTTTATGCCAGAAAATTGACGTAAAATTCTTTCTTTTGTACCAGTTTGTTCAGCTTTGCTACACAACCGATTACACAGGCCTATTTTAGCATTGCGCGCCAGCCAAACCCAATCCGAAACCAGCTTTAGCAGATTCATTGAGTTAATCTTGGCAAGAGGAAAAACGGGCAAATAAAGCTAGTGAAAGCTCGTAGATGGCCAGTGTTGCGCTGGCAACAACCAGAATGGAGAGCGGCGATTCTGGTGCACAGCACCAAAATCGCACAAGTGTCGAAGGCCGAGCTAGCCTTCTTTTTTACCGTAGATTACCAGGCTGTTCACTTTTACCGTCAGCGGGTGATACCCCACCTTGGCGCGTTCAAAAATACGCGCTGCCACATCCTGTTTGCCGGTTTCAACCATATTGCGGTATAGCGGGCGCAGGAACTTGTTGCGGCCGATGCTGGTAAGGAAGTTTTCCAGGCGATTGAATGCCGGCTCGTAGTCGTTGCGCACGGCAATCATCAGCCAGCTAAAGGCCACTTCGTTATTGCGGGATTGGGTCAGGCCAAAGGCGCTGTCCAGTTCCTTCAATTGCGTTTCAGTCAACTTTTCCGGCATACCGTCGAGGAAATACTTCCACTGGTGGAAGGTCCAGCCCTTGGTGTCGATATCCTTCGCTGCCAATTTGCCGTCCAACCACTGTTGACGCACTGGGTCCAACTTACTGAAGGCATCGGACTGCGGGTGCGGCGCACCTTCAGGAATACCCGGCTCGAAAATCCACTGGTGAATGCGCTCTCGATCCAACTTATCGGCGTGCTCAACCAACAAGGTCTTGTCGAGGTACTTAACGAAATCCTCGGTGGTAATACTCTGGAAGGAGAAGTGGTTGAAGTACTCCATCAGGAAGCGGTCGAACGCTTCGCGGCCCACTTTCTGCTCCAGCTCATACAGGAACAGGGAACCTTTCTCGTAAGGAATATTGGAGAAGACTTCATCGGGATCACGGCCGCGCAGGTCGATCGCCATAATCTCATCGCGGGGCTCTTTATCAGCCAGGTCCGCCTGCAGGTCTTCATAGCCCAGGGCCATTTCCATCTGATAGCGCTCATCACCGTAGACGAACTGCATGATGCGGTTGGTCAGGTAGGTGGTGAAGCCTTCATTCAGCCACAAGTCGCGCCAGCTGGCATTGGTCACCAGGTTGCCGGACCAAGAGTGGGCCAATTCGTGGGCAATCAGGGCTACCAAGCTCTTATCGCCGGCGATCACCGTCGGAGTGATAAAGCTCAGGCGCGGGTTTTCCATACCGCCGAAGGGGAAGCTGGGCGGCAGAATCAGCAAGTCGTAGCGGTCCCAGTGGTAGGGGCCATACGCCTTTTCGGTCACTTCTAGCATGGATTCGGTATCGGCAAACTCCGCCGCTGCAGATTCCAGCATGGAGGGCTCGGCGTAGACACCGGTGCGCTCACCCATGGGCTTGAACTGCAGATCGCCTACTGCCAGGGCAATCAGGTAAGAGGGTATGCGCTGGGGCATTTCAAATTCGTAAACGCCATCTTTGGCCGCCTGTGGATCGTTGTTCGCACTCATTACTGCGCGCAGTTCTTTCGGGGTGCGAACGGTAGCGTTGTAGGTGATACGAACTTTCGGGGAATCCTGTAGCGGGATAAAGCTGCGCGCGTGAATCGCCTGGGCCTGGGTAAACAGGAACGGATGCTTTTTACCCGCGGTCTGCTGCGGTTCCAGCCACTGAACGCCAGAGGCGCCCGGCGCTGTGCGGTAGCGGATAGTAATGCTGTCGGCATCTTCCGGCAGCTCGATATTCAGCGGAGTGCCCAGGTGGCTGTCTTTCTCACCCATGGAGAACTTCACCGGCGCGCCGTTAGCCGATACAGAAACCACTTCCAGCTCGCGGGTATCGAGCACCATCGGCAGGTTCTTGTCGTTGAGGCGCTTGAAGTCCAGCTTGGCTTCGCCCTCGAGTACCTTGCGGGAGAAGTCGACAGTCAGGTCCAGATCCAGGTGCTGCACCTGATAGTCATTGCTATTGGCGAAGGAGTGATAATCCACACCGGATTGCGGCGCCTTTTCTGCAACGCTTTTCTTCTCGATCACCGCAGCCGCTTTTACCGACGTATCGGCGCTGTCAGCTTCGACCTTGGTCGGTTCATTCTTGGAACAACCTGAGGCTACGGCGAGGCCGCCGACGATCAGGCTGGTGCATAGTAAACGGGGCAACATGGGTCTACTCCCTGGGTTCAGCTTTTCAATTTGCGCCACAGGATACCCGAGAGTAAGCGCTTGCGGAACGACAGCGGGAAAGACCATTGCTGGATACCGGTCACAATGAAGGTGTACAGAGTCTCGCCAGCGGCGATCGTGCTCTCAGGGGCAATAAAAATAGACATATGTCTCAACTTATCGGTTGGCGGACGAATTTGCCGACTAATCCGCACCTACAACACAAAAATCCCCCCATCAATTAACAAAGCCTTCACTTTCCCTATTCAGACTGCGGGCCCTCTAAAACAAGCACATAAAGGAGAGTCCCATGTCACTATCCCGGAGGCGGTTTTTACAATTTTCCGGCGCCGGCCTGGCATCGCTGCCACTGCTGAAAGCCTATGGTGCTGGCCTGCAGCCATTCCAGCACGGCGTAGCCAGCGGAGATCCCCTAGCGGATCGCGTTATTCTCTGGACCAGGATCACCCCCTCCGATGATCCCGCCTTCCAGTCCATGGTGCCCTATAGCTGGCAGATCGCACTGGACCCGGAAATGGCCATGGTGGTTAACAGCGGCAGTGGTCTCACCGGCCCAGAAGTGGATTACACCATCAAGGTGGACGCATCAGGACTACAGGCAGGCACTAGTTACTACTACCGTTTCTACTCCAACGGTATCGATTCACCGATCGGCCGCACCCGCACCCTGCCCACCGGTCATGTGGAGCGCCTGCGCTTCGCCGTTACCAGCTGCTCCAATTACCCGATGGGCTACTTCAATGTGTATCGCGAGATCGCCCTGCGCGCCGATCTGGATGTGGTACTGCACCTGGGAGACTACATCTATGAATATGGTCCCGGTGGTTTTGGCACCGGTAGCGGCCTCGGACGCGAGCCAATTCCCGCCAAGGAAATGGTGGATATTCAGGACTATCGCCAGCGCTACGCACAATATCGCTCAGACCCCGATCTACAGGAAGTCCACCGCCAGCACCCGTTTATTTGCGTATGGGACGACCACGAAACCACCAACAATGCCTGGGCCGGTGGTGCGGAGAACCACAACCCCCAAGACGGCGAAGGCGAATGGGCGGTGCGCCGCTCTGTGGCAAACCAGGCCTACTTTGAATGGATGCCAATCCGCGATAACGGCATCCTCGATTTATTTGGTGACAAGGCCATTTACCGCAGCTTCCGCTTTGGCAACCTGATGGATTTGATGATGCTGGATACGCGAATTGCCGCGCGTGACGAGCAGGCCAATTGGTTCGACCAGAAGACCGCCGATAATCCCGATCGCAGTATCCTCGGCGCACAACAGGAGCAATGGTTGCACAGCGGCCTGACGCAATCCCAAGCGGACGGTGTGCGCTGGCGGGTACTGGGGCAGCAAGTGATGATGGCGCAACTGACTCTGGCCAAAGATCTGTCGATCAATATGGACCAATGGGATGGTTACACCGCCTCCCGCGAGCGCCTGTTCAATCACATCAGCAACCACAATATCGACAATTTTGTCGTGCTCACCGGAGATATCCACAGCTCCTGGGCCTGGGACCTGGCCAGCAATCCATTCAATATTCTCGAGTACGGTCGCCTAACCGGCCGCGGTGCCCTGGGCGGCGAGTTTGTCACCCCGGGAGTGACCTCCAGCTTCCTGGACAAGTCCCATTTAACTGATGTAGCCGCCATCGCCATGGATGGACTGATTCCTCATCTGAAGTGGGTTGACGTAACCCAGCGCGGCTACCTGCTGATGGATGTATCCCACTCTCGCACCAAAGCCCACTGGTACCATGTGGATACTGTCACCAGTAAGAGTTACAACGCCAACCTGGCGCGAATCTATAAGCAAAAGGCCGGCGCCAACCACATACAAAGAGCCTGGAGTGAGAGTAATGCTCCCGCTGAAGTGCCTGCACCGGCTCCAGGCTATGCCACTCTGGCGCGCAACGCCATTGCCGCCCTGCGCAGCCGCTATCAGGTTTAAGCGGCATAAAAAAACCGCGCGGCCCACCGAGCCGCGCGGGTTTTCTCTCGCCAATTAAGAGCCGGATCAATCCAGGCTAAAGTCGAAATTCATCTCATCTGCCGGAGCCTGCACATAGTAACCCTGGATATAGTCAGTGCCGGTTTGCCAAAGAGTGGGCAACATGCTGGCCTGCTCGATATGGGGCACGATCACCTTGGTATTCGCCTCACCCAGGCGCTGTACCAACCCTGCAAGGGTATCACTGCTCTCGCCCTCGTCCTGCACTTCGCGCACAAATGACGGGTCGATCTTGGCGATATCCACCTTCACATGCTCCAGCGCCTTAAACGGGTTCAGGCCGGTACCGAAGTGACAGACTGAAACACGACAACCGATCTGCTGTACCTGGGTAGTGAAGTCCCGCGCAGCGTGTAAATTGCTGGTGATATCCTCCTGGCGCAACTGAAAAACCACCGAGGCGGGTATCAACTTGGCGGCCTTGAAGGCCACCCCCAGCCAGGCCGGCAGGCTGTTGTCGAGTAGTGAAGCGGTAGTGAGGTGCAACAACAGCGACACCTCCTTGCCCTCGGCTCTGGCGGCGGCCGCGGCCTTGATCGCGGTAAGGATCACCCAGCGATCCATCTTTGCCGACAGCCCCGCATCACCCAGTTCCTGCAGAAAAGCCAGCGGCGCCAGTTCCTCTTTTTCATCAAGCATACGTACTAATACCTCGTACATCTGCTCGCCGGTGCCCTGCAGACTCAGGATTGGCTGGTACAGTAGCTTGAGGTTGCCCGCTTCCAGCGCCTGCACCACTCGGGCACGGTGATAGGTACCGGCATCGGCACTGTTTTCGGTATCCGGCTCATAAAGGGCAAAAGCACCGCCCTGAGCGTCTTCGCCGAGGGCCTGTTTATGGGCCGTTTGTGCCTGCTCCAGCACTTGCTGGGAGCCACTGGAAGCCTCGCTCAGTAATGAAATCCCAATCGAGGCGGTCACCTGCTGGGTCTTGCCGGCGGCATCGAAAATGGTGTCAGCAATTCGCTTGAGTATATCTTTAGCGCGCAGCTCGATACTATCCGGCGTGGTATCGGAGCTCAGCAGGCAAAAACTGTCATCACTGTAACGTGCCAGGGTGTCACCGCTGCGCTGGCAGCCCTGTAATAATTCTGCCATGGCTTTCTGCAGTGCGTCGGCACCAGCCACACCCACAACTTTTTGCACCTCCTCAGCAAAGCGATCCACCTGAATAAACATTAAGCCACCGGTGCGATGTGAATCCGCCGAAGCCTTGATGGTGGAGTCCAGTAGCTGCAAAAAATGCTGGCGGTTATATAGGCCAGTGAGAGGGTCCCGATTTTTAATATCGCTGAGCTGAGCTTCCAGCTGTTCAGTATCGCCGCGACGACTGGCAATGCGCACTTGCAAACAGCGCTCATCCTCGTAAGTCGTACTGAGTACCTCTGCACGGGTGGGCAGCGGATCGCCGCTCATAGTTCTGGCAGTAAACTGCCACTCCTTGGCCTCAACTTCATTGTTGTCGATAGCGCAGCGCTTGAGAAATTCCCGTGCGCCTTCCTGCTCATTTTCCGCCAACATATCGATCAGCGGTTGGTATTCGATATCCTCACCAGTTTCATAGCCGAAACGCTCGGCAAAGGAATCGTTGGCATATACCAGTAGGCCGTCGGAGACATAGGCTATGGCATCTTTGGAGCTGTCGAGTAATTCTTTAGCCCGCTTGAGTGTGGCGTGATAGCGACGGTCGTGTAGCCGCGCCTGGCGGCGGTTTTCGAGAGCCGACATCTCGCGCTGGATCACCAACAATAGGTGTTGATCTTCATCCACCGTCACCACGTCCCTGGCGCCCAGTTTCAGCCCTTCAACCACCGGCTGAGAGCCACTGCGCTCACTCAGCAGAATCACCGGAATATCTTTTTGCAGTTTACTGATAGTGCGTAGAGTTACTGCAGGAGGAACCTGAGTACTACCTTCTGAGGCGATCACTAGGTCCCAGGTTTTATCTTGCAGCAAGCGGGTAAAAACCGCTTCATTAGCGACATGCTGGGCACGATTGGGCCTGCCTGCATTGTGCAACATGCTCACCAGGCGCTGTGCCTCTGAAGGCATATCGTGAATCAGAAGGAGTCGGATAGTGTCGTTGCTATTCATTATTTGCTCTATTTATTCAGGGCAGCGCACCGCAACCCCATGCGGTAGTTTAGGGGGCCCCAGTGGTGGCATACAAGAGCACATCTGGGTGGTACGCGTGATTCAAGTCACACTATTCTTCCTGCCAAAAACACGCCCGAAAGTATTTTTTTGCGAATAAGTAATCACTGAGCAGGCCGGCAGCTGCTTTTCTGGCCCGCGGGCTGTGCGGCGCAATTAATCGGCAGCCACTATATAGATAGGCTCTGCCGTGTATTTAGCACAGATCAATTTGACGCCATTTTTCTATCCTCTGCCCCTCAGGATTTTTATTAATCGACTTTAGAAGGTTTGACGCAAGCCTCTATTGGCGACTTGGAAGCGACACCCGGCACTTCTCGCACCAGCTTCGGCACCAAATAACCCGGTAGGCGCCGGCGTAATTGCTCAACGATTTCCACTGCCACGCTATCACTCACTTCGAAGTGGGCCGCACCATTGACCCTGTCCAACTGATGCAGGTAATAGGGCAACACACCCGCATCAAACAGGGTTTCGCTGAGGGCCTCCAGGGCTTCGCAGCTATCATTGATGCCGCGCAGCAACACCGCTTGATTTAGCAGGATCACTCCCGCTTCGCGTAGTCTGAGCAGGGCCCCACGCACCTCAGCATCAATTTCGTTAGCGTGATTACAGTGCAAAACCAGCACTGGCTTCAGGCGCGACTGGCTGAACCAGGACAGCATCTCATCAGTAATGCGGCTAGGCGCCACAATGGGTACACGACTGTGCACGCGCAATTTATTTAGATGGGGGATCTGTGCCAGCTCACCGGCGAGCCAACCGAGTTGGCGATCATTCATTACCAGTGGATCACCACCGCTCAAAATCACCTCGCGCAACTCTGTGTGTGCGCGCACATAATCAAGCGCTGCAGACCACTGTTTGCGATTCAAATGGTTATCGCCATAGGGAAATTCCCGGCGAAAGCAGTAACGACAATTTACCGCGCACTGTCCCGCCGCAATAAACAGCAGGCGACCGTGATATTTATGTACCACCCCCGGCAGTGGATTCGCCTCAGCTTCTTTTAGCGGGTCTGCACTATAACCCGCTACTACTTCCAACTCTGCAGCGCCGGGCAAAACCTGCAACAACAGCGGATCATTTGGGTCGGCAGGGCGTATACGGCGGAGAAACGGGCGCGGTACCCGCAAGGCAAACTTTTCATTGGCCCGTTGCGCCCAAGGCAGCTGCGCCGGGTCGAGCTGCAGCAACCGGATCAACTCTTCGGGATCAGTGATCAGGTCTGAAAGTTCATCCTGCCAGCGGCGGGCTTCGGAGATGTCGATCATTTCGCTGTCGACGGCTGGGGATTTCACCATAGGAATACGCACGGAAGGGAGCAACACTAAAGAAGCCATTGTACCAGAAGCTGCTCCCAGCACAGACGCTCCAGGTATTCGGCCTACCAAGCCTGATAGCGGTACCCAAAAGGCGGAAAACTGTCGATCAAAGTTACCGAGCCAAAACCAATAAAACCACACAGTCACAATGGTTTTAAAGCCAATTAATATCGGGTTCAGTCAGGCCCACACCCCGACTTTCCGTAACAAGGAGTATAAACCAAGCCTGTGCCAAATATTTTTTCTCTCACAATTATTCAACTTTGTCACATAAACAACGAAAAAAAATCGACAAAAAAATAAACGCCACACTGACCTTGAGATTAGAAAATCTCAATATCGCCCTTTCAACATAGGCGCACAGCCTGCGCTGCAAGCGAAGTAACGACTTCAATACCACCAAAGTAAAAAATCACTCCGAATCAATAAAAGTTGTTACTAACAAAAAAATAACTACCAGCATAAAAATATTACTACTCATACAAATTTCCTTAGGAAAATCTTCACAATTCCCCCATTCACAACAGGGTTAATACGGTGTTAATTTAACCAAAGACAAAGCGATAACAACCTTGTCTTTCTTGAATTCAGTGCACTCGAATTTCAATAAAAAAATAAACCGGACATCTTCCTCGTCCAATAAAAATGGAATTACATAAAGGAATAATTCGATGGAAATGCAGCTTGAATTACTTGAGGCAAATAAAGATTTACTGATTGAGCAAACTCGTGCTCACCCATTCCTCAAGCGCTGCCGCGATGGCTCTATAACCATGGAAGAGCTGAAAATTTTCCTGGTCCAACAGGGAATTTACAGCAGCTACTTCGTGCGTTACCTGTGTGCGATGATGGCCAACCTCCCCAGTAATCAAGAAGTACATGAGCTGGCTGAAAACCTGATGGAAGAACTGGGTTTGGAACCCGACAGCCCCAAGCCCCACGCTGAGATTTACCGCGAGACTCTCGAGCATTTTGGTCTGAGCTTGGAAAATGCAGAAATTCTGCCGGGCACCCAGCACCTGATCGACACTATGTTCCAACACTGCCGCGACCTGCGTGCCAGCTCGGGACTGGGCGCACTATGCCTGGGCGCAGAGGCACTGGTACCGGACCTTTATAGCGATATCATCGCCGGCTTCCGCGCCCGCGGCGTGGCAGACGAACAGTTAACTTTCTTTCTGCTGCATATCGAATGCGACGACGGCCATGCTGAAACCATCCGCGATATTATGGTCGATATCGGCAGTAAAGATGCCTCCCAGCTTGATGTCATGCTCGATGCGGGACGCCGTCTGGTGCAGGCCCGCCAACAGTTCTTCGATTCTATCGAAACGGCCTACCGCACCTCGAAACAGAGTCAGCCCCAAGCGATCCCCGCCTAAGCCGTGTTTGCCCGGCCATTTATTGTGGCTGGGCACAATACAGGGATGTATTTACCACAGTGAAATCACTGTGCTTGCTGCAAAAAATTAAAAAGATTGAACGGCACTTTCCCAGAGTTCCACCGCGCACGGCAACCGGTGAACATTCTGTGCCGTAAATATTGGAGTTAAAAATGGCTGAAACACTATCAATGAATAAAAACGAGCTGATTGAGCGCGCCAGCGAATCCATGAAGCAGCATCTGGGCGTGCCCGATTGGACTCTGCGTGAAAAACTTGCGCTCACCTGCCGTATTCTTTTTGCCCACGGACACGACTCCGGTCTGGCCGGACAGATCACTGCCCGAGCAGAAACACCAGGAAATTATTACACCCAGCGCCTGGGCCTGGGCTTTGATGAAATTACCGCGTCCAATTTGCTGGAAGTGAACGAAGATCTCGAAGTCCTTTCCGGCGACGGCATGGCCAACCCTGCCAACCGCTTCCATACTTGGATTTACCGTGCACGTCCGGATGTTAAGTGCATAGTGCACAGCCATCCAATTCATATCTCTGCACTGTCCATGCTGGAGCGCCCACTGAAAATTTCCCACATGGACGCCTGCATGCTGTACGACGACATCGCCTTCCTCAAGGAGTGGCCAGGCGTGCCGGTGGGCAACAGCGAGGGCGAGTTGATTGCTGAAGCGATCGGTGACAAGCGCGCTATTCTGCTCGCTCACCACGGCCTGATCATTGCCTGCCGCTCCGTCGAGGAAGCCTGCTCCATGGCCCTCCAGTGCGAGCGCGCCGCCCAGTTGCAAATGCTGGCGGAGTCCTCTGGCACCATTCAGGATATAAAACCGGAACTCGGCCGCGAAGCCCACGACTGGATCCTGCAGGAAAAACGCAGTCAGGCTACCTTCGCTTACTATGCCAGACGCCTGCTGCGGGATATCGACAAAAGCAACGATAATCCGCTTGGCTAATACACAGCCACCGCTACTTTTTTCAGTCCGCGGGCCCAAACCTGCGGGCTCGCAAGCAGCTCCAGCCAAGATCTGTACAAGCGGCCATAACAACTCTTCAAATCGCCGCACGGAGTCGTTCAAGCCGCCGCCCTCCTGTATAATCTCGCCCCAACATTTCAGGGCCGCAGGTAAAGTCTCTGCGCCGCGGCCTAACGAGTCGCCTGCAGCTACCATTTTTGGCGGGAGCGCACGGGATTCCCAGGGCTGGAGCGGGCCGCGGCCGGGCTTTTGTGAGGGGAAAACTCGTTAAAAATCATAGAGATACATGACTTATAAGGGCTCTAATTGCTATGGCTAATTACTCTACCAACGAATTCAAGGGCGGCCTCAAGGTAATGCTCGACGGCGATCCCTGCTCGATTGTAGAAAACGAGTTCGTCAAACCTGGCAAGGGCCAGGCATTCAACCGCGTTAAACTGCGCAACCTGAAAACCGGCCGAGTTTGGGAGCGCACCTTCCGCTCCGGCGAAAGCTTGGAAGGCGCAGATGTTATGGACCGCGAGATGGAATACCTCTACAACGATGGAGAGTTCTTCCACTTTATGGAGCCCGAAACCTTCGAACAGCACCAGGCCAGCACCGACGCAGTGGGCGACGCATCCAAATGGCTGAAAGAGCAGGATATCTGCACTGTAACCCTGTACAACGGTTCTCCGCTGGCAGTCACTCCGCCCAACCACGTCATTCTGGAAATCACTGACACCGATCCCGGCCTGCGCGGCGATACCGCCCAGGGCGGCACCAAGCCGGCTACCCTGGCTACCGGCGCTGTGGTTAAAGTGCCGTTGTTCCTGGAAATCGGCGAGACCATCAAAGTAGATACCCGCACCGGTGAATACCTGGGCCGCGCCAAAGAAGATTAATTTCCCACCTCTCGCGGGCGGCCACCGGCCGTCCGCCGCCTGAGCCAATCCCATGACCTCTAACCTCTGGCATCCTAGCGCCACCATTGAAGCTCTGCGCCATCGCGCCGCGTTAATGGCTGAAATTCGTCAATTTTTTACTGTGCGCAAGGTGCTGGAAACCGAAGTGCCAGTGCTTTCACGCCGCGCTACCAGCGACCCGCATATCGATTCCATTCCCACCCAATGCGGTGGTGACAACGCCTACCTGGCCACCAGTCCAGAGTTTGGGCTGAAGCGCTTGCTGGCCGCCGGTTTCGGCGACTGCTACTACCTGGGCAAGGCGTTTCGCCAAGGTGAAGCAGGCAGCCGCCACAACCCGGAATTCACCATGTTGGAATGGTATCGCTGCGGCTGGGATGATCGACGCCTGATGGACGAAGTGGCCGATCTACTGAGCGAAGTACTAGAAATCCAACAAGTGCAGTTACTCAGCTATCGGGAGTTGTTCCAGCGCGAATTACAGCTGGACCCCCATAACGCCAGCGATAGTGACTTACACCGCTGTGTCGAGAAGGAGATGGACCTGGCCTTCAGCCCCGCTGATCGCAGCGAATGTCTGGACTTGCTGATGAGCCATCGCCTGGAGCCCACCATGGGTGAGGGTATTACGCTGCTGTACGACTTCCCCGCAGACCAAGCGGCGCTTGCCAAGGTGCTTCCCGACGAAAGTGGCACCCCAGTGGCAAGGCGCTTCGAAGCCTATGTGGGCGGATTGGAGCTAGCCAACGGTTATTGGGAATTGACCGATAGTGCGGAACAGCTGCGTCGTTTCCAAGCGGACCATGCCAATCGCCAAAAGCACGGCCTCAATCTCTATCCCTATGAGGAGCGATTAGTGGAGGCATTGCGGGCGGGGATGCCGGAGTGTGCCGGTGTGGCACTTGGTGTGGATCGTTTATTGATGTTGGCCGGTGGTTACAAAACCATCGAAGAGGTGATCGCCTTTCCTATTGAACGCGCTTGACCCTCGTTAGACTCTATAGAACAACAAACTGATCAGCCCCCTCAAGGCGTGTAAACATAGCGCGCCACCTCGCCCACAGCAAAAAAGCCGCAATCCAATGGCAACTGCTGACGTTCCGCAGGTACCAGCGCCACTAGACTGCGGTGATGACTGCTCTGAGCCTGCACCAGCAGATAGTGAAACAGAGCCCGACCAATCCCCTGCCCTCGGTAGTCTTGCAGAGTCACCAGATCGTAGAGTCCCAGAGCATCGGCGGAGGCAAACAGGCAGCCCGCCGCCACCGGAGTATCCTGCAACCGTGCCAAAAAGAACCTGAGCCGCGCTCGGCGCTGTTCGGGAATCTCCGCCAGTGCCGTGTAAAATTTTTTTAGCTCCGCGGCTTCCAGGGCACTGCCGCACCCCGCCGCCTGTACTTCTGCATATTCGGGCAGAGCCTCTTTTTTTACCGGGGACAACACCAACCCATCCACTTTCTGTGCGGCCCCCTGCACTGCCAGGCGTTCAATCTCTGCGGCCATCGCCACCTGCGATTGCTTGCGCTGTAATCCCAGCTGCGCCAGAGCCTCGTCATCGAGCGGCTTGGAGGCGCTGTGCCACAAGGTAAATGCGCTGTGGCGCTCGGCAAAATAGTCCAGCGCGAAGCGCTGCAGTATGCGTGGCTGCATCACTGTATTGGAAACCGCCTGGTTAAGACGGCCCGATAAAAGACCAGTATCACTGCGCACAATACCGGTGATCTCTTTGGTGTGATTGGGATTGAGCAGAGCCGCACAATAACTGGCGTGAGCCTCTAGATTGCGGCAGACAAGGTTTTTGGCGCTGAGACTGTATTTCATGGGTACAAGGATAGTTCCGTTTATCCAACTCCCTAAAGAACGAAAAACCCCACACAAGGTGGGGTCGCGATCACTACTTTTCCACTTGCGAAAGCGCGCACTGATCCATAGACATTGCCGGCTGGGCACAAGTCGCCGGCCCCACCACTTTGGCCGGCACACCGGCCACCAGGGTTTTTGCCGGTACCGGCTTTAAGACCACACTGCCAGAGGCCACCTGGGCGCATTCGCCCACTTCGATATTGCCCAGTACCTTGCTGCCGGCGCCAATCAGAACCCCACAGCGAATCTTGGGATGGCGGTCGCCACTCTCCTTGCCGGTCCCCCCCAGGGTTACCGACTGCATGATAGAAACATTGTCCTCCACTATCGCAGTCTCACCAATCACAATACCGGTAGCGTGGTCCAACAGGATACCCTCCCCCACTTTTGCCGCAGGGTGAATATCCACACTGAACACCACCGAGACCCGGTGTTGTAAAAACATGGCCAGCGAACGCCGCTGCTGCCTCCACAACCAGTGCGCCACCCGGTGCACCTGCAGGGCGTGAAACCCTTTGAAGTAGAGGAAGGGCTCGTGCATGGAATTGCATGCGGAGTCCCGTAGGTAAGTGGCATTCAGATCCGCGCGCGCCGCACGACCTATTTCCGGGTCGGCCGCCAGGGCTTCATCGATCACCTCGCGGATCAGCAGTGCCGGCGCCACGGCATTGTCCAACTTGTTAGCCAGGTGAAAGCTGAGGGCCGCCTCCAAGGAGCTGTGATTGAGAATAGTGGCGTGCAGAAAACTGGCCAGGATCGGTTCGCGTTCGACCTGCTGTGCCACTTCGATGCGAATTCGCTCCCATAGTAAATCCGAGTTTGTCTCGGTGCATGAGGCATTCACAGTGGACTCTTCCATATCAAACCGCTCCCAGTGTCAGAGGTGGCTCCAGTAGTGCCGATTGCTGCTCGCGCAGTGCCAGTATATGTTCCGCCCAATAACGAGGCGTGTTAAACCAGGGAAATGCCTGAGGAAAAGCCGGATCCTGCCAGCGGCGCGCCAGCCAGGCAGCGTGGTGCATCTGGCGCAAACAGCGCAATGGTTCCACCAGCTGCAACTGCTGAGGATCAAAACTATAGAAGGTTTCATAACCTTCGAGTACCGCATCAAGGTAGGCGGTTTGCTCGGCGCGATTGCCAGAGATCAGCATCCAGATATCCTGGATGGCCGGGCCCATCAGGCAGTCATCCAGATCCACAAACCAGGGCGTCTCATCGCGCCACAGGAAGTTACCACTGTGACAGTCACCGTGCAGACGCAGTAAGTCCCAGTCACGCTCAAACAACGGGGCGACCTGTTCAATAATATGCCCGGTTACCGAGGCGTAGGCCTCACGGTTTTCCCGCGGTAAAAAATCACCATCCAGGATAAATTCTCGGCTATCAATGGCAAAGTGCTTTAGAGTCAAAGTCGGGCGATGAATAAAGGGCTTAGCGCCACCCACTGCGTGGATACGCCCGAGCATAGTGCCCACCTGCTCCAGATGATCGAAATTATCCAGCTCCAGCTGGCGCCCCCCGCGGCGGGGAAACAAGGCAAAGCGAAAGCCTGCCGACTCCAGCAGGGTATGCCCATCAAACTGCATCGGCGCCACCACCGGAATCTCCGCTTCGGCCAATTCCAGAGTGAAACGATGCTCTTCCTGAATCTGCTCATCACTCCAGCGGCCGGGGCGGTAAAATTTGGCGATCAATGGTTCCGCGCCCTCAATGCCCACTTGGTAGACCCGGTTTTCATAACTGTTTAAGGGGAAAATGCGCGCATCGGAAATCAGCCCGGTGCTCTCGACACAGTCAATCACCACGTCCGGCGTAAGGGCTTCATAGGGATGGTGGCTCTGGGTCATAGCGGGTACCAACTGAGAATCGGTTGGCTATGCTAACGCGCTCGCGGGGGCCGGGACAAACACAGAATAGCCCCGCAGCTTTAGCGACACCCAAAGAGGCTGCAGAAGGGGAAGTGGCGTGCAATAGCACTAACCAGAACCACTCCCTGAATTGCAGTGACTAACCGCCACTTGACCGCTGTTGCTGCAATAGCTGAACCATTTGGTCACGACCAAAGACCTCGGCAAAATCCTCTGCCGAATGGCCGGCCCTATTGACCTGTTGCGAATCACAGTCCTGCTTTAACAAGGTTCTTGCCAAGGCAAACTCACCACGAAAAATTGCCGCCATCAACGCGGTATTGCCGCGACGATCCTGTGCACAGGCGTCCGCACCCCTTTGCAACAAATAATCCACAGCTTCCCTGCGGCCGTTATAGGTGGCAATCATCAGTGCCGTATAGCCTTTTGAATTGCGGGTATTTAGGGGAAATCCGGCTTGCGAGAATTCACGCAGCACCTCGGTATCACCAATCCTGGCAGCGGCAAAAAAATACTGGGAGAGTTCGGTAAAGTCAGAGTCATTTTTTTCCGGTTCCACTGCCTGAGCCATTAGAGTTAGCCCCTGGGCGAGAAAGACGATTGCAAATAGAATTGATCTCATGAGTTCACCTAAACATTTTGGTGGGCGGCAACTGCCGCCCACCAATGGGTCAATATTACTGGGCCAGTTTTTTCACTCGGCTCAGGTTGCCACCAACCGCTTTGGTCAGGCGCTGACCATAGTCTTTATCGGCGTGGAAGAAATAGCTCAGCATAATGTGTTTGGTGTTGTCATCGCGCACCTTACCCAGATCACCAGCTAGGTTTTCGATCAGGTTCTGACGCTCTTTCAAACTCAAGCTGCGATAGAAAACACCGGCCTGGGCAAATGGCAGTTTCTTCTCAATCGCCTTTTGCTGGGTACTGCCAGTGAGCAGCTTATTGCTGTACAGGCCTTTGGGATCTTCGCTGCGGGCATCAATACGGCTCGGCTGATAGTTCACATCGGAAGTCTGCTGCCCGTAATTTGCGGCTCCATCTTGGTTCCAGTTATTCACTACTGCGCGGGGACGATTGATCGGCAGCTGCTGATGATTCGCTCCCAAGCGATACATTTGAGTATCGGAGTAGGAGAAAACACGGCCCTGCAGCAGACGGTCTTCAGACGGTTCAATGCCGGGCACAATATTGGCTGGCGCAAATGCGGCTTGCTCAGTTTCCTGGAAAAAATTAGTGGGCACACGGTTGAGCGTCATGGTGCCGACTTTGGTTTCCTCCACATCCAGCCACATTTTAGTCGCGTCGAGTGGGTTGTAATTAAAGCCATCAAGCTGAGAAGGTTTCAGTACCTTGATATACAAATCCCACTGGGGGTAGTCTCCTTTCTCAATGGCCGCGTACATATCTCGCGTCGCATGACTGAAATCTTTCGACTGGATTTCCGCCGCTTCCTCCGCACTTAGGTTTTTAATACCCTGGCGGGTTTTCCAGTGGAATTTCACATAATGTACTTCGCCCTTATCATTGATAAGTTTATAGGCGTGCACACCCCAACCATCCATTTGACGCAAGTTTGCCGGGGTGCCGTAGTCAGAATAAACCCAACTGAGCATATGGGTGGCTTCTGGTACATGGCTAAAGAAATCGAAAAAGCGATTTGGATCCTGCTGATTAGTTACCGGAGAGGGTTTCAGGGAATGCACCATATCCGGAAATTTAATCGCATCGCGAATAAAAAATACCGGCAGATTATTGCCTACGAGATCCCAGTTGCCCTCATCGGTATAAAACTTGGTGGCGAAGCCACGGGGATCGCGCAGAGTTTCCGGCGAGCCTTTGGAATGAATTACGGTTGAGAAGCGCACGAAGACTGGTGTCTTACTACCGGGCTCAAATACCACCGCTCGGGTCAGGTCACCAATATCCTTTGTAGCGACAAATTCACCGTGTACTCCTGTGCCGCGCGCATGTACAACCCGCTCTGGAATACGCTCACGGGCAAAGCGTTGTAATTTCTGGATCAGGTTCACATCCTGCAGTAAATTTCCACCATTTTCTCCCGCAGTTTGTGAGTTCTGATTGTCACCTATCGGTGCGCCATTATCGCGAGTTAATGTCTCAGCATTGGCACCGCCTATCAGGCCGATAGTTAATGCAAATAAAGGAAGATATTTCATCGGCAAGTCCGTCCCTAAAATTGTTTCTATTACAGGGACAGAGCTTATAAGCGAGTATATTTAGTGGGAAATTAGACCTTATTATCGTTCTTATAGTTGGGATTAATAAGCTGCACTGACTATAAAATTCCCCCTCAAGTTTTATCACTTTTTTTAAAGTGACGCTTTGGCATCAGATACCAAAGCACAATTGCCACCAAAAAAAGCGCAGGAATATCTCCCAACAAATTCGCTCGCTCAGTGCGATCGTACAATGCCTGAAACAGCATAATGGTGGCATGCACCAAGCTGGACCAAACGGTAAACCAAATTAAGCTGGCATTGGCTGCGGGATCTTTTGCCGCGCGAATAAGAAAAACACCCAAAGTTGCATAGATCCCCATAATCATCTGCTCATATTCCGGCTGTCGTGGGGTCCACCCCCACCCAGATGGCCAAACCCACATCATCATCGGATAAATAGCAAATATAAAGATCAGGCCTACGACTACCAGTGCAATAGGTAGGTACTTGGCGCGGACAGCATCATCCATAACAAAGTCTCTATTTTATTAGCTAAGCAACTACCTGAATTATTCCTGCAAATCGCCGGGCAAATGACAAACCACCTCGAGATTGTTGCCATCCGGGTCTAATACATAGGCTGCGTAGTAATCCGGGTGATACTCTTCATAGATATCCGGCACACCATTATCGGTACCACCCGCTGCCAATGCAGCTCTATAGAAATCACGCACTACCTCACGTTCCTCGGCCCGAAAGGCAATATGTAGCTGAGAGCTGCTGACTTCCTCGCTGCGAATCCAAAATTCCGGCTTATCCGCCCAGCCAAAACCAGCTGAATTATCAAACTCCATCACCAATTCATACCCCAAACACGCCAGGGCTTGGCGATAAAACTCACGGGAACGGGTAAAATCTTCAACCGGTATTCTGATGTGATCCAACATGGATTTACTTTCCCTTTCATAGGCTGGCTTCACCGCCAATCTGCAAGATAGTCCAGGGAAGGGAGTTAGACCTTGCTTGGAATGGAATCGTGACGGGCTTTACTGCGTGAAAAGAACCATTACAGCGTCGAGGCTGATGACAACCCAGCAAATTCTGTCGCCAAGTTGCCATGCCAAAATTTGAGGGGTCGGGTTAAGGAGTGATATACCAGTGATACAACCCATATGCTGCCACACCAAACCCAAAGATAAGCTGGCCGACCAAAAGTACCCGATAGGCAAAGGTGTAACGCGCAATTTCCCCACGGCGGATAGCGTCATTGGAAAAAATTCTAGCCTCTTCGGGATACTGCTGCTCGAGATTTTGCAGGGCGGGTACCGCTAACCTAAGTAGCTCGCGGCTGCGTACATCCATCAACCAAAATACCGTTACCAGGATCATCACAAAACCACCGAGCAGGGCCAATATAAGCGGGTGAAAATTTTTCTCCACCGCAGTAAAAATCCCACCCTCCACAAACATGGTCAGTACAACAAAAAAATTAAAAACCTTGAGGCGCTGGTCAGCTGCAAAGCGATAGTGCTCACAAAGGTACTTTACCTGCTCCAAACTCTTTCTCCTTGAGTCAATTTACTGGCCTTGAACCAGCGCGCGATGGCACCGATAAGAGCAAAAAAGCCGGGCGATGCCCGGCTTTTCTACAGTCCCCAACAGCCGCGCCGTCAGGGAATAGTACTTGCGCTAAATTCAGGTCAGCGATTTTCGCGATGTGCCAGTAGATCGTCAACTACTGCAGGGTCCGCCAGGGTGGAGGTATCTCCGAGGTTATCCAACTCATTACAGGCTATCTTGCGCAGAATACGCCGCATAATTTTTCCCGAGCGGGTTTTAGGCAGGCCCGGCGCCCATTGAATGACATCCGGCTTGGCAATAGGCCCTATCTCTTTGGAGCAGAGTTCAATTAACGCCTGCCACAAGGTTTCACTGGGTTCCCGCCCTGATTTCAGGGTAACAAACGCATAAATACCCTGACCCTTAATATCATGCGGATAACCCACCACTGCGGCCTCTGCGGTGTCCGGGTGCAACACCAGGGCACTCTCGATCTCAGCGGTGCCTAGGCGGTGGCCAGAAACATTCAACACATCGTCGATACGCCCGGTGATCCAGTAGTAACCATCCGCATCCCTGCGCGCACCATCGCCAGTAAAGTAATAACCGGGATAAGTAGAAAAGTAGGTATCAATCATACGTTGGCGATCGCCATATACTCCGCGAATCATCGAGGGCCAGCTTTTTTTAATCGCCAGAGCACCTTCTCCCGCACCTTCGATTTCTTTGCCGTCCCCATCCAACAACACCGGCTGCACACCAAAGAAAGGCTTTGTGGCGGAACCCGGTTTAAGCGCCATAGCACCGGGTAGCGGTGTGATCATATGAGCGCCGGTTTCCGTCTGCCACCAGGTATCCACAATAGGGCAGCGCTCATCACCGACTACCTTGTAATACCACTCCCAGGCCTCTGGGTTAATTGGCTCACCCACGGTCCCCAATAGTCGCAGGGAGCTGCGTTCTGTACTGGTGACAAACGCATCCCCCGCTCCCATTAATGCACGGATCGCCGTGGGCGCAGTGTAAAAGCTGTTGACCTGATGTTTATCCACAACCTGCCAAAAACGTGAGGCATCCGGATAGGTGGGCACGCCTTCAAACATTAACGTGGTGGCTCCGGCAGCCAGGGGACCGTAGACGATATAGCTATGGCCGGTAATCCAACCGACATCCGCGGTGCACCAGAAAACCTCACCCTCCCGGTAATCAAATACATATTTGAAAGTCATGGTGGCCATCAGCAAATAACCAGCGGTGGTATGTAGCACCCCTTTTGGTTTGCCGGTGGAACCGGAGGTATAGAGGATGAACAGCGGATCTTCAGCGCTGACGACTTCTGGTGCACAGTCGCCATCCATTTCTGCGATGGCATCCGCATACCAGATATCCCGTTTACTATCCCAGTCCACTGGGGCGCCGATATGCTTTACCACAATGGCCGTATGAACGCTGGGGCACTCAGACAGGGCCTGATCTACATTAGCTTTGAGGGGAATATGCTTACCCCCTCGAATCGCTTCATCGGCGGTAATCACCAAGCGACAATCAGAGTCGAGTATGCGATCCCTTAGCGAAACCGGCGAGAAACCGCCAAACACCACCGAATGCACCGCACCAATACGGGCACAGGCGAGCATGGCATAGGCCGCCTCGGGAATCATGGGCATATAAATGCAAACCCGATCCCCTTTCTTCACTCCACGAGATTTCAACAAGTTCGCCAGGCGGCACACATTGTCATACAGAGTGCGATAGGTAATCGCTACACTATCCGCAGGGTCGTCTCCCTCCCACAAAATGGCGGTTTGCTCACTGCGGCTAGCTAAGTGTCTGTCGATGCAATTCACCGTGACATTGAGTTGACCATCGGCAAACCAAGCCGTATGCCCTCGGTGCATATCCTCCTCCAGCACCTGGGTAAAAGATTTTTCCCACTGCAGAAAATCCTTGGCCTGCTGAGCCCAGAATGCCTCTGGATCTTGCACCGATTGTCGATACATTTTTTCGTAGTCTTCAGCGCCAATCAGAGCATTGGCGGCAAACTTGGCAGGTATGGGGCGGGTATGCACATCTGACATCATCTTCTCCCTTATTATTAGCGTGGCACCTTGGCCTAGAGAATTCTGAATTTATGGGGTCTTATTCGACTCACTTTATAGCATTGCCTGGGTGAAACAATCCCCCCACCGCTGGCAGAGTTGAAAAGTAGGAAACATTCACACGGTACAAGATAATTCGTCCATTTCTCACCCACTGGGGACGGCTAAAACAACAAGGGGCCAGAAGGTTGACTAACAACAGAAAATTATCGATTAAGCCCTGGACAATTTACCGGATATTAAATCCAGATATTATTATCCGCGGTCAGTTCACCTCCGGCATCACCAGTATTCACAACGCCTCTGGGCTCAACCAGTAAAATCTCGCACTCCTGTTCAGCCCTTGGCTTGTGCTCCACGCCTTTGGGCACCACAGCCATCTCCCCAGGACCCAAACAGATAGTATTATCGCGAAACTCAATTTCCATTTGTCCTGAGACAACGATAAAAACCTCATCCGTATCGGGATGATCATGCCAGGTAAACTCTCCTTGTATCTTTACCAGCTTGAACTGGTAATCATTCATCTCCGCGATGACCTTAGGAGACCAATGGTCCGAGAACTTTGCTAGCTTTTCTCTAAAATTAATGACTTTATAGCGCATTTCTAATCCTTTCCTCCTAAGCAAGAAAGCACTTATTAATTAAAACTATATCAAACGTGAGGTCTCAACTAAGTCTCTGAGGCTTCCAACAGTATGCTGACTAAAAACCAACTCTCCCGATTCACTTAGACGGGCAGCAACTATTCCAATCCCTTTTTTCTTCACTCCTGAAAAACTGCCATCGTAAATAAAGTTCGAACCACAGGATGGGCTGTTTTCTGTAAGCACCGCAAACTTGTTATCCTGATTTCGACACAAGCGCAGGGCTACGTCCGCTCCCCATATCAATTGATCTGTCAGATCCTTATGATCAATTCCTATAATTCTGGCCGTGCCCGCTAAAACCTCAGCACCACTACCGCCGAAAATCTCTGCCGGATCTCTGGGTATAGGCAATCCGGCTGCAACTTCCGGACACAGAGGAACGATATCCTGGGTTTCTATAAGCCAATCAAAATCGTTGTTATGGACCTCAACATCACTACCGTTATAACGCACGGCACACCCCAGGAGACAAGAACTCACTAGTATTTTGGTCATATACACCTGCGGTCAAAATGGACACAATAGAAAATAATGCTTAAAGGTCACTTAGATTACACGAGCATTAAGGTTGCCCAGCAAGTAAATTAAGATAGAAAGTCGGAAAAGTTAGACAAATAAATCCAGGTTAAGCGAACGCCCCCTAAACAAATCCATTAGAGAAATAAATCATGCTGCGCTCTATACTGATTTTGATTATCAGCCTGTTCACAATCCCTGTAGCTAATGCCAAACAATTGGCGATTACGCTTGACGATGCCCCCCGCAAAGCCGATGGCTACTTTGACGGACCAACTCGAGCAAAAACACTAATTGAGAACCTGGAAAAGCACAAAATTGGACAAGTAGCCTTCTTTGCCACCACGCAATCACTGAATCAGGAAGGCCTAGAGAGAATAGGCACATACAACAAGGCCGGGCATATTATTGGCAATCACACCCATAGCCATCCCAACTTTCTTGAGACAGAGCTATCCGTCTATCAGTCAGATTTTTTACAAGCCCATCATCTACTGCAAAAATTTGACAATTTTAAACCCTATTTCCGCTTTCCCTACCTGCGCGAGGGAGAAACTATCGAAAAACGGGATGGCATGCGAAATCTATTACAGAAAAATAATTACCAAAATGCCTATATCACCTTAAATAATTACGACTGGTATATCGAAGAGCTTTTCCAAGCGGCGGTGAAAGTCGGGAAACCGGTTGATATGGAGAGACTCTCAAAGTTTTATGTCGACGTTCTTATGGCGAGTATTAATTACTACGACGATATGGCGAGCAAATATCTCGGGCGCTCACCCAAGCACGTCCTACTGTTACATGAAATGGACATTACGGCGTTGTTTATTGGCGATTTAGCTCGTCGCCTGCAGCGGGAAGGCTGGGAAATAATTTCTTTGCAGGAGGCCTATCAAGATCCCATCGCCAAATACCAACTCGACCAACCGATTAAATACAATCCTGGCAGAGTCGGCGAAATCGCCCTTGCTAAAGGGCAAAAGAAAAATCTCTGGCATTACACCCTGAATGAGTCCTACCTGGAAAAGAGGTTCAATCAGGAAGTGTTATTGATGTCTGATCACTAAATGTCAGGGATGCTACAGGGCACAAAGCCCTGTAACGGAGAGAATCAGGCTTCAGCGAGCTGAACCGGAATGGTATTAGTGCTGCGCTCTACCTTGTTGCTTTCATCCAGGTAGACCAGCTTGGGCTTGTGGCTATCGGCCTCTGCCTCTGTCATCTGGGCATAGGAAGCGATAATAATACGATCGCCAACTTGTACACGGCGGGCAGCGGCACCATTCATGGAGATAATACCGGAGCCGCGCTCGGCCAGAATCACATAGGTGTGAAAGCGCTCACCGTTGCTCACGTTGTAAATATCGATTTTTTCGAATTCACGCAGACCGGCTAGCTCTACCAGATCTTCATCAATTGCGCAGGAGCCGTCATACCAGAGTTCGGCCTGGGTCACCGCGGCCATATGCAGTTTGCACTTCAACATTTCAATTTGCATGGTTGGATGCCCCTCAGAGTTCCAGGGATACGTTGTCGATCAGGCGCGCGGCACTGGTGTACATCGCCCCCAGAATCGTAATTTGTTTATCGTCATCAGCCGCCGGCTGTAAGTCCTTGCTGTAGCAGATGGAGAAATAGTCGACGCGGAAGCCAGTGACTTCGATACGCTGGCGCGCCTCTTTTTCCAGGTCGGCAAAATCCCGGCGCCCACCCACGATTTCATCTTTAACCCAATTCAGTGACTGGTTGAGCACCGCCACCTTGGGGCGCTCATCTGCAGTGATATAGCCATTGCGCGAGCTCAGAGCCAGACCGTCGCTCTCGCGGTGTACCGGCGCAGCAATGATTTCCACCGGAATACACAGGTCCTCGACCATACGGCGAATCACCGCCAATTGCTGGAAGTCCTTGATGCCAAATACGGCCTTGTCCGGCTGCACAATATTAAACAGCTTGGAGACTACCGTCGTCACCCCTTCGAAGTGACCGGGGCGACTCGCGCCACAAAGCACATCGGTCATGGCCGGGCAAACTACGCGGGTCTGCTGGTCCATACCGTTGGGATAAATCTCGTTCTCATCCGGGTGGAACAGGAAATCGCACTCGGCTTCGCGCAACCGGGCCATATCCCGCTCCATAGTGCGCGGATATTTGTCCCAATCCTCATTCAGGCCAAACTGCAGGCGGTTGACGAAGATCGATACCACTACTAGGTCGCAGTGCTGCTGGGCCAACTTGACCAGCTCGATATGGGCGTCATGCAGATTGCCCATGGTGGGCACGAAGCCCACGGTCTTGCCGTCTGCTCGGGCTCTGGCCAGCGCCTCGCGCAGGCTGGCTACGTGGTGGAAGACTTGCATCTCTCTACCGCTCACTATGTATCAGCGCGGCATCATACTCGCTGAGACGAGGCGTCTCAACTTAGCAAAAGTGCCGCTATCCCCAGGTTTTTCCCACGACATCTCTGATAGCTCACAGACCACTGTCTAGGTCATATCAGCCGGATTCCAAGTCACTTACAAATTATCCCACCACACCTCTCCCCCACCTCAAGTTATCGCGCAGAGTTCAGGAAGTGTTCATGCCCGCCAGGGCAAACTGCCCGCCAAGATCCACAAACGACTTTAAACGACATCAAAGAGCCATCCGTGCTCGGGAGCGCTGCCATGAGACACTTCACTACTGCCATCGCCGCCGCGGGCCTATTGCTCCTGGCAACCCCTGCCATTTCCGAAGTACATAGGGGACACCAGCGGGCAATGGACCACGATCACCACGGACAGGGAAGAGCCCATCGCGAGCAGCGTCACATGGAACGCGACAGACATCATAATCGCAAGCACGAGAGAGAACATCGTAGAGAAGAGCGCAGACAGCGCAAGGAAGCACGCAGAGAGCGTAGAGAGGAGCGCAGACATCGCCGAGAAGTCCGCCACGCTTACAAAGATGGTTACTCCGATGGTTATAGCCGCGGCCACCGCACAGGCCACCGCACAGGCCACCGGCACGAGCACCGCGCGGTGCACAGACCCCATTATAGCCGTGGCCACCATGGGCATCGTCCTCGCTGGCGCCCGGCACATTACGGCTACGGCTACAGCTGGCGCCACCTACCGCAAAATTTTGTCAGTGTCAGCATCGGCGCCACCGGCTTCTACTATAGCGAAGGTATTTTCTACCGCCCAGCCTCTCACGGCTATGTGGTAACCCGTCCGCCTCACGGCGCCATCGTGCATAGCTTACCGGCCTCAGCCCTGACAGTGGTTGTCGGTGGCTACAACTACTATGTAGCCTACGACACCTATTACCGCTGGGATGACCGACGACGCGGCTACCGCGTTGTGCCCAACCCCGGACTGTTTTAACCGCGCTATTCCATCCCCCCAAGCTTCAGCGGTCTTCGGACCGCTTTTTTATTTCGCGGCTAAATTTCCACAACAATTCCTCATCGTAAAGCGCGCTGAAGCCAGAAAAAAACCGAATAAATATTTAGTTTTTTACAGGGAAAAAAATCAACGTTTTTTTATCTATAGTTATTGCTTTCCAGCACTGCTGGGCCCAAGATTCGCGCCCGCCACAGATCAACGGAAAGGCGCCATGAAACAGCAACAAGTAAAAAACTGGACCTGCGACGATTCTGCCGAACTTTACGGCATCCGCAACTGGGGCGCCGGCTATTTCGATTTAAATGAAGACGGTGAAGTTTCGGTCCTGGTCGAGGGTCCCAACGGGGAATCCCAAAGTGTCTCTCTGATGGAGATCGCCCGCGGCGCCACCGAGCGCGGCCTGGGCATGCCCTTACTACTGCGCATTGAAAATCTGCTCGATGCACAGATCGCCCGCATTAATGAATCCTTTGCCCGCGCCATCGAAAATTGCGGCTACGGCAATGTTTTTCGCGGGGTCTTCCCGATCAAAGTCAACCAGCAATGTCAGGTGATCGAGGAGATCGCCAGCGCCGGCCGCCGTTTTAACCACGGCCTGGAGGCTGGCAGCAAGGCGGAACTGATCGCTGCACTGTCCATTCTGGACAACACCGAATCTCTGATCATCTGTAACGGCTACAAGGACGAGGAATTTATCAACCTCGGCCTGCAGGCGCAGCGCCTGGGTGTACAGATTTTCTTCGTAGTAGAAACGCCCTCGGAAGTGGAAACCATCATCCGCTGCGCAGAGCGCGAGCAGGTGCGCCCCAATATCGGCGCGCGGGTGAAACTCGCCTCCAAGGTGGGCGGCTACTGGAACGCCACCAGTGGCGACCGCAGCATTTTCGGCCTGGGCAGTAACGACCTGATTGCCATGGTCGACCAGCTGCGCAGCCACAATATGCTCGACTGCCTCAAGCTGCTGCACTACCACCTGGGCTCGCAGGTACCGAATATTCGCGATATTCGCACCGGAGTGTTGGAAGCTTGCCGCTATTACGCCGATCTGGTGGAAGAAGGCGCTCCCATGGGCTATCTGGACTTGGGCGGTGGCCTGGCGGTGGACTACGACGGCACCAAGACCAACTACACCCACTCCAAGAACTATTCCCTCGACGAGTACTGCGTGGATGTCGTGGAAGCCATTATGGGGACTCTCGACAGTGAAGGGGTTGCCCACCCGGTGATTATCACCGAGTCCGGCCGCGCTACCGTGGCCTACTCCTCTGTGCTTTTGTTCGATGTGCTCGACACCACTCGCTTCGAACCGGTGGAACTGGAGCACACCAAGATCAGCGACGGCGACCACCAGATGTTGCTCAATCTGCAGGATGCGGTGAGTAGCATCACCCCCAAAAACCTGCAGGAGAGCTACAACGACGCCCTTTATTATCGCGACGAAGTGCGCTCTTTGTACCTACACGGCCAGGTGAGCCTGCGCGAGCGCGCCAATGCGGAGAACCTGTTCCTGCAGGGTGCCCAGGAAATTCGCGCACTCCTCGACGAAGCCGAAGTAATACCCGCTGACCTGCAGGCCCTGCCAGAGGTGCTGTCGGATATCTACTACGCCAATGTGAGCGTCTTCCAGTCGATCCCGGATATGTGGGCCATCGACCAGGTATTCCCGCTACTGCCGATCCATCGCCTGGATGAGGCGCCGACCCGCTCGGGTATCATCGCCGACATCACTTGCGACTGCGACGGTAAGATCGACCGCTTTATCGGTCGCGAGAAGGAGCAGAAAACCCTGCCCCTGCACGAACTGAAAGAGGGCGAGGACTATATCCTCGGCACCTTCCTGGTGGGGGCCTACCAGGAAACTCTGGGCGATTTGCACAACCTGTTTGGCGATACCAACGTGGTGAGTGTACGTATCCAGGAGGACGGCAGTATCGACTTCAGTCATGAGATTCACGGCGACAGTATTTCCGACGTGCTGAGTTACGTAGAATATCAACCCAAAGAACTGTTCGAGCGTTTCCGCCGCCTGGCGGAGCGCGCTGTGAAACAGGGGTTGATCACCGCTGCCCAGCGCAAGCAGATTCTGCATACCTATACCGCCAGCATGAGCGGTTACACCTACTTCGAAAAGTAAGTTTAAAAAATAAGGCGGCAAGCCTTTAAGAAGATAGCGGCGGCCAACGCCGCAGACTAAGGAGATCTTTATGGCCAACGTACTGATCATCGGCGCCGGCGGCGTCGGCCAGGTAGTTGCGCATAAGTGCGCACAAGTTCCTGAAGTATTTGAAAACATCACCCTCGCCAGCCGCACCAAGAGCAAGTGCGACAAGATCGCGGAGATGTTGCCGCGGAAAATTGATACCGCCGAAGTCGATGCGGATAACGTACCCGAACTGGTCAAGCTGATCGAAAAAGTGAAGCCGGACATGATCATCAATGTGGCCCTGCCCTACCAGGACCTGCACATCATGGATGCCTGCCTGGAAACCGGCGTGCACTACCTAGACACCGCCAACTACGAGCCGCCGGAAGAGGCCAAGTTCGAGTACAAATGGCAGTGGGCCTACCAGGAGAAGTTCGAGAAAGCCGGCCTGATGGCCCTGCTGGGCAGCGGTTTTGACCCCGGCGTGACCAGCGTATTTACCGCCTACGCCAAGAAGCACCACTTCGATCGTATCCACACCCTGGATATTCTCGACTGCAACGCCGGCGACCACGGCCTGCCTTTCGCCACCAACTTCAACCCGGAAATCAATATCCGCGAGATTACCGCCAACGGCCGCTATTGGGAAAATGGCCAGTGGGTAACCACCAAGCCGATGGAAGAGAAGCGTGTCTTCAACTTCCCCGAAGGCATCGGCGACAAAGACATCTACCTGCTGTATCACGAAGAGCTGGAGTCCCTGTCCAAGCACTTCCCTGAAATCGAGCGCGCGCGCTTCTGGATGACTTTTGGTGAAAGCTACCTGAAGCATCTCGAAGTACTGCAAAACGTCGGTATGACCGGCATCGAACCGGTGCAGTTCCAAGGCCAGGAAATTGTGCCCATTCAGTTCCTCAAGGCGATGCTGCCAGACCCCGCCAGCCTGGGCCCGCTGACCAAAGGCAAGACCTGCATCGGCAACATTATCCGCGGCAGCAAAGACGGCGAAGAGAAGATCTACTACGTCTACAACACCTGCGATCACCAGGATTGCTACAAAGAGGTACAGTCCCAGGCCATCTCCTACACCACTGGAGTACCGGCAATGATCGGCGCCAAGATGATGCTGGAAGGCAAGTGGATGAAGCCCGGCGTGTGGAACATGGAGCAGATGGACCCGGACCCCTTTATGGACGACCTGAACAAGTACGGCCTGCCCTGGCAGGAAACCTGGCTGGATAAGCCCTTCCAGTAATTCCGCACTTTTCCATACCCCTCGGGATGGGCCCTGGCGCCCATCCCGCGCAGCAGGATAAAGAAGCTCCCTATGGATCTCACTCCCCGCCTAGACTACTTCGGACACTTTGACCCCTACCGCGTACCCTCTCCCTGTTTCGTGGTCGATGAAATCGCCTTGCGCGACAACCTGGCACTACTGGCCGATGTGCAGAAACGCAGTGGCGCCAAAGTATTGGCCGCATTGAAAGCGTTCTCCATGTTCAGCACCGGTCCAATTGTTGCTGAATACCTGTCGGGCACCTGTGCCAGTGGCCTGTTTGAGGCGAAACTCGGCTTTGAAGAGTACGGCGGGCGCGACCAGGGCAAGGAAGTCCATGTTTTCAGTGCCGGCTATAAAGAAGATGAACTACGCGAAATTCTGCAGTTCGCCCACCACGTAATCTTCAACTCCTTTTCCCAGTGGAAACGCTACCGGGGACTGTGCCTGGATATGCAGAAGCAGCGCCCGGAACTGCGCTTTGGCCTGCGTATTAACCCAGAGCACTCCGAAGGCCACACCGACCTCTACGACCCCTGCGCGCCCTGCTCACGGCTGGGTATCGTGCGTTCACTGTTTGACGATGAGTCGCTGGAGGGCATTAGCGGCCTGCACTTCCACACCCTGTGTGAACAAGACTTCAAACCGCTGGAGCGCACCATCGCTGCCGTGGAAGAGAAATTTGGCGACCTGATCCCGCAGATGGAGTGGATCAATTTTGGCGGTGGCCACCATATCACCCGCCGCGATTACCAGGTCGACGAGCTGGTTAGCGCCGTGCGCAATTTTTCTGAAAAATATGGTGTGCAGGTCTACCTGGAGCCCGGTGAGGCTATTTCCCTGTTCGCCGGCATCCTGGTGACAGAAGTGGTGGATACCGCCTGGAACGGCCAAAACCAGGCCATTCTCGACGCCTCCGCCACCTGCCATATGCCGGATGTTCTGGAGATGCCCTACCGTCCGGAAATCACCGGCGCCGCGCGCCCCGGCGAACTGCCCCACACCTACCGCCTGGGCGGGCAGAGCTGCCTGGCCGGCGACAGCATCGGCGAGTACAGCTTCCACAACCCGCTTAGGGTAGGAGAACGCCTGGTGTTCGAGGAAATGGCCTACTACACCATGGTGAAAACCAACACCTTCAATGGCATCCCCCTGCCCTCCATCGCCCTGTGGAACTCAGAGACCGACGACCTGAAAATCATCAAGAGCTTCGGTTACGACGACTTCAAAGAGCGCCTCTCCTGAAAGCCCCAACAAGATAGTGATGCGGCGGACAGTACAATCCCCGCCGCCAGAGGACACATAGATGCAGCCAGAAAACGATTACCCCATCTTCCTGGGCTCCGAAATCGAACAACCCAAGCCCGAGGACGCCTTCTTTCATATCATCCCCATCCCCTATGAGGAGACTGTTTCCTACGGAGGCGGCACTGGCAAGGGCCCGGCCTCCATTCTCGAGGCCTCCTGGCAGCTGGAAACTTTCGACAACTTCTCCTCACCCTGCGAGCTAGGTATCTACACCCGCCCGCCTGTCTCGGTCTCCGACGCTGCAGAGCAGGTAATGGACAATATCGCCGCAGCAACTCAAGAAGTGTTGGCACTGGGTAAGATGCCAGTGGGCATCGGCGGCGAACACTCGGTGACCTGGGGCATTATCAAAGGCCTGCTGGATGCCGGTGAAACCGACTTCGGTGTGGTTCAGATCGACGCCCATGCCGACCTGCGCGACCGCTATGAAGGCCACAAGCACAGTCACGCCAGCGTGATGCGCCTGGTGGTAGAGGCCGGCGTGCCCTTGTTCCAGTTGGGGATTCGCGCCTACTGCGAAGAAGAGATGCAGGCGCGCAAGGATTACAACGTCGGCTATCTGGACGCCCATCAGCTAGTGCCCAACAACGTGCAGGAATTCCAGCTGCCGGAAAACTTCCCCAAGAAAGTTTTCTTTACTCTGGATGTAGATGGCATGGACCCTTCGGTGTTTCCCTCTACCGGCACTCCAGTACCCGGCGGTCTGGGCTGGTACCAGACCCTCAACCTGTTCGAATCCGTGGCGCGTCAACGCCAGATTATCGGTTTTGACGTACTGGAATTCGCGCCGATTGACGGCTTCCACGCCTATGATTTCGCCGCTGCCCAGCTGATGTACAAACTGATGGGGATTATTCAGCGCAACCGCTGAGGCAGCCTCGCTTTCCAGCACTTTGACAATTCTTAACCAATTAACCTGTCATTGCTGTCAGATTAAGGGTTAGTATGTCGATGTGAGTAATCACTTCGCTGGAGAGATCGTGAATAAGCTGAATATCGTTCTTGGCGCCAGTGCCTTCATTGCACTGGCGGCTTTTGCCTTTAGTCCATCTGCAGACGCCCGTGGCTACGATCGCTGGGGCGACCACCACCATCACCGAGGTGGTGGCTACTATCGCGGCCCCCATGTTTCTGTTGGGTTTATCGCACCCGTATTGCCCAGAGGCCATGTTCGTGTTGCCGTAGGCGGGCGCCCCTATTATTACCAAGGCGGACACTTCTATCGCCATGGCCCAAGGGGCTATGTCGTCGTTAGTGCACCGCTGGGCGCTTCAGTGGTAACACTGCCAAGCAGAGCCGTGCCGGTGCAAGTGGGCGGCGTAACCTACTACCAATACGCCGATGCCTATTACCAGTGGATGCCAGCTTCCCGTACTTATGTGGTTGTGGCGCCTCCCGCACCGGTGGCGGTTGTTCCAGCTCCGGTACCAGTGGTTACGGTTCCAGCACCAGTCGCTGCAACTCCGGCGCCTGCACAAGCTCCAACTGTGGCACCGGCAACAGTCCCCGCAACACCGGACCCAGGCCCAGAAGGCTTCCAGCCTGGTCAGGTGGTGGAGACGCTGCCCAAAGGCTACGCGGCTGAAGTGATCAATGGCATTCAGTACTACCGCTATGGCGGCAACTACTTTATGCCGACCCAGCGCGATGGCCAGGAAGTCTATGTGGTGGTCAAGCTGTAAGCGCCGCCGCACTTTCCAGCCCGTGAAAGCGGGCGAACTGACCCAAGGCCCGGTGAAAGCTCGCCTCCAGCGAGACACCGGGCTTTTCCAACCAATGCAGAGTCTCGATACGCAGTGCTCCCGCATCCCGATCGGCCTTCAAGTCCACCAACCCTACAAAACGATCGCCGTATAAAATCGGCAGACAGAAGTAGCCATAGCGGCGCTTGGCTGCAGGGACATAGCACTCCAACTGGTAATCAAATTCAAATAGCCGGCTCAGGCGCTTGCGCTGTAGTATCAGTGGATCGAAAGGCGATAACAGTCGCACCTTGCGCGCTGGCCGCGCCGGACTCTGCTCCAGCTGCTCTGTCAGCATCAACTCTTTGCCATGAGAAGTCAGCTCACCAGTGGCAAGCATATTTTCGATGGCCCGCTGAATCAGGGGCTTGTCTTCGCGACGTAGATAGGCGACTTCCTCAGGGCGGCCAATGCCCTGGCAGCCAAGAAAAGTGCGTACCAGGTGGCAGCCGTATTCCAGTTCGGTAGCGGCGCTGATCGGCGTATTTGTCGGCAATACCCGCCCTGGGAGATCAAAGACCTTTTGAAAACCCACTCGGTGGCTGACCATCAGCTCACCCTCGTGAAACAACTGCTCCAGCGCTTTCTTTTCATCGGACCATTCCCACCAACCGCTTTTGGTGCGTACGAAATCACTGGCCCGCAATGGTCCCTCAGCGCCTACCCGATCCAGCACATAGCGGCACAGTTTGGCATTCTTCTCATACCAGTGGCGCTGCCCAGCGCGGATACGATCCATACGCACCCGAGCATAGGGGTAGTGCTCCATCGACATATAGGCGGCGGCGTGGGACCAGTATTCGAAAATTTCGCGGCGCTGTTCTGCTTCGGCTAAGTCTGGCTCACGGTAACGGGGCAAACGGTTGTACAGCTGGTGGTGGTGTGCACGGGTAATGCGCTGAATGGCATCCAGTTGCAGCGCGCCGAGATGCGCTACTAAGGCGGGGAGCCCCTCCTTCCAGGGGCTGTAGATAAACTGACGCTCCAGCACCAGTGCGCGGACCTGTTGCTCTGACAGCATGGTGTCACCCTCCTTGTATTTGCTGAGCAGCAGTTACCAGCCAGGTTTCAGAGACTGGCACCTAGCGATCTACTCGCCCTGATAATATTCCGGTGCCAGGTTATCGAAGCGCGTATATTTACCGATAAATGCCGCGCGACAGGTGCCTATCTCACCGTTACGCTGTTTGCCAATAATCAGCTCTGCCAGCCCCTTGTCTGGGCTGTCCTCGTTGTAGTACTCATCGCGATAGATAAACAAAATCACGTCGGCATCCTGCTCGATCGCCCCGGATTCCCGCAGGTCCGAGTTCATCGGCCGCTTATTGGGGCGCTGCTCCACACCGCGGTTGAGCTGCGACAGGGCGACTACCGGGCAGTCGTACTCTTTCGCCAATGCCTTGAGAGAGCGCGAGATTTCGGAAATTTCCTGGGTGCGGCCCTCAGTAGAGCCCTTCACCTGCATCAGCTGCAGGTAGTCCACCATAATCATCGCCGGTAGGCTCTTGGCCTCGGCATCCTCGCGACTCATACGCGGATTTTCGCGCATCAACTTATTGGTGTGATCGCGCACGGTGCGCTTAGTGCGCGCGCGCACCTCACTGGGGCTGAGCGCAGGCGTATCGTCGATATACAGGGCTTTGCCCTTCATTTTTTGTACGGCGCTGGAGAGTTTGGGCCAATCCTCTTCCTGCAGCTTGCCGTTGCGGATACGACCCTGGTCGATACGACCGATTGAAGACAACATCCGCATTACCAGGCTGTCAGACGGCATTTCCATACTGAAGACCAGGGTCGGGCGCTCCTGGCTGAGCATGGCGCTCTCAATAAAATTCAGTGCCAAAGCGGTTTTGCCCATGGAAGGACGCGCGGCGAGGATTACCAGCTCGCCCGGCTGCCAGCCGGAGGTGCGCTGATCCAATTCGGTCAGGCCGGTACTGAGGCCGGTGATATCGCCTTCAGTTTTAAACAGCTCATCGATGCGCTCGACGGTTTTCTTCAGCAGGCTATCCACACCGACGAAACCGCCCTCTTTGGCGCGTCCCTCGGCAATTTCCGCCACACGGCGCTCAGCCATCTGCAGCAGATCGGCGGAGGCCAGGCCACCGGGATTGAAACTGGTGCGGCTGATTTCACCGGCGGCGGCAATCAGCTGGCGCAACATGGAGCGCTCGCGCACTATCTTGGCATAGGCGACAATATTCGCCGCGGAGGGAGTGTTCTCGGCCAGTTCCGCCAGATAGGCCGGACCGCCCACCTCGCCGAGGAGGTCGCGACTGGCGAGGCCTTCGGCGAGAGTAACGATATCCAGCGGCTGCTCACCATTGCTCAGCTCGCCCATTACCGCGAAGATCTTGCGGTGGCTGGCGGTAAAGAAGTCCTCTTCACTCAGCTGCTCGGCAACCGCATCGATGCGGCCCGGATCCAACATCAGGCCCCCCAGCACCGATTGTTCCGCCTCTACCGAATGCGGCAGCGGTGAACTCTCTTCACTGTGGATTTCTTCTTCGGGGGTAACGTATTCGTCGATCATGGGGCTTTACTGGATACCAGAAACAAAACAGGCGCTGACCCGGTAGGGTGCAGCGCCCGATTGTAGCGCGGCTGGCGCCTGTGGCACCAACTGCTTGTCGGCAAAACCTTACTCGGCTTCGATAACGACTTTAACTACAGCAGTCACGTCGGAGTGCAGCTGTACGTCTACTTCGTACTCGCCCACTTCGCGCAGAGCGCCTTCCGGCAGCTTCACTTCAGCCTTGGCTACTTCAACACCGCCAGCAGTGATTGCGTCTGCAATATCGCGAGTGCCGATAGAGCCGAACAGTTTGCCTTCGTCGCCAGCGTTGGCAGCGATGGTTACAGCCAGGTCGGCCAGCTTGGTAGCGCGGCTCTCAGCTTCTGCCATTTTGGCAGCTGCAGCGGCTTCCAGTTCAGCGCGCTTGGCTTCGAACTCAGCAACATTGGCTGCGGTAGCCGGAATTGCCTTACCAGTCGGCAGCAGGAAGTTGCGGCCGAAACCGGCTTTAACTTCAACGCGATCACCCACGTTGCCCAGTTTGCCTACTTTATCGAGCAGAATAACTTCCATCTCGGTTTCCTCAATTTCTGTATTGTGCAGAGCGCGCCTACTTTGCGGAGCGCCCGCGAATATCTATCCAGCTATCTACCAGAGCCAAACCACACAGGAATCCAGCCAGGGGCAAGCCACCAATCACCAGCATCACGTACATCGCCACCAGGGGACCAATCCCCCAACCGCGACTGGCGACCAGCCAGTGAATCAGGGCGATACCTGCAACCACCATGGGGAAGGCGATCACCGCGCCCCAGAAGGCGTAACCTGGGGTCACCAGGCTCACCACCCACAGCAGCATACTCAGTGCCGCCAGCCATACCGGCATACGCAACTGGTGAAACTCCTGGCGGAAACCGCCGGGGTTGTACAGCAGCGCCTGCCAGTAGCGCCCCAGAACCAAAGCCAGTGTGGCGCTCATCGCCGATATCAGGCTCAGATATCCAGTAATCTGCAACTCGCCTGAGAACACCTGCTTCAGTTCTTCCATCGGAACCGTATTGGGCTGCTCTGCCGCTCTTTCGAGCGCTTGCATAAAGCCCTGGAGCAAACCGCCGCTGAAGGCAGAAGTGAGCAAAATACCCACCGCCGAGGCCGCTGTTACAGTGAACAGTGGGGCGACCCATGAACGGCTACTGCGCAGTGCCACGGCGCCGCAGAACACTGCGGCAAAGTGGCCGGCGGAAATACCGGTCACCAGTGGTGGTACATGACCGCTCATGCCCATAACAACGATCGGCAACAGTGCCCAGGCCAAAACCATCAGGCCTTCACTGCTGCCGCGGCGCAAACTCACTAGAGCGAGGATTGCCGGGCTTATCAGCGGTATCCCCACCATAGTGAGGATCACCGCCCGCACGCGCCCGCGCATAATAAACTCAGCTACGGCGCGCATAGTTAGATAGCTTCTCTATTAATGAGTCTAAGCAAACTGCGGCTTAGGCTTCGTGGCTGTCCGTGTACGGCAGCAGGGCCAGGTAACGCGCGCGCTTGACCGCAGAGGCCAGCTGACGCTGATACTTGGCTTTGGTACCGGTGATACGGCTTGGAACAATCTTGCCAGTCTCAGAGATGTAGGCTTTCAGGGTATCGAGATCTTTGTAGTCGATACGCTTAACACCTTCGGCGGTGAAACGGCAGAACTTGCGACGACGGAAAAAACGTGCCATCTGATAATCCCCTTACTCTTCGCTTTCAGCGTTATCGGAAGAAGCTTCTGCGGCGTCAGAAGAGGACTGCTCTTCTTCAGCGCGCTCGCGACGCTCGGTGCGCTCTGCACGGGCAGCTTTGCGCTCACGGCTTTCTTTTTCCGCTTTCATGATCGGGCTCTCGTCGGTGATCGCCTCGTCTTCACGGATTACCAGATTACGGATAACCGCATCGTTGTAACGGAAGTTGGTGGTCAGCTCTTCCAGAGCTTCTTCGGTGCACTCAACATTCATCAGAATGTAGTGGGCTTTGTGGATCTTGTTGATCGGGTAAGCCAGACGGCGACGGCCCCAGTCTTCCAGACGGTGTACTTCACCGCCAGTGTCCTTGATGGCAGCGGTATAACGCTCCACCATGCCGGGTACCTGCTCACTCTGGTCCGGGTGAACCAGGAATACAATTTCGTAATGACGCATTTTAGCTCCTTACGGGTTAATCAGCCTTCCGGACAGTCCGGTAAGGCAAGGAGTACAACGGGCGCGGATAGACCGAGCCCATTGCGGGCGGCGTATTCTAGGCAGTTGCGGGATTGCTTGCAAGTTGATCAATTATTTGAGGGCAGTGTCCCCTCCAGCTCAGGGACAAATGAACTAATTATTCCAACTGCTCCCTCAGAGGCCACCCGCTCCATCATGGGCCTTAGTCCGGCGAAACCCTGTCTTTGTGTAGATTCAGCCACTGAACTGCGCGTTCTGGTCATGGGTTTGTGGCGGCGAGCTGGCATATAGTGCCTCCCTCTGTAGGGAGAAGTACCATGCCCCAAGAAACGCACAACCTTAGTTTTGGCGCCTTCCAGGTGCCCGTCACCACCGTTCGCAACGGCGAAGGCCCACTAGTCCTGGTGATTCCCGCCATGGGCGTTCCCGCCAATCGCTACCATCTTTTGTTGAAGGAATTACAGCGACTCGGCTACAGCACCGCCATCACCGAGCTGCCGGGAACCGGCGAAAGCCTGCCGAGACCCAACCGCAATGCCGACTACGGCTACGATGACCTGGTATTTGCCTTTATCCCGCAACTACTGGCACTGCTGGAAGAGTCCTTCCCCGCAGGCCCGGCCCTGATTCTCGGCCACAGTATCGGCGGCCAAACCAGTACTCTCGCAGCCCGTGCCGGCCTGACCGGCAATGCCAGGGTTGTCACCATCGCCTCCGGCCATGTAGACCACCGCAGCTGGAGCGGGCTGCACAGGTACGCCATTTTACTTTTTGCCTCAATAGTGAGTGTCACCTCGAGTCTGCTCGGCTATTTCCCTGGCGCACGCATGGGTTTTGGCTGGCGTGAAGCGCGCAAACTGATGAAAGACTGGGCCCGCTCTATTTTCAGTGGGCGCTTCGCTCCAGAAAAACGCTTTGGAAAACACAAGCCCAACAGCCAACCCACTCTTCATATCGCCCTGGCCGGCGATCCCTTTGCACCAGTAAAGGCTGCGCGCAAGCTCGCTGCTATCGTAGATGGCGAGACCCGTGAGATGGCCGCCACCTATCCGAAAGGCAACCCGCACCTAAGCTGGATCAAAAATCCACGCCCGATTATCGCCGAAGTGGACAGCTGGTTGACTCAACACCAAGCAGGCTCTTACTGAGGAAATACAGGTCTTGGCGCCATCCAAAGTGTGGCGCCGAGGCAGCTGAACTCTTCAGGTATTCAACCCCCAGCTTTTCTACTCCTGCTTATTTTCCAGCACAGCAATACCCCCACACACAGTAACACCTTCCCTATTCACTTCCGTTTTTGGCCAGAAGTTAGAAAAGGCTCGAAGTAATTTTCTACCCCAGTTACTCGATCAATAAGTCGTCGCATGGGGAAATTTAATGGCCATTAATTACTTCGAACAATTCAACGCTTTGCATGAAGGCAGCCAACTCTTAGTCCTTCCAAATATCTGGGATGCCGCTAGCGCACAGCTCTGCCAAGCAGCCGGCGCTCCCGCCTTAGCTACCAGTAGCGCCGCTGTGGCTTGGTCACTGGGTTATGCCGATGGCAGCAACATGCCAATATCGGAACACCTGAGCGCAGTTAAGCGCATTTTGCGGGTTTCCCGCGTCCCGATATCCATTGATATTGAGGATGGCTACAGCTCTGATCCCAGGCAAGTCGCCGAGCTAGTTAAAACTTTATGTGATCTTGGCATAGTCGGTATCAATATCGAAGATGGCAGGGAAAGCCCACAACTACTGCGTGAAAAAATTCTGGCTATTCGCTCCACGTTAAAGGCGCGACCCTTTTTTATTAATGCGCGAACCGATATTTACCTAAACAGTACGGAGAACAGCCAGGATTCACTGAAACAGGTGATGCAAAGGTTGTCCGATTACCGGGAGGCCGGTGCCAACGGAGGATTTATTCCTGGTTTAACCTCCCTGGCGGACGCACAAAAGCTAACACAAGAAATCAATATGCCACTCAATTTAATGCTGCTAGCCGGTATGGAAGAGCCCGCCCATTTCTGGAGAGCCGGAATTCGTAGGCTAAGCTGGGGACCTGCTTTATTTCAATCGAGTTATGCGCTTTATAGCAACATGGCCAATAAGTTATTCCAAGGAAAACATCCAAAACAAATCTTTGAACACAGTCTGGACTATAACTATCTAAATAACCTGGGCGCCAATATCCAATAAAAAAGATCAATAATCTCGAAAAGGAATAACTTAAACTTCTCAATACTCATTATAAATTTACAGATGCGCTTGGGGGAGCCATCCTTGCCCCCAAGCGATTTAATAGTTCAGCTATCAAAAACTATAACCAACCCCTAAACTATATTCACTTTTGTCGTAAGTATAGAATTCCCGATTCTCCTCATTTTCAATATATTGGTACTTCCCATTGATATGGAGATTAGGGGTAATACGAAGCTTTGCTCCCAACCAGGATCTCATTCGATCGGACTCCCTAAAATAGAGATCCACATCGCCTTGGCTATCGGTAATACGATTGCTTTCGTTATAGAGGCTACTGCGATACTCCACCCCTGTGGATATATTCCACCTTGGTGAAGGTATCCAAACCAGGGTGCCTCCAAGAGTATGACGAGCAGGTGAGTAGCTATAGTAATCCCCCTCTGCTTTCTCCTGCCCTTCACGATCGTTGTAATCGAATCGATAAAACAACTTCGCCTCGGTCGAAAATAGTGAGCGCTGCCAACTCAAGTCAAAGTACTGACGCCAGCCATCCAAATAAGCATATTCATCGCCACCAAAGTAGTAACCTGGGCTATAGGAAAAAACTATTCTGGAGCGACCCCAATTCCCCGAAACTTTACCCAACAGCCGTGCTTGCTGTGTGACAGGCTCCCCCCCCAAGGTCACCATTTCGACGGCAAATCCCATCTCCGCAGTCCAACCAAACAGTCGGCGATCATGGGATAATGCCGCCCTGGCACTGGCTAGATCGAGATTGTCATACTCCTTGTATTTACGCCCAAATCCGTAACCTTGCACCCGCCAGCCATTTCCATTAGTTCCCTTGAGGCGGTATTGACCCCAAGCAAACAACTCGGCGTAATTGTCATCCCCAATCGAGGCTTCTTCCAGTAGCTCATTTTGCAACGCATAGGCGTTGTCATCATTGCCCACCGTTAGGCTGACAGTGGCCAGCCAGGGTTTTTCACGCTCGCCGCGGTGATCCTCTGCCAATAAGCGCAGACGGCGCGCAGCCATGTCTCGCAGCTTTTCTGTAGCCGCCCCTGCTCGCACAATACGGTAATGTTTAAGTGCAACCAATTCTCGATCACTTCGCTCTGCGGCAATGGCCAAGTTATAACGGGCCAAGTCCTTCCAGCGGGCATTATTCAGGAGGCCGAGAAAATATATCGTGGCCTCCGAATAACGCTCTAGTTTCATCAAGGTAACGCCAATGTTATACCTGAGCTTTGCAGAGTTATTGCCAGATTCACGCTCAATTTCAAAGTACTTAAGCGCCCTACGGTATTTTCCCTGCTTGAAAGCCTCCGTAGCCTCACTGAAGAACTCTGCAGCTATTGATACTGGTGATATCAACACCAACAGCGTAATTAGCACTATTCCGATTCGCCCATTTCGCACTGTGGATTACCTCTAAACATTCCCTGTCATAAATTTTGCAATGCCAATTAATTAGGCATCTGGCCCGTCGGGTAAATTGTCCTGAGCCTGCTCAAACATTCCATCAAGCTCCATAGAAATCTGGTCGCGAATATCCGCAGGTAGACTAGAAAGAATATCCTGCATCACTTGCTCGATAACGCCTTGTATATCTGCACCGTTCATCGCACTCTTAACGGCCTCTTCGATACTTTCCCTGGCTACTTCAGCGGTGCGCAGAGCTTCCTCCCTGGCCGCTTCTGCTGAGAGACGCGCATTGGCAATCAACTCCTGGTGGCGTGTGAGGGCCTCACGCATCCTTGCTTCAATTTCCTCACTATGTTCAGCGCCCTGCCCAGTAGCCGCTACTGCTTCCATTACCGCCGCGATGGTTTCCTCAGCCACCTCCTGCATATCCGGCGGAAGCTCTATGTTGTTCACCACATCTTGCGCATCCTGCCCCTCCTCAACCACAGTGAGAGTGACATCCAGGTCTTCTGGTGCCTCCTGCGCCAATAAAGGGCCGCTATACATAACTGCTGCAGCGACACCCGCCGCCAATAATCCCTGTTTCCACATCGCTTGGTTACCTCTAGGTTGTGACAAAAATTGCTATCGAACCCTACATTGCGGCCGGCTTCACAAGTGCGTTAATCGTTGACGCAGTCGCTTGCTCACCCCACCGTATTCCACTTCGATCAATATCTCCCCCGTGCTATTTTCACCGAGGATTTTCACCGGCAACGACAAGCGATTACTTCCTGCAGCAATATCCGTTTGCCATTGCAACACCTGACTGCTCGCATAACCATCAAGTTGCATATTTTCCGGTAAGACGACCCTGATTAGTGCCCCCGGCATCCGGCGACTGCTGTGCAGTAAAAGGTGCACTGGCCGCCTGATAGTGCCTTCGACATCTTGCTGCGTATAACCAGCCCCAACATCCATCGGGGTATCTTTTAAGAATGTCAGTATCACTCCCAATGTCACGACCACGAAGAAACCCGCAGCTACAGCCAACTGTCCCACTCGCCGGTATTCGTCAAAAAATAATTTTGATAAAGAAGGCGATTGACTGCTTTCCTGCCCGGTGAAGACAGACTTTAAGATACGCTCTTCCAAGTCATCGCCAGGGTTCTCAACCGGCAGGGCGCGGAGCTGGTGACGTAACAACATCTCACTGGAAAAATCTTCAGAGTCATATTTCAGCATTGGCTTTTCCTCTGATTACTAACACGGATGACCCTCGCTAATAGTTCCCTCATTGAGCAATTTTTTTAATTTTTTATGGGCACGATGTAGGCGTGATTTCACCGTGCCCACACTTATGCCCAAAATATCTGCCACCTCTAGTAGGGAGTACCCCTCTACATCGTGCAGCAATACCGTATCGCGCCAGTTGACCTCTAGTTTCGATAGCGCCTGCAGTAAAATGCGCTGCATTTCCACCTGAGAAGAAAGTCCCTTCTCTGGCGTGCCGCTTGCCACCGTCTCCCAATCAACCTCTTCATCAATGGGGGAGCTTCGGCGTCGGCGGTAGAGATCCACATAGCGGTGATAGAGCACCTTGATTAACCAGGGACCTAAGCGCTGAATTTTTTCCAGTGCTACAGATCGCGTCAGCAGGCTTGCCAAAACATCCTGTACCAGGTCCTCAGCCTCCTCGCGATTCCCTGTCCAGCGAAAGGCCATACGATAAAGTTGGCGAATATGTGGATGTATCAACTCAGCAAAACGAGCATTACTCGATCGTCGTCGCAGTAATTTTTGGGGCCAGGCGTACAAACCGCTACTCCCGGAGATCAAAGGAAAGTTACCCGCAAATTTTTCACCCGCGGTATGAAATAGAAAACTGCACAGTAAAATTGCTGTGTGACAGTGGAAAAAATCTAGCAGTGAATAGTGGAAATAGAGGGGAAAAAGAGGTTTGCGTGTGAAGCGCTACGCCGAGATGCTGCAAGTCCCGGTATCAGTAATCACCAGGACTTACAGATCAAAAAAAAGGAATAAATCAGGCGCTGCGCTGGCGCACCGCTTCAAATAGACAAACACCGGTGGCAACAGACACATTCAGGCTGCTGACTTCACCGGCCATAGGAATTTTAATTAAATGATCACAGTACTCCCGGGTTAATCGGCGCAGGCCACTGCCTTCGGCACCCATCACTAAAGCCATAGGACCCGTCAACTGAGACTGGTAGACATCCTGAGTAGCCTCTCCTGCCGCACCAAAAATCCACACTCCAGCCTGCTGTAACTGCTGTAGGGTACGCGCGAGGTTGGTCACCGTAACAAAGGGTAAAACCTCAGCCGCACCACAGGCCACCTTGCGGGCTGTCGGGGTCAAACCTGCGGATTTATCCTTGGGCGCAATCACCGCGTGCACACCGGCAGCCTCCGCTGAGCGCAAGCAGGCACCCAAATTATGGGGATCGGTCACGCCATCCAGGACCAAGAGAAATGGCGCCTCACCTTTCTGGTCCAGCTTTTCGAGCATGCCAAACAGAAATTTCTCATCCAGAACCTGGGTTTTACTCGCACAAAGAGCGATTACCCCCTGGTGATTAGCGCCCTCTTCCACCTTATCATCCAAAGTGCGACGGTCAACAAAACGCAGTGCGATATCATTTTTTTCCGCCTGCTGAATAATTTTTTGTAAGCGCTGGTCTTTGCGCCCACGCAATAGCATCAACTCCTGTACATTTTGTGGGGAACCCTTTAACAAAGCCTGCACCGCGTGCAGGCCATATACCAATTCTTGGCTCAACTTATGCCTCGATCACTTTTTCTTTTTACTGGTAGAAGAAGCTTTCTTCTTCTTTTTAACTTTGCCGCTACGCGTTTTGGCCTTTTCTGCTTTCTGTGCAGCCTTGCGCGCAGCTACCGCTGGGCGTTTGCCGCCTTTGCGCGTGGGAGTGCGCTTGCTTCCGCGACGCTTTGCCGGCGCCTCAGTTTTTTGCTTGTCGGTATCCTCGCTTGATTTTTTCTTGCTCGTACTGGGCTTATCCTCCGTCAGCTCTCCCACAGGGACCGCCTCTTTGGAGCCGACCTTACGTTTGCGAATAGGCGCTACTTCCGCTGAGGTTTCTGCGCGCTTTCCCCAGGGGCTGGCATGTAATTTACGGCTGCTGTCTTTTTTCTGCTTGCTGCGCCGCTCCCGCTCCAATTGATGCTCTACAGCCATTTCCATCGCGCGGGCACTGACCTTAGTCGTTTCTTTCTTAGCACGGGAGGCCTTTTGACGCGGCACCAATTCCTCGAGAATAAAGTCTACTTTGCGCTCTTCAAGATCGACCCGCGCCACCTGAACGCTAACTGAGTCACCTAGATGGTAGCGTTTGCCACTGCGTTCGCCGATTAAACGCTGGTGCGCCTGCTCAAAGCGGTAATAATCTTTTGGCAGCGCGGTCACGTGGATCAACCCCTCAACAAAAAGATCATTGAGCTCGACAAATAAGCCGAACCCCGTTACCGCACTAATTACGCCGGAATAAACTTCACCCACATGATCCTGCAAATATTCGCACTTGAGCCAGCTAACTACATCGCGGGTAGCATCATCTGCACGGCGTTCAGTCATGGAACACTGTTCGCCGAGCTGTAACATCGCCGGCATATCGTAGGGCAGTATCTGCTGTCGATCGATGGGCCTGGCACCCGGCACGCTGTATACCTTCTGCACCACTGCCGCTTCATTGGCACTACCATTGCGAATTAGCCAGCGCAGAGCACGGTGCAACAGCAAATCGGGATAGCGGCGAATGGGTGAGGTGAAATGGGCATAGGCGCGATAATCCAAGCCAAAGTGGCCGCGATTTTCCGGTTGATAGACCGCCTGATTCATGGAACGCAGTAACATCACTTGAATTATATGGGCATCCGCACGGCCCTCGACCTGCTCCAGTAACGCCTGAAAATCCGCAGGCTGTGGCTCCGAGCCACCGGGCAGTCGCAATCCCAGCTCACCGAGGTACTCGCGCAAGTTGCTGAGTTTTTCTTCTTTCGGGGCATCGTGCACACGATAGAGAGCCGGTAATTCCGACAGCTCCATTAAATCCGCCGCACAGACATTGGCCGCCAACATGCACTCTTCGATCAGTTTGTGCGCATCGTTGCGCGTAACCGGCACTATGCGCTCAATCTTGCGTTCGCTGTCAAACAGAATACGGGTTTCGGTGGTTTCAAAATCTATCGCCCCACGCCGATCGCGGGCACTGCGCAACGCCAGGTACAAATCGTGCAAATTATCCAGATGTGGAACCAGTGCGGCAAACTGCTTACGCAGACCACTATCGCGATTGTCCCGCTCTTCTAATACCTGCCCTACCTGGGTATAAGTCAGACGCGAATGACTGCGCATCAAACCTTCAAAGAAACGGTAATCGGTAATTTCACCGCTGCGATCAATGTGCATCTCGCACACCATACACAAGCGGTCTACCTCCGGATTTAATGAGCAGAGCCCATTAGACAATTTCTCCGGCAGCATAGGCACGACAAAGTCGGGAAAATAAACCGAGTTGCCACGGCTGTGAGCCTCCTCATCGAGCACCGAGCCGGGGCGCACATAGTGAGACACATCGGCAATGGCTACCAGCAGCTTCCAACTGTTGTCAGGCAAAAGCTCACAGTAAACTGCATCATCAAAATCGCGGGCATCCTCACCATCAATAGTGACCAGGGGTAATTGGCGCAAGTCAACCCGCGCTTTTTTATCCTCTTCCCGCACTTCATCGGCAATGGCATCCACTTCCGCCTGTAAGGCCGCGGGCCAGATATGGGGGATGCCATAGTTGCGAATCGCGACATCGATTTCCATGCCCGGTGCCAAATGGTCGCCGAGCACTTCCAGCACTTCCCCCTGGGGTACGCGGTCACGCCCAGGTTGTGTGACAATTTTTACCACGACATATTGGCCGTGTTCGGCACCGGCAGCATCTTCTGCCGCTACCATCACATCGAGGTTCACGCGGGGGTTATCGGGCCGCACAAAGCAGATGCCATTTTCCCGGTAAAGGCGCCCAGCCAGCTGTTCGGTATTGTGCTTGATTACCCGAACCACGGCACCTTCACGCTTGCCGCGAAAGCCGCCGGGAGTCTCCCGCACCAGTACCTCATCGCCATCAAAGACTTTGCGCATTTGTCGATGGGACAAAAATAAATCGCCGTCACCATCCGTTGGCACAACGAAACCAAAACCGTCGCGGTGGCCAATCACGCGGCCACGAACCAGGCTCATTTTGTCCAGTACACCAAAATCACCGGAGCGATTGCTGGCAATCTGGCCATCTCGGGACATGGCGATTAGGCGCCGGCGCACCCCTTCACGCCGGTCCTCATCTTCTAATTCAAGAAGGTCGGCAACAAACTCCCAGGGCACCGGTTCCGCCTGCTGCTCCAAAAGTTGCAGCAAATATTCTCGGCTGGGGATAGGCTTTTCATATTTTTCCGCCTCTCGCTGGGCATGAGGGTCAGCGTTGAGGGGGCCTGAAGTATTTTTGTGTGTCAAAACAGCATCCGTTGTTGAGATAACCGCCCATTGAGGCGGCTTCCGGAGGTTATCCGGTCAAAGGCAGGCGGCGGAGGTAGAGAGTTTTTGTTCAATGTTTCGCCGCTGTTGAACGCATTATAAGCGATTTCAGCACATTTCCAGACCTTTGGGTAAAATGTTGAAATAAGCGCTAAGAAACCGTTGACACTCCCCCTGCAGATCTCTATAGTTCGCGTCCTCAACGGAGCACACGTTGATTTGCCCAGGTGGCGGAATTGGTAGACGCGCTAGCTTCAGGTGCTAGTGACCTAACGGTCGTGGAGGTTCAAGTCCTCTCCTGGGCACCAATTCCAAAAAGGCTGACTCGAAAGAGTCGGCCTTTTTTCGTTGTGGCCTATGTAAATCTTACCCACGAAAAGTCCCTGAGATATTTCCAATACAAACGCCCATAAAAAAACCGGCCACTGGGGCCGGTTCGGTATTTTAAAGTCTTCTAGGGACCATCAGCCCCCTGAATTAATGGAGGCCAAGGTCTCCTGCTCGCGGTAGTCGACAGTAACATCCTGGCTCTCTTCCAGCCTGGCATCGAATTCCGGATCTTCCTCATCGGTTCCGGAAAGTCCTGCTGCAGGTAACAACTCACCGGATCTCAAACGCATTTCCGGGGAATTCACCGCATCCACTCCACTACTGTAAGGTTTCACCGCACTGAAAATCGCTGGGTCAACCTGGGTGAAGTCCTCAACACCATTTTGGATTGCGGAACGCAATCCCTGGGATGCCTGGGCACCAGCGATAGACTGTAGTTCGTCACCCTTACTAGTGAAGTTCGGTACCTGCCCAATAAATTCCGGCTCGTAGTAGGAGACAGAAACAATGGCCACATTGGTAAGCGCATCCATACGCAACGGCACCAACTCGCTACCGATAATACTCCAGAGCTGAGTATCGGTACCCAGAGTGATATTGCCCGCTGTGATATGGGTATCGCCGTAGGTTTCAGCGGTGAGCATACCAAAGCCCTCACTCGCCAACTGAACGTTACCGCGACCCGCATTGATTTCATCAATCAGTAGGTTGTCTTTCGCCAGCACCGTAATATCAACATCCGGCCCGGATGTAGAGATAGCGAGGACATCCACATCGGACTCAATGTTGACATCGCCGCTGACCACCAAATCTGCACGCTTAGCTTTGAGGCTACCGCCAATAGTACCCGTGGCACTGCTAAGTACATTAATATCCCCTGATCCGTCGTAACCGAGACGCATACCACTGCCTACAAATCGCAAACCTACGCCGCTTTTGTTGAAGCTGCCGGAATTAACACCGCCATTTTCAAAATCAAAAGCAAAGTCTGTTTCTAAAGTGAGATTACTGGAAGTGTTATCAAGGAACTCAAAGTCAGAGAAGCTAAAGTTGCCTACTTTGTTGCCAGAGGATTTCACCTGCCAGGTATCACCAGCAAGGTTGTACTGGAAGGAATCACTTCCGCTGCCACCAGAGAGTGCTACTGTGTCAGAGCTATTCTCATTGACTTCCACGTAGTCATCCCCCTCTCCCAGGGAAATACTATCGATGGTGGTTGCAGAGAGTATGACCGTGTCATTACCTGCACCGGTATCTATTGAAGCAAGCTCACCGCCATTTAAATTAAAAGTATCCTGGCCACTACCCGCATTTATCGCTTCAATACCGCTAAACACAAGCTTTTTGTTATTGCCGCTTACGGTACTCTGCGCATCGTTGATATCCCAAACCGCATCAATATTGGCCCCCTGGATAGTATCGTTTGCACTACCCGCACTCAGGCTCTCCAGATCCGCAAAAGTGACCCCAGCAACTTCCATGCTGTTGAGGCTATCGAAGACATAGTTACTGCCGATGTCCTGGCCAATATATGTACCCACTCCCTGGACCATCTCAAGATTATCAAACAGAACAGTAAGGCCATTCACCCTGGCTTGAGCCGCTCCGTTTTCTAGGGAGCTGCCATTACTGGAAGATGTCCAGCTAGCGCCACTGCCGGCTGCATTAACTGTGTCCTCACCCTCACCAGTATCCACACTTTCAAGCCCGGTAAAAAGAATGCCCGCAGATGTGATATCCCCATTCGAGGCAAGTGTGAATGTATCATCGCCCGAGGTCCCCACGAGCTTATCAGCCCCACCCTCACTGTTCACTTTAGTGATGCCTGTAAATGCAATACCAGCTGTATCAATACCGGACTGGGTCAAGGTTAAGACATCACTGGCCTCGGTACCGTAAAGCTGGGCATTTTTCGTTTCTACTGCATCTATACCGCTGAACTCAACCCCATTGGCTTCGAGGGCATTCGCCGTGCCGGTTAGCTGCCAGCTGCCCGCATCACTCTCAATCTTATCTTCACCGCCGCTACCCGCAGCAACGCTGGCTACAGAGGAGAACTCTATTCCTCGGGCTTTTAGCGACGTGCCGATTTCGGCTAACTCAAAGGTATCGACCTGATCATTGGTTGCAGCATCCAATGCCACATCATCGGCAGTAACCTTCTCCACGCCCTCAAAATCTACCCCGGCAACAGCGAGACTACCGCTACCAGATCCCAGCACCCAGGCTTCCCCATCTATTCCACTAGTGGCCGTAATAGTGTCTGAGCCACCGCCAGCATTTACAGTGTTCACTTCAGTGAAGGTCATATCGTCAACTTGGACCGAAGTAGCGCCATTACTCGCGGCCAAGATGAATGTATCTACAAAATCCCCACCTTCCAAATTGCCAGAACCACCTCTGAACAACTCCCCACCAGTTATCACTGTATTGCCATGCTGCACTCTATTTGCAGTATCAGTAAGCACCCAGCCGTGGTTAGCACCGCCGCTGACACGGTCGGCGCTGCCGCTGGCGGCGATGCTGCTGAGGTTGGCAAAGACCATGCCGTCGACAGTGACCGTATCGGCGTCGGCATTGAAGGCGTAGTTGTCGCTCTCGCTGCTGCTCAGGCTGCCGTTGCCACCGCTCAGGGATTCGGCGCCGGTAATGGTGATGCCGTTATGCATCACTTGGTCCTCGACGTCGGTCAGGCTCCAGCCGTGGTTGGCACCGCCGCTGACACGGTCGACGCTGCCGCTGGCGGCGATGCTGCTGAGGTTGGCAAAGACCATGCCGTCGACGGTGACCGTATCGGCGTCGGCATTGAAGGCGTAGTTGTCGCTCTCGCTGCTGCTCAGGCTGCCGTTGCCACCGCTCAGGGATTCGGCGCCGGTAATGGTGATGCCGTTATGCATCACTTGGTCCTCGACGTCGGTCAGGCTCCAGCCGTGGTTGGCACCGCCGCTGACACGGTCGGCGCTGCCGCTGGCGGCGATGCTGCTGAGGTTGGCAAAGACCATGCCGTCGACGGTGACCGTATCGGCGTCGGCATTGAAGGCGTAGTTGTCGCTCTCGCTGCTGCTCAGGCTGCCGTTGCCACCACTCAGGGATTCGGCGCCGGTAATGGTGATGCCGTTATGCATCACTTGGTCCTCGACGCCGGTCAGGCTCCAGCCGTGGTTGGCACCGCCGCTGACACGGTCGGCGCTGCCGCTGGCGGCGATGCTGCTGAGGTTGGCAAAGACCATGCCGTCGACAGTGACCGTATCGGCGTCGGCATTGAAGGCGTAGTTGTCGCTCTCGCTGCTGCTCAGGCTGCCGTTGCCACCGCTCAGGGATTCGGCGCCGGTAATGGTGATGCCGTTATGCATCACTTGGTCCTCGACGTCGGTCAGGCTCCAGCCGTGGTTGGCACCGCCGCTGACACGGTCGGCGCTGCCGCTGGCGGCGATGCTGCTGAGGTTGGCAAAGACCATGCCGTCGACGGTGACCGTATCGGCGTCGGCATTGAAGGCGTAGTTGTCGCTCTCGCTGCTGCTCAGGCTGCCGTTGCCACCGCTCAGGGATTCGGCGCCGGTAATGGTGATGCCGTTATGCATCACTTGGTCCTCGACGTCGGTCAGGCTCCAGCCGTGGTTGGCACCGCCGCTGACACGGTCGGCGCTGCCGCTGGCGGCGATGCTGCTGAGGTTGGCAAAGACCATGCCGTCGACGGTGACCGTATCGGCGTCGGCATTGAAGGCGTAGTTGTCGCTCTCGCTGCTGCTTAGGCTGCCGTTGCCACCACTCAGGGATTCGGCGCCGGTAATGGTGATGCCGTTATGCAACACTTGGTCCTCGACGCCGGTCAGGCTCCAGCCGTGGTTGGCACCGCCGCTGACACGGTCGGCGCTGCCGCTGGCGGCGATGCTGCTGAGGTTGGCAAAGACCATGCCGTCGACGGTGACCGTATCGGCGTCGGCATTGAAGGCGTAGTTGTCGCTCTCGCTGCTGCTTAGGCTGCCGTTGCCACCACTCAGGGATTCGGCGCCGGTAATGGTGATGCCGTTATGCATCACTTGGTCCTCGACGTCGGTCAGGCTCCAGCCGTGGTTGGCACCGCCGCTGACACGGTCGGCGCTGCTGCTGGCGGCGATGCTGCTGAGGTTGGCAAAGACCATGCCGTCGACGGTGACCGTATCGGCGTCGGCATTGAAGGCGTAGTTGTCGCTCTCGCTGCTGCTCAGGCTGCCGTTGCCACCACTCAGGGATTCGGCGCCGGTAATGGTGATGCCGTTATGCATCACTTGGTCCTCGACGCCGGTCAGGCTCCAGCCGTGGTTGGCACCGCCGCTGACACGGTCGGCGCTGCCGCTGGCGGCGATGCTGCTGAGGTTGGCAAAGACCATGCCGTCGACAGTGACCGTATCGGCGTCGGCATTGAAGGCGTAGTTGTCGCTCTCGCTGCTGCTTAGGCTGCCGTTGCCACCACTCAGGGATTCGGCGCCGGTAATGGTGATGCCGTTATGCAACACTTGGTCCTCGACGCCGGTCAGGCTCCAGCCGTGGTTGGCACCGCCGCTGACACGGTCGGCGCTGCCGCTGGCGGCGATGCTGCTGAGGTTGGCAAAGACCATGCCGTCGACGGTGACCGTATCGGCGTCGGCATTGAAGGCGTAGTTGTCGCTCTCGCTGCTGCTTAGGCTGCCGTTGCCACCACTCAGGGATTCGGCGCCGGTAATGGTGATGCCGTTATGCATCACTTGGTCCTCGACGTCGGTCAGGCTCCAGCCGTGGTTGGCACCGCCGCTGACACGGTCGGCGCTGCCGCTGGCGGCGATGCTGCTGAGGTTGGCAAAGACCATGCCGTCGACGGTGACCGTATCGGCGTCGGCATTGAAGGCGTAGTTGTCGCTCTCGCTGCTGCTCAGGCTACCGTTGCCACCACTCAGGGATTCGGCGCCGGTAATGGTGATGCCGTTATGCATCACTTGGTCCTCGACGCCGGTCAGGCTCCAGCCGTGGTTGGCACCGCCGCTGACACGGTCGGCGCTGCCGCTGGCGGCGATGCTGCTGAGGTTGGCAAAGACCATGCCGTCGACAGTGACCGTATCGGCGTCGGCATTGAAGGCGTAGTTGTCGCTCTCGCTGCTGCTCAGGCTGCCGTTGCCACCGCTCAGGGATTCGGCGCCGGTAATGGTGATGCCGTTATGCAACACTTGGTCCTCGACGCCGGTCAGGCTCCAGCCCTGGTTGGCACCGCCGCTGACACGGTCGGCGCTGCCGCTGGCGGCGATGCTGCTGAGGTTGGCAAAGACCATGCCGTCGACGGTGACCGTATCGGCGTCGGCATTGAAGGCGTAGTTGTCGCTCTCGCTGCTGCTTAGACTGCCGTTGCCACCGCTCAGGGATTCGGCGCCGGTAATGGTGATGCCGTTATGCATCACTTGGTCCTCGACGTCGGTCAGGCTCCAGCCGTGGTTGGCACCGCCGCTGACACGGTCGGCGCTGCCGCTGGCGGCGATGCTGCTGAGGTTGGCAAAGACCATGCCGTCGACGGTGACCGTATCGGCGTCGGCATTGAAGGCGTAGTTGTCGCTCTCGCTGCTGCTTAGGCTGCCGTTGCCACCGCTCAGGGATTCGGCGCCGGTAATGGTGATGCCGTTATGCATCACTTGGTCCTCGACGTCGGTCAGGCTCCAGCCGTGGTTGGCACCGCCGCTGACACGGTCGGCGCTGCCGCTGGCGGCGATGCTGCTGAGGTTGGCAAAGACCATGCCGTCGACGGTGACCGTATCGGCGTCGGCATTGAAGGCGTAGTTGTCGCTCTCGCTGCTGCTCAGGCTGCCGTTGCCACCGCTCAGGGATTCGGCGCCGGTAATGGTGATGCCGTTATGCATCACTTGGTCCTCGACGTCGGTCAGGCTCCAGCCGTGGTTGGCACCGCCGCTGACACGGTCGGCGCTGCCGCTGGCGGCGATGCTGCTGAGGTTGGCAAAGACCATGCCGTCGACAGTGACCGTATCGGCGTCGGCATTGAAGGCGTAGTTGTCGCTCTCGCTGCTGCTCAGGCTGCCGTTGCCACCGCTCAGGGATTCGGCGCCGGTAATGGTGATGCCGTTATGCATCACTTGGTCCTCGACGTCGGTCAGGCTCCAGCCGTGGTTGGCACCGCCGCTGACACGGTCGGCGCTGCCACTGGCGGCGATGCTGCTGAGGTTGGCAAAGACCATGCCGTCGACGGTGACCGTATCGGCGTCGGCATTGAAGGCGTAGTTGTCGCTCTCGCTGCTGCTCAGGCTGCCGTTGCCACCGCTCAGGGATTCGGCGCCGGTAATGGTGATGCCGTTATGCATCACTTGGTCCTCGACGTCGGTCAGGCTCCAGCCGTGGTTGGCACCGCCGCTGACACGGTCGGCGCTGCCGCTGGCGGCGATGCTGCTGAGGTTGGCAAAGACCATGCCGTCGACAGTGACCGTATCGGCGTCGGCATTGAAGGCGTAGTTGTCGCTCTCGCTGCTGCTCAGGCTGCCGTTGCCACCGCTCAGGGATTCGGCGCCGGTAATGGTGATGCCGTTATGCATCACTTGGTCCTCGACGTCGGTCAGGCTCCAGCCGTGGTTGGCACCGCCGCTGACACGGTCGACGCTGCCGCTGGCGGCGATGCTGCTGAGGTTGGCAAAGACCATGCCGTCGACGGTGACCGTATCGGCGTCGGCATTGAAGGCGTAGTTGTCGCTCTCGCTGCTGCTCAGGCTGCCGTTGCCACCGCTCAGGGATTCGGCGCCGGTAATGGTGATGCCGTTATGCATCACTTGGTCCTCGACGTCGGTCAGGCTCCAGCCGTGGTTGGCACCGCCGCTGACACGGTCGGCGCTGCCGCTGGCGGCGATGCTGCTGAGGTTGGCAAAGACCATGCCGTCGACGGTGACCGTATCGGCGTCGGCATTGAAGGCGTAGTTGTCGCTCTCGCTGCTGCTCAGGCTGCCGTTGCCACCACTCAGGGATTCGGCGCCGGTAATGGTGATGCCGTTATGCATCACTTGGTCCTCGACGCCGGTCAGGCTCCAGCCGTGGTTGGCACCGCCGCTGACACGGTCGGCGCTGCCGCTGGCGGCGATGCTGCTGAGGTTGGCAAAGACCATGCCGTCGACAGTGACCGTATCGGCGTCGGCATTGAAGGCGTAGTTGTCGCTCTCGCTGCTGCTCAGGCTGCCGTTGCCACCGCTCAGGGATTCGGCGCCGGTAATGGTGATGCCGTTATGCATCACTTGGTCCTCGACGTCGGTCAGGCTCCAGCCGTGGTTGGCACCGCCGCTGACACGGTCGGCGCTGCCGCTGGCGGCGATGCTGCTGAGGTTGGCAAAGACCATGCCGTCGACGGTGACCGTATCGGCGTCGGCATTGAAGGCGTAGTTGTCGCTCTCGCTGCTGCTTAGGCTGCCGTTGCCACCACTCAGGGATTCGGCGCCGGTAATGGTGATGCCGTTATGCAACACTTGGTCCTCGACGCCGGTCAGGCTCCAGCCGTGGTTGGCACCGCCGCTGACACGGTCGGCGCTGCCGCTGGCGGCGATGCTGCTGAGGTTGGCAAAGACCATGCCGTCGACGGTGACCGTATCGGCGTCGGCATTGAAGGCGTAGTTGTCGCTCTCGCTGCTGCTTAGGCTGCCGTTGCCACCACTCAGGGATTCGGCGCCGGTAATGGTGATGCCGTTATGCATCACTTGGTCCTCGACGTCGGTCAGGCTCCAGCCGTGGTTGGCACCGCCGCTGACACGGTCGGCGCTGCCGCTGGCGGCGATGCTGCTGAGGTTGGCAAAGACCATGCCGTCGACAGTGACCGTATCGGCGTCGGCATTGAAGGCGTAGTTGTCGCTCTCGCTGCTGCTTAGGCTGCCGTTGCCACCACTCAGGGATTCGGCGCCGGTAATGGTGATGCCGTTATGCAACACTTGGTCCTCGACGCCGGTCAGGCTCCAGCCGTGGTTGGCACCGCCGCTGACACGGTCGGCGCTGCCGCTGGCGGCGATGCTGCTGAGGTTGGCAAAGACCATGCCGTCGACGGTGACCGTATCGGCGTCGGCATTGAAGGCGTAGTTGTCGCTCTCGCTGCTGCTTAGGCTGCCGTTGCCACCACTCAGGGATTCGGCGCCGGTAATGGTGATGCCGTTATGCATCACTTGGTCCTCGACGTCGGTCAGGCTCCAGCCGTGGTTGGCACCGCCGCTGACACGGTCGGCGCTGCCGCTGGCGGCGATGCTGCTGAGGTTGGCAAAGACCATGCCGTCGACGGTGACCGTATCGGCGTCGGCATTGAAGGCGTAGTTGTCGCTCTCGCTGCTGCTCAGGCTACCGTTGCCACCACTCAGGGATTCGGCGCCGGTAATGGTGATGCCGTTATGCATCACTTGGTCCTCGACGCCGGTCAGGCTCCAGCCGTGGTTGGCACCGCCGCTGACACGGTCGGCGCTGCCGCTGGCGGCGATGCTGCTGAGGTTGGCAAAGACCATGCCGTCGACAGTGACCGTATCGGCGTCGGCATTGAAGGCGTAGTTGTCGCTCTCGCTGCTGCTCAGGCTGCCGTTGCCACCGCTCAGGGATTCGGCGCCGGTAATGGTGATGCCGTTATGCAACACTTGGTCCTCGACGCCGGTCAGGCTCCAGCCCTGGTTGGCACCGCCGCTGACACGGTCGGCGCTGCCGCTGGCGGCGATGCTGCTGAGGTTGGCAAAGACCATGCCGTCGACGGTGACCGTATCGGCGTCGGCATTGAAGGCGTAGTTGTCGCTCTCGCTGCTGCTCAGGCTGCCGTTGCCACCGCTCAGGGATTCCACATTCTTGATAGTCAGGCCAGCGTGTACAACTTGGTTATCTGACTGTGTTAATTGCCAATTACTTGCAACACCACTAGTGACTGTATCATCAGCTACTTCACTTGCTGTCAAGTGAGATAGATTATGGAATGACATCTGTCTCACCGAGACAACAGTCTGACCGGACTCTGTGCCAATGGTATAGGCAGCGCCTGCAGACTCACCAATTAAGCCCCCGCCATTTTTCGCAATGAGGTTTGTTACGTCATAGAAACTAACACCATAATTCTTGGCCGATTTATCGCCAAGGACATACCAGTTCTCCCCCGAGTACCCCGTTACAGTGGTCGCAAATCCGTTGGTATCAACATGCTCAACCCCAGTGAACTTGTATTCATTACCACTGCCATGATCGCTATCCTGATCAGATATTACATAACCATCATAGATATAAAAATTGCCAGATTGATCACTGCTAATGGTGACTTTTTTAGAGGCAACATCACCTAAATTAATAAAAGTAATACCATTGATTTTGTCTCCATCAAGAACAGCATCATCAACCGTCAGGGTATCTTCACCCGCAAGACCATCAACACTGGACAGCCCAGAAAAATCGATTCCTGATGCCGTCAGGATGGGGTTATCTGAGTCACTATTTAGGGAAAAAAGATCGATATTATTGGTACCAAATAGCTTATCGACTTCGACCTCTTTTATTTTTTTGAAGACAAGTACATCGTTGAATAAGCTAACCTCGCCAGAATTTTCTGTCAGCGCTAAACCTGCCGTATAAGCTTTCGCATCTACAGAATTATCCCCAGTTCCTGCATCGACACTGGATAGATTTCTAAACTCCAAACCACTTATTAAAACATTTCCAGAGCTATCGACAGTAAACTCATCATCATTTGAACCCAAGCTAAGAAGTTCAGCAAAACTTCCTGAGAAGGACTCTACATTGGAGAATTGAATCCCGTCATGACTCACTAAGCCAGCGTTAATCTCGTACCCAATACCATTCCTACTTTCTACCGAATCAACTCCATCTCCAGCATCCAGACTTTTTATTCCAGAGATCGTCATTCCATAGATCGAGACAGCCCCACCGGTAGCTCCTACCCCAGGATCTTCCATTGTGAAATGATCAGCAGAGTTAGTACCAAACAGGCTCTCCGTCTCAACCTGCTCGAACCCTGAAAAATCGATAGCTGAAGCTGTGAATTCTTGAGATCTTCCAGCAAGGTATATATCTATCCCAAGAGCTATAACCTTATCACTCTCACCTTTGTCGCCAGTCGCGGCATCCGCTGCTACGACATCAACATTGGTGAAGGTAATACCTTCTACTGCTACCTGATTCGCAGCGGAGCCTACCGTAAATTCATCGGCCGCATCGGTGCCGGTCAAGGTAATGGCACTGTCGGAGTTCACCGTATTAAAACCGGAGAACAGCATCTTGCTGCTATCAAAGTCACCAGCGGTACTGGAGTTGTTCAGGCTGACATCGGCGGCAACTTTTAAGGTATTGCTGCCCCCACCGTTTACTTCTTCCAGACTGGTGAAATTAATACTGGCGATATCGAGGGCATTATCTCCAGCCACAATCGCAACATCACCGCTGGCGGAGACGTCCAAAATTTGGGTTTGCGCTTGGCCAATGCCGCTAAAGACAAAATTGGTGTCCGGCGTTGTCAACAGCTTCACTTCTTTGACGTTGCCAGTCAGCGCGAGGCCGGCGCTATACAAGGTTGCGTCGACAATATCGTCCAGGCCGGTGAGACCATCTGCATGCGCGCTGACACCACTGAGTGCGGCGAAGTTAACCCCGTTTACTTTGACACTACCATCACTCTGGACAGAGTAGGTTTCCTGTTGGGTGGTACCCACCAGTTGGCTACTACCTGTCGCAGTGACGTTTTCCAGGTTGACGAAGTCGATCGCGCTGTGACTAAAGCCACCGCTGTTATCGCTCAGGGTAAAGTCGGTGTCGGCCAGGCCGGTTAATGTGTCACTGTCATCGCCACCATCGACCTTGTTGACGCCATAAAAGTCGATATTTTGGCTCTGTACAACAACATCATCATTGAGTTTCACCACGGTGAAACTATCCGCTTCACTGGTGCCGGTAATCTCGCCGGTGTCGGTAACCTTTTCGATACCTTCAACGATAATCGTGCTGGTCGTGCCGTTAGTGACGGCAGCGCTAAACGATTGGCTGCCCAACAGGCTGATGCCGGATACACCGCTGGCCTCTACGGTATCGCTGCCGCCGGCGGCAACGATTTTCTCCATCGTGGCAAAGGTCATCCTGTCGACAGTGACATCGCCATTGCTGGCGAGGGTATAGCTATCCCCACTATCGCCATTAACAGCATCTACATGTCCGTTAAGCGTCTTCTTACCGCCACTGAGACTTTCTATTCCGGTAATAGTGATGCCGCTATGGGTTACCTGGTTATCGGTTGCAGTCAGGCTCCAGTCGCTGCTGCTCAAATTGCTGACCAGGCTATCTGCCGGGTCGGTATCTGATCCGTTGTCGGTAATACGGTCGATACCGGTAAAGGTCATTTCATTGACCGCTACCTCAATACCGCTGTTATCCTCCAGGGTAAATTCTTCTTTGCGACCGGCAACACCCACTAAGTTGGCATTTTGTGCGGCGAGAATGTCGGCGTTGGAGAAGGTAATACCGCTGCTAATTACCTGTTTATTTGTCGCGGTCAACTGCCAGTCGGCACCATCCACTCCGGTCACGCTACCGCCACCGGCGCCAAGGTCTAATTCACTAATCCCGATGAAGCCCATGGCATTAGCGGTAATCTCATTCGCAGCGAGAATAGTGATGCTGTCGCTTTTTGTCGCGGAGCCAAATAAGCGTTTATCAGTGACATTCCCGGTTTCAATTTCTTTGAAGAGCATGCCGTTGGTGGACAACTCTTTATCATTGCCGGTCAGATACACATCAATAGCCGTTGCGTTAACGATATCACTCTCACCTTTGTCACCAGTCGCGGCATCCGCTGCTACGACATCAACATTGGTGAAGGTAATACCTTCTACTGCTACCTGATTCGCAGCGGAGCCTACCGTAAATTCATCGGCCGCATCGGTGCCGGTCAAGGTAATGGCACTGTCGGAGTTCACCGTATTAAAACCGGAGAACAGCATCTTGCTGCTATCAAAGTCACCAGCGGTACTGGAGTTGTTCAGGCTGACATCGGCGGCAACTTTTAAGGTATTGCTGCCCCCACCGTTTACTTCTTCCAGACTGGTGAAATTAATACTGGCGATATCGAGGGCATTATCTCCAGCCACAATCGCAACATCACCGCTGGCGGAGACGTCCAAAATTTGGGTTTGCGCTTGGCCAATGCCGCTAAAGACAAAATTGGTGTCCGGCGTTGTCAACAGCTTCACTTCTTTGACGTTGCCAGTCAGCGCGAGGCCGGCGCTATACAAGGTTGCGTCGACAATATCGTCCAGGCCGGTGAGACCATCTGCATGCGCGCTGACACCACTGAGTGCGGCGAAGTTAACCCCGTTTACTTTGACACTACCATCACTCTGGACAGAGTAGGTTTCCTGTTGGGTGGTACCCACCAGTTGGCTACTACCTGTCGCAGTGACGTTTTCCAGGTTGACGAAGTCGATCGCGCTGTGACTAAAGCCACCGCTGTTATCGCTCAGGGTAAAGTCGGTGTCGGCCAGGCCGGTTAATGTGTCACTGTCATCGCCACCATCGACCTTGTTGACGCCATAAAAGTCGATATTTTGGCTCTGTACAACAACATCATCATTGAGTTTCACCACGGTGAAACTATCCGCTTCACTGGTGCCGGTAATCTCGCCGGTGTCGGTAACCTTTTCGATACCTTCAACGATAATCGTGCTGGTCGTGCCGTTAGTGACGGCAGCGCTAAACGATTGGCTGCCCAACAGGCTGATGCCGGATACACCGCTGGCCTCTACGGTATCGCTGCCGCCGGCGGCAACGATTTTCTCCATCGTGGCAAAGGTCATCCTGTCGACAGTGACATCGCCATTGCTGGCGAGGGTATAGCTATCCCCACTATCGCCATTAACAGCATCTACATGTCCGTTAAGCGTCTTCTTACCGCCACTGAGACTTTCTATTCCGGTAATAGTGATGCCGCTATGGGTTACCTGGTTATCGGTTGCAGTCAGGCTCCAGTCGCTGCTGCTCAAATTGCTGACCAGGCTATCTGCCGGGTCGGTATCTGATCCGTTGTCGGTAATACGGTCGATACCGGTAAAGGTCATTTCATTGACCGCTACCTCAATACCGCTGTTATCCTCCAGGGTAAATTCTTCTTTGCGACCGGCAACACCCACTAAGTTGGCATTTTGTGCGGCGAGAATGTCGGCGTTGGAGAAGGTAATACCGCTGCTAATTACCTGTTTATTTGTCGCGGTCAACTGCCAGTCGGCACCATCCACTCCGGTCACGCTACCGCCACCGGCGCCAAGGTCTAATTCACTAATCCCGATGAAGCCCATGGCATTAGCGGTAATCTCATTCGCAGCGAGAATAGTGATGCTGTCGCTTTTTGTCGCGGAGCCAAATAAGCGTTTATCAGTGACATTCCCGGTTTCAATTTCTTTGAAGAGCATGCCGTTGGTGGACAACTCTTTATCATTGCCGGTCAGATACACATCAATAGCCGTTGCGTTAACGATATCACTCTCACCTTTGTCACCAGTCGCGGCATCCGCTGCTACGACATCAACATTGGTGAAGGTAATACCTTCTACTGCTACCTGATTCGCAGCGGAGCCTACCGTAAATTCATCGGCCGCATCGGTGCCGGTCAAGGTAATGGCACTGTCGGAGTTCACCGTATTAAAACCGGAGAACAGCATCTTGCTGCTATCAAAGTCACCAGCGGTACTGGAGTTGTTCAGGCTGACATCGGCGGCAACTTTTAAGGTATTGCTGCCCCCACCGTTTACTTCTTCCAGACTGGTGAAATTAATACTGGCGATATCGAGGGCATTATCTCCAGCCACAATCGCAACATCACCGCTGGCGGAGACGTCCAAAATTTGGGTTTGCGCTTGGCCAATGCCGCTAAAGACAAAATTGGTGTCCGGCGTTGTCAACAGCTTCACTTCTTTGACGTTGCCAGTCAGCGCGAGGCCGGCGCTATACAGGGTTGCGTCGACAATATCGTCCAGGCCGGTGAGACCATCTGCATGCGCGCTGACACCACTGAGTGCGGCGAAGTTAACCCCGTTTACTTTGACACTACCATCACTCTGGACAGAGTAGGTTTCCTGTTGGGTGGTACCCACCAGTTGGCTACTACCTGTCGCAGTGACGTTTTCCAGGTTGACGAAGTCGATCGCGCTGTGACTAAAGCCACCGCTGTTATCGCTCAGGGTAAAGTCGGTGTCGGCCAGGCCGGTTAATGTGTCACTGTCATCGCCACCATCGACCTTGCTGACGCCATAAAAGTCGATATTTTGGCTCTGTACAACAACATCATCATTGAGTTTCACCACGGTGAAACTATCCGCTTCACTGGTGCCGGTAATCTCGCCGGTGTCGGTAACCTTTTCGATACCTTCAACGATAATCGTGCTGGTCGTGCCGTTAGTGACGGCAGCGCTAAACGATTGGCTGCCCAACAGGCTGATGCCGGATACACCGCTGGCCTCTACGGTATCGCTGCCGCCGGCGGCAACGATTTTCTCCATCGTGGCAAAGGTCATCCTGTCGACAGTGACATCGCCATTGCTGGCGAGGGTATAGCTATCCCCACTATCGCCATTAACAGCATCTACATGTCCGTTAAGCGTCTTCTTACCGCCACTGAGACTTTCTATTCCGGTAATAGTGATGCCGCTATGGGTTACCTGGTTATCGGTTGCAGTCAGGCTCCAGTCGCTGCTGCTCAAATTGCTGACCAGGCTATCTGCCGGGTCGGTATCTGATCCGTTGTCGGTAATACGGTCGATACCGGTAAAGGTCATTTCATTGACCGCTACCTCAATACCGCTGTTATCCTCCAGGGTAAATTCTTCTTTGCGACCGGCAACACCCACTAAGTTGGCATTTTGTGCGGCGAGAATGTCGGCGTTGGAGAAGGTAATACCGCTGCTAATTACCTGTTTATTTGTCGCGGTCAACTGCCAGTCGGCACCATCCACTCCGGTCACGCTACCGCCACCGGCGCCAAGGTCTAATTCACTAATCCCGATGAAGCCCATGGCATTAGCGGTAATCTCATTCGCAGCGAGAATAGTGATGCTGTCGCTTTTTGTCGCGGAGCCAAATAAGCGTTTATCAGTGACATTCCCGGTTTCAATTTCTTTGAAGAGCATGCCGTTGGTGGACAACTCTTTATCATTGCCGGTCAGATACACATCAATAGCCGTTGCGTTAACGATATCACTCTCACCTTTGTCACCAGTCGCGGCATCCGCTGCTACGACATCAACATTGGTGAAGGTAATACCTTCTACTGCTACCTGATTCGCAGCGGAGCCTACCGTAAATTCATCGGCCGCATCGGTGCCGGTCAAGGTAATGGCACTGTCGGAGTTCACCGTATTAAAACCGGAGAACAGCATCTTGCTGCTATCAAAGTCACCAGCGGTACTGGAGTTGTTCAGGCTGACATCGGCGGCAACTTTTAAGGTATTGCTGCCCCCACCGTTTACTTCTTCCAGACTGGTGAAATTAATACTGGCGATATCGAGGGCATTATCTCCAGCCACAATCGCAACATCACCGCTGGCGGAGACGTCCAAAATTTGGGTTTGCGCTTGGCCAATGCCGCTAAAGACAAAATTGGTGTCCGGCGTTGTCAACAGCTTCACTTCTTTGACGTTGCCAGTCAGCGCGAGGCCGGCGCTATACAGGGTTGCGTCGACAATATCGTCCAGGCCGGTGAGACCATCTGCATGCGCGCTGACACCACTGAGTGCGGCGAAGTTAACCCCGTTTACTTTGACACTACCATCACTCTGGACAGAGTAGGTTTCCTGTTGGGTGGTACCCACCAGTTGGCTACTACCTGTCGCAGTGACGTTTTCCAGGTTGACGAAGTCGATCGCGCTGTGACTAAAGCCACCGCTGTTATCGCTCAGGGTAAAGTCGGTGTCGGCCAGGCCGGTTAATGTGTCACTGTCATCGCCACCATCGACCTTGCTGACGCCATAAAAGTCGATATTTTGGCTCTGTACAACAACATCATCATTGAGTTTCACCACGGTGAAACTATCCGCTTCACTGGTGCCGGTAATCTCGCCGGTGTCGGTAACCTTTTCGATACCTTCAACGATAATCGTGCTGGTCGTGCCGTTAGTGACGGCAGCGCTAAACGATTGGCTGCCCAACAGGCTGATGCCGGATACACCGCTGGCCTCTACGGTATCGCTGCCGCCGGCGGCAACGATTTTCTCCATCGTGGCAAAGGTCATCCTGTCGACAGTGACATCGCCATTGCTGGCGAGGGTATAGCTATCCCCACTATCGCCATTAACAGCATCTACATGTCCGTTAAGCGTCTTCTTACCGCCACTGAGACTTTCTATTCCGGTAATAGTGATGCCGCTATGGGTTACCTGGTTATCGGTTGCAGTCAGGCTCCAGTCGCTGCTGCTCAAATTGCTGACCAGGCTATCTGCCGGGTCGGTATCTGATCCGTTGTCGGTAATACGGTCGATACCGGTAAAGGTCATTTCATTGACCGCTACCTCAATACCGCTGTTATCCTCCAGGGTAAATTCTTCTTTGCGACCGGCAACACCCACTAAGTTGGCATTTTGTGCGGCGAGAATGTCGGCGTTGGAGAAGGTAATACCGCTGCTAATTACCTGTTTATTTGTCGCGGTCAACTGCCAGTCGGCACCATCCACTCCGGTCACGCTACCGCCACCGGCGCCAAGGTCTAATTCACTAATCCCGATGAAGCCCATGGCATTAGCGGTAATCTCATTCGCAGCGAGAATAGTGATGCTGTCGCTTTTTGTCGCGGAGCCAAATAAGCGTTTATCAGTGACATTCCCGGTTTCAATTTCTTTGAAGAGCATGCCGTTGGTGGACAACTCTTTATCATTGCCGGTCAGATACACATCAATAGCCGTTGCGTTAACGATATCACTCTCACCTTTGTCACCAGTCGCGGCATCCGCTGCTACGACATCAACATTGGTGAAGGTAATACCTTCTACTGCTACCTGATTCGCAGCGGAGCCTACCGTAAATTCATCGGCCGCATCGGTGCCGGTCAAGGTAATGGCACTGTCGGAGTTCACCGTATTAAAACCGGAGAACAGCATCTTGCTGCTATCAAAGTCACCAGCGGTACTGGAGTTGTTCAGGCTGACATCGGCGGCAACTTTTAAGGTATTGCTGCCCCCACCGTTTACTTCTTCCAGACTGGTGAAATTAATACTGGCGATATCGAGGGCATTATCTCCAGCCACAATCGCAACATCACCGCTGGCGGAGACGTCCAAAATTTGGGTTTGCGCTTGGCCAATGCCGCTAAAGACAAAATTGGTGTCCGGCGTTGTCAACAGCTTCACTTCTTTGACGTTGCCAGTCAGCGCGAGGCCGGCGCTATACAAGGTTGCGTCGACAATATCGTCCAGGCCGGTGAGACCATCTGCATGCGCGCTGACACCACTGAGTGCGGCGAAGTTAACCCCGTTTACTTTGACACTACCATCACTCTGGACAGAGTAGGTTTCCTGTTGGGTGGTACCCACCAGTTGGCTACTACCTGTACCTGTCGCAGTGACGTTTTCCAGGTTGACGAAGTCGATCGCGCTGTGACTAAAGCCACCGCTGTTATCGCTCAGGGTAAAGTCGGTGTCGGCCAGGCCGGTTAATGTGTCACTGTCATCGCCACCATCGACCTTGTTGACGCCATAAAAGTCGATATTTTGGCTCTGTACAACAACATCATCATTGAGTTTCACCACGGTGAAACTATCCGCTTCACTGGTGCCGGTAATCTCGCCGGTGTCGGTAACCTTTTCGATACCTTCAACGATAATCGTGCTGGTCGTGCCGTTAGTGACGGCAGCGCTAAACGATTGGCTGCCCAACAGGCTGATGCCGGATACACCGCTGGCCTCTACGGTATCGCTGCCGCCGGCGGCAACGATTTTCTCCATCGTGGCAAAGGTCATCCTGTCGACAGTGACATCGCCATTGCTGGCGAGGGTATAGCTATCCCCACTATCGCCATTAACAGCATCTACATGTCCGTTAAGCGTCTTCTTACCGCCACTGAGACTTTCTATTCCGGTAATAGTGATGCCGCTATGGGTTACCTGGTTATCGGTTGCAGTCAGGCTCCAGTCGCTGCTGCTCAAATTGCTGACCAGGCTATCTGCCGGGTCGGTATCTGATCCGTTGTCGGTAATACGGTCGATACCGGTAAAGGTCATTTCATTGACCGCTACCTCAATACCGCTGTTATCCTCCAGGGTAAATTCTTCTTTGCGACCGGCAACACCCACTAAGTTGGCATTTTGTGCGGCGAGAATGTCGGCGTTGGAGAAGGTAATACCGCTGCTAATTACCTGTTTATTTGTCGCGGTCAACTGCCAGTCGGCACCATCCACTCCGGTCACGCTACCGCCACCGGCGCCAAGGTCTAATTCACTAATCCCGATGAAGCCCATGGCATTAGCGGTAATCTCATTCGCAGCGAGAATAGTGATGCTGTCGCTTTTTGTCGCGGAGCCAAATAAGCGTTTATCAGTGACATTCCCGGTTTCAATTTCTTTGAAGAGCATGCCGTTGGTGGACAACTCTTTATCATTGCCGGTCAGATACACATCAATAGCCGTTGCGTTAACGATATCACTCTCACCTTTGTCACCAGTCGCGGCATCCGCTGCTACGACATCAACATTGGTGAAGGTAATACCTTCTACTGCTACCTGATTCGCAGCGGAGCCTACCGTAAATTCATCGGCCGCATCGGTGCCGGTCAAGGTAATGGCACTGTCGGAGTTCACCGTATTAAAACCGGAGAACAGCATCTTGCTGCTATCAAAGTCACCAGCGGTACTGGAGTTGTTCAGGCTGACATCGGCGGCAACTTTTAAGGTATTGCTGCCCCCACCGTTTACTTCTTCCAGACTGGTGAAATTAATACTGGCGATATCGAGGGCATTATCTCCAGCCACAATCGCAACATCACCGCTGGCGGAGACGTCCAAAATTTGGGTTTGCGCTTGGCCAATGCCGCTAAAGACAAAATTGGTGTCCGGCGTTGTCAACAGCTTCACTTCTTTGACGTTGCCAGTCAGCGCGAGGCCGGCGCTATACAGGGTTGCGTCGACAATATCGTCCAGGCCGGTGAGACCATCTGCATGCGCGCTGACACCACTGAGTGCGGCGAAGTTAACCCCGTTTACTTTGACACTACCATCACTCTGGACAGAGTAGGTTTCCTGTTGGGTGGTACCCACCAGTTGGCTACTACCTGTCGCAGTGACGTTTTCCAGGTTGACGAAGTCGATCGCGCTGTGACTAAAGCCACCGCTGTTATCGCTCAGGGTAAAGTCGGTGTCGGCCAGGCCGGTTAATGTGTCACTGTCATCGCCACCATCGACCTTGCTGACGCCATAAAAGTCGATATTTTGGCTCTGTACAACAACATCATCATTGAGTTTCACCACGGTGAAACTATCCGCTTCACTGGTGCCGGTAATCTCGCCGGTGTCGGTAACCTTTTCGATACCTTCAACGATAATCGTGCTGGTCGTGCCGTTAGTGACGGCAGCGCTAAACGATTGGCTGCCCAACAGGCTGATGCCGGATACACCGCTGGCCTCTACGGTATCGCTGCCGCCGGCGGCAACGATTTTCTCCATCGTGGCAAAGGTCATCCTGTCGACAGTGACATCGCCATTGCTGGCGAGGGTATAGCTATCCCCACTATCGCCATTAACAGCATCTACATGTCCGTTAAGCGTCTTCTTACCGCCACTGAGACTTTCTATTCCGGTAATAGTGATGCCGCTATGGGTTACCTGGTTATCGGTTGCAGTCAGGCTCCAGTCGCTGCTGCTCAAATTGCTGACCAGGCTATCTGCCGGGTCGGTATCTGATCCGTTGTCGGTAATACGGTCGATACCGGTAAAGGTCATTTCATTGACCGCTACCTCAATACCGCTGTTATCCTCCAGGGTAAATTCTTCTTTGCGACCGGCAACACCCACTAAGTTGGCATTTTGTGCGGCGAGAATGTCGGCGTTGGAGAAGGTAATACCGCTGCTAATTACCTGTTTATTTGTCGCGGTCAACTGCCAGTCGGCACCATCCACTCCGGTCACGCTACCGCCACCGGCGCCAAGGTCTAATTCACTAATCCCGATGAAGCCCATGGCATTAGCGGTAATCTCATTCGCAGCGAGAATAGTGATGCTGTCGCTTTTTGTCGCGGAGCCAAATAAGCGTTTATCAGTGACATTCCCGGTTTCAATTTCTTTGAAGAGCATGCCGTTGGTGGACAACTCTTTATCATTGCCGGTCAGATACACATCAATAGCCGTTGCGTTAACGATATCACTCTCACCTTTGTCACCAGTCGCGGCATCCGCTGCTACGACATCAACATTGGTGAAGGTAATACCTTCTACTGCTACCTGATTCGCAGCGGAGCCTACCGTAAATTCATCGGCCGCATCGGTGCCGGTCAAGGTAATGGCACTGTCGGAGTTCACCGTATTAAAACCGGAGAACAGCATCTTGCTGCTATCAAAGTCACCAGCGGTACTGGAGTTGTTCAGGCTGACATCGGCGGCAACTTTTAAGGTATTGCTGCCCCCACCGTTTACTTCTTCCAGACTGGTGAAATTAATACTGGCGATATCGAGGGCATTATCTCCAGCCACAATCGCAACATCACCGCTGGCGGAGACGTCCAAAATTTGGGTTTGCGCTTGGCCAATGCCGCTAAAGACAAAATTGGTGTCCGGCGTTGTCAACAGCTTCACTTCTTTGACGTTGCCAGTCAGCGCGAGGCCGGCGCTATACAAGGTTGCGTCGACAATATCGTCCAGGCCGGTGAGACCATCTGCATGCGCGCTGACACCACTGAGTGCGGCGAAGTTAACCCCGTTTACTTTGACACTACCATCACTCTGGACAGAGTAGGTTTCCTGTTGGGTGGTACCCACCAGTTGGCTACTACCTGTCGCAGTGACGTTTTCCAGGTTGACGAAGTCGATCGCGCTGTGACTAAAGCCACCGCTGTTATCGCTCAGGGTAAAGTCGGTGTCGGCCAGGCCGGTTAATGTGTCACTGTCATCGCCACCATCGACCTTGTTGACGCCATAAAAGTCGATATTTTGGCTCTGTACAACAACATCATCATTGAGTTTCACCACGGTGAAACTATCCGCTTCACTGGTGCCGGTAATCTCGCCGGTGTCGGTAACCTTTTCGATACCTTCAACGATAATCGTGCTGGTCGTGCCGTTAGTGACGGCAGCGCTAAACGATTGGCTGCCCAACAGGCTGATGCCGGATACACCGCTGGCCTCTACGGTATCGCTGCCGCCGGCGGCAACGATTTTCTCCATCGTGGCAAAGGTCATCCTGTCGACAGTGACATCGCCATTGCTGGCGAGGGTATAGCTATCCCCACTATCGCCATTAACAGCATCTACATGTCCGTTAAGCGTCTTCTTACCGCCACTGAGACTTTCTATTCCGGTAATAGTGATGCCGCTATGGGTTACCTGGTTATCGGTTGCAGTCAGGCTCCAGTCGCTGCTGCTCAAATTGCTGACCAGGCTATCTGCCGGGTCGGTATCTGATCCGTTGTCGGTAATACGGTCGATACCGGTAAAAGTGATACCATCAACTACAACATCCGCATCAGCTTCGATAGTAAAACTTTCTGCTATATTCGCCTGTCCAGTAAGGCTACTATTACTACCGGCATCTACAACCTCAACCTCATTAAACGTAAAACTTAGGTTATCCCCTAGACCATCAGTTCCCAGTGAAAAAGATTTGCTGCCTTTTAGTGCAATGTCATAACTCGCAGCCGAAAAAGTAAACTTATCTGTCCCGGTAGAGCCTAAAACTGAGAAAATAACATCGTCAGAGGGAGCTGTGCCTGTATATTGTATATCACCTAATTTATTATCCGAACCATTATTCGCCTGACCAACTTGTAAGCTAAAGCTTTCTGAATTTATTACTCCAGGTGATTCTTCAATACCGCTAAAAGCTATGAAGCCATCATTAACAAATGATTTATCTGTTGAAATAAATATTTTCTGAGCAGAAATAGAGCCTAAGAAACCACTATCTTCATCAATTAGGTTTTTAAAATCCCCCTTTACCCTCGCATCAAATGTGGCCACATTGATATTGCCGTAGTTTGCAAAATCACCATAGCCATCGGAATTAATGCTAGAGATAATATTCAAAGTTCCGTATGCCGATGATATATTAACTCCACTCTGAACTTTTATCTCTCCAAGAGAATTAAGTGTCAGTGTATGTATTGGACCATCACTTACATCTGCCCATGTTATATCTTCTTCAACACGGATGCCTTTCGTAATATTGTCAGAGGCATCAACCTTTAACTCAAAATTATTTGTTAGTAGTGCAGTTTGAATTGTTGCAGCAGAGATACAGTTGCCCTGATTACAGCCAGTGTTCGAGCTACTTATCTTCATCCAATTAGGATCAAGCAACCACAGACCGGTATTTCCATTTTCATGGCTTAGGGTAGACACAAATAAACTATTTTCTCCAAGATTTAGAAAAGTCTTACCCGAGGTCTCTACGAAGCCCCCATCACCACCTTGCTCACCAGATTCGGCTAGAATGGTCCCGGCGAAATTCGTAGTATGATCAGCCCAAACAATAACCTCACCACCATCGCTTTCTCCTAAACCACTCGCATCAATAAGAGCATCTTCAGTGACTGTGGTTTTTTTAGCATTACGAATCTGGTCATTCTTTCCTTGATAATCACCACCGATTAATACTTCACCGCCATCAGCCGTACCACGTGCATCTATGGTGCCGCTGACCAGTACTTCATCGCCGAGAACCATGGCCTGACCGCCCCGGCCGGCGCTACCACGAACATCAATTTCACCTCTGTGTTCTGCAGTATCACCCTCGAGCACCACCTTACCGCCCGTGGAACCAGCGGCTTGTAACTCGCCACTATTGATGACACTGGAACCCGAACCAAATAAACGAATTTTGCCTCCGCTGGTGTCGATTCCCTGGGCCTTAATCGTGCCTTCGTTATTTACTGCAGCAGTAAATAAGTCGCCGGATACGCTCGCTTCCAGGAGAACCTGGGCACCATTGATATTACCTTCATTTAAAACGGCGCTATCAACACCGAGGTCGTTTTCCATCACCTCTTTAGTGACTTGTACACCGATCATGCCGTCGGCATCGAAGGTAAGGATCGCTTCATCTGCAGCGGCCAAACTGACTAGCTCTGCGCTAATCAGGCCTGAAGAGGCGTTGGTGACCTGTTTACCTACCAATACAGCACTGGCTGCATTGATAACACCTTTATTGACCACAAAGCCTGCGGAGCCATCTTCCCCCTTAAAAGTGAAGTCGCCATTCATAAAATCCTCGGGGCTCATATCGAGTCCAGAAGCGGTTATAGCGCCGACATTGATAGTGGCACTTTCGGTAAAAAGTACCCCGCGTGGGTTTACTAGAATAACGTGGCCATTGGCTTCAATAGCGCCATGAATCGTACTCGCACTTTGATCCAAAATTCGGTTGAGTACGACTGAGGAGGTATTTGGCTGGAGAAACTTTACAAGTTCTTCAGCACTCAGACTAAAAGAATCCCAATCTATAGAAAGCAGATCGGTATTTTGATCGATTGTTGTGGTCGTGCCATTCACATCGATTGTGCCACTACCGCCGGTTACCACACCGCCTTCCGGGCCAGCATTTGCCAGAGGGCTTAGTAAGCCTGCAAACATGCCAGCATACGCTAAGCGGGATACCTTGATTGCAGAAGTCAGTTTTTTCAGTTCAAGAGTATTTTTTTGGGCTTTCATACCGGTACCTTGCATAGAGCGGTCAGGTCAGCTTCAGCTATCGATGAATTCTGAATTATTAGTTATAAAAAATAGAAAAGTCTGCATAGACCATTGGTTGATCTATATCTTCCCCAGTACCTTCGATGGAAGAGTCTTTTTCAATAGGCCAGCCGACTGATACTTTGCTGGAGAAGAATTCATTCCAGCTGAACTTAAACAGAAGGCCGCCACCAGCAAGCCTTGCCCAGTCATCTTCTTTTCCATCTTTATAATTGTTTACAATGCCGTAACCCACATCGGCAAACAGTGCAATTTGCACAATATCGTTCAGGCGTTGACCAAACAGGAAAGGGTTAACCACTTCTGGGAAGCTGGGATACCACTCGGCAGATAAAAGCCCAGCTCTATCGGCGGAAAAGTCTCGTACATCAAAGGCTCTAACTCCGTTAGCGCCCCCTAATGACATCTGTTCAAATGCTGGCAGGGGGTTATCGCTGTGTTGTACTCGGCTTTTAATTATTAAGCGAGATTGATCTTCCGTGAACGGCATAGGCAGGAACAGCAGTGAACTGCTATTTAAAGAAATCTTGGCAAAGTGATCTCCACGTGCCGCTTGTAGGTCTTCCTCCAGCTCTCTCTGATGTTCACCATATTGAACACTGGTGCTTAATATATTGAGCATGGGAATAGAACCACTGGAGAGGTGATCCATATAAAAACCTAATTCACCCCCGTACACATGATCACCCGGCTCATCAAACTGGGTGATTGCGCGCAGATTTGACTTTTTCTCAGTAAGTCCAAATGAACCCGTTAAATTGAAATCCCTGGAGCGACGGAATTTATGATCTACTGTTAGCGCGTAGCTGGTATTATCCCCGTGGATATCAAGGACATTTAGAGGGTTATCTGGATCTTCAACATCACGCAATACAAAATCATTGTAATCTGCAGAAAGTTGGAGCCTGGTGCGCGGCCCAAATAATGGAAGGCTGTATCTTAACTGACCAAGGTCGGAGCCAAAGTTTGAATCAAAATCCGTAACATTAGTTGATTTCAAATAGCCTATAGTCAGGGCATCCCCAATACCCAAAGGGTTCAGCCAGTCCACAGTTGTATAAAACCTTTGATCGCCGGTATAAGCTGATCCGTGGTTATCGGCCCTGAAGGAGGTTTTCCAGCTGCTAGCATCACGAACTTTCAAATTCAGCTTGGTCTCACCCGGATTTTCTCCAGCACTAAAATAGCCGGTAACATTTAATCCAGGCAGATCATTTAGAAGGTAAAGTCCTTCTTCAATATTATCATGGTTGACCAGCTTACCTTTTTGTTCTTTAAAAGGCTTAGCCAGTTGTTCTAGAGCATATTTGTTATTGTCTTCTGCAGCGACCTGCCCCAACAACCCTTCTTGTACAGTTAGGGTTACAACACCATCTTCAACATCTTGAGCGGGTATTTGAACCTGAGCGAGAAAAAGGCCCTGACGACGATAAAAATTAGTTAGTTCGGCGGCAATTTCTTCCAGATCAGCGTAACTTAAACCGCGTTCTTTATTCTGCTTTTCTATTACACTGACAAGTTTTTTGAGTTCAGCTGGTCCCAAACCACCTGGATCAAATTGGGCTTGCATATTACCCAATAAAATTGCCAATTCCTCTAGGTTATCAACCGTATAACCACTAGCGAGGATTTTATCTTCTTTCATAAATTTAACACGAAGCTTTTCTGCCATTTCTTCAATAACTTCGCGTTCAATACCAAATTCTGGATACTCTTCCAGCCTGTGAAATTGAAATTCTTTAACCGTAATCCGTGGGCCCTGATTGCGCTGAGATATCTCTGGAATCTCAGTATTCAGATTTGGATCTTCAGCTTCATAGGTGCGCTGTAGAAAGTCTTTGGTTACGTCCGCCTCATTGACTGTTGGCGTATTTTGATCGAAAGCCTGCCTTACACGACTGCGGAAGCTGGAACCTTCGTCTTGAGCATAAACAGGCAAATTCGATAATAGAAAGCCTACGCCAATGAATAGCGCCAGCTTACTTTTTCCAAGCCCAAGCATAACTCCCCCAAATTACTCTTATTTAATTAGCCGATTTCAATCTTCACATGACTGGAGACGGCGTATTTTTATTAATTTACATCTCTAACAATGCGAAAGCCTGTTAATGCATCTGCAAGCCCTGCATGCAACCTTTTAGATGTAGCGAGACAGCGGCTCATGGGGTCTTGTCGATTACCGCCAAGCGCAAGTAACTCCCCGTCAGTACCTTTCGCCCACTCCTGAACATTGCCCACAGCATTCACTAGGCCAAACCTGTTTGTCGATCCGTCCTGAGCAGGCACTAACTCAGCCCCCTTTTCAATACCGCCATACTTTAAATGGCAGTTGCGGTCTGCAACTTCTTCCTCGCCATTAGCGCTGGCAGCTGCAAACCATTCCTGCTCTGATGGAAGGCGATAGCGGTACCCCGTCTCATCAGATAACCAGGTGATATACGCTTCTGCGTCTTGAAGAGTTAAGTTGTTGGCTGGCAGATCGCCCGCAGCGATATCAATGGCTGTACATTGTTTGGTTGCACTACAATAGTGCTCGAGATCTCGGTTACTTACTTCATACTTTCCAACTGCCAAGGGCCGACCACTCACACCTCGAACCACTACCATTGCAGGCCCCTTGGTACCATCCGCAAGACGATCGCGACAGCTGTAGCGGTCTCCCCTGCCACCGCTACCTGGGATTAGGTGACCACAAAAATCCAGCTTGAATTCTTTGAGGGGCTGATAACCGGGCAGGAGTGCCCTGAACTCATCGACTAGAGCCTCTGTCCTTAGTGGGTCTTCAGCACCCAATTTGGTGGCACAGTTATTAAGCTCTTCACCAACAACCGGACGAATCTGCCTGGCTTTAACACTATCTAGCCTTGCCAGCTGAGATAACTGCGCTCCCACAGCGGCGACATTCATATCAAAGCCACAGGTTAGTGTGGATTCCATATTGGCCAGAACAGTGTCGATTTGCCTGTTTTTAATAGAAGCTAAGCGTCGGCGTTCAGCGCGTTCTTCCGCAAGACGAATGCGCTCAGCCTCACGCTCTGCCTCTAGGCGCTCAGCCTCCAAGCGAGCTCGCAGATTCTCTCTATCCGTAGCCAGCTGGGATTTAATCGCAACAGCCTGGCTGGATACGCCATACCAGCTGGCAGCGCTTTCCAGCATGGAATCCGCTTGATCCAGATTACCCAGGTTTAACTGACCGGTAGCCGCGGCGAGAAACAGCTCCGAAATTTCACGGAGTTTATTATCGAGAAATTCTTCATCGCTGGGGTTGAGCTCAGAATACTCATGAAGTTCAAGGCGGAGGTCCTTCTCCCAGGCTGGAGTAAGGATACTCAGTGACACCAAACGATTAATCGCTTCTTTTTTATCACTGATTCGCCGCTGTAGTAACTCTTCCTGGAGCTTCTTTTCAAGCTCAATCTTTACTCTTTCTTGCTCAGCCGTATTCTGCTGTTCCAAGTGGCTATAGCCCACCCCAGCACCTACAAGCACCATGGTGAAAGCCCCACCTAATACCCACTTCCAGGTATTGCTGACAAAAAACGTCTGAACAAATTTTTCTACGGTGTCAGTACGATCTTCTCGTTTTAGCTGCAGAGCGGCTTCAAGAGCACGCCACTCCCGTCGATTTAACCCCCTAATACGTTTCGGGCGTAGCTTCTTTTCTAAGGCCTTATCAGCGGGAACCTTGTCATAAGGATGCCGTCCACAAAATAGCTCGTAGGCCACACACCCGAGGGCATAGACATCATCAGATGGAGCGGGCTCACCCCCTTTCAGCATCTCGTAACTGGCATAGGCGGGCGTCAAAGCTCCCAGACTGCCAGCATCAAAAACCGTAGTCTCGCCAGTTTTATTGGCGATCCCCCCTTCAGATACGGCTCGAGCAATACCGAAGTCAAAAACCTTCGCACCTTTCTTACTGGTAACAAAGATATTGCCAGGCTTAAAGTCGGAGTGGACGATCTTATGGGAATGAGCGTAAATGAGGGCCTGGGAAATATCAGAAAAAACAGAGCGCGCCTTTTCGGGTTCCAGTCCAACATCCGCATGCTCTCGCAGGAGTTTGTCAAGCGGTGCACCTTCGAGAAACTCCATGGTCATAAAGACCCGATCACCATCGCGGTCAAAATCGTAAACCGTTACGATGTTGGGGTGAGCCAGCGTTTGTGACTTACGCGCTTCCCGTTGTAAGGAAATAAAGGCATCAGGATGTTTCTGGAAATCATCATTTAACAGCTTGATTGCTACATAAGGCTCGCTGTCATTCGCTTCCAGCTTACGGCGATCAAGTGCCTTATAAACAGCTCCCATACCGCCAACCCCAAGGAGCTTATCTAGCTCAAATCGCCCCTTGATCACTGTTTTGGTTACAGCGCCAGATGGCAACGGCTCAAAAGAGTCAGAAGTATCAATAGGGTTTGCAGAAATTCCACCAGAAAGTTGGCCCGGCTCTTTCTTTTGGCCGGTATTCTTTCGAGGTGCAGGGCTAAAAACTGTTGCATCTGGATTAACCCCAGATGCAGCAGAGGGCAGTATTGCCTGCGCACCCCGCACCGGAGGGTGATCATTTTTCCCAGTGGAGTCCTGATTAACAACGACGGTTACGTCGCCATCATCTGTCAGTCCCTTTTTAGATTGATCCGGTCCGGGCAGATTGCCGTTCGGCCGAACAACACGTGTCTTATCGTTCAATTCCGCCTCCATGGGAAAGCTTTTCGACACATCCAAAGACCGTAACAAAATATTGCTACGGGCAGGTTGTCAAGCTAAATAAGGGGCAAAGTATATCGAACAGCCTTTTAGGCAACAATGAACAGGTAAGCAAATATATTTGACTATATACCGTTTTGAAAAAACAACTCGACAATTACAGACTCAGAAGAGAAACTGATACTGAAGACAAATAATTACACCTTCTTACAAGCTCACCTGACAAAAGAAAATCCTTAACTTAAAATATTTTATTAACGTGATTCCGTTAACAATTCTTAATATTTTTTCCTCAAATACTCATTTTTTTTGACATCAAGCATTTCTGTTCAATAGAAAATTAATTAGTGTCAGAGTCGAATAAGCGCAGACGGCATACTTCCGGCAATCAATATACTCCCCTGGATAATTAGTGCCAGAGTCGATTTTATAAGCTGAAATTTCGGTTTTTTTTTGCATTTCACTCTGTTTAAATCACCTCAGTTGTCATTGCGACACCATCTGAGTTACCGCACTAATGCGGTAGCAAGGAACTAACCACCAATATCTCAAGCCAACAAAGAGGGATTTCCCATGGCTATTTACATGAACTTCAACAGCCTCGCCACTAAGGGTAACGTTACTGCCAAGGGCTACGAAGACTGGATCGAAGTTGACAGCTTCAACTTTGGTGTTGGTCGCGGTATCACTATGGAAGCCGGCGCTACCTCCAACCGTGAAGCTTCTCGTCCGAGCCTGAGCGAAGTTACCTTCACCAAGCGTATTGACGCTGCATCTGGTGGCCTGTTTAAGGCTTCCGTAACTGGTGACGAAGGCGTACCTGTTGAGATCCACGTTGTACAAACTGGCGCTAACTCTGTAGAAAAGTACGCTGTGTATAAGCTGGAAAACGTACTGATCTCCTCTTACAGCATCGGCGCTTCTGCTGGCGGCGCACCTCAGGAATCCATCTCCCTTAGCTTTGCCAAGATTGAGGCTGACCTCAATCACGCTGACAAATCCAACAAGAACCCCAAAAACATGCGTGTTGGATACGACCTCACTACCGCTACTCCGCTGTAATAGGTCTATACCCTTTTGGGATAAGATGGCCTGCAGAATCTCTGCGGGCTGTCTACAGGTCTTTAGCTGAATACTCATTGAGTATTCAGCTAAAGATCTGCAAATCTGCTAGTTTCTCATTTCTTTCAGGCACCGTAGGGATAGTTGGGGCTGCCCATGGCTACACTCAATCAAGATAAAAGAATGATTACGGTCGATAGCCCGGTTGGCACAGATGCGCTAATTGCTACGACCCTGCAAGGCGAAGAGCATATATCTAAGCTTTTCCGCTATGAAGTGCAATTGCTTTCTGATGACCATGCTATTGAACAAAAGGATATTGTTGGCAAACCGGTAACAGTTTCCATTCACCACTCTGAAACACCTCGCCATATCAATGGTTATGTTACCCAGTTCTCTCTACATGATGTTAATGCTGAAGGTGTACGCAGTTATAGCGCCATTTTGCAACCGGGTCTGTGGTTTACCAGTTTGGCTGGTAGCAACCGAGTCTTTGAAAACAAATCTGCCAAGCAAATTCTAGAAGAGGTTCTGGGAGAATATAGCCGAGTAATAAAACTCACTCTAAAGCTAAATGCTGAGTATATTACTCGTGAATATTGTGTTCAGTTTGACGAGAGCGACTTTGATTTTATCAATCGCCTGATGGCTGAAGAAGGCATATCCTACTATTTCAAGCATTCCTCAGGACAGCACGAACTCGTTCTTTGCGATGATTCTCAAGATTTTTATGACTGCGAAAGCGCTGAAATTGAGTATGACGGAGGAGGCAGCCATCCAACCAAAAATACCGTAAGTAGCTGGAGAAGAAACTTCAACTATCACGGTGGTGGGTTTGAGCTTAAAGATTATAGCGAGTACACAGCAACTAAAGACAACAAGCAGCAGGTAAAAACAACCAGCCAGCTTAATGATGTTGCAAATTATATGCGTGGCCTCTATGGCTTAAACCATTTCCAGGTTGATGGTGAGCACAAGCACAAATTTACAGACAGCTATCACAAAGCACTTGCCGAACGGGCAATGGAAGCGCAAGAAGCACTTTTTGATGTAAGTCATGGTCGCAGTGATTGCCCTTCCTTTACTGCAGGCGGTCGTTTCAATTTCGATCACTCATTATCTTCTGAAAAGGGCAAGTATCTTATTACCTCAGTGCATACCTCTGCAGCAGATGGAAATGGTATTGATACCCACTTCCACAACACCTTTAGCTGTATACCTTCTACGGTAATGCCACGCCCGCAGCCCAATGTATGTGAGAAAAAAATCCATTCACCACAGGTAGCACGAGTTTTAGAGGTCAAGGCCACAGCTTCAGACAGCTCACAGGACCCCTATACACAGCTCAAAGTTAAATTCCCCTGGAATTCTCAACAGAACAGCTGTTGGGTGAGGGTAATGCAGTCCTTTGCCGGTAAGAACTGGGGCGCGAATTTTGTTCCAAGAGTTAACCAAGAAGTCGTTGTTACCTATATCAATGGCGATCCGGATCGGCCATTGATTACCGGGGCGGTTTATAACGGAGACAACCCTGGGCCCAACTACACAGCGACTCAAAGTGGTTGGAAAACTGAGTACGAAGGCAGCACTTTCAATGAGCTTAGGTTTGATGACAAGGGTGGCAATGAAGAAATTTATATGGAAGCTGGCAAGGATCATAACTTTGTGATCCATAACGATCAAATTGGAAAAATTGAAAACCAGCAAACATTAGAAATCAAACAGGATCGTAGTATTACCGTCACGGATGGTAGCGAAGTTGTCACCATTGCCAAAGGTGACCAAAAACTCAATGTCAATAAGGGCAACCAGGTTGTCACTATCGGTTCAGGCAACCATACCCTTAAAGTGAGTAAAGGCACCCAAACAACCGATGCCATGGGTGCTATCAAGATATCCTCCAAGGCTTCAATTGAGTTAAAGGTTGGTGGCAGCAGTATCAAGCTAACACCGGCAGGTATTACCATCAAAGGAACAATGCTCTCCTGCAAAGGAGATGCGACGGCTGAAGTTAAGGGCGGTGGTATGCTCACCTTAAAAGGTGGCGTTACCATGATCAATTGATGGGATTAAACAGCAGATGACCGACCTAATCAAAGTACAAGCGTTAACTGCAGCTGAGCTCCTTAAGAATTTTGAGGTTAGCGAGGAAGCGGAAGAGCATCTGGTGCCAGATACCGCACCTGAAGTTAGCATTAACCAATTGATAGAGGTTGGCCTCTACCCGGATGCAATAAAGCTACTAGCCCACGGTTTGCCAAAACGAGAAGCAGTATGGTGGGCCTGCCTTGCGGCACGCGATATTCAAAGTCCTGAGACTGACGAAGACAATGTTAGTGCACTGATCGCAGCAGAAACCTGGGCTAAAAAACCCAACGAGGAGTCGCGATTAAAGTGTAAAACACTGGGTGATAAAACCAAGCACAAGACGCCCGCAAGCTGGGCAGCAACCGCAGCCAGCTGGTGCCATGGCAGCCTCGCAGCCGAAGGCGAGCCTGTGGTTGAACCGCCAGAACACCTCTATGCGCACGCAGTGGCTGGCAGTATTACATTAGCAGCAGTCTTATCTGATCCAGTAGACCCCGCCAAACGCTTTGACCGCTATATGAAACAGGGTCTGGATCTGGCCCGTGGCGGCAATGGAAGAGTGAAGGATTAAATTATGGGCAAGCCAGCTTCACGTATCACCGATATGCATGTATGCCCCATGGTTACTGGTACCGTACCTCATGTAGGCGGCCCTATTCTCAGCCCAGGTGCTCCAACAGTAATCATCGGCGGCATGCCATCCGCCACTGTTGGCAGCACTTGTACTTGTGTTGGGCCACCGGATACTGTTGCTATGGGTAGCACTACCGTAATGCTACAAAAAAAGCCAGCTGCCCGTATGGGAGATACAACTGGGCATGGAGGAAAGATTGTTATTGGGTGCCCTACAGTATTAATTGGTGGTTAACCCTCACAGTGACCTTTGCTTAACTTAAATAAGAGCAAAAAAAGAATTTAAGGGACAATAAATTTATTTAATAACCCTCATAAGACAAACTCTGTTTGTCATGACGTGCCAATTAGCAGTATAAATTAAACAAATTAGAAAAGACCATAAAAGCCAAAAATATAATACAAACCAATTGAGTATGAGGTCTTTTATGTCTAACTTGTTCCGAAAATATCTCGATTGGTTTTTCGTATTTCTAATCTTTTACTTCGAAAAGAACTTCTTAGTCAACTACCAATACATACATTCATGCCCAAAAATGAAAATCTATTGGCTGCCAACAAATTTTCCTATTGAAGGGAATAAGAGCCAAAACTTTATGACAATCAACAACCATGAAAGGAGAGTTTTATGGGACTCTGTATTGATTCAACCAATGTAGCATTTATTAATCAAGTTAGAAACGCTTTAACTGTTCTTCTTGGGCAAGCCAATGCCCTAGCATATTCTGCAGAAAAATATCACTTCGGTGCTCGTACGGTTACTCGAATTACACGGGGTGTTGGTATGACCAATGCACTCTTACAGCTACCTCAAAGTGCAACCCTTGTTTCTCGGATTATTGCCAGCCCACATGATACAAGAATAACTGAAAGTGCCGGATTAGCGGCAGTTCCAGATAAGTGGTTAAAAGATAGGGTATGGAGTAACTTTAAGTATTACGTCCCACTAGTTAAACACGATCAAGGTTTCATGGGAAAAGTAATGAGCACAGGAGCCAGTGCATGTGTCCACTGGAATAACACAGTTCAGACTACCACAAATCTCAATCAAAATGGCACTGTAACTGATGGCGGTGCTTGCCCTATTTTTATCACCTTGGCACATGAGCTCGGCCACGCTGATCGAATAAATCGTGGAGTTTATTTAAGTGGCGCAACTGAAATTACTTGCTTAGTAGATGAGCGTCAAAACATGCTACATAATGTTCAAGTAACCCAACCATCACGATTCTTTAGGGCTCGCGTAAATACTGGCGGGGCAAGCATTAGAATTCCAGATCTCAATAGAACCGTCAACAACCCAAATAATGTTATTACTACGAGAACCCAAGGCTGGATTTGGGTAACAACTGAAAGAATTCTACTTGAAGAGCTAGCTAATGTAGGGGGCCTAAGCGATGACAACAATGTTCTACCTAATGACCCACTGACAATTTCAGAAAATACTATTCGTGTTGAACATGGTATAGCTAGACGAAGAAAATATGGCAGCATTGGACAGGTGAATTAAGCTATCGCACAAAGTAAAAAACCTTAGGCACTCCTTTAAACATAGAAAAATGTACTAAATCCCCCAGCAAGAAAATTATTTGAATAACCCATATAGCTTATGAAGCTTCATTTGTATATTTTCCAGGAATTATATCCAAACACAACACCAAAACAGATAAAAACCAATATAAATTAAATGAATTCACTTAGCGTTTTTTAATTAATGTATTGGATACATCATGAATAGCCCAGGAGTTTAGCACTACTGGGCTAATTTCCAGATTAGTCTACTTTATAGGCGAAATCACCCTCTTCAGTCGCAGACACTTTAATTGCCTTAACCTCTTCACCTTTCGCCATTTTATCTAAGCACTCACTGGCTAATTCTGGTAGTAAAGTTTTATTTAGAATTACCTCAATGTTGCGGGCACCAGTATCTGCTTCATGGCAACGCGCCACAATATTAACAAGTACATCCTCATCATATGAAAAAGAAGCGCCATAGTGCTCACGAACACGCTTCTCAATCTTACGCATATTGATTTTACAAATTTCAACCAGATTCTCATCATCCAACGGATAGTAGGCAACCACATTAGCACGGCCAAGAAACGCTGGTTTGAACTTCTGTAGTAATTGGGGACGTATATTATCTAGCAGTACATCTGGTTCTGGCTTTTCCTCTACCTGGCTGAATATAGCCCTAATAGCATCCTCACCAGCATTAGAGGTCATAATGATAACGGTATTCTTAAAGTCGATATCACGCCCTTCACCATCTTTGATGGTACCTTTATCGAACAGGTTGTAGAAAATATCCTGTACGCCGGGATGGGCCTTCTCCATCTCATCCAGTAGGATTACGGAGTAAGGTTTACGCCTAGCAGCTTCGGTAAGAACTCCTCCTTCCCCATACCCTACATATCCGGGAGGAGACCCTAGCAGCATAGATACTTTGTGTTCCTCTTTAAATTCAGCCATGTTTATCGTAGTGATATTTTGCTCACCACCAAATAACTCATCGGCTAAAGCCAATGCAGTCTCAGTTTTACCTACGCCACTAGTGCCGCAAAACATAAATACACCAACTGGCTTGCGTGGATCAGTCAATCCTGCCCGTGAAGTACGAATTGCCTGAGCAACAGCCTCGATTGCATGGGGTTGACCAATCACGCGCTTGTTCAGTCGCCCAGCCAGAGTTTTAACAGCTACGATTTCATTACTGACCATTTTTCCAACGGGAATACCCGTCCAGTTGGCAACCACCGCAGCGATAGCCTGCTCATCAACAGATGGCTGCATCAAAGGTGTTTCACCTTGTATTACTTCAAGTTCTGCAGACAAGCTTTTCAATTGTTGTTGATAATCAGATAAAAGCGCTGAATCGGGCTCCAGATTCTCACTCTTTCCTTTCATAAATTCGGAGTCAATTTGATCTCGAATTTTTTGTATCTGTTCAATCAGCTCATTTTCTTGAACAAGCTGTTGTTTTAACGAAGCTAATCGCTGCTCTTCACTCAGCTTGAATTCTTTTAATTCTGTCAGCTTTTCTTCATGCTCACCCATAGCTGCATTTTCACGCTCCAACTTGGCAAGCGTTGTGTTAGTTCGCTCAATATTAATTTGAGCATCTTCAATAGCGCCAGGAGTAGCTGATTGGCTCAGGGCCACGCGGGCACAGGCAGTATCCAACAAGCTTACAGATTTATCAGGTAGTTGGCGCCCAGGAATATAACGATGAGATAACTTAACCGAAGCGATAACTGCCTCGTCAAGGATGCGTACTTTATGGTGTGCTTCAAGAGTAGTGGCAATTCCACGCATCATATCAATGGCATTTACTTCACTGGGCTCTTCAACTTTTACAACCTGAAAACGCCGAGTCAGAGCAGGGTCCCGCTCAAAGTATTTCTTATATTCAGCCCAGGTCGTGGCTGCCAAAGTTCTCAGCTCACCTCGCGCTAAAGCGGGTTTAAGTAAATTGGCCGCATCCCCCTGCCCTTCCTTACCTCCTGCACCAATCATGGTGTGAGCTTCATCAATAAACAAAATAATAGGCGTTGGGGAGGATTTGACCTCTTGAATCACAGATTTAAGACGATTCTCAAACTCGCCCTTTACGCTAGCACCGGCCTGAAGTAAGCCCAGGTCCAGCGTCCGAACTGCTATACCACGTAGAGGCTCAGGTACATCTCCACTGGCAATTCGTAAAGCAAAGCCTTCAACTACGGCTGTCTTACCAACACCAGCCTCACCAGTGAGAATCGGGTTGTTTTGTCGACGACGAGTGAGGATATCAATACACTGCCGAATCTCTTCATCTCTGCCTAGAACTGGGTCAATCTCCCCCTTCTTCGCTCTTTCAGTCAGGTTGACGGTATACTTATCGAGAGCTGGCGCTTTACTAGCGGCGGCGGCTACGGCAGCAGCGCCATCATCAGTTGCGCTGGCAGCACCAATATGACTCGACTCACCACTTTGTCCAAACATCGCCCGGGCAGTTTCACGAATAGACTCAGGCGCTATATTTTTAAGCTCTGGACAAGATTCTTGAATTTGTCGACGTGAAGTCTCTTCCAACAGCAGAGCTGCGAGGAAGTGTCCAGAACTGATTGCACGGTGCCCATAGTCGATAGACGCCAGCATCCAAGCATTCTTTGCCGCTTCGACAATTGTCGGAGATAGTGCAGGAGGTCGGCTACTTCCCGAGCGGAATCCAGCTATAGAGGAGGCAAGCTGTTTAGCAAAATTTGCCGGATTACAGTCATGTTTTTCCAGTAGGTGATAAAGGTCTGTATCTGATTGATCTAATAATTTAAGCAGCCAGTGCTCAAGTTCAACATTGTATTGATTTTGAGATAAACAAAGGCCGGCTGCGCCTTCAAGAGAATCACGCATATGCGGTGTCATGGTATCAACAAGCCGCTTCAAATCGATATTTATCACAGTAAAAAGATCCTTTTAAAAATTATTGTTAATGAACAATTATGCTGCTGGCAAGGCTTCATCAGGCGACATATTTTCAGCACTTAAGGTAATCTGTATGAGTTCTGCTGATTCCTGTTCACTGGCCATATGTGTATTCCACCCTAAAAGAGGTTCATGATCAGATTTTTTGTTTAACTGAACAGGCGAAACTTGTTGCGCAGGTAAAGATACTGATAGCTCGAAGTCCAACTCAATCCCTGCACTTAGTTTGATAAAGGCTTTAAGGGATTCCAGTTTCTGAGTTCCCGGGGCAATAGTCATAAATTGTTCATAAGCCATTGGTTCGATGACTATTCGAAATTTATTTTGAGCTTGGAAACAGTGCGTACCCAGAATTGTGTTTACCCCTAGACAGTTATTTACTCCACCGGGAGCTTCATCACAAGGCAGGCGACAGAGAATGTCTTTCGGTAATTCATCCCACTGCCCCTGAAATTGCTCTATAGCGACATCCAAACCAAAGAAATGCTTAATCATGCTGGTCAGCGCAGCTGCAGAGCAACGTCCCTGCCCCAAATGGCCTGCCATACCCAAAAGAGCTTCATCGGGAATTGGCAATCGATAGCGCATCTCGCTAGTACCCAGGCCCGCCAAAGAGGCAATCGCCTGTGTAAAAATATCTGGAACCCTTTCATTGCGTAAACGCTGGCGTTCATAGTTCACAGGCAATTGGTATTTATGCCATGCTTTATAAAGTAGCGAAGTATGACGGTGATTAAACATATCGAGAAAATCCCGCAGAGCGGTATTATTTTCTCTGAGCTCTTTTTGAACTATTTCCGTCAGGTAGTAGGGCATTACACCCTGACTCCCTATAAGACCAGTAAAGCCAACCTCCATATGCCATTGACTAACTTCTTTGTCTTGTATTTCTACATTATTACTGATCTTTTTTTCCAGACGTAAAACGTCTGAGCCAATAAAAGATAAACCGGTCTGGGCGCTGAAGCGAACCATTTCCTTCGCTGGTGGAGCCGCACTGGCAATAGGTTCATCGCAAAATCCGCCATCCGCCAAAGACACAGCACGCTCCAGGATACGCACCGCCTGATAGAATTCGAAATGATAGGGCTCTCGACGCAGCCGCTCTATTACAGTAAAGCTTTTTCGCCGGCGCGAGGTGGCCATCTTTTAAGTTCTCCATCTCTGCCACTCATGGTAGCAATCAATTTAGTAAATGAATTAATAGAACAATATAAGCCAAGAAAACGTTCAATGATGCTGGCAAATAATAAAGGGCTAGTGCCAGTGAGCATCATCGAGTCGAGTTCAATTTCTACCTCAGTTCCCCGACAAAGAACGACACTTTGATCAATCTGGATAGGAGCAGTAATGGGTTTTGTATTCAGCTTTAATAAAGATTCAATCAAATTACGAGTACTGGCTGAATCCCTAAAATCATACAGTCTGAAAATTTCTTTGAGGGCATCACATCCCTGACTTCCAGATAAGGAGAGATGATTCAAGTTCAGGTGTGATATCAGCTTCCAGTAGCCTCGCTCTCTTCTCGGAGGCCTCAATGTCGCTGTTGGTGCCACAACACAGCTAATTCGTTTCGCTGGGACATCACCATCAACTACTTCAAGATAAGGTTGAGAGTTGCCACTGGGTAACTTCTTAGGCAGATTCCGATTACAGCAAGTTAATTTAATATCGAGTGTTTGATCATTAATCCTGTGCGGATTGAAATCTAAATCAACGAGACTCAAATCAACTTCGGAAGCCTGCTCATTGCGATGCTCCCCTTCTATAACTTCACGACGCCGACTGAACCAAAATGCTGACTGTTCCGCGTGGTGTTGGCTATGCTTAATCCCGTAGAAAGGCCTATATTTAGTGGTTTCGCCATCACCGTCTGTGGCTGCCACCTCATCAATGGAATATATTTCCAGTCCATCGCTACGACGAGCATCTGCTATAACATGATATTCATACTGGGTATAGGTGAGAGGTATAGGATCTGCACTCTGCTTGAATAAATTAATAACTGGCGTACAGCCGAGTGCAAACATACTTGGAACCAATTGTTTTTCCAGTTCCTCATGCGTCTCTGAAAGATAAAAATACAGGTTCAATGTATCTGCATAACTATCATTCAAAGCACCCTGTAAATTTTCAATATCCAAGAAGAGAAATTTTTCTGGGAAAGCAAAATATTCGGTAAGCAACCTGTAACCGATGAATGCTGTATCTGGATAGGGTAATAAACCTTCTTCTACATTCATCCCGACCTGGCAAATATCCTCTGGGGATAGAAAAGTCGGTTTTGGATCACTCTCTCCATTTGCCACAACCAGCTTTACACATTTGGTTAAAAGCAGATCATAGAGGCTATACACATGTGTCGCTTGACCACGCAAGAAGAATCTTATTTTTTCGGGATTCATCTCCGCAAAGCTCAGATCAGGACTCAAAGCTTTAAGGGAGAGCTTAAGAACGGCGTTTGCTCCCTGAATCTCATTACAACCAGGAGCAATAAACGGGCGTGGCATTAAGCTTGCGCTGACCGGTTGAAACGGATTAATTTCCACCGGATAACAAGTTGTAAACCTGCAGGTTTGTCCTTGAAAGCTATCACTTTCCAATAACGTTTTTGCATCAACCTGCGTTATTGCATCAAGGTCTGAATCCGGTTCAAATTGAACGATCGCACATGATGGAATGGGTCGTAAATAATGTGGATACAATGTTTCCAGCATTGCATCTGTAAGTTCAGGGAAATCATCACTAAGTTTTTGTTGAACCCTGGCATTCATATATGCAAAACCAGACAACAAACGCCCCACAAGCGGATCATCTACGGTATCTGCATCTAACTGCAGACGTGATGCAGCTGCAGGGTGCATACGGGCAAACTCAGCGGATGTTTGCTGAATAAATGCGAGCTCACGCTCATAGAGATCTATTAATTTTTCACTCATTACATAATCTCAGACACGTCTACCATTTGTGTTACCGGGTTTAAGGCAGAGTCAAATACGATAACCTCAGATGCAGGATTAACATGCAATACTGCTTCTACACGAAAACGTATGCTGGGATCTTCCACATCTACCTTATCTTGAGTGGTAACTTTTACAGAGCGAATTCTTGGTTCAAAATGTAAAATTGTCTTCTCAATATCCCGGCAGAATTGTTTTCGACTGTCTAATGAGGATAAATTGACAGTAGACAGATCTGGCAGACCATAATTGATATTTGACTCGTCCAAGTGCCGCAGTTCAGATGGTGGTGAAATACAGCGATAACGTGTATTAAATAAATATTCGAGATCGCGCCTAACCCCCTCACGTAGCTGGCGTAAAATCTGATGGGATTGGTGAACATTTACTTTACTAGATGATTCAAGTAGTCGATCTAGCACTGGAGCTAACAGTCTTTTTTCTCTTGCCATAATTCTATGAAGCCCCAACACCTATCGTTGCCAGAGCCGTAGTGAGCTTGAGCTCGGATACCAAGTGATCCACGGTATAATGGCTTTTAAGATGAATTACGCTTTGATAACTACCTACTTTGCCAGGCTCATCCGCCACACGAACTCGAGCTTCACGCAGGGGGTAACGTGCCAACATTTCCCAGGATAAATCATCTCGCCCAGTAGTATACTGGTCCAACCAATGCTGAAGCTGGCGCTCACAATCAGCAGCATTCATATAGGCACCCACCTTATCCCTAATCATCACCTTGATATAGTGAGCAAAGCGTGAGGCGCAAAGAATTTGTTGCAGCATAGAACTAATACGCGCATTCGCCGTAGCCGCTTTCGATGTATATTGCTTAGCTTTCTGAAGAGAGGGCACACTATTAAAAGCACTATATGGCGTGTCATAACAGTGGCTTAAGCATGCAAAACCCAGTTCTGATAGGTCCCTTTCTACAAAATCTGTAACCAGAATCGAAGTGGTCATCTTAACCATACCAGGGCGGCTGTCCGGCTTATAGGCCAGGGTGGGCAACTGAGTCACCAATCCACCGCCAAGATGATCCCGTGCAACACCGCGAATATGGGAAAACCAACCAACTTCACTGAATTCGCGTAACAGTACTGCCCCCATAGCAAAGCAGGAATTCCCCCAAAGATATCGCCGGTTGTGAGATCCGCTAACCTGCTCCTCAAATCTCAACCCACGATATTCTGAAAATTCTAGGCTATAGGGCTCGCGCATAAGCACTTGAGGTAAAGTAATGGCTATAAAGCGACTATCTTCTAAATCTCTCAAGCTATTCCAGCGTATATATTCTTTTTGACGAAAAACCTCAGAAAAGCGAATTGGCTTGGCCAAATCATCAAAATGATCAACACCAAAAAGTTGAGGTGTTGCAGCACAGATAAATGGCGCGAAAGCGGCGGCGGCCGTATGGGCTATGCCCTGCAGGGTAAAAATATCATCGTAAGGGTGATCTGCCATCGGCCGATGCGAGATATAATAATCTCCCATTAACAAACCAAAGGGCTCTCCACCTGGAGTACCAAATTCTTCGTTATAAACTAAATGAAAAAGTCCAGACTGATCGAAATCTGGGGCCCTCTCCATATCTTTGCTCAAGTCTTTCCAGTTGGCATCTAGCAGTTTTATCTTAATATTGTCTGAATGTGGTGTATCAAATACCAGCATTGATAGACCACGCCAACTTGCCTCTAGACGCTGAAAACGAGGGTTATGAAGAATCCGATTAACTTGATCGCATATAAGCTCATCAAGCTCAACAATAATACGACTCAAATATTGGCGAACAGAAAAATTCTCCTTTTTTGGACAAGGACATATTTCTGTTAACCAGTATTCAAAAGAGAATAGTTCGTCTGGTTCGCGTAAAAAACGCTTTAATTCACCCTGATCTCCACTCGCTATATTTTCCGGCAAAATATCTAAATAATCTTCTCTAAATTCTTTTTTTGTTGCGCAGGGCACCGGAAAACTCCCATTAGCATTTCTTACAGTTTCAAGTAATTTAAAGCTTTGATGAAGACTTTGCAAAAAATTGCCCGCCCCTTATTCCGAGGCGGGCACAGGTTTTTATCCGGCAGATGGGATATTGGCAACCATACGCATGGAGGTGGTCAACTCCTCCATTTGTAACCAGGGCTTCAGGTAGGCAACAGCACTGTAGCACCCGGGTTGACCTGGAATTTCCTTCACTTCAACTCGAGCTTCTGAAAGCGGATACTTTGCCTTCATCTCTGGGCTTGCGTCCGGATTTGAGTTGGTGTATTGAGTAATCCACTTATTCAACCAACGTTCACAATCACTAGCCTCCATAAAGGAGCCTACTTTGTCACGCGCCATTACTTTCAGGTAATGGGCAATTCTAGAAGTAGCCATCAGATAGGGAAGACGTGCAGAAATCGCTGCATTCGCGGTAGCATCCGGGTCGTCATAGGCTTTTGGTTTTTGCGCACTTTGAGCACCAAAAAATACAGAGTAATCGGTATTCTTGTAGTGACATAACGGCAAGAATCCTTGAGCGCTCAATTCGGCTTCACGGCGATCAGTAATACCGATCTCTGTTGGACATTTCTGGTCCATATCGCCGTCATCACTCTTGAATATATGTGAGGGCAGACCTTCCACTTTACCACCACCCTCGGCACCACGAATGGCTGTACACCAGGAATTCTCAGCAAAGGCCTTGGTCATGGTGGTGCCCATTACATAAGAGGCATTCATCCAGCAGTACTGGTCGTGGTCCGCAGGGCGTGAAACTCCAGATTCATCAACTTCAAACTCTTCAAAGTCAAAAGCTTCGATTGGCTTGGTATTTGCGCCATAGGGAGTTCTGGCCAGAGTCCGTGGCATAACCAGAGTAACGAAACGAGAATCTTCACTATCTCGGAAACTACGCCACTTAATATATTCAGCTGACTCAAAGATTCCACCGAGGTCACGGGGTTTCGACAGTTCGGTAAAGTTATCAAATCCAAACATACCTGAACCGGCTGCAGCAATAAACGGACAGAAACCCGCTGCCGCAACATTGGACATTTTACTCAGAAGCTCGATATCTTCAGGGTGACTGGTGAATTCGAAATCACCTATCATGCACCCGTATGGCTCACCACCTGCAATACCAAATTCTTCTTCATAAATCTTTTTGAAGGTCTGGCTCTGATCAAATTCAACCGCTTTATCCAGGTCTCGGAACAATTCGCGCTTGCTCAAATTGAGCATGCGAATCTTCATGGTTGCACCGGTTTCAGAATTCATCACCAGATGATTCAGTCCGCGCCAGGAACCTTCAAGCTTCTGGAATTTTTCATCGTGCAGAATAGCGGCCATTTGCTTAGACATAGCCTGATCAATTGCACTGACTGCTTTTTTGATTGTCTGGGTAAGGTTACGATCCCAGGTTACGGTTCCTTTTAAAACCTGCTCTGTCAGGTTTGCGATCAGATCCTGGGCTTCCTGCGGTTCTGTTTGTTTGGTCGCGGCAATAGCCTGCTCCAGTAGGTTGACCGATTGTTCCTCAGCTTCACCTTCCGCAACATTTTCTACTTCTGTGCTCATTCTGAGTCCTCTCCTTTATCCTTGTTCAACCCCAACTGCTCGGAAATAGCACCGACATTTTCCGTACTTTTCAGGATGTCTTCTAAAACTTTTTCTAGTTCTTCAGAGCGGTCTGCCTTACTGAGAAGGTCACGTAATTTACTGCGTGCTTCCAAGAGTTGTTTCAGCGGCTCAACCTGATCGACGATTTTCTCTGGAGAAAAATCATCCATATGATTGAAATCGAGATCAATACCAATTTTGCTGCCATCACCAGATAAGGTATTTTCCACCTGAAGATTCAGTTTTGGATTAACCTTGGTCATTACATCGTTAAAATTATCGCGATCAATTTGAACAAACTTACGATCTTTCAATGCTTTGCGATTTTCGGTGTTATCCCCTGAGTAGTCGCCCATTACACCAGCAACAAAGGGAAGTTCCTTTTTAACTTCCGCACCATTGGTTTCAACATCATAAGTTATATGTACACGTGGTTTGCGCACACGCTTAAGTTTATTGTGGATACTCTCAGACATCTCAGGTCTCCTTCCTAGATTTAGGGACTGCTGTTCTTAATTAATTACCAACCCGAGCTGGCTTCTTCTTGTGCTTGCCCACCCCAGCTATCCTCAGCTGCAGATGCAGCTTCAGTGGCTGTTGATGCTGGCTCAGATGCAGCTGGAATTGGTGATGGGGTATTACTCGTTACCGGCGGAGCTACATAACGTTGGGTATCCGTTCCATCGAGACGAACACCTGTCAACTGGGAATATAGGGCTCGGGACTGCTCATCTGGTAGTAACTCAGTCATCAATTCAGAGACTGTCATACGACCCCAGCCTATTAATCGTTCCAACCCTGGAGCCAAAGGAGTATGTGGCTCGTAGGTACGGAAATATTTCGCGGCCTGTTCTAGTAATTTAAGAGCATCCTCTCGGGAGCTAACCGGTCCGGTGGGTGCAGCAATAGCATTCGCAACTATTGTTGATACCACATTGGGAACAGCTTCCTCTATGGGGGACTCACTCTGTGTGTCTTCAGCTACTTCCGGTGCCTCACTCTGTGCTAGCGCATCAAGCTGACTCTTATAAATGAATCTCGCTGTACGCAATACTTCATCCAGTAGAGAGGAAATATTAGTTGATGGCGGTGCATCGTGACCGCAACTAGAGCGCAAAGTATCATTGATATTTTTATAGCTGCTAATAGTAGCTTCTATAGTTTCTATCAGATTCTTAGCCCATTCATTAGTCGCGCTGTTCACACATTGATCTACATCTTCCAGGCTATATCCCAGAGTCTCAATGCGGGCCGCTTTAGCATCTTCATCTGCGATACGATCTGCATCCCGAGCTTGCTGATGCTGGAAAAAAGAGAAATCTCCGTAATCCCCCTCCGGGGTTACTGGTGCACTACGGATCGGCATCATTAGCGTACCGTCACCGCCATCACCATTAAGGCCCGTCAGTGGTGCAACCGTAGTTTCAATACCATCCTCATCAGGAACTGGGTATAGGCCATCCCAAAAATTGGTAACCAGATGCTCAATTAATAGAAAGCCATCTCTGAGACCACTAAAACCATGGAGACGAATTAGGGCCTCTGTATACCAGCTAGCCACTTCCAGATCTTTACTTTTCTTTGTCAGAATCTTTTCTGCGGCCTTTGCCACATCACGCCAAGGGGCCAGTAGATCAGAATCTGTGTCATCAAACATGGCCGAGCGCTCTGCGGCCCTAGCACTATTTCGTGCATCTTTGATGGAGTAGTAATCAGAGGTCGGTGATCGATCCTCCCGAATATCCTCACCGACAGGGCTCTCTGAAGAAACAGGAGCCGTGAGTTCTTCGATATTTATTGTATTTGGGAATGCCATGAAAAAAGTCCCTTCTACCCAATCAATTCCTTCAAGAAGATTTCCGAGAAGAGTACACGTTGTAAAGATCTAATCAAGGCAAATGACACAATGTAATCGCAATACCTTAAAAAAAGTGCACAGCGCACAATATTAAACAAATAATTTTTGTTATTTTTTTAGATTTTACAGCCGCTGACAAGCCAATTACACAGCAATTACAGCTGAGGCCTTACTTTCTGCGGTAGTCTCACTTTCCGGAAAGCATTGAAAACTAGCCACTACCTGAATAAATTCTGTTTTTGCTTGTGCAAAGCTTTGCAAAGAGGTCCATAGAAAAAGGGTATAGAAATTCTCTTTACCGCGAAAAAAAACAACCATATATTGAACCGAATCTTTGCCGACATTAGCACTCATCTCGTACAACAAACCCATTTGCCAATCGCGCTCTAGCACTTGTGGGCCACTTAGAAGGTTGCCATTAGATACTTTGCTCAAACACTGCTGCATCTGAGCCTCGGCATAGTCCGTGAGGCTTAGCTCTTCGGGAAGTTCAGTTCGCTTTTGCTCCAATACAATCAGGTATCGGTTTAATTCGGTATCACCAGCCTGAATTTCAGCGTTTGGATTCAAATTATTACAAACTACCCAATTACGCGGTGCGCACAGTTGCAGCTGCGAGCCTTCACAGTGGAGCTTTCTCATAACCACAGGTAAATGAGAAGCACCACGCTCAACGGATTCTTTAGTAGAGTGCAACAAGTCAGAGCCCAAAAATAATTTGGAGTGCCAACCGGCCATCCATAATTCCTGAACAAAACGACAGGCTTCTGCACGATCTGTAGTCTTTCTAAGCTGTGAGCGGCTGCTAGCCATAAGCGCTTTAATTTGTGTAAAACTAAATCCAAACTCGCTACCCAGGGCTGATATTGCCTTTCGCCGCTCAAAAAGTGCTCTAATCTCCCCAGTAAATACCACGATATATGACATACCTTAACCCTTGCTTCCTGCAGTTATAGATAGGTTGGCGGATATTTGGACAACCAAAGAGCCCTGTACACTGGTAGCTTTTTCCTAAATAGGCTACTCAATTAATTTCACTTATGCCATGAGCTTTAATGCACCTGGAGTAAGTTGCCATTGCTTCACCAAGCTCAAATGCTTTAAAAACAATAGGGTTTTTATTGTTTAGCCTTAACCCTCTAGTGAAGTAGCCTCACTTGATACTTTTTGAATAGCCGGCTTAAATTTGTTGACTGATGCAAAGACAGCATATGAGCGTATATTGGAGCTAAATAGCCACGCTCTTTTAAGCGTAAGAAGTCATTATCATCCAATGCATTCATACGCTCTGAAGTAACACAAAATACACCGGTTAATCGATGTTTGGTATTACCAGGTAAATCGACTACCACTACCTGCTCCTGAAAGAGTTCCATCTCAGTGAGGCAACGAATAAACTCTTTATTATTTGATTTCTGCTGATGAATTCCATTCAGTAAGTTTCTGGCCTGCAATAATGCATTTGTCGCTTGCCCCTCATCATCGAATAGCCTACTTCTATTTCCATCTAAGCTACCAAGTGAGAGAGAGGATGAATCCACACAAATTATTGGATTTGTTTCCAGTTGATCTTTGTAATGCAAGTAAAATGGATAAGCTCTCAATGTTGCCGGGATATAACCACCCAACCATTTATCCTGCTGAATAAAAAGATTCTGCCCCGGTTTTATACCTAATAAAGCACAACTTTCCAGGGCATTCTCTTCTTGAGACTTTAAAAATATGATCGGACATTCTCCAGCCAGAGCCGTGAACTCGGGTAGGTACACTTGACAGATATGTCGAGTTTCACTGTGTGAAATATCACCGGTTAACACACTATGCCGCCGATGCTTATTACTATTTAAAGCCACTATTATTTGCTTCACACTAGATATCCTTTACCTATTTATTCACTGTCTTTGCTGACTGGCACCCAACATAGAGCAGTAAAATTCAGGGCTGGGTAAAGAGGGGCAAAGCACGCTGGTTGGGGCTAGATGCTGTGATCCTTCGCAAGACCACAGACTGTAACTGGCGAACTGCTTACGACATACCTGTCCGAGCAACCCCGCGTAGCGCTTTTCGTTACCCGAGGCATCATTACTCGCGACAAAGAACTCACTCTGTGCTGCAGCTGTAGCCAGCTGCCCCAGTTCTACAGGCACCTCACTAAAGGCCTCGAACAACTGATCTGCATGGAGCATATTTTGCAGTGCGCTGACAGCCAATTCTGTAAGTTCCCGATACCACCTATCTGCATCTGGCATAAAGTTAATTATGTCCATAGAAGAAGGTAACGGTGCGGCGATAGTCAAAGGAAAATAACGCCCCACACTATCCACACTAGGCACTAGAACCCCTACCCAGGGGTTCTCATCAATGATTCCTTTACTGTGGGCAAAGCGCCAGACCGGACTGGTCAAATAATAGTCCAGCCAGTTTTCACCCATTATTTCTCGGGAGCCATGCACTGCACGCTGCAGCCATTCATCCCACACCCTGACGAAACTCGCTGGAAGCTGACGCTGGATAAAATCCCCATGCCCAGGAAGCTTGCCAAAAATACCTATGCTGCTTTGCAAGTTACTCACTCCCTACTACAGAGTCTCCGGGCACCGATAACCACGCAGTAAACTACGATCGAAAGGATTATTTACATTCGAAGCCACTAGTTTGAATTGTGCTTTCCGCCCTTCTTCAGAGAAGGTCACCAAACGCTCAGCATTGCTTCGCCCTGTCTCAAGATCTGAGCTTGCAAGAAGTCGATACCAAGCCCAATCTCCTTCGAAATGTTTACGGTGTACGGTTTCATTGAGATCTTCAAAGATAATCCGCACCCGATTACTCTCACCACCGCGCCATGTAAGTTTTTTACTGGTCTTGGGGCCATGCGAATAGGGAACACGCTGATCTCCCAGCTCAAGTTCAAACAGGCGCACACTGGAATCCAGCTTGGTTGGCTCTATACGGAAAGAATAAGCTGCGCTTTCTCCCGATTTAAAGAAGGTCTTACGAATCTTCTCCGCTCTACGCAGCTGGGACAGCGTTTCAGTTGAAAGGCTCATACCCTGCCCTTCCACATACTTCACTTTCCAATTTCTTGTATCGACGAAAGGCTTTAAGTATTCAGTAACAAACTTTTGCTCAATCCCCCCAGGCTTGAAGTATTGATTAAATTCAATAACTGGTACTTCCTGGTCCCGGTCACTGCGCAGCGGATAGCGATTTGCCAGGCTGCTGGCGTAGCTTTGATAAACTTGCTCACGCCATACCCGGTTTAGATGCCCCTTGGCTTTCGACATAACCAGAGCCCAAGTGCTGTCAGCAATTTCGGTCAGCCATTTATCAAAAGGCGCCGGCGCATTGGCCGCTTTGACTCTTAGCTGCTTAATCGCATCGCCGCCCCCAGCAAAACGGGCTTTGGCACTAGCGAACGCCGCTTCATTGGAGTCTGGAGCACTGTCAATTTCAGTCAGATATTCCTGAATCTTATTGATAGTCTGGAGATACTCCTGAACCCGTGCGGGTCTGCCTTTCTCGCTTTGTGTAATGCGCTGTATTTCCTCAAAGCGCACATCGACAATATTAGGCTTGTAGCGGTCCTTCAACGCCCCTGCCGCGCTATCCAGTGCCGCACCACCGAGTCGGCGAGTTGTACTGGATACCGGTAATGGCACCCCCTTGGCATCCACCGACAGCTCCGGTCGCAATGTCAGGCGTGTGTTATCCGAAGTAATTTCCGTGATTGCCAGTAATGGGGAATAAATGGGGTCTGACAGGGTTGAGAGAACCTCAAGCGCCTGGGAAGTGCTGTTGAATCTGCGAATGCTGAAACCGCCAAGGAAGGATTGCCAGTGCTGAAGATACTCCCCCAGATAAATACGCTTTACATCCTCGCCAAGTTTCGTCCGGTCAGCTTCGGTAAAGTCCTCACCACTGAGTTCCCCACCGTAGATCCAGCGCTCATCCGCCATAGTGGTCATCAACTGGGAATCTGCACCAAAGTCCACGTCCTTATAACCCGCCTTGGTATATAGGAAGGGGATACTAAAGCGTGAATCGCCAGCTCTCACACCAAACACCTGTTGGGTATCACCGCCGATTTCCTGATACAAGTCGACAGAGGTCTGCCCAAGATCGCTATTTTGTAATTGCGCAAACAGCCTTTGCGGCACAGGGATGCGTCGCAGCTGTTGGCGGGCGCGAGCCACTACACGCTCATTTTGTTGAACACTTTCAGGTATTGGGCGCGCCAACAATTGATCGAGGTGGTAGCGTAAATTATCTTGCTCCTGAGCTTCGCCGGGTAATTGGCGTTCCCAGCGGGCGCTGTAGTAGCCCTCAACGGTCGTGATGTCCAATTTGTCCGGGTTGAAGAACATTAGATAGGTTTTGAGGGTACTGACCAGTGCAGGGTCATCACTCCCCAAGCGGCTGAGGTTACTTTCAATATCTCGCAATAGCGCCGGTAAAAAGATCTCTTCAAGCTTTTGCCGGTAGAGGTTATCCAGCGTCTGATCTATACGGGTGTCATACAAGCCCAAATTGGAGATCCAGGGGTGCTCCTCGCGGTCATACACCGAAGTCGCCTGCCGCAAGGGTTCGAGCATCTGCAAAACATTCGCCGGTGTAGGCCTCTTGCCCTTAAGCTTTTCCTCGGCTTGCTCATAGGCCGCCAGGTGGTCATTGACTTCACCCATGGACAATTTGTTAGATGCGAGACTGCCACTCCAGAGAAAGATCGAACCCACAAATGCCGCAGCTAAAGTGACATATACCCCTCTGCGCAACCACAGGTTAGCGCTCTCTACCTTGCGATTGACCCCCACCAATTCAGCTTCGGGGAATACCACATCCTTGAGCAGGCGATTCAGGAAGAAACTTTTTCCAACCCCTTGGAATTTGGGCCCAACACTGCGCTCCAGGCCAAAATCCGCTGTTACCGAAGCCATCATACGGTCTACCGGGCTGCCCTCCTGGGTACCACTGGTAAAATATATACCGCGAACCATAGGCACAGTTTCATAGCGGTTTGGCTCGAAGGTCTGCTTGATAAAGTCCGCTAAAATATCTGACAAACTCTCCATGCGGGCGGGAAATCCCTGCAGCAGCGCGCGCTTCTCAACATTGCGCTCTTGGTGCACACGCCACAATACCCTCTGATTTAAGCGCTCAATCAGCTGGTTAAACTCGGCCCTGAAGTTATCCAACGGCGCGCCGACAGCGGCATTGGCTTCACGGGGAAAACTCATACCCCAGACCTGCTCGCGCTCCGCCTGTGAAAGGTTGTCAAAAAATTCACTAAAGCCCGCTACCAAATCACACTTGGTAAAGGTGAGGTAAATAGGGAAACGTATACCCAGCTCCTGCTGGAGTTCATTCACTCGCGAACGAATCGTCTTGGCCTGATGTTGGCGCTGTTCATCGGTCTGTACCATCAGGTCCTGCAAACTGATGGCAACCAGGGCACCATTAATCGGCCTGCGACGACGATAGCGTTTCAATAATCCGAGGAATGCTCGCCAGGCACTGTTGTCGTAAACCCGGTGGCTGTCCTGAGTGGTATAACGGCCGGCGGTATCGATCAAAACTGCATCGTTGGTAAACCACCAATCGCAATTTCTCGTGCCGCCAACTCCTCCCAGGGCTTCTTTACCGTGGCTTTGCGCCAGGGGAAATTCCAACCCTGAATTTACCAACGCAGTAGTTTTGCCGCAGCCGGGTGGACCAATAATGACGTACCAGGGCAGCTGGTACAGGGACACCTTGCCCTTCTCTGACTTAAAGCGAGCGTTGCGCAATACATCCATGGCCTCGCGGAAACGCCCCGATAAAGCCTCAAGCTCCTCGAGGGAATGCTCTTCATCCGGATCCTGGGTATCTTCCTGAGACTCTTCAATGCCCTTAATCAGAGCCTGGTTTTGGCGCCGTTCAACCAGCCACTGGCTCAGGTTCCACACCAACCAAATTGCGAAAATAAAAACGATGATGGTAATGCGAACTGTATGGGACAGTGTGGCGTTATCACTGCCAAACTTGATGTAGTCCGCCCCAAACCAAATCAGAACAGACAGGGCTGCGAGGCCGATAATGCCAAGCACCCATTTATTGGTAAAAAAGTCGCGCAAGCGTTTCATGAATAGCTCCATCTCCCGGGCTCAATCGGCACCGGATCAATTCGGTCCGAGTGTCACCCTTCCCCTTGCGGGGGCTCACTGTCACTGCCTGTTAATTCCACTACTCGGTCAGCCACAGGGGTAGTCGTTTCGTAAAGCCACCAGCGATAGCCGCTGTAGGTGGCAACCAACAACCCCAGTGCGACGCTCATAATCACCCACAAAGGCATGTAGTGAATCAGGCCTGACTTGCGCTCGACACAGCCCTGCCAGTGGGGAGATAGGTCGCGGTCCATTGCCGATTTGTGCTGCTCTATGGTCCGATAAAGCTCATCGCGAATCTGCTCAATCTGCTCGTGGCCCCGCTGCACCAAGCGATACTTGCCTTGAAAACCGAGACTGAGGCAAAGATAAAAGAGCTCTAACAACTCCAGGTGAGACGCAGGGGTTTCCAGCATACGCTGCAGAATGGAAAAACATTTCTCACCACCAAAAGTCTCCTTGTGGAACAGGCTGAGCAACGAGTGCTGACTCCAACCACTCGCCGTACCCCAGGGCGTAGTCAGCACCACTTCATCCACAACGGTACACAGCAGATAGCGCGCGGTAAGCACTGCCTCAGGGGCCAGACCCAGCTGTTTGGATTCCCGCTCAAATGCCTGAATTTCCTTGGTCAGCCGCTTGTGCAGATCCGGCACATTGGAGTGATTCATGGTTGTGCGCAGCTTGATAATCACCCCCAGCAGCTTGGAGGCTGCGGAGACCAGGGGATTCAAACTATTGCGAATCTGCATATCCGCTGAACTGCCGGGATTGGCAAAGAACTGCGGCTGTGCAGATGAACCAGACTGCACCGGAGCTGCGGCACCTGGAGTGGGAATCATTACGGTCCTGTCACCTGCATTAGGCGACGGTGGAGGGCTGAAGCTGTCGTTGCTCATATCAGTTATTCCTTATGGCCCAGAGCTCCATGGTCAGCCCCGGAAATTCCGCGCCGAGATGCACCGCAAAGCCCCCAGATCTCTGCATGGCCTGCCACAGCTCACCGCTGCGCTCCATTTCGAAATAGGTAAAACCCGCGTGATAGGGAATTTGTCTCGGCGCCACTGGCAAGGGGCGCAATGACAATCCCGGCAGCTGAGCGGAAATCAACTCACGGATAGCTTCCACTGGCGCCACTTTGGCCTGCGTGGGGAAACGACTGCGCAACAGGTCGCCGGGCATATCGGCTTTAGCAGCCATCACGAAGCTGGCCGTTTTCAGTAGCGAGGGATCGGAAACCGGGGCCACATAAATACCAAACTTTCTCTGCACCAATTCCATGGCAATAGCAGTCTGCTCCAGAACTGTAGAGAGCGACTGGCGCAGGGCTGAAAACAACCCAGCAAAGCTGAGTTGTAGGTTTTCGTGCGAGTAACTGGGGATTTCCGGCGGGCGCTTGGTCGATGAAGTAAATGTCGACAGCTCACCAGCCAATTGCAGCAACTCCACAAACAAACTGTGCGGGTGCAGGCGTGGCTGAGCAGTAATTTGTTTTAGCAGGGGTTCAAAACGATTAATAACCTGCAGCAACAGGTAATCGGCAATCTCTGCTGAGCCGCTGCGGCCACTATCACTCAGGCGGTGTCCCAGCGCGGAGCCGCGGTGATCCAACAGGCCTTTAACCTCTTCGATATAGGCTTTGATTACCGCTGAAGTCTCTGCATTCAATAGCGGTGGAATATAGTCAGAATCCAACTCGACCGGTTTCTCCGGCTGGCGCTCACGTATTCTGGCGATACCAATAGACGCGTACCCACTGAGATCATCGCTCTCAAGCTTGAGACACACTCGCAGTTTGCCCACCTGGATACGGGCAGACTCCCCAGAGGCTGCGGCACTATTGCGCGCATCGAAGTTTGCTGTCTGGTAGCGCGCCTGGGGAAAATCTTCCTGGTCACGGATGGATTCCTGGCTGCCGGGACGCTTCATCGGTACACATAGATAGACGATCTCATCGCGGGTGTTAACCGGCACATCCAGGACATCCGGTAGGATTTCATTTTCCGGTGCAAGAATTGGCGTACCATCGGGAAATATCGCACGTACACGGGATAGCGATATCTTCCCCATAGAGAGCGGTTCACTATCGATCGCCAGCTCCAGCACACCCCAGGTATAGGGCCCCAGCGAAGCTGTGCGAGCCTCAACTAACTGTTCGAGATAGCGGTCCTGCTGCTGGAAATGTTGAGGGCGTAAAAACATGCCCTCACTCCAGATCACCTTGTTGTTAACCGACATATGTCTTCCTTGTAAAACCCAATTCCACTTGAAGTGGGCTTAATTAAACCTGTGCTGAGCGACGCTCTATTTAGATTTTTCCGCTTCCTGAAGACGCTTCTTCATCAAGTCATAGTCTTCACTGGAAATTGTCACCGTGTCGCCCTTCTTCCCACTGGTATCGTTGCGAGATAGCGGTGAAACAATGCCTCGGCGTCGCTTGGCGATATTATCGAGTGTGCCGATACGCGTGTCGGCCAGGGCAATCTGATAACTATTCTTTTTGTGGTCGGTTATCGGCAGTACCATGAGTGCATCGGCTTTTTGATACTGCACAAATTCTGCCAATAAACCGATGTACTTCACTTCTGGAGTCAAAGGCAGCTCTTCCACACGCTGCTCACCAGGTGCGAACTCCTTCAGGATAACGGTATCAAGGAGATCCTTGCCGAGACGGGATTCCGCATTTTCATAAAGATTAAGGAAATCCTCTCGGGCAAACTGGCGGTCATCTGCCAGCATAAACACGCGCACTACCACCGGCGATGCACGACCATCATCATCCGGATTGACGTCACTGCGGATGTTGACCGAGAGCTCGACACTAGTATCCAGATTCAGGGTGCGCCTAGTTGTTTGGCACGCTGCCAGGCTAACTACCAGTATTCCGAGTAGGGTGAATTTCAGTAACTTTGTTATGGACACGACCAATTCCCTCTTCCGATCTATTAATTTTTCAGCTGTCTGGCATTCTTCAGCTCAGATAACTGGTTTTCATAAGTCACAGCAAACTCATCACCGAAAAGCTTGCGGTAACAAGCATCCGGATCGCCCACTAATTCCCGATACATCGTGCTGAAGCCCTCCCATTTCTTTGCATTCTTATTGCCGAATACACCAGAGGTATTCCCCAGGCGACGTTCAATATTGTCCGGGCTGAAATACTGCAGCATCGCACTGTAACCAGCGCGCATCCCCGCCAGCACCGCGACCTGGTGATCGGAGAGATCATCGAAACTATCCTGCACCGCCTCCTTGGGCTGTAAAAAAGCACCATTACCGGCGAACATCGCCTCCAGCGCATCTCTCTCCGTGGCACTGAATTTCAGTGGGTTATTCGCCTCTGTCTGGATCATAGTGCGCTGTACACGCAGCTCATTCTTGATACTGCTGCGCGCACGTAGGAGGTCGATCAGGCGGGAAACCGTTTCACGGACGATCTCCGCGGCCTGTTGATCGGCTATTTGTTGTTGCCCGGGATTCATATTCAGGCCCAGCGTTGCCGCCAGCACACTGGATACCGGAGGAACCGGGGCTGGCTGCACCGGCGCTACCGGTACTTCAGGCGCCGGGCTCTGCTGAACAGGAGTCGGTTGTTGCAATTGGGAAAAGCTCTGCCCCTGAGAGGCAAAACCCATAGGGCTTGCAGGAGGCGCCTGTGCAGTATCAAAGCCCGGTGCGCCCGCTACCTGTTGTCCCTGTATTGCCGCAAAAGAATCCGCAAAAGGATTATCCTGTGGAGCCTGCGGGGCTTGTGGCTGCATTTGTACCGGGGGTGGTGACACTGGCGCTGGGGCGAACTGGGGCTGCTGTTGGGCAACTGGCTGTGATGGGGGCGCAAGCGGAGGCTGAGGAGCTACCTGGGGTTGCGGAGCTGGCGCCTGGAAAGATTGCGGCTGAGGTGCTTGAGGCTGTGTGGAGGGAGGAGCCTCAAATGACTGGGCCGGAGTTTGTGGAGCAATTTGCACAGAGTGTTGATCTGCCGGCACATGGTCCTGGGCACTGCCATCTTTCCACCACTCATCATCGGACCATTGCCCTGGCGCCGCCTGCCCTTGGGGTTCGCTACCAAGTGAACCGAGTCCCTGCACATCTGACGCCCCGAAAGACTGAGGCTGCTCAAAAGCCGACATGGGGTCCAGTGGACCCGGATCTGCAGCCAGTAAATCATCCTGCGCGGGAGCACTCTGACTACTCTGTGGGACGTAACCCCATTCGCCAGACTGGGAAATATCGTTGCTACCACCGGGTTCCAACCAGTTATCCAGCTGCTTTGCCTCCGCTTGGCTCTGCATCTTGGCCATAGCACTGGCATTGAAGGTGGTGCGATCGGAAGTATCGAGAAAATCGGCACTGCCCAATCCCTTTGGCAGGTCACTTTCGGCCTGAGGCTGTCGCAACGTCACCTTGAGGCGATATTCACCCACATTGATGATATCCCCCTCGTTCAGAGGGAGTTTATTGCCTTTACCCAGCGGGTTATCGCCATCGTTATGATAGGTACCGTTAGTGCTGGTATCTGTCAGGAAAAATTGCCCATCACTGAAAGAAATTTGCGCGTGCTGAGATGAGACAACACGTTCGGGATCGGGTAGCACCCAGTAATTATCAGCAGAGCGCCCCAGACTACCCCCATCTTTAGTGAACAGCTTGGTGTGCTTGAGCATATTGGCCCCTGCGGGGTCGGCCAATACTGAGAGAATTAGATCCATGTCTTCCTGACTCACACAGTTGTTGTACTTCGCTCATCCGCTGGGACACAAACTACCAAAGAGAGCGAAAATGATTCGGGCACAATGGCCTTCCACACAAGAAATTCAAACCCGGCCTACAGAGAATGCCGTGACCGGGAAATACTTTTTAACTCCAGGGCCCTTTTAATTCTCCACCGGCGAGAGATCTCAAACTGGGGAGGACAATCTGATCGCGGCCCTGTACCGAGCGCATAGTACTCAGCCCCGCCTGACTAAACTCTGCTGCTGCACGATCGGTAAGCAACGCTTCAGCACAGGGGGTAATCCACTGTCCCTGGGGCAGTTTACGCAGATGCAAAGGCAGGCTTTCATAGGTTGCAGAGGTGGGAGCCTGGAATCTGCCGGTTGTGGAAAAACGCTGGCAGATAGCCAAGGCGAGCAGATAGGCACTATTACCCCACTGATAGTATTGGTGGCCCTGATCGGGGGTTAGTTCTTCAAAATCAAAATGCTCAGTGGTGGAGGTCTCACGGCCAAATGGCAGCCGTAACATAAAGCGGGGGGCTGCCAGTGCAACATACTCACTGGCGGAGTAATCCCGTACCGCCTGCCAGCTTTCGGCAAAGCGCTCACTCAAAGGATAATACCAATCATCTGGATCAACCGATCCTGCCAAGCTGGGACAGCCGGCCAGTTTGGTGTCCCCTCCGAGAAACAGAGTACTTCCAGCCGCTTCCGCAATAGTGGAGAGATCGATCAATAGATGCAGATCCCTCTCCTCGTCCGTAATAAAAAAGTCACCCAACACGAGGTTGTAGGGACGATCACCAGCGACTGTTTCACGCTCAACCAGTAATTTAAAAACCTGAGACTTTTCCAGATCGCTCTCAGCACTGGCAAAATCGGCAAGCAGCTCTTCCTTGCTGACATCAATCAGGTGCAGCTGCAAATTTGGATGTTCGTCTAGTCGCCTCATTAAGAAATGCAGACTGAGCCAGCTCGCCTCCAACTGGCGGAAATCACTATGATGCATCACCTTGCGCATAGTGTAAGAGGTCGCCTCGGCCAAGGCGTTTAAATACTCCCCTTGCATGGGATCCACGCTTTTTTGTACATAGGGGGCAACAATGTCCCTAATCAGTTGATCCACCTGGAAAGCACTGCCATTTTCCCTAGCCAGGCGCTCGCGACCCGCCGCGAGAATCTCATCAAGGATTGACTGCTCAGATGAATAATCCGCAGCCTCTTGCCCGGTTTCAGTCAGCTCCGGTTTCCACTGACGAATCTCCTCTGCGGCTTGCTGGAATTGGCCAGGATCACGCAGGCGTTGACCGAGCGCTATAAAATGTTTGAAAAGCGGTAGGCGGCTGTAGAGGTAATCTGGGTGTAAATCATCAAAACAAGGTAATTGCAGCGGCTCATCCATCACCGGCAACTGCAGGCTCACCCTAAGATCACTGAATACTCCTTCAAAAGTATCCCGGTTCAGCACATATACCCTGCGCTGAGCAATAGTCTCAGGCTCGCACTGACGACGGCTGGAGCGACCACTAAAATCGCCCAAGATTGCGACTTTTAGAATATCACTGCCATGGTCCATGGTTTCTTCCTTTTTATTTTTATCGCCGTGGATTTGAAATCCGGCAGCTATAGTGGCTTTGCTCACAGTTAATTATCCACAGGTAAAAAAAATACGCAGCACAACGAAACCCCTTGTACTCATCATGCGTTTTTATCTATTTGGTTTCCACTACTTGTTTTTCGATTTTATTCGATTTTCTTGGCCGTCCTCTTTTCAGCGGACGAACCCTCTGATTGGCGATTTGCTCAATCTTATCTTTAAAAGCATCTCCACCCAGAACATGTCCCAACTTAATGGTTTCAGCGATGTAATCCAGTAGCCGGCTATCAAAGCTATAGCGAAAAAGCTGGCGATAAGCCTGTGCACGTTGCCCAGCATTTTCACCCAAGTCGGTATATAAACGATGATCTTTAATCAAATTATCATGCTTAGTGTTTACATGATGATTGAAACTTGACCACTGATAATTTCCCAGTGAATCAGCAAGTCCCAAATAAAGAGGGCGCAGTTCCACATAGCGGTAGCAGGTCAGCAGGTAGGCATCGGAGTCAATCAAGCTGGATTTATAACGCCCTCGCCAAATGGTGCCGGAACGCTTGTAACGGTGATTGACAAACTGTACGTAACGACGCCCTAGAGATTGCATCATTGAAGGTATGCCATCCGGAACCCTCGGGGTGGCAATAACCTGAATCATATTGGGCAGCAGGACGTATGCATGCACATCCACATGGTACTGATCAGCAGCATTGCGCAAACTAATCAAATAATATTGATAATCCTCCTCATCAAAGAAGCACGGCAAATTATTGTGACCAACTTGCACAATATGCTGAGGGATATCTATTAGATTGAGCCTGGGCAAACGAGGCATTTTGCCAGCAAATCCTTTTTTATAAGGCGCAATGCCTTTCTAGTGATGAATAAAGGTTTTATTATCGCAAATCAGGGAAAAAAATTTCAAACTTAGTCTACTGCCAAGTTAACATGAACTCTGGTTAGTGGTTGTAATCATGTTACGCTGCATTTTGTTGCTATTTAAATAAAGGGGAGTTGCACCAGACATGGATCAGATAAGTCTGGCGGTCAACGGACGCACTGACATTGGTCAAGTTCGCGAGGAAAACGAGGATAGTATTCGCTGGTATGCCAGCGCCGACCAACCTTTCGCCTATATCGTGATAGCGGATGGTATGGGAGGATACACAGGCGGGGCCACAGCTAGCAAAATAGCGGCAGAAACCGTTCAATTCCATTTAGAAGATCTTTTAAAACATACCTTTCTCTCCTGCACACCCGAGCAACAACAATTGATTTTACGCGCGACTTTGATCGACGCTATCAACAGTGCCAACAACGCCCTCCTAAACACAAAAAATACCAACCCTCATTTTGCAAAAATGGGAACAACAATTGTTGTCGCTGTTATGTGGCACGATTTCCTGATCGTCGCGCATATTGGTGATTCTCGCGCTTATCTATGGAATAACTTCGGCTTACAGCGCCTTACGCGCGATCACAGTGTTGTTCAAGAAATGATAGACAGTGGTCAAATAAGCGAGGAGCAGGCACAGCAATCCAGTGTGCGAAATCACATAACCCGCGCTTTGGGCGTTTCCAATTCTGTAGAAGCAGAAATTAATAGCTGGAAATTAACAGAGAACGCTTTGCTATTACTCTGCACTGATGGCTTAACTGAATATCTGGACGATCATGCGATTGAGCGAGTGCTTGCCACTCACCGCCCTGCTCTGGAGTGTGTTTATCGCTTTATTGATGATGCCAACAGAATGGGAGGACGCGACAATATCAGTGCGGGTATTCTTGAATACTCCTCCCAACCCGCAGCGCAGATACTCGCACAAGAGCAGAGCGCAACCCAAAGACCAAAATCACCAGATGTAACTATCAGAAAAGCGCAACGATAAAACTGTTTGCCGGAAGCTGAAGAATGACACCGGAACGTCTCACCCAGCTGGTCCCCAACCTGCTCAAAGTCTTAAGCCCCTCCACAGCCACCTTCCCCCAGGGAAATCCTGCGGCAGCCTATCGCTGGGTGGAGGCTATTGAAGAACTTCCCGAGGCCCAAATTACTGACGGCCACCACCGACCTCTGTGGCCAGAACCACCTACTGTCGAGGTCAACACCTATACAATTTCAGCTGCACCTGAAGTCGAGCTGTTACCCGGAGTCAATGAGGGCCCAGTTCAATTTATTAATACTCCCGGTACCAACCCACTAGGGACTCATGTCCCCGCTCTTAGCCGGTGCCGTCGGGTACACGAACAGGTAATCATTGCAACCGGCGAACTGAACTTCGAATGTGTGGACCTCACAATACCGGGGCCACTGCCATTTTCTTGGAAACGATACTATCGCTCTAGTATCGATGAAGACAGTGGAATTGGAGCTGGCTGGCGTCATTCGCTGAGCGAACAGTTACTGGTGCAGGATAACCAAGTAGAACTGTTTAATGCCGAAGGCCGCAAGATTCAATTCCAATTACCCGCGATTGGGCACGGCTGTTATAACCGCTTCGAACGACTGCTGCTATTCCGGCAGAGTCTGCACAGCTATCGACTCTCCACCTTTAATGAGCCCGATAAAATTTTTCGCGCAGATGGAGTCAACAGTGCACTCCCGCTTACCGAGATTCGAGATCAGTTCGGCAATTCCCTAACCATTGATTACAGCGAGGGGTTACCCAGAAAAATTGTCTGCTCCTGGGGGCGGGTACTCGACTTCGAAAGCCGCGGCGGGCGCCTTACCAAACTGCTGAATAACCACGCTCCCGATGATCAGCGCAATCTGTGCAGCTATGAATTCCAGGGCGGTCTACTAACCGAAGTCCACAGTAACCACGATCTGGAGAGCTATCACTATCACGATTTATTGCTTGTGCAAGCGCACAGCGGTGTGAGTGGCAAGCGTCAATTTGAATACGACCTGCAAGGGCACTGCCACAGGCTGATACAAGAGGAATCGGAAACATTATTAACCTGGCAACACAACCGTGGGAATTGCCAGGTAGAAAATACTGAGCGAACTCCACAACAGCTGCACTTCAACCAGTTCGGCCAGCTCACCAAAGAGCGTCAAGGGCAGCGGCAAAAAAGCTGGCTCTACGACTGCTACGGGAATCTATGCCAGCAGATTAATGCCGATGGACAGCATACCTTCTTCCGCTACGATGAATTTGGCCGCTTACGGCGCATCACCGAAGGGAGCAACAGCAAGCGTTATTTATACAGTGAAGACGGCTACCCACAGGCAGTACAGTTAAGTGAACAACAATCATGGCTGTTCACTTACAGCGACAAGGGACGGCCACAGGCAATTATCGACCCAGAACAGCAAGAGTGGAAATTGCTCTATAGCGATCGCGGTTTGCTCTCGCAAATTACAGATCCCGAGGGCGGCTGCATTGAGTTTACCTGGGATGGCCAGGGGCAGTTACAAACGGTGCGCCGAGGGGAAAAGCAGTGGGGTTTCGAATACGATCACTGGCAGCGCATGACCACGCTGGTCGTCAATGGGGAAACTTGGCGTGAGTGGCGCTATGGCCCCACCGGCGAATTACGCGAGTCCCACATAGGCAGCTACCAATATGGAATCGATTACTGCGAGCGTGGCCAACCCCACGCCATCCATGCCAGTAGCAGCCAAAGCTTGCAGTGGGACTACGATAGCTGCGGCCGTATTTGCCAGATACATTTCGCCGATGGCAACCAATGGGCTTTACACCACAATACCCAGGGCCAGTTGACCCAGCTGCAAACCCCCACCGGAGATTACTATTGGCAATATGATGGACTCGGCCAACTGATCAGCCACCGCACCCCGGACGAGCGCCAACTCACTTGGAACTACAGCGTTGATGGCAGCCTAAGTGAATACTGTGATAACGACTGCCGTTGGTACTTCCACTATTACGACAGAGGCACCCTCGCCAGCATACGCAATAATAATGGCCAAATTAATGAGTTCCATTACGATACTGAAAAACGCCTGATTCAAGCTAACAATTTACATTCATCTGTCCGTTTTAAATACGACCGACGCAACCGGGTTATCGCCGAGAACCACGACAGCAGTGACGTGCGCGATTTCAGTCTGAGGTATCAGTACGATTCACGCGGCTGGTTGAGAAGCGCCAGCTCCGACAACCTCGACTTGGCCTACACGCTCACACCCTGTGGCGCGCTTTACGGTGTGGATGCCAATGGCGAGCCGGTGCTACGCAGTGAGTTCAAAGAGCAAAACACTATTCATATTCAGGGAGAAGTGCGCAGTACAATCAAACATCGGTTTGGAAGCCCTTTTAGTCTGGAAAGTGGACTCGCCCTCGCTTGGCAATTCGATAAGTGCCCCCCGCTACAGCTCACTACTCCAATACGCCAGACCGGGTTTCCCCAGGCACAAATCGACAGGGATAAGCGCGGCAACGTGGTCGCCGAGCGGCAAATTCCCGGGCGCAGAGATTATCAATACCAGTACGACGGTTGGGGGCTGATGAGCACCGCAGAATGCGGCGATTTTAAAACTCATTTCCGCTATGACCCGTTCGGGCGCCGTCTGAGTAAAACCTGCACCCATCGCAAATCGTCACGCCAGCGCCGGGTCACTAGCAGTTGGAGTGGCCTGGGCATCTGGGCTGAAGCACACCAGATCGATGGTAAATCCCGCGGCATTGGCCATTGGATAACACACCCCTTAAACGGATCCGTACTCTGCCACTGGAGCTCCGGCCGCTGTGAGTACTATCACACTGACTCACAGGGAAAACCGCTGGCTATTTTCGACGCACAGGGCACGGTGCAATGGTCTCAGGGAAAAGATGCCGAGGACAGAAATGGCCGAGCTTTTGGACAAACTCCTGGCCCCTGGCGCGGTATCGGCTTGATCGCCGATATTGAGACTGGCCTGTGGTACACCACTTCCGGATATTGGAATCCCGCCCTGCAAATGTGGCTGAACGGCTCAAGGATTTTCTCTCACACTACGTCCAATATGCCGCTAATCAGGCTCTAAAATCCTACTGGCGCCCCTCATCGGGGCCCACCCTGGCCTGCTCTATTCCCTAAACTTAGAGCTCTCAATTGCGAACGTAACCATGCAAGAATCCCCGAACTTTGAAATTGGCGGTATCGCAGTGGCCAAGGGGGAATCCCGCCATATAGACCTGCCTGTAGTCAGCCTCTACACCAATACAGAAATGGCCATACCCGTTTATGTACAGCGCGGTAAACGGGAGGGTCCCACGATTTTTGTCTGTGCGGCCGTGCACGGCGATGAGCTGAACGGCATCGAAATCATCAGCCGTTTGATTCAGAGCCGCAGTCTAAAATCCCTTCGCGGTAACCTGATTGCCGTACCTATGGTCAATGTCTACGGTGTGCTCCAGCACACCCGCTACCTACCCGATCGCCGCGACCTCAATCGCAGCTTTCCCGGTTCTGCCAAAGGCTCCCTGGCTGCGCGTATGGCCCATGTGTTTCTGCGTGAGATAGTGGCCAAATGCGATTACGGCATCGATCTACATACCGGGGCCGCCCACCGCAGTAACCTTCCCCAGGTACGCGCCAATCTCGACGACGATGTGACCCGTGCCATGGCCAAGGCTTTCGGTGTACCGGTATTGCTGAATGCATCGATTCGCGATGGCTCCCTACGCCAGGCGGCCGCAGATCGGGGAGTGAGAATCCTACTGTATGAGGCAGGAGAAGCCCTGCGCTTTGATGAGTTGTGCATTCGCGCTGGGCTGAAAGGAGTGACTAACGTTCTCAGGCATCTGGGTATGCTCCCGGTAAGGCGTAGACGCAGCTTGATAGAGCCCTTTATCGCTCGTAGCAGTGGTTGGCTAAGAGCCGGCGACAGCGGCATAGCCACCCACCTTAAAGCGCTTGGTGATCAAGTGTACGCAGGTGACCTGCTCGCCACTGTTGCCGACCCCTATGGCAATGAACTAGACCAGGTACGCAGTAATGGCGAGGGAATCATAATCGGCAAGCAGAACATCCCACTGGTGCAGGAGGGCGAGGCGATGTATCACATCGCCTATTTCCACGAACCCCAGGAGGTAGTTGAAAACCTCGAGTTATTGCAGGACAGCCTACTACCGGATGAGAACTTCTAGAGGCGCCCTACTGTTTCTGAAGCAACTCCAATACCTCTTTACTGGGAAAGCCCTTCTCCTCCACACCGGCGCTCTTCTCGAAAGCCTTTATCGCTTTTCGTGTTCCTGGACCAGCTTTACCATCAATCTCACCACTGTAGAAACCCTTCTGCTTCAGCAGTTTTTGCAACTGTTCAACTTGACTGCCGTCGAGCGGAGTAAATGGGCGGTTCCAGTCTTTCACCAGCGGCGCGCCGCCGCCAATACGATCCGAAAGTAAACCAATGGCTATAGCATAACGATCGGAGTTGTTGTAACGCTTGAGTACAAAGAAATTCTTAAATACTAGAAAAGCCGGACCATTGCGCCCATCAGGCAACTTCAGCTCCGCCACCGCTTTCTTACTTGGAAAGGGCTCACCATTGGCGCGCTTGACTCCGAGCTTCTCCCACTCCGCAACTGTCAATTTGCCGCCCGGCATTTTCTTGGCGGGAATGGTGACCTCATAGCCCCAGGGCTTACCTTTCTGCCAGCCATTACTGGAAAGTAAATTGGCAGCGGTAGCCAGTGCATCCGGCACCGAATTCCAGATATCACGCTTGCCGTCGCCGTCGATGTCTACAGCATAAGCTTGGTAGCTGGTGGGGATAAACTGCGTGTGCCCCATAGCTCCTGCCCAAGATCCAAGCAGGTGTTGACCTTCAACATCACCGGCCTGCAGGATTTTCAGTGCCGCCAACAACTGCTGCCGACCAAACTTCTTGCGCTGGGGATCTGCATAGGCCAGGGTCGCGAGAGAGCGGATTACACTGCGCATTACCGTCTCATTGCCAAGAATGCCTCCGAAGCTCGATTCCACCGACCAGATTGCCAGTAGGATATTGGGGTCCACACCGAAGCGCTTCTCGATTTTATCGAGCCAGGGCTGCATCTTCTCTTTTTCCCGCTTGCCCCGCTCGATAGCGCGCTTTTGCACACGGTTGTCGAAGTACTGCCACACCGGCGCCTTGAATTCCGGCTGGTAACTGGCTCTATCCAGCACCCACTGGTCAGGAGAGGTAATGCCTTTAAAGGCCTGGTCGTAAACCTGAGGGGAAATCCCATTCTTAATGGCCGTTTGGCGGAACTCCTTTACCCACTTTTCAAAAGCCGGGTCCGGCTTATCGGCTGCCTGAGCCTGTAGAGTGAATAACGTCAAACAGAGGGTAAGAACATAGAGCAGTGCGGGGAACCGTTGCAATTTGGGCATGGGAGTACCTTTGACACGACATTTCGCTCGCACAAGGTTAGAACGAGCCTCTCTCTTCCGGAAGGCGGATTTCTCCAATGGTGTCATCCGCTTGATCCGTCATTAATGGGGACAGTGGAGTCGAAAGGAAGTTCTGGTGATGGCGAGGCCCTGTGACCAGGGCCACAAAATCAGGGAATGACGTAAAAGAGTACGGCGAAGAAATGCAAAATACCGCCAGCCAGCACAAATAGGTGCCAAATAGCATGGTGAAAACGCAGGCTGCGCCACAAATAAAAAGCAATACCGCCGGTATAACAGAGCCCCCCCAGCACCAACAGCCATAGACCACCGGTCTCAAGACTATTCGCCAGGGGCTTGATTGCAGCGATAACCACCCAGCCCATCAGGGCGCTGAGGGTGATCGACAGTGCACGGATCTTTTTCAAGGGAGTGAACTGGATAATCAGGCCCAGCAGTGCCAAGCCCCAGATAATGCCAAACAACCACCAGCCCCAGGGCCCGCGCAGGGTCACTAGGGTAAAGGGCGTATAAGTACCGGCAATCAGCAGAAAAATCGAGGAGTGATCCAGAGTTCGCAATATCGCCTTGGCGCCTATATGGCTGACGGCGTGATAAAGAGTCGAGGCGAGGAAACAAAGAATCAGGGTGGAGGCATAGACACTGGAGCTGACGATATGCCAGGCATCCCCGCGCAGTGCGGCGAAACCAGTGAGAACACCCAAACCAGCAATAGCCAGAACGGCTCCGATACCGTGGGTTACGCTATTGGCAATCTCTTCAGCAAAGCTATAGCGGCTGGCAACGGAAACGGAAGAGGTCATAAATTGGCCCGATTGAATTCTGGTAGCGAGTGGCTTCAAAACCACTCGACCGATAACTTGAATCAGGTCTAATGATCAAAGGCCTCACTAAAAATAGCAAGGCCAGGATTTGACCATAGATTCACAAACAGGCTTTAGAGGCTTATACGCTCGCGTTATGGATTCCCATTTCACAAAGAGCGGAAGAGGCGCGAACGATCGTCTCGTTGCGGTCGGGACCTGTAGAAACAATATCTACCGGCGCACCCACCAGCTCTTCGATACGGGCGATATAAGCCTTGGCATTGGCCGGCAGGTCCGCCTCACGACGTACACCGAAGGTATTCTCTGTCCAGCCAGGCATGCTTTCGTATTCAGGCTCTACACCCTCCCAACCGGCAGCGTCGAAAGGTACCGGTACTTCTTCTCCGGCACTGTTGCGGTAACCGACACAGATCTTCACTTCCTCGAGACCATCGAGCACATCCAGCTTGGTCAGACACAAGCCGGAGATACTGTTAATACGAATAGCATGACGTACGGCAACCGCATCGAACCAGCCGGTGCGACGCTGGCGCCCGGTAGTGGCACCGAATTCATGTCCCTTCTCACCTAGGTGACGCCCTACTTCACAGTCGAGTTCGGTGGGGAAAGGGCCACTACCAACGCGGGTGGTGTAGGCCTTGGTGATACCCAGTACGTAGTCCAGGTAGAGAGGGCCAAAACCAGAACCAGTGGCGGTGCCGCCAGCAGTGGTATTGGAGGAGGTCACAAACGGATAGGTACCGTGGTCAATATCCAGCAGGGAACCCTGGGCCCCCTCGAATAGGATGTGCTCACCCTGTTCGCGGGCCTTATGCAGCTGGTCGGCCACATCGATGATCATCGGCACCAGTTGCTCACGCCAGATCTTAGCCTGCTCGAGAGTGTCCTCGTAGCTCACCGGATCGACTTTGTAGTATTCGGTCAGGGCAAAATTGTGGTAGTCAATCAGCTCCTTGAGCTGATTGCAGAAGTTCTCCCAGTTACACAGGTCACCGAGGCGCAGACCGCGGCGGGCAACTTTGTCTTCATAGGCGGGACCGATGCCGCGACCGGTGGTACCGATTGCTTTGGCACCGCGCGCCTTTTCACGGGCCTGATCCAGTGCCACATGCACCGGTAGAATCAGAGGACAGGCCGGGGACAGGCGCAAGCGCTTGCGCACTGGAACACCGCGCTCTTCCAACTCAGACATTTCCTTGAGTAATGCTTCCGGTGACAGCACCACACCGTTGCCGATCAGGCAGGTTACGCTGGGGCGCAGGATACCGGAGGGGATCAGGTGCAGTACGGTTTTCTCACCGTCGATCACCAGGGTATGGCCGGCGTTATGTCCGCCCTGAAAGCGCACCACCAGGGAGACCTGTTCTGTCAGCAAATCGACAATTTTACCCTTGCCTTCATCGCCCCACTGGGTACCCAGCACTACTACATTCTTGCCCATCTGTATCAATCTCTAACTCAGGTTTCGTTCTGCAGGAGGCCGAGAGGCCCCTACATCAATGAATCTTGCGGGGTTCACCGCACCAATATAGGCACATTATTGGCACATCCGCTGCGCCCGCCTTTGTTCAATCCCGGGGCTTTACCACCCAGGAGTCGCCCTCGAATACCAGCTCGCGATCACAGCGCGAATGAAGATCGCTCTCTGCACTATCGGAAAGAGTGGCAATGACCACCTCTCCCCGCCCGCGCAGCTCATCTATTGCGCGCCACAGCCCGGCGCCCTGGGGACCACTTACCTCCGGCACGAGTATGGCGCCCTCAGCGGGTGTCGCGCTGGTACCCAGCGTGTTGAGAGCCACTAAATCACTACTAAAGCCTGTTGCCGGGCGGTCCCGGCCAAATACTGCACCGATACCGTTGTAGCGGCCGCCATTGGCGAGTGCCTGCCCGTGGCCCGGTGTGTAAGCGGCGAATACCAAGCCGGTTTCATAGTCGTATCCACGCACTTCACTCAAATCGAAGAACAGGGTCACCGCCGGGTAGCGCTGCCCCAGAGCCTCGGCGACCTGCTGCAGATCAGACAAAGCATCCAACAGAGCCTGCGGCGCTCCCGCCAACTGAGTGGCGGCTCGTTCCAGGCAGTCGAGCCCGCCGGCAAGACTGGGGAGAGCTTGCAGCCAGCCCGATACCTGTGAATCACTAATATTCTCAGACACCCAGCTGTAAACATCGGCACTGGCCTTGTTCTGCAGCAGCGCGGAAAGTTCTTCACGCTCACTGTCACCGAGCCCGGCTGCCTCGGCGAGACTTCGGTAAATCGCTACGTGGCCGAGGTCCAAATAAATATCTTCTACCCCGGCAACCTGCAGGCTCTCCAGCATCAGGGAGATCACTTCGATATCTCCGCTGAGGCTGTCCACGCCAAACAATTCCGCACCTATCTGGATCGGCGCACGCGAGCCCATCGCGGTACGTGGCCGGGTGTGCAGGACCTGGCCCGCGTAGCACAGGCGGTTAGCCCCCGCACGAGGAAAACTATGCGCATCGATACGCGCGGTCTGCGGGGTAATATCGGCGCGAATACCGAGTGTGCGGCCGGAAATCTGGTCTGTGACCTTGAAGGTGCTCAGGTCGAGATCACGCCCCATACCAACCAGCAGGGACTCGGTGAATTCCAACATTGGCGGTATCACCAACTCGTACCCCCAGCAATGGTAGAGGTCCAACAGTCGGCGGCGCAGGGTTTCAACTTGAACAGCTCCCGCGGGCAAAATCTCCGCGATGCCATCCGGCAGCATCCAACGATCGGCTTGAGTCATGGTGAAACGGACTTTTCAGAGTTAATGAGGCGCGTCGGCTTCCACAAAAAAACCGGGCGAGGCCCGGTTTGCGTGATTTTAGCACCAACTGCCGGCAGGAAGGTAGGGCTGTCGCAAGGACAGCCACGACCTCGGGCAAACAGCTGGGGGTTAGGGATAATTCGCTGCCATTTGCCCCGCAAGTTGGTTTATTGCCCTTTAGGGTCCTTCAGGTAGCGGAAAAACTCACTATCCGGATCCACCAGCAACATATCGGATTTGCTGCGGAAAGATTCCCTATAAGCCTGCAAGCTGCGCGTGAAGCGGTAGAACTCGGGGTTCTTGGTATAGGCTGCGGCATAAATCGATGCCGCCTCCGCATCCCCTGCACCACGCAGTTCTTCGGCCTGGCGGTAGGCCTCGGACTCAATCACCACCTTTTGGCGATCGGCATTGGCTTTGATCCGCTCACTGGCCTCCTGCCCTTTGGCTCGGTGATCCCTTGCCTCCAGCTCACGGCCTGCACGCATACGCTGGAACACTGACTCGGAGACTTCTGGTGGCAGGTCGATGCGCTTGACGCGCACATCGATCACCTCCACACCCAAGTCGCCCTGAGCAACCTTATTCAGGTTTTTGGTGATCTCCGCCATCAGCTCATCGCGCTCACCACTGACTACCTCATGCAGGTCACGCACACCGAACTGGTTACGCAGCTGATCGTTGATCCGCTCAGACAGTAGACGCACCGCATTGCGCTCATCGCCACGGGTAGCGATGTAGAACTTACTCACATCCGAGATACGGTATTTAGCGTACGAGTCCACCATCATGAACTTGTTTTCGCTATTGAGCATACGTACCGGGCTTGAATCCACAGTTTGGATACGAGCATCAAACTTGCGCAGCTTCTCCGCAAACGGAATCTTGAAGTAGAGACCCGGCTCGGTATAGGTGCGCACCAGCTCACCAAAGCGCAGCAACACGGCCTTTTCCGTTTCCTTCACCACGAAGGCGCTGGAGGAAACCAACAGGACGACAAGCAGCAGTGCAACAATAATTCCCAAAGATTTGTTGTTCATTCCATCACCTCCTAGCGAACAGTCTGGCTGCGGCGGCTGCTGGCGGCATCCTGGCGCAGGCGCTCGACGATACGCTGGTAGACCTCTTCGATTACGATCGGGGAGGTGTCTTTACGTTGGACAGCCTGGGATGTGCTCTCCTGCGTCAGCTTATCCAGCGGTAGGTACATCATGTTGTTGCCACCCTCGACATCAACCATCACCTTAGAGGTGTTAGACATCACATCCTGCACCGCATCCAGGTATAGGCGTTCGCGGGTCACTTCCGGCGCGCGCTCGTATTCGGACAGCAGTTTCTCGAAGCGCACCGCCTCACCGCGGGCACTCTCTACAACGCGTGCCTTGTAGCCCTCGGCCTCTTCGATAATTCGCTGTGCCTGACCGCGGGCAACCGGAATCACTTGGTTGGCGTAGGCCTGGGCTTCATTTTGCAGACGCACCTCATCCTCGCGAGCCTTGGTTACATCGTCAAAGGCATCCTGCACTTCGCGGGGCGCCTTGGCGTCAGTCAAGTTCACCACATCAATGCGGATACCCGTTTGGTACAAATCCAGGTACTCCTGCAGGCGCTGTTGGGTGTCGGTGGATACCTGGGTCCGGTTTTGCGAAATCACACCGTTCAGAGTGAGAGAGCCCACTACGTGGCGCAGGGCACTGTCAGTGGCCTCCTGTAGACTCTTCACCGGCTCGCGTACACGCAGTACAAAAGACTCCGCATCACTTACCTGCCATTGCACGGTCAATACCACTTCAACGATATTGGCATCTTCGGTCAGCATCTGTCCGGTGGTGCGCTCGGTACGCACCTCAGTCATATTGACCTTGGTTACACTATCTATCAGTGGTGGGTTCCAGTGCAGGCCGGCCGATTCGGTCGAGTGGTATTTACCAAGGCGCAATACCACCGCCTGTTCGTTGGCGTTGACCTGATAAATACCAAGCCCTGCATAAATCAATACGGCAACAACAATCACCAGCATCCATGGGAACTTACCCGTTCCGGTGCTTGGGCTACCGCCAAACAATCCGCCGAGTTTCTGCTGGACTTTGCGGAACAGCTCGTCGAGATCCGGTGGGCCATCGTTATTGCGGTTACCACCGCCGCCACCCCAAGGGTCTTTGCCGTTGTTACCACCCGGTTCATTCCAGGCCATCTAAATTACTCCAACTCTGATCATTTAAGCTTTGACTCCGGCGGATTCTAGCATTCCCCGCCGGCAAAATATTGCCGCCAGACCTCTGCTGAAGGCAAGTTTGTCGAAATTGGGGCCGCATCGGCCACACGAAAATGTGCTGGCGCTAGTGTTCTTGCGCCTCATTATCATCGGGAAGTGCCTCTTTTGGCAGCCACTCCGGCTCTTCACCACCATCTGTAAATGGGGCCAGTAAACGCTGGAAATCACTGCGCGGAAGCAATAACTGCAATTCGCAATCGCCATTATCCCGATAGTGTTCGCTCTGCACCGCGTTGATCTGGTAGAGCTGTGCGCGCAAGCGGGATTGCTGTGGTTTTACCACCAGCAGCCCCTGTACCATCTGCTCTCCCAGGCGCTCTGCAATCGCCTCCACCAGCAGGTCACAACCAGCACCGGTCACCGCAGAGAGCCAAACCGCACGCGGTACTCCCTCTTCATCACGGTCAATGCGGGGCTCACTGTCGGCGAGCAGGTCGATTTTGTTGTACACCAGCAGCTGCGGGATATCCGCAGCACCAATTTCTTCCAGTACGGTCTGAACCTCTTCCATCAGGTGCAGACGATCTTCCGCGGCGGCATCCACCACATGTAGAAGCAGCGTTGCCTGCGCAGCCTCTTCCAGGGTCGCGCGGAACGCCTCCACCAGTTTGTGTGGCAGGTGCGAAACAAAACCTACCGTATCAGCAAGGATCATGGCGCCGACATTGGGTAATTCAACCCTTCGCATAGTAGGGTCTAGGGTTGCAAACAGTTGATCGCGCACATACACGTCGGCATCAGTGAGCCTGTTAAACAAAGTCGACTTGCCGGCGTTCGTGTAACCCACCAGGGAAACCGTAGCCACTTCGGCACGGGAGCGCGCACGCCGGCCCTGCTCTCGCTGGCGGCGAACTTTTTCCAGGCGCTTCTCAATGGAATCGATACGCGCACGCAATAAACGCCGATCCGTTTCCAGCTGGGTCTCGCCCGGTCCGCGTAAACCGATACCGCCTTTCTGCCGTTCCAGATGGGTCCATCCTCGCACCAGGCGGGTGGTCATATGGCGCAATTGCGCCAGCTCCACCTGCAACTTACCTTCATGGGTGCGCGCACGCTGGGCGAAGATATCCAGAATCAGGCCGGTGCGATCCAGCACCCGGCACTTGAGTTCACGCTCAATATTGCGCTCTTGGCTGGGTGAGAGGGTGTGATCAAAGATCACCAGCTCGGCACCCTGCTCTTTCACTTCCTGGCGAATCTCTTCCAGCTTACCTCGACCAACAAAGGTTTTAGGGTCTGGTGTGGCACGTTGTCCAAAAATAAAACTGACCGGATCGGCTCCGGCAGAGAGGGCCAGCTCCTCAAATTCGCGAGGATCATCGGGGCTGTCTATAGCGGAGAGTTCAAGGTGTACCAGTACTGCCAGTTCACCAGATTCCGGTCGATCGAAAAACAATGGGAAATCTCTATATGAGGAAATGGGCGCCTATCTGGCTCCCTAGATTGAAATGGCAGCCGCAAGTCCAACTCCGGATTCACTCGGCTGCTTGCGCCCCGGTAACGGGGCGCGAGTCTCGTTAAGCGCAACTCAATCAGCTGAAAGATTCGCGCTCACCGCCTTCACCATTGCCCTCGCCGCCATGCTGTGCGGCTGGGTTCAACAGGGGAACGCGCACTGCGCGGGACGGTACAACAGTGGAAATAGCGTGCTTGTAAACCATTTGGCTGACGGTATTTTTCAGCAACACCACAAACTGGTCGAAAGATTCAATTTGCCCTTGGAGCTTGATGCCGTTTACCAGATAGATAGAAACCGGGATACGCTCTTTGCGCAATACGTTGAGGTAAGGGTCTTGTAAGCTGTGCCCTTTTGACATCTTTTTTCTCCTTGTCAAAAAGCTGAATGCGGTATGCAGGCCGCAATCGTATCCGCGAAGTGCGCGGATCAAAAAACGACTGAGGTCGAATACGCGTAATAAGTAGTGTAGTTGCGAGCCGGAAAAGGCCGACCCTGTGAAAACTGACTGACTGAGCTTGTCGTTTTATAGCCCAACCACGTTATGGATGCTCAAGCGAGAAATTTCAAGGCTTCGGCCAATATTTCATCATTCTCACGCACCCTGCCCTCGCTGTCCTGAGTGTACAAAATTTCCAACTCGGGCCAGCGCCGCAACCACGTCAGCTGTCGCTTGGCCAACTGGCGGGTGGCCGCAATTCCCGCAGCAACCATCTCATCATAATCGCAGTGCCCTTCCAGATACTGCCACATTTGACGATAGCCCACCGCACGAATCGCCGGTAGATCCTCATGCAGATCGCCGCGATCAAATAAACCGCGCACTTCCTGCACAAACCCAGCTTCGAGCATCCGCTTAAAGCGCAGTTCGATACGCCGATGTAACAGCGACCTGTCCCGGGGCATAATCGCCAGCTGAGTCAAGTGGTAGCGTTCCTGTACCCCGCCACCAGATTGTTCTCGACGCAACTGGGAAAGAGGCACACCGGTGATCCGATAAACCTCCAGCCCCCGCTCTATACGTACCGAGTGATTAGGATGCAGTTCCGCCGCTAATTGCGGATCGACTTGTGCGAGTTCCGCATGCAGCGCCGGCCAGCCTTCACGTGCGGCACGCGCTTCAATCTCGGCGCGCAGCTGCAGATCGGCCTCTGGCAACTTTGCCATTCCTTCCAGGAGAGCACGGAAATACAACATAGTTCCGCCAACCAGTAAAGGGATCTTACCGGCTGCGCTGATTTCGTCCATAGCTTCGAGAGCATCTTTGCGAAATCGGCCGGCAGAAAAAGACTCGCTGGGATCACAGATATCGATCAAGCGATGGGGATAGCGGGCCAGCTCCTCCGCGCTGGGCTTGGCCGAGCCCACGTCGAGGCCCCGATAAACGAGAGCCGAATCCACACTAATTAATTCCACCGGCAGGCGATCGGCCAAAGCCATGGCCAAATCCGTCTTGCCCGATGCCGTGGGACCCATCAAAAAAATTGCGCGGGGTTTATCGTCCAGAGTGCGCTCGCTCAAATCACCACCTACTTCCAAAACGCGATTATTGACCGCGCATAAACCACTTATCCATATCCGCCAGTTTAACCTGGGTCCAGGTCGGACGGCCGTGATTGCACTGGCCGCTGCGTTCAGTGCGCTCCATATCCCGCAGCAGCGCGTTCATTTCCGGAATCGTCAAGCGGCGGTTGGCGCGCACAGAACCGTGACAGGCCATAGTGGCGAGCACTTCATTGATTTGCTCGCCTATGCGCTCGCTGTCACCCTGCCCAAGTAAATCTGATAATACATCGCGCACCAGCTGCTCCACCTGAGCACCGTGCAACATGGTCGGCACCTGCCGTACCAGTAGAGTTTCCGGGCCTGCGCGCTGTAGCACGAAACCGAGAGCCGTAAACACTTCGCTGCGCTCCTCGAAGCAATCCGCCTCACGCTGGCTTACCGCCAGGCTCACTGGTACCAGCAATGGCTGTGCCTGAATACCGCCCGCAGCATGAGCCACTTTCATCTGTTCATAGACAATACGCTCGTGGGCGGCATGCATGTCCACCACGATCATGCCCTGCTCGTTCTGCGCGAGGATATATATGCCATGCAGCTGAGCGATGGCAAAACCCAACGGCGGAACATCTTCTCCATTAGCACTCCCGTTAATCGTGGGTGCCTGCGCAGCCATTGGTGCAACAGGAGCGCCAGCCGGAGGCGCATCTGGAGAAGGTACCGCAGGCTCAGCAACAGCCGCCGACTCCCGATAGGGTTGATGCAAGGCACCGTAGGCATTCATTTGCTGCTGTAAGCTCGCCGGTGAGGGGCGATTGGAGAGTGGCATTTTTTGTTGGCCGGAAAACTCTCCTGCCTGAATACCACTGATTCTTTCAGCAGCGCCATTCTCTTGCCCATCAGCCTCTTCAGCTTGCTCATCTTTCTGCCCTGGGCGCACATCCGCCAGAGCCCGATGCAAACTGCCAAACAAAAAGTCGTGTACCAAGCGACCATCGCGGAAACGCACCTCGTGCTTGGTCGGGTGTACATTTACATCTACCGATGCCGGGTCCAGCTCCAGATAGAGTACAAACGCCGGATGACGGCCGTGATAGAGCACATCCGCAAAGGCACGGCGCACCGCGTGACTCACCACCTTATCGCGGATAGCACGCCCATTGACGTAGAAGAATTGCAGATCGGCCTGGGAGCGGGAGAAAGCCGGCTCGGCCACCCAACCCCATAGGCGCAAACCACTGCGCTCCACATCGATATGCAGGGCGTTCTGCATAAAAGCCGGACCGCATACCTGCGCCACACGGCGCTCCATCTCCACGCGGCCGCTGCCGGCACGCAGGTTGTGCACGCCCTTGCCGTTGTGGCGCAGAGTGATAGACACATCGAAGCGGGACAGAGCAAGGCGCTTGATGGTGTCGTCGATACGGTTAAATTCAGTCTTCTCGGTGCGCAGAAACTTACGCCTCGCCGGCGTATTGAAAAATAGATCACGCACATCCACGGTGGTGCCGCGGGGGTGGGCCGCTGGGGCCAGCTGCGCCTGCATATCACGGCCCTCGGCACTCACTTGCCAGCCCTTGCCGCTCTCATCGCGGCTACTGATCAGATTCAATCGCGCGACAGAGGAAATACTGGCCAGAGCCTCACCACGGAACCCCAGGGTGGCCACCGCTTCCAGATCTTCCAGTACATGGATTTTCGATGTGGCATGACGTGCCAACGCCATGGGCAAATCCTCCTTCTCGATACCCTTGCCGTTATCCCGCACTTTCATGCGCTTGATACCGCCATTATCGATATCCACTTCCAGCCGCGTAGCGCCGGCATCCAAACTGTTTTCCAGCAGCTCCTTAATTACAGAGGCGGGGCGTTCGACCACCTCACCGGCAGCGATCTGGTTGGCGAGACGCGGAGATAATTGCTGGATACGTTCGTGCATAACTCTGTCTTGTTAACGCTAATTTGAAGGGCCGATAAGGCGGTAACTTTGCGGCTAACCCGAGGGGATACTCAGAGTCTGCCCCACGCGGATCACTGAGCTTTTAATACCGTTGGCTTTCTTCAGGGAGGCCACGGAAATCCGGTAACGCGCGGCAATTCCGGACAGTGTCTCGCCGCGGCTAATCACGTGGCGGCGCGACTTGGCAGGCTTGTTGCCAGCCAGCCAGGTACCCGCCGGAGGGTTAGCGCGAAAGTAAGCCACTATACCCTCACTGAGCTTTTCTGCCATACGCTGCTGAAACTTGGGATCACTCAATCGCCGTGACTCGTAGGGATTAGTGATAAAGCCCGTTTCCACCAAAATTGAGGGTACATCCGGGTTGCGCAACTCCGAAAAATTCGCCTGCTCCACTTTCTTTTTGTGCAAGTGTGTAAAGCTGGCCAGTGAATTCAGTACATTGGCGCCAATATCCAGGCTGGCATTCATGGTGGCGGTCATCGACAAATCCAGTAATACCCCAGCCAGGGTGTCATCCTTGTCATCCAGGCTCAAGTCACCGGCACCGCCTATCAGATCGGATTCATTTTCCCGCTGGGCCAGGAAACGTGCAGTCTCACTGGTAGCGCCACGCGAGGAAACGGCATAGACACCGGCACCACGGGCCTCCTTGCGGGTAAAGGCATCGGCGTGAATCGAAATGTACAGATCAGCGCGCATTTTGCGCCCCTTCTTCACCCTCTGACGCAAGGGAATAAAGTAATCGCCGGTTCTGACCAATTTCGCGCTGAAACCCCGCTCACGATCGAGTTCTTTGTGTAGTTTTCGCGCAATAGCCAGCACCACATCCTTCTCGCGCAGACCTCTGGGACCCAGTGCACCCGGGTCCTCACCGCCGTGACCAGCATTCACGGCAATAACGATGTCGCGTTCAGTGCTTACCTGCTGCAGGGTCTTCTCTTGATTTTCCACTTTGTCGTAAAGATCAAGCACCAGGCGATCCGGTAGTAATTCATGACGGCGCAGGGAAAAACTGCGCGGATTGATCTGCTGCTTCAGATCGAGGACAACGCGCAGGTCTTTCTTGTTGTGGTGGGCGTGGCGTACTTGGGCGATGGGAGTACCCTTCAGGTCCAGAGTATCTAACTGCGCCTTCAATTGGGTATCGGCAATATCCACCACAACACGGTGCGGCCCGCTCAAGGTGAACAACTTGTGCTCCGCCGGGCCGCTCAAGTCGAAGACCAGGCGCGTGTGGTCCGGCGCCCGCCACAGGCGCACGCCCTCTACTTCAGCCGCCATCAGCGGCAGTGCAATTACCAGCCCAGTTACCAGGGCCACCAGCGAGCGCCACATCCTACTCATTACTTCCCAACCCTTTCACTTATTGTTTTTACACGTCCCTGAATTCAGGCCAATTCCTATTTATGTAGCATCTTTGCCAGGGTATCGAGTACCGCTTCTCCCTGTTTGGAGTGGGTATTCAACAGCAGCTGGCGGCCGCTGTCCGGCACTTGCAGAGTCAACTCCAAGTCCGGTTCGGGTAAAACGCCAGCGCCACGTTCCGGCCACTCCACCAGGCTCAGGCTATGCGCGGCGAAATAGTCCCGCACCCCCATAAACTCCAACTCCTCGGCATCTCCCAGGCGATATAGGTCGAAGTGATATACCCGCTGGGGTCCAAATTCGTAGGGTTCAAGCAGGGTGTAAGTGGGGCTCTTCACCGCACCCTGATGCCCAAAGGCTCTAAGCACACCGCGACAAAAGGTGGTCTTGCCGGCACCCAATTGGCCATTCAGGTACAGAGTGAGCCCCTGCTGAAGGCCACTGGCTAGGCAGGCGCGGCCCAGCGCTTCACCACCGGCTACGGTTGCCTCTTCGTCCGCTAAATGCAATTTCAGTTCACTCACTATCAGTCCACCAACCGTCGAATCCAAGGCAATAAATCTGTGGCCAACAAGCCGCGTTGACCATCCTCCGCGGCGCGGTTACCCGCTTCGCCATGCAGCCAAACTGCCAGGCGCGCCGCATCTACCAAAGGCAAATGCTGACCGATCAAGGCCGCCACTATTCCGGTGAGCAGGTCACCCATGCCTCCCGAGGCCATACCCGGATTACCGCTGTTGAGCAGGTCGACACCGCCTTCGTGGGCAATCAGAGTGCCGGCGCCTTTTAGTATCACCACACCACTGAATTTCTGCTGAACTGCCACCGCCGCCGCGCGGGGGTCCGCCAGTACCTCGGCGGTATCGCAGCCGAGCAGGCGCGCCGCCTCGCCGACATGGGGCGTCAGCACCCAATCATCGCGTTTTACACCAGCGAGTACCCGCCCGGCGGCGAGGATATTCAGTGCATCCGCATCCACCACCAGCGGCACATGAGCGCGGCCGGCGCGAGCCAGCAGCTGTTCGCTCCAGGGAGAGCGGCCAAGTCCCGGGCCCACTGCGATGACATCGGGCCCCTCTAAAAGTGGCTCCAGTTCCTGGCCAGAAATAACCGGATGGGCCATGACCTCGGGGCAACGGGTCAAAGCGGCAGTTAAGTGTTCCGGGCGGGTTGCCAGGGAGATCAGACCAGCACCACTGCGTGCAGAGGACTGCGCCGCCATCAGCGCTGCGCCACCGAAACCGCTGTCGCCACCGACTATCAAAATATGGCCAAACATATTTTTGTAGCTGTCCGCAGCACGCTCGGGCAGGCGTTTCAGGCTGGAGCGCTCAAACCGTTGCGCCAGGGGCTCTACTGCTTGATAAATCGGTGCGGGGGCACCCAGATCGGCAAAGATCACCTCGCCACAAAGCGCCGGGCCACGCCCACAGTAGAGGCCCAGCTTGCGACCGATAAAGGTCACAGTCATATTGGCCTGAACGGCCAGATCGGCGCTGCCACTATCGGCACTCAGGCCCGAGGGAATATCCACGGAAAAAACCGGACCGGGACTCTTGCGAATTCGCTCTATGGCATGAGCAACATCCTGACGCAATTCACCGCTAAACCCTGTCCCCAGCAGTGCATCCACGATCAGGGTGTTACCATCGGCACTGTCCAGCTCGGTCAGCGAGGTCAGCACCTGAACGCCTTCGCGAACGGCGTAGGCATAGGCCTCGCGGGCATCGCCCTTCAAGAGTTCGGGGTCAGTACAGGCAAACACCGTCACCGGTATCTTCTTCTGCGCGGCCAGAGCCGCAATCACATAGCCATCACCGCCGTTGTTGCCACCGCCACAAAATACCTGGATGCGGCCGATATCTGCCCAGCGGGCGCGTAAATGGATGAAAGCAGCGCGGGCCGCGCGCTTCATCAGCTGTATCGAAGGAATTTCCAGCGCGGCGATTGTTTGTCGGTCGAGTTCCCGTACCGATTCGGCACTGTACAAAGGTTGTGGCGTATCCATGCGGCTCCCGCAATGTGGTGAAGATGTCATCTGTGGCAAAATGGGCGATTGTATCGCTGCCACTTGCACTGACAGCAAAGTATACCGCCCCGGCCAGTCATTGTGCTTGCATGGGATATCGAGCCGCTTTATCTATGACCGAATCACTGCTCGCCGAATTAGCCGACCTGATCAAACTCTGGGGACGGGAGCTGGGCTTCCAGCAGGTTGGTATCACCGACTGCCAGCTGGAGGAGGACGGTGAGCGCCTGCGCGCTTGGATCGATAAGGGCTACCACGCGGATATGGAGTGGATGGGCGCACACGGGGAAAAGCGCTGGCGCCCGGCACTACTGGAAGTGGGAACCGTGCGCGCCATCAGTGTGCGCCTGGACTACCTGCCACCGGATACCCAGCCGATCAAAGTGCTCAAGGATTCCAGTAAGGCCTATGTCTCCCGTTACGCCAATGGTCGCGACTACCACAAGCTGATTCGCAAGCGCCTGGCCAGCCTGGCCAAGAAGATCGATGCCTTCTGTGCCGAACAGGGTATCGATTCCAAGGGTCGCGCCTTTACCGACAGCGCACCGGTAATGGAACGCGCTCTGGCGCGCAAGGCCGGCCTCGGCTGGGTCGGCAAGAACTGCCTGCTGATCAATTCCAAAGCTGGCTCTTTTTTCTTCCTCGGCGAGATCTATACCAATCTGCCCTTGCCTGTCGATGAGGGAGATTTTGCCGACGAGTGCGGCGATTGCGTGGCCTGCCTTAAAGTCTGCCCAACCGATGCCTTTATCGGCCCGCGCACCTTAGATGCCGGGCGCTGTATCTCTTACCTAACCATCGAAAACAAGGGGCCGATTCCGGAGGAATTCCGCGAGCCCATCGGCAATCGAGTTTTCGGCTGCGACGATTGCCAGACAATCTGCCCCTGGAACAAGTTCGCCAAACCCACCGCAGAGCAGGACTTCCACCCGCGCCACGGCCTCGACAACGGCGAGCTATTAGCGCTGTTCAACTGGAGCGAGGAGGAGTTTTTGCGCAAGACCGAGGGCTCGCCAATCCGCCGTATCGGCTACGAGCGCTGGCAGCGCAACCTGGCGGTGGCGCTCGGCAACGGCGCGGCCAGCGAGGAGGTATTCGAAAGCCTGGAACAATCGCGGCAAACGGCCACGCCTCTGGTGCTGGAGCATATCGATTGGGCCCTGGCGCGGCTACGCAGTGGACGCAAACGCAAACGCAAGATCAAACGCGTAACCTGAGCCCCTGAACGAGGCACAGAAAAGAGTCGGGGCAGCAGAAAAGAGGCTCTAATCGGCCGAGTGCTCCGCTAAGTCGGAAGCTTAACTAAGGCGAAAGAAGGTCTCGCGGTAGTGGCGCAACTCTTCGATAGAATCGCGAATGTCGTCTAGAGCCAAATGGCTACTGTGTTTTTTCACCCCATTCAACACATCCGGACGCCAGCGCCTGGCCAGCTCTTTCACCGAGCTCACATCCAGATTACGGTAGTGGAAGTAAGATTCCAGCTGCGGCATATATTTGACCAAGAAGCGACGGTCCTGGCCGATAGAGTTACCGCACATGGGCGAGGCACCCTCCGGGACCCAGTGGCGCAAGAACTCCAGGGTCTCTCGCTCCGCTTCCCGCTCGGATATATTCGACTCCTTTACCTTTGCCACCAAACCAGAACCGCCGTGCTGCTCGGTGTTCCAGTCGTCCATGGCATCCAGCAGGGCATTACTCTGGTGAATCACCATCGCCGGGCCTTCGGCGAGCACATTCAGCCGCGAATCGGTCACAATGGTGGCGATTTCGATAATGCGCTCTTTTTCCGGATCGAGGCCGGTCATCTCCAGATCTATCCAGATCAGGTTGTTCTGATCCACAGCGGGTCTCCTCAAACTTTCCGCGCAAGTTACCGCAACTACCCGGCAATGGCTATAATCCGCCGCTAATCTCCAGGTGCCAGTGCATGAGTAAACGCAAATTAAACCGCCGCCAACAGTGGCGCGTCGCCAAGATCCAGCAGGAACGCGAGGCCCGCGCGCGCAAGCGCGAAGAGTCCGCAGAGCAGGCCCTGGACGACGGTCAGCTGGGCCAGGAACAGACCGGTCTTGTCATCGCCAACTATGGCACCCAAATTTTGGTGGAAAGTGAGAGCGATACTTCCCTGCGCCAGCGCTGCCACATGCGAGCCAATATCGATACCCTGGTAACCGGCGATCGCGTCGCCTGGCGTCCCGCCACTAGTGATAGCGATGGCGGCTATGGAGTTGTGGGTGCGCGGTTGCCGCGCAACTCAGAGCTGCAGCGCCCTGACCGCTACGGCGACCTGAAAACCGTAGCAGCCAATATCGATCGCATTGTGATAGTTATAGCCCCCTACCCGGAGCCCTTCGCTAATGCCATCGACCGCTACCTGGTCGCCGCAGAGACCACCGGTATAGCGCCAATCCTGCTGCTGAACAAGATCGACCTGATCGACGATGGCAACCGCCAGGCACTGGATACCCTACTGGCCCCCTACCCCGACCTCGGCTACCCAGTACTGCGCCTTTCCACTAAAACCGGCGAGGGCCTGCCACACCTACTCGAGACCCTGGCCAAGGGCAGCAGCGTCTTTGTCGGGCAGTCCGGCGTGGGCAAATCTTCACTGGTCAACGCCCTGCTACCGAGTGCCGGCGCCCGTACCGGCGCCCTGTCCGAGGCAACCCTGAAGGGCACCCACACCACCACCGCAGCGGAACTGTTTCACCTGCCCAGCGGAGGCGATCTGATAGACTCTCCCGGCATCCGCGAGTTTGGCCTCTGGCATATGGAGGAGGCCGCGCTTCTGGAAGGGTTTGTGGAATTCCGCCCCTTTATCGGCCACTGCCGCTTTCGCGACTGCAGCCATCAGGGCGAACCCGGCTGTGCCATTCACGAGGCACTGGCCAGCGGCGACATCAGTGAGCGCCGTATGAACAGCTTTTTACACCTGCGCAACAGCCTGGAATCGGAGAATAAATTTTGAACCTGATTATTGAGGCGGAAGAGCTCGCCGCCGAGCTGGAGCATGAAGAGCTATTGGTTGTCGACCTCAGCTCCCTACAAAATTATTTGAACGGACACATCCCCGGCGCCCTGCACCTACCATTTCAGGCACTGATGGCGGGTACTGCCCCTGCACCGGGTAAACTCCCCAGCGCCGAGCAGCTGACCCGAGTTTTTCGCGCTATTGGCCTGCGCCCGGAAACCCATGTAGTGGCCTGTGATGATGAAGGCGGCGGCTGGGCCGGACGCCTCCTGTGGACCCTGGAGAGTATTGGCCACCGCAATTACAGCTACTTAAACGGTGGTATGCACGCTTGGCGCGGTGCCGGGTTACCACTGACCACTGAAGAACCACAGGTTACCCCAAGCGATATCGAAGTCTCGATCGATACCGATGCTGCCATGAGTGCCCGGGAAATCCAGGAGCATCTTGGCAACCCCGACTTCCTCGTTTGGGATGCCCGTTCCCCCCAGGAGTACAGTGGAGAAAGGGTCTTGGCTACCAAGGGCGGTCATATTCCCGGCGCGATCAACTGCGAGTGGACCCAGCTGATGGACCCTCAGCGCGACCTGCGTATCCGCACCGATGCGCGCGAGCTACTCGCCAAGCTCGGCATCAATGAAGAACATAAAATCGTCACCCACTGCCAAAGTCATCATCGCTCTGGTTTTACCTGGTTGGTGGGTAAGTCCCTGGGTTTTGATATTCGCGCCTACCCAGGCTCCTGGAGTGAGTGGGGCAACCTGCCCAATACGCCCGTCGAACAGTAAGTATTACCGGAAAACGTTGTACCCGTATGAATCCAAAACTCTTTACCACCCTGCAATACCTGACTCCGCAACACGCTCTTTCCCGCGCTGCGGGCTGGCTGGCGAACACCGAAATCAAGTCGATCAAAGACCCTTTCACCCGCTGGTTTGTCGAAAAGTACGGTGTCGATATGCAGGAGGCCAAAGAGACCGATTGCACCGCCTATCGTACCTTCAACGACTTTTTTACCCGTGAACTCAAAGAGGGCGCACGGCCGATTGTCAGTAGCGAGGGTAGCCTGGCCTGTCCCGCAGATGGCGCCATCAGTCAGCTCGGTGCTATCCACAATGGCCGTGTGTTCCAGGCCAAGGGGCACGACTACAGCTTGCTGGAATTGGTGGGTGGTGATCCGGAATTGGCGGCCCAGTTTGACGATGGCCACTTCGCCACCGTGTACCTGTCACCCAAGGATTACCACCGGGTACATATGCCTATCGACGGCACCCTGCGCAGCATGACTTATGTGCCGGGCCAGCTATTCTCGGTCAACACCGTAACCGCCGAAAACGTACCGCGCCTGTTCGCCCGCAACGAGCGCCTGGTGTGTGTATTCGATACTGAAGCCGGACCCATGGCCATGATTTTGGTTGGTGCCATGATCGTTGCCGGAATCGAGACTGTTTGGGCGGGCCAGGTGGCGCCCCATACCCGCGATGTGCGCACCACCAACTATCTTGAGAATGCACCGATTCACCTGCGAAAAGGCGAGGAGATGGGGCGCTTTAAATTGGGCTCCACAGTCGTCATGTTGTTTGGGGCGGATCAAGTGCGCTGGCTGGACAGCCTTGAGGCGGAAACCCCTGTGCGTATGGGTGAGTATTTCGGCAGCATGATAGCTGACGCCGGCTGATTCTTCGGGAGAGCGGTAAGTTACACCGCTCTCAAGGCTTCCCCCGGGAATAAACTATCTCGCCAGGCGCGAGAAAAAGCGGGACAGCTGTCCACCACTATTGAAAAGGTAATCGTCCCGCACCGCCAAGGTATTCACCTCCGGATAAGCCCCTGGCTCTATATCCCGCACTATGCTGATCTTTTCCTCCGGGCGCATCTTGCCACGCTCAATCAGCTTTTCTGCACGATCCTCGGCAGCCGCCAGGTCAAACAGGCGCGGTTTACTCAGCTGGCGCTTGTGCGCATCCAGCACAATCATCACCTTGGGGCGCAAACGCCGGTCATAGGTCTGCTCCACCACTACACCCACTTCGCCACTGGAGAGCTCTACCTGGGTACCGGTGGGGTAGAGTCCTATCGCCTGAATAAATTCAACGACCAGCTGTTCCTGGTAGGCGATGCCACGCAGATCATAGAGCTCGGCCACGGCCTTTGAGGGCGCTATGGGCTGGCTGGCGCCACGGGGGTTCGTCGCTTCATCGTAAAAAGTAACGATGCCGCACATGCGCGCCAATACGGGAATCTTGTCACCGCGCAAGCCACCTGGATAACCACCGCCATCGTGGCGCTCGCGATGACCGCGCACAATATCAATCACCTGGGGGTCGACCTGGGCATCCGCCGATAGCATCTGCACGCTGTGCTGCACAAATTTGCGATACTCCAGTTCACTGCGCGGATCGCGCTTGGGCATCTGCAGCACTTCTGAGGGAATCGATAACTTGCCCACATCCTTTAACAGGGTGGCCACCCCCAGCTGCACCAACTCATGTCGCGCCAAGCCGATATGCCGGCCAAACAGCACCGCCCAAATACTGGCGCGTACCGAGTGACTGTAAGTATGTTCATCCCTGTCTCGCACTCGCGCCAACCAGGCGAAAGCATCCGGGCTGCGCAGCACACTCTCAACCAGATCCTCTACCACCCGGTTCATCTGTGGCACCGGCAGTGGTCGATTGCTCGCTACCAACCCCATAACTTCACCCATGCCGCGCAATATCTGGCCGTGCAACTTGCGCGCATTGCCTGCCTCGCGCTGGGCGGGCTGAGGGGGGGGGTAAGTCTTGTGAGAGACCGCAACGGGGCGGCAGGGAATGGTGACGCGCACGGCGGCTCGGCCATGCCCTTTAGCATTTGCACCACTAGCGCCGATCAAACGGCGCAAGGTAACACCGGCACTGCCTACGGTCTTGTGCACATCGACATAAACAAATCGGCAGTACTTCTGTAGTTGGCGAATCTCCTCCAAATCGCGGATATAAAAGCCCTGCAGGGCGAATGGAGTCTGTGTCCAGGGTTTGTCTAGCCTGGACACAAACATGCCGCGCTGGAGATCACCGACGGGAATTTTTGCCTGTTCGAGTGCCACTTGGGGAGGTACCGACCACTGTAGTAAATGCTTGGAGACCGCCCTCAGCAAGGGCCCCGTTTCTAAATCCGGGCCCCCTCGGGCAAGCGCACATTTATATCACGGACAGATATTGGCGAGCACCTATACAAAGTGAGACTGTATTCACAGACTCAGACACTAGTTGCCACAGTTAGACGTGATATTTTGCGGAAAGCTCTACCACTGCCTCGATCATGGCGCCGGCATGGGCCGGATCTACTTTCGGAGTAATACCGTGGCCAAGGTTGAAAACATGGCCACTACCCTGGCCGTAGGACTGCAGCACAGCTTCCACTTCTTGGCGGATGCGCTCTGGACTGGCGTAGAGTACGGAAGGATCCAGATTACCCTGCAGGGCAACGCGATCCCCAACACGGGCACGGGCACTGCCGATATCAGTGGTCCAATCGAGCCCGAGAGCATCAGCACCGGTATCCGCCATCGCTTCCAACCACTGACCACCCCCTTTGGTGAACAGGATAGCGGGCACCCGGCGGCCATCGGCTTCTTTGATCAGACCGCTGAGAATACGCTGCATATATTGCAGGGAGAACTCGCGATAGGCGCTGTGACTTAAGGCGCCGCCCCAGGTATCAAAAATTTGTACCGCCTGGGCACCGGCGCGAATCTGTGCATTCAGGTAGTCTGTCACCGAATCGGCGAGTACGGTCAGCAGCTGGTGCATCAGCTCGGGGCGGTTGTAGAGCATTTCCTTGCTGCGGGCAAAGTCCTTGCTGGAGCCGCCCTCAATCATGTAAGTGGCCAGAGTCCAGGGGCTGCCGGAAAAACCGATCAACGGCACACGACCATTTAGCTCGCGGCGAATGGTGGACACAGCGTTCATCACATAGTCCAAATCCCGTTCGCTGTTCACCACTTCCAATGCCTCAATATCAGCGACAGTGCGCAGCGGCTTATGGAATTTGGGGCCCTCGCCCTCGGCAAAATAGAGCCCAAGGCCCATAGCATCTGGGATGGTGAGGATATCGGAGAATAAAATCGCCGCATCGAGTGGGTAGCGTTCCAACGGCTGCAGAGTGACCTCGCACGCCAATTCGGTATTACGGCATAGATCCATAAAGCTACCAGCTTCGGCGCGGCTGGCGCGGTACTCGGGTAGGTAGCGCCCCGCCTGGCGCATCATCCACACTGGTGTTCGATCCACGGGCTGGCGCAGCAGAGCGCGGAGAAAGCGGTCGTTTTTCAATTCGGACGGTTTGGTATCAGACATAGGTACACCGAGCGGGCTAAAAAAACGGCCATTGTACAGGGGGCGGGGCCACTAGATACAGCGTGGCAAAAATATCACCCAGGCAGGTTGATGGCTGGTGCCGACCTACAAAGATATAAAAATGGGAGGCTTAAAGCCTCCCATCAGCAACCGGGGAAATCAGATGTCCAGATAATCGAGAATACCCTCACCGGCCTGGCGCCCTTCCCAAATAGCTGTTACCACCAGGTCGGAACCGCGCACCATATCGCCACCGGCAAAGACCTTCTCGTTGGAGGTCTGGAACTTGTATCTCTGTTCTTCTGGGGCAACGACCCCCCCCCAGTCCGCTACTTCAATGCTGTGCTCGGCAAACCACTCCGCCGGACTTGGGCGGAAACCGAAGGCGACCAGCACGATATCTGCCGGGATAATCTCTTCGGAACCGGGCACTACCTGCGGACGGCGACGTCCATTTTCATCGGGCTCACCCAACTCGGTAGTGACTACTTTCACTCCAGAGACCTTGCCGTCGCCAACAATTTCTACCGGCTGGCGGTTAAACAGGAACTGCACCCCTTCTTCTCTGGCATTGACCACTTCGCGGCGGGAGCCCGGCATATTTTCCTCATCGCGACGATAGGCACAGGTCACGCTCCTGGCCCCCAACCGAATAGAGCTGCGGTTACAGTCCATGGCGGTATCACCGCCACCAAGCACCACTACACGCTTGCCCTCCACCGAGACAAATTCCGCAGGGTCCTTCTCCCAACCCATATTGCGATTGACGTTGGCCACTAAGAACGGCAAAGCATCGTGCACGCCGGGCAAGTCCTCACCAGGGAAGCCGCCCTTCATGTAGTTGTAGGTACCCATCCCCAGGAATACGGCATCATAGTCATTGAGCAACTGCTCGAAACTGATGTCCTTGCCCACCTCGGTATTGAGACAGAACTCCACCCCCATCTCAACAAACACCTCGCGGCGCTTTTCCATCACCGATTTTTCCAACTTGAATTCCGGAATACCGAAAGTGATCAGGCCGCCGATCTCCGGATGCTTGTCGAAGACCACCGGCTGTACGCCGTTGCGTATCAGGATATCGGCGCAGCCCAGTCCGGCTGGGCCCGCGCCCACAATCGCGACTTTTTTACCGGTCTTTTCCACATGGCTGAGATCCGGACGCCAACCCAGGGCAAAGGCGGTATCGGTGATGTACTTTTCAGCATTGCCGATGGTCACAGCGCCGAAACCGTCGTTGAGGGTACAGGCGCCCTCGCACAGGCGGTCCTGGGGACAAACGCGCCCGCAAACTTCCGGCAGGGTGTTGGTCTCGTGGCAGAGTTCCGCCGCCTCGATCACATTCCCCTCGCTGATCAATTTCAGCCAGTTGGGAATATAGTTGTGCACCGGGCACTTCCACTCACAGTAGGGGTTGCCGCAGTCCAGGCAGCGGTGTGCTTGGCTCGCCACCTGGTTTTCACTGGATGGCTGGTAAATCTCCACAAATTCACTGGTACGCGCGATGATATCTTTCTTCGGCGGATCTATACGGGCCACGTCGATAAACTGGAAATCGTTGTTCAGTCTGTCTTTCATACTGTCTCTCCACCCCAGCCTTATTCGCCGCGCTTGCGCACATCAGAAAGAAGATCCGCAAGGCTGGCTGCCTTGGGTTTCACCAGCCAGAATCGGCTCAGGTAATCGTCGAAGTTATCCAGCAGCTCTTCACCCCAGGCGCTGCCGGTCTCCGCGACATAGGTTTCGATCACCTCGCGCAGGTGACTCTGGTGCGGCTCGAGAATTTCACTACTGATACGGCGCAGCTCGATCAACTCATGATTGCAGCGGTCGAAGAAATCGCGCTCCAGATCCAGCACATAGGCAAAACCGCCGGTCATACCGGCACCAAAGTTGTAGCCGGTGCGCCCTAGCACCGCGACCATTCCACCGGTCATGTATTCACAGCAATGATCGCCGGCGCCTTCCACTACGGCGAAGGCGCCGGAATTGCGCACAGCAAAGCGCTCACCGGCACGGCCAGCGGCAAATAACTTACCTCCAGTAGCACCGTACAGGCAGGTATTACCGACGATGCTGGTGTCTTGGGAAGCAAACTCACTACCCTCAGGCGGTCGAATAACCAGCTTACCGCCGGCCATGCCCTTACCGACATAATCGTTGGCATCCCCTTCGAGATACATCTCCAGCCCTCCGGCGTTCCATACGCCGAAAGACTGCCCGGCAACTCCATTGAGGTTGAGTTTTATTGGCGCCTCCACCATGCCCTGGTTGCCGTGGCGCTTGGCGATCTCGCCAGAAAGACGCGCCCCCAGAGAGCGATCGCAGTTGGTCACCTCGAAGCTGAATTCACCACCAGTCAGGTTCTCAATGGCGGGTAGAATTTCTTCCACCATGCGCTCGGCCAACTCGCCCTTATCCCAGGGCTCATTTGTGGCCTGCTGGCAGGTTTGCGGTTTGCTGTCGAGTAGTGCATCGGTATGCAACAGCGGCGACAGATCCAGTTTCTTCTGCTTGTCGGTTTCTCCCTCGAGGATACGAAGCAGGTCTACACGGCCGACCAGCTCTTCCATGGTGCGCACACCAATGCTCGCCATCCATTCGCGGGTTTCCTCGGCAACAAAGCGGAAGAAATTCATCGCCATTTCTGCGGTGCCGATATAGTGCGCATCGCGCAAGTTCTTGCGCTGGGTCGCGATACCCGTGGCACAGTTATTCAGGTGACAGATACGCAGGTATTTACAGCCAATCGCCACCATTGGCGCAGTACCAAAGCCGAAGCTCTCCGCACCGAGAATCGCCGCCTTGACTACATCCAAGCCAGTTTTAAGGCCCCCATCCGTCTGCACCCGAACTTTGCCACGCAAGTCATTGGCTCTCAGGGTCTGGTGTGTTTCCGCCAGGCCCAATTCCCAAGGTGAACCAGCGTAGCGAATAGAGGTGATCGGGCTCGCTGCAGTACCGCCGTCATAGCCGGAAATGGTAATTAAATCCGCATAAGCCTTGGCCACGCCGGCGGCGATAGTGCCAACTCCTGGACGGGACACCAGCTTCACGGATACCAGTGCATCCGGGTTAACCTGTTTTAGGTCGTAGATCAGCTGGGCCAGATCCTCGATGGAGTAGATATCGTGATGCGGTGGCGGTGAAATCAGGGTGACACCGGGCACCGAGTAGCGCAGCCGAGCAATCAGGTCATTCACCTTGCCGCCGGGCAACTGACCACCCTCACCGGGCTTAGCGCCCTGAGCCACCTTGATCTGCAGCACTTCGGCATTGACCAGATAGTGCGGCGTCACGCCGAAACGGCCGGAGGCGATCTGTTTGATTTTGGAGACTTTGTCGGTGCCAAAACGGGCCGGATCTTCACCGCCCTCTCCGCTGTTGGAGCGTCCACCCAGGCGGTTCATGGCCTGAGCCAGAGATTCGTGTGCCTCGGGAGACAGAGCTCCCAGGGACATAGCTGCGGAGTCAAAGCGACGCACAATCTGCTCGGCCGGCTCCACTTCCTCCAATGGCACAGGCTCGAGGTTTTCCTTGAAAGCCAGCATATCCCGCAAGGTTGCCACCGGGCGCTGGTTGACCAGTTCGGAGTAATCACGCCAAGCGGAGTAATCCCCTGTACTGGCCGCTCGGCGCAGGGCCGTCACCACATCCGGGTTGAAGGTATGGTATTCGGTGCCATGCACATATTTGTGCAGGCCGCCGGGGGACACCGGCTTACGCGCTTTCCAGGCGATATCCGCGCGCGCGGCCATATCTGCCTGCAACTCGGCAAAGCCGGCGCCTTCGATACGAGTGGGTGCACCGGGGAAACACAGGTCCACCACCTCTTTGGAAAGACCGACCAACTCAAACAACAGCGCACCGCGGTAAGAGGCTACCGTAGAGATACCCATTTTTGACAGGATTTTTAACAGGCCCTTGATGATGCCGTTGCGGTAATTCTTCTGCGCTTCTGCCGCATCCAGCAGCAGCTCCCCCCTGTCGATTAGGTGATTAATAATGCTGTAGGAGAAATAGGGATGTACTGCCGTCGCTCCCACACCCACCAAGCAGGCGAGCTGGTGCGCATCCCGTGCACTGGCGGTATCCACCACCACATTGGAATCACAGCGCAGGCCCGCATGCACCAAATGATGGTGCACGGCACCGGTGGCGAGCAGCGCATCTATGGGCAGATGGCCCTGGCGAATATCGCGGTCGGACAGCACCACAATCACGGTGCCGGCACGAACAGAAGCCTCTACCTTGGCACACAGACGTTCAATTGCACTATGAAGATCCAGATTTGCCGGATCGTAGTTCAGGTCGAAAATCTCCGCGTCGAAGCCGGGGCGATCCAGCGACAGTAACGCGGTGTATTTCATATGGGAGAGCACCGGCGAGGACAGAATCACGCGGTCGGCGTGCTCTGGCGTCTCCTCAAACACGGATTTTTCACGGCCCAAGCAGGTTTCCAGGGACATCACCACCGTTTCCCGCAGCGGGTCTATAGGCGGATTGGTCACTTGGGCAAACTGCTGGCGGAAGTAATCGTAGAGCGAGCGGTTGTAGCGGGACAGCACCGCCATCGGCGTATCGTCGCCCATGGAACCCACCGCTTCCTGGCCGGCTTCCGCCATCGGACGCACTACCTTATCGCGCTCCTCCAGAGAGGAACTGAACAGTTTCTGGTAGACCTTAAACTGTTGGTGGGAAAAATTATTGTCAACCGGCGCAGTCACTAAGGTGGAGCGAATACGGCGCGCCTTCTCTTTCAGCCAGCGTTTATAAGGCTGGGCGCGCTTGAGCATATTGTCGATATCGGCAGTGTGGTACAGCTTGCCTTCCTGGGTATCCACAGAAAGCATCTGCCCGGGCCCGAGACGCCCTTTAGCTACTACATCTTCCGGTGCATAGTTATAAACACCGACTTCCGAAGCCACGGTAATAATATCGTCTTTGGTAATCACCCAGCGGGACGGGCGCAGGCCGTTGCGGTCGAGAGTACATACCGCGTGACGGCCATCGGTCATCACCAAGCCGGCGGGGCCATCCCAGGGCTCCATATGCATGGAGATGTATTCATAGAAAGCGCGCAGGTCTGCATCCATGCCCTCAACATTTTGCCAGGCCGGCGGCACCAGCATACGCACCGCACGGTGTAGCTCCATACCACCCGCCAACAGCATCTCCAGCATATTATCCAAACTGGAGGAGTCGGAGCCCTCGCGGTTCACCAGCGGTACCAGCGCATTCAGCTCGGGAATCAGCTCGGTAACAAATTTGTTGGTGCGCGCCACCGACCAATTGCGGTTGCCGGTAATGGTATTAATTTCACCATTGTGCGCCAGCAGGCGGAAAGGCTGGGCCAGAGGCCAGCGCGGCATGGTATTGGTAGAGAAGCGCTGGTGGAAAACACAGATAGCGGTTTCCAGGCGCGGATCCGCCAACTCAGGGAAGAATTTTGGCAGATCCGCCGGGATCATCAGTCCTTTGTAGGAGAGCACACTAGTAGATAGGCTGGCGATATAAACATCACCACTCAGCTGCAACTCGGCCTTACGCCGGGCCACATACAGCCGAGCATTAAAACGGGCTTCACCCAGTGGCTCTTCGGCATCATTAATCAGCAGTTGTTCGAAGCGAGGTTGGCAGTCCCTGGCGATGGGGCCAAGACACTCGGGGTTAGTGGGCACTGTGCGCCAACCAACAATCCGCATTCCTTGCGCCTGCAGCTCAGACTCAAAGATTTGGCGAGCGCTCTGCGCCTCACCGTCATCCAGAGGCAACATCACCGAACCTACGGCATAGGTCTCAGTGAGCTCCAGACCGAACAACTTTAGCGCTTTCTCACGCAGGAATTTATCGGGCTTCTGCAGCAGTAAGCCACAGCCATCGCCAGTTTTACCATCGGCGGCAATACCGCCGCGGTGAGTCATACAGGTGAGGGACTCAATGGCCGTCTGTACTAACTTATGGCTCGCCACACCCTGTAAATGAGCGATCAGACCAAAACCACAGTTGTCCTTAAACTCATCCAACTGATACAGACTGCTACCCATAGAATTCCTCGTCACTATCGATTGGGGGACCACAGGCACTGCCGATAGCGGCCTGATATGGGCAAAAATGGCTTAACGCTCGCGCTACGCTCTCCTGCGGTCCCTAAGTAAAAGATCCCGAGATAAAAAAAGCCCTCTAATGGGGCTTTCTTTATTGTTCTTATTGGCGGTTATTTTGCCCCGCCATTATTTCCGGGGGGCGCGCAATATTACTTGCTCACCACTACATTTTCAATAATTCACAGTTTTTTTAACTGCCAAACAAAAATAAGACAGATTTATTTCCTGTCAACTTGGTTTTATGTGATCGTACTCTCTAATAAGCGCAGTTCGCGAATCCCCTGTCACCTGGCACCACAGTTCCTTAGCGCATCTATAACTTTTTCCTGAGGCGTATCATCGACAACTTTTGCGTCCCCCAAAGATCTCAGCAATACTAAACGCAACTTGCCATCCAGCACTTTCTTATCTAACTGCATAGCTTGCAGAAAATCATCGACACTCATATCCGCGGGAGACTGCTGCGGCAACTGGGCTTTTTGCAGCAACTGACGAACACGCTGTACCAATTCACCGTCCACGTCTCCCAGTAAATGCGAGAGCTCCAGGGCCATCACCATTCCTGCGGCCACCGCCTCACCATGCAACCAACGCCCGTAGCCCTGCACAGTCTCAATTGCATGTCCAAAGGTATGACCAAAGTTTAATATGGCACGGCGGCCTGCCTCACGCTCATCACTAGCCACAACCTCTGCCTTATCACGACAGCAACGATCCACGGCATAAGCCAAAGCCTTGGGATCTCGCGATAAGAGTGCATCGATATTGGTCTCTATCCAGTGGAAAAATGGTGCATCACAGATCAGGCCATACTTGATTACTTCAGCTATGCCTGCTGAGAATTCACGATCTGGCAGGGTCGTCAATGTATCCATATCGGCAAGTACTAGCCGGGGCTGGTAAAAAGCCCCAATCATGTTTTTACCTAGCGGGTGATTGACGCCAGTCTTACCTCCCACAGAGGAGTCCACCTGGGCAAGGAGTGTAGTGGGCACCTGAATAAAATCGACGCCGCGCTGATAACAGGCAGCGGCAAATCCACACATATCTCCCACAACACCACCCCCTAGGGCAATTAGCGTAGTCGTGCGGTTGTGACGCTGTTCCAATAGAGCGTCAAAAATTCGATTGACGGTATCCAGAGTCTTGAAGGCTTCCCCGTCGGGTAGTTCGACAACATCAACCTTATCGAAATCAGAGAGCCCATCCACTAAGCGGGACAAATACAGGGGAGCCACTGTCTCATTTGTAACCACACAGATCTGGCGCCCACGTAAATAGGGCAGTAAATATTGTGAGTCGGCTAATAACTTGGACCCAATGACAATGGGGTAACTGCGCTCCCCCAGTTCCACATTAAAACAGTGCACAATGCTCTCCTTCCCACTAGCGCCAATATGTAGCGCATTGAGTTAATGAGACGCACTTTAGCACAGAGTGAAAAAGGGGTTATTGGGAGAGGCTTTCCATAAGGCGCTCAGCTACCAGGGCTGATGCTTGCTTGGGGGTCAGGTCATCAGTGTCGCAGATAACATCCGCAACTTCGCGATAAAGAGGGGCGCGTTCTTGTAAAATTTCTTCAATACGCGCGCGTGGATTGGGCACTCGTAAAAGAGGGCGGTTACTGTTCTTGGAAGTGCGTTCCAGCAACTGCTCTACCCCGGCCTGTAAATAAATCACATGACCAAACTTTTGCAGCAACCGCCGGTTTTCCTCCAGTAGAACGATGCCACCACCGGTGCCGATAACTTGGTGGGGACCCAGACAAAGTTCTTCGAGCACTTCACTCTCGCGTCGACGAAAGCCGGCTTCGCCTTCTACATCAAATATCCAGGGGATATCTGCCCCTGTGCGCTCTTCCAGGACTTTATCGGTATCAGCAAAAGGCAGCTGCAATTGTGCCGCTAACAACCTGCCAATCGTGGATTTGCCGGCCCCCATGGGGCCGACTAAAAAGATGGAGCGGTTAATCACTTAGATAAAAAAGTCTCACTTTCGATAATACGCGGGGTGATAAACATCAATATCTCACGTTTATCATCTGTGCGTACAGTTTTCTTAAACAAGTTACCTATGTACGGAATGTCTCCAAGTAAGGGTACCTTAGTCTCCCCCTCAAGAACATTGCTCTCAAACACACCGCCTAAAACAATTGTTTCGCCATTACTGACTAGTACTTTTGTCGCTAGGGTGTTCACATTAATTGTAGGAACAGCCGTATTAGCACTAACACTAAACAAATCCCCAACACTATTCTGCTCGATATTAAGCGTCATTATTATGTTGTTATCTGGAGTTATCTGAGGTGTTACATTTAACTCAAGAACGGCTTCTCGAAATGTCACAGAAGCTGCACCAGAAGAGGTAGCCTCCAAGTAAGGTATTTCCACTCCCGATTGGATATTCGCCTCTTGTTTATCACCAGTTACTACTTTGGGCTGGGATACAATCTCAAGCATGCCCACATCTTCCATCGCAGACAGCTCCAAACCCAAATAAAAATTGTCCTTTAATATCGCATAAGCTAGTTGCCCAGCAGGTGTTCCAACACCTAAGTCCACCAGCAAAGGATCATGGGTGCTGGCCGGTGAAGAGACACTGGGTCCAAATCCAGATCCACCAACACTAGCGCTATTTTGCCCTCCAGAACCAATGACTACAGAGTCATCGTTAATATCATGAGTACCTGTATAGTTCCACTGGACACCGAGCTCGCGCTCGAACTCACTATTTGCAGTGACGATCCTGGCCTCAATCATCACCTGACGAATAGGCACATCTATAACTTCTATCAGTTCCCGAAACTGTGCGATTTTTTCTTCTGTATCTGTAAGGATAATTGTATTGGTTCGCTCATCTACAATTGCACTACCACGGGCTGACAAAATACTTGCTTGATTAGCGTCTTGTTTACCCCCAGCAAAATTGCCCTTTCCTTGATCATCCGTCTGCTGACCAGAAAATAATGTAAACAGCTCTCCGGCATCAGCATAGCGCACACTAATATATTCAGTTCTTAGTGGAGCCAGCTCCTGCAATTGCCTACGGCTCTCCAATTCCTGGCGCTCTCTTTCTGCAATCTCAGCAGCTGGAGCTACCATAATGACGCTACCTTCCTGGCGCTTATCCAAGCCCTTGGCCTTAAGAATCAAATTCAAGGCCTGATCCCAAGGCACTCCATCAAGCCGTAATGTGATTCGCCCCTGTACGGTGTCACTTGCCACCAGATTGAGATCAGTAAAGTCAGCAATAATTTGGAGCACGGAACGAACTTCAATATCTTGGAAGTTTAACGAAAGCTTTTTCCCTGTGAATTGAAACTCTTTCTCCTTCTCGCGAATTTCCGCTGCGGACAGAGGTTTTACGCTCAACACGTACTGATTATCGGCTTGATAAGCGAGATAATCATAATCTGCATCTGTCGGATCCACAGCTATTACGGTATTGCGGCCATCAGAGTCTACCGTAATGGCATTCACAGGGGTTGCAAAGTCAGTTACGTCAAGCTTCTGGCGAAGAGATTCGGGCAATTCTGCGCCCAGAAAAGTCAAATAGATTTTGCCTTTGGTGCGTTCCACATCAATATTTACTGCCGGATCAGAAAGGCTAACAATGACTTTACCTTCGCCCTCTTCACCGCGCCGGAAGTCAACCCCGTTAACAGCAATAGCACCCAAGGCATTGAACTGCTTGTTTCCACCAAGATTAAGGCCGCTGTCATGGGTGGGGGATTGTGGAGATGAAGCCGTCGCAACTACAGATTCACCAATCTCCATCACGAGCTGGCTACCATGGCGTTCACTGGTGTATACCGGCAGTTGATCCAGATTAACAATTAGGCGAGTTCTCCCCTCACTGGAAACTACCACAGCGCTGCGAGCGGCACCTATTCCCAGTGAATATTTCTTTTGTGGTAGCACACTTTCAACACCGGCAAAATCCATCACAATCCGAGCCGGTTGCTCAATTGTGTATCCAGTGGGCTCTGGAGGCTCCTCAGTGAAAGTTAAACGCAGCTGAACCCGGCCACCGGGAAGCTCTGAAAACTGTATATCGTTCAGTTGATTCACCTGCGCTTGTAACGCCGCAGGAACCATCAATACAGCGAGCAGTAAAATCTGAAACGGTGCCAAACACTTAGCAAACTGCTTATTAATCATTATCCGTTGTCCTTCTCTTCCAGCGCGAGTGCACGTGGCCTCTCAATCCAGCCCCCGGTACCATCCGGTATAATTTCCAACACATCGAGTTGCGTGGGTGTAGCGCTCACAACTCGCCCGTGATTTTTCCCCAAGTAGTTCCCCACAGTTACTCTGTGAATTCCACCATTGCCATCATCAATCAGGGCCCATAACTGGCCATCACGGGAAATTGTGCCCACCATTGCCAAAGCATCAAAGTTAATACTTTCAAGCAACTCTCTACGCCTACTTAGATCAGGTGCTATTTCAAGTCTTCTACCAACTAATCGCTGATCAGACTCCAAAACAGGGCGAGTAAATGGACTCCTTTGAGCAGCGGCACTATAAATATATGGGCTATATGGCGTAAACGTTGGGATAGGCTCAATTTGACCTTTAGGCCTCCGCTCAACCTCGGCCATTCTTTGATGTAAATCATTTTGATCTACATTCATACTGCAAGCAGAAACCGCTAAAAGTGTAGCTACGATGGCTGTTTTTTTTGTCACTCCTCATCCTCCTGATCTTTATAGCGGTAGGTTTTTGCATTGATAACCATATCAAGCAGCCCACCACTATCTCGGTTGGTTGAGATAGTAAAATCATGAAGAGTTACAATCCTAGGCATTCCAGCAATACCACTCACGAAAGAACCAAATTCATGGTACCCCCCTTGAACCTCTATACGAATTGGCAGCTCAACATAAAACTCTCCAACCAACTCACTTTCCAGAGCAACTTTTTCGATCGTTAGGCCGCTACCTCTTCCATACTCATCAATATCCTCTAACAATCCTGGAACTTCTGTATCTTTTGGTAGTTGCTTTAGCAGTGCGCCAAAGGTGCCCTCCATCTCCCTTAGTTGCTCACGATACGCATCAAGATTTGCAGCCTCAAATTGCTTGTTTTCAAACTGCAAAAACAGCTCTTTCTCTTTATTCTGCGCACGTTCCAGGCTGTTATAAAGATCACCTATCCAGAGGTAATACCCAATAAAAACCAAAACTGCTGAAACAATGATTAAGAGAGTAATACGACCAGCTATCGGCCAGACCCCAACTCTTGAAAAGTCGATGTCATTAATATCTACATCTTGGAGTTGCTTAAGAGTTTCTGCGAATGCCATTATATAATTCCTTTACTCAACGCCAGTGGTAGTTAAATCACTATCGTTAGCATCGTCACTCTTACGACCACTCAAATTTACTGTTAACTGAAAAGCACTCGCTTGTTCCCCATACTCAGGGCTAGCAGTAACATCCGTTAAGTTTGGAGATTCATACCAGTCGGACTGGTCCAAATTGCGCATAAAAGATGATACACGGTTGTTGGATTCTGCTATTCCTGACAACTCCAATTGAGAACCTTTGCGGGTAAGTTCAAGGAGCCAAAGCCCCTCAGGAGTTGCCTGTACCAGCTCATCAAAATAACGAACAGCTAGAGGACGGTTCCCCTGGAGCTCCTGAATCACCCGCATTCGATCAATCAGTTCCTGGCGGCGCTTTTTCAGGTCCTTAATCTCACTTACCTGTTTATCTAGAGCATTAATCTTGACCTGCAGTATCTGATTGCGCTCATTCTGGGTAGCGACTTGCCGATCAACCGTTTTCATCCAAAGAAAAACCGACGCCGCAGCAGCAATAATCACCAACACTAATACTTGCTGAAACTCTTTCTGCTTTTGTGCGCGATATTCCTGGCGCCAGGGGAGTAGATTAATCTTGGCCATCTCAGTACTCCTTCTCCCGCATGGCGAGCCCTGCCGCGATCATCAGCCCTGGAGCCTCTTTGGCTAATATCTGTTGGTTTACCCGAGAAGAGGTAGCCATTTTGTAAAAAGGATTGGCAATCACTGTGGGTTTGCCCAGTTTTTCACCGACCAAATCAGACAAACCTTCCATTGCGGCAACACCACCACTGAGCAATATGTAATCCACATCGCTATAGGAAGTCGAAGAGTAAAAGAACTGCAGCGCGCGGGTGACTTGCTGAATCACCGCATCCCGAAACGGCTCCAGAACCTCGGCATAATAGTCATCGGGCAATCCGCTGCCACCCTGGTGCTTCGCCAGGGAGGCCTCTTCGGCGGAGAGGCCGTAGCGCCGCTGAATCTCATCGGTGAGCTGGCGGCCACCGAATAGCTGCTCCCGTGTATAAACTGTCTTGCCATCAACCAGTACAGACAGTGCACTCATAGTCGCACCGATATCCACTACCGCAACAACCAACTGCTCTTGGGGAGGAAACTGATCTTCCAGTAGAGTGTAAGTGCGCTCAATAGCGTAAGCTTCCACATCCACGACACCCGCCTCCAACTCAGCCTCACCGAGGGCGGAAACCCGCTGTTCGATATTTTCGCTGCGGCATGCTGCCAGTAACACTTCCACCTGGTCATCCCCTCTTTCAGATGGCCCCTGTACCTCAAAATCGAGACTAACTTCTTCGAGGGGATAGGGAATGTACTGATCTGCTTCCAAGGCAATACGCGCTTCCAGATCCTCATCGGAGAGATCAGCGGGCATTTCCAGGGTCTTAGTGATCACTGCGGAGCCGGATACGGCGACAGCCGCACGGCGCAGTCGGGTTTTGGAACGGCGCACTACCTTGCGGATAGCTTCCGCCGTGGCGCCAACATCATTGATGTTCTTATCCACTACCGCATTCGGCGGCAGGGGTTCCACGGCGTAACTTTCGACCCGATATTTGTCACCATTGCGACTTAGCTCCAGCAACTTTACTGCGGTCGAGCTAATATCGAGTCCCAACATGGCCTTCGGGCCTTTATCCAGAAAAGGGAAAATCCCCATTTTTCTTATCTTTTCCGTGGGTTATGAAAGTTTGATGTTATAGCACTTTAAATTACCGCTTCAACCGGCATTTGCATAGGTAATAGCGCACAATATTCGTATAATTATTCACCGAATCATACAAATGAAGTACACAGAAGTAGTTTCATGACAGTAAAAGCCCGAAATCGTCTACTAGCGCTGCTCTGGCTTTGCCTCGCCGGAGCAGCCGGCGCAGCCATGGTTTTCGCCAGCATTTACCTCTACCTGAAACCCGGGCTACCCTCAGTCGAAAGCCTGCGGGATATTCGCCTACAGACCCCACTGCGCGTCTATTCACAAGACATGAAACTGATAGGTGAGTTTGGCGAGAAACGGCGCAACCCTATTACCATCGAACAAACGCCAGAACCATTTATCAAGGCAATACTGGCAGCAGAGGATGCGAGCTTCTACTCACACAGTGGGGTTTCGATTAAGGGTTTGATGCGGGCAGCTTCACAGCTGGTGCAGACCGGCTCAATCCAGTCTGGTGGTAGTACCTTAACCATGCAGGTGGCGCGCAATTTCTTCCTAAGCCGTGAGCAGCGTTTTATCCGCAAGTTCAATGAGATCCTCTTATCACTGCAAATTGAGCGCGAACTCAGCAAAGATGAGATTCTGGAACTCTATATCAACAAAATATTCCTGGGTAACCGCGCCTATGGCTTTCAGGCTGCCGCACATGTTTACTACGGTCGTGACATCAAGGACCTGAGTATGGCGCAATGGGCAATGATGGCGGGGCTGCCCAAGGCCCCCTCCACCTTCAACCCCATCGCCAACCCCACTCGGGCCCTGGTGCGCCGTAACTGGATTTTGAAGCGCATGCTCGACCTAGGATACATCGATCAGGATGAGTACAAGCACTCCATTACCGCACCGGTGACCGCTAGCTACCACAGCCGCGATCTGGATCTGGATGCCCCCTATATAGCCGAAATGGCGCGTAAAGAAGCTGTTGAGCTTTTTGGCGACAGTGCCTACACCGATGGCTATCAGGTCATCACCACGGTCAACAGCCGCCTGCAGGACCAGGCGCGCAGGGCACTGCAACACGGCCTCGAAACCTACGATTCACGCCACGGTTATCGTGGCCCGGAACAGCGACTGCCACCGGAATTGCTACATGACAGTGACCAACTGATTGATCTGCTCAATGAAATCCCTGTGCTGGGTGGGCTTGAGCCTGGGGTAGTCACTGCGGTGGAGCCAAAGCTGTTGCAAGTACAGCTGCGCGACCGCCGTGTGGTCGAGGTTCCCTGGGAGAATGGGCTCGACTCCATTCGTCCCTATATTACTGAAAGCTCACGAGGACCACGCTTACAGTCTGCTGAGAAGATGTTTGCACCTGGTGATGTGGTGCGCCTACGCCGCATTGAGATTAAGCACACTGAGGTTATCGGCTCCCAGGACAAACCTACCAGCGCAGGTGGGGCAACCCAACTTGCTAGCGCCTTTGAAGACACACCCAACCCCGATCCATTTGCAGAGCCCGAAGAGGTCTCTTCCAGCCCCCTGGAGCCACAAATTACTGAGGAATGGGAGCTAACCCAAGTGCCATCGGCCCAAGGAGCCCTAGTCTCCATCGATCCCCAAGACGGCGCCATACGCGCCTTAGTAGGTGGCTATGACTTCCGCCAGAGCCACTTCAATCGCGTCACCCAGGCGGCGCGGCAACCTGGCTCCAGTTTCAAGCCATTTATCTACGCTTCGGCTATCGAGCGCGGCTATACCGCCGCCAGTGTGATTAACGACGCCCCAATAATCTTCGAGGAAACCAATCTGCAAGATGTGTGGCGCCCGGAGAATGATGGCGGCACTTTCCTTGGCCCCACCCGCCTGCGTATGGCTCTGTATAAGTCACGTAACATGGTCTCCATTCGCCTGCTGCAGGCACTGGGGCTCGATTACGCCCTCGGTTTTGTCGAGGGCTTCGGCTTTGACCGCAGTAAATTGGCGCGCAACCTAACCATCGCACTGGGCAGCTCGGCCCTGACGCCCCTAGAAATGGTGCGTGGCTATGCAGCTTTCGCCAATGGTGGCTATCGAGTGGAACCCTATCTTGTTGACCGGGTTTTAGATGTAAATGGCGAAACCCTCTACCAGGCCCTACCACTCACTGTGTGCAATGACTGTCCTGAGCCTGGCAGTGAGTCCCAAGGGTTCAATAATCAGGAGCCACTCAACCTAGCGGCAATTCAGCCCGGTGAAGAGGGCCCGGACCAAGGCAAAGAGCCTCCCGAGCTGAAAGTACTCCCGGTTGGCCCACTGGATTCATCCAAGCTCCAGGCACGCCCCCTGGCACCGCGCGCCATGACCCCGGAGACGGCTTACATCATGGATTCCATTCTCAAGGATGTGATAAAAAAAGGCACCGGCCGACGCGCCCTCGCTATGAAGCGCGGTGATATCGCTGGTAAGACGGGAACAACCAACGGCCCGCGCGACGCATGGTTCTCAGGTTATAGCCCCTACCTTGCCACCAGTGCTTGGGTGGGTTTCGACTCTTACGGCGAACTCGGTAAGAATGAGTACGGTGGCTCTGCGGCGCTGCCTATCTGGATAGATTTTATGAGTACTGCCCTGGAGGGCTTGCCCGAGCGTCACCTGCCCCAGCCAGATAGCATAACGACCGTGCGTATCAACCCCAAGAACGGCCTACGTACCTCCTATGGCGGCATGTTTGAGATATTCCGCACCAATAGGGTACCCGGGCGCGAGGCCTACAACCCCTATCGCTCCAGATACTCCGACGATGAGATGCCGGGCCGGGACCGATCGAGTGAGCCACCACCCGAAGAGCTTTTCTAAGATACGGCATCCCTGCCATAAGCCCACTTAATGAGTGGGCACACCAATAAAAGAAAAGGGGCCCATGGCCCCTTTTCTTTTATTGGTTGTTGTTTTCTCTCTGATCACCTGTCATACAAGAGATATCCGCGCTATTACGCCACTATTCTGACTCTCTATACCTAAGGCAGGCACGCTCTACGCTCTGCAGATCGGGAATGACGGCCTCTTCACCTAAAAGTGCCACGTGCATTAGCTCCCCTGGGCTCAGGGTTTGCTCCCGTAGCACTAGTTCTTCCTGGGTCACCCTTACTAAACGCGGTGTCCCCTGCAATATAAGAGCAAAATAGGGCAGGTCTCCATCGGGGTTTCCGCTACTCAGCACCGCGATACGGGCATTCTCTGAGGTTCCGCCCAGTGCTTCGCCACGCATCACATCAAAAGACAACAACGGCAGGCGTTGCTCACGCCAAATGAGGTCCCCCAGATACCACTCAGGCACATCGTATGCCGCCATAGGTACCTGCATAGCGATCACCTCGGAAAGGCTTTCTACAGGAACCAACATCTGGCCCTGTTGTAGCGGCAACAGCAGGCTGCTCACCTCCTGGGGAACATCTAGCGGCAGCGCTTCAACTTCACTCATTGCCTACCTCTTGCATGCAATATTTCATTTCTTGGTATTCGCTCAACTGCCGACGGCCGAAGTGCCGGCATATTCTCGAATAGCCTCCAGCAATACGTCTTCCTGGTAGGGCTTACCCAGGTAGTGATTAACTCCGAGAGACATAGCGTGATCACGGTGCTTACTACCGGTACGGGAAGTAATCATCACGATGGGGATATCTCGCAAGCGACTACTGGAGCGAATATGCCGCGCCACTTCGAAGCCATCCATACGAGGCATCTCGATATCCAGAAGTATCAGATCTGGAACCTTATCCTGCAGCTGAATCACGGCATCCTGACCATCTTTGGCGGTACTGACCAGATAACCTTCGCGCTCCAGGAAGCGTGTGGTTACCTTGCGTACCGTTACGGAATCGTCCACCACCATTACGGTCTGCTGGCGCTCTTCCCGCTCGGGCTGCTCTTCTACCTGCAACTGCAGCTGTGGGATATTCGGGCGTGCTAACTGGGTTGCCTGACGCCGCAGCAGGGCATGGGCATCGAGAATCACCACCACACTGCCATCACCAGTTACCGTTGCCCCAGAAACTCCTTGCACACCAGAAAACTGCGGACCAAGACTCTTTACAACAATCTCGCGGCTGCCGCGGATAGCATCCACTTGCAGGGCCATAGCGTGACCTTCGGAGCGCACCAGCAATACCGGTAACTGCATATCATCAACACTGAGCTTCGGTTGGGCACCAGACTTCAGCAGGGTGCCGAAGTAGTTCACTTCGTACAGCTCGCCCGCATATTCAAAGCGGGCATCGCTAGAGCGGTAGTAATGCTCCAGCTCAAAGGGGCTCAGGCGTACGATACCTTCAATAGTGTTGAGTGGCAGGGCAAACAGGTCTTCGCCAATCTTCACCATCAGTGCGCGGTTGACCGATACGGTAAACGGCAGACGCACTACAAATTCCGTGCCGGCACCCGCCTCGGAATTGATATGCACGCTGCCACCGATCTGTTTGAGTTCGGCGGAAACTACATCCATACCGACACCACGGCCGGAAATTTGGGTAACTTTTTCCGCAGTGGTAAAACCTGCCTGAAGAATAAACTGCAATATCTCGGTATTGGAGAGCTCCGCATCCGGGCGCATCAGGCCATTTTCCACAGCCTTCTCCCGCACACGGATCAGGTTCACCCCTGCTCCATCGTCGCGAATGGTCAGCACCACCTCACTGCCCTCTCGGGCGAGAGCCACATCGATGCGACCGCGTTCGGCCTTGCCTGCCGCGCGGCGTGCATCAGGCATTTCAATGCCGTGGTCTACCGCGTTGCGCAGCATATGCTCCAGAGGTGCCACCATACGTTCCAGCATGGACCTGTCCAGTTCCCCCTCGACATTGGAGAACACCAGCTCCACCTGTTTACCGAGCTCCGCACTCACCTGGCGCACAATACGACGCAGCCTGGGCACCAAGCGTGAGAAAGGTACCATGCGACTGCGCATCAACCCCTCTTGCAACTCGGTATTAACACGGGATTGCTGCAGCAACAGTGTCTCGGTATCGCGGGCTTTGTTATCCAGGGTGGAGCGCAGCTCCATCAAGTCAGAAGTGGACTCAAGCAGGGAACGGGACAGTTGCTGAATAGATGAGTAGCGGTCCATCTCTAGCGGGTCAAAATCACCATCCTGCTCGGCCAACTGCTCCTGGCGGAACAAGATTTGTGCCTCGGTCTCACGATCCAGACGACGCAGCTGCTCATTGAGGCGCAACAGGGTTGAATCCATCTCATCGAGGGCCAGGCCAAACTCGCTCATCTGCTCTTCGAGACGGCCTCGGGAGATTGCGGTTTCACCGGCGAGGTTCACCAGCTCTTCCAAAAGCTCAGCGGCAACCCGAACCATTTCCTGTGGTTGGTTCCTGGTGGGAGTCGCCACTTCATTTTCCACACCCTCGGGCTTGCGGATAAATGGCAGAACATTGCCAGCATCAGAAGATTGTAATGGCTGCGGCAATGACTCAGAGGGCTCTAGCTGCTGCTCAGGTTCAGGACGCTCCTCGCTTTCTGCGGACAGTGACTCCTGTTTATCGACAACGATGGACTCATCAGCAACAGTCACAAATTCAGAATCAATACTTGGAGGTACTTCCTCCGTGATAGCTTGAGTGACAGGTTCAGACACATTGCCAAGCGGGTTCTGAATGTCGGCCCAATCTGTGGTGATCAGCTGAACAAAGGCCTCCAGCTGCTCACCTGCCATCCAAGCGCGAACTGTTTCTACTCCCTCGGCAATACGGTCATGTGTGAAATGCGCCTCGCTAAAGAATTGTGCAGAGGGTTTCACAATATCGCGCATGCCCTCGATCGCTGTTTCAAAGCGGTGAGCAACTTCACCAAGCCCCATAAGGCCGGCCATGCGGGCGCCGCCCTTGAAGGTATGCAGCACCCGTTTGAGCGCCTCAGCCTGCTCACCACTCTCTGGTGTGTCTTCCCAAGCCTGAATCAGCTCTTCCAGCTCGTCGGTAAGATCGCCAGCCTCCTCCATAAAGACATCGACCACATCGGGATCAATATCCGCCAACAGGCGCTGTTGTTCGGCAATACTCAGCCCAGCTTGTGACTCTGATACCACTTCCACAGTAGGCGCTTGGTGAACAGGCTCCACAGCCTCAATAGCAGGCCCTACTGCACTCTGTTCAGATTCAGCTGTCTTGTCAGCGCAGATGTCTGTAGTCTCGGCCACCTCGAACAGCGCGTCATAGAGGTCATCCAAGACTGGCTCGGGTGAGACGTCCACGGATTCCACAGCGCTCTCGTCTACCATCTCCACCATTGGAGCATCGACAGTTTCAACTTCCGTTGATTGCGCGGACTCTAACTCTACCTCAGGCAAAGTCGCAGAAACGGACTCAGCGGTGGGGGCAAAAATCGGCTCCAGTACGGAGGCTTGCACCTCGTCGACAGAAACTGAGTGCTCTTCAATATTTTCAGTTTCTAGACCAGAAACCTCTGCAACCTCTCCAGCTTCAGGGTCGAGAGTTTGTGCCTCGATACCCAGTTCGCTCAGGTCGTAGTCATCCTCTGGTACATCTTCGCTCACTTCGCCTTCGGCCAGATAGCGCAGAGCTTCCTCTACCGCCTCACTAACCTCAGGTAAGTCCTGGGCAGCGGCGACAGCATCCACTAGATCAAGTAACTCGTTGTGCCCCTGCTCAAGGGAGGCCCATAAGGCGGGTTCTTCCTCTAGCTGATCGGCCAATACTTTGCGATAAACTTCCAACAGTAACTGTGCCAGCTCTGCCAGGGTCGGTAGCTGAGCGCGACTGGCAGCCTCCTGCAGGGTATTGAGCTCTTCGGCAACTTCACTCACCTGAGATTTATCGGCAGGATTTGCACGCCACTGATTGAGCATCTGATCCGCATCCAGCAGGACACGCATACCGTCTGCCATCAACACTTCAAGAAGTTGAGGATCTACTGCTCTTGGCTCATTCGCTTCGCGCTCGCGGATCAGGTGGCCTACGGAACGTTCCTGCAACTCGGCAACACGGGCAAGGAATTGCTCGGCCCTCTCAACCTCAATGGCCTCTGCAGCGCGGATCTGTGCCAAAACCTGACGCACGTAATTTGCGCCATCGCCAATCAACTCGAAGATATCCGCATCGATGGGCACCTGGTAAATACGCAGCTCTTTGGCGAAGCGCTCCAGCGGCGCCATCATTTCGGCCACCACCTTGACCTCTGCCATATGCGCAGAGCCCTTCAGGGTATGCAGGGCTCGGTGCAGGGGGTCACTGGGTACACCGTAAACCGGAGCCGCAGCACGCATGTCTGCAAGGTAGTCATCAACGACACCCAGATGGGTTTCGGCCTCTTGGGCAAAGATCTCCCACAACTGTGCCCGCTCGTCGCTGCATTCTTCTTCCTCAACGATTACAGTAGCTGCAGTATTGGCATCTTCGACCAGCAGTTCCGAGGGGATATGCCCCTGGCTGAGCTGCTCCGCCCAGGCTTGTAACTGCAGGGTAAGGGATTTGTCCGGATCGCTCTTGCGGAGACGGAATGCCTCGATCATCGATGGCAGCTTCTGATATACCCGCTCAATTAACAGCACATGGGCGCGCTCAGGCTTTATGCTGTCATCGATTACCCGATTAAGCATATTTTCCACGGACCAGGCCAACTCACCAATATCCAGCGCCTCGACCATACGGCCGGAGCCTTTCAGGGTATGGAAGCCACGGCGGAACTCCACCAGGGCGTCTGAGTTGGCAAAATTAGCGGCCCATTCCGGAAAATAATTGCCGATATGCGCGAGTACTTCGCTGGCTTCTTCGAGGAAAATTTCGATGATCTCATCATCGATCAAGCTCTCGCTATCATCGACTAACTCTTGCGATTCGCTCTCAACAGGCTCTGAGGTTGACCCAGTTTCTGCAAGCGGCTCCACTTCGTTAGGTGACAACACATCTTCGCTGTCTGCTGCCATTGCTACAGAAATTTCTTCTTCTGCAGCTACCGCCGGGGCCTCGGAAAGAGTCTCAGGCTCGACAGTACTTTCAACTGTTGAGAACCAGTTGTCTTCATGCTCATTAGCTTCTTCCGCAGCAGGGACTTCCACTTGCTGCAGATCCAGTGTTTTCTCCACTGGCTGTTCAACATAAGGGACGGATTCGATCTCAAGCTCAGCCGTTGCAGAGACAACATTGAGAAGTTGCTCTTCACGATTATCTTTGTCGGTGTCTGCGCTATCGAAAAACTCCGGTGAAAATAGCTCAAGTCCAGCGTTATCCTCTTCAATCACCACGCTTTCGTGGACGGACTCAGTCTCCTCCGCAGATACCTCAGCATCAGTAAAGGCAATGCCGAGGTTCGCGACACTGTCTTCCGCCAGAGCCAGCAACATCTCGGTATCATCCAGGCCTTCAACTCGGCGTTCCAGATAGTATTCGACACTCGTAATCGCGTCGGCCAGGGTATCGAGCATTCGCCATTCCGGCTGCTCTGCCCGGTCGATCAGTGCATCGCTGATAAAGTGATTACAAGCGGCAATAATTTTGCTCGCACGCTGGTAGCCCACCATTTCAAGGCCACCACATACCTCTTGCAGGCGCTGGGGTACGCGGCTTAGATAGCTGATATCCCAGTGGCTGGCCACATACTCCATGACCGCCTCTTTAACCGCCTCCAGGCCCAGGCGCGCTTCGCGCAGCACCGAATCTGTAGCATCCCCCATAATCGGCTGTTCATTATCACCGCGCTTATTGCGGTCGACAGCAGCCGATAGAGCTGAGTCAAGCTGCACCAGCTCACCTGCGGCGCGCATCAGGTACTCTTCGACATCAGTGCCGCGCGAAGCATCGCGTAGGTACTCATAAATGCCGCGGGCACGACCTCTCGGCGCTTCGAGACCCAAAACGCCGAGGGTGTCTGCAATCCGCTTGGCGATAGCAGCAGTCTCACTGAGGGGAGGAAGTTCGGAGGCTGCGCCACTGGGTTCCAGCGCCTCACGCACCAGCTGCAACTCTTCACGCAGTGCAGTTATTGCAGTACCCAATGCTTCAGGCCCCATGGCCAAGACATCTTCTGTATCTGGGCGGGGCGTGCCCGGCACTGCCCTATCCAGGGCAAAGCGTTGGTACAGTTCCTGGCAACGGCTACCATTTGGACCGGCCAGATAAACGTAGAAGAGTAGGTTGCTCAGGAAGTCTGCATCCAGCTCGGCATCCAGTACTCTGGCACCGCGACCCTGCAGCAGGCGGAACTCTACATCGACTCGGCGCAGCAGATGGCGCAATGCTGGTTGCACATTGATACGGTGCTCTGCCAGGGCTTCCAGGATACCCAGTAATACTTCCCACAGAGACTGCCGCCGACTACCGCTGTAGAGAAGCTGCAACTTCTCGACAATTTTCACCAGGTAAGAGAGGCTCTCACCACTGTTTACATCGCGGATTAGCCCCGCTGCGGCAACGTGATACATCTTGCGCAACTTGCCCACCAGCTCCTGCAGGCGCACATTGTCTGCAGTCAAAGGCTGGCGCTTTCCGGTGATGCGATTCGATGAAGTGAGGTCCGGGGAAAAGAGTGCGCCCTCGGTAATCAGGCGCTCGCGGCGCACCGCGCGCAAATCATTGAGGAGGGGCAGCAACAGCACCGCATTATCACGGCGCTGAAAAGAAACCTTCTCTAAATAGAGAGGTAATTCCAGCAGGGCGCGCATCATAAATTCGCGCGTCTCATCGGTATTTTCAACGGTGCCACCGGCCAGTGACTGAAGCAATTGCTCCATTTCCTCAGCCAGCATCGCCGCACCATTGAGTTGCGCCATATGCAGGCTACCGTGTACCTGGTGCACCAGGGACAAGCTGTTCTGCAGCAGGGTCTCACCGGCTTGCGGATCCGTTGCGAAAGTCTCGAGGAACTGGCGTGCCTGTGCCAGAGTCTCGTTAATTTCGCCTATCAGCCAGTCCAGGGCCATGAAATTCGGATTGTCGTGACTCACGCCAAGTCCCCAATAATTCATTCTCTATGCAGGCGCTCTACCCGAAGCGATCCAGGGTTCGCAATCTTGCGGAAATTGCTCCGTGCGCCCTCTCCGCCCGGCAGCCAACGAAGGCGCCGGGCTTTATTTTGTGGGTTAGGCCAGAGCCCGATCTTCACGGGACTCCAAGGAGTTGCTTTCCTCACTGTCGAGCGTGAAAGTTTCCGCATCCATCTCCGGCAACTCCACGTCGTACATTTCACTATTGGTTTCCACGCTCTCCTCTTGCGGCAGTTTGAAGCCGGCAACAGATTCACGCAGGGCACTGGCGGTCTGCGCCAGATTACCAATAGACTGAGCAGTAGCCTGTGTACCGGCAGAAGTCTGCGAAGTAATCTCCTGAATCACGTTCATGGTGTTGGAGATGTGGCCAGCAGAGGAAGCCTGCTGGCGGGCGGCGTTGGAGATGTTTTGAATCAAAGAGGCCAGGTTGCTGGATACATTCTCGATCTCTTCCAGCGCAACACCGGCGTCCTGTGCCAAACGTGCACCACGTACCACCTCTGTGGTGGTCTGCTCCATGGAGATTACCGCCTCGTTGGTGTCAGACTGAATCGCTTTTACCAGGCCTTCAATCTGTTTGGTTGCCGCGGCAGAGCGTTCCGCCAGTCGCTGAACCTCGTCCGCAACCACGGCAAAGCCTCGACCGGCGTCACCCGCCATGCTCGCCTGAATGGCAGCATTCAGTGCGAGGATGTTGGTCTGGTCGGCAATGTCATTAATCAGACTTACGATATCGCCGATCTCCTGGGAAGATTCACCCAGGCGCTTGATCCGCTTGGAGGTGTCCTGAATCTGCTCCCGGATATTATCCATGCCCTTGATGGTGTTCTGTACCACTTTGGAACCATTGCTGGCGATCTGTACCGAGCGCTCGGCAACCTGAGCAGATTCGGAGGCGTTAGCAGATACCTGGTCAATGGTAACCGCCATTTCGTTCACCGCGGCGGAGGCCCCGGCAATCTCCTGAGCCTGATGCTCGGAAGCCTCGGCAAGGTGCAGGGCTGTCTGCTGGGTTTCCTGAGAAAGCCCGGATACTTCCTGTGCGGTGCCGTTAATTCGAGATACCAGCACACGCAACTGGTCGATGGTGAAGTTGATAGAGTCTGCAATCGCACCAGTAAAGGCCTCGGTTACCGTTGCGGAGGTGGTCAAGTCACCATCGGCGAGGTCAGCAAGCTCATCCAGCAGCTGCATAATCGCCTGCTGGTTGCGCTCATTGGTCTCGGCTTCTTCCATCAGGCTGCGGCGGGTACCGGAGAAGGCCATTCCCATCATGGCAAAAATTAACAGCACGAATGCTGCAGCCAAAATGGTAATAGTCATATTGTTTGGCTGACGTTCATCGGCCAGATTCACAATACGGTCGTTCAGAGTACTGAGAGCCTCAAGCAGCTGTGGCGAGGATGCAATAATGCCGTTGGTTGCCTGACGTGATGCAAACAGTGCCGGGGTTGCTTCGAAGATCTCGCGAACAGACGAGCTTACAAATTCAAACAGTTCGGTAATTTCATCGAGCGAGCGGCGCGCTTCCTCATCGGTAATGCGGGAGATACCCATCACTACATCACCGCTCTTCATGCCATCTACCACTTTACCGAACAAGCTAGCATCGGTATTAAACTGGTCGGCTGCGCCTTCGGCATCGTCATCACCCTGCAGCATCTTGTCGATGTTTCGACCGATTCGCTCAGCCCGCCATACCTGTAACTGAGCCTGTTCAACCTGATTGGCCGGGGCATTATTAGCTAGCAGAATTTCCACAATATTGTTGTGCTCAGCCTGCAATTCCGGCAGGGAGTCACTCAAAGTGGTGGCAACATCGTTCAGGAAGATAATCGTTTCTTTGTTACCGGTAATCGTTTCTACCTGCTCGCGCAACTTACGCCAAACGGTACCGTAAGTCGCTAGCTCAGCGTCCAGCGCCCTGCGGCTGCCTTTATCCATTCCCTGCAGCTGATTCCAGGCGTTAGCCATCTGCCCGGAAACTTTTTCCAGCTCGGCAAACGCTTCGTCGTCTCCGGAAGTGGCCGCCGGTGCATAGGAGACCAGCTGATAGGAAAGTGCGCGAAGTTCAGCAACTTGCTGTAGGTACTCTTTATCGCGATCACTGCGGGTCTGCACCAAATAGATACTGACAATCAGCCCCGCCAGTACGGCGAGTACCAGCAGACCCAAACCCAGCGCAGCAGGGTTACTGCGAAACGCGGAAAAGGAGCTCTGGGAGCCTGTTTTCATAGTTTACTCCTAGCGGGCCCAAGCATTAGGCCGGTTTAATACCACTGAATATTTAACGCTTTAATGACAATGGCCCTCAGCCAGTGCGAATATCCCTGCACCGCTTTAGGGTCCCCCCAACATCTCAAAAGCTGCGAGATGCCGAAAATTCAATCGGACCTTAACGAGTGGCAGCATCCATGAAATGAGGGTCTTTGAGCAGAGCCCGCATGTCGAACACCAGCCACCGGTCCTTTTGTAAAATAAACTGGCCATGCACCATCGGCGCAAATGGCTCAATTAAATCTGTTGGTGCTTCACGGGCATATTCAAATGCCAAATGCTGCATTCCGTGCAACCTGTCGACAATCAACCCCACGTAGGTTTTTTCCCGCTCCAACACCAGAACCCTGCGCTGTTGGCGCTGGCCCGAGAGGTGGCCGCCGTAAAAGGCTGCGAGATCAATCAGGGGTAACAGGCGGCCGCGAACATTAGAAACACCTTTTACCCAGGGCTGAACGCCGGGAATAAAGGTGTGCTGCGGCACTTCGAGCAATTCCACAACATCATCCATTGAGGCGACGAAGTTGTGGCCGAGTAAAGAGAAACCGATTCCGGTCCAATAGGGTTTGATTTCTCGGCGGCCGGGCAGGCCGGTGGCCTGCGCTTTAGCTCGCCGAGCGATATCAACAAGTGCTAGATAGGGGGTTTGTGACTGCACGCTGAGCAGCTGGCCGTCAGGCCAACACCTCCCCAATTGCACTCAACAATTTGCCCTCATCAACGGGCTTGGTGAGATAAGCTTTTGCGCCCTGGCGCATACCCCAAACCCGGTCGGTATCCTGATCTTTGGTAGTCACCATAATGATCGGTATCCCCGCGGTATTGCCATCCTTACTCAGCTGGCGTGTGGCCTGGAATCCATTTAACCCAGGCATCACAATATCCATCAAAATCAGATCTGGTCGCTGACTGCGTGCAACATCCACACCATTTTCACCATTGGGCGCGGTGATTACCGAATGGCCATGCTTTTCAAGTATTGTGGTCAGCTTGTGTGTTTCGGTAGGAGAGTCATCAACTATTAATACTCTTGCCATCATTTCCCCCATGACTTCTTCGAATTGGCAACTGCTCAATAAATGACAGTGCTTGGCGATTTGTTGTATTTATTTTGATGGCATGTGCCAAGTCTGCACTTACTGCCAATGCACTGCCAGACTACAGAACCTTCCACCACAGGCAGATGTGGTGAACGGTATGTCTGTTAATTCATCCCCCCCAAAGAGCGAAGGGGTTGGCCCAAAAAATCAGACCCTTTTTGTTAGTGATTACTTAGGCTGCGTGGTGCGGTTTTGCGTGAGCGGAAATTGCTCCCAACAGCTCGCTTTTACTAAATGGCTTTGTCAGATATTGATCACAACCAACAACGCGGCCTTTCGCTTTGTCGAACAAACCATCTTTACTCGACAACATCACTACTGGAGTGGAGCGGAATTCACTGTTGTTTTTAATCAGCGCACAAGTCTGATAGCCATCCAGGCGCGGCATCATGATATCGACAAAAATAACATCGGGACGGGAGTCCGCGATTTTCGCCAACGCATCAAAACCATCTGTAGCAGTGACGACCGTGCAACCTGCTTTTTGTAGCAGAGTCTCGGCAGTGCGGCGAATTGTCTTACTGTCGTCAATCACCATTACAGTCAGACTTTCCCAGTTAAGCTCCATAGTCTTTATTGAATCCCCTGTTTACTTATTTTCGGGCACGCGAAAATTTTTTATCTGCACCCTTTTTTGAGCCGCTTGCGGGGCCTGGGTGTCTCTCTTTGCCAAGATCGCACACTGGGTGGAACTTTTATCACAGAACCCCAGGTGAATCTAGCCGCGCTGAAGCACCGCAGACCTTATGGTGCAAATAATCACCACTTTTTATTGCCAATCCAGACAACTTATCTAATTAAGTTGCACCTAGACGAAGCTGCTCTTACCTTATCCACCCTACAAGTTGGCAGTGGCAACATTTCAATCAGCCACAACCACCGCGGCGCGGGATCAAAAATCCCTTCAACTACGGAAGCTAAGATGAATTACTCCCTCGGTGTGGTGATGGACCCCATCGCCCAGATCAATTTTAAGAAAGATACGACACTCGCACTGTTACAGGCCGCACAAGACAGCGGTTTCCAGCTGTTTTATTTTGAGCAAAGCGACCTGTATCTGGACAATGGCCGCGCCATTGGTAAGGGCAGACCACTGAGGGTATTTGACGATGCCGAGCGTTGGTTCAGCCTGGAAGAAGCCAGGGAGATGCCCCTTGGAGAACTCGATACCATTTTAATGCGTATCGACCCCCCCTTCGATAATGAGTACATTTACTCCACTTACATCCTTGAAGCGGCTGAGCGCGAAGGTGCATTAGTCGTTAACAAACCGCAGTCCCTGCGGGACTGTAATGAAAAAATTTTTGCAACGACTTTTCCCCAGTGCTGCCCGCCTGTATTGGTCAGCAAGGATATGCAGCGCCTGAGGGAGTTTCATAAAACCCATCGGGATGTCATTTTCAAACCCCTCGATGGCATGGGTGGCGCAGGTATTTTTCACTGCAAACCGGACGGCGCTAATTTAGGCGCCATTCTGGAGATGCTCACCCAGCACGGCCGCCAGCAAATCATGGCTCAGCGTTATATTCCCGAAATTAAAGATGGCGATAAGCGCATTCTGGTTGTCGATGGTGTAGCCGTACCCTACTGCCTAGCCAGAATTCCCGAGGCGGGTGAAACTCGCGGCAACTTAGCCGCCGGTGGCCGTGGTGAAGCGCGGCCACTGACTGATCGAGATCGATGGATCGTGGAACAAGTCGCCCCCACCCTGAAGGAAAAAGGGCTGTTATTCGTCGGTCTGGATGTTATCGGTGATTACCTAACGGAAATTAATGTCACCAGCCCAACCTGTGTGCGTGAGATTGATGCGGCCTACGATACTTATATCGGTGCGCGACTAATGAGCGCCATCACACACCGTCTGGCACAAAAGCGCTAAACTGCGCCTTTAACTTGAATGACTCCCACCAGTGAACGGGCCGGATGGGAATGCCGAGCGTAACGCTCGGCAAGATATAAGCAGTAACCGATAATAGATAATGAATTCCACCGCCAACACGACGCCAAATTATGCAGACCAGCGCGAGCGTTTTACGTTCTCGCTGTTTCTCGCTGGCGCCATTCACGCGCTTTTGATTTTTGGTGTGGCTTTTGCCGAACCTGAAGGGCGGCAAGCCGCACCAACCCTGGAAGTTACTCTGTCACAATATAACTCGCCACATGTACCGGAAGATGCCGACTACCTGGCCCAACACAACCAGCAGGCCAGCGGCACGGCAGATACCCCAAAGGAGCTGTCCAGCAATCGTCGCGCCGAATTTGCCGATACGCAAATTCACGATGTTAATCCTCTACCACAGCAGCAAGCCGCACGGCCTGCTGACCAGCGCCGCCAGTTGATCACCACGATCGGCGATAGCCCTCTGCAGGCCCCGGAGCTACCCGCCGAAGACAAGTTTTCCGAAGAGAAACGCGGCGATGCCCCAAATGATCTAGCCAGGACAAATCCAAAGATTGCCAGCCTGCAAGCGCGCCTGGATAAAATTCGCCAAACTATTGCCCAACGCCCGCGAGTGCGACGCCTGACCTCAGTGGCAACAAAAGCCTCTGCAGATGCCGCTTATCTGCACGAATGGCGCCAAAAGGTGGAAGCAATAGGTAGCGACAACTTCCCCGCGGAAGCCCTGCAGCAGAAAATCACCGGCAGCCTGCGCATGATGGTGCGCTTGCTGCCCACAGGCGCGGTGGAGGAAGTCATGATTCTGGACTCTTCGGGAGAGCGAATCCTCGACGATGCCGCCCAACAGATTGTACGCCTGGCAGCCCCCTTTGCGCCTTTCCCAGCAGAGATTCGCAAGGAGGCTGACCGCCTCGAAATTATCCGCACCTGGCGCTTCGATTTAACTGGCTTCTCCACTACCGCAGGTGAGCTGCCCGAGCGCGGCTAAACTTGCCTTGCACGCAAGCGACCTAGAATCCAACTATGCCCAATTCGAACATTGACAGCGACCTAACCCATGGCAGCTTGCGCGGCCAATTCCTACTGGCCATGCCCGGCATGGAGGACCCGCGCTTCAAGCACAGCATCGCTCTAATTGTTGAGCACAGCCAAGAGGGGGCTATGGGCATAGTGATCAACGCCCCCAGCAAAGTGCACTGGCGAGAGGTTTTCGAGCAGTTGTCGCTGAAGGACTCCAGCCAACGTGGCGATGAAACTGTTCTGCTGGGCGGGCCTATTTCTCCCGAGCAGGGCTTTGTCCTGCACGGTGCCGGCGTACATTTCGACTCGACGAGCGAAATCAATTTGGAAATCAGTCTTACCGCTTCCAGGGATATTCTCGAGTCACTGGCCTCAGGACATGGCCCCGACGATGTGCTGCTAGCTCTGGGCTACGCCGGCTGGGGGCCAGGACAATTGGAGCAGGAACTGGCGGAAAACGCCTGGCTGACTCTACCGGCAGAACCCGAAATCCTGTTTGCCACCCCAGTGCAAAAACGCTGGCAAAGTGCCGCCGCTCGACACGGTATCGACCTCTCAGGGCTCGGCTCACAGGCCGGACACGCCTAGCCCTTCCCGGTTATCATTCGGCCCAAGATTGATCCCTCTAATACCGGATGTTCCCTCTGATGAGTAAACCCATTACCGCCCTCGCCTTCGATTTTGGCACCCGTTCCATTGGCCTCGCCTTTGGCCAGAGCCTGACCGGAAGTGCCAAAGAGCTGCCACCACTGCCGGCAAAGGATGGCAAACCCGACTGGGACAAGGTCCAGCGACTAATCGACGAGTGGAAGCCACATTATTTGCTTGTGGGTTTACCGCTGAATATGGATGGTAGTGAGAGTGAATTTGGTGTTCGTGCACGTAAATTTGGCCAGCGCCTGCACGGGCGCACCGGGCTACCGGTAGAAATGATTGATGAGCGCCTCAGTACCCGCGCAGCCAAAGAAGAGGCAGCGGAACGTGGCCACCGCGGCAGCTACGCCGATAATCCAGTGGATTCCATTGCCGCGCGTATCATTCTCGAGGACTGGCTGCGCACACGCGCCTGATCTCCGCTCCCAGAATCTGTGCAAGCTGAGCCATAGCTGCCGCCGCTCTGATAGAATTACCCGCCCACACAAATGAGTGATCGAGCCCAATGCCCATTTCCCGTATCCGCATCGCTACGCGCGAGAGCGCCCTGGCCCTATGGCAAGCCAATTATGTTAAGGATCGCCTGCAGCAGGAGCACCCTCAGCTGGAGGTAGAGTTGCTGCCAATGACCAGTCGTGGCGATCAGGTGCTGGATATACCCCTAACCAAGGTGGGCGGCAAAGGGCTCTTTGTCAAAGAGCTGGAAGTGGCCATGCTGGAGGGACGCGCGGATATCGCCGTACATTCTATGAAGGATGTGCCGATGGAATTTCCCGAAGGCCTCTACCTGCCAGTTATTTGCGAGCGCGAGGACCCGCGTGATGCCTTCGTCAGCAACCGCTTTGCCAATTTGGAGGAACTGCCACAAGGCGCGATTGTGGGTACTTCGAGCCTGCGCCGCCAGTGCCAACTTCTGGCGCAGCGCCCCGATCTGGAGGTCAAGTTCCTACGCGGCAACGTAAACACTCGCCTGGCCAAACTGGATGCGGGAGAGTACGACGCCATTATTCTCGCTGCTGCCGGGCTGCTACGCCTGGAGATGTGTGAGCGCATTCGCAGCTTTCTCCCCTCCACTGTATTGCTGCCCGCCGGCGGCCAGGGCGCTGTCGGCATCGAAGCCCGCAAAGACAGCGAGCTGGAAGCCCTACTGCAACCACTGCACTGCCATGAAACCGCCGCGCGACTCAGTGCAGAACGCGCACTGGTTAAGCGCCTGAACGGCGGCTGTCAGGTTCCTATCGGCTGTTATGCCGAGCTGGAAGGCGACGCTCTGTGGCTTCGCGGCCTGGTCGGCAGCCCCGATGGCACCCGCATGATCCGCGCCGAAATCCGTGGTGCAGCCATTGATGGCGAAGCTCTGGGCGTTCAACTCGCTGAACAGTTGTTAGAGCAGGGTGCCGACAAAATTCTCGACGCGATTTAAGCCCAGGACAGATCCATATGGCCAAGCGCCTGCAAGGCAAGCGCGTACTGACCACGCGCCCCGCCCATCAAGCCGACACCTGGGGCGCGCTATTGCGCGCTACGGGCGCGGAGGTTGACACTATCCCTATGTTGGCTATTGAGCCCCTCATTGATGAGGCGGCTCAGCAGGCCATTAAAAAACGAATTCTCGATTTCGACCAGGTGGATTTTGCCATTTTCGTCTCCCAGAATGCGGTGCGCTACGCCGTCGACTGGCTGGAGGATTACTGGCCACAGTTACCCCAGGGGCCACAATACCTCGCTATTGGCGCGGCCACGGCTAAAGCATTACTGATGCGTGGTATACCCTGCGAGCACAGCGGCGAACACATGACTTCCGAGGACCTGCTCGCCCTCCCCACCTTACAAGAGGTTTCAGGACTTCGGGTACTGATCTTCCGCGGCACTGGCGGACGCACTCTTATTAGCGACACCTTGCGCGCACGGGGTGGGCGTGTGGATTACTGTGAACTCTACCGTAGGTCCCTACCTGCAGGTGCCCCAGCGGATTTGGCAGGGTATTCTTTCACCCCGGATGCCATCACGGTCCACAGTGGCGAGACTCTCGCGAACCTACACAGCTGCATTGAGCGTGCAAATTGCGCGCACCTCCTCCAGGCTGCCCTTATCTGTCCCAGCGCGCGCGTCGCGGAGCAAGCCCGTGCTCTGGGTTTTATCTATACCAGCAGTGCTCAGAATGCCGGAGACAGCGCTATGCTAGAGGCACTGCTCAGGGCGCTAAACTGAATTGCTCTCGAATTTACTGCCCTATTGGGTTAAAAATCTCAAAACGACACCACCGGCGCTATTATGGTCGGTGCCACTCGCTATAATTCGACGACAATTACCAGCTGCGCCCCAAGCCCATGACCAACGAAAAACCCAAGGACAATCCTTCCACCCCGGCTAACGAACTCACTTCCGATGCACTGGACAAGGGGGGGAGCAAGAGCAATTTTGCCAAAGCAGCAGAAGGCAAAACTGATAAGGCCGCTAAAAATGTGATGCCTAAAAAGGGCGGAGGGCATTGGTGGTGGCTGGTCTTTATTCTGCTGCTTATCGCTTTGATCGCTTTTGCCTGGTACAGCTGGCCCCAACTGCGCAACCGCATCGCACAGCTGGACTTTTTCCCTACCAAACAAACTGTGTCCACACAGAAAGCCGAATCACAAGGTGAAGTCACATCGCCAAATATTTCTACCGGGCCTGATACTTCCAGCCAAGCCCGCGAAGGGATAACTTCTACTGTACCCGCTGCACAATCTACTGCCGAACCTCCTTCCATAGAACCCCAGCAGGCAGAAGCGCCGAGCGTCTCCCCACAGAACCAGCAGCTTGATCAACTTCAACAGACAGATACTGAGTTGCGCAGTCAAATACAATCGCAAACGCGCACTATTTTGCAGCTACAGCAACAGCTAGCAGCTCTTCAGCGCAGCCTCACCGCCCAGGGCAACCGGCTCAGTGAGCTGGGTAATGTGAGCCGGGAGGACTGGCAGCTGGCCGAGGCCGACTACCTATTGCGAATGGCCAATCAACGGCTGATGCTTGAAGATAATAGCCGCGCCGCTCTGGGCCTTGTTGAAAAGGTCGACACCATTTTGCGCCAAGTAAATCTTCCCGATCTCTACGGAGTGCGCCAACAGTTGGCACGGGATATCACCGCTTTGAAACTCGTGGAAAATATCGATCGAGAAGGCCTCTATTTACGCTTGCGCGCCCTGGAAGAGCAGTTGATCCGCGCCTCTATACAGCCGCAATTCGATATGGCCCAAACTCCAAGGGAGGTGGCAAAAGCAGAGCCCACGCAGGATAACCAATCCGCATGGGAGCGCAGCTGGAAAAATTTTACCAACTTCCTACGCGATTCTGTTCGCCCCATCGATGGCGATATCAACCCGGTAATGCTCTCCCCTCAAAGCGAGGCACGCTTTCGCCAAACCCTGCGTCTAAATATGGAGCAGGCACAACTGGCTCTATTGCGCGGCGATAGCACCGTTTACAAGGACGCTCTTGATAGCGCCCGCGAGCTGCTTTTGACTTATGGCACAGCCAATTCCCAACGCAACACACTCGCGCAACAACTGGCAGAACTCAGCAAACAGCCCATTCAGGCGCAAATGCCAGACCTGAATGCCTCACAGGTGGCTCTCTACAATTACATTGAGCGGCTGCACAAAACGTCAGGGTATGGCACCGGCACCGCCGAGGAGGTCAGCCAGTGAGAAAGGTCCTTTTTGCTGCTGTCGCCCTATTACTTCTCGGTGCCTTACTGCCGCAGATAAATCAGAATTACCCCGGGTATTTGGTAATCGGCTTCGGTGGCGAACTCAACAAAGGCTATGAGATGAATCTCTGGTTCGCCATAGTCGCGCTAGTTGCCCTTTTGCTCGCCCTGTTTCTTCTCACCTGGATAAGCCGCAGTCTCTTTCGCGCTGTGCGCGGCAGCGTCGATCGCCTGCGCTTTGGCCGCCAGCGGGTCGCCCGCAGACGTCTCACTAGTGGCCTGGTGGAGTTTATGGAGGGCAACTGGTCACGTGCCCGACGACAACTTTTAAAAAGTGCGCCGCGCTCCGAGGCGCCACTGATTAATTACCTGGCTGCCGCGCGCAGCGCTCATGAGCTTGGATTTCGCGAAGAAGCCAATGAGTTGCTGGCAAAAGCCGAAGCCTGTGGCGATGACACTGGCTTGGCAGTGGCTTTGAGTCAGGCCCGTATGCAGCTACAGGATAAACACTACGAACAGTGTATCGCCAGCCTCAAGCGAGCCAAGCAATTAGAACCTAAGCACCCGGCTCTGCTACAGATGCTCAAGCAGGCCTATTACGCTTTGGGGGACTGGAGCAACCTGAGAGAACTTCTCCCTGAATTAGAAAAACACGCCAATATGTCCGAAGAAGACCGACAAAAACTAGAGCGGGAAGTCTACGAACATCAACTCATCGAAGCCGCAAACCGAAACGACAGAGAGAAACTACATGACATCTGGCACGGCCTGAATGGCCGCTGGCAACGCAACGTAGAGCTTCGCAGTCTCTTTGCCCGTCTGCTGCACCAAAGCGGTGATGACAGTGCCGCGGAAAAACACCTGCGTTGGCTACTAAACCGAGAGTGGGCTCCCAAGCTGGCCGATCTATACGGCCGCCTTGCCGGTGCTGACGCAGCGGCTCAGCTCTCTGCTGCAGAGGGCTGGCTCAAGGAATATGGTGAGAGTGCCGACCTGCTCACCTGTCTCGGGCGCCTGAGCTTACGCAACGAGCTGTGGGGAAAGGCACAACAGTATTTTGAGAAGAGCCTGTTGTTACGTCAGGACCCCGCAACCTCTGCAGAACTGGCACGGCTATTTAAAGCACTCGGCGAGAAGGACAAAGCCTCGCGCTTGTTTGAGGAAGGGCTGATGCAAGCTGTTCCAAACTTACCTCCTGTATCCATGCCCAGTCAGGACAAACCCCTGCTCGGGGTACACGCCTAACCGTTTCTCCAAGGGTCCAGATAATCTGGGCCCTTTTCCTGTTATACTATTTGCCCCATAGTAGTAAGCCTCCGCATCCTTTTTGAGGCTTGCTCCATGACACCGTCACAGCAATATCTCTCATCCTTCGCTATTTTATTTTCCATTCTCTTATCACGGGTGACGCTGGCTGCTGACAACCCAATCCAGCCACAAGATAAGCTGCTGAGTGACTACGAGTACCCCTATCCGGTTAAGACTCTAGAGCTATCCAAATTAGGCCAGCCTGTGGCCATGGCCTATATGGATATTATTGCGAACAAGCTTGTACGCTCTAAGGGAACAGTACTGCTTCTGCACGGTAAAAATTTTTCCGGCGCCTACTGGAAAGATAGTATCGCCGCGCTCACAGAACAGGGCTACCGTGTTATTGCTCCAGACCAAGTTGGCTTCGGAAAGTCCAGTAAGCCATTGATGCAATACAACCTGCACGGTATGGCTACAGATACCAAATTTCTGCTCGACAAACTCAAAGTGGATCAGGTTTCTGTAGTTGGTCACTCCATGGGAGGCATGCTGGCTACACGCTTTTCTTTAATGTACCCGGAGATGGTGAGAAAGCTCGCCTTGGTAAACCCAATCGGCTTGGAGGACTGGAAGCGCGTCGTACCATACGAACCCCTGGAACAAGCCATCCTTAGGGAGCAGGCACAAACACCCGAAGGGATTAAGAGCTATATGTCCAGGGCCTATTTTGATGGGAAATGGAGAAAGTCCTACGATTCCCTGCTCGATATTCAGGCCGGCTGGTCACTGGGCCCTGATTCTAAGCATATAGCCAAGATTGATGCCCTCACTTCAGAAATGGTTTTCACACAGCCGGTTATCTATGAATTCGCAGATCTCACTGTGCCTACCTTACTGATTATCGGTACCCGGGATCGCACCGCGATTGGCCGCGCCCGCGCTGCCGAACCCATTAAAAAGACTCTGGGGCGTTATGACCTATTGGGTAAAAAAGCGGCTGCCATTATTCCAGATGCGAAGTTAACCGAACTTGATGGGGTCGGGCACATACCGCAGTTCGAGGCCTTCAATGATTATTTCGAACCCCTGAGCCAGTTCCTTAATGAGGAGTCTCAGCAGGATTCCGATTGAAAAATTCCTTTCAACCTAAATCAGCCCCACATGACTGAAATAGCCTCAATGGAAAAATAAAAGCTTTCCAGACAGCAATAAAATTCTCTAGCTTGGGGGTTTTCACTAAATCTATACCGTAAAGCAGCGAAGCTTCTGTTTACCTTTACACCAGAAAAAAAGAAAAATTTATAAAACAGCACCACTTAGAGGGAGAGATAACTTGGATCAGGAACAGAAGACATCCGTAAAAAAGCTATTTGAAAGCTACCTGACCAAGCTGAATAAGAAAAAAATTGCCCGAAGCTATTAGATATTTGCGAACATACCAGCAAAAAGAAGCATCGCTAGGAAAGTAATTATTCCCTGCAGAATCGCAATAATTATTGCTTTCAAAAATCCAGTACCCAATACCAACATATAGGCAATAGCCGCCAGTGGAATAGTCAAGAGAACCCCGGCGCTGTCACTCACACCGGGCAACATGCCGCCCACTATTCTCTGTACAATTAATGCCAACAATAAAGCAAAAAGACAGTGGAAAACTCCTGTATTTCTCGCCCCCATCATGGCAGCAGCCATTTTTAATGGCAGGACTAAGACTGCCACCATAATGATTACAAAAAGAATCAATTCCATTTATCACCCCTCCCTCATATTGTAATTATTTGCCCTAATCCCCAGGACCATCATGATGTAATTTGTTTATCGACCACTAAAAGCCAGACAAGAATGTCATCAAATGTTAAATATATTGGTCGACTGCATAATTAACATGCAATATAGCATCGAAGTATAGAAGAGATTACATCATACTACCTAAGTCACATTTGGTTGAATTAGACGCACAAAAAAAGCTGGCAGAAGAATCACTACCAGCTTTATTGCAAGAAAGAGTGATATACAGAATTGATTGATTTGACAGTTTACTTACGTACTAGACGCATACTCGAAGGCTTTAGAGCTCCATTTTCCATATAGCTCTCTGTACGGATGATCCCTTCACTCTCCAACCACTCAAAGCCCAAACTATGTTGGTGATTGGCTTCTAAATCCAAAAGATTGGTAGCATCTTTGAAAGAAAATACCAGCTGTCCTCTTTCACCACTTGAACTAAGCTGCAAACGGGGCTGATTTCCTTGAGGGCAATAGTGGGTTGCCAATAAATTGCCATTATCCATATGATAGATAGTGAGCGAATGAGATTTACCCTTATACAGCCAATTCTCTACCAAAACAGAGGCTCCGGCAGTCTGGGAAAATTTAATATAAAAATCCCCCCCAGTATCGCCTTCCTTTTTCCAGTCTCCGCTAAGTGATTTTATTCGTTCGAAAGCTTCCTTACTCTTCAGGTTAGTCTCTTCTGCATTCACCATAAGTGGAAAACAACACAGGACGACAGAAAGAAATTTAATTATATCCTCTTTGGCTCTAATCATAATTGGTACTCCTTTTCCTATAGTGAGAGAGCTCAACCCAATGATACCCATTGGAACTTCCTCAATCACCGAAAAACCTATTAATGGATTTTGAGAAATTTCAGATAAAATCTTGATTATTTTATCTTATTTATGATTATTATATTTGCATTAAGCGCTTGGCAATATGCCTCATCGCCTCGGCTGACTTACTATCCATACCACGGTTCATTAGTATAATAAAGCCATCCTTACGGTCTGGGTCAAAATACATAGCAGTAAAAACCCCCAGATCTGACCCCATATGCCCCACAAGCCCATCGCGATCTCTCCAAAAAAAGCGTTGCGAATCAGAAACCGATTTGGGCAACTGCAAACGAAACATTTCTTCATACATGGTATCAGACAAGAGTTTCGCCCCTGATTTATCCCGGTTATGAAGGACTGCCAGTAGGAAATCACTAAGGTCTGCAATACTTACGCGAACACCACCATCCGGATACTGTGGATTACCATTGTGAGGATATGGATGAAATTTTTTATATTCGAAAGGTGGCTTAATAAACCTTCCCACAAAATAATTTATTTTGCTCGATTCATCATCAGTACACAGGCCGACAAATGGTACACATTGCTCTACTTTATAAGGCACAGCTATAGAATTCAGATCCATTCCATTAAGTTTCCAGCTTGCACTTTCCATTTCCAAACGGTGAAAAAGGGTATCCTTGCTATAGTCAGCGAGGGTTTGGCCTATTGCAGACTCCACTAGAAGCCCCGCCAAACCTGCAGATAAGTTGCTGTATTGCCGTCTTTTCCCTGGCATAGATTTCAGATAATAGTCTCCATTATTGTACAGACTACCTTCCTTAGTAAGGAGAGCACGGAGATGTTGCTCAAGACTAATTTCTGGGTCGCGGTTTTCAGAATAAGTGGCATAGTCATAGTAATCCGCAATACCTGCAGTGTGACTTGCCAGATTTCTTAAAGTAATTTTTTCACCTCTTGTATGTGGATTATCCACCTTAAATGGTAAATAGGTATTGATATCCCGATCGAGTTCCAAATTTCCATTATCGACCAATTGCAATAGCGTTACGCCCATAATAGGTTTGCTAATTGATGCGATATTAAAGGGAGTATTCTGGGTAACTGCCTCACCAGATTCCACATCCGCCATTCCGTAGACTTGCTGAAAAACAAGCTTACCGTCTTTTACTCTTGAGACGGCCATACCAGGAATAGCCGCCTCTGTCATAATTGCGGGCAGAAATTCTTCAATATTGGTAATCTCGGCGCTTCTCTCCTGCTGGCTTGGCAATATAGCCCAAAATCCGAAAACGCCAACAATCATTAAGCTGACAGCATAAAGTACTCTCATTTAAATATTCCCCACAATTAATCAAAGACGGCCATAAAGCTGATACCGAGATTTGACGTTATCAGCTTTATCTATAGATGCGGGAATATGGAAAATGGTTAAATGCTAAGAAATTAGCAACTAGAGCGCCTCTTGGGACGCCCTATGGAAGGACAACTAAAATAAAGTAGGACCAGTAATTATTCAAAACCTAATTTGGACCAGATTTCATCGACTCTCTGGACCACCTGTGGATCTTTCTCGATAGGATTACCCCACTCTCTATTGGTTTCTCCCTGCCATTTATTAGTAGCATCAAAACCAATCTTCGAACCCAAGCCAGAAACTGGTGAGGCAAAATCCAGATAATCAATCGGGGTGTTTTCCACCATCACCGTATCACGCGCGGGGTCCATACGGGTTGTCATAGCCCAAATTACATCTTTCCAATCTCTTGCATTCACATCATCATCGGTAACGATAACAAACTTGGTATACATAAACTGGCGCAGGAAAGACCAGACTCCCATCATTACCCTTTTGGCATGTCCGGGATACTGCTTTTTCATAGTTACTACAGCTAGCCGATAGGAGCAGCCTTCAGGTGGCAGGTAAAAATCGACAATTTCAGGAAATTGTTTCTGCAAAATAGGCACAAATACTTCATTGAGCGCCTCGCCCAGGATCGCGGGTTCATCCGGCGGACGGCCAGTGTAAGTACTGTGATATATGGGGTTTTTCCGGTGGGTGATTTTCTCCACGGTAAACACCGGGAAACGGTCCACCTCATTGTAATAGCCCGTATGATCCCCATAGGGGCCTTCATCGGCCATGTCATCGGGGTAGATAAAACCTTCCAACACATACTCAGCACTGGCGGGAACCTGCAGATCACTGAGCAATGCACCAGTTACTTCGGTTTTATCTCCACGCAATAGCCCGGCAAAGGCGTATTCCGACAGGCTATCCGGTACCGGGGTCACTGCTCCCAGTATTGTGGCCGGATCTGCACCAAGTGCTACAGCTACAGGATAGGGTTCCCCGGGGTGCTTCCGGCACCAATCACGGTAATCCAACGCACCTCCCCGGTGGCTGAGCCAACGCATTATCAGTCGGTTTTTACCGATTAACTGCATGCGATAAATACCCAGGTTTTGGCGCTTCTTCTCTGGCCCACGAGTGATCACCAATGGCCAGGTTACCAATGGAGCCGCATCTCCCGGCCAGCAGGTCTGAATTGGCAATTTGGTGAGGTCTAATTGAGCTTTATCTACTACCACCTGCTGACAGGCTGCACCCTTGACCACCTTCGGCCCCATATTGAGCACTTGCTTGAAAACCGGCAGTTTTTCCCAGGCATCGCGCAAATTCTCAGGCGGTTGAGGTTCCTTGAGGAAGGCGAGTAATTCACCCACCTCACGTAGGTCATCAATGCTCTCACGCCCCATCCCAAGCGCTACTCGCTCAGTGGTGCCAAACAGATTGGCGAGCACCGGCGTATCAAAACCGATAGGATTTTCAAAAAGTAATGCAGGACCTCCCGAGCGCAGAACGCGATCAGAGATTTCTGTCATTTCCAGATTGGGGTCTACAGGGAATTTAATCCGTTTGAGCTGGCCACGCTTTTCCAACAATTGGATAAAATCACGCAGGTCTTTGTATTTCATGGGCTGCCGGTCAAGAAGAAAAATCCAGCGCGCAGTGTAAAACAGAAATTACAAAATGGGGAACAGCCCCCAGGATAGGGTGCCAATTGAGAAAAGGAAGAAACGACCCGCAAACAAAATGCTGCGGGTCGCAAAAAACTTAAGCTAGCCGTAGCTTAGAAGCGAGGGCGACGCGGACGATCTTCGCGAGGCTTAGCTTCGTTCACGCGGATGTTACGGCCAGACAGAGGCTGGTCGTTCATCTCTTCGATCGCTTTGCGCGCTTCGTCGTCGTTAGGCATTTCTACGAAACCGAAGCCCTTAGAGCGGCCAGTCTCACGGTCAGTAATAACAGTAGCCCGAGAGATTTCTCCGAATGCGCCGAAAGCTTCGTGCAGGTCGTCAGAGGTTACCGCGTAGGCCAGATTTCCAATATAGATATTCACAAAAGGTTCTCACTAGATGTGTGGGCTGTCGTGCAGTCACAAATGAATAACCAGCTCCACCAGATTATCCATTTGAGATTGGCCCTTTGCGGGGTTATCCCTGGGCCAATTCGGTCGGGCGCCAAACTATAAATTTCATACCCAGCGCCACGATGTGGAACTTTATATGCCTTATAGCTCGCCTTTTCAACATTAATTCGCGCAAATAATCACTTTGTGCAAACCAGAATATAAAAGGCGCCGATATGGGCGCCTTTTATATAAAAAAATTATTTCCGTTTCATGGACAGGAAGAATTCGTCATTTGTCTTGAAGTCTTTCAGCTTGTCCACCAGGAATTCAGTTGAGGCTACATCTTCCATATCATGTAGTAACTTGCGCAGGATCCATACCCGCTGCAGCTCGCCCTCAGGCATCAGCAGCTCTTCTCGACGTGTTCCCGAGCGTCGAACATTAATTGCCGGATAAACACGTTTTTCCGCGATCTTACGATCCAACTGCAACTCCATATTACCCGTGCCTTTAAACTCCTCGAAAATCACCTCGTCCATCTTCGAGCCAGTATCAATCAGTGCAGTAGCAATAATAGACAGACTTCCGCCTTCTTCAATATTCCGTGCGGCGCCGAAGAAACGCTTAGGTCTCTCGAGGGCGTGGGCATCCACACCACCAGTCAATACCTTACCGGAACTGGGTACCGTGGTGTTATAGGCACGCGCCAGACGGGTAATAGAGTCCAACAGGATGACCACGTCTTTCTTGTGCTCTACCAGGCGCTTGGCCTTTTCGATAACCATCTCGGCAACCTGTACGTGACGTGCCGGAGGCTCATCAAATGTAGAGGCAACCACTTCTCCGCGCACCGAGCGCTGCATTTCGGTAACTTCTTCCGGGCGCTCATCGATCAGCAGGACAATAAGGTGGCACTCCGGATTGTTGCGCGTGATAGCCTGAGCCATATTCTGCAACATAATCGTTTTACCGGCTTTTGGCGGCGCCACGATCAAACCCCTCTGGCCCTTACCAATCGGCGCAACCAGATCAATAATGCGGCCAATCAGGTCTTCGGAAGAGCCATTTCCACATTCCAGGGTTAAGCGATCGTTGGGGAAAAGCGGGGTGAGGTTTTCAAAAAGAATCTTATTGCGGGCATTTTCCGGTTTATCGAAATTAATTTCGTTAACCTTTAATAGAGCGAAATATCTCTCACCCTCTTTTGGTGGGCGAATTTTTCCGGAAATTGAGTCACCCGTGCGCAAATTAAATCGACGAATTTGGCTGGGGGAAACATAGATATCATCCGGACCCGCAAGATAGGAGGAATCAGCGGAACGCAAAAATCCAAAACCATCCTGAAGGATTTCCAATACGCCATCACCGTAAATATCTTCACCGCTTTTGGCGTGGCGTTTGAGAATATTAAAAATAATATCCTGTTTACGCGACCGGGCCAGGTTTTCCAGGCCCATGCCTTTGGCTATTTCAATCAACTCTTCAATGGGTTTGGTTTTTAATTCGGAGAGATTCATACCAATTGCTTATTAAGGTTTCTGTTGTCATTGGCGCGGACACGCCGGAAATAATTTGAGGAGGGGTTTGAAAATCAGAGATTTGCTCGTTTATTTGCCCGGTACTCCAGGACTCCATGCCTTTCAAAAGCGTAATACTCATTGGCTTTAGCTTTCCAACACTAAACGTTATAGGGAAAGCCGTCTCAATTAAGCTCAATTCGAGGAATAAATACGCCGGGAATAGTCAGGGACCTATGGGGGGGCGTTTTCTTCAGCTGGTCGTCACTGGATTCACAGCTGACTGAACTATTACAGAATTACAGCCAGTATAACGGGTGTTTCCCATCCTGCAAAGAAATTTGCCTTCTTTGCAGGATGAATTAACCGGGATTAAAGCTGGCTATCGATAAACTCGGTCAACTGGGCGCGAGACAGGGCGCCAACCTTAGTGCCTTCCACATTGCCACCTTTAAACAGCAGCAGGGTAGGAATACCGCGTACATTGTACTTTGCCGGGGTTTCTTTGTTGGCATCCACGTCAACTTTGACGATTTTCAATTTTTCGCCATAGTGACCAGAGAGGTCTTCCAGGACCGGAGCGATCATTTTGCACGGACCGCACCATTGCGCCCAGAAGTCCACCAGCACCGGACCTTCAGCCTTGAGAACCTCGGCTTCAAACTCAGCGTCGGTTACGTTGATGATTGCGTGCTCGCTCATAATGCTTTCCTGTTCTTTAGTTACTCGATGCGGGGACACCGCAGGCGCATCATCTCACGATGCCGGCTGTGGTAATACAGCTGTATTGCGCCGATCAGCCCAGAGTTTGGGGCATTAATTCCGTTTTCAAGCCCTGCTCAGATATCAGGCCTGCTCCAAAAACCGCTGAAGAATTTCATCAAGATAGTCAAAGCCAAAGGCACTGGCAGCAATACGGCGCTCCAGCGGCTGTACCAGATCCATAGCCATCAGCCCCGGCCAATGTCGCTGCAGAGCCTCCAATGATAGGCCGGTATAGCGCTCAAAAGTATCTACCGGTACACCCTCGACCAGGCGCAGGGCGTTCATCAAGAACTCAAGGGGCAAATCGCTGGACTCTATTGAATCAATATGGGGCTCAGCCAGTGCGCGCTGCAACAACTCCCCCCCCTGGGGTGCAATCGATAGGTAGTCTCTTGGAGTTCGCGTACGGCGACTGCGCAATATCTTCCCTTCTGCGGGCAAGCTGACCTTGCCGTGGGCTCCGGCACCAATACCCAGGTAATCGCCAAAGCCCCAATAGTTGAGGTTGTGGCGCGACTCCAGCCCCCTGCCACTGTAGGCGGACACCTCGTAGCGAAAGTATCCCTCCGAGGCAAGGAACTCGCGCCCGTGGCTCTGCATACTGGCGATCAGCTGTGAACCCGGTGTCGAGGGGGGAGCGCTGTAGAACGCTGTATTGGGCTCAATGGTTAATTGGTACCAGGAGATATGTTCAGGCGCCAGGGAGACAGCGCACTGCAGGTCTTCCAGAGCCTCAGCCTCTGTCTGTCCAGGCAGGCCATGCATCAGATCGAGATTGATATTATCGAAGCCGGCCTTCCGCGCCATCCCTAGGGCCTCACTGGCCTCTTCACCGCTGTGGATACGGCCCAGATTGTGCAACTGGCTACTGCTAAAACTCTGCACGCCAATCGAGAGTCTATTAACCCCTGCGGCCCGATAGCCGGTGAATTTAGCCTGCTCGAAAGTACCCGGATTGGCTTCCAAAGTTATTTCAATATTCTCACTGAAGCCAACCAGCTCCTCAGCCATTATCAGGATCTGGCCGATTGCTTCGGGAGAAAACAGGCTCGGGGTACCACCACCAAAGAAAATCGAGCGCAGCTTGCGTCCCTGCACCCAAGGCAGCTGGCTGATCAAATCACGGCGCAGTTGCGCCACATAGTCCGCCTGTGGGAGAGCATACTCCGTATCCGTATGATCTCTGCTCGCCTGGTGGGAGTTGAAATCACAGTAGGGACATTTGCGCACACACCAGGGGATATGTACGTAAAGGCTAAGCGGCGGTAACTGCAAACTATGGTTTCTATCCTGCAAGATCGGTACCCAGCATAGTTTCCTGCCACATCGTTTCAAATGCCACCACTGCCTGGGCGCGGTGGCTAATGCGGTTTTTCAGCTCTCTCGGCATCTGCGCAGAGGTCATCCCTTCCGCATCCACAAAGAACAGGGGGTCGTAGCCAAAGCCCTGCTCACCGGCAGGCTCAGTGAGTATACGGCCACGCCACTGGGCACTACATACTAGGGGGACAGGGTCATCAAAACTGCGTACAAAGGCTAGTGCACAATGAAAACTGGCACCACGACGCACCTCTTCGATCCCTTGCAAGGCCTCAAGCAGCTTGTTGTTATTGCGTGCATCCGTAGCACCCTCGCCGGAATATCGCGCCGAATAGATTCCCGGCGCACCACCGAGCACATCCACTGCCAACCCAGAGTCATCGGCTAGCGCCGGGAGGCCGCTAATCCGGCTGGCGTGACGTGCTTTAATCAGGGCATTTTCAATAAAGCTGAGCCCGGTCTCCTCTGCATCACTCACACCGAATTCAGACTGTGGCAGAACCTCGATGTCCCAGCTGTTGAAGAGTTGGGAAAATTCTCGCAATTTGCCGGCGTTACCGCTGGCCAAAACAATTCTTTTTAACATGCTGTATCAAATAAAAAACGGGCTCTGGGCCCGCAAAGGATTCAGTTTAATTGAGAAGTCTTTCTTGATCACACAGCTTGCAGCCGTATAAACAGAGAGAATCGCTCACTCAGATCATTCACCATTGCCGCTAGAGCTTGCGACGGAAGGAAATTGTCTGTTTCTTGCCATTGGGCAGGGTCACATCCACATTGAAGGTGAGAGTTTCCTCTTTTTCAAAGCGCAAGGGTGCCAAATAGTAAACCGCGTCGCCTTCCCGAATTTCTTTAAACTTCAGCGGTCTCGACTGCTGAATCAGGTTTGTCGCATTGCCGGACATCTCCGCACTGAGGCCCTTGGTACCACCATCTTTTTTCACCACAGAGACATTCACGTAGGCGCGGTCTTTAGCCCTCACCAGTTGGTACTGCTGGGCGATATCCGGCTGGATAAAGTCACTGTTGAACACCGAGAAAATCACCCGGTAATCTCCGAAGTCCTCATAATTCTTAATAACACGGGCTTGTTGTGCCATGGCACTAGCGGTCAGGAAGAGCAGCGTAAGAGCGGCAGCGACATTAAAGATGCGGTTCACGGGTCACCTCCAATTGTTATGAGCGCCCTTTCAACTGAATAACCGGGCAGACCCGGCGGTTTGGCCAGATCGATAACCACCCATATCAGCAGTTTGCCCCAGAGACCCGGAACAAAAACTTGGCGCAAATATTAGTTTAGCGAGTCAGGTGGTATATCGCGGTCTCACCGAATAAATTTGGCAAAAAGTCTTTAAAGACCACCCCTAATTTCGACTCAGATACTACCTGGCGGTGCAAAATAGTCCAATCGTTCTGCCCGCACAGCACCTCGAAGTCTCGAAAAGTACAAAAATGAATATTGGGTGTGTCATACCATTCAAATGGTAATAAATCGGAAACCGGCATACGCCCAGAAAAAGCCAGGTGCCAGCGGGCCTTCCACTGGCCAAAGTTGGGGAAGGTGATAATACAGTCGTGCCCAACTCGTAACATTTCACCCACCACCAGATGCGGGTGCCTCAACGTTTGCAGGGCCTGGGTCATTACCACGGTATCGAAACTGGCATCGGCGAAATTGGTAAGCCCCGCATCGAGGTTTTGCTCGACGACATTGACCCCACGCTGCACACAGCAGTGTATCTGCTGCGCATCTATTTCCAGTCCGTAACCGACAACGTCTTTGTTCTTCTGCAACTGTTCCAGCAGTTCACCATCACCACAGCCCAGATCGAGTACTCGGCTTGCGGGTGCTATCCAGTCTTGGATTACATTGAGATCTATACGCATACGGGCTGCCCTGCTTTGTGCTCCAGCGCTACACGCTGCATGTAGGCACGAAAGACGCCCTCGTAGCGCTTATTTGGCAACAGGAAGGCATCGTGTCCCATGGCGGACTCTATTTCTGCATAACTCACCGCTTGATTGGCGTGCATCAACGCATCGGCGATTTCCCGCGAGCGGCTGGGGGCGAAGCGCCAGTCCGAAGTGAAGGAGATCAACAGGAAGCGGCAACGCGCATGGGCAAAAGCCGCTACCGGGTCGTCGTTGTACTCCCGTGCGAGATCAAAAATATCCAGCGCTCGTGTCATAAGGATGTAGGTATTTGGATCGAAACTGCTGGAAAAGCTATCACCCTGGTAACGCAAATAACTCTGAATCTGGAACTCCACCTCTTCGTCAACGCCCTGCTGGAAGCTGCCGGAACGCAGTTCACGACCAAATTTATGCGCCAAACCATCATCGGAAAGATAGGTAATGTGGCCAATCATGCGCGCGACAGCCAAACCTCCACGAGGCAGTTTCCCCTCCTCCAGATAGCGCCCTGCACAGAAATCCGGATCCGAGGTTATCGCCTGACGTGCGGTCTCATTGAAAGCAATATTCTGCGCCGAGAGTTTCAACGCAGAAGCAATCACCACGCAATGGCGCAAGCGTTCCGGGTACTCCAGAGACCAACGCATGGCCTGCATTCCCCCCAGGCTGCCACCAATCACTGCGGCCCACTGCTCTATGCCAAGAATATCTGCCAAGCGCGCCTGGCTGTGTACCCAATCGCGCACTCGCAAGGAGGGAAAATCCGGGCCCCAGGGTTTACCCGTGGCGGGATTGATAGAGACGGGTCCGGTAGAACCATGGCAGCCGCCCAAGTTATTGACCGCCACCACAAAAAACCTATTGGTATCGATGGGCTTGCCGGGACCGATATAGTGGTCCCACCACCCTGGGCGCTTGTCCTCGGGGCTGTGTCTGCCCGCAGCATGGTGGTGACCGGATAACGCATGGCAAATCAACACCGCGTTACTTTTATCGGCATTCATTACGCCATAGGTTTCATAGACTAAGGTGTAGTCCTGTAAAACACGCCCGCAGGCCAACTGCAGAGGTTCACAAAACTTATGGCTCTTTGCTGTTACAAGACCTACAGAGCCGTGATCTGCTGTAGTGGGTGCCTCGCGGGAGGGGCTGGAGTTTTCCGTGGACAAAGTAATTATATCTGTCGGGTTATTTGGCGGTTGGTTATTGTCACTGCAGCAAGTGTACGGGAGTGCTGCAACTTATGACAATTAGCAACCGCCGGCGAGAGTGTTAAGTCGTCAGAGCTGGTTTCAGTGGGGTGACATTGTGCACGCGCGGCGCTGGCGCCAAAGGCTGTGGTGCCGAAGTACTGTAGCGCAGCAAGTCCTCCAGTGCGGACAGGGCCCGATCATTGCGCAGTACCTCATCCTCTAGGGTACGCAAATCGGTGTGCCGACTTCGGGTTTTCTGCTTCAGCTCGGTCAATTTGATCAAGTGCCGATTCAGAAGATGTTTTTGGTATTGCGTATGTTGCTTGAGTGGTTCCAGCGCCTGCTCAAGCCAGTTTTCTGCCGCGGCACCCATTTCGCTATAAAGGCGCCCTACCTCACTGGCCAGGGTCGTAACAAAACGCTCGCTCAAACGGTTGCGCCGCGCCAGTAAAAGCTGTGGGGAGCGTCGCAGCTGGGCCGCCTGGCGGTGTAGGCCGCGCAGGGTGATACGGAATTGGCGAATGGTGAAGTACTGTTCGGCACTGTCCACCTTCTTCAGGCTGGAACGCTCAAAAATCGCATCCAACAGTCGATTCGCCTGATCCACTTCCCGCTCTAAGGTGGCTAACTGGCAATCGACTCCCTCCATAAAGGTATCGATGGCCTTGGCAAGTCCCATGGGTGTCCAACGCTTATGCAGCGCCTTACTGGTTTCATCAACCAACCGTTGCAGCTGCTGTATGGTAATAGGCGCGAGTAGGGCCGTACTCTGCCGCATTAGCATGCGCTGGCTGGACTTTAGGGTGAGTAACTCCTGATGGCAGAGCTTATGTTGCTCACGCACAGTCTGCTGCAACTGGCCCAACTCGGTCAGTTGCTCCTCAGTGCTGGCACTATTGCGCTGCAAATGCATCAGCGCGGCACGGCCGCTGTTGAGCCGGCGCTTGAGCAGATCGCGGGTATCCGCCATCAACGTCAGGGCCTGGTGCAGAGAGCGGTGTTCCGCCACTTTTTGGCGGTGCTCCAGCAAACGTTGAACCAACAGCTTTTCAAAATCAGTAAAACAGCTGTTGCGCAAAAGTTCGACATCCTGCTGTTGACGCGCTAACAGGGCCATTTTTGCCGAGACTCCGGTGACACTCTCCTGTGGCAGGGACAGTAATTTTGCGACCTGAGAACGCATGCGCCGCAACAGTTGCTGCGCATCTTCATCTGGGTCATCCCAAAGCACATCCACTTTATTCAGCAGCGCCATAACCGGAGTGCCGCGATGTTCACGCAGAGGAGCCAGGTGGGTCTCCCACATATTCATATCAGTGCCACTGACACCGGCATCGGCGGCCAGCAGAAATGCGACGGCCTGGGCGCCAGGCAGTGTGCTCAGAGTCAGTTCCGGCTCATTGCCCAGAGCGTTGAGTCCCGGTGTGTCAATAATCCGCAGGCCTTGATCTAGCAGTGGATGTGGCAGGCAGATCAGCGCATAGCGCCAGGCGGGAATTTCCACCAAATTGCCTTTGTCATCCAGGTGGCGGCGATCGAAGCCATAACGCGCAGCCTCCTCCGGCAACACCGATTTGGTGGCGGCCACTTTTAGTAAAGCTTCGCGGGTCGCATCGGGATTATTGGCGTCGAACTCGTGCGTGACCCACTTCTGTGGAATTCGCCGGAAGCTCTCAAGGCTGGTATTGGTCGCCAGGGTCTCAATGGGCAACAGGCGCAGGCTGGCGCGCTCTCCGCCATCGCTAAAGATCTCCGTTGGGCACATGGTGGTGCGGCCGGGTTTGGAGGGTAGCAGCCGCTGACCGTAGGTCTGCGCCAAGAGGGCATTGATCAGCTCGGTTTTGCCACGGGAAAATTCCCCCACAAACACCAAGGTGAACTGATCATCGCTGAGAAGCGCACGGGCCTGTTGTACAACTTGGCAGGCGCCGGCAGAGTTGGGGAAATGCTGCTGTAACCACTGACTGAACTGGGCGAATTGTCGATCCAGATTCTTTTTCCAGCGGTCGTATTCAGAGATATGTTGGCGTAGGAGTGCGTCTTCCATTTCACAGTATTCTTGTAATTTATACTCTGCGGGCTACCGACCCAAAACACTCAAAGCTGAGTTGGTCCGGTAGCCGTTAGTATAAAAGTCTAACACCGCGCCAAATGCGATCCAGTGCGCGCGGTGGAAGAAAAGCGCACAGTAGTCAATTTAAAAACCGGGAATATGCCAGAAAAGGCTATAAACAAAGCGCGGCATATTGGCCATACTGGCAAAGCCTAATAGCAACTTATCCGCCACAGTAAGTAAAATAAACACGAAGATAGGGCTGATATCGATCACCCCCAAAGGCGGAATCAAGCGGCGTACCGGTGCGCAGAAGGGCTCTAGCAACTGGCGCAGTAGCATCAGTGCTGGGTGGCTGCTCTGCGGAGCGATCCAGCTGAACACAATGGAAATCAGCATTCCCACAAACACGACCGCGATCACGGTAGCGACACAGCCGATCAGAGACCACAGCAGTGCACTCAGGGGATTGAAAAGACCAAATCCGGCAAACGCACCGCAAACCAGTATCATCACTAGACCCACCAGCAAGGCCAGCACTACCGAGGCCATATCCACGCCGAAGAGACCCGGCACCACCTTGCGCAGGGGCAGTAGTAGCGGATTGGTAACTTTAACGATGCCCTGAGAAATCGGGTTATAGAAGTCTGCCCGGGCCAATTGCAGCAAAAAACGCATCAATACCGCAAATAGGTAGAGGATACCCAGGGTAGCCACCAGGAAAACACCGATGTTGCTGAAGGTACTTGTCATTGAAAATCCCTAAAGAGTGATCAACTCGCGGCGCAGCCTGCACCATTTATTGTGTTGATAAGTTTATTGGTCCAGTTCGCGAGCCATCTCTGCAGCGCGCTCGGCACAATCGCGCATGGCATCGGCCACCAACTGCGGCAGGCCGCCCTGCTCAAAGCGCTGCACAGCGCGCTCGGTGGTACCACCCGGCGACATCACATTGCGCTTCAACTGGGCTACATCTACATCACTGGTCATGGCCAGTTTGGCGGCGCCCAGGGCAGTTTGCAACACGAGGCGCTCGGCATCGGCGCGGGCAAAGCCACTGGCTGCGGAGGCGTCGATCATCGCCTCCATAAACTGAAAGAAGTACGCCGGCGCCGACCCTGCCACAGCGATCACTTGGTCGATGCCCTCTTCTTTATCCACCCATAGGGAGATACCTACTGCGTTGACTATGCGCGCAGTAATGGCGCGGTGCTCCGCAGTTACCGCCTCATCTGCAAACAACCCGGTCACCCCACTCTGCACTAGAGCCGGCGTATTGGGCATAGCGCGTACAATCGGCAGATGCTCCCCCAGCCAACGCTGGTAGGCGGCCAAGGGAATACCTGCGGCCAAAGTAATAATCAGCGGCTTGCGTCCTTTCAAGTGGGGGCGCAAATCCATGCACAGATCGCGCATCACCTGGGGTTTTACCGACAAAACGATAACATCCGCGCCATCGATTGCGACGATATTGTCACTGTGCACCACGGTATTGTGGCGCTTGGCAAACGCCTCAAGTTTGAGGGGATCACGCCCGGTAGCCACAATTCTATCGGCCGGGTATCCCGCCGCCAGCAGGCCACCGATTACCGCACCGGCCATATTTCCGGCACCGCCGATAAAAACAATTTTGGGATTTGTTGCAGTCACTTGGGTTACCTCGGCGAGCATTCGCCTCATTCTCTGTGAGTTTTACTGGCTGTTATACCCCGCAGGGATTCCGATAATATGTGGTCGCTCAATTCCAATAACAAGAGAAGCGCGCCCCAGCGCGCTAGCCAAGGAGAACACTATGTTGAAATGGCGCTATTTGGTGACCGCCGCAATGCTCAGCGCGGCTGCTGTTGCCCATGGAGTGGAGACCCGCACCGAGAACAATGGCCAGCTGCAGTTACAGGACATTCCCCCAATTCCAGCGAGCCTGGTGGAAGAGCTCGACCGCTACCAGAATGTGCGCTCAGCCAGTTTTCGCGGCTGGGATATGCAAGGCAGCGGTATGTATATCAGTACCCGCTTTGGCGAAGTAAACCAGCTGCACAAGGTAGAGCGCGCTGGAGGAGCCCGCCGCCAGCTGACTTTTTTTGACGAACCAATTGGGGAAGTACTTACCCGCCCCCAGCACCGACAGCTGGCCTACACCATGGACGCCGGCGGCAACGAATATGCGCAGATTTTCCTATTTGACAGTACCAACGGTAAGAGCAAGATGCTCAGCGATGGCGAATCTCGCAATGGTGCCATTCTTTGGAATAAGCAGGGCTCGGCCCTGGCTTACCAAAGCACCCGCCGCGATGGTAGGGCCAACGATATCTGGCTGACTATGATTGGCGACAAGAAAAATGAAGATCGCCTGATACTAAAATCGGAGGATGGTAGCTGGTGGGGACCCAGTGACTTCTCTCAATCCGGCAGCCAGCTACTGGTTCTGCAATATATTTCTTCCACCCGCTCTAAAGTTCACCTGTTGGACCTGGACAGCGGCGAAATAACATTGCTCTCCGGTGATGATGAAAAAGACTCTCGCAACTTTCCCGCCGGCTTTAGCTACGACGACCGCTCCATATACCTCGTTAGCGATAAAAATGGCGAGTTCACCCAACTGATCCGCAAAGATCTAGCCAGCGGCGATGAGAAAATTATTAGCGCCGGTATTCCCTGGGATATCAGCAGCTTTGTCCTTAGTGAGGACGGCCGCCGCGGTGCTTTCGTGTCCAACGAGAACGGCATGTCGGCACTGTACTTGTACGATCCGCGCAATGATCGCTACCGCAAAGTCGACACACTACCTATTGGTGTGATCGGCGGTATCGAGTTCAACCCCAGCGGAGACAAGTTAGCGTTATCACTGAACACCCCCAAAACCCCCACTGATACCTTTGTTTTGGATCTGGGCCGGCGCCCCCTATCCAGTGGCGATCTGAACCGCTGGACATTTAGTGAGGTGGGCGGCCTGGATACCGAGCAATTTATCGAGCCCAAGCTGGTGCACTACCCCACTTTCGATAAGGTAAATGGCGAGCCACGCAAGATTCCCGCCTTCGTCTACAAACCACGCGATATAAAGGCGCCTGTGCCGGTCATTATTTCCATTCACGGTGGCCCCGAAGCTCAGTACCGCCCACTGTTTTCCAGCAAGTACCAACTGTGGTTGAAGAAATTGGGGGCTGCAGTGATCGCTCCTAATGTGCGCGGCTCCGCCGGCTACGGAAAAAGTTACCTGGCCATGGACAACGGCTACAAGCGTGAAGATTCGGTGAAAGACATTGGCGCGCTATTGGACTGGATCGCCACCCAGCCGGACCTGGATGCCAAGCGGGTTGCCGTCTTCGGTGGTAGCTACGGCGGCTATATGGTACTGGCCAGCAGCGTTCACTATTCGGATCGTTTAAAAGCGGCTGTGGATATTGTCGGTATCTCCAATTTTGTCACCTTTCTCACCAATACCAAGAGTTATCGCCGGGACCTGCGCCGTGTGGAATACGGTGACGAGCGCGATCCGCAAATGCGCGAATTCCTGGAAGGTATCAGCCCTAACAACCATGTGGAGAAAATCCAGGTCCCCATGTTTGTGGTGCAGGGACAAAACGACCCTCGCGTCCCCGTCACAGAAGCGGAACAGATCGTGACGGCACTGCGAGCAAGCGGTAACCAGGTTTGGTACATGAATGCGTTAAATGAGGGGCACGGCTACCGTAAAAAGGAAAACAATGATGTCTTCACCCAGGCTACCGCATTGTTTTTTGCCGAACACTTGCTCGACGAAACACAGAAGGAAAAACTGACTTTAGTTGAGTAGTGCCAAAGGCTCTTATAAATCGTAATGCTTAATACACGGCCCAGTGGGCCGTTTAGTTTTTAAGGCCTTAAACTCAATGTTTCCACAACAGCGATCAGGTTGAGCGCTATGGCAAGTATCCATAACCAGTGCCGGCTCTCAGGCCACAGGGCCTGGGAGACGGTGCGGTCTAAGAAATTGGTGATCAGTGTGACCTTAGGTAGCGCAAAGGAAAGCAGGCAAAGAAAAGCCAGCCATTCCAAGGCCATCCAGGTCACCAGCAGGGTGTGCGCCATAGACAGGGAAATCACTGCGCATAGCGTCAACCCCAGCAATATCACTTCGAGAGTCCCTGAGCGTTTCATTGGTCTCTTACACTTTCCCCACGAACTCAGCCCTAGAACTTCGGGCAAGCGTTCGGATAAAAATAGGATCTTTCATTCAGAGTAATTGCGCGCGCCAAAAATATCTGTGCCGATGCGCACAATGGTCGCACCGCAGGCAATCGCCGCCTCCATATCGGCGGACATACCCATGGAAAGTGTATCCAGCTCCTCGTTGGGAAATAACTCTTGCAGAGAATGCAGCAGGCGCGCCATCTCTAAAAAAGGTTGGTGTTGCGCCTGTACTGTCTGTCGCGCCGCGGGGATCGCCATCAAACCACGCAGGCGCAGCCCCGGCAATTGCACTATTTCCCGCGCCAGTGCCTCCAAATCCTGTGGAGCTATGCCAGACTTGCTCTGCTCATTATCGATATTGACCTGCAGACAGATATTGAGGGGAGCCAAATTAGTTGGCCGCTGGGATGACAGACGCTGGGCGATCTTTAGACGATCCACCGTATGCATCCAATCAAAGTGCTCGGCTACCGCGCGAGACTTATTCGACTGCAATGGCCCGATAAAATGCCAATGGATATCCAGATCTTGTAGGGCATCCTGTTTTTCCAGGGCTTCCTGCAAATAGTTTTCGCCAAAGTGTCGCTGACCGGCCGCATAGGCGATACGCAAATCCTCCGCTGGGCGGGTCTTGGAAACCGCCAGCAGAGTGATTTCTGCAGGATCGCGATCGCAGTTGTTGCAGCAGGTCACAATCCGCTCACCTACTGCATTCAGGTTTTCGACGATTGTCGCTTTGCGCATATACTGAGGCCCTTACCGAAATGAGTGGCGATTTTACCTGAGCCCAAACAAGAACCATAAGGTAGCAGTATGGATATCACTGAACTCCTCGCCTTCAGCGCCAAACAAAACGCTTCGGATCTGCACCTCTCCGCAGGCCTTCCGCCGATGATCCGTGTGGATGGCGACGTGCGCCGTATCAACCTGCCAGCCATGGAACACAAGCAGGTGCACGGTTTGATCTACGAGATCATGAACGACAAGCAACGTAAGGACTACGAAGAATTTCTCGAGACCGACTTCTCTTTCGAGGTACCTGGTGTAGCCCGATTTCGTGTGAACGCCTTTAACCACAACCGCGGTGCCGGTGCCGTATTCCGGACCATTCCCTCCAAGGTTTTAACCATGGAGGATCTGGGCATGGGCCAAGTGTTCAAACAAATCTCCGATACTCCGCGCGGCCTGGTCTTGGTCACAGGGCCCACCGGCTCCGGTAAGTCCACCACCCTCGCCGCGATGATGGACTATATCAACGACAACAAATACGAGCATATCCTCACCATTGAGGACCCCATCGAATTCGTGCACGAATCCAAAAAATGCCTGGTGAACCAGCGCGAAGTGCATAGAGATACCCACGGCTTCGCGGAAGCATTGCGCTCGGCCCTGCGTGAAGACCCGGATATCATTCTGGTGGGTGAGATGCGTGACCTGGAAACTATTCGCCTGGCATTGACCGCAGCGGAAACCGGCCACTTGGTATTCGGCACCCTGCATACCACCTCCGCCGCCAAGACTATCGACCGGGTGGTGGATGTGTTCCCGGCACAGGAAAAAGCCATGGTGCGCTCCATGCTATCGGAATCTCTGCAAGCGGTAATCTCGCAGACACTGCTGAAGAAAAACGGCGGTGGCCGTGTCGCTGCCCACGAGATCATGCGCGGCACTCCCGCAATCCGCAACTTGATCCGCGAAGACAAAATCGCGCAGATGTACTCCGCCATCCAGACTGGTGCCAGCGTTGGTATGCAGACCATGGACCAGTGCCTGGAAGACCTGGTGGCGCGACGTATCGTCAGCCGCGAAGTCGCGCGGGAAAAAGCCAAGATGCCAGAAAACTTCTAAGCATTAACGGCCCCTCTTCAGTCAAAAAATAATACGCGGTAACAATCATGGATATAGAAAGACTCCTACAGCTGGTAGTAGAGAAAGGTGCATCGGATCTGTTTATCACCGCCGGCGTACCGCCTTCCATCAAACTGCACGGCCGCGTGGTGCCTTGCAGTAGCAGTGCCCTCACCCCAGAAAAAGCCCGCGAGCTAGTAGTGGGCACCATGAATGAGAAACAGCGCCGTGAGTTCGCCGAGAAGAAGGAATTAAACTTCGCCATTGCGGTACGCAACGTGGGCCGTTTCCGGGTGTCGGCTTTCTTCCAGCGCAACTTGGTGGGTATGGTGCTACGACGCATCGAAACAAAAATCCCCACCATTGACGGCCTCGGCCTGCCGGATGTACTCAAAGATCTGGCCATGACCAAGCGCGGGCTGATTATTTTTGTAGGTGCCACCGGTACCGGTAAGTCCACCTCCCTGGCCTCGATGATCGGCCACCGCAATGAGAACACCAAGGGTCATATCATCACCATTGAGGACCCAATCGAATTTATCCACCAGCACCGCGGCTGTATTGTGACCCAGCGCGAAGTGGGTCTGGATACCGACTCCTTTGAAATCGCCTTGAAGAACACTCTGCGTCAAGCGCCAGATGTCATCCTGATTGGTGAGGTGCGCTCCCGCGAAACGATGGAGCACGCCATTGCTTTCGCCGAAACTGGTCACCTGTGCCTGTGTACACTGCACGCCAACAATGCCAACCAAGCCCTCGACCGGATCATTCACTTCTTCCCGGCAGACCGTCACCAACAGCTGTTTATGGATCTGTCCCTGAACCTTAAGGCCATGGTTGCCCAGCAGCTGGTACCAACACCGGATGGCGATGGCCGCCGCGCCTGTCTGGAAATTATGATCAACACGCCGTTGATGTCAGACCTGGTGCGCAAAGGCCAGGTGCACAAGATGAAGGAGTTGATGAAACGCTCCGGCGAACAGGGCATGCAGACCTTCGACCAGGCGCTGTATGAACTCTACGATCGCGGCGAAATTACTTACGAGGACGCCCTCGCCCACGCCGACTCCGCCAACGACTTGCGCCTGATGATCAAGCTTAAGTCTGAATCCGATGCGGAGTATTTAAACAGCGCCGCCGGCGAGTTGAGTCTACAAAATGACTCTGAGTACGGCGATGGTGGGCCGCAACTTTACTAAGGTTACTACTTAGCTACCCAAGAACCGTTTACAGAAAAATCAACGCCCTAACACCTGTAAACGGTTCTCATGTGAAAAAACCGCTTTTAATTTCCCGATAAGTCCACAGCAAGCTGCGCTCAATAATTTACGAGCTGCTTTATTCCAAGATACTCAGGGCCCCAACCTACTGTTTGACTTGGGGAACAATATTTCCTTACCCTTCTCCTCCCCTCACCGAATTACTCACTTCATCGCGGCCATAGAAATGAAAAATAAAGTTGCCTTGATAACCGGAGGCAGCCGGGGAATCGGTGCCGCCACAGCAAAACTACTGGCTCAACGTGGATATCAGATTGCCATCAGCTATCGGGAACGAAGAAAGCAAGCGGAAGACCTAGTAAATGAACTTCAATCTTTGGGCGTTACTGCAATAGCGGCACGTGCCGATATCACTTCAGAAGATGAGATTGTCCGTCTATTCGAAAAGGTTGACCAAAATCTCGGCCCGATTAACAGCTTGGTAAACAATGCCGCAATCATTAAACCGCAGATGCGTGTTGAATTAATGGATTCTCAGCGTATCAACGAGATCCTTCGGACCAATATTACCGGTACATTGCTCTGCTGTCGCGAGGCGATTAAGAGGATGTCAACAAAAAGCGGGGGCAGCGGAGGAACTATTGTCAATATCTCATCCGCCGCCAGCCGTTCAGGGTCACCTAACGAATATATCGATTACGCGGCTAGCAAAGGTGCTGTAGACACTCTAACCATCGGGCTCAGCCAAGAAGTCGCCGGTGAGGGAATTCGGGTGAACGGTGTAAGACCGGGTTTTATTTACACGGAAATGCATGCTGATGGCGGCGAACCAGATAGAATTGAGCGAGTAAAGTCTGCAATTCCACTCAAACGTGGCGGGCAAGCAGAAGAAGTGGCTAAGGCTGTGGCCTGGCTTCTCGGTGATGAATCAACCTTTACAACCGGCTCATTTATTGATGTCGCAGGCGGAAAATAAGATAAGAATATATGTTGGAAGCACTTTTTTCCCTTGTTGCAGCAACAGCTCTACTACTTGGCTCCCCCGGTCCCGCCCCACTTGCGCTGGCCGCTTCTGGGGCAACTTTTGGGATCAGGAAAAGTAGCCATTTTCTTATCGGTATCCTACTGGGGCTAAGCGTTGCAATTATGGGCGCAACCGCCGGGATAGCGGCCCTGCTGGCAACCTGGCCCGAGGCGCGCTTTGCCGTACAACTTTGCGGGGCTTTGTATATTGGCTATATCGCCATAAAAATTGCCACAGCCCCGGTAATGGAGAAAAACCCATCAGCGAAAACTCAAGCGCCATCACTGTTGGATGGGTTTATTTTTAATCTACTAAACCCAAAAGCTTATGCCGCCTTCTTTGCCATCTTTTCCCAATTTTTACTGCCAATTGAAGAAAGCAACTTAAGTTACATTGCTACTGGACTGGTCTGTTTGATAGTCGCGGCTGTGGTCGATTTTATCTGGCTATGTTTGGGAGGAAGTTTGCGACCGGTTTTTCATAAACCTAAACAGGCACGAATAATCAGAGTTTGCTTTGCCCTGCTGATGGTAGCAGCTGTGCTAATCGTGTTCCTGCGCGGAATGGTTTAGCTACTAGCAAATCTCCGTGATCAGGTTTTTTACCGAAGACAGCATACGCCGGCTTACCAATGGGGCTTGTGTTACCCCTTCCAGCTCCACCCGATAATTCGCTCCGTCTCTGCGTAAGCCTGTAATAAATGCTACTGCCACCAGTGCACTGCGGTGCACTCGAACAAAGCGCTCGGCAAATTCGCTTTCCAACTCTTTTAATGACTCATCAAGAATCGTCTCACCGGCAGGGTGATGGGCCACCACATATTTGCTGTCGGCAACCAAACAACGAATGCTGTCCACTTCCAATAGCTCGACCCCCATACGGCTCACCGCTTTGATACGGCTGCGACCGCGACCCTTCTCGTCACCTCTAACAAGTTTTTGTTGGGGTTTATTGAGGCACTGCACCTTTGCCAGCGCTTGGCGCAACTGCTCCACGCTGACAGGCTTGAGTAGATAACCCACCGCGGCGGTGGCGAAGGCCGGCAGGGCGAACTCATCGTGGGCGGTGCAAAAAATTATCGCGGGTGGGCACTCGCGTGTGGAAAGCTGCTGGGCCAATTCCAAGCCGCTGCCGCCAGGCATTTCTATGTCGAGCAAGACCAGGTCTGGGTCCAGTATCTGCACCTGCATCAACGCGGATTCAATATCTGCCGCCTCACCAACAGGAATACAATTTTCGATTGTAGACAACTGCCGCTGCAGCCGCGCGCGGGCCAGGGGTTCATCATCGACAATCAGGACTCGCAACTGGGTCACTCCATCACCTCAGTATCTCTACTGGAATTTATGGTCGGTTTTGTTTCACGCTGAACCACCTCCCGGGGGAACAAGGGTAGTTGTAGCTGCACTCGGTAGTGGTCCCCCACCCGACCGGCGGTAAACTTGAAGCGATCACCGTAATAGGCGGCAAGGCGCTGGCGAATATTCTCCACTGCCATCCCGTTGCTTTCCCTGGTGAAGTGCACAGTGTCTGCCGGAAGTGGGTTTTCAATATCAATGTACAGAACACCGCCTTCGGTTTTCACAGCCACGGTAATTGTGCCGCCCTCACGCAGCTGTGCCACACCGTGTAAAACGGCATTCTCAAGCAATGGTTGCAACAACATGCTGGGTACTTGTATATCCTCCAAAGTACCCTGCTGCTGCCATTGCTGCTGCAAACGCTCGCCCAGGCGCAGAGCCTCAATCTCCAGATAACGTTGGGACAATTGTATTTCCTGCGACAGCGGCACCAGCTTTGGGTCAGCGAGGCTGGCCCGAAACAACACGCACAAATCTTCCACCAAACGCTCAGCGCGATCTGGGTCTACCGCGATCAGGCTGGCCAGGCTATTCATGCTGTTAAACAAAAAGTGCGGTCGTATACGCGACTGCAACGCCTCGATACGCGCGCCCAGTTCCGCCTGTTGCTGGTTGTATAACTGCTGTTGTAAATAGGCGTAGCGCAATACCACCCCGGCGCAGATAGCCCCAAGGAGACAATCACTAGCCAGTCCCCACCAGTCGAAATCCGCCTGCAGCAATAGAGCACGCACATAGCGCTGAATCCCCATTACTAATCCAAGCACGCCCAACACCGCGATAAAGCTGATAGCGCCGGCATGTTTGTGGGGTAACTTGGCTAGATAGGGGCGCAGCCGGCAAAGCACGGCGGCACAGGGCAATATCACCCACTGAATCACCAGGGACACTAGGCCAAGGCGCTGCCAACTGAAGTCGTGCAGCCCGTCCAAGGCGAGCACCAGAACCAGGGCCAGTAATTCCCCCATCAACACCAATACGGCCAGGGCGGTGACACTGCATAAATCCGGAAGAAAAGGCACCTGCCCGCAAAGCGCAGAATCCTTGCTATCAGTGTCAGTTTTTCGAATCTTCTGCGATATAATGCCCGACGGCCTGGGAAATGACATGCAGTTGTTATTCTTGATTGTCCCTATATTCAAAGCGCACGATACCACCAAGCTCCCCGGCCTTTCACCTCACTGCAGCCAGGAAAACCATGAGCAACGACAAACCCGACTCCGTCACTAATCCCGCCGCCAAACTCTGGGGCGGCCGTTTCAGCGAAGCCACCGACGCTTTCGTAGAGCGATTCACTGCCTCTGTCACCTTCGATCAGCGCATGGCGCTGGAAGATATTCAGGGTTCCCTCGCTCATGCACAGATGCTATCCGAGGTTGGGGTATTGAGCGGTGATGAATATCACCAGATTGCCGATGGCCTGAAAGAGATCGCAGTGGAAATTGAGGCGGGTGACTTTCCCTGGTCGGTGCAGTTGGAAGATGTGCATATGAATATCGAGGCGCGCCTGACCGAACGCATCGGTGCCACCGGTAAAAAACTGCACACTGGCCGCTCCCGCAACGACCAGGTCGCCACCGATATCCGCCTGTGGCTGCGCGGCCGCATCGACCGGATCGGCGCCGAATTAACCCGGCTACAAACCGGGTTGGTAGACCTGGCCGAACGCGAAGCCGATACCATTATGCCCGGCTTTACCCACCTGCAAAGCGCGCAGCCGGTGACCTTCGGCCACCACCTGCTGGCCTGGAATGCCATGCTCAGCAGGGATTTCGAGCGCCTGATGGATTGCCGCAAACGAGTCAATCGCTCGCCCCTGGGTGCCGCAGCACTGGCCGGCACTAGCTACCCAATCGACCGCGCGCGCACTGCCGAATTGCTGGGCTTCGATGCTCCGACCGAGAACTCCCTGGACTCGGTGAGCGACCGAGATTTCGCCATTGAATTCTGCGCCTTCACCGCCCTACTGCTCACCCATCTTTCCCGCGCCAGCGAGGAACTGGTGCTCTGGGCTTCTAGCCAGTTCGACTTTATCGACCTACCGGATCGCTTCTGTACCGGCTCATCAATTATGCCGCAAAAGAAAAACCCGGATGTGCCCGAATTGGTACGCGGTAAGACTGGCCGTGTGAACGGCCACCTGATTGCACTACTGACCCTGATGAAAAGCCAGCCCCTGGCTTACAACAAAGACAACCAGGAAGATAAAGAGCCTTTGTTCGACGCTGCCGATACCGCACTGGACTGCCTGCGCGCCTTTGCGGATATGGTGCCCGCACTCAAGGCAAAAAAAGAAAACATGCTGGCGGCAGCCGCCAAGGGTTTCTCCACTGCAACCGACCTGGCGGATTATCTGGTGCGCAAAGGCATTGCCTTCCGCGATGCCCACGAGATCGTCGGCCAGTCGGTTTCCTTTGCCATTGAACAGCAGAAAGACCTAGCGGAGCTGAGCTTAGAGCAGCTGCAGCAATTCTCTGCTGATATCGGTGCGGATGTCTTTGAAGTGCTCACCCTGGAAGGCTCAGTAGCCGCTCGTAACCATATCGGCGGCACCGCTCCCGATCAGGTTCGCGCTGCCTGTGCACAAGCACGAATGCAAATTGAAGGGCGTCATTAAGGCAGACCCCAGCAGGACTAGGAGCCCGTTTTTTGCATCCGGGCCCCTGGGGTACGGCCGATCAGTAAACCGGGATTACTGCGGTAATCCCAGTTCGACCGATTCACCCTGCTGCTCGCTCAGCACGCGATTGAGCAGGGTCGGTAGATTTTCCTCGGTGGTACTGCATTTCCAGCCGGGCGCGGTAAACGTGAGGTGGTAACCGCCCGACTTGGCAGCTACCCAAAGTTCCTGATTGGCAGATTGCCGGGAGAGAATAACCTGACTGCCATTATCCTCCAGGGTCAGGGTGAGCACGGCACCACTGCGCTCGTAATCGATATCCCAGTCACAATCGTCCAGGGCATCCTCAATCGCCATCAGGGTATGCTCAATGGCCGCTTCATATTCCGTTTGGCTCATCTTTTATTACTTCTGTTACCGTCTACTGTGTTCAATCTATTGGCTCGCTATACTATCAGGCTTTTGCCGAACACAGCTCTAAAGCCCGAGTGCAGGATGTCACCCATGCCAAAGAAAATGCTCTACCCCCTTTGCGCCCTGCTGAGTGCATCCGCACTCCTCAGTGGCTGCGGTCAGAAAGGACCGCTGTACCTGCCTCAGGCGCCGGCCGAACCCGCGCCAGCTATCACCACAGGCCCGCCCACTACGGTGCCCACTAGTAGCACTGCGGTGGAGCCGGATGAGCCGGTACTTGTTCCAGCCGGAGAAACTGTTGTACCGGAAGGGTACTCCGAACCAAACGACTATTCAGAACCCGGGGATTACTCTACGCCAGAAGACTACCCGGAAGAGGGCTACCCAGAGGAGCAAGCACCGCAGAAATGAGTGAGTTCAGTTATCGCCAAGGCAGCCTGTGGGCAGAACAGGTATCACTGGAAGAGGTCGCCGAGCGTTTCGGAACCCCCACCTACGTCTATAGCCGCGCCCACTTCGAGCGCCAATATCAAGCCTATGCCGAAGCACTGGGCAGCCACCCCGGCCTGATCTGCTATGCGGTGAAGGCCAACAGCAATCTGGGTATCCTGTCGCTTTTGGCCCAGCTTGGCGCTGGGTTTGATATCGTCTCCGGGGGCGAACTCGAAAGGGTATTGCTGGCGGGAGGAGATCCCTCGCGAATAGTATTTTCCGGTGTGGGTAAAACCGCAGACGAGATACGCCGTGGCCTGGAAGTGGGTGTGCACTGCTTCAATATCGAATCGGAGGCCGAAATGCGCCGCCTCGAGCAAGTAGCGGCGGAGTGCGAAGCTGTTGCCCCAATCTCACTGCGGGTCAACCCAGATGTAGACGCACAAACCCACCCCTATATTTCCACCGGCCTCAAAGAAAATAAATTCGGCGTCGCCATCAGCAGTGCTCTGGATGTGTATTTATACGCAGCGCGCTCGCCTCACCTGAGAGTGACCGGGGTGGATTGCCATATCGGCTCCCAGCTCACCGAGGTGGCCCCCTTCCTAGATGCCCTCGACCGGCTGTTGATGCTGGTGGACACCCTCTCCGCCGAAGGCATCCAGCTAGAACACCTGGATCTGGGCGGCGGTCTCGGGGTCCGCTACCGGGGTGAAGAGCCCCCAGTAGTTGCAGACTATCTGCAAGCGGTTCTGGAACGTATCGGCGAACGCCAGCTGGGCCTGATACTGGAACCCGGTCGTTCGATTGCCGCTAACGGCGGCGTTCTGTTAACTCGGGTTGAATACCTGAAGCACACCGAAGGACACAACTTCGCCATTGTCGATGCCGCCATGAACGACAACCTACGCCCTGCCCTTTATCAGGCCTGGCAGGATATAGTGCCGGTTACTCCGGGCGACGGTGAGGACACACTCTGGGATATCGTTGGCCCCGTTTGCGAAACTGGTGACTTCCTCGGCAAGAACCGCGCCCTGGCTCTGCGCGAGGGGCAATTACTGGCCATGCTGTCCGCCGGCGCCTACGGCTTTACCATGAGTTCCAACTACAATAGCCGCCCGCGTGCAGCGGAAGTGCTGGTGGATGGCGAGAATAGCTATTTAGTGCGCACACGGGAAACTTTCGACGACCTGGTTCGGGGTGAGACCCCGGTGCCTGAAAAGGTCTAACGCTTTGTGTCACCCTTGCCTCTTAATTACCAACCAACAGAATTCCGGGGCGCCAGCAATGCCGGCGTCACCGGTGGCGAGCACCCCTAGGATGGCCCGCTCAATCAGTTTTACAGAGAAATGGAATGCGCGTTAAATTCAGCAAGATGCATGGGCTCGGCAATGATTTTGTAATGCTCGATGGCATCAGCCAGAGACTCAAGCTGTCACCAGATAAAATTCGCCGAATCGCCGATCGGCGCCTAGGCATCGGCTGTGATCAAGTACTACTGGCAGAGCCGCCACGGGGGCCAGAGGCAGATTTTCGCTATCGAATCTTTAATGCCGATGGCGGCGAGGTGGAAAACTGCGGCAATGGTGCACGCTGTTTCGCCCGCTTTGTACGCGAACGCCGCCTGACGGGAAAAAAACGGCTCAAGGTCGAGACTGCTGCGGGTATGCTGCACCTGCGTGTACTGGATAACGACCAGGTCAGTGTCGATATGGGCGCCCCCGTTTTAGAGCCGGAGAAGATTCCGTTCAATGCCGATCGCCGTGCGGATAGCTACCTGCTGGAAGCCAGTGACGAGACCTTTACCATCGGCGCAGTCTCCATGGGTAACCCCCACGCCATACTGTTGGTCGACGACATTCACAGCGCCCCGGTAGTGACCCTCGGCCCTTTAATCGAGGCACATCCCCGCTTCCCCCAGAAGGTGAATGTGGGTTTCCTGCAAGTCGAATCCCGCAGCCAGGCACAGTTGCGTGTATTTGAGCGCGGCGTAGGTGAAACTCACGCCTGTGGCACCGGTGCCTGCGCAGCCATGGTGTATGCCCACCTGCGCGACCTGGTGGATGAGCAGGTGGAAATCCGCCTTCCCGGCGGGTCCCTGACAATCCACTGGAGTGGGCCGAATCAGCCGGTTACTATGACCGGGCCCGCGACTACAGTTTTCCACGGGCAAATCATTGTTTAAATAATTTAGCGGGCGAGCCTCAGCTCTAATTCCGATAGAGCACAGGATTCACCACGCGCCCGCGCCAATGTGAACAGAACACGATGGAACACACAGACGCCAATCAAACTTCTGATGAGATTGTCGCCGGCAACCACAGGGAAACCCAGCGCGATGACAAGTTGCTCGCGCGCCAGGTAGCTCGCTACCTAATGCAAAACCCTGAGTTTTTTGTCGAGCGCATGGACCTGCTCGAAACCATCAAACTGCCGCGGGAAAATGGCAAGACCGTGTCGCTGATGACACATCAGACCAATCTGCTACGCGAGCGCAATATTGAGATGCGGCAACGCCTCGACCAGTTACTGCACAATGCACGCGATAACGATCAGTTGTTTTTTAATAGCCGCCGTCTGATCCTCGCCCTACTGGAAGCACAGACCATTGGTGAGGCCACCACGGCTCTGTACAACAGCTTTTCCCATGACTTCAATGTGGAATTTACCAGCCTAACTCTATTTGGGCCGCTGGGCGTGTCAGCCGACAAGCTCGGTGAAGTGCGCACCAGCACACTCTCCAGCGCAGAGACGGCCATTGGCGCCATATTGCGGAATGGCCGCCCAATATGTGGAATTTTGCGTCCCGGGGAAAGAGAGTATTTATTCGGAGACCAATGGCAGGAAATTGCCTCCGCCGCAGTGGTCCCGCTCGGCAATCAGCTCGGCATGCTGGCAGTTGGATCATCCGATCCCCAATACTACCGTTCCAGCCTCGGCACTCTGTTTCTCTCTTATATTGGCGAAGTTTTGGAGCGCCTGCTGCCCAGGCTACTGAATCCCTGAGGCCAACAGGCTTCGGGGTTTCCTGCAGAAAAGATTTTGCCGCCAACCTGATCTCAGGGGCGGCAACGTTGAAAAGCACTAAATAGGTCGACTACCGTATTTTGGCTGCGGTTTCCGTGGCGGGTCGGCGGTGACGTCTGGATCGACTTCATTAATCGCCCCGCCACCGGCTAGAAATTCCTCAACATCAGAACTCAGCTGGCTTCTGGCGCGTTCACGGGAGGTAATGGAGCGCTCTTCGGCAAATTCCTCTGTATCCTTGCTGCGAGCGTTCTTACCCTGATCTTCATAACTATCTTTCATAGCAAAACCCTGTAACCCTTACTCCTGTTACAGAGGGAGTACCTCTGTGCCGCCCCTTCCCGCGGCGCCAATGAAATTGAAAGCCACCGGAGTAGCAATCGCCCACCGCATCAAAAGCGGCGATTAATATATAGGCACTTACAATCTACGCTGCCAGCTGCAGGCACCGGAGCCCGTAGAGTTTTTTGTTGGGAAAAAATCGAGGAGATATTGCAGTTTGTTATGGAGATTTAAGTGACAGGTAGGGAGAAACCTTCTAGTAGGAGACGGTCAGGGATCATTTTTAGGGGATAAAGAAAAGCAAAAGCCCCTTACGGGGCCTTAAACATACTGGGCATTATTAATAGAAGTACCCTGATTAATCGGCAAATATTACACCGCTTCGCTACCGGTTTCCCCAGTACGGATTCGGATCACTTCCTCCAGCGCGGTGATAAAGATTTTTCCATCACCGATTTTTCCGGTTTGCGCCGCTTTGGTGATAGCTTCTACAGCCGCATCCACCATGCTGTCATCGACGGCCAGCTCCAGTTTAACCTTGGGCAGAAAGTCCACCACGTACTCCGCACCACGGTAGAGTTCGGTGTGGCCCTTCTGGCGGCCAAAGCCTTTCACCTCTGTTACCGTCATTCCCTGGACACCGACCTCGGAAAGAGCAGTGCGCACATCGTCCAGCTTGAAGGGCTTCACTACGGCCGTTATTAATTTCATCTTGTGTTTTCCCCTGGTTTATCTTCTTTGCGGGAACCTCAATGCGACAGTCACCCCAATATTAAGGCGACGCCACTACCGAGCGACTATTTGCTCATAAATTCTGGGTAAGCTTCCATTCCACACTCGGCCAAGTCAACACCCTCCATCTCTTCATCCTCACTGACACGGATACCGGTTGCCAGCTTGAGCAGGTACCAAACCGCCAGGGAGCTTACGAAGACCCACAGGAAGATCGTCAAGGCGCCAACCAACTGACCCACAAAAGTGGATTCCTCGTTGGTTAGGGGGACCAGCAACAGACCAAGCAGACCTACTACACCGTGCACGGAAATAGCGCCGACCGGATCATCAATTCTGAGTTTATCCAGAGTAATGATGGAGAAGACTACCAGAACACCGGCAAACATACCGAACACAGTGGCCTGCAGAGCAGTAGGAGTAGAGGGCTCGGCAGTAATTGCCACCAAGCCCGCCAGCGCACCATTGAGCAGCATCGTGAGATCGGCCTTGCCGAACAGCAAGCGGGCGGTAATCAGTGCGGCGATAGCACCACCGGCTGCAGCGGCATTGGTATTAACAAATACCATGGCTACAGAATGCGCACTGGCGGCATCGCCCAGTTTTAATACGGAACCGCCATTGAAGCCGAACCAGCCCATCCACAGGATAAAGGTACCGAGTGTGGCCAGAGGCAAATTGGCACCGGGAATCGCATAAACCTGGCCATTGGGTCCGTATTTACCTTTACGTGCGCCCAGCAACAGCACGCCAGCCAAAGCGGCGGCGGCGCCGGCCATATGTACGATACCGGAACCGGCAAAATCGGAGAAACCGAGGTCACCCAGGCTAAATAGACCAAAGACATCCTGGCTACCCCAGGTCCAGGAACCTTCCAGTGGGTAAATAAAGCCAGTCAATACCACCGCGAAAGCAAGGAAGCTCCACAGCTTCATACGCTCGGCCACGGCACCAGAAACAATGGACATAGCGGTGGCGACAAATACGACCTGGAAGAAAAAGTCAGAAGCACTCGAATAAACGGAATCGCCTTCAAATCCATTACTGGAGGAATCGACCAGTACAGTGTCGAGGCTAAATGCCTCAATGCCAGATAGCATCCAGTTGCCATCATACATAATGGCGTATCCAGTGAGCAGATACATAATGCAGGCTATTGCAAACAGCGCAACATTTTTGGTGAGGATTTCTGTAGTGTTCTTTGAGCGCACTAGGCCGGCTTCCAGCATGGCAAAACCCGCAGCCATCCACATCACCAGAGCACCGCACATCAGGAAATAAAAAGTATCAATTGCATACTGCAACTGAAATATCTGGTTTTCCATGTTTCTCTCCGTTCAAGTCTGTATATTTTTAAAATTATGTTTGTTGCTATTGAGTTAGATTGCGTCTCTGCCGGTTTCGCCGGTGCGTATGCGCACTACCTGCTCCAGGTTGGCAACAAATATTTTTCCATCACCGATTTTTCCGCTGTGTGCACTGGAGCCCAGTGCCTCCAAAACTTTGTCTAACTCAGAATCCTCTACGGCAATCTGCAGCATGGTTTTCGGCAAAAAGTCCACGACATACTCAGCGCCCCGATACAATTCGGTATGGCCCTTTTGCCGACCAAAACCTTTCACCTCAGTTACAGTCACACCATTAACACCCACTTCTCTGAGGGCATCGCGCACGGCATCCAACTTAAAAGGCTTGATAATTGCGGTGATTAATTTCATGGATTCCCCCCAAAAAAAATGCCCGCGAAATATCGCGGGCGAATTGATTACCAAGTATAAGTAGCACCAACTACCAGGGTTGGCTCACACCAATCGGTATCCCAACATTCCTCTTTACTGACATCGGTACCAACGTAAGCCGCACTCAGGTTCAAACCACCGAAGCCTCTGCTGAGCGTTACGGAGTAATCGATATAATCATCGTCCTCATAAAGGAACTCACTACGCTCCATAAAAATGTTGTAACCAACATGAAAATCCAGGCTCAGATCTGCTGGCAGTGAGAAACTGTACTCCGCAAAGGTGTAATAAAATTCGTCGCTCTGCGCCCAATAGTCGGGAGAGTAAGCAACTCCGAGGGTCAGATCTGAAATACTGAGGTTGCCGTAAATTTCCCAGTAATCTTCATCCTGGTCACTGCCGTGATAGGCGTAATAGATATAGCCGACGTCGTAACTAATGGAGTCATTGAAATCCGAAGAGAAACCACCGTAAAAATCCTGCTCGTAATCGGTTTCATCAAACCCATAAGCAAAATCCACCTGCGAAGCCCAGGTACCCACGTAAAAGCCATTGCCAAAATCCAGATCCAGACCACCCTGAATTGCGGGATTTCTATCCTTTTGGGAAATGCCTCGGAAGCGATAATCTGAAACCATACCCAGGTTGGCGCTGAAACTGATGCCCTCTTCCTGAGAGCTGCTGGAAGAGGTATTTTCTTCAGCATTTGTTAGATTGGCAGTGCCCAACGTCAGTAAAGCGCCAGCGAAAATAGTGGCAATTTTATGCTTTTTAACTTCCACTTTATTTCTCCTAAATTTCTATAGGCTGTATTTCAAGAGCTGTAATGGCGCCGCCTGCAATCGGTCCTGCACTGTCGGGTATGACAGAGGGTCTCTTGCGTCTTGTGAACCGCTACTTTCCCAGACTCCCAGTGATCGTAAATGGCACACCTGCCTTTTCACTGCAGACTTGATGCCAGGACAGCAATATCCCATGAAATCAATAAGTTAACGGGAAAGCAGACAACCGGAATAAATACGAACAATGAGCCCGCAAAGTCTCACGCACCAAGATGGAACTGTTTGTCATCGCGTGCACAGAAGTGGGGAATCTTGCAGAGGCAGTGATCAGAATAGTGCACAAAGAGTCAGCTTTTGTGGCTATAGGGTGTGGGTTACAATCTGGTGCCATTAAATAAGATTTTGACAGCAAGGAGTTGCCCGTGGCTGCGGACAAACTGCAACAACTCTTAAAAGAACTGCAACAGCAGGGCACAGTAGTTACCAATGACCTGCGCAGTGCGCTGGAGGTTTCACTGGATAAATTGCCGCTGGTCTCCCAGCGCGAGTTCGATACTCAAGTGGAGATACTGAGGCGCACCAGAGAAAAATTGGCTCGCCTGGAAGACAAGGTGGAAATACTGGAGCAGGCTCTCGCACAGAGAGAACACAAACCCGAGGATTAGTTCTTCCACAAGCCGCCGTATCAAGGATGAAAATGTGAGCCTGTCAGTTAGCTACACCCGTGCCCAGCTGGGTGTTAACGCCCCATTGGTCACCGTTGAGACCCACCTGGCCAACGGGCTCCCCGCCTTTCATATCGTCGGCCTACCCGAAGCTGCCGTGCGCGAGAGCCGCGACCGGGTACGCAGTGCCCTAATTAACAGCCACTTTGAATTCCCCCAGCGGCGTATCACCGTTAATTTGGCCCCCGCGGACCTACCCAAGGACGGCGGGCGATACGATCTCGCCATCGCTATAGGCATACTCGCCGCCTCCGGCCAAGTGCCTAGTGAGCCCCTGGAAAGCTACGAATTTATCGGAGAGCTCGCCCTTACCGGCGGAATACGCCAGGTCAGCGGCGCACTTCCTGCAGCCATCGCCAGTGCTGCCGCTCAACGCCTATTAATAGTACCGAAAGAAAACGGCAGCGAAGCCGCCCTGGCTGGCAGCGAAATCGCTAACGCCAACTCGCTTCTTGAAGTGTGTGCAGAACTGCATGGCCGGGAAAAATTACCCCGCGCCGAGCAGCAATTAGAGCGAGTAATTACACACACTGCAGACCTCGCTGATGTTCGTGGCCAGCTCAAAGCGAGACGGGCGCTGGAAGTCGCTGCAGCAGGAGGGCACAACCTTTTGTTCTATGGTCCACCGGGTACAGGCAAGACCATGTTAGCCAGCCGTTTGCCCGGTATATTGCCGCCTCTAACCAGCCATGAATCTATAGAAGTGGCGGCTGTGTACTCCAGCGCTGGATTACCCCACCAGAGTCACAGGCCCTTCCGCGCCCCCCACCACAGCGCCTCCCCAACCGCACTGGTGGGCGGCGGTAGCACACCGCGCCCAGGGGAGATTTCCCTGGCCCACCGCGGGGTCTTATTTCTGGATGAGATGCCGGAGTTTCCCCGCCATGCCCTAGAGATATTGCGTGAACCGCTGGAGAATGGCGAGGTGCGTATTTCCCGCGCCAGAGCGCAAGTCACCTTCCCCGCCCACTTCCAATTAGTGGCCGCGATGAATCCCTGCCCCTGTGGTTATTTGGGAGAAACTCGTTGCCGCTGTACACCGGACCAGATAGACCGCTACCGCAACAAGCTTTCCGGACCGCTGTTGGACCGTATTGATATGCAGGTGGAAGTTGGCGCAATGAGCGCAATACAGTTACAGGATTCTCCTCCCGGTGAGTCATCTGAGAGTGTGCGTGAGCGAGTCTGTAATGCCCGCCAACAGCAGTTACAGCGACAAGGAACAATCAATAGCTTATTAAAAGGGGCATCGCTGGAAAACCACTGCGCCCTAGGCGATACCGAAAAACTACTACTGCGACAGTCAGTAGAAAAACTTGGGCTTTCTGCACGCAGCTATCATCGAGTGCTTAAAGTCGCCCGCACTCTGGCGGACCTAGCCAAACAGGAAAGAATTGGTACAGCACAAATTGCCGAAGCGTTGGCTTACCGGAATCTAGACAGACGCCAGGCAAGCGTTCATACACATTAAAAGCTCTTTACGCCCTCTAAATCTCGAATATACCGCCAGAGTGAATTCTCATTGCTACAGAGCCATCAGCTGTATATTGCACTGATATTTGACAGGTCAAAAACTTTAGTTATCATGATAACTATATTATACGCTGCTGAGTTAACCTTATGAATAATCACCTATTCATTATTGCCAGAATTTTCCCCAAGACAGAATTCTTTGCGCAAGCCAAACAGGCCATCTTATCCATAGTGCCAAATACTCTCGAAGAGGAGGGCTGCCTGCAGTTCGCAGTGCACCAGGATGGGGAATGCCTATTTTTATACGAGGAGTGGCGCAGCCAGGAAGACTTAGAAAAGCATTACACCATGCCCTATATCGCTCCAATATTCGAAGCCTATCAAGAGTGGCTAAAAGAGCCGGTGGAGATCAATAAGCTCAAGAGACTGGCCTAATGTTTTTCCTCAAAGCTCTTCCCTCGCAACAAATGGTTGAAGGATATGCCAAACGTTTTTCAGTAAAAGATCCCACTGCCGTTCAGGGCGCACTTACCATGATGCGGGATGCAAGCCTACTTTTACGAGAGTTGGAGAGCTATTTTACTGAGCACGGAACCTCCCAGCTGCGTTTCTTAGTAATGATCGTCATCGACCGGGAGCCACAAAGAGACAGTTTACTAGCTTCAGAAATTGCAGAACGAATTGATGTTTCCCGGCCGGTAATGACACGAACCTTGAAAAGTATGGTGGAAGATGAGCTTATCGCTATGGAAGCAGATTCCAGCGATGGTAGGGCAAAATGTGTAGCACTCACCAAGGGTGGAAAACAATTTTTACAGAAAATTTTGCCTGGATATTTTAAGACAATTTCCAAATTTATGGAGGAACTGAACAAATGAAGGGACCGATAGTACACGCCCTGTGCATATGGGCATTGGTTTACCCCATTGTTACTCTATTACTTCTGGGGATACAGGCACTGGAATTGCAAATTGCAATTGGTTTAAAGGCTTTAATAATGACCGCCATTCTGGTCCCACTAATGTATTTCTATCTTGTACCAAAGGTACATCGCTTGTTAGAAACAAATTAAAAAAAAAGGGCATATTAAAATGGAGAAAACATACCCCAGCTTGGCAATCAAGCTGGGTATTTTTTAACAAATCTAGAACCCCAAAAATATTATACCTGAATAAAATTTATTACCTATCATTAATTGGAATCATTGACTAACATTTTCCCCTGCTTCACGCCAATGTAAATCTTATCGAGAAAACCTAAATCCTCTAGAGGATTGCCCTCCAACACTAAGAAGCTACCCTCAGCACCTTCGGCAAAGGTGCCTAAATTTCGCTCCGGAAACATCCACTTCGGAGTATCCATGGTCAAGAATTTAAGTAATACTTCTCTCGGTGCAATATCTAGAGAGTCCAAGTAGCGCATTTCACGAAGTACCGTACCGGAAAAATTATCACTCCCCATTAATAAAGATACGCCAGCATTACGTAAACGGGTAAGATTATCTCTCTGAATCTTCTGTATCTCACTCAATTCACCTTCTGAGTATTTGTGTCCAGTGGGCACACTAGCTGTTGCAATCAACTTTGTACCCTGCTCAGCAGCTAAAGCTATAGCAGTATCGCTCAAAACATAGTCCTGAATATCGAAGCCTTCGTTTCTGGCAATTCTATATCCGGGCAAATGACCCAAAACATCGACACCGGCTTTTATCGCTACCATAGCATCGTGGGCTGTATCTACATGGGCTACCACTGGAATTCCAGATTGGTGAGCACGCTCGACAATAACCGGCACCAATTTCGGATTTAGGCCATTAACGCCAAGATACTTCTTATCTCCGTGGCGCTCTTCGAAATTCTCACTGCCAACGAGAACAATTTTGAGAAATCTTGGCGATTTTTTTATAATTCCAGGCCAAACTCGGTCAAGATCTGACAAACTGTCAACGATTAGCAAGCTACTTCTACCATCCTGAATTTCTTTCTCAGTGGGGTTTGATCGATCCTTAAAATAAAAAGCAATCGGGTGACCATCCGAAGCAGTCATGCAATCTGACGCATACAAAACATCCATGGTATCTATACTACTGAACTGCGCCTTAATTTTCTCACCAAAGCTGCACATCTGCACGCTATAAAAAACTCCAGATTTGATCTGCAGAGGCCCAAAATTCTTGATACCCCAAGGGTTTTGTAGATTGTGATTATGTCCTTCAGCATAAGGCGGCACTACATACTTTCCACTGGCATCAAAGGTATAATCAACTTTTTGTGGTTTGGTCTTAGTCAAAGAGCCATTCTCGTCAACAAACCAAGTAGCTTCCTTAAAATCCGTCCCATCAAACCATTTACCTCCCACCACGGCATATGTAGTTTCACAAAAAGCTTTCTGAGAAAAAATAATTAAAAACACCCCATATAAAAAACGACCAATAAAATTTACTGAAACACCTTCAAATGATTTTGCTTTAAACATTATTAACTGCTAACTCTATTCATATGAGAACAATTCGAATTAATTTATTTTAAATAACTCATATTATTTACAACAAAAAAATCATTACTTCTAACTATTTACGTAGTTGTTGTTCATATTTTTCCGAAGCTGCATCGGAATATCCTTTACAGCCCACTCTTACTTTTCTGGTAATAGTATCCTGGAATACCCACCCACTTGCAGCCGGGTGAGGCGTAATGAGTAAATCACAAGGTAAATCGCGCACACGGGCGAAGCTTGTGCGGAAGTCCTCTACGATATTGGGGTAGCGGCTATTATCAATCAGTTGATAACCCGGCGCTGTAAGGCTATCCACATAAGCGATGTCTGTAGCTTTACCATCAACTGCATCTTCCCAGGTCCAGGCCATACTGCCCGGTGTATGGCCTGGGATAAAATGTACACGTAAACGCAAATTTCCCAGAACCACTTGCTCGCCATCATGCAGAATACGATCTGCCTTTATTGGCGGATATAAAAGTTCGTCGGCAAAGTGAATATCATTGGCACCACCGCGAGCCATTAACACTGCCGACTCGGCATTGGTTACTACCTGTGCACCAGTCACGCGTTTTAGCTCGGCTAAGGAACCTACGTGGTCTGCATGGGCCTGACTGTGCAAGATTAATTTGAGATCCGTGGGGGCGACTCCCAATCTCCGCATATTCTCCAATAAATGTTCAGCCGTCTGCTCCATGCCACCGTCAATTAGAATCGATCCCTCTTTGCCTTTTAATAACAGTGAGGTAATTCCCTCTGTACCTATTTGCCAGGTATTATCTGCTATTTTAAGAGGCGCTACTGGCTGGCGCCAGGATTCTGGCACTTTGTAGTTTTCCAGTTGCGGCAATACGGAGAAATTTTCAGCCATCGTGGTACTGGCGTAAACTGTCATTACTATCGCGGCTAGTTTGGTTCTTATATTCATCAATTGCTCTCTATTTTCTTTACACCGGATATACATCTGGGTGTTCCATTAAGTAAGGTATTTTCTATCCATCCAGCAACTCGTTCAAAAACCTCTCTTCGGTGATTCACACCATCGGTATCAGTCATATAGTGATCGTAACCGGGATACTCCCAATAAGTTAATTCACATCGCCCCGCGCTTGTATAAGCATCACGCGCTGCACGGCCGGAGCTGACAGGAGAGGACTTATCTTCTGTACCCTGAATCAATAAGACAGGAGCATGGCTATCTAATAAGCCATTAACTGGTACCCGATCGACAACATCGGCCCACCAGCGCATAGAATTCCCCCCCCAGACTTCTACACTTTCAGGATTCGTCCGTGCGTAAGCGAGTTTGGCATCGACTTCTATCGCTACGTGAGGAGGAACCAAGGACTTAAGTACCTCAGCAAAAGATTGCCCGAGGCCACTAGAGAAAACTACAGCCGCATCTGGATTTAATTTGGGGGCCAAACGAGCAACAACATCACCGCCTTCTGAGCCACCAAAGAGAACCAGCTTACCATTCCACCAGTCAGCTTCCTTTAACTCTTCGACTATTTGCACGATATCCCGAGCGCGCTGCTCAACGGTATGCTTCGCCACATAAGCCTGAGCGCAATCTTTAAATTGGTCATTGGGGCCATCCGCATGGGTAACCCCGTATTTCTCTACCAATAGCACGGCAAAATTTGGGGCAATCTTCTTAACTTGTTGTACTGTCTTATTCTTAATGGCAGGAAGACAACCTGAGCCCTGAGCGATCAGTAACAAGCCGTGAGACTCGCTGTGGGCAGGAAATTCTAGAGACCAATAAAGGGTTGAGGTATCCGGACGTTTACTTGTATTTTTTATGAACTCCGCATGAGCCATTGGCAAACTGATTAACAGCAGAATATTTATAAGGACAACTTTTATTGCCTTTAACCGAAACAGATTCATCATAAAACACCTCCATTTGCTTTTGTTTCTTATGTTTATTGAGAGTGCTGTTTATGACGCAAGTCCATTAAATAGGTTCCATTGAATAGCTTAAAGACTATTTATAATTTTAATTTAAACCGCTTATTAGGGTTTTCCGCCTATCTGCTCCCACCAGGTATCAAACGAGAGCCGATACAAACAGTGAGGCCGCAGGGGGCTGTTTTCCGGTACCAGTGGATGGTCAAAGATTGAGGCGTCACGACTCATACCCAGGCCATGCATCATTCTTTGTGAAGGAAGGTTTTGTAATGCGGTACACCCCACTACCTCAGTAAGATTTAATTGTTCGAATGCTACCGCAAAGACAGCCTTGGCCGCTTCACTGGCATACCCCCGCCCCCAGAAATCCCTGATGAAGCGGCAACCAAGTACCACACTTGGCGAGAAAGGCAACTCCGCCGAAGCATGTTTAATACCAGCGAAACCAATAAATTGTCCATTCTCTTTCAATACCACCGCCCAGTACCCCCACCCGTATACATCGATATGTTCCTTAAGGGTATTTAGAAGCTTATTACTTTTAGTTCGATTCAGAGTGCAGGGAAAGAACCGCATAACCCGAGTATCTGCATTTAAATGAGCAAAATCACTCCGATCCTCTTCTCGCCATTGACGAAGGACTAGTCGCTTTGAGTCAGGCTGAATCAATCTGGCCATTGTCTGGGTAACTACGCGCTGAGAAAATTTCTGGTAACACCTATACCATTAAGACCATTTTGAAGTAATGAAAGTCCAGTCAACTAAAAAATGATTAACTTGAATTTGGCGAACTTTTTCTACCTTCATAAAGCATCAAATGGACTAAGAGAAATGCAAACCGTTCTATATGTGTATGTATTCCTTTCCAGCAGAAATACACACCCTACGAAACATCTGATTGTGGGAAGATTTACCAGGGGATCACTCAATATTCATGATGCCCCTGGCTTTCAGAATGGTTCTCGATCAGACGCGGCTTCGCAGGAATGTGTTAGCCTTTCAAGACGTCACAATACAGAGTGTGAGTCACATAGTAAGCTGCGCAGGGAGGACCTTGAGGCCGCAAATGAATACGAAACTAATAAGGGGCCTCTTTTTCAGCAAAAGAGCACCCAGAGTAGATAAATTATTTGATTGAATGCTCTCTAAACCACTCATCAGCATTGATACGATATAAACAATGTTTTAACAAAGGGCTTTCGGTTGGAACCTGCGGATGTTCAAAGACAAGAGAATCCCGCCGCATGCCCAGCCGCTCCATCACCCGCTGGGAGCGAAGATTCTGAAGCGGCGTAAAAGAAACGACCTCACTGAGATTCAAAGTATTAAAAGCTACATCCAAAGAGGCTTTTGCGGCTTCACTGGCATAGCCTTTTCCCCAATAAGGGAAGGCCAAGCGCCAGCCAATCTCTACCGCCGGTGCGAAGGGCAAATCTTCAGTCACATTTTTCATACCGACAAATCCGAGAAACTCTTCGGTTTCTCTCAGCTCCAAGGCCCAAAAGCCCCAGCCGTATTTCTCAATATGCGCAATACTGCGATCCACACCGGCATCACTCTGCTGTCGCGTCAGCAATGCGGGGAAAAACTCCATCACCCTTGGATCAGCATTCATTTCAGCAAATACAGGCTTATCTTCCTCTCGCCACTGGCGCAGCTGTAAGCGTTCGGTCATGGGGTGTATTAATTCAGGCATGGAATATTCGCGCTATTCAATATTTTGTTTCTACTGAAAATCTACAGACGGTGCGACCATAAAATCGCACTGTTCCAGCCATTTTCGCTGCCCTGGATAAGCCGCTTCCTCAAAACCCAATTTCTGGTAGAGAGTCCGTGCCGCTAGATTAGTACGCAGGACAAATAAAGAGCACTCGATTGCATCCAGGGCTCTGGCTCCTGTTTGTGCAAGCTGTACTACCAGCGCACGCCCTAATCCGGCTCCGCGATGATTGGGAGAGACAATTAAGCGACTTAGGTGGCAGCGGCCCAGGTGTTGGTAATACTGCCCAAAAGCCAGCACATCACCGCTGCTGTCCTGAAGTGCGTAGCTGGGTAACTCCGGCCAACGGCAATCCTCCAAGAAGGACCTCCCCGCGAACGGAAACCTGAAATCAGGACCACCCCACTGTTGGCACTGCTCCCAATCAGGTAGCCAAGACATCAATGTTGGGAATTGCCACTCTTCCATTGGCTTCAGCCTCAAATTCTCCACGGCAATTCTCCTTAAAGTTACTTGCGACTCTTTGCCAGCCATCGATCTAACTGATCGGCAAAAGCTTTGCGGTCCGCCTGGCTAAGGGCCGGTGGTCCGCCGGTATGCACGCCGCTGGAGCGCAGGGTATCCATAAAGTCCCGCATATTCAGACGCGCGCGGATATTGGCTTTGGTATAGCGCTCCCCACGGGGATTAAGGGCTTCAGCACCCTTGTCGATCACCTCTGCTGCCAGTGGGATATCGCTAGTAATAATCAGGTCCCCTGCCTCGCAGCGCTGCACTATCTCGTTATCCGCCACATCAAAACCGGCTGTCACTTGCACGGAGCGGATATAGCGCGACGGCGGCACCCGTACCGCTTGGTTGGCCACCAACGTCAGTTCTGTGGCTGTGCGCTCAGCGGCGCGAAACAGGATTTCCTTGATAGCGACCGGACAAGCGTCGGCATCAACCCAGAGTTTTGTCATGGCTCTACAACCTCTTCGAGCGTATCGGGCGGTGCACCCTCATCGCATTTCTTGCAATTGAGCTGGAATCCCAGCATAGACTCGCGCCCCTGTTCAGTGATCACCCAGGGCCGGTTGGTCCAGGGAGGATTGTGTCGTACATGTTGGAAGTGGCCACAGGCGAGCTCCGCCACCCAGTGATTCTCTTCATCTAGGTGGTAGCCGGCGATGGGTTGTTGCATGGGGTTACACAAGCAGGGAATAAGGCGCAGTTATAGCCAATCCCAAGGGCAAAGTATACGTGTGGCCAGTGGTTCGCACTGGTACTGGGATGATTCGAGCCAAGACTGCTAGAATCTCCCGCTTTTCCGCGACGCGAAGATGCAGCCCCATCTATGACCCAGCTCAATCCCCGCCAATCCGAAGCCGTGAAGTATGTCGATGGCCCCTGCCTGGTGCTGGCCGGTGCCGGCTCCGGCAAGACCAGCGTAATCACCCGCAAGATCGCCTACCTGATCGAGCAGTGTGGCTACGCCGCGCGCAATATCGCCGCCCTCACCTTCACCAACAAGGCGGCACGGGAGATGAAAGAGCGGGTCAGCAAACTGCTGGCGGGCCCGGATGGCAAGCGCTCCAAGGCGAGTCACGGTCTCACCGTATCCACCTTTCACAACCTTGGGCTGAATATCCTGCGTAAGGAATACCGCGCCGCCGGCTTCAAGCCCGGCTTCTCCATCTTCGATGCGGAAGACGCCCGCGCCCTGATCAAGGAGCTGATGCTCAGGGATGGCGACCTGGATACAGACCTCTTGGATCGGGTACAAAACCAGATCTCCAATTGGAAGAACGATATGCTCACCCCGCGCCGTGCCCTAGAGCAGGCACAGAGCCCCGGTGAGCAAGCAATCGCGGTTGCCTACGATCGCTACTGCGAAGCCCTCAAGGCCTACAATGCCGTCGACTTCGACGACCTGATCCTGCTGCCGGTACAGCTGTTCGACAAAGATCCGGAGTTACTGCAACGCTGGCGCAAGAAGATTCGCTACCTACTAGTGGACGAGTATCAAGACACCAACAACTCCCAGTACCTGCTGGTGAAGCTGCTGGTGGGCGGGCGCGGCGGCCTCACAGTGGTGGGAGACGATGACCAGTCTATTTACGCCTGGCGCGGCGCGCGCCCGGAAAATATGAGTGCGCTGAAGACCGACTTCCCCAACCTTCGCCTGATCAAACTGGAGCAAAACTACCGCTCCACCAGCCGCATCCTCAAAGTGGCCAACCACCTGATCGCCCACAATCCTCACGAATTCGACAAAGCATTGTGGTCCGATCGCGGCCTGGGTGAGGAGATCCGCGTGCTCAAGGTGGCCAATGAAAATGAGGAAGCGGAGCGGGTCGCCAACGAGATCTTTCTGCAAAAGAGCCGTCGCGGCTGCAAGTTTATGGATTTTGCCGTGCTCTATCGCGGCAACCACCAAGCGCGCCTGATCGAAATGAAACTGCAGGAACACCAGGTTCCCTACCAGATGTCCGGCGGTACTTCCTTCTTCGCCCGCGCTGAAATCAAGGATGTGATGGCCTACCTGCGCCTGTTGGTGAATCCGGATGATGACAACGCATTCCTGCGCATTATCAATACACCGCGTCGCCAAATAGGTACTAGCAGCCTGGAAGCCCTGGGCAACTACGCCAAGGGCCGCGAGATTTCCATGTTCAAAGCCTGCTCGGAATTGGGCTTTAAGGAGCATATCAACGAGCAGGGCTACGAGCGCCTAAATCGCTTCGCCTTGTGGCTCGAAGGGGTACAGCGCAACTGTCGCGATACCACCGCCAATGGCGCCTTGCGTGAAATGCTGGAAGATATCGACTACGCCGGTTGGCTCTCGCAAAACGCTAGCAGCGAGAAAGTGGCCGAAAAGCGCATGGAGAATGTGTACTGGTTGCTGGAGAGCCTCAACAAGATTATGGAGGGCACCGACGATGAACTGGAGCAGGATATCCGCCTGGAACAGGCCATCTCCAAACTGATCCTGCGGGATATGCTGGAACGCCAGGAAGAAGAGGAAGCCACCGATAAGGTGAGCCTGATGACCCTGCACGCCGCCAAGGGCTTGGAATTCCCCCACGTGTTTATGATCGGTATGGAAGAGAACTTACTTCCCCACCGCAACAGTATTGAGGATGACAATATCGAAGAAGAACGCCGCCTCACCTACGTGGGTATCACTCGCGCCCAACGTACCCTCACCATGACCTTGGCGGGCAAGCGCAAACAGTTTGGCGAAACTCAGGACACCACACCCAGCCGTTTTATTGACGAGCTGCCGGAAGAGGATGTGTTGCTAGAGGGATTTGGCAAGGCGACACCGGAGCAGAATCAGGCGAAGGGAGAGGAAACTTTGGGGTCTTTGTTGAGTATGTTTGATTGAGGCCGCAAATGCGACCTCAGTCAGCAGCAAGGAATCTCTATTCTGAGATGATAACAACAGACCTAGTTTGTGGGTCAATCTCAGCCACACTGTTAGGATCACTTAATTTAGCAAAAAGACGATTACCTGCTTTTGCAAAAGCTGTAATTCTATACTTAGTTTCATTCCCAAAATACTGCTTTTCCTTCATTTGCTTTTCTTCTAAATCAAATTCGAAATAGCTTGCAGACTCACCCCATGTTGGAAACAGTAAGCTACCCTCTTGAGAATCAAAAAACATACTAGTTGAATTGGGGAAGTTCAGAGAGGACTCACTGCTATGTAATATCTTTCTATCCCCTGTATCTAAGCTAACTTCATATATAGCTCTAACGCCACTACGTGGAAAGCCAAGGGCATATACAATAGCCTTATCAAAATCTACTTCTATATCTGATAAACCATCCCATGTCGGGCCAGTACCATGCTCTTCAGTTCCATCGGTCAAAATGGTTCTATTTCCTGTAGATAGGTCAACTTTCAATAGTTGCTTCCAAGGGTTAATGATTACGGCTGTTGTTCCTTGAGCATCAACTTCCACGTCCGAAGGATATTCAAGTAAAGTACAACATCCAATATCATTTCCCGCTGATATTGCCCTATCTCCCGTTTGAGCGTTTACAACCTTGATATCATTACCACCAGAGTCTGCAACAAAAATGTTACCCTGTTGGGAAATAGACAAATCATTAGCATGAGAAAATTTAACACCAAGACCATGATCTGGACCAGAAATCACCTTACGATCTCCACTATTGATATCAATAGACATTATTTTTCCTCCTCCATCTGACCACACCGAGGAAGTTAATGTAACTAAGTAATTATTAATAACATCGTACTCAAAGCCAAGAACAGAAAATCCTGTAAGTGATGGACCTTTACCGCGAAAATTTCGTGAAACTTGGGTAATACTTCCGGTGTTCAATATCACCTTATAGAGTTGCCCAGAAGCCTGAGACAGTATATAAGCAGTATCGTTTACACGATCAACTTGCAAGGAGGCCAGTCCAAAATCGGCAGAAATAAAACCTATATCTCCCATGTCAATGATTTTGAATATATTATTATCATTTAAATTCAAACCATATAAGTTTTCAGCTCCATCTCCAGAAAGCTCTGAACTAGCTAAAAAATACAAAATAGGTTTATTCGGATGTGATACTGCGGCTCTTACTCGAGTAATTTTTTCAGGTGTGTCGTATAGATTCTTATATAGATTTCTGTCTCCTGAATTCAGATCGATCATATATAAAAAAGATTGGATCTGCCCCCAAACAGCAGTATCGGAAAATGCATACATATTCTGATTATTGATCACAACTTTAGTATCAAACTCCAATTCTGGGCCTTCCCCTTTATTCGCCCCAGAAACTGAACTAAAAACACCTGTTATAGGATCAAGCACTTCTATTTTGCCAGAATTATTCCAATAAACTTTCCCTGAAATCTCATCAACATCAATACTGGCAAATTCTGTTTCCACTTCATACTTTTCTAAAATCCCTCCGGTATCTAACGATAATTCTGCAAGATACTCCGAAGTCGTCACATACCATTTATTGCGAACCTCATCTATTGTCATCGCAGTAATTAATGGCAAATCCCCTTCAAAGCGGTTAAAAGAAAAATTAGAGAGCTGGATCTTTGTCGGATGTGGCCCTGCAAATAACCGACTATTCTTTGAATCTATTGCCAGAGCTCCATAAGCCCTACGAGCGAAACCATCATGAGCATTTATTCTCAATGGCTGTAAAGTCGTCTCATTCCCTCCAGTATCAAGTACTTTAACCACAAATTCTGCAGTAGGTTTATCCACATTTACTTTCAATTTCCAGTTAGAAAAATTATCTGTGGTTTCAGTTAAAACACCATTAATGTATACACCTTTAATTTGTAGATCATCACTAGCAGTACCACGTAAAATAACTTCACGCTGGTAAGTCCATGTATCCTGAAAAGACGGGAATGTAATCGATACTTCAGGAGGTATCTCATCAGTGTTTACTGAATCAACTTCACCATCTGCTCCTGCTCCTGCTCCTAAAGCAGCAGAATCATCAGGGACTTCCAAATTACTACCACCTCCTCCACCACTACAAGCGGCCAATACAAACGATAGAGCAGCAAAAGAGAAGAGTTTCCCCAGCTTCATGCGTAATTTCCTTGAGTTGTTGTATACATCTAACTTACAGGCAGGCGCGGATAATACAGAGTTATTACGTTAGTAGGGATTAAATGCCTAATTACGGCTTATCACAGTTACTACTGCAGCTTATCTGACACTGAATTTTCTTATAGTCATTTAAGACAAGTTATATCATTTGGTTTATACGACATTCGATAAGCTTATTTGAAGGTCCAGGTATTAGCTGGAAATGACCGAAAGAAAAAAGCCGATTAGAGGAAGGTGAGTTTTGTTTAGGAGAGAAACAAAAAAGGCCGCTTAATATGCGGCCTTATCTATAGCGAGTACACAGCTTACTTACTGTTATCCACCATATAATCAACCGCAGCCTTCACTTCGTCATCGCTACAATCCATACACAGGCCCTTGGGCGGCATGGCATTGATACCATTGATGGCATTGGTGTAAAGAGTGTCCATGCCCTTGGCAATACGCGGTGCCCAGGCAGCGGCATCACCAAACTTAGGCGCGCCCGCTATACCCGCCGCGTGACAGGTAGTACAGCTCTTGTTGTAGATATCTTCACCACTGCGGGCACCGCCACTGGCAGCTTCCGGGGCAGCCGCTACTGCCGCCGCACACTCCTCGCCCTTCATACAGGTCTCACCCGCCGGAGCGATACGCTGTTCAATTTCCTGGTCAACAGACTGGGCCACTGCCGCAGCCGCACTGACGGCCAGTGCCGCCACAATACCCAAAATGCTCTTCATGCTATTCCCCCAAAGGGCCGAAGTGAGTTGGCCCGTAGACTATCGATTTACTGCCGCAAACTTCCACGCCGCGCATTATAAGCACTGTGCCGCCCCCTGCCAAAGCCTGTGTAGAAGCGCCATAAGTCCTTTCACCCGCCCCCACCCTTCTGTATAATCCGCCTCCCATTGGCGCAGATAGCCAAAACCGCCCGTAGCTCAGCTGGATAGAGCGTCGCCCTCCGGAGGCGAAGGTCAGAGGTTCGAATCCTCTCGGGCGGGCCATATACAAGAAAGCCCGCTTATGCGGGCTTTCTTGTATATGGCTCACTCCCAGGTTTTGTTCGAACTCAGGTTCGACTCGGAGGCAGCAAAGCTGCCGTAGAGCAGCGAGCCCAACGGGCGAAGCTAATCCTCCCGCACACCACCCGCATAAGCGGGCTTCCTTATATATGGCAAGCTCCCAGGCTTCGCTCGAACTCAGGTTCGACTCTAAGGCAGCGAAGCTGCCGTAGAGCAGCGAGCCCAAAAGGCGAAGCTAATCCTCACGCACACCACCCTCTTATACAGGTTATGCAGGCTCCTTTATATATGGCTCACTCCCAGGCTTCGTTCGAACTCGGGTTCGACTCGGAGGCAGCAAAGCTGCCGTAGAGCAGCGAGCCCAAAGAGCGAAGCTAATCCTCACGCACGCCACCCTCTTATGCGGGCTTTTTTTGTATATGGCTCACTCCCAGGCTTCGTTCGAACTCAGGTTCGACTCTAAGGCAGCAAAGCTGCCGCAGAGCAGCGAGCCCAAAGGGCGAAGAATCCTCACACACACCACCCGCTTATGCGGGCTTTCTTGTATATGGCTCACTCCCAAGCTTCCTTCGAACTCAGGTTCGACTCGGAGGCAGCATAGCTGCCGCAGAGCAGCGAGCCCAAAGGGCGAAGCTCATCCCCTCTGATTACATCAGCTTCAGACAAACTTTCTTAGATAGACATATTTCGGCTGCGGCCAGCCACAAAAGTCTATTAGCAGCCCTACCCCAACGGCACCCCCAAAGGCTCAATCACCACCTGCTCCCCCGCTTCCACACTACCACTCTCTCGCGCCAAAACGATAAAGCAGTTAGCAGCAGCCAAACCGGTAAGGATATGGCTTCCCTGAGTACCGACAGGCTCCACCACCAAGGTTCCATTCTCATCAGTGCGATAAACACCCCGTTGGAAATCGGTACGGCCGGGCTTTTTCTTTAGGGGTTTTAACAGTTTTGCCTGTAAGGTCTGCGGGCCAGTCCACTGATCGCCTTTCATCACACTCAGGGCCGGCACGGCCAACTGGTAGAAAGTAACCAAAGCGGAAACCGGATTGCCGGGTAAGCCAAAGAAAGGGGTTCCCTGCAGGAAACCAAAGGCAAAAGGTTTGCCTGGCTTCATCGCTACTTTCCAGAAGCCGATCTCTCCCAGCTCTTCCAACACTTCACGGGTGTAATCCGCTTCGCCAACGGAGACTCCACCGGAGGTAATAATGGCATCGGCCTCTTGGGAAGCGCGTTGTAAGGCATTGGTGATGGCCTGTTTGTTATCGGGCAAAATACCCAAATCCAAAATTTCCAGATCCAACTGATCGAGAGCAGCCAATAGAGCGATGCGGTTGCTATCGTAGATATCGCCCTTGCCCAGGGCTTCGCCGGGCTGGCGCAGTTCATCACCAGTGGAGAAAAGTGCGATTACTGGTTTGCGCACTACTGCCACTGTGCCAACACCGGCAGCGGCGAGCAGGGCGATATGGGGAACGCTAATACGCTCTCCGGCCTTAAGCAGGCTAGCTCCTTCGGCCACATCTTCACCGCAGCGGCGAATATGATCTCCAGGGCGAACTTCACCGTTTATACTTATCGACTCTTCCTGGGCATCGACATTTTCCTGCATCACCACCGTATCCGCACCGGCGGGTAATGCGGCTCCCGTCATAATGCGCACGCAAGTGCCCGGGTTCACCACACCGTCAAAAGGTGCTCCGGCAAAAGATTTGCCGATCAGCTCCAGCGGCAAGCCACTGGCCAAGTCTTCAAAGCGCAGGGCGTAACCGTCCATCGCAGAGTTGTCGCAGGGCGGTAAGTTTACTGTGGAGATAACATCCTCAGCCAATACTCGACCGGCGGCTTTTGCTAGGGGCAAAGTCTCAGTGCCACTGATTGGATTCAATGCTTCGAGAAGTTTTTCACGGGCACTTTCTATGGGCATCAGACCCGGTTGGCTACAGCAGTCGATAGTGGGCATAGAGAATTTCTCTTACTTCAGTCCTTTGCGATTGGGGCAGAGTGATCAGTGGTTTCGACCCTGGAAATCAGGGCGTCTTTGATTGACCATCCACACAGCGGCTTCCACACGGGAGCGCATCCCCAATTTCTTCAATAAGTGTTTAACGTGCACCTTCACTGTTGCATCACTAATATCTAATTCGCGAGCAATTAACTTGTTACTCAGCCCATCGGCGATCAATTGCAGTATCTGGTATTCACGGCTTGTGAGAGAGGAGAGGATATCCGCTCCGGAGTTATCCGGTTTGCGCAGTGCCGAGGCGAGAATTTCTGTGAGGCGCTGGCTAATTGCAAGCTTGCCATGAGTAGCCAGAATGACTTGTTCAAGAATATCCTCGGGCTCCATATCCTTGAGCAGGTAGCCATCGGCACCGGCGCGGATACAAGACACCACGTCGGCATTATTATCAGAAACGGTGAGTATCACGATACGCGAGGAAACATCTGCAGCACGCATTGCGCGCAGTGTATCCAGCCCATCCATACCGCGCATATTCAGGTCCAGCAGAATAAGGTCCGGCTCGTGTTGCTTGGCCAGCACCAGCGCTTCCTCTCCACTACTGGCCTCGGCCACCAGCTCCAGGCCGGGCTCCATTGCAAATAATTGTTTAAGGCCTTTGCGAAATAGCGGGTGGTCATCGACCATCATTACCGTAGCAGAAGAAATCATAGAGAGCCCCGCTTCAATTTGAAAATTGGTTTAAATCTGTACAGTGACTTTACCATAGCGTCCCACCTCGGCACTTACCCCCTAAGAGGTAGCTATTACTCCAGGGCAAAAGGGTTACTTCCTGTTGGTAATTGAGTAGGCTCAAACCCCGGCCCATAGTGGCTGTACGAATCATTTCGAGGAGGAGTGGCCGCCGTGTCTGACATCTACGAGTGGGCCCCGGAGGACAGCAAATTCTGGCAGTCCAAGGGCAAGAAAATCGCAAACCGGAATTTGTGGATATCCATTCCCAGTTTGCTGTGCGGCTTCGCCGTGTGGCTCTACTGGGGCATTATTACCGTTCAAATGCTCAACCTTGGCTTCCCCATTGCCAAAGCCGATCTGTTTACCCTAATGGCCATCGCCGGCCTCACCGGCGCTACCCTTCGAATACCCAGTAGTTTCTTTATTCGATTGTTCGGTGGGCGCAACACTATTGTATTTACCACAGCCCTGTTGATGATCCCAGCACTCGGCACCGGTATCGCCCTGCAGAGCAAGGAGACTCCACTGTGGGTATTCCAGTTGCTGGCGCTGCTGTCTGGTATCGGCGGTGGTAACTTCGCCTCTTCCATGTCCAATATCAGTTTCTTTTTTCCCAAGGAAAAGCAGGGGTTGGCGCTTGGTCTGAATGCAGGCCTGGGTAACTTCGGTGTTACCACTATGCAGATCCTGGTACCGCTATTTATGACTTTCGGTGCCTTCGGCGCTGCTGGCGGCGATCCCATGACTTTGGTGAGCAGCTCTGGCTCACTGATCGGCAAGATACCGGCCGGTTCTGAAGCGTGGATTCAAAATGCCGGTTTTGTATGGTTGCTGTTCCTGATTCCGCTGGCCTTTGTGGGCTGGTTCGGCATGAACAATCTGCGCACCGACGAAGTCACCCCGGATGTGGGCAGCTCTATCGGCGCGATGATGAAGATGACCATGATGTTGGGAATCGGCCTCTTCACCGCAATCACAGGTCTGTGGCTGCTGCTTCCCGAAGCGGCCAATGGTTCAGGCTGGGGCGTGCCCAAGGAAATCGTGCTGGTGCTGGTAATCACTGCCACCGTGTTCGGTTTGAAACTGCTGCCCGGTGAGATCAGAACCAGCCTGCAACGCCAATACCGTATCTTCAACAACAAGCACACCTGGGTAATGAGTGTGATTTACACCATGACCTTCGGCAGCTTTATCGGTTTCGCGGCAGCCTTCCCCCTGGCTATCAAAGTGATCTTCGGGTACAGCCACGTGATGGTGGACGGGGTTATGACTCACGATACCATCAACAACAACGGCCCCAGCGCCCTGATGTACGCCTGGATGGGGCCATTTATCGGCGCCCTGATTCGCCCGGTAGGTGGTTGGATCTCCGACCGTATCGGCGGAGCCCTGGTTACCCAAATCTGTGCCGCAATCATGGTGGCTAGTGCCCTGGGTGTGGCCTATTACATGAAGGCCGCCTACGGCTCAGCCACGCCGGAAGAGTTCTTCCTGCCCTTCTTCCTGCTGTTCCTGGTGCTGTTCGCCGCTACCGGTATCGGCAATGGTTCTACCTTCCGCACCATCGCCATGGTGTTCCCGAAAGAACAGGCAGGTCCGGTATTGGGATGGACCTCAGCAGTTGCCGCCTACGGTGCCTTCTATATTCCCAAGGTCTTCGGCGAGCAGATCAAAGCCACTACCCCGGAATACGCCCTGGCAGGCATTGCCATCTTCTACGCGGTTTGCCTGGTGGTTAACTACTGGTTCTACCTGCGTAAAAACGGGGAGTTCTATAACCCTTAATTCAGTTTCACTCACGGGATACCGTTGCTTCGGGGAGGTTTTTACCTCCCCTTTTTTATGATGCACTGGTGGAGAAGCGATACCTTTTTCTACAGCCATTTCCATCAGCCATTTTAAACCTCCATATTCCGCAGAAGTTTTCAGTACAAGATTATTCAAAGAGAAATAAGAGGCTTACAAACCGGCAAGACTACCGGCCTTAAACTGGGCAAAGTAGGTAGTGCCCTCACGCAGTTCTAGACGCTCGCAGGAGAGACGGGAAATATCTGCGTAGAACACCTGATCAGCAGCGGCTAACTGCAGGCGAATGCGGCCATCGGTAAGCTTCTGCTTAGCAACTAAAGTTACCGGCAGGCAATTGAGGATACTGGACAGGCCCGGCTTCTCTACACTAAGGCTGATATCTCCAGCTTCCAACAGAAAAGCAGCGGTATCGCCTTTTCGATAATGGCCTGCCACCCTATCTGCAAAGATGGAAATCCCCCCTAAATCCAAAGTCAGCAGACCATCGTTTAGGGATTCCACTCGCACTTCAATCCTGCTCCGACAGCTATCCCCTACGTCGTGGCTATCCAGGCGCTGGGCAACTTCAGGTAAAGGAAGTGGTGCGAACAAATAGGCAGAATCCATCCAAAAACAGCGCTGGGCTAACAGCTGGATTTCATCAAAGTCATGACTGGTCCAGATCACCAGCGCCGGATATCGGGCCCAGAAATCCCGTAGGGTCGGCAATAGGCGCCGCAGTACCTGGGCACGGTCAACCGCTGATAGTGGCTCATCAAATAATTGCAGCGGCGCGTTGTTAAAAAGCTGGCGCAATACAGCCACACGCTGGGCCTCTCCACCAGACAATAGCTCCACCGGCTGATATAGCAGCGGTTCAATACCAAAAGCCTCTAACAGCCGACCACACTCTTCCTCGGGCAGTGGCCTGCGGCTGTAACGGCGGGCCAGTGCCAGGTTATCTGCCACCGACTGGCCGGCAAACAGGCGGCTGTCCTGAAAGCCCAAAGAAAGCGTTCTTTTGTGGGTAGCCAGGGCGCGGCGTCCGCGCTGCCAAACCGTATTGGCAAAAGTGATATTGCCACGGCAGTGGCGCTGGCCAGCCAAAGCAGCCAGTAATGTGCTCTTGCCGCTGCCGGAGGGACCGGTAAGGCCAAAAATCCCAGAGGCAGGCAGCTCTAATTGCCAGGGAGCCGCAGCGTTAAGCGAAGTCACCAGCCTTGTAACACTCAATCCGGTGGAATCAGAAGTGGTAGACGCAGTACCGAATAGGGGTAAGGTGATTTCCATTAGCCCAGCACCCCCATTACCGGTTTAGCCTGCTCGTTGTTTGATCCGCGCGGGGCCAAACTATGTCCCAGCCACCGGGCAGCGAGTAGCAGTACGGTAGTAATTCCCATCAACATCAAAGCCAGCCGGTGCGCCGCACCGTATTCCATCGCCTCCACATGTTGATAAAGAGCGATAGACACCACTTGGGTCTCACCGGGAATAGCGCCACCAATCATCAGCACTACCCCGAACTCACCCAGGGTATGGGCAAACGTTAAAGCGCAGGCACTCACAATAGCGGCGCGACTCGCCGGCAAAAGAACTTTTAATAGTGCCGCCCAAGGCGGTATACCCAATGCTGCGGCAGCCTGGGTCAGGCGCTGGCCATTGGCATTAAACGCGGCCAACAGCGGCTGCACCATAAACGGCAGGGAATAAATCACTGACGCAAACACCAGGCCAGTGAAGGAAAACACCAAGGGGCCATCAAAAATTTGTGACAACCACTGCCCGGGCACATAGTTAGGGGAAAATAAAAGCAGTAAATAAAAACCCAACACCGTGGGTGGTAGTACCAGCGGCAGGGTAATTAATACCTCGATACCGTGGCGCCAGCGGCTTTGCCATTGGCTCAATTTCCAGGCCAAGGGCACGCCGATAATAAACAGCAGTAAGGTGGTTAAGCCGGCCAATTTTAAAGTTAGCCACAGGGCCTGCCAGTCGGCAGCGGCGATATTCATAAGCCACTCCCTCCATCTCTACTTTGATATTGAGTCGGTAAAACACCGTAACCCAAGTGGTGTAACTGCGCCTGCACTTCCCCTGAACGCAAATAGTTAGCGAGGGATTGCGCCTCTTTAGGTCGGCGACTCTGGGTGGGAATCAGCAGCTGCTGTTCAATGGGTTTGTACAAATGCTGCGGCAGCAACCAGTAGTTATCGCGGCCGGCTGCTTGCATCTGGCTGGCGGCGACAAAGCCCAGCTGCGCATTGCCGGAATCCAGCATTAAATAGGCTTGGCCTGCATTGTGGGCCCGGGCCAATTGAGTTTGTTTTTTCTTCCACAAATCCAGGCTTTGCAGCGCTTGCCGTGCGGCACTGCCGAACGGCGCTACTTTCGGATCGGCTAATACAATTTTATCGGGCCAGGTTTGCAGTAACTGCTCGATATTCGATTCCGATTTTGGGTGCCAGAGAGCCAGTAACCCCAGGGCGTAAGTCTGACGACTGTTGGCCAGTGCCCCACCCTGCTTTTCCAACAGTTCAGGTCGCTCACGATCCGCAGACAGGAATAAATCGAAGGGCGCGCGGTGCGCTATTTGTTGGTAGAGCACCCCGGAGCTGCCACTGCTGATTTGCACCACACAGGCATGGCGACGCTCAAATTCTGGCAGTACCTCTTCCAGTGCCGGGCGGAAGCTGGCCGCTACCGCCACCCGCAAGGTGCAGTTATCCGCATTAACCGGTAGCGCGATGGACACCAGTAAAGCGGATAGCAGCAGGCTCAGCCGGCGGACCACTTTTCCATCTCCGCAGCATCGCTGGCCCGGGCTTCGACCCAGCGCTCTGAAGGCTTACCGGACTCATCCGCAACCGCTTCGCGCTTCCAGAAAGGCGCCTCAGTTTTGAGGCGATCCATAATGTATTGGCAGGCGGCAAAGGCAGCCTGGCGGTGGGGGCTGGTAACGCCGACAAAAACAATCTCATCGTTGATCTGCATGGGGCCAACCCGGTGGACGATAGTCACACGCCCCAGGGACCAGCGATCGCGGGCATCATTGATAATCCGTTGCAGGCTTTTTTCCGTCATGCCCGGATAGTGTTCCAGGGCCAGGCCGCAGACATCACTACCGGCATTGAAGTCCCGCACCGAACCCACAAACAGGGCGCAGGCACCATCGCCACTGTTGCCTTGCAGCGCAGTATATTCAGCCGCTACGTCTAGGGGCGTTTCACAGACTTCAATACGATCAACGGCTTTCATATTGGCACCACTAACCGCCGGTAACCGGCGGGAAAAATGCAACTTCATCCCCAGCCTTCACCTGGGCTCCGGTTTCTGCCAGCTCCTGGTTCAGGGCCATACGAATATCGTCTCTTTGCAGGTGCGGGCTCCAATCCGGGTGCTGTTCACATAGGGTTTTACGCAACTCGCTGAGACTGCCGGAAAAGTCCTCCAGGGTAATCTCACCCATGTCCAGTTGCTGGCGCAGACGCGCGAAAAACAGAACCTTTACCATCGCTTTACACCTCTGAAATTTTTACGCCTTGTCCGCAGTATCGCCGCGCCAGTGGCCGCGCTTACCGCCGGTTTTTTGCAGCAGGCGGGTCGGGCCGATTTCCATCGCCGGGTCCACGGCTTTGCACATATCGTAAATGGTCAGCGCCGCTACCGAAGCTGCGGTTAACGCTTCCATCTCGACTCCGGTGCGCCCGGCCAGGCGGCAGAAAGCGGTGATATGCACACTGTGCTTTTCCGGCTGTAATTCGAAATCCACCGCTACTTTGGTCAACGCCAGCGGATGGCACAGGGGAATTAAATCTGAGGTTTTCTTGGCAGCCTGGATGCCGGCGATACGAGCTACAGAGAGCACGTCGCCTTTTTTGTGCGCCCCTTGGCTCAGTAGTGCAAAAGCCTCTGCACTCATACAGATGCTGCTCTCGGCCAGGGCGCTGCGGTCAGTGATGTCCTTTTCGGTAACATCCACCATGCTGGCTTCGCCGTGCTGGTTTAAATGGGTTAATTGGCTCACAAATTACCCCCGGCTCTCGCAGGGCGCGCTGGCAAAGCGCACATGAGGGATAAAGTTACAGGGCTTGTGGCGGGCATCCAGCTGCTCCAGCAATATGCCTTCCCAAGCCGTGCGGCAGGCTCCGGTGGAACCGGGCATACAACATATCAGTGTGCGATTAGCCAGGCCGGCGAGCGCGCGGGATTGCACGGTGGAGCTGCCGATATCCCCCAGGGAAATATGGCGGAACAGCTCGCCGAAGCCGTCGACGGTTTTGTCGAACAGCGGGCTCAGGGCTTCCGGTGTGGAGTCGCGATCGGTAAAACCAGTACCACCGGTCACCAATACCACCTGCACTTTCGGATCGGCAATCCAGGCGGAGACCACCGCGCGCATCTGGTAAACATCGTCCGGGGTAATGCGCTTATCTGCGAGCTGATGGCCGGCAGTTTTGAGGGCTTCCACCAGGTACTGGCCAGAGGTATCGGTCTGCTCGTTGCGGGTATCGGATACGGTAAGTACCGCGATATTGAGCGGTACAAATTCTTTGCTAGCGTGTGCGGACATAATCAGTGGTCTCTCAAAAAACTGTTTTCTGGAGTTTTATCCGGCGTACTCAAGCCGAGATAATCTGCCGGCGTATTGATATTGCGATGCCAATCGCCAGCACTTTTTATGGGTATGGATTTGGCCCCCAGGTGACGCAGCAGCGCGCCGACAGAATTGCGCGCACTGCCCTCAACGGCGTGGCGCAAATAATCCAGGCAGTCGCCATTTAAAGGCAACCACAGGGGAAAAAAGAAGTTTTCAAAATAACAGGGCCGGTAACTTGCCTGCCCTTCAGCCAATAACTCTGCGAGGTGCTCCCGCCCGAGCAGGGGCATATCTACCGGGATCACCAGGGCTGCATCGGCACCAGTTGCCAGGGCTACCGAATAAAGGCCGCCCAGTGGACCCCGCTCTGGCACCAGGTCTTCAATCGCTCCGGGGCGGGCGCCGCTGGTGACGACTTTTTCCAGCGGAAGCTCACTCAACAATGCCTCGGCATGCTGCAAAAAATTGCCCTGTTGGGGGTGTGCCAGCAGGGCCTTGTCTCGGCCCATCCGGCTGGAGCGGCCGCCGGCCAGCACCACGCCGATTGTCGATTTGCCAACAAGAGCCCTGGCCATAACCCTAGCCCCCCAGCATCGCCAGATTGCGGGTAGCGCCGGTAAAACCTTCGTGCAGTTGGTGGCCTGCGGTTTTATCCACAATCAACTCACGGATATGGGCTGCCAGCGCTTCGCTATCGCCGGCGGCAATGATTTCGCGCATATCAAAGCCCTGGTCCGCAAACAGGCACAGGTGTAGCTTGCCCTGGGCCGATACCCGCAGGCGGTTGCAGCTTGCACAGAAGTCTTTGCCGTAAGGGGTAATCAGGCCGATACGGCCGGCGTAATCCGGGTGGAAGTACTCCCGCGCCGGACCGGCATCGCGGGTGCGGATCACCTGCTCCCAGCCTTCCCGCAGCAGCAGGGTTTCTATATCGCCACCGGAGACATGGTTGCTGGCGAAGAACTCGCGGTTATCGCCGGTGCGCATCAATTCAATAAAGCGCAGGGTCACCGGAGTCTCGCGAACCCAGGCGAGGAAATTATCCAGCTCGGCCAGGTTGTACTGGCGCATCAGCACTGCGTTGACCTTGGTATCGATACCCAAGGCCAGGGCGCGATCCAGGCCGGCTAAGGCTTTATCCAGGCGGTTGTGACCGGTGATATGGTGGAATTGAGCCGGGTCGAGGCTGTCGATACTGACATTCACCTGATCCAAGCCCGCGCGGTGCCAGCCGTCAATCTGACTGGGCAGGCGGTAACCGTTAGTGGTAATGGCTAAGCGGCGAATCTTATCGCTAGCGCGCACGGCTTCGAGCAGCGGCACCAGGTCTTTGCGCAGGGAGGGCTCTCCGCCGGTAAGGCGTACCTTTTCCGTACCCAGTGAAGCGAAAGCGCGCACTAATGTGCCCACCTCAGCGACTGAGAGAGGATTTTCCCCTTCTAGGGAACGTCCGCAACCAATGCCCTCGGGCAGGCAGTAGTTGCAGCGGTAGTTGCAGATGTCCGTCACGGACAGGCGCAGGTAATAAAACCTACGGCCAAAATTGTCTTGTAACATTAAACGCCTTTCCAATTTCGGGAGGCCGCGCAGTTTCCCGCTAGACCCTGGTGGCCGGTACGGCCACGGTCCCGGCACCTTGCAACGTCAATAAAAAACGGCGCTGTTTAGGTAGCGGGACTCGGTGTTTAAACTGATGTCAGTGTATCAAGCTGGTTAATTTATGCTTGGGGCAAAGGTGGTACTCCCTAGGTACTCACAGTGATGCCAACCGGTAAGGGAAATAACATCACAAAATAGAAATTCAGTAGGCAGAATGGCTAAAAACCGAAAAATTCCCCTAAAGAAATTCGTCGGTTTTTATAAGTAAAACCCCGGCCAGAGCCGGGGCCTCGCTATGGAGCGGCTTTATTTAATTAGAAATTGGCGGTAACCATTAACCAGAACTTGTCGGTATCCACGTTGTGATCGTCAGCCTGGTAAGAGGCGTATTTCACCAGTGCAGAAATTTCCTCTGTCAGCTTGCGGCCGTAGCTGATATTCCACTCATGGCCATAATTTGCGGAACCTTCATTCGCATCAAAATTGTGATAGGCCATATTCAACTTGCCACCCACAAGTTTCATAGCACCGCTGATATACATATCTTCAATGCCTTCACCTGGAGTCACCAAGAACTGGTCGGTGAAACCTTGGAATTTATGCAGGGTAGCCAGCGGCGTTTTGAAACCAACGCCATTATCAGAACCCAGTACTTCATAACCGAGTTTTGCGGTTACCGGGCCCAGGTCTGCGCCAACTTCCGCCAGATAGTAGTCGGCATTGTAGTCGAAGGGGTTGTCCCCGGTATCGTCCTGGCGCGCGTAGCTTAGATTAGCTTTTACAGGGCCAAAACTTCCTTTGTAATCCACCCCATAGGTGCGGCTGGAATTATTCACGAAATTTTCTAAATCCAGGCTGTAAACAAAACCGCTGACTTTATGGTTTTCGGCCACCGGGTAGCTGGCATGGAGTAGCTGGATATTGCCTTCAAATTCGGCGCCGGCGCTATCTTCACCAAAAACCCGGTTTACGTTGTACACGTAGCTGTAGTCCAGCTGCAGGCTGTCGGCGCTGCCATACTGATAGCGTATGCCGTCGTAAGTCTGCTCGTTTTGCCTCCAGCCAACACCGCCAACAAAGCGCTGGCCATCGAGGTTAATACGCTGGCGACCAGCAGTAATTATGGAATTTTCTCCGTTATAGCGGATATAGGCCTGGTTAACTTCGGTGCCATCCGGATCGGCCACTACCGGGTAATTAGTTTTGCCATTGACGGTGGAGTTGTAATTGTCGTTACCGACTGCAGTAACATCGTCCATCTCAAGAAAACCGCTGAAGCCGCGGTAGCTGCCGCTGCGCCAGTTGAGGCGGGTTCTCAGAGTGGACGCGAGTGCATCCCCATTAATACCATCCTGGTCATAATCTTCCTGGTCGACGATCTCTACGCGATAACGCAGATTCAACCCGACTTCACCGGATTTAAGCGCGTCGACAAGAGTGGCATTTTCACCATCCTGCGCAGCGGCCTGCAATGCGACTGTGCTGCAGGCCCCCAACAGTAAAGCACCGAAAATTTTGGGAAATCTGGAAATGGTCATTACGCTTTTCCTTTGCAACAACGGAGTGACAGTGACAAATTACAATTTTTCAGACGTGGTTGAAACCACAGTTTTTCTCGGTAGAAAAAATAAATACTTCCTACCCTTTACACACACATAATTCCATTTTGGTAGTGGGCGCTACCTATCTGGCAAAGCCGCAGAGGTACTCGCATCCTCATGCAAAAAATTATTTTGCCTGGCGAAGGCCAAACGCTGTTGATATTGCTCCCTCTGGATTGCCAGATACATTACCAACATACAAACTGCCAGCACGCCGTAGAGCAACATAAATGCCGCACTGTGAATACCCACTAAATCCTGTGCGATACCAAACAGGACCGGCAGAGTAAAACCACCCAGCGCACCGATTGTGGCTACAGTGCCACCGACACTGCCCATATGTGCCGGAAAATTATCGTGTAGCGCCTTGTAAACCGAAGCGCGACCAAACCCCTGGGCAATACCAATTACCAGCAACAACAGGGTAAACAACTCAATGCCCACCTCGATATTTAGATGCACATCCCGTTCCACCCCGTGAATCGTCATACTGGTTGGGGGGTAACTGAGAAAAAACAGGCACACCAAGCAGGTCCAGAACACACTCCAATTCACCGTGCGCGCACCATAGCGATCTGCAAACCAGCCACCCAACGCACGCAGTGAACTGGACAGGGCCACAAACAGCAGGGTCAGCGCCATTGCCACCTGGGTACTGACTTCGTACACCGCCAGGTAGTAATTCGGCAGCCACAGTAAAAGTGCGAGAAAGCTGCCGAAGACAAAATAATAATAGAGCCCATAACGCCACACCTTGATCTGCATCAGTGGTCTTAGATGGTGCTGAATTTTTGCCTTGTTGCGACTGCGCATATAACGGGTTTCTTCAGGTGCACAAAATTCGAATAACACCACCATAAGCAAAATACCAACCGCATAAATCGGCCCAATCCATTCACGCCCCAGCCAATTCTGGATCGCTGGCGCCAGGGCCAGGGTAATCGCCGCCCCGGCATTGCCTGCACCAAAAATGCCCATCGCGGTGCCCTGCTGCCTCCTTTCGAACCACGGAGTGATATAGCGAATACCCAACACAAAGGAGACCCCGGAAATCCCCAACCACAAACCGGCCAGTAGATGCTCACCGTAACTCTCGATATAGGGCAAGAGTAAAAGCACCGGCAGCAGCAATAGCATTTGCAGGAGGATAAGTTTTTTTGCCGAGAAATATTCCACCAACAAGCCCGCGGGAAAACGCAGTAGCGCACCGCTCAGAATCGGCGCGGCCAGTAAGATGCCGTATTCTGTGGCTGAGAGGTCTAGCTGCTCGCGGACTTCCACTCCAAGCACCGCGTAGAGTGTCCACACGGAAAAGTTCGCAGCAAACATGGCCGAAGCAAATATCAGCACACGCCCGGCGAGTTGCTGGGTATATTGCACGGCGGGCTTCTCCTATTTTTTCAGTTTTCGGGAAAATGATTTGGTCACCACATCGGCTGCCCGATCAATACGTACCTGATGCGCCGCTACGAACGGATTGAAAAGAGCAGTATTGGTAAAGGCCACCTGCCAGCAAGATGCATAAAAACCCCGGTAATCACAATTACTCCCAAAAACTCTCCGCTCATAAGACGATTTTTTATGACTACTCAACAAGGGGTAAACCTTATTCAATAGGCAGCAGCTCCCCTTAAAAGGCACTACCCCAAATGGGCTAACACCAAGCAGCAAAGCCTTTATTCAGTACCCAACTACCCCCTTTGTGTACTTTCCCTGTAGCGCTGCTCAAATACTATCGGCCATGACCCTATCCACCTCTAAATTGCTGTGAAGCCGGAGAAAATAGTCATGAGTCAATCCAGCGGCCTCAATTTATTTAATTGGGGCGATCCCAAAATAAAGACGCTGCACGTTACCTGGTTTGCGTTTTTCCTGACTTTCGTGGTGTGGTTCTCCCACGCTCCGCTGATGGTCTTTATCAAGGAAGCGTTCGACCTCACCAGCCAGCAAGTAAAAGCCCTGTTAATCCTCAACGTGGCACTCACCATCCCCGCCCGTATCATTATCGGTATGCTGGTGGATAAATTGGGGCCGCGCCTGGTGTACAGCGGGCTGCTGATGACCTCATCTTTAATCTGTTTGGGCTTTGCCACCGCAGACAGTTATGAATCCCTGGCCCTGTTCCGCTTCCTGCTGGGATTTGTGGGTGCCGGCTTTGTCATTGGTATCCGCATGGTGGGTGAATGGTTCCCAGCCAAACAAGTCGGCCTGGCAGAAGGTGTTTACGGCGGCTGGGGGAATTTCGGTTCTGCTGCCGGTGCCATGACCCTGCCAACCCTCGCCCTGCTGTTCGGCGGTGAAGACGGCTGGCGCTATGCCCTGGGCCTCACCGGCATCATCGCCGGCCTGTACGGCATCATCTACTACCGCGTTGCCCGCAACACTCCTAAAGGTTCCACTTACTTCAAGCCGAAAAAGAGTGGCGGCCTGGAAGTGACCAGCAAGCGGGATTTCTACTTCTACCTGCTGATGAATGTGCCCATGTACCTGGCACTGGCAGCGCTGGCTTACAAACTGTCTCCTAACGGCGTAGCCCTGCTGAGCCAGAATGCCACCTATGCAATGTGGGGACTGCTGGTAGCACTGTTCGCCTTCCAGACCCGCATGATCTGGAATGTAAACAAAGACCACCTGCGCGAAGGTGTGCCCGAGCTGGAGAAATACAACTTCAAGCAGGTAGCCATCCTCGACCTGGCCTACTTCGTCACCTTCGGCTCAGAGCTGGCCGTGGTTTCTATGCTGCCTCTGTTCTTCCTGGAAACCTTTGAAGGATTGAGCCCGGTGAAGGCCGGCCTGCTCGCCTCTGGCTTCGCCTTTATGAACCTGGTGGCTCGCCCAACCGGTGGATACTTCTCAGACAAACTGGGACGCCGCCGCAGCCTGATGTTCCTGATCGGCGGCCTGGCAGTGGGTTACTTTGTTCTGAGCCAGATCAACGGCGGCTGGTGGATTCCCGCTGCGGTAGTTGCCACCATGTGCTGCTCTTTCTTCGTGCAGGCCGGTGAGGGCGCCGTATTCGCCGTCGTACCCCTGGTGAAGCGTCGCATGACCGGGCAGATCGCCGGTATGGCCGGAGCCTACGGCAACGTGGGTGCGGTTACTTTCCTTACCGCCCTGTCTTATGTCAGCTACAGCCAGTTCTTCCTGATTATCTGCGGCGCAGCAGCGGTGATCTTCTTCGCCTGCCTGTTCCTGGAAGAGCCCAAAGGCAATATCGCCGAAGTGCTACCGGATGGCACAGTGCAGCTGATCAGCGTGGAGTGATCGGAAAGCTGTTAGCCAGCAACAAACGCAAAGGAGGGCCAATGGCCCTTCTTTGTTTTTCGCCGTTGGTCTGAGGGGACGAAAAGAGAGTGGAGAAAGCTGTGAGCGAAACCAATTCCGGGGTGCAAACAGAAACCGAGGCAAACCCCGAAGCCCAGACACCGCGATTGAGCCACGGCCTCTGTACCAGTGCCGGCATCAAACCGCAGAATGAAGATGCCGCAATCTATCACTGGCCAGCCAGCCCACACTTACAGGAATACCTGGGCGCAGTCGCCGCACTGGCCGATGGAGTCAGCTCCGCCGAAGCCGGTGCCCAAGCCAGCCACACCGCCACCGAGCAGTTTGTGCGGGACTATTACAAGGTGCCGGATACCTGGTCTGTCGCCCACGCCGGACAGAAAATCCTCGCCTCCATTAACAGCAAGCTATACCGCAAGAGCCACGACTTTCCCCAACAGGAAAAGGGCTTCCTCTGCACCTTCTCTGCCCTGATTTTTAAATCCCGCACTGCCCACTATTTCCATATTGGCGACAGCCGTATCTATCACCTGCGCGGTGACAACCTTAAATGCCTCACCCGAGACCACAACATCACCCTGGCCCACCGCCAGCAGATGCTATCCCGCGCGCTGGGAATGGATACCGGCCTGCAAGTGGATTACGGCCAGCTCAGCCTGGCTAAGGACGATGTACTGCTGATTACCAGCGACGGCGTGCACGACTTTATCAAACAGGATTTGCTGCGCGAGCTGCTGGCAGATACCCAACTAAGCGAACAGGAAACAGCGGAAACCCTGGTGCGCCTCGCCGAGGAAAACGGCAGTGACGATAACCTCTCCGCACTAGTGGTAAAGGTAAAGGCACTGCCACAAACCACCCTGGACGACTACAGCCGCCAGCTTACCCGCCTGCCCTTTCCACCGGAATTGGAACCGGGCATGGTATTGGATGGTTACCAGGTGGAACGGGAGCTGTTCTCCTCCCAGCGCAGCCAGCTGTACCTGGTGCGCGACAGTGCCACCGGGGAAATCCTGGTAATGAAAACCCCCTCGGTAAATTACGAGGATGATATCCACTATATCGACCGCTTTATTCAGGAGGAGTGGATAGGCCTGCGTATTCGCAGCCCCCAGGTAGTGCGCCTGCACCGGCAGACCCGCCCGCGCACCGCGCTCTATTACCTGATGGAGTATGTGCAGGGCAGCACCCTGGAGCAGTGGATCACCCACAACCGCTTTCCTAAACCCGCAGAGGCGTTTCGTATCCTTAAGGAGATTGCCACCGGGTTACAGGCCTTCCACAATCAGGAGACCATTCACCAGGATTTGCGCCCGGCCAATATCATGATCGACGGCGACGGGCGGGTAAAAATTATCGACTTCGGCTCAGTTTACGTAGCCGGCAGTGCCGAGATTTTCCGCCCCCTGGAACACCCAGAAGCGCTGGGCACCGCCAGCTATTCCGACCCCCACTATATCCTTGGGCACAACAGCGGTATTCGCGGCGATATCTATGCTTTGGCCACTATTGCCTACGAAATGTTTACCGGCGAATTGCCCTACGGCGAAGAAATTGAAAACTGCCGCTCCCACGCCGACTTCGAGCGCCTGCGCTACCGCAACGCCAGCCAGTTTAATCCCGTAGTCCCCATCTGGTTCGACCGCGCCCTGGAACGCGGATGCAGTATCGACCTGGAACAGCGCTACTCCACCCTAACGGAATTTATGCGCGACCTGGCCAATCCCAACCCGGATTACCTAAGGGAAGACCCTACAGAAAAAGGGGATGCTTCATTGTTTTGGAAGATTCTTTGTGGGATTTGGGTGGCTACTTTATTGGCGGTGGCGGCGTTGTTTTCCTCTAGTGCTTGAGAGTATGACTCTTTGGCACAATAACCTTTAGGCTGATATCAACCGTAATATTTTTTTGTCATGGTCTCTATATAAGAATCTAATTGACAATTTCTTATCAAAATAAACCTCAGGTCTTGGAGAGTTCCATTCATTCACTAGAACAATAGTTTTTCACACAATCCAACATGCTGATTCTTAATGTTCTTTCTAGTAGAGTGGTTTTCTGCTCCCGAGATATATTGATAAATGATAAGATTCAGTTTCTTTTAGATACGCTGTTACGACCACAAGGAAAGAAAATGAGTGAAATTGCTCTAAATAAGGTAATTATTGAATTAGTGAAACAGTTTTCCAAGCCTATTATCAAGGGTGCCAAATCAATCGGTAAGGACGCTCTGGATAAATTAAGTGTGAACTTGAATACTTGCTTTACAAAATATCTAGAAAGAAACTATGACCGTTACTCAAAAACGAAAACTCTTTTATATCGCGAAGCGCCTGTAAACATTAAAGACTTCTATGTTCGAACAGATCTTTTAATAGCCAAAGATGATGTATTAAAAGAATCAGACTTCATAGAATCTTTCGAAAAGAATCAAAGGGTAGTGGTAACCGGGACAGCCGGATCTGGAAAATCAACATTCTGTAAAAGTATATTTATTGATTTAATTGATAATCCAATAGGTGTAATCCCAATATTCATTGAGCTTCGGCATTTAAACACAAAAAAACCGGAAAAATTACTTGACTACGCTCACTCAATTCTTGCTGAAATCGAGCCTTCCTTTTCCAAACGGCAACTAGAATATTCTCTGAAGTTAGGGAAAATAATGCTTATTTTTGATGGCTTTGATGAGATAAACAGCGAACTACGTGATACATATGAAGAGGAAATTATCAATCTCTCAGGAGTTTATCACAACATATTAATATTGATATCAAGTAGACCAGACACAAGGTTTTCTTCATGGGAAGAATTTTTCTGCTATGAAGTACTTCCATTAGATAAAGAAAAAGCTGTCACTCTAATTGGAAAACTAGAATACGACCGCCAAGTAAAACGGCAATTTCTCGAAGCCCTCGAAAATAAACTCTATTATCAGCATAAAAGTTTCGCAAGAAACCCTCTATTATTAACTATGATGCTCTTAACATATGAGCAAATAGCAGAGATCCCCAACAAGATTCACTTATTCTATGAGCAAGCATTTTTAACATTATTTAATAAACATGACTCGTTAAAAAGTTTGTATAAGAGGAAATCATTTTCTGGCCTTCCCTTAGATGATTTTAAAAAACTCTTATCTTCTTTTTGCATTCTTAGCTACTCTGACAGAAAGTACTTCTTCACTGAAGACGAGATCAATCAATATCTAAAGTCAGCGATTCACATAGCTGGAATTGAAACAAATCTAAAACATTTTTTAACCGACATCCTTGATAGTGTATGTATTATGCAGAGGGATGGCTTGGGCTATACATTTACCCATAGATCATTTCAAGAATACTTTACGGCTTTATATTTAGTCGGGATGGCTAATCAAAACCGCTACAAGATATACAATAAAATTGCGTTTTTAAATAATATAGATGATGTTATACCCATGATATTTGATATCAACTCCGACTTACTGGAACAGGAATGGGTTATACCGAGGTTGGAAGAGCTTATCTTAGACTTCGCGACAATACCTAGCACAAATGATGGAAAAATAATTATTTTGTCAAAAATGTATGATTACTTAATTGTACGTCAGTGGGATGACTCAAAAAAAGAGGTTGGAGTTGCAATTCGCGGCGATGTAAATAGAGATTCTCATATAAATTTCATCGTTATACTCCATCGGCTATATCACGGAGAGATGAATAATTACATTGAAAAAAGAAACTATAAGGCAACAACTGAACAAAGAAAGATTGAAAATGAACTTATACAGCTTGACATACCAGAGTCAGGTTTAAATATAAGAAATATATCTACGCTAAGAGAAGAAACAAAATCACGTATTATTGGATCTGGTATCTGTGAGAGTACAATCACATACGTAGACTATGCAAGATTCAAACTTGACCAGTTAAAAGAAAAACACAAAGAAAAGCAGTTTGATTTATCCAACCTTCTACTGAACGAGCATTTATGACGAATCAAGGCAATATCACCACTTTATGGCTAGACGCGCTAGCGCGCGCCGCTACGTTGAGTTTGTCATAATCAAGAATAGATCATCAGCGATTTCTATTTCCCTGCCCCCGTTCCTTTTGGACACGGTTATATACTTCTTCACGATGAACGGGTAGGGAATTAGGAGCACATATTCCAATCTTCACCTGATTACCCTTAACCTCCAATACTGTAACTGAAACATTAGCCCCAATCCTTAAGTTTTCACCTGTCCGGCGCTTTAAGATCAACATATTTATTTCCTACTGATACTCAAACCATAGGTAAACCTTCTCTGATAGAAGGCTGAGAAAGTAACATTGTGAGGAAATACGGGGAGGTGCGCGGGAACGGTAGGCATAGAAAAAGAAAAGGCAGGCATAACGCTCCCAGAGCTTTGGGAATCGCTCCAAGCCGCTGAATGTACTCCACTTTATTGAAGACGAGCGGGTTTCTAGCGTATGATCCATATAGCCATTTTGATAATTAGCGTATCAATTTGGTTAGCTGGCCCCTGGTGTTGCTGCACCTTGGGTCAGCGCCTTTTACTTACTGTTACGTCACGCTACCGTTCTCCTGTGAGAGGATGGTTCTTTAGAAAACTCTTAGATATCTTGATTCTCTCGAATCCCTTTGGTCTTTGGTCATCGGCCCACAAAAGGCCACCCAATTCCGGCCAAAATACCAATAAATATCAATCGATTTTACGCAGCTTTGACACTAAAACAAACTGAATAAAATCCAATAAGATCATTTTTGTGCCTATATTTTTATGCTCCTTAGCTTAGATAATTTGCATTATCCATAAGAGTGATGGTTTAGATGGTTACTCTTTACTCGCTTTCACGTGAGAACTAAAAGCAATTAATTATTAAAGCCGCCACTCAATGTGTCTCTCTTGTGTCGATAGAAAATATCCCAATAGCCTAGGTATTGCAGTGAGACATGTAGGGTTGTCCCTTTTTAGTCGCATGCCATTCTCATAAAGCACTTAAAATCCCATTTAATCGGTACACTTGTTCCTATCTCTGCATAGGTGTTTTTTCGCCTGTACTGGATAACTTACCGATTGATATATCGGCTCTGAGTATAGTTATTTGCCATTTTGGCATTGATCGACAAGTGATATGATCCAGCTTCAGTTGAGCACACTATTAAAGCTCTTTGGCAGGAAAGCATGAACTATAGAAATCTACTGTTAAAAAGAGGGTTTTGTTTCCATTAGCAATTCGTAGCTAATGGAGATCCATATGGGGTATTTTCGACACCCTAAAACCAAGAACGAGATGAAGCAATACTATGCTTCGTTGGAAAATGAACTAGAGATCCCAATAAAGATTAGAAACCGTCGTCAACCAAAATGTTTACCAAACGCTTGGGATGACTATTTTCCTAGTAATATCTCTAATCGTAATTGGAAGCTTTTTCGAAGGAACCAGTGGAAGGGGTAGTTATCCACTTTAACAGGACGCTCCTGCTGAAAATCATAAGCTCCAGCTTTGACTCTACTTATGTTTTCAGCAGAGCTTAGTGTTGTATACAACCATGATTCAATTTACGGCGACAGCCACCTTGGGCACCATGAACTGCCCAAGCAAATCTAGAAACTGGATCAAACTTTTCGGCATCTTACCAACTAAGAGAAAATAGCTCTTCAAATATAGTGGAAATATTTTGATTTAAGTATAGGAAATACTATGGAAGATTCAGCTTTTCACAATTACCCTTCTGTTATTGGATACTACCAAGCGCTCAGGGAAGAGGTTTGGTCTATTACACAGGAATCATGGCCCCAGACATCAATAAAAGGCATTAGTTTGAAGACAGCAAGACTGGCTGACTCTTGGAAAGAAATGAGAGGATCTAATCTAAGATCTTCGAGAGCCAGTTGGGACTGGGAGCCAGAATTTAATGCATATCAGAAGAAGCCAAAAAGATATGAAATGTCAGTTTGGTTTGAGAATCAACTTTGCGGGCTTTGTTATGGATTTGCATCCAAGCATGGTACAAAGGTAAGAATGAACCTTATCGAATCTACACCGGTAAGACCAAATCCCTTGGGAGAAGGTATCTTTCCAATATTATCTTTTGGAGCTACGGTTTATGCCAACTTGATTAGTGCTGACGAGGTTTGGGTGTTAGACCCAGTAAAAGGTGCAATTGATTACTACGAAAGCCAAGGATTTTCAGCGCCTGAGATTTACCACGGAAAAAGAGTCGGGATGAAAAAATTATGAGTGGCTATAAATTCTCACAAGAAGAGAAAGACCGAATCAATAAGATTCGATCAAAGATGAAGAAACATGCTGAAGAAGTGAAAAAGAAATCAAAGGATACAACAATAGAAGAACCATCGGGAAAACAAACGAATCCAACTGAAATTGACCGTATGAGAGATCGAAAAAATGACGATTAAAGAGAAACAGATTAGCAAGGAAGATATTAGAAAGTTTGTTGAGAAAAACAAATCTAAAATATTGAAAGAAGCTAAAGAGGTTGAAACAGCCATAAAGTCAAATAGATTAAAGAACCAGCAGAAACTATGAATCTTATACATAGTAGCTCTAGTTAATCGAGAAATAGAAGAGGCTGAATCTTCTGGACCACCTTTAAATCCGGTAAGATCTAAGGATTGATTTTATAGCTAGCTATCGCAAAGGTTAGAATCTGTTTCTTATCCATGATTACTTATAAATTTCCTGAAGAAAAAGAATACGCGGAATTCTACGCGAAAAAGTTAGATGATGAACTTAGCCTGCAATTCCTTCAAAATGGCATTATTTTAAACAAGTCTCAAGCCGAGCATATCTGTCGTTTCTTTTGGGCTATGGTAGATGCATCAATTGAGGACGAAAATAACGGTGTAAAGCTTCAATGGAATGAAGGAGCTGAATTTTGGAATGAAAAAATAATGAACTCCATTTCGGCACACCTTGAAGCCTTAGGCTATGAAGAAGAGTGGGAAAACGAAGTCGATAAGCAATAGGCATAGCTAGGAAGGATAGAGCGCGCGGCCGCGATCTATCCAGATGATGAACGCCATCAGCCCATCAAGACGACAGCGTCTATGAGTATTAATGATCTTCAGAACAATCAAAACCTTGACGTTATATATGCTAACTAAATGAAGAAAATAGCGATATCATTTTTAGTGAAGTTAATTTTTTATACGTAGTGAACACCAAATGGAAAAGCGCAAGAAATTACTTTGGTTCAGCCTTCTTACTTTCTCTCTAATTGGAATCGGATTCATACTTGGCATGTTTGGCAGTGCCCTAAAGCCTCCAGTAAATGCTGGTGAACTATCTCCTAGTATTGATATAGCTGACCTGGAGCCGGGTGAAATACTTACTCGGGATGTAAATTATGAGGCGGGCGGGAAGTGGGGCTTTAGATATATAATTTATAAAAACTATGAGTCCGAAATCAAAGTTTTTGGCGTTCCCCTCAGAGAAGGCATGGTAAATATGCCAGATATAAAGTGGTGGAGGTGGGGCACAGAATGTAGGAATTTTGGGCCGACCATAAAAAATGGTAAGGTAGTCCCACAAAGCCAGTTCAAATGTCATGATCAAGAATTAAATACGTGGTTCGCCAAAGAAAATGTCTGGGATCTTGATGGGAATAACCTCGGAAAATATACAGAAGACATGGAAAGAGTAAGATTCTCAATAAAAGGTTTTGACCTTTTATTACATATGTATTACTAGAAAATCAATCAACCTCTACACCTGCTGTTATTGAGCTTTATAATGTCTGACCCGCTTCATTATGCGAGAAGTAAAATTAAAAACTAATATGGGAAGAACAAATTATTTAGCATGTAGACTTAGTATCGCGATGCTATGTGGGTTCATCTCATATTTGCTGGTAGCGACCTTTCCAGCCCTTATTGCTCCAGAATTAGCAAATTTTTATGGAACACTAGGACTGTATTTCTTTTATACAGCCGTTGCTCAGTTAGTAGGGTTGTTATTTGTGATATTTAGGAGCAAGCGAGTACTGAATATCGCAAACCTAGTCTTAACCTTGATGTGCTTTATACCTGTAATAATTTACTTTATAAAAATAGCTCCAGATGGCCTAAACTAATAAAATTGGTACGATCGAACCTTTTCCGCTGAGCAACTGTCGCTCTGCTGCTACAGAATTTACTGTAAGTCTTGAGTATTCCATTGGGAAGGCAAAGGTACTATTATCCAAATAGATCCTGTTAACGGTTGTATGTAATGAAAGCAAAATTACAAGAATTAGTAAAAGATAAACCCATAGAGCAAAGCCCTCATTATCTTCTGAGTCAAGAATTAGAGTTCGAATTTTTAAAGTCTATTTTGACATTCGCTATGGCATTTATAGGCGGTATTGTTACTCTCAAAACCGCTCTTGGCATTGATAAACCTATTAATGAAGGGTTAACTTATTCTTTAGCCGCCGTCGTATTATCAGCTGTATTTGCCTTTCACGCACAACAAGAATTAATTAGTGACCTACGTAAAGGTCGGACAGCTAGTAAAATAAAACGCCTTTTCAGACATTTTCCCGGATTTTCCCTCCTTGGAATATCTATCAGTTATGCCTTTAGCTATTTCGAAAGCTCATTGCACTAACAATACAAACTTAATAAATTGTTTAAGTGCTCCTATACAGCCGTTGCTCAAATAGCAGGGTTTTTATTTGTGATATTTGAGAACATGCGATTCCTGAATATCGCAAACTTGGCTTTAACCTTGATGTGTTTATACTTTTAATAATTTTTTTATGAAAAAAGTCCCAAATGGCCTAAGTTAACAATATTGGTACGAACGAACCTTTCTTGCTGAACTACTGTCGCTTTGTTACTAGAGGTCTTACTGTAGGTTTTGGACATTCCATTGGACTGGTAAAGATACTATTATGTAAATAGATCCCATTGACGGTTGTATGTAATGAAAGAAAAATTACAAGAATTTGTTATTAATAAACCCATAGAACAAAGTCCTCATTATCTTCTGAGTCAAGAATTAGAGTTCAGATTTTTAAAGTCTAATTTGACATTCGCTATGGCATTTATAGGCGGTATTGTTACTCTCAGAACCGCTCTTGGTATTGATAAACCTATTACTGAAGAGTTCACCTACTCTTTGGTCGCCGCCGTATTATCAGCTCTATGTGCCTTTCATGCAAAACATGAATTAATTAGTGACCTACGTAACGGCCGAACACCTAATAAAATAAAACGCCTATTCAGACGTAACCTCGGACCTGCCCTCCTTGCAATATCTATCGGATTTGCCTTTAGATATTTCGAAAGCTCATTGCACTAACAGTACAAGCTTAATGAATTGATTAAGCACTCCGTTTTAACCCAGTAATTAAGATAGGGGGCATGGGGAATATGATAAAATCTTTGATCCCCATAGGCTGAGGTACAAGGAATAGTTACGATTGACAAGGATATAATACGGTCCTTCACATAGGATCACCTTCTTAATTTTCTGTCGCTGATGAGTCGCTACGGTAGAGTTTCTAAAAAATGCTTAAGCTAAGACAGTTTGAAAAATCTGATATTGATTCACTAATGTTGTACCTTAATGATAATGAGGTAACGCAATATATAACAGATGCTATACCTCAACCTTATACAGTGAGTGATGCTCGTTGGTGGGTTGAAAATAATGAGAGTTCAAGCCTAACAAAAGCGATTGAGTACAATAAAGAGCTTGTAGGATGTATATCGGCTAAGGTAGGTGAACTTGAATATAGCTGCGGCGCTGAACTGGGTTACTGGATTGGAAGGAGATTCTGGAACAATGGAATTGCTACTGAGGCAGTTCGAGTCTTTACGGATATGCTTTTTAAATATACAGATCTCGTCCGGTTATTTGTTTCTGTAGTTTCCATGAATGGTGCATCTATTAGAGTCCTAGAAAAAAATGGCTATTTGTATGAAGGTACTCTTCGAAAAGCGTCATGTAAAAATGGCCAATACTTCGACGAACATTTATATTCAAAAATTAGTGAATGACGATACTTGAAGTCAAGATCAAAGGTTCATTGCATAGCCCCCCCCTTCACCACACGCTATACACTATGACTGAGTTTTTGCATAAGTTTGCATGCTTCGATTGTCAGGTCGCCTTTAAGCGACGAGCTATTGAGGATGCATCATCTGGCTCAGCACATCAATCTGATTCGAACATCATCCATAAGTGTCCAAATTGCGCTCATCGTATGGCATTTATGGGACGTAATTTTGCAGCACCATCAAAAGCAGACTCTTCTGCTTGGGAAGCGGCAAAGAGATTATGGGAGGCAGGGTTTCGTTTTGTGGGTAGCGGCTATCACAGTGACCCGGCACTACCTAAAAGTAAATCTGGTATCTCCGAATTTATTGATAATAATCCTGCGCACAAGCAAAAGGTTGGTAAACAGCGACGGTGGGCAGACTATGTATAACAAGTGCACCGACTTCGCTCCAGCCATTGGCCGGGCTGTACAGCCTGCGCTCCGCTTCGTCTGCACTTGCTGGCAGCCTGCGTACAAGAATAAATATATGCTGGCCTACACTGCCAACTGCGTGATCCTTGTCGGTAACTATCCTAATTCACTAATCTCCGCTTCAGGCACAAACCCATTCACAGCAGACTCCGCTTGGAGACATATGACGCTTGGAGAGCTTTCTGGATTGACAGAAACGGGGTTGTATATGCTTTCCATGGAAATTCTGACCCGAGTTTCATGAACGAGTGCAACACTAGTGCATTATTCACTTTCGACCTTCAGCGCAGTGGTTGTCTTTACTACCATCCCGCTATCGAAGGTTTGTACGGACCAACTTGTGCATAACAGAGCGTTGGCCCAAAGCCGCTATAATCAAACTCGCGGGATAGGCTCCGCCTAGTTTGTAATATTTTTTGCGAGCTGTATGACAGCTCGGTCAACCTTAGCGTTAGACAGTGGTAGATGTCTGTCCATGCGTTCGACCACAACCGGACGCGAACGGAGAAGAATCGAAAAATGAATAGTGAACAGGCCGAAGCTTTTCTGGATGAGATGGCCAAAGCGGTATGTGATCCAAACGCTGATTCTAAGGTCACCGACCGCTACTTTACCGAAGACTTCGTGCAGGTTATCGACGACACAACGATTGGGTGATCCCAACTCGATTCGCGTATCAATTTGCTCCGAATGGAGTACTCGGCCGTCAGGTTCGATTACCTTTCCGTAATTGGCGAGGGCGATCGGATAGCTGATATGCATCTGGTGCGCGCGAAGGCGAAAGATGGCCAACAGCTCACAATCAAGGTAATCAGCCTGTACACGCTAAGAGACGGTCGGATCTCGCGCGCCGAATCCCTTAGCCGCCTTATCGAAGGGACTGCGGAAGACCTGCAATTACTCGTGCGTGGTGAATGAGGCGATCGGACTGCGTGGACCTTGGTTTCACTGGAGGCGATAACGCAAACCGCCTCCGGGTATCATTTTGGCGAAGTCCTCCAACTTCCTCTGGAATTACTTGATCAGCTTAAGAGTCGCCCAGAGATTCATGATCATCGAAGGCAACACCCAAGTGCTGACCGAGGTGCCGCTGTGTTCAACCATTTTTTATCCCCGCGATGGTAGTTAGTGGGTTGGGCCTTCTTATGAGTCAAGCTTCATATCAGCAGGTTACACAGATCTCCCCTGATAAGGGTGTGACTTTCACCACACAATCTCATCATTTACTCTACCCATTAGATCACATGGCTTCAGTGCCCTTGACCACCTCGTCTCTAGGCTAAGCATTAAGTGATGTTTCTATTCGTCAATTCGTAGTTTTGCCAGCGGCCCCCTCCCCCTAAGATCTCACCGTGTTGCAGTTGCCATTCGCTGGTAGTTAGCATTTAATGGAATGCCATTAAATGATGATCTTCCTACAGGGGAGTTTCACCCTATTAGTTCACGCCTATGCTGGGCGTACCAAGTGCATGCAATCTGATCCGCGGTTGCTGTCACCTTTTTTGCCAAAGCTCTAAAAAAAGGCGCCAGTAGCCTCCGGCAATTGAGGCGAGCGTATCTTTCATCGTAATTGGCGCTAATTATTATGCTCTTTCAGGGATCGTGTAAATGTAAGCGTTGGCGGGTTGAAGTTCAGTTAGCTGGACCGCTCGATGGTTTGAATCCGCGCGTTTGCGATTGTAATTATTGCCAAGCCAACCCGTCACGTATTATTAGTGATCCGAAAATGTCAGTGGTTTTCATTGGTGATGGGATTTTAACTAAACAAAATGGCGATCAGCTTGCTAATTTCTACCATTGCAAAGCTTGTAATGAACTACTAGCCGTAGGCTGCAATATAAATGGTCGGCTTCGCGGAGCAGTAAATTCCAATTTATTACAAGACGTGAATCAACTTGGCAACCCTATTCAAATTCAGCCAAGACTGTTGAGTGCTGATGAAAAGCTTGAACGTTGGGATAAGTTGTGGGGTGTCCTTAATGGGTTTTAAAAACAAAAAATGTTAAGGCTGTCGGACGCTTCGGTCCGAAGCTTGATGCTTTATGAGTCAGGGAGTAAAAAAAAGCGCCGATAACGCCTTGGCATTTATATAGGAACTGATATGACTAGGTCTGAGAAGTTCTGGGATAGAAAAGCAGAGGAGTATGCTAGGAGCCCTATTTCTGACGAGGCAAGTTATCAGAAGAAGCTCTCAGATACTCAGAAATTCTTTACGCCTGATATGAATATTTTGGAGTTTGGTTGCGGAACAGGGACTACAGCGATTTGCCACGCTCCACATGTGCAACATATTGAAGCGGTGGATATATCTGAAAATATGCTTGAGATTGGTCGAACTAAGGCCAGGGAAGCCTGCATCGATAATATTAGATTTACCAGAGGTACATTAACCGAATTCAATGCTGAGCCTGCAAGTTTTGATGCAGTGTTGGGTTTAAATGTTATTCACTTACTACCAGATAGAAGCGATGTTTTGGCAGAGGCCGCTAGAATCCTCAAACCCGGTGGTGTTTTCGTAAGTAGTACCGTTTGTATGGGTAATTCCTATATACGGTTTATTAAGCTCTTAGCGCCTCTGGGAAAATTCATGGGCTTAATGCCCGATGTCTTCATCCTAACAAAAGTAGAATTAGAGAAAGAAATTCAAGACGCTGGTTTTACCATTGAAATTATATGGCAGCATGGAATGCATGATATGGTAGTTTTCATTGTTGCACGTAAAATATGAATGATCTTTCTAAAACTTCGTTATGTCTCCAGAAATAAAAACCATACTTAGATACTTAACACTGAGGATACTCAAATGAAAACAAATGCAGTTTGTTGGTTTGAAATTTATGTAAATGATATGGTTCGTGCAAAGTCATTTTATGAAGCTGTTCTCAAGCAGGAGTTAACTCGATTAGACAATCCTGACGAAGTAAAAGACTTCCCTCAACCCGAGATGTGGGCATTTCCAATGAAACAAGAGCCGGGGGCAAGTGGAGCAATTTGTAAAATGGAGGGTGTTGAAGCTGGAGGTAATAGCACTCTAGCGTATTTTGATAGCGAAGATTGTTCTGTTGAACTGGCCAGAGTCGAGCCAGCAGGTGGGAAGGTAGTAGTGCCTAAAATGTCTATTGGAGAGCATGGTTTTATCGCAATAGCGCAAGATACCGAAGGAAATAATATCGGTTTTCATTCAATGAAATAGCCAGTTATCACCTGCAAACATTAATTCACACAACTGGTTGCTTAAATATCGTACATTGCCTTCATCAAGGCACTAAGTTGTGCTCAAATTAAGCCGGCTTACCCTATTGATGAAATCAGCAACCACCCGCATAGCGGGTGGTTGCTGATTTACAATTGCTAATGACGTTTTTGTTTTATGAAATTTCTTGTAGTTTTTTATACTGATTAGCCTGAATACACCAGCCTGTATAATTGCCCCTGAAACAGTTGCTCTTTATAATACCCAGAAATTTATTAAACATTCAAAGTCTGTATTTAAAGGTAAACTTTTATCTTTAATGTATGTTCCAGCACATCTTCAGATTATTAAGTTTGAAGTGATAGAAATGTATAAAGGGGAAAAGAAGAATTTTATTTCAGTAGTACATAACTATAATACCAGTTGCACATCACCAATACTGAATAACCAAGTTGGGAAAAATTACTTTATCTTCATTACAGAGGGTTCTGGTGAAAAAGACGATTTATATGCTCTTATTTCTTCAAAAAACTTTGACTTCATTGAACATATTTTCGTTTCAAAACCTACAACTTAATAAAGCTCTTGCTCGAAGCACGGCAATGATTGCGCAGAAATGGTCTTAGACACCAATAGGTTATTCAATTATCTAAATATATTTCAGAATGGACTGTTTTCCCTCAACGATTAGGTCCAGAGTCTTCCGGTACAACAATTATATTTACAAGCTATTCATAAAGGTACTGCCACGACAGATGGAATTAGAGAAGATACTATCATCAGACTCTATCTTCTATATAAACGGAACTTTATAGTTTTATTTCCAGAATAAATTTCAAGGTGTTATGATTCGTTATTCTTTAGAATACGCTGTTAGACTTTGAAAGGGAGCGATTTTGGGTATTTCTACTAGTTTCCATCTTATAATATTGAACGAAGACAAAAAAGAAACAGTTGTCTCAACAACTAACCCATGCGACGGTGTAGCTCGCATGCTATATACTGGAAACCCTAATTATCGAACCGGTTTTAATATTTTCAGTAAGCTTTCAGACGAAGAAGCTAATTTAATTAGACCTACCTACACTAAAGATAGTGAAAGTGTTTTAGAAGAATATGAATCTTTTAAACCAAATATAGTTGAACCTTGGCAGCTTTGCTCTGTATTAGTAAAGTTACGTGGTGAATTGATACGTTTCTTAAAAGAGGCGATTATAAATTCAGAAGGTTTTGATGAATCAAAATGGTCCCAAGATAACAAAACGATCCGTGAAACAACTTGGGAACTAGTTTCTATATCGGAAATAATAGGCGCCCTCTCTATAGCGGAGGAGCAAAAGAGCAAAGTATATCTTGGGCTATGTGATTCTTAAGATATAAAAATATTTTCCAAACTCAGGCGTAAAAAATACTTACAATTCTTTGCTGTCAATTGTAGCCAAGCTTTTACGCCAGTTAGCTTAGGTGCTTTAATGTAAATAAAAATTTTTGTTTTTTTATAGGATCGATATATTAATAGTTCCAGAAATTCATTCTGAGGTTGATTCACGTAGGAATTCATATAAATATACGTAAATATATTTCCTTAATCTCTTAACCGGAATCAGCTTCTTATACGGCCACGTATTCAATCCATTCTTTTCCCCTTCTTGGTAAGTTTCAGCTTTAGCTAGTTTCCATTTACACTGTGGTTGAAGCACTACCTTCAATACTTGATTTTAAGTACTCAAGAACTTCAAGATCAACCTATTTATCTCCTACTGATGCTCAAAAATTAGATTGGTCTTTGGCAACAGATTATCTCCTCATAAAAAAGCCACCCCTAGCTCTTATTGAATCAGTATCTTACGTTCTTTCGGGGTATTTTATCTCGTCGTTGGAGTAATTCTTGTATGTGAAAACACTATCGGTAACCCCATTCTTGTTCTGAAGATATCTGTATTTATCATGCTAGGTATTCAGTTACTGTTTCTTGCTCTCAGCGTAGTATTGGGAGGCAAAAATAATATAGCCATCCATAGGGCTAACTCACTATTGAGGCTCACTGTATATATGGTTACACCCTTTATACTCTGAAAAGAAGCGGCAGTATCGCTCCCCCTAACCGATGCTGGTTGCCATCGGCTTTAACAGATGCGGAGTAGATGTAGGGGCTGAATTTTTGAGAGTATTTAAACGTAACAGCGCTATTTATATTCAACGTCTAGTACGGGATAAAGAAGTAAAAAACTCAACCCTCCTCCTGCACCCCGCTATTAATATGATAAATCTCTGGCACTTACCCATGATCGTCTATCCGCAGACCCAGGTATCGAATTAAGCCATTGCGAATATCGCAGATCCAGCCGTGCAAGCTGAGACGCTGACTGCGGTCTCAGCCCTGCTGCATTATTTTTGTCATGGCCAGGTTTTACACCTGCGACATTACATTCAATTTACCCAGTCGCAATCGCATGCGAACGGTTGCGAATCTCTACCCCTCAGTGGGCCTCCCCCGATAAATCCAGGCCGGAGATTTGCGCGGCCTGCACCATTTTTTGCAGGTAGTTGCTAGTCATCTGGCGGCGGCGTTTTTCGGTTAAGTATTCCTCGATTCGCTCCGAAACATATTCGTATTCCAGCGGGCGGCCCGGTTCGCAGTGTTCCACATAAATCAGGTGTACTCCGTAAGGGGTCTCCACGGGCTCTGCTACCAAGCCGGTGCCCTGCTCGAATACTGCGCGCTCGAAGGAGGCGACGGTATCACCGCGCCCTACTTGGCCGAGGCTGCCACCGGCTTCGGCGGAGGAACAGGCGGAGTGGGATTGAGCCAACTGGGCGAAGGTCTGTAGCGGATTGGCATCGTTGCGGATCTGCTTGAGCATTTCCTCAGCAGCGGCGCGTGCTTTGGCGCAGGCTTCGGAGTCATCCGGTGCGGCCGGGATCAGGATATGGCGCACTTCGGCGAGGGGATCGGAGCGGAATTTATGTGGGTGGGCTTCGAAATAGGCGCGGCACTCGGCTTCACTGGCCGGGGGCACTTGCAACTCACCTTTCAAAAGATCTGAAACGGCGTGGTCGAAGGCCTCGCTGTGCAGGTCTTCATCGGTCGCGCAAAGCCCCTGCCCTGCGGCCTTTTCCCGTAACAGCCAACCGATAACCAATGCCCGTGCAGCGCGGTAAATCGCTTGGCGTGGAGAATTGGCGGTCTGGTATTGCATCTCCTGGTAAATCAGGTCTGCGGGAATTTCACTGCCGTTCACGGCCACGGCTTCAGCCAGTTCGAATTCGTGCCCGGCGGCGTCGGAAGCTAGTAATGCACTCATGACTCTTCTCCACACAAGGCCCACACTTGGCGGGCCTGGTTAACGATTGCTGGGATTAGCGCGCGGCTTTGGCGCGCACTACCTGGTAATTGCGGCGGAAGTACTGCACTGGAACACTCCATACGTGCACCAGGCGGCTGAAGGGGAACAGCAGGAACAGGGTCATACCGAGGAAAATATGCAGCTTGTAGATGATATTTACGTCGGCGATAGCCGCTGCGGCTGCGGAGCCATCGAGGGTGACAATGGACTGGGCCCAGGTCATCAACTTGAGCATTTCGGCACCGTCCATATGGCCGGCGGAAACCAGGATACTGATCAGGCCGAGGATTAACTGGGCGTAAAGCATCAGCAGGATGGTCAGGTCCATTTTGGAAGTGGTGGCGCGCACTCGCGGATTGGTGAGGCGGCGCTTAATCAAAATGGTTAGGCCGATAAAGCAGATTACCCCGAAGAAACCGCCGATAACCATTGCCATCATCTGCTTGGTGGAAGCTTCAATGCCGAGTAAGTGCCACACCGCTTTGGGCGTAAGCAGGCCGACAAAATGGCCCGCGAGAATGGCAATCACCCCGATATGGAACAGGTAACTGCCGATGCGCAATTGCTTGTGCTCCAACAACTGGCTGGAGCCGGTGCGCCAGGTATATTGATCGCGGTCATAGCGGATCAGGCTCCCCACCAGAAACACCGTGAGGGCAACAAAGGGATAGATGGCAAAGAGCAGCGTATTCAGATAGTTCATCTTGTTACTCCTGTGGTACGGGCTGGGCAGAATTCTGCGCGGCATCTTTGGCACTGGAGGCCCAGGTTAGGGGCTGGCCGTCGCGCAGCTGCGCAGCGCTGGGCCGCGCTATGGACTGGTCACAATTGTTGGCGCCGGTAAAGCTGACCACCTCTTCCTCCCAGATCTTGTCCAGCGCCTCGGGGGTATCGTCGCGCTCCTCATTGGCGACTTCCTCTTTGAGCGCGGTCAGGTCGACGAAGACTCCGGCCATCTGCAAGAGCGCATCCATCAACAGGTGATAGGGGCTCTCGCGCTTTGAAAGGCGCGCGCTCAACAGGGCAATCACATGGGTGATATCGTGCACCCAACCGTAGGCCGCTTCACCTTGGGTGGCGCAGAACTCTAAGTAGGTGGGCAGGTAATCTGGCAGTTCGCGCTCATTCAGTTCCAGGCCGGCGGCTCTGTAGCGGTTCATCAGATCCACCATGGCCTGGCCGCGATCGCGGGATTCGCCGTGGATATGCTCGAACAGGTGCAGGGACACAGCGCGGCCGCGTTCAAATAAACCGTCGTATTCACTCTGCCAATCGAGCGCATCCATACGCTCGTAATGAGAGATAAACGCCAGCAGCAAATCGCGCAGGGGCTTGTCCAGGTCTTCGGATTCCGCCACCCAGTTGGTTAACTCATCCAGATGCGCCACCAGCTCATCGGACGGGTAATCCAGCAGGCGGGCGATCAGGTTTAATACTTTCATCGGTACTCTCCCCTCGGCCTCAGTCGACCACTTTGGCCGGTATCACTTCGCGCACTGCATTCTGCTTGCCGCCGAAGATATTGGTGCTGTCGTTGCCAGTGCTGCAGCCGTTGCCGAAGCTGAAACCACAGGAGGACTTCATGTCGTAGGCGTTCTCGGCGTAAGCCTTGTGGCTTGAAGGCACCACAAAGCGGTCTTCGTAATTGGCCAGGGCCATATAGCGGTACATCTCTTCTACCTGGGCTACGGTCATCCCGGCCTCTTCCAGCAATTCGCGCTCCTGAATGCCGTCTACATGGATGCCGCGCATATAGGCGCGCATCACAATCATGCGTTCCAGGGCGCGGGCCACTGGCTTTTCGTCGCCGGCGGTGAGCAGGTTGGCCAGGTATTGCAGCGGGATGCGCAGAGTGGAGAGATCGGGGATCTCGGCACCGCGCCCCACAGTGACGGTTTCCACTTGGCCGGCCTGCACTGCGTTCTGGATCGGAGACAGCGGCGGCACGTACCAAACCATGGGCAGGGTACGGTACTCCGGGTGCAGCGGCAGGGCGATCTGCCAATCGATAGCCATCTTGTACACCGGGGATTTCTGTGCGGCTTCGAGCCAGGCTTCGGGGATACCTTCGGCGCGGGCAGCTTCCTGGACTTTGGGGTCGGTCGGGTCGAGGAAAATATCGCACTGGGCTTGGTAGAGGGCTTTTTCGTCTTCTACCGCAGCGGCTTCTTCGATGCGGTCGGCGTCATACAGCAGCACCCCCAGGTAGCGGATACGGCCCACGCAGGTTTCGGAACAGATAGTTGGCTGGCCCGCCTCAATACGTGGGTAACAGAAGATACACTTCTCGGATTTACCGGTTTTCCAGTTGTAGTAGATCTTCTTGTAGGGGCAGGCAGACACACACATGCGCCAACCGCGGCATTTGTCCTGGTCGATCAGGACGATGCCGTCCTCTTCGCGCTTGTAGATGGCACCGCTGGGGCAGGCAGAGACACAGGCCGGATTGAGGCAGTGCTCGCACAGGCGTGGCAGGTACATCATAAAGGTGTTTTCAAACTCACCGTAGATATCCGCCTGAACCTGTTCGAAGTTCTTATCCTTCTTACGCTTGTCGAATTCGGTGCCGAGAATTTCTTCCCAGTTGGGACCCCATTCGATCTTCTCCATACGCTCGCCACTGATCAGCGAGCGCGGACGGGCCACCGGCTGGTGTTTTTGCTCCGGCGCCTTGTGCAGGGTCTGGTAGTCGAAGTCGAACGGCTCGTAGTAGTCGTCGATTTCCGGCATATCCGGGTTGCCAAACAGGTTGGCCAGCACCCGGTGCTTACTGCCGATCTTCGGCTGCAACTTACCATTTTTCTTGCGGGTCCAGCCGCCGTTCCACTTGTCCTGGTTTTCCCACTCTTTGGGATAGCCGACACCGGGTTTGGTCTCGACGTTGTTAAACCAGGCGTACTCGACCCCTTCGCGGGAGGTCCAGACGTTTTTACAGGTCACCGAGCAGGTGTGGCAGCCGATACACTTATCGAGGTTCAGCACCATGCCGATCTGGGCTCTAACTTTCATTGTTACACCTCCTCTCGGGTCGGCTCTTTGACGTCTTCGCCATCCAGCCAGTCGACCTTGTTCATTTTTCTCACCACCACAAACTCGTCCCGGTTACAGCCCACAGTGCCGTAGTAGTTAAAGCCGTAGGACTGCTGGGCGTAGCCGCCGATCATATGGGTGGGTTTCATCACCGCGCGGGTTACGGAGTTGTGGATACCGCCGCGGGTGCCGGTGGTTTCCGCTCCCGGTGTATTCACGATGCGCTCCTGGGCGTGGTACATCATGGCCATGCCGTCGGGCACCCGCTGGGAAACCACCGCGCGGGCGGCAATGGCGCCGTTGACGTTGAAGATTTCGATCCAGTCGTTGTCTTCAATACCCGCCAGCTTGGCGTCGTTCTCACTCATCCACACGATGGGGCCACCGCGAGACAGGGTGAGCATCAGCAGGTTGTCGGAGTAGGTACTGTGGATACCCCACTTCTGGTGCGGGGTGATCCAGTTCAGCAGGATCTCCTTGTTGCCATTCGGCTTCTGGTTCAGCACCGGCTGTACGGTTTTCAGGTTGATGGGCGGCTTGTACACACACATGGTCTCGCCGAAGTCGCGCATCCACTCGTGATCCTGGTAGAACTGCTGGCGGCCGGTGATGGTGCGCCAGGGAATCATCTCGTGCACGTTGGTGTAGCCGGCGTTGTAGCTCACATGCTCATCTTCCAGGCCGGACCAGGTGGGCGAGGAGATAATCTTGCGCGGCTGCGCCACGATATCGGCGAAGCGGATCTTCTCGTCTTCCTTAGGCTTGGCCAGATGGGTGTGATCGCGACCGGTGATCTTGCCCAGCGCTTCCCAGGCCTTTACCGCTACCTGGCCGTTGGTTTCCGGGGCCAGTGAGAGAATCATCTCGGCAGCATCCACCGCGCTGTCGATACGGGCGCGGCCATCGCGGGCGCTTTCATCCTTCCAAGTGCGGTTGAGCTTCTTGAGGAAGTCCACCTCGTCATCGGTATTCCAGCTGATGCCCTTACCGCCGTTGCCGAGTTTTTCCAGCAGTGGGCCGATAGAGGTAAAGCGGTTGTAGGTGTTGGGATAGTCGCGCTCCACCTCGATCATGCTCGGCGCGGTAACGCCGGGGATCAGGTCGCACTCGCCCTTCCACCAGGCCTTCACCCCAAAGGGCTGGGCGATTTCGGTGGGGGTATCGTGGTGGATTGGCAGGGTTACCAGATCCTTTTCCACCCCCAGGTGGCCGTCGGTGAGTTCGGAGAATTTCTTCGCCACACCTTTGAAGATGTCCCAGTCGCTGCGCGCTTCCCAGGCCGGGTCCACCGCTTTAGTGAGCGGGTGGATAAAGGGGTGCATGTCGGAGGTATTGAGATCGTCCTTCTCATACCAGGTAGCTGTTGGCAGCACGATATCGGAGTAGAGGCAGGTGGTGGACATACGGAAGTCCAGTGTCACCAGCAGATCGACTTTGCCCTCACTGGGCGTATCGTGCCAGGCCACATCTTCCGGCTTCTTGCCGCCGGCTTCGCCCAGGTCCTTACCCATCAAACCGTGCTTGGTGCCAAGCAGGTGGCGCAGCATGTACTCGTGGCCTTTACCGGAGGAACCCAGCAGGTTGGAGCGCCAGATAAACATATTGCGCGGGTAGTTCTGTGGGTTATCTGGGTCCTGGTTGGCGAACTTGAGCGCGCCGCGCTTGAGCTGCTGTACGGTGTAATCCTTGGCGGACATACCCGCAGCGGCGGCATCTTTGGTCAGTTGCAGCGGGTTTATACCCAGCTGCGGTGCGGAGGGCAGCCAGCCCATACGCTCGGCGCGGCTGTTGTAATCGATAATGGAAGCCTGCCACTTGCTCTTGTCGGCCAAGGGCGAAACCACTTCGTCCATTTCCAACTTCTCGTAGCGCCACTGGCTGGCGTGGTTGTAGAAGAAGGAGGTGCCGTTCATATGGCGCGGCGGGCGCTGCCAGTCGAGACCGAAAGCGAGCGGGGTCCAGCCGGTTTGCGGGCGCAGTTTTTCCTGCCCTACATAGTGGGCCCAGCCACCGCCACTCTGGCCGATACAACCGCACATCATCAACATATTGATGAGGCCGCGGTAGTTCATATCCATGTGGTACCAGTGGTTGAGGGCGGCACCCACAATCACCATGGAGCGTCCACGGGTTTTGTCGGCAGTGTTGGCAAACTCGCGCGCTACCTGGATAACATTCTCACGGCGACAGCCGGTGATCTTCTCCTGCCAGGCGGGTGTGTAGGGTTTGTCTTCGTCGTAACTGTGGGCACAGTTGGGATCGTCGAGACCGTGCTCGACGCCGTAGTTCGCCAGGGTCAGGTCGTAGACGCTGGCAACTTTGAGCACCTCGCCATCTTTGTTCTGCACAAACTTCACCGGCACCTTGTAGTCGATCACATCGCTGTGGTCGGTGTGCTGGAAGTAGTCGTGCTCGTGGGTCTGGCCACCGAAGTAAGGGAAGGCCACCTGGGCGATTTCATCGGCGCAGTCTTTCAGGCTGAGCTTTAGCTTTACTTCTTCACCACTCAGGCCATCGCGCTGCTCAATGTTCCATTTTCCCTGCTCGCCCCAGCGGTAACCTACGGAGCCCTGGGGTGACACCAGCTGGCCATCATGGTTGACGGCGATAGTCTTCCACTCTGGGTTGTTGTCCTGGCCGAGGTCATCTGCCAGATCGGAGGCGCGCAGGAAGCGGCCCTGTACTAGCTTGCCCTCGCGCTCTTCCAGGGTCACCAGCATCGGCATATCGGTGGTGGTGCGCACATATTCGGTGAAGTAGGCGCTGGGCTTGTCGACGTGGAATTCTTTCAGGATCACGTGGCCAAAGGCCATCGCCAGAGCGGCATCGGTACCCTGACGCGGTGCCAGCCAGGTGTCGCCAAACTTGGAACACTCGGAGTAATCGGAAGTGATTACGCAGGTCTTGGCGCCCTTGTAACGCACCTCGCTGAGGAAGTGCGCATCCGGGGTACGGGTCTGCGGCACATTGGAGCCCCACACGATCAGGTAGTTGGAGTTGTACCAGTCGGCGGACTCGGGCACGTCGGTCTGCTCGCCCCAAATCTGCGGAGAGGCGGGCGGCAGGTCGCAGTACCAGTCGTAGAAGCTCAGGCAGTTGCCGCCAATCAATGACAGGTAGCGGGCACCTGCGGCGTAGGACACCATGGACATGGCGGGAATCGGCGAGAAGCCGGTTACCCGGTCGGGGCCGTATTTTTTGGTCGTGTAGACGTTGGCAGCGGCGATCAGCTCATTGGCTTCATCCCACTTAATCCGCACAAAGCCACCCATTCCCCGGCGTTCTTTGTAGGACTTGGCCTTGGCCGGGTCCTCGACAATGCTGGCCCAGGCATCCACCGGATCACTGTGTCTCAACTTGGCTTCGCGCCAGAGTTTTACCAGACGCTTGCGGATCTTCGGGTACTTAAGGCGGTTGGCCGAGTACATATACCAGGAGTAGCTGGCACCGCGCGGGCAACCTCGGGGCTCATGGTTGGGCAGGTCCGGGCGGGTGCGCGGGTAGTCGGTCTGCTGGGTCTCCCAGGTGACCAAACCGTCTTTGACGTAGATCTTCCAGCTGCAAGAGCCGGTGCAGTTCACCCCGTGGGTGGAACGCACGATCTTGTCGAACTGCCAGCGGCGACGATAGCCGTCTTCCCAGCTGCGGTCGTCGTTGGTCTTTTCCCCGTGTCCTCCGGAAAAAGGCTCTTTTTGTTTCTTCAGATATTTCAGTCGGTCCAGGAAATGGCTCATGCGGTACTCCCAGGGCATCGAAATGCGGTTAAAGCATCGGTTTAGCTGGGAATATAAAAGCGCTGTAAAAGAGGATCACCTGACCAAAAAGGGGTAGAAAAGCGCTGAGCTACCCATGAGTAGGTAAGAAAATGGCGCCAGTTGATGGTTGAGGTTGGGCGTAAGTCCCGTAATGACTTAGGCGGTATTTAAAACACAGGCAATAGGTTAAATTTTGTGCAAAACTGGCACTCTTTGGTGGTACTCACAAATTTGAGCGCTTGTAAGCGGCACAATAGAGGCTATCCAACAGCGGCCCGAGATCGAAGTGAACTGATATGTTGAATCGAATCCGACAGTCCATCGTCTATCGAATCGGCACCCTGATGCTGCTCACAGTGTTAGTCGCGCTGAGCTCCATGGTGGCCTCTTACATTATCTCTGACGCCGCGGAAAACGATGCCGCCGCAGTGAACCTGGCCGGTTCCCTGCGCGCTATGAGCTACCGGCTCGCAGCGACAGCACCCTCTGGGGATATGGAAGCCACCGCCACACTATCGAACGAAGTGACTTCGCGCCTGAGCCGTGTATTGAGTATTTCCGACTTCAGTGCCAGCGATAACCTGCGCGCGGCGCGCAACTACCGCAAGGTGATCGGCAGTTGGGAGGAAGAGATTCGACCACTGTTGGAATCCATTGCCGCCGGTCGCACCAGCATGGATTCCCTACAGTTGGCCACCCACCTGGAACCATTTATTCACGATGTAGACACCCTGGTACTGGACTATCAAACCATCGCCGAGGAAAAGATCAGCCTGCTGCGCCTGGTACAGGTGGCTTCCCTATTCGCCATAGTGGCGCTTGTTTACTTGTCCCTGTACATACTCCATCGCTCCGTGGAGCAACCGTTGAAGCAACTCATCAGCCGCTCAATGAGCATCGCCCAAGGGAACTTCAACCAAAATCGCCTGGAGATCGACAGCGAAGACGAGTTGGGGGTTCTGGCGCGCACCATCAATTATATGAGCGACGAAATTCACGCAACCCATCGTGACCTGGCCCACCGCGTCGAACAAAAAACCGCTCAATTACAGAAGAGCCACGAGGCACTGGATTTCCAATACCGACTGGCACGGCGTATCAGCGAGGGGCCCCTGGCCGGATCCGAGCTGGGGCAATGGCTGGGCGAGTTCGCCAATGTCGCCGACTTGAACAACCTGGATCTGTGCCTGATGACACCCGAAGGCGAAGCCCCCTACGAACATCTGGTACAGGGGTTTGGCAACAGCCAGTGCAGCGGCAGTGACTGTCGGGTTTGCGTGAGCACCTGCGGTCCCTCCGATGAGGGAGAGTTCCGCGTGTACCGCTTCCCCCTGGAAGTGGATAAGCGCAATTACGGCGTACTGATGTGTACTCTGCCCAGAGGCAACAGCCTCGATGAGGAACAGCAACAGCGCCTGGCCACCTTTGCCGACAGCGTCACCGCCGCCATTGCCATCAACGAGCGCGAGGCCCAAGAGCGCCGCGTTGCCCTTCTGGATGAGCGCGCGATCATCGCGCGGGAACTGCACGACTCCCTGGCCCAATCGCTGTCCTACCTGAAAATCCAAGTCACTAGGCTAAATCGCGCCAATCGCAGCGAGCAGGTAGATAAGTCCAAGGTAAAGGAGATTATTACCGAGCTAAAAGAGGGGTTGGACTCCTCCTATCGCCAGCTGCGCGAACTGCTCACCACCTTCAGGCTGCAGATAGGCCCTGGCGGCCTACGCAATATCCTCGAGCAATCCATCCTCGCCTATCGCGAACAACACCCGCAGATCACTATTTTGCTCGACTATCACCTCAATGAAGTGCCGCTCACTCCCCACGAGGAAATCCATCTGCTGCAGCTGGTACGCGAAGCTACCCAGAATGCCGTATACCACTCTCAGGGCGATATGGTGCAAATCAGCATGATTCAGGCTAATAACCAATCGCTCAATGTGCGCATCCGCGACAACGGTGTGGGTATCAGCAACGCACCGGAAAAACGCAACCACTTCGGTATGTCAATCATGCAGGAGCGTGCCAGTAATCTGAATGGAAAATTGAATATTCAGCGGCGTACGCAGGGTGGCACAGAGGTGCAATTTAACTTTATTCCCCTTTATGCCCGAGAGCGCGAATTAGTTTGGAAGGATGCGGGGTGATAGCGCCCCATCCTCGATAGCAGAGTCACTGGGTACGGATGAGCAATTGTTGTATCCAGTGTTTTAAATTTAGCGAAAATGCCTGTTAATAATTTTTTTCGATAACCCCAATTTTTTCCGGCTGTATCCTCCCTATACCCATCGCTTCATGTGAAGCCGGATAGTCCGTTTCCACGAATTCCTTTATTCCCCAAGATACCCAGTAAAAAATACTGTCTCCAAAATTGGCCCTAAGCGGCCAGAACCAAGCGCATATGCTACAAGTAGTTATCGCCAGCCATCCATGATCTACACCATTCTTCATAGTGAATATGAGCGCTATTAAGCGTCTGGCATTAAATTTCTCGTATAGGTAATAACAAGATCGACTCAATATAGAGGAGAGGTTTATGAAACTCAGTTCATTACCCAAAATCGCTTATTTAATAATGGCGATGTTTTTACTGGCCTATTCCACTTTCACCACTGCAGATAACCACAATAAAAAAGAAAAAGACTTACCAACTGCCAAACATGGATCTGGCGAGAAAGCCTGGTCCGATGCTGGAGATGACAAGCGGTTTACCATTTTTAAGGCTGACCTGACCACCGCTAACGAAAATATGCTCGGTAAAAAGGTAAATCCACAAACCCCTAAAGATGCGGGTGGCTTCTTTATTGGCGCCTACAACAACCAGACACATATGCTGAGTTTTATGGTTGGCTACAGCGATCTATCACCCGGTGGGGTAGCCATGTCGCATTTCCATATGCAATGCGCTGGCGATGGCAAAGAGCCGCCTATCTGCAAGCCCGGCAAAGCGAGCGGTCCGATTATCCAAACTATCTGTGGAATGCCGACAAACCCCGGCATGGTTCCCGATTGGCCCAAGACCAAAACCGATAAGGATAAACACGGACTGGAAAAGAAATGCTCCGAGGGCACCAGTGGATTTATTATGGGTAAATGGATGGTGGAAGAGCCTTATCGAAAAGCGCTAATGGATGGAAAGGTCTTTATTAATATGCACAGCAAACTAGACCCCAAGGGTGAAATCTCTGGATTGCTAATGAAAGGTAAATAGCATTCTTGACAATGCCTTCCAGACTCAGTTTCGATGATCCTATGGAGAACGGTGATGTCCAACTACACTACATCATTTTTTAGCCCAAGCTCCCGGGAAGATGCTTACAAGGCGGTAACCGAAAAAATGTCCCAGTGGTGGACACCGGTAAGCGCCCCCTTCCTAAAGGTCGGTGACATCGCCAAAACCGGTTTTAAAGGTCAGTCTTACTGGGTCTTTCGCGCCAAAATATTGAAGCCCGAGAAATTGATTGAGCTTGAATGTACTGAATCCAATATGGTTTCCGATAACGTAGATGACCCCGAGGAGTGGAAAGGCAGTACTCTGCGTTTCGAATTTTCTGAGGAGAATACGGGAACTCTGATTAAATTTACCCATATTGGTCTATCTCCAGAAATGAAATGTTGGGATATGTGTAAAAGTGGCTGGGATTATTACCTACAGGAAAGTCTTCAGGATTACCTCAAAGATGGGGCCGGCAAGCCAAACAGCTACTAGCGATATAGACGGCCCTATAAGGACAGATTTCACAAAAAAATCTGGCGAATTCTGCCGTTACCGTTGCAATAGAATATTAAGTTAGGGCTATGAATGCCTAAAGATGTAGGGCATCTCTATGCCTTTTTACCTACTGTTGATACATATTTTTTCAATTTTTACCGACTACCTCTCGCCACTAACCCTCATTCTCTTACCACAAATCGATAGCCACACCGATTAACTGACACAAAGAAACCACTATTAGCCATTCGTAAACATGGGACACTGGTGTGGTTTCAGAATGTTATGTAAGCGTTTCGCAGTTTCGATAAGATCTTTCTCTTGGTCTTTAAGGCCGATCAGCTGTGCTCCGATCGGAAGCCCGTTCCCATCAAATCCTATTGGTAAGGTCACAACAGGATGACCCGTCAGTGAAATCGGCGTTGTAAAGGCTGCCATCGCATCAAAATAATTTACCGGTTGCTCATTGATATACATAGGGAGGGCGTAATCACGCACACCATTGCGATCGCTGGTTGGTGCCATATGCTTAAACACCGAAGTCGCCGTAACGGGCAACACCCATACACTGTTATCTGCCAAAAAGGCATCAATAGCATCAGACAATATCTTTTTTTCGTCAATTGCATTGCTAAGGCGGCTTTTATTGTGGCGATAGCCAAGCATGACATTCGCGATAAATTCTGGTGAACGGCGCGCACTTGCACGCCCAAGAATGCTGGAAAGAAAACGTACAGGCGCCGACATTAAAGCACTTGTTTCAAACCCCATAATTTCACCAAATGCGCGACGTGCCCGTTTAAAATCGAAATCTTTTGGTTGAGCCTGTACTACGTGAACCCCAGATTCTTCCCAAGCGTTTTTCGCACTTTCAAAACATTTAACGATGCTCTTACAAACTTCAATCCCGCCGCTATCGACACTCCAGTTGACCTTTGGCATTTTAAACTCTTTCTGCCCAACGTCTGGCTGGTTATTCATATGTGTCCATACCAGGTCCAAGTCATCGCAATTTCTGGCAATCGGCCCCATACGCGCAAAATGCTTCAGCGGTGCAGCCTGGTTTGGCATAGTCCCATCAATGGGAATGGCATCCTCGCTCGGCAAAAGGCTAAACACACCACAAAATGAGGCGGGGATACGCAAAGACCCACTCAAGTCTGTACCAATATCGACAAAGCTCATCCCCCCCGCTATCGCAGCTGCGCCGCCACCACTACTCCCGCCCGGTGTGTATTCTAAATTCCAAGGGTTGTTAGTGGTGCCAAATAGAGTATTACTGCACTGAAAGTCCATCGAGAGGGGCGGGAGATTCGTTTTACCCATAACCTGTGCACCAGCATTCAGCAGTCGTTCCACGGCAGATGCGGTTTGGGTAGGGTGGAACCCCTTGAAACGTTCCGACCCGAATGTGCAGGCCATCCCTCGATAGTAAATTTGATCCTTCAGGGTGATGGGCAAACCCGCCAACGGACGCATGTTACTTGTAGGCTGGTTTTCATTGAGTGTTACAACGGCATTGATCACCGGGTTGAGGCGCTGTATACGTTCTAGCTGGTGGTGTATTACCTCTTTGGCCTGGATATCCCCTGCCGACAAGGCTGCACAAATCTGGGTGGCTGGGTATTGATGAAGTTGCATGGCTTAATCCCGAACAATTTTGTTCCGGACGAATTTAGCAAGTAAAGTGGAAACCTGCTGTTCCTATCATGCTTTTCTGAGTGGAATATAAATACGAGTGAGTTGTTTTGCTGGGGCGATGTAGTTCGGTGTTCCCGAATAAGCTTCGAACGGAAATTCATCACGCAGCCTATACGCTGTCTGAGCAAGCCAGTTGCGATAAATCTGGTTCCAAGTTTGGTAGAGGAATTTGTAATCCCCCCAGTGTTCAAAGACCGCCCATATTCCAGCGTCGAACATGTGCCAATTATAGCTTTTGTTGTTGTTCGGGCGTTCTGAGTAGGCTCCACCGTACCAAACTGTAACGGTATCATCATTGAGCATCTGGGGGGTGTTAGGAAAACAGCTCATTAAGAATTGATCCGGTGGCACTGTCTCTTTCAGTAGCGCTAAAAAATATGCACCAATATCTAAATCACTCTTGTGGAAAAACTGGCCTTCATAGGTTCCTCTCGACTGCTGAAACCGGAAATAGAATGGTCGTAGAGTGACGATCTCGACTGGCTCAATCACCTGGCGCGGCGGCTGATTGATCAAATACGGGCGGCCCTGTTGCACCCCTGTTTCCGCGGCTTCGGGAGAATTGCGAAAAGCAGAGGGGCTTATTCCGAACTGTTTTTTGAATGCCCGAGAAAAAGCGCTATGGGTTTGAAAACCGCAATTTATTGCAAGCTGCAGTAAGTTGATGTTTGGAGTGTTGGTGAGTTCCAATGCTGCGGTCTCCAGACGGCGCACAGCAATATAGCGATTCACAGGTTCTCCCATATAAGCAAAAAACAATCGTTGAAAATGAAAAGGCGATAGATGAACATGATTAGCAATATCGGTGATTTTCAAATTTCTATGAAGGTTTTCCTCAATTAACTGCGCTGCTTGAGTTACTTTATTTCTATTTTTATCTAACTTCTTCATCGGATTACTTTAGTAGCCCTTGAACCGATCTCTCATGAAAAATCTACAGCCAGTATTTATATCTTCGTCCAGCTTCTTTTCCTGCACCCATACGCATTAACGCTGGTAAAAAATTCTTTTTAGAAAAATCCAAGCTGGGGAATTTTTTATTGTAGGTACAGCATTCAAAGCATAATTTTCTTAAGCCATGGTCAACAATAGCGGTGGCAATACGATTTGAAAGGCCAGGCTTTTACGGCCTGCACGAATAGTTTTAATAAGAATCGGCATTCCCAGGCACAAGGACAAAGTAAGGGAAGTCCGCAAAATCTGTCTGCGGCCCGTCCCCTGAGCACCGCCTATCTTAGCACTGCCTAAGTCCTTAAAACTCAAAGCTTACTCGGTGGCTTGCTACCTTAAGCTGTTGGACGCAGCTTCACCAAATCATTAAGCACGCCTTCTAGGCCGCCATAAACTGATATTTTATCGATGCGTGTACTGACTTTTTCTAAGGATTCCAATTCTTTTAGACGCAGTAATGTAGGATTGTTATCCATCATCTTGGCAGTGTTATGCAGGGAACGCATAGCCTGGGTCTCTTCACGACGCTTTATTAAATTCGCTTCAGACTCCTTCTGATCTTCCACTACCTGATTAAGAATCATCTTCATGTCGCCTGGTAAGATAATATCTTTCACTCCGACACTGACAATTTCGATACCGTAATGCGCTAGTTTTTTATGGATAGCCGTTGCAATAACAATATTCAGTCGATCTTTATCTGCCAATAAGCTATCCAGAGTCTGGGTACCCACTGCTTCACGCAAACTTAGTTGTAATTCACGATAAATATGGTTTTTATAATCACTGAGCTTCAATGCCACCCGCTGTGGATCTGTAATCTTGAAACTGCCACTTAAGTTGATACGCAGGCTAACTCTATCTTTGGTTAGAATTTCCTGGCCACTCACTTCAATAGTTTGCAGGCGCATATCTATCAATTTCACTGCGATAGAGCGATTGTATTTCCAAAATCCATAGCGACCCGGCTGCAGCGCTTTCTCCAACTTTCCATTGACAACTAAAAGACCCACATGCTCATCGGGAACTTCGTTATAGCTTACCGCCTGAGCAGCGATGCGTATTTGGCTTGCGCAGGCACCGCGACCGAGAAGCCCCAGTACATTGTCATCAATGGTGAATTCCCTGGAAATATCCACAATACCTACACGAACGGTTTCCCCTCCTTTCCATACGGCCCGGTATGAACCAGGGGGAAGGATATCTACCAGGTTACCATCACGATAGAAAAGTCCGACTTGTTGATCAGACAATTCGTAGGACTGCAAATATTCACCTAACACTTCGCTATAAGTATTCAGCAGGAATTTTGCTTTAATCGCATCAAAAACCACCTCAGTAATATCATAGGTCTCCACCCGTACATCACCTGAGAGCAGCCAAATACGGTGACGCCCTGGTGGCAGCACCCTTTCAAATCGGCTGCGGCGAAACAGTAGTGCTCGCTCGTTATCAGCCACATTGACAATCTTCCATATTTTAAAGAGAGACTTCATTTCTCCGATCTCTTATCATTTTATTCCTTTAGGGTGGGGCCCACTTGATCTCAGAGTGGCCCAACGCTTATACACAGGGGGTGCAAAATACAGCGGTTCTGCAAAGTTCTTCTTGCACCCATCCTGGGTAACGAAGCCAACATCCTTGGCCAGAATAGAATCAATGCAAATGCTGTAATCCACACGCACAGCGTAAACCCACGCAAGGCGACACTGTCGCCGGCGTGCCTTTATGGCTGGCTATTGCTGCAATTCCCAATAACCGAAACCATAAGGCACTGTAGGCCCCGGATAGATTTCAACAAAGAGGGCTTCTTTGTGGGGACTCGAACCCCAGGCTCTCGCCTTCCCTTAAAGTCGCTTTCCAGGCGACGTGACTTTGACAGGAATCGAACCTGTAACAAACCGATTTAACGGTTGCTCTACCAATTGAGCGACAAAGTAGGCGTTTGAAGATTGCCCCAGTGGGTACACCTACCGCCAGCGTCGGGGGTGCCAGGCCGGCATACAGAACCGGCTCCGCTGACTGGAACACAAACATTCAAACTTGCTTGCGGAGAGCCTGCCCTTTAGGCATTACTTCCGACATTCCTCACTATTAAACGCCTTATCCCTGGCCGGTGCTAACTATCCTTTGACACAGACTACCTGCTTGAGGGTGTAAACGATTTCCACCAGGTCTTTTTGTGCTGCCATAACCTTGTCAATAGGTTTGTAGGCCGATGGGGTTTCGTCGATCACACCTTCATCTTTACGGCATTCCACGTCGACAGTAGCCGCGCGATGCTCTTCCAGGGACACCAGTTTTTTCGCCTTGGTGCGGGACATCACCCGCCCGGCACCATGGCTACAGCTGCAGAAGCTTTCCTCGTTTCCTAACCCCCGCACAATAAAAGACTTGGCCCCCATACTTCCGGGAATAATGCCCATTTCATCAACACGCGCCCTTACAGCGCCCTTGCGCGTTACCAGAACCTCCTTGCCGTAGTGTTGTTCGCGGGAAACGTAATTGTGATGGCAGTTAACCGCCTCCATGCGCGCCTCAAAATCTATACCCAGTGCCTGCTTCACCGCGCCAATAGTGCGTACCATCATGACTTCACGATTGATGCGAGCAAATTCCTGCGCCCACTCCACCGCCTGCACATAGTCATCGAAATGCTCGCTACCCTCGGGGAAATAGGCCAAGTCACTATCGGGCAAGTGGATATGCCAGCGTTCCATATCCCGCTTGGCCTTTTCGATAAAGTAGGTACCAATACGGTTACCCACACCACGAGAGCCACTGTGCAACATCAGCCACACGCTGCTTTGCTCATCCAGACACATCTCAATAAAGTGATTACCGGTACCAAGCGTTCCCAAGTGATTGATATTATTGGTATTTTTCAATACTGGGTGTTTCTCTTTCAGCGTCTCAAACTGCGCTGCCAACGGCGCCCAGCCGGCAAGTGCATCGTCCGGCGGATTCTCCCAGGCACCCTTATCCCGACCCCTACCCCGGTGTCGACCAGTGCGGCCGTGGGGCACGGCGCGCTCAATGGCACTGCGGACGCCCGCCAGGTTGTCTGGCAGCTGTGCTGCGGTGAGGCTGGTGCGGACTGCCATCATGCCACAGCCAATATCCACACCCACAGCTGCGGGGATTACCGCTCCCAGGGTGGGTACCACACTGCCAATGGTGGCGCCTTTGCCCAGGTGTACATCGGGCATTGCCGCCACCCACTTGTGGATAAAAGGCAACTGCGAAATATTTTTAAGCTGAGCCCTGGCTTCTTCTTCAAAGGGCACACCTAAAGTCCAGGACTTAATCGGTACCCCACCTGCCTGCATCACTTCATACGGCAATGGTTTCATCTCTCGCTCCTTTAAGAATCTCATGAAACCGCGTTACCACTTCACGCGCTTCTTTTGCCATTGATATAGCGAATTGAGTGCCAACTTTTACAGAAACTTTCCAAATTTCTGTAACTCATTGTTTTTTATGAAAAAATTATTTTATAGGTAGCATTCTAAGGGATGGTTAGCCCAGTACGATGTATAGGAAATCTATCTTTTAAGATAGCTATTTATTATTTTAGATAGTATGAAAACAGTAGCTATCAGTATTCTCGGCACGACTAAAGACCGGCGCGGTAAAAGTGACAAGCGTTGGGACAAGTGGCGCCCCAATATCTCTATGTGCCAGCACGATGACCTGCTGATCAATCGGCTGGAGCTCCTTTTCGACAACCACTCAAAAAACCTGGCAGACCAGGTCACTGAGGACATTGCACGTATTTCCCCTGAAACCAACGTGGTCCATCACCGGGTCAACTTCAATGACCCCTGGGATTTCGAGAGTGTGTACAGCAACCTGCTGGATTTCGCCCGCGATTACACTTTTAAGCCGGATCAGGAGCAATACCTGGTACATATCACGACTGGTACCCACGTGGCCCAGATTTGCCTCTACCTGCTCACAGAGGCCGGATACCTCCCTGGGCGCCTGCTGCAAACTTCTCCTGCACAGAAAAACAGTAATTTGCCGGGTCAGTACCAGATTATCGATTTGGATCTATCCAAGTACGACCAGATTGCCTCACGTTTCCAGCGAGAACACCAGGAGGGCACCACCTACCTGAAAGGCGGCATCGAAACCAATAACCAGGCCTTTAACCAGATGATCGAGCAGTTAGAGAAGGTCTCTATTCGCTCCGATGCGCCCATTCTCATTACAGGACCGACGGGGGCAGGAAAATCCCAGCTGGCCCAGCGTGTCTATGAGTTACGTAAACAGCGTGGAAAATTGGAAGGAGGCCTGCTAGCAGTAAACTGCGCCACCCTGCGTGGTGAGAATGCCATGTCCGCCCTATTCGGCCACCGCAAAGGGGCCTTTACCGGTGCCACCACACACCGCCCTGGGCTATTAATGGAGGCGGATAAGGGTCTGCTATTTCTGGATGAGATTGGCGAGTTGGGACTGGACGAACAGGCAATGCTACTGCGGGCCATAGAGCACAAGCGCTTTATGCCCTTTGGCTCAGATAAAGAAGTGAGCAGTCACTTCCAGCTGATCGCTGGCACCAACCGGGATCTAGTACAGCTCAGTCGCGAGGGTAAGTTTCGTGCAGACCTGCTGGCCCGTATCGACTTATGGACCTACCGCTTGCCCTCTCTGCGTGAGCGTATTGAAGACCTGGAACCCAATATCGACTTTGAGCTTGAAGCCTTCTCCACAAAGTCTGGCCACCTGGTGAGCTTCAATAAAGCGGCGCGGGAGAGGTACCTAAACTTTGGCCGCTCGGTAGAGGCCAGCTGGTCAGCGAACTTTCGCGATCTTAACGCCAGTATCCTGCGCATGGGCACCCTCGCCGACGGCGGGCGTATCACGACCCAGGTAGTGGAGGAGGAAATTCACAGATTACAGATTAAGTGGCAAAGCCCACAGAGTAAGTCATCACTGCCCTTGGTCCGTATTGAAACGTTGTTGGGCCGTGACCGCATCGAACAGATGGATTACTACGAGCAGATCAAGCTGGCGGGACTGATTCAAGTTTGTGAGGAGTCCAACTCTATGGCGGCGGCCGGGCGCAAATTGTTTCAAGTGAGCCGCACAGCAAAAAAATCCAATAACGACTCTCACCGGATACGCCAACTTTTAGATAAATACGGTCTTAAATTCGACCAACTGAATAAAACATAGAGGCCGCCTGGCACCATTTTTTGTTAGTCTCATTCCTAAACCCTGATGCTGGATCATGGAATGAGATCTATCTACTTTTTCCCGCTTATTTTTTTACTCAGTGCCTGCGAGCCAACTCAGTTTGCAGGCGGAACCGCCTTGCCAGATGGCTCGGTATACAAAGGCGATATGTTAAACGGCCTGTTTCATGGGCAGGGCCAACTCGAATGGCCCAATGGCAGCCTTTATCGTGGCTTCTTTCGAGAAGGCCGCATGACGGGCGAAGGCGTATTAACCGGAAATGATGGTTGTACTTATGAAGGCGAGTTTCTCAATGGGGAGCCCCACGGCAAAGGTCGCTATACCTGCAATGGAACTGTGTGGATAGGTGAATTCCTTGAAGGGGAGCTAAAAAACGGTACGTTAAATTGGGATGACGGTGACATTTACAATGGCGAGTTTTTGGCTTTTGACCCTCATGGCGAAGGCAAACTCAGTACCGATGATGGCAGCCTTTATCAGGGCACTTTTGAAAACGGCTATTTAATACAAGGCAACTACTCGGATAGCGATGGCTATCGTTATACCGGCGGCTTCGAGTACGGCTCATACTCTGGCGAGGGTGAACTCACTCAGCCTGACGGCACTGTGATCCATGCAACATTCAGCTATGGGGAAGCTGAGGGGGAAGGTACACAAATTAGTACGGATGCTGAAGGCAACATTATCGAGAAACCTGGCTATTTCTCCGAAGGTATTTATTACCCTAGCGAAGCCGCTTGGCGCGCACTGGCGAATATACCCGGCGCCCAAGCGGAAACCCGCCTCTACAGTGAGAGTGAACGCTTACGAAATGCTATAAACGCACTGCCCCCACAAAGACCCGGCATCCGTGATATTTACACACTACTAGTAGGTGGTGATGGTACCTCTCCGGTATTTGCAAGGGAGCTGGAGTGGGTGGCAGAACGCCTAGATGAAGCTTTTGATATCGACCAGCGACTGCTGCGCCTTAGTAACGGTGGCGGTTACGGTTTTCCCTTGGCCACTCGAACCAGTATCCAGGAAAGTCTAACAGCTCTAGATCAACTGATGGACCCCAAAGAAGATCTGCTTCTGGTGCACCTTGTAAGCCATGGTGCTCGCAATGGAGACTTCAAAATTGCCGAAGGTGAAATACCACTTAACGACCTATCTCTAAAAGATGGGCAACAGTGGTTAGACAATATTAACGCCCAGCACCAATGGATCATAATTTCGGCTTGCTTTTCCGGACAGTGGATAGAAGCTTTAAATAACCCCAACAGAGTAATCTTTACTTCAGCCGCTGCCGACCGCAGCTCCTTTGGTTGCAGTGACGACTCTCAGCGCACCTGGTTTAGCTCAGCCCTTTACGGTGAGGCCCTTAACCAAGGTGTGGACAATCCTGAAGCCTGGTTTGAAGCTACAAAATTAAAAGTAACCGAAATGGAGCAGGAGCAGGAAATTAGCAGAAGCCGCCACTCCCTGCCCCAGTATTCAGTGGGAGAGGACTTCCTGATGTGGTGGCAGGGGAAAGAGAAAGCAAATTAGACGGGTATTTCTTCGTCAGAAATAAGTTATTTCTTATTAGTTTGGCGGGAAATTTATAAATGCTTCTTCCTGTAAAAAATATTCAGGCTTTATTAGCTAATAAATCTAACAGTAAGCGAAAGGAGGTATCTTTTTGGATTTCGCTAGTTTCTCTACAGAGTTATTACTTATCTTATTTTTCGTTGCTATTGTTGCCGGCCTACTCGATACATTAGCGGGTGGCGGCGGCCTGATAACCGTTCCGGCCTTAATCTTAAGCGGTGTTCCACCACTATCTGCCTTAGGTACCAATAAATTACAAGGCAGTATCGGTACAGCAACAGCCACTTATATGATGATTAGGGGTAAAAAAGTAAGCTGGGATGGGGTTAGGAGGTTGATGCTATCCGCCTTTATTGGAGCCGCTATTGGAACCATAGCCGTACAACTTATCAATACTGACATCTTATCTTTTGTTATCCCTATAGTACTGTTATTTATTGCTATTTACTTTCTGATTTCTCCGGCTATAGCGCAGAATAATGATGAACCAAAACTATCTAGCAAGAAATATCAATATGGGGTAATTCCATTTATTGGATACTACGATGGCATGTTTGGGCCTGGGACTGGGTCATTTTTCACCTTGTCAGGCATTGCTTGCCGAGGACAAGATTTATTGACAGCCACCGCAATGGCAAAGCCTCTTAACTTCTCCACCAACGTAGCCTCTTTATTGGTATTTTTAGTTGCAGGGCAAGTGGTATGGGTCATAGGCATTTTGATGATGGCTGGACAAGTCATAGGTGCATGGATAGGGTCACACTGCCTTTTTAAAATCAACCCCACCTATTTGAGAGGGGTAGTCGTACTGATGTGTAGCGGGATGCTAATAAAATACGCACACGCTATGGGATGGATAGATTTTATCTGAAAACAAGCTGCTTTACCGTTTGTATCAATAATTTGCCGGTTATACGCCGGCTTATTCTTGCAATCCCGCCCTAACAATGAAGAGTGGGATTGCAAAACAAGACACTTTAAGAGGCTTTCTGCTCCGCAATAAACCGTTGCATCTGCTCTTCCAACATGGAAAGCGGTAGGGCTCCATTTTTTAACAGTGCATCGTGGAAAGCACGCAGATCAAATTTTTCTCCCAACTCCTTTTCCGCTTGAGCGCGTAACTGGCGGATCTTAATTTCTCCCATTTTGTAAGAGAGGGCTTGGCCCGGCCAGGATATATAACGATCCACTTCTGCGCGTACATTCGCGGGAGATAGCGAGGTATTACTGGAGAGGAAATCGAGCGCCTGCTGGCGAGTCCAGCCCTGAGAGTGAATACCGGTATCAATCACCAAACGTGCCGCACGCCACATTTCATAGCTGAGACGGCCAAAGTGTTCATAAGGCGTTGTATATAAGCCCATTTCCTTGCCAAGGCGCTCGGAGTAAAGCGCCCATCCCTCACCAAAAGCGCTTAAGTAAAGTTCACGGCGGAAGTCCGGTACATTCTCCAGTTCCTGAGACAAAGCACCTTGCAAGTGATGACCGGGTACCGCCTCGTGTAAGGTCAGTGCAGGCAGTTCATATAAGGGGCGCTGATCCAGGCCGTGTGTATTCAGCCAATAGGCCCCACCACGGGTGCCACCGATAGCGGCAGGATTATAGGAAGCCGTGGTGTAGTTGGGCGCGATTTCGCTGGGTACCGGAACGACGCCATAGGGGGTGCGTGGCAGCAGATTAAAGAACTCCGGCAACACATAGTCGATTCGCTTAGAGATATAGGCAGTCTCCTTTAGCAGCTCTTCCGGCGTTTTGGCATAGAACTGGGGGTCCGTACGCAGAAAGTGAGTAAATTCCGCAAAGCTACCTTTAAAACCAGATTCCTTTATTAACGCTTCCATTTCTGCACGAATACGCTTCACCTCGGCCAAACCTGTGCGGTGAATTTCCGTTGGATCCATATCCAAGGTGACGTAATAGCCGATGTTGTAGCGATAGTAATCCTTACCACCACGCAGCTGTTCAGCCCCAAGGGTCTCACTGGCGGCTTTCAGATAATCCCCTTCCAGGAAGTTTGCTACACGGTCAAAAGCCGGAATAGCGACCTGTTCAATGGCTTCTTTGCCGGCATTGCGCAGGCGCTGCTGCTCTTCAGTAGTAATTGCAGCAGGCATCTCCGCAAATGGCTTATACAAGCTGCTTTTAGTTGGGTCTTTATAAACCTGGGCTCGCACCGTAGGGGCTATGCCTTGCACCACTATTTTGGGCAAAACAAAACCTGTGCGAATACCCTCGCGCATATTGGCAATATTCTCATCAAAGAAGCGGCCAAACTCGCGGATACGAGCGGTGTAATCCTCATAATCCGCGACGCTGGTCATCGCCAGGCCACTGTGCGCATCCAGGGCTGTACCGAAGAAACTAGAGAAGGTATTGAGCGGTATACGCTTTAAGAATAACTGATTGGCCTCGATGGAGTTTTCCAGTACCCAGGTGAGCAACTCCCGATTAACCTTGTCCGAATCCGCTAACTCGCTAGGGTCTATCGTTTGCAAGCGCTGTAGCAATTCCTGTTCAGACTTCAACCGACGCGCTCTATCCTCAGCAGTCACCCCCGGCAACTGACGGTTATAGTCCGACACCCCCATACGTCCCGCGGTAATTGGATCCTCGCGCAGGCGATACTGCCAGTGGTCTTCGATCACATCCTGAAGCTGTTCTGTTGCCGTTGTGGCCCAAGATACTGGGGTTAGTACACAAGTGGCCAAGATAACGCCAGATAGCCGCTTAAAGTGTTTTGCCAGGGCCTTGCCGGATTTCACGCTGCTCTCCATTTAATCGCTAAGTTTATGCTCATCGAAATTGATATTCGTTATGATCGGCCAACCTTAACATGAGTGACACACTGCAAGATTGTTTTCCGTGACTCTGAAACCGAGATAGTTCGTGACTTGAGGACGAGGTGGTTAAAGATTGATTACATAAAAAGGTGTGAATTGAGAGGACTGTGGGAGCCGCAGTGGCTGCAACTCCCACACTATCGGTGACTAATTAGCCCCTGCGCGCATAAGAGCGAATAGCAAAGCCACCACTCAAACCGGCGGAATACATGGACTGATACCAGAAGGATTGGGTAAACCAATTAAAGAAAGACGCGCGGGATTCAAACCAGAATTCGCCAAAGTTCGGATCAAAGAAGGCGATGTCTTGCGCTACCCAGGCAGCCATGGTGTGACCGGCGAAAGTGCCATCCAGGCTGATTTTTTTATAGCAGCCCGCTCCGCCCGTTTGATCGAGAATAATTTCCCGAGCCAAGGCATTGGGAGAGAACAAACCGCTCTGCCCATTGGCTCTGCGCGGATTATTAATACCACGAATCGTATTACCACCACGCCCATTGGGGAAAGCCCCCCCAAAAATATTCTGACTGACAGGATACAGGTTTTGCACCCCCAACCAGGCTTCGGTAATCCGATCCTGATCATCGTGCATGCCTGCCTGTTGTAAAGTCATCACATGATAGAGATGGCGCTCATCGAGCGTGTTATTGGGGTATAACCAGCTCCACAAAGTACCGCCTTCAGAGTGATACTTCATCCAAAAAGCCGAGAGGGATTCACACACACCACCAGCAGTATCTTCATGCATGGTGATCAACCCCTTCACCGGATCGAAGCATTGGCTAAAGTCCTTGACAATTACTCCATTGTATCTGGGCACCGCCTGTTGCACGGGCTGTACACGTGTACCAGTTACGGTAAGAATGGTTTTGTCGACCCAAATAGGCATTTTTATTCTCTCACTTCTACTAGGCAAGAAAAGCGCTTTTAAAATCCCTTTTAAAAATTTAGTGGAATTTTTCTACGCCACTTATCAGATTGGGCCGGCATTGAAGCAGAAAAGTTTCAGCGCCAACAGGAAATAGAAAAGCTTTTTAAATCGACTCTGGCACTCTTTTTCCAGGCCGCATAAATGCTTATTTTGAAGGGAGGTTTTAAGTGGTGCTGGCCAAATTTTATTGGCTATAGTGGTATTTTTTTGTTCAACCACGAAAAAAATAGATAGTAAGAGTCTAAAAATTACTGCTGAAATTTTAATTGGTAGGGCTTTCCCTCGGAATTACCATTTCTGCTAAGACCATATACAAAACCACCCAGTTTTTTAATTGCTTAAAAAGTATAAAGAAAAATGGAGAGGGAAATTTTGGCAGAAAACTATTGAGAAATTTCAGTAGCCATCCCCCTACGAAACTGGACCTACACTAAAAAGAGCTTGTTAAACCAATATGGGGTTCACCCTATCCAAAGTTCGCCTCAAGATAAGTGGGGCTAGCAAAGTGAGAATTATCATTCTGTTACATTTCATTCTCATCATCAGATTTTAGCTTTATCAATACTCCGCAATAAAACTGGAGAAAAAGGAGACCCGTAGTGAAAAGCCTTTGTGTTGCTGCAGTGCAAATGGTCAGTGGCGAGAGCGTTACAAATAATCTCTCACAGGCTTACAAACTTCTTGTGGAAGCAGTCGGGCACGGCGCGCAACTGATACTACTGCCGGAAAACTTTGCGCATTTCTCGGATAAAGGTAGTTTTTCCGTGGCCGAACCTTTTTGTGTTTCTGGTAAAGCCAACGCAGATAGACAACCCATTCAACACGCACTTGCAAATTGGGCAGAGGAGCTGGGTATCTGGCTGGTCGCAGGCTCGATACCCTTACTGGAGCGAGCCGACAGTAGTCCTACTGAGGGGAGGCGCAGCCGCTCAGCGTGCCTGCTATTCGACGATCAAGGCGCTTTGCTTGCTCGCTACGACAAAATACATTTATTTGATGTGGAAGTTGAGGACGCTACCGGCAGCTATCGTGAATCCGCCAGTATTGAACCCGGCAACGAGCCCTGTGTGGCGACATCGCCCTGGGGGGCTCTGGGGCTCAGTATCTGTTTTGATCTGCGCTTTCCCGAACTCTACCGCCAGCTGGCCATAGCCGGTGCTGAGATTTTTTTGGTGCCTGCGGCATTTACCCACACCACAGGGCGGGCACACTGGATGACCCTATTGCAAGCACGTGCGATTGAGAACGGCTGCTTTGTAATTGCAGCCAATCAGGGGGGGATCCACTCGGAGAAAAGACGTACCTGGGGACATTCCGCGATTATTGATCCCTGGGGTGAAATCCTGGCCGAAGCCGGCGAGGGTGAAGCAGTCATCACTGCCACATTGGAAGCTGAAAAGTTGGCCAATATACGGCGGCAAATGCCATTACTTTCCATGCGTCGGCTTGGGGTCTAAATAAAAGGAATCTAAACAAAAGGTATCTAAATAAAAAAGGGGCACCTAACGGTTGCCCCTTTTTTACGACATAGACTGTGGCAAGAAGGTGATATTAAACCTTCTCCACTGTCTGCTCGATACGCCCAAAAATAGACTGACCTTCACCATCGAACATCTCGATAGCGATAGTGTTGCCGAAATCCATAAACGGTGTACTAGGTGAACCTTTCTGGATGGTTTCGATCATGCGGATCTCAGCGATGCAGCTGTAGCCAACTCCACCCTCTGCTACCGGTTTGCCGGGACCGCCATCCAGCTTATTGGATACGGTACCGGAACCGATAATAGTACCCGCACAGAGTGGGCGGGTCTTCGCCGCGTGGGCGATCAACTGGCCAAAGTGGAAGGTCATATCCACACCAGCATTGGGCTCACCAAACTTCTCACCGTTCAGTTGTGAGACCAGTGGCAGGTGCAATTTGCCCTCACGCCAGTTTTCACCCAGCTGCTCTGGAGTCACGCATACCGGTGAGAAAGCACTGGAGGGTTTGGACTGGTAGAAGCCAAAACCTTTAGCCAACTCCGCAGGAATCAATCCACGCAGGGAAACGTCATTAACCAACATTACCAATTTGATATGGGAGAGCGCATCCTCGGCGGATACTCCCATGGGTACATCGTCGGTGATTACGGCGATTTCCGCCTCGAAATCGATACCAAAGCCCTCACTTTGCGGCATGGTCACCGGCTCACGCGGGGCCAGGAAGGTATCAGAGCCCCCTTGGTACATCAGCGGATCGCTGTAAAAGCTCTCAGGCACCTCGGCACCACGGGCTTTGCGCACCAACTCAACATGGTTCACATAGGCACTGCCATCCGCCCAGTGATAAGCGCGCGGTAGAGGCGATGCACACAGGCTCTGATCGAATGGCTCACCGGCAATCTCGCCGTTGTGCAAACGCTCGTGCAGCTTCTCCAGCTCGCCACTGACGGCTGCCCAGTTGTCCAATGCACTCTGCATGGTTGGGGCAATATCGCCAGCTGGCACCATACGGGTAAGATCGTCGCTAACAACAACCAATTGGCCATCGCGGCCGGATTTAAGGCTGGCTAACTTCACTGTGCCTCCCCTTCAGTTTTTTCCACAAATTCTTCTTCCCCATGCATCCAGGCGGCGTGCCTTGGGGCTTTTTTAGTACGCGACCACTCTTCCAACATATCCTCAGCAACCCGCTTCAGCTCTTTGTGCATACCGGGCTTGGCGGTATTAGCGGCCAGCTCGATACGATGGCCGTTGGGGTCGAAGAAGTAAATCGACTGGAAGATAGTGTGATTGGTAGGGCCGAGTACGTCGACCCCGGCCGCTTCCAGTCGTGCTTTGGTCTCAAGCATTTCTTCCATGGACTCCACTTCGAAAGCGATATGCTGCACCCATTTGGGTGTGTTCTCATCGCGCCCCATCTCCGGGGAGTTGGGGATTTCGAAGAAGGCAAGCACATTCCCCATACCCGCATCCATAAAGACATGCATGTAAGGGTCCGGCTCACCGGTTGAGGGTACCTCGTTTTCGGCAATGGCCAGCTGGAAGTCCATGCCGAGAAGATCGCGGTAAAATTCCACCGTCTCCTTAGCGTCCCTGCAGCGATACGCCACGTGGTGAATGCGCTTAATGCCCATAGAAGCCTCCGATTGTTATTCCTTTTCTTTAATGACGCCACGCTTGAGCTGGTCACGCTCAATGGATTCAAACAGGGCTTTGAAGTTGCCCTCACCGAACCCTTCGTCTTCCTTGCGCTGGATAAACTCGAAGAATACCGGGCCGAGCATATTGGCAGAGAAAATTTGCAGCAGCAGACGCGGCTGGCCGCCCTCAGTGGTGCCATCCAGCAGGATGCCGCGGCTCTGGAATTCCTCAGTAGGTTCGCCATGCCCTGGCAGGCGCTCTTCCAGCATTTCGTAGTAAGTGTCCGGCGGCGGGGTCATAAACTCCATACCGCGTTCTTTCAGGCGATCCCAACAGGCAATTAAGTCATCACAAGCAAAGGCGATATGCTGGATACCTTCGCCGTTGTACTTCATCAGGAACTCTTCGATCTGGCCACCGCCACCAGCTGCTTCTTCGTTCAGCGGGATACGGATCTTGCCATCCGGTGCTGTCATCGCCTTGGACAGCAGGCCGGTGTATTCGCCTTTAATGTCGAAGTAACGGATCTCGCGGAAATTAAACAGATCTTCGTAGTACTTGGCCCAGTAATCCATGCGGCCGCGATACACGTTGTGGGTGAGGTGATCCAGAGTGTGGAAGCCGCAACCTTCCGGACGACGGTCAACGCCCTCTTCCCAGATAAAGTCGATATCGTAGATAGACTCACCATCTTCGTAACGGTCGATCAGGTACAGAGTCGCACCACCGATACCCTTGATAGCCGGCAGCTTCAGCTCCATAGGGCCTGTCTGTACATCTACCGGTTGAGCGCCCTTGCGCAAAGCTTCTTCGTAGGCAAACTTGGCATCTTTCACCCGGAAGGCTAGGCCACAGGCAGAGGGACCATGCTCCTGGGCATAGTAGTAGGCGTGGCTGTCGGGCTCGTAGTTGGTGACAAAGTTGATATCACCCTGGCGCCACAACTCCACAGCTTTAGAGCGGTGGCTGGCCACCTTAGTAAAGCCCATGGCGCTAAACACAGTCTCGAGAATGCCTTTCTCCGGCGCAGTGAATTCTACAAATTCGAAGCCATCCAAACCCATCGGGTTCTCAAATAAGTCGGCCATGCAGTCCTCCGTCTCTTATCATCGCGGCGCCATTTATCGGGGCTGCGCGCTGGTTAATTTCTAGCGCAAAGGAAGTTAGTTGCAGATGTAACTAATGTCAAGGGGGCCAGGAATACGTACCCAAAGGCAGTATTCAGTCACTGAACATGAGGGGATTATGCATTCACGTGAATTGTAAAAAGGACCGCTAGATAAGCGATTCAGGTGAGAAAGAGAGGCGCAGCACAGGCTTGTACCGCACCCTCAGCAGCAGATGCTATTTACGAGCGCACTTGCCGGTATCGGTGCGGCACATATGCTCTTTATGAAACTTGCCGCTCATCTGGTCGCACTGGGATTTGGTAACATCCCCGGCGCAGGCACTTTCTGCATGCTGGCAGCACCCGGTTTCAGCAGTGCCCATACCGCCTTTGTCCATGGACTCTTCCTTTTTCCTCTGTTCACAAGCGGAGAGGGTCAGCACCAGCGCAGCCGCCAGTATTCCGATTGAAGCTTTGAATTGCATATAGGCCTCCTAACTAGCCGGCGAGTGGCCGGTGACATGGATGTCGCGGAATCCGCCGCCCATGGCTCTGTGCGACCCGCGTAAACATACCCGACATCTCCACCAACTGAGCGGGCTTCGCACCGGGGCACAGAGCCTCTCAGCCATCCCGTAGATTTACCGGGCCATGCATTGACTGTAGCCCACACTGGCAGCGGAACCATCTGACTGGCGGGACACTTTCGATTTTTTACAGATATCGCGCCTACCTTTTCAGCAATTCACTGATTGTGACGCCGAGAGCCGGTACAATCGCTGACCGTTTGTCGGGCCATGCCCCAATCCGCCTGTATCTTTTGAGGACTGCCTATGCTTCTCGCCGCTCTCGCCATTATCGCCGGCTTTATTGTGCTGGTCTGGAGTGCTGACCGCTTCGTGGAAGGCGCCGCTGCCACAGCCAAGCACGCCGGTATGCCCACGCTGTTGATCGGCATGGTGATTGTCGGTTTCGGTACTTCTGCCCCTGAGATGGTAGTTTCAGCCATTGCCGCGCTGGATGGCAGCCCCGGCCTGGCCCTGGGCAACGCCTATGGTTCCAATATCACCAATACCGGCCTGATCCTTGGCCTCAGCGCCCTGATAATTCCCTTGAGCGTACATTCGAAAATTGTGCGCAAAGAGCTACCGCTATTAATGGCCATCACTCTTCTGAGTGGCGCCTTCCTATGGAATGACAAGCTGGAGCGCTGGGAATCAATCATTCTGTTACTGGGTTTCTTCGGCTTGATCGGTTGGAGTGTATTCTCCGCCCTGCGCGGCAAAGGCGATAATCTGGAAGGTGAGGTCGCTGAGGAGCTGGAAGAACACGCCATGCCCCTGGGCCGGGCTCTGTTCTGGGTAGTCGCCGGCTTGGTACTTCTGATTATCAGCTCGCGGTTGTTGGTTTGGGGCGCAGTGACCATCGCCGAATCGCTGGGCGTTAGCGATCTGATTATCGGCCTTACTATTGTCGCCCTCGGTACTTCTCTACCAGAACTGGCAGCCACCATAGTAGCCGCGCGCAAAGGCGAACACGATATTGCGATAGGCAACGTGGTGGGTTCGAATATGTTCAATCTGCTGGCCGTGGTGGGGATTGCCGGCACTATCGCTCCCATGTCCAGTGTGCCACCGGAAGTACTCACCAGAGACTGGCCCATGGTGATCGGCTTGACCCTGGCCCTATTTGTCTTCGCCTATGGCTTTCGTGGCCAGGGTCGAATCAACCGCTGGGAAGGCGGTGCTCTTTTGACAGCTTACCTTATCTACACTGGCTACCTCATCACCACCATTACTAAAGCCGCACTTTGACCGTACTTGGGGTGGCTTCACACCACCCCAAGTTTACCGCCTGAATTCGCCATAATTTGCCCCCAAAAAGCCCGTTCTTCCAGACCAGTGCCAGCTAGTATTGGCAGCACCTCAAGGGAAATAATGACGGAGATGCTTTTATGAGGCGGAGCTTTTTTGCCAAAGTTGGCATGTTGGGTTCTTTATTCGGCTTTGGAGCTATTTACCTATTAAATGCTTCCTGGTTGGCTCCAACACCCCAGGGCGAGCCCGTTCTTATTTCCCATCGCGGTGTCTACCAAACCTACAATCGCGATAATCTAGGGCGTGACGATTGTACGGCTATTCGCATATTCCAGCCTGAGCACCGCTATCTTGAAAACACCATTCCCTCCATGGAAGCAGCATTTGCGCATGGCGCGGATATTGTCGAACTCGATATCCATCCCACAACCGACGGTGAATTTGCCGTATTTCATGACTGGACTTTGGATTGCCGTACAAATGGAAGAGGCGTCACTCGGAAGCATGCCATCACTGACCTAAAGAAGCTCGATATCGGCTATGGGTACACCTTCGATGGCGGAAAAAGCTTCCCTTTTCGCGGCCAGGGCATTGGACTGCTACCCACATTGAAAGAAGTTCTGCAACACTTCCCAGATCGACAATTCCTGATCAATATAAAAAGTAATGACCCCAAAGAAGCAGACCTACTCAATAACTATTTACGCCAACACCAACTACTCTCCGATTCGCGCTTAATGGTCTACGGCGGCCCCCGCCCAGTCGCAAGAATACGGGAGTTAAGGCCCAAAGCTTTGGCCTTCAGTAGGGACAGCGCAAAAAGTTGTGCACTGGGATATTTGCTGATTGGGTGGAGCGGCTATATCCCCGAGGCTTGCCGCAACAGTATTGTTATGGCACCCAATACCTGGCAATGGGCACTCTGGGGCTGGCCGAACCGATTTATCGACCGGGTAGCCCGAAGCGGCAGTTTAGTCATAGTGCTGGATCATCGAGACAAAAAGGGCGGCCTTACCGCTATCTACCGACCAGAGGATTTAAATTTCCTGCCTAAGAATTACAACGGTGTTATCTGGATTGAGAAAATTGAAGTCATTGGTCCACTGTTACAAGCCAGCCATGAATAAACACTAACGTTTTCGCCGCTGTTCTAATCGCGCCAGCTGTGCTTGTAACCGCTCTATCTCTTCGAGTAATTCCAGCGCCAGCGCAGCACCGGCAAGATTGACTCCAAGATCCCGCTCCAGGGTGTAGACACGACGAACCCTGCGCACGCAAATACCACTAAAGCGCCAGCGGGGTTTGCGCGCACGTGGCTCGATAATACCTTCCTCCACCAGTGCCAATATACGTTCAGCAGGAAGCTCACAGGCGCGACACAATTCGCTCAAACTCAGTTCACTCTCTTCATCAAGCAGCACACCGGTGACCTGTTCGGCCTTTCTAACTCTCATTATCAGCTCCCCATGGATTGGCGCGGATTAAAGTCAAAGGCCTTACTGAATTGACGATAGGCCTCGCGCTGGGCATCGCTAGTGGCAGAGGGGGTAACTGTCTGCAGCACGATGTACATATCACCAGGTTGTTTGGCAGGGATACCCCGCCCCTTGAGGCGAAGCTTCTTGCCGTTATCACTATTGGCAGGGATGGTAACTTTCAGGGGCCCGCTCGGTGTTGGTACCTGTACTTTGGCCCCCAAGGCCATCTCCCAAGGGGCCATGGGTAAGTCCAGGTAAACCGTTGGGCCCTCGGTATGATAGAGACGGTGAGAGTTGAACATGATCTCGAGGTAAAGGTCACCGGGTTTACCGCCGCCAATGCCTGCTTCACCCTGCCCGGCCAGACGAATTTGCTGACCTTCAGTAATCCCTTTTGGAATCTTGACGTTTAGTGTGCGCTCCTGCAGTTGCGGGCGCCCATTCTCCCCCAACACCGTGTGTTTAAGGGTAATCTGCCGACTGCTGCCGCGATAACTGTCTTCCAGGTCTATGGCGATTCGCGCGTAGGTGTTTTCCCCCTGAGCACTGTACTGGCGCCGCTGTCTGCCGCCGTAGCCCTGACTAAATCCGCCTCGCCCAAATAAGCTCTCAAAAAAATCGCTGAAGGCCTCGCTATCAGCATCGGTATAACCACCACCGTGAAACTCAAACCCCTGATCCCAATTAGGGGGCGGCCGGAAATCCTGACCGGACTGAAAGCCACTACCCAACTGGTCATAGGCCGCACGTTTCTCTGGATCCTTAAGCACTTCGTAGGCCTCATTCACCTCTTTGAAGCGCTCCTCGGCATCCTTCTCACTACTGACATCGGGATGGTATTTACGTGCCAACTTTCGATAGGCACGCTTGACCTCCGCCTGATCAGCATTCCGCTCCAGACCGAGAATCTTGTAATAGTCCTTGTATTCCATGGCTTTAATAAAAGCCGATGATGAGAGGGTTCGCCACGTATTTAAAGTGAGAAAATCGACGCGACTATTATCTGATTAAGTAGATATCCACTGGTAAATAGAAGCGCCGATAGAACAATCGGCGCCGTAGTATTAACTTAATGCCCAGTTTCGTACCACATGTTGGCTGTTACATATTCGATACTTCCATCCTTGTAATGGATATAGGCCTGCGCCTCGTTGGATGAATAAGCTCTGACTGTCACACCGCATGAGAGCCCAGAATTACAGCCTTTTACCCAATGGACTCGATCAATAGACTTAGAGATATTGGTAATACTCCAACTCCCAGAAGTGGAGCTTCCAAAACTGAAATCTATTCCATTACAGTGGGAAGTGCCATTACCCATTACATGGCCACCAGGCTTAACATTTAGTTGGCAAACAAGATTGGCAGAAAAAGCCGGCACGGCTAAAGAAGAGGCAAAAATTAGGGAACTCGCTAATAGAATTTTTTTGATAGTCATTTTCCTAACCTAGTTATTTTTATATATTAGTTGTCGCAGCAAACCAAATTAGCGACCTTAATCAGGTTAACATCCAGATTTTAATCTTCAAAGGCGCTTCCAGAATCCTAACGAAAAAAATTGAGAATCTTTTATCAATTTTATGCAATTTTTTTCCATTATTAATAGATCAATTTATAAAATCCAAATACGGATAATTTAAATGACGATTCAGCCTTTAAAGACGACATCAAAAAAAGAGTATTGATACGCCATTTCAATTAGCGACTTAAATAGCACATAAACATCAACTACTCAGCTAAAGGAAACAAAAATGAATCATGCTCCCAGGGTAACATTACTACAAAACTGGTAATTATCGCTCGGCAGAATAAGGATCTTCCGCGGTCAAATAGGCAAGAATATCTGCTTTCTTTTCTTGGGAATGTAACCACTCTCGAATTTCTTTTACTTTGTCATATAACTCTTCGCCAAATCTGCTTCTATAAACCTCCGAAAAAGTCTCTTGTGCCCTAGTATCCCTAACCTTTTTCTGCCACTCATGGGTAACCAATGAATTCAAAGAAGCAGCAAGCCCCTCAGCTCTCAGAAGCTCCCACTCCCCCTTATCCAGCCAAATACCACCAACTGTCGGGCTATAATCTAAACGGTGCTCACTACCCGCAGTAATTTTTAACTTCTGCATGATCATGCCTGTTACCGGACATAAAATAGCTTTCTTGGTATCTTCGGCCACGATTTCATTTAGCACAGCTATATTATCGGAAAACTTATACTCGGGATTTTTTCTTTTCCAAGTCAGATAGTCTTCAATCAGAATCCAGTTCCCACCACAACTTGAGCAGGTATGTGCACGAAACAACTGCTCAATGACAACTGGTTTGAGCACACCTTTTTTACAACTGGTACAGCGTTTCATAATTTCTTTTCCATAAAAAATAACCCAGATCTTTTTTAAAGACCTGGGTTGCGAGATTAGAGTTTTTATCAGATAAATAACTAGTAAATAAAGCCCGAATATCGTTTATCTACCAAATCTGAAAAATATTAACTCTCTGTCTCAACGGGTTTACTTAAGTTGCCAACACCCGCTTCTTTCAAGAGAGAATCCACTAAGGGGGCCATCGCACGGTGCTTCAGAGCACTGCCGACTAAAGCTTCCGGCAGGCTTTGGCCTTTAGCTTCCGACTCTCCATCCAGAATTCCACTGGAGGCACGACCATCCACACCATTTAAACCTTCGACAGAAATAATTTTCATGCCATCAATACTTTCCATCGGTTTAACACTTTCACGGATAATATTGGGCAGATTCTCATGCAGGCTCAGCACCTTCTTCAATGCAATCTGAGCTTCACTGAGACTGTTGTATGCCTCGTTCATCAGACGCTGACCTTCAGCATCCACGGCGTATTTCTCGCGATCTGCTTCAACCTTAATACGAATTGCCTCTGCCTCTGCAGAAGCCTGCAGGCGAAGTGCTTCGGCTTTATCTTCTGCAGCTGACTTCTCCGCTTCGGCCATTACTTTAATACCGGTAGCCTGACGCTCAGCCACTTTCTGGGCTTCGATAATCTCAATGCGCTTATCACGCTCTGCCACTTCCACGTCCTTGGCAGTGCGCACCTGCTCCTCCGCTTTTACCGCTTCAGCCAGTGCAACGTTGGCCTGCTGGTCTGCCTGGGACTGCTCTTTGGATTTTTCCGCAACGGCAATTGCCCGCTCCTGCTCCGCAATCTCTACAGATTTCTCTTTGGAGATACGCTGCTCATCGAGAATACGCTCGCGCTCAATTTCCTGCTCTTTCAGGCGGCGCTCCTTTTCAATCTCCAACAGTTTAGTCGCCTGCTCTGCAGCAATCTGGGATTGGCTAACTTCACGCTGGGCTTCAATTTCTGCCTGACGCGCAGCCCTGTCTTGTGCGGCCAATTCACGAGCAATATCAGCTTTTTGTGCGGCTTCGCGATTTTCCAGCTCGCGTTGTTGCTCTAAATGGGCGTAACGTTTTTCCTTATCAATTTCCAGTTTCTGGCGCTCGGCTTCGAGGTTTTTCTTCTCGATCTGCACCATAGTTTCCTGTTCGACGTCGTTCACTTCCTTGCGGCGCGCTTCAATGGAGCGGGTCATGCTGGCAAGGCCTTCGGCATCGAAGACATTATCCTGGTTAAAAAACTCTTTGTGAGTCTGGTCCAGACCGGTCAAAGAAACAGACTCCAGTTCCAGTCCGTTTTTCAACAAATCCTCGGAAACTACCTGTTGTACTTTTTGTACAAACTGACTGCGTTGTTCATGCAACTCTGCCATTTCCATTTCGGCGGCCACAGAGCGAAGCGCATCGACAAATTTGCCCTCAATCATTTCTTTCAAGGCTTCCGGGTCCAGAGTGCGTAGGCCCAAAGTCTGTGCCGCATTGGCAATCGCCTCGGCATCGGGCTTCACGCGCAAATAGAATTCCGCAAGTACATCCACACGCATGCGATCCTTGGTAATCAGCGCCTGGTGCTCTTTGCGGGATACCGCAAGGCGCAGGGTATTCATATTCACCGGAATAATTTCATGTAACACCGGCAATACCAGTGCACCACCATTCATAATAACTTTTTGCCCACCCATACCGGTACGCACAAAAGAACGCTCTTTAGAGGCACGGGTATAAAGCCGTGCAAAAATAGTCCCAATAACAATCAGGGCCACTAATATAGCCCCGGCAATAAATACCATAATCGGAAGGTTTCCTATCACTGCTAGATTCTCCATTTAGTTATTCTCCATAAGATGTATACTGCTGGGGCGAGTTACTCGAAAATGTGCTCCCAGCTCTTCAACCAGTAACACCTTATCCCCCTGATTAAATATTTCACTCTCATCCGGCTCCACCATTACATAGTGTGTGGTTCCATATTCATCACTAAAACGCGCCTCTGCCGGTGAACCGGCTTCTGCTCTGCCGATCGTAATAATCGCTACACGGCCAATAAAGGAGTTTCTCTCAACCGCCTCAGATTCATCACCCACGGCAAAGCGTCGCATAATATTGCCAACAAAACGTACCTGGGGGAGAGCCAGGAAAAGGACTCCGACAGCAAGTAAACCACCCGGCAATAGATACCCAAAGAATGACTCCATGAGCATTTGGATTAATAAGCCCGTTACTCCAAAACCAACCAAAAAAGTAACTAACAGGATAAGTGCAGGCACTTCCCCAAAGCGTAACCATCCGAGTAGTTTAGTCATCCCCCCTGATAACCCTGTGTCTGGTACGTCAACATTAAAATCTGGTAGTACGTTATCCAGTAAGTCTGAAATACCAACACCAATCAATGTCATCACGCCTTCAAGAAGCGCTATCATAAACATTAAAAGTAGCGCGCCAGTGAAGATCAGGTTTTGATCTTGCAACAAAAATATCATCAGCCCCCCGATTTAATTTTGGCTAAACGTTCTTTCACACGATTATTTCGTGCAAACTCCTCAAGCTCTGCTAACTTGCTGGCATCTATTTCGGAATCAAATGCCGATATAGCTGTACTACCTATTGCTCGATTAAATGCATCTGTAGCTTGTTCTACCTGGGCTTTCGACTTTCTATCCCTACCATATTCATCAGTAACAACGCTACCTCTTGCATTTTTATTGACTGCAATAAATTCCTGTAATTGCTCACGCATTTCACGCTTCTTACCTTGCAGAGCAAGAATATAAGAACCTAGTTCCTTTATTTCTATCTCATTTTCACTGATCGCTTTCTCTAAAATTGGAAGCTGCACCTCAATATCCATTTGCTTGGCGATGGCGACTTCAGCCAAATCATCACGACCTTCATTTACAGCGATGGTAATTTGTTCAGCTAAACGTTTATGACGTGTTTTTTCTTCGTTTAACGTTCTACTATTTAGATATTTAGATGCTTCTGCTTTCCCTAGCTGATCTCGCACATCCTTAATCGCATCATCCACATCCCGGATTGCCTGTTCCATCACTGACTCTGGCGCAGCGGCTTCAACTGAGTCTACAACTGCATTCGCAGACACAGAGATTAAGCGTGAAATGCGCTTAATTAATCCTTCTCTCAAAATTTTCTTTCCTTTTACTGTTTAATTTCCACCAAAGCCAGACCAAGTCCCTCAAGATCTGACAAACTCTATTAAGTACTTACCACAACAGACTGTGGAATTACCGTTTTTATTTCAACAGTAATTCTGCCGCTTGCTTAACCATAAAACTCATTTGCGCAGATACTTATTCCGCAGTTTCACTTTCAAGGCGTTCACGTATTTTCACAACGGAATCACGGTGAATGCTGCGTGGACTGCTCTGTTGGGACAACAGCAACATTTTTTCCAGGAAAGCCTCGACACTTGGCAACAAGTCTTTCTCCAATTCCGGTGCCATTGGTTCTTTTCCGGCCACATTTTGGATAATGGCGGCACCTTCTGTGAGCAACTCCATTACCGCCTCAATCAACAGGCTCCGCTGGTTTTCCTCTATATAGCGGGCCTTTAACGGCAGCATGGCTTCTGCAGAGGAGAGATAGCTGCGGGAAAGACAATCCCCGCCAATAGACTCTCTCGCCATTGCAATAATTTCGCGTACTTTTTCACTTTGGGTGACCGCCCCATTGCGATCAATCGACATCAAATATGCATAATCTTCCGCCGATAGGCGTGCCGATATAGATTGTGTTTTATTGAGCATAATGATCCCTTGCTTGCCATGTATACAAAAGTACACACCACTATGTGTAGGGTCAATTAAAACTCGCATGACCTATTGGTACGACAGAACCAGCCGGTGTGGAAAAATAATCTTTTGTTGATTGTGCTATCTATAATTCAGGGGATTTTTGTAAGGAATTGTTCTTATTACCGCCAGTTGTTTTAAATTACACATCCTTACAGGGATAAATTCCCGCAAAAATATTTTTATTTTTCACACCTGGAACAGGCTTTTGGCGACACACCCATAGTTCCATCGCCAACTGACGGATGTAATGTCGATAGAAAACCTGATTCTCAATGTCGATAGCTATAAAGCCAGCCACTACCTGCAGTATCCACCAGGTACGGAATTTATTAGCAGCTATATCGAGTGCCGCGGCGGGGAATTTTCTGAAACGGTATTTTTTGGTTTACAAGCTTTTATTAAACAGTACCTACAAAGACCTATCACATTTGCCAATATCGAAGAGGCAGGAAAGCTACTCAAGGCCCACGGTTTGCCCTTTAATCGCGCGGGCTGGGAACATATCGTCAGTAAACATCGGGGGCTGCTGCCTTTAGAGATTTGTGCTGTAGAGGAAGGAGGCATTATTCCTTTACACAATGTTATGGCACAAATTGTTAACACCTGCCCATCCTGTTTCTGGTTGACCTGTTATCTTGAGACCGCACTGGTACGCGCTCTCTGGTATCCGTGTACTGTCGCCACACAGAGTCGGGAAATCAAAAAAATCATTGCGCATTATTTACAGCAAACGGCCGACAGCCAAAAGAGTCTCCCCTTTCAATTACACGATTTCGGTGCGCGTGGGGCCAGTAGCTTGGAAAGTGCCACGTTGGGCGGTATGGCTCATCTGGTGAATTTTCAAGGAACCGATACGCTCTCAGGAATATTAGGTGCGAGAAATTTTTACCATGCCGATATGCCTGGATTTTCTATTCCGGCTGCGGAGCATAGCACCATTACCGCCTGGGGCCGGGATGGGGAAGCATTGGCCTATCAGAACATTCTGCAACATTTTTCCGGAAAAAATAAAACCGTTGCGGTGGTCAGTGATAGCTATGATTTATGGCATGCAGTGGAAAATATCTGGGGTGGCCAATTTAAAAACACGATTCAAAACAGTGGTGGGACCTTGGTTATCCGCCCAGACTCCGGCAACCCTGTACAGATTGTTGTCGATTGTATAGAGCGATTGATGCATATATTTGGAGCTCACACCAACAGCAAAGGTTACCGTGTTTTGCCTGAGTATATTCGTGTTATCCAAGGAGATAGTATCTCCCGCTTCACTATCCCCAAAATACTGCAGGCAATGCAGAAGCATAAGCAGAGTGCCGAGAATGTCGCTTTCGGTATGGGCGGCGGACTGCTGCAAAAAGTCGACAGGGACTTAATGAGCTTTGCCATGAAAGCCAGTGCTATTCGCATCAACGGTATCTGGCGGGACATCTACAAGGACCCGCGCACAGGGCCAGAGAAAAAATCCAAGCGCGGACGCCTGGCACTGATTCAATGCGAGAATGGCGACTTCAGAACCATTCGTCTGGAGGATGTAAATCAATACAAGAACTTTCTGAGACCAGTGTTTCGTAACGGCAATTTGCTTATAGAAACGACTTTTGCTGAGGTGCGCCAGCGCGCAGCCATATAGCAACTTGATTCATCCCCCTCCTCTTTCCGTAACCATTTGCCCCTAGCAAACCTCATTTCACCGAACCAACACTTTACAAAAGCAATCATGGCCTGTTACCTGTATAGGTTTGTTGTCTGGACAAGGCGCCCGGCCGGGCCTCTTGTATGTATCGGGCACAATAACAATAAGCACACCCCCAAACCCTATTGGGGGGATAAAGGTAGCCAATGGAAAGAAGAAAATTCCTCAAGATCGCCGGCGTCGGCTCCAGTGGTATTTTATTACCACTGCAGGGTATTCAGGTCAGCGCCGAGCAACTGCTCAATGAGGGCATGCACAGCTCGCACAAACGACACCTGGCAGATGTCGCCCTGAATACGGCGCGCAAAGCCGGTGCCAGTTATACCGATGTGCGCATCGGTCGCTATCTCAACCAGTACGTGATGACCCGCGAAACTAACGTGGAGAATATCGTCAATACGGAATCCCTCGGCGCCGGTATCCGCGTAATCGCCAATGGCACCTGGGGTTTCGCCGCCACCAACGATCTGACTGCCGATGGCGTTGCCCGCGCCGCACGCCAGGCGGTTGCCGTTGCCAAGGCCAACGCCAAATATCAGACCGAGCCCGTGCGCTTGGCACCGGTTAAAGGCGCAGGCGAGGTTTCCTGGCAGACACCGATCAAACAGAATGCCCTGCAGGTGCCCATCAGTGAGAAAGTCGATTTCCTGATGGATGTTAACAATGGGGCACTTAAAGCCGGAGCCAGCTATATCCGCTCTTCCCTGTATTTAGTCAATGAGCAGAAATACTTTGCTTCCAGCGACGGCTCCTATATCGACCAGGATATCCACCGCCTGTGGGCGCCCATGCAGGTGACCGCTGTGGATAAGAAAAGTGGGGCCTTCAAAACGCGCAATGGCCTCAGCGATCCAGTGGGAAGGGGTTATGAATACCTGGCTGGTCACGACAAAGACAAAATTCGCGGACAGACCACGCTCTACAAAGCCTCCTACGATATGGCTGAGGATGCCGTGCTCGCGGCCGAGCAGGCCAAGGCCAAACTTTCGGCCAAATCCATCGATCCGGGCAAGTACGACTTGGTACTGGAACCCTCGCACCTATGCCTGACCATCCATGAATCTGTAGGCCACCCATTAGAGCTGGACCGCGTGCTGGGCTACGAAGCCAACTATGCCGGAACCTCCTTCGCCACCCTGGATAAGTGGCGCAGCGGTAAATTCCAGTACGGCAGCGATAAGGTCACTCTGTTTGCCGACAAGGTACAACCAGGCTCCCTCGGTGCCGTCGCCTATGACGACGAAGGGGTAAAAACCAAACGTTGGGATCTGGTGAAAGATGGCATCCTGGTGAACTACCAGGCCACTCGCGATCAGGTGCATATGATCGACCAAAAGGAATCCCACGGCTGCAGCTACGGCGATAGCTGGTCCAGCGTGCAGTTCCAGCGCATGCCCAATGTCTCCCTGGCTCCGGGAGAGAAGAAGTACTCAGCCAAAGACATGATCCGCGATGTGGAAAAAGGCATTTACATCGTCGGGCGCGGCTCCTACTCCATCGATCAGCAGCGCTACAACTTCCAGTTCGGCGGACAGCTGTTCTACGAGATCAAAAACGGTGAGATCGTCGGTCAGGTTGAGGACGTCGCCTACCAGTCCAACACGCAGGAATTCTGGAATTCCTGCTCGGCGATATGCGACAGCAGCGACTACCGCCTGGGCGGAACCTTCTTCGATGGTAAGGGCCAACCCAGCCAGGTGAGTGCGGTATCCCACGGCTGCTCCACCACCCGTTTTGACAAAATTAATGTAATCAATACCAAGCGCAAGATTTCCTGAAGGGCGCACAAGAATAAGTAATTGGAGAAAAGGCAATGGCAATTCTGAGTAGAAGTGAAGCGAAGCGTATTCTCGATAAGGTTTTGAAATACAGCCGCGCCGATGAAGCCAGCGCACAGCTGGCCGGCAGCGAGACCGGCAACATTCGCTATGCGCGCAACAGTGTTTCCACCAGTGGCATCGTCAACGATATCGAGCTGGCGGTAGAGGCCCGTTTCGGCAAGAAATCCGGTGTAGCCACCATCAACGAATTCAGCGATGCCTCCCTGGAAAAAGTGATGCGTCGCGCCGAAGAACTGGCCAAGCTGTCCCCGGAAAATCCTGAAGCCATGCCGATGCTGGGACCACAGAAATATGTCAGCGTAGACGGCTTCGCCAAGTCCACTGCAGATATCACTCCAGACCAGCGCGCCAAGGCTGCGGCAGATTCCATTATTGCAGCCAAGGAAAAGAAAGTGGTTGCCGCAGGTTACCTGGAAGACCAGCGTTCTTTTGCTGCAGTCGCCACCAGTAAAGGCTTGTTCGGCTACCACGCTTCTACCTCTGCCAATTTCACTGTAACTATGCGCACCGAGAATGGCCTGGGTTCTGGTTGGGCCGAAAGTGACGTTACCGATTTCGGTGCAATGAATACCGGCCGCACTTCCTCTGTCGCCATCGACAAAGCGGTCCTGTCCCAGGAAGCCCGTGCCCTGGAACCGGGCAAGTACACCGTGATCCTGGAGCCCAATGCGGTGTCCGGCCTAGTGGGTTACATGATGAGCGGCTTCGATGCGCGCAGTGCCGACGAGGGCCGCAGCTTTATGAGCAAAAAGGGCGGCGGCAACCGTACCGGCGAGAAGATGTTCGACAAGCGAGTAAATTTCTACTCCGACCCCACCAGCCTCGATGTGCCGGCTCAACCCTGGACCGACGGTGATTTTATGCAGCTGGGACGCACCGAATGGGTGAAAGACGGCGTAGTGAAAAACCTGGCGCGCAGCCGCTACTGGGCCGAGCAAAGCAAAGGCGAAGTGGTCCCCGAACCCAACAACCTGATTATGATCGGCGGCGATAAAACCACCGAAGAACTGATCAAAAATACCCGCCGCGGTATTTTGGTATCCCGCACCTGGTATATCCGTATGGTCGATCCACAGTCCATGCTGCTCACCGGCCTCACCCGCGACGGCACCTTCTATATCGAAAACGGCAAGATCAAATACCCGGTGAAGAACTTCCGCTTCAACGAGAGCCCGGTAATCATGCTCAACAATATCGAAGATATGGGCGTCCCCCAGCGAGTGGGTATGTGGGGCATGTCCGCCATGATTCCCGCGTTGAAAGTGCGCGACTTCACCTTCAGCAGCCTTTCCGACGCCGTATAACAGCCAGCACCCATCGAGGATAACGAAATGGAAAGAAGAAAATTTCTCCAGCTCAGCGGTGCCGGCCTGGGTGTTTCCATGTTGCCGCTGTCCGGCAATCTGGTCGCCGAGAGCAAACTGACGCAAAGCGGTATTGATCTCTCGGTAAAAAAAGAATTTGCCGATGTCGCCCTGAATACCGCCACTAAACTCGGCGCCACTTATGCCGATGTGCGTATTGGTCGCTACCTGAACCAATACGTGATCACCCGCGAGATGAAAGTGCAGGACGTGGTGAACACCGAATCTATCGGCATGGGGATTCGGGTTATTGCCAACGGCACCTGGGGCTTTGCTGCCACCAATGACCTGACAGCCGATGGCGTTGCTCGCGCCACCCGCCAGGCAGTAGCTACCGCCAAGGCCAACTCCAAGTACCAGCAGGAGCCCGTACAGTTGGCTCCGGTAAAAGGCCACGGCGAGGTGAGCTGGCAGACACCCATCCAGAAAAACGCTATGCAGATCCCCCTGGCCGACAAGGTGGACCTGTTAATGGACGTGAACAAGTCCGCTATGGATGCCGGCGCCAGCTATATCAACTCCATGTTGTACCTGGTGAATGAACAAAAGTATTTTGCCTCTACCGACGGCTCCTATATCGACCAGGACGTTCACCGTTTGTGGGCGCCCTTCTCGGTCACCGCAGTGGACAAGAAAACTGGCGGTTTCCGTACCCGCCAGGGCCTCAGCCAGCCGGTAGGACGCGGCTTTGAATACCTGGATGGCCGCGCCGAAGACAAGATCCAAGCACAGACAGTGCTCTACCGCGACTCCTACGATATGGCCGAAGACGCACGCCTGGCGGCGCAACAAGCCAAGGAAAAGCTTACGGCTAAATCGGTCAAACCGGGCAAGTACGACCTGGTGCTGGACCCAAGCCACCTCTGGCTCACCATCCACGAATCCGTCGGCCACCCACTGGAGCTGGACCGCGTGCTCGGCTACGAGGCCAATTTTGCCGGTACCTCTTTCGCCACTATCGATAAATGGCGCAGCGGCAAATTCCAATACGGCAGCGACAAGGTCAACCTGTTTGCCGATAAGGTACAGCCCGGCTCTCTCGGCGCCGTCGGCTACGACGATGAAGGCGTGAAGACCCGCAACTGGGATCTGGTAAAAGACGGTGTGCTGGTGAACTATCAGGCCACCCGCGACCAGGTACATATGCTGGGGCAAAAGGAATCCCACGGCTGCTGCTACGCCGACAGCTGGTCCAGCGTGCAATTCCAGCGCATGTCCAACGTTTCGCTGTTGCCTGGCAAGGAGGAGCTGAGCGTCGACGATATGATCAAGGATGTGGAGAAAGGCATTTATATTGTGGGTGCCGGTTCCTTCTCCATCGATCAGCAGCGCTACAACTTCCAGTTTGGTGGACAACTGTTCTACGAGATTGAAGACGGCAAGATTACCGGCATGGTGGAGGATGTCGCCTACCAGTCCAACACCCAGGAATTCTGGAATGCCTGTTCGCAGGTCTGCGGCAAAGATGATTATCGTCTGGGTGGTTCCTTCTTTGACGGTAAGGGACAGCCGATGCAAACCAGTGCCGTGTCCCACGGTAGTTCCACAGCACGCTTCGACGGTATCAATGTGATCAATACCAAGCGCAAGCTGGGCTAACCACTGATCCACACGGGAGCTGGCCAGCAAACCAGTCAGCTCCCAGTATTGAAAATAAATGGGTAGAAGGAAAGAAGGTGCTCCGTTCGAGACCGTATGAGGCATGGATGCCGATTACGAGCGTACAGGGATGTATTTACAGCGTGTCTCGAACGGAGCACTTTCTTTCCTTTGCTCTCAACAATAAAAACCAACGCAGTAACAGAGTTATCCCGTGTCCCTCACCCGCAAGGCTTTTCTTCAGCGCCTGATCCTGGGTAGCTGCGCCGCAGCGCTGCCTCTGGGCACACGCGCACAAAATACAGCACCGGGTAGTGCACAGGAGCACTACGATTTTTATTTCACCCGCTTGATGTACGAATCCGGTGACTGGGATGTGGATCAGCGCATGCCCTCCAACCTGCTCAATTCACTGGTGGAATACACCAATCTCAGGGTTGATCCCAAAGAGCACATAGTGCCGCTGGCCGATAAGAAAATGCTGCTGGCGCCTTTCTGCTACTTGGCCGGACACAAGCTGGTGCAATTCACTACGGAAGAGGCAAAGAATTTTCGCGATTACGTCAATCGCGGTGGCTTTGTATTTGTTGACGACTGCAACCACGATATCGACGGTCTCTTTGCCAAATCCTTCGAAGCGCAAATGGCCGAGCTGTTTGGCGAAGACTGCCTGCAAAAACTCCCGGACAATCACGACCTCTACCGCTGTTTCTTTCAATTCGATGAATTGCCGGTAACCAGCTTTGAATTAAATGGCTGGGGTGATGATCTGGTACACGACTACCTGAAAGCCATTGTTGTAAACGGCCGTATCGCCGTGCTTTACAGCAACAAAGATTTCGGCTGCGAATGGGACTACGACTACCGCAACAAACGCTGGCTCGCCATCGATAACACAAAATTTGCGGTGAACATTGTTATTTACGCACTGACGAGCTGATTATGCTGACCACCCTGGAAAATAGTATCGAAGAACAACTGCACAGCCTCGACAATCTTCAACAGGAAATTGCGCGGGTGATTGTCGGCCAGAAACCTGTGGTGGAACAGATGCTGATCTGCCTGTTGGCCGGCGGCCACGCCCTACTCGAAGGGGTGCCGGGACTGGGTAAAACCCTGCTGGTAAAAACCCTCGCCGATGCCAGTGCGTTGGATTTTAAGCGGGTACAGTTCACCCCGGATTTAATGCCCGGAGATATTCTCGGCAGTGAGATCCTCGAAGAGGATCACAGCACCGGCAAGCGCTTTTTTAAATTCCAGCAGGGCCCGGTTTTCACCAATATCCTGCTCGCCGATGAAATTAACCGCACACCGCCGAAAACCCAGGCAGCCCTATTGGAATCCATGCAGGAAGGCTCGGTAACCGTGGGCGGTAAAACACTGAAATTGCCCGATCCTTATTTCGTACTGGCCACACAAAACCCCATCGAGCAGGCCGGCACCTATCCGCTGCCGGAAGCTCAGCTGGACCGCTTCCTGTTAAATATTCATATCGACTATCCCGATGAGCGGGATGAAGTTGAAATCCTGCGCTCCACCACCGGTGCCAGCAGGGTCAAACCCAGCCCCAGCCTGGATGCGGAGCAATTGCGCGAAATGCAGAAACTGGTGCGGGAAATTCATGTAAGCGACGATTTGTACCGCTACGTGGCGGCACTAGTGCGCGCTACCCGTATGGAAACCAGCGGCAGCGATACCCTGCAACAGTGGATCAAGTGGGGCGCCGGCCCTCGCGCGGGGCAGGCTCTGATTCTCGCCGCCAAGGCGCGGGCCCTGTTGCAGCGACGCCTCGCCGTCACCCGCGAGGATATCCGCAGCCTGTTACTGCCAGTGCTGCGCCACCGGGTGCTGCTCAGCTTCCAGGCCCAGGCCGATGGCGTGCAGATGCCACAGCTGATTGATGAATTACTGACGGCGGTGCCGGAACCGGGCCGGGACTGATCAGCGTGGAATACCTGTCCCCCAAAACCCTGGCCAGTTGTCGCGACCTGGTGTGGCTGTCGCGGCATATCGCCGAGGGCGTGATGCTCGGTGTGCAACACAGCCAGCGCCGTGGCACCGGTCTGGAATTTCACCAATACCGAGGCTATCAAGCGGGTGATTCCATCCGCCATATCGACTGGAAACTGTTCGCCCGCAGTGATCGCTACTACGTGCGCGAGACCGAGCAGGAGAGTCGTATGCACGTGTGCTTTGTGCTCGATACCAGCGCCTCCCAGGGCCAGGCAAGCTTTGTCGAGCCCAGCCTGAATAAACTGCATTACGCCAAGTGCTGGATTGCCAGCCTATGCTGGCTGCTCAACGCCCAGGGAGACAGCTATTCCCTATTGGCGTTTAACAGCAGTCGGACGGTTTATGTGCCCGAAGGCCAGGGCGAGAGCCACCAGCGTCAAATCGCCCTTCAGCTACAACAACTCGACGCCAGCGACCACTGGCCAGATCGCGCTCAACTGGCGCCGCTGTGGCAATACTTTGAACGCCCTTGTCAGGTGGTGTTGCTGAGTGATTTTTTTCAACAGGGCAATGAGATCGGCGATTTTGCTGCACGCTTGCATGCCGCCGGCCGCCCCTGCCTGCCACTGCAATTGTTAGTTGAGGCAGAGCAGACTTTTCCTTTTGGCGGAGAGCTAAAGCTGCTCAATCCAGAAGTAAGCGCCATTACTCCCGCAACTTTAGAAGTGGACGCCGAGCGGCAACGCCAGTCTTACCTGGATGCTTTTACTCAAGCACAGAGCGAGTTAAAAGCGCGCTTTGCCACACTGGAGTGTTCACTACAGACCGACCTTATCGAGCAGCCTGTGGAAAAGTCATTGCAGCAATTTATTCAACTGCACGGCAGGTTGTGCTGAGATGTTGTGGATAAATAACTTATTTCAATCCCCACAGTGGCTATGGCTATTCACAGCCCTGATTATCCCTATCGCCATTCATTTGCTACGCCGAAGTAATCCACAGCAGATCTCCTTTGCTGCGCTGCAATGGGTACAAAGATATTCACAGAGTCGCGCGCGCCGCCCTATTGTGGATAACAAGTGGCTGCTGCTATTGCGCCTGCTAATCGTCGCCCTGCTAGCAAGTTTGTTGGCACAGCCGCTGATTAAACGGGAAATTTATCCCCAAGAGGGCGTGATACTGGTAGACCCCAGAATTGGGGCGGGCGAAGCGAATACATTTATCCACAATTCACTGCCACAGCTTGTCGGGGAAGGTTATAAAGTGCTGTGGTTATCCCCAGAAACACCCTCAGTAACCTCACCCCCACCACAAAATGTGGACCTGTGGAAAACTCTATCGGTACTATCACGCCGGGCGGATTTGCGCAGGGCTCATATCCTGTTGATAAACAACGGGGTTCCAGCATCCCACCAGGCACTGAGAGTCAGCCCCCACTGGCAGTGGCACAGCCTTGATAAACCATCCACAGATCGGAAACCGGTATTACCGAGTATCGCTTTAATCGGCAAAGCGCCCAGCTGGTGGGCGCCAGTGCTGGAAGACTGGCACAGCAATATGCCGGGACTATCGGTGCATATTCAGGAACAAGAAGAGACCCCCAATGCCGAGCAGACAGATTGGTTGATCTACACAGGCCTCGCTCCTCTGCCACAAGCCGTGCTGGAATTTGTTACAGATGGGGGCCTGTTAATCACCGACAACAGTATCCCCCCTGCCGATAATCTCAACTTCGTTGCTGTGGATAACAGCCAGTCAGCTCAGGCGGCCTCAGTGGGACGGGGAAGTTGGCTGCGCTACGAAAGTGACTGGTATAGCGAAGCCTTTTATCGCCGCGCAGATTTACCTGAACGCTTATGGCAGCAGTGGTCTGGGCAAGACTGGGATCTGCAACACCAAAATCGTGGCTATTGGTCTGCCAATAAAAAAGTAGTGGCAGACATAGCTGGGGCAGGCCTTCCTGTAGAAGACAGCGAGGTGGAAAATCGCCGTATTGAACAACTACAACCCTGGTTAATTATCGCCCTACTGTTACTTCTGGCCTTTGAACGCCTAATTGCCCTATCGCGACCTCCAGCCATCATGGCGACCGATAGTAATCGGGATGGGGAGGCCAACTTTGGATAAGTACCAGTTAACCCTTAACGCTGTGCGCAGGCGCTGGCAACTGACAGCTCTGCGGCCCTATCTCTGGCTCGCCACTGGCCTCAGCCTTCTGGCCGGCTTGGGTATCTTTATATTCGGTTGGCCCCAGTGGCTATTGCCCGCCTGGCTCGGGATTATTGTTGTAGCGATACTGCTAGATCGCAGCTGGCGCCCAAGCCCCGAGCGCCTGTGTCGACAGTTGGATGGACAATATCCACAGCTGCAAGACAGCAGCCAGTTGCTTAGCCAACAGAAAACCAACCTAAGTCCATTGCAGCAATTACAGCGCACGCGTATCGAAACAGCGCTGCAACAACTGCTGGAAAGTGGCGACCGGCCGTCTTTCGGTCCAAAAAAACTCCGCAGTGCCCTGACAAATGCTTTTGGTGCCTGCCTGGGGCTATTGTTATTTGTACTGAGCGATTCTCACTTAACCGGGGATAAAACTGAGACCACACAACAAAATACGGCTATTCCCGTTGCCGAAAAGCTCGCCATAACGCGCGCGGCAACCCATATCCAGCCGCCCGCCTACTCTGGGATCGCAGCTGACAGCCAATCCCTACAAGTCGATGTGCCGGAGCAGTCCAAGGTCGAGTGGCAACTTGAATTGAATCAGCCGGTGCAAGGGCTGGAAATGCTGGCCGAGGCTGAGCGCTTCGCCTTTTCTCCACTAGGTGATCTGCCCAGTACAAAATGGCAATTACAACGCACTATCGCTAAGGCAGACTTTTACCAGCTCTCAGTGCAACTCGCGGAAAGCCAAATACTTTTGCCGGAAATCCATAATATTCGAGTGCAAAAAGACAGTGCCCCGGAGTTTACCTTTGAGGCACCCAGCCTGCGCGTCGATACCATTCAGGGGAGCACCCAGGGTATTCCCGTGAAAGTAATCATTAATGATGATTACCAGGTGAGTTCTGCGGATTTATTGGTCACCCTCGCCAGCGGCACCGGGGAAAATTTACGTTTTCGCGAAGAGCGTATTGCACTCACCAGTTTGCAATCCACTGCTTTATCAACAACCCCCTCGGAAGATAAGAAAGCAGCTCGCTACGATTTCATCCTACCCATCCACCAGTTTTCCATGGAAGCGGGAGATGAACTCTACTGGTATCTGGAGGCCAGGGATAACCGCGAGCCCAGCGCCAACGTTGCCAAGAGCCAACACTTTATCTTGCGCTGGCCGCAAGAAGAGATTTTCGGGCTGAGTGACAGCGAGGGGATGGCGATTAAGATATTACCGGAGTACTTCCGCAGCCAACGCCAGCTGATTATTGACACCGAGGCCTTGCTAGCCGAGCGAGAGCAGCTGCATCCACAGGAGTTTCGCAAACGCTCCGAGGGTTTAGCCTATGAACAGAATTTGCTGCGCATGCGCTACGGCCGTTTTCTCGGCGAAGAGGATTCGGAAGCGGAGCATTCTGGCGCAGAGAGCGAGAAGCACGATGATAAAGAAGAATCCGAACACGGCCATAGCCACGATCACACAGAACAAGGTGAGCACCAGTCACATGGCGAAGAAAATGCCACTCCCTTTGCACAGCAAGACTCCCATTTCCAACAGGCAGAGCGCATAGCTGCTTCTGCCGGACACCGGCATGACAGCTCAGAGCATGCCACCCTGTTTGATCCCCAAACCAAGGAGCTACTGCGCAATGCGCTGAATGCCATGTGGAGGTCCTGGCGCGACCTGTCGGTTATAGAGCCCCAAGCTTCCCTGCCCCATCAGCACCGGGCTCTGCGGTTTATCAAGGAAGTACAGCAGGCTTCGCGTATTTACTTACAAAGAGTCGGCTTCGAGGCGCCCCCCATTGACGAAAGCCGCCGGCTTAGCGGTGAACGGGAAGACGTAGCGCCAGAAAGTGTCGACAGTGCCTTTGAACAAAAACAAAGAGCACAGGTGCTCGCCCTAATGGCCCAAGTAGACTCTGGCGCCGAACTCGATACCGATCTGCTGGTGCAGATAAATGAGCTAGCCGCAGAGCAATCATTAGATCTCGGCCTGGAACTGTCCAAACAGCTGCGTTTATACCAGCAGCGCCACCAGCAACCGAATTGCATTGATTGCACAAACTCCCTGAATCAGCTGCTCTATCAGCTACTGCCAGCACCGAAATCTGCGCCTTCACTGCCTTTGCAAACTGAGGCCGACGGCCATTTCAGCCGTTGGCTGCACCAGCAAGGGGAGAAGTCATTGTGATTGATTTCTTGATACCTGGCCTGTGCCTATTGGCCTGTTTTACATCATTGGTATTGTTGCGCCGCCGAGGCGCCAAGCCGTTTGACTATGGCCTGCAACTGGCAATTTGGTTGAGTGCCTGGATGCTCTGGCAGCCGCCGGCGATCATTCCCGCCGAGCGCAATATCTCTATCAACAGCAAACAGCTGGCGAGTTCACATCCAATAAATCTCAATGGTGTGGAATATATCTCTCTCAATGGGGAGCCACTCGGCCGCGACAAACTTCGGGACCTGGCACCGGTGCGTCTGGAGTTATCGAAGATCCTGGAATCTGATGGCCGCTGGGAATTGGACTGGCAGCGGCGAATTACCTTGGGTGATTCTTTAAAATTAAAGGTTCACAACAACCAGCCACTGACTGAAAACCTACAAATTAGTCTGCTCAATCCCTACGGCCATATTGAAGACAGTCTTGAGCTGAAAGTGGGAGAAGCAATTCAGGCACAACTCACTGCCACTCCAAAACTCGCAGGCCCCCAGCTATACCGCGTACAGACGGAAAGCGAAGCAGGCGAAACCCATACAGATCCCTTACCCATATTGGTGCGAGAACCACTCCAACCCAAGTTATTACTGTGGCTGGCACGCCCCTCTTTTGAGACGGCAGCCCTCTCTCGCTGGCTGCGCCAATCCGGTGTAGCAGCACAAGTGATGACCCAGTTGGCACCTGAAATCATAAGAAAAGAAACTCTCAACGGCCTTCCACTTACCGGGTCTGCAGATTTATTCACGAATGAAAGTCCCTTCGATTTAGTGATACTCGACAGCAGTTTGTGGCCACAATTTTCCGCTCTGCAAAAGCGTCAGCTCAACGAGCTGGCCACTACAAAGTCACTGTTATGGTTAGTCAGTGGCGATAGCTCTGAAGAGTTTCTCCAATACGCCGCTAGCCAATCCATGCCTCTGCAAAGGAGGGAAACTACTCATTTACACTCCGGCTTTGGCTACCAAAAAGCGCACAATGCGGAAATTCCCCCATTGCGTAATCTTGGCTTCAAAGTCACACAGCCCGGCTCCTACGACTTTTTACTGGGCAATGGAGAGTCCCCACTTTTCTGGGGGCGTTCAACCCAGACTCAGCACTTGGGTTTTACTCTATTTAGCGACAGCCACCGCTGGCTAACCAGTGGGTTGGCTACTGAATTCGCCAGCCTGTGGAAGTCCATTATTGATTACCAACTTAGGCATTTGGGTAGTCAGCAGCCAGTAATCCTCTCCAATGAGTTACCGCGTACACAAGAACGCATCACCCTTTGCAGCCCACTTTTTTCTGATCAGAGACCAATATTATTAAGCTCCCAAGAAAACTCCCTACCCATCAGTGGTGTCGCCGTAAGTAGTAATTCCCAGGGCCAGTGCTACAGCTTCTGGCCACAGGGTTCTGGCTGGCATCAGCTTAAGACGGATTTGAAGGGCGAAGCGACATTGGATTTCTATATCTTTGCCAAGGAGGACTGGCCTCAGTGGCAGCAGTCTGTAAATGCCAAAGAGACCCGACAAATGGCCACCGCACGCTTGGGACCAATAGCTAATATCCACACGAGTAAAGAACCGATAGAACGCCAGTGGCCGGCCCTAATTTTGCTGTTATTGGTATGCACAAGCTGGTGGCGGGAGCGTAGAATCTTGAACAGGCCGTTATCTTGAAGACTTCGCGGAGGGTTTATTACCCGGCTGTGCCTCCTGCTTGGGGAAAATCAGCTGGTCGACGGGATAACCCATCGCCTTAGCTTTCTGTAAAAACCGCTCCAGTACATCCTTGGGCATAGTCGGGGTGCGGGACAATATCCACAGATAGGATTTGTTATAGCCGGAAACCATCGCATATTGATAATCGCCTGCCAGGGCAATCACGATATAGGAAGAATAGAAGGGCCCAAGGAAAGAAACTTTCAAGTGTCCTACATCTTTTGCGCCAACAAACTCAGCCTTCCCTCTCGCCAATTGCCAATCATCACGCGCTTGTGAATAACCGGTATTCACCACTGCAACAGAGCCATCGGGGTTGAGGGTGTAGTCCGCTGTTACCAGGGTCAGGCCGCGTTCGAAAGAGTGGTCCAAGCGGGCTATCTCATACCAGTGGCCTAAATAGCGCTGAAGCTGGAAATTCTGTACTGGCTCAACCCCCTCCGGCACTCGTGTACAGGCACCTAGCCACAGGAAGGAAAACAGTAGTACTCCCAGCGAAAACCGCTTCATCTAGCCACTCCCAGCAAATTCACCCTCGAATCAAAATAGAAGGTAAGGGTTTCACAAGGTCAGGATAGTTTCGGGAGCCTGTATTTCACCCATAAAAAAACCACCGCAAAGGTGGTTTTTTTATCGCTGGGCTGGCCAACTTATTTTTCGACGAAAGCGCGCTCAATCACATACTCGTGCGGTACACCTGCGCGGGTCTCCTTGAATCCCCAGTCATCTAGGATGTTGGTGAGATCTTTCAGCATTGCCGGGCTGCCGCACAACATAAAGCGGTCTTCCTCGACATTCGGCTTGGGCACATCGAGATCTGTAAAGAGCTTACCGGTCAGCATCAAGTCGGTCAGGCGGCCGGTATTACGGTAAGGCTCACGAGTTACAGTGGGGTAGTAGAGCAGCTGCTCACGCACCATCTCACCAAAATACTCATGCTCAGGTAGCTCATTCTCGATCTGTTCCTGATAAGCCAGCTCAGAGACATAGCGCACCCCGTGGGTAAGAATCACTTGGTCGAAACGCTCGTAGACAGTGGGGTCTTTAATAATGCTCATGAAAGGTGCCAAACCAGTACCCGTAGACAGCAACCACAGACGCTTGCCAGGTAACAGGTGATCCGCAACCAAAGTACCGGTGGGCTTCTGGCTCACATAGATCTCATCGCCCGGCACAATCTTCTGCAGACGAGAAGTCAGGGGACCGTCGGGTACCTTGATGCTGAAGAATTCCAGCTCATCTTCGTAGTTGGCACTGGCAATGGAGTAGGCACGCAGCAGTGGACGGCCGTTGTCCTGCTGCAGACCGATCATCGTGAAATGTCCGTTCTCAAAGCGAAAACCCGAATCTCGGGTGGTCTTAAAGCTAAACAGCGTGTCGTTCCAGTGATGGACATCCAACACCTTCTCTATATTCAATTTGGACATAAACTTAAAACCGGTTATTCCACGAGTCTCTTGATAGTTGAATTTTAGCCCTGGAAGATCTATTGGCAAAGTGGGATATTTCGATATTCCTTATCTATTTTAACGATTAAGTGGAGAATTCCCTTTGCGCTATACCTTGCGCCAACTGGAGGTATTCCTGGCCTGTGCCCACCACGAGAATGTGAGCCGCGCGGCAGAGAGCCTGAGCATGTCCCAGTCTGCCGCCTCCACCGCCCTAAAAGAGTTCGAACAACAGTTTGAGCTGCGCTTATTCGAGCGCACCGGCAAGCGCCTGCGCCTGAATGAGCTGGGTAGGCAACTATGGCCCAAGGCGGAGGAACTGCTGGAACGGGCACAGGAATTAGAACAGAGCCTGGCCAGTCATCGCGATCTGGGCCGCCTAAAAATAGGGGCAACCCTAACCATCGGCAATTACCTGGCTGCGAACGTAATGGCGCGCTACATGGAGGAGCAACCCGGCACACGCGTGGAGCTGGAGGTCGCCAATACCTCGGCAATTACCGAGCGGGTGCTCAACTTTGAGCTGGATCTTGGACTTATTGAGGGTGAATTTAATCACCCGGATCTGGAGATGATTCCCTGGCGTAGTGATGAATTAGTCGTCTTTTGCGCCCCCTCTCACCCCCTGGCCAAACGCAAGCGCCTGACAGACAAAGATCTGCTCAAAGCCACCTGGATTACCCGGGAACCTGGCTCCGGCACACGTCAGACTTTTGAGCGTGCAATGGTCGGACTACTACCAAAACTCCATATTTTGTTGGAGCTTCAGCATACAGAGGCCATTAAGCGAGCGGTGGAAGCTGGGCTCGGTATCAGCTGCCTATCTAGAGTCTCTTTAGCTGATGCCCTGAAGCGGGGTTCATTGATCGAATTGCCGGTATCGCAGAGAAATTTCCACAGAGAATTTTATTTCGCCCTACATCGACAAAAATATAGAAGTACGGGGATTGAGCGATGGTTGGAGTTATGCCAATCCATCGAAATCAATTAAATGAACCCTCAATGAGATTGAGTTTTCCGAGTACTGCGGCAGCAACTACTAAAATTTAGCTTTTGACGGCAATATACATTTGTCAGTGTCGAGAAATTTAAAGATGACTGATGGGTATAAAATGAATATTGAGTTCCGCTATATTACTTTTCAGTGAAAAATTCTCTGTCCTAAAGTTCGTTTAACCACTATTGTCAGGCTTTCTTATCTGGTAAATTATCGCGCATAAAAATTCGACAATTTATCAATTTGGCTACATCTGTATACTTCCTGGCAGTTGTAATATTCCTTTGAGGCAATATGAATATCAGCGGATTTAAAGTCGTACTAGCTGGTACAATTTTAAGTATCTCTTCTTTAGCAATGGCAAAAGATATCATTAAGATCCATTCAGCAGCTCACTATCATGATGAGAAAGTAATTGCTGCCAATATACTTAGTGAATGCCCAAATCTCGGCTCTCAGTTTTCTAATTCGACCCAGAAGTTTCTTAGTAAATATGGATACTATATCTCTTCAACGTCTGAACTAAATCCTCAGTCAGAGGGCTATAGTCTCAAACTAAGTATTCTAAATGCCCTGAGTTCTGGTAACGCTTGGTTAGGACATAGAAAGTCGGTATCTATTGAGGCGGAACTTTACAATAATGGAAAATTAGTAGACAGTTTTACTAATACTAGAAATTCTAGCGGTGGATTTGGTGCAAATTTTAAAAACTCTTGCCAAGTACTCCAACGCTGTGTTCATACACTTGGTAATGATGTAGCGAAGTGGATGAAGAAAAACCACGAAATTTGATCCTAAAACTACCAACAGGATATTTAAATGAAAAATTTTAAGAAAATATTGTTCTCTGCGGCTTTTGCATTAACTCTCGCTGGCTGCACCAGTAATCCAGTCATGAATATCCAAGAAAGAAGTATTCCTGACCGCCTTGATGGTTCTGCACAAACTCAGGATACCATTAAAAAATCAATTATCGCGGGATGTATAGCAAGAAACTGGACTTGTCGTGAGGTCGCCCCTGGACAAATAATCGCTTCAATTAATGTTCGCAAACATCACGCTGAGGCAGATATCAAATACGATATGGATAATTATAGTATTACTTATAAAGATAGCGACCTGCTTGATTACAATGAAAAATACTATACTATCCACAGAAATTACAATCGCTGGGTACGTAACTTGAATGATGCGATTATTAAGCAGTTATCAATTTAAAGCTTAAGCATTCTCCCAATGATATCTATCATTGGGAAAATACGAGTATTTTTTAAAGCCTTATGCCAACATTTAAGACAAATGGCATATCTATACCATCATTTTCATCAAACAAATTAGCATTTGAAAAGTGCTTCCAAGATACCATTAGTACCAGATCCTCCTTTTTCCTCCAGTTAATTCTTGCGCCATAACCCACCTGCGCCTGAAAAGAAAAGTTGTTCTCTTGGTGTCGATCGCCTAAATAGTTACTGGATATATAACTGGGGCCCAATGCTCGAACAAAGAAAAAGGGTTGCCCCCAACTTCTTTGCCTTGGGTACAGATTTAACTGCGGGTAAATGGAAAAAGCCCTTATGCGTTTATTTTCATCCGCACTAGTACTAATTTCTGTGTAACTTACACCTATATCAATATACTGCCGATAGCTCTTTTCAAACGTTTTAAAGGAGTAGTCTAAGCCAAAGGTCTTGTTATTTTGTTTTGAATCCGGCTGTGGTCCACCACCAAAACTCAACAACAAATCGTCAGCTAATACTGGCTGAGCCAAGAAAATTATTGAAACTACAGCCAGTATCCACTTCATCTACGATCCCTTATTTAAAAGTCACTCATCTATTAATTAAGAAATTCTTTTAAATATTAATGAAGTATTAATTCCACCAAAGGCGAAATTATTACTCATGACATATTCTGTATCGATGTGCTTGCCAGGGCCTTGGATAAATTCCAAGTCAGCACAATCAGAATCAATCTCTGCCAAATTCATTGTGGGATGGAACCAACCATTGCGCATCATCTGGATACTTGTCCAAGCTTCCAAAGCGCCGCAGGCACCCAGCGTATGGCCGGTATAGCTCTTGAGGGAACTGATAGGCACAGCACGACCAAACGCATTGCGAGTCGCATGGCTCTCGGCGATATCTCCTCGGTCCGTGGCAGTACCATGTGCGCTGACATAACCTATCTCACTAGCATCTACACCAGATTGAGCTATAGCTTGCTCCAGAGCCACCTGCATAGTCCCCGACTGGGGTTGAGTAACATGGCTACCGTCAGAATTTGTACCAAAGCCAACAACTTCCGCATAAATTCTGGCTCCACGTGCAACAGCATGCTCATACTCCTCCAGAATCAGCGTGCCAGCACCTTCACCGATCACCAATCCATCCCGGTTTCTATCAAAGGGACGTGGGGTCGCTTCAGGAGTATCATTTTTTGTAGAGGTAGCATAAAGCGTATCGAAAACTGCCGCCTCAGTTGCACACAGCTCCTCTGCACCACCGGCGACCATAATAGTTTGGCTACCATTGCGGATCGCTTCATAGGCATACCCAATTCCCTGGCTGCCAGAGGTACAAGCAGAGCTGGTGGTGTAAACCCGCCCACACAAACCAAAAAATACTCCGATATTGACCGCAGCCGTGTGAGACATCATTTTTATATAGCTGGTGGCATTAAGGCCGTCGGTGCGGTGATTTATCAACATATTGCCGAAATCAGCCACTGCTGACGGAGTGCCTGCTGACGAGCCATATGAAACTCCGACAGCTCCACTTTTGAGAATGGGGTCATCCAACAATCCCGCATCCTGAAGAGCAATTTCACTGGCGCGAACCGCCATTAATGAGACGCGCCCCATGCTGCGAACGCGTTTGCGATTGTAATGAGATGGCTTTTCAAAATCTTTTACTGGGGCACCAAGGCGAGTTTCAAGTCCCTCATACTTGTCCCAGTCCTCCATATAAACAATTCCGGAACGACGGCTCTGCAAAGACTCACTAACCGACTCCCAATCTTGGCCTATAGGAGATATTCCGGCCATTCCTGTAACAACAACACGCTTCATTAGCAGAGACCACCATTTACGGAAATAACTTGACGGGTAATGTAAGCAGCCCGCTCATGCATTAAAAAGGCTACAGTCGCTGCGACTTCTTCAGGCTTGCCCATTCTGCGGGCTGGAACCATTTTTAAAATGTCTTCAACCGGCAAATCTTCATCCAGCATATCGGTATCAATAAGACCCGGAGCAACACAATTAACGGTGATTTTTCGTTTCGCCAGCTCCAGTGCGAGCGCTTTACTCGCACCAATCAAACCAGCTTTAGACGCGGAATAGTTTACCTGTCCTCGATTTCCAGCGACGCCGGAGACTGAAGTCATCACAACTATTCGACCGGGAGCACGGCGTCTAACCATGGGCATAGTCAGCGGATGCAAGACATTGTAGAAACCATCTAGATTTGTGTGAACGACTGAATCCCAGTCCTCGGCAGGCATTGCGGGAAAAGCATTGTCAGCAGTTACACCTGCATTGCATACAACCCCATAGTAACAACCGTGTTCATCGACATCTTCTAGCAAAACATCTTTAGTTTGGTTCCGATCAGAAATATCAAACTGAAGAATTCTGCTTTTACTTCCTAGCTTGGCAATTTCCCCTGCAACCTCTTCAGCTTGGTCACGGCGGCTTCGGCAATGTAAAACGATATTATAACCATCTTCAGCTAACTGAAGGGCAATTGCCCGACCTATACCACGGCTTGAACCCGTAACTAAAATCCACTCAGACATTTAATTTCTACCCTTCAAATACTGTTCCACATTGTCCGGTTGATATACATTTAACCGCGCGCTTTGCTCGATGGAGGGGCCCTTTATTACACACTCAAATGTCGCCATGCCATTCTCAGCCTGCAGCAAACGCTGGACTTCAATCGTCAGTTCATCGCCACAGCGATAACTTTCAACATTTGACACAAATTTACGGGTACCCAATAGAAAGCCCAGGCGCACCTCTTCGCCCCGTTCCTTGGCGTGGTAACCGGAAAATGCCGCTATTGACTGGGCCATATACTCAATTCCCACATAGGCGGGAACACGACCGTTGCGAGAAAAAATTCCGTCATCTCGGACCCGCAATTTTGCCAGCAGTTGTTCCTCATCTACTGAAACTACTTCATCGAGAAGTGACATATTTCCACTGTGTGGAACCAATTCTTCAGCAGTATATTTTTGCATATATTTTACCTCTGACTGCCCATAATTACCGAGCAGTTACTCCCACCAAACGCGAAGGAATTACTCATTACGTAGCGCAATCCTCCAGCAGCTTCTTGGCCCTGGCAAAGGTTCAGCCGCACAATCTCCGGATCATAATGCCCATCATACTGATGGGGGGGGAGTTGATCATTTTGCAGGGCAAGCCAGCAAAAGGCCGCTTCAAGTGCACCAGCAGCTCCCAATGTGTGCCCGGTTAAAGGTTTAGTGGAAGAGCAAGGCAGTTGGCTTCCAAACACCCTTTCAACGGCTAAAGCCTCCATAGAGTCATTTTGTGGTGTGCCCGTACCATGGAGATTTAGATAATCAATATCGCTTGCATCCAAGCTCGCATTTTCCAGTGCTCTGCGCATACAGGCCTCTGCACCGCGCCCCTCTGGATCTGGAGCCGACATATGGTGGGCATCAGACGTGGCAGCAACACCGGATAGAATCACAGGCCCAGGTTCTTTGGTCATCACAAATATTGCGCCAGCTTCCCCAAGATTAATACCATCCCGATTAACGCTGAAGGGGTTGATCTGGCCCGCACTAAGTGCCCCCAGGCTATGAAAGCCACGAATCGTCATGCCACAAAGAGAATCCACACCGCCAACAACCACAGCATCACAAACATTGGTAGAGAGAAGGCGCCGGGCACTGGCAAGGGCATTCGCACTGGATGAACACGCTGTAGAAACTGTAAGTTGTACGCCTTGCACACCCAGATACTTTGCGACAAAAGTACTAAGTCCTGCCATTTGCTGTTGAAGCCGGTAATTGTAACCAGTGTCTTTTTTACCACTGAGGTAAGATTCACCAGAATCGATCCCAGAAGTTGAAGTTCCCATAACCACTCCAACTCGGCTTGTACCATATCTTTCAACAAGACTACCGATTTCTGATTCGATTTGGCCCAGTGCAGCCAAAGCCAGCTGATTATTACGGCAGTGATAGGCTTGTAGCGAACTCGGTAATTCTGGCAACTTCTCCTGCACAATACCCAGGTTTCCCTGATAGTTTAATAATCGGTTTTCATCCGGTCGCATAAAAGAGCTATCACCGCTAAAAAGGGGTTTAGCTACCGATTCAGCAGAATTTCCCAGGGTACAGATGATGCCCATATGATTAAGATAGAAATTAGTCATACCTAAAAATTCCTGATGCTTAACCTGTAACCAAGTCGTTTGTGCTCAAGCTCAACTTGTGCTTCCCAAATATCATTAGTACTGTAGCGCGCCTCTGTACTTATTTCTCCATTGTGGAAGAGCTGACGGATATAATTCCCCTCAACTACGGACTCTTGCAACTTCCAACCAACAGGTAATTGTTTCTGCAGCTGAGTAACTGGCCAATAGACAAACTGAATGTCTGCTAACAGTTTTTCAGGTGGCAGACTTGCCGCTCTACGCATGTAGTGATGAGTGCTGATCTCATTACCATCATATGCAATATCTAACAAACTCATACCTTCAGGGCTGAGAAGCGAAACCCTCATGTTCTCTGAAGAGAGCAAGGTGGCCGCAATCACTTCGTACACATTGTTTTGATAAACAATACGCAAATGTTGATTCATCTGACGCGGTTGCTCAGCTAAAAGAGGCGCCAAAGACCAGCCTTCAGACTTATCTTTTTCCACCCTTGGGGAAATACAACCCACCAGAGTAAAGATACTAAAATAAAGCACTAACCAGCGGAGCATATTTCCACCAGTGTATTCAATCTACGCTCAGCAGCAGCAACAAACGGATTTTTCTTATCCCAGGCATAACCTGCCAAAATTGAGCAAATCATTCCTTTGATTTCTTTTTGCTCAGTTTGATAAAAAATCACATCCTGAAAACGGCCATCATACCAAGCCTTTACATACGTTTTAAAAACTTCAACACCCTGCTTTAAAGGCACAGAAAACTCTTTGTCCCAATCAACGCTCTCTCCAGAGAGTTGACGGTGTAAACATTCAGCGGCTAACTCTGAAGACTTCATTGCGATGGTAACGCCTGAAGAAAATACTGGATCAAGGAATTCACCAGCATTTCCCAAAAGAGCAAAGCCTGGACCTGCCAGCTTGGTTACATTGCTTGAATATCCACGAATACGTTGAATCTCGGTATCAAATTTTGCGTTGTATAAAGTTTTTGCCAACTCTGGTGCGGCCGAAATAGCACCTTTCAGGATCTGTTCTGGATCCTGACCCCAAGCCGCGATCTTTTCCTTCTCACCAACAACGCCAACAGAAGCTCTGCCATCGGCGAAAGGTATCAACCAATACCAAATATCTCTCTCATTGGGATTGACTGTGATAAGTATTTTATCTCTGTCAAAATTACTATCAGTAATATTGTCCTCTACATGTGTGAATACTGATTCACGTTCAGGAAACTCTGATGGACGATTCAGGTCCAGTAATCTTGGTAGAACTCGTCCAAAACCACTTGCATCCAGAACAAAACGGCCCTGGAAGGCAAGCTCTTCGCCATTGTGTTCTGCAATCAGTTCCGCACCATTTTCGGCAATATCCGCTGATACAATAGAATGACGATAATAAATCTTTACTCCCTGCCGCTCAGCTTCATCGGCCAGTATTTTGTCAAACTTGGCGCGCTGTACCTGGAAAGTTGTGCCATGCCCAGGTGTGAATTTTTCACGAAAATCAAATGAAGTACGGGCACCATCCCATTCAAAAGCAGCACCATTTTTAAATTGGAAGCCTGCGGATTTTACTGCCTCCAACATATCTGCGTTTTCAAGAGATTCCATACACTGTGCCAGTAAACTCTCGCCGATAGAGAAGCGAGGGAACATCTCTCGTTCAACGATCGATACACTCCAGCCATTTTTAGCCAACAAAGCACCGGCTACAGCTCCAGCAGGTCCGGCACCAATAATAACAACGTCAGACTTAATTTCTTTCATTGGCTAATATCCCTTACCCCGTGTACAAAAAAATAGAAATGCCAACAACAAAGTTAATACTGTGCCCACAGCCAGCACTAACCCAAAATTTGCAATCGCCGGTGTGCCAGACAATGCTAGCAAACCAAACCCTAAAAAAGTTGTTAACCCAGCCATAGCTATCGCCAGCAGGGTATAATGCTGCTCTGCTTTCCGGCTTGTATGGCTAAATATTGCGTAATCTATACCAATTCCAAAGACAAGTAATAAAGCCGCAACATGAAATAAATTAATTGCTGATCCCTGTAAAATCACTATCGCCAGGGTGCCTAGCACTGCGCTGGATGGAAGTGCAACTATACTTAAGGCTTGCTTTATTCCTGTTTTAGTTGCAGTTACCAGAAATACAACAATGAATATTAATGGAAGTAATTGCAGCAACAGATCACGCTGTTGTGACATCACATTAGAGATACTTCTGGTAGTATCGACATAGGTTACTCCAGGCAGTAACTCTAAAGATGACAAATCTTCTTTTAAACCATAAATACGAACCACAGAATAACAGTGATTATTTTCACAACCCAACCATAGTCCTTTATATTGCCGACCTGAAACTGGCAACCATTCAGAGAAGTTAAAGGTAGTGAATGGCTGTATTTTAGAACTTAACTGCTGGTTAATATCTTGTGCAGAATAACCCAATTGCTGATAAAAAGATCTGACAGCATCCCCACTGTAAAACTTCGACAATAACTTCCAGTCAGCTTCTTGAACCTCTTTTGGAGGTACCCGGTTGGTTACCCCCTGAAAACCACTAATAATTTCCTTTTCTACTAAATAGTCCAGTTGATTTCTAAGTTCCCACTCCCGTGTTAATACTTGTTGCTCATCTTCACCAAAAACCAGAAAGTAACGGGAATCCGGCCGGGATCTAATCAGAGAATTTAGATCTATTTCATCTTGTGTAAGAAATTCTGGAGGCTGGTAAAACAGTTTTAGATCATCATTAAATTGAATTTTCTGAAGTGCCGCAGCTCCAAAAATCAACAGCCCAATCAATGGAAACAGGTAGTACTTAATATTGAGTTTAGGAAACTGACTGGAAAACGATAAAGGCCTATGCTTAATATTAATCCAGCCTGGGAATAGCAGGATTACAGTCAACCAAGCCCCTATTAAACCACAGCCGACAAAAACCCCTATTTGTTGTAAAAGCGGAAAGGGTGTTAATGCAAGAGAGAAAAATGCCAAGCAGCTTGATATCAAGCCCAGCAATAGCCCAGGTAATATATCCTTATCTTTTGGCTTGCCCAGCCGCAATCTATTACAAATAAAGTGAAATGCGTAATCGATTGCCAATCCAGAAACCGTTGTACCAAATACAAAAGCCAGTATATGAATTTGGCCCAAAATGATAATGACGCCAGATATGCCACTGGCCACGCCACATAGAATTGCGAATGTACAGGCTAGTAGAGGTTTTAATGAGCGAAAGACAACAATACATAGACAGCAAATAGCAAGGATCGAAAGGGAGCCAATCAGGCGTATTTCATCCTGTGCCATAGCAGCAGCATACTCTGTGTGCAGGGGGGCCCCAGCTACCAGCAGCGAATAACCATTTTTTTGGGCCCATTGTTTTAATTCTGACTGTAAAGAAAGAAGTGATATACCGCTCTCTCCAGCCAAATCTACCGGTGCGGCCAGTGTATAAAGCAGGGTAAAAGCTTTATGCCCCTCTGTATGTACCGGGATTCCATCAAAGACTTGTGGAGTAACTCCAATATCAGCGGTGAAGTAATTGAGAAAAGTTGAGAAAGTATCTTTCTCCAAATCAATTCCAGCGCCGTCAGGCCCGTATAATTTACTCAATTGACGCTGTATAAGTTCCTCTGGCGTAGCGTCTAATAACGCCCTATCTTCAGGGCTGAGTAGCTGTTGGCGCAGAGGAAAGAGCAGCTCCCACTCCTCTTTATAGCTTTCAGAATCGGCCCAACGATATTCAACAGACTCTAAAGATTTAGTGGCCTTTAGTTTCTGTGCCAACTCTTGGGTATGCCTGGCCAGACGTTGTGCTTCTTTTCCTTCAGAAACTAAAACCCAAATTAGACTTCCCTGTAATTGCTGACTGACTTTTTTCTGGATGCCAGCACTACTTACCGAGTCGGAGTTATTATCAGCTAATAACAAAATATCTGTTTGTAGCCAGCTAGATTGATAGCGTAATACAGTTATCCCAATAATTACACTAACAAAAGAAAGCCAAATAACAACTCGACGTGACATGAGATTATTTCTGGTTATCTTCTGAGAATTCACTCAGTAGTTGACTGTTATTAGCTTCAACTGAATGTAAATTCATAATATCTATTTCAGTAATTGCCATGTTGGCTTCGGCTAGTACTATTTTCCGAATCTTTTTGTCTCCCACGACTTCTATCGATTCAATAACCTTTCTAAAAGCCTCTTGCTTGGGAATTAAGTTAATTCGCCATTGCTCTTCTGCGATCTGTGGCCCCACCGTAAAAGTCTGATCCAGCTCGCTAAAATCACCATTGATAATCTTTAATAGAGGATCAGCTACATGATTTCCTACAATATTGCTATTGACCCGATTTCCGGAATCAACATCATCTAGTTTAAATATTCGATGGGATTCTATTGGATTCTCTATTCGCCAGCTTAATCCTAACTCTTCAGAAATAGCCAGGACGCCTGAAGAAACCAGAGGCCTGGGCAATTGGGGCAGCCTCTTTGTCTGGGAAAAAGTGCCAAGCATCTGTGGAGATGACACAATATTTTTCTCTATCTCCCGCAAAACCGCCTGCTGCTCCAAAGTCAAAGCAGAAGTTACTATGGAAAATAGAAAACAAATAAAAAATAAAACCAAACGCTTGGCAGTCATCACTAATTTACCCCCAATTTTTCCAGCAAAATTGGAGGCGATGCAAACAGCATTTCGGTACTGCTTATTTCGACAGCTACCTGTACGGTATGTCCTTTTGTTAAGCGTACACCGGTATCTCTATCGGTTATCGTATAATTGATCTTAAACCGATTTTCATATTCAGAAACCTCAGCGCGAATAACAATCCACTGCTGAAATCGCAAAGGCTTTGCATATCGTACACGCAAATCTATGACCGGCCAGGCAAAACCTGATTCCTTCATCTGCTGGTAGTTATATTCCAACTGATCAAACAATGCACATCGGGCTATTTCAAAGTACTTTGCATAATGCCCATGCCAGGCTATTTCCATCATATCCACATCGTGGAAAGGAATTTGTAGTTCAACTTGCGCCATCCATTTTTCAGGGCGCATAGGTTTATTAGTTTTCATATAAGCGCCAATGTCTTTGCTGAATTAATGAAACGAATTTTCTCAATGGCTGTTCAAGCTCTCTATCTTCCTCCAGAAAAGAAAATTCATCTCCTATCTGCCTGATTGTGGTATTAAGAGCGGTAGATAATTTTTCCAAATCCACTCCCCCACTACGAACTCGAAGCTGAATGCCCTGCCAAGCAACCATCAGTGCCGCTGCGGTCGTTTGCTCCGTTAACTGTAATACCCTGTTACAGTCCCTGGCAGCAATGGTGCCCATACTGACCTTATCCTGGTTATGACACTCCGTTGATCTGGAAAAAACACTTGCGGGCATGGTCTGCTTTAGTGCTTCAGCAGTCCAGGCACTCACACCAATTTGAACAGCCTTAAAGCCGTGGTTAATCGATCTTCGAGGCCCGGTTACACCTGAGAGGTTTGCCGGGAGCCCATTATTGAACTTAACGTCAACCAGTTGGGCTATTTGTCGATCCAGTAAATCAGAGAGATTTGCTACCGCATTCTTCAGGCTATCCATGGCGAAGGCTATATGCCCACCATAGAAGTGCCCACCATGAAGCACCCTCTCGTTTTCACCATCGATGATCGGGTTATCATTAGCACTGTTTAGTTCGTTATGAATAAACTGCTGGAGCCAGGGCAGAGAGTCCTGTAATACACCCACTACATGGGGAGCGCACCGAAGTGAATAGCGATCCTGCAATCGGCTATTTTGTCTTGGAGCGGCACCAACATTGAGATCGTCATGAATCCACTTTGCAATCTGGTTTTGACCGGGGTGTGGCTTCACTGCAAAAAGCGCGCTATCGAAATGGTAGGCATTGCCATCCAACGCAACGCTCATCATGGAGGTAATACGAGCACTCAGCTGTGCTAGATACTCTGCCCGTTTATAGGCTAAGCACGCTAAGCCAGTCATTGCGGCGGTGCCATTCATTATCGCCAAACCCTCTTTGGGGTACAGCTTTAATGGCTCAATCTGTAATTCATCGAATACCTCAGCAGTATCTCTCTGATGGCCTCGGTACCAAACTTTGCGCTCCCCGCACAAAACCGCAGCAACATAAGACAGTGGGGTCAAGTCGCCACTGGCTCCCACAGACCCCTCTTGGGGAATTACCGGAATAATGTCTTTCTGAAGTAACAGAACCAATTGCTGCAACAACCGAAATCGGACCCCTGAACTGCCCTTTGCAAGGCTGGCAATCCGGGCTGCGACAATCGCTCTACTCTGCTCAAGAGTAAAGACTTCCCCCATTCCACAACCATGGAAGGTAAATAATCGATGAGGTAACTCTTCCACCAGATCTGCAGGAATACTTTCGGTACAAGAATCACCATATCCAGTGGTTACTCCGTAGATCACACCTTCCTTCTGCCAAAGGCTATCTAGGAACTCGGCACCGCGATTTATCCTTGCGACAAAGCTCTCTTCATCAGATAGAGAGATATCGCCACGGCCAGCTGCAATGGTATTTACCTGATCAATAGATAGATCTGTGCCATCAAAGACTATTTGGGTTCGTTGTAGTACTGCTGAATTCATTTTTGTTGATCCCAGAACGGGTAAAAGTTATACCATTGCAAAGGTGCTATATGACAATAGCGCTCCAACCGTCGTGCAAACTCCTCGACAAGAGAGCGAATATGCCCTTCTCTGTCACCGCGTTTCATCACAACGCGATCGCAGAGTTTTTCCATATAGATATCGTATCCGGAAGTACTGCGCAGACAGAAAAGTGTGTACACCGGGCATTTGAGCAGCGCAGCAAGAATATAGGGCCCCTGGGGAAAAGGCGCTTTTCGCCCTAGGAATTCTGCCTCACAAGTGCGTCCCATAGAGTTAATCGGTGTTCTATCACCGACAATAACAACCAGCTCCCCAGCCTCAACAGCCTCGGAGAGTCGCATCGCTAAAGCGGGAGTTACTTCTGTCACCTGGATAAGCCGTACTTGACTCAGGGGATTGAGCATCTTCATCATGCGATTAAATTTCACCGCATGCTTTGTATGCACCAACACATTTACCCGTACCTTTGTCAGGCTGCCAAGTGCCCTGCAAACCTCCAGGTTCCCAAGGTGAGAGCCAATAATTAATCCACCCTGGCCACTAGCGGCCAACTGGTGAAGACCCGCTCTTTCTGGGAAATTTACCTGACTATCCGGGATACCCACAAACCAAGCTTCAAGCTTTTCTCTAGCACTGTTAGCAAAATTAAGGAAAATTTTAAATCCGGTTTTCCAATTCGGTTCTATACCGCTAGATGGGTAGCGTTTAGTGAATAATTCCAAGTACTCCTGGATCGAATTGCGGCCACTCTGATTTTTTAGGTAGTAGCATAAAACTACCGGGTATACCGCAACTTTAAAGGCAATCGGACCCAACCAGTGATGCAACCAGAATAAGAACTTGATACCCAGGAAAAAGCCTTGTTCCCGGTATTTTGACCAGTGTAAATTACTCACGCTTTTCGCCCTACTGTCGAAATACGCAGAGTTCTGGCCAACATGCCAAAAAATAGACGGGTGTGCATTGCCGATATATGGAAGTTATCCTTAAATCCCCGGAAATGGGAAACGCCATCTATTGGGTAGCTCACATTTACAGGTACCTGGCAGAGACCGCCTTTGCTCCAATACCACCGTACCAAGATCTCTGGATCAAAATCCATTCGATCACCGGTATACTCGTTATCTAACAAATCTACAGTTCGAGATAAGGGATAACAACGCAGCCCACACATGGAATCCTTAATCTCCAGAGAAAGAGTATTAATCCAGATCCATACATGAGTTAGATAGCGTCCCCACAAACGAACTTTAGGTACTGATTTATCGTATTGCGGATAGCCACAAATCAGTGAATCAGGGCACTTTCTGCTTTTCTCTAGGAATTGAGGTATATCAGCAGGGCTGTGTTGACCATCGGCATCGACTTGAATTCCATGACTATATCCAAGCGCTTTCGCAGCTCGCAGACCACTTTTTACCGCAGCACCTTTTCCACCATTAGCCTGGCGAACAACCAAGTGAACCCGCGGACCATAGCCCTGCTCTAAGCGTTGTAGTTCAATTCTACAGGGTTCATCACAGCCATCATCTACCAGAATGTAAGGCAGGTTAAAGTCATCCAGAGATGCTAGCGTCTCTGCGATTGCCCCCTCATGATTATAAACGGGTATTACAAAACAAAAGTTAGACATGGCTGAAGCACAATCTACCACTGCTATATTCTAAATTGCCATCTTGAGTGTTCCGAAAAGAATAATTTAATTTGTTCTTTTCCTGGCTGAACTCCAAAGATAAAGTGACAGCATCACCGGGCATCATTAATTGCTTAAATTTAATCACTTCCATTTGGGTAAACGTACTGCCGGCTTTTACAAGTGGGCGGCCAAAATGCATAGCCCAATCCAGCTGTACTACTCCCGGCACTACCGGTGAGCCTTCAAAATGACCATCCAAGCAAGGCAAATCGTCATTAACCGTAAAATTAACTTGACGAGCATTATCTAATATTTCGCTGCTAATAATCTGTGGCACCATTGCTGCCGGAATTTCATCAAAAAGTTGCATTAGCAGGTCTCTCGTTATTTTTCCCTGTAAGTTAGCGGGGATTTCATCAACAAAACGCCAAGAACGTGGCACAGCCACGCCATCAAGATCCTTGGCCAGGGTTTCTCTAAGTTTACGAACAAGAGAAGCCTTTCCTTTCTTTTGTAATAGTTCTTTCCCGGATTCCGTTAGTGTGGCAACAGCGGCAACTATTTTTCTTTTACGCTCCAGAACAAGTGCATTGGCTTTTACAATATATGAGCTTCCAACTAGTAGGGACTCAACTTGTGTAAGAGAAATTCTTTTCTCTTCAATCTTAACAATGCGATCAGCTCGTCCTTTGAGTTCGAACATACCATCTGTACTTATTTGTACTTTGTCCTGACAAATAAACTCCTTGGGCAACCACGGAGAAGAGACTTTGAGTAACCCATCGCTGTTTTTTGCAATGTTCACTCCCTTTAGTGGACTCCAACTTTTCTGACGCAATTGATTACGCCAGGCAATCCCCCCCGTTTCAGTGCTTCCATAGACCTCTATGGGCTGGATTCCACACAACTGATCAATCGCCTTTGCATCTACTTCCAGTAAAGGCCCCCCAGAAGAAAAGATATCTACTAAGGATTTTCCCAACGCCCATGGCCAGGAAGAAATACGGCGGCTTAACTGTGCAGGGCTTGCAACCCACACGGCAGGCCCCCACTTGTGGGCGTCTTGGAGTAATCCCACAATATCCACATATGTCTTACTAACAAATCGACGCCCGCTGGCTAGTGGCCACAGTAATTTAAACAGTAAGCCATATATATGCTGATGGCTTACAGTTGCCAAAGTAGTTGTATTAGCTACCCGGGGTGACCACTTAAGATTATGGGCCTTAACCTCATTGAGCAGTTGATATAAGGTTTTATCAACGGTTTGTGGTTCACCACTGCTTCCTGATGTGAATAATTGAATACCAGCATCAAAACAACTGGGAACAGAAAGCTCCTCTCTACATTGATCCGGAATATTTATACTAAATGCCGAGCTATCTTCCCAGCTGCCCAGTAATAGGGTTTGCTCACCCAGTTTTTGCTGGGTAAATCGCTTATTATTTGCCGGTATAACAACGACTTCACAACAAGACATAGCAGCAAAAAAGAGCAAGCTAAACTCGTAACTATCTTCACAGAAAATGGCAGCTCTTTTGAACCCAGTTTCGTTTAGGGATTTTTTTAGCTTTCGCTCAATAAATGCCAATTCACGTTTAAATTGGGCGAAAGAAATTTCCCCACGACTTGAATAGCTAACTATTGCTTGGTCATTCGAGTAACCAAACACTTGTTCAAACTGTACTTTGTCCACGACCTTAACTCACACCTTATTTTGGACACGACAACGCAGTAGCCATTCACCGCCCATCATAGTTCCCATTAGCACATATGAAACAAGGCCATTGTAAAGAGTCCAGACTTTCATATCGCCGTTTAAAACAGTTGCCAGTGCGAAGCTTCCATTAATTAAAAAGAATAGGCACCATGCCTTGGTAACCTTTCGTGTATATAGAATACCTTCAGGTGGTAAATCTGGAGTCGTAAGGCGAGCAAGCCGTTCTACTAATGTTTGTGGTTGACTCAAACTGTATAAAAACAGTGAAAATAGAATCAGGTTACAAAGTACTGGATACCAAAGAAGTCCACTTGAATCGCCCCTTAACCAGGAGACGCCAACAACAAAAGCCAAGGCCACGGCCATTAGCTTGGTGCCAATCGCCTTATTCGCGCCGCCAAACAATACCCTTGAAACCGCAACAATCAACAGCAGTAACAGAATACTACTTAAAGACAAGTATTCTATGCCAAAATAAATTGCCACAGGGTACAGTGTCAGAATTATGACCAATATTAGCTGCGCGAATCGACTCACTTCTCCGCCATTACCTTTTCAATTGCACCAACTACATCTCCAACAGTTCTTACACTTTTGAATTCTTCAGGTGCAATTTTCTTTCCAGTAAGCTCTTTTAAACGAACTATCAGGTCAACCGCATCAATGCTATCTATATCCAGATCATCAGCAAGGTGGGCTTCTTCTGTTATATCCTCTTCATCAACCTCAAACATCTCAACAAGGATTTCGGTCAATTTTGGAAAAATGTCTTCTCTATCTTTCAACATACATATCTCTCTTACGCGCGGCTACCATCAACAAATTTTGCCAGGCTGTTCACACTAGCAAAATGTGATTTGGTATCTTCATTTTCTGCATCGATAGATATGTTATATTTCTTCTGCAATGCCAGACCTAGCTCAAGCGCATCAATGGAATCCAAACCTAGACCTTCACCAAATAAAGGCTCATCTGCGATGATTTCCTCTGGTGTAATATCCTCTAGGTTTAGAACCTCAATAATCAGTGTCTTTAGCTCTTCAACCAAATCATTCACGCAGCACACTCCTCAGTATAAAATGCTTTTAATTCTTGGGTAACTTGCCTGGCTACCAATGGGCTTTCGCTTTTTTCTTTCATCTTGAGAATCTCCCAAGATTCAGAGACATCAAATTCAAAATGTGGCCGCGATAACGGAATGCTGTACCACGGGATATTTTTCATCAGCATTGGCGGGTTGCAGCGAATGGTAACCAGAGTCGGACTAATACCAGAACGAAGTGCCATATAGGCAGCCCCCCGCTGGAACTTGAATGGTTTCCCTGGCACAGAGCGGGTTCCTTCCGGAAATAAAACCACTGACTCCCCTTTTTTCAAAGATTTTGAGGCAAGCTCAATTATTTTTTCCGGGTCATCATTGGGAATATAACCCGCAGTCATTACAGCACCACGCATAAAGGGATTTCGAAATAGACTCGCCTTTACAATACAGTTTGCATTAGGTATTCGAGATATAAGAAAAACGACATCAATAAGAGTGGGATGATTAGCCAGTATTAATTGGCCGGGCTCTTGCAGTTTAATCTCATCCTTGAAATCATAAGTATATATCCCTGTTTTGTGCATAAATCCAATAAACAAACGGAAGGCATGATGTATGATTAACCTAGCCTTACGCATACGTACATTTGCATTAGGGTATAAAATTCTGAGAGGTGGAAATAAAATAAATCGAAGGATCAGACCACCAAAACCAAATAGACTAAACGCAACGGCAGTGGCTATCAGCCTAAACCAATACCGATCATACCTCTTGCCAGACTCCAAATTAGTTTGCATTGATTAGTAACTCCCACCCTTTGGCAACAGGTACTTTTCCTGAGTTTTTAATAAGCGCGCTTATCAGAGGTAGCTGATAATCAGCCTCTTCAAATGCCGTTTTTAGTCTGACGCTCGAAGAATTTAGCAAAGTCACTCCAGTACCCTTACTTCCCTCAACTGGTAAGGTTAAGAGTAAAGCTGTAGCACAAACACCTGAGGGACTTTGGGTGCTAGGGTGATACATTTCTGGCAGGGGTTCCTCACAAAATATCAGCAGTATTTCTTTTGCACCTTCCCGCAAAATACCGGTAGCTTCCATTAAACCTGCCAGTAATGGATAGTCACCACCGGCTAAAGCGAGAGCTGGAGATCGTACTTTATTCGCTATAGACAATTGGCCGGCGATCGCATTGTGTACTGATAAGCCAAACGCCGTAGGGGATAAATCTTCTTCCGCAGCAACCCCCTGTAGAAGAGAGTAAGTTCTCATCGCCTCTCCGTGCACAGAGCAACACAGCAGGGGGATATCTCTCTGCTGCAGAAGTGGGTAAGCACTATTAAATACGGCTTTAGACAATGGGCTCAGGCGGCGCCTGAGCATCGCCGGAAGAAAGGAGACATCAGCCAGGGTATCTTCCTGCAGTTCTAACTCGCCACTGTGCCATCGATGCCAGTCCGCAGGTTCCGAAACCCCCGCATACCAAGCTCGCCAATCGGAAATTACAAATTCAATAGACAAACTACTCTTATGGAGCTTGGCTCCAACCCTCAATATCAAGCCTTAGTATCCAGCCAGCTCTACCATTGTTTTTAGGTGGCTTTTTGAGCTTTTCGTGACCGGCAACAGGGCGGGAATGGTACACAAAATGATCAATTCTCGCTAGCAAAAGAACCTTCAATTGGGACTGGTGAGTTTCTTTATTACACCTAAATACACGAGAACTATTCCTTAGGACATTTCTCGTATACTAGCGCCCTTAATTTCACTGGCATAAGGTCAACTTAAGACTTCGTGAGCCTCTAAAAATGATAAAGCTCTCACCAAGAATAAAATTCCCTTAAGGTGACAACTTAAAGGAAAAAACTCTAAACTTAAGAATGATCCTTAATTACCCAATCCGGTATTTATGGTCTATTTCTGAGGCAATTCTGAAGATGTACGTACCCCATCTTTTCCTCAACCATTTACCATGAGAGCCGTTCTGCTATTCAGCTTTGTTAGTGATTACAATCTAAGTCTGAATCGATAGATAAGACTTTATGCTTTATTTTACTTGTTCTTCATTCAAAAATTGGCCTGAAGATTGGCAGGCGAACTCATCTTTCTTATTGAGTGGCACGGAACATTTACGTTTAAAAAACATTCGCAACCAGAATCGGAGGATGCAATTTTTAGCCGGGCGCCTACTCGCGAAAACCCTTATTGCTGAACGGTTCGGATATCCCCCTTCTGATCTAGAGATTGACCCTAAGAACCCTACAGTTGCCAATTTCTCAGGAACCCCTATTGTCAACCTCTCAATCAGCCATACGGCAGACTACCTTGCAGTCTCCATTGGAAAAATTCCGGTTGGTATTGACTGTGAAAGAGACCATCCCAAAAGAGATTGGCTGGCAATAGCCCAGAATTACTTTAGCTCCTATGAGGTGTCCTGGTTACAAAGCTTACCGATAGCCCTCTTAAAGCAAGAGTTTATAAAATCTTGGACCATAAAGGAGGCGCTTGCCAAGTGCAGTGGTGATCCACTCGGTAAGCTGCTTAAAGTCTCTTCACTGGTCGGCCAAGAAGAAAATTGGCCTGAACCCTACTCTGAATACCGATGTTGGAGTGGGCAACCTGAAGAAGATATCTACCTTTCACTTGTAGTTAGGCCTAGGCCCAATTTTACTTCTAAAGAGGTAATAGGAACTTACCGCAATAGTTTTAAAGGCCCTGCAACTCGAGAAATTCGGCTGAAAGCATCATGACCTGGAGATTCCCTGCTCAAATTAGCCAGGTATCGAGGGAATCTCCAATAACCACTAGTGCACGTTAACTACTGGCTAAACAGGTCCCCAAAGAAATCTCCCTCATACCATGAAGGCTTATCCGCAGCATCCGCCACTTCCCTAGCAATTAGATAATTAACTTCGGTAAATTGCTTAGCAGCTGCATAGCTCACCCCAGCATCAGGCGCATCTCCGGGTTTGTGATAGCTCTCTTTCAGGAATGCCACTTGTTTAGCGGTACCATCAATATTCGGGTCCTGAGCTTCGCGCCCAGTAATTAGGTAAATAGAGGGCACACCGCGGCGAACGAAATTATAGTGATCACTACGAACAAAGATCACTTCTTCTGGCATGGGATCAGGGCTCAATTTTAAACCGCAGAGTTTTGCCGCATGCTCCGCAATCTGGCCAAGGGATGAATGCTCGGCACCAAAGGCAATAATATCGCGGAATGGGTAGAGCAGCATGGGCATATCCAGATTGATATTGGCCACGATGGACTGCAGAGGTACGGTAGGGTATTCGGCAAAGTAGTCCGAGCCGAGTAATCCTTTCTCTTCCCCGGTCACCGCAACAAACAATAGAGAGCGTCGCGGTGCTTGGCCAGACTCCGCAAACAACCGTGCGGTTTCCAGCATTACTGCGATACCTGCGGCGTTATCTTGAGCTCCATAATAAATCTGGCCATCTTCTTTTTTACCGATATGGTCCAGGTGTGCAGAGAAGACCACATATTCATTTTTAAGCACCGGGTCGCTACCCGGTAATACAGCCACAACATTGGGGCTACGCACTTCCTGATGCTTAGAGCTTGTACTCAGGGCAGCACGGTAAGGCAGCGAAAATCCACGGGGATTTTGACCTTTTTCCATAATGCTGAAGATAGCTGCGAGGCTCTGTTGGGCACCGTCGAAGAGTTTGCTCGCCGCATCGATATCGAGCAATACACCAGGATACAAACCGGGGATAGCGCTGCCCGGCTCGCCTTTTCGGTTTACCCAGTCGAAAGTCTCATCGTGACGATGCTCCGCATAGCGCACGAAGGGGCGGCGCTTCTCACGCTCGGGGGTATAAACGGTGATATAACCCACCGCACCATGACGAGCAGCGGCCTCACTCTTGTTGCGGCTTGATGCATAGTGAGCCCCCACTTCACTGGGCAGACTCTTCGGGCGACCACTCAGTATCACTGCAATCTTACCCTTCACATCCAATCCGGCATAATCATCAAGGCCATAGTCCGGCGCTTCAATTCCGTAGCCAACAAACACCAGCTCGGCCTCCAAGCGTGCCTGCTCACTGAACGCAGAAGGCGAGGTGATAAAGTCCCCCCCGAAGGCAAAGCCGACCTCACCTTTGCTCCCCTTTAAAACAAAAGTCGGCTCAGTGCCATTCCAGCTGGCACTACGGAAAGGTACATCCTGGAAATACCCCTGCTCGCCAGCCGGAGCGAGCCCCATGGAGTGGAACTGCGCGGCCACATATTGCGCTGCCTTGAGGTAACCTTCGCTGCCTGTGTCTCTTCCCGCCAGTTCTGCAGAAGCCAGGTAATTCACATCCCGACTGATATTGTCGATATTCGCGCTTGGGGCTGTGCTGGTGGAAACTGGCATACAGGCCACCAGCAGCAACGACAGCAGGCCGCTGAGCAGGACTTTTCTTTTCATCGGATTACTACTTCTCGAATAAATCTTTGCGGTCTGCCAGACAGAACCAACACCGCACCAAAAAGGAGCGCAATCTTACCACGTTCAGACTTAGTGCAGAGCACCAAGATGTGAGTGATCACTTACTTGAAAGGGTTAATATATAGAATTCAGGCGGCCTTGTAGAGCCCAGGAAAGGCTCGGCTTATTGCTGCGGTCACTTCCTCATGGGCCCGATCCGCACAAAACTCTCCATGGGCTGCCAGAAAGTGTAGGAAGGGCAGCTGTAGCAGGCGCTCAAAATCCTCCTGCAGCCAACAGCGTTGGTCCCGGCCTTCAGGAGTCATCCGTGTTCGCCAGGCAGGCGGTACCTGCATCCCCGAGCGCATACCGGACAGTCGCAGCAGATTTCGGCCAAACCAGCTACAACCGCTCCACTTCCCCCAATACTGCAGAGCATCACAGCCCAGCAACAGGCCGTCATTGAAGGGCAGCCACCAGAATGCCTCTGGGTAACGGCTGTAACGCAGTTCCACGAAGCGACTGCCGGGTATTGGACAAACACCACCATCCCTCACCAATCTATCGGCACTAGGTGGATAAAAGTTCGAGCCGGTCTGCCGCCAAAAAGTCAGATCAAAATGGTCACGGTAATAAAGATCATCCTGGCCGTGATGGTAGCCAAGACGCACTGCATGAGCTATTCGGCCGAGATCCTGCAACTTCTCTTCTTGCGCTGGACGCAGGCGTATCGGGTTCACCAGTATCAGCTCTTCCTGCCAACGCACAATGGCCATGTTGCGGTTAATGGTAACCGCCGGAGCCAGTTTTACGGTCCCAGGGACGAAGAACAGGTCTGGTAGTAGTTGGCGAATCTCGCCGTGGGGCTGGGGTTCGGGGTAATTAATACGCACTGGCAAGCGCTCAGGTGTAATACACCCGATTACTGAGCCCGCGTAAAAGCTGTAAGGCTCGCTGCGCGCTCTCTTCAGGGACAAAGACATGATCGTGACGCAGAGCATTTACCATATTGGCCACTATGCCCGCATCAGCCAGCTCCCTGGCGACTGTAGCGGTAAGGCCCACCGCACTGAGACCGGAAAAGACCTGCAGGGTAATTTGTCTGAAGGGCCCGCTGGAAGCAATCCCATACTGCTGTGCCAAGCATCTGGGTAAGATCGCACTCATCCCCTCGCCTTCGCGGAAGATACACAGGCTTTGAGTCAAGACTTCTTCGAGCCGAGCATCCGACACCTGGCAAAACACGTAGGTTTCCTCATGTAACTTTGGGCACATATTTCTCAGGATATTTGCGAGGGAAACTTCTGCAGTCATATCCGGTTTGCCGTTGAAAAAACCTGCTGTGAAAATACTCAGAGAATGGGTGCCAGTCAGAAACCACCTAGTGTAATTATCCAGAGGGAACATTTCCCACAGGTAGAACTACATGGCCATAAGACTTGCTGGATCATCACGTTCTATTAATGGATGACAACACCACTGTCTCAGTGGTTTTTTATTTTAATTTCGCTGACGGGTTTTCACCCTCTTTTTATTGGTTTTTTTCAATTCCTCTCCTTCTAGCTCTGGCTCGCCCGGAGCTGGTGCAGTATTCACCTCTAAATCGGGGGTATCTTTCTTTTCCCAGCGTTGCAACATTCTATCAATCGCTTTTTCCAGACGCACACGAGGGAACTCGGGACAGGGAGCACCCTTGCCAGGATCATGCCAGGCAGATAATGGTGCAACAAAAACAATCAGAGATTTATGCAAGCGATCCCGACCGATACTCACTTCCGTCCAGGTAGTCTGCCAGGCAAATTTACCTCGCACTGAATAATCGCTCTCATAGGATTTTAAAGTGAGAAAATAGGGATATATTTTTCCTCTGCGGCAAATGATTCTACGACCGGTTTTTATATTGGCCATTTGGGTGAAAGGATCAAAATACCAGTGGATATCGTAGCCAAAAGCAAATTGCATTTTTCCGTCATGTGGGAGAAAAGCGTAGGAGCGGCCAGTACCATCGGGTTTTAGGCTCCATACATGGCGGGCCTCCCCATCTCTGGAGATTAGCCAGGCACCTACCCACTGGCTGGCATTCAGCTTGGATTGAGCGTGCCAGCCCGCATTGCGCTGCTGTGTCTGTTCACTCTGTTTTTCTTTTTTTTTCTGCTCCTCCTTGGCAAAAGCTGAAAATGCTGTGAGCAAAAATACCAGAGTCAAAACCAAGGACTTTTGCATCACAGCTCTACTCCAATGTTCGGCGCTCCCCTCCCTGAGTGGAAAATTCCTGTTTTGTTTCTTACTCGGACCCAAAAATCAGCTGGCAATGTTGGGGCAGTTGCTACCCGCTTTAGGCGTACTCCAGTCACTCAATCGGCGCTGGAAACTCAGTAATCCACCGCCAGCCTGCAGCCAGTGCCGCCCGTCTATTACGGCAAATAACAGAGTGGAGCGGCTCCAACCACGAAACGCCACCGAGACCACACCGCCCTTACAGCTAACGGAAGCACCGGTGCGGACCCGCACACGATCACCATCCAGTTGCCAGTTAATGGCAAAGCCATGAGTCAATCTGCCACCGGAGTTAAAGCCATAGGCATAACCGGAGCCATCGGCATTGAGTTGCCAAACCAGTTGGTCGTCACCTTCACTCACTACCAACCAGTTGCCAGCCCACCTTTGTTGAGCTGATTCCGCCGTTGCCATCGAGGGCAATAACAGGAACAGCATTAAGGCAATGGCACAACTCTGTCGTATGGCGACAAACACAAAATTCGAAGGGGGATTACGCAAATACTTCATGCGCTGCTCTACCGTAAGTGCTCCACGGTAAGAACCGCGGAAAGGGGTTGCTGTAAACGGCGGCTGGCGTCACCGCCAATTTTCCTGGCCGGTTACGGCCACAGGCCAAAAAAACCGGCGTGAAAAATCGCACAGGCGCTATTTTTCACATCCCTTGCTTAGTAAGGCTAGACGCTAAATCCCACAGTGGCATTAGAAGCATTAAAAATATTTATTGAGGCGCCACTATGGGGGAGTGGAATTAGAAAGGCTGTTAGATAGGGCTACGAGCAATCATTATTTTGAGTGAGCATCAGACAGGTTTTTATCCGCACGCCACACACGGTATTTCAATTGGACGCCCTCCGGCAGATACACCACCAGGGGCTGGCTACTTGAATAAGGCAGTATCAGGCCGTTACCGCGCACGCGGATAAAACGGCGCGATTCGGAATCGGACCCGCAAACTTTACTGGTACCTTTGGAGGGCTTTGGTTCTGCCAGCACATAATAGGGGTAACCCCAACCCGGTAGAACCTGGCGCTGTAAGGGCGCGCTATAACTGCGCAGGTTGCAATCGGCCAATGCATTCTTGCCTGGCACTAACTCAACCATAAAGCGGCTCTCATCGACCACCTTGGGCAACTCAATAACATGGCGCCGCTTACCCTCAACTTCTGCAGGAAAGGCATCTAGCGGTTCGGCCGCCTGAAGCGGCACCACACAACAGAGAATAAGAGCGGAGAATAAGGATCTTGCCACGGCGACTTCCTCACGGCTGATCAGCTGATTTGGCGCACAAACCCTTTAAAGTCTAGACCGCTTTCTCCAGCGCAGTCCCCACCAAAGTGACACCCCCAGTGCTAGTGCCAATGCAAAGAGCAATGCCGCCCATAAATAGCTGATGTGTCCCCCCGGCATTGGTTCCAGGCGTGCTCTGGCTCTTCCCAGCAAGGTGCCTAAATTTTGAATTGAAGCGATCACATCAGTATTGGGCGCGTTTGAGAGCACTTCTCGGCGCAATGTTTGCCATTGGGCTTGTAACTTGCTGTACAAAACCCGGTCGCTCATTTCAATGGATTGCTGTAACGGCTTATAGCCCTCTCGATAGGCAAGCATCAATTTGTGATAAGCACCGGCATTGTCACCGCCTCGATAAGCGGTTTCCGCCAAGCTTAGTAACCCCTCTGCGCGAGTAAGGGGGTGTTCGAGGGAGCGGATCAGGTGCGGGTGGCCCCGCCACCACAATAAGGCACTCCTGGCATCAGTGGGCAACTCAATCGGTCGGGTTACCGCCATACCCGGCAGACTGATCAGTGCTGGATAGCGCTCGGCAAGATCGGCGGAGGGTGGCAGCTGATTTTTTACTGCAAAAGCGGCCACCGTCACCGCGAGAGCCCAGCGCTGGCGACTATTTAAGTCGCCATCAACCCGCTCGCTATGCACGCTATCCACGTTAGGGTCGAGAGTATTGTAGAGGTCATAAAGACTGAAACTCGCCATCCGCCTAGCATCGCGCAGATCGGGCAGGGCTCCATCACCCTGGCCCCATCTACCGTGGCAGCTGGCGCAGCGCTGTTGGAAAAGGGGAGCAGCCAAGCTGGCTGAAGGCAGTGAGTGGGCTGGTGAACGCTGCATTTGATAGAGAGCCGCCAATCGGTCGGCTATCTCATTGGCGCGCCTTCGCACTTTTTCAGCATCCTCGCGTCGGCTCAAAGCCTCCTGTAACCCTGTCATGCTGTTTTCCAGGGCTGAACGGCCCGGTTTATCTGGCAAGTTCCGCACCAGATCCAGCGCCTCGGCAGCATGGTCTTGCTGGAGTTGATAGAGACCTGTATCGATGATTTGGCCTTTATCGATGGCATCCCCGTAACCCACAGCGATATAGGAAAGCAGGTTGCTCGCGCGCGCGGCAAGCTTGTCATTTTCCGCGACCTGCTGCGCCCAAAGAGATTGAACTGAGAGGGCCAGCAAGAGTAGTAAAGTCCATGAATTTCGCAAAAATGACTTCCTGTTACTGGCAGATAACGAATGGGGTGGTAGTCGTTAATTGTGGCAAACGCCTAGATACAAAAAACCCCGCACTGGGCGGGGTTTGTTTTCAGCTGGACTGTTAGCCTCGATCGGCGCGCTCCTTGGCGATCAAGTAATCCGCTACCTGCAGCATCAATTCCTGACCATTGCTCTTGCCCTTGTAACCCGGCAGAGAGGAGCTGATACGGTACTTACCAGCCACAACCACTTCAGGTGTACCAGTCATTTTATAGGCGCGCTGATTGGCGACACCCTGCTTGACCTTGCTGTTGATGGCGAAGGAGTTCATCAGCTTGGCCGCTTTGGCACCATCGGCGCCATGCTTGTTAAATAAGGCTTCAATAGCAGCCAGGTCGGGCTTAAAGTTGCGACCTTCACGAATCGCCAGCATTTGGCGCTGGTTGTAGATGGTGTTGAACAGCGGAGTGTGCATTTTTTCCAGAACACCCATGGCATCAGCCACGTAGAACAAGCGGGCGTGAACATCCATCACTGGCTGCCAGATAGCCGGCAGCTTCACCAAGGAGACATCACTGGGCATTTTTTCTTTCCAGCGCTCCAGCGTCGGTTCGAAATGAAAGCAGTGGGCGCAGCCATACCAGAACATCTCGGTCACTTCGATTTTATTGGCGTTTTTTTGCGCTACCGCCTGTGGCAGCACTTGGTAGTGTTGGCCCGCCTTGAATTCACCGCCTTCTTGGGCGCAGGCGACTAGGCTGAACAACACAGCCAAAACCATCGTTATAGGGGCGAGAACTGCTCTCATAAGTCTTCTCCAGCTTGTACATTCGTGGTTCGAGCGCCTGATTTGGCGGCATACTGTCGGGCCACTGAGGACACAATAGACAGCGCAGATTATTTAAGTTCCCAGCGCCAGGCGCAAGGAAAGGTCGCAAAAGTGGCAATACTTTACCCAATTCCCGCCCACTTGAGCGAGCGTCGGGCACAAAAAAGGCCGGTGTGTGACCGGCCTCTCGTTACTGTGGCTAACCCTTTTAGTCGGTCAGACCAGCGATATAGTTGGCAACCGCCTTGATCTCTGCATCGGAGAGCTGCTTGGCAACGGTGCGCATGGTGCGGACCTCACCATCATTGGCACGAGTACCCGCACGGAAGGCTTTCAGCTGCGCTTCAATATACTCCGGATACTGACCGGACAGGCGCGGATAACCCGCTGGCGCATTGCCCTGACCGGTGGGAGAGTGACAGCCCATGCAAGCCGGTACGCCAGTTTCTTTATTGCCTGCGCGGAACAGCTTGCGGCCAAGGATTAGGCTATCGACACTGTCGCCACTATTAAGCATCACCGGGAAGGCTGTGGAGCCAGTCAGCTGCATTGGCTGGGAGGCGAAGTAGGCGGCGATATCCTGCAGGTCTTGGTCGTTAAAGTTATCCAGCTGACCGATCATCTGCGGTATGTCGCGAGTTTTGCTCTGGATGTCTTGGAGCTGCTTATAAAGGTACTTTTCACCGAGGCCAGCGATTTTTGGGAAAGCCGGTGACAGGCTGTTGCCATCAGCACCGTGGCAGGCGGCGCACTGGGCGGCCTTAGCCTTGCCCGCAGCAGCATCGCCAGAAGCCATTGCAAAAGGTACGGCCCCCAAGCCGAAAACCAAACCGAGTGCCAGAGCAGTGTTCTTGATAATGCTGTTCATACGTCGTCCCGTTGCGCGCTGAAATATGGCGTTTCGTGTCGCCCCCGATAGTCCTGCGACGCGAAAACCGCGGCATTATATACTTGCGCGCCAAGCGAGTGTACTGAATCAGCAGACTTAAACGATGCCAATTAACAAATTTGAAGCCCAACCACAGAAACTGAACTATCGTTCCATACGATTTCTCACCAGCGCCCCCACTCTGGCACAGTGTCCTGAAGACATTGGCGCCGAGGTGGCCTTTGCCGGCCGCTCCAATGCGGGCAAGTCCAGCGCCATCAATGCCCTGACCAGCAACAACAAGCTGGCGCGTACCTCTAAAACCCCCGGGCGCACCCAGCTGATCAACTTTTTCAGCCTGTCAGAAGACCAGCGCTTAGTAGACTTGCCAGGCTATGGCTACGCCAAGGTAGCCCGTGCTATGAAAGACGAGTGGCAGCGCCATCTGGCCGAGTACCTGGAGCAGCGCACCTGCCTGCGCGGCCTGGTGCTATTAATGGATATACGCCAGCCTCTCAAGGAGTTCGATCTGCATATGCTCACCTGGGCGGTAGAGGCCGGACTGCCCGTGCATATCCTGCTTACCAAGGCCGATAAAATGAAAAATGGCCCGGCCAACAACGTCCTGTTCGCCGTGGAGAAATCCCTCAAGGAGCAAGGGTTGAGTCGCGGCGTTACCCTACAGACCTTTTCTTCACTGAAAAAAACCGGCCTCGACAAGCTGGAGCGCAAGCTAAACACCTGGCTGGCGCCCCAGACCGATGCTGAAGTGCCAACCGAGACTGAGAGCTAAAGCAAACTCTGGGGGAGACGAAATCCAGTTACGCCTTTGCACGCGGTTCTGCTCAGTGAACATCTAGCCAAAGCCACCGATCTGCAAGTCAAAGCGATGATCAAGGAGGTCGGGGGCTCCAAGATCACCCTGTCAGTTCCGGCCCGGCGAAATGTTCTCTCCCCCGGGCAACAGCGAACGCAGTAGCAACTCACGCAGACGACGTCGCGCTTGGGGGGTCGCACAGTGCAGGGCCTCTGCGCAGAGGGCACGCTGTGCTAACAGATCCACCAGGGTATCCTCGCAAATAGCAACGGTGAGCAGACGCGAGGATTTTTCGACCTCTGCTGCCGCCTCCCCTTTAATGCAACTGCAGGTTCGCCCCGCCATGGGATACGAGCTTTCCCCCGGCAAGTAAGGGTGCCGGCTCGTCGTCCCCATCCGTATAGAGTGCGCTGATGCAGTCAGCGGCAAGCCGCTGTTTATCGCGATCTCCCAGTTGGCGGGCGAGAACAGAACTGGCTCCAACAAGGAGGTAGTGGTGGTGTTTTTCATCTCCCTGCTTCCGGTAAGCCGCCATTAATTGAGCGGCACATTCACTAAAACGTGTTGCAGATACGGCATAGCTGGGCCACTCGCTTGTGAGCAGCATTCCCGCCACATCAAACGCGCAACCCAGGTAGGGAATTGCCTCACTATGATTTCCCTCTTCGCACAGCATCCTGCCGCGCTCCATCCAATCCAACCACGCCTGTTCCGCACGATCGTTATTCTCAATCAGCCACTGGCGGTGATTAGCACATAGGTAACGTAAATTCACGGTAACCCCCCTGTAAGGTTTAAATTAAAGATAATGAGAAACATTATCATTTGCAAGCGCATTTAATTGAAAGAGACAAATGAAAAGACTCTTAGGGAGGTATTGAGAACAAGGCATAAAAAAAGCCGGCAGATGGGGGCTGCCGGCTAGGGGTCAGTGCCCTTGGGGTGGGGCACTTGCCAGACGCACCCAGGGGGACGGGTACGTCTGAGGGTTCCTCTACATATGCAAACACCTTGCATATTGGAAGGTTAGGCTGGCTCAGATTCGTTTCCCAGCCAGTAAACACCACGATCAGAGGTGCGCGAATACTATGCCCTTTAATCACTAATTTCCGGAAATAGGTTCCAAAGACACCAATAAATCAGCGGCTAATAAGAAAGGTCCAGAGAGGCGGAAAACAAATCCTCCTGCGCGCAGACAAAAAAAACCCCGGGTTTGGGGAATTCCGGGGTTAAAAAGCTGAACGCTTTGGGGTTAGGGAGCAACAATGATCTGTTTTATTCGATAGGACATTTGCCCCATTTGTTCCCATTGCTTAAGTAAATAAATGTAAATGCGGCTCAGGGGCGGAAAAAATAACGCGTGATAGGGATGGAACGGATTCCAGAGGAGTATTTATGCGCCAAAATTGCGTAAGACAGATGTGAAGCAGAGAGTTACTTTGTCGATAAGACTAATTTACTGAAAAAATTAAAGTGTAAGCTCACTCACCGGACCACAATCATGCAGGCGCCGAATCGCTTCCGCCATCAATGGGGCGCAGTCGAGTAGATGGAAACTCTGTGGCAAATTTAACTGGGGTAAAGAGTTGGTCACTGCCACCGCCTCCAAGGGTAGTTGTGACAAGTTTGAGAAAGCATCGCCACTAAATTGGCCGTGGCTGGCCAGTGCCAGGATACGCTGCGCCCCGCCTCCATGGGCAGCTTCCACCGCCCGACAGAGCGTTGCACCACTAGCGATAAGATCATCCACAACCAACACGACCGCCCCCTGCACTTCCCCCACCAAGGTGCCCCCGCTGATTTTTTCTCCACTGCGATACTTCTCGACGAAAGCGCAACCTACTGGGCGCCCCAGACGCTCACTCAGGGCCTCGCGCAAGGCCTCCGCGCGCTTTATACCGCCCTCATCCGGCGATAAAACCGATAGTGGTCGCGGCTCCGCCAACAGCTGACTCAGCGCAAACTCCAGTAACAGCGATTCCGACAGCAAATGTAAGGTGCGGCAGCGAAAAGCATTCTCGAACGCAGCCAGGTTGTGGGCATCGAGAGTCACGACCACCTGAGTCCCCACGGCCTCAAACAAGCTGGCCAGATAGCGAGTCGGCAGTGGATCGTGTAATTTGGTGCGGCGGTCTTTGCGTCCGTAGCAAAGGTAGGGCATTACTGCGGTAATACGTGCCGCCCCTGCATCGCGCAGTGCGCCAATGAAGAACAAACAACGCAGCAGTTTTTCATCGACACTACTGCAATGGTCCCTGTATAGGGATTGCACCAGGAAGACATCCGCCCCCTCGACATCATCCAATGGACGCACTTTATGCTCACCATCGGCAAAGCATCGCTCTTCGTGGCGAGCTAGTGGTTCACCCAGGGCTGCAGCCACACGACCAGCAAAATCGGCGCCGGCATCCAGGCTAAATAGTTTCAGTCTACTCATAGTAAACTCGCACGAAACCAGCGCTCGGTCATGCGCACTACTTCATCCATGGCACCGGGTTCCTCAAATAAATGACCGGCGTGGGATATCAAGTGCAAGCGGGGCTCATTGACCATATGATTTAGGGCCTCTTTATTTAATTCCAGCACCTGCTTGTCATCACCGCCTACCAACAACAGCGTGGGCGCCTTAACTAGGGGGAGATCGGAACCGGCCAGGTCCGGTCTGCCGCCCCGTGAAACCACCGCACCCACCAGGGACGGACGCTCGGCGGCGGCAATCAACGCTGCCGCAGCCCCAGTGCTGGCGCCGAATAGTCCGATGTGCAGAGTCCGGGTAGTTTCCCCATGTGCGGCCCAATCGATCACTTCCACCAGACGCCGGGCACTCAGGTCGATATCAAAGCGGTATTCGCTGGTGGCCTCATCTGCACGGGTTTCCTCTTTGCTGAGCAGATCAAATAAAAGTGTGGCAAATCCATCATCGTTCAGACGTCGAGCCACGGCGATATTGCGCGGACTGTTGCGGTTACTACCACTGCCATGGGCAAAGATCACCAGCGCACGCGCCTCCTGGGGCAGCGTGAGAGAAGCCTGGAGAGTTTTGTGCTCCGCTGCCAACGCTATAGTTTTGTTCTGCATTGATGGCCCTCTCGGTAACCAGGGGACAAGGGCAGTTAATAATCCTAGCCGCCCAGACGTTATGGCAAACGAATGAAATCTTTGTAGTGCTCAGACTAGACCAGATGAACGCCAGCGGGCCTGCGGGAATTACTTGTGTCGCTTAATCCATGAAAAAGCGAGAGCTGTAGAAGGGTTTAATTTGAAGGCAAAAAAATGCCCCGGACTTGGGGGAGTTCCGGGGCAAACATCTGACTTCCTTGGGGGATGATGACGCATTCCAACGATCTTGCCTTTTTAGAGGGGATGTCGCCGGAACAGTTCCACGATTTCGCGCAAAGAATGCAAAAACGCCGACTTAAACACACTTATTGGCACTTTTTTCATCAAAAAGACGCCTATTAAGCCATCTTGTACCGGCGTATCTCATTGAACTGGCTCTTTTACTTAATGGATGAACCAGTCGCTTAAATTGAGAAACTCAATGCGCTTCATCCCAGCTCTTGCCGCGCCCCAGATCCACAATCAAAGGCACATGCAATTGGGCAGCGCCCTGCATAATCTCCTGTACACCACTGGCCACTGTCTCAACCTCATCCTTAGGCACTTCGAGTACCAGTTCATCGTGTACCTGCATAATCAGTTTTGTCGACAGCTGCTGCTCTTTCAGCCAGGCATCCACGGCTATCATGGCGCGCTTGATAATATCTGCGGCGGTGCCCTGCATCGGCGCATTGATCGCGGTACGCTCGGCCGCCTGGCGTTGCATGCCGTTGCGCGAGTTGATCTCCAGCAGATACAAGCGACGACCAAACAGGGTCTCTACGTAGCCCTTTTCCGCCGCCTGCTTGCGGGTATCCTCCATATAGCGCAACACACCGGGATAGCGTTCGAAATAGCGGTCGATATAAGTCTGCGCATCGGCGCGTGGGATATCCAATTGCTTGGCCAAGCCAAACGCTGACATACCGTAGATCAGGCCAAAGTTGATGGCTTTGGCACGGCGGCGCTGTTCATCACTAACTTCATCCAGCGCCACTTCAAAGACCTCTGCAGCAGTGGCGCGGTGAATGTCGGCTCCGTGGGCGAAGGCATCCACTAAGCCCTTGTCCCCAGACAAGTGCGCCATGATGCGCAGCTCAATTTGTGAATAGTCCGCCGCAATAATTTCACTACCGCCATTAATGCGCGGGTCCGCAGTAAAGGCACGGCGGATACGACGCCCTTCCTCAGTGCGGATGGGAATGTTCTGTAAGTTGGGGTCACTGGAGGACAGTCGACCGGTGGCCGCCACCGCCTGGTGGTAAGAGGTATGCACCCGTCCGCTGCTGGGGTCGATCATTTTCGGCAGCTTGTCGGTATAGGTATTCTTCAATTTGGCCAGACCGCGATACTGCATGATCAGCGCTGGCAGCTCGTGATTGTGGGCCAGTTCCTGCAGTACCGCTTCGGCAGTGGATGGCGCCCCCTTGGGGGTTTTCTTAATCACCGGGATCTGCAGTTTCTCAAACAGAATGACTCCCAGCTGCTTGGTGGAACCCAGGTTGAATTCCTCACCGGCCACCTCATAGGCCTTTTGCTCCAACGCGCGCATCTTCTGTTCGAGTTCGGCACTCTGCTCGGCGAGCATTTTCGCATCGATATAGGCACCGTTACGCTCCATAAGTGCGAGTACCGGCAGCAGTGGCATCTCGATTTCATCGAGTACCTTCTGCAGCGTCGGCTCCCTCTGTAGGCGTGCGCTCAACTCATTGTGCAGACGCAAAGTGATATCCGCATCTTCAGCAGCATAGGGACCGGCTTTATCCAGCTCGATCTGGTTGAAGGTAAGCTGTTTGGCGCCTTTACCGGCGATATCCTCGAAATGAACTGTGTGCTCGCCCAGGTATTTTAGTGCCAGGCTGTCCATATCGTGGCGGCTGCCGGTGCTGTCCAGTACATAAGACTCCAACATCGTATCCCGTGCGATACCACGCAGCTCAATGCCGTAGTTGGCCAGGATATGACTGTCGTATTTAAGGTTTTGCCCCACCTTTTTCTGCTTTTCGTCTTCCAACAGAGGTTTCAGCTTGGCGAGAATCTCATCGAAGGGCAGTTGCTCAGGTGCGCCCATATAGTCGTGGGCCAGAGGCACATAAGCGGCTCGATAGGGCTCGACTGCGAAAGACACCCCCACTAGTTTTGCCTGCATATAGTTAAGGCTGGTGGTCTCGGTATCGAAAGCAAAGATCTCAGATGCCTTGAGCTGTTCAAGCCAGGCGTCGAATTCAGTCATCTCGGTAACGATGACATAATCCCGCTCAACCGCCTCAGCCATGGCCTCTTCAGACTCTTCACTGGTCAGCTCTTCCAGCCAGCCGCGAAATTCATTTTGGGTGAACAGCTCTATCAAGGCATCGGTATTGGGATCCGCATTATGAAGATCCTGTGGGTGATAAGGCATCTCCACATCGGTCTTGATGGTGGCCAATTTGTAGGAGAGTTCTGCCGCCTCGCGGTGTTCTGCCATTTTCTTGCCGAGAGTCTTGGCGCCGCGGAATCCCAACGGTGCAATGGCGTCCAGGTCTGCGTAGATATTTTCGAGGCTGCCGAGATTTTGCAGCAGCGCCAGCGCCGTCTTTTCCCCTACTCCGGGGACACCGGGAATATTGTCGGATTTATCCCCCATCAAGGCGAGGAAGTCGATAATCAACTCCGGCCCAACGCCGAACTTATTCACAACCCCTTCGCTATCCATCTCCGTGTTGGACATGGTATTGACCAGAGTGACGCCGGGGCGCACCAATTGCGCCATGTCTTTATCACCGGTGGAGATAATCACTTCCTGGCCCTTACGCTGGGCTTCCAGGGCCAGGGTGCCGATCACATCGTCCGCCTCGACCCCATCTACCACCAGGCGCGGTAGCCCCATGGCATCGATAATGTCGTGGATCGGCTGAATTTGCTCGCGCAGGTCGTCCGGCATGGGAGGGCGATGGGACTTGTATTCGGCAAACATCTCATCGCGGAAGGTTTTTCCCTTCGCATCAAACACCACTACCACTGGGCTTTGCGGATGCTCCTTCAAGTGGCGGCGCAGCATGCTGATCACACCACGCACGGCGCCGGTGGGTTTGCCCTGGCTGGTGGTCAACGGCGGAAGAGCGTGAAAGGCGCGGTACAGATAGGAGGAGCCATCCACCAGGATCAGCGGGGCGGCAGGGGTGCTTTGTTTACTCATAAATCTCGGGATTCTGTTATTTGTCCTGTCGGGCGCTCGCGGCGCTGGATTGGCCGATAGGATACCCCCCTTTGCACAGTTTTTCCGCTCGCTAGCACCAGGCAGAACATTTACCGCCACCACAGCCCCTGCGGCAAAGCCAACTCATCTCGACGCTGGGTTACTAACAATCGACGCAGCAATCTCACCAAATGCTCAGGCTTGTCTAGTCTTGCCGGTAGCGACTTTCATTAATCGCCAACTCCCCGGAAACAAATGCCAATGGCCGCCCACAGGCGGCACGGGGCCTTTTATTTCCGCAAAAAAGTTACCCACAGATGTACAGGAAGGATTCTTATTATGAGAGGAGTGATGTACGCCGCACTGCTATTTACCGCCTCATTTCTAGCAACGCCAGTAGCCGCGGTATCTGCCTGCCAAACGGAAAAGTCCCAGCAAACGGTCTCTGCTACAGCAGATTATCCACAGATACCAAGTCACGAGCTGATGCTGGAAGAAGCCACCAGGGAACAGAGTGAAGCGTTATTTCAACGCCAGATGCGTCAACTGGAAAAGATGCAGCGCAAGGCCGAGCGAGATTCAGCGCGCGCAGAAAAACTTCTGCAATTCAAAAATAAATCCGGTAATGCCGGTTAAGCGGCTCTAATAAGGTATGGTTCCAAGGTATGGCCCGCGCCTCTACTGTCGGGCCATCTTTTTTTTCCCACATTGCCTGGGGCCCAGTTTACTCCTCTGCTTCATCTACACCGCTGTCGGGTATCTCACTAAGACAGCTGCGCGCTTGTACCAACAGTGACTCGATCAAGTCGCGATAGCTGGCATCGGGCCCCAGCTGTTCGCCGAGGGGGTCCAGAGCGACATATTCCAGTCCCAAATGCTCTGCCACTTGCCGGTCCCTAGTATTTTCTGGGACTTCTCCAAACAGGCAACCTCGCCCCATCCCACTGAGGTTTAACATAGCGCGTGCACCACGACCGCTACCGCTACCGCTTCCATTGCTTAGAGCACGGGTATTCACCCCAGCGGAGCCAAAGAAATGTCCATAAGCATCATGGGTCACCACTATAGGTACATCGCGGTAGGCCCATAGGGCCCTGTCCAGCACTTTCTGAAGGCTGGCCATAGATTGGGAAAAGTCGCGGGCGCGACTGCGATACAGCTCAGCCTGTTGCGGCTGCAATTGTGCCAGGCGCTCAGCGATCAGGGCCCCAGCCAATGCCGCATTGCGCGGACGCAGCCACAGGTGGGGATCGGCTGCATTGGCCCCCTGGTACTCAAATTCAGTTGCGCCCAATAATTGCAATTGCCTTTCCTCGGGTAGCGAATTCACCTGCCCGGCCAGCAGCCCCTCCATCTGCGGCCCCAGCCAAATCATCAATAAGGCGCGCTCCAGACGTGCCCGCTCCGCAACACTGGGGGCGTAATGGTGGGGATCGACCCCCTGGATTAATATTTTCACCGGCAGGTTATCACCGGCAATTTCCCGTGCGATCAGTGCCAGCGGGCGCACGCTCACCACCAGCTCTGTGCGCTCAATGGGCTGAGATTTACCACAGGCCAGCAGGCTGAGGCAGAACAACATCAGGGCAGAAAAGGAGAAAACACGCGAAGAGGGAGACATCGGAGACATTTGGCGAAGAAAAACTGCGATATAATCACAACCGGCTTCACGCCGCCAGCCCAACTGGCAACAGGCTCTCTTTTTGAGTCCTCGCTTGAAAGCCACAAACATACAGTTTTTCACACCCGCCCCGGAGATTTTGTCCTGAACCCTTCCCCGCCGCTAATTACCGCCGATCGCGTCGCGCTACAACTCGCCGGCCGGCAATTACTCCGGGACATCTCCGTGGAGTTGACTCGGGGGGAGATTGTCACCCTGATCGGCCCCAATGGCGCCGGCAAGACCACCCTGCTGCGACTACTACTGGGGCTGACCAAACCCACATCTGGCACCGTCTGGCGCCAACCGGGCTTGCGAATCGGTTATATGCCCCAGCGTTTACACATAGACAACTCTATGCCCATGTCCGTGCAGCGTTTCCTACAAATAGGCCAACCGGGAATAAAGACCACTCAAGCGCAGGCCGCACTGGATAGGGTGGGTGCCGAGCAACTGTTACAAGCCAGCCTAGCAAACCTCTCTGGCGGGGAGATGCAGAGAGTACTACTCGCACGCGCCGCCTCCCGCAAACCGCAATTACTGGTGCTGGATGAGCCCACCCAGGGCGTCGATGTTGGCGGGCAGAGTGAGTTGTATCAATTGATAGCCACCCTTCGCGATGAGCTGGGCTGCGGGGTGTTGCTGGTGTCGCACGATTTACATCTGGTGATGGCCGCCACCGACAGGGTGCTGTGTCTCAATCAACACATCTGCTGTCACGGACACCCGGAACAGGTGAGCAAAGATCCCGCCTACCTGGCGCTCTTTGGCGATACCGTGGCTCCCTATACCCACCAGCATAACCATCAGCACAAACTGAGTGGCGATATTGCCGGAGAGTGCAATCACTCTGGTACAAAGTCGAACGGCAAAAATAGAGAGCAATATTAAGTGGTCGAATTCGGCGAATTACTGCACAGCCAATTTCTCTGGTATGCCCTGGGTGCCGGTCTGCTAGTCGCATTAGTTAGCGGCCCACTGGGCTGTTTTGCCGTCTGGCGGCGCATGGCTTACTTCGGTGACACACTGGCACACTCAGCCTTGCTCGGTGTCACCCTCGGCTTTGTACTACACATCATGCCCACCCTCGCCGTTGGCGCAACCTGCTGTTTGCTGGCAATTCTACTGGTGTACCTGCAGCGCAGGCAGAAGTTAGCCGTGGATACTCTATTGGGGATTCTCTCCCACTCGATGCTCGCTCTCGGAATCGTGACCGTCAGCCTGTTCGAAATTAAGGTGGACCTACTCTCCCTGTTACTCGGCGACTTACTCGCCGTAGGCAGCCAAGATTTGGTGCTGATGTCTGTTACTGCCGTGGGCATCCTCGCTCTGCTTTATTGGCTATGGGAAAAATTATTAGCCTTCACTCTGCACGAGGAGCTGGCCTCGGTGGAAGGTGTGCCGGTAGAGAGAATACGTATGGCGCTAATGCTGATGCTAGCCCTGCTAATTGCCATTGCCATGAAAGTGGTTGGTGTGTTGCTGATCACCGCCTTGCTGATTATTCCCGCTGCTGCAGCACGCAGGCTCTCCCGCACTCCAGAGCAAATGGCGCTGCTGGCATCCCTGATCGGCTGCCTCGCCGTAGTGCTCGGCTTGCTCGCCTCTATTTTATGGGACACGCCAGCCGGGCCCTCTATTGTCCTGGCAGCGGCTGTGTTTTTTCTCTGTAGCCAACTACGTCCACTTCATAATTACTAGCGTTCCTTTTGACAGTCTTTAAGCGCTGCCACAGCTTCTAATACACTGCCTTTAGTAGTTTTGGCGTTTATTTCATCCAAAAAAAGCGACTTACTTCACCCATTTATCCACAGGGTCTTTGCCCAGCTCTGAGCTAATTGTTTCAGTTTTCCGCCATTGCTAGTGTTGCTCGACGACCAGCCAATTTGGGCCAGTCATGGACTATGACAATAAAAAAGTTGAGCAATAAACATGGAAAAATTCACTCTCCGTCGCAATGTGTTGGCCTCTGCCATTTTGGCCGCGGCCGCTTCAACAACCCCGCAGGCTCTCTTCGCCGCCGAGGAAGGTGCTATTGAAGAGGTCACCGTTGTCGGCTCCCGAATCAGCCGCAACTCTGAATTTGAAAATGCTACCCCGATCCAGGTAATGGACCGCGAAAGCATCGAGAAATCCGGTTATACCAACCTACAGCAACTGTTTGAGAAAAACCCCGCCGCCGGTAACGGCACCTTCTCCACCCGCGGCAACAACCAGGATTCCACCGCCAACGGTGCTGCTGCGGTGAGTTTGCGTGGTATGGGGGCTGATGCCACGCTGGTATTGGTTAATGGCCGCCGTGTTGCTATCAGTTCCTTTGCCGAGGGGGTAACCACCAACTTCGTGGATATCAACAGTGTTCCGTTGGCCGCTGTTGAACGTGTGGAAGTTTTGAAGGATGGTGCCTCCGCAATTTACGGCTCCGATGCGGTAGCCGGTGTGGTCAACCTGGTACTGCGCAAAGACTTCGAAGGCACTGAAGTTTCTATGGATTACGGCAGTGCAGATGGCTATGACGAGCAGTCTTTCTCGGCTGTTTGGGGCATCAATGGGGAAAACTCCAATTTCACTGTTATTTTTGATCATCATAAAAATAGCCGCCTAGCAAGCACCGAACGTAGCGGTTTAGGTACCGCCAACCAGTCCGGTAATGGAGGCCTGGACCTTCGTTCAGCTCGCGGTTTTCCGGGAAGTTTCATCCTTCCAGGCGCCACTAAAACAGTAGAAGATCCTAACTGTCCAGAAGATCGCATAAAAGAAACCCGTACTGGCAATGTATGTGCTTACGATTACGGCCCCTGGACCCTACTTACTCCCGAAGCGGAACGCACCGGGTTAATTATGCTTGGTCATAAGCAGTTAAATGAGGAGATAGAGTTTTTCAGCGAGATCGCTGTGCAACATAATACTTCTGTAGCCCAGGGTGCCCCAACACCCCTAGATGCTGATGCAGGGCTCTATGTACTGGCCGACCACCCCAACAACCCCTTTGGCGAAGATGTCGATATCGCCTTTTACCGCACTGTAGATGCTGGGGCACGCCAATGGGATATAGAAACCGATAACCTACGTGGTGTTTTCGGCTTGCGGGGTTCTATCGCCGATTGGGATTGGGAGACATCCATTCAGCGCTCACGGAGCGAATCAGAACAAACCGGGAGTAAATCCCAAGGCTGGGTACGCACCGACCTACTGCAAGAACAGATTAATGCCGGCAATTACAACCCCTTTGGCGGCGTACAAAATCCGGACTCTGTGATTGATGCCATCACCACCAATCTGGTTCGTAAAGGTAAGTCTGATCTGACAAGCTACAATTTCTCAATCAATGGCGATTTATTTGATACCTCCAATGGCACCATTGCTATGGCTGCTGGCTTGGAATATCGTGAGGAAAAGGCCTCCGATATCCCCGACGATCAATTCCAACGTGGCCTCATTTTTGGTACTGAGTCTGTATCAGCCAGCGCCAGCCGTGATATTTCCTCGGCTTATGTCGAAGTAGCCATCCCCCTTCCCGCTAGGTTCGACCTCACACTGGCGGCCCGCTACGATGATTACAGCGACTTTGGCAGCACCACTAATCCCATGGCCAAGCTATTGTGGACTGCCACTGAGCAATTATCCTTACGCGCCTCTTGGGGTACCGGTTTTCGTGCGCCATCTCTTGCGCAGATAGGTCTTGGTGACTCACAAGAATCAAAATTTTTGACAGACTATTATGGCTGTGAAGCCAATGGTATACCTAGTGAGGATTGCACTAAGCTCGATTACACAATTATCTACTCTCAAAACCCGGACTTAGAGGCAGAGGAATCAGAGTCCTTCAACATAGGTGCCGTTTACGAGCCTATTGAGAATCTGCGTCTTTCCCTCGACTACTGGAATATCACCCAGGAAGGAAAGATCGATGACATTCCATATACCGGCATCTATAGTCTTCATTGTAACGATCAAGACAGCACCGTCTGCCGACGCAATGAACCACTTGCAGGCCAATCTTTAGGACAGCTGCAATCCCTGCTTAGTAGCTACACCAATATTGGCGAACAAGACGTGTCTGGTGTCGACCTTAGCGCTGTATACAGTGGGTTGGAACTAGTCAGTGGAGAGTTAAACCTACGTTTGGATTATTCCTATTTAACTGAGTTTGAGCGTGTGGAACTCAACTTAAACGGTGATGCACTTATGACCCATGATTTAGCAGGGAAATACGAGTATCCACAGCACCGTTGGAATGCCACAGCTGATTGGAACTTTGATACCTTCGGTATAAGTGCCTTGCTCAGCTATATCGGTGAATTTGAGGATACCCCAAATATCTATGGAAACCTCGATTATGGTGATAATGCTTATCGCACAGTGGATTCATTCCTCACTTTAGGTATACAGGCTCGATATACCGGCTTTGAAAATATGGTTTTAAGTCTCGGCGCCGACAATGTCTTCGACGAAGAGCCACCTTTCGCAATTGGCAATCAAGATGGCGATCTTTATGGCTATGTACAATCTCAGCACGACCCTCGCGGACGCTTTATCTACGGAAAAATGACTTATAGCTTCTAATCAAAGGGCTTTCGCAAACAAAAAGGGAAGCCATTGGCTTCCCTTTTTATCTTATAGATTTTTCGAAATTATTTAATAGACTTATTCTTCTTCGATCGATCTCTAACTGGCTCATAACCCGCCTTATGGAATTCATAGATAGTCAGTCCTACCCCTATTAATATACAGATAGATACGCCAATTCCTATTATCAAAATTAATGTATCTGACATAGCCTTTATCTTCTTGCCAGAAGGGCTGATACTTTAAAGTAGATGCCAAAACTTAAAATACTGGGCACCCATAAGGCAGTAAAAATACCCTGTTCCTTATAGCCGTTAAACCATAAGTACCCAGATAAAAAAAATGAGATAAGAACAGCCAATAAAATAAAGAAATCAGATGCCTTCAACATTGATTTAACCGCCAAATTTAATCATAGTCCCAAAACCCTACCGCAGCTAATAACAGCCCTGATATTGTAATCATCGCGGGAATACCTATCCCTTGAATTCCAAAATATTGAATCATTGATGGAACAATATTTAGCACACTTGCCAATCCCCAAAGAAAAAATGGCATAGCAATTAAAAGACCAAACCAACCAAGAAAAAGCCTTGCTTTCCTCAGCCGATGAAACATACAAATTAATCTCTTCAAAAGACCTGTGTTCAGGTTCGACAGTAAAATTTATAAAATTGCTAAAAGCATAGCTCACCAACTTGAGGCCAATGTCTAAATCAGTGCCTTTGTGAAGTCGCATGCTCTTCATTACTTTGCCAGATTCTCAGTAGATTACCCCCGAGGATCTTTTTGATGTCTTCTTCATTATAACCTCGTTCAAGTAAACCAAAGACAAGGTTTGGATATTCTGAAACATCTTTTAGCCCAACAGGTAAACTGTCACCAACACCATCAAAATCTGAACCTATTCCAATATGGTCAACACCAACTAAATCGCGAATATGATCAAAGTGATCAAGTACATCACTTAAATCGGCATAGACAAACATATCCTGATGTAACGTTTCCGTATATTTTTCAACTTCCGGACTATGTATATCTAAGTTATTTTCTTTAATATATTTTTCAGTCAGCCGACTAATTGAGTTATAGGAATCTCTAGATTTAGCACTAATAAATGTTGAGCCAAAATTGACCATAATCAACCCTCCCTGCTTTGCAAGCGCAGTTATCATTGCATCACTCATATTGCGTTCAAAACCTGGGGTGAAATGTCTCGCTGAGGAATGTGAGGCGATTACAGGAACTGATGAAATTTCCATTACCTGCCAAAAGGCCTCATCAGAAATATGGGACACATCAATCATAATACCTAGTGCATTCATCCCTCTCACTAGATCCTTACCAAACTCACTCAATCCTTTCCACGGCCTTGACTCATCATAGGAAGAATCCGAGATATGATTACTCTTAGAGTGGGTTAGGGTAATATACCGAACCCCGCGGTTATAAAAATGCCTTAAATTATCTAAGCTTCCGTCGACACCTGCACCATTTTCCATGCCCAGAGGCAGTGAAATTTTACCCTGCTCAACTTGAGCTTTTAATTCTTTTAAAGATTTAGGAATCGCAAATTTTTCTGGATGCATTTCTACCAATGTCTCGACATTAGTAATCAGCTGGTCTGCATAATCCTTAGCAGTTCCATCAATTTCCTTTTCGGCAGGAATGTAGATCGACATAAAAGGAGCGTTTAAACCACCTTTGATGGCCCTATGATAATCAAAGTCTCCACCTTCTACGCTGGAACCAACATCAACATTTTCTTTCGACAACCTATATGGAACATCTATATGACCATCCACTAACATATTTTCCAGTACAAGTTTTTTCGCAAGTGAATGGTGATTTTCAACATTCCACTCAGCACAAGCCGACAAGAATATCAAAATAAAAGCCAAGCATTTTTTCATAAGAATCTCCCAATCAAATAGTAAACGTGAATAAGATCTGCGGTAAAAACTTGAAAATTATCAGTACGCTTCAACGTATATCTTGGTTAGATTATTATCACTTTTCAGTTTTAAGCCGGAAGAGGATAAGGGAGTAATAACATATGAAATACATTGACCGCCCAGTGAGCCATCACACAAAGCCAAAAATTTCTACGTAAATACCAGAGAATTGCATAACAAAAAGAGGCTAAACCAAGTAGAATAATTGCTAAAGTATCTGCAGACCACCCAACATGAAGCATGGTAAAAATAACTGTGACTATTGGAACAGAAAGCCATCGCCACTCAGCAAGGGATTCTTCTAATCCTCTTTGTAACACCCAGCGAAAAAATCCTTCCTCACTAATACATACGACTAAAAGATTGATAACTGCTGCTATTAATATTGTATTAGATATTTTTACCGAAGGACCATACAAAACCAATCCAATAGCGATGGGAATAGCAATAGTAATTATTAAAAAAAATAAATCGATAGGTCGTACGATTTGTTTTTGACGAAGCATAAAAGCGAGCAAGCCAATAGCAACTAATGCTTTACCACTATTGAAACTTGCATATATCAAATTCCCTGCACTATCAGAGTAGGGAGTTAAAATTTGAATTCGCTCACTACCAGGAATGATATTAAAGCCGGCCAACAGCATAAGGGCAATACAAACAAAATATAAAGCCGCACGACTCCACCCTCGGCATATTTCAAGTGTGGTTAAAGCGATCCAGGTAAGAGGTGCAAGAAAGCCAGCCCAGCCAAAAGGAATAATACATAAGGATAATATAAGTGGTGCACTCCAAGGAACTTTAGAAACATCCGTTGTGTGAACCTTGTCAAGGCTTTTCAACTGCACTTTACTTCCTTACATCTAAGCATACACAGGTCAAAGAATAATTTATGAGAATACACCAATATGTAAATTAACCATTAAAAGTGGCACGAATTGAACGGTAGGTTAATTTCATTTTTGCCGGATCTAGTGGAGCTCTAAAGAAAGCATGGTAATGTCCAAGGGGATTTATTAATACAACTTGAGAACCATGATCCATCGTATAATCATTATTTTCTAGAATAACTTTATTAAAAGGAACATTAAGTTGACTAGCAAAACGCTTTATTTCTATGAAATTGCCAGTAACACCGAGAAAATCATTATTAAAATATCGAACATAATCATGTAAGATCAGTGGTTTATCTCTGGCAGGATCAACCGAAACTAAAATAACATCGGTATCTGCACGAATATCTTCATCAAGGAGTTTATAGAAACTATTGAGACTCGACAGAGTTGTAGGGCAAACATCGGGACAATGGGTAAATCCAAAGAATATGAAAGTCCATTGGCCTTTCAAATTTTTTGTTTCGAATGCACTGCCTGTATCGGCGATTAACTGAAAATTATCTAAAATTCTTGCTCGCTGTAATTTCACGGCACCATTTATGCGAAGCTCAGAATGACTTAATATCCGTGGCTGACTTAACTTATGAACAAAGCCAACCAAAACTGCCACAATAAACATCAGTAAAACAGTAATCGTTATACGAACACCACGCTTTTGGCGTTGTATGAATTTAGGCTCAGCCATCTTATGAATATTAGTCATTTTTTACACCGATATTAAATAGTGATCCAACAACATAATGCAAAATAAAGCCATTAGATAAATAATAGAATACTTAAAGGTTTCAATTCCCGCATTGGGGTCTCGACCCCGTAGCATTACCAAACTCCAATATATAAATCCAAGACCTAGCACCACCGCCCCAAGAAGATATAACCAACCTAACATTGCAGTCGCAAAAGGAAGTAAGCTAACTGCAAATAAAATAAATGTATAAAGTAAAATATGCAGATTTGTGTATGGCACACCGTGAGTAACTGGAAGCATAGGAACTTTTGCTCTGGCGTAATCCTCTTTCCTATGTACTGCTAATGCCCAAAAGTGCGGAGGTGTCCAAGCAAATATGATCAGTACCAGTAACAGGGCATGTGGATGAATTTCATTAGTTACCGCTGTCCAGCCGAGTAGTGGCGGTGATGCACCAGCGAGTCCGCCAATGACAATATTCTGAGGTGTGGCATGCTTTAAAAACATAGTGTAAATAACAGCGTAACCAATCAGAGATATCAGTGTTAACCAAGCAGTTAAGACATTCACAAATACCATTAACACTGCCATACCAAGAACCCCCAGCAACAGAGAAAATAGTATGGCCTTGCGTGGCTCAACCCTTCCTCTTGCGACTGGGCGATTGCTAGTACGCGCCATTTTTGTATCAATGTAACGATCAACCAGATGATTAATCGCTGCAGCGCTACCAGCGCAAAGGGCAATACCTAAATTACCCAATATTAAAATTTCTAACGAAACCATTCCTGGAACAGCTAACAACATACCAATCAGAGATGTAAGAATCATCAGCATGACTACTCTGGGTTTGGTCAGTTCATAATAATCACGCCAGTTAGTGAAGCTCAATTTAGCAGTTTGTATAGCCATAATATTCTTCTTCTCTAATTCTTCCTTGATAAGACATAGATCATTACAACTCGGCAGCCAATTCTGAATCTTTTATAATTCTATTTTTTTTAGAATTATTTTCTCGTACTTCAATAGAGCCAGCTGAGTAAATACGATAACAGAAAGTTAAAATTCCTAATAATAGAAATGCGGCACCGGCATTATGAGCAACAGCAATTGATAGTGGTAAAAACATAATTACATTTGCGACACCCAAACTTACCTGCATCCCTATCAAAGCAATCAATATAAGGGCCCAACGATACTCACCAGCTTTCCAGGAAAAAAATGAAAGGCTAAGGACTAGTCCGGTCACGATTAAAGCGCCGATACGATGAATAAAGTGAATAGCCGTACGTGCATCACTTTCCAAAGCACCACCTAAATAATTTGGCCCAATTTGTTGGAGGATATTAAACCCTTCCTTAAAATCAGCTTTAGGAAGCCACTCTCCATGACACGTGGGGAAGTCTGGACAGGCAAGTGCAGCATAATTTGAACTCGTCCAGCCTCCCAAGGCTATCTGAACAGCTACTGCTATAGCAGTCAAAACGGCAAGGGGTAATAGATTATGAAGCTTACGGTAATTTTTAAATTGACCTGATAATTTGTCATATCTCATTCTTTCTACGAGTAACCACAGCATAGATAATGTTGCCATTCCTCCTAGTAAGTGCGCAGTGACAACCTGAGGCCATAACTTCAAGGTGACAGTCCACATACCGAAAGCCGCTTGCAAAGTAATCAGGGCCATCAAAAAATGTATCTGTTTAAAAGTGCGTTGTTTAGGTTTACGCCAGGATATGTAAACAAGCGAAGCGACTAATAAAAGCAGGATGCCTGCAAAGTATCTATGCACCATTTCAGGCCAAGTTTTGCTAGTATCTACAGGCGTATCTGGAAATGCATAGTTAGCAGCTTGAATTTCATGATTTTTATCTGGCCAAGTAAGATGGCCGTAGCAACCAGGCCAATCGGGGCAGCCCAACCCAGCATCAACAAGCCTAGTAAATGCTCCTAAAGTAACAACAATTATGGCTAAGACACATCCAGCCAATGTTAACTTCAAACGCCAACCAAATTGCTCTTTTATAGGTTGCTTTAATTTCGTTTTTTCTAAAGATTCCATGTCACTCTCCATTACTTTTCATAGGAGTACTTCAACAGGCGTTTGATATCTTTCAATAGTTGATTACCACTATGTTGGTTGTCATAGATCATCATTGCGAATCCTTCCTGATCTATTAATATTGCTTTAACATCATCAATTTTTTTATGGTCGGTCAGTTCATGTAGCGTATTTACGCTATTGTCATTCAATCTGAAAATCTTTAGACGAGGATGTTCTAACTGTAGTTTTTCTTTTTTTTCTTCAGTCATGGAATGATGAGTTGCAAGAAGCCTCTCAACTCGGCTGGCTTTCTCACCCAATCGAATATGCACTTGGCGACTGGTATATAATAGTTTTTCACAGTCCTCACCACAGTCTGAAGGACTTATAATGAGATATCTCCACTTTTGGTGTTCCCCCCCAATTAACTGTGTCTCCTCTTCAAGTGAAGATATTTTTAAATCATTAAAATTAATCGGTGGTTGAAGTAACTCGCCTTGATTAGTTGTTCCATCAGGTATTCCTACTCCCGTATAAAATACTATATAAGCCGCAACAATCGGTAGAAATACCGATGCTGCAATAGAAAATATCTGTATTTTTTTTGAAGAAGAATTTGCTTTTTTTTCTCCATTTTCTTGCAGAGTGGAGGACCCTTCACTTCCTTCCATTATCGTACCCCTAATTATTTATTTTATTTACTTTTATAAAATTGGTAGCAGTAAAAATCCAAAGAAAAAATAAAGCTGCAGCCATAGCAAACCATTGAATCGCATAAGCGATATGTCTATCCACGCTGCTATTTACTAATTGCCAATCCGTTATGAGTGCTGATTTTGAGTCAGCACTTAACCTAACAATCCAGCTGTTATTACTGAGCGTCATATTCTGAACAATTTCTTTATTAACAATCTGTATTCTTCGATTTATTATTTTTTCTTTAGTCTCTATAGATTTTAAGTTTTCAACCGGGTATAAAAACCCATTGATTTTTATCTTATCTTTAGGGTATTTAACTTCAGGCATTACATCCCGACTAGCTGAAAATGGAATCCAGCCTCGATTTATTAGCCATCTCTGTTCACCAGATATAAAGACTTGAAGAACCTCATACCCTACCTTTCCAGTGCGAGTTCGATTATCCAATAAGAAATATTCATCAGAATAATTTCCATCTAATTTTACAGGCAGGAACCTTTTTAAATTCGTAACTAAATGAAGATTTTCTGGTTGGGATGACAATCTTGAATTGATTTCAAAATCTATGATTCTCTTATCATCAGCTCTACCGAGCTGCCAAAATCCCAACAACACAAAAACTGGAATAAACCCAAAAGAAAACAGGGTGATCGACCAGTTACGAATCAATGATACACTGGTATTATCTGAAGAAACTGATGGTATATCTACTGTCATGTGCTACTACATAAAATAATGGAAAATAATTATATGTGGCTCAAAATCGTTATAGTCGTTCTTTTTCTCGCGATACTGGTGAGCCTATCCAGTGCTTTATTTTTTCTACTGCGAGATATGGGTGCTCCCCAGTCTAAACGTACTCTTTATGCTTTAGGTATACGGATTTCTCTTGCCGCACTCCTTTTATTAGCCATCTGGTATGGCTTCGAAAGCGGCATTTTGGCTAATACTGCTCCCTGGACAGATAAATATTAGTTTATATCGCCTCAAGTTAATTCAACCTGAGGCGAATCCTATGTACTTATAAATTATGCACCTAGCACATATACAAAAATAAATAAGCCAACCCAGACAACATCTACAAAATGCCAGTACCAGCTTGCTGCTTCAAAGCCAAAATGATCATTAGGTTTGAAATGATGTGCGATTACAGAACGTAGCAACATTATGAGAAGCATTATCGTTCCCAGAGTTACATGAGCTCCATGGAAACCCGTCAACATGAAAAAAGTTGTGCCATAAATACCTGACTCTAAAGTGAGTCCAAGATGTTGATAGGCTTCATAGTATTCTTGCGCCTGAAGATATAAAAATATGAAACCTAGTAGAACAGTTCCTCCCAGCCACAGATTAAATTTTCCACGCTCACCTTTTTTAAGAAACACATGGGCGAAATGTACGGTAACGCTGGAAGATAAAAGAATTATTGTATTCCAAAGAGGTAAATGCCACGGATCAATAACATCTTTAGGTCCTATAAATTGTGCTGTATCACCATGAGCTGCTGCATCCGGAGTCACATAGAGAGGCCAAGTATTCTCAAACCCCTCCCACAACATGTTGGATATTCCATTATCGCCTTCTCCAGCTAGCCAAGGAACAGAGAAGTTTCTTATGTAGTATAGGGCCCCAAAAAATGCAGCAAAAAACATAACCTCAGAGAAAATAAACCATCCCATTCCCCAGACATAAGATCTCTTTAACTGTTCACTGTTCAGACCAGCCATATTTTCTCTGATTACCGCTGCAAACCAGAACCATAAGACTGCTGCCAAAGCCAACGCACCGGTAAAGAAAATATAGGAGCTACCACCGTTGATCCAATTTGCAGCACCAAAGGCAATTAAAAACAAACCTATAGTGGCAAATATCGGCAGCTTGGATTGTTCTGGAACATAATAACTGCTTTCACTAGCCATGAATTTTATCCCTCTCGCTCGGGCTCGTTATTTTTTTCGATATTTTTAGAAATTCTTTCCGTAACATCGAACAGCGTGTAGGAAAGGGTTATGGTATTTACACTGTTAGGAATCTCGGGATCAACGATAAATCGCAATGGCAACTCTGCCTGTTCACCCGCTTTTAAAATTTGCTGATTGAAGCAAAAACATTCAGTTTTGTGAAAGTATTCCGCGGCTTTAAAAGGAACCAAGCTGGGAATGGCCTGACCGATCATATCCCTTCCAGTAGGATTAAAAGCGATAAAAACGGTATCCATAACCTCACCCGGATGGACTTCAACCGACATTACACTGGGAGAAAACTTCCAAGGCATATTGTCGTTATTGCTCGCAATAAACTGAACGGTGATAGACCTGCTGGTATCGATAGCAGCAGGGACCGCTTCGTAACGCCTGCCAGTTTTACCATTCAAACCAGTAATCTCGCAGAAAGCATCATAAAGTGGTGGCATCACGAATATGGCGAACACCAGCATGCTGGCGGCAAGCGCCAGCAATTTCGCAGAAACTTTCGTATTTTCGCTAAATTTCATCGGCACAAGAACCAGAAATTAACGAATAACCGGAGGGGTACTAAAGGTGTGATAGGGAGCCGGTGATGGCACCGTCCATTCCAACCCCTCCGGGTTATCCCATACTTTATCAGTTGCTTTTTTGCCACCCATGACTGTACGTACCACATTAAAGAGGAATACCACCTGAGCCGCACCGAAAAGAAATGCCCCCATACTGGCCATCTGATTAAAGTCAGCGAATTGTAGTGCGTAGTCTGGAATTCTTCTGGGCATACCCGCCAGACCGACAAAATGCATCGGGAAAAAGGTTAAATTCAATCCGATGAAAGCTAACCAGAAATGCACTTTCCCCATAGTTTCGTTGTACATATTCCCTGTCCACTTAGGCAACCAGTAATAAACCCCTGCCGTAATGGAAAAAATAGCCCCAGGAACCAGTACGTAATGGAAATGGGCAACTACAAAGTAGGTATCATGATACTGGAAATCCGCTGGAGCAATGGCCAACATCAATCCTGAGAATCCGCCAATGGCAAACAGAATAATAAAAGCTATAGCGAACAACATGGGAGTTTCAAATGTCATGGAGCCTCTAAACATGGTAGAAACCCAATTAAAAATTTTCACACCCGTGGGTACTGAAATCAGCATAGTGGCATACATAAAGAACAGCTCGCCGGCTATAGGCATACCCACTGTAAACATATGGTGAGCCCACACAATCATGCTGAGGAATGCAATGGCAGCTGTGGCATAAACCATGGAACTATATCCAAATAGTGGTTTACGCGTAAAAGTGGGAATGATCGCCGAAATAATACCGAAGGCAGGCAAGATCATGATGTATACCTCTGGGTGCCCAAAGAACCAGAAAACATGCTGGAATAGAACTGGGTCACCACCACCTGCAGCACTGAAGAAACTGGTACCAAAGTGGATATCCATCAGCATCATCGTCACTACACCAGCTAGTACTGGCATCACTGCGATTAGAAGATAAGCAGTGATCAACCAGGTCCAGACGAAAAGCGGCATTTTCATTAAAGTCATGCCTGGAGCACGCATATTCAGAATGGTCGCTATGATATTAATGGCTCCCATAATGGAAGATGCACCCAGAATATGAATGGAAAATATAAAAAACGTGACGCTCGGTGGTGCATATTCTGTCGACAAGGGGGCATAGAATGTCCAACCAAAGTTAGGTGCTCCCCCTTCCATAAATAAGGTCGATGCCAACATTGCAAAACCGAAAGGTAAAATCCAAAAGCTCCAATTATTCATCCGTGGTAATGCCATATCCGGAGCGCCGATCATCATCGGTACCATCCAGTTTGCTAGCCCGACAAATGCCGGCATTACCGCCCCAAAGACCATGATTAATCCATGCATGGTCGTCATTTGATTAAAAAATTCTGGCTGTACGATTTGTAGTCCAGGCTCGAAAAGCTCAGCACGTATAATGAGCGCCATACAGCCACCCAGGAAAAACATTGCAAAGCTGAACCAAAGATACAAAGTACCAATATCTTTGTGGTTTGTGGTGTATAGCCAGCGTTTCAAGCCAGATTGAGGTCCGTGTGCCATGTTAAAATCCCCCAGCGCTTACTGCTTATTCTTAAAATTAAGGATATCAACGGGCTGAACCGTATCGCCCATTTCATTACCAAAGGCATTGCGTTGATAGGTTATCACTGCGGCTATATCCACCTCAGATAACTGTTCTCCAAATGCTTGCATGGCAGGGTTTACCTGTGATCCATCAATGACTATATCGAGATGGGTATTCAGGGGACCTGTCGCAATTTTTGATCCGGCAATCGCTGGAAATACGCCGGGAACCCCTTTTCCATTTGGCTGATGACAGGCTGCACACATGCTGTTGTAGACTTTTTCCCCTTGTGCAAAAAGCTCATCAAAAGTAAAAGTTTTTCCCGTAAGCTCGCGCATTTTTACTGCAGAGGCTACTCGCCCATCCAGCCAAGCGTTGTACTCTTCTTGGGGAACAGCTTTTACCACGATCGGCATAAATCCATGATCTTTGCCACAGAGTTCTGCACATTGCCCACGATAAATTCCAGGCTCTTCAATACGTGTCCAGGATTCATTAATGAAACCTGGAATAGCATCTTTTTTTACAGCTAGGTCAGGTACCCACCAAGCATGAATCACATCATTGGCAGTAATTAAGAATCGAATTTTTTTCTTAATAGGAACAACCAAGGGTTCATCAACTTCCAATAGATAGTTTGGGCTTTTTGGCTGTTCGTTATTAATTTGGCTGCGTGGGGTTGAGAGATTTGAGAAAAAAGTAACATCCGAACCAATGTAGTCGTATTTCCACTTCCACTGATACCCCGTAATCATGATATCAAGATCCGCTTTATCGGTATCATAGATCTCATAGAGGGTTTTGGTCGCAGGAATAGCCATGAGAATCAAAATGACAGTGGGAATTATTGTCCACACCAGCTCCACAGCTGTACTTTCATGAAACTGTGCAGCCTTGTACCCCTTACTCTTACGATGACGCCACATACTGTAAAACATGACACCAAATACAAGAGCACCAATGGCTACACAAATCCAGAAAATCAGCATGTGTAATTCATAGGTCGTTTGGGCAACTTCTGTCACCCCTTTGGGCATATTGACCCCCCAGCGCTCAACAGCCTGCTCTTCCGCCATTACGGATTGGACAGATAGCGAAGCGGCCAGCAAGGCGAACAGCCGATCAAAGCCTCTCAACATCGCCTACAGATCTCCGTGGTTGCGGGTTTCCTTCGAAAACCCGAATTTTATTTTTGGCCGCCGGCCTTCACGGATAGCTGAAATAGCCCTGTCTATGTACTGTTACAGGGTTAAATCCACTCAATAATTTTGGACATACTGTAGTAACACAAGACTACATACACTGGACGAGGTGACATCCCCGCATTACTGCCGTCAGTGCAACTTGTTATTTTAGTAAAAAAATTTTTACTTCAGATGTCGTCGCCCGGAAGGTACAACCAACAACCTGTGTTTCTTTATTTGTCGCAACTACTGCAGGTACAACAGGAACATATTGTCAATGAAAAGTCAATCAGGCCTTATAGCGATAAATTATGCTCAAACCAGCTTCCTGCATAGGAAATTTCAAATAAATTTAATCATTATTTGATGATATAACTCCTATTTTGCAATAAGCTCAAGTTCTGTTGTCCCGGGACGATTAATTTGTATTAAAAAGATTATTTGCGTTGTGCATTCACACAGACTCTCCACTTCAGTACCACTTTATTGCTTGTATAAAATTGCTCTCCTTTATTGCTCCCTTCTGTCCAATCCTGCCTTCAACAATCATCAAATTGAACAATAAGGTATAATCGACAGCTTAGTAACAGATGATTTATGCGCCAAAACGATACTAATCCCTCTTAAAATACATCAGACAAAACTCCAAACTGATACGTTTTTTTTCTTACAGTTATTAATCATAAGTAGTCCCTATGAAGTACCTAACAATTGATTCAAGAAGCATGAGTCGGGTTTGGAATCTTGCCTGGCCTATGATTCTTAGTAATATTTCAGTTCCTTTACTTGGGGCAGTAGATACCGCAATTCTCGGTCACCTTTCTTCGGCCGTTTACCTCTCTGGAGTAGCCATTGGCGCAAGTGTTATGACAATGCTGCTTTGGGCCTTCGGTTTTCTTCGCATGGGCACCACTGGTGTCGTTGCACGCAGTCAGGATGGTGGTGTTGAATGGTTGCTAAGAGCAATACTATTGGCAATGGCATTAGGGATACTACTTCAGATTATTACCTATCCTTTGCTAGACAATATTGTTGGTTGGATGAATGCCAGTAGTGCAGCCAGCCCGCATGCAGTGGCTTATTTACAGATTCGTCTGATAAGTGCTCCTCTTGCACTAGTTAACTTTGCCATACTGGGTTTCTTTATAGGCCGACAGGATAGCCGGGCTCCACTATATATTTTGCTAGCAGCAAATATACTCAATATCCTTTTGGATTTTCTTTTTATTCTCGGTCTTGGTTTAGGGGCAAAAGGCGCTGCGATAGCCACAGTTTGTGCCGACACTTTCGCCTTGCTGATGGGATTGTTTTTACTTAAGCGTGTTAATCCTAAAATTTGGATAGCATTAAAAAAGTGTCTTCAAACCCCTCAATTTCAACCATGGATAGAGTGGAAGCCTTGGTTTGAGTTACTACAAATCAATACAGATTTATTTATTCGCACCTGCCTACTGTTATTAACGTTTACATTCTTTACTGCTCAAGGGGCCGCCCAAGGAGACTCCACCCTTGCAGCCAATGCAATATTATTACAACTATTAATGATGACTTCTTACGCGCTGGATGGCTTTGCCCATGCAACTGAGGCATTAGTAGGTGAATCAATAGGAAAAAAATCAAAAAAACTATTTCAGGAAATGGTCAATGCAGCAGGCACTTGGGCTTTAGGAAGTGCACTCTTTATTACTCTATTGTTGATATTTTGTCAGCCAATAATAATAAAGTTGTTTACAGATCTCTCTAGTGTGATCCAGCAAGTAAATAACGTTTATTGGTGGCTTTGCGCTCTGCCGCTATTAGCCGTATGGAGTTACCAACTTGATGGTGTTTTTATTGGCGCCGGAAGAAGCCGACAAATGCGCAATACTATGTTTATAGCTACTATTCTAATTTTTTTCCCAAGCTGGTGGTTAACTCGAGATTGGGGAAACCATGGCATATGGTTTAGTCTTTTTTTGTGGATTGGCGCACGATCTTTAGGCCTTGTTGCCTACTTTCGATACTACACTGTAACCGACACATGGATTAAGAAATAATTTAATACTTTTATAAATTAAGTTTTAGAGGATTTCTGGCTTGTAATAGGCTGAATTATTCAGCTGAATACAGAATAGAGTAGTATGATACTGAATTTATATCGGAGATGATGTACAACAATTGATTAGACTTAAAACCATTAGAAGATCAATGTCTAAAAATTTTTTCAGGAATTTTGTTGATCTATGAAACTCATGGTTTCAGGAAATAAAAACAATAATCTCAGGATGACAAATATTGAGCGGGAACAATAATGTATTAATACCCGCTCACGATTTTTTAAAATCCCAAAGCTCTTATCTGCTTACTGACCAAAATCTGAGTGTAGTTGGAAAAGAACTCACTTTCTCCTTGTAAAATTGCTCGATTCAAAATATCAATTTTGCTTCTTAGAGAGCGGTCATAAAAATAAAGACTGCCACTACGCACAGTGTAAGCTTTCGGATTTTCGGCCATCAACTTATAAAAGGTTGATAATCTTTCAAGATATACATTGGCATTATTAAGTGAAAAATTCCCTTTCTGATAATAGTCCAGAACTTCTGTGTTTATTTGTTTTTGAATAAATTCTTTTTCTTCATCAGAAAATCTATAAACTTTCATCTGAGTACTTATATCACTGCGTAAATCTTTCAGGTATCTATCTGCTGCCTGAGCTGACTCTCTCAGTGCACCAATAGTTTTCTTACGTTTTCTCAGAGACTTTCTACTTTTAAACGTAGCAGCATCTGACATTTCAAATGAAGCGAGGTCGGCAAGCGGTCTGAAAATAGTAATATGTTGTAAATTGCTATTTCTTGTTAATTTATTACAGATATCGACAGCATACTCCCATTTCTTAAAGGATTTTCCCTCTAAAATCTTTTCCGGTAGCCCTTCGACACTCTCATTAAGTGATCGCTGCTGTTGCAGAACAAAGCCTGGATTCTTGTGCCAATCATTTGCCTGTAAACGAAATAGGCTGAGAAGTCCTTGGTTGACGCAACTGGCCAATAGATGTGAGGTCTGCTCCAGTTGCTGTTTCTGAATTTTTCGATAATGATTTAGGCCGTACAAGCCAGCAATAATTGCAATGGCAAGCACGGCTATAACTACAATTGCCTTTTTCACTACTTATTTTTTTTTGGTAGGTTGAATAAATTTTACCGGTTCTTCACTCGCCTCTTTTCTCTGCCCAGTACTAACCCGGGTTAATAGCTCAGAAGGCGCGGACTGCAGGCGTATTTCATCTTTAAATCCGCAGGAAACACACTCACGAAAATTTTTTCCATCCTCCTGGTAATTGACTATACGATCCATCTCGCTACAGCGTGGGCAAACAGCGCCAGCAATAAATCGTTTTTTGGACTTTTTGGAATGCCCACCGGAATTTTCCTGATCGACCATAGTTACTGCTCAACATGCATGACTTAACGGCCTTTTCAGGCCGGGCTGATATTTAATTCAAGCTGCTCAATACCTGAGTGACGCAATAGTGCATCAACATCGGGTTTTCTACCTCGGAATTCTACAAACAGGTCTAAAGCATCCCGGCTGCCACCCTGTTCGAGGATAGAATGCAAAAAACTCTCGCCAGTAGCACTGTCAAAAATACCCTTTTCTTCAAATAGTGAAAAGGCGTCTGCTGAGAGCACCTCTGCCCACTTATAGCTGTAATATCCTGCAGCGTAGCCACCAGCAAAAATATGGCTAAAACCATGCTGGAAGCGATTTTCCTTAGCCACAGGAACTACAGCCACCTCGGTGCGTACCTCTGACATCAGCTGCTGAATTTTCTGCGTATCCATCACTTCTTCACTGGCGTGAAGTCGAAAATCAAAAATTGCAAACTCCAGTTGTCGCACAGTGAACATAGCGGACTGGAAATTCTTTGCCGCAAGCATTTTTTCTAGTAATTCTGAAGGCAACGGCTCTCCAGTTTGGTAATTAGAAGAGATCATGGCGATCGCCTCAGGTTGCCAACACCAATTTTCCAGGAACTGGCTAGGCATTTCTACCGCATCCCAGGCCACACCATTGATACCCGAAACCGCCGCTATAGCAATTTGCGTTAGCATGTGATGCAGGCCATGGCCAAACTCGTGAAACAGGGTAGTGACTTCGTAATGTGTTAGCAGAGAGGGCATATCTCCCACTGCGGGGCTAAAGTTACACACCAAATAAGCGATAGGCAGCTGCAAGCCCTCTTCACCTTGGCGACGTGTGGCAACAGTATCCATCCAGGCACCCCCACGCTTTTTCTCTCGCGCGAAGGCATCCAGATAAAAGCCCGCAATACGTTCACCATTGCGATAAAGCCAGAAAAACTGTACATCTTTATGCCAGGTTTCCACAGTAGTGTCTTCCTGCACAGCAACTCCAAAGAGCTTTTCCACTACGGCGAATAAACCTTCCAGAACCTTGGCATAAGGGAAGTAAGGGCGTAGCTCTTCCTGGCTAATGGCATAACGCTGCTGCTTGAGTTTTTCCGCAACCCAAGCAATATCCCAAGGTTGAAGCTCTTCTAACTTATACTCTTCGCTGGCAAATACGCGTAATTCAGCCATCTCCCGCTCGGCTGCGGGCTTGGCTCTCTTCGCCAGGTCATTGAGAAACTCCAATACGCCTTCGCAATCTGGCGCCATTTTACTGGCCAGAGACAACTCGGCGTAATTAGCCATTCCCAATAGCTGGGCCTGCTCTGCGCGAAGTGCCAAGATAGATTCCATCACTCCTGAATTGTCGAACTCTCCAGCGTTGGGCCCAACCTCAGAGGCACGGCTCACAAATGCGGTATGCACCAACCGGCGCAACTCTCGGTTCTCCGCATGAGTCATTACCGCCAAATAGCTCGGACCCTCTAGGGTGATCAACCAACCACTTTTGCCTTTTGTGTTTGCCGCACTTTTCGCCGCCGCTATAGCGGTTTCCGGCAAGCCAATTAAATCTGCCTTATCTTCCGTATGCCAGGTCCAGGCATTGGTAGCATCCAAAACATTGTTGGCGAACTGGCTGGAAAGTTCAGCCAGGCGCTTGCTATTGGCTGCAAAGCGCTCCCGAGCTTCACCCTCCAGGCCGACCCCACTTAATTCGAAATCCCGTAAACCCAACTCTACAGATTTCTTTTGCGGCTGCGGCCAGCTCACAAATTCAGACGAGGCCGCCAGCTGTTGATACACCTCGTACAATTCGCGGTTTTGCCCCTGCTCAGTCCAATAGGCAGTTACCTGAGCAAGCGCCGCTTCATAGGGCGCTCGCCATTCACCACTCAGTACACTGTTGAGATGACTGATCGGAGAGAAGGCCCGGTTGAGTTGATCCTGAACCTGTTCAAGTGGCTGCAAGGTGCTCTCCCAGCCAGGGTTCTCTAAGCCTCTTTGTAACTGCCCTTGGCAGTCTCCGATGAGTTTTGCAATTGCAGGCTTAACCTGCTCGGGCTGCAGCTGGGTAAACGGTGGCAGAAGAGGGAGATTCAACAATGGATTGGACATACGGGACCCTGTGCTCGAAATAGGATACAGCTATGATAGAGGATTCATTGTACAGGAGCTTCTTTATGTCCCCACTGCGCAGCCACAACGATTCTGCGAGCGAGAAATCCCCGCAACTTGGCCATCGTGTTTTTGTTGACCCACAGTCAGCTGTGATTGGCGATGTCACTCTGGGTGATGATTGCTCCGTATGGCCCATGGCGGTGGTGCGCGGGGATATGCATCGAATTCAGATAGGTGCCCGTACCAGTGTCCAAGACGGTGCAGTATTACATATCACCCATGCGGGGCCGTTTAATCCCGAGGGGTGGCCACTGACAATCGGCGAAGACGTCACAATTGGCCACAAGGCCTGCCTGCATGGCTGTAGCATCGGCAACCGGATTTTGATCGGTATCGGCGCCATAGTACTCGACGGTGCGGTTATAGAAGACGAGGTCGTTTTAGCAGCCGGCGCGTTGGTACCACCAGGCAAAACCTTGGAGAGCGGTTATCTCTATGTGGGTTCCCCCTGCCGCAAAGCCCGCCCGTTATCCGACAAGGAAAAGGCGTTTTTTAGCTACTCTGCGCAAAATTATGTGAATCTGAAGGATCAATATCTGCGCCAGGATATTGAATAACTCATCGCCGGACGATTCGACACTCATGCTCAATCTGAATACTGATCAATTGCATACTTTTGTACGCGCCTGCGAGCTGGACTCTTTCTCCGCTGTTGCCCGCGAACAGGGGCGTGCTCAATCCTCGGTAAGTGCCTGTATTCAGAATCTTGAGCTGGACCTGGGACTCGCCCTTTTCGACCGTAGCGGAAAATTCCCACACCCCACAGCTGCGGCCATGGCCCTATTGCCGCTTGCCCGCCAAGCGCTGGGGCAGCTGCAGCGTTTTCAGCAGGCCGCGGACTCCTACCAGCGCGGCGAGGAACCCGTGCTGCGTATCCTGTTTGAGGAGTTGGTGATGCCCGATCGCCTCAACGATGTACTGGCAAGCTTCAGCCAGCGTTTTGCCCACACCCAGCTGCAACTGCGCAGTTCCAGTCATCATCAGGCAGTGCAAAGTATCGCCAAAGGCGAAGCCGATTTTGCGTTTGTGACAAGCGGCGGCAGCTACCCGGGCGCACTAGAGTTCAACACACTCGGACGCCAACAAATTCTCTGCCTGGCCACACCGGACCATCCACTGGCGCATCAGCAGCCTAGCTCTCTGCGTGAGGCCGCGCGCCACCGGCAAATAATCGCAGCCATGGAGGAGGGCCAACAACGCTGGCAGCTCTCGTCGCAGGTCTGGGTCTGCGACTCCCTGCTACAGGCCCTGGATCTGGCCTGCAAAGGCATAGGCTGGGTCAACGCGCCCTATGAGTTGGCTCGCCCTTTCCTCAAAAGTGGAAAACTGGTGGAGCTGAAACTCACCAGCGCACTGAGCGCCTGGAGCCTGGATGTCGACCTGTTGTGGTCGGCAAAAACAGCTCAAGGCAAAGCCGGCCTTTGGTTCGCCCGGGAAGCTCGGCGTCTGTACGGTAATTATTACAGCCCACCTATCGAGAAATCCGATAGTTATTAATTTTTATCTAACAGCAATACCGATAAAACTTGGCTGCAGGACCGAGGAGGTCCGACTTTCTATCACCGGCAATAGGAGCCATAGAGATGACAGAACAGCAGCAGCTGCAAGAAATGGATGCCTTCTCCAAGAAATATCGCTACGACATGGAGTATCTAAAAGAGTTTTTACGCTCATCTCCAGAGGGCTTTGAAAAATTTGTACAGTTCCAGCCCCTGTCGATGCACCGGGAATTCTTACCGCTGGAGGTTTTTTGGGTGAGCAAACTGGCCGCCATGCAGGTGGCGGACTGCGGTGCCTGCCTGCAATTGAATGTGCGCATGGCGTTGGAAGCCAATGTCGCTCCGCAATTGGTGAAGGCCTGCATTCAGGGCGGCAGTAATTTACCGGAGCCTCTCAAGGATATTTTTGACTTTGCCACTGCGCTGGCCAGTTACAAAAACATTGATCCGTTGTTGGACCAGCGTATCTCTGAGCAGCTGGATAAAAAACAGCGAATCGAGCTGGGCGTCAGCGTCGCCACCGCCTCTGTATATCCCACTATCAAGAGAGCTATGGGCCACACCCAGAGCTGTAGCCTTATCGAAATTGAGTTTGAGGCCTGATTGGAGCAGCCGCCGCAGTCACTTGCGGCGGTGCCTAACTGGCCTCAGTTACTTTACCTACCCTGTAGTCGCAGCAGCGCGGATGCGGCAATACCGCCAATAGCACAGGCGAGAACGATCACTAGCGGAGTCATAGTTCCCAGCACAAAAGCGCCATAGTCATAGCCACGCTGGGGCAGGAGGTAGAACAGCAGGAATGCGGCAGGTAGCAGTGATAATAAAGCACCGCGCAATAGCCACGCATTGCGCAAGGGGAGCAAGAACAACAGACCGCAGAGCCCGCCCCAAACGATACGCTGGTATAGATAAGCATTACTGAGGTGCGGTGCCAAGTCTACCCCCAACCAGCGGGTAAACCCGTAGCTGCCCATAGCCCACAGACCCAGGGCATAACAAAGGCCGCCGAAACAACCCACCGCAAAGCACATAGAGAGATTACGCAACCACTCGCGCACAGCCAGCATCCTCTTAATTTTTGTTGTTATAACTTCAGCCGCATTAATCAGGCTGTTAGTGTTCGCCGCAACTGCGCCAACACCGGCTCAACACGGGGCTTCACCCCGCGCCATAAATAGAAGGCTTCCGCGGCCTGCCCCACCAGCATGCCGAGACCATCGGCTGCTTCAACCCCCAGTTCATGGGCCCAGTGTACAAAAGGCGTCGGCTTTGCACCGTAGACCATGTCATAGGCCCGACCAGTGCTTGTAAAAAGGTGTTCAGGCAGGGGGGGCAACTGGTTACCCAGGCTCGCCGAACTGGCATTGATAACCAGATCAAAACCTCCACACAGCTGATCCAGTCCGCCTGCAGTCATAGCCCCATAGTGGGAAAACTCATCTGCCAGCTGACAGGCTTTAGCGGCGGTGCGGTTAGCGATATGTAGCTGTGAGGGATGCTCAGCCAGCAGCGGCAATAGGGCTCCGCGGGCGGCGCCACCGGCCCCCAGAAGTAACACCCTCTTATCCTGAATTGTCCAACCCAGATTGTTGCGGATATCTGAAACCAAGCCGGCGCCATCGGTATTGTCGCCCAGCAGATTTCCACTCTCTCCGTATACCAGGGTGTTCACCGCACCGGCAGCGGCCGCGCGCTCGGTAAGCGCATCAGCCAGCTCGCAAGCTTCAAGCTTAAATGGCACTGTCACATTGAGGCCGCGCCCACCCTCGGCAAAAAAGGTTTGTACCGACTCAGTAAAACGATCGAGAGGGGCAAGTATCTTTTCGTATACCAGGTCCTCGCCGGTCTGGGCGGCAAAGGCGGCGTGAATTTGTGGAGACAGGGAGTGGTCGACGGGATTGCCTACCACTGCATAGCGGTCACTCACGACTGGGCCCTCTTGCGCGCCCTGACCGCCTCGCGGATCTTGGCACTTTCATCGACCAGTACTAAAGCGTCGACTTTAAGGCCCTGCTCGGTATCAGTGAGCAGGTAACGTGTGTGTGAACTGTAGAGTTCGAGGGTCTTATCGTCTTCTTCTCTGTGATGTAACAGGGTCCAGCGTACACTGGCCAAGCTGCTGTAATCATTCAATTCGATGATTTCAGTGACAGTGCCGAGTATCTGGCATACCTCCAGGCGCTTATAAGCGTTGAGCAGCTTCTCAACCTGCTGCACGAAGGCGCCGCGATCTACCGCCAGTTTGTTGCCATCTTCACGGTAATAATGCAGAGGAAAACGGTAATAGTCCGCTATCTGTTCCGCATCCCCGGTCTCAAAGTGACGCCTGTAATCCAAAAATAGCGAGTTGATGGCTTCCAATCGCGTTTGTTGCACAGCGAACCTCCGTAGTGCGTGACCTGGGGTTATACCCAGTCCCTATGCGGCAGAAAATCCGTGTAGAGTTTTTCCTCCGCCGAACCTGCTTCTGGGTGCCAGTCGTATTTCCAACTCACCAGCGAGGGCAATGACATAAGGATAGATTCGGTGCGCCCACCGCTCTGCAGGCCAAACAAGGTGCCGCGATCGAATACCAGGTTAAATTCCACATAACGGCCGCGGCGGTAAAGCTGGAAATCCCGCTCGCGTTCGCCGTAAGACGTATCCTTGCGCTTTTGAATAATGGGCAGATAAGCATCCAAATAACTATCACCCACGGCGCGAGTTAGGGCAAAGGCGTTTTCAAAACCACCTTCGTTAAAATCATCGAAGAAAAGGCCGCCTACTCCGCGGGCCTCATCGCGATGCTTCAGGTAAAAATACTTGTCACACCACTGCTTGAAGCGCGGATAGATCTCTTCACCAAAGGGCGCACAGGCGCTCTTTGCAGTATTGTGCCAATGCACCACATCCTCTTCGAAACCGTAGTAAGGAGTGAGGTCATAGCCCCCACCAAACCACCAGATCGGCTCGGCGCCAGGCTTTTTGGCCACGAACAGGCGCACGTTGGCATGACTTGTGGGTACATAGGGGTTGCGCGGGTGGATCACCAAAGAAACCCCCATCGCTTCGAAAGAGCAGCCAGCCAACTCTGGGCGGCTGGCCGTGGCAGAGGGCGGCAGGCCGTCACCATAGACGTGCGAGAAATTGACCCCACCTTTCTCGATTAAATTTCCCTCTTCCAACACCCGGGTTCTACCGCCCCCGCCGCCGGGCCTCTCCCAGGCGTCTTCGTGAAACTCCAGGCCGTCCTCGCTACCCAGCGCGCTGCAGATTCGATCCTGTAGATCCAGCAGGTAGCCCTTTACTTCCTTGGTATCAATATCACTCATTGGGAAACACTAACTCGTTTTAAAGAATTCATCCGCCCGCCCGCAACTGCTCTCCGCTGAGCAGGTCGCGAATCTCACTAGGGGAATTTCGGCCCCCGGTGGAACCACCGCCGACAAAGTCGAGGGCATCACCAAAATAGCGAAGTACCTGGTACTTGTGCCGGGCAGGTTGACACCCCGCCGGATTGGCAGAAGTGGATACGATAGCACCGCCAAAAGCCCTTGTTAACGCAGCGGTAAAAGAGTGGTCGGTATGACGCAGGGCCACTGCGGGATGGGCGCCACAGACCCAATAGGGTATGCGGTCGCGATGGGGCACCAGCCAGGTCACGGGTCCGGGCCAGGTTTCCCGTATCTTTGCGCGCTGCTCGGCGCTGAGTGGGTCGAGCAGCTGACTAAAACTTTCCTCCTCACCGGAAACCAGGATTAGACCCTTTTCCAGTGGGCGGTTCTTCAGGCGCAGCAGGCGCCTTACGGCCTGCAGGTTATTTGGATCACAGGCGAGGCCCCACACGGACTCGGTGGGGTGCGCGATAACACCACCCGCCGCAAGAGCACGGGCAGCCTTCTGTACAGCAAGCGGAGAGTACCTCATGACAGTATCGCTGCTACTTCGCTTCGCACTGCTGGATGTCTAACTTCTCCAGTACACCGAAGGCGGCTTTCATAACTGGCAGATCGGGGCCGGCCCCCATCAGGATCGCTACAAAAGGCTTGCTCATTTCAACTCTCTCAACTGTCAAAGTAGGGACAAGCGCCAAAATCTAGCGGATTGCGCAACCATGCACAAGGTGTGCCTACAGCAATTGAAAACAGAGGCAACTTTGTGCTCATGATACAAATAGCATCATATTTTGTTATATGATGTCTTATTTAAGTATCTAGATACCACCAGTCCCATAGAGAGAATGGGTGTCTATATTCTTTATTTCGAATTACTGGGTCAATATTTTGTATTCCCAGAGCATCAAACTTTTTCTTATAACGCGTTTGACCATACTTTGTCTCCGACAGAATTAAAGCCTCCTGAAAATTCTTACGATAACCTCGACTCCCAGACTTGAATCGCGCAAGCCCCAGCAGGTAATGAAAGCGATGGTCATTTTTTTCTAGAGAAATTGCATCCTTGATGTTTCGGATTGCTGAAGCGTAATCTTTTTTTGAGTAAGCTGCCTGAGCACTGGCATACCAGTAGTAAGGGTTTTGTTCACGGTAATTTTGTAACTGTTTAGAGAGAATCTGGGCGGACTCCAAATCTCCCCTCTCCCTGAGCGCCCTTTCCATATTATTCAATGCAACCATATTATGGCTGTCCAGTTCTAGAGAGACTCTATAAGTGCTGATTGCCAGATTTCGGTAGCCTGCAGATCGATAAATTGCACCTAGATTACTCCATAGATTTGAGGAATCAGGCGACAATAATAATGCCTTACGAATATAGAGAAAGGCCTGTTTGAAGTTCCTCTCTGAAAGGAAATCTACTGATAAATTACTATAGAATTTAGAAAATGCTTCCGAGTCATCTAACACCTCCCCATGATAATTTGATTCGTAGTCAATAAAATTAAAATCCAAAACCTGTTTTTTACTTCCTAGGTCTGAAATAGTATTGATGTGTTGATAAACATAGGTCTGCTGATCCTCCAAGTATCGAGTTTCTGGAACAAATACCTGATTAAAGTTTATTTCTATTCCGAGTTCCCTAACCATGGCAACCATAAAAGCACTAAAGGCCATACAGTTGCCCCTCTTTTCCAAAAACACTTCAGAGGCATTTAAAGTGGCATTAGCTTCATAAAAAAGAGAGAAATTAATTTCCTGCAACTTTAGCAAAAAATTATTTAACCGGTCAGTATCGTCTTTACCTTTTATTTCATCTAAAAACATTTCCATTTCGGAATTTATTGCCAAAATATCAACTTCTGGCAGATCATTAATTTTTACAGGCTCTCCAATTAAAATAGAACCAGATAAAAGCTGCTTTTTAGAAAACTCTGAAGGTGGTAACAAATCGACAATAGATGGTTGAACTGAACAAGCTGACAGCCAAACAGTGAAAAATGAGAGGGCAGTTATTTTTTTTATCATCCAATCCATAAGCTTATCTTCTTTTTATAAAAAGTAAGAAATACATTTTTACCATAATTGTCAGGTAATTAAAGCTTTACGAAATAGAAAGTATTTTTATTTTTTTCCTAAAGATAACTCTACGCCCTCAGCATAACTAGAGTCGACTTGGGAAAAAAGTACCAATTGTCGCTGTACTATCTCATCCGGAACTCCGGCCATGGCTCTGGCAATATTGCCAAAGAGTCTCTGTTTTTCGGCGTCATCAAAAAGATTGAAAAGCGCCCGCACTTGGCCGTAATCATCGTCGCCCTCGCGATGATCGTAGCGATCGGCAGCACCGGAAAGCTTTAGTGGCGGCTCCTTGGCACTGGAGTCTTGCTGCGGGCCGTTGAAACTGTTGGGTTCGTAATAAGCATCGGGATTGCCTGTGCGAATCCCGCTGGTATTCATCTCGCCGTCTCGATAGTAGTTATGCACTTGGCATTGAGGTGCATTTACAGGAAGACTCTCATAGTGAGTACCCAAACGATGGCGATGGGCATCGGCATAGGAAAACACTCGCGCTTGTAGCATTTTATCCGGGGAGAAACTAATGCCCGGTACTACGTTTGAGGGAGAGAAGGCTGCCTGTTCCAGTTCGGCAAAATAATCATCGGGGTTGCGATTCAACTCCATTTCGCCAATCTCAATCAGCGGGTAATCCCCATGTGGCCACACTTTGGTGAGATCGAAAGGGTTGTAATTTGTCTTGACAGCATCGGCCTCGGGCATTACTTGTAGCTGTAGACTCCACTTGGGATAGTCACCCTTCTCAATCGCACCAAACAGGGCTTCCTGATAACTCTCGCGAGTGCGGCCAATCACTGACTCCGCTTCGGCATCGGTATGAAATTTGTGCCCCTGGCAGGTCTTGAAATGGAACTTCACCCAGAAGCGCTCGCCGGCACTGTTCCACAGAGAGTAGGTGTGGGAGCCGTAACCATTCATATGCATAGGTGAAATTGGCAGGCCGCGATCTGAAAACAGGATCGTAACTTGGTGCAGGCTCTCTGGAGATAGCGACCAAAAATCCCACATGGCTGTAGGGGAGCGTAAGTGCGTGCGGGGATGACGTTTTTGCGTGTGGATAAAATCGGGAAACTTATAGGGGTCGCGTACGAAGAAGACCGGGGTGTTATTGCCCACCAGATCCCAGTTGCCGTCTTCTGTATAAAACTTGAGGGCAAAGCCGCGCACATCGCGCTCGGCATCCGCCGCCCCCAACTCTCCGGCTACAGTGGAGAAGCGGGCTATCATTGGTGTTTCAGCACCGGGCTGCAATACCTTGGCGCAGGTGTACTTGGCAATATCTCCGCTAATCCGCAGAGTACCGTAAGCTCCCCAGCCCTTGGCATGTACCGTGCGTTCGGGAATCCGCTCACGGTTTTGATGAGCGAGCTTCTCCAGCAGTTGATAATCCTGCATCAATAGGGGGCCACGTGGTCCGGCGCTAAGGCTATTTTGGTTATCCGCGATGGGTGCGCCAGCATCCGTGGTGAGCTTGGAATTATTCGCCATGACTTGCCTCCTGTGTTCGAGTCCACAGAGTATTAACGCAGCGCTTTGACTTCGCGAATCGTTCGGCGGCTGGTCCTTCAGGGGAGGATTCAGGTGGCCACGCCTTCTTTCTGGAGACAACAGGCAGCTCCCTGAGCCGTCAATTGATAACCACCGGGCAGCTGCTCCAATAGCTCTAGCAACTCCATTTGCAATAGCAGCGCCATCAGTTCACCCGCCGGCTCCCCAGTATCCACGGCCAACTGCTCGATACTGCGAGGCCCTCCCTGCAGGGCTAATAACACTGACAGCTGCTGATTATCCAGCGGGGTATTGCTTAGGGGCTCACTATCCGCGGGCTCCGCTAACAGCCCCCCCAATTGCCCAGCGATATCTGCGCTGGTCTCCACCAAAGTTGCCCCCTCGCGAATCAGGTGGTGACAACCCCTGGCCATCGGGTTGTGGATGGAGCCGGGGATAGCGAAAACCTCTCGATTTTGCTCCAACGCCAGCCGCGCAGTGATTAGCGACCCCGATCGCATCGCAGCCTCCACTAGCAGCACCCCCATAGAGAGCCCACTGATAATCCGGTTGCGACGCGGGAAGTTTTTCGCCTCAGCGCCACTGCCGAGTGGAAGCTCACTGACAATGGCGCCACCCGCGCCCAGGATTTCTTCCGCCAGGGCGCGGTTCTGACGCGGATATACAGAATCGACACCGCTGCCCAGCACCGCAACTGTGGCTCCCTGTCCCCGCAAAGCACCCTGGTGCGCGGCCGCATCCACCCCCAGTGCTAACCCCGAAGTGATGGCAAAACCGGATCCGGCGAGCTCCATGGCAAAACTGCGGGCGTTATCCAGGCCAGAAGTCGTGGCGCGACGCGCACCGACAATGGCGATTTGGGGCAAGCTGAGAGCAGCAGCTTCGCCCCGTACATAGAGTATTGGCGGTGGTCGCGAGATCTCTGCGAGCAAATTCGGGAAACCTGCATCACCGTGGTACAGCAGCTGCACGCCGATTTGTACACAGCGGGCGCGCTCGGCTGCCACCCACTCCAACAATTCGCTCTGCAGGCCAAGACGACAACAATCACGCCACTGGGATTGGGCCCGCGGCGGTAGTTTGCTCAACAAAGTTGGGGGGAATTGCAGTAAGGCCCGATCGGGGCTGCCAAAGTGCTCTAGCAGCTGCCAGTAGCGGGCGGGCCCCAGGCCCTCTAAACGCAGCAGGGCCATACTGGCGGTCAACGCATCCATGCGGGCTCACCATTTCGTCTGTTTTACAGGAAGGGTTGTATTCAGATTTGCGGCGCTCCAAACAGCAAGAGGCGCCGCTCGATTTCAATACTTATTTAGGGGTTGCGCACCGAGTCCATCACCACCAAGGGGCGATCAGCTTCGAGAATAAGCGCCAGGCTCATCTTTTCAAAAGTGCGGAAAACCATCATCTCACCAGCGCGCTCATCGGGCAGCTTCACGCTGTCTCCGGCGATACGATCGCGCACTACAGAACCGCGCTTATAAACTGCCATCACATTGCCAGGCACTATGCCATCGCGCTCACCCAGATTGAGGATAACTACGTCGAATTTACCAATCTGAGTCACACCCTCATCGACACCAACAATCAACCCATTCACTGTCACGGCCGGGGCACTGGGGTGAAAGAGTGCATCGATAGAGCGCTCTTCCACCGGCATCAAATGATCCTCGAGACGGATCTCGCGGGCGGTGCTGGCCACGCCCAGGGTGGCGACGGAGAATCCAGGGCGGTTATCCGGGTCCAGCTGTAGCAAATCCACTTCACCTATCCCAAGAGCCTGGCGTCCCAGAGTCTCATTGCTGACGGGGTCCACATACACCGGGCCCGGGCGGTAGAGACCGTAGGAGGCCAGGGGCACTTCAAAATCACCGCGAGCATAGATGGTATCGCCGGCCCCCATCAAAATGTGGTTATCGGAGCCGGACACAATATAGGGCGTACCTTCGAAGGCATTGGGCTCGACGATACGGGTGCGCGAGAGGAAGGCATTGATGGCATCGAGGGGAATCGCCGGAATCGCATCCTCCACCGCCTCACGGCGGATCTGCGGCGTTAAGCGGTTACCATTAACACCGGGGGACAATTGATAAGCCCGTGGGCCGCGCTGCAGCTGCAGTTGCGGCTGGCCATCCACATACACCAGGCGCAGGCTGTCGCCGGGGTAGATCAAGTGGGGGTTTTCAACCTGGGGGTTTACTTGCCAGATCTCCGGCCAATACCAGGGCTGTACCAGAAATTCACTGGAGATATCCCAGAGGGTATCGCCCTTTTGCACAACATAGGCATCCGGATGGCTGGGGTTCAGGCGCACCTGATCCTGCGCTTGGGTGCCAAGGGCGACCGCCAACATCGAGACGGCGGCCAGGATTATTTTTTTCATGGAAGCATTCCTATGCTCTTTATCGCTATAATTCTCAGCGCCGAACCACCCTTCTACAGGAAATGTGGCCGGCCCCGGGCGCAAGGCGCCAGCGAAAATCGGGGTCCACTCGGTAAATATTGAGCGCGATCATAATGTTATCAGCGCACGTTCAACGAATACTAGAAGTTTGTCACAGGTGTTATGGCTAAACTCGAGATACTGGAATTTCCCGATCCGCGCCTGCGTGAGATCGCCAAACCCGTCGCAGAAGTTACCGACGCACACCGTCAACTGCTGGACGACATGTTCGAAACCATGTATGCCGCACCTGGCATAGGCCTCGCCGCCACCCAGGTCAATGTGCACGAGCGCGTCGTGGTGGTGGATATTTCCGAAGACAGCAGCGAGCCGTACGGATTTATCAACCCGGAGATCGAAGTACTGGACCCGGAGATCCACCAGTACGACGAGGGTTGCCTGTCGGTACCCGGTTTCTACGAGACGGTAGAACGCCCGCGCAGGGTGCGAGTCAAGGCGCTGGATCGCAACGGCGAACCTTTTGCCATAGAGGCAGAGGGGCTGCTGGCAGTGTGTATCCAGCACGAAGTTGACCACCTGGATGGCAAACTGTTTGTGGATTACATCTCCCCACTCAAGCGCAACCGCATTCGCTCCAAGCTGGAAAAGTCCCAGCGCCGACGCGCCTGATCTATAAAAACTGGCCGCCGGCAGGCCCGGCGCCATCTCCATCCCTCGATCTGAGAATCCGCCAGTGAATATCATTTTTGCCGGCACGCCGGACTTTGCCGCCGTGCATCTGCAGGCGCTGCTCGACAGCGACCACACTGTCATCGCCGTTTACACCCAACCGGACAGGCCGGCGGGGCGCGGTAAGAAACTGCTGGCCAGCCCGGTCAAGCAGCTGGCCCTCTCCCACGATATCCCCGTGTATCAACCTCAGAGCCTGCGCGACCAGGCAGCGCAGGAAGAGCTGACGGCACTCGGCGCCGATATCATGGTGGTGGTGGCCTATGGACTGATCCTGCCGCAAGCAGTGCTGGACACCCCGCAACTGGGCTGTATCAACGTACACGCCTCCCTGCTGCCGCGCTGGCGCGGCGCCGCTCCCATTCAGCGCGCCGTCGAGGCGGGAGACAGCCACAGCGGTGTGGCAATCATGCAAATGGAAGCCGGGCTTGATACGGGTCCGGTACTGGTGGAGCGCCGCTGTGACATTACTGAGCAAGATACGGGAGGCAGCCTGCACGACAAGCTCGCCGAACTCGGCGGCCCGGCTCTGATTGAAGCCCTAGCGCAGCTGGCCTCAGGCGTCGCCAAGCCGGTGACTCAAGATGATGCTACAGCCAATTACGCTAATAAAATCAGCAAAGAGGAAGCGCGCATCGACTGGCAGCGCCCGGCGCAAGAATTGCAGCGCCAGATCCGCGCCTTCAATCCCTTCCCGGTGTGTTGGACTACCTATAGCGAAAGTAAAGGCGAACAACGCCTGCGTATCTACAGCGCCAGCCTGGAACGCGGCTGCCACAGCAATACGCCCGGTACCATTCTAGCCAGCGATGACGAGGGTATTCTGGTCGCCTGTGGTCGCGAAGCCCTGCGTCTGCAAGTACTTCAGCTACCCGGTAAAAAAGCGCTGCCCGCAGCGGAAATTTTGAAAGGCTACCGGGCGCTGTTCACTCCCGGCACACAATTGGGATCACTATGAGTAGAGATGTACGCGCCGAAGCAGCCCGAGTGATGGCCGCACTACTGGAAGCGCAAGGTTCACTGGCACGCCTGTTACCTAAAGCCGAAGACAAGGTTGAGGAGCGCGACCGCGCCCTGCTCCGCGAGCTGTGCTACGGCAGTGCCCGCACCGCCCCGCGCCTGCAACTGATCGCTACCAAGCTACTGCGCAAAACCCCCAGCGATAGCCTGGTGAGCGCACTGATCCTGCTGGGCCTGTATCAACTGGAATACACCCGCATCCCCGATCACGCTGCTATCTCTGCCACGGTCAATGCCGCCCGCAGTCTCAAGCTGGATCGCGCCACTGGCCTGATCAACGGCGTACTGCGCAACGCTATACGCGAACGCGAGCGTTTGCAGCGAAAATTGTCCGGCAACCCCCAGTTCAGCTCTATGCACCCCGCCTGGATGCAACAGGCGATCAAAGCCGCCTGGCCAGTGCAAGCGTCGGAGATTTTTCGCGCTAACAATACCAATCCCCCCATGACCTTGAGGGTCAACAGCGCGCGCATTTCCCGCGAGGATTACCTGCAGCAGCTCGACGAGATCGGCCTGTCCGCCGAGGCCTGTACCCTCTCTCCGGTTGGCATCACCCTGCTCGAAGCAGTTCCTGTGGGAATTCTGCCCGGTTTTGCCGAGGGCCTGGTGAGTGTGCAAGATGAATCCGCCCAGCTGGCAGCGCAACTACTGGCACCCTGTGAAGGCGAGCGGGTGCTGGATGCCTGTGCCGCGCCGGGAGGCAAAAGCTGCCATCTATTGGAGCAGCAGCCCGCTATAGAATTGAGTGCCCTCGATATCGAGGAGGAGCGACTCGATCGGGTGCAGGAAAACCTCGAACGTTGTGGCCTCTCCGCACAGTTAATTTGCGCTGATGCGGCTGCGCCGGATGCCTGGTGGGATGGACAGCAGTACGACCGTATTCTGCTCGATGCACCCTGCTCTGCCACCGGGGTGATTCGCCGCAACCCGGATATCAAACTGCTGCGCCGTGCCGAGGATATCGCCGAGCTGGCCAAGCTGCAGGCTGAAATTCTGCGCGCCACCTGGGCACTGCTCAAACCCGGTGGCAGTCTGTTATACGCCACCTGTTCAGTGTTACCAGCCGAAAATAGTGAAGTTGTCGCCGCCTTCGTTGCGGAGACCGACGATGCGAGCGACAATACCCCGCAACTGCTGCACGGTAAGTCCTGGGGTGAAAAACAAGTTGCTGGAATGCAACTGTTACCCCATAACGGTGGCGGCGACGGTTTCTACTACGCTCTGCTCAGCAAGGCCGAATAACAGCAGCGCTAGCCGCGAGTCTCATCCGATATGAAAATTGTCATTCTCGGCGCCGGCCAGGTGGGCGGCTCACTGGCGGAGGCTCTGGCCTCCGAGCGCAATGATATTGTGCTGGTGGACAGCGACGAAAAAACCCTGCGCGAGTTGCGTGATCGCATTGATATTGGCGTGGTTAACGGCCATGCCTCCCATCCCGATGTGCTGATGAATGCCGGCATTGAGGATGCCGATATTCTGGTGGCGGTCACCAATAACGATGAAACCAATATGGCAGCCTGCCAGATTGCCCATTCATTGTTCCGTGTGCCCACCAAGATCGCGCGTGTGCGCGCCTCTTCTTATCTGCAGTACCCCGAGTTATTCGACAACCAGGCGATTCCCATCGACGTTTTGATCAGCCCCGAGCAGCTGGTTTCCGAATATATCGCACGCCTGATGGAACACCCCGGCGCGCTGCAGGTGCTGGATTTCGCCGGCGGTCGTGTGCAGCTGGTCACTGTATTGGCAGTTCAGGGCGGTCCTCTGGTAGGCCATCAGCTGCGCTATCTGCGCGAGCACATGCCCAAGGTGGATACCCGTGTGGCGGCCATCTACCGACGCAACCGGCCGATCATTCCCCAGGGGGACACGGTGCTCGAGGCCGGCGACGAGGTATTTTTTATCGCCGCACGCGCCGATATCCGTGCGGTAATGAGCGAGTTGCGCCGCCTGGAACACGGTTATAAGCGCGTGGTAATTGCCGGTGGTGGCAATATTGGCCTGCGGCTCGCAACCAAATTGGAAAACCGCTACTCGGTTAAAATTATTGAGCGCAGCCATGAACGCTGCGTATTTTTATCCGAGGAGCTGTCCCACACCATTATCTTGCACGGCAGCGCCTCGGACCAGGAGCTGTTGTTGGAAGAAAATATTGAGGACACCGATGTTTTCCTCGCACTCACCAACGATGACGAAGCTAACATCATGTCATCGCTACTGGCCAAACGCCTGGGCGCGCGCAAGGTGATGACCCTGATCAACAACCGCGCCTACGTGGACCTGGTGCAAGGCGGGGAAATCGATATTGCCATTTCGCCCCAGCAAAATACTATCGGCAGCCTGCTCACCCATGTGCGCCGCGGCGATATGGTTAATGTGCACTCTCTACGTCGCGGTGCCGCCGAGGCGATCGAAGTTGTCGCCCACGGCGACGAGCGCACCTCCAAGGTGGTAGGAAAGAAAATCGAGGATATCGATCTGCCCGAGGGCGCCTCCATCGGTGCCATAGTGCGCGAAACAGAAAATGGCAGCGAAGTGTTGATGGCGCACGACGATGTAATTGTGCAAAGCGACGATCACGTGATTGTATTCCTGGTGGATCGCCGCCAGACACGTCATGTGGAGCAGTTGTTCCAGGTTGGCTTCGGCTTTTTCTAAATCATATTTTTTATTGAATAGTCCGGCGATTACAAACTCCGCCGTCCAAATATATAAAGTAACAACAGATAACAGGCTGACAGGCGCCAATGCGAATTGCGGTAATTGCGCGAGTTTTCGGAATTCTCCTCACTGTGTTCAGCCTGACACTGCTGCCACCGATCGCCGTGTCCCTGTGGTATGAGGACCATACACACAACGCCTTCGTTATTGCCTTTGTGATCACTCTGGTGACCGGCTTGTTTATGTGGCTGCCGGTGCACGATCTACGCCAGGATCTGCGTACCCGCGACGGCTTTGTGGTGACTTCGCTATTCTGGCTAATCCTCGGCAGCTTCGGCTCCCTGCCGTTTATTATTAGTCCGCAGCCGGACCTGAGTATTACCGATTCGATTTTTGAGTCGATTTCCGGGCTCACCACCACCGGCGCCACCGTAATTACCGGCCTGGACTCCCTGCCTCCAGCCATCCTCTACTACCGCCAGCAGCTGCAGTGGTTTGGTGGTATCGGCGTAATTGTTATTGCACTGGCAATCCTGCCCATGCTTGGCATCGGTGGTATGCAGCTGTACAAAGCGGAAATACCCGGCCCAGTGAAAGATACCAAGCTGACACCGCGTATCGCCGAGACGGCGCGGGCACTGATCGTGATTTATGTAATCCTGACCATTCTGTGCGGCATCGGTTACTGGTGGGCGGGCATGACCGTGTTCGATGCCGTGGGACATGCCTTCTCCACCGTGGCTAACGGCGGCTTTTCCACCCACGATGCCAGTATGGGCTTCTACGCTCACAACCGGGCCATTATGGTGATCTGCATTATTTTCATGTTCACCGCAGCAATTAACTTTGGCCTGCATTTTTATGCCTTCCGCAATAAAACCCTCAAGCACTACTGGCGCGATTCCGAATTTCGTTTCTACGTAATGCTGATTTTGGGGGCCGGCCTGTTGATCAGCTGTTATCTGTGGATTCTGAATATCTTCTCACCAGGCAACAGTCTGCTACACGGTTTCTTCCAGGTGGTTTCTATCAGTACCACTGCCGGCTTTGCCTCTGAAAACTTTTCCGCCTGGCCGGTATTCCTTCCCTACGCATTGCTTCTTCTGGGTATTCTCGGCGCCTGTGCCGGCTCTACCTCCGGTGGTATCAAGGCGGTGCGCGGCATGTTGATTATGAAATCCGGTATGCGCGAATTGAATCGACTGGTGCACTCCAATGCGGTGATACCCATTAAGATCAACCGCAAGATCGTACCCGATCGGGTAACCGATGCAGTGTGGGGCTTTTTTGCCGTCTATGTGCTGTCGTTTTTCATTCTCTCGATTATTGTGATTGCCACCGGCGAAGATTTCGTCACCTCTGTGACAACGGTGGCCTCCTGCCTGAGCAATATCGGCCCGGCTCTGGGTGAGGCCGCATCTCACTACGGTTCAGTCAATGAGGTGGCCAAGTGGTTTCTGATCCTCGCCATGCTGATGGGACGCCTGGAAATTTTCACCCTGCTGGTGCTCCTAACTCCCGCCTTTTGGCGCCACTAATTTGGCGCCAACGCCGCAAGTCAGATCGAATAGCAATATTTTTTAGTTTCTGCCACAGTTGTTCTTTACAGGAAGTAATCAATAAGAACATGGCTGTATGAGCAGAAACACCAGTGAGCTGCTCGGTCAGTTGAAAATTGACCGGGATACGGCTCCCAATGATTTACCGTCATCGTCCCGAAAAACCCTGCTGGCGGCTTCCACCGGTGCAGTCGCCGGCCTGCTAGTTGGTTTTTTTGGCGCCTCCCTCTTGGCCGAAGACCCACCCGCAAGCCCTAACACAATCCCAACTCCCGCCAACACACACACTACGCCATCTGCCCCCTCCAGCGCACACCTGGAGACGGTGTTGAATGCCTCCGGATATATCACCGCCCGACGCATGGCTACGGTGTCAGCAGAGGTGATGGGACTGATCAGCAGTGTAGATGTCGAGGAGGGTATGCAGGTACAGGAAGGTCAAGTACTAGCCCGCCTCGACGACGTCAAAGCGCGCGTCAGCCTGGCATTTGCCCGTGCGCAGATTCAGGTACTGCAAGCCCAGGAAGCCAGTATTCTCGCCAAGCTAAAAGAAGCAGAGCGTCAGTACCGGCGTTTCGCTGGCTTGCGTGAAAAAAACTACTCCAGCAAAGCACAACTCACCCAGAGTGAGGCCACTGTTGAAGGCTTGAGAGCCGATTTAAACAGCGCTCGGGCAAATATTGAGGTGGCTAAACTGGAAGCCGAGCGACAGCGGGAGCGCTTGGAGGATCACACGATACGCGCGCCCTTTGCGGGAATCGTTACACAAAAAAATGCTCAGCCCGGCGAAATTGTCGCACCCAGCTCCGCCGGAGGCGGTTTCACCCGCACCGGTATCTGTACCATTGTGGATATGAACTCCCTGGAAATTGAAGTGGATGTCAACGAGGCATTTATCGGCCGGGTCTCCACTGGTCAAAGGGTAAACGCGAATCTTGACGCCTACCCTGAGTGGGATATTCCCGCCACGGTGGTGGCAATTATTCCAACCGCCGATCGCGCCAAAGCTACAGTGCGTGTGCGTATCGGTATCGATCAAAAAGACGCCCGTATCCTACCGGATATGGGGGTGAAGGTCGGCTTCCTGGCCGGGGAGGAAGTCGCTCTTTAACGGCACAGACTACGGCTCTAATTATTCATTAAAAAAGGAAATTACAGATGTCTGAAGATGTGTTGTTTCAGTTAAAAAATGTCGGCAAGAGTTTTATCAAAGGTAAAGAGAAAATCTCTATTTTTGACGATCTCAATATGAGTATTGAGCGAGGAGATTTTGTCGCCATTATGGGGCCTTCCGGCTCCGGAAAAACCACTCTGTTAAATATGCTCGGCGGTGTCGATCAACCCACCAGCGGGGAAATTTGGTTTGATGGTACCCGCATAGACTCCCTCAATGAGAGCGCCCTAACCCGTTGGCGCGCGCAGAATATTGGTTTTATTTTCCAGTTCTACAACCTGATGCCGATGCTCAATGCCCAACGCAATGTAGAACTACCGCTACTGTTAACCAAGCTCTCCAAGGCACAGCGACGCAAAAATGTAGAAACCGCCCTCGCTTTGGTGGGCTTGAGCGATCGCGCCAAACATATGTCCAGTGAAATGTCCGGCGGCCAGCAACAGCGGGTGGCCATCGCCCGCGCAATTGTCTCGGATCCAAAACTCATTCTGTGTGACGAGCCCACCGGTGATCTCGACCGCGCCACCGCCGATGAAATCCTGGAGATGCTGCAACTACTCAACCGCGATCACGGCAAGACCATTGTCATGGTTACCCACGACCCGGCCGCAGCCAAATACGCCAAACGCACCCTGCATCTCGACAAGGGGCAATTTGTGCAGAGGGAAATAGTGGCATGAACGATCTCTATTTAATTTATAAAAACATGACGAGGAAACCTCTGCGGTTATTTCTCACCTGCTTTGCAATTTTTATCGCTTTTTTAATTTTTGGCGCAGTGACCAGTTTGAAATCTGCACTCAATTCCAGTGTGGAGTTATCCGCTGATAATCGCCTGGTAGTTTTTAACCGGATTAATTTCACCCAATCGCTACCCATCTCTTATTTCCAAAAAGTCGCTGCGGTCGAGGGAGTAAAAGATGTCACTCACCTGAACTGGTTTGGCGGTTATTATCAGGAACAAAGTAGACAAATTGTCTCGCTAGCAGTGGACCCCGAATCCTATTTACGCGTTTACGAAGAAATAGTGATTCCGGATGAGCAAAAACAGGCTTGGTTTAACAATCGTCAGGGCGCACTGATAGGTGAGAAACTCGCGCAAATATATGGCTGGAAAATTGGTGACCGGATCCCTATCTCCTCAAATATATTTACCCATAAAGATGGTGGCTATACCTGGGAGTTTGTAGTCTCAGGTATTTTTAAAGGGGATACCGAGCAGTACGATACTCGCCAAATGTTATTCCATTATAAATACTTCATGGAAACTCAGACATTTGGCAATGATTGGATAGGGTGGATGGCACTCACTACTGACGATCCCTCTCTCAATGAGAAAGTAGCCAAAACCATTGATGACAGTTTTGCCAATTCGCAAAGTGAAACCGATACCAGTACGGAAAAATCCTTTAATAAAGCTTTTATCGAGCAAATTGGCAATATCGGTTTGATTATTTTCTCGGTGGTTTTTACCGCGTTTTTCACCATTCTGATTGTGGTTGGCAATACCATGGCCTTGGCAATTCGCGAGCGCACCGGCGAGATAGCTGTACTCAAAACCCTGGGCTTTTCCAGCGCACGTATTTTTCGCATGGTGCTATCAGAATCCCTGTTGGTCGCATTTATCGGCGGTCTCTCCGGACTCGCTGCGGCCTGGCTGTTAGTTGAAGGAATAAAAACCTTTCTCGCCCGTTTCCTGCCCAACTTGATTCTCGATGGCGATATCGCTCTGCAGGCGCTGTTTTTTATGCTACTGCTGGGAATTATTACCGGCTTGCTACCGGCTTTTAACGCGCTGCGACTGAATATTGTCTCGGCATTTAATCGTCAGCCCTAAATACATCAGATCGAGTTCCTAACAACTGTAGGTGCCCGATTGATCAAGCCCAACCGGAGGAAAGCCAATGGGCTCTCTAATTGCACAAATTATTTCAGTGACCCTGATGAACCTGGGCAGCCTGCGCCGGCGCCTGTGGATGTCACTGGCGATGGTACTGGCCTCGGCGGTGGTGGTGGCAATACTGCTGGCATTTCTCGCCATGGCCAAAGGCTTCGAAGAAACTATGCGCGGCGCCGGTTCCAACCAAATCGCCATCCTGATGCGCGAGGGTTCCTCCACCGAGCTCAACTCGGTGATCCTGCAGGATCAGGTCAACCTGGTTAGCGAATCTGCAGGAGTCGCCCGGGACGCCAACGGCCCACAGGTTTCACCGGAACTCTATGTCATTGTGGATGGTATCAAAAAGTCCAGTGGTACCGAGGCCAATATCCCCCTGCGCGGACTCAACCAAACCGGTATGGCCATGCGCACCAACATGCACTTAACCGAAGGCCGTATGTTTGTTCCCGGAACCAATGAAATGATTGTCGGCGAGGGCGTACTGCGGGAATTCAGCGGTTTCGAGATTGGCAAGGAAGTGCGCTTTGGTAAAAACCTGTGGACAGTTGTCGGAGTTTTTTCCACAGGGGGCAATATTTTTGAAAGTGAGCTGTGGGCAGATATCAAAACAATCCAGAGCCATTACAACCGTGGCAGCAGTTATCAGTCCATTCGCTTGCAACTGGACAATGACGACGGCCTCGCATCGGTCAAGGAAACCATTGCGCGGGAACCGCGCCTTAATCTCGAGGCGCAGACCGAGCGAGAATACTTCGCCAGTCAGGGTAAACAACTGCAGTACATCGCTACCTTTGGCTGGATTATCAGTGCGGTGATGGCCCTCGGCGCCCTGGCTGGTGCACTCAATACCATGTACACCTCAGTGGCGGACCGTGCCAAGGAAATTGCCACCCTACGCGCCCTCGGCTTCAGTAATTTTTCCGCTTTCTGCGGCACGATTGCTGAAGCGATGGTACTGGCGGTGGCCGGTGGACTACTGGGGTCATTGGCCGCCTACTTGTTCTTCGACGGCCTAAATACCTCAACCCTGGGCGGCAGTTTTACCCAGGTGGTGTTCAGTTTTGAAATGTCCCCAGACCTGTTCGTGCAGGGCGCCGTGTTGGCGCTGGTAATCGGCTTTGTCAGTGGTTTTTTCCCCGCCTGGCGCGCCGCGCGTATGCCGGTAATTGTGGCATTTCGCCACGCGACGTAAATTTTACCTAGATGCCGATAGACAAAGGGGCCGCTCAGGCCCCTATGTTTGTTTGCGGTAAATTTTACTCTTGCCTTCCGGCTGTCTGCGAAAGCGCTTGTATTCCCACTGATACTGCTCCGGCGCCTGGGCGATGCAGGCCTCCACACCGCGGTTCATCGCCGCCAGGGATACTTTTTGCTCTTCACTGTAAATCGCTTTTTCTGCGGGGACAAAAACCAGCTCAAAACCGCCTTCTATACGCTTGCCAAACCCAAAAACCACATGGCACTTGGTGCGCTGTATCAGATTGTGCACCAGGGTCATAGTCAGGGCCGGGCGCCCAAAAAACGGGGCAAAGTCACCGCCCATATCCGGTTCCTGGTCGGGAAGAATCAGGGCTAAATCTCCAGCCTTCAATGATTTAAGCAGCGCGCGTACACCGTGCACATTGGTGGGCACCATCTTGCCGCCGGTTACTTCGCGCCCGCTGCGAATCACCGGGTCCAGGGCTTCTATTTTTGGAGGCTGGTAAAGTACAGTACAGGGGGACAAGGTACCCACATACAGGCCGAATATTTCCCAGTTGCCAGTATGCGGCATTAACACAATGGTGCCGCGCCCATCGGTCTCACCGGCGTTGAGTAACTGCTGATTGCGCACACGAACAATGGCATTTTCATTTTTTGCCCAGGGCGTATTCCACAGTGACGCCATCTCAAAACCCGCCATGGCCGTGTTGATCACACTCTCCCTTGCCAGCTTTTCGCGCTGTTTGGGGTCCATTGCCGGATAGCAGAGTTTGAGATTAATACGGCTCAGGCGCAGGCCTTCGGAACGAGTCCACACAACCATTTTGCCAGCAAACCAACCCAATCGCCGCGACCAGTGCAACGGCAATTTGCCGATGATTTTCAGTGCCGCTACAGCAAGGCGCCCCTTAATATCCACTCACTACTTCCTATACAAAAACCACTTTAAAGTGGTCGTGTTGCCCAAGTATGGCCATTGAAACCTCTTGACGCGGCTATAGCGCTTTAAGCGCAGCAGTCGCTGCCGCTATAATTGCGTCCCTTTGCCCACAGCAGATACTGATCCGGAGATAGCGGTGTCCAAGCAATACGATCTCAGTACCTTCCAGGGACTTATTTTTGCCCTACAGGATTATTGGGCGCGCCAAGGGTGCGTCATTCTACAGCCTCTGGATATGGAAGTGGGCGCCGGCACCTTTCATCCGGCCACTTTCCTGCGCGCCATAGGCCCGGAAAACTGGAATGCGGCTTATGTACAGCCCTGCCGCCGCCCCACCGATGGCCGCTACGGCGAGAACCCCAACCGCCTTCAGCACTACTACCAATACCAAGTAGTGATGAAGCCATCCCCGGACAATATCCAGGAATTGTACCTCGACAGCCTACGCGCCATGGGCGTAGACCCGGCTATCCACGATATCCGCTTTGTGGAAGATAACTGGGAATCCCCAACCCTGGGCGCCTGGGGCCTCGGCTGGGAAGTTTGGCTGAACGGTATGGAAGTCACCCAGTTTACCTACTTCCAGCAGGTGGGCGGCCTCGAGTGCTACCCGGTTACCGGCGAAATCACCTACGGTCTCGAGCGTATCGCCATGTACCTGCAGGGGGTCGAGTCTATCTACGATTTAGTGTGGACCCGCAACCCGGACGGCAGCCCCGTCACCTATGGCGACGTTTTCCACCAGAACGAAGTGGAAATGTCCCACTACAACTTTGAACACGCCGATGTGGAGTTCCTGTTCGCGACCTTCGATCACTGCGAGCGTGAGAGCACACGCCTGATTGAGCTGGGCCTGCCGCTCCCCGCTTACGAGCAAGTTATGAAGGCCTCCCACGCCTTCAACCTTCTGGATGCGCGCCACGCCATCTCAGTGACTGAGCGCCAGCGCTATATCCTGCGCGTACGCACCCTGGCCCGCGCCGTGGCACAGGCTTACTACGATGCGCGCCGCGCCTTAGGCTTCCCCATGGCAGATGAAGCACTGCGGGCAGATATTTTGGCGGAAGACATCGAGCAAGAGGAGAAGCAGTAATGGCTCAGGATTTTCTGGTAGAGCTGGGCACCGAAGAGCTGCCACCCAAAGCGTTACACAAATTGATGAGCGCTTTCGCCGATGGTATTACCCAAGGCCTCAAAGGTGCCGAGTTGTCTTTTGGCGAAGTGAAAGCTTACGCAGCCCCCCGCCGCCTGGCGGTAGCGGTGTTCGGCTTGGCGGATAAGCAGCAAGACAAACAAATTGAAAAGCTGGGCCCGGCCGTCAAAGCCGCCTTCGATAAAGAAGGCAAGCCCAGCAAGGCCGCAGAGGGTTTCGCCCGCAGCAACGGCGTAACCGTTGAAGAGCTGGGACGCAAAGAGACCGACAAAGGCGAGCGCCTGGCCTTTATCAGTGAACAGAAAGGCGCTGAAACTGAATCCCTGTTGGCTGGTATTGTCGAAAAGGCACTGGCTCAGCTTCCTATTCCCAAGCGCATGCGCTGGGGTGCGCGCCGCGAAGAGTTCGTGCGCCCGGTGCACTGGCTCGTTATGCTGTTTGGCAACAAGGTCGTAGATGGTGAAGTACTCGGCTTGAAAGCCGGAAAAATCAGCCGTGGTCATCGCTTCCACTGCAATCGGGAACTGGAGATCCACTCCGCCCACGACTATGCACAGGTTCTGCGCGAACCCGGCTACGTCATGGCAGATTTCGCCGAGCGCCGCGAAGCCATTCGCGCTCAAGTTATTGCCGAAGCCAATAACGTCAATGGTGAAGCGGTCATCGACGACGACCTGCTCGACGAAGTCACTGCGCTGGTGGAGTGGCCTGTCGCCCTTACCGGCCGCTTCGAAGAGCGCTTCCTGGAAGTGCCCGCTGAAGCCCTGATCTCCTCCATGAAGGAGCACCAGAAATATTTCCACGTAGTCGATGAAGACGGCCAGCTATTGCCGTTCTTTATTACCGTATCCAATATCGAGAGCCAGGATGCCGCCCAGGTTATCCACGGCAACGAGCGGGTAATCCGTCCGCGCCTGGCGGATGCTGCCTTCTTCTTTGAGACCGACAAGAAGACCAGCCTGGAATCACGCCGTGAGAAACTGCGCCAAATCGTATTCCAGCAGCACCTGGGTAGCGTCTACGACAAGACTGAACGGGTAGCTGCCCTGGCCCGCACCATCGCTGAGAAAACCGGAAGCAACGGCGACTGGGCCGAGCGCGCCGGCCGCCTGTGTAAATCGGACCTGGTTACCGAGATGGTGTTCGAGTTTGCCGATATGCAGGGCATCGCCGGCTACTACTACGCCGAAAACGACGGCGAGCAGTTGGATGTGGCCAAGGCCATGTACGAGCAGTATATGCCCAAGTTTGCTGGTGACGAGCTGCCCGCCAGCGACACCGGTACTGTAATTGCCCTGGCAGATCGCCTGGATACTTTGGTCGGCATCTTCGGCATAGGCCAACCCCCCAGCGGCTCCCGCGACCCCTTCGCCCTGCGCCGCGCCAGCCTGGGCATCATCCGCATCCTCGTCGAAAAGCGCCTCGATCTGGACCTGCGAGAATTGCTGGAATTGGCCCGCGACAACTACCCGCGCACCGCCCTGGGTGAATACGACAAGGTGGTAGAGCAGACCCTGCAATACGTACTGGAGCGCTTCCGCGCCCGCTACGAGGATCAGGGCATTGCCGCCGAGGTATTTATGTCTGTTGCCGCGCGTAAGCTGTCGCGCCCGCTGGATATCGACAACCGTGTGCACGCGGTTAACGCCTTCAGCCAGCTGCCAGAATCCGGTGCTTTGGCCGCCGCGAACAAACGCGTTTCCAATATCCTTGCCAAGCTGGATGGCACAGTGCCCAGCAGTGTCGATGAAGCACTATTGCAGGAGGAAGCGGAGAAAGCCTTGTTCGCCGCAGTACAGGTTGCCCGCACAGAAGTTGAACCGCTGTATCGCGATGCGCTTTTCGCTGAAGGACTCGCCGGCCTGGCGGGCCTGCGTGAAACCGTGGACAACTTCTTCGACCATGTGATGGTAATGAGTGACGACGAGCAACTGCGCAACAACCGCTTGGCTCTACTGGCCCAGCTACGTGCACTGTTCCTCGAAGTTGCCGACATCTCCCTGTTGGTTCCAGCCAAGTAATAGCGACTTGAAGCGGGGCTCTGCGCCCCGCCTCAACGAAACAGGCGAATCGACATGGCAATAATTCTTCTTGGCCGCGATGGGGTCATTAATCAAAACCCCAACCAGTTCGTAAAATCCGCAGACGAATGGCAGCCCCTGCCCGGCAGTATTGAAGCACTGGCTGCGCTCAGTCAGGCTGGCCACCAACTGGTGATTGCCACCAACCAGAGCGGCCTGGCCCTGGGCCAGTTTGACTTGGATGACTTGGAGGCGATACACGCCAAAATGCGTTCCCAGGTAGAGGATGCAGGCGGTGAAATTGCCGCGATTTTCTACTGCCCCCATGGGCCCGAAGACAACTGCCGTTGCCGCAAGCCCCAGGCGGGCCTGCTGGATGCCATCGAAGCGGAATTCGACACCAGCTTGCATGGCTGCTATCTGCTCGGTGATAAACTGGCCGATTTACAGCTGGCCTTGGTCAAGGGGTGTAAGCCGGTACTACTAAAAACCGGTGCAGGCGCAGAAACCCTGCAACAGCTAGTAGAGAGCCCCGATCCGCGTCTGGCGGAAACCGCTGTGTTTGCCGACTTAGCCAGTTTCAGCCTGTTTCTAGTGGGCCCCTGAGCCCACTGATCTCTCTTTTTCAGCCCTCTAAATTTAGTGAGCTTTTCCAATCTCGAGGAAAAGCGTCATCAGAAACCCTCTCCACTACTGCGCCACCTCGCATTTGTGACTTACGTTTTTTTCTTTCTCGCCAGTTAGCAAAAATAGTACAAAACAATGACTATGACGCCAGTTTATTGAGTCCTGCGACACATTACTTTAAAAGCGAGTAACAGGTCGGGTGGCTTTATCCCAGTGAAAGCGCGCTCTGCCAGACCAAGGATGGCTTGTTGGGTGTCAGTGACATTGGATAAACAGCGCACTTTCTCTCCCACCTCTACCCGCCTGTTAAAATAAAAAAATGGGACAACTCAATGAAAAGAAAAATAATTTCCTCGCTTATTGCGGGCCTGCTTTGCTCTGGCAGTAGTTTCGCAGCCTCAGTAGCAGACACGCTCACCCCCGAAATCCAAAAGAATAAAAAGGTCTATATCGTACAGCTCGATGGCGAGCCACTCTCCACCTACAACGGCACAGTCGCGGGCCTCTCCAGCGCTAAGTCCAATGTACGTCGCAAGGCTGACCCGCGCAGTAGTAGCTATCGCCACTACTCCGATTTTCTCAAAACACGACGTCAACAGGTGCTTTCCGCGGTGCCCGGCGCACGCAAAGTGCATGAATACAAGGCGGCCTTTAACGGCTTTGCCGCAGTTATGAGTGAAAAGGATGCCGAAGCACTGCGTAGCCATAAAGATGTGAAAGGCGTCTGGGAAGATCGCCTGCTGAAAATGCATACCGATTCCACTGCAGACTTCCTCGGCCTGACAAATACACCCAGTCCCTGGCTCTGGGGAATCACCGGTGAGGATGTGGTCGTGGGTGTAATCGACTCGGGTATTCATCCAGAACACCCGAGCCTGATGGATGTTCCAACGCCACGGCAGGGTAATCGTGGCGTCAATATTTCCTATGGTCCGGTGCCTGAATCCTTTATCGGTGAGGGCTGTGAGTTTGGTAACACAGACTTTAACCCCGGTGACGCCGCCTTTACCTGCAATAACAAACTGATCAAGGCCAAGTCTTTTTCAGACGCCTTCCTCTCCAACAAGACTCTGGCGGATTACGAGTTTCTCTCTGCACGGGATGCGGACGGACACGGCACCCACACCGCCACCACTGCCGCAGGAAACTACGGTGTAGTGACCCCAGATGGGAAAACCCTGACCGGTATGGCGCCGCGTGCCCGTATCGCGGCCTATAAGGTGTGCTGGGATGCCCCAGACCCGGACGATAGCGGCTGCTCCTCGGCAGACTCCATGGCTGCTATTGACGAAGCCGTGGCCGACGGTGTGGATGTCATCAACTTCTCAGTGGGTGGCTCCAGTACCGTTTTTACCGGTGCTGATGAGATCTCCTTCCTGTTTGCCGCCGATGCGGGCGTTTTTGTTGCCACTTCTGCCGGCAATGATGGCCCAGGCCCACAAACAATGGGCACGCCTTCCGGTGTCCCCTGGATTACCGCAGTGGCGGCTGCCGAAGACGACCAGAGCTTTGGCACGGCCCTGCAGGTGGATGCCCCTGAAGCGGTTGTGGGCACCTACGATGCCCGTGAAGGCAACGGCCCGATCACTATGGAAGATGCAGGTCTGCTATCGGCACCTGTTGTTGTGGGTGCCCCTCTGGAGGCCTGCTCCGCACTCACCAACTCCGAGGCCATTGAAGGCAAAATCGCGCTGGTGAAGCGTGGGGGATGCTCCTTCAGTACTAAATACAACAATGCTGCAGACGCCGGCGCAGTGGCCATTGTTGTCTATAACGACGGCAGTGCTGTAGACCGTATGGATCCGATCGTTATGTCGGCACCGGATACTACGATCCCCGGTGTGATGATTCGCCATGCAGATGGCGCCATGCTGGTTGAGAATTCAGGGGTCACGGGCACCCTGGATCCTGAGCTGAAGATTTCCCGCGAAGACCGCATCGCCAGCTTCTCTTCCCGCGGCCACAACGTGGGTGCGACGGATATTATCAAGCCGGATGTGGCAGCACCGGGCGTAGGCATTCTCGCCGGTACTTCACCGGTGCTGAGTGGCGGCAACCTATTCGCCGCCAAAAATGGCACCTCCATGGCCAGCCCCCATGTCGCCGGTATTATGGCCCTGTTAAAACAGGCTCATCCGGACTGGAGCCCGGCCATGGCCAAATCCGCACTGATGAGTACGGCGCGCACCGACCTGCAAAAGTCCTTCGGGCCCGAAGTCGCTGACCCCTTCGATATTGGTGCAGGGGCCATAGTGCCCGCCGCGGCTTTCGACCCTGGTCTAGTCTACGATGCCGATTTCAACGACTATCTAGCCTTCCTCTGTGGCGCAGAAAATCAGCCGCAGATTATCGAGGCCAGTACCTGTGAGGGACTGGTTTCCGCTGGCTATTCTTTGGATTCCAGTGATCTCAACCTGCCATCAATCGGCATCGGTGAATTGGTTGGCACCCAAACCATCAAGCGCCGTGTCACCAGCGTCGGCCGCGGCCAGAGATGGTATTGGGCTTCTGTAGAGGCACCCGCAGGTGTCGAGGTCAGTGTTAACCCTAAAACCCTACGCCTTAGAGAGGGAGATAGCGCCGAGTTTAAAGTTACCTTTACGGTTACCGAAGAAGCGGCCATGAACGAGTGGGTATTTGGCGAATTAAGCTGGAAATCTGTTAGTTTACGCCAGGAAGTACGCAGTCCTATCGCTGTACGCCCGGTTCCACTATCCACAACTCAGAAGATCAGTGTCGATGGCAGCGATGGTGCAGTAAACCTGCCCGTACAATTTGGTTATAACGGCAACTATCAAGTGGATATCAACGGCTTGGCGGAAGGCGTACCTTTCCCTGGTAGCGTTGAGGATGGAGAAAACCAGCTGATTTTCTTCGATATTCCGGAGGGTACAAAGCTTGCCCGCGTAGCCTTATTTGATGCGGATGTGGGCGATGGTAGTGGCAGCGACGACTTGGATTTACAAGTCTACGGCCCCGGCCCCGATTTCCCAGAGGTGGGCACCAGTGGCTCACCGACTTCCGCTGAATCTGTCGATTTGGTCAATCCCGCCGCAGGTCAGTATGCGGTATTCGTAGTGGACTACGCCTCTGCGGAGGGCCCTACGCCATTTACCCTATTTAACTTTAACCTGAGTGGAGACAACGGCAATACCCAGCTCACAGCTCCGCCGCAGGCACAAATAAATAGTAGTGGCACTATCAATCTGGAGTGGCAGGATCTCTCCCCAGGTACCCGAGCCTTGGGAATTCTCAGCCACGGTAACGGTGAGACTGTATTTGCCGAAACCGAGGTTATGGTGAATACCCAATAGAAAGCCATTCCCTCCAATGATTGACAGAGAGGGGGGTATTTTTAGAAACCGGCCGAGCTATTGGTCTTGGCCGGTTTTTTTATTTACAACGTAATTTACCCTGTTGCCGAATAAAAGCTTCAGCAATATCCATTGAGATACGACCAAAATCCCAAAAAGCTTTTGTTTTACGATTGATATTTACTGCCACTGACAGGTTGTGATCCGGCATAATCATCAACCAGCTTTGACTGCCGCGGCTGACACCACCATGATTAGCATGACGCACTATTCCCACAGATGGAATTTCTTGTTCTCGGTACCGCCAACCCAACGCATAGTGCTGCTTATTGACCTCTCCATTAGCAAGCTTTTGTGGGGACCAAAAAACTTCCCGAGTTTCAACAGCTAAAAAGTTGTCGTCAAGATAGTGTGCACCCAACTTTACCAGGTCAGTGGGTGTGGAAATAAAACCACCTCCCGGCAGACGATGACTTAAATCCACCGGTCGCCATTCACGTAGGCGAAGTTCATCCCCGCTTAAACCATTACTTTTATAGAAACGGGCAATGTTTCTTTCCATATTGCCATTTAATGGAGAGACTTCAGTATTTTTCATTCCGGCAGGAATAAAGACTTCGTCTTCCATCACATTCAAATAGCTTTTTTGCTCTGAACCAGCCAGAACGGCTCCCAGAAGAACAGTGCCCAAGGTGCTGTAATTAAAATTTGTGCCTGGCTGGAATAACAATTCACTATTGTCAAAAATTTCCAGGGCCTGATGCATGCTGTCGTAATGAGTGTCCAGTGCCAGTGTCTTATACAAACCAAGCCAATCAGAATTCTTCTTATAATGTGGTAAACCCGACATATGAGAGGCCAACTGGCGTGGAGTTATCTCTGCCCATTCCGGGTTGGGCAATGCTTCTAGGTAGTTTGATATTGAACTGTCAAGATCAACACTTCCCTTCTGTGCCAAGCGCGCCAGAGCTGTTCCAGTCAGAGCCTTAGAGGTACTGCCGATACGAAAACGAGTCTCAGTGGTAACAGGTATTTGCTCTTCCAAATCTGCCCATCCAGATGCGCCCGCCCAAACAAGCTTGCCACAAGCCGAGACTGCAGCAGAAATTGCAGGAGAACCTATCTTCTGGCGATGCTTTTCAATGGCTTTAAGCGATTGATCTGCTGCCAGTTGCAGCTCTTTTTGGTAAAGCTTTTGTGTCGATGGTGCCTCGGTGGCTAACGCCTGCCAACCAAATGGACTAAGTGGTAACGAATCCAGAGACCAGGCATAAAATTGATAAACCGGCCAGAGCAAATAGCCAATACAAGACAGCAGGGCAAAGATACCCAACACAAACTTTTTATTTTTCATCTGATCTATCTATTTAGCCCCTAAGCCATATCTGCGAGATCTAACGGTTAACACGTACCCAAAAATTTTGAACCTAGAATTATTACATTGCAGCTATTGGAACAAGAGACACACTTACGACGAATTCTGACATTTTAATTGGGGAGCAATCTAAGAAAGTGTTTTTCCCATACTGTGACTATTCATCTTTTTTAGTTGAAAAAGCAGTCATTCAGGAGAATTAAAAAATTATCAAAAGGCCAATAATTCATTTAATTCTCAATTGAACACAGCCGAACCCAAAATAATATTATTTCACGATGGATTATGAGTTTGCCTTTGTAGTTTTTAATTAGTGAAATCGCCGACGAAACTCACTGGGAAGTATGCCTTTATGTCTGCGAAACGTGCGTCTCAATTGCTCCTGGGATTGAAAGCCACAGAGGCAGGCTATTTTTTCCTGCGACAGGTTTTGTTCAGACAATAATTGGCAGGCTTTTTCCACACGGATATTTTCGACAAAGCGCGCTGGGGTCACTCCCAGCTCCTTGAGAAAGCAGCGGGAAAAATTACGGGGACTCATAGCAGATTCCTGTGCCAATTTTTCTACTGTGAGAGACTGATTCAAATTTTGGTAAATCCACTCCACAAGCCTGGCAAAGCGATCACTCTGTTGCTGATTCATCAAGTGGCTGCTGTATTGCCGCTGGCCGCCATCTCGCTTGAGATAGAGGACCATGAGTTTGGCGATTGCCAGTGCCAAACTACGCCCGTGATCTTCCTCGACTAACGCCAGAGCGAGATCAATACCCGCGGTAATACCGGCCGAGGTATAAATATGATCATCACATACATAAATCGCATCAGGGTCTACTTCAATATCGGCAAACTGCCGTAGCTCATCCACATTTGCCCAATGGGTAGTTGCTTTATGACCAGCCAGCACCCCAGCCTTAGCCAAAATCAAAGCACCATTACAAATTGAGCCCATCCGTTTAACCACCTGTTTTTGTTCACACAGCCAGTCGAGAATGTCTGTTTGGGAATAGAGGGCTTTATAACTTCCAGGCGGCCCACCACTCATCAACAGGGTGTGGATATCTTTCACCTCTCGATATCCACAATCCGCATACAGCTTTACACCCGTGCCCATCTGTACCAGCCCGGATTCTTCAGCCAATAACTGGATTTTGTAAAAGTCAGAAGGGTATCGCCCCTCCTCACGGAGGAGATGATTGGCCAGAGCAAAAACCTCCAGTGGCCCAGTCACATCCAAGCTGGAAGCGCCCGGATAGATAAACATGGCAATTTGAATAGACTGGTCCTGAGTCAATTTCATTGATAGAGTTTTCCACAATGCCAACAAGGCACAATTTTATCTTGGCGGTAAATTCTGCCGATTAATTCGCACTTTACCAACCATTTCTGCTAAATACCCATCCTTCTGCAGAAGTTGTGGCTACATTTATTGTCGAGAACACATTATGTTTGTAAGTGCTCACATCCTAGTGAGCTACTCTGCTTACTGGATATCTGAATTCCTGTGGGTTATCCACAAAATGAACCAATAGCTAGTTATTCACACTTTTACTCGTACTTTGCTCTTTGATCACTGCGCATCGATCCTGTTTATCCACAAAGACTCGAAATCCTTGACCTATCCCCCGAGCCAAGCACAATTGCCTCCGCGAATCACCCCAGCTTACGGAGACCCCAATTGGCGGAATTAATATTGAATCGCGGCGCAGAGCGCCGTTTAAAGCGCGGCCACCTGTGGATATACAGTAATGAGGTGGACACCAAGCGCTCCCCGCTGAAAGGCTTGGAAGCGGGGAGCCAGTGCCAGGTTCTGGATAGTCAGGGTAAACTTCTGGGCACAGCCTGGGTCAACCCCAGTCAATTAATCTGCGCCCGCCTATTGAGCCTCAAGGACAATTTTTCCGAAGACGACATTGGTGAGCGCTTGCAAACCGCATTGCTACAGCGGCAACGCTACTTCGACCACCCCAGCTACCGTATGGTTTACGGAGATTCCGATGCCCTACCGGGGCTGGTCGTTGATCGCTTTAACGATCATCTAGTCGTACAAGTCAGCAACTGGGGCATGGATCGCTACCAACAGGTGGTTGTGGATAAGTTAATCGAGCTGACTCAACCTACAGGAATTTTACTGCGCAATGATCACCAGGGCCGTGCAGTTGAGGATATGCCCCTCATTAACCAGATTGCTTACGGAGAAGTGCCAGAACTAGTGCCCTTTGAGGAAAATGGCGTTCCGCTTTTGGCACCAGTTCACCAGGGGCAAAAAACCGGTTGGTTTTACGATCACCGCGAAAACCGCCGCCTGTTGAATCGCTGGGTGCGGGGAAAGCGCGTGTTGGACCTTTTCTCCTATGCGGGCGGCTGGGGAATCCAGGCTCTGGCCAACGACGCCAGTCACGCGGTTTGTGTAGATGCCTCGCAGCAGGCCCTGGACTGGTGTCAATTGAATGCACAGCACAACGGCTTTGCCGACAGACTGGATACGGTGCAAGGTAAGGCGCTAGAGGTTCTGAAGGCCATGGTGGCCGAGGGCGAGAAGTTTGATGTCATAGTGCTCGACCCTCCCGCGTTTATTAAAAGACGCAAAGATCACAAGGCCGGCCTTGCCGCTTACCACCACATAAACGAACTGGCTATGCGTTTATTGTCGGAGGACGGCTTGTTAGTAAGTGCTTCCTGTTCTATGCATCTTCAATCGGAAGAACTGCTCGATTGTGTACGCGGTGCGGCGCACCGATTGGGCCGTAGGGCTTCAATACTCGCCAGCGGTGGCCAGGGCGCAGACCATCCAATACATCCGGCAATTCCTGAGACCAACTACCTCAAGGCCCACTTTGCCCATTTGGGCGGCAGCCGCTGGTAGCGTGCACTTATTCGCTATAAAAGAAACCCCGGCGAAAGCCGGGGTTTCTAATTGAGTGCTCTGTCACTCTGTGGGATTAGAAAACGTATTTCATACCCAGTGTGGCGGTGCGCGGCCGGTTGGCGCGGGCACCATCGGGACTGCGGCTGATAATCACCTGCTCATCAAACAGGTTATCCACTTTCAGGTAACCGGTCAGGTCTGCGCTGAAATCGTAGTGCGCAGCGGCATCCACAACCCACAGAGACTCTGTGTAATCGAATTTATCGGTATTCCCCCGGTTACAACCGGTATTCACACACATCTCGTCCTGGTAAGCCGCGGTCAGGTTTAAACGCCAGGCTGCACCGCTGTCGAGGCCGGCGGATACGGCAAAAACATTTTCCGGCAGATATTCGAGATTATCGCCGGCAAGCAGGTCATTGCCATCACTATCTTCACTGATTTCTGCATCAGTAAAGGTATAGGTTGCCCGCACCGGTAGTATCCAACCATTTGTGAGCACCCACTCACTTCCAAACGTAGCTTCCAGCCCTTTGATTTCTGCTTCACCCAACTGGTAGGTACCACTCTCGGCACCATTGGGGCATTTCACTGCCACCGAGCAGTTTTGCACAGCATTTTCATAGTCACTGTAGAAGGCGATCAATTCAGCATTCAGGCTGCCGTTATCGAAGCGAGCACCCCATTCATAGTTTGTGGATAACTCCGGCCCCTGGCCATCGGCTGCACCTGCACCGGGAGGGGCAAAACCACGGTGCACACCTGCCAGCAGGCTCCACTGTTCGCTTGCCTGGTAAACAAGCCCCAAACCTGGCAGCCATTCATCCACCTGATTGGTGCGGTAACTGCCCTTCTCGGTACGCTCTGCGTCGTTATAGCGCTGCTGCTCTGTCTCTATATCTTCGTAGCGAAGAACAGCAGTGAGAGTCAGCTTATCGTTCAGCTGGATATCGTCGTAGATAAAGAACGAAGTGGCCTCAGCTTCTTCAACACGGTTATTGCTTGAACTTGGCAGCTCAACACGTTCGTATACCAGCTGGCCATCGGTCTGATTAAAAACTTCTACGGGCTGATATCTGTCGACTTCATCCTGATGTTGACGTATACCGAAGGCTAATTCATGGGCGACGGTGCCAGTGCTAAAGCGCCAATCGGCACTAATCTGTAGGCCCTTGGCCTCGTACTCACGGTTGTTGTGCTTAACACCGAAGGTGTAATCCTCAGTGCCATCCAATACCGCCTGTGGGTCTAGAACTCCATCAACACTGCCGCCGGTATTAACAGCATCTATCAAGTCACCCTCGCTGACCTTAAACCAGTCGCGCTTAAACTTGTTGTAGTAAGCCTGGGTATGCAGGGTAAAACTGTCACTCAGTTCGATGCTGTGGTTCAGCTGGATAGTGCTGTGGCGATTCTGCATTTCATCCAGGGCGCTGATACCGTATCGACGGTTCGGATCTTTCTTAAAGTCGGCATCCGTTAGGCCCAGATAACTCATGCCAGACTCCTCTTCGGAGTACTGCAGCTTGATATCCAACTGCTGGCGGTAGGTCGCATCCGCATTGGATTGCAGGCGACCTTTCAGCAGATAGTCTTCTTTGGCGATATCTGCACTGCCAGATCGATCAATTTCGCGGAAACCGTCGGCATACTGTTGCTGGGTCTCCAGTAGCCAGCCGGTATTTTCTGTGCTGGTGCCATAGTGTGCGTGCACACGGGTCTCACCGTATTCACCGGCTTCCAGCTGCACCATCCCCTGGCTGGAAGTGGGTATGGGGGTACTCAACATATTTACCGCACCACCCACGGTGAATGGGCCATATTGCAACGCAGCGGGGCCCTTCACTACTTCAATGGCATCCATGCGGCCGGCACTCGGGAAATAATACGCTTCCGGTGCCGAGTAGGGTGCTGGAGCCACCAGGACTCCATCTTCCATCAGGGAAATTTTGGCGGAGCGCCCACCCTGGGCACCGCGAATTCCAATATTCGGGCGCAGACCGTAGCCATCCTCTTCAAGGATGTAGACCCCCGGAACCGAGCGCATCATACGGTTGATATCCACAAATTCGAATTTTGCCAGCTCTTCGGCATCCACCAGGTGCGCGGAGCCCGGCAGCTTGGAGACAGAATCGGAGTTACCAATAACGGATACGCTCTCTAAACGTTCCTCAGCGATGCTGGGAGCTGCGACAGCAACCGCCAGGGCAAAAGCCATTGGCGACAGGAAAAATCTCTTCATGAACCCTCCAATGAATCTAAGTAATTTGTAATTGTTTTTGTTAATAAGAATGATTGTATTTTACCACTTAGAAGTGTGGGATATGACAGAACATTTTTTTGTTTTTTGGCGCCTTTATGAGGAAAAAACCTCTTTGTTTTTAGTTTCTATCCTAATAACTGGATGTTTCCTAGGATCTACTCTTTGAGCTGACTAGCATTGGGCCCATGTATCCACTTTGGGAATGCCCATGATACGAATGGCAGAACTCAAAGAGTTGGATAGGCTGGAACAGCTCTGGCTACACGCTGTAACAAATTCACACCCTTCGCTGCCCCGTCAGTTCTGGTTGCAGCGCCGAAGTGAATTTCGTAGAGACTGCCGCCGATCCAACCAATGCCTGGTCTTTACCGGCCGCCACAGCGCCGTTGCGGAGGCTTTTATTACCCTGGTGGACAGGGATAACATCGCCCACCTCTGTGTTAGCCCACTGTTCACCGGCTGTGGTATTGGCGCCACCTTACTTCAGGCTGTTGCCAGGGGATGTAAACAACTCCAGGCTCAAGTATTTCGTGAAAACCTGCGCACGCGTTATTTCCTGCAAAAACATGGGTTTGTAGAAACACAACGCGGATACAATGCCGAATATGGCCAGCATCAGATTTTTATGTCCTGTGGAGGTCTTCGCCCCTGAGTTCATAACCTAATATCCGAGGTTGAACCCATTACTTATAACCGAAGCTTATTGATTCACTCCTTTTTATTGTTTCTACGCGACAAGCTATCCGGGTAGCATGACTTCCATTCTAGTTTTCCAATGCGCTGATTTTTATGGGACACAACGCTTCCAGTAATGCCCTGCAGCCTTCGAGAGGCCGCTTCTTTCATCACAATGCCAACCTGGCAGTATTGAATCAGACTTTTGCTGAGGCTAAACCCAGCGAAATCATGCAATTCACCATGGAAAAGGCCCAGAACCCGGTAGTCTTTACCAATTTCCGCCCCCTTGCTGTGGCCTTTCTGCATCTTGTGAGCAGAGCCAAGCCGGATATTCCGGTGATCTGGGTGGATCACGGTTACAACACTCCTGAGACCTATCGCCATATTGAAAATGTGGTAAAACAGCTGGGCCTCAATCTGCGTACCTACTCTCCAAAGATGTCCGCGGCCCACTACAACGCTGTATACGGTGGTATTCCAGCCTTGGATACTCCCGAGCACGACTTCTTTTCGCGTACGGTCAAGCTCGAGCCGTTTAACCGCGCCATGCAGGAATTGAAACCGGATGTGTGGTTAAACGGCATTCGTCACGATCAAAATGCACACCGTAAAAACCTGGATGTTTTTACCCAGGGGAATCACGGCACCATTCGCGTAGCGCCAATGTTTCATTTGAAAGAGATTGATGTAGAAGAGTACGTTTACGAAAACGAACTGCCAGATAATGATGTGTATTTCGATCCGACCAAGGGTGAAGAACATCGCGAGTGCGGGTTATTACTGGAGAAATAAATTCATAGATCGGCGGGGGAATTTTTTCTCCGCCTTTTTTCTAAAAACTTTCTTTTTCCCTTAATTTTTCTTCCAAGATACCCAATCTTCCGCGATCAAATAGTTCTTATTTATGCATAGCGATTAATTCGTAATTTTGGCTTTTGTCAGATTTCTCTGCAAAAAATATTTTTTTATCTTTGCTTTTTTCCCATTCCCTTCTGCTTGCTGACAGCAGAAACAGAAGGGCTTATAAAACTATATTCTTAATATTCAGCCAACTAAACAGCGGCCTCACCGGTAAGATGCCGGCCTTTTTCCAAATGATTTTTTAGGTCCTCCAACATTTTACCAAACTGTGTGCCCGTCATTTTTTTCACTACCGGGCTCAGTACGCCACCAATGGCACCCAGCTCCATGTTCGCAGTGAAGCTCACCCTTGTCCCATTTTCGGATAAAGCCTCTAATTTAAACTGCGATAAACTTTTCTTCACCGGAAATCCTGGCGGTGTGTTCTTGGTTTCTACAGACACATCCAGTTCATGCTTTTTATCATCAAATCTTGTGATGGTTTCATCGGCGACAAGACCATTGGGGCCTTTATTTGTCAGTACACAGACACGCCCTTTTACACTGGCATTGCCAACCGGTGTACCCTCTTTGGCAAAGGAATGCGGTATCAGCGTCATCCATTGGTAAGCGGTGTCAAAATCCACAGCAAGCACTTTCCAGACTTCCTCAATCGGGCGGTCTATGGCAACTTCTCTCTTAACTTGAACGATTTTCATTGGATTCTCCCAGGATGTTCGGTGCAATAAATATTGACGGGAGACAGATTAGCTGGACACTATTTGCAACGGAATATAACAAAATAGGACACTGTGTTGCATAAAGGATCCATTGAATGGACTGATATTCAGTTCTTTATTGCGGTTGCCAGAAGTCATAGTGCCCGTAGCGTTGCTGAAGACCTTGGAGTGAGCCACTCCACTGTATCCCGCCGTATTGACGCTCTTGAAGAGAGGCTTCAAGCCAGGCTGTTTTACCGTAACTCCAAAGGTTATCAACTAACCGAAGATGGAGAAGCCATGCTCGGTTATGCCAAATCCGCAGAGCACGGCACAGAAGCACTTGCAGGGTGGTAGCCATCGGCTCTCTGGGGAAATACGCGTTACCATGCCTGATGTCGTGGCCTCCCATCTTGTGATTCCGCACCTCAATGAGTTCACCAACGCTTACCCACAGATAAACGTTCAGCTCCTAGTGACCAGCCAGGTGCTCAGCCTCGAGAAACACGAGGCAGATGTGGCTTTGAGAATCCTCCCCAAAGAGGCCGAGATACCCGAAAGATTTATTGCCCGCAAGCTAACCAACCTACCTAGCTGCTGTTACGGCTCGCCAACTTATATTACAGAATCCCTACCAGAACACGGCCGCTGGCTCGGCTGGAGTAGTGAGGATGGCAAGGTGAACTGGGCTCAAAACACCCCTTATCCGGATTTGCCCTATCAACATCAGATCAGCCATGGCCTGATACAGCTAGAAGCCGTCAGAAGTGGACTGGGCTTAGCCAGGCTTCCCTGCTTTCTTGCCGATGGGATTAATGGAGTAATTCGCTTACCCGGCGCGGAGCCCTCCAGCCTGCACGATCTCTGGCTGGTATCTACACCGGAACACCGCAATGTGCTGCGCTTTAAAGTCTTTCGAGAGTTTATTGTGAGTCTATTCAGGTGCCTTGAAGATAAGTTGGAAGGCAAGCTGGCGGGGTGATTTCGATCGATACTTACCTGGAGCGGTATAAAACCGCCCCAGGCAATCCATCTATTTTTAAGCGTAAGAGCGTCTGGAAGACTTAAACATCCAGGTTTTCCACTGCCAGGGCATTGGTCTCGATAAAGTCACGGCGTGGCTCTACCTGATCCCCCATCAAGGTGGTAAAGATCTGATCTGCTGCGATAGCATCTTCAACAGTTACCTGCAGCATACGACGGCTCTCTGGGTCCATGGTGGTTTCCCAAAGCTGCTCCGGGTTCATCTCACCCAGCCCCTTATAGCGCTGGATACCATAGCCTCTTCGACTCTCACCCATCAGCCAGTCCATAACCTCAGGGAAACTACCAACAGCGTGTTGCTTCTCACCGCGCTGAATAAAGGCGCCCTCTTCCAACAGTCCCACCATCTTCTCACCCAGAGCACAAACAGACGCGTACTCAGCGGAATCGAAGAACTCGTGGTTGATCAGGTAGTCACTGCCGACACCGTGCGCCACTATGTGAATATGTGGCAGGAATAGACCGCGCTCGGTATTTTCCTGCACAGTCACTTCATGGCGACGGGTTCCGCCGCTCTCCTCATCGGCAAGTTTTTCCTGCAGCTGAGCACACCATTCAGCCACCTTCTCCTGGGATTGCAGATCCTCCTGAGACAAGCTGGGCAGGTAGATCATGCTGCGCAGCACCTCCTCTGGATACAGGCGGGACAGACGATCAATAGTAGCCAGCACACTGCGATACTCGCCCACCAGGCTTTCCAGGGAAGCGCCAGATAGTCCAGGGGCATCCGGGTTCACAAATAATGTGGCGCCTTCTAGGGCGGCGTTGGTGAGGAACTGAGTCAGAGCACCCTCATCTTTCAGGTACTGCTCCTGCTTACCCTTGGAAATCTTATACAGTGGCGGCTGGGCGATATAGATATGGCCACGCTCAATCAACTCCGGCATCTGGCGGAAGAAGAATGTCAGCAGCAATGTGCGGATATGGGCTCCATCCACATCCGCATCGGTCATGATGATGATGCTGTGGTAACGCAGCTTATCGGGGTTGAATTCGCTCTTACCGATGCCACAGCCCAGTGCGGTGATCAAAGTGCCCACTTCGGCACTGGAAAGCATTTTGTCGAAGCGCGCTTTTTCCACATTTAGGATTTTGCCCTTCAGCGGCAGGATCGCCTGGGTACGACGATCGCGGCCCTGCTTAGCAGAACCACCGGCAGAGTCACCCTCCACCAGGTAGATTTCCGACAAGGCAGGGTCTTTCTGCTGGCAGTCTGCCAGTTTTCCGGGCAGACCAGCGATATCCAAGGCACCCTTACGGCGGGTCATCTCACGCGCCTTACGCGCCGCCTCACGGGCTTTGGCCGCATCGATCATTTTAGTAACGACGGACTTGGCTTCCTGGGGGTTCTCCAACAGGTAGTCGTTGAAGTGGTGTCCCATCTCCTGCTCAACAGCGGGCTTCACTTCAGAGGAAACCAGCTTGTCTTTGGTCTGCGAGGAGAATTTCGGGTCCGGTACCTTCACAGAGATAATCGCAGTGAGCCCTTCTCGGGCATCGTCACCGGTGGTGTTGACCTTATCTTTTTTGCCCAGGCCCTCGCGCTCAATATAGGTGTTCAAACCGCGAGTCAGCGCCGCGCGGAAGCCTGCCAGGTGGGTGCCACCATCGCGCTGGGGGATATTGTTGGTGTAGCAGAAAATGCTTTCCTGGAAACTGTCATTCCACTGTAGCGCCACTTCTACGGCGATGCCGTCATCGCGCTGGCTCTGGAAGTGCAACACCTTGTTGATGGGAGTTTTGTTTTGGTTAAGAAACTCCACAAAGGCACTCAAGCCACCCTCGTATTCATAGACCTCTTCCTTACCACTACGCTCGTCCTTCAAGACAATACGTACACCGGAATTGAGGAAGGACAGCTCGCGCAAGCGCTTGGCCAGTACATCGAAATGGAATTCGATATTGCTGAAGGTATCTGCAGAGGGCTTGAAGTGCACGGTGGTGCCGGTAGTATCGCTATCTCCCACCACCTCCAGTGGAGCCTGGGGCACACCGTGATGATAGGTTTGCTCGTGGATCTTACCCCCACGGCGAATAGTCAGCTTCAACTCTTTTGACAGCGCATTTACTACTGACACACCCACGCCATGCAGACCACCGGATACCTTATAGGTATTGTCATCGAACTTACCACCGGCGTGCAGCACGGTCATAATTACTTCTGCAGCAGAAACCCCCTCTTCTGGGTGGATTTCTGTTGGAATACCACGGCCGTTATCTGAGACAGAAATCGATTCATCCGGATGGATGGTTACGCGAATCTCATCGCAATGGCCTGCTAGTGCTTCATCGATGGAGTTGTCGACCACCTCGAACACCATGTGGTGCAGGCCGGTGCCATCGTCGGTATCACCGATATACATTCCGGGGCGCTTGCGCACCGCATCCAGGCCTTTGAGTACCTTGATACTGCTCGAGTCATAGCTTTGCTGCTCTGACATTTATTCGCTCCATTCAACTTATTATGCAGCCGATGCATCGGCGCTGATATTCCCATGTTCCACGTGGAACACTTTTGGGCAATTCCAAGGGGCTTCCAATTGTCGCCAGGGGCGGCTTGTAATGCCCTCATCTATTCCGGTTACCAGTACCTGGCTGGCACAACGACCAACCCACTGGGCAAAAACTTGCTGATTGTGATCATCCAGCTCTGCTGGGAGGTCGTCCACAAGAAATACCGGTTTCTCTCGGTGACGACAAACCAACTGCGCCATAGCCGTGCGTACGGCGCATACCAGCATCTTCTGCTGGCCACGGGATAAAACATTGTGTGCAGGCTCACCTGCAACGGTAAAACGGAGATCTGCTCTGTGAGGCCCAGTGCGGGTATGTCCCTGACTGAGATCACTATCCCGAGACTCTCTAAGCGCCTCGGCCAGTTCAACCTCTTTTCGCCAACCGCGTCGATAACTCATATCCACCCGATTTAGCAGGCTGGGAGGTAACTCTTCCAGTAGCGTTGTTACGGCCGCACGCAATTCCTCGAATTGGCTGCGACGTAGGGTATCCACCTGTTCGCCACTTTGGGACAACTGATGCTCCCAAATCCCGATCGCGTCCGGATCGATTTTACCACGTCGCAACAAGGCATTTCGCTGCTTCAGTGCGATTTGATAGTTTTTCCATTGCTGAGCAAAGAGATGTTCCACGTGGAACACTGTCCAATCCAGAAGTCGCCTACGCACCCCAGGGCCACCATCCAGGGCAGAGAAACTATCGCTGTTAATCAGTTGTAAGGGGAGACAGTTCGCAAGCTGTGAACTGGACTCAGCCGCCGCCTGGTTGATACGCACACGGCCACCGCCATCGGCTAGGCGCTCGACCCCAAGATTGAAGCCCGTATCCAGCTGGGTAAAAACCGTGAGCCCTGAATGATCATGGCGGATAACGGATTTGTGTTGGCGAGACCGAAAAGAGCGGCCTGTAGCCAACATATGAACAGCTTCAAGAATGGAAGTCTTGCCACTACCATTGACGCCACAGAACAGGTTAACCCCAGTGTCTAACAGCAGATCGGCGTGAGAGATATTTCGAAAATTAGAAATCAGAAGGCGGGTCAGCGCCATAGACCCCTCGCCCCGCTGGCTGGGAAAATTTCAGCGGCAATATTCAGAAAAAATAAAGGGACCGCCTGTTGATAATACAGTGCGGTCCCTTCTCGATTGTGAGCCAAATGCTTACTAACCAGGGCTTACAGACGCATCGGCATAATCACGTAGAGGGCATCTCCATCCTCAGGTTGCTGCAGTAAAGCACTGCTATTGGCATCCGCCAGACTGATGCGAATCTGGTCGCTGTGAATAGCACCAGTAACATCGAGCAAATAGGAAACGTTAAAGCCTATTTCCATGGGCTCCCCCACGTAATCCACCATCATTTGCTCTTCGGCCTCCTCCTGCTCGGGGTTATTGGCCACAATCTGCAGCAAACCCTCGGAGACCTGCAAACGTACCCCACGATATTTTTCATTGGAAAGAATCGCTGCTCGGGAGAAAGCCTGACGCAGGCCCTGACGGTCGGCATAGACCACGTTGCCGGCACCACGTGGCAGAACGCGCTCATAATCCGGGAACTTGCCATCCACCAGCTTGGAGGTAAAGGTGAACTGGCCACTCATCACACGGATATGGTTGTTGCCCAATACTACCTGCGCCTGCACGTCGCTATCTTCCAGCAAACGCCCCAATTCCAACACGCCCTTGCGCGGTACAATCGCCTGAATGGGTGCCGATACATTCAAGCCCGGAGCATCGCGGTCGCACAGTGCCAGGCGGTGACCGTCAGTGGCGACTGCGCGCAGCTGCTGTGGGCGGCACTCCAGCAGTAGGCCATTCAGGTAATAGCGCACGTCCTGCTGGGCCATGGCAAAGCTGGTTGCCTCGATCAGACGGCGAATCTCGCGCTGAGAAATATCGAATCGAGTCTGGGCACTGGCTTCCTCCTGATTGGGGAAGTCCGCTGCGGGTAAAGTGGATAACTGAAAACGGCTGCGGCCACTGCGCAATACCAGGCGCTCGCCATCGCGCTCAAATTTTAATTCAGCGCCATCCGGTAATGAGCGACAGATATCCAGCAGCTTGCGTGCTGGAACAGTTACTTCACCTTCCATTTCCACGCCATCCACCGGCAAGCGGCCGACAATTTCCACTTCGAGATCAGTACCAGTCAGGGACATCTCCTGACCTTGTAATTGCATCAATACATTGGCCAGGACCGGCAGGGTCTGGCGTTTCTCAACGACACCGGCTACCAGTTGTAGGGGCTTCAGCAGGGCGTCCCGGCTCACATTGAATTTCATCGGTAGTTTCGCCTTGTTTGTCAGTTATTCGATTAAGTGGTCAACGACCGTGTCAGTAACTTTACGTCCTCGCGGATATCCGCATCAGACTCCTGCAATTCGCGAATTTTGCGGCAGGCATGCAAGACCGTAGTGTGGTCACGCCCGCCAAAGGCATCGCCAATCTCTGGCAAACTGTGGTTGGTCAACTCTTTAGCCAGAGACATAGCCACCTGACGCGGACGCGCGACAGAGCGGCTGCGGCGCTTGGACAACAGGTCGGCCACCTTGATCTTGTAGTACTCGGCCACCACGCGTTGAATATTGTCCACACTCACCAAACGATCCTGCAAGGCGAGTAGATCCTTGAGGGCCTCGCGCACCAATACATCGTCAATGGCACGGCCGGTAAATTGGGAGTTGGCTATCACACGGCGCAGGGCGCCTTCTAGCTCGCGTACATTGGAGCGGATACGCTGCGCGATAAAGAAAGCGGAATCGTGGGGTAACTCTACACCGAACTGCTCCGCTTTCTTCATTAATATGGCTACCCGCGTCTCCAGTTCAGGCGGTTCCACAGCCACGGTCAGGCCCCAACCAAAGCGGGACTTGAGACGTTCTTCAAGGCCGTCGATCTCCTTGGGATAGCGGTCGCAGGTGAGGATAATCTGTTGGCCACCCTCGAGAAGCGCATTAAAGGTATGGAAAAACTCCTCCTGAGAGCGCTCCTTACCAGCAAAGAACTGAATATCGTCAATCAGCAGCGCATCCACAGAGCGGTAATAGCGCTTGAAATCGCTGATGGCGTTGAGCTGTAGAGCCTTCACCATATCCGCGACAAAACGTTCAGAGTGCAGGTAGACCACTTTGGCATTGGGATTGCGCTCTAACAACGCATTGCCCACCGCATGCATAAGGTGCGTTTTACCCAGGCCCACACCACCATAAATAAAGAGCGGGTTGTAGGCGCCACCAGGGTTGTCGGAGATTTGCTGCGCAGCAGCCAAGCCCAGTTGGTTGGACTTACCTTCAACAAAAGATTTAAAAGTGAAGTTTCGATTGAGGGAGCTGCCGTGCTTAATGGCGCCCTCAACCTCAACCTGCCGCGCGGGCTGCTCCGGGATAGAACGCACCATGTCGTTCATTACCGCAGGACGAATATCGGATACCGCCTGCTCCCCCTTGCTGACCTGTCTGGAGTTGGTCTCCTCTTCCAGTATTGAATGAGGATTTACACCAGGGCCACCACCAAAGCCGCCACCATTCAGCGGCTGATTGGAAACAGGAGCCTGTGGCTCCGCATGGCTCATAAACCCCTGAGAGACAGAAGGAGAAACCACACCAGGTGTTGTGGAAAAGTCCACCGAACCCGATGAAACAGAAGGTGCAGGGGAAGTTGTAGGTGCTATCGGCGGCGGCATAGCACTGGCAACCGGAGCCGGAGCAGTAGGGGGCACGGGAGCCGATACAGGTGCCGCTTCCATTGCTGCGCGACTGCGCTGAAAACGCGCGGGGCGACGAGCAGTGATCTCCAGCCCTACTTGAAGTGGCTGTCCAGGAGAGAACTGGTGGACCAGCTCGCGGATACGATGAAGGAATTTACCGCCAACCCAGTCCAGAACAAAGCGATTTGGTGCAACCAGTCGCAACTCGCCCTCTGCACACGCGGGATTGACGCGCAGCGGTCTGATCCAGGTATTGAACTGCTGAGATGGCAGCTCATCCTGCAAACAGCTCGCGCACTGCTTCCAAACGGATTCAGTCAAGAAACCCCCCAAAACCCCAAAATGGTAAGACCACGGAGACAACGGCATGAAAGGACTGGAGTGCCCTAGCCGTCAAATAAGATCGGCGCAGTATACCTTTCCATCGATGGGTTATCCACAAGAAAGCGTGGCGCTGTTGAAAAAATTGCGCAAAAATGTCCATGCAATCAGGTATTTGCGTAACAATTAGACAATTGAAGCCTACGCCTTTGGAACTTTATCCACAGCCGACTGTGTATATCTTGGGGTCAATCGGTGGGCATCACGAAATACATCAGGTAGCTCAAGGGCTTGTCTAGTAGCCGTTATTTGGCATCAGTGATTTAGTGGTAAACAAGCCGAATATCTCCCGTCTGTGCGTTGCTTTCACTGTTGCCTTTCTATACAATCCGCGGCCTTCGCAGCGCGTAGCTCCGTCTGCGCCGGCTCTGTGCCGGACCGGAGCCCAGGCCGCGGCCGGGGATGGTCCCGAGAAATCTTGAACACAAAGTCTCAGGTAGCAAGACTATGAAACGCACATTTCAACCCAGCAACTTGAAGCGCAAACGCACTCACGGTTTCCGCGCTCGTATGGCAACCAAAAACGGCCGTAAAATCTTGGCCCGCCGCCGCGCAAAAGGCCGCAAAGTACTGTCTGCATAATATCTCTTCTTTTTAGAGATTCTCCCTATGCAGCAGGTGCGCAGCAGCTTTGGATTTGCCAAGACTCTGCGCCTGCTTAATGCGGCGCAGTATCGCAAGGTTTTCAATGAAAACGTTGTGCGCGCCGCGCATCCCCACCTCCTGATCCTCGCATGCCCCAGTGATTCTGAGCATCCGCGCCTCGGCTTGGTAATTGCCAAGAAGCATGTGCGCAACGCCTCCGACCGCAATCGAATCAAGCGAATTACCCGAGAAACCTTCCGCTTGCAGCAACACCAGTTGCCGCCGCTGGATGCTGTAGTATTGGCTCGCCCGGGGGTTGCAGATCTGGATAAGGCCGCACTGGCGAAGACACTAAACAAGCTCTGGCGCAAGCTGGCCAAGCGCGCGCAACAGCCACAATCGAAGTCATGAAGTGGCTACTGATCAAGCTGATACACGTCTACCGCTATTTGGCCAGCCCATGGGTAGGTAACCAGTGCCGCTTTTACCCAACCTGCTCGCGATACTCCGAAGAGGCGATTGAAACTCACGGAGCCTTAAAGGGGGGTTATTTAACTGCGCGCCGCCTTATAAAATGCCACCCCTGGCACCCTGGTGGACTGGACCCGGTTCCCCCCACCAAACACAAGAACACGCTCTAGGTATTAAGATGGATTGGCAACGCTATACGCTGCTAGGTGGAATTCTCGCGGTTCTCCTCGCACTTATCTTCCAGTGGAATGCATTTCAAGAGCAGCACACTCCTGAACTCGACCGCGAAACCATAGTTCACGACGATATACAGAGCGGCAGCCAAATCCCGGCGCAGACCAGCGAAAACGGCAATGGCGATGTACCCCAACTGGAGTCCCAAGCGCCAGCAGAGACAGGCACCGATAGCGGCCAACGCACGCTCATCAATGTCACCACCGACGTCTTTGATCTGCTCATTGATCCTCGTGGCGGTGATATCGTAAAAGTAGCCCTGCGACAGTTCCAGGAAAAGCTGGATACGCCTGACCAGCCATTAATCCTGTTAAACCAGACCCGCTATCACACCTATATCGCCCAAAGTGGTCTGATCGGTAACAACGGCACTGATAGCGCCGCTGGCCGCCCTCTATTTAAGGTTGAAAAGACCAACTACGCCATGGTCGAAGGGCAGGATCAGCTGATTGTGGACCTGACCCTGCAGCAAGAAGGTGCAAATATCACAAAACGCTACACCTTCAAACGTGGTGACTACCTCGTTCAGGTGGCCTACCTGGTAGATAACACCAGCTCCAAGCCTTGGTCTGCCGCCATGTTTGGCCAGATCAAGCGCGATGCCAGTGAGCCGGTGACCGATACCGGTTTTGGTATGTCACCCTTCCTCGGTGCCGCTCTTCACACCAACGAAGAAAATTACTTCAAGCAGGATTTTGAAGAAATCGCCGAGAAACCCACCCGCACCACAGTGGAAGGCGGCTGGGTAGCCATGGTGCAGCACTATTTCCTTAGCGCCTGGATTCCCCCACAGGATGAACGCAACACTTTTGAGCTGCGCGAATTGTCCAACGGACTATTCCGTATGGGCTTCACCGCCCAGCCGGTACAAATCCCCGCCGCGACTCAGGGCGAGCTGAGCGCTTCCTTCTATGCCGGCCCCAAGGATGTCTACCGCCTGGAGGAGATCTCACCCTATCTTGACCTGACCGTGGATTACGGCTGGCTGTGGTGGATTGCCAAGCCGCTGTTCCGCGTACTGCACTTTATCCAGGAGCATATTGTCAGCAACTGGGGCTGGGCGATTATCTTGCTCACCGTCTTTATCAAGACACTGCTGCTGCCGCTGTCCGCCGCAGGCACCAAGTCTATGGCGCGCATGCGCAAGTTTGCTCCACAGATGAAAAAACTGCAGGAGCAGTACAAGGACAATCGTCAGAAGTTGGCGGAAGAGACCATGAAGCTCTACCGCCGCGAGAAGATCAATCCCATGGGGGGCTGCCTGCCGATCCTGCTGCAGATGCCGGTGTTTATCGCCCTCTACTGGATGCTCACCGAAACCGTAGAGCTGCGCCACGCGCCCTGGATCTTCTGGATTCACGACCTGTCGGCAAAGGACCCTTATTTCATCCTGCCAGTACTGATGGGCCTGTCCATGTGGTTTATGCAGAAGCTAAACCCGGCCCCCACCGACCCGACCCAGGCCCGTATCATGCAGCTGATGCCGGTGATGATGACGGTGTTCTTCCTGTGGTTCCCGGCTGGCCTGGTTCTGTACTGGATCGCCAACAACCTGATCACCATCGGTCAGACCTGGTATATCAACAAGCAGGTGGATGCCGGAAAATACTGATCAAGTATCCACAGATCACAAACAACAAGGGCCGCAACTGCGGCCCTTTTCCGTTATGTCGAGTACACTCAGCCGATGACACAAAAAAGCCTTAATCGTGACACCATCGCCGCCGTCGCCACCGCACCAGGGCGCGGTGGTATCGGTGTAATCCGCCTCTCTGGCCCCAAAGCCCTGTCCATTGCCCAGCAAATCTGCGGGGATAAACCGCTCAAAGCGCGCTATGCCCATTACCGAAATTTTTTCCACAGTGAGCAACTGATCGACCAGGGACTCGCCCTATTCTTCCCAGGCCCCAACTCATTTACCGGAGAAGACGTGGTGGAACTGCAGGGCCACGGTGGCCCGGTCATTCTCGATCAACTGCTGAAGGCAACGATCGAACTGGGAGCCCGCCAGGCACGTCCCGGGGAGTTTTCTGAACGCGCCTTCCTCAACGACAAAATGGATCTCACCCAAGCCGAAGCGATCGCCGATCTGATTGATGCCGGTAGTGCCCAAGCGGCGCGCAACGCCATGCGTTCACTACAGGGCGCTTTTTCCGACAAGATCGAAGACCTTGTGGAAAGTCTTACCCACCTGCGTATCTACGTAGAAGCCGCCATCGATTTTCCCGAAGAAGAGATCGACTTTCTCGCCGATGGCAAGGTGGCTGCGGATATCCAGGCCCTACTGGCACAAATGGCTGGCGTAGAAGCCCAAGCGCGCCAGGGCGCCATTATGCGCGAGGGTATGCGGGTGGCCATTGCCGGGCGTCCGAATGCCGGCAAGTCGAGCCTGCTCAATGCCCTCGCGGGGCGCAATACCGCTATCGTCACAGATATCGCCGGCACCACACGGGATATTTTGCGGGAAGATATTCACATTGACGGCATGCCCCTGCAATTCGCCGATACCGCCGGCCTGCGGGATGCGCCAGATAAAGTAGAGCAGATAGGCATCGAGCGCGCCTGGGAGGAGATTCACCAGGCGGATCGGGTGCTCCTGGTAATGGATGCAGAGCAACTTCACTCACTGAACCCAGCAAAGGCCTGGCCGGAATTTACCAATCAGCTTCAGGACTTAGACAAGCTCACACTGGTACTGAACAAAATTGATCTCAGCGATTACAGTGCCGGACTCCAAGCTCACACTGAAGGAGTGCCGGTTATAGCCATCAGCGCCAAGACTGGCTCAGGCCTCGAAGCACTAAAGGAGCATTTGAAACAGTCTATCGGCTTCAGTGGTGCTGCCGAAGGCACTTTTAGTGCGCGTAGACGTCATTTAGAGGCTCTTGAGCGCGCCCGTGCCTTTATTGAGCAAGGTTCCCAGCAGCTCCACAGCCATGGTGCCGGTGAATTACTCGCGGAAGACTTGCGTCAGGCCCAGCAGGCGTTGGGGGAAATCACCGGTGCAATGAGTGCGGACGAGCTGCTCGGGAAAATTTTCGGCAGCTTTTGTATCGGAAAATAAGAAGGTGTGGAGTTCCACGCACTTATCCAATTGGGGGCGCTAGCTAATAGCGTCCTCTTCTCTTCCCTATAGTACCTCCCCACTCTCCTTCTTCTTATTCTCCTTCTGGCACAAGTTCCACACCTCTTGCTCACAGGAAGAGCTCAGATCTATCCTAGGTTGTTAAAAAAGTTCTATTTAATCCCCAGCTTTCCCGCATATTTTCCACGAAATAGGTGAGAAATAAGCTTGAGATAGCTGTTTAAATGGCTCTTAAGGGAAAGAAGTTATACATGTCCACGGGGATTTCCCGTGGATAAGCTTATTGGCAGTTATCTCACTATTAACCCACACCCATTCAATGGGTATATGCACAGATTTATACATTGCCTTCGACTACTCACAGGTATCCCCCAGAAAGTCTGGGTAAAGCACCACAGACACTAGTCAAAAAAAACTGACTGTGGGCAAAAGAGGGGATAAGCACCTGCAAAATAGAATAATCGTATGATGATAACTTCCTAATAAGAGTAGATAGGGCAAAGTTGTCCCAAGTTTTCACAGCCTCATACCCCGGTTACCCCTGTGTCCACCAAGGGTTTGTCGGCAGGGTTTTCATCTTTATAACTTATTGTTTTTAAAGGTTTTTTTGTGCTTATACCGAGTTGCCGCAGGTCTAATAAAAACAATAAATATAAAAAAATACTCTTTAAGATATACATATATTCATTAGTAAGAGTATTTAAGAAAGCAAAACAGAGTTTTGAAATTCATCCGATCAGAAGTTGATATTCAGGAAGGAGAGAGAAAGACAAAGGCAGAGCTTTCCTAAACGGCTTGAATAAAGCCAATTGCTGAGGACACTTACTGACTATAAAATGTGCGCCCCAAGTTGTAACCAGTAGCAGCCATTATGGAATTCCCTAAGACCTATGATGTGATCGTGATCGGCGGAGGCCATGCAGGTACCGAAGCCTCACTGGCAGCGGCACGTATGGGAGCTTCCACTCTGCTACTAACCCACAATATCGAGACCCTCGGGCAAATGTCCTGCAACCCGGCCATTGGCGGTATTGGCAAGAGTCATCTCGTGAAGGAGGTCGATGCCCTCGGTGGCGCTATGGCAACGGCAACAGACCTGGGCGGAATTCAGTTCCGGGTCCTCAATGCCCGCAAAGGCCCCGCAGTAAGGGCAACTCGTGCCCAGGCCGATAGAGCCCTATATCGCGCCGCGATCCGTTCGATCCTGGAAGCACAGGAAAACCTGGAGATCTTCCAACAAGCGGCAGATGACCTGATTGTCGAAGGTGAACGCGTTGTGGGCGTTGTCACCAACGCAGGAGTACGCTTTCGAGCCAAGACAGTGGTACTGACCGCCGGGACTTTCCTCGGTGGGCGTATCCACATCGGCTTGGATAACCACGCCGGCGGCCGCGCCGGAGACCCACCCTCGATTGCCTTGGCGGATCGTTTGCGCGAACTGCCTTTCCGCGTCGATCGCCTCAAAACCGGCACCCCTCCCCGTATTGATGCCCGCTCAGTAGATTTCAGCGAGTTGGAGGAGCAGTGGGGAGATAGCCCCACACCGGTAATGTCTTACTTGGGCAGCCGCGATCAGCACCCGCGCCAGGTCTGCTGCTGGATTACCCACACCAATGCCCGCACTCATGAAATTATCCAGGGGGGGCTCGATCGCTCGCCCATGTATTCCGGCGTGATTGAAGGGATTGGCCCACGCTACTGCCCCTCCATCGAGGACAAAGTGCACCGCTTTGCGGACAAAGATAGCCACCAGGTGTTTATCGAGCCGGAAGGGTTGACCACCAACGAGCTGTACCCCAATGGTATTTCCACCAGTCTGCCCTTCGACGTGCAGATTGAGCTGGTGCACTCCATCAAGGGCTTTGAAAAGGCGCATATCACCCGCCCCGGCTATGCGATTGAGTACGATTTCTTCGATCCGCGGGATCTACTGCCCTCCCTGCAGACCAAATTTATCCAGGGGCTCTATTTTGCTGGCCAGATCAATGGCACCACCGGCTACGAAGAAGCGGCCGCCCAGGGACTCCTGGCTGGCGCCAATGCCGCCCTGCAGGCCCAAGAGCGCGAAGCCTGGTCCCCGCGTCGGGATGAAGCCTACCTGGGCGTGCTTGTGGATGATTTGATCACCAGTGGCACCAAAGAGCCCTACCGCATGTTTACCAGCCGTGCGGAATATCGCTTGCTGCTCCGTGAGGACAATGCTGACCTGCGCCTGACCGAAAAAGGTCGCGAATTGGGCCTGGTCGACGATACCCGCTGGGCAGCGTTCAGTGAAAAGCGTGAGGCGATCGCCCGGGAAACCCAGCGACTGCAAGATACCTGGGTGCACCCAAAGACGCCCCAGGCCGCCTCTGTAGAAACCAAATTGCCGCAGCCATTGGCGCGGGAATACAGCCTGATGGACCTGCTGCGCCGTCCGGAACTGGGCTATCAGGATGTGGCGGGCCTCAAAGGGGAAGCGGTAACCGACGAGCAGGTTGCCGAACAGGTGGAAATCTCGGCCAAATACGCCGGCTATATCGATCGCCAGCGCGAGGAAATTGAGCGCTTGCAGGCCTACGAAGATACCCCGATCCCGGCGGACTTCGACTATAGCGATATTTCCGGTCTGTCCAATGAGGTCAAGCAAAAGCTGGGAGAGACCCGCCCGGATACCCTGGCGCGGGCCTCGCGGATACCGGGTGTGACGCCCGCATCCATATCCCTGCTGCTGATCCAGTTGAAAAAGCGCGGACTGCTGAAGCGCAAAAAAGCGGTATAAATCGGTTTTCCACAGGGTATCCCGCGAGGCCCTGCGGGGTTTGAGTTTCGCGGGACAACTGGGGGATAGACCCATTTCTCACTCAATGGAACAGTTTTGTCCGCGCCTGTTAGAGGCGGCGGCACAGATGTCGGTGGCACTCAGCGACCGGCAGCAGGACCAGCTACTGGAATACCTGGCGCTTTTTACCCGCTGGAACAGTGCCTACAACCTGTCCGCCATACGCGACCCGGAGCAGATGCTGGAGCGCCATATTATCGACAGCCTCAGTGTGGTAAATCTCTGTGGCGAAGGCTCTTTAATCGATGTGGGTAGCGGTGGTGGCCTGCCGGGAATCCCCCTGGCAATTATGCATCCGGAGCGCGCCATCACCCTGCTCGACAGCAATGGCAAGAAGACCCGCTTCCTGTTCCAAGTGGCCAGCACCCTGCCCCTGCCCAATATCACGGTAGTCAATGAGCGGGTAGAAGCCTTTGTGCCAGAACAGCCTTTTGCCGGTGTGGTGTCCCGCGCCTTTGCCTCCATCGAGGATATGGTCAATGGCAGTGAGCATATGCTGGCGCCTAAGGGTCGTTTTTATGCCATGAAGGGCAAGCTGCCTGAGGATGAGTTGAGCGCTCTGCCAAAAGGCATTAAGGTCGAGCAGGTGCACCGTTTGTCGGTGCCCGGTTGCGACGGTGAGCGACATATGATTCAGCTCTGTCGCACAGAATAAGATGATAGTTTGGTGGGGCTGTCGCCTGCCCAATCCTGCTCCCCTTTCGTGGGGCACAATAGCCGCTGCCCGAAGCTGAGTCAGCGTGGGGGCAAACGCACCCGGAAACAACAAAGGACAAGAATCTTGAGCAAGATATTTGCTGTGGCCAACCAGAAAGGCGGGGTTGGTAAGACCACTACCTGCGTCAACCTGGCCGCATCTTTGGTTGCCAACAAGCGGCGCGTATTGCTGATCGACCTGGACCCCCAGGGCAATGCCACCATGGGCAGTGGTGTGGATAAAAGTGACCTGGAGGTGTCCGGTTACGATGTGCTGGCCGCTGAATTACCCGTTGAGCAGGCCATTGTATCCACAGAGAGCGGTTTTGATTTGATCCCGGGCAACGGTGACCTGTCTGCGGCAGAGGTGGAGTTGCTGAATCTGGAGGGGCGCGAATCCCGCCTGCGCCGCGCCCTGGTTGCGGTGAGTAATCGTTACGACTACGTGATTATCGACTGTCCGCCATCGTTAAATATGCTGACGGTAAACGCCCTCTGCGCAGCTCACGGCGTGCTGATTCCCATGCAGTGCGAATATTATGCCCTGGAGGGACTGTCAGCCTTGGTGGATACGATCACCCAGATCCAGCAGACCGCTAATCCGGACCTGAAAATCGAAGGCATCTTGCGTACCATGTACGATCCGCGCAACAGTCTTACCAGCGAAGTATCGGCGCAGTTGCAGGAGTATTTTGGCGATAGCCTGTATCGAACTTGTATTCCGCGCAATGTGCGCTTGGCGGAAGCGCCCAGTTTTGGCAAACCGGCGTTGGATTACGATCGCCACTCCAAGGGCGCTATCGCCTACCTGGCATTGGCTTGTGAAATCAATCGCCGCCATCCCGCCAATCAATCTACCAAAAAGAAAAACCGCCCTATGGCGGAAGCGGTATAAGGGGTAATAACTATGGCCGCCAAACGCAAAGGACTGGGCCGGGGCTTATCCCACCTGATCAGCAATAAAAACAGCACCGCGATCGCCGAGGCTACCGGTGAGGCCGAAACCGAAACTGCCGTGGTCGACGGTGAGTTGAAAGAATTGCCGATCGAGTTTTTGCAGCGGGGTCGCTACCAGCCGCGCCGGGATTTTCCACAGGAGTCCCTGCAGGAACTGGCGGACTCGATTCGCGCCCAGGGTATTATGCAGCCGATCGTCGTACGTGGTATCGGCGAGCAAAGCTACGAGATTATTGCCGGTGAGCGGCGTTGGCGTGCCGCCCAACTGGCGGGATTGGAGAAAGTGCCGGCGCTGGTGCGCAGCGTTTCCGATGAAGCCGCCATCGCCATGGCATTGATCGAGAATATCCAGCGTGAAGATCTGAATCCGGTCGAAGAAGCTGTGGCCCTTAAGCGACTGCAGGATGAATTCAAGCTGACTCAGCAGGAAGTGGCCGATGCGGTGGGCAAGTCCCGAACTGCCGTGACCAACTTACTGCGCTTATTGAGCCTCAGTGAAGAGGTGCGCACTTTCCTTGAGCGCGGTGACCTAGAGCTGGGCCACGCCAAGGCGCTGCTCGGTCTCTCCGGTGCCACCCAGCGTTCCGCTGCACGCCAGGTTGTCGAGCGCAGCCTCACCGTGCGCCAGACGGAAGCGCTAGTGCGTCGCCTGCAAAAGCCGGCCACGCCAAAGCAGGAAAAGCCCAAGCCCGACCCCAATATCCGCCGCCTTACCGAGCGCCTGGCGGAAAAGGTCGGAGTGCCTGTCTCTATCGATCACAACGAAAAGGGCAATGGTCGCTTGGTGCTGAAATTTACCACCTTGGAAGAGCTGGACGGAATCCTTGCCCACCTCGGTTACGCCGAGGATTAAAGCCGTGGTGAAATGCGCGTCCTAGTGGCGCGCGCAATAACTGTTGGCAATTACTCACTGCGCCGAGTAATTCCGCGCAAAACCTCCCGAAAATCAAATAAGTTGGCGACATTTGCCGGTTGAATCGGCGATGCTGTTGCAGCATAATTCGCACGCCCAAATTTTGGGCGGACAGCGCACAGAAGTCGGCTTATCCCGTCTATGAGAAAACCCCCGGTATTACGAATTGCCGCGGTACAGCTTCTGCTGATATCGGTGGCCAGTGCGGTACTGCACTTTAGTGGCAAACCGGTGACGGCGCTTTCCGTATTTATCGGCGGTGCCCTATGTGCACTGCCCGGAGCATATTTCGGCAGGCGCGCCTTTCGCGATAGCGGTGCGCGCGCGGCCCATCGCGTGGTAGGCAATTTCTACCGCGCGGAAACCGGCAAATTTATATTGACCATGGCGGGTTTTGCGGCAGTTTTTGCCACCGTCAAGCCGCTGAATGCGGCAGCGCTTTTTATCAGCTACGTCCTCTGTGTGATCGTGCAGTGGATTATGGTGGCGCGCATGGTCCGCTAGCCGGTGGATAAGAAAAAAAGAATTCTTACTTTTACGATTGTTGAGGAACTATGGCGGGCGAAGCTCTAACTGCGACGGGGTATATCCAACACCACCTGCAAAATATGACTTACGGCAAGCTGCCGGCCGGGTACACCCGCGCCGATGGTTCTGTGCTTAGTGAGTCCACCTGGACTATGGCGCATTCCTCTCAGGAAGCCGCGGATATGGGCTTTTGGGCCCTACATGTGGATACCCTGGGTTGGTCTATCGGCCTCGGTCTGATTTTCTGTTTCCTGTTTGCCCGCGCTGCCAAAAAGGCCAGTGTGGACAAGCCCACCGGTTTCCAGAGTTTTGTGGAGCTGGTCACCGAGTTTATCGACAAGCTGGTTAAGGAAACCTTCCCCCACCGCAACACCATGGTTGCCCCGATGGCGTTGACCATTTTTGTGTGGGTGTTCCTGATGAACCTGATGGACCTGGTGCCGGTGGACTGGCTACCGATGGCTGCCGCCAAGATTTCCGGTAACGATCACCTCTTCTTTAAAGTGGTTCCGACTACCGACCCGAACGCCACTCTGGGTATGGCCCTGGCGGTGTTTGCGCTGATGATTTTCTTCAGTATTCGCGAAAAAGGGGCCATCGGTTTCCTGAAAGAGCTGACTCTGCACCCTTTCCATACCGGCAAGCTGTTCTTTGACATCCTGCTGATCCCGGTCAACTTCCTGCTGGAAGCAGTATCCCTGATCGCCAAGCCGATCTCCCTGGGCCTGCGTCTGTTCGGAAACCTCTACGCCGGTGAAATGATCTTTATCCTGATCGCGATTGTCTTTGGCGTTGGCGTTCTCGGCTTTATTGGTGCGGGTCTCCTGCACATGGGCTGGGCGATCTTCCACGTACTGGTAATCGTGCTGCAGGCGTTCGTATTTATGGTATTGAGCACCGTGTACATGGCGATGGCACACCATCGCGACGATGAGCACGAGCACGATCAATAAGTTTTTAACCCTTTTTTCGACCTTTACAACAACTCTTTAACTTTGATTTGGAGAACACAATGGAAGCATTAGGTCTGGTTTACATCGCAAGTGCACTGCTGATCGGTCTGGGCGCCCTGGGCACCGCTATCGGTTTCGGTACTCTGGGTGGCAAACTGCTGGAAGGTTCCGCTCGTCAGCCTGAACAGGCTCCGGCTCTGCAGGGCAAAATGTTCCTGATGGCTGGTCTGCTTGACGCGGTTCCGATGATCGGTGTTGGTATCGCTATGTACCTGATCTTCGCCGTAGCTCCTGGTCTGGTTTAATTACGCCGTTCCAATTGCCCTTAACCCTATTTAAAGAGCAAGAGGTGTCGGTGTGAATATCAACCTGACTCTAATCGGCCAGTCGATTACTTTCCTGTTTTTCGTCTGGTTTTGCTGGAAGTTTGTTTGGCCGCCGCTTTTGGGCGTGATGAAAGAGCGTGAGCAGAAGATCGCAGATGGTCTCGCTGACGCCGAGCACGCGCAGAAAGATCTGGAACTGGCCAAGCGCAAAGCTGCCGAGCAGCTGAAAGAAGCCAAAGATCAGGCGAGCGAGATTATCGATGGCGCCAACAAGCGCGCTAATCAGATTATCGATGAAGCAAAGCAGGCTGCGCATGCCGAGGGCGATCGCCTGAAAGCTGCGGCTAAAGCTGAGATCGACCAGGAAGTGAATCGCGCTAAAGAGCAACTGCGCAGCCGTGTGGCAGACCTGTCTGTCCTGGGTGCGGAGAAGATTCTCGCGGTCAATATCGACGCTAAGGCGCACGACGACCTGATCGACAAACTGGCAGCCGAGCTGTAAGCGAGGAACCCCATGGCGGAACTCAGCACACTGGCCCGGCCCTACGCTAAAGCTGCATTTGCCTATGCGCAGCAAGCCTCCAACCTCAGTGGTTGGAGCGCTGCGCTGGAAACTGCGGCGGCGGTCAGCCAGAACGAAAAAGTGCGTGAGCTGCTGGATAACCCACAGCTCACCAGTGAAGAGCGCGCAGATAAATTCCTGTCGATCTGTTCAGACGAGCTCGGCGAGCACGGAAAAAATTTCATCCGGTTGCTGGCGGAAAACCACCGCCTGCAGCTGCTGCCGGAAATTTCCGAGCTGTTCGAAGAGCTGAAAGCGCAGGCGGAAGCCACCCTCGAGGTGGAAGTTGTTTCCGCGCACGCCCTGAGCGATGCACAGGCGCAAGCACTGGGCCAAAAGCTCAGGGCGAAGTTTGAACGCGAAATACATCTGCACAGCTCGGTGGACGAGAGCCTGCTGGGCGGCGCGATCATCCGCGCCGGTGATACAGTCATCGACGGTTCCGTACGCGGCCGTCTGGCCAAGCTCGCCGAGGCGATGAACTCCTAAATTACTCTCCCCGTCGGCGTCAGCCGGCGGGGGACTTGAGGAACAGAGCATGCAGCAACTGAATCCCTCTGAGATCAGTGAAATCATCAAGAGCCGCATCGAAAATCTCGATGTGAGCACTGAAGCCCAAAATGAGGGCACCATTGTTTCCGTATCCGACGGCATCATCCGCATCCACGGCCTGGCCGACGTGATGTACGGTGAGATGATCGAGTTCGAAGGCGGCGTTTACGGTATGGCGCTGAACCTGGAGCGCGACTCCGTTGGTGCTGTAATCCTGGGCGACTACAAATCTCTGGCCGAAGGTCAGAAGTGTCGTTGTACCGGCCGTATCCTGGAAACCCCGGTTGGTCCGGAACTGCTCGGCCGCGTTGTAGACGCGCTGGGTAACCCGATCGACGGCAAGGGTCCACTGAACAACAAGCTGACCGACGCGGTAGAAAAGGTAGCGCCTGGCGTTATCGCCCGTCAGTCCGTTGACCAGCCTGTACAAACCGGCTTGAAAGCGGTTGATACCATGATCCCGATTGGCCGTGGCCAGCGTGAGCTGATCATCGGTGACCGTCAGATCGGTAAGACTGCTGTGGCGATCGACGCCATCATCAACCAGAAAGGTACCGGCGTTAAGTGTATCTACGTTGCCGTGGGCCAGAAGCAGTCCTCTATTGCCAACGTAGTGCGCAAGCTCGAAGAGCACGGCGCTATGGACCACACCATCGTAGTGGCCGCTGGCGCCGCCGATCCGGCAGCGATGCAGTTCCTGGCTCCTTACGTCGGCTGTACCATGGGTGAGTACTTCCGCGACCGCGGTGAAGATGCCCTGATCGTATACGATGACCTGACCAAGCAGGCTTGGGCCTACCGTCAGATCTCCCTGCTGCTGAAGCGTCCGCCTGGACGTGAAGCCTACCCCGGTGACGTTTTCTACTTGCACTCCCGTCTGCTGGAGCGCGCTGCGCGTGTAAATGCCGACTACGTAGAGAAATTCACCAATGGTGAAGTGAAAGGCAAGACCGGCTCTCTGACCGCCCTGCCGATCATCGAAACCCAGGCCGGTGACGTATCCGCGTTCGTACCGACCAACGTGATTTCCATTACCGACGGCCAGATCTTCCTCGAGACCGATCTGTTCAACTCCGGTATCCGCCCTGCGATCAACCCGGGTATCTCCGTATCCCGTGTAGGTGGTGCAGCGCAGACCAAGGTGATCAAGAAACTGTCCGGTGGTATCCGTACCGCTCTGGCTCAGTACCGCGAATTGGCGGCATTCTCCCAGTTTGCCTCTGATCTGGACGAAGCTACCAAAGCCCAGCTGGATCACGGTGAGCGTGTAACCGAGCTGATGAAGCAGAAACAGTACTCTCCGCTGTCTATCGCGGACATGGCTGTTTCCGTTTACGCCGCCGACAAGGGTTACCTGAAAGAAGTAGAAGTTGCCAAGGTTCTCGATTTCGAAGCCGCCCTGCTCGCTTACATGAACAGCGAACACGCAGAGCTGATGGAGAAAGTGAACGCGACTGGTAACTACAACGACGAAATCGACGCAGCTTTCAAAGCCGCTATCGAGAAGTTCGTCGCTACTAGCAGCTGGTAAGAACTCCCTGGAGAGCGCGAAAGAGCGGCGTGTCCGCTCTTTCGGAATCTAACTTCCAGCGAACAAGGTAAATCACTATGGCAGGCGGAAAAGAAGTACGCACAAAAATTGCCAGCATCAAGAGCACGCAGAAGATTACTGCCGCAATGGAAATGGTTGCAGCCAGTAAGATGCGCAGGGCTCAGGATCGCATGGCACTGGGGCGTCCCTACGCCCAGCGCATACGCGCAGTGATCGGCCACGTCGCCAACGCTTCGGCCGAGTACCAGCATATTTACCTGCAGGAGCGCGAGGCCAAGCGGGTCGGTTTTATCCTGGTATCCACTGACCGCGGTCTCTGTGGTGGCCTGAACATCAACATGTTCAAAGCGGCCATTCGCGAGATGCAGGCATGGTCCGAAAAAGGCGTTGACGTAGAAGTCTGCGCAGTAGGTAACAAGGCGGCCAGTTTCTTTAACGCCATCGGCAGCAAGGTTGTCGCAGCAGTTCGCGACCTGGGCGATGCGCCCCAGGCCAACAAGCTGATTGGCTCAGTTAAGGTAATGCTGGACCGTTACGCAGAAGGCGATATTGATCGCCTGTTCCTGGTATCCAACGAGTTTATCAACACCATGTCACAGAAGCCGCGGGTTGAGCAATTGCTGCCGCTGCCGAAAGACGAAGATGAAAAACTCATGCACGAGTGGGACTACCTCTACGAGCCGGATCCGGTTGAATTGCTGGATGGATTGCTGGCTCGCTATATCGAGTCTCAGGTATACCAGGCAGTAGTTGAAAACAAAGCCTGTGAGCAGGCAGCGCGTATGATCGCGATGAAGAGCGCCACCGATAACGCCGGTGAGCTGATCGATCAGTTGCAGCTTGTCTACAACAAGGCGCGCCAGGCGGCCATTACCCAGGAACTGTCCGAAATTGTCGGCGGTGCGGCGGCGGTTTAATCCGCTGCCCCTAGCAGTAATGGTCAGCCTAGAAAGAATTTAAAGCTGAGGATCCGGAAATGAGTAACGGGCAAATTGTGCAAGTGATCGGAGCGGTCATCGACGTGGAGTTCCCACGCGATTCTGTTCCGAATGTATACGACGCACTGGTGGTTGAGGACAAGAACCTCACCATGGAAGTGCAGCAGCAGTTGGGTGACGGCGTGGTACGCGCTATTGCCATGGGTTCATCCGAAGGTATCAGCCGCGGTCTGCCCGTGTGCAATACCGGCGCTCCGGTTTCTGTACCGGTAGGCCTGGAAACCCTCGGTCGCATCATGGACGTGCTCGGCAACCCGATTGACGAGTGTGGCCCTATCGGTGAGAAAGAGCGCTCCTCTATCCACCGCGCTGCACCGACCTACGAAGAGCAGTCCAGCTCTACCGAACTGCTGGAGACCGGCATTAAGGTAATCGATCTGGTTTGCCCGTTCGCCAAGGGTGGTAAGGTTGGTCTGTTCGGTGGTGCCGGTGTAGGTAAAACCGTAAACATGATGGAACTGATCAACAACATCGCTACCGAGCACTCCGGTCTGTCCGTGTTTGCAGGTGTTGGTGAGCGTACCCGTGAAGGTAACGACTTCTACTACGAGATGGCTGAATCCGGCGTTGTTGACCTGGAAAACAAAGCCAACTCCAAAGTGGCGATGGTTTACGGCCAGATGAATGAGCCGCCCGGCAACCGTCTGCGCGTAGCCCTGACCGGCCTGACCATGGCGGAAAAATTCCGTGATGAAGGCAAAGACGTACTGTTGTTCGTCGACAACATCTACCGCTACACCCTGGCCGGTACCGAAGTATCCGCACTGCTGGGCCGTATGCCTTCTGCGGTAGGTTACCAGCCGACCCTGGCGGAAGAGATGGGCGTTCTGCAGGAGCGTATTACCTCCACCAAGACTGGCTCTATCACCTCTATCCAGGCGGTATACGTACCGGCGGATGACTTAACTGACCCGTCTCCGGCGACCACCTTCGCGCACTTGGACTCTACTGTAGTACTGAGCCGTGACATCGCCGCCAAAGGTATCTACCCGGCTGTTGACCCGCTGGATTCCACCTCTCGTCAGCTGGACCCGCAGGTAATCGGTCAAGAGCACTACGAAGTGGCTCGTGGCGTACAGTCTGTATTGCAGCGCTACAAAGAGCTGAAGGACATCATCGCGATCCTGGGTATGGACGAACTGTCTGAAGAAGACAAGCAGATCGTAGCCCGCGCCCGTAAGATCGAGCGTTTTCTGTCTCAGCCTTTCCACGTTGCGGAAATCTTCACTGGTGCACCAGGTAAATATGTTTCCCTGAAAGAAACCATCCGTGGCTTCCAGGGCATCCTGAACGGTGAGTATGACCACATGCCTGAACAGGCCTTCTACATGGTGGGAACCATCGACGAAGCCGTGGAAAAAGCCAACAAGACCAAAGGCTAAGCCAGAGAGGCATATACTATGGCCATGACAGTACATTGTGACATTGTCAGCGCCGAGCAGTCTCTCTTCTCCGGACTGGTGCAGATGGTGATAGTGAGTGGTATCGAAGGTGAGCTGGGTCTCTCCTACGGCCATGCACAACTGCTTACCGCCCTGAAGCCCGGTCCGGTACGCATCATCAAGCCCGGTGGTGAAGAGGAAGTACTGTTCGTCAGCGGTGGCTACGCCGAAGTGCAGCCGAACATGGTTACCATCCTCGCGGATGTAGCCGAGCGTGAAATTGATGAGGAAGCCGCGCAGAAGGCCCGCGAAGAAGCGGAACACGCCCTGCACAAAGCGCCTTCTGAAGTTGATTATGCGCGTATCTCAGCCCAGCTAGCCGAAGCCGAGGCGCGTCTGCGCACTCTGCAGGCAATCCGCAAGGCGGCCGGCAAGTAAGTAGCGCTTACATTTGTGTAAAGCGCCTACTTCAAGGCGATAAAAAAGCAGCTTCGGCTGCTTTTTTTGCATCTAGAATAAGCCTCCCTGTAATTATCCCTATTCTTGTTTCTCTTCTCCGTGCCTTTTCTATACTGGATATTGGCTTAATTAGCCAAATGTATTCATTCAATTTAAAGTGGCGCTGATTTATGGTTTTCAATAAGTTGTATCAGGCCTCATTTCGAAAAATTTCGATTTTTCTGACATTTTTTTTATTGTTCTTGGGTGTAAATAGCCACTCTCAATTTTATGACGCCCCCACCCCCGCCGAATATCTCAGTAACACCAAGCCTTTTTATATTCCCGGTAATATTTTTGTCACAGGAATTACTCCTGAGAAAAATAGGGTGCCAAGCCACCTAAAAGAATTTGGGTTTTATCACTCTGGTTGGGATGAAGATGATATTCCTGAAGTCGCAAGATTCTCTACTTTCGTTGATATTTGGTACTTCGATAAAGACCTAATGGCAATTGCCAGGAAGCATGGGTTAAAGATCTGGGTGGCTTTGGCCCCTATTTTTTTTAAGGATTTTGGGAAAAGTAAGCAGGAGGATTATCTGGATAGATGGGAAAAAGCCAGGCAAGAGTTGCTGCCTTTTAAAGATATTATTTACGCTTTTGATCCGCTAGATGAACCCTTCCAAAGATCTCTGTTACCGGATAAAGATTTGAAAAATTACCTTGAGGAGATTGGAGAATTGATAAGGAGAGATTTCCCTAAGGCAAAACTTGCTATTACATTTACACACAACACTGTGAGTCAGGCTAGATTCCAGCTAATCGTACCAGAGAACTACAATTTATTCGGTGTTGATCACTATGTTGGGGTGAACTTTCAGGACGAAATTGTTGAAAAATTGATGCATAAAACTCAGCATATGGATGCTAAATATTATTTAATTCCGAGAGGGTTCAAGACCACTAATCGAGATTATGGAATTTTATCAGAGGCACAACTTATTTCTCGAGCTCGACAAGCTTATAACTTTGCTATTTCAAATTCCAAGGTGGAAGTGATGTTTCCTTTTCATTGGAAAGGATTTGCCGAAAATTCAAAAGAATATATTGGCGCCGAGAGTATGCCCAACTTACTCCAACAGTACGAGAGAATTGGTAGAGCAATTTCCAGGAATCGATAGAGAGAGTGGAGGATTAGTCGATGATAAAGAATCCTGATCATGTAACCATCGCTGTCACCAATTTGGAAAAAAGCCAAAAATTCTTTGAATTATTAGATTTTGAATTGGAGATTACTGATGTTATTTCAGGAGATAAAATCTCTAAATATCTGGAGGTCCCCAATGTTCAGGCAGACCATTTAACAATGGTTTTGAAGAATGCTGAGCCAAGATTTGAAATTCAGTTGTTACACTTCCGTACACCAAGGATATTTTCTGATTCCAATTTATTAAATCTGGCAAGACCTGGCTATAACCATCTTTGCTTGAGGGTTGATGATATTGAGTTTTCTGTGGACTACTTGAAGAAAAATGGAGTTCATATTCGTGGTCAAATTATAGAGTATTTGAGCAGAAAGTTGGTATACATTGAGGGTCCTGAATACATCACGATAGAGTTGGCTGAATGGCTGAATGGCTGAATGGCTGAATGGCTGAATGGCTGTGATGAAAAATTAGCCTTATCAAATTTTTAAAAGCTTAATTATTTACAAGATTATTCTAATCACACAGCAAGAACCTCCCTACTGGCGCAAAAGTCTCTCGAAAAATAATAATATTAAAATAAACTATTCTCTCCATTTTCAGGGAGAGAATCATGTCAGATCATTTGATTTTATATACTAATCCCCAGTCCCGCGGATGCATAGTGCGCTGGATGCTAGAAGAATTGGGCTTATCTTATCGTACAGAGGTACTTGAGTACGGTGAACCTATGAAGACCACAGAATACCTTGCTATTAATCCAATGGGTAAGGTACCTACTCTGGTTCATGGTGAGAGAATTATTACAGAAGCTTCAGCTATATGTGTTTACTTGGCGGAAGTGTTCCCTGAGTCAGAATTGGCGCCAATGAATGACGATGAGAGAGCGAGCTTTTATCGCTGGATGTTTTTTGCGGCTGGCCCTATGGAATCTGCCATTGTGAATAAATATATCTTTGGGGAAGAGGCAGGTGCAGACAAGCAGCTAATGCTCGGTTACGGTTCCTATCAGTTGGCATTAGACACACTTTCTAAGGTGATTAAGTCCGGACCCTATATTCTCGGTGAGCGTTTTACTGCAGCGGATGTTTATATCGGTGCCCAGTTAGAATGGGGGCTTCAGTTTGGCACTATAGAGAAGCGAATAGAGTTTCAGGAGTATGTTGAGTGCTTATCTAAACGTGAAGCTTTCCAGCGAGCGCATGCATTGGATAAAGCTCTAATAGAAGAGGTTAATGAAGTTTAGTTATCACTTTTTGAGATTACTATGTAAAGCCTCGCTATACGAGGCTTTTTAATGCATGAGTGTTAAAGTCTGGAGACAAGTATTGGGTGTATTTGAAGATCACCTGTAATTATTTAGAGTGAATAATTACCCCATATTTTATGATTTTTTTAATTTAATGGCGAGGCTAGTTAGGGCCTTGTTCAAGTCCAAAGCAGCTATCCTGAATGCTGTGTCGCGTCTTCCCATGATGTGATTTTTTTCATCTCCCATTCTGATTTTCTATGAGTATCAATAGCGATAGACCCAAGAGTGAACGGGTGGTTTTGTGTGGACAGATGGATGCCAGCCTGCATGAATATGAATGTGATAGTCGCTCTCTGTTATGGTCATCTATTACTGCGGGATTGGAAATTGGTTTTAGTTTTTTCTTGATGATAGCGCTGTTTAGCAGTTTTCATGAAGAGCTGGATAAATCGGCGTTACTCCTTGTGTTGTCGATGAGTTACCCGGTTGGCTTTATTTTGGTCATTATAGGACGCACGGATCTTTTTACCGAACATACGACATTGGCAATTTTACCAGTTACTAATAGAAGGCAGCGTTTGCGTAATCTGGGGCGTATCTGGGGATTCATTTATCTCGGCAATATGATTGGCACTTTTTTATTTGCGTTGATACTGGTGGGTTATGTCTCAGTCAGTCAAAACATTGTCTCAGCAGGTTTTGATTACTATGGTCAAAAGCTGATTAGTACGAATAATAGTGCGTTATGTCTTGGTGTAATTTTGGCTGGGTGGCTAATGGGTTTACTCGGTTGGCTGGTTTCATCCAGTACTGACACCATTAGTCGAATAATGGTTATTGTAATAGTGACCTTTCTAATCGGTCTGGGCAGTCTGCCGCATTGTGTAACAGGAGCCGTAGCAATATTTAGTGCCTGGATAGGTGGTGATGGCTCGGTAGGTTTGATGGAAGTACTGCGCTTTCAAATCTTAGCCACGTTGGGTAATACCTTTGGCGGGGCCGTATTTGTGGGTCTTTTGAAATATGGCTATATCACCAATAATTTGCTCTAGCCGAAAACCCTCTTTAGTAGGGTTATAAGAGATAGGTAATTGGGCGCTTTGATAGTTCTCCGCGCCCTAAAAGTTGTATCCGGCGGAAGCCACCGGATACAAACTAAGACTCTGGGAATTAATGTACCCAGTGGTGGCGTTCCATTTTCTCTTGTACCGCCTCTGCCGTAGGAGCGGGCATAGCGCTGATAGGCAGGCGTTCGTGGAAGAATGCCAAGCGTTCGCCAGCACCGACTTCGTTCATGGTTTCTGCCTCGAACACACGGCCATTAATTACCGTGTAGGTAATGTTCTCTGACAGACGCAGGTTATCCAAGGGGTTGCCGTCAACCACGATCAGGTCAGCCAGCTTACCAGTCTCAATGCTGCCAATATCACCGTCCATACCCAAGTAGCGGGCACCATCGATGGTACCGGCGCGGAAGGCTTCCCAGGGGGTAAAGCCGCCCTGCTCCATCATCCACATCTCCCAGTGCGCTCCAAGTCCTTCGCGCTGACCGTGGGCGCCGATATGTACGGTGACACCTTCGTCGCGCAGCTGCTTGGCCTGACGGGCCACATTAAAGTGGTTGTAGTGGGCATCCGGCGCAGTGGGGCGACGGATAGAGCGGGGGTTAACGATAAAATCGGGGGTAAAGCGGGTCAAGCGCTCGTTCTTCCATACCTCGGTGCGGTCATACCAGTACTCCTCACCCCAGAGGCCGCCGTAGGCCACAACGAAGGTCGGTGTATAACCCACTTGGGTTTGGCTCCACAGTTGCTCCACATCGCCGTAGACATTGGCGATCGGCAGTGAGTGCTCGATACCGGTGTGCCCGTCCACAATCATGTTCATATTGTGCTGGTACTTACCGCCGCCCTCGGGCACTACCATAATGCCGGCTTCGCGGGCTGCCTGCAGCACTTGCTGGCGCTGGTCGCGGCGGGGCTGGTTGTAGCTCTTCACCGAGATGGCGCCCATTTCCTTGAGGCGGTTGACGTGGAACTGAGCGTCCTCCAGGGAATTGATCTTGGCTTTGTAGCCTGGACCTTTGGCGCCATAGAGGATGGTGCCAGTGGAGAAAATACGCGGTCCGGTAATCAGGCCAGCCTTTTGCATTTCTGCGGCGGAGAATATCTCACTGCTGTCATTGGAGGGGTCGTGAATCGTGGTCACGCCAAATGCCAGACTGGAGAACAGGTTCCAGTTTTGCTGCGGGATAATTTCTTCGCGACCCTGAGCGCCGTGGGCATGAGCGTCAATCAGCCCTGGCAATACAGTTTTGCCGGTGATATCGATGCGCTTCGCCTCGGCGGGAATTTCAACTTCTGCAGCTGGGCCCACCGCGACAATGCGGTTGCCCCGGAATAGAACCACGCCATCCTCGATAATTTCGCGGGTGTTCTCCGCATCGCGCATAGTGACGACTTTGCCACCGGTGAGGGCAACGAGGCCAGCGCGATTGTCGAAGGACTGCTCAAAGCTCAGGTCGATGCCTTCAGAAACCGGCTCTGGTAGTTCCTCCGGAGCGCCGGCGACAAATTCGAAGGCGTCTTTCAGTTCCCGCTCGAACAGCTTGGGCCCGTGTGCCCAGCCTAGGGTGTCACTATCGGCAGACCAATGCAGGTTTTCACCGGCGCGCTTGGATACCTGGGTGACTTTGACCGCTTTACTATTAGGGCCGATCACCTCGGACTTGCCGGTGTGCATAAAAGGCGCGACGAAAGCTTTGAAGTCTTGGGTAAAGGCGACCCACTTGCCGTCTGGGGACAGGCGGAAGGAGGTAATCTCGGCACCGTGCAGGTGCTCACGCTCATCTTTGCCTTCCAGGTTGGTGCTCTTCAATACGCGCTTGCCGCCGCCGGCGTGTTGGTACTCGGAGAAATAGATACGGTCCTTGCTAGCACCGAAGTGCGGCTCATAGCCGGACTTCACGACCCGGCGTTGCCATTTGCCGTTGACGTCTGCCAGGTAGATACCCGGTTCTAAAGAGTACTCGGGGCTGAGTAGGTAACCGCCGGTAAAGCGGCGGTAGGCCACGGTGTCACCACTGGGGGAGAAGCTCGGCTCTACGTAGAGGCCGGGCTGTTTGGTGATGTTCTTGCCGCGACCGCTGCGGGCGGATACTACACGCACATGGCCGAGTTTTTGGTCGTCCCAGGTGACATAGGTGATCTCGCGACCATCGCGGGACCAGCTGGGATAGAATTCAAAGTGGTCGTCCTGGCGGGTCAGCCGGCGGCGTTCACCGCTGGCAATATCCTGGATATAAATTTTGCCCAAGGCCTGGAAAGCGACCTGCTTGCCATTGGGGGATTTTTGCGCCCAGCGAATCATTTTCACATCGAAGGTATCCGGGGCTACTTCCACAGGGAAGCGCACCGCATCCGCGACCTGTTTCTCGACCTTCACATGAGCCGCAATCGGCGCAACACTGTCGCCGTTGATGGAGATACGTAGGAATTTACCGCCAGTCCAAACGACCAATGACTCACCATCGGGCATCCAGTCGTATTGAACGTAGTTACCATGAGGGCCGAAAATTTCCTGTAGGTCTCGCTCAAGGCCGGCGTAAACAGGGGTTTCCAGCCCAGTATCCAAATCTTTCAGAAATAGGGAAGTTTGGTTGTCCTGGCGTCGGATAAAGGCCAGCTTGCTGCCGTCTGGAGAGGGTACAGGAGCTACTGCACCGCCGGGGCCGGAGATAAAGGTTTCCTCTTCACCGTCCTGCAGGTCGTAGCGCTTGATCGCAAAAATTTCCTTGGTGGAGTTCTTATTGTATTCCCATACGGTACCCGGTGTGGTGTCGATGGAGTAATAGACGTAGCGTCCATCTGGGGAGAAAGCCGGGTCGGCAATGTTTTTCTGGGCGATATCGCCACCAATGCGCTCTTTCAGTTGGCGGCCTTCACCTCCACCATAGTGGTACATCCAGATCTCACCGGCGGGGATACTGCGCCCGGACATAAATCCTTTGCGTGCCACCAGGTACTGGCCATCTGGACTCCAATTCGGCGAGTGCAGCAGGTTTTCCTTTTCAGTTGTGAGCTGACGTAGGTTTTCTCCATTGCGATCCATGAGCCAGATATTGTCGGCGCCGTCTCGGTCGCTGATAAGCACAATAGTCTTGCCATCTGGGCTGAAGCGAGGCTGCATATTCCAGGCGATTTCATTGGTCAAGGCTACAGCTTCACCACCGGCGACGGGCACAGTGTAGATATCGCCGAGCATATCGAACAGGATGGTTTTGCCATCTGGGCTGATATCCAGGTTGCTCCAGGTAGTCTCGCGGGTGTCCAACTGGATCGGTTTAAAATCGTAGGGCGGCTTGTTGATATCCCAGGATTGGGCTTTTGCCTTATCTCCTTCTTGTTCCTCAGCGCCTTCGGCTTCTGCTACGGCTCCCAGGGGCAGGGACAGCATAAGCGCTGCCAGGGCCAATAAATGGCGCCGTGTTTTTTTTTGCTCGATTGTATTCATGGACAATTTCCCTCCACCGCATTGTCTGCGTTGGCTCTGACTGTACTGTTGTAATGGGCAACGTATTGATCTTCAGGAGGCTAAATTACCGGGATTGCCGTCCGGCGGCAATCATGATGAGTTAAGCGACAAGCTGTTACATCGGGTTGAGTTACAACTGACTAGTAGCCACAATGCTGACAAATTTAAGGAGTTAGTGAGATTTCAGACCATTATGACTATTGACGTAGTAATTTTGGCTGCGGGCAAAGGTTCCCGTATGCGATCGGACTTGCCCAAAGTGCTGCACCCGATTGGCGGAATTCCCATGTTGGGGCATGTCATTGAGACGGCGCGACAGTTGCAGGGTGTTGAAATTACCGTGGTTGTCGGACACGGCGCAGACCAGGTACGTCAGCGCTTTGCCGATAGTGGTGTGAAGTTTGTTGAGCAGACGGAACAGCTGGGCACCGGCCACGCTGTGGCACAGGCTATCCCTCAGTTCCGCGAGGGTGCCACCGTGTTGGTACTTTATGGTGATGTGCCATTGGTCAGGGCGGGAACTCTACAGTCCCTGCTGTCGGCTGCGGATCATGGCCCAGCCCTGCTCTCGGTAGAAATGGCCAATCCGGCCGGTTATGGGCGCATAGTGCGCGATACGTCGGGTCGGGTGCGGGCGATTGTAGAAGAGAAAGATGCGGATGCCGATACACTGGCTATTAGTGAGGTGAACACCGGTATCCTGGCGGCGCCGGCAGATCTGCTGGCTCGTTGGTTACCTGAGTTGTCTTGTGAGAATGCCCAGGGCGAGTATTACCTGACCGATGTCATCGCACGTTCTGTGAGTGAGGAGATCGCGGTGACGGGCGAGCGTGCCAGTGACACGCTGGAAGTCGCCGGTGTCAACAGCCGCGCCCAGCAGGCTCAGATGGAGCGGGCCTTACAACATACCCGCGCAGTGGCACTGATGAATGCCGGTGTCACTTTGCTCGATCCAGCCCGGATCGACATCCGTGGCAGCCTCGAATGCGATACCGATGTATCCATTGATATCAACTGTATCTTCGAAGGTGATGTCTTACTGGGCAAGGGGGTACAGATTGGCCCCAATTGCCTGCTAAAAGATTGCCGTCTGGCGGATGGCACCCGTGTAGAGGCCAATTCTGTCATTGAAGGTGCCCATGTGGGTGAAGCTTGTACCATTGGTCCTTTTGCTCGCCTGCGCCCTGGCACCGAGCTGGCTGACGGAGCCAAGGTGGGTAACTTTGTAGAGACCAAAAAGGCCAAAGTGGGAGTCGGCAGCAAGATTAATCACCTCTCCTATGTAGGGGATTCAGTCGTGGGTGAGTCTGTGAATATCGGTGCCGGCACCATCACCTGTAATTACGATGGTGTGAATAAGTCCCTTACTGAAATTGGTGACGGCGCCTTTATTGGTTCCAATACCGCTCTGGTTGCTCCGGTGAAAGTTGGCAGTGGTGCCACCATAGGAGCGGGCTCCACCATTACCCGGGAGGTGGGTAGTGAAGAGCTGGCCGTTGCGCGGGGCAAGCAACGCAATATCACCGGTTGGGAACGTCCCATTAAACGAAATTAGTTTTTACCCTTCCTAAAAGGGGAAACCCGCTGGAAAATCGAATTCCGGCGGGATTTCACTCCTCCCACCCGGTGGGATATCTCCTTTCCATTAAACTTGCGCTTCGGGAACAAAAGGAATGGCCCGATGCACAAGCCCAGAATGCAGCTGCTCGCCAGCTTTGATATCGCTTCTTTACAGTATCTGGATGAGTCAGGACAGACTACGCAGGCGCTGCCCGATTTCGCTACCCCGGATACTCTGGTTTCCCTATACCGGCAAATGACCCTGGCGCGTATGGTCGATGATCGCGCGGTGAAGATGCAGCGCACCGGTCAACTCGGTACCTACCCATCCAGTCTTGGGCAGGAAGCGATCGGTGTGGGCGTCGGTGCCGCCATGGCAAAAGAAGACGTCTACTGCCCCAATTACCGGGAAACCGGTGCTCTTTTGGAGCGCGGTGTGCGTATAGAGGAAATCTACGCTATTTGGGGAGGAGATGAACGCGGCCAGAACTATCGCCACGTATGCGAGGATCTACCGCTAAGCGTACCTATTGCCACGCAAATGTTGCATGGAGCCGGCGTTGCCTTTGCGCTCAAATATAAACACGAGCAGCTGGGGGAGCCTATACGCGCGGCGGTTACCAGTGGCGGTGACGGCGCCACTTCCAAGGGAGATTTCTATGAGGCGATCAACCTAGCGGGGGACTGGAAGTTGCCGCTGGTGGTGGTGATCAATAACAACCAGTGGGCCATCTCCCTACCCCGTTCTGGGCAGACTGCTTGTAAGACCCTCGCGCAGAAGGCAATCGCCGCCGGTATCCCCAGTTTACAGGTTGATGGCAACGACGTTATCGCTGTGTATCAGGCCGTGTTGGAGGCGCTGCAACTGGCCCATGAAGGTGGCGGGCCTTCAATGATTGAGGCGGTGACTTATCGTCTGTGCGATCACACCACTGCGGATGATGCCAGCCGCTACCAACCACAAGAGGGCGTCAAAGAAGCTTGGGGTAGGGAGCCGCTCAGGCGGCTGAGAATCTATTTGGAAAGCCTGGGTATCTGGGGAGATTCACAGGAAGAGGAATTACAGCGGGAGTTGAAGGAGATGCTGGAGGAGGCAGTGCGGGTGTATCGGCAAACTCCTCGAGATAAGTCTACGGCTATTTTCGATCACCTCTATGGAACCTTGCCCGAGGCCTTTATCGAGCAATACCAACAATTGCAGGGGGACAGCTGATGGCGCAAATTACCCTGGTCGAAGCGATTACCCAGGCGCTCGCTTTCGAAATGCAGAGAGACCCCAAGGTGGTTGTCTTCGGTGAGGATGTGGGACTGAACGGCGGCGTTTTTCGTGCTACCGATGGCCTGCAGGCGCGTTTTGGCCATGAACGGGTACTGGATACTCCGCTAGCGGAAAATATGATTGCCGGGATTGCGATTGGTATGGCGGTGCAGGGCCTGCGACCGGTGGCCGAATTCCAGTTTATGGGGTTTATCTATCCCGGCCTTGATCAGATCCTCAGCCACGCCGCGCGCTATCGCAATCGCACTCGCGGCCGTCTCTCCTGCCCGATTGTCTACCGGGCCCCCTATGGAGGTGGAATCCATGCACCAGAGCATCATTCGGAGAGCACTGAGGCCCTGTTCGCCCATATTCCCGGATTGCGCTTAGTGGTGCCTTCCTCTCCGGCACGGGCCTATGGATTGTTACTGGCGGCGATCCGCGATCCTGACCCGGTTGTCTTTCTCGAACCCAAGAGGATCTACCGTGCGGTGCGCCAGGAAGTCGTCGACAATGGTGAGGCTCTGCCGCTGGACCGTGCCTTTGTCTTGCGAGAGGGCTGTGATATCACCTTGATCGCCTGGGGAGCTTCGCTGAAGGAGACCCTGCAGGTTGCCGAGCAGCTCTCCACTGAAGGCATCGAAGCGGAGGTGATCGATCTAGCCACTCTAAAACCCCTGGATATTCACACCATTATTGATTCCTTGGAGAAAACCCACCGCTGTGTCTTGATACATGAAGCCGCACGTTTTTGTGGTCTGGGTGCGGAGGTGGCTTCACAGATCAATGAATACGCCTTTGACCTATTGCATGCACCGGTGCAAAGAGTAACGGGGTTCGATACGGTGATGCCCTATTACCAGCTTGAAGATGTTTACCTACCTGGTGTGCCGCGAATTATGACGGCAGTGCGCGAAGTGCTCGAATACGCAAATGGAGGGGTGGCATGAAAATTTTTACCCTGCCCGACCTCGGTGAGGGGTTGCCGGATGCAGTAGTGCGGGAATGGCATGTGCACGAAGGAGATGAAATTGCCGCCCACGAAAGCCTGGTAACCGTTGAGACCGCCAAGGCTCTGGTAGAAGTTCCAGCTCCTTGGGGAGGCAGAATAGAAAAGCTGTTTGCAGAGCCGGATCAAACCGTCAATGTGGGTGAGCCCTTAGTGGGCTTTGTCGCTGAAGGCAGTAGCCAAGAGACATCGCAATCAGCAGTGCCTGCTGAAGCTTCTTTCCCCAAAGAGTCTGTCATTCAGGAAGAACCAGAAAAGGAAAAAGTGTGCGGCGCATCGGCACCTAGTTGGTCGCGGGACGACAGTGGAACGGTGGTTGGGAAGCTCGAACAGAGTGAAGATGTCCTCGGCGCCGAACAGGGTCTTACTGAGGGACCTAAACGGCTGGCAACACCCTCGGTTCGTGCCCTAGCTCGGCGCCTGGGGGTGAATTTGGAAAAGCTCTCCACGGACGGGGGACTGATCACAGCTGCACAGGTGCGCTCTGCCGCGGGGGCAAAATTTAGTGCCGCGGAAATAGCTACCGGTCAAGCTGAGCAAAATACAAGGAAGCCTTTGCCTGAGAGGGATTTGATAAAAGCTCAAGAGCCTGGGGAAATTATGTCCCCGGCTCGGCGTGCCATGGGCCTATCCATGAGCCGCGCTAGGGACCAGGTGGCGCAGATTACCCTATGTGATGATGCGGATATCTCCAGTTGGTGGGGCAGCGAACCGGCATTATTGAGACTGATTCGCGCTGTGCAGTCTGCCTGTGCTGCGGAGCCTACCCTCAATGCGTATTTCCAAGATGATCAGCTTTCTCCTCAACAGCCCGTCAATATCGGATTGGCGGTAGATTCCCCGCGAGGCCTATATGTCCCTGTGCTCAAAGATGTAGCCACGCGATCAGATGAATCACTGATGGCCCAGGTGGCCGACTTCAAGCATCAGGCCAGGGAGACCGGAATCGCCCAGAGCGATTTGCAGGGCGCAACGATTCTCTTGTCCAACTTTGGTGCTATTGCCGGGCGCTATGCGACACCCGTTGTGTTGCCCCCTACGGTGGCCATTGTCGGTGCGGGCAGGGTTTGCCAAGGAGTCGTCGTCATAGACCGTTGGCCGGCTATGCGGCCACTGTTGCCGCTTTCTATTAGTGCTGATCATCGAGCGGTGACCGGCGGTGAACTGGCGCGCTTTCTCCAGGCGATGCTAGCCGCGCTTTCCACCTGAGTAGCGGCATCATTTCTGCTGTTTCCCTGTTGGGACTCTGCCTTTTTGAAATTCCTGTGGGAATTTATCTTTCATTTTGCTATCTTTAAGTTTCGAAATGAAAGTTAGCATGTTATGTCGAAACGCAATACCCAACAACGCCGCCATGGGATTATGAGTCTTTTGAATGAAACTGGGGAGGCCAGTGTCGAAGATTTAGCAAGGCGTTTCGAAACTTCAGAAGTTACGATTCGAAAGGACCTTACTGCGATGGAAAACCACGGCCTGCTGCTGCGTCGGCGTGGTGGTGCCATACCGGTTCCACGAGAGTTGGTTGTGGAGGATGGGCCATCGGAAGTGAAGCGCGCTATTGGCCGTGCCGCAGCGGCCTTGATTCCCGATCATCATCGCATCGTGATCGATTACGGCCGCACGACTGCGGCGATGATTCCCGAGCTGGAATCTAAGCGTGGCCTCGTGGTCATGACCAACTCTTTGCATGTGGCTAATGCCCTGCGGGAGCTGGAAAACGAGCCAACCCTGTTAATGACAGGCGGCACCTGGGACCCCCACTTCGAGGCCTTTCAGGGCAAGGTGGCAGAGCAGGTTTTACGCGATTACGACTTCGACAGAGCTTTTATCGGTGCCGATGGCATAGATCTGGAGCGCGGCACTTGTACGTTCAACGAGCAAATAGGTCTTTCCAGGGTGATGGCGGAAGTTGCACGGGAAGTGGTGGTGTTGGCGGAATCCAGCAAGGTTGGCAGGCGCATCCCCAACCAGGAACTATCCTGGTCACAAGTCGATGTACTGGTGACGGATTCTGGTTTGGAAGAGAGTGCCCAGGAGAAACTGAAGGATATGGGCGTGCGGGTGATTTGTGCATCCCCAAAACCTGTTGCCGGTGACTAGCGAAAGAATAAGCAAAAGACTTTTAGGAATTTGAGAGGAAATCGATATGTGTGGGATTGTTGGGGCACTGGCCCAGCGTAATGTGACGGGCATTCTTCTTGAGGGCCTGCGCCGCCTGGAGTACCGGGGCTATGATTCTGCGGGCGTCTGCCTTCGCGATGAAGATGGCCAGCTACAGCTGCGTAAGAGCTTGGGCAAGGTCGCAGACCTGGAGGCCAAGTTATCGACCGAGCCTGCTGAGGGCCTCCAGGGAATTGCCCACACTCGCTGGGCAACCCATGGAGTGCCTTCCGACGAAAATGCCCATCCCCATATGTCCGGACATATTACCCTAGTTCACAACGGGATCATTGAAAATCACCAATCCTTGCGTGAGGATCTTCAGGCTAAGGGCTATGAATTTGCCTCGGATACCGATTCTGAGGTGGTGGTTCACTTAGTTCATTCTTTGAGTACCAATGGCCATGGGTTAGTGGATGCAGTAAGCAAGGCTACCAAGATGCTTGAGGGCGCTTACGCGCTCGCTGTGATCAGTAGTGAGGAGCCCGAGGTCCTGGCCTGTGCGCGCTACGGCAGCCCCTTGGTTTTGGGGGTTGGCATTGAGGAGAACTTTATCGCTTCAGACCCAATGGCACTGCGCCAGGTTACCGATCGCTTTATTTTCCTCGAAGAGGGGGATGTAGCGGAAGTGCGTCGCAGCGGAATTTCCGTTCGCAATAAGCAGGGCGAAGAAGTGAGCCACCCGGTGCATAAGCTGGATAGGGGCCACGACGTTGCCGACAAAGGGCGCTATCGCCACTATATGCAGAAGGAAATCTTCGAACAGCCTGAAGTTGTAGCAGCGACTCTGGCTGGGCGTATTGGAGAGCGTACGGTCTTGTCCCAGGCACTGGGTAGCCTCGCCCAGGAAATTTTACCCAAGGTAGAACAGGTGCAGATCGTCGCTTGCGGCACCAGCTACCACGCAGGCATGGTTGCGCGCTATTGGTTGGAGGAGTGGGCGGGAGTGCCCTGCTCGGTGGAAGTGGCAAGTGAGATCCGCTACCGCAAGACCGTTGTGCGTCCGGGTACTTTGTTTGTGACTATTTCTCAGTCTGGCGAAACTGCGGATACCCTGGCAGCTCTGCGTCAGGCCAAAAAACTTGGCTACCTGGGTTTTATGACGATCTGCAATGTGCCCAACAGTTCTCTGGTGCGTGAGTCTGAACTTTCGCTGATGACGGAAGCGGGCCCGGAAATTGGTGTGGCCTCAACTAAAGCCTTCACCACCCAATTGGTGGCCCTGCAGTTATTCAGTATTGCATTGGCCAAGGCCAACGGCCTCCCCAGTGAGCGTGAGGCGGAACTGGTGAGTGCGCTGCATCAGCTGCCGAAGCTGATGGAAGAATTTACTGATCTCGATGCACTGGTTCAGCATACTAGCGAGGCTTTTGCGGAGAAGAACCATGCGCTGTTCCTCGGCCGTGGTGTCGAGTTCCCCATCGCCCTTGAAGGTGCATTAAAGCTTAAGGAAATCTCTTATATCCACGCAGAAGCCTATCCGGCAGGTGAGCTCAAGCACGGCCCGCTGGCATTGGTAGATGCGGATATGCCAGTAATTGTTGTGGCCCCCAACAACGAGCTGTTGGAAAAGCTTAAGTCCAACTTGCAGGAAGTGCGTGCGCGCGGTGGACAGCTGTTTGTCTTTGCCAGCCCTAAGGCCGGCTTCACCAGCGAGGAAGGGATCACTGTGGTTGAAGTGCCGGACTCCCCAGAGAGCTTGGCACCTATCCTCTACACAGTGCCTCTGCAGTTACTCAGCTATCATGTGGCGTTGCTGAAAGGTACCGATGTTGATCAGCCTAGGAACCTGGCTAAGTCGGTGACGGTAGAGTAACTCTCCAAGGCCATGGATGGCTTATGAACAAATCCACGCAGCGCTTTAGCTTTACCACGTCGGATGGGGTAAAGCTCAGCTATCTGTGTGCCGGGACTGGTCCGACTCTACTGATACTGCACGGTTGGTCTCAAGGGGCGGCCCTGTTCAAGCATCAACTTGCCGGTTTATGTGATCGCTACCGAGTCATTGCTCTCGATATGCGCGGCCACGGTCAGTCAGAAAAACCCTTGTATGGCTACCGTATTGCCCGCTTGGCGAAGGACTTACAGGAGTTGATCACAGCCCTGGACCCGGCCCCTCTCTATCTACTTGGCCACTCGGCCGGTGCTTCGGTGATCTGGAATTACCTGGAGATGTTTGGCGATACGCGAGTTTCCAAACTGATTTTTATTGATGAACCCGCCGCCTTACTTGCCCAGCCTTATTGGTCTGAACAAGAGCGTTTGCAGGCCGGTGCAATCCTCACTGCCGAACAGCTCTTCCAGTTTACCGGTCAACTGCGTAGCTCCCAGGGCGAGCAGGCAACCCGTGACATTTTGATGTCAATGGTGACTCCGGCAATGACACAGGATCAAAGGGAAGAGCTGGTTGGGGTCAATTTGCAGTTCCCGCGCGCTCTGGCGGCGCGCCTGTTTATTGACAATGTTACTCGAGATTGGCGCGATTTTATCCCCAGAATTGAAAAACCCTCTTTGATCGCCTTCGGCCGTGCCAGCCCTCACCCAGTAGAATGCCAGGAATGGATTCATCAACAAATTAAAAGTTCTCGGTTGGAGATTATCGAGGCTGAAGATGGAGGCAGTCACTTCCTATTTCTTGAAGCGCCACAGAGGTTTAATCGGTTGCTGAGTGATTTTCTCGCCAGTTAGTCGGGTTTAAATAGAGGCCTATTAATATTTTTTTGGCTGGATTGATTATTATCCGCTGGTTTTCCACAGGTACTCTGTTACCTGGTCTGCGTTCTTTTTCGGTGGGTAAGATAGGGAGTGTTATTAACAGGTTGGAGTTTTAAAATTTACCCTACGGCAGCAGGTGGCTGTTGATGTGGATATGTATTTTTTAAAAAAATCCAACTTTCCCAAAATTATGCACAAGGAACTCTAATTTATGAGAAAGTCCTTAGGTTATTAATAATCTTTCCCTATTTTTAATGAACTCTCTCTAGAGAGTATCTCTCTACCGATGCCAGAGGTGCCTGTTCGAAATTAATTGTTAGGTTTACAGCGTTTCGGTTAACTCTTTTCCCTCTTGTAGGGATCTTTGTTTCTTAAAGCGTCTGTGATCTTGCTTAGGCGCTAAAGCCCACACTTTGAATGACTTTGTGAAGCCTCGGTAATCCTCTTTTCTATACTGGCGGAATGCCTGACCTGTTAAGTCGGGTTGAAAATTGCAGTGCCGCGGTCTTTCAAAGGAATATGAGTGGGCGATGCACTATCTCGTTGTTGCTCTACTGTTACTGCTGGTAGTGGCGCTCAGCCTGATTGTCGCTAGAGTTTTGCCTTTTCCTGTTCCCTTGCCTCTTATTCAAATTTTGGGTGGTGTTCTTCTCGGCGCCGTGTTCGGCATAAAAATACCATTAGACCCAGAAATATTTTTTCTGCTTTTTATTCCACCTTTGCTTTTTTTGGCTGGCTGGCGCATTCCCAAGGGTGCTCTTTTCAGAGATCTAGGTTCGATAATTACCTTGGCTGTAGGGCTGGTAATATTTACCGTATTTGGCATGGGGTTTTTTATCGCTTGGTTGTTGCCGATTATGCCGATCGCCATGGCATTTGCACTAGCAGCAATACTTGCCCCCACGGATCCTGTGGCCGTATCGGTTGTGCAGGGCACCAATAATATTCCCCCAAGGCTTGAGCATATTCTTGCTGGAGAATCATTATTTAATGATGCCTCTGGTCTGGATATTTTTCGTATTGCTTTGGCTGCGGCGATGACTGGCAGTTTTTCTTTTCCACAGGCTGTAACCGGTTTTTTTTGGGTTGCCATAGGAGGGGTTGCCATTGGTGCGGGGGTGGCATTTATCTGTGGATATCTGTTGCGCTGGTTGGTGTACCTTCGCGGTGAGGATACGGCGATCCAGATATTGGTAAGCTTATTGGTCCCTTTTGCCGCCTACCAAGCCGGTCAAAGTGTGGGTGTGTCGGGAATTCTTGCTGCTGCAAGTGCGGGAATTGCCACTCATTACACCAGCCTGCATGGTTCAGAAAAATCCGCTACACGGATGGACCGTAGAGCAGTTTGGAATACCGTACAAACTGTGCTCGATGGCATTATCTTCGTGCTGCTGGGAGAACAGCTGGTGCGCCTTATCGATGTAGATTCGAGTTGGGCGCAGGATATTGGATTAGGTTGGATTGTATTGTATGTCCTGGCAATTTCTTTTGTTCTTTTGATGCTGCGTTTTATCTGGGTTTGGGTATCGCTTTACCTTTCGCGCTTTCGCCGCAACCTTCCCTCTCTCTCTACTCAGTTTGCTCTGGTCAGTGTGTTGAGCGTGGCTGGTGTGCGTGGGGCTATCACTCTTGCTGGTGCATTTTCAATGCCTCTGTTAATGCCTGATGGCAAACCATTGCCTGGCCGTGAAGCATCTATAGCGATAGCTATGGGGGTAATTCTGATTTCATTATTGGTTGCCAGTATTTTCCTACCATTTCTTCTTAGGCGCTTACCGGATACGCCCAGTCTTGCGGCGATTGGCGATGAAAAGGGAGCAAGGGTTTCTGCCGCTAAGGCCGCGGAACATCGTCTGATCAATTTGCGTAAAGAAATAGATGTACACTGGAAAAATAAAGAGATTGCCTACGAGGCGATCGATCACCTGCTGGAGATATACCGTCGGCGCATCAACATCGGTGATGATGAAGCGGGGGAGACGGTATGGTTGAGGGCACGGGTGGAACGCCGTTTTCGTCTGGCGGCATTGGCCGCAGAGCGACAGCGTCTTTTGGAACTCCGTGTGAGCCGGGAGATTGATGATGAGTTGCACAGAAAATTAGTGCTGGAAGTTGATCTGATAGAGGCCAGTATTTTGTCTAAGGAATAGAAATTTTCCCGGATCAATATTCGCAATAGGTTGGGAAAGGTATGAAGTATATAGAGCTGCTAAGTGTTGATGGCGTATCTACCTTTAAAGAGCGGAAAATAATCCAGAAGAACCATCAGCCACTTGGGGATTATTCTGATCCCTATCAGGTGCGGCAAATATATTTTCGCGAGTTCGATGAGCATCAGATTTTTGATTGGCACTGCGCGCCACGAGAGCAGTTTATTTTTTATCTGGAAGGTGAGGTGAAAATAACGACCAGCTCTGGCGAACAGCATATTTTTAGAGCTGGCGATATTTTATTAGCCAAGGATTTGTGTGGAAAGGGACATGTGAGTGAAACTCTGATACCAGGTCGGGCTGTGATCGCTGTGCTCGATCACAGCTCCGCAGTTGGCCACTAAGTCGCACTCAACCATATTGCGCTCAAAAGTTTGCGCCGTCAGCCAATACTCTAATCTGGGTAAAAGCTATCTTGGCGCTATGTTCCTAAGTCTTTTATCGGCACAGGCAGTGGCCAATTAAGACCTTTCGGTCTCCACTTTCGCCTCTTCCCAGTAATGATCCAGGTGCAGGTCCCTATCGCGGCGGTCTTCTTGTAGAGCCTGCAAGAGTTGTTCACGATAGATACGGCTTTGCGCGATATGCTGTGCCTCATCGCGCCAGTAGGGAAACAGTGCCTCCAGCATACGCTGGTCGTGCTGTTTAAATTTGCGTGCAGCGCGGCGCGCTTGCAAGGGGCTGAGTCCCAGCAGCTCCAGGGCCTTCTCACCAATTGCCAAGGCGGGATCGACGGTCTCGCGAAAAATATATTTTACCCCGGCTTCCATCAGCGCGTATTGGTGCATACGGCTGCGCGCCCGCGCGAGAATCTTTAAGTGCGGAAAGTGTTTTTGCAGCTGCGCGATGATCTCCAAAGACGCGGCCTGATCACTCAATGTGAGTATCACCAAGCGTGCCTGGGCGGCGCCGGCGGCGCGCAGTAGGTCTTCCCGCGTGGCATCACCGTAATAGGCCTCAATACCATAGCGACGAACTAAATCCAGCTGTTCGGCGTTGCGCTCCAGTAGGGTGGTGCTAAAACCACAGGCATTGAGCAGGCGTCCGGCAATCTGGCCGAAACGGCCGTAACCGATGATGATGACCGGTGAATTGGAATCCATCGGTGGTTCGTGTTCGACTGCCTGTGGGGCTTCCGGGCCGATAAGAAAACGCGGCTGAATAAACCTTTCAAATACCAGTAACAGAATCGGTGTGAGCGCCATAGTCAGGGCGATCAGTGCTACCAACAAGCTGCTGGCCTCGGCGTCGAGTACTTGGATTTGAGTGGAAAAGGACACCAAAACGAAGCCAAATTCTCCCGCCTGGGCCAGGGATAGAGCGAATAACCAATCTTCGCCCTTGGACATGCGCAGAAACCTTGCCAATAGGAACAGAACGCCAAATTTCACCACTACCAGGGCTACTACCAGGCCAAACAACAGCAGTGGGTTTTGCGCGATCTGCGCAAAGTTCAGGCTGGCGCCTACGGCGATAAAGAAAAGTCCCAGTAACAATCCTTTGAACGGCTCAATATCTGCCTCCAGTTCGTGGCGAAACTCACTCTCCGCCAACAGTACTCCGGCGAGGAAAGTACCCAAAGCCGGTGAGAGGTCGAGCCAGCTCATTACCGCCGCTGCAGCAAAGACAATCAGCAGAGCGGTAACGGTAAACATTTCGCGTACCTGGCTGCCAGCTACCAGGCGTAACAGCGGTCCCAGCAGATAGCGGCCGGTGATAGCGAAGGCGGCGATGGTGGCAATAACCGCAGCGGCATATCCCCATCCCTCCAAGCCGCTGGCGTGGGATTCGGCGGTAGTACCTGCGAGCAGTGGCAGCAGGGCGAGAATGGGGATTACAGCGATATCCTGGAGTAACAGCACCGCAAAGGCACTGCGCCCGCCTTGAGTTTTGAGAAGCCCTTTTTCATTGAGGGACTGTAAGACGATAGCGGTGGAGGACAGGGCCAGGATCAAACCGATCGCTACGCCGGTGCGCCAGCTCATGTCGAATAACCACAGCGCTATTGCCGCCACTGCAGCAGCGGTCAGGAGTAGTTGCGCGCTGCCGGTGCCGAGGATGGCGCCGCGCATTTGCCACAACTTTTTAGGTTGCATCTCCAGGCCGATCAAAAACAGCATCAACGCTACGCCGAATTCGGCCACATGCATTTCATCGCTGGCATCCCCCACCAGGCCCAGTGCGCTGGGTCCAATGGCCACCCCGGCCAGTAGGTATCCGAGTACGGAACCCAGGCCCAGGCGTGTGGCGATAGGCACAGCGATAACCGCGGCCCCCATAAAGATGACGGCTTCAACAAGGAAGTTAGAGTGTTCCATTGATCGATTATCGCTAGTTAGCAGTGTGTTGCTGATCGCTGGCGGGCGCGCTTTCCGGTTCGGCAAATTCGCGACTGCGGCGTATTAATGGCGCTATGGTAGAGCCCTGCACCACAATAGAAAAGAGCACTACGCCATAGGTCATAACCACCCATAGGTAGCGCAGGTCCTGCCCCTGAACAAAAGCACTGCCAGAGGGGATGGACATGGCCAGGGCCAGGGCCAGGCCGCCTTTGAGACCACCCCAGATCAATATCCGGTTGGTGTAAGGGTGGTAGCTGCGGCGCCTTTTCAGGTACAGGAAGGGCACCCCCACAGCCAGGACTCGTGCCATTAGTACGATGACAATCCCCGCCACCATTAGCAGGTAGTCCGCCGGGCGCAGATCGATAGTAATCAGGAACAGGCCCACCAACAGGAACAGCAGTCCGTTGAGGAAATCCTCGGTGATATTCCAGAAGTTATCCAGTTCGTGCTGGCTCACCCTGGAAAAGCCGCGCTCGCGGGTGAAGTTGCCGATAATAATTCCGCTCACTACCATCGCCAGGGCACCGGAGACACCGAGGATATTGGCCAATGAGAATCCGGCAGTTGGAATGACCAGAGTGAGCAACAGCTCCAGGCTGTGGTCGTCGGTGCAACAGATCAGCCAGTGGAACAGCCCTCCGATAATCAAGCCGAGCAGAATCCCCCCAATCGCTTCCAGCACGAATAGCTCTGCCACTGCCGGTACAGTTGGTTGCCCCCCTTCGAAAGCCACCGCGTAAATTACTGCAAATACCACAATACCGAAGCCATCGTTGAACAGGGATTCCCCTTCCACCTGAATGGAAACCTGCTCCGGTGCCTTAAGGTTTTTCATAATGGCCAATACGGCGATGGGGTCGGTGGGGGAGATCAAGGCACCAAATAATAGACAGTAAATGAAGGCTACCGGCATATTGATCAACATGAGGAACCAATACAGCAGGCCGCCCACCGCAAAAGTGGAAATCAAAGTACCAACAATCGCCAGCAAGCCAATTTCCAGTTTTTGATTGCGCAATTCCAACAGGTCGATATGCAAACTGCCGGCGAAGAGCAGGAAGCCCAGCATTCCCTTGAGTAGGATGTCTTCCAGGTTAAGCAACGGCAGCAGTTGGTCGGCCCAGGTGCGCAACTCCACTATCCCCAATTTGCCCAGGCCGGTGACAATGAGCGACAAGGCCAGGGCCCCAGTGGTGATGGCAATTGTGGTTTGCGCACGCAGCACATACTGATTTAGGAAACCGAGAAAGACCGACACCGCGGCAAGAAAACAAAAGGTGTAATAGACTTCCATGCCGTGCGTGGACTCCAGGGATAAGAATTGCGGGGCCTTGCCCACCCCTCAAAAGCGATGCTTTTACGGGCGAAATTATCAGTTGCTGAGTGTGCCGTTAGTGTAGTCGCGCAGGGGCCCACTCGAGTTTCCCTGACAGGGCTCTGGGCACAGGGGTGTCAGGTATAGATACCGCCGGCTGCGCCCTGGTTGGGGGCGCGCAATTGTAACGGCTCCTCAGTGCGGTACAACCGCATTTTCTATTTATATCTACAACAACTTTTCCGCGCCTGCCGAAACTGTCATTCGTTAATTTCCGCCTCGTCTGACTCTCAATTGCGGTGCAAGTTTCTCTTAGTGGAATACATTGCTGTCGGCATCGCCCCCATTTCGATATGGCTTCCCAACTACACTGGAGGCATCAGGTAGAGCCCAATGTAACAGTTAAAGAAGAGAGAAGGCCGTGGCACATCATCCCCTGTTATGTGATACCTCTAAACTTGTCGGGCGGGTATTAATGTCCCTGCTGTTTATCTTTGCCGGCTGGAATAAGATCGGCGGCTACAAAATGACGGAAGCCTTTATGGTTTCCATGGGAATCCCCGCCCTGTTACTTCCCTTGGTGATTATCGTAGAACTGGTCGGTGGCCTGGCGATATTGCTCGGATTCTTTACCCGCTTTTCCGCAGTGATTCTTTTTCTCTTCTGCCTGGCTAGTGCCTGGATGGTGCATTACTCACCAGGCGATCCCGCAGAGATGACCAGCTTTATGAAGAACATCACCATTGCTGGAGGCTACCTGATTCTCGCCTGCGCGGGTGCTGGGCGCTTCAGCCTAGATCACTGGATTCGCAAAAAATAGCGCCTTGTGAAGCCAGTAGGCGCCTATATTGCCCGATGCCGCACAGTCCACTCAGGAGGGTCACCGTGAAACTCTTTTATGCGCCAGGAGCCTGTTCTCTATCCCCACATATTGTCGCCCTGGAGGCGGGTATTGATCTCGAACTCTGCAAGGTGGATCTAAAGACGCATACCCTGGAAAACGGCGACGACTTTTATAGAGTTAACCCTAAGGGCTATGTACCAGTACTGCAGCTAGAGGGGGGCGAGTTACTCACAGAGGGCGTCGCTATTATGCAGTTTCTCGCCGAGCAAAAGCCCGATGCCGGTTTGGCGCCACCGTTGGGCACTTTGGACCATTACCGCTTGTTGGAGTGGTTGAATTTTATCAGTGCGGAGGTTCATAAATCTTTCTTGCCCCTGTTTTGGAAAGGCACTGAGGAAGAAAAGAAAAAAGCTCGGGAAAGGATTCTACGTCGCATAGACTATATTGAAGAGCAGCTACAGAACGACTACCTGCTGGGGAATTCTCTTTCTGTCGTGGATGCGTATCTCTACCTGATAAACCGCTGGCTCAAGGTGCAGGATTTTGATATGACACGGTGGCCCAGGTTACAGGCTTTTCAGGAGCGTATGGCAGCGCGCCCGACAGTTCAGCAGGCCTTGCAAGAGGAAAATCTCAGTTAGATTGAGGGCCCAAGAGTATATTGCCGCCAAATAAACAGTGCATCAGCTCCGCTAGCGTTGGTCGAAGTTGTGGCTGTACTCACTGAAAGCATCTTATCCCGTTCAGGAATAGTCCTCGATTTATTTACTCCCCACACATATCTTCTGCCTTATCTGGACAGGCAAATTGTCGTTGGTACTGACCCGGAGAGATACCGAAAGCTTTACGGAAGTGATGGCGAAGAGTTGCACTGCTCTCAAAACCAGAAACTTGTGCTGCATGATCAATGGTCTCACTGCCTGACTCCAGTGCTTTCTGCGCTACACGAAGCCGTTGTTGCGTTAACCATTCTTTAGGGGCCAGCCCCATGGATTGGCGAAATTTTCTATCGAAACTGCGACGAGAGAGATGCGCTTGCTTCGCCAAGTCGCCCACCATGATGGGTTTATCCAGGTTGGCAAGGGCCCAATCCAGGGCGCCCGCGAAATGATCGGGCCGCTTGGGAACTGGGGTCTCTACAAACTGGGCCTGTCCTCCCTGCCGATGAGGAGCCATCACCAGGCGCTTGGCTACAGAATTAGCCAATTCATAACCATGGCTACGCCGTAAATACTCTATTCCCAAATCTATTGCTGCTGAGCTTCCTGCAGAACAGGCCAATTTGTCCTGCCAGACATAAAGTACATCCCCTACATACTCTACTTTGGGGAATCGCTTTTTAAAGGTATTCGCATAGCGCCAATGAGTGGTGGCTTGCCTTCCATCCAGCAAACCAATTTCGGCAGGTAAAAATGCGCCAGAACAAAAAGTCAGAATTTGCCGGCGTTCCGCCGCAAAGGCTTCCACAGCAGCGTATACAGATTGTAGGGAGCAGTCCTTGGTTTGTGGTGTAGTCGGCCAGCTGGGTACGACTAACAAATCGTAATCCATCAGGCTGCTCACTTGTCTGCACTGTAGGGATACCCCCCCAAGCCCCAGCTGTGCCTTGGCAGTGAAGGAAACAACCTCTCCCTCATAGAGCGTATCGGTACAGGGGCGGGGTAAACAGAACAGTTCGGTCGCGCAGCCAAGTTCAAATAAGGCAACCTGGTGATGAACCAGAATCGCTACGCGCTTTGCTTTTCCCTTATCCATCATGCCCTCCCTTGATTTCTCACTTCGATACTCAGATTGGCTCAAATTTAACGCTATATGGCTTTTAAGCCAATCGTTAAATAAATAGCCAAAGAACAGAATACATACATGACAAAGAGTGAGTGTTAACCAAGGAGATAATTATGAGTTCTGCTGTAAGTCGTATTGCCCCAGCTAGCAGTCAAAAAGCCCTGCAACATTTCCAAGAACTGATGGCCTTTGAGACGGACTGCTGGGATGTTCATCATGCCCTAACCAATGGGCGCCAGGACTTTGTCCTGTTGGATGTTCGCGGTGAAGAAGCCTTTCGTCAGGGGCACATTTTGGGCGCTGAGTCCTTACCTTATCAGCACATCAATAAAGAGCTTGTATCTCGCTATCTAGATTCCACTCTGTTCGTCGTCTACTGCGCCGGGCCCCATTGCAATGCAACGGAGAAGGCTGCTGTCCGGTTGGCAAAATTGGGGCTTCCAGTGAAAAAAATGATTGGTGGTATAACCGGATGGATAGATGAAGGGTTCAAACTGGTGGGAGAAAAGGAAACTATCAGCGCCTAAGATCAAAGTGAGATTCTATCTCTCAAGGCCAGAAACAAAGAGGGTGAAGATTGCACCCTCTACCAATCCATCAAATTTGGCAACAAATAAATGCTTATACGTGACGCAAAGCCTAGTGATATTCCCGAACTATTGGAAATGATGCGTGGGTTAGCTAAATTCGAAGGCTACTTAGATAAGTTCAAGGTTACTGAGGAAGAATTAAATAATCGGCTATTTAAGCGGGCAGACTTTCAATGTTTAGTGGCCGAAGACAGTGGCGTGGCTATTGGCTACCTGGTTTTTTATGCCCTTCCCTTGACCTACGATTTAACTCCCTGGCTGTGGATTAAAGAACTTTACGTAGTTGGTAACAAAGAGTATCGCCGTAAAGGAGTAGGAAGGGCATTGATGGGGTATTTAATAAAAGAGGCCTATGAGCGGGGTAGTGCCAAAATAAAGTGGGAAGTTCTTTCTACTAATGTAGATGCACAAGCTTTTTATCAACAACTAGGTGGAGCTCCGGAACAGAAGTGGCAAATATGGTCCCTGAGTACTTAGCCAATGTGGCCGGGCCGAAATACCCCCTTTTCAATAGATGAACACAAAACTGACTCTTCAACGCGGGGTAAAGCGCCTGGTGATTGGTATATCCGAGTCGATGGGTGTGCGTGCCTGGGCGATTACCAGAGTGGAGAATAGGGCCACTACTGCACACCCAAACATGGACGCGGCAATAGGAACCAGGGTGCCGGTGTGCAGGCTGCTGACCAATCCGCCCAGCACACCGCCTGTGATAAAAATTGTGGCGCCATACAGGGCGTTGGCGCTGCCGCTGATTTTGGGAAAAAACTCCAGATAACAGGCGGCGGCATTGGGCCCGGTAATACCGATACAGCTCATTACCAATACCAGCGGTACCATCCACAGAGTCAGCTCTTTAATACCGGTCAAAGTGCCGAGTAATAGCAAACCACAGCCGAGCATCTGCAGAGTGACGCCAGCCAATAAAATATTGCGCGGCTGGAACAGGTTGAGCAGGCGGATATTGACCTGCACCATACAGATCAGCCCCAGAATACAGGCGCCAAAGAACAGCGGGAAGCGGCTCGGACTGACACTGAAGTAGTCCATAAAGACAAAGGGTGCGGTGGTGATATAGATAAACATCGAACCACTGACACAGGCCTGGGCGCCGAGAAAACCGAGGGCGCGGCGGTTGCGTAGCACTTGTCCATAAGTGGAAATCAGTGAAGCTAATGGCATCAACTGGCGCCGCGCGCGGGTAAAACGCGATACAGTTTCTGGTAACAGTAAGCGCACTAATAGCAGCATGGCAGCGGCGTACAGTAGCAGGAATACAAAAATACTCTGCCAGCCACCCACTGCGAGCAGTAGAGAGCCGATTACTGGAGCGATCAGGGGGGCGATCAGCATGATGGTACTGATCATAGAAATAATTTTGGCGGCTTCACGCCCACTGTGCAGATCGCGCACTATGGCGGCGCAAATCACTGTAGCAAAACCGCCCCCCACGGCCTGGAAAAAGCGCAGGATAATCAGTTGATCGACATGGTCGGCAAATAGGATCAGCAGTGAACTGACGATATAAATGCACAGGCCGATAGTGCCGACCAGTCGCCTGCCCCAACGATCGGAGAGAGGGCCGCCGAAGAGCTGGCCTAGGGCAAAACCCAGTAAAAAGCTGGAGACCGAATACTGCACCCGCTCCACTTCGGTATCGAGCGCACCGGCCATGGCCGGGATAGCCGGCAAGTAACTGTCGATGGAAAATGGCGTCAGGGAGACCAGCGCCGCTAGCCATACCACCAACCAGCGCGGTGCTTTTTGCTCAGCGGATAATGCGGTGGATGTCATGGAATTGCTCTGGAACGGCTAGGGGCACTTGTTGGCAGTGGCAGTAGATTGCCGGATACAGCAGGCATGGTAGAGGGGCTGCGACACATTATCCAGTGCCGCATTCTTGCAAATTTCCCTCAGTGTTTGTCTTCCCGCAATGTGTACAGGCCCTGCTTCAGCTTTAGTAGGTGCTCTTGCAACTGGGGGCCTTTGCGCTGGGCAACGCCGATGGCGAGCACATCAATCACCACTAGGTGGGCGATGCGTGAGGACAGTGGTGTATAGATCTCAATATCTTCTTCCACATCCACTTCTAGCGGGATACTGGCCTGCTGTGCCACCGGCGAACCGCTGGGTGCCAGGCCAACCACCAGAGCGCCCTGCTCCTTTGCCATGCTCATGGAGCGCAGTAGTGCCTTGGTGCGGCCACTCTGGGAGATAGCAACGACTACATCGCCCGGCTGCATAGACATGGCTGACATATTCTGGATGTGGTGGTCCGAGTGGGCGGCGGTGGCCAATTGCAGGCGGAAGAACTTGTGCTGGGCATCGGCGGCGACAGCACCAGAGGCGCCAAAGCCGAAGAATTCCACCCGCTTGGAAGCGGCCATCGCAGTGACAGCGGCCTCAAGGGCGCGGTCGTCAATTCTATCGCGCACTTTTAGCAAAGTATCTACTGTTGAGTCGAACACCTTGCGTTTGTACTCGGCAATGGTGTCGGTCTCGGTCACCGCGATTTGGCCGAAGCTGGGGCTGGAAGCCAGCTGTTGCGCCAGGTTCAACTTGAACTCCTGGAAGCCGGAACAGCCCACGGCGCGACAAAAGCGCACCACGGTCGGCTCGCTCACCTGGGCCTCGGTGGCCAGGTCGACGATGCGCATATGAATAATTTCATCGGGATTGGCGAGAATATACTCCGCCACCTTGCGCTCAGATTTGCGCATGGATGACAGTTGCTCACTGATTCGTTGCGTTACTTCCGCCGGTTTCACAGGACTTCCTTCTCTATGCCAGTTGGCGCAGTTTAGCCGCTGCGCCCCCGGCTGGCGAGGGGCTTTGCATTGTCAGCCGGGGTAAAATCCTGTTTATTTACACAGGTCTTATACAGCAGCTCTGGTACAATCTTCGCCCATGGACGTATCTCAGATTTTAGACCCCCTCAACGACGCCCAGCGCGAAGCGGTAGCTGCCGCGCCCGGCAATCAATTGGTTCTGGCCGGTGCCGGCTCGGGCAAGACCCGGGTGCTGGTACACCGCATCGCTTGGCTAATGCAGGTGGAGGGCGCCTCGCCCTACTCCATTATGGCGGTGACCTTTACCAACAAGGCGGCCCGCGAGATGCGCGCCCGTATCGAAGAGTTGCTGGGGGTGAATACCTTTGGCATGTGGGTGGGCACTTTCCACGGCCTGGCTCACCGCCTGCTCAAAGCCCACTGGCAAGAAGCCAAGTTGCCGCAGAACTTCCAGATTCTGGATTCCGACGACCAGCTGCGCCTGGTCAAGCGGGTACAGGCAGATCTGGGGCTGGACGATAAAAAGTGGCCGCCGCGGGAAACCCAGTGGTGGATTGGCGCGCAGAAAGATGAAGGCCTGCGCCCGCAATATATCAATGCCGGCGCCGATCCCTGGTTGCAGACCATGGTGCGCATCTACTTCGCCTATGAAGAGGCCTGTCAGCGCGGTGGGCTGGTAGATTTTGGCGAGTTGCTGCTGCGCGCCCACGAACTTTGGCTGAATAACGACAGTATTCTGGCCCACTACCGCCGGCGTTTCCCCCATATCCTGGTGGATGAGTTCCAGGATACCAACACGATTCAATACGCTTGGTTGCGCCTGCTCGCAGGGGAACAGTGCCATATCACCGCTGTGGGTGACGATGACCAGTCCATTTACGGTTGGCGCGGCGCCAAGATCGAGAATATCCAGCACTTTTCTACAGATCTGCGTGAAGTGCAGACGGTACGCCTGGAGCAGAATTATCGCTCCACCTCCACCATTCTGAATGCGGCCAACGCGGTGATCGCCAATAACAGCGGTCGTCTGGGCAAGGAGTTGTGGACCAAGGGGGAAGAAGGCGAGCCCATCGCCGTCTACGCCGCCTACAACGAGCAGGATGAGTCGCGCTTTATCGTCGAGCGTATCAATGATTGGGTGCGCGATGGCAATCGCCGCGACAGCATTGCCATCCTCTACCGCTCCAACGCCCAATCCCGGGTGCTTGAAGAGGGGCTACTGCGCGAACAGGTGCCCTACCGTATCTACGGTGGCCAGCGCTTCTACGATCGCCTGGAAATCAAAAATGCCCTGTCCTACCTGCGCCTGATCAGCAATCGCAATGATGACACTGCATTTGAACGGGTGGTGAATACCCCCACTCGTGGCATTGGTGCGCGCACGGTGGAAATGGTGCGCTCCTTTGCTCGCGAGCAGGGCTGTTCCTTGTGGCAGGCGGCCAAGCTGATGTTACAACAGCGCGTACTGGCTGCGCGCGCCGGTAATGCTCTGCAGAGCTTTCTGGATCTGATCAACCAGCTGGCTGCAAATGCGGAAGATAAAGAGCTGGATGCCATTGCCGAGGATGTGATCGAGACTAGCGGCCTGCTGGAATTCCACGGCAAAGAAAAAGGTGAGAAGGGCCAGACGCGGGTGGAGAACTTGCAGGAATTGGTCACTGCTTGTCGCTCTTTTGCCGGTGTGGACCTGCCCGAGGGGGAGGAAGATGAGGAGGAAATCCCTCTTCTTAACCAGTTCCTCGACAGCGCCGCCCTCGATGCCGGTGAAGGCCAGGCGGATGAGTTTGAAGATGCCGTCCAGCTGATGACCCTGCACTCTGCCAAGGGCCTGGAATTTCCTTTGGTGTTTATGGCGGGCGTGGAGGAAAACCTGTTCCCCCACAAGATGTCTGCACAGGAGCCCGGCCGTATGGAGGAAGAGCGGCGCCTCTGCTACGTGGGTATCACCCGCGCCATGTGTAAACTGTATATTACCTACGCGGAAAACCGGCGCCTGTTTGGCAGCGAGACCTACAACAGTCCGTCTCGCTTTATCGGTGAGATTCCGCCAAATTTGGTGCACGAAGTGCGCTTGAAGACCGAAATTTCCCGTCCCCTCTACCAGGCGGATTATGGCAAGGTGGGCCAGTTTTCCGACCCGGCGCCAGATTTCGATGATTTACCACCATTGGCACTGGGTGGCCGGGTTGAGCATGTCAGGTTCGGCGAGGGCACCGTAGTGCAGTTCGAAGGTAATGGCCCCCGTACACGTGTACAGGTCAATTTCGATGATGTTGGCAGTAAATGGCTGGTAGTGGCTATGGCTAAGCTGCAGCCTTTATAGATTGTTTGCTTTGATAAAAACCAAGTCAGATTAGAAATTTTTTCTGCACTGATTTTGGTTTTTCCCAAAATCCCGACCATTTAAAAAAGATCATTTATCGATGATCAGCGCCTTACAAGAAAAAAGATAATTAAAAGCGATGAAAAAAGTTAACTGGTATCCCGCTATTATTTTGGGCCTTATCGCCCTGCTCGTTATTACCTTTGCTGCACTGGTCACTTCCCGTGTGGCACAGGGCCCTGCACAACATTTTTCCGATAATGGCAACAAAGAGTTGTTTGAGTGGAAGCTTGTTACCACTTGGCCAAAAAATTTCCCCGGCCTCGGCCAGGCCCCGGAGCGCTTTGCAAAAAACGTTGAGTTGATGTCCTCCGGCCGCCTCAAAATTAAAGTTTATGGTGCGGGTGAGCTGGTACCCGCTCTGGGTATTTTTGGTGCGGTATCTGAGGGCGCTGCACAGATGGGACATGGTGCCGCCTATTATTGGAAAGGCAAGATTCCAGCGGCCCAGTTTTTTACCGCGGTACCGTTTGGTTTAAACGCCCAGGAAATGAATGGCTGGCTGCACCACGGTGGTGGTTTGGAACTCTGGAAAGAGATTTATGAACCGTTCAACCTGATCCCCCTAGCGGGTGGCTCCACTGGGGTACAGATGGCCGGCTGGTTTAACAAACCAATTAACTCTGTTAAGGATTTGCAGGGCTTAAAAATGCGAATTCCCGGTCTGGGCGGAGAAGTATTAAACCGGGCCGGCGGTACAGCTGTGACTATTCCCGGTGGTGAACTCTATACCGCGCTGCAGACTGGTGTTATTGATGCGACCGAGTGGGTTGGACCTTATAACGATCTCGCTTTCGGTTTCCATCAGGTTGCCGAGTACTACTACTATCCCGGCTGGCATGAACCCGGCTCAATGATGGAATTTATCGTCAATAAAAAAGCCTTTGAGAAATTGCCCAAAGACCTACAGGCCATTGTGCGCGTGGCTGCCCGCGAAGCAAACCAGGACATGTTGGATGAGTACACCGCTCGTAATAATCGCGCCCTGCGTGAGCTGGTGGAAACACATGGAGTCAAAGTTAAGCGTTTACCAGACGATGTACTTGCCCATTTAAAGCAGATCAATACTCAGCTGATGCAAGAGACCGCAAATAAGGACCCAGAATTTGCGCGTATCTATAAAGCCTTTAAGGATTTTGAGCGGGATGTGCGGCCCTATCACCAGATAAGTGAAGAGGCTTATTACCAGGCGCGTGAACTTGATGGGGAAAGCAAGAAACAGGAATAAAAGGCAAAATTAATATCATAGAAGGGAAACTGGTTTAAGGCAGTTTCCCGAAATAGTTTTGCAAGTCGTTTCAGGGCAGTGGTCTGGTATGCCCTCTATCGTCGATAGCGACAAAAACAAACTCACCCTCGGTGACCTTTACCTGCTCACCAGAGTCCACCCGTGTCAGCCATACCTCAACCATTGTTCTAATAGAGGAACGCCCTACCTCTATAGCCTCGGCATAACAGCTGACCGTAGAGCCAACCGGAACCGGGCGTAAGAACACCATACTGCCGACCGCTACGGTAGTTACCCTGCCGCGCGCAATGCTTTGGGCCAAGATTGCTCCAGCCAGGTCCATTTGCGACATCAGCCAACCAGCGAATACATCCCCCTGGGGATTGGTATCACGGGGCATAGCCAGGGTTTGCAGGGTAAGCGTGCCTGTTGGTTGCGGGTTTTCATCAAGGGCTGAAAGTGCGGACATCGACTACTCACAGATTGTTAGAGTTATTGGTTTCCACCTGAGGGAAGGTGGCGCATTCTAGCACAAATTGAGTAGTATTTGACCAGTGCTTGTCTGAGTTTTTCCAACGAAAACGAGTGAAGTTTTTCCCAGCCACCCCCTAGGTGGCCGGGAAATTAGTGACAAGAGCCCTAAAGTGCCTCTATTGCCAACAGATTGTCGTCCGGGTTTTTGTCGATCATCTTGATATAGGGATCAAAGCCAGCAATGCTCGGTTTGCCCTTCACCTCAAACTCCAGCAGGGTGGTCTCTTCACTGATCTCCTGTTTGGCCAAGTAGAGCACATTGTCTGAACTGGTGTTCTTGTCGGGATCTTCTGCAAAAATGGCAACATCTATCCAGTTATTGATGGGAATTTCTTGTTCCTGTCCATCCCCTTCGGCTTCATATTTGTGCGCTTCCAGCTCCAGTAATACGCGATAATTGCCGTTCTCCAACAGCTCATAGGTGGCATTTGCGACTTTGAGATCAAAGAGGACTACTCGCTCCAGCATATCGGTGATCAGCTCTTGCTGGGTGGGGGCGGCGTGGGCTCGGAGTCTTGCCACTAAATCCATGCTGGTGGGATAGGGATCACTGGAGAAGCCTTTTTCTTTTAACAGGGAAGCCAAAGCCGCATTGACGGCATCTTCACCCATCGCATCCTTAAGGGCGTACATCGCTAGCGAGCCCTTGTCGTAATGGATATAGGTCTGGTTTTCGTTGCGAGATAAAGGTAACTCCTCAAGCAACTCGGTACCCCGAGCGCTCAGGTAGCCATCTAGCTCATATTTGAGGAAACGACGCATTTTTTCAGGGCCGTATTCCCGCTCCATCACCATTAGTGCTGAGTATTGCGCCAGGGTTTCAGACAGTAGAGTCGCTCCCTGTACATTGGCGCCAATCAATTGATGCGCCCACCACTGGTGCGCCACCTCGTGGGCGGTTACATAGAAGACGTAATCAATCTCATCCGGGTCCCGCAGATCGGCGACAAAACCGATAGATTCAGAGAAAGGTACGGTGTTGGGGAATGCCTGGGCAAAGGATTCATAGCCTGGGAACTCGACGATACGCAGTTGGCGATACTGATAAGGGCTGAATGCCTCACTGAAATACTCCAGGGACTTTTTCACTCCCTCAACCATACGATCTATGTTGTAGTCGTGGGGCTTGTGGTGGTAGACCTCAATGGCAACGTCCTGCCATTTATCTTTGACCACTGTGTAGTCCGCTGAAAGGTAGGAAAAAAAGTTGTGAATGGGCGCGTCCATCTTGTAATGAAAGTAATGGCGCTCTCCCTCCTGCCAGTCTTTTTGTAGGTAGCCGGGGGCCAGTGCTATCTGTCCCAAGGAAGTACTGACGGTGGTTTCAAAGTTGATCCAGTCGGAGTCGCTGCGAAGATAGGATTTTCGGTAGTGCTCTTTGTCCTCCAGTTTGGGCATACGCTGCGGCGGCGGTAGATCGTGCTTTTTACGCAGGTGACGATCAGTCAACTCAAAATTGCTGTTGTAACCGATAAAGGGCAGCGCTTCGTAGTTATTAAAGAAGGTACCGTTCTGCACCAAGGTGGTGGAGGAGCCGGAGTTCATAAAGCCGCGATTGATCCTGCTCAGATCAAACTCCAGCGTGAGGGACTGGCCGGATTCAAGTGGGCGATCCAGCTCGAAGAAATAGTGTCCGAACTGCTCGTCCTTTTCGCGTAACTTGGCCTGATTTAGGGATAACTGGTTAACTGTAAGGCCGCGATCCAGCCCTATAACTACCTCATCAATCGACTCCTCACGCTTGTTAACCAGGAAGTAGCGGCCGCGCACTTCATAGCGGCGTTCATTGGGGAAGATATCCACATCCACTTTGACATCGGTGATATGTGGTGCGAGTTTATCCTCCAGGGCCTTGTATTTCTTCTCATAGTTTGCGGCCAGTCGCTCACGATCCTTGCTGGTTTCGTAGTGATTGAGAATATTGGTGTTGTAGAAAATAAAGGCGCCCGTGCCGATAAACAGTAGCAGGGTTGTGGAGGCAGTTAATCGACTGGAAAGCCCCAGTTGGAAGCGCAGGGCTTTGACCCGGCTAGTTAGAGGAGCCAGGGTACCGCGCTGCCAGAGCCCGTAACTCAAGATGGCCAGTATCAGGCTGAAGCTGATCCAATATAACGCAAACCAAGCCCGACCCTGATCAAAGTGACCATAACCATTCATATCCGAGTAAGGTGCGGCGTTCCAGTCTGCAAATTGATAGAGGTTGTGTTCGAACCCAAGGCCATCAAGGACACTGGAGCTAATTAAGTAGCCCACCATCAGTAGCATGCCGAGGAATTTATTGCGGGTTATCACCTGGGCAAAGATAGATAGGACTGCCATCAAGTAAAACGGCAGCGCAAACTGATACCAGAGTCCGTAAAAATACAGTCCAGGCTCAAGCGTTGTATATCCCTTGCCCAGCTGTACAGCCACAGTGGTAAGCATGCAGGCTATCAGGATACCGGCCAGAACCACCAGCATTGCAATAAACTTGCTCGCTACGAAAATCCAGCTGGGTGTGGGCACGGCATCCATAATTTCATGGCAACCGGCCTGGCGTTCTCGCCACACCAATTCAGCCCCATAGTAGATCAGAATAATCAACATGATGAGGCTAAAAGCACCTTCTATCAGACTGACCATAGAACGAGTCACCGGGTATACCGAGGTGCCAAATACTGCCTCCAGGCTCAGGGATGCGCCCAAGACATTCAGAACACCCAGTGCCAGGATTACCCAAAAAGCTAGGCTTTTTACTACTGCTTTTACTTCAAAACCGCAGCGTATACGGAATTGTTGCCAAACCGTGGCTGCCCCAAAGTTTGGAGTAATTCGCGGTAGGGGCTTGATGTACCTAGGTATCTCACTGTCTGCGGCTTCTGTGGTGCGGCGGCGCGACCAGAGAGATTTACGTTCGGCAAATGAAAAGCATTTATAGCCTAAGCCGATAAATAATAAGCTGGCGCCCAGCCATAGTAAGCGGTTGATTAGAAAGTTTCCCTCTAGTGCGATCATAGAGGTATTGCGATCGAAAGCGGTCCAGTAGCGAGTTGTCTCCTGGAAGGCGGCGATACCAAAGGGGTCAGCCAGTGCGGCAGCACTTCGATAGGCGGGTTCATCCATGATTCCCTGGCTGGTGAAATAGAGTATCAGGAAGGCGATCAACCCCAGGTAAGTGGCCATCATGCTGCGAGTTATGGCTGCCAGGCTAAAAAACATGGCGCTGCAAAACAGCATGGTGGGAAAGATAAGTATGAATAAGGTTTGCAGGTAGTGGGATATTTGAGTGGGGCCCAAGCGCTCTGGGTCTAGCCAAGGCATCCATGAACCGAACAGCATACCCAGCGCCGTAGATGAGAAAGCCAGAAAGGCCACGGCGAATGATCCTGTGAAGCGCCCCAATAAATAATCACGCTTATTAATAGGGGTACTGAAGACAATACCTTCCATTTTCATATCGCGATCACGCAGCACCGGATTGGCTGCGAAGGCGGCAGTGATAAAAATACTGAAAACGCACATTACTAACAGGGTTAGCATAATCGCGTAGGGAGAGTTGATCAGGGTGCTACCTCCACCGCCGCCGATCTGTATATTGTCGACGGTCATAGCACCAAAAGTCAGTAGAAAAAATACCAGGCTGGTCACATAAAACAGTGGCTGGCGCAACTGGTAGTGAAATTCAAACTTAGCAACCGATAAAAACATTTAGAAATCCTCCCCCACCTCAAGCGACGCTAGCCACTTGAGCTTTTTTATTGCTAAACAGGGTGGAGAAGTAGACATCTTCAAGGTCCGGTTGCAGCTGCTCAAAGCCTACTGCCGGTTGGGTATCTGCCAGCGCATGCACAACATGGCGCCCGGCTAATAAACGAGTGGAAATCACATCAAAATTATTGTGGCATTCTTCCAGCTCAGATTTATCGACGGTGCGCCGCCATACACGCCCTTGCAATTTAGAGATAAGTTCTTCGGGTTTACCTTGGGCCACAATTTGACCTGCGGCCAGGATCGCCATATTGGGGCACAGATCGGCAACATCTTCGACAATATGGGTGGAAAGAATTACCACTACGTTTTCGCCAATTTCGCTAAGCAGGTTGTGAAAGCGATTGCGCTCCTGAGGGTCGAGACCAGCGGTAGGCTCGTCGACAATAATCAGGCGTGGGTCGCCGATCAGGGCTTGGGCAATACCAAAGCGCTGGCGCATACCCCCAGAGTAACCGCTTAGGTTTTTTTTGCGATCCTTAAATAAATTGGTCTGGTGCAGTAATTCAGCCACCATTTCGTGACGCTCTTTGCGATTACTAATACCTTTTAGAACTGCCATATGATCGAGCATATCTTCGGCACTGATTCTCGGATAAACCCCGAAATCCTGTGGTAGATAACCCAAGGTGCTGCGAATTTTCTGAGGGTTACTGGCCACATCGATACCATCAAAAGTGATGGAGCCGCTGTCTGCAAATTGCAGCGTGGCGATAGTACGCATTAAAGAAGACTTGCCGGCGCCATTGGGGCCGAGTAATCCGAACATACCCTTGGGAATATCCAAATTGACGTTTTTAAGCGCATGCACGCCGTTATCGTAGGTCTTGGAAAGACTAGTTATATTTAGCATTTTTTAAATCCTTTTTAATTTTTTATTCGTGCTTGGATATCGATAGCAGTATTTAATTCCTTTTGATGGGTCTATTTTTTTAAGGAAAGATATCCGCAGAGGTTTATTGATGGTCTGGCGAGCAAATTAAAAATTGAATGCCAATTTAGCAGGTGCTGGTGACTTGCCGTAGGGAATCAAGATGTGCCGATGAATTTAAGGGGCGAAGGGTTTATTAAGTTTCAATGTTAGTACGATCGTTTTGGGCTGGATCCAATCGGTAGCGATACAAGGTCTTATCACTACCGATCGTTGTCTTTTGGGTTAATTCTGAACCACCCCCGGCAACCAAGTCACCAGAGCAGGCCAGAGTGCTAGGAGGCACAAAATCAACAGCTGAATAGCGATAAATGGCATAACGCCGCGATAGATAGCGGAAGTGGCCACTGAACTTGGCGCAACGCCGCGAAGATAAAACAATGCAAATCCAAAGGGTGGAGTAAGGAAGGAAGTCTGCAAGTTGATTGCAATCATGATGCCCAGCCAAATCGGGTCCACACCCATCGCCAACAACACCGGCCCAACAATGGGCACCACCACAAAGGTGATCTCAATAAAGTCGAGAATGAAACCGAGCAAGAAGATCACCAGCATGACCAGCAAGGTCGCACCAATAACACCCCCAGGCAGACTGTGGAAAATACTGGTGACAAGTTCTTCACCGCCATATCCACGGAAGACCAGTGAGAACAATGAAGCACCAATAAGAATGGCAAACACCATCGCGCTTACCTGTAGAGTGCTGCGACCCACCTCCCCCGCTTGCGCCCAATGCAGAGCACCGCGACTGTAAGCCAGTAATCCCGCCCCCAGAGCACCTACGGCGGCGGCTTCTGTAGGCGTTGCGGCACCGGTAATAATTGAACCCAGCACTAATAGCATCAAAGCGATAGGAGGAAAAAGGCTACTCAGTAGCGGCCAAACTTCCAGAGGTTGCTGCTGCGCGGTCTTGGCCTTACTCGGAGAACGGCGCGCCACGAACAATAGATAAACAATGTAGGCTGCTACCAGCAATAGGCCGGGAATAATGGCACCGATAAAAAGGTCACCAACGCTGACCGGCTTGGGGTTAAAGATACCTGCGGATAGTTGTGCCTGCTGGTAGGCGTTGGAGAGAGTATCCCCAAGCAGCACCAGAGCAATAGAGGGGGGAATAATCTGCCCGAGGGTGCCGGTGGCGCAGATGGTGCCAGTGGCTAGCTTTGGGGAGTAGCCCTGTTTCAACATGGTGGGCAGGGACATTAAACCCATAGTCACCACGGTGGCGCCCACAATACCGGTACTAGCGGCCAGAAGTGCGCCGACAACTACTACAGAAATGGCCATACCCGCCGGCGCACCCATAAATACTTTGGTCAGATTAACCAACAAGTCTTCGGCGATTTTTGCTCTCTCGAGAATGACTCCCATCAAGACAAAGAGCGGCACGGCAACCAAGGTGCCGTTTTGCATAATGCCGTAGAGGCGGTCGGGGAAGGCACGCAGTAGCTCGGCATCGAAAGCGCCATACACGATACCCAACCCGGCGGTGATTAGGGCCGTACCGGCGAGCGTGAAAGCTACCGGGTAACCGAACATCAGTAGCCCGCAAACGGCGGCAAACATCAATAGAGGTATCAGCTCGATCATGCCTCTGCCTCCTCCACCTGCTTGAGCAATCGTGGTTTCGCTACAGATTCGCTTACCGGGCTTGAAACCTCCATAAGCTGTAGCAGAGCACGAATAAACTGGGCGGTGCCGGCGAGACCGAGGGTTACTGCCGCGAGGGGAATCAGACTTTTCAGCAGGAAAACACCGGGAAGGCCGCCGGCATTGGCGCTCTCCTCAAGCACTGACCAACTATTCAGAGCAAACTGCCAGCTGCTCAGCAACATAAAAGTGCAGACTGGCAAAAGAAATAGCAGAAAACCCAGAGCATTAACCCAAGCCTTACCCCTGGGACCCATTCGCCGATAGAAGACATCGACACGCACGTGGGCGTCGGTTTGCAGCGCATAGGCCAGGCCCAACATAAAGGCGGCACCGTGCAGATAGATTACGGACTCCTGTAGCGCTATGGAGCCACTGTCGAACAGGTGGCGCAGAGCCACAACGCAGGACTGTATTAAGACCATGGCCCAGGTAAACCAGGCGAGCAGGTGGCCGGTGCGACTGGATAGACTCTCCAGTGCACGCGCTCCACGCATCAGAAATAGCATGGGGGCTTCTCTCTTTACATCTTATTGTTATCTCGTTTGTATGCAGGTTACCGCTTTGCCTGCCCGGGCACCAGCGGGGTAAATTTCCGGCTGTAACTTTTTTGTCATGTTTTATTCATAGAATCGTCATCCGTTGTTCCTAGCATCGCCGCGTGAAATAAAAAACACTCATCGGAGTTACACATGAACAAGCAAATTTTGGCTACTTCCCTGGCGGCATTGACCCTTGCCACCTCTCAGGTAGCCCTGGCGGCTCGCGACTACATCAGTGTTGTGGGTTCTTCCACTGTTTACCCTTTTACCACCACTGTGGCGGAGCGTTTCAGCCGTGCTACCCAGTTCAAGACTCCGGTAGTTGAATCCACAGGTACTGGCGGCGGCATGAAGCTGTTCTGTCAGGGCGTTGGTGAAAGCACTGCAGACATCACTGGTGCTTCCCGCCGCATTAAGCAGTCCGAGCTGGAAATGTGTAACGGCAACGGCGTTGATGTTGTGGAAGTACAGATTGGCTACGACGGTATCGTGCTGGCCAATGCTAAGAAAGCAACTCCTTTCAAGCTTTCCCGCAAAGATATTTTCCTGGCCCTGGCAAAAGAAGTACCGAACCCGGACGGTTCCGAAACGCTGGTAGCTAACCCTTACAAGACCTGGAAAGACGTAAATCCTGCGCTGCCCAATACCAAAATTGAAGTTTTGGGGCCGCCCCCCACTTCCGGTACCCGCGATGCCTTCGCGGAGCTGGCAATGGAAGGTGGTTGTAAGAAATTTGGCTGGATCAAGGCCATGAAGAAAAAAGACAAGAGCGCTTATAAGGCGATCTGTCACAACGTACGCGAAGACGGCGCTTATGTTGAAGCCGGTGAGAACGATAACCTGATCGTCAACAAGTTGGTTGCCAATCCAAATGCCCTGGGCATCTTTGGTTTCAGCTTCCTCGACCAGAATGCCGATAAAGTACAAGGCTCTTTGATCGAAGGACAGGCTCCGACTTTCGATTCTATCGCCGATCAGAGATATCCAGTTTCCCGCCCGCTGTTTATTTACGTGAAGAAGGCACATGCCGACGTAGTGCCAGGTATCAAGCAGTTCCTGGCGGAGTTCACCAATGAGCGCGCTTGGGGTGATGAAGGTTACCTGACTGACAAAGGTATGATCCCGTTGCCCCAAGAGAAACGCCAGAAAATTGCTACTGACGTTCGCAAACTGAATGCCCTGAGCAATCTTGCTGCGAAGTAAATTTATCCTGGAGTAGTACAGTCAAAGGGAATTGACGGCCAAGCTCGAGAGGGCTTGGCCGTTTTTATGAAAGCCAAGTGGAAACACAGGGAAAAGTCGGGATAATGCCGACATCGACATTTTTAGCACGGTAATTCAATGCAAACCCCCACACTGTTCGCCCTTTTGCTGCTGTTGATTTTAGTGGCCTACGGTACCGGCTTTAGTCGTGCACTGAGTGCAGCGCGCAGCCGAGGAGGCCTGCGTAATCTGGCCTCACTGCCCAGCTATCACGGATTATTTACCGCGCTTTGGTGTGGTTTACCGGCACTTTTACTACTGGGTGCCTGGCTGATTTTTGACGATGCCATTATTCGCTCTATGGTGATGCACAGCATCGCCGATAAGCCCGATACCATTGCCGGGCAGAACCTGCTCTATGCACAAATTCAAAACCTTGCCGCTGGCCATTTGGTGGGAGAGTCATCTCCACAGTTACAGTCGGCTGCCGAGCACCTCAGTCAGTTGCGCAATAATTCCAATACTCTACAGGCCTTTTTAAGCCTGGTATTGGCGGTGGGCCTGGGGGCATTTGCACTGTTGCGTTTTTCTCCGGAGCTGCGTGCCCGTGAGAAAGTGGAAAAAGTCCTGAAGGCTATTCTGATTACCTGTGCCTGCGCCGCGATTTTTACCACTGTGGGTATTTTGTTCTCGGTACTGTTTGAGTCGCTGCGCTTTTTCCAGTCGGTGCCAGTGACTGAATTCTTGTTCGGCCTGCACTGGAGCCCGCAGATGGCCCTGCGTGCCGATCAGGTTGGTTCCAGCGGAGCCTTTGGTGCGGTACCCCTGTTTACCGGCACCCTGATGGTTTCCGCAATCGCCATGTTGGTGGCGGTGCCTGTGGGCCTGATGGCCGCTATTTATCTGGCCGAGTACGCCAGCAAGCGCGTGCGCAACGTAGCCAAGCCTATTTTGGAAATTCTCGCCGGTGTACCTACCGTGGTATACGGCTTTTTTGCGGCACTGACTGTTGCCCCATTTATTCGCGACCTGGCCACCTCAATGGGTTTACAGGCCTCCAGTGAGAGCGCCCTGGCCGCTGGCCTGGTAATGGGGATTATGATTATCCCATTTGTCTCTTCATTATCTGACGATGTTATTAATGCAGTTCCGCAATCCCTGCGCGATGGCGCTCTGGGGTTGGGTTCAACCCAATCGGAAACCGTGCGCAAGGTGGTGATTCCCGCCGCCTTGCCGGGCATTGTCGGCGGTGTACTCTTGGCGGTATCTCGCGCAATTGGTGAAACGATGATCGTAGTGATGGCCGCGGGCCTCGCCGCCAACCTGACTGCGAACCCTCTGGATTCGGTCACCACTGTTACCGTGCAAATTGTGACACTACTGGTCGGCGACCAGGAGTTTGACAGTCCCAAGACCCTGGCCGCATTTGCGCTTGGCCTGATGCTATTTATCTCCACTCTGGTGCTGAACTTTATCGCCCTGCACGTAGTGAAAAAATACCGGGAGCAGTATGACTAACCTCACCCAGACGCAGGTTCGTGAGCGCATCGAGAAGCGCCTTGCCAGCCGCCATCGCAAGGAAAAACTGTTTCGCGGGCTGGGCATTGCCAGTATCGCTTTCGGCATACTCGCGGTTGTCATTCTATTCAGCGATATTATCAGCAAGGGTAGCGGCGCCTTTGTGCAGACCGCCATTGAGCTGGAAGTGCACTACGATGCGCAGGTACTCGGTATTGAGAAGGTCGATGACGAGAGCCTTGCCTGGGCCAATTTCACTGGGGTGATCCGCGCGGCGTTGCGCGAGCGTTTTCCCTCGGTGACTGGCCGCAGTGACAAGCGTGAGCTCTATAGCCTGGTCTCCTCGGGGGCACCCTTTAACCTGCGTGATCGCCTGGCTGCAAACCCAGAGCTACTCGGTACGAGCGAGAAAGTATGGTTTGCCGCTGACGACGATGTGGATACTTTTGTTAAAAGCCTGAAGGATTCTAAAGAGGGCTTCCGTGGCCGCACATCCGAACAGAAAGCCGGCTGGATCGAACAGTTGCTACAAAGTGGCGAACTGAAGAAGCGTTTTAATACCACTTTTTTTACCAACGGCGATTCGCGCGAGCCGGAACAGGCAGGTATCCGCGCCGCTTTGATGGGCTCGCTGTTTACATTGCTGGTGACTTTGGCGCTGTCTTTCCCAATCGGGGTGGCTGCCGCTATCTACCTGGAAGAATACGCGCCGAAGAATCGTTGGACCGATTTGATTGAGGTGAATATCAATAACCTCGCGGCAGTGCCGTCCATCGTATTCGGCTTGCTGGGGCTGGCGATCTTTATCAACTTTTTTGAGTTGCCGCGCTCTGCGCCTCTGGTTGGCGGTCTGGTACTTACCCTGATGACGTTACCGACAATTATTATTTCCAGCCGTGCGGCGTTGAAGGCGGTGCCGCCTTCGATTCGCGAAGCGGCGATGGGTATGGGTGCCTCGCGTATGCAGGTGGTTTTCCACCATGTATTGCCGTTGGCCATGCCCGGTATGCTCACCGGTGCGATTATTGGTATGGCCCAGGCCCTGGGTGAGACCGCGCCCCTTCTGATGATCGGTATGGTTGCCTTTATTGTGGATGTACCCGGCGGAGTTACCGATCCGGCCACGGTATTGCCGGTACAGATTTTCCTCTGGGCCGACAGCCCAGAGCGCGCCTTTGTGGAGCGTACCTCTGCAGCCATTATGGTGCTGCTGAGTGTATTGATTCTTATGAATACCAGTGCAGTAATGCTGCGCAAGAAACTTGAGCGCCGCTGGTAACAGCGCGGATAATCGGAAAACAGGATTATTTATGAGTACCATGACCCTGGATGCCGCCGGACATTCTGAAGCGGCGCAACCCGAACTGACCGGTGAAAAAATGGCAGTGAGCCAAGCCGAGGTGCGGAAAACAGTGGGCCAGCCCTTTACTGATACCGCCAAGTTACGCATGCGCAATGTGAATGTGTTCTACGGTGAAACCCAGGCTATTCACAATGTGGGCCTGGATATCGGCCGCAATGAAGTTGTGGCGATGATCGGCCCATCCGGTTGTGGTAAGTCCACTTTCCTGCGTTGCCTCAACCGCATGAATGACACCATCGAAGGCTGTCGGGTGGAGGGCGAACTGAGCCTGGATGGCGACCCCATTTATGGTCCCAAGGTGGATGTTGTGCCTTTACGCGCTCGGGTGGGGATGGTGTTCCAGAAGCCCAATCCCTTCCCCAAGTCTATCTATGAAAATGTGGCCTACGGCCCCAAAATCCACGGGATCGCCAGCCGCCGCGCCGACCTGGATGAAATTGTGGAAAACAGCCTGCGCCGCGCCGGCCTCTGGGATGAAGTTAAGGACCGTTTGGACAAGCCGGGCACCGGCCTGTCTGGCGGTCAGCAGCAGCGTCTGTGTATCGCCCGAGCCATTGCCGTGAGCCCGGAGGTTATCCTGATGGATGAGCCCTGTTCCGCCCTGGACCCGATCGCTACTGCGCGTATTGAGGAGCTGATCGATGAGTTGCGCGAGAACTACACTATTGCCATCGTGACCCATTCCATGCAGCAGGCGGCCCGCGTTAGTCAGCGCACGGCTTACTTCCACCTGGGGCACCTGGTTGAAGTCAACGATACAGAGACCGTGTTCACCAATCCGGAGCACGAACTAACCGAAGCCTACATTACCGGCCGCTTCGGCTAAGCCAATCTTGCTCCGAGGGATAACTATGGAAATGCACTTCGATCAGCATATCTCCCGCCAGTTCAACGAGGACCTGGAGGGAATCAAGACCGAGATGTTGGAAATGGGCGGCATGGTCGCCCGCCAAGTGGCTGACGCCGTCGATGCCCTGTCGAATGCCGACAGCCAGCTCGCCGAGGAAGTCCTGCGCGTCGAAGAGGAAATCGACAAGTGCGAGATGGCCCTGGACGAACACGCGACTTTAATCATCGCCAAGCGCCAGCCCGCCGCTTCGGATCTGCGTATGGTGATGTCGGTAACCCGTATCGCCCGCGACCTGGAGCGTATCGGTGATGAGGCCAGCAAAATCGCGAAAATGGCGATTGCCCTGACCGATGAAGGCACCTCACCGCGCGGCTATACCGAGATACGCCATCTGGCAAATGCTGTACGCAAAATGCTCAACGACGCCCTGGATGCCTACACTCGTTTCGATGTGGAGTCCGCATTGCGCACCCTCGCCGAGGATGAACAGGTGGACATGGATTACCGCACCGCCGTCCGTGAGCTGGTGACTTATATGATGGAAGATCCGCGCAGTATTTCCCGCGTCATTAATGTGCTGTGGACACTGCGCTCACTGGAGCGTATCGGTGACCACGCCAAGAATATTTGTGAGCAGGTAGTCTACTTGGTGGAGGGGGCGGATATTCGCCACGGCCACGAGAGGAATTTGAATTTAAGGAAATCCTAAGTTTCCTCAGCCAAAGAAAGGTCGCTCATAGCGGCCTTTTTTATTGCAGGCAGATTTTAAGAACTTGAAATATTTAGGGGCTTGGCGATGAAATATATTTTTGAGGTTCAAATTAAGGAAGGTTTCACAGCGGAAGAATATGCCGATGCCTGGGTACGTGCGTCTCAGTTAATTCAGCGGGCACCTGGGGCTATGGGCACGGAACTTTTGCAAAAGATCGGTGACGAAAATAGCCTCATAGCGATAGCCACTTGGCACAGTAAAACAGAACGCGATGCTATGCAGGCTGAACATACGTTTGCGATTGATAAAATTATTCAAAGCGTGGCTCCTTTTGTGGGTATACGACCTTTAGGAGAGTTTAAAGAATTTAGGGAGGTAGTAGCTTCTTATGCTGATGATGATGAACTTTCTTAAGATTGCCTCGTCAAAACTGAACAGAAGCTGAATCAATTAAATTTTTCAAAAATTAAAAAACTGTAAATTTTAATCGGTCTCTGAATGAGTATTTAAAATACTTGATTACGGATAATTACATCTAAGCAAGAAGCTTTAATTCTGTCTGCCCCCTGTTCTCATTCCCTTCGTCGCAAAGTCTTCTCAAACTGACTTTGTGTAATTAACTGTTGTTGCAGACAAAAATTCTTTTGTTACAATCCGCAGCCCAATTTGGATCCCTACGTTAACGAAGGATTTTGATATGAGATTCAAGCTCGCAGCTCTTCCCCTGATGCTTCTTGCGGCTACTGCAACTGCTGAGGAGTACAACTCTTTTACTAAAGCTAAATACAGCGATTTAGAAAATGGTGCAGATAGTTTTAATCTTGGCAGCCAGTATTTTTTCGGTGGAAAAGAAACTCTTGGCCCACTGAAAGAATTTGAGTACATCAATAAAGTTAGCAACATCTACGGTGGTTACTCTCACCTCAACGTTGGTAGTGAAGATTTCGATACCTTTACAATAGGTGGAGAATATTTTGCATCCAATGGTCTGGTTTTGGGTGCTCAATTAGCCGATTGGGGTGAAGAAAATATTGATACTTTATCAGTAGGTTATCTCTTCACTCCTAACTTCTTGGTTAGCCTGGAGCATGAAGATAACGATAGTGATAATGAACTGTCTGTTAATGCCCGTTATAACCACCAGCTGAATGGAACCGATTATATCGGTTTCGATTTTTCCGTTGATGAAGAATTTGATACTCGCAGCCTGTCTTCCAAGTACTTTACCCACCTGGGTGGCGAGCAGTACCTGACTGCAGAATTGGATTATGTCAGCTACGATGAGGGCGATGACTATTGGAAGTTGGGTACTGAATACTTCTTTACACAGCGTACTTCTGTTAGTTTTTCCTACGATGAGGTGGAACAGTACAAGCTGGGTATGAACCACTTCTTCAACCGTAACTTCGCTGTTGAAGCAGCTTATGTTTCCAATACTGATAGTGATATCGATTATGATATTTACCAAATTGGTATGACCGTACAGCTGTAAGTAAGAAAAGGGCTATCTTAGATAGTCCTTTTCTTTTCTTAGTTAATTATTGGATGTTACCTAAACGTTTATTTCTTGTCGTATTGTTATTGTCTCTAGAAATAAAAAATAAATCCTATTAAAATCTTACAAATCAAATCTATAGTTGGAAAAGGATTTTATGAGGGGTTTTAAAGTATCAGTTGTTCCCCTGATGGTGCTTGCTACTGGCGTTACGGCGGAGGAGTATAAGTCGATAACTACTTTGAGTTATTCAGATTTAGAGTACTCTTATCACGATCATTACTACAGCCCTATGGGATGGCCATATAGCCCAACGTCCGGTTATAGTGTTGAAGAAACTAAGTATAAAACCTCTTCCGTTGGTACTACTTACTTTTTTGGAGGAAAAGAAACTCTAGGACCTCTTAAAGAGTTTGAGTATATCAATAAGGTTAGCAATATATCAGCACAGTTCTCCCGATACGAAATTCGGAATGATTATTGGCGGGATGATCACCATCAAAATTCACTTTCTACAAAAGGTGAGTATTTTATAGAAAATGGTGTGGTGCTGAGTGTTGGTATAGAAGATCAAAAATATGCCAATATTTATGATCAATCGATTGGTTATTTTTTCACTCCGAATGTTTTAGTGAAATTAAACTACAGTAATACTGATTTTAAGTATTTTGATGAAGAAGAAGAGTTTTCATTAACCGCTCAGTATAGCCACCAATTAAGTGATGCTGGTTATCTTGGTTTTACGATGAATGTCGCTGAGGAAACTGACGATCACATTTTGTCGTCTAAATATTTCGTAGATTTCGGAAATGATAAGTATTTAAGTGTTGAGGCGAGTTATTATCATGGAAACGGAAGAATATGGGGGGATGCCTCGGAGTTGAGTGCAGAGTTCTATTTTAATAAAGAGACTTCCGTCAATATAGCCTATGATGAAAATCATCGTTATAAGTTAGAGTTCTCCCACTTCTTTAATCAGAATATTGCCGTTGACGTAGCTTACTTAGCTGCAGCAACAAATAAGTACAATGGATATTACGAAGATTATGGGTGTGATGATTGCGATGCTTATCGGTACGACGAATACCGGCTGGGCTTGAGAGTTCAGTTATAATCTTCTAAAAAGAAAAGGGCTATTTAATAGCCCTTTTTAATTTTTAAATCAAAATTTCTAAACGATAAATTTAGCCCTTCCCAGTTAAGGCCTGTATCCGGGCCTGAGCTTTAGAGCCAATCTCTCCCCCTGCCCCGGCTGCTGTCTCGTAGTGCTTGAAAGCGCTTTGCTTATTCCCCTGCTTTTCATACACCTCGCCCAAATAGAAGTGTGCGTAAGCTGTTTCCAAATAACGTAGAGAACGGTTTAAGTCCCTCTCCGCAGCAGTGTAATTTTTAAGTTGCGCACTAGCCATGCCGCGTTTTAACCAGTGGGAAAACAGTGCAGGGTTTTTCTGTACGGCACGGTCGTAGGCCTGGTGGGCTTTATCAAATTGTTTTTTCTGGGCGAGCAAATCTCCTTCCAGTGCGAAGAAAGAGGCTTCTTTTGGTTGTTGCTTTTGTGCCTTTCGTACCAGATTCAGTGCCGTATCAAACTGCTTTTTATTGGCTGCTTTTAGAGCATCATCATAATTTTCATAGGCATCGGCATCGCGTTTTAGTTGTGCTATGGCCTTTTGGTAGGCATCGCGGTTGGTGACCCCGTTCTTGGGCAGTGATTTACTGTGCTCGATATTGGCGCTGACGCGGGACTGTGATGGGGGGTGGCTGGCGAAGAGGGCTTCCAGGCCATTGCTCTGTTGCCCTTTGGAGAGTTCGACGAATTTGCGCTGCAGTCGCACGGCGCCCTGGGGATCATAGCCGGCAGCAGCCATATATTTCATGCCGTATTCGTCGGATTCCAGTTCGTTGCCGCGACCGTAGCGGGCGATATAGGCAGAACCTCCCAGCTGGCTGCCGGTGGAGATAAGGTCCGCATAGGCGGACTCTTTGGTGGCCGCACCGAGTACAGCCAGTCCGGCCCCGAGCACCTGCTGTTGTGACATGGCGGTAGCGGAGTGGCGTGCGGCGGCATGGACAATCTCGTGGCCGAGTACAGCGGCCAATTCCGCCTCATCCTCAAGCAGGACCAGCAGGCCTCGGTTAATGGCGATTTTGCCACCGGGAAGTGCCCAGGCGTTGGGAACGGAGTTATTCAATACTACAAATTCGTAGGGCAGCTGCGGCTGGTCCGAGACACGTGCCAGTTTCTGCCCAACCCGGTCCACATACTCCTGCAAGTTGGGATCTATGGTGTACTGACCGCCCTGTTGTTGTTGGTTGATAGGGTATTGCTGCTGCCCTAAGTTCAATTCCTGCTGGGCCGATACCAGAGAGAATTGTTGCTCTCCGGTCACTGGATTGGTGACACAGCCACTGATAATAGAGGTTGCCGTCAACGCCACTGCGGCGAAGAAAGCCTGGTTACGCGAGATCATTGCTTGCCTCCCTGTATAATGCCGATTATTCAACGATCACCCATTGTACACAGTCGGGGAATAGAGGTTATGACGGCACTTCAGGTAATAGAGTTATTTGCGGGTACCAACCCCGATGGCGAGCCGGTGGTAGAGCGCTTACAGGTACGAGTCAATGAGGACGACAGTTGCCAGCTGGTACGTTCTCCCGCATTTATTAAAGGCATCGCCAGTGGCGATTGCATTAAAGTGGATAAAGATACCCAGCAATTCGAGCTGGTTAAGCGCTCCGGCAATTTGGCGATCCGTGTTTTCTGTCGCGGCGATAGCGCCGAACTCTCCGACCGCTTGAGCCCGCAGCTGGAGAAGCTTGGAGGAGAGCTGGATCTGGAAGTTCCACGCATGCTGGTTTATAGCATCCATGTCAGCTGTGGTTTCGATAAGATTGAGGAAATTCTCAATAGTATCTGTGATGGTGCCAACAGTGCCTGGTACTACGGCAATGTCTACGATCCCAAGGATGGCCAAACACCTCTCAACTGGTGGCAGGATATATTGAAGCCTGAATAGGCCATTACCCCGGACCGAGCAGTTGGGCTCAATTAGAAAGCGAAGCAGCACAAGTAAGGCATCCGATGTTAATAGTGATTTCTCCAGCCAAGACGCTGGATTACGAGAGCGAAATTCCCACACTGGAAACCACTCAGCCAGATTTTCTCAAGGAGTCAGCGGCATTAATTGGCGAACTGCGTGATCTGAGCCCACAGCAGATCTCCAGCTTGATGAAGATTTCCGACAAGCTCGGTGTGCTGAATTACGACCGCTTCCAAGCCTGGAAACGCCCTTTTACAAATAAAAATGCGCGCCCAGCTCTACTCGCCTTTAAGGGGGATGTTTATACCGGCTTGGCCGCTGAAACTATGGGCAAGCGCGATTTCAGTTATGCGCAAAAGCATTTGCGAATGCTCTCCGGTCTCTATGGCCTGTTGCGCCCGCTGGACCTGATGCAACCCTACCGCCTGGAGATGGGCACCAGATTTGAAAACAGCCGCGGTAAAAATCTGTATGAATTTTGGGGAGAGCAAATTACTGAGACGCTCAATGCCCAGTTGCATGCGCTGAAGAGCCGGGAATTGGTCAATCTTGCCTCTAATGAGTACTTCAAGGCGGTAAAGCCCAAGGCGCTCAATGCAGAGGTCATTACCCCCCATTTTAAAGATCTAAAAAATGGTCAGTATAAGATGATCAGCTTCTTTGCCAAGAAAGCGCGGGGCATGATGAGCCGCTGGGCGATTGAGCAGCGGGTGAAGAAAGCGGAGGAGCTTAAGGGCTTTGATGTGGCTGGCTATACCTATAACTCGGGCATGTCCAATGAGCGCGACTGGGTTTTCACTCGGGATGAGCAGCAATGAGCGATACCAGCCTGCCGGATGCGCCGGCTTGTACGCGTAATCGCGATCCAATTTTTACTCATCTGCGTCGCCTGCTGGATGGTAGCCATAAGGTGTTGGAGGTGGGGAGCGGCACAGGTCAGCATGCGGTCTTTTTTGCACCGCGCCTGCCCCACTTAATTTGGCAGACCTCGGAGCGGGCGGAAATGCTGCCCGGTGTGCGTGCCTGGTTGGCGAGTGCGCCCGCACAGAACTTGCGCGAACCTCTGACTCTGGATGTCGATGCGCCCTGGCCAGCGCTGAATTTCGATGCGGTGTTTACCGCGAATACCCTGCATATTATGTCGAGGGAGTCAGTACAGCGATTCTTTCACAAACTGCACACCCTGTTAGAACCCAATGGCTTGCTGGTTGTATATGGACCCTTCAAGATTGATGGCAGTTTTATCGGGCCCAGCAATGCGGATTTCGATACCTACCTCAAAGAGCGCAACCCCGATAGCGGTATCCGTGATCTGGAGTGGTTGGATCAATTGGCCAGTGATGTCGGCATGCGTCGGGAAGAGCTAAATTACCTGCCAGCGAACAACCAGCTGGTCGTTTGGCGTAAATACGATAACAAGGAGTGATTATGCCCGTATGGTTTGAAGTTTCCGTTGTTGTGGCGTTTGCCATTGCAGCTGTGTTTTTTTTCGCCAAATATCGTGAAACTGCTGCAGCCCTGCATGAAAGTGAGCGCATGAAAACGCGTCTCTCCAATGACCTGAATCGCTATAAAGATGTGCCGCGGCTGCGCGCTCTGCGCGATGCCTTGGTGGGAAACAAGCCTCTGCCTGTGGATGACAATGGCAATGAGCATCTGTTGTTAAGAGATGGGGATTTAAAGTTGCACCACCTGATCCTGCGCCGGGAGAGCACCCCGGTGCACGATGAAGAAGAGGCCACCTATATCAAAAATGGTGAGCCGGTAAAGCTGCCGGAATTTGAATAGTTTTATCATTGAGGGGGTGGATCAGGAATCCGCACCCTCGGTCTCCATTAGTTCCCGAGAGGGGCTCTCTTCCAGCTTGGTAGAGGGGAAGTGCAGGGTGAAAGTACTGCCCTGGGCCGGGACACTGTGCACGCTCATTTCCGCACCGTGGCGCAATAGTACATGCTTGACGATAGCCAGGCCCAATCCTGTGCCGCCGCTGTCGCGGGAGCGGCCGGGGTCTACCCGGTAAAAACGTTCGGTAAGGCGCGGGATATGCAGCGAGTCTATACCGATACCCTGGTCCCGCACACTGAAGTGGCCGCCATCGTTATCCTGCCACCAGCGCAGTTGTATCTCCCCGTTCCCCGGGCTGTATTTCACCGCATTGAGCGCCAAGTTGGCGAAAGCGCTGTGCAGCTCACTGGCATCGCCGCGGATACTGCAATCCCCTTCGCACGCCACACTGACCTGGTGACGGTCGCCGCTAAAGCTGCGCGCCTCACGGGCAACTCTCTCCATCAACTCGCGCACATCTACAGAGACGTCACCCGTTTTTCGCTCTGACGTTTCCAGGCGTGCCAGAAGAAGCAGGTCGTTGACCAAGGTGGTCATACGTGCCGCCTGCTCCTCCATCTGAACCAGCGGGCGCCGCCAGGCGGGAGGTGCCATATCGCTGTTCTGTAGGGTTTCCAGGTAGCCGGCGATTACGGTAAGAGGAGTGCGCAACTCGTGAGAAACGTTGGCGACAAAATCGCGGCGCATCTGCTCGAGATTGTGCAAGCGGGTGATATCGCGAACGATCACCAGGGCTTCATCCTTGCCGTAGCGGGTCACTTCCAGTTGCAGGTGCAGGGCTTCATTACCCGGCGCGGGCAAGGTCAGCGGTTCGCGGGGGCTGTTGTCCTCGCTGTGCATATAGCTGACAAAGCCAGGGTCGCGCACAAAGTTCACTAGGGACTGCCCCTGATCGCTGGATTGCAGGCCGAGCAGCTCGCCGGCGGCGGGGTTCCACCAGGCCAGGTGGTCGCCATTTTCCAGGGCTACAATGCCTTCGCGCAGGGCGCTGGTGCTGTCCTGAACACGGCGTAACATGACATGCAGCTTTTGCTTCTCACGGCGGTGACGGCGTTGCATACGGTAGAAGTCGTCATAGATTTCACCCCAGATACCAAAAGCAGTGGGAGCGGGGCCGCGGCGGCCATTGGCAAGCCAACGATTGAAGCGGTGCTGCTGCCACAGCACTGAGAGCAGGTAGGCTGCCAGCCCTAAAATCAGGGTGAGCGACCACTCGGACGTGGTGAAGCCGAGGGTCAAGCAGCCCAGAGCAATAATTAAGAAGCGCGAAAATTCGCCAATACTGCGATCCAACATAGCCTTGCCGTGTTACCTGGCAGTTGTCGGGAGGGCTGATGTCCACCCCCGCACTTAATACATCTTAGAAACCCGGTCCTCTGTGGGAGTGACCAATGGTTACCGCGGGAGTCAGTGCCGATCTTTGCAGATTGTCACACTTTTTCGGCAGTTTGCACAGAAAATCGATAGCCGGTGCCGCGCACTGTCTGGATATAACGGTCGTGACCGTCAAGTGCCAGAGCTTTGCGCAGGCGGCGGATGTGTACGTCGACGGTGCGCTCCTCCACATAGACATTGCCACCCCAGACGTGATCCAGCAGCTGGGTGCGTGTGTAGGCGCGCTCCTGGTGAGAGAGAAAGAAAGTCAGCAGGCGAAATTCAGTAGGCCCCATATCCACCGGCTGTCCCTTGATGGTGACCCTGTGGCTTAGAGGGTCCAGTACCAGATCGCCGGCGCTGAGGGGGTCTTCGGGGGTGGCCGGGCCGGCGCGGCGCAGTACCGCCTTGAGGCGCGCCACCAGCTCGCGGGGGGAGAAGGGCTTGGTGATATAGTCGTCGGCGCCCGTCTCTAACCCTTTGATTTTATTGTCTTCTTCGCCTTTGGCGGTGAGCATGATGATGGGCACCGCGGTGGTCAGCTCATCGCGCTTAAGTCGGCGGGCCAGCTCTACTCCGGATACATCGGGTAGCATCCAATCGAGAAGAATAAGGTCTGGCTTTTCATCGATGACTAAGGCGTGGGCCTCTTGGGCGTTTTCCGCCTCCAGGCAACGGTAGTCTGCCATTTCTAAAGCCACCCGCAGCATATCGCGTACAGGGGCTTCGTCGTCGACAATCAGGATCGTTTTACTGTGCATTTGGCTGCCATACCCGCTCTGTTGTCAGAAGTTCCCGGTTATGGCCGAGGATTAAACGGGATTTATATGACAAATATATGACGGTTATGCCTGAACTCCCAGACCTGGATCAATTGAAGAGGTAATGCAGGAATATTCCGGCAAAAAACACCAACCCTACCCAGTTGTTGTGGAGAAATGCCTTGAAGCAGGCCTCTCTATCGCGGTTGCGAATCAGCCATTGCTGGTAAGCGAAAAGCGCCGCTATAGCCGTAACTGCCAAGTAGTAAATGGCGCCGAGGCCGAAGCGCTGGCCGATCAACACCAGTGCCATTAGAACCAAAAGCTGCAGAGTGGCAGTCATGGCTCTGTCCATTTCCCCGAACAGAATTGCCGTGGATTTAACTCCGATTTTTAGGTCGTCATCCCGATCCACCATGGCGTAAAAAGTGTCATAACACAGGGTCCACAACAGGTTGGCGACATAGAGAAGCCAGGCCTGGGGAGGCACTTCGCCGGTCACTGCGGCGAAGGCCATGGGGATCCCCATACTGAAGGCCGCGCCCAATACGACTTGAGGCAGGTGAGTGTGCCGCTTGGCAAAGGGGTAGCAGAAGGCCAATGCCAGTGCTGGCAATGACAATAAAATCGTTAGCTGATTGGTGGTGAGCACCAGCAAAAAAGCCGCGAAGCTGAGCCCGGCGAATAGGCCAAGAGCCGCCTTGGGAGTAACGTTACCGGTGGCCAGGGGGCGCGTGGCGGTGCGCTTAACATGGCCGTCAATCTCGCGGTCGGCGAAGTCATTTATCGCGCAGCCGGCCGCACGCATCAGGATGACGCCCAAAGTGAACACTGCAAATAGATGCAGCCCTGGCCAGCCCCCCGCCGCAAGCCACAGTGCGACCCAAGTGGGCCACAAAAGTAATAGGGAGCCAATGGGCCTATCCATACGCGCCAATTGCCAGTAGGGCATTGCGGCGGGCCAGCGCGCGGCGATTTGTTGGCTAATCACGGTGGCTAATCTCCCTGTATTTGGTTATTGGTTTGCGGGGACTGCAGGTGGGTCATCGGGGCAGAACTGCGATAGAAAGGCCTCTGCGACCAAAAGGGGTTTGCCCCGCAGCCAAAAAATTGAGCGGCGCCCCCAGGCACTGTCGCCGCCGTCGCAGAGTCCTTGAGCCTGCAAGTCGGGGTTGCGCCGCAATTGGTTGAACTCTATTTCGCCTCGGCGAATCCCTGGTTCGCTGAACAGCAGCTCCCCCAGAGGGCGGTCGTCGAGACTGCGTAAGTTGCGGGACTTGCCCTGCAAACTGCGCAGGGGAAGTACACTGCGCGCGTAAACCCAGGGTTGGCCACACCCTATCAGTAGTACCTCCCGTACCAGGGCGCGGCTGTGGCGATTTAAATTGAGCGCGCGGCATTCCTCCGCGCGGGGTAGCTGCCAGCTCTGACCAAGTACCTGCACACTGAAATCCCCTCCACTCAGTTGCTTCAGTGCAGCGGTGAGCGAACCGGTGTATGCCAGCCACGGCATCAGGTTTTCTGGTGGTTGGAACTGTGCCGATTCAAATGGCCGCCCCCGCCAATCGCCCGCAGGTACAAATGGAGACTGGTGCAACGATAACTCCGCAGTCGGTAAAAAGGGCATTGTACCCTGCCCACTGGCGGCTGGCGCCACTCCGTTGGATTTTTGCTCACCGGGGCGGCAATGGATATAGTGCTCCCTTTAATGAAAACAATGAATTTATAAAGAGAAGCTTGTTATGGGGCTTACGACCAAAATTCTGCTGGGGATGATCGCGGGTATTGGGCTGGGAATCCTGATCAATATCCTGAATATGAGCCAGTTGCTCGGTGAGGGTGTTACCAACGCAATCAACCTCTACCTGACGGGTGGCCTGTTCGACATTATCGGGCGAATTTTTATCGCCTCTCTGAAGCTGATGGTGGTGCCGTTGGTGTTGGTTTCTCTGATCAGTGGTGCCTGTGCCCTGTCTGAAGGAAGCCGGATCGGTCCGTTGGCGGGTAAAACCGTGCTGCTCTATATGCTGACAACGGCTATCGCTATTACCCTGGCCCTGTGCATGGCACTGATCTTCCAGCCTGGGGTCGGTGTGAGTGAGGCTGCTGCTGCGGCAACGTCTTCTTTCCAACCAAAAGAATCCCCCCCACTTTCTGAAGTGCTGGTAAATATTTTTCCCACCAATCCAGTCGCAGCCATGGCCGAGGGCAATATGCTGCAAATTATCGTGTTTGCCCTATTGATGGGCTATGCGATCTCCCGCTGTGGTGAGCCAGGGAAGCGCGTTGCAGCTTTCTTCAACGATCTCAATAGCGTTGTGCTGCGCATGGTGGGGGTGTTGATGGTGTTTGCTCCCTACGGAGTTTTTGCCCTGTTGGCGAAAACTTTTGCAGGATTGGGCTTAGAAGGCTTACTGCAACTGGGTAAATACTTCCTGGTGGTACTGGCAGCCTTGATTATTCATGCACTGGGCGTCTATTCGATTCTGCTGAAGCTGTTGAGTGGCCTAAAGCCCCTTGAGCTGCTGAAAAAGATGCGTCCGACGATGATTTTTGCCTTTAGTACAGCTTCCTCTGCAGCAACCATACCGGTAACCCTGGCGACAGTTGAGAAGCGCTTAGGTGTGGACAACAAGGTGGCTGCTTTCACCGTCCCCTTGGGTGCAACCATCAATATGGATGGCACCGCGATTATGCAGGGTGTGGCTACGGTCTTTATCGCTCAGTTCTTTGGTATTGAGATCGGCTTGACTGGCTTCCTGACAGTGATCCTGACAGCAACCCTGGCTTCTATTGGTACTGCCGGGGTGCCCGGCGTCGGCCTGATTATGCTCGGTATGGTGCTGCAGCAGGTGGGACTGCCGCTGGAGGGGATTGCCATTGTGATCGGCGTTGACCGCCTGCTGGATATGGTGCGCACCGCAGTGAATATCACCGGGGATGCGGTAGTGAGCAGTGTGGTGGCGAAGAGTGAAGGCGCCTTGGACGAGGAGACTTACTACGACGCCAATTACAAGAGTGTCAGCATCAACGACAACAGTACAGTAGGCGCCCACTAGGGCGTTCTCCTCAAGCCTCGGCGAAACGGGGCTTGTTTTGTAACCAGCGCTTAATTAGCTGCTGTCGCATCCCTTCCGTCAAATGTGGGGATATGGCTATTTTTTGTACTTGTGGCAGCAGTTCCGCATCCCGTTGCAGATCTGCGATACGGTGTTGGATCTCTCCAGTCTGGCGGGTGCCGAGAATTTCCCCTGGTCCGCGCAGACGCAGGTCTTCCTCAGCGATGGCGAAGCCGTCGCTATGCTGACGCAGCGCCTGTAGGCGCGCCCGTCCATTTTGTGACAGCGGTGTACCGTAGAGCAGCACACAGTGACTGGCTATGGAGCCGCGCCCAACCCGACCGCGCAGCTGGTGCAGCTGGGCGAGGCCCAAGCGCTCTGGGTTTTCGATAATCATCAGACTGGCGTTGGGCACATCTACCCCCACCTCGATCACCGTGGTTGCCACCAGCAGGTCTACCTCACCAGCTTTGAAGGCGCTCATTACCTGCTCTTTCTGCTCCGGCTTAAGGCGCCCGTGTACCAGGGCCACACGCGCCCCGTCGAGCATCTCCACTAATTCCTCGGCGGTGGACTCTGCGGCCTGAGCCTGCAGGCTCTCGGATTCCTCAATCAGAGTGCAGACCCAATAGGCCTGGCGCCCCTCGGCGATGGCACTGTGCACTCTTACCATCACCTGGTCGCGGCGGTCGTTAGAGATCGCCACGGTGTTGATAGGCTGGCGACCGGGAGGCAGCTCATCAATGATGGAGCAGTCCAGATCGGCAAATGCAGACATAGCCAGGGTACGGGGGATCGGGGTGGCGGTCATAATCAACTGGTGCGGTTGCAACCTGCCGGTGGCACCGCTGGCGGCGCCCTTCTCACGCAGCTCCAAACGCTGGCGCACCCCGAAACGGTGTTGCTCGTCGATAATCACCAACACCAGATTGTGGAACACCACACCCTCCTGGAAGAGTGCGTGGGTGCCTACCACCAGCTGCGCCTCGCCACTGGCAATTTTGCCCAACTGCTCGCGGCGCTCGGCGGCTTTTAAGCTGCCGGTAAGTTGCGCTACCTGTACGCCGAGAGGCTCAAGCCAGTTACAGAAATTGATTCTATGCTGCTCGGCGAGAATCTCTGTCGGCGCCATCACCACCACCTGAGCACCAGCGCCGATGCCTTTGAGGGCAGCCATGGCCGCTACCAGGGTTTTACCGGCGCCGACATCTCCCTGTAGCAGGCGCATCATGGGGAGGTCCTGGGCGAGGTCTTCGGCGATCTCCTCACAGACTCTTTGCTGTGCACCGGTGAGCGAAAATGGCAGTCGCGAGAGGAAATCTCTCTCCAGAGATTTGTTGGCGGGCAGTGGCGGTGCCGCAACCCTTGCGCTGTTGCGCCGCAATTCCAGCAGGCTCAAATGGTGCGCGAGCAGCTCTTCCAGGGCCAGGCGCTGTTGTGCGGGGTGTGTGCCGGCGGCGAGTTTTTCCAACTGGGTGCCGGCAGGTGGCGAGTGCAAATAAACCAGGGCGTCACTCAGGGGGTAACGCAATGGCTTTGGTAGTAAATCTGCAGGGAGCAGTTCGGTCACGGCTCCACTGCGCAGGAGCTCCACGGCTTGCTGCATCAGACCGCGCATACGCCCCTGGCTGACGCCCTCGGTCAGGGGGTAAACCGGTGTCAGGGTTTCCTCGGTAGTGGCGTTTTCGCTGCCGACAACTTCAGTCTCGGGATGGTAGAGTTCCAGGCCGGCGGCGCCACGCCGCGCCTCGCCGAAGCAACGCAGGCGTACGCCGCGGGCAAAGCGGTTTTTCTGCGCAGCAGAAAAGTGGAAAAAACGCAGAGTGATACTGCCGCTCATATCCTGAAGCTTGACTACCAGACTGCGTCGGCGGCCGAAAACTACATCGGCGGCAGTTACCTCGCCCTCAATAACCGCATCCATCCCGGCAGTGAGCCCGGCCACCGGCACCACCCGGGTGCGGTCCTGGTAGCGCAACGGCAAGTGGAACAGCAGGTCTTGCAGAGAGTGGATATGCAGTTTGGCCAGGACCTGGGCAAACTTGTCTCCTACCCCTTTGAGGTTGGTAACTGGCTGATCTGCAAGGTTGTTTATGGCTCGATCAGATGACACTGGCTGATGGCCTCACGCAATATATCGATAGCTCGGTGGCGTGGAAAGCTGGCACGCCAGGCCAGTGCGACGGTGCGTCGGGGCCCCGGCGCCTTGAAGGGGCGTGTTTCCAGCAGCCCGCTGGCATATTGCGAAGCGGTGGCTGCGGAGAATGGCAATACGGTGATACCGAGCCCCGAGGCCACCATGTGTCTCAGGGTTTCCAGCGAACTGCCATCGGCGGCTGTACGAATGCCTCCACCACCGCTCTCCTTCTCCATAGTGACCTGCAAATGTGGGCAGGCCTCCAGCACTTGGTCGCGGAAGCAGTGGCCCTCCCCCAGCAATAGCACATTATCTTTGGTGAGCTGCTCGGGATCTATGAATTCCTGCTGGGCAAGGGGGTGCCCAGCTGGCATCAATACCACGAAAGGTTCGTCATAAAGTGGCTGGGTGACCACATCGGGCTCGGTGAATGGCAACGCGATAATGATCGCATCCAGCTCGCCCTTGCGCAGGCGTTGGCGCAGAGTGGCGGTGTAGCCCTCTTCTACGTAGAGAGGCATATCTGGGGCCAGGTGCTGTAGCTGCGGAATAAAGTGCGGAAACAAATAGGGGCCGATAGTAAAAATCGCCCCGACCGAGAGGGGGCTCGCCAGCTGGTCCTTACCGGCGCTGGCGATATCCTTAATGGCGGCAGACTGTTCCAGTACTAGTTGGGCCTGGGCGACGATACGTTCCCCCAATGGCGTGGCCTGCACCCGAGTTTTGGAACGCTCGAAAAGGGCGACCCCCAGCTCTTTCTCCAGCTTTTTTACTGCGATAGACAGGGTCGGTTGGCTGACGAAGCAGCGCTCGGCGGCGCGGCCGAAATGCTGTTCCTGAGCGAGAGTGACGATGTAGCGCAGTTCATTGAGAGTCATGGTAAAGACAATTAAGCGATAGTATTTGATAGCTATTATTCATAAATAATAGCTGCTGACCACACCCTAGCGCTAAGCTGTCACCTCAGGCACAAAGTTGGGAAAAATTACCAATTGTGGACGCCTTTATGGAATTGAGGCGCAAAATTTTGCTATATCTTATGAGGGCCAACAGAATGGAGAAACGCCATGGGAGTTTTATCCTGGATTATTCTCGGACTGATTGCCGGCGCCTTAGCCAAATGGATCATGCCAGGTAAAGACCCAGGTGGTTGGATAGTCACAATGGTGATTGGCATTATCGGTGCCTTCATCGGTGGTTGGCTTGGTGCCCTGATTGGATTCGGTGGCCCCGTGACCGGTTTCGGATTTGGCGACATAATAACAGCCACCATTGGTGCGATTATCTTTCTCGCTGTCTACCGCCTACTCAAAGGGCGCGGTAATTAGTTCAATACCAGAGCGGCAGATGGAATGGTGAGGCGTGAAAGTGCCTCGCATCGTTATTCATGGATGGCAAAACCGCAATCGTTTGCGGATTTTTTTTGGCGCACCGTTTAATAGTTAATAAATAAGACTAGGGACTTCTCATCTGAGGAGTTCTGCGGGACGCAACAGCACAATATCAAGGGAATATGGCAGTCGACGCTGTCCCAGGCGCAAGATTGTCGGGAACTATATGACACAAAAAGAGAAGCTTTGGATCCTTGGGTGTGGTGATCTGGGGGCGCGCCTCGCTCTAAATATAGATCGCAAGCAGTACAGTGTTTACGGCATGCGACGCAACCCTCTGGTGGCCCTGGCGAGTAAGCGCAGAGCGGATGCGGTTAATTGGCGTCGGGGGGATGCCACCAAGGTGGGGGATATCGAGCGCTTGCTGACGGATGGTGCCGATATCGTCCTCGCCACATTTACTCCGGATGAACATACCCCCGGCGGTTATCAGCGCGCTTACGTGGAAACCGCGCGGGCTTTGGGCGAGGCCATTTCACGCCTGCCAAAACCGCCGCGCTTGGTGATATGGGCGTCTTCAACCCGCGTGTATGGCCAGAGCGGTGATGATTTTCTCGATGAGCAGACGCCTCCTGCACCTAGTGGTTTTCAGGGAGAGGCGCTGCTCGCGGCAGAGGAGATCATACGCTCGGCGATTCCCGGGGTCTGTATTGTACGATTTGCCGGAATTTACGGTCCGGGGCGTGACCGCTTGCTCTCTCAGGTACGCGCCGGTCGCTGTGCCCCGCCCCAGCCCCCCCAGTTCAGTAACCGTATTCATGTGGACGATTGCATTGGCTTTTTGTTGCACCTGGTTGAAAGGCACAAGCAGGGTTGGATACCAGAGCCACTGTATATCGGCGCCGATAGTAAGCCGGTCCCCATGTATGAACTACAGCAGTGGCTGGTGAAGGCTATGGGCTATACCAGCGCTCATTTGCGTGAGATTGTGCAGACCAGCGAACGCCGCTCGAAAAAACTCAGTAATCAGCGCTTGCTCGCTAGTGGTTACCAGCTCAAGTATCCCGATTACAAAGTGGGCTACAGTGCGCTATTGGAAGCGGAAGGCTGACAGCGGCAAATCTACGAGAGAGAAATCTAGAAATGCAGTGCCGGACGGAAGTCCTGCACTGCAGGTTGGTGCTCTGCTGGGTTAAGGCACCATCACCCCCTCGGCTTCAAACTGGGCACCAAGCGGCAGCTCCTTAACGACCACCGTGGCACGCGCTGGGTAGGGCTCCTGAAAAAACTCCGCCATAACCTCATTCACTGCGGCAAAGTTGTTGCTGTCGGTGATGTAGAGATTGAGCTTCACAATATGCTGGAGCGATCCATCCGAGGCCTCACAAACGGCTGCAAGGTTGCGGAAAACCTGGTGGGCCTCATCGACAAAACCACTGGAAACCATCTGCTGAGTCTCGGGATCGAGTCCTATTTGCCCGGACAGGTATACCGTATCGTTGACCTTTACCGCCTGGGAGTAGGTACCGGCTGCTGCCGGAGCCTTGTCTGTTTTGATAATTGCGCGGTTGGGCATTGGGCACTCCATTACTTATTGCTATTTGTTGCGGAAAGCCAGTAAATATAGCGCGCTTTTGTAGTGAATGGCAGCGAAGCCATAGGCCAAAAAGCGGAGTAAAAGCTCGCTCTCAGTGAGTCGATAATTAGCTCGCCAGAACGATATCCAAGTATCTTACGGGCGCGAGATACGGATCACCGACGGCAGGTTACGCAGCCTTTTCATGACTCTTGCCAGATGAATACGGCCACTGACCTCTAATGTGAGGGAAATTACGCTGTTATGGGCGTCTTTTTCATCCACATTAATCTGCTCGATACTGGCCCCCTCTTCGGTAATACGGGTGGCCAGGCGCGCGATAATGCCGCGTTCGGACTCCACTTCCACCCGCACATCCCCAAGGAACTCTCCGCGTACGTCTGGGGACCAGTTCACCAGCATCAGGTTTTCCGGGTGTTCGCGGAATTCGTTGGTATTGCGGCAGGTATCCCGATGTACCACTACGCCTTTGCCGGAGCTGATATGGCCGATGATGGTATCCCCCGGAATTGGTCGGCAGCACCGGGCGAAACTGATCATCATGCCCTCCTGGGCATCAATGGTCAGTGGCGAGGAGATATTGCTCGCTTCCGCCTCTTCACTGTGCGCGGGAGCCAACAGCTTGGCCGCCGAGAAGGCGACTTTGTTGCCGAGTCCTATCTCCTCCAGCAATTTCTCCAGAGTGGCACACTTGGCTTCCTGCAGACCTTTTTCTAGTTGCTCCGGTGTCAGTTCTTCCAGGCGGGTATTAAATTTACCCAGGGCCTTTTCGAGCAGGCGCCGCCCCAGAGTAATGGAGTCGTGGTGGCGTTGGTGTTTGAGGAAGTGTCTAATGGCGCTGCGGGCTTTGGCGGTTACAACAAAGTTGAGCCAGTTTGGATTTGGCTGAGCATTTTTACGGGTGAGAATTTCCACCTTTTGCCCGCTGGCCAGCGGCTGCGACAAGGGCGCCAAGCGCTGGTTGATCCGCACGGCCACACAGGAGTTGCCGATATCAGTATGCACTGAGTAGGCGAAATCCACAGCGGTGGCACCGGCGGGCAGGTCGACAATCTGTCCTTTGGGGGTGAATACATAGACCTCGTCGGGGAAGAGGTCGATTTTAACGTTCTCAATAAACTCCAGGGAGTCGCCGGCACGCTGCTGCATCTCCAGCAGGCCCTGCACCCAGCGGCGTGCACGTACCTGGCTAGTACCACCAGTGTTGATCACCTCATCGCCGGAAGCTTTGTACAGCCAATGGGCGGCGATACCGCTATTGGCCATTTCGTCCATTTCCTTGGTGCGAATCTGCACCTCGATAGGCACCCCGTGCATCCCCAGCAGCACTGTGTGAAGTGACTGGTATCCATTGGATTTGGGGATGGCAACATAATCCTTGAATTCGGAGATGACGGGTTTATAGAGGCTGTGCATTACGCCCAACACCCGGTAGCAGGTGTCCACGCTGTCCACGATGATGCGGAAAGCGTAGACATCCATGATCTCTTTAAAGGATTTCTTCTTGGCGCGCATCTTTTGGTAGATGCTGAATAGGTGTTTCTCGCGACCAATCACCAGTGAGCTGATTCCTTCACGCTGCAGGCGCAGCTCAATGGCGTTCTGGATCTGCTCCAGCAGTTCCTTGCGATTGCCGCGCGCGGCTACCAGAGCGGCACGCAGTCGGCTGGCGCGCAGTGGGTGGATTGCAAAGAAGGATCGGTCCTCAAACTCGATACGCACATCGTTCATACCCAGGCGGTGGGCAATGGGTGCGTAGATTTCCAGGGTTTCGCGAGCGATGCGCTGGCGTTTTTGTGGCTTGAGTGCGCCGAGGGTGCGCATATTGTGCAAGCGGTCGGCCAGCTTGACCAAAATCACGCGGATATCGCGCGCCATGGCCAGAGCCATTTTCTGGAAGTTTTCCGCTTGTTTTTCCGCGGCGCTGTCTGTCTCAAACTGGGTCAGTTTGGATACACCGTCGACAATATCGGCAACCTCGCCACCAAACTGCTCCTCCAGTGCGGCTTTGGGGATTCCGGTGTCTTCGATCACATCGTGGAGCATGGCAGCAGCCAGGCTCTCGTGATCCATATGCATGCCAGCGAGAATTGTGGCCACCGCCAAAGGGTGGGTCACATAGGGTTCACCGGAACGTCGCTGCTGACCGTCGTGGGCTTGTTCCGCGTAGAAATAGGCGCGACGGACTATTTGGATTTGCTCGGGAGGCAGGTATGAGGAGAGGCGGTGGGCCAGACTATCGATGGTGTGCAATGCCGCGCGCGCCTCTCGTAAAACTCATAAACTCTAGGTCAGAACAGATCGAAATCAGATTTCCTGGTCGGACAGATAGGCCGGGGCCGCCATGGGTGCCGGGGCCTCTTCACGATCTGGCTGGTCGAGAATGCTCGCATCAACCAGGCCCTCTTCGATTTCACGCAGGGCGATAACCGTGGGTTTGTCGTTCTCTTCTGGAACCATCGGATCCTGTCCGCCGGTGGCAATCTGGCGGGCGCGCTTACTACCCACGATAACGAGTTCGAAGCGGTTGTCGACGTGCTCCAGACAATCTTCAACGGTGATACGTGCCATAAACTTTCGGTTCCATTCACTGTGCCCGGGTGGGCGAATTCTGTTCGGGGGACCGGTTATTTTACCGGACCGGGGAGTGTACGCAATTCGATCAACCGGCTCAATGGCGCAACAGTGCCTGCAACAGTTCACCGTGGCGTTTCTGTTGCTTTTCCAGGCGTTGGCGCTGGGCGGTGAAGATGGAGCCAAGCTCTATTAGGGCCTGCTCGAAATCGTCGTTAATCACCAGATAGTCGGCTTCCACGTAGTGGGTCATTTCATCAATGGCCTGATCCATACGACGCTCGATCACACTTTCGTCATCCTGGCCTCGACCTGTGAGGCGTTCGCGCAGGGCCTCCTGAGAGGGCGGCAAAATAAAAATACTGACGGTCTCTGGGTGCAGACGGCGCACTTGAGCGGCACCCTGCCAGTCAATTTCCAGGATTACATCGCGGCCACCAGCGAGAATTTCCTCGATACTGCCCTTGGAAGTACCGTAGTAATTATCACCGTATACCTGAGCGTGCTCGAAGAAGGCACCTTGCTCAAGCATTGCCAGAAACTCCTCGCGCGACACGAAGTGGTAATCGACACCGTTGACCTCGCCCGGACGCATGGAACGGGTGGTATGGGAGATAGAAACGGTGACCTGATTGTCGCTATCCACCAGTGCTTTGACGAGACTGGTTTTGCCTGCGCCGGAGGGGGCGGATACGGTATAGAGGGTTCCTGTTTGCACAACTGATCCTGTTCGGGGGCAAAGCGCCCATTATAACCGAAGCCGTTACCTGAGCGGTGACTGGCAGTTGCGCAATTCCAGGAGAAAGGAGGAAAAGGCTAAACCCCGGCCGGAATTGGGGGGTAAGTGTTGGGAGTTTCAGGAGGCGCTATAAACTGCCTTCTGAGCCCGGCCGGGATCGCCCAGCGGGAGATCACTCGATCACCACCAACATCCTGCAATCGAGGTTCACTCCTTGTTGCTAATCGCAAACGACAGCGACTGTATCCTCTTTGCAAGTGATTGCCAACCACCCCCAGACCAGAGCACTGATCGCAATATAAGCGCTGAAAATTGGGACAAATTGTGTGTTTAACAGCGGCAGCACCCCGCAGTAGAGGGCCAGGCGTAAGGGTTCCAGATATTTGGTCAGTGGATGGTTATCGAGAATTCGCCCATTGATTACCAGGCCAAAAACCAACAGTGCTACTGCCCCCAGCAGTGAGGGAATTTCCAGGCTCTGGTAGTACCACAGGAGTGCCAGGGTGGCGGCGGAATAGCACAGGTGCTGGCCCAGCGCGTAGTTGCGTCGGGCCCGATGAATCTGTGGGTTGTAACGCTGGAAAGATTTCAGGTTGGTGGAGGGGACTGGCATTGCCGCTTCGGCATCTGCGGGACGATAGCCGGTGGGGCGGAACCAAAGGGTAAATTTGTCCCACCAGTTTTTTGTATACCAGGCGTCTTGCGCCATGCGTTTCAGATGTTGCAGGTTTGCCGCCAGAGGGTCGAAGGTATTAAGGGGTTTGCGCACACCGTAAATACAGGGCTCCCCCTCCAGCTCCTCTTGATAGGTACCAAACAGGCGGTCCCATAAGATCAGGATTCCGCCGTAGTTTTTATCTACGTACACCTTGTTCTGCGCATGGTGCACTCGGTGGTTAGAGGGGGTAATCAGCAGCCATTCCATCCAGCGGATTTTGGGAATTTTTTGCGTGTGTACCCAGAATTGGTAAATCAGATCTATGGCTCCGGCCACGATCACCATTTCCGCTGGCAAGCCAATCAGCAGCAGGGGTAAATAGAATACCCAATCCAACTGCAACCCACCGCTAGACTGGCGCAAGGCAGTGGTGAGGTTGTAATCCTCGCTCTGGTGATGCACCAGGTGTTCCGCCCAGAACACGTTGACCTCATGGCAGATGCGGTGCTTCCAGTAATAACAAAAATCGTAGGCGAGTACAGCTAGCGCCAGGTGCCAGCCATTACTCATGGACCAGTCGAAGCCGACTGCTTGGTAGTAAGGCAGCAGCAGCTGGTATAGCGGGATATAAATGACTAGAAATAGGCTTTTATAAGTAAGCCCAAGTATGCGGCTTAGGATACCCGTACTCAAATTTCCCAGGGCATCGTTGAGGCGGTAAAGCCCCCAACCTTTCCAGCGGTCCAGTGCGAGTTCTGTGAGTACGGCGATCAGGAAAAAAGGGATGGCGAAGGTAATCAGATCCACGGTGACCTCTTATTGTTATTACTCGATACCGTTTCTCCTGAATGTGCCATAGGGGCTGCGCTGGTCAAATAACCGCAGAGGCTGGATTCCGAAATCCGTCAGCGTTTGTATAAGAGGCCGCTTATAATCGCCTTTTTCTCAACTTGTGGTCTGCACGCAGGCTGGGTCAAACAACTGTTCGATCATTTGCCCAACCGCAGCGCGGTCCGAGGTGGCGCGGAGATAAGTTCGCAGCCCAATCATTTGAACCTGCAACTGGCGAGCGAGCAGCGCCGAGTCTGTCTGTTTGGAAAGCTCTCCAGCAGTCACCGCACTCTCCAGATACTGACGGAACTTTGCCCCATGTGCAGCCAGTAAAGCGCGGGCCTCGGCCAATAGTGCTTCTTCTCCTTCATCCAGCTCTGAGATGGCTTTAGCTAATAGGCAGAGCTCGTTTGGGGCATCAACATCGTCACCTAGCAATATGTGATGGAAATAGGCACGCAAGCCTCCAAGGTTGCTGCCTTCGTCATTTATGCATTGAAGGAGTAATTGGTCGCGATTTTGCGCGTAATAGCTGAGAACCTCTTTGAAAAGTCCAGATTTACTACCAAAAGCAGCATAAATACTACCAGGACGAAGATTGGTGGCCTGTTGCAGGTCACGAGTCGATGTGGCGTGAAACCCTTTTTGCCAGAAAAGCCAGGTTGCCCGCTGCAATACTTCCTGGCGGTCAAATTTCGCGGTATTCGCCATGTTGCCTCCACTTGAGCAATTGCTCAAATTTTACCCTTTCAAGAGATATCCGCCAATTACTCTTTGCTGTTGAACGATCGCTCAATATTGGTTAGTCTCATAATACCTGATCGATCGCTCAAGTATTTAACCCAAACATCAAAGGTGAGTTCAGCGATGAAAGAGTTCCAGATTTACGATCTTGAAAGTGCACCGCAAGACAGCAAACCCCTCCTCCAGAAATCTATCAAGGCCTTTGGCTCTATCCCCAACTTGCACGGGGTTATGGCAGAGTCCCCCCAAGCCCTGGCGGCTTACCAGGATTTACATCAGTACTTCCTGGACACCTCATTCAATGCCGAAGAAATGACCGTGATCTGGCAGAGCATTAATGTGGAGCATAACTGTCACTACTGTGTACCGGCACACAGCGCTATTGCCAAGGCGATGAAAGTAGCGGATGAAGTGAATGAGGCCCTTCGCAATAAGACGCCCCTACCTACTGAAAAACTTGAAGTACTGCGGGACACCACCCTGGCGATTGTGCGTGAGCGCGGTGTGATTTCAGATGAGGTATCAGAGAGGTTTTACGCAGTGGGCTATAACCGCCAAAATCTGCTGGAGATTATTGTTGGGGTTGCGCAGAAAGTGATGAGCAATTACATCAATCATCTTGCAGATACGCCGGTTGACCCCCAATTTGCCGCATTTGTTCGTTAGATTGCGTGGGCCGGCACGGGAAAGCTATAAGGCCGGCATTTGCCGGCCTTTCTATAAGATCCACAAGCGGTGGGGATATCAGTTACTGGCCGCTGCCACTGCCGAAGCAGCGTCGACAATGCCAGAGCCACAGCGCGAGCAAGAGGATGGGAAACTGCGCGCGGTGCTGGTGAGAATAGACTCTACCTGATCGGGTGTCACATTGGGGTTCACCGAATAGATCAGAGCTGCGGCACCGGCTACATGGGGGGTGGCCATGCTGGTACCGGGATAGTAAGCATAGGAATCCGTACCGGCTACAGTGTTACCGCTGTTGAGCGTGGATAGCACACCATCACTGCTCACCACATTGGTCTCACCACCCGGTGCGGCTATGTCGACCACATTACCGTAATTAGAGTAGTAGGCGCGACCACCGGAGCGATCTGTGGCGGCAACAGTAATAACCCCCGAGCAGCTTGCTGGCGTGTAACGGCGAGCATTGCGAGCGGAGTTGCCGGCGGCAACCACGACGGTGGCACCTAGGCTGCGTGCGGTATTGATGGCATTCTGCGTTGTGGTAGCGCAACTGCCGCTACCACCCAGGCTCAAGTTCAGTACCTGGGCGGGGTTGGCGTTGGTTGGGACACCGCTGACAGAACCGCCGGCGCTCCAGATGATGCCGTCGGCAATATCTGAAGTGTAACCGCCACAGCGGCCGAGTACTCGCACGGGTACGATCTTCGCTTTGGGGGCCACACCGGCTACGCCCATATTATTGTTGGTCACTGCCGCTATGGTGCCGGCGACATGGGTACCGTGCCAGCTGCTGTCCGCTTCCGGGTATCGGGGGTCACCACAGTAGGTATTGGTATACCAGTCGCCGGGGTCGGTGGCGTCGCTGTCGCGGCCGTCGCCATCCACAGAGACATCGGTATCGGAAATCATGTCGTAACCGGGCAGCAGGTTAGCGGCCAGATCTGCGTGGGGCAGGAAGCCGGTATCGATAACTGCGACGACCACACCCTCGCCCTGAGTGGTATCCCAGGCTGCCGGCAGATTAAGGCCACCGGTGGACTCAAAATAGTGCCACTGATCGTAATAGCTGGGGTCATTGGGTACGGCCATGGCCTTCATCATCAGGTCGGGCTCTGCATACTCGACATCGGGGTCCTGTTTAAGGCGGCTGATAATAGCCTCGAGCTCTGCTTTGTTTTTGCGTCCCTCCAGGCGCATCACCTGAGCACCTGTGGCCATACGGCGCAGGTGACGCATTTTATGGCCGGCGCGGCGGGAGGCTTTATCTATGGTTTCTGGAGCTAGTCTGGCCACCTGCCCTATTTTAGCGCCCTGCTTGTATTTGACGATAATGCGGTCGGTGATTTGAGCGTTGCTGGTATCTTCGACCTGGGCGGCAAAGGAGCTTGCACACAGCAGTGAAAATACGCCGGCCAGTGCGGACTTATGCAATAGATTTTTCAGTGGTGTTTTCATTATTGTTATCTCTCCGTGATGGATGGTTATCACCCTGGTCAATATTTAGCTGACAAGAGGGGAAATCCGGGTGCTTGGCTTTCGGTAGAACTGCAAAAAAGCGTGGCACCGTTAGAACACAGGCAAAATATGTGCCCGAAAAAAGTGCATTAAGGAATTTTGTCGATACAGCTGGCAAAGTTCGGGGTTGGTTCAGGGGGGCAGAGGCATGGCCTCTTACTTAGCCGCGTAACGCACAGCTCGTTATTTCCCTTCCCCCCGCACCAATTGGGTGAGGTACTTTGGTTCTTTATTGCTAATTCGCACCAAAATACCTCTTTCGTGGCCGGAGCTTTTGGCGCCGGCCTATGTCGTCAATTAGGGAGTAGTTTCAGCCTTTAGGGTGACGCCGCTGTAGGAGTCGTAACCGTAAACACTGACATACCAGGTACCCGAGTCAGGGTTGCTAATAGTACAGCTCTCTTCATTGCCCCAGAGGTAGGGGCGGCAATCGTACCGACGTAGAGTGGGGTAGTTGGCATGGCGGACATAGAGGTCGACTTCGCCACTGCCGCCAGACATCTCTATATTCAAGCTTGTAGTACCCGCAGCGACTTCGATGGTGAAGTCGTTCCAACTGCCGGAGCTGCCGGAAAGGTTGGATTCGGTCCAGCTGACACCGCCGCCATTTCCGTTGTCGCCACCGTTGTCTCCATCGCTACCGCCGCTCGCCATGGCCACTGCTGCTGTAGCATCGACAATACCGGCACCACAGCCGCTGCATGAAGATGGGAAACTGCGTGCGGTGGTGGTGAGTATCGATTCGATGTCGTCCGGGCCCAGGTCAGGGTTTACCGAATACAGTAGTGCGGCAGCACCGGCAACATGTGGGGCAGCCATACTGGTGCCTTGCATATAGACGTAGCTATCGCTGCCCGCGACGGTACTGCCACTATTGTGGGTGGAGAGAATGCCGTTCGGGTCGTTAGCAAAACTCTGCGCTCCCCCCGGTGCTGCAACATCCACTACGCTGCCGTAGTTGGAGAAGTAAGAGCGGCCGCCATCGCGGTTCGTTGAGGCAGTAGTTATTACGCCATCGCAGCTGGCGGGAGTGTATTGGCTGGCGTTATCGGATTCATTACCGGCAGCGACTACGATAGTGGCGCCGAGGCTGCGTGCGGTGTTGATAGCATTCTGAGTTGTCGTGGCACAGCTGCCACCACCACCAAGACTCAGGTTGAGTACTTGTGCGGGGTTGGGGTTGGATGGCAGGCCGCTGACAGAGCCGCCAGCGCCCCAGATGATGCCATCGGCGATATCTGAGGTATAGCCACCACAGCGGCCGAGCACGCGTATCGGTACAATCTTGGCTTTGTAGGCGACACCGGCGATACCCATATCGTTATTGGTGACGCCTGCGATGGTGCCGGCGACATGGGTGCCGTGCCAGCTACTGTCGCTTTCCGAGGGGATGCGAGGATCATCGCCACAGGCTTTGTCCGTATACCAGTCGCCTGGGTCTGTGGCATCGCTATCACGGCCATCGCCGTCTACAGACACGAAAGTGTCAGAAATCATGTCGTAGCCCGGCAGAATATTGCCCACCAGATCAGGGTGTGGGCGGTAACCAGTGTCGAGCACCGCGACAACCGCTCCCTCACCCTGAGTGACATCCCAGGCCGATGGCAGGTTCAGACCGCCGGTGGACTCAAAGTAGTGCCACTGGTTGAGATAGCTAGAGTCATTGGGCACAGCCATTGCGCGCATCATCAGATCCGGCTCAGCGTACTCCACATCCGGATCCTGTTTCAGACGGTTGATAATCGCGTTCATTTCCGATCTGTTTTTGCGACCTTCCAGGCGCATTACCTGAGCACCAGTGGCCATACGGCGCAGGTGACGCATTTTGTGGCCGGCGCGACGGGAGGCCTTTTCCACCGTTTCCCTGGCCATGCTGGCAGCCCGGCCAACCTTGGCACTTTCCTTGTATTTAACGATGATGCGGTCCGTCAGCAGAGCGTTGTCCGCTTGTTGTGCCTGGGCAGTGAAGGGCGCAGTGCATAGCAGTGTAAAAACGCTCGCAAGAGCCGTCTTCTGCCGAAGGTTCTTGAGTGGTGAAGTCATTATTATTTGCTCTTCGAAATTATTGTTATCCGACAGCCAGCCAATCAGCTGGTCTATCGGTCACTCCTGAAAAGATCTTTCACTGACAGAAATATATCCGCCAATAGAAAGTCCCGAATAGCCGCCAGAATAGGCATTTGGCGGTTAAAAAGACCAAAATTAGTACCAAAGTTTCACATTGGCACAGATATATAACGACTTTGAGATTATTGTCCTCAGCTGAGGAACCTGAAATTGTGTGGCTTATGACGACAAATTTATAATTTTTTAGAAAAAAGTCAGGTAATGAGAACTTGGTCAGTGAGAAGGTGTGTCTTAGTTCACGAGCTCAGTTGGCGAGGGGTGGTTATCGGTTTTGCAGAAAAAAACAGTAAATCACTGTTTGGCAGCAAATGATTTTATGCCTTTCTGGTGCGAGGTAATTTTAAGTATTTTTGTCACAGCGCATGCATTAATCCCCAGTGGTAGCTTCTTTCAGAGTTCGCGCTGAATACTGACTGGTAACTTTTCTGACATCACAATGACTTCAAAACAGCATTCAGCCGTCTGTACGAACTATGGCCGGAAACTTGTTTTTATTTTTTTGAGTGCACACAGAGAGCGGTCATCCGGCTCCCTGTGTGCCTGCTGTGAATTTGCTAGAGAAAAACTATGAATTTTTAGATACAGCTTGTCGGTCCGTAATAGGGTTGGGTGTGTGGGCCCATATTTTTGCAGCCATTATGCCAAAGAGGAAACCGAATAGATGCGATTCCCAGGAGATATACATTCCTTGTGGCAGCACACCAAAAATAAGCCCGCCATAAACCAATCCGACAAAAATGGATATCATTAGTCGAACAAATTGCTTGCTGATAAAGCCGGCCAGCAATAAGAATCCAAAATAGCCATAAATTACTGAACTTGCGCCCAGATGATTCCCGCCTCTAGCAAATAGCCAAACGGCAAGGCCAGTGGTGACAATAATCGTCAGAGTGACTTTTAGGTAGGTTTTCACTCCATATTGCAACAGCAAAAAACTGAAAATGCACAGGGTTACTATATTGGATAGAAAATGCCAGATGCTTCCGTGTAGCAATGGAGCGGTAAAAATATGGGGCAGATGGTCGATGGATCTAGGAACTAGGCCGAAGTAATTCAATGAGCGGCCGGATAATATATTAATAATTTCAATAATGGTTACAGCTAAGAATATAGCCCCAACCCATTTAATATTATTTCGCATATAAAATGTATTTTAATGTTAGCTGGGTAAAGTCGCAGATAGTTTTTTAGCCGAACGTGAATACGGGGCTCTTATTTTGGTTTTAAAAAAGCCCCATAATATGCTTACTCAATATTTTGTACTTGCTCACGCATTTGTTCGATCAAGACCTTCAGCTCTACTGCAGCCTGGGTGGTGTCGGTTACCACGGACTTGGAGGATAGAGTGTTGGCCTCGCGGTTAAATTCCTGCATAAGAAAATCCAAGCGCCGACCTATAGCGCCGCCTCCAGCGAGCACCCGGCGGGTTTCTACAGTGTGGGCATTTAGGCGATCGAGTTCTTCATCGACGTCGGCTTTTTGAGCGAGCAGTACAATTTCCTGTTCCAAGCGCTCTTTATCCAATTCTATAGAGAGCTCTTCCAGGCGGTTGCGCAGTTTTTCCCGCTGTGCCTCTAGAATCTGTGGTAGCAGTTCCCGCACTAGGGCGACTTGTTCTTCAATGCCTTTTAAGCGGGCTTCAATAAATTTGGCTAACTCCGCACCCTCACGCTCACGATTCGCGCGCAGTTGTTCTAGCGCTTCGCGAAACGCCTGCAAAATAGTGGCGGATTGCTGCTCAGTATCGGCTTCCGGTTCGCTAATAACACCGGGCCATTGGAGAATCTGCAGAGGGTTGAGTGGTTGGGCGTCTTCACCGCCGGTCACTTGTTTGGCGGCGTTAATCAATGCTTGTGCCAGCGGCTGATTAATTTCAAGCCCACTCGTTTCCACACTGTTGGGTTTTACTGTAAGCGTGAGTTCCACTTTTCCACGGGATAAACTTTTCCGCAAAATATCTCGTAACTGCGCTTCCAGAGGGCGGGCGACCTCGGGCAGACGGAAGTGCGGCTCCAGGTAGCGATGGTTGACCGAGCGCAGCTCCCAAATGGCGTTTCCTGTGGCATAAGCGGCTTCGGCGCGACCGAAGGCTGTCATGCTTCGCACTTTGTTCTGTTCCCGGTTATTGGCCATTGCTCATCCCCTGCAGGCGTATTTATCGGCTCGGCATCATAGCACAGCGTTCGGATATCCATGTGGGGGTATATAATGCAGGGCTTTCATTCATTGACCGAGGTGAGCTATGCAGCGTCCCAGTGGCCGCGCGGCGGCGCAGATGCGCCAGATAAAAATTACCCGAAACTACACCTGCCACGCCGAGGGCTCTGTGTTGGTAGAGTTTGGTGACACAAAAGTTCTGTGTAATGCCTCAGTGTCGAGTGAAGTACCGCGCTTCCTGCGCGGTCAGGGCAGCGGTTGGATCACCGCGGAGTATGGCATGCTGCCGCGCTCTACAGGTTCCCGCATGCCGCGTGAGGCAGCCAAGGGTAAACAGAGCGGCCGCACTGTAGAGATCCAGCGTCTGATTGGCCGCTCCCTGCGCGCAGCGGTGGATCTGGAAAAGCTTGGAGAGAATCAGATCACCCTGGATTGCGATGTTATCCAGGCCGATGGCGGCACACGCACGGCGGCTATTACCGGCGCTTGTGTAGCCTTGGTGGATGCGCTGCGCCATATGCAGCGGGAAAAAATTCTCGCTGAGGATCCGTTGCTCAACCTTGTCGCGGCGGTCTCTGTCGGAATTTATGACGGCGAGCCGGTTTTGGATCTGGACTATCCAGAGGACAGCGCGGCTGATACGGATATGAATCTGGTGATGGCGGCAGACGGAGGTATGATCGAAGTACAGGGTACCGCTGAAGGTAAGCCTTTTTCCGAGAAAGAGTTCGCGCAGATGCTGGGTTTGGGTAAAGCGGGAATCGATGAACTGATCGAGATACAGCAAAAAGCCTTGGATGAGTGAGGCTTTGTATTTTGCTGAGTTAGGACCGCTCCCGCTGTAAAGCGGGTCGGTTCGCGACAGGACTCGGCTCCCCTACTCTCAGCCGAAATGGGCCGAGTCCTCAACGGTTTATACTTCCAGGTCGTAATCCATCATTAGTGGTAGGTGGCTGGAGAAATTCACATTCTTGTTAATCGCACCGTACTCAATACGATTTTTCAACCCGTGTGAAACGATCTGCATGTCGGTACGCCAGCCATCACCTTCGCCTACGGTGCCACTCGGCCACCAGGTAAATTCATCGGTGTCTTTGACCACGCGGCGAAAGGCATCGACATAGCCAATTTCATTGAACAGCTGGTCCAACCAGCGCTGTTCGTGACGCATGAAACCAGGGCTATCCTGGTGGTCCTGCCAGTTCTGCACATCGGCACGGCGGTGTGCCATGCCCCAGTTACCGCAGAAAATAAAATCGCGGCGCTTGCGGCTGATTTTGTGCAGGTGCGCTTGCATGTCGTCGAAAAACTGGACCTTTTTCTCCAGTGAAGCCTCGTCAGTGGCTATTGGCGCTAACAGAGAACCCACACTCAGGCGTTCAAAATCTGCCTGTAAATAGCGCCCATACATATCCTCGCCGTTGGCGAAACCCATACCGAAAATAATGGCTTTGGGCTGGTTGCGTGTATAGATCGCCACGCCGTTTTCATGGGGCGTTCCCGAATCGAAGAAGTAGCTGTAATAGCCATCGGGGTGGAATATGGGGTGGTCTAGCTCCGGCTCCAGAGAGCGCAGGTCTTGAAGGCAGATAATGTCTGCATCCTGCTCAGCTAACCAATCGTAGAGACCGCGCTGTGCGGCCTGATGAACGCCGTCTACAGACAAGCTTACTATTCGCATTATTAGCCCCTTACCAGCGGACTGTGTATCATTAGAAACATTATTTGCATGCCTATCCCCGGAAGAAATGCTACGGGGAGGTCTCCCTTCACCTTAGCTAATAGTTAACAATTTTCCATGCAGCAATATCAGCGCAATTTTATCCAATTGGCCCTGGATCATCAGGTGTTGTGTTTTGGTGACTTCACTCTGAAGTCAGGCCGTCAAAGCCCCTATTTTTTCAATGCTGGCCGCTTCCACACCGGTGCGGCACTAGCCGCACTGGGACAGGCTTACGCCGAGGCGATTATCGCTTCGGGAGTGGAGTTTGATGTCATTTTCGGACCGGCTTACAAGGGTATCCCGCTGGGTGCGGTGACTGCCGTGGCACTGGCTCAGAAAGGTATCGATAAGCCTTTCTGCTACAACCGCAAAGAGGCCAAGGATCACGGCGAAGGCGGAACCTTAGTGGGTGCGCCGCTTAATGGCAAGGTTTTGATCATTGATGATGTGATTACGGCCGGTACTGCGGTGCGTGAGGTGATGCAAATCATCGAATTTCACGGTGCCGAAGCAGCCGGTGTAGTCATCGGTTTAAATCGCCAGGAAAAGGCCAGCGAAGATTGTGAATTCTCCGCTATTCAGCAGGTCGAACAGCAGTTTAATATCCCAGTCATTAGCATTGTACAGCTGGATGATATAGTCAGTTTCCTCGAGCAGGAGTCTCAGGATAGTGAAACCCTGCAAAAAATTGTCGATTACCGGCAGCGTTACGGCGTAACGGGTTAAGTGAGAGGCCCGCTCGTTATAGCGGGCCGCATCAATTTAGTGAGAAGAGCGATGGCAATCGCCCCCATAAAATGTTTCCTGGTTCCTGCCATTCTGTTGTCTTGTACCCTGGCGAGTGCCGCCAGCGGTGAGCAGTTGCTCTATCGCTATACCGATGAGCAGGGCATCATGGTACTCAATGAAATGGTGCCGCCGGAGTACGTGGCTAAGGGCTACGAAATTCTCAACCTTTCTGGCCGTGTTATAGAAGTGGTTCCACCGCAGTTGAGTCCCGAGGAGTTCGAAGCGCAGCGCCGACAGGAAGCACGCGAAGAAGCGGACCGCAAGCTGCTCAAACGCTATAACAGCCTCGCCGATATCGAAAGTGCTCGCAAACGCAAGCTGGCAATTGTTGAGCAGGATATGGCGATCATGCACTCGAATATCACCAGTCTCACTCGTCAAATTACCCAGGAAGAGACACAGGCGGCGCGCACCCAGCGCGGTGGGCGCGAGGTGGCTCCGGAGCTCCTGCAGCGTATTGCCGATTTGCAAAAAGAAGTGGCAGTACTGCGCGAGCGCCTTAAACGGCGCGCCGACGAGGCCAGTTCTATCGGTGAGGAATTTGATAAAGCCGCCGCGCGCTACGCAGAAATTACTAACAGATCCTGATAGTGCAGGACCATTAGCGCCTTTCTGGCTTCGTTACACGTGCGTCCTTCCAGTTATCTTTCACTTTCCATACCGCACAGCCAGTTACCTGGCTGCGGCGACGGTCTCGCGGAAAAAGCCGGAGGTCAAAACCGGCCATTGCTCGGCCCAGTACTCGGTGGGCTTACGCTTAAAGCCGCTGCGTACATATTGCACGATACGGCCCTCGGCACTGGCCAATAACAAGTTGGCGGCACCGCCCAGGGGCAGGGTTGGACGCAGGTGTTCACGCAGTTCCGCTTCACGCAAAATCTGACGGATTTGGGTTTCCAGGCGATCGAACAATTGCAGGATACGCCCGTGCAAACGCTCGGTTTCGCCGGTCAACGCATCGCCAGTGAGAAGTCGGGTAATACCCGGATTGCGCTCACAAAAAGCCAGCAGAAGGTGCAGGATTCTCTGGCATCGCTCCAAAGCAGAGGGTTCTTCCTGAAGAATCAGCGCTATGCGACTGAAAATAGTCTCCTCGATAAACTCGATCAGGCCTTCGAACATTTTTGACTTACTGGGGAAGTGGCGGTATAGCGCCGCTTCAGAAAAGCCAACTTCCTTGGCCAGGGCTGCAGTTGTAATACGTGCGCCAGGACTGGCTTCCAGCATATGTGCCAGAGATTCCAGAATTTGCTGGCGCCGATTGATTTTTTCGCTGCTCATTGATTGCCTTTAGTCCACTTGGGGGGTGGACGGTGATTTTTGCTCTTGTCGCCATAATGTTTCGGCGGCGGAATCCTACCGATTCGGACGTCTGTCTTCAATTGCCAAGCGCTACTGTGCGATGGCTTTATGTCTCACTATTGGTAATCAAGGTGCCGACGCCGGTATCGGTAAATATTTCCAGCAGGACCGCGTGAGGTACCCGGCCGTCGATAATATGGGCAGAAGTGACCCCGTCTTTTACCGCGTCGAGCGCACAACTGATTTTCGGTAGCATGCCGCCATGAATGGTGCCATCTTCAATCAACCCTTCCACCTGGGGCGTCGTTAGGCCGGTGAGTACCTCGCCCTGCTTATCTTGCAGGCCTGCAACATTGGTGAGCAGCATCAGCTTTTCTGCCTGCAAGCACTCGGCGACCTTACCGGCCACCAGATCGGCATTGATATTGTAAGAAACCCCCTCTTTGTCGACGCCGATAGGGGCGATTACCGGAATAAAGCCGCCCTGGATCAGCATATTGATGACATCGGTATTGACCTTTTCCACCTCGCCGACCTGGCCGATATCAATAATTTCTGAGGCGTGCAGGCCGGCGCTCTCATTTTTGCGGCTCAGTTTGCGCGCTTCGATTAACAAGCCATCCTTGCCGGTAACGCCCACTGCGCGGCCTCCGTTCTGATTGATCAGATTGACAATTTGCTTGTTGACCGTGCCCCCCAATACCATTTCCACCACATCCATGGTCTCGCTATCGGTTACGCGCATACCGTCGACAAAGTGAGATTCGATATTGAGTTTGTTCAACAGCAGGCCTATTTGCGGGCCGCCGCCGTGTACCACTACCGGGTTCATGCCCACCAGCTTCATCAGGATAATGTCGCGGGCAAAGTCGTTTTGCAGCTCGTGATCCACCATGGCATTACCGCCAAACTTTACCACCACGGTTTTATTGGTGAATTGCTGGATATAGGGCAAGGCTTCATTCAAAACCTGAGCAATACGCAGAGCGGACTTCTTATCGAGGGACATGGCAATTCCTTTATGGTGGGATGCGGCTGGATAGCTTTCCCGCTGTCCAGCCGCTGCTGTAGATACTGCGCGGTCGAGATTTTTTTGATTAAAGCACGGAGCGCTAGTCGGTTGCGGCACCTGCCTGTGCCGCACAGGTTTAAAATTGGTGCGCTAGTTGAGCAGTTCCCAATTGGGAACGACAACTGTGGGAGCAATTTTCTTGACCTGCGCCATGACTACTTTGCGAATACGCTCCAGAGCCTCTTTATTTTCGGCCTCGAAGCGCAGGGTCAACGCGCTGGTGGTATTGGAGGCGCGCACCAGCCCCCAGCCATCAGAAAATTCTATGCGCAGACCGTCGGTAGTATTGATATCGGCATTGTCAAAATTGCCTTGTTCGCGCAACTGCTCAATCAGGGAGAATTTCTCCTGCTCCTCTACGGGCAACAATATTTCCGGGGTGCTCTCCATTTGCGGCAGTGAGTCGAGGAGTTCATCCAGGCTCTGTTCCCGCAGGGCCATAATCTCCAGGAGCCGCGCCGCTGCGTAGATACCATCGTCGAAACCAAACCAGCGATCCCGAATAAAAATATGGCCGGATAACTCACCGCCAAGAATTGCCTTGGTTTCTAGCATTTTGTTTTTCATCGGCGCGTGGCCGGTCTTCCACATCACCGGGCGGCCGCCGTACTGGTTTATCAATTGAGCAAGGCTACGGCTGCTTTTCACATCGAAGACGATCGTCTCCCCCGGGTTGCGTGCCAGGATGTCTCTCGCCAGTAGCATAACCAGCTGATCGGCCCAGGCGATGCGCCCGCTGCTGGAAATCAGAGTGACACGATCACCATCGCCATCCAGAGCTATGCCCAGGTCTGCGCCGGTTTCCGCCACTTTGTCGATCAATGCTTGCAGGTTTTCCGGGCGCGTGGGATCGGGTGGATGGTTGGGGAAGTCCCCATCCACTTCACAAAACAGCGGAGTGACTGCGCAGCCCAGCTGCTCAAACAACCGGGGTGCCAAAACGGAAGTGGCTCCATTGCCCGCATCCACTACCAGGTGCGGTTGTCCGGCGAGGGCGACGTTGTTAAAGATCTCGTCAATATATTTGTCTTTAATATCCTGCTCGCGGTTACTGCCTTCCCCGCTTTTGAAGGGCCCCTGCTGCATAAGCTGGTGCAGGCCCTGTAGCTTTTCTTCAGAGAGGGGGCGGCCCTTGAGCACAATCTTGAAGCCATTGTATTCCGCCGGATTGTGGCTCGCGGTCACCATAACACCGCTGCTGGTGTTCTTGCCCTTGGCGCAGGCGTAGTAAAGCAGTGGTGATGGGATCAGGCCCAGATCGATACTGTTACAGCCGCTATCGAGAATCCCCTCCATCAGGCAGTTGCTGAGCAGTGCACTACTGTTGCGGCCATCGCGCCCCACTAGCAGGATTTGCTCTCCGGCGTGCTGTGCCAGGGTACCGAGGGCCTTTCCCAGCTGGTAGGCAAAGGGCTCATCAATTTCCTCACCGGCGATGCCGCGGATATCGTATGCGCGAAACACATGAGGGGGAAACTCGGTAGTTAGCGGATGTTGGGGCTTACCTGATTTGGTCGCAGACCTTGCCTCAGCGCGATTTGTCATATTCTGTTGTAAAGCTTCGGGAGCGATGCTGGGTGCCGATGCGAGCCCTTGGGGTAAAGCTTCATCCGCCAGCAGAGCATCCTGCTGCGACTCGGGCGCAGGGAATTTTTCACTTTCGCTTCTTCCACCTTTCTGGCTGCGCTCCCAGGGGGCACGGTTGTCTCGGGGCAGGAAGCGTAGAAGTACCAGTAAGGAGAGCATCAGGCCGGCGCCGGCTGTGAGATAGATCCACAGAAGTGGCAAGCTGTGTTGCTGGATAAATGCAGGGGAGGGGCTGAACTGCAGCTGTAGATAGCTATCCGGAATTGCTTCAGAATGGCTGAAGCCACTGCCCTGCCCGCCGCGCCAAAGGGGCTGTGCAATCGAATCGGGAAATTTTTGAAGCAGCTGAATCTGTCCCTGGTTTTTATCGAGCGTTTCCAGGGATGTTTGCAAAACAGCGAAGGGCTGGCTGATCAGAAGTTGTTGCCCAGCCAGGTTAACAGCATTGTGAAGCTGCCAGCTGTTGTCGGGGCCGGTACGCAGTATCTCTAGGGGCTGTTGACTGTCTTGTCGGGTACGCTTAAGCAGATCTACTAGCGCGAAGTTCAGGGTTGGCTTTTCACCTGCGCCCACGCGGATTTGTGCCTCTGAAAAGACCTGAATTCGCGATTGTTTCGGTAGTTGTGCTGTTTTTAGCTGTTCTTCAAGGGGTTGTCCATTGCGTTCAATTTTTTGCAGCTGCCGCGTGCGTTCGGCTAACAGAGACTCTACATCTTGCGCGAAGATTTTTCCCTGCGCCCGGGCTGCCTGTTGTACTTGCGCTTGATTGTGGGGGGTGACTATATGCTCAACGATTAGATAGGCCCCGCAAAGCCAGGCGACGGTCGCCAGCAACGAAGGCAGCAGCAACCCCTTGTGCAATAGTCCTTGGCTCTGATTTTTCTTGTTGAAAACCACTGATTTTCCTGCCTGTTAATCTTTATTTCTGCGCTTTGACGGCAATAATTTCTATTAACTGTCGCGCTAGGTCGGCCTTTAGAGCCTCGGGCAGTTGTGTATTGCCGTGGCGATCTATCACCGTGACGGCATTGCGTTCACTATTGAAGCCGGTTTCACTGCCACTGACGTCGTTGGCGATAATCATATCGAGGTTTTTCCGTTGCAGTTTGCTTTGCGCATACTGTTCGACTTGCTGTGTCTCAGCGGCAAAGCCCACGGTAAAGGGGCGTCGCTCGCTGCGCGCGGCGATGCCGGCGACGATATCCGGGTTTTTAACCAGGGTAATAGCGCTCTCGTCGCAGCCCTCGCGTTTCTTGATTTTTTGTTCCGCCACCGAGGCGGGGCGAAAATCGGCAACAGCGGCAGCGCTGATAAAAATATCGCAGAGGTCGGCCGCACGCTCGGCGGCATCGCGCATATTCCGCGCATCGATGACATCGACGCGCTTCACATGTGCGGGAGTGGCCAAATTTACCGGCCCGGCGATCAGTGTGACCTCGGCGCCGGCCTTCCGGGCGGCCTCGGCCAGGGCGAACCCCATCTTGCCGGAGCTGTGGTTGCTCAGATAGCGTACCGGGTCCAGGGCCTCGCGGGTTGGGCCGGCGGTAATCGCCACGCGCTTGCCGCGCAGACAGTCGCTAGAGCCGAACTGTGACTCGGCCTGCAGGGCCAAGTCAGCGGGCTCCAGCATGCGGCCGGGTCCCACGTCACCGCAGGCCTGGCTGCCAGCCGCCGGTCCCCACAGCTGTACCCCGCGGTCACGCAGGGTTTTGGCATTGGCAGCGGTGGCTGGGTGGCGCCACATGGCCTGATTCATGGCGGGGGCCAGGGCCACTGGTGCCTCGCTGGCGAGACACAAGGTGGTGAGCAGGTCGTCGGCCATGCCGCAGGCCAGTTTTGCCATCACCTGGGCACTGGCGGGGGCAATCAGGATCAGGTCGGCCCACTTGGCCAGCTCGATATGCCCCATGGCGGCTTCAGCGGCTGGGTCCAGCAGATCGGTGTTTACAGGGTTGCCGGATAGGGCTTGGAAAGTCAGCGGCTGCACAAACTCGCGCGCGCCGGCGCTCATTACCACTCTCACCTGGGCACCGCGTTCTTTTAGGCGGCGTACCAGGTCGGCGCTCTTGTAAGCGGCAATACCGCCACTGATTCCCAAAAGTATGCGTTTATCGGCCAGTGAGGACATAGATACAGTTTCCGAATATATGCGAGCGGGTTAGATTAGCATTTCTGCGTCTGGACTTATAAGGCGCAGAATAGACGCGAAAATCGTGCTTGTGGTGAGTTGGGGAGAGAGTTCACAAAAAAAGACAGTCAGGGAAGGCGAGAAACGATTATGAAGATCAAGGATTGGCCGGCGGCTGAGAGGCCCCGGGAGAAGCTGTTGGCGCAGGGTGCCGCGGCGCTGTCGGATGCAGAGTTGTTGGCGATATTTTTGCGGGTGGGGCTGCCGGGCGTTTCCGCAGTGGATTTGGCGCGGGGCCTACTCAGTGAGTTTGGCGGCTTGCGTGCCCTGTTGGAGGCAGGTAGGGAGCAGTTTTGTCGCGCTCGTGGATTGGGGGATGCCAAGTTTGTACAGCTGCAAGCGGCGCTGGAGATAGCGCGACGACACTTGGCAGAAACGGTGCGGAAGGGCAGTGCTTTGTGCAGTCCGGCGGCAGTGCGAGACTACCTGGCTATGCAGTTGCGCCATCGTCGCCGCGAGGTCTTTTGCTGCCTTTTCCTGGATACTCAGCACCGTGTTATCAGTTTTGAGGAATTGTTCGAGGGCACTCTGAATGCCGCCAGTGTTTATCCTCGTGAGGTGGTGCAGGCTGCTTTACAGCGGGGTGCGGCGGCAGTGATTCTGGCGCATAATCACCCATCGGGCATTTGCGAGCCTAGCCAGGCGGACATCTGGATTACCGAGCGTTTGGTTCAGGCCCTGGAGCTTGTGGATATCAAGGTGCTGGATCATCTGATAGTGGGCGAGGGCCAGGCTCTATCCTTTGCGGAGCAGGGGCTGCTGTAGGCACTGCAATTGAGAAGCTGCGATTGGCGCAGAAGTACTGTACAAAACTTGCTCCCTACGGGCTCTTTTGGTATAAAACGCCGCTCTTTGCGGCCGGGCCAGATTCTGCACAGGTTCCGCCGCCATCCAGGAACCGGATTAGAATCCCGATTTTTATGTTCCCGCACACCCTTTTCCTCTTCAGGATTGGCGCCATGCGGGCACAAGCGTTTTGAAGAGGCCAACAGATGTCCAAGGTATGTCAGGTAACCGGTAAGCGTCCGGTAACCGGAAACAATGTATCCCACGCTAAGAACCGCACCAAGCGTCGCTTCGTGCCGAACCTGCACAGCCACCGTTTCTGGGTTGAGTCCGAGAAGCGTTTTGTGAAACTGCGTGTTTCCGCAAAAGGCATGCGCGTTATCGATAAGAAAGGTATCGACGCTGTCCTGACTGAGCTGCGCGCCCGCGGCGAAAAAGTATAATTAGCTGTATTCAGCTAACTGATTGGAGATTGAGCAATGCGTGAGAAGATTCGTCTGAATTCCAGCGCCGGTACTGGCCACTTCTACACCACTACCAAGAACAAGCGCAACATGCCTGAGAAAATGGAGATCAAAAAGTACGATCCCGTTGTTCGCAAGCACGTTATGTACAAAGAAGGCAAAATCAAGTAATTGCCTTCCGCGTACTCGCAGAAGAGCCCGGTTCTTGCCGGGCTTTTTTGTGTCCGCTCCTCGGCTACAGCCATCGTGACATGAGAAATGCCTGAACTCCCAGAAGTAGAAACCACCTGCCGTGGCCTCGCCCCCCATCTAGAGGGACAGTGGGTGCGATCGGTTGTGGTGCGACAGGCGCGACTGCGCTGGCCTGTAGACCCGGACTTCGCCAAGCACATTAAAAATGCCCGTATTCTGAAGCTGGAGCGTCGCGCCAAATACTTACTGGTGCATACAGATAAGGGGTGTGCCATCTGGCATTTGGGGATGTCTGGAAGCCTGCGCCTGGTCGAGCAGGAAGAATCCCCTGAGAAGCACGACCATATCGACTGGCGACTCGATAGTGGCCTGACCCTGCGCTACAGGGATCCACGCCGGTTTGGCGCTCTTCTGTGGACCGCAGCAGACCCCCTGGCCCACGACCTACTCAGTCATTTAGGGCCAGAGCCGCTGTCGGAGAGTTTTAGTGGTGACTACCTGTTCGCCACTTCCCGCAAGCGTAAACAGTCGGTGAAAACGTTCATAATGGATGGGCGTATCGTGGTGGGGGTGGGGAATATTTATGCCAGTGAATCGCTATTCCTGGCAGGTATCCGCCCGGATCGTGAAGCGGGCTCTATTTCAAAAGCCCGCTATCTGCGCCTTGCAGAGGCGATCAAAAAGGTATTGAGTCGTGCCATTGCCCAAGGTGGCACTACCCTGCGGGACTTTATCGGTGGTGATGGCAAGCCGGGATATTTCGCCCAGGAACTCAATGTCTACGGCCGCGCGGGAGCACCTTGCCCCAGTTGTGGGAGACCGGTGCGGGATATGGCTCTGGGCCAGCGCAGTACCTTCTTTTGCACTCGTTGCCAGCGTTGAGTTTACTTTGCGGTAGGGCATTGGCGGGAATTTACTACTAATCTCAGAGTATTGCTGTCTGTGGAGATGGCCCGTGGTATTGGTACTGCCTTTTCTTACCGTTCTGATTGCAGCCTGGTATATATGGAAGCGCCGCCAGCGCGCGGCCACCCTGTGGTGGTTGTTGACTATGGTGATTTACATCATCTGGTTGATTTATCACTCGAACACAACGCTGGACCTCTCCTTCTAGCTGGGGTGCCGCTATGGTGTATATGGTCCGAAGGCTTGATGCCCTGGCTCTTCTTGGCCTCTCTGCGGTTCTCTGGGCGGCTTTTATCATCGAGCTTTACGAGCACCAACTGCCCTGCCCCAACTGCCTGCTTCAGCGTGTAGCCTTTACCATGGCTGGCTTGGGCTTGCTGATGAACCTGCGATTTGGTGTACGTCCCGCTCACTACGGAATTGTTATCCTCTCGAGTATTGCCGGGCTGGCTGCTGCCGGGCGCCAGGTGTTGTTGCATATTCTGCCCAATAACCCCGGATTTGGAGAGCCCTTTCTCGGCTTGCATCTCTATACCTGGGCGGCCGTGGCTTTTTTTGGGCTGCTTACTTATTGCGGGGTCGCAATGATGTTGGGTTTCTTGCGGCGCAACCTGTCACCGCGTCGATTCACCTTTCCCGAGAAATTTATCGCGGTGCTGTTTCTCACCATTGCCATGGCGAACCTGGCCAGCACCTTATTGGAGTGCGGTCTAGGTCCCTGTACGAGAGGCTCTTTCGGCTATCACTGGCTGTGGCCTTGAGAAAATCGTTGAATTGCTAGTCTCGCTGAATTTTTTCACAGTGGAAAATTGAGGGGATAGGGCAAATCCGTGGGAAGCTATATGCGTTTATTCAGTTTGCTATCGGTTCTTTTGCTCCTCTCCTGTGATCCTCTAGAAAAGAGCGTGGGCTCCATTCCCACCGCCAATCCCACCCCAAGCAAGCCCGCTCAGTTAATTGTCCGCAACGCCACCATATATACCGCGGATAAAGCCCGATCTATTGCTGCGGCGATGGCAATCAGGGGTGGGCGAATTGTCTTTGTCGGCACTGAGGCAGGTGTTGAGGCTTATATTGGCGGGGATACTGAAATTGTAGATCTGAATGGTAAGCTGGTTTTACCTGGCTTTTTCCAAAGGGCAAAAATTCGGGGGGCGGCATCCAGAATCAACTTATTTTCTGGAGGCTCTATTGAAGATTACCGTTTGGCGGTAGCGCGATATATTCGAGAGAATCCGCATCAGCAAGTGATTGTGGGTGATGGTTGGAATTTGCAGGCATTTTCTGTTGAGCCTCCGCACAAAGGGATTCTCGATCAAATTAATGACCTGATCCCGATTATTTTATTTTCTTCAGACCGAAACAATATCTGGACAAATTCAGAAGGTCTGGCTGCCACAGGAATTAATAACGATAGTGTGAACCCTCCTAATGGATTTATAGAAAAAAACGAACACGGCATTGCTACTGGTTGGTTGCGGGGGCCTGGCGCTGTCGCACTAATAGAGAAATTGATCCCGCAGGACATAAACGGAGATTACCGAAAAGACTTGCTCAGTATGCAAGATTTAGCGGTTAGTAATGGTGTGACAAGTCTCTATGATTCCGTTGTTGTATTAAAAGATGAGGAAGGTCAAAAGCGTTATTTTGATCAAATATCCGAAATTGAACCCATGGGTTTTCGCGTGCTTGCCTCAATGGCGGTTAGTACAGATTTTGCCGACAAAGATTTTAGTTCGTTGCAGCAAAAGGTTAGTCAAATAACAATCGATGACTTTAGGCTGATTTCGATAAGTTATATTGGATGGTTACCGGAAAATTTAAGGGTGTGGATCACTACTGAACCAATCTCAAGAACTACTGGTTCGCTTAAAGAGGTTATTAGTTTGGCGCAAAGGGCGAACGCTCACCAATTTCCCATACAGATTTTGGTTTCTGGAGAAGAGGAAACTGATAAAGCTTTAAATATGCTGGAAAAGTTGGAGGGGGGCGACACCAAAATACGCAATGCAATTGTTAATGCTTCTTTAGATAAAGAGTCCACTCTGGATCAGCTTTCCCAGATGCATAGTGCCGTATTTGTACAGCCAAAAAATATTTTCCTCTTGTATAGCGGCCGAGAAGGTTCAACTGGGGGTGGAGTTTTAGAGGGTGGAGAAAAATATATTCCCATGAGTGTATCTTTATTATCTTCTGACCCCTCTCAGATTCTTGGCATGGTGGATCCAATGGCGGTTATTTATCGGGGATTAAATCTAGGAATTTCTATTTATGACCTAGTTGAGGCTTTTACAATTAATGCTGCCTATTCTGGAGGCTTGGAAAAGGAAACGGGCAGTATCGAAAAGGGTAAGTGGGCTGATTTTATTGTTTTAGATAGAAATATATTTAATATTTCTAAAAATCAGGTTGGTGAAGCCAAAGTGATAAAGACTTTTTATAAGGGACGATCGGTATTTGATCGAAAATCTTTAAGAAATTTAGGTGATGAACCAAGATCAATACAGCTAGACAACTTCTAAACTTTGTTGCATTGGGTTAAATTCAAATATAAGAAAGATATTCGGCTTTATAAGTATGTTTTTCTATAAATTCTAAAAAATCTTTTGGCGGCTCCAGTGCACTGAGCCCAAGTTCAAAGATTTTCTTGCTGACTTTTGCGGCTGTATTTTGGGATATTTCTAAAATTTTTGATTGTGGCGGAAACAGACAGCCCTGCTGCAGCAGATCTTGACCGACTTGCTCAGCAACTCCACGGGCGGCCTCAATAAATAGTGAATCGGGCACACGTTTAGCACTTGTTGCATAAATTGCCATTGCTACCGCGGGGAAGATATATAAATTATTCGCTTGGCCTGGCAAATAGGTTTTTCCATGCAGTGTGACCTTGGGGAATTGTACGCCGGCGGCATAGATGGCTCGGCCCTGACTCCAACTGTAGGCCTGCTCCGCACTGCATTCGGCATGTTCGGTTGGGTTGGACAGAGCAAAAATAATGGGTCGCGGGTTGTGTGCGGCCATAGTTTCCACGACTTCCTGGGTAAATAATTGGCCAACAGTACTGACGCCAATCAAGGTGGTTGGCTTGTGAGTTTTTATGGCCTCCAATAATTGTGAAGTTGGGGATTGGTCGTGTGCGTAGGGGCGCTGGAAGTCGAAAAGGTCTTCGCGACTTTTTACCAGTAGTCCCTTTTCATCGAACATAATAATGCGGGCTTGGGCCTCTTCCCTACTGAGCCCCTCATTGACCAGTTCACTCACAAATAAATCCGCAAGCCCTATGCCGGCAGAGCCGGCACCGGCGAAGAAGATTTTTTCATCCTTTAACGAGCCCTGTTTGATTTTCAGGGCGTTGATCATGCCGGCCAGGGCAATGCCCGCAGTGCCTTGGATATCATCGTTATAGCAGCAGGCCCTGTCTCGATATCGTTGCAGCAGGTGGACGGCGTCACTACCGGTCCAGTCCTCAAAGTGCAGACAGCAGTGTGGATAGCGCTGCTGAACAGTGTCCACAAATTCATCCACAAAACGGTAAAGCGTCTCAGTATCCGGGCGTTTACGACGCAGGCCTACATAGAGAGGGTCTGTGAGTACTTGTTCATTATCGGTGCCGGCATCTAAAAAGAGTGGCAGTAAATGCTCTGGCGGTACGCCCCCGGCGGCGGTGTAAAGCTGCAGTTTACCAATGGGGATACCCATGCCATTCGCGCCGATATCCCCGAGCCCCAGAATTCGTCCGCCATTGGTGACACAAATAAATCGAATGTCCCGGTCCGGCCAGTGAGATAGGGAGTCGGCGATACTGCCCTTCTGTGCAATAGACAGATAGACACCCCTGACCCTGCGCATGATATGGCTGAACTTGGTACAGGCTTCACCGATAGTGGGATCGTAAATGATCGGAAGGAAGCGCACCGGATCGGACATCACCACTCGGTAAAAGAGCGTCTCGTTGGTATCCAGTAGACCGGTCAGGTAGACAAATCGATCGATATCCGAATGTTTGTGGCTCAGTTGCATCATCACCCGCTCTACCTGGGTTTCGATGGTTTCCAGAGCGTAGGGAATCAGGCCGTTAAGGCCAAACTTGTTGCGTTCCGCTTCTGTAAAAGCAGTGCCCTTATTGGTGCTGGGGTCGTGCAGGAGTTTGATGCCAGTGGCATCTACTTTGCGGTGGTCCAAGAGGGGCCCTCCAGTTGCGTTTTGGCTTACGCTAGTTAGGGGGAAGTATGGACCACTCTAAAGAAGGGGCGCGCTATCCGGAAAGCTGGTTTATGAATGACAGCCTGCTAGGGGGGATGGTTTTGAGGAGGCATGCAATATGCCTCCTCCAGAAAATCAGTGCCCCAGCGCACTGCCTTCCCGGCGGGGGTCGGCACCGCCGTGGAGTGTATTGTTTTTTACCGCGATTGCATGAATGCCGCTGTTGAGATCGCGCTCGACGACCTCATGCCCGCGTGCCCTGAGTTTATTGATGGTGTCCTGGCTAAAGAAACCGGGTTCAAGTTCGACACGCCGCCCGATAGCGCCAATGTTGCCGGCTGCAATGGCATCGGCAATGGGCACATTCAGCCCCAGATGGTAGAGAATGGTGCGGGCGGTGTAGTCGATAATACGTGACCCCCCGGGTGAGCCCACCAGTAGGCGTAGGCTGCCATCTTTATTAAATACCACCGTTGGCGACATGGAAGAGCGAGGTCGTTTGCCGGCCTGGATACGATTCGCCACCAACTGCCCTTCGGCCGTTTTTGGGGTAAAGGAAAAATCGGTCAACTGGTTATTCAGCAGAAAACCCTTTACCAGCAGGCGAGAGCCAAAGCCCGTTTCGATGCTGCTGGTCATGCTGACGCCATTGCCGTAGCGATCCACAAAGACCAAATGGCTGGTGTTGGGCATCTCAGGTGATTGGGCCGTGAGGCGCTTGGTCGCCCCAGTGTTCGGATTGCCGGGCTTGGCTATGCTGGCGCTGTCAGGGTCAATCAGGGTCGCACGTTCGCTTAAGTAAGCGGGGGATACCAAAGCCTTACTGGGCACACTGATGAAATCCGAGTCGGCCGAATAGGTGTTGCGATCGGCAAAGGCCAGTTCTGAGGCTTCGATAAACAAATGGGTGAGAAGGTCGTCCCCGGCTTCCATTTCAGCGATGGGAAAAGCTTGCAGCATGCCCAAAATGCCGCCCACGGTGGTGCCGCCGGATGAGGGGGCATCCGCACCACAGATCTGGTATTCGAGAAAAGCGGAACAGAGGGGCTGGCGCTGTTTGGCCCGATAATTGGCCATATCCTCAAGGCTGAGCAGACCGGGGTTTTCAGTGTCGCCGCGAACGGCCTTGACGACCGCCTCGGCGATCTCTCCTTTATAAAAAGCGTTCGCACCATCGCTGGCAATCATGCGCAGGGTGCGGGCATATTCCGGATTCTTCAGCCGGTGGCCCACCGGCAGGGGCCTGCCGTCGCTGTCAAAGAAATAACTGGCGATCGCCGGTCTTGCATCTACATGGGGTAGTCTGCTCAACAATTTGTGCAGACGTGGAGAGACTTCAAAGCCGCTTTCGGCTAGCTGGATGGCTGGCTGGAATAAAACTTCCCATGGCAGTTTGCCATCGCGCTGGTGCGCCATTTCCAACATGCGGATGACGCCAGGGACGCCCACTGAGTAGCCGCCAATAACCGCTTGCATAAATGAACGCGGTCTACCGTCGTGCATAAAGTAGTTTTCATCCACCTCTGCCGGAGCGGTTTCCCGGCCATCGTAATAGCGCAGCTGTTTATCTTTGGCGTCGTAGCTCAGCATAAAGGCGCCACCGCCAATACCCGATGACTGGGGCTCCACCAGCCCGAGTACCAACTGAGCGGTGATGGCTGCATCCACGGCACTACCGCCCTGCGCGAGGATTTGTTCGGCGGCGCGACTCGCGTGGGGGTTGGCGGTCACCGCCATATAGGATTTGGCCGTGGCAGACTTGATGGCACTGCGGCCGGTATCGACTTCCGGTTGCGGCTCATCGGCCATGGCCGGAGATAGAACAAGGGCGAGAGCGAGGAGAATGTGACGCACGAAACACTCCGCGGATTGTGGAAAAATCCGCTCGAGTGTATCAGAAATAACCAATTCGGGAGTTAGCGGAATTTCTCTTCCAGTGCCGCTTGTACAGCACTTGGAACAAATTTTGTGACATCTCCACCGAGAGAGGCAATTTCTCTAACCAAAGAGGAAGAGATATAGGACAAATGTTCTGCTGGGGTCAGGAACAGGCTTTCCATATTCGGCGCCAGTTGGCGGTTCATATTAGCCAGCTGAAACTCGTATTCGAAGTCGGATACTGCGCGCAGGCCGCGTAGAACCCCATAGGCATCCACCTGGCGTACCAGGTCAGCCAGTAGGATATCGAAGCCGATGACTTCCACATTGGGCAGGTGGCCGAGTACGCGCTGGGAGAGCTCCACCCGCTCATCCAGTGTAAATAAAGGATTCTTTCGATTACTGGCGGCTACGGCCACGATGACGTGGTCAAACAAGCGACAGGCCCGCTCCACCAAATCGAGATGACCATTGGTGATTGGGTCGAAAGTTCCGGGGTAGACAACTTTTTTCATACGCCAAGGATAAATGCGGGCTGAAAGGGATGCGAATGGTAAACAATTTACGGCTAAGGCTCAAAACCGAATGCGTTAACCTGATCCGCTGACCGGTCAGTGTTCAGTGGTTGCATCGGAGTTATTACTAAACAGTCGCATACAGACCTGACCAGCGCGCTTTTCCTTGATTAACGACCAGTCGTTCGCAGTAGAAATAACAGTGTCTCGGGGTGTCTCGATATAAATCAAAGCGCCTTCTGAGAGCCTGCCAGTGAGAGCGCCGAGACTCTCCTGCCACAAATCGTCTGCAAAGGGCGGATCGATAAAGACAATATCGTAAGGCTTGCCGCCACCGACCAAAAAATCTGCTGCCCGGCAGTTATGCACCTCGCCATCTGTGGCTTCGAGTAGCTGGAGTTGCTGGTTTAGGGTGCGTGCAGCCTGGGGATTCAGTTCGACGAAATCCACTGAGGCCGCGCCACGGGATAGAGATTCCAGACCCAGGGCGCCGGAGCCGGCGAAGAGGTCGAGGCATTGTGCGCCAGGCAGGTGAAACTGCAACCAGTTGAACAGGGTTTCGCGCAGGCGATCGCCGGTAGGTCTCAATCCCTCAACCGGGGCAAATTGCAATTTGCGCCCGCGCCACTGCCCTCCGATGATGCGCAATTGGGAAAGAGGCTGTGTGCTTTGCTTGCGCGATGAACTTCTGGCCAAGGTAACTCTCTACTGGGGGCTTAGCGATGCTAAGATTAGCGTCTTTCTGCAAGCGGTACACCCGGATAAACGAATGATCTTTGATTTCCTGCGCAAAAAGAAAAAGCGCAAGCCCGAACAAAGCGAGCCCCAAGGGGAGCAGGCCGAAGCGGTTGGCTCACCAGAGGAGGCCCCGGCGGAAGAGTGGCAGGAGCCATCTGTCACCGATAAAGAGCCCGCTGCACCCCAGGAGGCCGCTGCCGAGTCGGCAGAGGCGCCCGCTCCAGAGGTGGAACAAGCGACTGCTGATGTGCAGGAACCTTCCACAGAAGCTGTTGAGCCGTCGCCCGCTAGTACAGCCAATGCGCAGCCCGAAATTCCGTCTAGCCCTGAATCTGAGTTGCCAGCCGATATTACAGCAGCAGCGTCAGAACCGGCTCCTCGGGTTCAGGAGCCAGCGCCCAAGCCCACCCCCGTGCAGGAAAAACCCGTAGCGAAAAAGAAAGAGGGTTTCTTTGCACGTATTCGCCGCGGGCTCAGCCGCACCAGCAATCAGTTTGTCGAGGGCATGGGCAACCTGTTCCTCGGAGCCAAAGAAATCGATGAAGATCTGTTGGAAGAGCTGGAAACCCAGCTGCTGATGGCAGATGTGGGTGTCGAGGCCACCAGTGAAATTGTTGAACGCCTCACTGAGCGCGTCTCGCGCCGCGAGCTGGCCGATGGGGATGCGCTCTATAAAGCGCTGCAGCAGGAGTTGGCAGAGCTGCTCGACAGTGTCGACGCGCCTTTGGTGCTGGATACCAGTAAAAAGCCCTATGTGATTTTGGTGGTGGGCGTTAACGGCGTTGGTAAGACCACCACCATCGGCAAGCTGGCGCACCGTTTCCTCGGCGAGGGCAAATCGGTGATGCTGGCCGCCGGCGACACTTTCCGCGCCGCTGCGGTAGAGCAGTTACAGGTTTGGGGGCAGCGCCACGATGTGCCGGTGGTGGCTCAGCATACCGGTGCTGACAGCGCCTCGGTAATTTTTGATGCCGTGCAGTCGGCCCAGGCCCGTGGTATTGATGTGGTGATCGCCGATACAGCCGGCCGCCTGCACACCAAGTCCAACCTGATGGAAGAGTTGACCAAGGTGCGCCGCGTAATGGGCAAGCTGGATCCCAGCGCTCCCCACGAGGTGCTATTGGTGCTGGATGCCGGCACCGGCCAGAATGCAATTAACCAGGCTGCGCAATTCCGCGAGGCGGCCGGTGTCACCGGCCTGGTACTCACTAAGCTTGACGGCACCGCCAAGGGTGGCGTGATCTTTGCCCTGGCGCGGCGTTTCGGTATTCCTGTGCGCTTTATCGGTGTGGGTGAACAGGCTGAGGATCTGCAGCCGTTCCGCGCGCGCGAATTTGTCTCGGCGCTGTTTGGCCGCGATACCGCTTGATCGCTACTAAACCCTCTTAGGGAATAACAAGAACAAAATCGTGATCACCTTTGACAATGTGAATAAGCGCTATGCATCGGGGCAGGACGCCCTGGTGCGTATCAGCTTGGAAGTCCCCCGCGGCGATATGGTGTTTCTCACCGGTCATTCAGGTGCGGGTAAGAGCACACTTTTGCGGCTGTTGACCGCCATCGAGCGCCCCACTAAAGGCTCGATTTTGGTCGCAGGGCAGAATCTCAACCGCCTGCGCAATAGCCAGATCCCCTATTACCGCCGCAACCTGGGTATCGTTTTTCAAAACCACCAGCTGCTGTTTGATCGCAGTGTGTTCGACAATATCGCTCTGCCACTGGCAGTGGCCGGCTGCAGCAAACGCGAAGTGGGCCGCCGGGTGCGTGCCGCTCTAGACAAGGTAGGCCTCCTGGACAAGGAGAAACATAATCCCATTACCCTGTCTGGAGGGGAGCAGCAGCGGGTGGGTATCGCCCGCGCAGTGGTGAACAAGCCGGCGATCCTGGTAGCGGATGAGCCTACAGGTAATCTGGACCCTCAGCTGTCACAGGAGATCATGCAACTGTTTTCCGACTTTAATGCTGTGGGCGTCACTGTATTGGTGGCAAGCCACGACCTGGAATTGATAGCGCGCATGCGCCGGCGGGTATTGACCCTGCAAGCCGGTCAGTTGATCTACGACGGAGTCCCGAGCCGTGAAGCACACCCAGTCTAGAGCCCAGCGCCCGGCGAGTAGTGGCATTGAAAAGCGCCCGCGTAGCAGTGGCGCGGTGGCTGCTCGCACCGGTATTTCGGATCGCTGGCAGTCCTGGCTCGACCACCATCGCCAGGTAGCGCGAGAATCCCTGCGTCGTTTTTTCGCTACGCCCATGGCTAGTGCTATGACCGCCCTGGTAATCGCTATCGCCCTGGCTCTGCCCGCCGCTTTGCAACTTGGGTTGGCAAATTTTCAGCGCGCTGTGGCCGGCTGGGATGGCCAGCCGCAGATTTCAGTATTTCTCAATAAGAGAGCGCAGAAAACGGCAGTAGACTCCTTCGCCGCCAAACTGCGCAGCGACCCGGCCATCGCAGAGGTGACTTATATTTCTCCGGAAGCGGCGCTGGCGGAATTCGAGCAGGCTTCCGGGCTCGGCGACCTCCTGGTGGGGCTCGATGCCAACCCTCTGCCGGCAGTATTGCTGCTGCGCCCGCGAGATACCCATAACAGCGAAAAATTGCAGCGCATTGTGGATAACCTACAGGAGCACGCCCTGAGTGACTCGGTGGTGCTCGATCTGGCCTGGGTGCAGCGCCTAACCCAGCTGACGGAGCTGGGGCAACGGATGTCCGCAGGGCTCGCGCTGCTGTTGGCGCTGGGGGTTATCCTGGTGGTGGTCAATACGATTGGCCTGCACATTGAGAGCCGCCGGGAGGAAATCCTGGTGGTAAAGCTTGTGGGTGGCACAAATGCTTTTGTGCGTAGACCTTTCCTCTACAGTGGTCTCTGTTATGGGGCTTTTGGCGGACTGCTGGCATGGGCTCTGTTACTGGGGGCGGTGTTGCTATTGTCCGGGCCGATCTCAGGCCTCTCCTCTAGCTACGGTAGTAATTACAGCCTAGTGGGGCCCGGTTTCAGCTATTTTGTTGGCCTTATCGGTGGCGCTGCTTTGCTTGGGCTGCTGGGGGCCTGGCTGGCGGCGGGCCGTCACTTGCGCGAGATCGAACCCAGCTGAGACGAGTGTTTACACGCCTTGGTTTAGCCAAGAAGCGTAAAGCTGTAGCGAATTGGGGAACCTAGCTGGGATTTGGTCCCTCTAAACGGCTGCAATACAAGGGAATACGGCAGTTGGCGGCGGACTTTCTTAACCGCTCGTGCAAGTGCTACACTGAGTCCAGCCTGTTGCCGGATAAAGTGTCCGACGACAGCGGCCGCTGGAATCGGCCGACTAATAATGAGAGGAGAAACCTGAATGGGAACCAGCCTACAGCCAGTGCATACGCTGTCTCCGGGCGCCAACCTGGGAGCTTACATCCAGACCGTCAGCAGCTTCGATGTGCTGTCCGCGGAGGAAGAAAAGCGCCTGGCAGAGGACCTCTATTATCGCGAAGATATTAACGCGGCCCGCCAACTGGTCATGTCCCACTTGCGCTTTGTCGTACATATTGCGAAGTCTTATTCTGGCTATGGACTCAACCAGTCGGATCTGGTGCAGGAAGGCAATGTTGGCCTGATGAAAGCGGTTAAACGCTTTAACCCCGAGAAAGGGGTACGTTTGGTCTCCTTTGCGGTGCACTGGATCAAAGCGGAAATACACGAATTTATCCTGCGCAACTGGCGCATCGTAAAGATCGCTACCACCAAGGCACAGCGCAAGTTGTTCTTCAACCTGCGTGGTCAGAAGAAGAAACTGGCCTGGCTGAGCAACGATGAAGCCAAAGCGGTGGCTAAAGATTTGAATGTGGATGTCGCCCAAGTCCATGAGATGGAGGGCCGCCTTGCCGCTCATGATGCCGCATTTGATGCGGGGGTGGACGACGATGACGACACCGCCTGGCAAGCGCCGGCACACTACCTGGAAGACCGCAGTTATGACCCGGCAGCTCAGTTGGAGCGGGATAACTGGCAGGAAACCAGCTTCAACAGTCTGGCCAATGCTATGGAGCAGCTCGACGAGCGCAGCCGCGATATTATCCAGGCACGCTGGCTGAGCGAGGAGAAATCCACTCTGCACGAGTTGGCAGATAAATACGGAGTCTCCGCCGAACGTATCCGTCAGCTGGAGAAGAACGCCATGAAAAAAGTGCGTGCGGCTATGGAGGCCTGATAGCGCACTTTGGCAGTTCGGAAAAAACCGCGCAGCAGCGCGGTTTTTTTATTTCTGCGATGCATGGACCCGCTTCGTCGGGCGCAAAAAAATGGGATAAGCCATGGCTAAAGTTTACCTTCTACTCGCCGCATTATTTGGCGCCAGTGGCGTTGCTCTCGGTGCCTTTGGCGCACACGGCCTGCGTGGCAAGGTCGCCGAGCCGCTATTGGAAGCCTATAAGACCGGTGTGCAGTACCAGATGATCCACGTCCTGGCGCTATTGGCTGTGGCGCTGCTGATACAGAATTGGGGAGAACGTCTGTCACTCACTCTGAGCGGCGCTTTCTTTATATTTGGCTTGGTGTTTTTTTCCGGTAGTCTCTACGCCCTTACCCTGGGTGGGCCGCGTTGGCTGGGGCCGATTACACCGATTGGTGGGTTATTGATGATCGCCGGCTGGGTGACACTGTTTATTGCCGCCGTGAATGCCCCTAAATAGCCGGGCTGTCGCCTATCAAAACCCGAATAAGAGAAAACCGTTTCGCATAAGAGGTCGCGAACAATGCAAGACGAATCCGCGGAAGAGTTTCCCTACCGCACCGAGTACAAGAAAAAATCTATCCGCAGCTACGTGATTCGTGCGGGGCGGATGACTGAGGGGCAGCGCCGCGCCTTTGATACTTACTGGGGAAAATATGGTCTGTCGCTCTTCGATGGCCCTCTGAATCCAGTTGAGGCATTTGGCCGTGAGGCTCCGCTTGTGTTGGAGATCGGTTTTGGTATGGGCGACTCACTGCTTGCCATGGCCCAGGCCGAACCGGATAAGAATTTTATTGGTATTGAGGTGCATCCTCCCGGTGTGGGTCGGTTGATTAACAATGCCGGTAAAGCCGGGATTGATAATCTCAAAATTTATATGGCCGATGCGGTGGATGTTTTGAATGACTGCATTGGGGATGGCATTCTGGACAGGTTCCAATTGTATTTTCCCGATCCCTGGCATAAGAAGAAGCACCATAAGCGCCGCATCGTGCAGCCGCAGTTTGTGCGCCTGATTTGCAGCAAGCTGAAAACCGGCGGTGTTATGCATATGGCTACGGACTGGCAGAATTATGCCGAGCATATGCTGGAAGTGTTGCAAGCGGAGTCACTGCTGGAAAATACCTCCTCCAATGATGACTATGTCGAGCGTCCAGAGTGGCGCCCGGAAACCAAGTTTGAGCGCCGCGGCCAGCGTCTTGGGCACGGTGTCTGGGACCTGGTGTACCGCCGCCTGCCCGGAGAAGCTCCTGCCCTGGCGCCGAGCGAAGAGACTGTTGAAAAGCCTTCCAAGCCGGCACCGGAGGTCGAATAACATCCAATTTGCCACTTGGAGAGTTTTAGCAATAAGCGCCGACTGCAAGTCGGCGTTCTCCCCCACCTGCGGCAGTACCCCACCCTTTCTTTAAACGTACAGCTGCCAGTTCTTCTTGAAAGATTCCCAGCGCTGTTTGTCTGCGGTGATACGAATATTTCTTACCGAGTTTTCGTTGTAGTACATCCAATCCGATAACACGATATTGTTTTGGCTGCCGGCATAGTAGCGCATGCGGAAGCGGCGAATATATTGGTTGGGTATTGCCAGGAAGGCTACCTCACGACCGGGGGTGACGTTGGCGACCTCAACGCATTCATGTCCAGTTTTGTCGAACTCATAGACAAATCCGGCGATGGCTTTATCCACCCTGTCGGTTTGGTGCAGGTAGTAGTAACGCACCGGACAGTAAGTTTTGTTGTGCCAGGCAAAGCGCGCTACCACGTTGGGGTCGTCGGTACTGGATATCACCTGGCAGGAAGCGCCGCTACCGAGATGGGGGTCGTGGCGGTTGTTGTTATCCATTTTTGGAAAAAATCCCCCTGACTGCCACAGCATTTGCGGCGGCCGGGTATCCCCCCGGTACAGGCGCCCCGGTGTCATATGCAGGTTAAAACCCGAGCGGCTAAAACGATAACGATACAGATTGAAAGGGATGTCATTGTGGTTCTGAATATTGCCCAGAGCCAAAGGTTCTGACAATGCGGCTTCACTGGCCTGGCGATACCAGCAATAGGCGCCGCCCAGCAGTGTGGTAATGGCGTTTTGACGTCGCTGTATTCCATCCGAGGTGAGCTGTTGTACCGGGTTAGAGGGATTGAAGCCGGTCAACCAGGTATACATTGCCTCTATAAGGCTTTGGGATGTGTTGGATATACGGGTGTAATCCAGAGTCTGGATCAGTGCAGCCTGAGTCACTAACTGATCAATTCGGGTTAGTCCATCTTTACTGCGGCTGTACTTCCAACTGCAGCGAGAATTCTGTTGAAAGTCGGTGGCGTATTCTCGAATAGTTTTTGGTGGGCGGCACGAAGTTTGAATCAACTCTGGGCGAACCAGGTTTCTTACGTAGTTATCTATGTTTGGCGCCAGCATCGGTTAACTCTCCGCTGTTTATAAGTATATTTTTTATTTCCCGTCTATGATTTTCATATTGGGCGCGGCATTAAATAGTAGTTTTATTAAAAATGCAGAACAAATAACACAAAGATAACCGAATTAATTTGAATTTAAAGTAGTTAATCAAATTAATAAAAATTGAAAGGGGGATGGTTTTAAAAAGATTTCGGTGTCAGTAATGGGTAAATGCCATACTTCCATTTCAATCCTCTGCGGTGCTGTATTGCTTTTTTCTGTCAGCAATGTTTCGGCCGATTTTGTCGGTACCCTCAATCTCTATGCCAATGGCGGTAAATACTGGTTTAACAGTGACCGTTTAAACGGAACCCCTTTTCACGGATTAACTTTGCAGGATACCACCGGTGGCGGTGGTGGCCTGGGATTTAATATGACCAACTACTGGGCGATGGAGGGGGTGGTCGATTACTTTATTGTTGGAGTGGATGATTTTCCCGAAAAACTCGAGATTTACAATTACCACCTGGACCTACTCTACCAATTTGGTGGGCAATTCTGTGGTGATTTTTGTTGGCAGCCATATGTGGCTTTTGGCGTTGGCGAGATGCGTATTAATTATGATAAGGCGCCAAAAAAACGTTACAGGAGATATTACACGGACGAGGATGGGATAGAACGTTACGACTGTAAATATCGGTATAAACACGGTTATAAATATCCTGACTGGCACCCCTACCGGAGATATCTGTGCAACTGGCATGATCGCCAAACCATGGTCAATCTTGGTCTGGGGATAAAATATAGCCTCGGTCCCCGCTGGCAGGCCCGTGCGGATGTGCGACTTTTTCAGGGGGTGGATCACGGTGGGTTGGATGGTTTTGCCAGCGTTGCGATTGGCTACCAGTGGATCGAGTACCCGGACTTTTGGTACGACGAGGATGCGGACGGGATTATCGATGCAACCGATCAGTGCCCACAGACCCCGGTAGGTGTGGATGTTGGCCCCGATGGCTGCCCCATGGATATCGACTTTGATGGCGTGCCGGCCTATATCGATCAGTGCCCGAATACACCGGTCGGCACCGCCGTGGATGAATATGGCTGTATTCGCAGATAGCTAATGCCTTTTTAAAGGCTTCCGGGGTAGCTCCTGGAGGGCGGTGATGATGCCCTCCAGGAGCTATTTTGATAGGCAAACGGTCTAGTTACTCCCCGCGCAATTGTTCAAGTTGCTCGGAAATTTCCAGCCATTCCATTTCCAGAAGGTCGAGAGCTTCGCGATATTCGGTTTGCTCTTTATTGAGACGTGCAATTTTATCTTGCTGACCTCCCATGTAGAGTTGCTCGTCAGCCAACTTGCCTTGAACTTTTTGAAGTTTTTCCTCTGTTGCGGCCATTTGCCGCTCAATATTTTTTAATTTATTGGTCAGGGGTTTTAGTTGTTCTCGCAAGGCGGCAGCGGCACGGCGTTGGGCCTTTTTATCTTCTGCAGGTTTTTCCTGATTATCACCGCTTTCTACTGATTTTTCCTCACGCCGCTTTTCCCGGTTAAAACCCAGTAGCCACTGTTTGTAGTCCTCGAGGTCACCGCTATAGGGTTCCGCACGACCATTTGCGACCAGAATAAATTCATCGGCGGTATTGGCGAGTAGATGGCGATCATGGGATACCAAAATAACCGCACCGGGGAACTCAGCCAGGGCCATGGTAAGAGCATGGCGCATTTCCAGGTCTAGGTGGTTGGTGGGCTCGTCGAGCAGTAGTAGGTTGGGTTTTTGCCAGGCGAGGATCGCCAATGCCAGGCGGGCCTTCTCTCCACCAGAGAAGCCGGCTACGGTTTCAAAGACCCGGTCGCCAATAAAGCCGTATCCGCCGAGGAAGTCGCGCAGAGATTGCTCACTGGCCTCGGGACTCAGTCGTTGCAGGTGTAATAAAGGAGAGGCCTTGCCATCCAGAGCTTCGAGCTGGTGTTGGGCAAAATAGCCAATAGCCAGGTGTTCGCCACACTGGCGCTCACCGCTCTTGGGGGCAAGCTCGCCGGCAAGGGTTTTAATTAGCGATGACTTACCTGCGCCATTGGGACCGAGCAGGCCGATACGGCGGCCGGGCTGAATACCCAGTTGTACTTTCCTCACGACCACTTTGTCGGCATAGCCGATATCAGTTTCGCGCAGGTCGATCAGCGGATTGGAAGTTTTATCCGCAGATGGCAGGGTGAAGTGAAAGGGTGAGTCCACATGGGCTGGGGCGATTTGTGCCATGCGGTCCAATGCCTTTAAACGACTCTGCGCCTGTTTGGCCTTGCTGGCCTTGGCGCGAAAGCGCCGCACAAAGTCTTCCATGTGGGCGCGTTCGGATTGCTGTTTTTCATATTGTATTTGTTGCTGGGCTAAGCGCTCGGCGCGTGTACGTTCGAAGGCGCTGTAGTTGCCGCTATAAAGCACGAGCTTTTGCTGTTCAAAACTGACAATGCCATCAACCACTGCATCGAGGAAATCGCGATCATGGGAAATAATTAACAGGGTGCCGGGGAAACGCTGTAGCCACTGTTCCAGCCAGAGGGTCGCGTCTAGATCCAGGTGGTTGGTGGGTTCGTCCAGCAGCATCAAATCCGCGGGGCACATCAATGCTCTAGCCAAATTGAGGCGAATGCGCCAGCCACCGGAAAAGCTGCGCACCGGGCGCTGTTGTTCTGCGTGCGCAAAACCCAGGCCGTCGAGTAACTGTGCGGCACGCGCAGGCCCGCTATAGCCGTCGATGCTGGCCATACGCTCGTGCAGCTCGGCCAGTTTGTGGCCATCGGATTCCCCGCTGGCTTCAGCCTTTTTGAGCTGGTCTTGCAGGTTGCGCAGTTCCCGATCGCCGTCGAGTACATAGTCAAGGGCCGACTGATCGCTAGCCTCCACCTCCTGGGCCATATGGGCAATTCGCCAGCCGGCGGGGATATCCACTTGTCCAGCGTCGCTTTCCAGTTGACCCAGTAGTAACTTAAACAGCGTTGACTTACCACAGCCATTCGCGCCGATAATTCCCACCTTGTGGCCGGGGAATATACGGCAGTCTGCACCGTCTAGCAGGTCGCGCTCGCCTCGATGCAGGGAGACACCTTGCAAATTAATCACTGGAAAAAACCTCTTATGAACAGGCCGATGAATGCTAGGCTATTCGACGTATTTGTACGTATTCGCCGCCGCTTGAGCGCGCGGAACCGCAAAGGGCCTGGATTTTAACGTGACAGATAGCACACCTCCATCCTCTTCCAAGGAAAACCCACTGTGGCAGTTCAGTCTGGACTTCTATCGTCATCAAGGGGTTGAAGACTTCTTGCTCGACTGTCAGGACACGAAGGGGGCCGACGTGTGTTTAATGCTTTGGGCTAGCTATGCAGCGGTTTGTGGACACCAGTTGAGTGAGGAGGGGTGGCGTGTGGCTGATCGCGGTTTGGCACCGCGTCGTAGAATGATTATCAGTGTACGCCACCTGCGTCGCTTACTGGGGCGCTTTCGCCCTCATACAGTGCGTGTGTACGATATGTGTAAACGTTATGAATTGAATTTGGAACGCTTGCAGCTGGCGGCACTTTGGAAAATTTGCCTGGAGGCATGGCCGGGAGATAAGCCTGCGCTACAGCTTGCGGGGCAGCAATATGGGCTTTTACAAAAAGATCAGGTTCACTGGGCAGGTCTGATTGAGAGTTTTATGGCTTCGGTCGAAAATCTGGATGCCGTCTGAATTTTTCAGGCAGCGGCTTTAGCAAACACAGTGTGCTGCCAATAAAATTGGAAGGTTTCTACCTACTACCAATCCCATACTTCCAATAAATTACACCGTAATGGACTGGCTACTTGGCACCCACCCTAATAGAACCGGCCGGGTGCCAATCTGTTTACAAAGTATTAGGAGCGCCTATTCGCCACGGTGACCCTCTGTGGAAAACAGGCTATTGGCCGGTGTAGTTGGCGTAATCGATGGTGCTGGTGGAGTTTGTTCCAGTGGTTTTTGCTGCTCATCAGATGCCAGGTTCTTTGCTTCTTCAGTGGGTTTTTCCTGAATTTTGCTTTCACTGGGTGCGGCTTGCTTGGGTTTTTCCTGTTGCGGCTTTCCTTCTTTGGCCTTTACCTGCTCAGGTTTAGCAACTTCAGAAGTTTTTGTCGCTGTTGCGGCTTTAGTTTGGGTAGCTTTCTTGCTGGCGGGTTTTGCTACTTTTTGCTTGCTCGCGGTGGTAGTTTTTGCCGGCTTGGTAGCGGTTTTCTTTGTGCTACTAACTGCTGCCTTCTTAGACGGTTTAGCAGTACTCGTCTTTTTCGCAGCAGCTTTCTTTTCGCTGGCCTTTGCTGCTACCGTCTTTCTCGTAGATTTTGCCGTGCCAGCTTTTACAGACTTAGCAGAGGTTTTACTGGTGGCTTGCTTAGTGGCGGTGGGTTTTTTCGCCTTAGGCTGAGTCTTAAGCAGCTCTTTTTCCGTTTTGGCTGCGACTTTGCGTACGGTTTCCGCCGCTTTGAGCTCTGCCTTGGCTCTGGCTTGCAGATACTTGGCGTCGGCAGCAGCTTGCTTAGCCTGTTGAAATACCTCGTTAAATTTCTCTACATTGCTTTTAGCGGTTTCCACACGCTTTAGAGCTGCGGGCGTCTTGGTGGTTTTCGCCTTAGCGCGGGCTTCACCCAGTTTGTCCTTTGCCTTACTCAGCTTGTCTTTTGCTGAGGTCAGGTTTTTTCCGGCCTTAAGTACCGCTTTGCCGGCATCGGTGATTTTCTTATTGCGGGCTTTGTCCAGTTTTGCGGCGAGTTTGGAAATTTGTGCTTCCAGCTCTGCAACCGGATTGACAGCTTTTGGTTTGGCAGCCATGAGTAAATGTCCTGACGTTTATTATCGATTGGCACTTCCGGATAGTGCGCTCTTCTTCCTTTAAATACGATGGATACCGCTCTAGCAAGAGATATGCGCACCGCGCACTGCCCCAAACTGAAAAGCACTTCAAACAGTCCAGAACAATAACCGGTTACTGGCCGATAATAGCGCTGTTTTTAAAAAAAATGTATGCCGTGTACTGCGAAAAAAGCGTTGTCTGCAGATTTTTTGTGAAGCGGCTGGAACCAGCAAGGGGAATGTGGTGTCCTGCACAGTGTGCGCGTCATCAGTATGCACTGGGAGTCGCCTTGGGTTAGACTTGGGCGCACTGGCGGAAACTGTGCGCCTGGTGGCTTAGGGCCTGAACAGAGTTGCTTGAAATACCGCTGTTGGCGTTGGACCAAGGTCAAGCGCGAATCTATAAACGCAATACGGACAAAGAGACAACACCCATGAATAAATACCCTTTGGCTGCAGCAATTGCCCTTGGCCTGGCGCTGACCGGCTGTAACGAACAGGGACAGAAGCAGGAAAAAGAAGTTGCCCTGGACACTCAGGAGAAGAAGGTCAGCTACATCATTGCCGAAGACATGGCTAAGCGCCTAAAGGCTCAAGATGTGCAGCTGGATCCCAAAGTGGTTGCGATGGCACTGAACGACGTTGCCAGTGGCCGCGAGGATCGCTTGTCCGATGAAGAAAAGCAGCAGACTATTGCCGCTTTCCAGGAGCAGATGCAGAAGAAACAGCAGGAAATGCTGGCTCAGCAGGAGAAAGAATTTAAAGAGAGCGCCGACAAAAATATGCAGGAAGGCAAGACTTTCCTCGAAGAGAACGCGAAGAAAGATGGTGTAGTCACCACTGATTCTGGCCTGCAGTATAAAGTGATTAAAGAGGGTAGCGGCAGCAAGCCAAGCGCTACCAGCACCGTTGAAGTTGATTACAAAGGCACCCTGATTAACGGTGAGGAGTTCGACAGCTCTTACGCGCGCGGTGAGCCGGTTCAGTTTCCTGTAAACGGGGTAATCAAGGGCTGGACAGAAGCTCTGCAACTGATGAAAGAAGGCTCCAAGTGGGAGCTTTATATCCCCTCTGAGCTTGCTTACGGTCCCGGTGGTGCAGGCGGTAAAATTGGCCCCAATGCCACTCTGATTTTTGAAGTGGAACTGCACAAAGCAAATGTTGCTGGTGATGAGGGTTCCGAGAAAAAAGAAGAAAAGAAAGAAGAAGCTCCATCTGAATAATCTGACTTTTCGAACTTTACTGAAAAAGGGCGCCTATAGGCGCCCTTTTTTTGTGCTTGAATTTATTTCGCTTGGCTACCTGGTTTTATTTAAAGATTAAATGCATTCGCAGATATATTCCGGCTAACTGGTCGTCAGCCGGCGAGTGAAGGCGAGCAAAAAATAGGAGTCCCTGGGCAAAGAAAAATTGCATGCAACAAGAGGCGGCTGTGCTAGGCGATCCGATTTTTGTGAGCGGTGTGTAACAGGGCGATCATTCTATCTTCGGAGCTAAAGCGGGTTTCTAGCGCCTCTCCCAGTTCGGACAGATCCGGTGCCAGGCTGGAAAGGTCGTCCGTCTCCAGATATTTATCGTTGAAATCAACGGCGATATCTGTAGTTCTATCGATATCATCGTAGAGTTCACAGGCTTTTTGCAGACCTTGTTTATCATCGAAGGCCTGCCCCTCACGCATCAGTTGTTCATAGACCTCAAAATGACCGGCCGACACATAGTCCACCAGCAGCTGGCACAGCTGACGGACACGGTCTTCGGTTTCGGGATCATCCTCACTGAATTCCTTTTTTTCGGAGAGGTGGTAGAAACTCACTAATAGGTTTTGTCGTGACTGAAGCCAGCGGTCAATAATTTCGCTGACACCACCCCAGCGCTCCCGCGCCGACTTGCAATTTTCCAGCATCGCCAAGATGTCCTTTTGTTACTGTTGCTGCAGTGGCAGCTTATTAGCTTTTTGCTGATCTCGAAGGCCCTTAGGAAGATAGGAGATTCCCCCGCCGGCAGCAAGGAGTCAGGCGCAAAGTACGTCAGAATGCTGTGACGGCAGTGTAAATTTCACTGCTCGCGTCGGCAGGTGACTCAGGGGGCGATAATTAGCGGTAACAATAGCGCGCTTAAGGCGCCACAGAGTCCCATAGCGAGGGCGGCACAGGCGCCACACAGCGCACTGATTTCCAGTGCGCGCGCCGTGCCCACGGCGTGGGCATTGATACCGAGCACCACGCCGAGAATCCGCTCGTCGCGAATACCTAGGCGGCGCACCAGCGGTGGTCCGGCCAAGGCTCCTACCACGCCGGTGAGCACCACGATTGCTGCGGTCAGGCTTAAGCTCGCGTGAACTTTTTCGGCAATTGCAAGTGCGATGGGTGTGGTAATGGATTTTCCGCTAAGGGCGAGTAGTACAGACTTCCCCACTCCGAGTAAAAGTGCGATCCCCACAGCAATTGCTGGGGCCAACAGGGCTCCGACGGTGATGGTTACCAGCAGGGGCCAACCAGCGCGGCGAATCACTGTCAGGTTTTGTTTCAGCGGTACGGCCAGCGCGACTACGGCCGGACCCAGTAAGGCGTAGAGTAGACCGCTGGCATCCTGGTAGTCGCGGTAGGGAGTATCCAGGCGATAGAGAGCTGCGAAAACTAGCAGACTTGCGGTGATTATCGGGTGTAACAGTACCGTACCCGTGCGTCGGTACAGCAGTACCCCAAACCAGAAAGCACCGCAGCTCAATGGTAGGGCAAACAGCGGGCTGTGTAGTAACTCACTGCTCATTGTTGTGCACTATATCGGTTTTTCTGAGTAGGCGGCGCAGCAACAGAGTGCACAGCGTAAGGCTGATCAGGGTGCCAAAAAGAATCGCGGCGAGCAGGCCCAGCCAATCGGATAAGGAGAGATCGCGCAGAAAGAAGACCCCAGTGGCGGCGGGTAAAAATAGCAGCGGCAGTAAAAAGAGCAGCTGTGCACTGACTTTTGCCAGGCCGCGGGGCACGCTGCCGTAGACCATTAGGCCCACCAGTAGCAACAACATCCCCACTACAGCACCCGGCACCGGTAGGGCGAGCGCCTTTCCGATCAGGCTACCGAGCCGTTCGCAGCCAAACAGGATTGCGATACCGAGCACCCAATGGGCTAGCTCGCGTGGGGATGGTGCTGTCATTGGCAAAGGGCGGCTCCGCTGAGCCGCGGTTTAGTGTCCGGTTGATTCAGGCTTTGCGAAATGCCTGCCAGCCGCCAAATAGGATCAGTCCGGCAAAACCGATAGCGGACCAGCCGGGGATACTGAGGCCCATCATGGTCCACTGGACTTCGGCGCAGTTGCCGTCGCCGGTGAGCAGTGCCTTAAGTACATCGGCCATAGGAAAGACCTCCATCATGTAGCTGACACTGGGTCCGCAGGCGGGCACCTGGCCCTCCGGCAGGCTCTGCAGCCACAGCTGGCGCCCGGCAAAATAGAGGCCGCCCAGAGCCCAAATGGAAACCAGCAACCCATAAACGCGCCGGCCGATCGTTGCAGGATTGTGCAGGAAGGCTATGAGAGAGACCAGTCCAATGCCAAGTAACATCACCCGCTGGGTAATACATAGCTTGCAGGGCTCCAGGCCCCGAGCGTACTCCAGATAAAAGGCGGAGCCGAGCAAAAAGACGACAATTAGAAATACCAACAGAAAGGTAATGCGCGGGTTGGGTAAGGTCATGGTTTATCGGATCCTGAATAGTGCTGCCGAAAGCGCTGGGCTTCGAGATTCAAGTCGGTTAGTAGTTTATTGAAATTGTTTTCCAGTTTTGCCCGCCCGCTACTGAGCTCAGGCAGTATTTCCTGCAGCGCAACCGGTTGGCGCAGGCGCTGACCTACCCGCTCCAGGGTAAGGCCGATGATGCGTTCCTCGCGGTAACTCTGCAGTAATTTAATTTGCTCGGCACGGGCCATAAATGCCCGTGCCTGCGGCGGAATATACCGGCTGTGGCTGCGAAAGTCTCTCCAGCACTGGTCGCAAAATTCTTCCAGGCTCTGTGGATGCCACTCCTGCCAATGCTGTGCCAACAGATGGTCGAACCAGATATCCAGTGCGATACCGGCATAGCGGCGCCAGCTAGGGTCCAACTGCGCCAGGGCCTCACGATAAGAGGCATTGCTGTCGGTGCTGGCATCAATGCGGCGGTGCAGTTTGATACCGGCCTCAATGGCCTCCGGCCGCTCGCCTTTGAGTGGACCCTTCACAAAATCTCCGAGTAGCCCACCCAAGCGCCAGCGGGTGTCGGGACCAGAAAGCAGCAGGTGGGCGAGATAGTTCATGCGCTCAATCCCTATGGGGCGGATATCCGGACCCTGCGCCGGTGCTCTATGTTGCCAGGGCTAGCCCTGGCAACACATATATTGCGCGTAGTAGTGGCTGAGGAATTCCTCGAAGGAGCCCTTGTCTTCCGCTTCCACGCGTTTTTGTCTGAGCAGGGACTCCTCGGCTTCACGAGAGAAATCCCGCACCGACTCGCTGTCGAGAGGGCGCTCGAGAAAGTAGCGGCGGTGTTGCTCGGCTTTGTGCATAGCCCAATGGTAGAAGTTCAGGTTTTGCTCCTGCATTTCTGCCAGGATCTGCTGGGCTGGGGTGGGTATCTCCCCTTTGACCTTGGCGCGCTGAACTCCTACGGCACTGCGGTACTGGTCGCCGCCCCAAGCGCTGTCGAGTAACTCGGCTACAGTATCCACCTCCCCGAGTAGCTGGGAAGCCCACTCACTGAGCTCCCGTTCGCTTCCGTTGCTGCGCAGCTTGAGGCCGGGCTCGTGGCCGCGATAGACGATACGCTGTTGGTTTTCCTGGGTCGAACGGTAATCGACCTCATCGGTCTCCGGGCTCTCTGTCAGCAGGCAGTGCAGCAGGAAGCTGTCGATAAAGCGCATTTGTTGCGCATCGATGCCCAGCGGCATAAACGGGTTTAGGTCTAGGCAGCGCACCTCGATATATTCGACCCCGCGATTATCCAGTGCCGCCAGGGCGGTCTCACCGCGTTTGGCGGGATTTTTTGGCCTGATCGGTGAATAGAATTCATTTTCGATTTGCAGCACGCCGGCGGAAAGCTGCTGATACTGTCCATCGCTATCCTTGACTCCGAGCTCGTTGTAGGGGCCATAGGGCCGGCTAATCGCTGAACAGAGCGTGGACAGGTAGCTACGCAAGTTGTTGTAGCAAACCACCAGAGACTGCTGCACTTCGCTGTTGTAGCCCAGGTCGCCCATTCGCAGGGAGGTGGCGAAGGGAGCGTGTAGGGTGTGACCGTCGCCGTTAAAAGCTTCGAGCTTATGCTGGCGTCCTTCGACAAAAGAGGAACACACCGCAGGTGCGGCTCCAAACAGGTAGATCAGCAGCCAGTAGTTGCGGCGGAAATTACGGATCAGGTCGAAGTAGCGGCGGGTCTTGAATTCGCACAGGGCTTCACTGCTGCCTTCGAACTCGTGCAGCCACAGCCAGAATTCATCCGGCAGAGAAAAATTGTAGTGGATACCGGCGATGGTCTGCATGGCGCGGCCGTAGCGCAGGCCGAGTCCCAGCCGATAAATGGTCTTCATAGTGCCGCTGTGGGAATCTCCGTAGCGGGCCACAGGGATATCGCTATCGGCGCCGATAACACAGGGCATGCTGTTGACCCACAGGCGCTCATCTCCGATCTGGCTGTAGGTAAAGCGATGAATGCGGTCGAGAATCCGCAGGGCCTCTTCCGGGGTAGCTACCGGAGGGGTAATAAATTCCAGCAGCGCCTCAGAAAAATCGGTGGTGATGCTCTCGTGGGTCAGCGCGGAGCCCAGTGTCTGCGCGTGTGGCGTTTGTGCCAGGGTGCCGTCGTGGGCGACCCGCAGACTCTCTTTTTCCAGGCCGCGACGTATGCCCTTGAGCAGTTGCACGGGTTTGGCCTGGGATAGGGCAGCCAGGTGGGGAATAGGCACTCGAATCTCCTTGGTACTACCGGAACTCTTTCTTGTTGTCGCCGTTGGGGCAACTTGTGCCGGTGCTAAAAGAATCTCCGCTCAGGCGGCAGACTCCGATTCCGATTTGTGCTCGCCGGGTTGTGCGGGCGTCTCATCAGGGGCTTGTGCTGGCGCGACCTCAGGAGCCTGTTCCGGGGCCACTTCCGGCTCTGGCTGTGGTTCCAGCTCGGAGGGCTCTGCAGCCGGGATCTCCTCTGGTACACCGGGCTCGATCTCCGGATCCTCGGGCGCCGCAGATAAATCAGCCAGGGCTTCTTCTGGTATCAGTGGCTGGGCCTTGGGGTTCAGCGCACACTGCAGCAGTTCGATACGCAAGCCGACATCACGGGTATTGGCCTCGAACATCTGGTTGATGGCGACATCTTTATGTTCGCTGCGAAACAGTTTGTTGGGCTCGCGGCCATCAAGCCATTCGCCGCTTTTGCTCAGGAACTGCTGGTGCTGGTTTGTCAGCACATACACGTGACTCATTGTGTTGGGCAACTTTGATGCTGTGACAGAAAGGCAGTTTAGCGACGGGTGCTTTATGGCTCAAGAAGTCTGTGGGGGTGAAAGCGGCAAACGCCCGCCCCGAGAGGATAAGGCGGGCTTCTAGGGACGAATTAACCGGCCCTAGAGTGTTTGCAGCGGGTAGTTTTCGGGGTAAGGCAGGCGGGCACAGCCGCTGTCTACCGCTGCGCGCGCTACTGCGGCGGCAACCTCTGGAAGCAGGCGTGGATCCGTGGGTTTGGGCAAGATATAACTTGGGCCAAAGCTCAGTTTTACCCCGCCGTAGCCCTCGCGCACCGAGTCCGGCACCGGTAAATGGGCGATCTTACGGATCGCTTCAATTGCGGCCAGCTTCATCTCTTCATTGATACGCGCCGCACGCACATCCAGCGCGCCACGAAATATAAAGGGAAAGCAGAGTACATTGTTGACCTGGTTGGGGTAATCCGAGCGCCCGGTAGCCATGATCAGGTCGTCGCGTACGCTGTGGGCCAGCTCTGGTTTGATCTCCGGATTTGGATTTGAGCAGGCGAATACCACTGGCTTCGGCGCCATGCGCTGCAGCTGTTCGGCGGAGAGCAGATCTGGGCCCGATACTCCGAGGAATACATCGGCACCGGTGATAGCGTCATCGAGGGTGCGCATATCGGTATCCCGCGCCCACTCACCTTTATAAGCATTGATATCGGTGCGGCCGGAGTGAATTACCCCACGGCTGTCGAGCATGGTGATTTGATCTTTGCGCGCGCCGGCGGCCAGCAGCAGTTTGCAGCAAGCGGTGGCGGCGGCACCAGCTCCAAGGCACACCATGCGCACGTCGCTGATTTTCTTACCCTGGATCTCCAGGGCATTCAGCATGCCGGCAACGGTCACAATTGCAGTGCCGTGCTGGTCGTCGTGGAAAACGGGTACTGGGCAGCGCTCAATCAGTGCCTCTTCAATATGGAAGCACTCAGGCGCTTTAATATCTTCGAGATTGATGCCGCCGAAGGTATTGGCGATGGCGGCAACTGTCTGAATAAACTGCTCCGGGCTGTTGACGTCCACTTCGATATCCACCGAGTTGATATCGGCGAAGCGCTTGAACAGTAGTGACTTGCCCTCCATCACCGGCTTGGAGGCCAGTGGGCCCAGGTTACCGAGGCCGAGGATGGCGCTGCCGTTGGAAATGACCGCCACCAGGTTGCCTTTGCCGGTATAGCGATAGGCGGCCTCTGGGTCCTTGGCAATTTCACGCACAGGTTCCGCCACACCGGGACTATAGGCCAGCGACAGGTCCTCCTGAGTTTCAGCGGGGGTGGTCAGCTCGACTGAAAGTTTGCCGGGGCTGGGGAGTGCGTGGTAATCGAGCGCTGCCTGGCGCAATGAATCCGTCATTTGGGGGCTGTTCTCTCGAAAACGGGGGGCGACACTTGGGGCGTCATCCCGGTTACTGCGGGTTTCAGAGAATAACCGAGGGGTGCTTGCGGTCACAAGCTCACAGAGGCAATGAAACAGCCACTTATTACTATTTTGCCCTTAACATTTGGCCAAATTCAGGATGATCAGCCGTCTAATATTCAATTTGAAGGATAAATTTACTGCTAATAACGAATATATTAAGCGATACAAATCGATTTCGCCCCAGCGCTCTGGATTTGTGCAGAGCGCTGAATTTGCAGCACAAAAAAGGGCGCCGTGGAAAATTCCAGGGCGCCCTTTCTGAAGTACCAAAGTACCTCTTTATTCGGATTACTTGCCGATGCGGCTGCCGAAACGCTTCTTGAAGCGGTCCACGCGTCCACCGGTAGTAGCCTGCTTCTGCTTGCCGGTGTAGAAGGGGTGGCACTGGGAGCAGACGTCGATCTGCAGGTCTTTGCCCAGGGTGGAGCGGGTCTTAACAACATTGCCGCAGGAGCAAGTAGCGGTGATGTCGGTGTAGTTAGGATGGATATCTGCTTTCATGATTGCCTCTTTCCGAAACCGCCACTCGATCTGTTGCCGGGCACGGCATCGTCGTTGGAGCAGGAACCGGATTGGTTCCAGGCTGATTAAAAAGTCGGCGCATACTATCAGATTAGCGCCGGGGTTCAAGCCCAAATACAAGGCCGGGTAATGGTGTTATTCCGCGGCGGCGATAAGTTGCTGCAGAGCCTGCAGGTGCTTGTTCAGCGCCTCTCGCCCGCTCTCAGTGAGGCGATACCAGGTGACGGGTTTACGCTCTACAAAGTCTTTGCGCAGAGTAATATAGCCCTGCTCTTCCAAGCGGCGCAGCTGCGCGCCGAGGTTGCCATCGGTTACCTGCAACTGCTCCTTGAAGAGAGAGAAGCTGATTTCCTCGTATTTCGCTAGCATCACACAAATCGCGAGGCGTACCCGGTGTTCGAGGACCGGGTCCAAGTCCGCAAGGGCTTTCATTGCGCCGCTCCATTAGTTTGCCTGGCCCGCTGTACCAGGCCGGTCCAAACAAGTCCACAGCCGATCGCCAGGCCGCTCAGTACCCAGGCGTAGGGCGGTGTCAGCAAAATGATCAGCAGGTAACTGGCCAGCATCAATATACCGCTATAGAGCAGTGGGCGGATCAGGTGGATACCGGCGAGGCTATAGGAGAGTCCGGCTAAAAGCAGAAATTGCTCCGGGCCAGCAGCGTTGGGCTTGGCGATCATTGTGGCCAATATCAACAGGAAACCGATCCCAGTTACCATCCAGTGCCAACCATACTTGCGACCAAAGGTACTGTTATTGATGCCAGTGCGGCGTGCTGTTCGCTCGCCCAGCCACCAGCTAAACAGTCCGCCGGCGGTACTCGCCACCAGGAAGTAATACACGGTAAGTTGCGGGGCCAGGTCCGCCAAAGCGAATCCGATAAAAATTAGTAGTCCCCACAAGAAATAGAGTGATGGAATGCCGTTCTCCACTTGGTTGCTGCGCACGGCATCGCTGACAAAATCCAGGCTGTCTTTGAGTTTTTCCATATCGGTCATGGCTGTCTTCCTTGCTAACTTAGTGAACTCTAAATATTAGAGTTGATTTATAGAGTACTCTGAATTTTAGAGTTGGCAAGTAAAATTTGCAGTCTCTGTACCTTGGCGTAACAGCCAGTACACTAGCGCCTTTTACCGAGGTTATTGGGGGCGGGGTGCAGCAGACGGTACCAAAGACAGTGCAACAGGGAGTTATCCTGCGGTTGGCGGTGCCAGTGCCACTGCGGCGTCTCTTCGATTATCTGCCCCCGGAGGGCCTCAATCCCGCTGAATTGAAACCCGGCCAGCGCTTGTGGGTACCTTTTGCTGGGCGCAAATTGGTAGCCGTGTTGGTGGAGGTAGTGCCGGAGTCACCGCAGGCACAGCTGAAACCAGCGCAGGAACTGATCGATAGCAAAGCCCTGTTCGACAGTGGCGCGCGCAAATTTCTCAACTGGATCGCCGATTATTACCAGGCCCCGGTTGGAGAGGTTTACGCCGCCGCCCTGCCCGCCGCCTTGCGCAAGGGCAAGCCGGCTGATCATTGGGCTGAGCAGTGGTTGCAACTCACTACCGAGGGCAAGGGGCTACCGGAATCTGCACTGGCGCGGGCGCCCAAGCAGCAGGCCCTGTTGCAACAATTACTGCGCGCCGGCCAGCAGAGCCGCACCTACCTGAAAACCCAGGGACATACTCCGGCGGTGATTCGCGCCTTGCAGGAGCGCCAACTGGTGGAGTGGGTTTCGGGTCCTACGGTGCCGCCGCCGATGCCGGCTGCGGAGGCCACTCCGCCACCGCAGCTGAATAGTGAGCAGCAGCAGGTACTCGCTGCGGTAGATTGCAGTTGCTTTTCCGCCACCTTGTTAGAAGGCACCACTGGCAGTGGCAAGACCGAGGTCTACCTGCGGTTAATGGAGCGGGTTCTGGCCGAAGGGCGCCAGGCCTTGTTGTTGGTGCCGGAAATCGGTCTCACTCCGCAGACCTTGCGGCGCATCGCCGCGCGCTTTCCCGAGCACAGTATCGCCGCCCTGCACTCGGGGCTGGCCGAGGGCGAGCGTGCCCAATCGTGGCTCGCCGCCTCTGAGGGCCAAGCGGATATCGTTATTGGCACCCGCTCGGCAATTATGACGCCACTGCCGAGACTCGGTGTGGTGTTAGTAGATGAGGAACACGACGCTTCATTTAAGCAACAGGATGGTGTGCGCTATTCCGCCCGTGACCTGGCGGTGGTTTTGGCGCGCAACAGTGATGTGCCGGTGCTGCTGGGTTCTGCAACGCCTTCCCTGGAAACCTTGCACAACGCCCTTAATGGTCGCTATCAACATTTGCGCATGCGCCAGCGCGCCGGGGATGCGCGCCCGCCGCAGATCCACGTGGTGCCGACCCTACGCGAGCCCCTGGAAGAGGGTTTTTCGCCTCAGGTTTTACGCCATATCGGCGAGACCCTGGCTCGCGGAGAGCAAGTGCTGGTGTTTATTAACCGGCGTGGCTTTGCACCGGCACTCAACTGTGATGATTGCGGCTGGATTGCCGACTGTCCGCACTGTTCCAGTAAACTCACCATGCACCGACGCCAGCGCCAGCTGCGTTGTCACCACTGTGATTATCGCCGCCCCCTGGTGGATACTTGTCCGCAGTGCCACAGCCGCTCAATCTCTGCCCTGGGAGGCGGCACCGAGCGCAGCGAAGAGTTGCTGGCGCGGCGCTTTGCCGATTACCCGGTAATTCGCGTTGACCGGGATACCACCACCAGTAAGCAGGCTCTCGATCGCTTGCTGGCGCCGGCCCGCGATGGCGAACCCTGTCTGTTACTGGGCACTCAGATGCTGGCCAAGGGGCACCATCTACCGAGGGTGACCCTGGTGGTGATCCAGGATGCCGATGGCGGCTTGTTCAGTGCCGATTTTCGCGCGCCCGAGCGCACAGGCCAGTTGCTTGAGCAGGTGGCGGGGCGCGCCGGGCGCGGCAGCTTGAGTGGCCGCGTATTGGTGCAGAGCCGCTTCCCGGAGCATCCGCTGCTGCAAATGTTGTTGGAAAAAGGCTACGGGACTTTTGCGCGCCAGCTGTTGCGCGATCGTGCGGTGGCACAGCTGCCTCCGACCCACGCCATGGCACTGGTGCGGGCCGAGTGTGAGGAGCCCGCCTGGGCCGAGGAATTTCTGCATAATGCACGCCTATTTATGCAATCCCTAGTGCCGCCCTCACCCCAGTTGCAATATCTGGGTCCGGTGCCGGCGCTGCTTGAGCGCAAATCTGGTCGCTACCGTTTTTATGTTCAGGTGACCGCACAAAATCGCGCCCAGTTACAACCCCTGCTGGCCCGGGTATGTGCCTGGGCCGAGAGCAATAAGAATCGCCGCTTGCGCTGGGCGGTGGACATGGATGCGCAGGAATTGTCGTGAATTTTGCGAGAGAGCAATGCCCTTGTGTAAATTGGCGGTACAATTTGCCCGCTGAGTAGACTATCCAGGGAAGAATTCCACCATGAGCCGTCGCAACACGAAACGCCGCAGCAAAAGTGCCTCGGGCAAACCCGCATGGGTGTGGTTTGTACTGGGCAATGCCGTGGGTGGCTTTGCGGTGTTCTTGCTGCTGCAGTTCGGTGTGGCCGGCAATGGCAAAGGTGCCGCTGGTGACAGAGCTCCAGCAACCAAACCGACGGCGCAGGCGCCGTCCGAACCGCGCTTTGATTTCTATACCATGCTCAAGGAAAACGAAGTTTCGGTACCGCCACCCAAGGTGGCCAAGCCCGCCATTCGTGGGGAGTCTTCCTCCAATAAACAAGGGGCTGCTGATAAGGTCAAAGCGCAGGTTTATATCTTGCAGGCCGCCTCCTTCCGCGAGGCGGCGGAAGCCGAGCGCCTGCGCGCCCAGCTCACCCTGGCCAATCTGGATGTCAAAGTGGAGTCTGCCAGTGATAGCCGCGGCACTTGGCATCGGGTCTTGGTTGGCCCCTTTGACAACCGCTCGCGCATGGCCAAAGCCCGCCAGGTTCTGGCAGAACATCGCCTGATGCCGCTGGTATTGAAGCGACCTGCAAATTAAATCAACTGCTGGATTCCTCGTCTGGCGCCGCCAGTTTGCCCAGCAGACTTTTTATTACCGGTCTGATCAGTGGCGGTAATCCCAGTGAAATTATCCAGGCCAGTAACCAGGCCCGGCCCCATATCGGCAGAAATCCTTCGCTGAATCCCTGGTGGGAGTAGGTAATCGCCCCAGAGATTACTCCCGACATCACGCAGGTCATAACCAGAGTGAAAAGCGGCTTGAAGTAGCGGGAGGGAAGCAGAGCCAAGAGGCGAATCCGCAATGGATGACGGGTTCTCAGTATAGCAATTGGCCCTTCTCTTATTGAAATCGGTGCGTCCCGTCCTCACTTATCTAATCTGACTAATTTTCCCGGCGTGTAAGGCAACAGGCCTTGCACAGCCACAGTACACGCGTAATCCGAGAGGTCTCCATTGGAACAGTATCGCGGAACCACCATTTTATCCTGTCGCCGCAACGGCAAAGTTGTGATTGGCGGCGACGGCCAGGTGTCTCTGGGCAACACCATTATGAAAGGCAATGCCCGCAAGGTGCGCCGACTTTACAAAGATAAGGTTATCGCCGGTTTTGCCGGTGGCACCGCCGATGCCTTCACCCTGTTTGAGCGTTTTGAAGCCAAGCTGGAAGCCCACGGTGGCCAGCTGACCCGTGCTGCGGTGGAGCTGGCCAAAGACTGGCGCACAGACCGCGCCCTGCGTCGCCTGGAAGCTCTTTTAGCGGTGGCAGATGACAGCGCTAGTTTGATTGTGACCGGCAACGGCGATGTGATTCAGCCGGAAGATGACCTGATTGCTATCGGTTCCGGCGGCCCCTTTGCCCAGTCGGCGGCGCGCGCGCTGCTCGACAATACCGATATGGACGCGCGCTCGATCGTTGAGCAGGGCTTGAAAATTGCCGGTGATATCTGCGTCTACACCAACCACAACAACACTATCGAAGAATTGACTTACTGACCGGGCGCTCTCAAAAAAAGCGCCTGAGTCCAGCGGGCTGCAACCTGGCCCGCACAACCGTTTTGCAGGAATTTGTATGTCCCAGATGACCCCCCGTGAAATCGTCCATGAACTCGATCGCCACATCGTTGGCCAGCAGGATGCCAAACGCGCGGTAGCGATTGCGCTGCGCAACCGCTGGCGTCGTATGCAGGTGAGTGAGGATCTTCGTGCCGAAATTACCCCGAAAAATATCCTGATGATCGGCCCCACCGGTGTGGGCAAAACCGAAATCGCACGCCGTCTGGCAAAGCTTGCCAATGCGCCTTTCATTAAGGTCGAAGCGACTAAGTTCACCGAAGTGGGCTATGTTGGCCGCGATGTAGAATCTATCGTGCGTGATCTTGTCGAGATGGCAGTGAAGCAGGAGCGCGAACTGGCCATGGCTGGCGTCCAACAGCGCGCTATGGATGCGGCCGAGGAACGCATTCTCGACGCCCTGCTGCCACCTGCGCGTTCGGCTGAGCCCAACGACAAGGATTCCAGCACCCGCCAGCTGTTCCGCAAGAAGCTGCGCGAGGGCGACTTGGACAGTAAGGAAGTGGAAATTGATATGGCCGCCGCGCCTATGGGTGTGGAGATTATGGCCCCTCCTGGGATGGAGGAAATGACCAACCAGCTGCAGGGCATGTTCTCGAATATGTCCCAGGGCAAGACTCGCAAGCGCAAGCTGCCAGTCAAGCAGGCGTTGAAACAGCTTACCGATGAGGAAGCCGCCAAGCTGGTGAACGATGAAGATATCAAAACCCGTGCGATTCGCGCTGCCGAACAAAACGGTATCGTTTTTATCGATGAGATCGACAAGGTGGCCAAGCGCCAGGAGAGCGGCGGTGCCGATGTCTCCCGTGAGGGGGTGCAGCGCGACCTGTTGCCACTGATCGAAGGCAGCACCGTCAACACCAAGTACGGCATGATCAAGACAGACCATATTCTGTTTATCGCCTCCGGTGCCTTCCACCTGTCCAAGCCCTCGGACCTGATTCCCGAGTTGCAGGGGCGTATGCCAATTCGCGTGGAGCTGAGCTCGCTGACTTCCGCGGACTTTGAGCGTATTCTCACCGAACCCTCCGCGTCTCTGACCGAACAGCAGAAGGCTTTGCTGGCGACAGAGGGTCTGGAACTGCAATTTACCGAAGACGGCATTCGCCGTATCGCTGAAGTGGCTTACGAAGTGAATGAACGCACAGAGAATATCGGCGCACGCCGTTTGCACACGGTGCTGGAGCGCCTGCTGGAGGAGGTTTCCTTCGATGCCGGCGACGGCGACAAGTCTCTCAAAGTGGATGCGACTTATGTGGACAGCCACCTGGGTGAGCTGAGCCAAAACGAGGACCTTTCGCGTTTTATCCTGTAAATGAAACCGCAAAAAATACGATTAAATCGCGCAGAGAAAACTCTGCAGTTGCTGTTTGCCGATGGCGAGTTCAACCTGCCGGCAGAGTATCTGCGTGTCTACTCCCCCAGCGCCGAGGTGCGCGGCCATGGCAATAGCCCTGCCCTGCTGGTGGATGGAAAAATCCATGTGGGTATCGACAGGGTCGAAGCCGCCGGTCGTTATGGTCTGAAAATCGATTTCGATGACGGCCATGACACCGGCATTTACACCTGGGAATATCTGCGTGAACTGGCCGAAAAATACACCATCAATTGGGAGGCCTACCTGGAGCGCTTGCGCGCGGCGGGCAAGGGGCGAGACCCGGATGAAAGTGTGGTGAAATTTATCGGTTAGTTGCCAAGTGCGCCCTTCAGTGGCGCACTTTCCTTCCCTCCCAAAGTATTAAAAAGCGAGGAAAAACAATAATTTCCCGCATTATTTCGCGATACTGTAATAATTGTGTGGCTGTCTTTTTGTAGTTGTAACAAGCGTACATATCTTTATGACAAAGAAAACGAGATGTTAATCGGCGCGTAATTCTTTTGTCATATTTCCGGACTCTAATGCTCGCCAAATTCACGAGTTCCGGAGGCCCACCGTGGCAAAAAAACTTGCCCGCGCACTCAGCGCCTTTTGTTTGATTCCTCTCGCTTCCGCGGTTTCCGCCGCGAGCCTGCCCGATTACCAAACCAAGAGTGAATGGTTTACCGAGGCGTCCGATCGCCTGGAAGAACGCGTTTCTCTTTCCCGTGAAGCCAAAACTGCCAAAAACGTCATCCTATTTGTTGGCGATGGCATGGGGATTTCCACCCTGACCGCAGCCCGTATCTTCGAGGGCCAGCGTCGCGGTGAACCCGGTGAAGAGAACAGCCTTTCTTTTGAGGAGTTTCCTCACAGTGCCCTGATCAAAACCTACAACACTAACCAGCAGACCCCCGACTCCGCCGGCACCATGACCGCCATGATGACCGGGGTAAAAACTCGCGCTGGTATGATCAATGTGGATGGCAAGGGCCTGGTGGCTGATTGTGCTGCGAGTAAGGAGTTGGGTTTGAACAGCTTCCTCGAGATGATGGAAAGCCGCGGCAAGGCTACCGGCATTGTCTCTACCGCACGTCTCACCCACGCCACTCCGGCAGCCACTTATGCCCATAGCGCCAGCCGCAAGTGGGAACACGCGGCCGATGAGGGCTGTACCGATATCGCTACACAAATGGTGGAAATGAACATCGGCGATGGCATGGAAGTCATGCTCGGTGGTGGCCGCAACTACTTTACACCGGTGGCCGAGGGTGGTCTGCGTGAAGACGAGCGCAATCTAACGGGTGAATGGCTGCTGCGCTATGACGGTGAGCAGAATGCGGTTTACGTCGAAAATGGTTTTGAACTGTCGGCAGTGGATATCGCCAAAACGGATAAGCTGTTGGGTCTCTTTACCGAAGATCACATGAGCTACGATGCTGACCGCATCGCCAAGAACAGCGAAGAGCCCAGTATTGTCGAGATGACCACCACCGCTATCGATATGCTGCAAAAAGATGAAGACGGCTTCTTCCTGATGGTGGAATCCGGCCGAGTCGATCACGCTCACCATTCCGGCAATGCCTATAACGCACTGAATGAAGCGATCGAGTTATCTGACGCGGTCAAGGCAGCGCTACAAAAAGTGAATCTGGAAGAAACCCTGATCCTGGTGACTGCTGACCACAGCCACGTAATGAATATGGCGGGCTATCCCACCAGGGGTAACCCTATCCTGGGCAAGGTGATCGGCAACGATGACAGCGGCGCGCCGAATCAGGCCGTCTCCCTGGCCGAGGACAATAAGCCTTACACCACCTTGACCTACACCAATGGCCGTGGCTTTGCCGATTTGGGTACTGAAACTGATGCAGACAAGCGCGATGACTACGATATCGCCGCCGGTCGTCATGATTTGACGCATGTGGATACCGAGATGCCTGGCTTCCATCAGGAATCCCTGGTTGCCCTGGGGGGCGAAAGTCACGGCGGTGAGGATATCAGTCTGCACGCGATCGGCGCCGGTGCTGAAAAAGTGCAGGGACATCTGGAACAGAATGCGGTTTTCCACATAATGACTGCCGCGACCGACCTGTCGCTGTCAGAAGAATAATTGGGGGTATTGACCATGAAACAGTTTAAAAAGACCCTGCTGGCCTTCTCCGTTGCCGTACTGGCCAGTGCCTGTAGCGACGATAACTCCAGCTCCAACAATGTTGCCGAAGTGCCGGATGCTACTGAAACACCGCAGCAGCAGAATTACTTAGGCCTTTCCTCAACCCAAAGTGAAAGCAGCTGGTTCGAAGATGGCCAGAAAGCGGTAGCTGCGGCGAGCGCAGAGAAAATCAACAATACGCCCGGTGCCGCGAAAAACATTATTCTGTTTGTGGGCGATGGCATGGGTATCTCCACCGTCACCGCCGCGCGTATCTTCGCCGGCCAAAAACTGGGCCTCGACGGCGAGGAATACCAGCTGAGCTTCGAAAAAATGCCCTTTGCCGGCTTGGTAAAAACTTACAACACTAACCAGCAGACCCCGGACTCCGCTGGCACCATGACTGCCTTGGTTACTGGTGTGAAAACCAAGGCCGGTATTCTGAGTGTGGCCGAAGATGTCGCCCGCGGTGACTGCGCTGCCAGCCTCGAACGTCCCCTGACCACCTCCCTGGAGCTGGCCGAGGAACTGGGGAAAAGCACCGGTATCATCAGCACCGCGCGTATCACCCACGCCACGCCCGCAGCGACTTATGCCAAGGTGCCTGAGCGCGAGTGGGAATACACTGCTCCGGACGGCTGTCGCGATATCGCCACCCACCTGGTTGAAGTGGAGGCCGGTGATGGTATCGACGTTGTAATGGGCGGCGGACGCCGCAACTTCCTGCCAGCGGACTTCACCGATGCGGAAGGCAAGACTGGTAAGCGCACCGATGGGCGCAATCTGATTGAAGCGTGGAAAACTCGTTATAACGATGGCGTAACCACCGCGCAGTATATGGAAGACAAAGCCGGGTTTGACCAGCTGGATGTGACTAACACCGATAAGCTATTGGCGTTATTTAACTCCTCTCATATGCGCTATGAGGCCGATCGTGGCAACGATGTTGGCGGCGAGCCTTCCCTGAGTGAGATGACTGCCAAGGGCATCGAGATGCTCCAGCAAAACGATAAGGGTTACTTTCTGATGGTGGAGTCCGGTCGTATCGACCACGGTCATCACGCCAACAATGCCTACAATGCCCTCAGCGATGCGGAAGAGTTTGCCAAAGCCGTGCAGGTAGCCCTAGAGAACACCAGTGCCGAAGATACCCTAATCGTTGTTACCGCGGATCACAGTCACGTGATGACCATTGCCGGTGGGACTACCCGTGGCAACCCAATCCTCGGTAAGGTAGTTAAAAATGACAAGACCGGTGTGGCTGAAGAGATGCCCAAGCTGGATAAAACCGGCTTGTCTTACACAACCCTGAACTATGCCAATGGTCGCGGTTTTGCACATTACGGCGACAATACCGATGCTGATGACCGCTACTATGACGATATTGTTCAAGGGCGTCAGGATCTTACCGATGTGGACACCACCGCTCCTGGTTTCCACCAGGAAGTTCTTGTTCCTCTTTCCGGGGAGACCCACGGCGGTGAAGATGTAGGTGTCTGGGCCCGAGGACCCGGTGCGCACCTAGTAAGCGGCACCAATGAGCAGAACTATCTGTTCCATGTGATGGCCCGCGCCGGCGGCCTGCTGGAGCAGAGCGCCAAATAAGTTGGCGAGCTTAAGGCGCGGGAAACCCTCCTGCGCCTTTTTAGTTTTTTGGTGAGTAGTTTCAGCGCCCTCTGTGCCAGCATCACTTAGATCACAAGTGTTTTGTGGGCAAAGAAAATGGCGCAACCGTCTTCTATTTTCCTGCGCAGTCGCATCTTGTGCCAGTCCCCCATCTCCAATAGCTTGATTAACTCTTTCCCCAATGGCTCTCCGACCGTGATGGCAAAGCGACACAGTAGGTATAGATCACGCCAGTCCCCTAGTAATTGCGCGAGTTGTTTGAGCGGTTCACAGCGCAGCGCTACAGATTGGGGGTGCCTCTCTCTGAGTAGGCGGCTGTGGTACCAGTGATCTTTTACCCTTTTGCGCAATTGGTGCAGTTTATGGGCGTTGTCTCCTTCTCGTGCCTCCAGCCAGGCTTTGCGCGCGCGCTGGTAGCCGCGTAAATATCCTACGTCGATATCTCTCCAATCAATATTTTGCAGGGGCCAACACTCAATACTCTTTTGTGCCTCATGCAGTAACCCTTCGACCCGAATAAGGCTCTCCTCATCTCGCAGCGACCGCTGTAATTGGTGCAGCACTCTATGCATTTTTTCAAAGTGGTTGGGGGGAGCTAGGGTAAGTAGCGCGGTGCGAATGGAGACCAGATCGCGGCCCGCCGATAGGGATCGCGCTAATTTCCGGTAGCGATCGTTCTCGAGTTGGAAGAGTGAATTTTCTTTCGGAAAAATCAGTCGCAGTAGAGCACGCAGTTTCTTGCAGTGTTTACGTAGCTCATGAACGGCATGTTCACCTGGCAGAAGCCGGGCATTATCACAAGCGGCGCGTATTTCTGCGTGAGCCGCAGTGCGCAGACTCAGTGCAGCGGGCATGTCGCTGTCGAGTCGGTAATCCATGAATTGGCCCTGGACTCAGTATTTTCTCTCGTGTGATTTAATTTTAGTGAGTTGCCACTGGGCGAATCATGGGCACTGTTCCGCCGGCTTGGTCGATGTACAATGGCGCACTGAATTTGGCTCAGCAGGCAGCACAGCATGAAGGATCGCAAGACCACCCACTTCGGCTACCAAGAGGTCCCGGTGGAGGAAAAGGCCGGTCGTGTGGCGGAAGTGTTCCACTCAGTGGCGGCGCGTTACGACGTAATGAACGACTTGATGTCCGGGGGTATTCACCGCCTCTGGAAGCGTTTCACCATCGAATTGTCCGGTGCGCGGCCGGGACAGAAAATTCTGGATATCGCCGGGGGCACCGGTGATCTCACCGCGCGTTTCTCGCGTATTGTGGGCGCCAGCGGTCAGGTGGTGTTGGCAGATATTAATGAATCGATGCTCAGGGTCGGCCGCGACCGCCTGCTCGATCGTGGCATTGCCGGCAACGTAGTGCCGGTACAGGCGGACGCCCAGTACCTTCCCTTTCCGGACAACACCTTCGACTGTATTACCATCGCTTTTGGTCTGCGCAATGTCACCGATAAAGACTTGGCGCTGCGCTCCATGTTGCGGGTACTGAAACCCGGTGGGCGTTTACTGGTACTGGAGTTCTCCAAGCCGGAATCGAAACTGCTGGAAAAAGTCTACGATCACTACTCGTTCCGCCTGCTGCCATTTATGGGGAAATTGGTGGCCAACGACGCGGAGAGTTACCGCTACTTGGCGGAGAGCATCCGCATGCATCCGGATCAGGAAACGCTCAAGCAGATGATGGTGGATGCTGGATTTGTCGATTGTGAATTTCACAATATGACCGGTGGCATTGTGGCGTTGCACCGTGGTATCAAACCCTGAGAGGTGCCCGTCGTGATTGACCCCCAAGTGATGGCACGAGGCCAATAACCACCATGAGCGATCCCACCTATCGCGCGGGTTTTGACGCCGCGCTGGAAACCGCTATTAATACTGCCTTGCAATACGATCCCGCGACCCGAGCACGCCTGCAGGAGTTGGACGGCAAAACCATGGCGCTCGACCTGACGGCTCCAAAGTTGCAATGCTGCCTATGTATTGAGGGCGATCAGGTGCGCGTGCGCCAGCACTGGGAGGGAGATGTAACGACCACCATCAGCGGCTCGGCTATTTCCCTGGTGCGATTACTAAAGGACCCCGATGCCACGCCTGCGGCACTGGGTGTCTCTATCAGCGGCTCCAGTGCCCTACTGGCGGAGTTGCAGTGGATCATGAGCGATCTGGATATCGATTGGGAGGCGCCACTTGCGCAAGTGTTTGGCGATATTCCCGCCCACTCTATCGGCAATGTGCTGCGCAGTGCTAGTAGCTGGTTAAGTGCCAGCCTTAGTCGCGCGCCGGTTGCGGCCGCAGAGACGATCAGTGAGGAATGGCAGTTGACGCCACCACAGGCACAATTTGAAGCTTTCGCGGATGACCTCGCCGAGTTGTCCCTGGCCACCGAGCGCCTGGAGGCGCGGGTGCGCCTGCTGCAGGAACAGTTTTCCCGCGGGGAGGCCGAGTAGTCTTGCCTATATCCCGTACTTTTACTATCGCGCGGGTTTTCCTGCGCCATCGCTTAGATCTGTTATTACCAGCCGAACGCCGTCCCCTGTGGCTGCGCGGATTACTGGCCCCACTCAAACTATTGCCGCAACCAAAGATGGAGCGCGGCGAGCGACTGCGTCGCGCCCTGGAAGAGCTGGGACCTATCTTTGTGAAATTCGGCCAGCTGCTCTCCACCCGCCCGGATTTGCTGCCGCCGGATGTGGTTGAGCAGCTCGACTACCTACAGGACAAAGTACCGCCCTTCCCCAGTGATCAGTGTCGCGCACTGATTGAGGAAGCCCTTGGCGCTAGTGTCGATGAAGTCTTTGCCAGTTTTGAGCACGAGCCCTTAGCGGCAGCTTCGGTGGCACAGGTTCACGCCGCCGTGCTTAACAGCGGCGAGTCAGTCGTGGTCAAGGTGCTGCGCCCGGGCATCGGCGAAGTGATCCAGGAAGATTTGCGCCTGTTGCGGGTGATTGCCCGGGCTATCGAACGCTTCGTGCCAGAGGGCCGGCGTCTGCGCCCGGTGGAAGTGGTGGAAGACTACCGTCATACCATCGAGGGCGAGTTGGATTTAACCCGCGAGGCGGCCAACGGCACCCAGTTGCGGCGTAATTTCACTGATTCCCCACTGCTATATATCCCCCAAGTTTACTGGGATTACACCCGCGAAAACGTGCTGGTGCTGGAGCGTATCAATGGTATTCCTGTCACTGATTTAGCGCAGCTGCGCGAGCAGGATACCAATATGCCGCTGTTGGCCGAGCGCGGTGTGGAGATCTTCTTCAAGCAGGTTTTTGAATACAACTTTTTCCACGCGGATATGCACCCGGGCAATATTTTTGTCTCCCGGGAACACCCGCAGCGTCCGCAGTATATCGCCATCGACACCGCCATTGTCGGCAGCTTGTCGCGAGAAGATCAGTACTACCTGGCGCGCAACCTGCTCGCCATGTTCCGGCGCGATTACCGCATGGTGGCGGAGCTGCACGTACAGAGTGGCTGGGTTCGTGCGGATACCCCTGTAAACGCCTTCGAGGCGGCAATTCGCGCCGTGTGCGAGCCGATCTTTGAGAAGCCGCTGGGGGAGATTTCCTTTGCGCGGGTATTGATCAGCCTGTTCCAGACTGCGCGACGCTTCGATATGGCGGTGCAGCCACAACTGGTGTTATTGCAGAAGACCCTGTTGAATATCGAGGGTTTGGGACGCCAGCTTTATCCGGAATTGGATCTGTGGAAGACTGCTCATCCATTTTTGGAGCGTTGGATGCGTGAACGCATCCACCCCAAAACACTGGTGGGCGAGATCAAGCGCTACGGTCCCGAGTGGCTGGAGAAGTTTCCACAGATGCCGCAATTGGTCTATTCAGCCCTTGAGCAGTCGCGGGAATTGGCGCCACAACTGGAAAATATCGGTGAAAAACTGGCGAGCAGTCAGCGCCGTGGGCGCTGGCAGTATTTGCGCCGGCTTGGCGGTGTACTGCTCGCTGTAGGCGCCCTGGCCTTAAGCCGGCCGCAGTGGCTGGAGCAGTTGCCACCCTCTGGTTGGGTATTGGGCATCGCAGCCCTGATTTTACTGCTCTGGCCCTAATGACACTGGCGGCAGTATTTTGCCGGCGTCGCGCCGGCCTACACTTGGAATTCTGATGGAAGAGACATTGACTCAAGCTGTGCCAGCAAGCGGCTTTATTGATCAGGTCAGCTGGAACAGCGATGGCCTGGTACCCGCCATTGCCCAGGATTTTAAAAGCGGTCGCGTGCTGATGATGGCGTGGATGAATCGCGAGTCTCTGGCACTGACCGCTAGCGAGGGCTATGCGGTCTACTGGTCGCGTTCGCGCAAGGGCCTGTGGCGCAAAGGGGAGTCATCCGGCTTCCTACAGAAAATACGCGAGATTCGCCTCGACTGTGACGGTGACACCGTGCTGTTAATGGTTGAGCAAGAGGGCGGAATTGCTTGCCATACGGGCCGTAGCAGCTGTTTTTACAACCTCTTGCAGGACGGTGAATGGCGCGTTAGCCAACCGGTATTGCAAGACCCCAAAGCCATCTACAAGTGAGCCCGGAAATGAGTGATCTGCTGCAACAACTCGATGCGGTACTAGAGAGCCGCAAGTGCGCAGAGGATGCCGATAAATCCTATGTGGCTAGCCTGCATAGGAAGGGGCTCAACAAAATACTGGAAAAGGTGGGCGAAGAAGCCACCGAAACAATTCTTGCCGCCAAAGATGCGCAGGCCAGTGGTGACAACCGGGATATGATCGCCGAGACGGCGGATCTCTGGTTTCACTCATTAGTGATGCTTTCGCACCTGGGAGCGGACTCCCAGGATGTAGTGCGTGAGCTGGGCCGGCGTTTTGGCCTCTCTGGCCTGGAGGAAAAGGCATCCCGCAGTAAAGAGGGATAAGAATTCAGTTGGAAGGACTGGCGTAACAGTCCTCTGATAATTTGTGGTTTTACCCATGGTGGCCAATGGCAATGCAAATCGGCTGCCGTATTAAATGACATGGAGACAATTATGGGATTCGGTGGAATTAGCATCTGGCAGCTGTTGATTATCTTGGTCATTGTCCTGCTGCTTTTCGGAACCAAGCGCTTGAAAAACCTCGGTGGTGATCTGGGCGGTGCACTGAAAGGATTCCGCAAAGCGGTGAAGGACGATGATAAGGATGAGGACAAAGATAAAGACAAAGACCCTGAGCGTCTTCAGCACGATGAGGAAGAAAAGCCGCAACAGGGCAGCACCTCGAAAGAAAAAGACAAGCAGTCCCAGGACAAATAATTCGGCACTGTTAACGCGAGTAATGCCCCGTGTTTGATATTGGCTTTTTTGAACTACTACTGGTCGCGGTAGTGGCACTGCTTGTGGTGGGCCCGGAGCGCCTGCCCGATGCCATCCGCACGACAGCGCGCTGGTGGTCTGGCCTGAAGCGAACCTTGCAAGGTGCGCGTGAGGAACTGGAACGGGAAGTCGGTGCCGACGATATCCGCCGAGAACTGCACAATGAGCGCATCCTCAAGGAGATCGAGGAGAGTCGCCGGGAAATGGAGCGTACCTTTAGTGAGGCTAACCGCGAGGTGAATGAATCCCTGCAGCAGCAGGAGGAGCCCCAGCCCAGCGAGTCGGCCAAACCTAAGGAAAAAGCTCCAGCCAAAGTGCCCCAGGAGCCCGATCACCCGCGCGCGGAAAAAGAAGACTATTTACCGGAGCAGGATGAAACCGTTGAAGAGTTGCAGGACCCGGAATACCCGGAGCACTGGCACGATTTAGGTGATCCCGAACTGAATCCGGAGCACCCGGAAAATACGCCTAAAGACCTAGAAAAAGAGTCGCAACAGGAAAAAGACAAGCAACCATGAGCGATCAATCACAAGACAGCCATCAGCCCTTTATCGATCACCTGATCGAGCTGCGGGATCGGCTGCTGCGCACTTTACTGGTTGTAGTGGTTTTGTTCGCCTGCCTAGTACCCTTTGCCTCGGATATCTACAATTTTATTGCCAATCCGCTACAGGAGCGTTTGGTCGGCGATGCAGGCATGATTGCCACAGAGGTGACCTCCACCTTTCTTACGCCATTTAAGACCACCTTTATTGTATCGTTTTTCATCGCCATTCCCTTTGTGCTCTATCAGGCCTGGGCTTTTATAGCCCCTGGTCTTTATAAAAATGAAAAGCGTATTGCGATTCCAATCTTGGTCACCAGCGTGTTTTTGTTTTACGCCGGTGTGGCCTTTGCCTATTTTGTAGTATTTCCTATTTTATTTGATTTCTTTGTTGGCTCGGCTCACGCAGATATCAAAGTTATGCCGGATATGCGCAGCTATCTGGATTTAGTATTGAAGTTGTTTTTTGCCTTCGGCTTCGCTTTCGAGATCCCTATCGCCACGGTGTTATTGATTTGGAGTGGCGCAGTGGATGCCAAAACCCTGGGGAGTAAACGTCCCTATGTGATTGTAGGCTGCTTCCTGATCGGTATGTTGCTCACCCCACCGGATGTTATCTCTCAATCCCTACTGGCCGTACCCATGTGGTTGCTGTTTGAGGTGGGAATCTTGTTTGGTCGCTGGATTACATCGCGCCGGTCGAAAGAGCAAGCCGAGCAGTCTTGATTTGCGGATTTTTAAAAATTACATTTCCGCCATCAGTTAAACGGCTTGAAGTAGTTTTTCAAATCAACATTTTGCTTGCGCAATAAAATGCCCCGACTGCTTTCGCAGCCGGGGCAGTCGCCCTGTTGTTTTACCTGCCCTAACCAAAATCCAACACTGTGCTCTCAAACAGAGCTGGTTGTGGATAGACAGTCTGCGTTCCATGCAATAAAAAGCCAAACGATATTGGTTTTTTGCGCCACTACTGGCAAGCCCCCATCGCAACAAAAACCAAACGGTCAGCTGAGGAAATTAGCGATTAAGATCAGAAACTCCTGTTTCTTAAAATAACCGCCTGCGCCGCAAAAAAAATATGCGGCAATGGTACTACCCTGAGACCCCAGGTATTAGCGAGATGCAGCCGCTGCTTTATTGACACGGGTGGCTGCAGCGCGCTCTTTCTTTTCCTGCTCCGCTACTGCTTTTTCCACATTGTTGCTAACCAGTCGATAAAAATAGTATGCCATCAGGAATATAAACCCGATTACGGCCAGACTGAGCAAGCCGGAAAAGCTGGTAAATAGATCAATTAAGGCATCCATCTTTCTCTCCAGTACGCCAATGCTTCAGTTATGCAGTGTATGGAGTAGTGCTACAAACCTCTTGACCTAAATCAACTGGGCTTGAGTTACTGAAGAAGAGAAGGATCGGTGGTCTTTAGCTGGGCGTATATAAGCTGATACCAAGTGCAGGTGTTCTTAGGGGGCTACTTTTCCTAAAGGAGAAGGTGCAGTACTGCGACTGACCAGTATTTTACTTGATAGAGTTATCTAGGTTCATATATGCGCTTTAGAGCATAGGGGAATTTTTTCATCAGTGCAGCACAAAACTTAATAGCAGGCAGGCAAGTGCTGCGCCCCATAAAAGATATAACTCCTGCTCCTGGCGCCAGCGAGGGAGAAGCAGCATAAGTGCCAAGGGAGGTATAAAAAGAGCGAGGAATCCGGCTATGGTGCTGTCGTCAAAGCACACTTTCACTAATCGCAGCCATGCAATGGCGGCAAAAGCCAGGGCAAATACTGTCAGAACCGCGCTAACTGGCATCATGCTATAACCCTTAGAGGCTATTGAAGGGAAAGAAAAGGCCCTGGCCAGATCACATTAAAATGACAATAGGAAAGGAAGTGTATAGCAGATTGCTTATCACGGGCCTGCCAAAAAAATGGCTTAATTTGCGCTTATGGCTGCTTATCATCCCACTGTATTTGGCGGGCTGTGAAACCGTCGGTTATTACGCCCAAGCAGCTGCAGGCCAGTGGCGTATTTTGTCTGGGCGTCAGCCGATAGAAAAAGTCATTAATGAACCGGGTACCAGTGAGCAATTACAACAGCAGCTACAACTGGTATTGCAGATTCGTGCCTATGCAGCTGAAGTTTTGCAACTGCCGGTAGGTGATGCCTATAGCGCTTATGTACAGCTAGACGACACCTACCCGATTTGGAATGTCCTAGCAGCGCCGGAGTTTTCCCTTGAGCCTAAGCGCTGGTGTTATCCTATCGCCGGCTGCGCCAGCTACCGTGGTTATTTTCGCAAGTCTGCGGCAGAGGCAAAAGCGAATCAGCTGCGAGGACAGGGCTATGATGTATATCTGGGCGCAGTGCCCGCTTACAGCACCCTCGGTTGGTTTAACGACCCAATATTATCCAGTTTTGTTAATTGGCCTCAAGAACGCCTAGCCGGTCTTTTATTTCATGAGCTGGCCCATAGAAGGGTTTATATCTCCGGTGATACCCAGTTCAACGAGAGCTTTGCCACCGCCGTCTCAGAAATTGCCCTACCCGGCTGGCTCAGCAGTCAGGGCCTGGTCAGCTCCGCAGCTCAAGCCCGCTCAGAAACCTTGTCTGTGCGTCAATTGATGGCAGCCGCACGCAGCCAATTACAAACAGTCTATCAATCTTCACAGCCAGATGATTTAAAGCGCGAACAAAAAGCCCGGGTTTTATCCCGATTACGGCAATGCTATAGAAAGCTATCTGCAAACTGGCCCAATCCAACTCGCTACCAGAGCTACATAGAAAAAACGAATAATGCCACCCTGGCTCTAGCCGCCGAATATGAATCCCAGGTGCCTGCCTTTAAGCAGCTTTATTTGGATAGTGGTAGTTGGGAGGCTTTTTATAATGCTGCGCAAAGGTTGGGAGATTTAGGTAAAGTTAATCGCGAAGAACGTTTACGCCAGTTGGGGGATGAATATCGCCGGTCAAACTCAGAGATAAAGCAAGGAGGGCTAGATGAAATGAGTTGCATTTTACATGATTAATATAAAAATTTCTTAGACGACCCTTTCTTGGTAAAGGGTTTTTATTGGGAATTTTTCTAACCATAAGAAGGGTCAAACCTGATCCTATCACTATCAACAAGTTAGGGCGGTAAGGATTTTCTGCCTTTCTTATCCTTATCCAGAGCATGCTAAGTTGATGAGCTCTTTACTTGGAACTGATATTTATTAGGTGTCGATTTTCCTATTAACGCAAAATCGGTATTTTTAGTGCTAGAAGTAAATGGCTTTTTTAGCCCTAATGAGAGGTATTCTTTTGGGTTAATTCTCTGGCCACATCCAACATCCGATTCGCAAACCCCCACTCATTATCAAACCAAATCAATATCTTTACTAATTTTCCGCCGGCAACCCGTGTCTGACTGGCGTCAATAATTCCCGAGCGCGGGTCGTGATTAAAGTCGCAGGAGGCGAGGGGTTCTTCGGTGAAGCCGAGTACGCCTTTAAACTCGGTCGCGGCTGTGGATTTTAGTAAAGCGTTGATTTCACTTTGACTTACGTCTTTTTGTAATTGAACCGATAGATCAATAGCGGAGACATTGACCGTGGGTACGCGCATAGCCTGGGCTTCGAACTTTCCAAATAAGTGCGGCAATATGCGCTCGATGCCGCGGGCGAGTGCGGTGTCGACGGGAATAATTGAGGTAACGGCGGAGCGTGTTTTTCTTAAATCTGTGTGGTGATAGGCATCACTTACCGGCTGATCGTTCATGGCGGAGTGGATGGTGGTCAGCACGCCCGCTTCTATACCAAACGCCTTGTCGAGCGCTGCGATTACCGGCACGCTGCAATTGGTGGTGCAGGAAGCGGCAGAAATAATAGTTTCATTGCCGTTCAGGGTGTGATCGTTAACCCCATAAACAATGGTGGCATCCACATCGCGGCTGGCGGGCTGGGAGAATAAAACTTTCTTTGCCCCTGCGGCCAGGTGCAGTTCGGCACAGCGCCGCTCTTTAAAACTACCGGTGCACTCAAGCACGATATCGACATTTTCCTCGCGCCAATTCAGGTCTTCCAAACGCTCGAAATGCGTGACTGCGATGGAATCGCCATTAACTGTTAGTGTGTCATTTTCCACTGAGACATCACCGGCGAAGCGACCGTGTACCGAATCGTACTTGGTAAGGTGGCCGATGGTCGCGCAGTCTGCCAGCTCGTTGATGGCGACAATCTGCAGGGTATCGCGAGCGCCGGATTCGTACAGAGCGCGCAGAACGGAGCGGCCGATACGGCCATAGCCATTAATGGCGAGTCGGGTGGTCATAGCGGTACATGCCGGATAGGAATTGAAGGCGTAGCCGAGACGCCCCTCGCGACATTGTGTGCAAGGGGCGCCCGGCTAAAATGCCGAAATTAGTTCAGCACTTTCTCGACGGTTTCCACCACATTTTCCACGGTGAAACCGAAGTGGCGCATCAGCTCGCCGCCGGGGGCGGACTCACCGAAGCTGCTCATGCCGATAATGGCGCCGTCAAAGCCGACGAACTTATACCAGTAATCCTGGTGGCTGGCCTCTACGGCCACGCGTGCGCGCACGGCGGAGGGCAGTACCGATTCGCGGTAGGACTCGTCCTGTTCCATAAAGGCCTCGGCGCAGGGCATGGAAACCACACGCACCTTCTTGCCCGCGAGCTTCTCTTGGGCGGCCATGGCCAGTTCCACTTCTGAGCCGGTGGCGATAATGATCGCTTCCGGGGTGCCGTCGCAGTCGGACAGTACATAGCCGCCCTTCTCTACCTGGGCCAGCTGTGCGGCGTTGCGCGGTTGCGGCGCCAGGCCCTGACGGCTGAACACCAGGGTGCTGGGGCCATTTTTACGTGCGATAGCCATTTTCCAGCTCACTGCGGATTCGGTGGCATCGCAGGGGCGCCAGGTGTGTAGATTGGGGGTAGAGCGCAAAGCACTCAGCTGTTCAACCGGCTGGTGAGTGGGTCCATCTTCACCAAGGCCGATGGAGTCGTGGGTGTAGACAAAGATCACGCGCTGCTTCATCAGTGCGGCCATGCGCACGGCGTTGCGAGCGTATTCCATAAACATCAGGAAAGTGGCGCCATAGGGGACGAAACCGCCGTGCAGGGCGATGCCATTCATCATGGCGCTCATGCCGAACTCACGCACGCCGTAGTAGACGTAGTTTCCGGAGGCATCTTCTGCGCTGACGCCCTTGGAGCCGGACCAGATGGTGAGGTTGGAGCCGGCCAGGTCGGCGGAACCACCGAGGAATTCAGGCAGCAGCGGACCGTAGGCGTTCAGTGCATTCTGGCTCGCCTTGCGCGAGGCGATTTTCTGCGCATCGTCCTGGCACTGCTGAATATAGTCATCGGCCTTTGCAAAAAAGTCTGCGGGCAGTTCGCCGCGCATACGGCGCTCGAATTCGGCAGCCAGCTCGGGGAACTCTTCGCGGTAGTCGGCGAAAATGTCTTTCCACTCGTCTTCCTGGGCTTCACCTTTGGGTTTGGCGTCCCAGTCGGCATAGATCTCCGCGGGGATTTCGAAGGGGGCGTGGGCCCAGCCGAGGGTTTCGCGTACCAGGGAGATTTCATCGTCACCCAGAGGTGCGCCATGGCATTCCTCGCGGCCCTGCTTGTTGGGGGAGCCGAAGCCGATCACGGTTTTACAACAAATAATGGTTGGCTTATCGCTGTTGGCGCGGGCCTCTTCGATGGCGGCTTTAATGGCGGTGGCGTCGTGGCCATCCACATTGGGGATTACGTGCCAGCCATAGGATTCAAAGCGCTTGGGCGTGTTGTCGGTAAACCAGCGTTCTACTTCTCCGTCGATGGAAATGCCGTTGTCGTCATAGAAGGCGATCAGTTTGCCCAGGCCCAGGGTGCCGGCCAGGGAGCAGGCCTCGTGGGAAACACCTTCCATCAAACAGCCGTCACCCATAAATACATAGGTGTGGTGGTCGACCAGCTCGTAACCCGGACGGTTGAACTGTGCCGCCAATACTTTTTCAGCCAATGCCATACCAACGGCATTGGTAATACCCTGGCCGAGAGGGCCGGTAGTGGTTTCTACGCCCGGCGCATAACCGTACTCCGGGTGGCCCGGGGTTTTGGAATGCATCTGGCGGAAATTTTTCAGCTCGTCGATCGGTAGGTCGTAACCGGACAGGTGCAGCAGCGAGTACAGCAGCATGGAGCCGTGGCCGTTGGAGAGCACAAAGCGGTCGCGGTCGGCCCACTCGGGGTTGGCTGGATTGTGCTTCAGGTAGTCATTCCACAGCACTTCGGCGATATCCGCCATACCCATAGGCGCACCGGGGTGGCCGCTGTTGGCTTTCTGGACGGCGTCCATAGACAGGGCGCGAATAGCATTGGCCTTGTCTGTGCGAGAGGGAGTAGAAGACATAGGAAGAACTCTCTGATTTTCGGATGGCCGCGGGGTGCTCTACAGGCGCTTCCCGCAGCGACAAAATGGGGGCGTATTTTCCCGTAAAGGTGTGTCTCACGCAAAGGCTTGCGGAGGGAAATTGCTATTAAGTGAAGCAACAATTGCCCAGGTTTATGTGCAGATGGTGGCCATAAGCACCTACATCAAAATAATTTTATGAAGCTATATCAAAGTTCTTTGATATAGGGTGGTGTGCCTGATAGACTCATCCGCATGTCTGAAATCCAGCCCATTTCTCAATCCGGCACCGGCGCGGAAATTCCCCAACTGGCGGCGACCCTAAAAGCTGCGGGGGATCCCCTGCGCCTGGAGATTTTGCGCCTGCTTAGCCAGGACTCCTACAGCGTGCTGGAACTCTGCCGAATTTTTGATCTGCGCCAACCGGCCCTGAGTCACCACCTAAAGGTGCTTGCCCAAGCGGGGTTGGTGAGCAAGCGCCGCGAGGGTAACAACCTTTTTTACCGGCGCACAGGCAGCACACCGCTGCTCGCTCAGCTGTTCGCCAACCTGGACCAGTTGCCGCTATCAGACGCGCGGGCTCAATCGGTGGCGCGTATCTCGGAGGAGCGCGCCGAAGCCTCGCGTCGCTTCTTTGCGGACTACGGCAATCGCTTTCGCGAGCAGCAGGAGTTGATCGCCAGTTACAGCGTGTATGGCCCGCAGGTGGCACAGCTGCTCAACTCTGGCCGCCATGCCCTGGAGGTGGGGCCCGGCGAGGGGGAGTTCCTACAGGAGTTATCCCTGCGTTTTGCCACAGTCACTGCGCTGGATCTGTCCTCGGCTATGTTGGAGCGCGCCCAGGCATTCGCCGATGAGCAGGGCCTGGCCAATATCGAATTTGTCTGTGGTGACACCCGTGCTGCAGCGGCACGCCCAGCCAGTGCGGACAGCATTGTGGTGAATATGGTATTGCACCACACCCCCGACCCCGCACAGATTTTCCAGGACTTACAAGGCGCGCTGAAAAGTGGTGGTCAGTTACTGGTGGCAGAGCTACAGGAGCACGGTCAGGACTGGGCGCGGGAAGCCTGCGGTGATCTATGGCTGGGATTTGCCCCCGAACAGCTGAGCCAGTGGGCACAAACTGCCGGTTTAAGGGACGGCCGCAGTGTCTACAGTGCGCTGCGCAATGGCTTTCAGATTCAGATCAGAGAATTTGTAAAACCCTGACAACTGCAGTCGATTGTCAGGCCCAGAATTTTGCTAACCGCCCGCGGCGGAACACATGGAGACTCTCACATGAGTGAATACAAACTGTTTACCTCGGAATCCGTGTCTGAAGGGCACCCGGATAAAATCGCCGACCAGATTTCCGACGCGGTATTGGATGCTCTGTTGGCTCGTGACAAGCAGGCGCGCGTTGCCTGTGAAACTCTGGTAAAGACCGGTATCGCGGTTATTGCCGGGGAAATCTCCACCTCCGCCTGGGTTGATCTGGAGGAATTGGTGCGCAAGGTGATTACCGATATCGGCTACACCTCCTCCGACGTGGGTTACGATGGGGAAACCTGTGGTGTGATCAACGTTATCGGCAAGCAATCCCTGGATATTGCCCAGGGTGTCGACCGCGCCAAGCCAGAAGATCAGGGTGCTGGCGACCAGGGCCTGATGTTTGGCTACGCCACCAATGAAACACCGACTTTTATGCCGGCGCCTATCTATTATTCCCACCGCTTGGTGGAGCGTCAGGCTGAGGCGCGTAAGTCCGGCCTGCTGCCCTGGTTGCGCCCGGATGCTAAGAGCCAGCTTACTTTCCGCTACGACGACCAGGGCCGTCCCTGCGCTATCGATGCGGTGGTGCTCTCCACTCAGCACAATCCCGATGTGAGCCAAGCCGACCTGCGCGATGCGGTGATGGAGTTGATCGTACATCACACCCTGCCGACAGAGTGGCTACACAAGGACACCAAATTCCATATTAACCCTACCGGTAATTTTGTGATTGGCGGCCCCGTCGGTGACTGTGGCCTGACCGGGCGCAAAATTATCGTGGATACCTACGGCGGTTCTGCGCGCCATGGCGGCGGTGCCTTCTCCGGTAAGGACCCGTCCAAAGTGGACCGCTCTGCGGCCTATGCCGGTCGCTATGTGGCCAAGAATATTGTCGCCGCAGGCCTGGCCAAGCGCTGTGAAATTCAGGTGTCCTATGCCATCGGCGTTGCCGAGCCTACCTCGGTTGCCATCAATACCTTTGGCACAGGCGTGGTTTCCGAAGAGAAACTGGTGGAGCTGGTGCGCGAGAATTTCGATCTGCGCCCCTATGCCATTTCAAAATCCCTCGATCTGCTGCACCCCATGTATCAGCTGACTGCAGCCTACGGCCACTTTGGCCGCGATCCCTTTACCCACACCTATAACTGGGTGGATGGCAACGGCCAAGCGCGCAGTGAAACTTTCACCGCCTTCCCTTGGGAGAAGACTGACAAGGTCGATGCGCTGCGTGCGCAGGCGGGCCTGTAATCTACTGGATAAACGCGGCTCCATAGCGTGAGTCGCTATCAGGGGGCGCCGTGGCGCCTCAGTGAGTGAAAAGAACATTACTGGAACTCAAAAGAATGAATCAAATGAGCACTGAATTTAAAGACTTTAAGATCGCGGACATCTCACTGGCCGAGTGGGGCCGCCGTGAAATTGAAATTGCCGAAGGTGAAATGCCGGCGCTGATGACCCTGCGGGAGAAATACCGCGCGGAACAGCCTCTCGCCGGTGCGCGTATTATGGGCTGTATCCATATGACCATTCAGACCGCAGTACTGATTGAAACTCTGGTTGCCCTGGGTGCTGAAGTACGTTGGTCTTCCTGTAATATTTTCTCCACTCAGGACCACGCTGCTGCCGCGATCGCCGCACGCGGAATTCCTGTGTTTGCCTGGAAGGGTGAAACGGAAGAAGAGTACGAGTGGTGTTTAGAGCGTACCGTGGGTGCCGATGTTGCCGGCTGGCAGCCGAATATGATTCTCGACGACGGTGGTGACCTCACCGAACTGCTGCACCGTAAATACCCCGCCGTCCTGAACAATTGCCACGGTATCAGTGAAGAAACCACCACCGGCGTACATCGCCTGCAGGACATGTTGCGTGAAGGCACCCTTAGAGTTCCGGCGATCAACGTCAACGACGCCGTAACCAAGAGCAAAAATGACAACAAATACGGTTGTCGTCACAGCCTGAACGATGCAATCAAGCGCGCCACTGATCACCTGCTGGCGGGTAAGAAAGCGCTGGTTATCGGTTACGGTGATGTGGGTAAAGGCTCCGCCGCTTCGCTGCGCCAGGAAGGCATGATCGTAAAGGTTTCTGAAGTGGATCCCATCTGTGCCATGCAGGCCTGTATGGATGGTTTCGAGCTGGTTTCTCCCTACATTAATGGTATTAACACCGGCACCGCCGAAGGCATTAATAAAGAGCTGCTGGCCAATACTGACCTGATTGTCACCACCACCGGCAATGCCAATGTCTGCGATAAGCATATGCTGGCGGCACTGAAGAGCGGCGCTGTAGTTTCCAATATTGGCCACTTCGATAATGAAATCGATACCGCCTTTATGCGTGAGAATTGGGAATGGCAAGAAGTGAAGCCCCAGGTGCATAAAATAGTGCGCAATAGCGAAACCAATGATCACCTGCTGTTGTTGTCCGAAGGCCGTTTGGTAAACCTGGGCAACGCCACTGGTCACCCCAGCCGTATTATGGATGGGTCATTTGCCAACCAGGTTCTCGCGCAAATTCACCTGTTTGAAGAGAAGTTTGCCGACTTGGCCTCCGATCAAAAAGTGTCTGCACTCTATGTCAAGGTACTGCCCAAGCACCTCGATGAGGAAGTCGCGCGCTATATGGTGGAAGGTTTTGATGGAGTAATTACCCGTATGACCGAGGAGCAGGCCAAATACATTGGTGTTTCTGTCGACGGTCCATATAAGCCCGAAAGCTATAAATATTAATACCCTCATAAAAGATGCCGGCTGTGCCGGCATCTGAATTTCGGAGGGCCTGGAAAATATAATGAAAAATCCCATTCGCATCAGTTTCGAATTTTTCCCACCCAAAACCCCCGAAGGCCGCGTTAAGCTGTATAAAACCCGCGAGGCTTTACAGGCGTTTAATCCCGAATTCTTTTCAGTTACCTATGGTGCCGGTGGTACCACACGTGAAACTACCGCCAATATTGTTACCAATATGCGCAAAGATGGTATTTCCATCGCGCCGCACCTGTCATTTGGTGGAGACAATGAAGAGATCATTCTCGGATTATTAGATATATATAAAGAGGCCGGTGTAAATCGTATTGTGGCCCTGCGCGGGGATATGCCCTCTGGAATGGGTGCGGTGGCGCAACTGGTCTACGCGAATGAGTTGGTGGCTTTTATTCGCCGCCATACTGACGATCATTTCCACCTGGAAGTTGCCGCCTATCCGGAAATTCATCCGGAGTCCAACAGTTATGATGATGATATACGCTATTTAAAAGGAAAGTTTGAGGCGGGAGCGAATAGCGCCCTGACTCAATACTTCTATAACCCGGATTCATATTTTTATTTCATAGATCAGTGTGAGAAAGCCGGTATCGATGCACCGATCTATCCGGGGATTATGCCAATTATTAACTTCGATAATTTAGTGCGTTTTTCGCGTAACTGCGGCGCAGAGATTCCGCGCTGGCTGAAAAAACGTATGGAAAGTTATCGCGACCCCGATGATATCCGTAAGCTGGGTCTCGAAGTAGTTACCGACCTGTGTGAAACCTTATTGGAGGGGGGCGCACCAGGATTGCATTTTTATACGATGAATCAGATTGGTGCCTCAGAGAGTATTTTAAAGGACCTGGGCCTTGAGGCTCGCTAGTCCTCCTTGATATTTTATAGTGCCACCGGGTGTGGGCATTAGTATTTAGCAGGTTGTAAGAGTTAAATAATGCGTAAATATTGCCCACCAACCGAGCCTTTTTCATCGGTCATTTATCAGGATTCCTCCCTTCTAATTTTAAATAAACCCAGCGGTCTCCTCAGTGTGCCTGGCAGAGACCCGGCCCATAAAGATAGTCTGGCAAGCAGGGTACAAAAAAAATACCCGGAAGCACTGATAGTGCACCGCCTGGATATGGATACTTCGGGCCTGTTGGTAATGGCGCGGAGCCCGGAAGTTCACCGCAAACTCAGCACACTCTTTCAAAATCGCAAGGTCGATAAAACCTATATTGCCAGAGTGTGGGGGGTACCCACTGCAGACTCAGGTGAGGTGGATCTGCCTCTGATTTGTGACTGGCCAAACAGGCCAAAACAAAAAGTGGATCATGAGGTGGGTAAGCCCTCTCTCACGCGTTGGGAAAAAATATCTAGTACAGCAGACAGCAGCTTACTGCGCCTCTTGCCGGTTACAGGCCGTTCCCATCAGCTGCGGGTGCATATGCAGGCGATGGGACACCCGATATTGGGTGATCCATTCTATGCACACTCAGAAGCCTTAGCTGCGGCCCCGAGATTATTATTGCATGCGAGTACTCTGGAATTTTTGCATCCAGAGACGCAAGAGCGCCTGAGTGTTACCAGTGAATTACCAGAGGTATTCTCAGATGAATAATCGTTAATGCTAGTTTTACAATCGGCTTTGATTTTTCATTAAATAAAAAAAGGCGATCTGGTGATCGCCCTTTTTTTGTTGGTCCGCCGTATTATTTTTTATTCTTCATTGCCGCCATTAACAGATCGCCCATGCTGCCACGGCTATTCCCTTGGCCGCCCTTTTGCTGCCGATTGCCCTGCTGCTTGTTATAGCGCTGGGCCTGGCGGTTTTCACGCTGGTCGCCTTTGTTGATACCGCCGCTGCCCTGCTCGCCGGGCTCGTCGGAAAGGCGCATGGAAAGACCGATGCGCTTGCGCGCGACATCCACTTCCATCACTTTTACTTTGACGATATCGCCGGCTTTAACCACCTCGTGGGGATCTTTCACGAACTTTTCTGAAAGCGCGGAGATATGGACCAGTCCGTCCTGGTGCACGCCGATATCCACAAACGCACCGAAGTTGGTGACGTTGGTAACCGTGCCTTCCAACACCATGGCCGGGCGCAGGTCTTTGATTTCCTCAACGCCCTCTTCGAAGCGCGCAGTACGGAATTCCGGGCGTGGGTCGCGGCCGGGTTTTTCCAGCTCGGCGATGATATCGGTAACGGTGGGCACACCGAATTTTTCATCGGTGTAATCCGCCGGGTTGAGGCGGCGCAGGAAGGCGGAGTCGCCGATCAGGCTGTTGATCTCGCGGTCGTTTTTCTCGGCGATGCGTTTCACCACGATATAGGATTCGGGGTGTACGCCGGATTTATCCAGCGGGTTTTCACCGGTATTAATTCGCAGGAAGCCGGCGGCCTGCTCAAAGGCTTTGGGCCCCAGGCGCGGTACTTCCATCAGCTGTTTGCGGTTTTTAAAGGCGCCGTGTTGATCGCGGTAGCTGACGATATTGCTGGCGATGGAGGCAGTCAGGCCGGAAACCTTGGCCAACAACGGCGCTGAGGCAGAGTTCAATTCGGCACCGACACCGTTTACACAGTCCTCTACTACAGCGTCGAGGGAGCGCGCCAGCTGAGTCTGTGAAACGTCATGCTGATACTGGCCGACACCAATGGATTTAGGCTCGATTTTTACCAGCTCAGCCAGCGGGTCTTGCAGGCGTCGGGCAATAGAGATGGCGCCACGGATGGTGACATCCAGATCGGGAAATTCCCGCGCGGCGAATTCGGAAGCGGAGTACACGGAGGCGCCTGCCTCGTTTACCACCACCTTTTGCGCATTTAATTTGTATTGCTTAATGGTCTCGCCGACAAATTTATCGGTCTCGCGACTGGCTGTGCCGTTGCCGATGGCGATCAAGCCTACATTGTATTTATTGCACAGGGCGGCAATAACCGCGGCGGATTCCTGATGACGGTTTTGCGGCGGATTGGGGAAGATGGCGGTGTGGTCCAGTATCTTGCCGGTGGCATCCACCACTGCAACTTTCACACCGGTACGCAGTCCCGGGTCCAGGCCGATAGTGGCCTTGTGTCCGGCAGGTGCGGCTAACAGCAGATCTTTGAGGTTGCGGGAGAAGACCTTGATGGCTTCCTCTTCCGCTTTCTCGCGCAGCTCACCCAACAGGTCAGTTTCCAATGCGGTAAGCAGCTTGATGCGCCAGGTCCAGCGCACCACTTCGCCGAGCCATTTGTCCGCCGGGCGGCCTTCGTCGCTGATATCGAAATGCCGAGCGATCATAGATTCACAGGGGTGGCTGGCGGTGGCTGGAGTACCTTCCTCTTCTGGTAATCCAACACTGATGGCGAGGATGCCCTCGTTGCGGCCGCGGAAAATCGCCAGGGCGCGGTGGGATGGCACCTTGGACCAGTCCTCGGCGTATTCGAAGTAGTCGCGGAATTTGGCTCCCTCTTCCTCTTTGCCGTCGAGCAGCTTGGATTTAACCTGGCCATCGCGTTTGAGGAAGTCCCGCAGTTTACCCAGCAGTTCGGCATCTTCGGCAAAGCGTTCCATCAGGATAAATTTGGCCCCGTCGAGGGCGGCTTTGATGTCTTTTACCTGTAAGGAGGCGTCTTCATGATCGGTGTTGAGGTATTGCTGTGCTTCTGAGGCGGGATCGAGGGATGGATCGTTAATCAGGGCGTCGGCGAGAGGTTCGAGGCCCGCTTCGATGGCAATCTGCCCTTTGGTACGACGTTTGGGTTTGTAGGGCAGGTAGAGATCTTCGAGGCGGTTCTTGGTGTCGGCACCGTTGATTTGCTGCGCTAATTCTGCGGTGAGTTTGCCCTGTTCATCAATACTCTTGAGGATGGCTGCGCGGCGCTCTTCCAGTTCGCGCAGGTAGCGCAGGCGCTCTTCCAGTGTGCGCAGTTGGGTGTCGTCTAAAGCTCCCGTTACTTCTTTCCGGTAGCGGGCAATAAAGGGCACCGTGGCGCCTTCGTCCAGCAGGGATACTGCGGCAGTTACCTGTTGGGAGCGTACGTTGAGTTCTTCTGCGATGCGAGCGTTGATATCCAGCATTTGATGTCTATATCCGTTTTCCGGGGGTTCGTACCTTAAGGAGCGGCGTTTGACCGGGAAATAGCCTATCGGTTTCCTTGGCTTTGCGCGGCCCGTTGTCTCTCCTGCAACGGTAAATTGGGGCGGGCATTATGCGTTACCAGGGGCTAGCGAGGAAGGTTTGCGATAAAGCACAAACTCCTGCGGCGACCTGCATCCGAATCGACTCTTATCTGCGTCGAACTCCAGTAGAATGCGCGCTAATTAAAATTTGACCAGTATCGGTCACAGAATGGGGTAGAGGGTGCCTGTGAAAGTGTCGAGCAAGAACAAGCTTTTATTTACCGTTTTGGCTATCGGGGCGGCAGCCATTACTGCGGTGGTGCTATTGAAGCCCAAGCCGGAAGAAAAACCACCGGAGGCGGTGGTACCGCCGGTGGCGGATGTCCTGTATGCGGAACCGGGGCGCCAGACCCTGTTGGTACCGAGCCAAGGCACCGTGCATGCTCGCCATGAAATTGAGGTGGTGGCCCGTGTCGGCGGTGTGATTGAAGGTGTGGGCGAGGCCTTTGTGCCCGGCGGCTTCTTTGCCGAGGGGGAATCATTGCTGCAGCTCGAGCAAGCCGACTACATCCATAAAGTGACACGTGCCGAATCACAGCTGGCCGATGCCAAGTCCGCCCTGGCTCAAGAGCAGGGTCGCGCCAAGCAGGCCAAGCGCGAGTGGCGCAATCTGGGCAGCGAAGCTGCCAACGCCCTGTTTCTGCGCAAGCCACACCTTGAAGCCGCCGAGGCCGCAGTGGCCGCAGCGCGAGCGGATCGTGACCAAGCCAAACTCGATCTGGCGCGCACCGCAGTGAAAACGCCGTTTGCCGGGCGTGTCGTGGAGACCTATGTCGATCTGGGCCAGTACATCACCCCTGGCACGCCTCTGGCAAAAATCCACAGCACCGGCATCGCCGAAGTGCGCCTGCCTCTGACCGATCAACAGCTGGCACTGCTCGATCTGCCTCTGGGTAAATCCTTCGAACATGGCCCCGAAGTGCGCCTGCGGGCGATGGTAGCTGGGCTTGAGCGCGAGTGGCGTGCCCAGCTGGTGCGCACCGAGGCCAGCATCGATACCAATAGCCGCTTTATTTATGCCGTGGCCCAGGTACAGAACCCTTATGAGGGTGCTGTTCCCCTGATGAATGGCCTGTTTGTGGAAGCCGATATTGCCGGTCGCACTCTGGATGGCATAGTGGTTTTGCCACGCCAGGCTCTGCACGAGGGCGACCACCTGCTGGTGTTGGATGAAGAGAGCAAGCTGGTGTTCAAAACTGTGGAGCTGTTGCAGAGCATCGGCGATCAGGTGTGGTTGCGCGGTGATATCGCCGTTGGTGATCGCGTCGTGGTGTCCAGCCTGGGCTACTCCCGCGAGGGCATGGCACTGACCGCTAATCCTCTCAACGAGAAACCTACCGGTCTGATCGATAGCGTTAAGAGCGATGCCGAAGCCGATTCAAGTACCTCCGGTGAGACCGCAGCCACGAATAGCGCTGCCCACGGAGGCCACTGATGAACGGCATTATTTCCTGGTTTGCGCGCAACAGTAAGGCCGCCAACCTGTTGATGATTATGATCATCATCGGCGGCTTCTTCGGAATCAGTGGGATTGATCGCGAGGTCTTTCCAGCGATTCAGCCCGGTATTGTCGAGGTGGAAATATCCTACCCCGGTGCCGGCCCGGCGGAGGTCGAGCAGCAGGTAACCGTGCGTGTGGAAGAGGCTATCTCTGAGGTGAAAGGCATCAAGGAGGTGAACTCCGCCTCTCGCCGCAGCCACGCCTCTATCGAAGTTCAAGCAGTGGATGGCTACGATGAGCTGCGTCTGCTCAACGATATCAAGGTGCAGGTGGATAGTATTAACACCTTCCCCGAGGGTATTGAGCGCCCGGTGATTCGCCTGCAGGAGTGGGATACCCAGCTGATGATGATCGCCATTGGCGGTCCAGTTTCCGAGCGTCAACTCAAGGAAACCGCGCTGGACCTGCGCGACAAACTCACCCTGATTCCCGGTGTGCGCCGTGTGGATATCTGGGGCGAGCGCCCGGATGAGCTGTCCATCGAGGTTTCCGAGCTGGACCTGCGCCGCTACAACCTGAGCTTCAACGATGTGGCCAATGCGGTGCGCCGCTCCTCCCTCGATCTGCCCGCGGGTATGGTGCGTTCGGATCGCGGTGATATCCAGGTGCAGACCCGTGGTCAGGCCTATACCGCCGAAGACTTCGAGAGTATTCCGGTAGTCAGCCGTGCCGATGGCTCTGTACTGCTGCTGCGTGATGTGGCCACCGTGCGCGATGGCTTCGAGGAGTACAACAATGTCATTCTCTTTAACGGCAATCCGGCTATGAACCTGCGTGTGGTTCAGGGGGAGCCGCTGGATGTGGTGGCCACTGCCGAGCGTATCAAGGCGTTTATGGCGGAGGCGCGCACCCAGTTGCCGCCGGGTATGGAGTTCGACGTCTGGTTCGACTTCTCCAAGGCTTTTGAAGGCCGCATGAACCTGTTGACCACCAACGCCTTAAGCGGCTTCGCCATGGTCTTTATCATGTTGATGCTGTTCCTGCGCCCGGCGCTGGCGATGTGGGTAACGGTGGGCATTATTGTGGCCTTCCTCGGTGCTTTTTGGTTGCTGCCGATTACCGGGGTCAGCCTGAATATGCTGTCGCTGTTCGCCTTCCTGCTGATTCTCGGGATTGTGGTGGACGATGCGATTATTGTGGGGGAAGCCGTGCATGCGGCCCACGATCGCGGTGTTACCGGTCTGGCCGCCGCAGAAGAGGGCGTGAAGCAGGTCTCCGCGCCGGTGATCTTCGCCGTGACCTCCACCATGGTGTTCTTTATCCCCATGCTGTTCCTGCCCGGTTATACCGCGCAGATGATGTTGGCACTGCCGGTGGTGGTGCTCTTGTGTCTGGTGTTCTCCCTGGTGGAGTCTCTGCTGATTCTGCCGGCGCACTTGGTGGGCATGAAACCAGAGCAACCCGCCAAGTCCGCCCTGGGTATCAAGTTGCAGAAGCTGCGTGGCCGCTTCGCCGGGGCCATGAAGACCGCCGGTGACAAGTACTACTTGCCGCTGCTCAAGAAGTCCCTTGGCAACAGCCGCACCACGGTGATGGTCTTTTTCATGGCGCTGGTACTTTCCATCAGTGTCTTTACCAGTGGTTATGTGGGTTCTTCCTTCTCGCCACAGGTACCGTCGGATCTGTTGGAATTGCGTGCCAGCATGGCCGATGGCGAGCCTTTTCATGAGGCCGAGCGCGTGATGAACCAGGTGCTGGAGGCCGCAGATAAGCTCGCTACCGATGAGGAGATGCTGAAGCTCAACGACGGCGAGCCCTTCGTAATGAACTCCATGGTGTTCAACTGGCGCGGCAACATCTTTGTGATCTTGCAGCTCACCGACGGAGAAATGCGTGATGTGACTTCCAAAACCCTGTCGTTGCGCTGGCGCGAGCTGATCGGTGAAATGCCGGCCAGTGTTGAAGACCTCAATATTGATGCCACCATCAACGATGGCGGCAACGGTATGAGCCTGAACCTGAGCACCGCTTCGGGGGATATGGACGAATTGCGCGCTGCCGCCGATGCGGTGAAGAAGAAGATGAACAGCTATGCCGGTGTTTACGATGTGCGTGACAATCTCACCAGTGCGCGTCGCGATATCGAAATTCAGCTGAAGCCCCACGCCACCACCATGGGTATCAACCTGGCGGATGTGGCCAGGCAGGTGCGCCAGGGTTTCTATGGTGAAGAGGTACAGCGTATTCCCCGCGGTCGCGAGGACGTTAGGGTGATGGTGCGCTACCCGCAGGAAGAGCGCGCCAGCGAAGAGCAGATGGACCGCGTGCGTATTCGTACGGCGGAGGGAGAAGTGCCCTTCTCTGCGGTGGCCGATGCGGTCTATGTGCCCGGTTACACCACCATCCGCCGCAACAACCGCGAGCGCACCGTGCGCGTGTTTGCCGAGTTGACGCCGAATACCTCCACTGCGCAGGAAATTCTCAAGGATATGCGCGAGACTCTGGTGCCTGAGCTGGAGCGCCAGTTCCCCGGCTTCTCCCTGAGAACTGCCGGTGAAATGCAGGAGGAGGAAGAGTTCAACGGTGCGATCCTGGCGTTCTTTGTGCTGTCTCTGTTCGCCATTTACGCCCTGCTGGCCATCGCTTTCCGCTCTTACTCGCAGCCGCTGTTAATCCTCACCGCAGTACCGTTCGGCTTCTTCGGTGCGGTAGTAGGCCACCTGTTGATGGGCCACGATATCAGCATCATGTCCATGCTCGGCTTCCTCGCCGCAGCGGGGGTTGTGGTGAACGATAACCTGGTATTAATGGATCGCATCAACCAGCTGCGCGCCCAGGGTTGGGCGGTGATGGATGCGGTGGTACAGGCGGGTCGCGATCGTTTCCGCCCGATTATCCTCACCTCTATCACTACCTTTATCGGGTTGGTGCCGATCATGTTCGAGCGCTCTATCCAGGCGCAGTTCCTGATCCCCATGGTGATCAGCCTCGCCTTCGGCGTCCTGTTTGCCACTGCGGTAACCCTGGTATTGGTGCCGAACCTGTACAAGGTGATCGAAGTACTGCGTCCGAAAGGCAAGCGCCAGGAGCAAACTGACACTCCGGTGTCTCTGGAAACTGCCTGATCGCGATTTTCACGCCGGGCAATGGTGGGGGTTTTCCGCCATTGCCTGGTCTGTGCATTAGTGCCTAAACTACCCGCCTGCAAAATGCCGACATCTCTGTCGGCTTTTTTATAGTGCTTTACAGGATCTTTACCCATGCGCATTCCGCGTATCTTCTCCCAGCAGGCCCTGGCCGGTGTTTCGCAAATCGAGTTGGATGAGGGCGCTTCCCGGCACCTGGTAAAAGTCCTGCGCCTTGGCGCCGGCCACCCTATTACTCTTTTCGACGGTTTGGGCGGCGAGTACAGTGCAGAGTTGCTGGCAACGGGTAAGCGTGCACAAGTGGGTGTTGGTGCGTTTCGCGAAGATAATCGCCAGTCGCCTCTGGCGTTAACCCTGGCAATTGGCATTTCCCGCGGTGACCGATTCGACTGGGTGATACAGAAGGCTACCGAGTTGGGTGTGGCGGCCATCCAACCGCTGTTCAGCGAACGTTGCGAAGTCAAACTGTCTGGCGAGCGCCTGCAAAAAAAGCTCGGCCACTGGCGTCAGATTGCCATCAGCGCCTGTGAACAGTGTGAGCGCAATCTGTTGCCGGAAATTGCCGAGCCGGTAAAACTACCGCACTATCTGCAGGCCTCAGCACAACAGGGTGCAGCGCAAACCAAGCTGGTATTACACCACCGCACCGAGCTGGATCTGCGCCGCTGGGAAGCGGACAATGGCAAGCCGGATTCGGCCCTGTTGATGGTGGGGCCAGAGGGTGGATTGTCCCAGGCGGAGATTGATCTGGCCTTGGGCCACGGCTTTATGCCACTGCGCTTGGGACCGAGGGTTATGCGCACCGAAACCGCGCCTATCGCCGCACTGTCTGTATTACAGTTCCAATGGGGTGACCTGTAGGAGCCGACGCAAGCCAAAATTGGATAGGATGAAAACCAGGAAGGGAAACTATGATTCGAGTGATTGTAGGGTTATTGGGTATCGCGATTGTCTTGTTGTCGCTGGCGGTTATTGCCAAGCCCAAGTTGGCGCAAACCATCAGTGAGCGACTCAGCGAAACGGGCTATTTCTTTTCCGCCTGGCTGCGCATCTTTATCGGTCTCTTCCTGTTGTTGATCGCTGACACGCGCCACTGGTATATCCTCTTCAACGCCCTGGGCGTATTGGTGCTGCTGAGTGGCGCCTATATGCTGCAAATGGGTTTTGAGCGCGGCAAGGCGCTGGCCATCAAGATCTCCCAGGGCAATGAAAACTTCCTGCGTATCAGCGGCATACTCGGTGTGGTTATCGGTATTATGCTGCTTTCCGCGCGCTGATTTTACGGGGTCCCATGTCTTCCACAGATTTAATTATTTTTGATTGTGACGGTGTGTTGGTGGATAGCGAGAGTATCGTCTGCCGCATCCTCGCCGAAGAAATGAATAAGTTGGGTATGGCCACCACTGCGGGGGAGCTGGATGAGCAATTCAGCGGCCGGCCTGCCAGGGACTGCCTACTGGAAATCGAGAAGCGTTTCGGCGGCCCCCTGCCAGACAATTATTTTGGCAATACCGAGCGCCGTATTCGCGAAGCATTCCACGCCGAGTTGGAACCCGTAGTCGGTATTGAGGGCTTGCTCGATCACTTACAGCAGATCGGCATGCGCAGTTGCGTGGCCTCATCGGGCTCTCACCAGAAAATGCATCTCACCCTAAATAAAACCGGTCTCTACGACTACTTCGACGGCAGGATCTACAGTGCTGAGGATGTTTCCCGCGGTAAACCTTGGCCGGAGCTGTTCCTGCATGCGGCCACCAGTATGGGGGTGAAGCCGGAGCGCTGTCTGGTCGTGGAGGACTCCAACGCCGGTGTGGAAGCCGCGGTAGCCGCCGGCATGCGGGTGGTCGGCTACAGCACCCATAGTCAGAGAGCGCCACAGCTGGAGCAGCGCGGTGCTCGGGTAGTTAGCGATATGATGTCGGTGTTGAACTTCCTCTAACGGCTAGATATCTCCTGCCGCCGGCAGCTTGTTCTACACTGAATTTGACGTCTGCAAACCGGAAGTTTTGTCTATGGCGGGCAAGCCTTTATTCGTCTGCTATCTCGCCCTGCTGGTGCTATTACTTGCCGGCTGCCCCACCCCCGATCCCAATAGAAAATATGCCCTTGAGCCTCAGTCTGCGGTGCAGTCCGGAGACAGTGAGAAAGAGGCGCGGCAGGCGGCTCCCTTTGCCGATGATTTGGTGCGCTTTTTACGCGGAAATTCCCGTAAAGATGGGGATACTTTTAGATTGCGCCTGGAGTTTGACCCCGGTGGCTTTGCCCCGCGTATGGATAGCATCGCCGATCTGGAGGCGCTATTGGTGATCATGCGCGATTTCCCCGAGATGCGTATTACGATTGAGGGGCACACGGATAATGACGGTGACCCAAAGAAAAACCTGCACCTCTCTCAGTGGCGCGCAGACTGGGTACGCAATTTTTTGATAGAGCGCGGTATCGATGGCGACCGCATGCGTGCACAGGGCTATGGCGATACAGATCCTATCGCTGATAACGAGAGCAAGGCTGGGCAAAGGGAAAATCGACGCCTGGTTATCCGCGTCTTGAACTTCGATCGAATGCCGAGCAGATTGCCGCGATTAAACACATCTCCGAGCCCATAAATTTAATAAAAACCCGGCATTGATCGCCGGGTTTTTATTATTACAGTTGCCGAATGAGCGTTATTGCCGACAAATCAGGTGGATGCTTTGCCTAGCGCCTCACCGTTATTTGCCGGTGTTTGAAAAGGCTGCCCACTAATAACCTGGCGCATCAACTTCGCCCCCTGGCGCAAGCCGAGAATACTTTGAGCGGTTAATACCCCCGAGATCATTGCCCCGGCGACACCGCAACTCATCACATCCTGGCCGGTGAGATAGAGTCCATTGAGTCGTGTCTTGGGTCTCAGCCAACGCTGTTCAAAACGTTTGGGATCGTGGTCGAGGCCATAAATTTCACCGCGTGGATAGAAGCAGAAATAATCTGTCGACAGCGGTGTGGATAACTCGTAGTAATCGATTTGCCCGCGCAGATGGGGGAAATGCTTGTAAAGGTGCTCCAATAAACGCTGGCTGAAGGCCTCTTTCAGGGCTTCATAGTCATCACCGCGCTTGCTCCAGGGTTTGTCATGCCACTGGGCGAACCAATCGTAATTGGCTGGTGCAACGATTTCGATAGTGGCGCGCCCAGGATAGCGCTGGGTAAAGGTGGGGTCCTTGGCCGAGGGGAAAGAGATATAGGCTAGCGGAATATCTTTGTCGCTATCCTGCAGGAAGGCCTGCATATCCTCCTCGTAGTTCTCACTGGTATAGAGCCAGTAATTGGTTTTCGGTAGTTGTAGTTCTTCGGCGGTCTTTTCCAGGCCGATATACAGGCACAGGTGAGACATAGATGGAGTGACGGTTTTCAGGTCGCGCAGGTAACCGAGGCGCTCACTGGCACTCTGGGGCAGTAATTTTTCGAAAGTATTGAATACTCCCGCTCCGGAAATCACCACGGGTGCCTCGATTTCGGTGCTATCGCTCATGCGCAGGCCGCGAACCTTATTGCCGTCTAACAGAATGGTCTCCACCTTGGCATAGGTAAATACATCGCCGCCACTGGCCTGAATTTGCGGAATAATGGTCTCGGAAATCTTGCTGGCACCGCCCACGGGGTAGTAACCCCCATACAAATAATGTTTGGCAATCAGGGCGTGAATAATAAAACTGCTCTGTGCCGGGGCCATGCCGTTGTCGCCCCACTGGCCAGTGAGTACGGAGATCAGTTTCTCGTTGTTGGTGATTTCAGCCAGCACTTCGCGGGTGGTTTTGTTCAGCCAGGAGGGGTCGCGCAGTTTACGCCAAAGCCGCAGGAGAGGGCCGCACCAGCCGGGAAACAGCTTCTCCATCGCAATGCGTTGCATGGATTTGGCCACCTCGTTGAGGCGGCCCAGATAGCGCTCGATATTTTCCCGCTCGTCGGGAAAATGTTTAACCAGTTCATCGATAAACGTTTGGCGACCGGCGCGCAGATCAAACTGCTCTTCGCCGATACAAATGCGATCGTAGGTGTTGTCCATCGGCGCCCAATGCAACTTACCCCCGCTGATAAAGTCGAAAATCCGGCCTGTCATGGTCGGATGCTCGCCCACATCGCCAATGTAGTGCACGCCGACATCCCATTCGTAGCCATTGCGGTCGTAGGCATGGGTATAGCCGCCGGCGGTGTAGTGCTGTTCCAGGACCAGTACCTTCTTACCGGTGGCACTCAGCATAGCCGCAGTAGTCAGGCCGCCGATTCCAGAGCCGATTACCAGGGCATCGTAGGGGCCGTTCAAGCGACTGGCACGGTAACGCTGGCCAATACGCAGGCGGCTGGGCTTGGGGGCACTGCGTTTCTTCTCGGTGGTTTCGGACATGGTGGCCTCATCACTATTGTTTTTATCTCTCAACCATATCGTTCAAATATTGACTATGCAACAAGTTGCATATTTTTGATCTTGCTGGTCGGCTTGTACTTCTAATGAAAAGAAATATACACTTTGTATATGAATAATATATGCAGTGTATAAAATGGGTATCGTTAAGATCTCGGATGAATTACATGATGAAATCCGTAAAGCGAGTACAACATTGGCGCGTTCTATTAACGCCCAGGCCGAGTATTGGATAAAGATCGGCATGTTGGCCGAGCTGAATCCAGAGCTCAGTTACAGCCAGTTGTGCAAGAAACTACTGCGCACCGAATCATTTACTCTGGAAGAGCTCACTCGTGAATAACATAAAAATAAAGACCGCCAGGGAACAGGCGTTGATGCGTAACTCCGGTGAATTATTGAGCCGGGTGTTCGCCATGCTCGATGGTATTGTGAAGCCGGGTATTACTACCATGGAAATTAACGACCGGGTGGAAACGTTTATTACCCGGGAGTTGCAGGCGCGCCCGGCCAGCAAAGGGCAATACGACTATCCCTACTCTCTCAATACTTCGATTAATGAGGTAGTTTGCCACGGCATGCCTCGGGAGGGACAGGCGTTGCGCGATGGCGATATCGTCAACGTGGATATAACCCTGGAAAAGTCCGGTTATATCGCCGATTCCAGCAAGATGTATATGATCGGTAATGTGACTCCCATTGCCAAAAAACTGGTGCAGTGTTGCTACGATGCCATGTGGGCCGGTATTCACACTGTAAAGCCCGGCGCGACTTTTGGTGATGTGGGCCATACGATTCAACAGTATGTTGAAAAGCGCGGGTTCAGTGTGGTGCGTGAATACTGTGGCCATGGTATTGGCCGTGAAATGCATGAAGAACCCCAGGTAATGCACTTTGGCCGAGCGGGCAGCGGAGCTGTTTTGCGCGAGGGAATGACATTTACGATTGAGCCCATGATCAATCAGGGCAATCGCAAAACCAAACTCAAAAAAGACGGTTGGACCGTGGTGACCAAAGATGGCAGGCTCTCCGCGCAGTGGGAGCACACAGTGCTGGTTACGGCGGATGGATATGAAGTGCTGACTTTGCGGGAAGAGGAAAAGAAGAGTTAGAGGAGAGGCTAATTTCTTCGCTTTCATAGCACGTAGAGAGCAATTCTCTACGTGCTATGCGCTTGATCTAGCGCTCGGACTCAGGATACCTGTCCTGAACTCACTCCACTGTCAGTGGAGGTTTCCTTTGCTACCCAATCGAGCAATTTTTTAGCGCGTGATCGAACCTTGTGATTGTGGGACCAGGCCAGAGTTCTCTCCAGAAATGGTTTTGCAAGTTTTGGCTTTTTAAGTTTTGCGAGGTGAAAGCCAATAGCGCTATTTATTTCAATACTATTTGGATTCTTCTGATAGGCTGCCATCATGGTTTTAAGTGCGGCAACAGTTTCGCCTTTGTACTGCTGAGCCATCCATTTGTACTGGTAAGCCGATAGGGAAGCCGGATTTAGCGCTATAGCCATATCTGCATAGTGCACCGTTTTGGTATAGCTCCCCTCATCCCATTGCCGGGATTCAAGCGTATCATGTAAGCTATATAAATGGTAAACAGATAGATTCGTTGCTGCTGTATGATTCAAATCAGATATTTCTGATACTTCTTGAAGTAAAGCCTGTGCCGCAGCCTCCTGCTGATTGTGCATTAATAGATTCGCTTTCAGAGCGATAACTCCAGGTAACTTGGCAGCATCTTTTTTTACTTTATTCAGATAGCTTAACGCCTGATCGTATCTTTCTAGGTCAACCGCTCGCTCCGCCAATAATAGGGATTTTTCATTATGGTTCAGTTTGCGCTTTTCGATTTTAAAGGCGTTTTTGGTTAGATTAACCTTGTAGCCCGACAGACGCCGTTCCTTCAGGTAACGAGTTAATGCGATATCTAAATCTTCCTCTCGGATATCATAATGTTGTGTAAAGAGATCTAGTGGATCTCCACCATTATTGATATCTGCCAGGTATTTTTTGGTTTTTTCATGGTATGCATTTTCTCTGGCATCTTCGCTGAAAAATAAATAGTGTAATAATAACCATGCACTGGCGTAATACTGACTGCTATGTTTCCAACCCTTTCTACTGTAATCCGGCTGAAGAATTTCCCTGGCTTTCAAGGGACCCTCTTCCAAATCGTAAGCTCTCCACTCAGGGAAGTTGCCGATGGTGATGGAATCCTGATCAATAGTCGCGCTGGCTAGCAACTCTGCGAAGCCTTCTGAATACCACCTGGGGTAACGCATGGAACCGCGCTCACGCATAAGATGGTGAACATATTCATGAAACATGATTGCTTGGCCGTTCAATATGCCACGTTTGTTTTCCTGGGAAAAAATTAAGGGGCCATCGATGGTATTGATGTAGAAGCCTGCGATACTTCTTTTTCCGGAGAATTTTTCAAATTCTCTAGACTTATTAAAGTGATAGACCCTAAGCCTAGCGTTTTCAGGGCGATCTTCCATGCCTGTTACCATAAGTGAGGCACTGCGAAATTTTTCCAGCTCGCGCAATAAGGCCTCAGCTTTTTTCGATGAAACATCGGAGTAGACGGTAAAGTTAGTGCTTTTATATTCCCCCCAATCTCTGGCGTAGGCTGATACCGTTAAGACGGATAGCAATAGAAAGGATATAAGGCAGTAAACTCTGCTTTTCATGGAATATCTCTAATAAAAGTGCGGAGAGGCTTGAGCCAATTAAAGGGGCGGGATTTTATAGAGGCATATACGTTTAGTACATGCCAAATCATATGGCCATTTGGTATAGGTGTTGTCTGCCCCGCCTTCCTTGGCCTATGGTGACAGCATGTCTCTCAGTTTGTGACGTTGGCTTTTACAGTGTCTTTATCTGAGATTAAATTGTTGACGAATATCATGAATCAGTATTTGCCTCGAACTCTTATGCCGCTCATGGGGTGCGAAAAGGCTGCTGGCGCTCTCTAGCAGGTCAACAGCCCTCTGTAATTTTTGTAGGCCTATTCTGCTGAGATTGCCCTCTTTTGTTAACTCCTTGATCACTAGAGAGGCCAGCTCTTTACGTGCTATATCCTCGGGGAGTCCGCTTTTAGTGCATAGCCCATAAGTACCATCGATAAAGTGTTTCCATTCGCTTTCAATATGTGTGGTAAGCCCCTTGTTCATTTTTATGCCAGAACAGCTATGGCCAAGAGACTTTAACTGATAGATTGTATCCGTGTATCTTGTTTTAAATAAATCAAAAATCTGTTTTGGATTATTTTTTAGCCGAAGGTCTTTTAACCAGGATACATAACCTTTGGCGTAGAACTCTTGATTATGGGATTCATTATGGATGCCGAAGAATGAATGGCATTGCAGGCCCAGTACCAGCGTGTAGGAAGCTTTAGGCATAACAAGGGCATTCTGGTAGTTTGCAAACTCTTCTTGCCTTAAACCGCTTAGCGATAGCAGCTCCTCTTTGCTATAAAACTGACTCTGTAAATATTCTATTAATTCCATAAGTACACACCCGAATGTGCCGTTGCGATCAGATTGGCAGTGCAGCTTGACATAAAACTTATGGCAACACTTCGATGGAGGGCGTAGTATATAAGTCGGACTATAGATTATATGCAGGGGCTTTAGGTAAGCTCTAAGTAGCGGTTTACTGTTATTTTAGTTCGAGCCGCTTCCCTGCGGCTGAATGCTTTTTTAAGTTTTTCAAAAATAAAATTGTTAACCTTGTTAATCAATCCTGAAGAAATAATATATCTGTACGAATAATATATTTTATTCCACGAGTAATTGGCGTTGAGCTGTGAATCCTGTGCAGGGGGTGCATACCATGGGGGAAACACAGTACGGATCCCGCGGGGGTTCTTACATCAATATCCATCATGGAATGCCGGCTGGGCTGTTGGTAGGGGTTATCTGCATTGACACGAAAACGTGTGGCGCCGCCGTCAAAATCTTCACTGAGTAAAACTAGAAAAGTCATTTCGCTAAAACGGTCTGGAAAACCATTAGCGACCAACTGGCCATCTATGATTCGGCTGCCCGGCCAGGCTCCATCGGTGTGAAATTGAAAGTAATCACCTTCACCATAACGATAAAAGCGAAAGCGCTGATTGAGCCCCACTGGCTTGCGCCCTTCAAAGTAGCCTTTCGGGTCCTGCATAAATGCGCTGCACCGCTGCCAGATCAGCCGTTCGGTAGTTTCATCTACCACCCAGGTAAGGCTGTCATTATGGCGTACCTCCCTGGGCAAAGAAACGGCGGCATCGGGCAGATAACCGATATTTTCAGTGATATCGATGAGGCGCTGACATTCTTCACTGGAAAATACATTGAGTAATTGAAAAGCACCGGGCACCTCGGCAATTTCTCTGCGCTGAACCAAAGACGGGGCGTTACCCTTCAGTGAGGCTGGGTTTTCCAGTCGTGCGGCCCAGGTTGGCAGAGCAGGGTGCTCCGCACCGGCTTCCCTGGCAATAATAAAGAAATCCTGCTCAAGGCTGCTGTTGGCCTCAGTTGCTGGATTCATCGCGATGTCTGGAGAGTTTGGCATAATGACTTCGTCCAAAATATCTGCACTTGGTTTTTTAATTAATGATTAATAAGGGTGAGCTGGGCAAATTGTCGGTGTCCCTCAGCCCCGCCGTGGTAGCCAAAACCACTCTGTTTGGCGCCTACCCACGGTGTCCCACCGGCACCCTGGTTAATACCGATCATGCCTGCCTGCAGTTGATTCGCGACTTCCTGGGCATCTGACTTGCCAAATACCACTGCGCCCAAGCCGTATACAGAGTCGTTGGCTCTGTGAATCCCCTCTTCAATGGTGCTGAATCGGTCTATTGCGACTACCGGGCCAAAAGTTTCCTCGTCCTCAAGTTGCATACCCGGTTTGATACCAATGATGACCGTAGGAGGAATAAAAGGAAGTTTGGGGGATTTTTCGCCTAGCAAAAGCGTTGCGCCCTTCTCTATGGCGTTATGAATATGCCGAACCACTTTTTGATGCTGACGGGGATTGACCAGTGGACCTATATCGACATCCCCTTCTGGCCAACCACCGGTGCGATAATTTTTTGCAATGGCAACCACCGCTCGCTCAAACTGGTCCGCAATACGCTCGTCCACATAAACACGCTCGGTTGAAGTGCACATTTGTCCGGCATTTTCAAAGCTGGAAGCCACGGCGAATTGTGCCGCACGGTGAATATCGGCGCTGGCCAAAACCAACATGGGATCATTGCCGCCCAACTCCATGATCAGGCGTTTTAACTTGGGAGCGGCATTGGCCATGATGGCTTGGCCGGTTGCACGGGAGCCGGTGAAAGCGACCATATTGATGTCCGCTTTCACCAGGGCTTCTCCGGTTTTTCCATCCCCATGGGCAATTTGTAATACCCCGTTGGGCAGCGACTGGTTCAGGGTTTTTACCAGTAGGTCTGCAACCAGAGGGGTTTCTTCGGAGGGTTTTAAAATCACGCTGTTACCGGCAATCAGAGCCGGTACGATCAGGTTATTGGCCATCGCCAGGGGATAATTCCAGGGGGAAATAACCGCGACCACGCCCAACGGACGATATTGAATTTCACTGTTACCCTGGCGTTGGCTGCGCAGGGCCTCACCGGAATCTCCGGCCAACCAGGGGCCACTGTGAATGGCGCCACCCGCCTCGTAGCTGGCCCGCCGCGCATCTTTGCCCATCTCACGGCTGATCAGTTTTGCCAATTTCGCCTGTATGGGTTCAAGCTGCTTATAGGCTTGTTGTACAAGCTGTACACGCTGCTGAATGGACTTTTTGCCCCACTCAACTTGTGCCTGCTTGGCCTGTTGCAGCAATCTTTTTAAATCGTCTTCATAACAAATAGCGACACTGCCGACGACTTCGTTATTTAAAGGATCTATTGAGTTCAGGGTTTTATTCATGGGGTTTTGATCGATATTTCAATTTATTTAGTATTTAAACAACGCGATAGTGCGAATTTCCAGGCTGGTACGCCGGGGGGCATTTTCGCTTTCCGGTAAGTCGAAGGCGCTATGGGGGCTGCCGGTAATCACATCGCTGTGTTCGCTATCAAAAACCCGCAGTAGCAACCCTTCGCCGGGGCGCATATCACTAAACCAAATCCAGCGGTGTTGAGGGTTGGAGCTGATGACAGAAATCTGCCCTTCCCGCTCTGGGTAAATCAGGCGCATCTTGTGGAAATCCGCTGCTTCCACGCTGCGCAGATCCGCCATAGCCAGGGGGGATTCTTCAACCCGATGCAGCAGCGGCAACCACAAGTTCACAAACTTAAACCGGGGATAATCGCCCGGATTTAAGTCGTATTCCGGTAGTGTCTGCTTGAGCTGGCGTTGGGCAGACCAGGGTGTGTAATCGTTGTGCGCGATTTTTACCGGGGCGCGGCGACTGCGGCTCTGCTCAGCGATGGCGTCTGCTTTAGTCTGAGCGCGCAGTGTGTGATCGAAGGTCACAACCTGGTCCGCGCCCAAATAAGCAGCCAGCCATCGCTCAATCGGCGGATACCACTGAGCACGGATCAAGGTGTCTCGGGATTCTGGCGAAAGCACTGTGCTATTGGCTGATGGCTTGTTGCTATCCAGCGCTTTTAAAGTGTCGTCCAGCTGGTGCAGGTCGATATCGAGGCTCGGCTCTACCAGCTCAAACCCCTGTTCGTCCAAACGGAAGGTCTCCCCCTCAGCCTGCAGTTGCCTGCCGTCATGAAGTGACACCTGGTGGGGGATTACCTGATCAATCAGGCTAGCGGGGCCGGGGCCTGTATGGCGCTGATCGTAGACCAGCTCCGCGCTGGGGTCCGCGTAGTTGATACTTGCCCGCATTAAGCCCGGTGTCGATGGTTGCAGAGTCGCGCCTGGCATAGTGGGTTCCTCACTCATGGGGGTCTATGTATCGGCAATGCTAGGCTGGAGTAGATACAATGAAAATCAAGTAACGATTGTGAGTGATACAGGTTTGACTAGGGGCAACAGGGCCGATCGTCTGGATAGGCTGGAACTAAAGCAGCTGCGGTTGCTGCAGGCAATTCTGCGCGAATTAAATTTATCCCGGGTGGCCGATCAGCTCGGAGTGACTCAGCAGACCGTGAGTGAACAGCTCAAGCGATTGCGGGAGATCTTTGGCGACCGCTTATTTATTCGGACCAGCAATGGAGTGGTAGCCACCCCCCTGGCAGAACGGCTGGCACCGAGGATCGATAGCGTGTTAAACGAAATCGCCTCACTGCTGCGTGGGCACGAATTTCTGCCGGCCGAGTACACCGGTATTTTTACTATCAGCGCCACCGACTTTGAACAGCGAGTGGTATTACCGGGGTTGCTGAAAAAACTGCGTGAACAGGCCCCGGGCCTCAAAGTGGTTGTGCTCAAGCTGGAAATCGACCGCATGGCGCAGCAGCTGCAAACCGGCGAGGTAGATTTGGTCTTCAGTACACCCGGTTTTGTGCCGGACAACTGCCCGACAATGCTGCTGTATCGAGAGCACTATGTTTGCGTGTGCTGCCGCCATGCAAAAATACCCGGCCAGTTAACAGGAGAGACTCTGGCATTGGCACAGTTGGCGGCGCTACCGCAATTGGTGGTGTCTCCCTCCCGCGGAGAACTGCGTGGTATGGCCGATACCTGGTTCGAGGAGTTTGGTTTGCAGCGCAATGTGGTGTTGTCGGTTCCCTCTTTTGCTGCTGCAGCCGAATGTATTGCCTCCACCAATACCGTGGCTTTTCTGCCGTCGCGCCTGTTGCCCGATGAGCGCCTGAGTACCCTGCCAATTGCCGATCAGCCTCCCGGTTTCGATGTGATCGCCGCCTGGCACAGCCGCAGCGGGCAGGACTCGCTGCATAAATGGATCAGGGAGTTATTGGCGCAGCAATTTGCTCCAGCGACGGATCATCAGTAACAACGTGCAAGAGTATTCTTTAGCGGCCTCGCTATTAGATAAAGCATTGGTGTTGAATGTGGGTAAACAGGCCGTAGTATTTTTAGAGTGGTGAACGATCTATCCCTTGCCCTTTTCCACTAGGGATGCACGGTGTCATCTTTCTGCAACCGCTCTTAACAATCATTGCCTGGGATTGCGTGATCGCCCTCACTTGATCTGACTAAAGAGTTTTACTCTAGAGTTGCAGGATACTGGTGGCTTTCCTTTTGGGTGCCGAGTTAATGAATTTGAATCTGGTAATTCTCGTATGAATTATGGTTCCAATGTTTACCTGTTCAGGATGGTGGAATCCCTGGGCCTGTTGATGCGCACGCGCCTGTGGATGCAAATCCTGTTGGCTATGGTGCTGGGGCTCGGTATTGGCCTGTTACTGTCGCCGGAAGGGGCTGAGCTGGTCGATGAGAATCTCAGCGTAATATTGGCCAGCTGGTTCAAGCTGCCCGGTGCCCTATTCCTGAATATGATCCAAATGGTGGTGATTCCACTGGTGGTCTCCTCCATTATCCTCGGGCTCTGTGGCAGTGGAAATGTATCCCAGCTCAAGCGGGTTGGCCTGCGTATAGCGCCCTATTTTATTGCCACCACCACAGTAGCGGTGATTATCGGCATAGTCCTGGCCCAATTTATTCAACCGGGTAACTATATCGATGAGGCCCTGCTCACGGCAGCTACTGAATTACCCGGCAGCCCACCACCACAGATGCTGGAATCCAAGCCGCTACCGGAGCGAATTGCCGAACTGATTCCGGCCAACCTGAATCAGAGCATCGCCATGCGCAATATGCTGCAGCTGGTGGTTTACGCGATTTTCACCGGAGTGGCAGTGATGTTGCTGCCGCAAAAGCAGCGTGAAACTGCAGTCTATGCCTTCGGCATAGTGCAGGAAATCGCCTTGAAAATAGTCGGTTGGGCCATGCTGTTCGCGCCGCTGGCGGTATTCGGATTATTGGCAGATATCGCCATTCGCGTGGGCTTAACCGCAATCGTGGGGATGTCTGTCTATGTAGGCACGGTTATTCTGGGGCTACTAATCCTACTGCTGTTCTATCTGTTGATTGTCGCACTGGCCACGCCAATGCGGCCTCTGAGCTTCCTGCAGCGCATCAGCGGCGTTCAGCTACTGGCCTTTTCCACTTCCAGCTCCGCGGCCGTTATGCCGCTTTCAATGCGCACTGCCGAGACTCCCCTGGAAGTGAAACCTTCCATAGCCAAATTTATTGTGCCCCTTGGCGCTACGGTGAATATGGACGGCACCGCGCTCTATCAGGTGATAGCGGCTGTATTCCTAACTCAGGTTTATGGAATTGATCTCAGTACCGCCCAACTGGTTGGGTTGACGTTAACAACTGTGGGGGCCTCCATCGGCTCGCCCAGTACGCCGGGCGTGGGTATCGTTATTCTCGCGACAATTCTTGCTGGTATTGGTGTTCCTCCTGAGGGCATTGCCTTGATTATTGGTGTAGATAGGATTCTGGATATGTGTCGAACCGCAGTAAATGTCACAGGCGACCTGACTGCTTGTCTGGTGATGGATAAGTTACTGGGGAGCGATAACCTGGAGGAAGTGACCACTCAGGTGGCCTGAATTATGACAATATATGTGGGGAGAATTCCTGGAATGTTATGCAGTGATCTATTGCATTGAGCTGCTTAAAATATAAGCAAAATATTTGATTCTTTTTTATGCTTAGCCAAAAAGTCATCAATATTTTTTAAAAATAGCTTTATGAGCCCTTGGGAAAATGAATTAATTGCTCACTTTATTGGATGTGTTTTAATTAAAGGAAACAAATCACTTGTTAAGCAGAAAACCTTTTTTATTTGTAGGGGGTTGATTGTTTTATATAAGGTATGATTTTTTCAACGTTGTGTTTAATTATTTTCCTCTTTTAATTTTTCAATAAGTAAGTCTACTCCCTGTTCAATAGCGCTTAATGTTTTTTTAAAGTCACTTGAGTCCCCAAAATAGGGGTCTGGTATGTTTTTGTTTGTTGTGTCTCCAGCAAAGTCTAAGAATAGATACAGTTTTGATTGATATTGGATTGGAGAAAGAGATTTAAGTGATTTTAGCGTCTCATTGTCCATTGCCAATATATAATCAAACCTAGAAAAGTCTCCCTCTCGGACCTGCCTTGCATGGAAATTTCTGAATGAATAGCCGTTATCCTCACCTAGTTTCAACGCTCGCTTGTCGGGCCTTTCGCCAACATGTTGATTAATAATTCCTGCAGAATCTACCAAAAAAGAAAATCCTGCGAGTTGTGCTTTGGTGCGAAAGACTGACTCGGCAAGAGGAGATCGACAGATATTACCTAAGCAGACAAACAATATTGAATAGCGAGGTTTGATATTCAAGTTAAATCCTTTTCAAATTAACCTGTAGTTTTGCAGGGTCTCTAATACAGAATGTCATTTTCTTTTAAGTGCATATCATTTATTGCCGATTCAACGGTTTGATAACTATGGTGAGAGACAGGGCTAAGCCCTTGCATGCCCCTCCAAAAAATGCTTAAAGACTTTCTAATTTCAGGATCTTTGACAACTTCGATAAGCCCTTTTTGTATCAGGTTAAAAGAGATGCTCTCTGGCAAGGGAATTTTATTTATAACTAATGGGTCAGTATAGATTTTCTCTCTATGCAATTGAACTAACTTGTCTTCTGCATCAGCGTACGTTTCACCCAGTGATTTGATTACTGCTTCATGGCCGGTACCTATATCGGCCTCTCCTAGGTATACTGCTTTTGCCGCCAAATTTTGGCAGCCGGCGAAAATTGACTTTTTGAAATGCAGAAATGGATGAATATTAAGTCTTTTTAAATGAGCTGCAGGGATTAAGAAGCTGGATGTGGAAAATCTATTTCCATAAGCAATCCTGAATTTTCCTGGATTTTTCTTTAAGTCAGAGAGGGACTTGATGCCGGATTCCTTGTTGACATAAATCTGAGAAAAATAATACGTGTCTTTTTTGCTATTTTCTGAGCGGTATGCAGCACAGGCAGGTATTATATGGTTGTTTTTTTTATGGGCAAAAATATATTCTACAGGCTTCATTAGGGCAATTTGAGAGTGATCATTACATATGTCATCATATTGCTCTAGGACAGTCATGCCATCCCTTACATTAATAAGAACTGTTCCGGTTGAATTTTCTGACAGCCAGACAGCTAATTTTTTTGAAAATAAATTAATGGTTGTGCGTATTTTTGATGGGGAGGAACCCTGATAAAAATCATTATAGTAAGTCAGATTTAAAATAGTCATGTAGGGCCACTTTGAGCTCTATATACCTACTACAAATAGGTGTTGCCTTTTAATTTTTTAATAAGATAAATTTCCTTGTTTGGCGTTTGAATCCCCAATTGATAGATAATTGAAGACCTTTTTGAAGAATAGACTCTTTTAACCGGAGTGGGTTTTTGGTGAGTGAGTAGTTTGAGTTGTGAATATTTATATATGATTTATCTATCAGAGAATAGGTGAGTCTATTGTTGCAAGAGATTTGGTTGATCAGTCTCTGTGGCTCTCCTATACCCCTATGGCATTTAAATATTTACTTAAAATTATGTCTTGCCCTATATTGAGGTAAACAAAATCAATAGATAGTTTTATGTCTGTATTCTCGTGAGATTGCATGTATTGAGTGTGCTACGGTTTTTATGTACGGCTATAAGTTAGCTTTAGTGTGATTCTTGAAGAGTTATTTGTTCTAGTATTTTTATGATATTTAATTTAGATGCACTGCATAATCATCCACGAGTTATTAAAGTTACATTGCTTTGCGTCACTTTCCTTAACCCAGATATAGAGCCTGCCACAATCTCCCCACATAACCTTAACATCATCGTCGGAATCAAACTGTAGAAGTAATTTCCAGTCATTTAGCTGGTCCCTTAGTTGTTTTGCTTTTTCTGAGGTAAAGCTTTCAGGTTCACCGCAATAGACGCCACCGCTAACCAGCGGACATTCCTCCTCCATGCAGTCATTCTGCACGGGCTTTGGGTAACCTCCCACTTGATGGTAAGGATCATCCCCATAATTATTCGCGATAAATTCATAATAATCGCAGTGATCTTCATCCGATAGTTCTGTGTAAGAAATATCTAGACGATCTAAGTCGGGGTAGCTGGTAAACGTAGAAGGCCTTAAATATTTGATTTCTGAAGCAACAGATTCGGGATCTATATTGAGGGGTAACGGTTGTTCAAAGGGTTCATCGCTACCATTTTCATAGATAACGGCCCATCCGTCCTTATCTTTTTGGGCAAAGCCCCAAGGACACTCTTCAAGGTCATAAAAAATAATAGTCGCCCCTGTTTAGGTAGCCAGTCAATACACTGGTCGGCATTAATTTCAGATAAATCCAGCTGGGCGATAAAGCTTGATCATTATTTCCTGGCCACTTAATTTACTGACAAACAATGGGAAATCCGCCTAAAAAGCTGTTTGTCTCAGTGGGGGAACCAAATAAGCGTAAGCATTCATGCCAAAGCTTTTTCACATCTTCAATCATTACAACATCCCTTTAATTTTGTGACAGAGAGGTAAACTTTGTACTTACAATCAGTGTTCTTATTTACTATTAATTAACACTTGTGTATTGAAAGGAAAGAATATACTGATTCGAGATGCGTTGTGATTAGATCTCTGCAAGTTTGAACTCGGCATCCGCGTCTGATTTTTTCCGAGAGCAGCCTATTCTTTCCTTCTGCCTTCTTAGTCTTATGACGAAATCCAATTTAAGCGGTGGGCAATAAGGCCCGTATATCATCAGGTACTGGCATGGATTTTCCAGCCTGCTGGTCTACCCAAACAATCTTAGCTTCACCGGTGGTGTAGAGTTTATCGGTGTTATCCGCATCTCTGATCTCGTAATAGCTATTAAAGCTACTACGCCCTGGATTACCGCCATACATACTAATCGTAATGTTGGCTGGAAATACCAACGGTAAATGAAAATTGGCTGAAGCATTGAGTAATACAGGACCATCCCCTTGATTACTGCTAAGAGCACCCGAGCTATATATCGAGGCTAGCCAGCTACAGCGACACTGCTCAAAGTAGGTGAAATAGGTGGCGTTGTTAATATGGCCAAAGGCATCCATATCACCCCAGCGTACAGCTAAGGTTTCCTGATGTAGAAGGTTGCGGGGGGCTTCATTCATTGTCATTACACTTAAATCAAAACAGTAAAGCGGTTAATTGTAATGGGCCGTCGAGGCTGTGAGTAGGTTTATATTTTATATTCTTAAGTGAATGCAAGACTGCAAGAAAACATCAATATTACTTTTGTCTTTTCTGCTTACTCCTACGTTGCGGCGGTTGACTAGTAGTAAGTGCCAGCAAAAAATAGTTGACATCAAATAGTTACTTGCCGGGCCGCTTCCGCAAACTGGAGCCGGGAAACCCATGGGAATGTTCGCAAGAAATCAGTGCTCCGTATTATTGAGGCAGCCGAAATACAGTCTCTCTGTGACAACGAATACGCCAAGCTCGTTAGTATACCATGGAATATCCAGGAGATAATGTGAAGTCAAAGAAAGTGACTTCTTTTTCGCAGGCGTTTAATGGTCGTGTGGTAAATTATAAATGGCTCTTGTATGTAGTGGACATGTAATCTTTATAGTTTTGTATCTTTGTTATAGGGCTGAAAGGTTTTTTAATTTCATATTTAAAATTTATGACTGCTTTGAAAGTGGTAGCCATTGAGGCTGGTGATAGTTTTAAAATATTATTTTAGTGGGAGGTCTCACTTACATGATGCACAGGAGTTAATATCCCGCGCATCATGATTGATTTTCTAAATTATTTTTGCTGGTTTATTCGGCTTCAACGGTAATTCGTAGTGTTCCAGAAAAGGGAGCCGATGCTTGATTGGGCTCCCACTGATTTTCGGGGATAATAATAACAAAAGTGGCGTTATCATCCGCGCAGTTGGACGCTTGAAGGACATTGTTGGTGATGGCTTGTCCGGCTGGAGCCGGTTCAGGAAGTGCACCATCATTCTGGTAGACCACATCGTAACTAATTGAAGTCCCGTCAGATCCAATTAAACTATATGTAGGGTCAGCACCATCATTTTGAAAGGTTATGCCATAAAGTGAAAACCCATTTCCGGCAACACAAAACCTGTCGTCGGCTATTGCGTCATTTCCCGGTGTGGGGTTTGAAATAGTGATTGGATCAACATTATCTATTGTGATAGTTGTATCAAATTGAAGGGTTATCAAACTGGTTGCACTATCTGTGGCTTGGGATAGCGCGGATGGAGTAAAGCCAATGGCTAATCCGGTAACTACTATGGGTGCCAGAAAATTTGCTGTAACAATTCTCATTGTGAACTCCCTTTCATATTAGATCACACAATATCTGTAAATCAATAACGACAAAACCAAATGAGAATGAGTGGTTTCTGTATTGAAATGTTAGTCGTGAATTTTCTGTGGAATCTTGCTGGGCGGTTATCTAATTATTTTAGAGAGATAACTACTAGTTATAGAGAGAGGTTTCTTATTTTTAGGTTGGGGCTTTGGCGGTTAAGTTGCTTTTATAAATATTCTAGTGAAGGTTGTTTTGAGGTTTCTGGATCTTTACACCTGTTGTTAGGCGGCGGTTTCAATTTTTCGGCGCCGGAAAATTTAAATCTGATAGGCTCAAGTGACCCCAATCACTAAGCAGACCGTTACCTAAAAGGTCAAATAGGGAATATTCACGAATCATTGGCCAAGGTCCGCCAAGCTATCAAAGTCAAAGGCGGCGGCAAAATTTGGTTAGGCAGTGACTCTTTAAATGTGCTGAAGTTGTTAGAAGATTTAATCGGTATAGTGGCGTCCCTCTCCGGTGCGCTTGCTACACACATGCATCCCAGTAATGGCAAAAAACCAGCCGCGGGATGCGGGAATCATTTGCTATAAAAGCAGTGGGGATAGCTTGGAGTCTCAACTTAAGCCAATAAGGGCCTAAGTTATTTATTGTGTTAAAGGATGTTATTTATGGAAAAGAATATAAACAGATACGCAATTTTTTCTGAAAGAATCCATCTTATGAATGGCGGACTAAAGAAATTCAGAGGTTCCGCACCTGCAGAAGAGGCGGTAATGTAGTTGGCAGAAGAAATTTCGAAATCTAAGAAAACCGAGTTTTATTCTTGATTGAGAGGGGCGGAGAGCTGGCAGAGAGAAAGTGCCTATCTTAACCAATAAAGTGCCTGTCTTGCGGGCACTTTGCTACAAACTTTATTCTTTTTGAGTATGAGGAATATAATTAGTTTTTAACCTCTTGATTTTAATATCTCATAGAGAGCCGTTATTTGTTCCTGCATCATGTGTATCCTACTTTTGAGTCCGGCCTCTTCTCTTTTTCCTCTGATGCTTAACTCCTTATCACGGTAGGACGATTTTACTAAATCCCTAAGCTCTATTTCAGCTTCTTCTTGTTTCTTTTGTAAGGCTGATATCTCTGCTAGGATATCAGCATCTTTAGACAGCCTATCAATAGTTTTGTCTTTATTTAGGATGGCTGCTCTTTTAGAAGTTTTACAAGATTCTAGCTCGTTTTCTATAGATTTTATTTTGTAGCTTATCCCATCCAGCTTTCTTTTTTCAGTAAGGCATATATTGAGCTGGCCTCCAAAAATCTCAACTTTCCCATTGCTAATTGCTAGTTCACCTTTTAGGTTCATATATGTATCTGAAAGTTTTATGTCTTTTTCTATTGTTTCAATTTTTGTTTTTAGTCTGTTATTTTCTGTTCTTATTTTATCTACTACAAATCTATCATATACAGTCAATATTCCTATTATGGCTGTTGTTGAGCAAACTATAAACGCAAAAAAATTTCTTGTGGCTTTGACCAGATTCCAATCTTCTTTTTTGTCTCTTGCTTGGTTATTTCGTTCAGGATCCAAGTTTTCTGTGCTCATGATTTAGATTGCTTGTCGTTCTTTCTGTAGAGATTTCATGTTTTAAATATGTGCAGCTCTTAATCGCTTCAGCAGTAGCTTTGGAGCTGGCTTTTGAGTATCCGCCCCCTCCAAGTATGACGGCGGGTATAGAGCGTTTATTAAGAGTTTTTAATGTTAATCTTTCTCTCTCCGCTATATCTTCGATAGTTAGACAAAGTCCTCCCAGCTTATCATTGGCTAAGGTATCCGTGCCTGCAACTACAAAAGCTATCCGGAATTCATCGTCTAATTTCTCCAGTGCTTCTCTATATCGACTCAAATACTCAAGACCTTCTGTGCCTGGCATCAGAGGAACTGAAATATTTACACGATCACGCGTATAACCCGATGTAGGATAAATGCCGGAATTGTAGATATCTAAAATTGTTACGTTTTTATTCTCCATGAATGTGTAAGCGTTCCCATTACCGTGGTGGGCATCCGTATCGATTATCAATATTTTATCTTCTGGCTTTAGTGTTCCATCTTTTATCATTTGCTGATAGCAAATACCAATATCGTTGTAGATGCAAAATCCTTCCATATTTTGTTGCATGGCATGATGATATCCTCCGGATAGATTCCAGTAGAAGCCACCGTTACAGATTGCATTTTTTGCACCTAGCATGGTTCCAGCTACACCCCAGCGCATAGGAGAAAGTACCCTCTTATTCAGCAGGGAAAAGCTAATGAAGGGAATCTTGGGAACTTCTAGTGCCCTAAAAATAAATACGGGATCCCTCACTTTCTTTCGCATCATACTGGAAAGAAAAGAGTCTACTAAATCCATATTGATTGGTCTTGCAGGTTCAATGAAATTTATTTCAGGATTGCTTTTTAAAGCATTAAATATCTTTTTAAACTTCATTCCATCGAACGGATGCAGGTAGCTTGCTAGCCCTAGTCGTATATTAAAGTTATGGCTATAAATCACATTCATACTGTTGAAGCCCTTTCTGATGCTAATTCTCGGGCAAATTGCAAAATTTGATTTGGAGTCCAAATACCTCGTCCTATAAACTTTCCAAGCCTACTATACTCTTGAGCAGATGGATAAAAACTAGGCTCCTTTCCGCACGCAACCTTTAGACACTCAGCGACAACGCTAGAACAGTTGTATCGCGCTAATTGATATCTTGGAATATTTCTTTGAAGATCTAAAATGAAATCTTCCAGCGCTTTCGTATTGGCATTTGGAATTGTCACTGTTATTGGTTGGCGATTTCCTTCCTCTCGAATATCTTCATTAAGTGCGCTTATGAATTGCCCAGGCTGGCTGGTTTTGATTTTTAAATCCTTTTTATTTGCTCCTTCTTCTGGCCAGAAGCTGACATAGTTTCCTTCAAAGGATAATGAGGCGTGCCCAACCATATTGCCATGGGGTGGCCAAACGTGAACTTTTAACAAAACGGTCTCCTTTATACCAAGTAAAAATTTATTCTTGCCCTGTCCTTCATGGGCATCTTTATCGATAGTTTTCTAATAAAAGGGGAGGGTTAGCTCTAGGCACATAATTGATCCCATATTTATGATTTCAATCGTGTTCACAACCTTTGCGGCAGATGCTTAAACCTATCATGAAGGGGTCTGAGAGAAAAACACCTTTAAAAAAGCGTAATTCTCAGTATTAGAAATTTGTCAGATTATATTTCGAACAGTGAAAGTGGTTGGCGGTCACTCCTCCCCAAGCCTGCCGATTTTTGGCGTTCTTTTAGTTGATGAAATGAGATTGGGCCGTGAGGGCCTGAGCTGGTGCGGGGTTTGGTTAAGAGTTGGATTTCACACTTTGAAGAGTTGCGAAGAGAAGTGAAAGGATATTGCACAGCCGGAAGGCTTGCGGAGTAGCAAAGAGTCAACGTGATTTTGCGTTGACACCGTGTTGACACTTTGGGGGAATTTACCGCCAAAACTTTAAGGGCGGTAGAATTAAAAAACCCGCGAAAGCGAGTGCTTGCGCGGGTTTAAAAATGGTGCCCGGAGGCGGAATCGAACCACCGACACGGGGATTTTCAATCCCCTGCTCTACCGACTGAGCTATCCGGGCTTTGCGATTTTGCTGGGCTTCCCCTGCGTCGCGAGGCGCGTATTAAAGCCTTATCGCGGGCCTGAGTCAACCCCTTGATTGTAAAAAGTTTTTTTTCTTTTGGGGGGAGGCTTTGCGGGGCCCGTTTACTGCTGTTCCGGGGGCACGTAGCCGTCGGCTGTGTCGTACTCTTCACCACTCAGGAACTTCATCATCTGCTCGCTCAGGTAGGCGCGGCTGGAGGGTTCCATCATGTTGAGGTGCTTTTCATTGATCAGCATGGTCTGGTGTGACATCCACTCCTGCCAGGCTTTTTTGGAAACGTGCTCGAAGATATCGATGCCTTTGGGGCCGGGGAAGGGCGGTGCGTCCAGGCCTTCCAATTCCTCTTGGTACTTGCGGCAGAATACGGTTCTGGACATGGACTCCTCCTGGTTCTAGTCGGCCGTAGTTGGGGCGAGCAGGGGTGCCTGCAGCGCCAATAGTTGTTTTGCCAGCTTTACGATCGGGGCGGGTAGCCCCAGTTCCTGGGCCGCGCGGGCGCGGTTTAGTTGCCGCAGTTTATACCAGCCGGCGCCGCTCTCCGCCACCTGGGTGGAGACTTTGTCGAGCTGTACCCACAGCGGGGTAATATCCAGGTGGAAGTGAGTAAAGGTGTGGCGCAGCAGCGGCAGCGTTTGTATTTCACTGGCGCGCCAACGTTGTTGTTTGAGCCAAGCCTTGGCATCTTCTGCTTGGGGAGGGCACCAGAGGCCGCCCCAGATGCCGCTGGCGGGGCGCTGCTCTAGATAAATTTCGCCCTGGTATTCCAGCAGTAACAGGGTGGCGCTGCGCACCGGTTTTTCCTTGCGCGGTTTTTTGCCGGGGTAATCCTGCGGATTGCCTTGGGCGTGGGCCACACAGGATTTCTTTAACGGGCACTCTTCACAGTGGGGTTTGCTGCGGGTGCACAGGGTGGCACCCAGATCCATCATCACCTGGGTGTAATCGTTAACGCGTTTGTCCGGGGTGTAGGTCTCGGCCAGCTCCCACAATTGATTGGCCACGGCACTCTGTCCCGGCCAGCCTTCCACAGCGTGGAAGCGCGCCAGTACCCGCTTTACATTGCCATCCAGAATCGGCGCTCTGAGTCCCATGCTGATACTGGCGATAGCGCCTGCGGTGGAGCGGCCAATGCCGCTCAGTTCGGTGAGCGCTTCTACATCCTGTGGAAATTCCCCACCGTGTTCCTGCAACACCGTCTGTGCACATTTATGTAAATTGCGCGCGCGGGCGTAATAACCGAGCCCGCTCCAGTGGGCCAGTACCTTATCCAGCGGCGCGGTGGCGAGGCTCTCCAGGGTGGGAAAGCTCTGCATAAAGCGCTCGAAGTAGGGGATCACCGCGCTGACCTGGGTCTGCTGCAGCATGATCTCGGAAACCCACACGCGATAGGGATTGATATTCTGCTGCCAGGGCAGGTCCTTGCGCCCGTGTTTGTCGAACCATTTGAGAACGGCGTTTTGGAACTGCTTTGGGGTCATGGAGATACTGCGGGCTGATGTTTGTGATGGAAACCTTGGGCTGTGCGCGGGGTAACCTTGGTGCACTTTGCTTTGAGCCTTAGCGGCTGAAGAGATTTTTCATGGTTTCTTTCCATTCGTCGACCTTTTCTTCTACCCAATCACCATATTTTTCCTTGGTGTTGTATTGAAGCTCTGTTGTGCACAGGGTCTTCAAAGCGACTTATGCCGGGTGTTGCCGTATCTATATCTTCAAAGTCAGCCTTGCGGCGCCGTGGCAGCGGGTCGATGCGCCAGCGGGTTATAAAGAGAGGGATACCGCCTGTGCGGTCAATGGAGGGGTAAACGCGCTATCAGATCAGCATTGATCGGTTGGAATTTGAGCGGAGGAGATTACTATCTGCCCGAAGCAGAAATTGTCTCTGCTAGAAGCTCCCCGACGGCTGCGAATAGCCTGGGGGAGCTTCCACTAGCGTTGCGGACACTGGGTGGACCGCCCTGGTGAAAATTCGGTGAGGGCAGGCCTTGCTGCCCATCTTATCTAGCTCAGACTGAGTAACACCGTGACGACCTGCGCTTAGCGTTCAGACCTGAATACCCTCTTCCGGCACATAGAAATAGCCGACAAAGTGATAATTTGTGGCAGCCATACCATAGTTATGGTTTGCCGTCTCCAGCTGCTTGGGCAGAATCACAAAACCGGGCCCGTAGTTTTTCACTCCGTGAGCGCCTGGTTTGTGCGTCCAGTAGCCGGTTTCCGGGTCTCGCCGGTACCAGTGGTGATCGGTTGTGGACTTATACAGGGCAACACAGTAATAACCTTTGGTGAAAGGCGGGGGATTGTTTGCTGGGGCGTTGGCTACATAGGCCATCCCATCGCGTTTGGCGCCCTCAATCAGACGGTCATTATCCAAGCCCGCGACATAGCCGGAGTTGGAGCCAGGGTCTGGCTTGCCCTTGTGGGGCTTCTCGCAGTTTGCGGCCCAGGCATAGCAGTTCACGTGGTGGTTACCCCAGGCCTCCTCTGCAGGTGTGTTTTTCGCAGCGCTAGTAACCAGCTTGGTGATCACCTGTTTGGATTTATTGTCTTGCGCTCGTTGCATTAATGGCATTTGTTATTCCCTTTATATGGCCGATCAAGCTTGTACTGATCTTGGGAAAAGAAAGTGCAAGTAATAAGGAAATTGTCGCGCAATGGGAAAAAATATAAATAAAAGTAAAGGATGGCCGGGGTGATGTAGAAGCACCTGATGACAGCTCCCGGCACCGGCTAGGGGCCGAGTTATAACCCCGTTCTTTAACGGTTTATTCGCACTCTATGCGCTTCGCGGTCATTGGTTGCTGCAATTTAGCGCGGTGTTTTTGTCGTGGCTTTGGCGCTATGGAGAGGATTCGGAGATGGAATAGCGTGCAATATTGGGGGCGGAGATGCGCACCGGGCGAAACCCGGTGCGGCTTACATTAACGGCCGAAAAGATTTTTAAGTTTTTCTTTTAGTTCGTCGACTTTTTCTTCCACCTTATCGCCATATTTTTTCTTGGCTTTGTATTTCAGCTCTTCGCGCACCAAGTCATCGAGGCGGCGGCTGTCGGGTTTACAGGTTGTTGGACCCACATCGTCGAAGTCGCCTTTGCAGCGCAGTGGCAGCGGGCGGTTGCGCCAGCGTTTGTTTTTTACGGTGCAGCCATCGGCGGAGGTGCTCTCACCCACTAGAGCGAGGCCGAGGGCAAAGTCGAAATCCTGTTTCTTCAGATCCACCTCGCCATCGCCGGTCATGGCGATATTCTCGATGCCGGCGAGAATTTCGGTCACTTTCACTTCGTCCCCTTTCACCGCGATTGTGGCGCGCACATCCTGCAGATCGGTCTGGGCGGGCCAGTTCCTCTCCGGCAGTGGAGTATTCTCGGCGTAGCTGAACAGCTGGCACATGCTCTTCTCGAGGTTGAACGGTGCTATGGACAGCTCTTTACTGGACACATTGACGGCGGCGCGCAGGTTCTGCTGCAGATCTGTGGAGGTCTTGCCCTTGGTCTGCCCGTCCCAGTTGACACTGGCTTCGCCGGCCACCTGCACTTTTTCATTGGGGAACAGTGCCTTTTGGACCTTACCGATATCCACACCGACAAGGCCGCCGCGCACCTGTCCCTCTGCCGTTTGGGCGCGGGCATTGAACTGGCCGTTGCTATTGAGCTGGCCGCCGTAGAGGTCGGCACTGAGTTTTTGCAGCTGGTAGAGACCGTTATCCACGGTGAGCAGAATTTCGGGGCTGTCCAGCTGTAGGCCGGCGGCTTGTAATTGGTCCAAGGCCAGGTTGATATTGGCGTTAAAGCCGCGCAGATCACTCAGAGGTAGGGGCTCGGCGGATACCTGTTGGGTACCGGCTTTGGTGGTGGCTTTCTTTTCCGTCTGTTGGGCGCTCAGGGTCTCCGCGGAAGTTGGGGTCTGGGTAGACTCCACACTCTGTGCGGTGGCTTCAGTAGAGGGCGCCTTGGTTGTTGACTCTCCACTGGTTTTTTCGTCCTGCTTACCACCTTTTTCATCGGCGGGTGGCAAGTAGTTGTCCAGATTGAAAGCGCCGCCGCGCAGACTCAGATCTAACCCCGGCATCTCCGCATTGCGCAGCTGGGCGTTGCCATTAAAGGTGGTGCCGTCGAGTTGCAGTTGCAGAGGGGTCAGGTTGATCTTTTGTTCGGTGCCTTCGATGCTGGCTTCGATACTCAGCTTTTGCAGTGCGGCGCTATCGCGGGTCACTATTTCACTGCCGGTCAGCTCCAGCCAGGGGCGCAGGGGGTCGGCGCTGGCGTTTAGATTCATCTGCACGCGCCAGGGCTGGTTGCCGTTGTCGCGGCGCACATAGCCGCGCAGGTGCATCGTGGCTTTGGCGTTGTTGTCGGAAGTGAGCACCAGCTGCAGAGGTTGCAGGCGCAGGCCGTTGAGGCCTTCATCCAGGGCCAGGGTGCTATCCATTTTGAGTTTGAGCGGGTAACGTAAGTCGCTGCCTGTCACGCTGGCATCGGCGTTGAGTCGCCCAGGCTCGCCGCCGGGCACCAGGTTGTCGGCGATTATGCTCAGGTTTTCAACCTTGTAGGCCTTGCCGCTGCGGGCGTCACTGTAAGAGAGCAGGCCTTTTTCAATTCGCAATTTATCCAGGCTGAGCTCAACCTGTTGCGCGGCGGACTCTTGCGTTTCCTTGGGAATCTCCAGCTTGGGTGGTTGTTTTTTCTTTGCCTCCAGAGCCTCACTGATCAGCTCCCAATTACCGCGCCCCTCTTTGTCCACGGAGAGTTCGATCTGCGGTGCCACCAGCACGATTTCCTCGGCTTCCACGCGGCGCTGCAGCAGTGGCTTGAGGGCCACACCCACGGCGATTTTGTCGGCGCGCACCAGGGTCTCTTTCGGCAGCTGCAATGGCGCCATGGTGACATCATCTAATTGCAGCCCCAATTTGGGCCACAGCTGCCAACCGATATCGCCCTGGAGTTGCAGGGAAATGCCCTGTTTGGCGGCGAGTTTTTCCAGTTGCGGCTTGTATTGATTGATGTCGAGGCCGGCCAGCAGCCAGGCGACAGCGCCGGCGAGTAGCAGGAAAACGACCAATAGAGCGATAAATGTGCGCTTGATCCAGGCCATGGAGTGGATTGTCCCTGTGTTTTTTTAGAAGGTACGTCGAGCGTGTATTAATACTTCAGACGCCGCGGTGGGGGTTGATGTTCCCACAGGTGTTCACCGAGAGCCTATCCGGGAAGTGTAGGAGATGCAGCCCCGCGGAGCTGGGTGCGCCGCGGAGCCATTGAAGCAGTTGTGGCTTAGAAAATAAACCGCACGCCGGCTTCGATACTGCGGCCTGGAGCCGGGGCATAGTCGCGCAGCAGAGAGGTGGAATTGCGGATTTCTTCGTCGAGCAGGTTGCGGGCGCTGGCGAAGAGCACCGCGTCGCTGCCGCCGATATTGAGGTTGTACTCGGCGCTCAGATCCATGCGAGTGTAGCCATCGGTGGGCTCCTCATAGGCACCGGCGCGGTCCTGGTCCGCCGCCTGTACGGTGCGCCACTCCCAGCCCCACTGATCGTATTCGGCCCCCAGGGCCAGGCCCATACGCAGCGGCGGCATACGTGGTACATCGGAGCTTTCGCCGGCGATGGCATCATCGAAGCTGGCGCGCACCATATCGCCAAACAAGGTGACATAGTGGCCTCCCTGTAAGGGGAAGGTCACCGAGGCCTCGGCACCGTAGAAAGTTGCATCGCGGTTGGCATAGGCATAGACCGGTAATTCCTCTTCCTCACCGCCGGTGTTTTGCGCGTAGATATAGTCACCGATCTGGTTGTAGAACACACTGGCCTCAATACGCGCAGCGTGCCAGCCGTTGGCGGCTTCGTTGTGGTGGTGATAACCCAGTTCCAGGTTAACGCCGTTCTCTTTATCCAGCTGGCTGTTGCCCAAGAGGTAGCGGGATTCCGCCAGGTGCGCTCCGTCGGCAAACAGCTCCTCGGCCACGGGCGCGCGCTCGGAGTGGGTAGCGCCGAAGCTGATATGCTGATGCTCGGCGAGGAAGTACTGCAGCGTCGCGCTGGCGCCGATCAGGTTGTAATCGCGGTCGCTGGCGGTTTCCGGATCTATATCCACTCGCTCCAGGCGGGCGCCCAGATCCAGATGCCAGTTACCCCACTCGCGCTCTTTCATGGTGAAAAAGCCAGCGCTGCGGGTGCGCGAAGGCTGGATAAAGGCTTCGTTACCCACTGCGGCAAAGTCTTTATCGGTCAATTGCAGGCCGTAGGCACCGCGCCAGCCGTTGCCGGCATCGTGGGTTATTTCAACCCGGCTCTCCCAGGCCTCGTTGGTGAAGCGGGTGCCCGGATTACCGGCATCCAGCTCTACATGCTCATAATCGTTGTAGCCGATGCGCAGGCTCAGTTTGTCCCAGTAATCGCCGTCGAAGCGGTGCTCACCTTTCAGGTCATAGCGGGTTTGCACCAGGTCGATACGTACCGCATCGATCTCACCGGCCTCGGCGTGCTCCTCGTGTTCATCATGGTCGTGATCATCGTGGTCTTCACCCGCATGGTCTTCATCGTCATGGTGATGCTCATGGGTGCCCAGGGGGATGCCGTAATTGTTTTCCAGTCGGTTTACGGAGAAGCCGATAAAGCCGCTGTCGGTGATCCAGGAAACGCCACCGCTATAGCTGTGGGCGCGGGCATTGGTGTTGCCCACGAAGCCATCGGTGTTGAAGGCCTCTTCGTGTTCGCCTTCTTCTCCGGCGTGCTCTTCATGATCATGGTGTTCTTCATGTTCATCGTGCTCAACGATAGCGAGGCCCGGGATTTCGGTATTGTCATTTTCCCGGTAGACACCGTCCACATACCAGGCCAGCTGCCCGGCGCCACCGGTGAAGCGAAATACCGAGGCATCCTGATTGTCGGCGCTGTTGTGGCGCAGCTCTACGGCGCCTTCCACTTTCTCGGGCACGGTGGTGGGAATGCGTCCGTCGGTAATATTCACCACACCGCCCACGGCGCCGCTGCCGTAACGCAGGGCGGCGGGGCCGCGCAGTATTTCAATGCGCTCGGCCAGTAGGGGTTCGATGCTGGCGGCATGATCGGCGCTGGTATTGGAGGCGTCGGACACATCCAGATTGTCACTGAGTATTTTTACCCGGTTGGCGCTTTGGCCGCGGATAACCGGCAGGCCCACGCCGCTGCCGAAGGAGGCATTGGCGACGCCGGGCTGGTCTTGCAAAGTCTGGCCCAGGGTTGCGGCTGCTGATTTGCGCAGTGCGTCGCCGGAGAGAATAGAAACTGGTGCCGCCACAGCATCGGCGGGTTTATCCAGCGGCGATACGGTAACGTTGACCTCTTCCAAGGGCGAGTTGTATTCAGCGGCGTAAATAGTGGGCGCAGCCAGGCTGGCAATGGCCAGGGCCAGAGTATTGAACTTGATCATTTGTTTTTTTATGTCCTGTCACAGGCGGATGCTGCCGTACGCGCACAGGCGCGGGCATCCACAAAAATAAATTGTTGGTTTTTTTAGGGTTAGCTGAGAGACAGGGACAGGGGAGGGGCGCGTGCGCTCTGGCGCTCCGGCTGGCGATCGCGCGCTGCTAGCGCAGAGGGCCGGTTGCAGTGACTTTGGGGCTCAGCCTGAACGAGCAGTGGCTCGCTGCCGAGTGCTGCGGGTGAATGCATGCAGCACAGGTCACACAGTTCCACTTGGCTGTTACCAAGATGGAAGTGCTCCGCCCACAGCGGCTGAGCTGCTACTAATGCAAGTAGCAGGAACAGGCTGGCCCAGTAATGGGATTTTCGGCGCTTTAAGGTAACCATACCGCGCATGATAGGTACTTACGGTTACGAATCAAGTTTCATCTGACACTAGCGAACCACAGAGGGCCTCATTCATCTTATAATCTGCGCCCTCTGTCTTATTGCTCATAAAAGGAACGCTTTCGATGCGCAAGGCTAGCGTCACCCGCGACACACTGGAAACCAAGATTCAAGTCAGCGTCAATCTGGACGGCCAGGGGCACGGCCAGTTTGCTACCGGCGTTCCTTTTCTCGAGCATATGCTCGATCAAATTGCCCGTCATGGCATGATCGACATGGATATTCATTGTGATGGGGATACCCATATCGACGACCACCATACGGTGGAAGATATTGGTATTACCCTCGGCAAGGCCATTACCCAGGCTCTGGGGGACAAGAAGGGCATGACCCGTTATGGCCACAGTTATGTCCCCCTGGATGAAGCCCTCTCCCGCGTGGTGATCGATTTTTCCGGCCGTCCCGGTCTGGTGATGGATGTGCCTTTTACCCAGAAACGCATCGGTAATTTTGATACCGAGTTGTTCTATGAATTCTTCCAGGGCTTCGTCAACCACGCATTGGTAACAGTACATATCGATTGCCTGCGCGGCCACAACGCCCACCATCAGGTAGAGACGGTATTCAAGGCCTTCGGCCGCGCCCTGCGCATGGCGCTCACCCTGGACCCGCGCATGGCTGGCACCATGCCCTCTACCAAGGGGGTGTTGTGATGGGCAAGATCGCGGTCCTCGATTACGGCATGGGCAACCTGCACTCGGTTGCCAGTGCTCTGGATAAGGTGGCGCCGGAAGCCGAAGTGGTACTGGCGCAAACCCCGCAGCAGGCCCAGGGGGCGGAGCGTTTGTTGGTACCGGGGGTGGGCGCCATTCGTGACTGTATGGCGGGATTTGTTGACGCGGGCTTTGCGCCGTTGCTCAAAGACGCTATCGCGGCGGGTACACCGGTATTGGGTATCTGCGTGGGTATGCAAATCATGATGCGCCACAGCGAGGAGAATAACGGTATCGATTGCCTGGATATCTTCCCGCAGCCGGTTAAATTTTTTGCCAGCGACCTTTTAACGGTGAAGGGTAGCGAACGATTGAAAGTACCGCATATGGGTTGGAATAAGGTGCAGCAAGTTCGCGAACACCCTCTTTGGGAAGGTATTGAAAATGGCAGCCGTTTTTATTTTGTACACAGCTATTATGTTCCGGCAATAAACAATGATGAGATAGCGGGTAAGACTCAATATGGCCTCCCATTAGCTGCCGCAATGGGTAGAGGAAATGTCTTTGTTACCCAGTTTCATCCGGAGAAGAGCGCGGATACTGGCTTGAGATTGTTGAAGAATTTTGTCAACTGGAATGGCCGGGCCTGAGTTGCCACTATCTATCTTGAAATATTGAGTTAACTGCTGACGGAAACAGAGAAGCATGATTGTAATACCCGCTATTGATATGAAAGATGGCAAGTGTGTGCGTCTACGCCAGGGGGAAATGGATGATGTCACCGTATTCTCCGAGGACCCATTGGCCCAGGTTGAGGAGTGGGTTCAACAGGGAATCAAACGTTTGCATCTGGTGGATCTTAATGGTGCCTTTGCCGGCAAGCCGGTGAATGATGAAATCATCACTGGAATTGCTAAGCACTTCCCTGACTTGCCGGTCCAGATTGGAGGAGGGATTCGTGACCTGCACACGATTGAGAAATATCTGGAGGCTGGAGTTAACTGGGTAATTATTGGTACCGCTGCAGTGAAGTCTCCTGAGTTGGTACAGCAGGCCTGCAAAGAATTTGAGGGACACGTTATTGTGGGGCTGGATGCAAAAGATGGGCTGGTAGCTACTGAGGGTTGGGCAGAAGTGTCTGAGCTAAGAGCCACGGAACTGGCTAAACGCTTTGCTGACTGTGGGGTGAGCTCAATTATCTATACGGATATTGCCCGCGATGGCATGATGCAGGGGGTCAATTTAGAGGCCACTTTGGAAATGACCCAAGCGACTCACCTGCCGATAATTGCTTCCGGTGGTGTCAGCAGCATCGAAGATATCGAGAGATTGCTAGATACCGGAAAAATTTACGGGGCAATTACAGGGCGGGCAATTTACGAAGGGAAGTTGGATCTGCGCGAAGCGCAACAACTTTGTGATCAGCGGAATACATAATGGCGTTAGCACAGCGAATTATCCCCTGCCTCGATGTTGATGCCGGACGTGTAGTTAAAGGTGTGAATTTTGTCGATATCCGCGATGCTGGTGATCCGGTAGAAATTGCTCACCGCTACAACGAGGCCGGTGCCGATGAAATTACCTTTTTAGATATCACGGCGACCCACGAACAGCGCGATACCATTCTGCACACCGTGGAAAAGATGGCCAATGAGGTATTTATTCCACTCACCGTGGGCGGCGGGGTACGCTCCTTACAGGATATCCGCAACCTGTTAAATGCTGGCGCGGATAAGACCGCGATCAACTCTGCAGCGGTAAAAAACCCTGAGTTTGTGCGCGAGGCTGCTGAACGATTCGGCAGCCAGTGCATCGTAGTGGCGATAGACGCCAAACAGGTGGGAGAGAACCGCTGGGATATATTCACCCATGGCGGGCGCCAGCCCACCGGCATAGACGCTGTGGCCTGGGCTCGGCAGATGGCGGAGCTGGGTGCTGGGGAAATACTGCTCACCAGTATGGACCGAGATGGCACCAAGAACGGTTTTGATTTGGCCCTGACCCGCGCGGTCAGCGAGGCGGTGCCAGTGCCGGTCATTGCCTCCGGTGGCGTCGGCAATCTCCAGCACCTGGCCGAAGGTGTTCTGCAGGGTGGCGCCGATGCGGTGCTGGCGGCCAGTATCTTCCACTTTGGAGAATACAGCATCGCCGAAGCCAAGGCGTTTATGCAGGAAGCGGGAATAGAGATGCGAGTTTAGCCTGTGGGCTGACGAAGGCTGGATGTCACTGCTGGGACGGATGCGCTGGCGGCGGGCTTGAGCCCGCCGCGCGCCAGTTACTACTGTTTATCTGCGCGGGCAAAGCGTTCGCGCAGACCCCGGTCCCTGTGAGCGTAGAGATTCAGCCCTTTAAGTACATTGAGTGCTTCGAAGATCTGGTTGTCGCGATCCATCCAGTTGTCGCTCTCTCCCTCTTCCCGTTCCCGCGCGCGGTCTTCTGAGGTGCGATCAGCCCCGCCGTTGCCATTGTTCAAATGGCCGGCCAGGTCCGCCTCGGTGGGGCGCTGCATATCTTTCAAACGGGTGATCTTGGCCCTTTCCACAACAATATCTGGCGTGATGCCCTGGGCCTGGATGGAGCGGCCATTAGGGGTGTAGTAGAGCGCGGTGGTGAGTTTGATGGCGCGTTCGCTATTGATAGGTATCACGGTCTGTACCGAGCCCTTGCCGAAGCTGTCGGTGCCCATCACCACGGCGCGGCGATGGTCCTGCAGGGCTCCGGCGACAATTTCTGCCGCCGAGGCGGAGCCGGCATTGATCAGCACTACCAGCGGGGCGCCTTCGGTGAGGTCGCCGGGTTCGGCGGAGTAACTCAGGTTGGCGGCCTCATTGCGGCCTTCGGTGTAGACCACCAGCCCTTCCTCAAGGAAGGCGTCGGCCACTTCCACCGAAGACTGCAGCACGCCGCCGGGGTTGTTGCGCAGATCGATAATCAGGCCTTTGAGCGCCCCTTTCTTTTGAAGTTTGATCAGCTCTTCCGCCACATCGGCGCCGGTATCCAACTGAAACTGGCTGATGCGCAGATAGCCGTAGCCTTCATCGAGCACCTTGCTGCGCACACTGCGCACGCGCACGGTGTCCCGCTTGAGGGTGACGTCGAAGGGCTGTTTGCGGCCCTTGCGGGCGATAGTCAGGGTGACGCTACTGCCTTTGGGGCCGCGCATCCATTCCACCGCCTCATCGAGGCCGACCCCCTTCATGGATTTGCCGGAGAGGCGCAGTATCACATCACCGGCTCTGAGACCCGCGCGCGAGGCGGGAGTGTCATCCATGGGGGTGATCACAGTGATATGGTCATCTTCAATGCCCACCTCAATCCCCAGGCCGGCAAATTCGCCGGTGGTGTTGGCCTGTAGATCGTCGAAAGAGCGGCGGTCCAGATAGGAGGAGTGGGGATCGAGTCCTTGCAGCATACCTTTGATGGCGTACTCCAATAAGGTGCGATCATCCACCTCTTCCACATAGCCCTGACGGATCTGTTCGAACACCTTGGCGAAGCTGCGCAGGTCTTCGAGGGGGAGGCGCCCGCTGTTCTCGGTGGCGAGATTGGGTTGTTGGCCACCTTCGCTGAGACCCATTAACGGCAGGGCTGTGAGGGCGGCGGCTCCGAGAAATGTGGTGAGCGCCTTGGAGATGAACATGTTGTTGTGACCTCTGCCTTATTTCTTCGCTGCTTTGCGAAAGTGTAGACCGCAGAGATTGGCAGGGATTCTAATGCGCCGCCAAATTCTACTGTGCCACAGGCTTAGTCGTGAAAAGCCCAACTGCCTTACAACTCCCTTTTGCACTGGTGCACAAGTCCGGCGTCAGGGGAAAAAATGGGCGTATCGTCACAGAAGAGAGCGGCAAAGTTTCAGCCACGGCACCAGCCGGTAGGATCACGGGCCTGGCCGCGATGGCGTATTTCAAAATAAAGCCCACTGTGGGTGAGGCCGCCACTGTTGCCTACCCGAGCGATAGTGTCACCGCTCTCCACCCACTCACCGACATTGCGGCTGAGGGATTGGTTGTGTGCATAGAGGCTCATATAGCCATCGCCATGATCGACAATCACCAGCATGCCGTGGCCGCGCAGGTAATCAGAAAAGACGACGCGCCCGCGGTGGATTGCCTGCACGGGCTCCCCCTCGGCGGCGCGAATAATCACCCCCTTCCAGCTGATTCCATTGGCGCGGCGCTGTCCATAAGCATTGGCGCGGCGGCCCTTGACCGGCCACTGTAATTTTCCCCGCTGCTTTGCGAAGGGTTTGTGCTGGTCCGGATTTACCAGGGTGGCGATCGCGCGCCCGACTTCATCGATCAGGGTCTGCAGGCGTTTTCGGTCCCCTTGCAGTTGCTTGAGTTCACCACCGCCATTGGCGAGCCGCGCCGCGAGTTTTTCCAGGGTGCGCTTGCGTGTTTGTTGCGCGCTGCGCAATTTGTCCTGGCGCTCCTGCAGCTGTGCCCGTTCCGCCTGCAGGCTATTGCGCTCGCGCTCGATCGAGGCGGAAACCGTTTCCAGCGAGGCGAGGGTTTGCAGGTAGTTGTCGATAACGCGGCTGCGTTCTTGGAGGAAGTAATCGTGGTAGCGAAGTTGGCGGGCGATATTCTGTGGATTTTGTTGGTTGAGAAGGAGCTTGATCTGTTCTTGTCGGCCCAGTCGGTAAGCGGCGGCGATCTCCTGCTCGACCCGCCGCTGCATACTTCGTCGCGCTTCTTGCAGCTGTTTCTGCTCTCGCTGCAGTTCGCGCAGCTTGTCCGTGCGGCTGCGCATATCCCGCTTGATCTGGTCTATGCGCTGGTACAGCCCGGAGATATCTTTCTCGTTCTCTTCCAGATCCTTGAGCAACTGGTCGCGCTGGCCGCGCACCTGGTTGAGCTCCTGTTGCAGGGAGTCGATGCGCTGCTTGATTTCCGCGAGGCGTGCCTGCTGGTCCGCTTCCGCCTGGCTCCAGGCGGGCAGTGACAGCAGGGCAATCAGGAAGAGTACGAGAGTTTTCATCAGTCCATTTTTACCAAACTGTGGCCGGTCATTTCCGCCGGCTGTGGCAGATCCATCAACGCTAACATGGTTGGCGCCACATCCGCCAGACTGCCTCCGTCACACATTTGCACATTGCGTTCGCCGATGTATACAAAAGGCACCGGCAGGGTGGAGTGCTGGGTACTGACCTGGCCGGAGTTAGTGTCGAACATCTCTTCCACATTGCCGTGGTCGGCGGTGATCAGCACTTCGCCACCGGCGCTCAGGGCTGCATCCACGACACGCTCAACACATTGGTCCAGGGCTTCTACCGCTTTTACTGCCGCTTCAAAAACACCGGTGTGGCCGACCATATCACCGTTGGCATAGTTGCAAATAATGGTGTCGTACTCGCCGCTCTCAATCGCCGCGACCAGCTTGTCGGTTACTTCCGGCGCGTTCATTTCCGGCTGCAGGTCGTAGGTGGCTACGTCCGGAGACTTGATCAGCTCGCGGGTTTCGCCGTTGTAGGGCGCTTCGCGGCCGCCGCTGAAAAAGAAAGTCACGTGGGCGTATTTTTCGGTTTCGGCAATGCGTAGCTGGGTCTTGCCCTGGGCAGACAGATATTCACCGAGGGAATTCACCAGGTTTTCCGGTGGGAAGGCGCAGCTGGCGTGGATGTCTGTGGCGTATTCAGTGGTCATGACAAAGTCTGCCAGCTTGGGCTGGGCCTTGCGCTCGAAGCCGCTGAAGTCTGCTTCGGTAAAGGCGCGGGTCAGTTGGCGTGCGCGATCTGGGCGGAAGTTCATAAAGATCAGAGCATCGCCATCTTTGATGGGAGCGGGCTCGCCGATCACTGTCGGCGCAACGAATTCATCATTTTCACCGCGCTCATAGGCAGCAGCTAATCCCGCCAGGGCGTCAGTGGCTTTGTGTTCTGCGGTACCCAGGGTGAGCATGTCGTAGACAGATTCGGTGCGCTCCCAGCGCTGGTCGCGATCCATAGCAAAGTAGCGGCCTGCCAAAGTGGCCATGTGGGCATTGCCGACGGTGTCGCACACCTGCATCAGGCGCGCGATGGAGGGCTCGGCGCTGCGCGGCGGCGTGTCGCGGCCATCCAGGAAAGCGTGTACGTAAATGGCGCGGGCTCCGCGCTGGGCCGCCAGGGTCACCATCGCGACGATATGGTCCTCGTGGCTGTGTACGCCGCCCTCGGACAGCAGTCCCATAATATGTACCGCGCCGTTGTTGGCGATGGCCTTATCTACCGCAGCGGTGTAGGCGGTATTGCGGAAGAAGTCGCCGTCCTGAATGGCCTTATTGATACGGGTGAAATTTTGGTAAACCACACGGCCGGCTCCTAGGGTCATGTGTCCCACCTCGGAGTTACCCATCTGCCCTTCGGGCAGCCCCACCGCCATACCGGAGGTCTGGATCAGGGTCTTGGGGCGCGTCGCCCAGATTTTGTCCCACACTGGAGACTTCGCGGCGCGAATGGCGTTGTACTCGGCATTGTCGCTGTGGCCGAAGCCGTCCAGAATCAGCAGGACCAAGGGGCGTTTGTGCGGGGCTTGCGAAGCGGCCATAGCGACGGATTTCCTCTATCGGGTGGTTTGGATTGCGGACGCGGATTTTAACCCGTTCGGCCATCGTTTAACTACGTCGAATAGTGTTGGGTGAGTCCATTTGAGTCTATATCCATGCCGTTGGAGTATGATTTTGCTGGTTAGAAATTCGCCACAATCGTGTATACTCCCGCCAGCTTTGGCGCAGCTGCGCCGTAACGATAACCACGATGGATTTTGGGGGCGGAGTGGATTTTTTCGTTTTTTTAAGTGAGCAATGGCTGCTGGTCGGCCTGCTCGTGGCACTGCTCTATGCGCTGGTTCTGAGCGAGCGTTACAAGGCGGGCGTGCCGGTTTCCCTGCACGAAGTGACCCGGCTGATCAACAGTGATGGGGCCAAGGTGTTGGATGTGCGCGATCGCAGCGAGTTTACCGCCGGGCATATTGTCGATGCACTGCATATCCCCCACGGGGAAGTGGCCGAGCGGTTCGCCGAGCTGGAACCCTTTAAAGATAAGGTGGTGATTGTCGCCGATAAAATGGGTCAGCACGCAGGCCCTGCGGGCCGCCTACTTAAGCAGAAGGGCTTCCAGGTACGTCGCCTACAGGGCGGTATGAGCGAGTGGAGTAATCAGAATCTGCCCCTGGTCAAAGGCAAGGGTTAGCTCAGTAGTTTTATAGATGGCTTTAGGCGGAGTTTTATTATGCAGGATGTAGTCATCTACACCACCCGTTTTTGTCCCTACTGTATTCGCGCCAAGCAGCTGCTCGACAGCAAGGGCGTGAATTATCGCGAGATTGCGGTGGACAATAAACCTGAGCTGCGCGCACAGATGGCGGCCAAGGCTGGGCGCCGGTCGGTGCCGCAGATTTGGGTCGGCGACTTCCATGTGGGCGGTTGCGATGATCTGATGGCCCTTGAGCGCAGCGGTAAGCTTAACGGCTTACTTAAGTCAGCAAGCTGATAAAGGTTGACGCCGTGTGCCTCACGCGACTCTTTATATTTGCTATTAATCCGGTCCGGGCCTTGAAACGGTATTTGCAGGCCCCAATCTGAAGGCTCATACAGGGGGTCTTTCTCACGGAAGGCATCAATAAACTTTTTATAAAAACAGGCAGTAACATGGCTGAAGAATTAAACGGCGCGGCAAACGCAGAGGCTCCACAAGTACAATTCGCGATGCAGCGCATCTACCTGAAGGATCTCTCCTTCGAGACTCCCATGGGCGTTGAGGTTTTCAAGAAACAGTGGAAGCCCCAGGTAAATCAGGAGCTGAACACCAAGACCGCCAAGGTTGAAGAAGACCTGTACGAAGTGGCACTGACGCTCACTATCACCGTGAAGCTGGAAGAAGACACGGCTTTCCTGGTGGAAGTGAAGCAGGCTGGTCTGTTCGGTATCAAGGGACTGGAAGGTCAGCAGCTGGCTCAGGCCCTGAATACTGCCTGCCCACAGATCCTGTTCCCATACGCTCGCGAAGTGATCGACAACGCGGTTGTTAAGGGTTCTTTCCCGGCTCTGATGCTGCCGCCGGTCAACTTCGACGCCCTGTTTGCCCAAGCCCTGAATCAGGCGCAGCAACAAGCGGAAGGCGCACAGGCTAACGCGGACGCATAATCCGTTGGTCGCGAGTTCGAGTCTCGCTGGGCCCACCATCCAGAATTCAAAAAAAGCCCTACAAGCCCTCGTGTTTACAGGGCTTTTTCTTTTTTAGCCTAAAAATCCAGCCCTGAAAAAACCCAGTTACACAAACGAAGGAATGCGGGCTGTAGAGGAAAGTTACACAAAATTGTGCAACCCCTAAATTGTCCTGTAACCCTATTGAATTCACGCCATACAAATAAAGCTGGCTACTTGCGCAGGTACGTTTTAAAGCTGCAAACCGTGCATTTACCCCATTATCTTTACACCCCGTATTCTGCGGCTATTCACGCCCGTTTATGCACCATCTAAAACGTGCAAAAAAAAGTGTCAAAAAAGTCTCGCGGGAGATGAGGAGGAGAATTTTTTCTGGGGGGGTTGTTTTTTCGCGTGAACACTGGCCTGGGGTGGTATTGGTAAGTGATAAGCGTTATCAAAGAGAAATTTGGTCTAATTTACGTTGGCTATAGCCAAGTTTTATACAAGACCCTAATGAGTGAAGTTTTTGATCTTAACCATATGAATTTCTTATCAGCTTAAAAAATAGACACGTAAATAGATGCATGCCAATACATAAAAAGTTAAACACTATTTTGTATATCTAACTGTTTAAATAAGTAATTAATTAAAAAGACAATTAAGGAGCTACATGTTACTTACGGATTATTTAAATCCAGGTTTTTCTGGTTACTTGGACAGAACTCTTCTTGGTGAAGACCTACCAATTTATGCAGATATAAAAGAGTCTGACCATTTAGTTATTTATTTAAATGGATCAATTAACCGTAAAATCAAACAACCTCCAGTTTTTCATCGTCAGTCATGGACAAAAGACACCCCTTTCTCTTCTATTGTTATTTCTGACAAATCTGTAGAAATTAATGACAGTCTAGAACTTGCTTGGTATCTAGGGAAGCCTAACGGGTCATTCTTACGCTCTGTTGTATCTGCGATTACAAAAATCCGAGACTCATTAAAATTAAGAAATAATAAAATTATATTTTATGGCACTTCCGGTGGAGGTTATGCAGGTATATTACTAGCCAGCATTCTTAGAGGGTCATCATGCATTGCGGGAAATGCGCAAACTGATTTGAGTAAGTTTAATTACAAAATATTTGATAAGTTCATTGATAACACTGGGTACAAACCTACACACCAGAAAATAAATATTATGAGATATTTATCTGATAAGAAGTACATCCCACAAATTACTTTTCTACAGAACACCCAGGACTTAACTCACTTTAACAACCATTATCTACCATTTATAAAATGGTATGGGGAAAATAGGGGAGCATTAATTTCTTATGGGCCTTGTGAGTTCATAGAATACGATAAAGAAGGAGGCCACAGTGGAGTTCAAAGCAAAAGTGAAACAATCGAGACGCTAGAAAGAATTTCGAGCAGAAATACTAACCTGCCAACAACTATTATTGCTAAAGACAAGCCAGATGAAGCCCTTCCTATTGATACTTTTTTTGATTTAATTGAGGTTGAAGGGGTTTTTGAAAAAGTCGGCGAAAAACTTCTTATTTTTATTAAAGGGGATATAACCGACACTGACATAAAAGCTCTAGTAAGCACCGGATGGCGTCTTTCAAATTCAGTAGGTTATTTTAAATACCTAACCTCAAGTGAGAGGGTTAATACCTTTTCAGTAAAGATTCCTAAAATGGAAAAAGAATATGAAAGTGGAATTATCAGGTGGGCTTCCAAATATGAAGTTAAAGTAAAAATACTAAGCTGTAAAATTGAAAATAACTTTTCAAAAGAAAAGAATAAAGCCGCATCAATTGCATAATAACAAGAATATCAAACTTCAGTCTCAGTAACTTTAATCTCAGTTGCCTAAGGCTTTATTTTGATTGCATCAGATTTAACACTATTGAATGAATCTGGTTTATCTATTTTAGCATACTCAGCCACACTAGCATGAGTGTGGCTTTTGATAGCATCATCCAAGGCTTCTACCTGTGCAGCCAAAGCCTCAGCCTGAGTAACTAAATCAACTGTTTTTGATCCTAGATTAATTTTTGTTGCTACTGTTTCAGACTCACCACCAGTATGGTCACTAATATCTTTAGTGGCGGTACGGGTTATATGCTTTCCTGCCACCTGATTAATACTTCCCAGAGATAATAAATTAAATACGCTGGCCGATATAATATGTATGGCGCTGGCTTAAATTTGTTTTTTTATCTATGTCTTCAATGCTATGTCGAAGTACACGCTTAAATTATTCATCCAAGGTTTCTATTTTTCTGTGGGACTCTAACTCATAGTTAAAGCAATTATCTTTAATATCTTCATTGGTTTTTCGGTTCTATTTTCCCGATGCATCCACGCTCTGCTTTACATCTTCACTTTGCTGCCATGGCATGCTGAGCTCATCCATCCAAGGTAAGGCTTGATGTTCACCCAACACAGAACGAACAAAAGGCCTCTCAGATGAAACATTTGACCAAACGATTTCCACCAGCATTCCATTTGGCGGTAAATCAAAAAAACCTCGTTAACCTCCGCTACCCTGAAAAGAAATTGGCACAGTATATTTTTATATAGATGTACTTTTCAGTTGGCTATCTAACAAAGCTACATCAACCCTAAGCGTGGTCGGTAACTGTCATTAATGCCTCCTTTCTTAGGGGTATCGGGTACGGCTAATACTTCAATCATGACGGGCAAATAATAACCGCAGCCAACTCTGGAAACTCCTTGGTTATTTGTTTTCTTAATTCTGGGTTCATGCTACAGCCCTTATTTTTTTATCCTAAGGGTTTGCCAGCCAATTTAAACGCATAGTTTCGTTTTGAAAATCCAGACTATTTATAAAGAATGTTTTTCTGCTACTTCAATTTGTACACCAGAGCGTAACTCTGGTAATAAAGGCAAGACTCCTCCATTAACACTCACTGACTGAAAAATATTAGAAGGTAATCTAACTAACTTCTTACTAGGTACAGATTTTCCAATCTCGTCAATATAAATTTTTCTTTCGGTTTATTGGTGTCAAAAACCTTTCGACAACTGCCTGGCATTTAATAAGTAATCCAGCACCCTATAGCCACCACCGATATGTTGAAATCTAGCCGGAGTAATATTTACCCAGTTACTATCGGGCAAGATGAATTCCAATCTTGTTTTACTGCTAATTATTTATAGAACCTTATCCGGTATTGCATGGCGTAAATTAATAGGTGTGGTTTGATTTAGTGGCGCTGAGAATCCATGGCCCACCACCTTATGCAAGCCATTTTGAACAGGAGTTACACACTCGACAAAGCCATAGAAAATTCGACGTAATCCCCTATTACTTAATTGAGTATTAATTTCTAATCGGTCTCCCGTTACTGGATTTTCATCACCAGAAACCAACAAAATTCAATGACCTGAAGTCTGCACTTGCAAGCGAACTTGATCACTAACTAATTTGTAATTATTACCATTAATTTTTAATTGCTTGGTTATCTTTATTCTATGGTCAAATAGTTATATGTTTTTTAGCAATTTATAAACATTGCCATGATTTACATCTTCCGCCTCTTCTATTGTTGTGCTAATCACCTTCCTAGTAACGCTATCTACAACAGGCTCGACGGTAGGGCTAGAACGCTCCTCTTTTTGCTAAGCCACGCTATTAAATTGTTTTAACGAAAAATCCACGCTCCAAGTATCAAACTTAGCCATCTTATTAACATTAAAATCATGGGTAAAAGTAACTTGACGAACATCACCAACGTTGGCGGTTTGTCGACCACGGTGTAAACCGTTCGGCTACCATCCTAATTAAACGATTTAGCCAATTTAACCAGGTCTTTTAGGTGATCTTCATTTTCAAAGGGAGCGACACCAGCCATGGTAGTTATCTGTTACAAGCCCATTCCTATAAAACTCCAAACCAACAGAGGTGAATTCATTTGTTGATTTTCCATTAACATTTAATTTTAAATGAACATCATCTAAAGATTTACTTTTTGAATTGTAAAAACTGTTCTGGAGCCTGATTCACCTTGCGGGCTTACTGTATAATTCCACTAAATTGCTTCCTGTATCGTAATTTTTGTATTGGTTGCAGAAAGTACAGTCAAAAACTCTGCAAAATAATTTCTTGTTGGAGAATCTCCCAACTGATCTTCCCCAGCATCTGCTGATAGACAGTTAGTATACCCCTAATAAAAATCATATCTCCAGGTATCAATTCTGATCCATGAGCATCAATCACACTAAAGCCCTTAAAAACATTATTTGTTATAGCTGTATCAGCACCTACACTTTCCTTAGCGATTAATGAACCATTAAGCAGCTTCCTATCATCAATACACTCAATATCAACACTCTTAAAGACTTTAATATTTGAATTATTTAGATTACATGGCGAAGTTATCAACCCCTTTACCTTATATTCACTATGAAATGTCGCCAGACTCTGTATTATCATTGAATCATCAGCCACACCATCACCAACGCACCCAAATTGTTTATTAGTTACATCAGAAATTACATTTAATCTACAACAAGTAACCATTATCCATTTTTAGTAAAAATAAATACCAGTCATTTATGAGATCCAGCGGGGGCTGCCTATGCAATGGGATTTACCCAATCCCTTTATCCACAGAGTCAGGGTAAGTGCTGAGCATGTGGATGGATTACACCATGCTAATAATGCCGAGTATGTGCGTTGGTGCGAGGCTACCGCCTGGGCCCATAGTGCCGCATTGGGTCTGGATGTCATAAATTACCAGGACCTCGACCGGGGAATGGCCATTCGTCATGGGCAATATGACTATATACTGGCGGCGAAAGAGGCGGATGAACTGGTATTCGGCACCTGGCTCACCGAGGTGGATGGGCGCCTGAATATGACCCGCCACTTTCAAGTCTTTCGCGCCGCCGATGGAGCATTGGTATTGCGGGCCCAGTGGCGGTTGGTATGCATCGAACTTTCCAGTGGTAGACCGAAGCGCATGCCGGCGATCTTCAAGGAAATTTACAGTCCGGCAGTGACTGCCCCGGAGGCTGAAAAAAATGAGTGAAGAGTTTGTAACCCTGACAGAAAACACAGGGGCGCTTAAGGACAAGACCATCTTTATCACTGGCGCTAGCCGCGGTATTGGCCGTGCTATAGCGCTCAAGTGCGCGGCGGATGGCGCTAATATTGTGATCGCCGCCAAGTCCGCAGAGCCCCACCCGAAGCTACCCGGCACCATCTTCTCTGTAGCGCAGGAGGTGGAGAGCGCTGGCGGTAAGGCCTTGGCCCTGCAGGTGGATGTGCGCGATGAGCAGCGGGTGCAGGAAGCGATGGCGCAGGCAGCCGACAAGTTTGGTGGTATCGATGCAGTGATCAATAACGCCGGCGCGATCAACCTGAGCAATGTCGAGTCCACCCCGCCCAAGCGTTACGATCTGATGCAAGACATCAACAGCCGCGCAGTGTACCTGACGGCACACCTGGCGATTCCCTACCTGAAGAAATCGGATAGCGCCCATATCCTCAGCCTGTGTCCACCGCTTAACCTACAGCCCAAGTGGCTGGGGCCTTTTGCGCCCTACGCACTGTCCAAGTTTGGCATGACTATCCTCAGCCTGGGGTTGGCGGAGGAGTTGCGCGAGGCGGGGGTTGCCGTTAATACTCTGTGGCCGCGCACTCTGGTGGCTACCGCCGCCATTGAGTTTGCCGTGGGTAGCCGCGAGATGTTTGAACAGAGCCGCAGGCCGGCGATTATGGCCGATGCTGCCTACGAAGTACTGATCACCAAGGAAGCCGCCTTGAGCGGGTGTCAGCTGATCGATGAGGAACTTCTGGTGGAACGCGGGGTAAAAGATTTTACCGACTATGCCCACAACCCCGATAATGCGGGGGACCTGACTAAGGATTTATTTTTGGACTGACGCTGGCGGGGGTATTTCATGAGCGGCGACAGCAAGCTATTTAAAGACGCTCTCGGTGAGCTGGGAGACGTGAAACCGCTGGTGCAGGAGCGCCGCGTCACCCTGCGCAAGGAGAGCGAGCCATCCGAGCGTATCTTGCGCGAGCGCCGTGCTGCTGCGACGCGTTTGACCGAGAGCGAAATGAACCCTCTTTCCGGTGAGTATATTGAGCTTGTGGCGCCCTGGGACCCTATCGAATTCAAGCGCGATGGGGTGCAGAACGGTGTTTATCGCAATCTGCGCCTGGGCAAGTACACGGTGGATGCACGTCTCGACCTGCATCGTCACTCGGTGGAAATGGCGCGCAGCGCCGTTGTGGAGTTTGTGCGTGATTGTGTCGAGGCGGATGTGCGCTGTGCGCTTATTACCCACGGCAAGGGCGAGGGCCGCAAGCAGCCCGCACTTTTGAAAAGCTGTATCTATCATTGGCTGCCGCAACTGGATGAGGTGCTGGCATTCCACAGCGCGCAAAAACAACATGGTGGTATGGGCGCTACTTACCTTTTGCTGCGCAAGAGCGAGCGCAAGCGTCAGGAGAATCTGGAGAGACATCAGCGGCGTTTTTAAGGACCGCTATGTCATTTTTTTGTCATCTGTGGGCACTATGATACGCGCCGAGGCTTTCCAACGTGAATGCGCATCTGACTCATCTGTTTGATTCTTCTTGATTGTAATATTGGCGACCCTTTGGGTCGCCTTTTTTATGGCTGCGCTACAGGCATTGGTACCGGGAATTCAACGCATAATGTCATCGACCCGGTTAAATTCTAGCCGTGTGGATTTGTCATTACTGCTCAAGATCAGCTTGTCGCCCACCACTTCGAGAAAACGGGTTTTGCGCAGGGCTTTCAGGTAGTCGGCCTCTAGTTCATCACTGGGGCGGCGATCTCCCACTCTGGAGATAATCGGCGACCTGGGCCAGGAAAGTTCGCCGCTGCTCTCGAGAGAAAAGCGCCCCAGATAGGGGTTGATGCCACCGTTACCCCGTACGTAGCCGAAGCGATCACAGGTAAAGAATGGGCGCTCGCGCCAGAACTTTTTCCACAGTAGCGTGTACTCGTAGGTGTTCTCGCCATCTCGGAGGTTTGAGAGTATCCAGTCGTGCTCACAGGCAGACCACGCCGGCTGTTTGGGGGGCTGGGGAGTGGGCTCCCTGAAAGACATACACCCGGAAAAAAGCAGGCTCAATACGGCTGGGACCACAAGCTGCAAGCGTAAGTGAGATCGCGGCATGATGTCGTTCTCATTGTTTTTGCGACATTTAATCGTAAAAGCTATCAGTGGTCTGTGGTGGTGTTCAAGATCCTGCCCTGACATATTCAATATAAATATCGCCAGAGGCGTCGCGAAGGATCAAACGCTTACCGCGGGACTTGGTAAATGCCTGGCGAGTACCGGCCAGGGCGCGCAGGTAGGCATTTTCCTGCTGCAGTAGGATCTCCGGGCCGCTCATCTTGGTCGAGGCGAAGCTGGAACTGTCCCACAACATCAGGCCGTTTTCAGTTATCTGCAGCTCGCCACGGTAGGTATTAATACCGCTGCGCCCCATCACATTGCCATCGAGATTACACACGAAAGTAAAATCTGCAGGCTTCTGGATCGGCACCGCAGCGCCGTTAATACGCAGGCGTACCAGCTGCCACTTCTTATTGCAGACCGAACTTGCAGTTCCCGCACTCTGCACAACTCGGGCTTCTTCCGCACTGTTCGACAGGCATCCGCCAATGACCAGCAGGGCCCCCAGCAGCCACAGTTGCACCAACCTGCTCATCGGCGAGTTACTCCCTGACCCTTGCACCTACAATCTCAAACGGGCCTGTCGCTTTAGCCTATAACCCGCTCTATGCAAAGCTTAGTCGCTGGCCTCCATTGAGAGACGACAGGTGTGACAAGCTATGCTTCTCCTGTGAAAGTGAGTGCTATCCGGGCAGTAAAACGAGGCTAGGTGCGGCATGATCCGGCGGACAAAAATAGTCGCAACACTGGGTCCCTCAACCGATAAGGGGGACACCCTGGGACAACTGGTCGCCGCCGGGGTGAACATCGTGCGCCTGAATTTTTCCCATGGTGAAATCGACGAGCACCGCCGCCGCGCCGAGCAGGTTCGGGCAGAGTCCGCTCGCCAAGGGTGTCATATCGCCATATTGGGTGATCTTCAGGGGCCGAAAATTCGTGTGGGCAAGTTCACCGATGGCGGTGTGCATCTCAGCACTGGTGCCGAGTTTACTCTGGACCCTACTTGGCCAAGGGAGCAGGGCAACAGCGCCGGGGTTTCGGTGGATTACACCGAGCTGGCCGAGGACTGCCGCCCAGGAGATACCCTGCTGCTGGACGACGGGCGACTCAGTCTGCAGATCAAGAAAATTGAAGGCAGTGCGGTTATCACTGAGGTACAGGATGGGGGCTGGCTCTCCAATCGAAAAGGAATTAACAAGCGGGGCGGTGGCCTCACCGCGCCTGCATTAACGGACAAGGATTTGTGCGATATTCAAGTTGTCGCCGATCTGCGGCTGGACTACTTGGCGGTGTCCTTTCCTCGCGATGCGCGGGATATTCATAGGGCGCGGGAGCTTCTACAGCAGGCGGGGGGTAGCAGCCAGATTGTCGCCAAGATTGAACGGGCCGAGGCGATCTCTTCTGATGAACACTTGCAGGAGCTGATTCTGGCGAGCGATGTCATCATGGTGGCACGCGGCGATCTGGCAGTAGAGATTGGCGATGCGGAATTGATGGGGGTGCAAAAACATTTAATTCGTTTTGCCCGCTATCTGAATCGCACGGTAATTACAGCAACACAGATGATGGAGTCAATGATCTCCAGCCCTGTGCCTACGAGGGCGGAGGTGTGTGATGTCGCCAATGCGGTGTTGGATGGCACCGATGCGGTAATGTTGTCGGCGGAAACCGCCAGCGGGGACTACCCGGTGGAGACTGTTCGGCATATGGACGAGGTAATTATTGGGGCGGAAAAACACCGTGCAACACAGCGCCCTTCGGATAGTTTGCGTGGCAATTACCCTGCCGGGGATGCCTGTATCGCCATGGCTGCAATCACCATTGCCAATCACTGTCGAGATATCAAGGCTATTATCTGCCAGACAGAAACGGGCAACACAGCCCTTTTGATGTCCAGGGTTCGCGCAGCCATTCCGATTTACGCGTTTTGTCGGCACCGTAGAGTTTGTAACCGAGTTGCCCTTTATCGCGGCGTCGATCCGGTTTTAATGGCGGTGGCGGGTATGGATGGCCCCTCCCGTGACCACAAGGCAATCGACCACTTGAAGCAGCGCAGTCTTTTAAAATCGGGGGATTTTGTCTTGGTTTCCCGTGGCTATCGACAAGATGCCGGCGGCCAGACTGATACCCTACGGGTCGTAAGAGTTGAGTAATCATTTTTTCCGCTCTGGGCGAAAATTCAATTTTTATTTTTAAATCGAAATCCCTACTTTTTTATCTGTATTTTTCTGGCATTTAATAAATTCGTTTTTAGCCGGAACGTGCGCAGCGCACTAGAGTTTTTGTTTCCAGTTCCTGTTCAACGCAGTGAAATTTTTTTCCGTTGAGTGATAAAGATTTTGGGGTGCCCTGTGATTTAGTTGTGGAGCAGCCGGTAATGCTTATTACCAGTGTCACTGCAAGCAGTTTCGGCAGGAGTTTCTGCACTGCACTTACCTCGCAAGGTTTACAGGATTAGCTTTCTTAACTCAGATTAGTGGTAATAGCTGTCAGAGTGAGGAAAAAAACGCCAATTTGCAAAAACTGGCGACAGCTATTGAATGGCTAAAGATAAGCCAGATATTGGTAGCCAGTGAGCAAACTCGCCGGTCACCATTGTGGGGCGGATGTGAATTATCAAAGAGAGGTTTTCTAATTACATTTTTTTTGCGCGCAAATAAGTAATCGAATATTTCTAAATGATTAATTCAAAGTTATTAGCGGACCCATTTAAAACTTGTATTGACGTTGTTTTGTGAATTGGTGAGTCCGCAAAATGCCAGTAATATTATTGATCTGTACCGGCATTTTGCGGGCAGAATAAAATAACTGGGTTTCAGCTATTTCATGGTTGGGTTAATAGCAGCTAAACACTAGCGTCTTCTATGGTGATGCCCACCGCGGACGCGATGGTGTCCACGCACTCTGTAGCTGCGGTGGCTGCGATATCCTCGGTGGCCGCCGCGATAGTAACGGTGCTGGGCACGATAGCGGATTTGTGCAGCACCGGGGGAGTTAAAGCGGTTGTAGTAGGGAAGCCCGCGATAAAAGTACCTGGCCCGGTAGCGGGGGTTGCCGCGATAACCTGGTGCGCGGTAATAGGAGTAGGCACCGCGATAATAATAGCCATAGCGCGGGGTTGCCCGGTAATACTGGTAAACCGGTGTGCGGTAAGAGACATAGATATTACTGGAGGGATAGTAGTTCGGGGTTGCGTAAGGGTAAACAAAGGAAGAGGTGTAGGCCACTCCCCCTCCTCTGTAGTAACCGCCGTAGTAGCCACCGTTATAGTAACTATCGGTTGCACAGGCGCCTAAAGTTAGGGCCGTGCATACCGTGACGGCAATAAAAGCCGTCTTAACAGCTCTATTCATAGTGCAATCTCCGGTAAGCGAAAGTTCCCCCCGGAGAGGCCCGGCAGGGGCCAAGCCCCTTTATGTGTGCCAAATGGACGCACACAGAATTTCTTTCTCAGTAGGGCCTGGCCTGGTAGGGCGGATCCGGCAGATCAATTACCTGGTAACTTGTGTTCACCACCGCGGGCGGCCTCAGGCGATAAAAATTCCCATCCCAGTAAAAGTTGCAATGCTGCATGTTGTGGCAGGTTCCATCGGGGTGGCAGTGGGCATAGCGGCCCCGTAGGTTGTAGTATGACTTGCTGTAATAAGGGCTATATCCGTAATAGCTAGCTGAGCAGTCATAGCCTCCTCCGCAGGGGTAACCTGTTCCGTTACAGGCTGACAGAGCAAAACCTGTGGCAATAGCCAGCGCGTAGCCCGAGTGGCGGAGCAGCCGAAGCGACAGCGGTTTCATCTAGACCTCCACACCTTTTGGCGGGTAAAACGTCTAATTGTCAGCCTAGCACTTTTGGCGCAAATTTCCTCACAAAGAAAAAAATTTGTTCTAGCGGTACCTGATAAAGAAAAACTTGTCTCTTTACTGATTTTTTTGTTTTAAATCGCGACCGCGGACAAACAGCTACTTTAGAGTCGCTGTTGCTGGCGGACCAAAGACAGAGAAAAAAATACCGGGATTTAGGCCCCGGTATTTAGTAACGAAATCTTCTATAAAATTTAATTTATAGAAATTAAAGGAAATTAATGACTGCTTGGGAGCAGGGCTGGATCAATGGATTCCAGGTAGGCGCCGCTGCTTAGCAATTGCTTCGCCTCTTCAATATCCGGGGCAAAGTAGCGGTCCTTGTCATAGAAGGGTACTCGCGCGCGCAGTTTTGCCTTGGCGGCTTCCAGTTTTTCCGTAGATTTTAACGGCGCACGGAAATCCAATCCCTGGCAGGCCGCGAGTAGCTCTACCGCCAGGATGCCACAGGTATTGTCGGCCATATCCCTCAGGCGACGGCCGGCAAAGGTGGCCATGGATACATGGTCTTCCTGGTTGGCGGAGGTGGGCAGTGAGTCCACACAGGCGGGGTGCGCCATGGATTTGTTCTCACTGGCAAGCGCTGCTGAGGTGACCTGAGCGATCATAAAGCCGGAGTTCACCCCGCCATTTTCCACCAGGAAGGGAGGCAGGCCGGATAGGTTGCTGTCGATCAACAGCGCCATGCGACGCTCGGAAAGGGAGCCGATTTCTGCCAATGCCAGCGCCAGGTTGTCGGCGACCATCGCTACCGGTTCTGCATGGAAGTTACCACCGGAAATAATGTCGGAGTTATTCGGATTTTCCTCGTCGGTAAATACCAGCGGGTTATCGGAAACACCATTTGCCTCGGCCAACAATACTTCTGCAGCGAAGCGCATTTGTTGCAGACAGGCACCCATGACCTGGGGCTGACAGCGCAGGGAGTAGGGGTCCTGCACCTTTTCGCAGAATTGGTGGGAATCACCGATCTGGCTGGTTTCACCGAGCAGGTCCCGATAAATTGCCGCTACGTCGCGCTGAGCCTGTTGGCCGCGGGCGTTGTGAATACGATCATCGAAGGGGCGGCGTGAGCCCTTGGCGGCTTCCAGGGTAATGGCACCGGTTACCAGGGCGCCGGCGAATAGGTCTTCACTGGCGAATAGGCCGAGCAGGGCAAAGGCGGTAGAAGCCTGGGTGCCATTTAGCAGGGCGAGGCCCTCTTTGGGAGCCAGGGTAATAGGCTCTAGCCCTGCCGCTTTGAGGCCTTCGTGAGCACTCTTGCGCTCGCCCTTGATAAATACTTCCCCTTCACCGAGAAGTACCACGCTCATATGAGCCAGCGGCGCCAAATCGCCAGAAGCGCCGACAGAACCTTTCTCAGGGATAGCGGGGTAGACACCGGCATTGACCAGTTGCATTAAAGCTTCGATAACCTGCGGGCGCACACCAGAGAAGCCGCGCGCGAGCGAGTTGATTTTCAACACCATCAGCAGACGCACGGTGGCTTCACTCATAAAGTTGCCGGTACCGGCGGCATGGCTAAGTACAATAGCGCGCTGCAGGTTTTCCAGGTCGTGCTTTTCAATGCGGGTGTTGGCCAGTAAACCAAAACCGGTATTAATTCCGTAAACCGTGCGCCCCTCGGTAATAACCTGGGCAACAGTGTGGGCAGAGGCTTCAATAGCGGGATAGGCACTTTTCGCCAGGGACAGTTGCACCGACTCGCGGGCTACGCGGCGCAGTTGCGCAAGGCTCAATTGACCGGGATCGATTTCCAATTGATACATAAATTCATTCACCAAAAAATATTTACTGCTTAGCTGGCTGTTAAAAAACAACCTGCGCGGGCGGTGCGAAAGCGCCTGCCGCAAAATCAAGCACTGAAATGCTTGATTTGAGTGCCCATCTTTGGGGACATGTGCCACAAAGATGGCTTGAAAAAGTTGCCTTTTGGCTTTTTCAACACTCTGTTAGGCGCCGGCGGCGCAGCCCGATAAAAATTATTCGGGCTGTAAAAGATTTCCGCCGGCGGTATTTTTGTTGCGGTAAAAAATCAGTCGTTCAGCATAGGCAGGTCCAGGCCCTGCTCTTTTGCGCATTTTTTTGCGATCTCGTAACCGGCATCGGCGTGGCGCATTACGCCGGTGGCGGGATCATTCCAGAGAACCCGTTCGATACGTTTGCGCGCAGCTTCAGTACCGTCACAGACAATGACCACCCCTGAGTGCTGGGAGAAGCCCATGCCTACGCCACCACCGTGATGCAGGGATACCCAGGTAGCGCCGGAGGCAGTGTTCAGCAGGGCATTCATCAGCGGCCAGTCGGAGACAGCGTCGGAACCATCCATCATGGCTTCAGTTTCGCGGTTGGGACTCGCTACAGAGCCGCTGTCGAGGTGGTCGCGGCCGATCACTACCGGTGCTTCCAATTCACCGTTGGCTACCATCTCGTTAAATGCCAGTGCCAGGCGTGCGCGATCTTTCAGGCCCACCCAGCAGATACGTGCGGGCAGTCCCTGGAAATGAATCCGCTCGCGGGCCATATCGAGCCAGTTGTGCAGCTGTGGATTGTCGGGAATCAGTTCCTTAACCTTGGCATCGGTCTTGTAGATATCTTCCGGGTTTCCGGACAGGGCTGCCCAGCGGAAAGGACCTACACCTTCGCAGAACAGAGGGCGAATATAAGCGGGTACAAAGCCGGGAAAATCGAAGGCATTTTCTACACCTTCCTCGAGAGCCATCTGGCGAATATTGTTGCCGTAGTCGAGGGTCGCGGCTCCGCGCTTTTGCAGCTCCAGCATGGCTTCAACCTGAACCGCCATAGACTGTTTGGCTGCCTTTACTACTGCGGCCTCGTCTTTTTTACGCATTTCTGCGGCGTATTCCATGGTCCAGCCCTGGGGCAGGTAGCCATTTAAAGGATCGTGTGCGGAAGTCTGGTCGGTAACAGAATCCGGCAGAATATTGCGTTTTACAATTTCCGGGAAAATATCTGCTGCGTTGCCCAGCAGACCAACGGAAATGGCTTCGCCTTTTTCCATCGCGGCTTCAATCATTTGCAGTGCTTCATCGAGGCTGGTGGCTTTTTTGTCTACATAGCCGGTGCGCAGACGGAAATCGATACGGGTTTCGTCACACTCTACGGCGATCATGCTGAAACCGGCCATCGTCGCCGCCAATGGCTGAGCGCCACCCATGCCGCCGAGGCCACCGGTAAGAATCCATTTGCCTTTCGCTTCGCCCTTAAAATGTTTGCGTGCGACTGCGGCAAAGGTTTCATAGGTACCTTGGACGATGCCCTGGGAGCCGATATAAATCCAAGAGCCGGCGGTCATCTGGCCGTACATGGCCAGGCCTTTTTTATCTAACTCGTTGAAGTGCTCCCAGTTGGCCCAGTGGGGTACCAGGTTGGAATTGGCAATTAATACCCGAGGTGCATCGGCGTGGGTTTTAAAGACTCCGACGGGCTTGCCGGACTGCACCAGCAGGGTTTCATCGTCTTCCAGGCGCTTTAGCACCTCGACAATTTTGTCGTAGCACTCCCAATCCCGCGCGGCGCGGCCGATACCACCGTAAACCACCAGATCCTCCGGGCGTTCAGCTACCTCGGCGTCCAGGTTGTTCATCAACATGCGCAGGGGAGCTTCGGTGAGCCAGCTTTTGGCATTGAGCTCACTGCCGCGAGGCGCGCGGATTTTGCGGCTGGGGTCGTGGCGTTTATCAGCGGACATACATTCCTCTCAAATTATTAGGTAAAAATTCTTGCGCCCTATGATTGGCAATCCAGTGTTGCTGGGACGTATGAGATACATGCAGAAATTAGAATCTCAGCTGAGCCCCCAGGCGGTAGCGTTTACCCGGGTGCACCAGGCGGGCAAAGCTCACAGTACCGGCGCTACTCTTGGTACGCCGCCACACCTGTAGGCAGGCATCGCCGGTGGCGATCTCCAGTGCGTAGGCAATAGAAGCTTCTGCTGAGATTGCCTCAACCGTGGTATCCGCCTCGGTCAATGGTGCGACTCTGGAAAGATAGGCGTTTGGCGTGGTGTGGGCGAAATCCTGTTGTAAGTATTCGGGAGCCAGGGCCGGATTGGTAAAGCGTTCTTCCCACTGAATGGGAACGCCGTTATCACAGTGCACAATAATGGTGTGAAAAACCTTGGCCTGTTCCGGCACTTCCAGGGCACGGGCTACTTCGGCGTTAGCCATACAATGTTGTGCCAGCAAAATTCGATTGCTGTAGCTGTGGCCGCGTGCTGAAATTTCATCAGCAATATTGCGCACTTCTAACAGGGAGCCAGCCGGTACTGGTTCGGCCACAAATGTACCGAGTCCCTGGGAGCGCATCAGTACCCGCTCATCGGTCAATTCACTTAAAGCGCGTCTGGCGGTCATACGGCTGACACCGAATTCCTGCGCCAGCTGATTTTCTGAGGGCACCTGGAAATGCACAGGCCAGCTGCCGTTTTCGATGTTTTGCCGGATATGGCGCTTGATCGCCGCGTAGCGGGGTTCGCTTGCAGTATTCATACTCGGGTTTAATGCCTTTATGGCTTGTATATGGTTGTATATACAAGAAATAATAGAAGCTACTATGGTTGTCTTAAAGATGACTGTCAAGCCGGGGCGATGGTCTGTATGCTGACTGACCAAATCCCGCTCGGTATTGCACTGGGCATCTATGGTTAAAGAAGGAAAAGCGCGCCGCTAGAAGCTTATGACAGAACGCTGTGACCTACTGATTACGAATGTGAACGCCGCTACCATGGACCCTTCGATTGCCGGGGGCTACGGTGCTGTAGAGGATGCCGCAGTGGCGGTAACCGGCGGCAAGATTGTTTGGCTGGGGCCGCGTCGCGAGTTACCGGACTGTGCTCCAGATAAGGTGATCGACGGTGAGGGGCAGTGGTTGACACCGGGCCTGATCGATTGCCATACCCATCTGGTTTACGGCGGTCACCGCGCCGGAGAATTTGCGCGCCGCCTGGGCGGGGAGAGCTATGAAGAAGTAGCCCGTTCTGGTGGTGGCATTATTTCCACTGTGAGGGCCACTCGTGCCGCCAGTGCTGAGGAATTATACCGTTTGTCGGAGCCGCGCCTTCGCGCCTTGATGTCCGAGGGGGCCACCACTGTCGAGATCAAATCCGGCTATGGCCTGGATCTGGATACGGAGCTGAAACAGCTGCGCACCGCTCGCCGTTTGGCGCAGCACAATTCGGTAGAAATCGTTACCACCTGTTTGGCCGCTCACGCCCTGCCGCCGGAATACGATGGTCGTGCCGATGAATATATCGATTTGATTTGCGAGCAGATATTGCCGGCAGTTGCGCGCGAGCAACTGGCCGATGCGGTGGATATGTTCTGCGAAACCATCGGCTTTACCGTAGAGCAGTGTCAGCGGGTAATTGATGCCGCCAAGCAGTTGGACATGCCCATTAAAGTGCATGCCGAGCAGCTGGCACGCACTGGCGCCACTGAGATGGCAACCAAAGCCAGCGCCCTCTCCGTAGATCATATTGAATATATTAGCGATGCGGATGTGCTGGCCATGGCTGAAAGCGGCACCGTGGCAGTATTACTCCCGGGAGCTTTTTATACTCTGCGCGAGACCCAGATGCCACCGGTAGAGAAACTGCGCGAGGCGGGGGTTTGTATGGCCCTGTCCACCGATCTGAATCCCGGTAGCTGCCCTATCGGTTCTCTGCGGTTAATGATGAATATGGGCTGCAACCTATTTGGCCTTACCCCAGCGGAGGCGTTGGCCGGGGTGACTCGCGCAGCCGCGCGGGCCTTGGGGCTCTGCTGTTCCCGCGGAGTACTGCGGCCCGGATTGCGCGCAGATATGGTGTTATGGCCGATGGATACCCCAGATCAGTTGGCCTATGAATTTGGCGCGCTGAAACCCGCACAGATTTTCCTGGGAGGTAAAGATGTTACAGCTGGCTGATATGCGCTTGTGGAGTGGCCGCACAGACAGTGAGGACGGTCGCGCCGGGGAGCGTTGGCACCAACGTGTTTCGCCGCTGCAGCTGGATAACCCCCCTGGAATTGCCATCCTCGGTTTCGCCTCGGATGAAGGTGTGCGCCGCAATAAAGGGCGTATTGGCGCTGCGAAAGGGCCGCGAATCCTACGCTTGGCGACTGCCAATCTACCCGCCACCTTTGATTTACCTCTTTATGATGCCGGCAATGTACGAGTCGATCGTGAGGATTTGGAATCCGCACAGGCACTACTCGGTGCGCGTATCAATGAGTTGCTGGCTAACGGACACTTTCCCCTGGTTTTGGGGGGTGGACATGAAATCGCGTTTGGTAGTTATCAGGGCATAGCGCGATGGATGCGCGAGCTACACCGGGAAAAGACCCTGGGTATTATCAATTTTGATGCCCATCTGGATTTGCGTATCCCTTCACCCAAGGGCTCCTCGGGTACACCTTTCTATCAAATTGCGGAACAGTGCCAGATCAATGGCCGCCCTTTCAATTATCTCTGTGTCGGTGCTGCCGATAATGCCAATACGCCGGCGCTTTACAATCGTGCCGATGAACTGGGTGCAGAAGTCATTCGCGATCGAGAAATTAGCAGCTGGAATCTGGATAAAATAAAACAGCAGATCCGGGACTTTACCGATAAGGTGGACTTTCTGTACCTCACAGTATGCCTGGACGTATTACCAGCAGCAGTAATGCCTGCGGTCAGTGCCCCCTCTGGGCGTGGAGTCCCGCTGGAATTACTCGAAGAGCTGCTGGATACCGTTCTGGACTCAAACAAGGTTTGCTTGGCGGATATGGCCGAGTTTAATCCCTATTTCGATATTGAAGATCATGGTGCGCGCACTGCAGCAAGGTTGGTTTTCCAAATAACCAATGGGGCCGCGCGCTCAACTCGCCAAGAGTAAGAGGGTAAAGTGGCCTGCAAGGCTGCCAGGGGTTGGCAGCCTTATGCTTCTAAACCGTAATATGCAGCCTCGCGGTAATATTATTGCGGGTTGCATTGGAGTAGGGGCAAACTTCCTCGTGAGCTTTTAAGGCCACGCGTTCAGCTACCACCTGATCCATGCCCGGTAGCTCTATATAGAGATCAACTTCCAGCCCAAAGCCTTTCCCGCTGGGTCCTATGCCAACTTCAGCTCGCACACTGGTATCGTTCGGTGTAGCGACCTTTTCCTTGTCCGCAACAAATTTCATTGCACCGATAAAGCAAGCCGAATAGCCTGCCGCAAATAATTGCTCAGGGTTGGTACCACTTCCGCCATCCCCGCCCAGCTCTTTGGGAATGCTGAGCTTTACGTCTAGGGCGCCATCCGACGAAGCCGCCTGTCCATCACGTCCACCTGTCGCCGTGGCGACTGCCGTATAGAGAGCCTTCATAAGTGTGTCCTCAGAAATTCTGCAGACCAAGTGTAGTTGTCTTGGCTTGTGTCGGTATGTAAGGCCTGAGGTAAATCCGAGTTATCGGATCAAACGAAGATATCGACACTGATTGAAGATGTAGACGAAATTTTTTGTAAGGTTTTTGGCGTCGCCGGTACAGTAATCATTACAAAAAAATGGAGTAGCCGGTGGATTTACGGGATCAATTATTTCAGCAGGCGATAAGCGAGTATGCCGAGGGTATCTCCCGAATAGCGCGCAGCTATGTGCGCACTACTGTAGAACATGAGGATCTGCTCCAGGAGATATGGTTGGGGCTATGGCGAGCGTTGCCTTCCTTTCGAGGGGATGCCAGCTTAAAAACCTTTGTCTATCGCATTGTTCACAATCGTTGTGTAACCGAAATAGCAAGAAGAAAACCTCAACATGCGGGTGAGGAGGAATTGATGACGCTGCCAGACAATCAAGCGGGTCCCGATGAGCGCCTGGAGGAAGAGCGTAAGTCAGAGCGGCTGCTAATTGCGGTTAAAAAACTACCACTGGGTTTACGTCAAACCCTGACCCTGCGTTTAGAGGGGTTAAGCTATATGGAAATTTCAGAAGTGCTTGGTATCAGTGAAAGCAATATTGCCGTGCGCTTGAATCGAGCAAAAGAACGGCTGAACATCTGCTTGTCAGGAGGTGAGTAGTGAATAAAGCGAGCAGTGAAGAACAGTGGTCTGAACTGGAAACTTTATGGAAGCAGCAGCGGGTTAGTACAAGAGTGCCTACTGCCATATTGAAGTGGGTACGTCGTCAGGAGCGGCGTATGCGTTTTGTGATTATTTCCGAGGTTATCACATGGATTGTCTTAGCGCTTTTTATAGTCAAGACAGTACTGGAAAGAAACCTAGCAGATGTATCTATCAGGTTATTCTTTGTATTTAGTATCTTTGCGTTGGGGATTGGATTTTCAATAGTAAATCGACGTGGTTTATGGGGACCATTGGAAGAAACCGCAAAAGCTTATATTGATTTAGCATTATTAAGATTGCGCCGAAAACGAAGGGAGATAAATTTTTGTTGGTTTTATTTATTGATTCAACTTGTAATATTTGCAGTCTGGCACTTCATTTCAATTGAAATTGATCCAAATGCACCATTCATCAAGGATCCTCAAAAAGCCTTCCTAGTTACTTTAGGTGTGACAGCCTTTCTATCCCTACATAGTTACTATGTCTACTGGCGTACAGGACGCGAAAAGGCCAGCTTGGAAGATCTACAAAAAAAATATCTAAATTAGTTGTAAGTAAATTGATGAAGGCGAGACTGTAAAAAAGGACAGCTTTAAAATTGGAATAAGGATATGTTTACAGATCTCGATCAATTAATTAGCCGCTTTTCAGAATTGCTGAGCCAAATTAGTCCGCTAAAGGGCTTTTTATTTATTGTTTTCTTCTTTGCTGTTTGGTTTCTTCCAGCCATAGTTGCATTTTTTCTCAATAGAAAACACTTTCGTAAAATTCTCGCAGCAAATGTGCCTGCAGGGCTTTCCTGGATTGCCTGGGTTGCCCTTTTGGCTTGGGCTGTCACCGGTAAGTTGCGTGATAAAGGCGGTGCGAAGGAGCAGATTACTTCTGATGGAAATAAGGAAACAGGCGTTTCTGGCAAGCACGCAGCATCAAGCGGTCGTTAGGGCTCCATGAGATTGCAGGCTGCGGATAGGACGGATTCATCCTATCCGTTT